>BMVA01000009.1 GCA_014650475.1 Streptomyces albogriseolus
CCGAACACGGCCACTGTCAACCATCAGCTGGGACCGAACTGTCAAGCATCTACCGGGATCGGACACAGCCGTCGGCATGAGCGTGATTCAAAGTCTCTCTACTGGTTCAAGCACCCGTCGTCGCTTCGCTCCTCCGGGCGGGCGCGGGCGGCCGGCGGCGCCCGCGCTCATGTCTCCGCCCCGCTCGGCACCGCCGGCCGCCCGCTCCCGCCCACGAGGCAGGCACACCGTGCATGAGGTCAGAACACGTCGTGGTTGGGGCGGTCGGCTCCACGGCTTTTAGGCAGCCACCTTGGCGCGAGCCTCGAAGATCATGGCCCCACATCGGGCACTAACGGGCAGGTCCATAAGCCTGCCCGATCCGCGGGCCAGCGTAAGGGGCCATGATCACTCGCGCCAAGGCAGCTCCAGCCCAAAAGCCGCTCCACCGACCTAAGTCGGCCCTCATCTCCCGCCGCTCTCAGTAATCGTCCGCACTCTCCCCCTCGTAGAGGGCCTTAGCGTCAGTCGCAGCGAGCACAGCATTGCGGACCCTCTCCTGCTTTAGGTCGAGAACCCTTAGGGATCCTCCAATTTTTGATACCGCCTCAATACGGAGAAAGTCGTCACCATACATCTCTGCATAGTGCGCAAGTCCCCGCAGTTTGTATATGGCATCGGAAAGGTGATGACTGTGCGGGTCCACAATGGACGCCTTGATCTCACCGTTGACATCGCTAAAAAACAAGAAGTCAGGCCGGAGTGACTTCCACGCTCCCGTCCCATCCTTGTAGGAGATAGCCAACGACGAGGCATTGGAACGAGGGGGGTTGCGGTACCACACTTTGGCCCCTGGCCTCTTCATCTCGGCATTTAGCACCTCGTGCTCCCAGTCGTTGAGGTCGACTGGAAAGGTGCCATCCTCACTCAGCAGAAGGTGATCCGTGCGAGTAGGAAGAGGGGATTCATTGCCGGCCGCATCACGGACCTTGGTGTCTTCCTGGCGCACCTTTGGCATGGCCAAGAAGATGCGCTGAGGCTCAGTCGACATGGCGAGCAGCTCATTGTAGACCTGCTGCCGGTCATCGGTGAGCATCTTAATATTGACCCGGTAGGCGCTAAACCATTGCTTAGCCAATTTCTCAGCTTCACGGTCCAAGTCTTCAGAGATGTCCGGCACGAGCGAAAGGGCCGCAATTTTCACATGCGCGTCCCGCAAGTCGTCATCCTCACCGTCAGGACCAGCGAGATACTCGGCGTAGGTGCGCGCCAAGTCAGCGCTGAAGACGCGACCTGCGGCCCGGAAAGCATCGCGTATGACCCGTGCATCGGCAGTTTCCGAAAACGTCTGGTAAGAGATCACACCGCCCATACGCCCCTTAACGGTCTGCCCCTTCACCCTCATCACGTCGCCTACGGCTTTCTGAACCTTCTCGGCATATTGCACAGACCGGCCATCCAGCAACAAATGTAGCGACTCGTGGGCCTTGCCTCCGGCGTCGGGCAGTAGAGCATCGTCGGAGAGTGCCTGGGCCAGCGCTGTCAGCCGCTTGACGGGCTTGGCACCCTTCTTCGGCAAGGTCTCGGAGGGCAAACTCAGGAATTTCTCCCAGACAGCCTTGAATCCCTCTTCGACAGGCTTCATATCCTGCGGGTCGAAAAGCACACGCCGGCCCTTGCCTCCACCCGCGCCGCTCTCATCATCGTCACCCTTGCCAGTCGCCCCTTTCATGAGTATTGAGGCGACCTCAGTTGCAGTCTTGCGATCAAACTTCGGCAACAAACAGTCCACGCTGTTGAGCCGATCATCAGTCGGGATACGGCGGGCCAAGGGAGAGCGCACCATCCTGCCCAACAACTGAGTGATGTGCACCTTATCGTTGGCCGGACGGAACGACATAAGCACTTCTGCACGCGGGCAGTCCCACCCGGTGGAGATCGCATCCTTTGCAAAGAGAACCCGGATCGCAGTTCGTTCCTGCACACGTTCGGGAGCAATGTAGGGAACAGGCCACTGACCAGCCAACAAATCCTTATGCTCGCCAAAAACGTTAGCAACAGCATCCACAGGTAGATCCGGCCACTCGCTCCGGATCGTATCGATGGCCTCGCGCAGATCCTCGACTGTGGAGTTGTTAGGCACCTGTACAACCATCAGCGGCACGACCGGCTCAGCATCGTTCTGCTCCGCGGCATACACCTGCCAGGATTTGGTAGCTTCCAACAGCTTCTTGGTCGCTCGCTTTAGGAGAACGGTGTCGAACGTCCCTGTCTCCGCAGGAATGTCGAGCACGATATCGTCCTTTAGCAGACCGGACGCCTGGACCTTGGCGGAGTCCACCTGCACGGCCGGTAGGCTGGTCCGACCTGTGACGCCCCGCATCGCCTCTTCAAAGCGTTCTACAGTGGCACTAACACCCCACACGATTGGGATAGGCGGTACATCACCGTGCCCTGAGATAAGGCGATGGATAATGGTCTTCCGCTCTGCACGGGCTGCCTTAGTCGCCCCCATGCCCCGGTGCGCCTCGTCAAGGATCAAATAGAGCGTGATTTCCTCGTCTTGAACCGTATTAGTGATCGTGTCCCAGATGGAGTTCTGCATTCTGTCAGAACGAGGGCCAAAAAGCTCGTCCTGCCCATCATAAACCTCCGAATGCCCCCGCACCAGTCGCGAAGTCTTCGACAGCTTTTGCGTGTTGAGGAAGTAGACCGTGCGCGGCTCGAACTTGGGAAGGTTAAAGGATGTTTGAATCGGCACCAGACGCGAGCCGAGTTCACTTGAAGCCTGCTGAAGTCTCGTCCGGCTCTGCTCGTTTAGGGCAGGGTCATCGGAAAACCACAACACGACCGCTCCGGTGTCCGGCTCGAAGTCAAAGTCGTCATTTCCGAAGAATAGCGCCTCAATCACGGCAGCAGCCATGACGGTTTTACCTGCGCCAGTCGTAGCGCTCAGCGAAAAGGAGGTGAGATCCTTTTCCAGCCGATAATACGTGCGTGCCCTACGCAGGTTCGTAAGGATTTCCCCCACGGCGTCGGCCTGGTAGTCCTTCAGCGTAAACCTCACGCTACGCCCCTCCCAGAATTGATCTCAAAGTTAGTCAGGTAGGACTCGTACAGCCGAAGCGGCAATACACCGGAAGGCAAGTCCGCACAAATCATCTGAAACCGACGTTCATCGTCGGTGACGATGTATACGGTCCTCAGTCCAGCCTCTTCGGACACCGCCTTGACGAAATCCCGAGCTCGGTCGAGGTTTTCTAGAACACCGTAAGCCTCGGCCACATCCCAGCCACGCTCAGGCAGGGCTTCAATCACGCGACCCTGACTTCCAGCACGTATCCACAACAGAGGGGCAATCCGAGCGAAGGCGCGGTTGTGACTTACAGATAGTGGTGCCTCGTATGTAAGCGTGTAGAAGACGACGTTCTCCTCAAGGCCCTCCCCCATAGGGAACTGTTCATTGAACTTGTACTCGCCCTTGATCGGCTCACCTTCAGGCGTCTTGCCTGTAATTGCTGCCTCGATCCGCGGCTTCGTGAGATAGTCACAGATGCCCCACTTCTCCCAATCGGTATCACCGGGGCGAAGTCCTGATCTCCGCAGAGCAGCTTGCTCGTCAGCAGCTACTTCGTTGTTTGTCACCAAAATGCACTGCCGGCGACCGTCGTCCTCCCGATTCAGTCGCATGACCGCGTGCGCTGTGGTACCAGAACCCGCAAAGAAGTCAAGGATGGTTGCACGAGGCTTGTTCTTCACAAAGAACCGGAGCGCATCTTCAACTGCGTAGAGCGATTTAGGGAAGTTGAACTTCCGACCAGGAATCAGGTGTGCAATCAGGCGACTTCCACTATTCCCCGCATCGTGACTTGTGAGACGCCAAACATCGGTCGGCACGAACGTGCTTTGATACTCGCTCGCGTCGGTAATAACTGAGCCGTCCACTCGATGACCGGTGACCGGATAAATACCGTTCTCCACCTTTGCGCGTTCACCGCGCTTCAAGTAGTAGAGCGTAGTGGTTGCCCCCTTCCAGTTGCCAATTCGCGCGCAACCAGCAGCGACCAGATCACGCATTCCTTCAGGGCTAACCTGCCATCGCCCATACTCACCGTCTTTACGGATGGGCCAAACGGCCACGCAACCCGCCGGTGTAGCGCGATCATCGGGATCACCCTCCAGTAGCGGTTCACCAATTGAATCAAAGACAGGACCTTCGTCAGTCAATCGAAGGTAAATTGGATAAAATTGATTAGGCCTGTCTGACCGCAAGGCATTCGTCCCCGCCCGCAGTAGACGGCTCCAGTAGATATCTTCTTTGTTCTTCGTGTTTACCGCGTTCCATTCACCCGTTAGCGGGAGAGGGGTTGGCCTACTCGATCCGAACTGAACAAAGTAGAGATACTCAGCGGACCGAGAGAAAGTTCCGGCGCGCGACGCGCCTCCTGCACTGATGGAGCTAGTCACCATCGTGATACGGCCTTCTGGAAAAACCTGCTCGAGAAGGAGTCCCAGTCGGAGATACTCCTTCTCGTCAATAGTGACGATGAGTACACTCTCATCAGGATTGAGCAGTTCCTTGGCTACGTTAAGTCGTCGCTCCATGAAGGAAAGCCACTTCGAGTGACGGTAGTCGTCGTCACTGCCCACGTAATCGTTATTGTACTTCCAGTCCCGAGCACCAGAATTGTACGGCGGGTCAATGTAGATGACGTCGATCTTGTGCCGGTGAGTGTAAGTGAGCATCTCTAGCGCATGAAAATTCTCCGCGTTTATTACTGAATGGAACGGCTTGTCGCCGCCGCGCCCCACTCGCCCTGTCTCCACCAGTCCCGGGTAGATCGGATCACGGAACTCTGCCACGACCACGCAGTCTTCAACGTTTACGACCTGCCGCTGCTCTGGCTGAGCATTAGGCAGTAGTAGATGAGCGTTGCGTCGCACGCCATCGATCCGCTCGATTTTGGTCACGGACCACAGCCGCTGGTCCCCCGCAGCCACTTCACCGCGCGGTGGCAGGACTCGCACCTTGTCGCCCTTTCGGACCGGCCGCTGTGGCAACTCAACTACCTCGGGCTTGTGCTTCTCAAAGACCAGGCCGAAGTTACGTTGCCGCGTGAGTGCCCTGAACTCGGCCTCCAGGTCGGTACCCAACTGGGGGTCCGTGGCCTTGGCTTGGCGGATCAAGTCGGTCAATCGCGACACGTCATCGGCTCCTAGTGCTCTGAGGCAGGCCCTTGAGGTTCTACCGCAGGCAATCGTAGACAGCCGGTACGACGGTCCGCGCCAAGATCCCAACAAGCTACAGTGCGGCATCCGGTTGCTCGAGGGGCTCTGCTGGTCGACCTTCGGTCTTCCGGCGGCCGGCGCAACTGCAACAGCCTCTCGTGCGCTCGCCCGCCCCGTGTGGACCACTCGTGGACCGCCCTCGGCCATTAACCCACGGCTGGCAACCTGACCAGCAGAGATGCGTGTAGTGCATAAGGCCTCCGGAGCCGTGTGCGCAGGTTCGAATCCTGCCGGGGGCACCACGGATTAGGTGCCCAAAGACCCCGTCACCAGCGGAAATGCTGAGAGCGGGGTCTTCGCGTATGTGCAGACGTGTGCCGCCCGGAGCAGCCGTACGCCGGGGTCTGTGAACGAGATCTTGAAGCATCGCCGCAGGTGGGGCGGCTTAGTCCGGCCGATCAATGAACAGGGCTCGTCTCATGGCCACTCCCGGCCCGGCTGCCTCGCGCCGACGCCTCCGCTCCCCAGTCCCACAGAGCCTGGAGGACAGGACCGAGGCGATGCCCGCTCGGGGTGAGTGCGTAGCGCACTCGCGGCGGCCAGCCCGGTCGACGGTCGCGCTCGACGACTCCGGCCTCGGCGAGCTGTGCCAACCGGTCGGACAGCACCTTGTCCGACAACGTGGGCAGGGCCGCCCGTAGCTCGCTATAGGAGCGGTCGCCATGCAGCAGTTCGCGAACCACCAACGTCGTCCAGCGGCCGTGCAGTGCCGCCAGCGTGATCTCCACCGGGCACTCGGGGGTGGGTGCGGTGACGTTCGCGCGCGGGTCGTCGGGGAGCCCTGCCGGGTGACCAACCGTTCGGTGAGTCACGAGATCGCCTCCTAGCGTGTGGGGCACTTCGATTCTCCCGGCCCGGAAGGACGACTGTCGATCATGCGAGCCTTGGCCGATCGGCCCGAAGAAGTGCCCGCCGTGTTCGCCGAGCGGTTCAACAGCGGCGACGCCGCCGCGTTGGCACAGGTCTACGAGGAGGCAGCGGTGCTGGTCTCGCAGCCGGGAGCACCGGCGACCGGCCCGGACCTGCACGCCGCGAACGGCCGCCTGCAGAAGCTCGGAGTTCCCATCGTGGTCCGTCCGCGGCATGTGTACCGCAGCGGGGACGTGGCGCTGCTGATCGTCGACTGGGTCATCGACGGGACCGGCCGGGACGGGCAGACCGTGCACGTCGAGGGCACCGCCACCGACATCGCCCGGCGGGGTCCGGACGGCCGTTGGCGGTACGTCATCGACAACCCCTTCGGCACCCGCGCACAGCAGCTCCCGCCCCAGGACACCGAGGAACCGTCGTTCTGAGCGAGCACACCTGGAAAACACCGAGGCCCCTGGTGAATGCCAGGGGCCTCGGGCGTGACCAAGTGACCTCAGTCGTACTCGCGGAGCAGGACCTTCACGCCGTCGGCCGCCGTCCGGTGCCAGACCTCTTTCGCACGCTGCCGCAGAGCGGGAACGAGTTCCACGTTGTCCCCGCGTTCGGCGCTCTGCAGGAGTTCGGTGATGACCACCAGCTCCGCGAATCGACCGTCCTCACTGTCGAGAAGGGGAGAAAGTTCCTGGCGTACCCGCTCTGCCCTCTCCGGCATCCCGAAGCTGTAGGCGTGCAGCAGCGCGGCGTCGTAGCCGGCCGGGGCAGTGCCCCAGCCCTCCCAGTCCAGGATGCCGAGTTCAGGGCCGACCAGGTTGGCCCAGTGCAGGTCGCCGTGCGCGGTGGACCAGGAGGGCGGCCTCGTGGGGACGGGCCCGCCGAGGAAGGCGAGGTACTTCGGCATGGCGCGGTCCAGGTACGCCTGGCGTACGGCCGTACGGTCGGTACGGACCGCCGAGAGGTGGACCAGGGCCGTGCGTAGGTCGCTCCACCAGCGTGCTGTCAGGGGAGGTTCGGCGGTGACGAGCACAGGGGTGGGCGAGAGGGTTTCACCGACGGCACGGTCGTACAGCTCTGCCTTGTAGGCGTCTCCTCCCTCCGTCCACTGCCGTACGCGACGTAGACGAGGGCGCGGCACCTGCCGGGGGATCAGCCGTTCGGCGGCTTCCGGGCCCGTCCACAATTTGCCGGTCGCCTTGTCCAACGGGCTGTGGACGACACGCAGCCATCCCGGCCCGTAGGGGCCGGTGACCGGTCGGCCGAGCGTGCGCCCTCTCCACCCCCACGCCTCCTGCCCCTCCCCGCCGGACGGTTGAGCGTCAGGGGCCGCCCCGACGAAGCCGCACGCCACGGCATGGGCGCTCCGCATACGCGCGGTGACCTCGGGGTCGTCAGGTTCCGAGGACATCGATGACCTTTCTCAGACGATCGGGCGACAACGGCTCGCGGGCCGCACCACCACGGGCATCGGCCCAGTGTGCCGCTGTGCTCGCCGACAGCAGGACCTGTGACACTCCCGGCGCCGACAAAGCGACCAGGAGCGCGGCCTGCGCCGGGGAGGCCGTGGCATCGATGCTGCGCACCAGCTCTTCGTGCCTCTCGCTACGACCGTGTGCCTTCGGCCGGCCTCATCGCGGAGGCGGCAGCGCAGCTCAACCGCATCGACCAGCTCGCCTCCGGCTCCTCCCGCGGACGCGTGCAAAGGGAGCTGTACGCTCTGCGCGCCGACGCGTGCACTCTCATGGGGCAGTTGATCTGGGACGCCTCCCAGCGCCGTGATCACGCCACCGCGACGACGTACTACGAGCAGAGCGCCGGGCTCGCCCGCCACTTGCGGGACACCACTCTCGAAGCCCACGCCTTACTGCGCACCTGCTACGTCGCGCTGTACGGCGCACACAACGCCCAGACCGGTCTCGCGCTCGCGGAACGAGCAGCCGACATCGCCGCGCGCACGAGTCCCGCCCTCTCCGGGCTGGCGCTCCTGCACGTCGCCGAGGCACACGCCATGCTGGGATCGGCCCCGGCCTGCGAACGTGCCCTCGCCGACGCGGAACGCCAGCTCGATCGCGTGGACGCCGGCGACGCCGCCGCCGACCTCGTGTCCCCCACACAGTTCGGCCGCCTCGCGGGTTCCTGCTACCTCTCCCTCGGTGACCACCGACGGGCCGAAACCCTGCTGGCCGAAACGGCGGAGGAGCTGCGGGACCGGCGAAAGTCACGCGCGATCGTGCTGGGGAACCTTACGCTCGCCCGTATCCGTCAGCGCGACGTCGAAGCGGGGGTGGCCAGCCTCACCGAAGCCATCACCGAACTCGAGACCACCCGCGGAGGCGGAGGCATGAACATCGTCTTCGGAGCCGCCCGTGAACTGCGTCCCTGGCGACAGGAATCCCTTGTCGCAGAGATTCACGACAGACTGCTCGGCCTGATGACGGCAGCGTAGGAGAACGAAGGAGACACCGGTGGCAGCCCACTCCCTGGACCGCGCCAAGCAGGCGGTACGCACGCAGGTCTGGGACGCCCTGACCGCCGCGGACGCCGTCCACGACGCTTCCGTTCACGGCCGCATCCCCCACTTCAAGGGTGCCGAGGAAGCTGCGGACCGGCTTGCGGCACTTCCGGTCTGGCAGCGCGCGAGCGTCGTCAAGGCGGTACCGGACAAGGCTCAACTCCCGGTGCGCGCACGGGCTCTGGAGGAGGGCAAGACCGTCTACATGGCAGTCCCGAAGCTGGCCTCCCTCAAGCCCTTCTACCTCCTCGACCCGGCTGCTCTCACCGTCCCGCCCGCCGAGGCCGCAGCCAGCCGCACCGCTGCCGCCGTCGCCCCCACCGTCGAGGTCGACGCCCTCCGCCCACTGGACCTGATCATCCTCGGCAGCGTCGCCGTCAACCGCGACGGCGCCCGTGTCGGCAAGGGCGCCGGCTACTCCGACATCGAGTTCGCCTTGCTCACCGAGGCTGGTTTGGTGACACCGGAAACCGTCGTCGTCACCACCGTCCACTCACTCCAGGTGACCGAGACTCCGATCCCCACCACCGAGCATGACGTCGGCGTTGACCTGATCGTCACCTCTGAGGAGACCATCACCTGCGCGAACCCTCACCGACCGTCAGGGGTCGACTGGTCTGCCCTCACGGCGGAGAAGATCGCCGCGATTCCAGCACTTGCGGCTCGCCAGGTTTCCTGAGGACGCCTCGGCAGGGTTACCCACCCCGACCGGTGGGCGGTGCGCGTCAGCCGACGTCAGGCTTGCGTACGGTGAGGGTGCACAGAGTGCGGTGGTAGGCGATGTGCGCCTCGTCCACCGGGTGTCCGGGGGCGCGACGGAGCGGGCGGGGGTCTCTGTCGTCCCTCGTCCCCCTGACCAGGCCGTCGGAGTCGACGTAGATCTCCAAGCCGTCGAAGAGGACGTGGCAGTTCGGGCACAGGCACAGGAGGTTCTGGAGTTCGTCGGGACCGTGGTGAGGGCTGCCCAGGCCTCGTACGTGTGCGGCCTGGCTGTACGGGCGGTTGAGATGGCGGAGGGCCGTGCCGCAGATCTGGCACCGGTTGTCCTCCAGCTCCTTGACCCTTCTGGCCAGGGCTTCGTCCCGGACGATGACGGAGCGGGTCGCCTCACGGCGCGGTGCGGGGCCGGTCACCCGCTCGTACTCGTCCGTGGCGGCACCCCCGCTCTCCTCCCCGGTCGCGGTCAACAGCCCACCGGCGGCGGTGTATCCGGACAGACCTGTTCGTGCGAAGAGGGCCTGACGGTCGATGTCCTCGAGGTAGGTCTCGCAGATCGTGGCGATGGCGTCCAGGCGGGTCACCGGGTCGCGGAGGAGATCCGCGGCCTCGGCCGTGAAGCCGGCCTCCGGTTCGAGCTCGGCGAAGGTGCGCGCGTTCGGCATCTTCTCGGCGAGCTCACTCGGTACGCCTCGTACCTCCCACAGTCCGCTGCCCTGGAGATGCCAGAACGGGTACTCCGATGTGGCCTTCGCGTTGGGAAGGCCGAACTCGACCAGGAGGGGGCCGACCTCGTCCCGGAACGTCGGCCACGGGGTCAGGCGGGGCCGCTCATCCGCTGCGCGGGATATCGCCCACAGGAGGCTCAACGGCTGGTGGCGACTGGGGGCGGGGTTGCCAGGGCCACGGGAGACCTTGAGGTTCCGTAGCCGCGCCAGCAGAGCGGCGCTGTTGCTGGATGGCTCCCCGGTTTCCACCACGAAGCCGAGCTCGCGCAGGCATCGCGCCACCGTGGCCGCACCGCCGCTGAAGTCCGCCGCCCTCAGGAAGTGACCTGTGGCATACCCGTGGGCGACACCCGCGAGCGCCTTCGAGTCGTAGCGACGACCGTCCAGAACCAGCTCGTACGACCTGGCTCGGCCGAAGCCGTACGTCCGGAGGAAGGTGTCCCGGCCCAGGCGGCGGAATTCTTCGGTCGCCGCGATGACGTGCTCGTACCTGATGTCGCCAAGTCCCATGCGCGGCAGGCTAGTCGGACGGTATGAAGAATCATGTACCCGGCAGGCAGCGATCAGGCGGGCGCTCCTCCGCCTGTCGGCGGTGTCCGACGCCCCGCTCCGCTGCCCGGCCCCCCTCAGCCCTCACCACAGCCGCTCCGTACGCCCGCACACCGCGCACCCCTCATGGTGGTGGCATACGGAGCAGCATGGAGAGCATGAGCGAGCCCACGCAGAAGTACTCGATCACGATGCCTCGGGACATCCCCGAGGCGGCTCGTGCGCGCAGTGGTCCTTCCGGCCTCTCGTCCTATGTCGCCGCGGCCGTCGCCCGACAGATCGAGCGGGACAACCTCAACGACCTCATCCAGGTCGCCGAGGCGGAACACGGCACCATCACCGAGGATGAGGTGCAGGCCCTGCGGGACCAGCTCCACCAGGCGCGCAAGCAGCAGAGCCGGAGCGGGGCGGACACGGCGTGACGCCCTCCCCCGCCACCCCCGGCGGCACTGGTCCTCGACAGTGAAGGGCTACCCGAAGCCGTTCTGCGTGACCGCGCGGTGACCGGCTGGCTCGCCCTGGCACGCGCCGATGACCTGCGTGTGATCACCTCGACGGTCACCCTCGTCGAGGTGGTGCATCCCCGCATCAACCGCCCGGCTCTGGAGTAAGCCCTGTCCCGCCTGGTGGTCGAACCGATCAGCGAGACGATCGCCCGGCAGGCAGCCGCGCTCCTCGCCGACGCCGGCCTGCACGGCCACGAGTACGCCATTGACGCCATGCTGTGTGCCACCGCCCTCGCCGCGCCCGGGCCGGTCACGGTCCTCACTTCGGATCCCGAGGACTTGAAAGCGCTCGGGGGCGGGCGCATCACCGTGATCAAGGTCTGACGGCGGCGTTCAGCCCTCACGGCTGGATCGAGCTGTGCTCAGCACGGGCGGCAGAACCGGCCGCCCGTCGGCGGCTGTCCCTAGGGCGCGGGGATCTGGGATCGAGCGTGTGCCTGGCCCGGTCGGGTCCCGTCACACCGTCCGCACGGCCCCCGGCCGTTTGCCCGTCACCAACCAGCAGCTCATCTTCAGCCGCACCCCCTCCTCCGTCGCGTACTCCCCGAACGCCTCCGTCGCCGCCTCCCGTGCCCGCCCCACCACATCCTCCGGCGCGTCCCTCAGCCAGTGCCGCATCGGACCCCACCCGAAGAGGAAGGCCGACGCGTCCGACGGGTCCCGCCCCCACACCTGTTCCGTGTCTACGGCCCTCACCTCGATCCCCTCGAAGCCCGCCGCCGACAGCACCGCCCTCACCCGGCTCGGGTCCGCGAACGAGGCCGGGCCCGTCTCCGCCGCCGCCGTCAGGTCCGGCAGCGGCGCGTGCCGCGACACCGCCGCGAACACCCTCGCCTGGTCCTGGCGGGCGAAGGACTGGGGGCAGACGAAGGTCAGGCGGCCGCCCGGGCGCAGCGCGTCGGCGATGTTCGTGAACGCCGCCACCGGGTCCGCGAAGAACATCACCCCGAAGCGACTCACCGCCGCGTCGAAGCTCGCCGGTTCGAAAGCGTGCACCTGGGCGTCCCCCTGGACGTGGGTGACATTGGGGAGGCCTTCCGCCTCGGCTGTCGTTCGCGCGCGTTCCAGCATCGGCGCCGACAGGTCGATGCCGACCGCGTGCCGTGCGCGGCGGGCAGCCAGTCGCGTCAAACTGCCGTTGCCGCAGCCGATGTCCAGGACCGTGTCCGTAGCCCTGAGGGCTGCCGCTTCCAGCAGCGGTCCGGTCACCGGCTCGTTCAGGGCGTCGTAGCGGGCCTGGTGGTCGGCCCAGTGCCGGCCCTCGTAGCCGTTCCAGGCCTCGTACTGGTGCGTGTTCGCGATAGGGGTGTCCGCCATGGGGTCATCCTGCCCTGCCAGGGGTCCGACAGTGCCGTGACGGGGTGGCTCTGAGCGCCGTGGCGGGGTGGCGCTGAGGAAGGCGTGTCGTCCTGAGGCGCCCCGCCGCCATGAGGGGAACCCCGACAGACGTCCCGTCCTCACGGGGGACACCCCCCGCCCCGTCCCCCGTAAGAGCTACGCCAGGGTGCCCACTCGCTGGTGACGCCTCCCGCGACGCGGATCCGTAGCGTCTGGGCCGTCGGAGCGGCGGTCGTCTCACCGCCGCTGTCCCCCCTGTCGAGGAGCAAGACGTGCGTGTCGTATGGCAGTTGCTGGCCGTGGTGGTGGTGTCCCTGGTCGCGGGGCAGAGTGTGGCCGCCGCCGAGGACAATCCGTGGGCCACACTCGGAGTGGGCCTGGTGGCGGCGGTGCTGTCCGTGTACGTCTACGCCTGGGTCGTGGGGCGCACCGAGAAGCGCGCGGTGACGGAGGTCGCCCGCGAGGGCGCCGTCGGCGCGGTCGGCCGGGGTGTGCTGATCGGGACGCTGGTGTTCGCCGCCGTCGTCGCGAACATCGCCTTCGTCGGGCACTACGAGGTGGACGGCTGGGGGTCGTACACCGGCGCCGTGGGGCTGGCCGGGTTCATGGCCGGCGCCTCCGTCACGGAGGAACTGCTGTTCCGCGGCGTACTGTTCAGGACCATGGAGGAGCGGTTCGGTACGTGGGGGGCGCTGGTCCCGACCAGTGTGCTGTTCGGCGCGTGGCATCTGGCGAACCCCGACGCGAGCCTGTGGGGCGCCGCCGTCATCGCGCTGTCGGCGGGTCCGGTGCTGGGCGCCGCGTACGTCGCCACCCGCAGCCTGTGGATGCCGATCGGTCTGCACTTCGGCTGGAACTTCGCGGCGTCCGGCATCTTCAGCACCGAGGTCTCCGGGAACGACACCCAGCAGGGCCTGTTGGACGCCTCCACCTCCGGGCCGACCCTGATCAGCGGCGGCGCCTTCGGACCGGAGGCCAGCCTGTACACGCTGGTGTTCTGGGCGCTGGTCACCGTCGGCTTCCTGTGGCTGGCCCGCCGGCGCGGTCAGCTGATGCCCCGCCGTTCGAAGCGGGCCGACGCGGTCGCGCTGTCCCGGTGATCCGTCCGCGCGGGCTGCGGCAGGTCTGGGGCCGACTGCACGTCACGGTCCGGGACCTGCCGTTCGCCGTGCTGTTGTGCGTCCTGGCGTTCGTCCCGAGCCTGCGCGGCAGCGGCACCGACATCGGCGCGGTGGCGGAGCGCCCGTACGACGTCCTGGCCGTGGTCGCGATCGGGCTGCAGGGCCTTTCGCTCGCCCTGCGGCGGCAGTGGCCGGCTGTCTGCCTGACCCTGGTGGCGGCGGGTTTCGTGCTGGACCAGCTGCACGGCTACCACACCGTCGCCAGTACGGCGCTGCCGTTGGCGCTGCTGAGCGCGGGCGCCCATCTGGAGCGGTACCGGCGCACCACCGTCGCCGTGGGCTCCCTGGCGTACGCGCTGTTCGTGGCCGAGCTGGTGCGGCGCGGGACGGGCGAGCCGCCGGCCGAGTTCGTGTCGTTCTACGTGGCGATGTGTCTGCTGTGGGGCGGCGGGGCGTGGCTGCGCTCCACGCGGATCGCCGAGGCGGAGCGGCGCCACCAGGTGGCGGAGCAGACGCGGGCGGCCGAACGGGCGCGCATCGCAAGGGAGTTGCACGACGTGGTGACCCACCATGTGACCGCGATGGTGGTGCAGGCGGAGGCGGCGCGCTATCTGACCGCCGCGCCCGAACGGCTCGACGAGGCGCTGACCGCGGTCACCGACACCGGCCGGCGTGCCGTCGCCGACCTGCGGCACCTGCTCGACCTGCTCAATCCCGACCACGGCGAGGGCTCCCGGACCCCGCCGGTGGGCCGGCTGCTGACGCTGGTGGAGCAGACGCGCCGGGCCGGGCAGCCGGTGGAGTTCACCGAGACGGGCACCCCGGCGGCGTCGACCGGGAGCGCGGACCTGGTGGCGTACCGGGTGGTGCAGGAGGCCCTCACCAACGCGCTCAAGTACGCTCACGGGCGGGCTACTTCGGTTCTGGTGCGGCACGGCGAGAGGGACATCACGGTGGAGGTCGGCACGGACGGTCCCGGGACGGGGCCCGTGACCTCGCCGGGCGGCAGCGGGCGGGGACTGGCCGGTCTCCGTGAGCGGGTGGACGTCCTCGGCGGCGAGTTCGAGGCCGGGCCGCGTCCCGGCGGAGGGTTCGCCGTGCGGGCGCGGATACCCGCCGGGAGCAGGCCGTGAGCGGCACACCGGTACGGCCGGTACGGGTGGTGGTCTGCGACGACCAGACGCTGGTGCGCACCGGTCTTGTGACGATCATCGGCGCCCAGCCCGACATGGAGGTGGTGGGCGACTGCGCGGACGGGCGCGCGGCCGTCGACCTCGCCGGGAGGGTGCGGCCGGACGTCGTGGTGATGGATGTGCGGATGCCGGTGCTCGACGGCATCGAGGCCACCCGGCTGCTGGCCGGCTCCGGGGTGCGGGACCCCGTGAAGGTGCTCGTGGTGACGACGTTCAACCTCGACGAGTACGTGTACGAGGCGCTGCGCGCGGGGGCGAGCGGGTTCCTGCTGAAGGACGCGCCGCCGGACCGGCTGCTGCACGGCATCCGGACGGTGGCCTCGGGCGCGGCGCTGCTCGACCCGGAGGTGACACGGCAGCTCGTGGGCCGGTACGCCTCCCGGATCCGGCCCTCCGACGGCGGCGACCGGGAGATCCCGCTGACCCCGCGTGAGCTGGAGGTGCTGCGGCTCATCGCGGACGGGCTGTCCAACAGCGAGATCGCGGCGGCGCTGGTGATCAGTCAGGAGACGGTCAAGACGTTCGTGTCCCGCATCCTGTCCAAGCTGCACCTGCGGGACCGGGTGCAGGCGGTCGTCTACGCGTACCGGCGCGGGCTGGTCAGCTGAACTCTCGGCGCGGGGGCGTGAGTTCGATCTGGTCGCCGTCGCGCAGCCGGTCGTGCAGCCATGCGGCGTCCCGCGCGCTGAGGCCCACCCAGCCCGTGGTGCCCGAGAGGGCGCGCAGCACCTTGGCGTCGAAGGAGAGGGCGCCCGCGTAGACGGGTTCGCCGCCGGGGGCGCGCAGTTCCACCAGGTAGGGCACCTTGACCTCGCGGACCTCGGTCCTGGTCTTCAACGGCAGCACCGCGCCGGCGCTCCGGGCGACCACTGTGAGCCGGGTGCCGGGCGGGAGACGGCCGGCGGCGCGCAGGTCGACCCGCAGCACGCGGCCGGCGAGGGTGAGGGTGCGCAGGTCCGTGTCGAGCCGGCCCAGGGGGCGGGGCGTACGGGCCGAGGGCGCGGCGGTGGGGGTCCGGGCGGGGGTGGGCGAGGTGGCCGGGGTCGCGCCGGGGCTGTGCCGTTTCCCCGCGGGGTGGTCGGCGTGCAGGGCGAGGGTCACCACGGCGACCGCGCAGGCGGCCGTGGCCGCCGTGCAGAGCGCGAGGGTGGCCCTGCGGCGGCGTGAGCGGCGCCGGGCGCGGTCCCGGACCTCGGCGGCGGCGAGGAGCGGCGGGATCTCGTGCCGCGCGGCCAACTCGCGCAGGGCTCCGGTGAGTTCATCGGACACGGCCGCCCCCCTCCCAGGCCGGCTCCTCGGCCTCGTCCACCGCCAGGTGCCGGGCCAGTGCCGCCCGCCCGCGGGACAGGCGGGCCTTGACCGTGCCGACCGGCGCGCCGGTCTCGGAGGCTACCTGCTCGACACTGAGGTCGCACAGATGGTGCAGCACGACCGCCATCCTCTGGGATTCCGGGAGTTGGCGCAGGGCGGCGACCAGGGCGGTGCGGTCGGGGCCGGGACCGGGCGTCGTCTCGGGCGGCGGGGAGTGGCGTACCAGTTCCAGCCAGCGTTTTGCGCGGCGCCAGCGGCTCACCGCGAGGCGCATGGCGACGGTGCGCACCCAGGCCTCAGGCGCCTCGTCGGCCATGAGCCGGTGGCGCCGGTCCCAGGCGCGCACGAACGCCTCCTGCACCACGTCCTGGGCCTCGCCGAGGTCCCCGGTGAAGGCGAAGAGCTGGCCGGTCAGGCGGGGGAAGGCGGCCGCGTAGAAAGCGTCGAACTCGTCCTCGTCCATGCCCTCCACCGCAGTCTCTGGTCACCTGCGCGGCCCGTCCGCCGCCGCCCCGCGGGCCGGCCCGGCGGGTCGCGTACTTCGGAACGCGCCCCCGTGGGAAGACGCCGGAACCGGCCTCGGGGATCAGTCGGACCACCGTGCCGGTGGGGACGGAGCCCGGTGGGGCGGGTCGCGCGGAACGTGACGCGCGGCTCGTTCCGCGGGGCGGCCGGGGCCGCGCACACGCGCTTGGTGACGTTTTCCACAGTGCCACTACGTTCTGGTAACTCTGCACACCTGTCGGCGTCTTGGCGAATGTGTTCCGCGTCACCCGCCTGGTAGACCGGGATGAATCGGACACCTCGTGAAGTGGATCGTGGCCCGTTCGGGAGTCGTACAGAACACTCGGAACCGCCCGCAGTACGACAGTTCGGACCAAAGAGAGCATGCCCCGCCATGACCCACTCCCCCGAAACGCCTGAAGTACCCATACGGCCCTACGAGGTGACCGCCGCGGAGGTCGTCCCCGGCGACCTGTTCGCCCTCTCCCCCGAGGACGCGGCCGAGCGCCGCTGGCACGTCGTCACACACACGCTGCCCGTCTCCCCCGAGGTGATCCGGGTCACGCTGCGGCCGCCGCTCGGCGGGGTGGACCACGAGGAGGACCTGCGACGCGAGCAGAGGGTCGCCGTCGCCGGGCGGCGGGTCGACGTGGCCGCGGTGCCGCTGGTGGAGCCGGAGCCCCTGGAGGGCGTGGAGTTCCGTGACGGCGACCGGCTGACCGTCCTGCGGGCGGTGGATCCGCTGGCCGCCGAGGTGACGTACGTACGCCGCTGGGGCGCCTGGCACCGGGACGCCGCCGAGCCCGAGGACGCCCACGCCATGACCGACGCGGAAGTGCGCCGCCGGGCCGCCGACGCCGGCCGGGAAGGCACGGTCGTCCGGTACGAGCCGCGTCCCGTGCGGGCGGCTCGGGCGGCCGGGCCGCGGCGCGTGGTGGTCACGGGGCTCGGCGCGGTCACCCCGCTGGGCGTGGGCACCGACGCGCTGTGGGACGGGCTGCTCGAAGGACGGCACGGCATACGGGAGTTGACAGACCCGGAGTTCGACGCGCTGCCGGTGCGGATCGCCGGCACGGTGCCCGTCGACCCGGCCGCGCTGCTGCCCCGGCAGGCGGCGCGCCGGATGAACCGGGCCGCCCAGTTCGCGGTGCTGGCCGCGCGCGAGGCGTGGGCCGACGCGGGGTACGCCGACGGCGGCACCCGGGAGAGCGGGCTGGACCCGGAGCGCGTCGGGGTGAGCCTCGGCGCGATCCTCGGGGACGCGTCGGTGCTGGTCGGCGGCGACCGCAGGCTGCGGGACCGCGGGCCGCGGGGTGTGTCCCCGCTCACCACGCCGATGACGGTGCCGTCGCAGGCGGCCTCACAGGTCTCCCTCGACCTGCGCATCACCGGTGAGGCGCGCACCGTGACCAGCGCCTGCGCCTCCGGCACGGAGGCGATCGGGCAGGCCGTCGACCGTATCCGGTACGGCCGGGTCGACGTCGCGCTGGCCGGCGGCGCCGAGGCGGTGGTCACTCCCGCGATCATGGCGTCGTTCGCGGCGATGCGGGCGCTGGCGGAGGGCGACCCGTCCCAGGGATCACCGTCGCGTCCGTTCGCCAAGGGCCGGGACGGGTTCGTCAACAGTGAGGGCGCGGGGGTGCTGGTGCTGGAGTCCGAGGAGCACGCGCGGGCGCGTGGGGCGCGGATCTACTGCGAGGCGGCGGGATGGGGGCTGTCGGCGGACGCCCACCACGTCGCGGCCCCGGACCCGTCCGGCGACGGCATCGCGCTCGCGCTGCGGAGGGCCGTGCGGGACGCGGGCGGTGAGCTGGCGGACGTCGTCCATGTGAACGCCCATGCCACCGCCACGGTCGACGGGGACCTCGCGGAGGCGCGGGCCCTGCGGGGGGTGCTGGGCGGGCAGGACGTCCCGGTGACCGCGTTGAAGGGGCACCTGGGGCATCTGCAGGGGGCCGCGGGCGGGGTCGAGGCGGTGGCCGCGGTGCTGACGCTGCACCACCGTGTGGTGCCGCCGACGGTGGGGTGCGGGGAGGTGGACGACGGGATCGACCTGGACGTCGTCCGTGACGGACCGCGTCCGCTGCCGGACGGCGGTGATCTTGTGCTGAGCAACTCGTTCGGGTTCGGGGGGCACAACGCGGTGCTGGCGTTGCGGCGGGTGTCGTAACGCCTGTTGTCCAGGGCGCCGGGTGTTGGTGCGGGGCGAGGGTGTCGCGCAGCCCGGCGCTTACGGGGTGCCGCCCGCGCCCACCCGTGCCGCCCCAGCGGCACGACTGCCCGCGGGATGACCCGGGCGGGTCAGGCCGAGCGTTTGCGGGGCGTCGCCTTCTTCGCCGGGGTCTTCTTCGCCGCCGTCTTCTTCGCCGTGCTCTTCGTTGTCTTCTTCTCGGCCTGCGACGTCTTCGACGTCGACTTCCGAGGCGAGGACGCCGTCTTCTTCTTCGCCGTCGACGTCGACTTCTTGCCGCCCGTGTCCTTCGGGGACGAGCGGGACGTCTTGCGTTGCTGGAGGTGCTTGACCTCGGCCTCCTCGCCGCGGGACTCGCGGGCCGCGCGGACGCTGTTCTCCAGGGCCGCCATCAGGTCCAGGACCTTGCCGCCACCGGCCTCCGCGGCCGGCGCCTCCGGCGGGGTCTCGCCGGCCGCCTTCGCGGCGACGACCTCCTCCACCGCCTCGCGGTACTCGTCGTGCAGGTCCTCCAGGTCGACCTCGCCGAGGGTGTCCATCAGCGCGTCCGCGAGGTCCAGCTCCTTGTCCCGCACGGTGACGTCGGTGTCCGGCGCGACCCCCTCGGGGGCGCGGACCTCGTCCGGCCACAGCAGGCCGTGCATGGCGATCGCGTCGCCCACCACGCGCAGCATGCCGAGCCGCTCCCGCCCGCGCAGGGCGTACTTCGTGATCGCGACCTTCTTGCTCCGCTTCAGCGCCTCCCGCAGCAGCGTGTACGGCTTCGCCGCGGGGGCCCCGCCCGCCTGGAGGTAGTACGCGGCGTCCATCTGGAGCGGGTCGATGCGGTCCTCGGGCACGAAGGCGACGATCTCGATCGTCTTGGCGGTCGGGATCGGCAGCCCGGCCAGGTCCTCGTCGGTGATCGGGATGATCGTGCCGTCCGCGTCCTCGTAGCCCTTGCCGATCTCCTGGCCGCTGACCTCGCGGTCCTCCAGCTCGCAGTACTTCCGGTAGCGGATCCGGCCGCCGTCCTCGGTGTGGATCTGGCGGAAGGAGACCGAATGGTTCTCGGTGGCGTTCACCAGCTTGATCGGGATGCTGACCAGCCCGAACGAGATCGCGCCGTTCCAGATGGACCTCACGTGCAGCACCTCTCCGGTCGTCCGCCGATCGATGTCGGAGCTTTTGTCATAGTTTGCGTGAGATTCTCATCGTATGGCTCCCATCACGGAGGTGGAGGGGCGACGGCTCCCGCTCAGCAATCTGGAGAAGGTGCTGTATCCCGCCACCGGCTTCACCAAGGCGGAGGTACTGCACTACTACGCGACCGTGGCCGACGTGCTGCTGCCGCATCTGCGGGAGCGGCCGGTGTCGTTCCTGCGGTATCCGGACGGGCCCGACGGGCAGGTGTTCTTCACCAAGAACGTGCCACCCGGTACGCCCGACTGGGTCACCACCGCCGAGGTGCCGAGGTCGGAGGGGCCCGCCCGGATGGTGCTGGTGGAGGATCTGCCGAGCCTGATGTGGGCGGCGAACCTGGTCGCGGAGTTCCACACCCACCAGTGGCGGATCACCGACCCGGGACAGGCGGACCGCATCGTGTTCGACCTGGACCCGGGGCCGCCGGCGACCGTCGTGCACTGCTGCGAGGTCGCCCTGTGGCTGCGGGAGCGGCTGGCCCGGGACGGGTTCGAGGCGTACACGAAGACCTCCGGGTCGAAGGGACTGCATCTGCTGGCGGCGGTGCGCGGCTCCTCTTCCGAACAGGTGTCCGAGTATGCGAAGGCGCTGGCCGTGGAGGCCGAGAAGGCGATGCCCCGGCTGGTGCTGCACCAGATGAAGCGCAGCCTGCGGCCGGGGAAGGTCTTCGTCGACTGGAGCCAGAACGCGGCGCGCAAGACCACGGCCGCCCCGTACACCCTGCGGGCGCGCGCCGAGCCGCTGGTGTCGGCGCCGGTGACCTGGCAGGAGGTCGAGGAGTGCCGGTCGCCTGAGCGGATGGCGCTGCGGGCGCCCGACATCGCCCCCCGGGTGCAGGACTTCGGTGACCTGCTGGCGCCGCTGCTGGACCCGGACCAGGCGGGCACGCTGCCCTAGGGGCACGGCGACCGTCAGCCGCGTCCGCTCACAGCCCCGCCCACGTCCTCCGGTCCCGTGCCGCCGCGTACAGCGCCTCGACGTCCGCGGGCTTCAGTACGCCTCCGCCCCGGGCCAGCCCCGGCACGTCCGCGTCCGTCAGGATCCGGACCCCGCGCGGGGCGCCGGCGACCGTCACCCGCCGGGCGCCCGCCAGGACCAGTACCGGGCGGACCTCGGCGGTCAGGGCGTGGGCGGCTCGGTCGGCGTCGGCCCGCGCCCGGTGCAGCACCGGTTCGGGCGGGCGCCGGCCGATGCGCACCCGCGGTTCGGCGACGGTCGCCTGCTGCCGGTGGGCGGACCGGACGTGCAGGACGTACAGGCCGCCGGGGCCGATCAGCAGGTGGTGGACGCGGTGGCCGCCGGGGAGCGGCAGGGAGTGCAGGGCGTGCCATCCCGCGCCGTCCATGGCGTCGAGGGCGTCGCCCACGGTCCGCTGCGCGGCCAGCTCCGCACGGCGCGGGTCCGGGCGCAGGCGGCGGGCCGGGCCGGGGGTGCGGTCCAGGTCGAGGAGCAGGGCCTCGCCGGGGCGGTTCGGGGCGAGGTCGTCGTCGGGGTGGAGGGAGAGCCGGACGAGGTCGGCGGAGGTGGGGACCGGGGGCGGTCCGACGGCGACCGGGCCGGTGAGATACGGGCCCAGGGCGGCGAGCGCCTCCTCCTCGCGCCCGGCGTCGAGCAGGGTCACCCGGGCCGCCTCACGGTCGTACCAGGCGATGTCCCTGCCGTCCGGGAGGCGGACGTGGAGCCAGTCCCTGCCGTGCCGGCGGGCCGGCACGACGCGTGGTCCGTCCATGCGCCATCACCTCGCCTCCATGGGACCAGGCGGGGTGCTGCGGGGGCAAGAAGCCGGATACCGTGGACAGGAGTTGGGCGAGGTGGGTGGGAGGCGCCGTTGCGTACCCGCGAGAGTCAACCCGACGTACCGGCTCCGGACAGTCCGTGGGACGAGATCGAGCCGGGTCTGTGGATGGGCGGGCACCAGGTCCGCGGGCCCGCGGGGCGGGTGGAGCCGGTGGTGGTGCGCCGCCAGTTCGACCTGGTGCAGACGCTGCTGCGGCTGCCGGGGCACGGCCCCGATCCCGGGGTCGAGCACCAGGTGTGGCCCATCCCGGACGGCCCGCTCGACGGCACCCAGCTCGCGGGCGTGATCCGGATGGCCGAGGCGGCGTGCGAGGCCCTGGACGCGGGCCGCACGGTTCTGGTCCGCTGCTGGCACGGCTACAACCGCTCGGGCCTGGTGGTCGCGCACGCGCTGATGCGCCGGGGCCGTTCGGCGGAGGCGGCGATCCGGCTGATCCGGTCCCGCCGCTCCTCCTGGGCGCTGCACAACGGCCTGTTCGTCGACTACCTGCGGGCGGGGCTGGCCACCGCGCGGATGCTGGAGGAACTGGCGGAGTGACGGGGGGCCGGCCGCGCTGCCGGGCGTGTGACCCGGTAGGCGGAGCGTCCTCCCCGATGGCGCAGCAGGGCGGGCGGGCGCCGGGGGGCGCTCCTAATGTGGCGACAAGTCACCTTCGACCTGTTGTCTCCCCCTTATGGAGGTACTGCCATGTCGCTACGACGCCCGCGCGCCCCGCTCGCCCGCCGTCTGCCCATAGCGCTCGCCGCCGGCGCCCTGGCGGTCGCGACCGCCGTCGCCCCCGCCCTCGCCGCCGACGACCCGGGCCAGAGCGACCAGAACAGCCAGAGCGGCCAGGGCGACTGGAGCCAGCAGGGCGGCACCGGCACCGGCACCAACACCGGCTCCTACCAGCAGGGCGGCGGCAACGCCCAGCAGGGCGGGGGCGACCAGGGCGGCGACTGGGGCAACCAGGCGGGCGGCAACCAGGCCGGCGGCAACCAGGCCGGCGGCAACCACGGCGACCAGGGCGCGTACCGCGGCGTCGTCACCGCGCAGAAGCTGGCCCTGCGCAGCGCCCCGAACCGCGGCTCCCAGGTCATCCGGTACGCCCACAAGGGCGATGTCGTCTCGATCTTCTGCAAGGTGCCGGGCGACCACGTGGACGGCAACCCGCTCTGGTACCTGCTCACCGACGGCACCTGGGCCTGGGGCCCGGCCCGGTACATCGACAACATCGGTCCCGCGCCACGCTGGTGCTGATGAGCGCACCACGCGAAGCGTCGCATGTGGGTAAGTTCCGGACATGAGCAAGGCCGGTATCACCCTGGCGACGGCGGACCCGCCCGCGCCCGCCGTCCGTCTCACCGGGCGCCGCGGTGTGGAACTCGCCCTCATCGTCCTGGCCGTCGGACTGTCGGTGTACGGCTACTGCGCCGTCGGTCTCGCCAGGAACGGCACCGTCCCGCCCGGCGCCGCCGGTTACGGCGCCGGGCTCGGTGTGCTCGCCGTGCTGGCCCATCTGGCGGTGCGCTGGCGGGCCCCGCTGGCCGACCCGCTGCCGCTGCCGATCGGGGTGCTGCTCAACGGGGTGGGCCTGGTGCTGATCTACCGGCTGGACCTGGAGACGCCCGGCGACCGGGCCGCCCCCGCCCAGCTGATCTGGTCGACGCTCGGGGTGGCGCTGTTCATCGCGGTGATCCTGGTGCTGCGCGACCACCGGGTGCTCCAGCGCTACACCTACGTCTGCGTCACCGTCGCGCTGGTGCTGCTGACCGTGCCGATCCTCTTCCCCGCGGTGAACGGCGCCCGCATCTGGATCCGGGTGGCCGGATTCTCCATCCAGCCGGGCGAGTTCGCGAAGGTGCTGCTGGCGGTGTTCTTCGCCGCTTACCTGGCCGCGAACCGCGGCGCCCTGACCTACGCGGGCCGCCGCGTCGGGGGGATGCAGCTGCCCACCGGGCGGGTGCTCGGCCCGATCGTCGCCGTGTGGCTGGTCAGCGTGGGCGTGCTGGTCCTGGAGCGGGACCTCGGCACCTCGCTGCTGTTCTTCGGTCTCTTCGTGGTCCTGCTGTACGTCGCCACCGGCCGCACCGGCTGGATCGCGGTGGGGCTGCTGCTGGCCTCGCTGGGCGCGGTCGCGGTGGGCCGGCTGGAGCCGCACGTGCACCACCGGATCGAGACCTGGCTGCACCCGTTCGCCTCCATCGAGGCGGGCGAGGGCCCCAACCAGCTCGCCCAGTCGCTGTTCGCCTTCGCCGAGGGCGGGATGCTGGGCTCGGGGCTGGGGCTCGGACACTCGGTGCTGATCGGCTTCGCCGTGAAGTCCGACTTCATCCTGGCGACGGCAGGCGAGGAGCTGGGCCTGGCGGGACTGTCCGCGATCTTCCTGCTGTACGGGCTGCTGGTGGAGCGCGGCTACCGGGCCGGGCTCGCGCTGCGCGACCCGTTCGGGCGGCTGCTCGCCGTGGGGCTCGCCTCACTGGTGGCGCTCCAGGTGTTCGTGATCGCGGGCGGGGTGACCGGGCTGATCCCGCTGACCGGGATGGCCATGCCGTTCCTGGCGCAGGGCGGCTCCTCGGTGGTGACCAACTGGGCGATCGTGGCGCTGCTGGTCCGGCTCAGCGACTGCGCGCGGCGGCAGGCCGCCCCGGGTGCGCTCCGGTGACCCGGCACATCCGGCACGCGGCGCTGTTCTGCGCGCTGCTGCTGGTGGCGCTGCTGGTCAACGCGGCCCGGGTGCAGGTGCTGCACGCGGAGGACTACGAGGCCAACCCGGCCAACCGCCGTGCCGTGATCGTGCGGTACCAGCAGCCGCGCGGCGACATCCTGGTGGACGGCCGCCCGGTCACCGGGTCCCGGGACACCGGGGAGCACCTGCGGTACGAACGGACGTACCGGGACGGGCCGTTGTACGCGCCGGTGACCGGCTTCGCCTCGCAGGAGTACGGCACGACGCTGCTGGAGGCCACGGAGGACGCGGTGCTGTCGGGGGCCGCCCCGGTGCTGGCGCCGCTGCCGCTGTGGAACGACTTCACCCGCTCCCGCAGCGCGGGCGGCGACGTGCTGACCACGATCGACCCGCGGGCGCAGCGGGCGGCGTACGAGGGCCTGCGCGGGCGGAAGGGCGCGGTGGCGGCGGTGGAGCCGTCGACCGGGCGGATCCTGGCGCTGGTGTCGGTGCCGTCGTACGACCCGGAGCCGCTGTCCGGGAACGGCAGGACGGCGCGGGAGACGTGGGCGCGGCTGAACGCCGACCCGGACCGGCCGATGCTGAACCGGGCGGTGCGGCGCACCTATCCCCCGGGGTCGACGTTCAAGGTGGTCACCGCGGCGGCCGCGCTGGACGCGGGCGTGGTGAGGGGTCTGGACGAGCCGACCCGCTCCCCCGACCCGTATCTGCTGCCGGGGACGACGACGCGGCTGGTCAACGGGGCGGGCATGTGCCGGAACGCCCCCTTGCGGGAGGCGTTCGTGCGGTCCTGCAACACGGTGTTCGCCCAGCTCGGCGTCACGACGGGCCTGGCGCGGATGCGGCAGACCGCGGAGAGCTTCGGCTTCAACGACCCGGACCTGCGCATCCCGTTCCGGGTCGCGCCCAGCACCTTCGACACCACGGTGGACGCGGCGCAGCTCGCGCTCTCGTCGATCGGGCAGTTCAACACGCGGGCCACGCCGCTGCAGATGGCGATGGTCGCGGCGGCCGTGGCGAGCGGCGGGCAGGTGCGCGAGCCGTACCTGGTGGAGCGGACCACGCGGGCGAGCGGCGGCACGGTGTCCGCGGCGGGGCCGGGTGCGGTGCGGCGGGCCATGCTCCCGGCGACGGCGACGCGGTTGCGGGAGCTGATGCGCGGGGTGGTCGAGGACGGGACCGGAGGGAAGGCGGCGATCCGGGGCGCGGTGGTCGGCGGGAAGACCGGCACCGCCCAGCACGGGCTGGGCAACTCGGGCACGCCGTACGCGTGGTTCATCTCCTGGGCGCAGCGCGAGGACGAGTTGGAGCCGAGGGTGGCGGTGGCGGTCGTGGTGGAGGACGCCGAGGGCAGCCGGCGGGAGATCAGCGGCGGCGGCACGGCGGCCCCGGTCGCGCGGGCGGTGATGGAGGCGGTGCTGGAACCGGAGCGACGGTGAGGCGAACTCCCGCACGTCGGTGCCCGGTTGGTGAGACGGGGGTGCCCCGCCCCACGACTCCCGACCTAACGTTCGGTACATGACCGCATACGAACTCGCCCAAGTGAACATCGCCCGGCTCAAGGCACCGCTGGACACTCCCCTGCTGAAGGACTTCGTCGACAACCTGGACCCGGTCAACGCGGACGCGGACGCCGCCGACGGTTTCGTGTGGCGGCTGCAGAGCGACGACGGCGACGCCACGGCCATCTCCGTCTTCGGCGACCCGTGGCTGATCATCAACATGTCGGTGTGGCGGGACCAGGACGCCCTGACGGCGTTCATGTACCGGGGCCGGCACCGGGAGATGCTCAGCCGCAGACGGGAGTGGTTCGAGCGGGTCGAGGAGGCCATGACCACCCTCTGGTGGGTGCCCGCGGGCCACCGCCCCTCCGTCGCGGAGGCCGAGAACCGGCTGCTGCGCCTGCGCGCCCACGGCCCGACCCCGTACGCCTTCACCCTGCGCACCTCCTTCCCGCCCGGCGCGGCCGGGGAGAGGCAGGGCGCGGACCGGTCGGCGACAAGTCGTGCGTGAGGGATTGACGGGCTTGCTGACAGGCAGTCTCATAAAGGTGACCTGCCGGTAACCCGATGCGCCCGAGGTGGAACCGCCATGACGACCCTGTCGGAGACCGACGCGCTCGACGGGCTGCGGGACGCCCTCGGGCAGCTCAAGGACCGGGAGGCGGTGGCCCTGCGGCTGCTGGAGTCCTCCGCGAAGCACTCCTTCGACCCGGACGAGGAGCTGGACTGGGCGGCGCCCTTCGAGGACGGCAAGTGGTTCTGGCCGCCGGAGCTGGTGTCGCTGTACGGCACCCCGCTGTGGCGGCGGATGAGCGAGGAGCAGCGCCTGCTGCTCTCCCGGCACGAGGCCGCCGCGCTCGCCTCCCTCGGTATCTGGTTCGAGCTGATCCTGATGCAGCTGCTGGTCCGCCACATCTACGACAAGTCCGCGACCAGCGCGCATGTGCGGTACGCCCTCACCGAGATCGAGGACGAGTGCCGGCACTCCAAGATGTTCGCCCGGGTGATCGCGCACAGCGGCACGCCCTGGTACCCGGTGAGCCGCGTCCACCACAACCTGGGGCGCCTCTTCAAGACGATCTCCACCACCCCCGGCTCGTTCACCGCGACCCTCCTCGGCGAGGAGGTGCTGGACTGGATGCAGCGGCTGACGTTCCCCGACGAGCGGGTGCAGCCGCTGATCCGGGGCGTCACCCGGATCCATGTGATCGAGGAGGCGCGGCACGTCCGGTACGCCCGTGAGGAGCTGCGGCGGCAGATGATGACCGCGCCGCGCTGGTCGCAGGAGTTCACCCGGGTGTCGTCGGGCGAGTTCGCCCGGGTGTTCTCGGTGGCGTTCGTGAACCCGGAGGTCTACACGAACGTCGGCCTGGACCGGCGCGAGGCCGTCGCCCAGGTGCGGGCGAGCGCGCACCGGCGCGAGGTGATGCAGCAGGGGGCGAAGAAGCTCACGGACTTCCTGGACGACATCGGCGTCCTGCGCGGCGTGGGCCGCCGGCTCTGGCGGTCCTCGGGACTGCTGGCGTAGCCGGGCCCGGCGTCCGGGCGGGGTCCGGTCCGGCGGGTCCCAGGGGGCCGGACATCGGCCTGGCCGGGCGGGCGTTGTGGACGGCCGGTTACGCTGCGGACATGACCTCGCAGGCCCCCACCCCCGCCTACCGGCGCCTCAGTGTCGAGGAGCGCCGCAGCCAGCTGCTGGAGGCCGCGCTGTCCCTCTTCGCCCACCGGGCGCCCGAGGAGGTGTCGCTGGACGACGTGGCGGAGGCGGCCGGAGTGTCGCGGCCCCTGGTCTACCGGTACTTCCCCGGCGGCAAGCAGCAGCTCTACGAGGCGGCCCTGAAGTCCGCCGCCGACGAGCTGCGGGACTGCTTCGACGAACCGCAGGTGGGCCCGCTGCTCCCCCGGCTGACCCGGGCCGTGGAACGCTACCTCGCCTTCGTCGGCCGCCACGACGCCGGCTTCAGCGCCCTGCTCCAGGGCGGCAGCGTGGTGGAGACCTCCCGCACGACCGCGATCGTGGACGGGGTGCGGCGGGCCGCCGCCGAGCACATCCTCCGCCATCTCGGCGTCGACGAGCCCGGGCCCCGGCTGCGGATGACCATCCGGATGTGGATCACGGCCGTGGAGGCCGCCTCCCTGATCTGGCTCGACGAGGACAAGCAGCCGCCGGAGGAGGAGCTGCGGGACTGGCTCGTGGAGCAGTTCGTGGCGCTGCTGACGGTGACCGCGCGGCGGGACGCGCAGACCGACGCCCTGGTGCAGGCGCTGGCCGCGGACCTGTGACCCGCGGCCGATGGCCGAGACTGGTCGGGTGAAGAGCGAAGACACCCCCTTCGAGGGCGGCCCCATGGACGGGCGCGTCCTGCCCGTGCTGCTCGGCATCACCGGGCACCCGCCCAAGACGTACCGGATCCCCGTCCCGGCGCCGGACGGCGGCCCGCCCACCGTGCTGGTGTACCGGAGGGTGCCGCGCGGGAACAGCACGCTCACCGGCCTGACCGCCCGCTGGAAGTACCTCTACGACCCCACCGGCCGGGCCGGGAGCGAGCGGCGGTGGCCGTGGTCGAGGCCCGCGCCGCATCCGGACGCCACGCCGCAGGGCAAGCCGGACGACGCCGACGGGTGACCCCGTTGCGCCGAACCGCGCACACTCGGCGAGCGGACCGCGCACACCCCCCTGATGCTCGCGGTGCGGAGCGGACGAGCCGCCCCGCGTCGGAGGTGATGGCGTGTCAGGAATGCTTCTGCGTCTGGTGTGTACGGCGGCGCTGGCGGCCGGGACCGTGCTGGCGCCCCTGCCCGCGGCGGCCGTCCCGGAGCCGGGCGGCGCCGCCGCGGCGACCGGCGACCGCTCCGTCCCGGAACTGCTGACGGACCTTCAGACCCTGTACCGGGAGGCCGAGAAGGCCACCGAGCGCTACAACGCCACCGAGGAGGCACTGGCCGAGCAGCGCGCCGAGACCGAGCGGCTGGAGAAGGCGCTGGCCCGCACCCGGCTCTCCCTGCACGACAGCCGGGGCGCCGCCGGACGGCTCGCCCGGCAGCAGTACCAGTCCCTGAGCGGCCTCTCCCCCTATGTGCGTCTGCTGCTGGCACGCGACCCGCAGCGCGCGCTGGAACAGGGGCATGTGATCGGGCAGCTCGCGCGGGAACGGGCGCAGACGGTGGGCCGGCTGACCGGTGACGCGCGCCAGGCCGACGAGCTGGCGCGGCGGGCGCGCGAGGCGCTGGACGAGCGGATCGCGCTCACCGAGCGGCGCGGGAAGGAACGCGACCAGGTGGTGGAACGGCTGCGGGACGTCGAGGAGTTGCTGGCGTCGCTCACGGCGGACCAGCTCGCGGAGCTGGCCGAGCTGGAGCGCGGCAGGGTCGACGAGGCACAGCGGGCGCTGGTGGCGTCCGGCGCGCTGAGCGGCGCGGGCGCGCCGTCCGCCGCGGGTGAGCGGGCGGTGCGGTACGCGGTGGAGCAGCTCGGCAAGCCCTACGAGTGGGGCGCCGAGGGCCCGGAGACGTACGACTGCTCGGGGCTGACCTCTCAGGCGTGGCGCGCGGCCGGCGCGGAGGTGCCGCGGACCAGCCAGGAGCAGTGGGCGCGGCTGGAGCGGATCGACCTGGTGGATCTGCGGCCGGGCGACCTCGTCGTGTACTTCCACGACGCCACGCACGTCGCCCTGTACCTGGGCGACGGGATGGTGGTGCAGGCGCCGCGGCCCGGCGCGCGGATCAAGGTGTCGCCGGTCGCGGCCAACCCGGTGCTGGGGGCGGTGCGGCCCGACCCCGGCGGGGAGCCCCTGGAGCACTATGTGCCGCCGGAGCTCCCCGAGGGGGCGACGGACGGGTCCGACGAGGGGTACGGCGCCGTCTACGCGCCGGCCGCGCCGGAGACCTCGGCCAGGTAGGCGTTCGTCTTCTCCGGCTCGTAGAAGAAGTTCTCGAAGTCGGCCGGGTCGTTGAAGCCGTTGGCGAAGCGGTCGGCGACGGGCTGGAGCTGGCCGGCGGCGCCGATCAGGTTCAGGATGTGCTCCGGCGGCGGGGCGAGCATGGCGTTCGTCCACTTGGTGACGTGCTGGGCGGTGTCCCAGTAGCGGTCGAAGGTGCCCTGCATCCACTCCTCGTCGAACGGCTTGTCGCCGTGCTCGAGGATCGAGGCGAGGTAGGCGGCGGCGCACTTGGACGCGGAGTTGGAGCCCTGGCCGGTGATCGGGTCGTTGGCGACGACGACGTCGGCGACGCCCAGCACCAGGCCGCCGGAGGGCAGCCGGCCGATGGGGTTGCGGACGGTCGGGGCGTAGCGGCCGGCCAGGGTGCCGCCGGCGTCGGTCAGTTCGACCTTGGTGGCGCGCGCGTACTCCCAGGGCAGGAACTTCTCCATCAGCTCCAGGGTCAGGGAGAGGTGCTCGGCCGGGTCCTTGACGCCCGCGAACGCGTCGAGCGGGCCGCCGGGGATGCCCTCCCAGAACAGGATGTCGGCGCGGCCGGAGGTGGTGTACGTCGGCATGATGAACATCTCGCCGACGCCGGGGACCAGGTTGCAGCGCACCGCCTCGGTGTCCGGGTGCTCCGGGCGCGGGCCGAGACCGTGCACGTAGGCGACGGCGAGGGCGCGCTGCGGGGTGCTGTAGGGGGAGCGCTCGGGGTCGCGGGAGAACATCTGCACCAGCTCGCCCTTGCCGGCGGCGATGAGCACCAGGTCGTAGGCGCGGGAGAGGTAGTCGAGGTCGCCGACCGCGGCGCCGTGGATGACGAGCTGTCCGCCGCGCTGGGCGAACGTCTCCATCCAGCCGGCCATCTTCACCCGCTGGTCCACCGACTGCGCGAACCCGTCGAGGCGGCCCAGCCAGTCGACGGCCCGCTGGGAGGGGCCCGGGTCGAAGGAGCCGGGGGCGGCGACCGAGACGCCGAGTCCCTGGATCTTCGGGGCCTGGGACTCCCAGAAGTTCAGCTGGAGGTCACGCTCGTGCTGCAGCGCGGTGTGGAACATGCACTGCGTGGACATGACCCGGCCGGTGCGGATCTCGTCCGCGGTCCGGTTGGACATGAGGGTGACCTCGTACCCGTGCGACTGGAGTCCCAGGGCGAGCTGGAGACCGGACTGGCCGGCCCCGACGACGAGTATCTTCCGCATACGGGGGACGCTCCTAAGGGGCTACTCGGGGGTTTCGTCGAGCGCGTGGCCCACGAGGGACAAGAGGGTCTCGATGACCGAGATCCGGCGGCGCGCGTCCATGATCATGACAGGTATGTGCGCGGGGATCGTGAGGGCCTCCCGCACGTCCTCGGGTTCGTACCGCTCGGTGCCGTCGAAGTGGTTCACGGCCACGACGTACGGCATCCCGCAGCTCTCGAAGTAGTCCAGCGCCGGCCAGCAGTCCTTCAGCCTGCGGGTGTCGGCCAGCACCACGGCGCCTATCGCGCCGCGCACCAGGTCGTCCCACATGAACCAGAACCGCTGCTGGCCGGGCGTGCCGAACAGGTACAGCACCAGGTCGTCGTCGAGCGTGATGCGCCCGAAGTCCATGGCCACGGTGGTGGTCGACTTGCCCGGCGTGGCGGTGAGGTCGTCGGTGCCCTCGCTCGCCTCGGTCATCAGCGCCTCGGTCTGCAGAGGCGTGATCTCGGAGACGGAGCCGACGAGGGTGGTCTTGCCGACGCCGAAGCCGCCGGCCACGACTATCTTCGTGGCGATCGGGGCCCGGGTGGGGTCCGTCTGCCAGGGCAGCAGGGGCTCGTCCCCCTGGACGAGCGGGGTGACGCCGGGTGCGGCGTCAGAGACGGCGGAGTCCACTCAGCACCCTTTCCAGCAGCGCGCGGTCCGGGCGGCCCGTGCCGTGGCCGGTGCCCGTCCCGTAGACACGGATCTTTCCCTGGTCCGCGAGGTCGCTCAGCAGGACGCGGACCACGCCGAGCGGCATGCTGAGCAGCGCGGCGATCTCGGCCACCGTCCGCATGCGGCGGCACAGTTCGACGATGGCCCGCACCTCCGGCATGACCCGGGCGAGGCCGCCGGAGGTGAGTTCCTTGCGCTCCTCGGCGGCCTCGAGCGCGGCGGTGCCGGCGGTGGCGCCGACGAACGTCTCGACCAGCAGCACATGGCCGAAGCGGGTGCGGCCCCCGGTGAGCGAATAGGGGCGCACACGGGCGGGTTTGCGGTCCCCGCCGCGGACGGGGAGGTGGTGCTTCGGGGCGCTGGTCATCGGGGGCTCCCGGCGGACTCGTGCTCGGCGCTCCCTGCGGTCTCCAGGTTCTTGCGCAGTTCGCTGCGGAGTTCGGGGGTCAGGACGTGGCCGGCGCGGCCGACGAACAGGGCCATGTGGTACGCCACGACGCTCATGTCGCATTCCGCCGAGCCGTGCACGCCGAGCAGCGAGCCGTCGCTGATCGACATCACGAACAGGCTGCCCTCGTCCATGGCGACCATCGTGTGCTTGACGGGTCCGTAGTCCATCAGCTTCGAGGCGCCGACGGTGAGGCTGCCGATGCCGGACACGACGGTGGCGAGGTCGGCGGAGGAGCCGCGCGGGCCGGGCCGCTGCGGATCCGGTCCGCTGCGGGCCCGGGCGAGCGTCTCGTCCGAGGAGAGGAGCAGCAGGCCGTCCGAGGAGACCACCGCGACGGACAGGATGCCGGGCACCTCCTCGACGAGGTTCGTCAGCAGCCAGTGCAGGTTGCGGGCCTCACTGCTCAGTCCGAAGGTACTGGGCGCGGTCAACTGCTTGCCTCCTCGACAGTGCCCCCCGTGGCTTCTTCGGTTGTGGCGTCCGTCCCGGAGGGCGTCCGGTCCCCGCGGGACCGCTCGGCCGCCAGTTCCGCCTCGACGTCCCGCCGCCCGGCGTCCGCGCCCTGGCGGAAGCCGCCGAGCCGCCTGCGCAGGGCCTCGGCGTCCACCGATCCGGACCGCGGCCGCGGGGGAGCGACCGGCGCGGTGATCTTCGGCGTCCGCTTCGGCAGTCCCTTGGCGGTGACGGGTTCCTCGTCGACGGGCCCGTCGGCGACCCGCGCGTGCTCGGGCCCGCCTTCGGCGTCGCCGGCGAGGGAGGGCCGGGGGGCGGGGTCCCCGGGTTCCGGCGCGTTGTCGGGGGCGGGGCCCCCGGGTGCCGGCGCGGACGGGACCTCGGGCTCGTGCCCGGCGCCCGGGCGTACGCCTCCGTCCGGCTGCGCCGGGATGAACAGCTCCATGGTGGTCTCGGCGGGCCGCTCCGCGGGCACGGTACGGCCGGCGTCCGGCTCGCTCGCACGGGCCGGGGGGACGTCGTGCGACCGGGCCTCGTCGACGTCACCGGCGCCGGCGGGCGCGTCGGCACCGGGCGCGGCCTCGCGTGCCTCAGGGTCCGCGACGGCGCCGTGCGCCCCGGAAGCGGCCGACGCGGCCTCGGGCCCATCCGGGCCCGCGACGGCGTCCGGGTGGTGCGTATCGACGCCGGGCGTCCCGGGAGCGTCGGGCGCGCCCTGGCCCGGTTCCGCGTCCGGCTGCGCGGGGATGCCGGCCTGCGGAGCCGGCTCCGTGGCAGCGCCCGGAGCAGCCGCCTGCGGGGCCGACGGCTCCGCCTCGGCACCGGCGGCCGCCGTGGTGTCCGCGGCCTCCGCGGTGTTCTTGGCGCCCGGCGCCGCACCCGACGTCGTAGGCGTCTCCGACGAGGGAGTCTCAGGCGTGGACGCCTCCGCCGCGGCTCGGGCCTCGATGGAGCGTTCGGCCAGATCGACCAGGGGGTCGCCCGACGTGCCGCGTCCGCGCAGGACGTTGGAGTTGGCCTCCGAGTCGGCGCCCGGCAGGGACACCGTGTGGGCGGCGCCGGGGACGGACGCGGGGACGGCCGTGGGCGTGGCCGGGGCCAGGAGGGGGTCCGGGAGGACGACCACCGCGGCGATCCCGCCCTGCTTCTGCTTGCGCAGCTGCACCCGCACCCCGTGCCGGTGGGCGAGCCGGGCGACGACGTACAGGCCGAGACCGAGACCGTCGTCGGACTCGGCCTCGTAGGCCGCCTCCGGGTCGAACTCGGAGAGCCGCGTGTTGAGCCGCTCCAGCCGGTCCTCGGCCATGCCGATGCCCTCGTCCTGGACGGAGAGCATCACCTCGCCGTTCTCCAGCAGCCAGCCGGAGACCTCGACGGGCATGTCGGGCGGGGAGAACGCGGTGGCGTTCTCCATGAGTTCGGCGAGCAGGTGGGACAGGTCGTCCGCGGCGAACCCGGCGATGTGCGCGTGCGGCGGCAGCGCCGCGATCCGCACCCGCTCGTACCGCTCGATCTCGCTCACCGCGGCCCGTACGACGTCGACCAGCGGGACCGGGCCCGCGGTCTGCCGGCCGTGCTCGGTGCCGGCGAGGACCAGCAGGTTCTCGCTGTGCCGGCGCATGACCGTGGCGAAGTGGTCGAGCTTGAACAGCGTGGCCAGGCGGTCCGGGTCGTCCTCCCGCTCCTCCAGGCCCTCGATGACGCCGAGCTGCCGCTCGACCAGACCGAGGGTGCGCAGGGCGAGGTTGACGAAGGTGCCGCCGATGCTGTGCCGCATCCGCTCCATGTGGGCGGTGGCCTCGGCGAGTTCGCCGCGCAGCTCCTCGCGGGCGTCGGCCATCTTCTGCCGCTGCCCGACGAGGTGCTTGCGGTCGGCCTCCAGCGTGGCGATCCGCTGGGCGAGCCCGGCCGCGTGCGTGTGCAGGGCGTTGACGGAGCGGACGACCTGGGCGAACTCGTCGTTGCGGCCGGTGAAGGTGATGGGCTCCTCGGCGGCCGGGTCCTCCGCCCCGGCGAGCCGGGCGGAGCCGCGGCGCAGCACCGACAGCGGCCGGGTGAGGGTGCGGGCCATCGCGGTGGCGACGCCGACCGCGAGCAGCAGGAGGGCGCCGAGGATCGCGATCCGGATCTCCAGCTCGGTGACGTCCTCGTCGCGGAGCTGGGCGAGATCCTTGGTGCGCTGGTCGAACAGCGAGGCCTCGACGCCGCGCATCATGTCGATCCGCGCGGTGAGCGCGGCCGCGAGCTTCTTGGTGCTGGTCTCGAGCTCGCCGTCGGAGAGCGTCGGCTTGTCGGTGAGCTTCTCGAGGTACTCGTCGGCGGTGTCGACCTCGGGCCCGGTGACCGTGGAGTCGTAGGAGGCGCGGGCGGCCTTCGGGGCGGCGTCGCGGAAGTCGGCGAGGGCCGCGTCGGAACGGACGCGGGCCTGGAGCGCGGCGGCGGTCAGTTCGTCGCGCCGCTCCTCGTCGGCCTCGGAGGTGCTGGAGGCGGTGACGGGCAGTCCGGTGACCGGGTCGATCACGGTCTCGGTGGAGCTCGGCACGTTCAGCGCGGCGAGCAGCAGTCCGCGGGCGGCGGCGGCCTGCTGGACGGCGGTGTCCAGCTGGGTCAGCGCGTGGGCGCCGGAGCCGGCGCGGGGCGGGGTCGCCTCCGCCAGCCGCGCGGCGAGCCTGTGCAGCTGGGAGATGGCGTCGGAGTACGCCTCGTGCGCCTCCAGCGGGCCGGACTTGCCGGTGAGGGCGGCGCGGCGCACGGCGGCGACGGCGTCGAGCTCGTCGCGCAGCGCCTGGGAGGTGTCCTCGTCGGCGCGCAGTTCCTCGACCTGCCGGTCGACCCGGGCGCTGTGCTCCTCGGAGGGCGCCTTGGACTTGGGGCGGCCCGCCGCGATGTAGGGGACGACCTCGTCACGCTCGTCGGCCAGGGAGTGGGCCAGGGTGAGCGCGTCCGCGGTCCGCTCGGCGAGCGTCACCAGTTCCTGGGCGTCGTGCAGCTGCTGGGAGGCCGCCAGCACGGAGGGCGCCCCGGCCCCGGCGATCGCCGCGGCCACCACGGCGACGGCGACGACGAGACGGTTGCGTACGTGGGTGGGGCGGCCCTTGCCGACGGTGGGCGTCTGCTGCGCGTCCCCCGTGAGGGCCGCCTGCTTGTCCTTGCGACGAGGCCGCGTCTTCTGCACCGGTGCTCGCATTCCTGACTCGTGTACCCGTGGGCTCGGGTGACGCTCCGTCAACAGGCGCGGGCGCTTCCCCCGAGCCGCTGGCCGCGCTCGGACAGTGAGGCGCCCCCAACGCTCCCCGACCCTCCCAGTGGCCGTGGACAGTGGATGCGCATCACCTGACCCGCCACTCGAAGGAGTGAACATCGGAGGCGAGTTGAGGGGCAAGTTCCGTTGTGCCCCGCAGCGGACCTGCGCGGTACGCCGGTTGGACGTCTGCGGCGGGCGGTGGCAATATTCGCCGCCACGCCTTCCCTTAGCCCTCCATTCCCTGCCAAATCAGACCCGTGACCTGCGCGCTCATGAAGAATGGGCGGCTGTTGCCGGGCTCCGGCGGTCGTTGTGGAGAGCTCGTGCAGACTGGCCGGATGCGCACGGAGCTAGTTTCGGAACCCGGTGATCCAGGGCGCCCCAACGAGGACTTCGCGAGCGTCGCGCTCCCGGCCTCCGGACAGGGCGGCGCGCTCGTGGTCCTGGACGGTGTCACGCCGCCGCCGGACGGGGGCGGCTGTCTGCATTCGGTGCCCTGGTTCACCGCCCGGCTGGGCGGCGCGCTGACCGAACTGACCGTTTCCCTCCCGGATGTTCCGCCGGCCGGGCTGCTGTCCCGGGGCATCGCGCGCACGGCCGAGAGCCATGCCGCGACCTGTGACCTTTCTCACCCACGAACGCCGCAGGCGACCGTGGTGCTGGCCCGCTGGTCACCCGGCTCGGTGGACTGTCTGGTGCTGTCCGACTCGGTCCTGCTGGTCGAGTCGCCGGACGGCACGGTCACAGCGGTCAGGGACGACCGGCTGGACCGGCTGCCCCGGTCGGCCTTGTCGAGCCACACGGTCGTGGACACGACGCTGCGCAACAAGGAGGGCGGCTTCTTCACCGCCGCGGCCGACCCGTCGGTGTCGTCACGCGCCGTCACCGTCTCCCTGCCCCGGGGCCGGGTGCGCGCCCTGACGGCGCTGACGGACGGCGCGACGCGCTGGGTGGACCGGTTCGGGGAGGGCGACTGGGCGGACTGCGTCGCCGTGATCCGCGAGGAGGGTGCGCGGGGCCTGGTGCGGCGCGTCCGCGCCCTGGAGCGGGACCGCCCGCTCGGAGGCAAGACCCACGACGACGCGACGGTCGTCCACGTCGAGCTGCCGCCGGCCTGACGAGGTCACCCGCCCGGGCGGACCGGCGACCCGACCGGACCAGTGCTCCCGCGGTCACTTTGCCGTCACGGCGCCGACACCCCCCCTGAGGGGCGCGGGGAACTGCGCGATCAGCCCCCCACCGGGCCGCAGGCGAGGCGACGGCGCCTGCGTCGGCCGGGCCGGTACGGCCGCCGGCCGCCCGGGCCGAACGCGGGGCGAGCCCCGTGGAAAACCCCGGCCCCGGGGGGCCTACTTCTCCGTCCCCCGGTTCAGCCGGTTCAGCAGCCGCGCCAGTTCGTCGACCTCCGCCGGGTCCCAGTCGGCGAGGCGGCCGGCGTAGCGGGCGCGGCGGGCCTCGCGGACGCGGCTGACGCGGCGGCGGCCCTCCTCCGTGAGGGTGACGAGCCAGGCGCGGCCGTCGGCGGGATCGGGCTCGCGGCCCACGAGTCCGAGCTGCTCCAGGGCGCGCAGCTGGCGCGACATCGTGGCCTTGCCGACGCCGATGTACGCGGCGAGTTCGGTGGCCCGCTGCCGCCCGCACTCCTCCAGACGGACCAGCAGCCCGTACGCGGACGGCTCCAGGTCGGGGTGCACCTCGCGCGCCATCTCCCCCTGGCTGGCCCGGGCGCGCCGCAGCAGGACCGTCAACTCGCGTTCCAGCGCCAGGAACGCGGGCTGTTCCACACCGGACGCGGGCTCCGGCGAGGCGGCGCGGTCCCCGCCGCCCTTTCCGTCTTCGTGCACGTTGGCCCCTGCCTCGGTTTCCCGTTCTGAAAGTTCTGGCCGAGTGGCGGCGTCGCCCCAGCTCCACCAGTATTTCGCAGGCGTAGACCAACGGCAGTGCGCGGCGATCCCGCCCGCCGCCGCGGTCGGCGCCCGCAGTTTCTCTACCAGGCCATTACGTGGCATGCCCACTACATGCGATGTGGGTCACATTCCGGGTTCGCCCCAAGACCGTTCGGAGATGCGTCATGCCTGTGCACAGATCCCGCCTCGTCCGCATACGCGCGCTCGGCACCGCCGGCGTCGTCCTGCTCGCGCTGCTCGCCCTGCCGCAGACCTCCGCCGTCGCCGACGGCGCCGCCCCCTCCGTCCCGCCGCGCGGCTCCGCCCACATGGGCATGGGCGTCCTCGCCCACGACGGCCAGGCCGGCCTGCCCACCGCCCGCTCCACCCAGACGGAGGGCGTGGACGTCTCCAGCCACCAGGGCAACGTCGCCTGGACCACCCTGTGGAACAGCGGGGTGCGCTGGGCCTACGCCAAGGCCACGGAGGGCACGTACTACACCAACCCGTACCACGCGCAGCAGTACAACGGCTCCTACGACGTCGGCATGGTCCGCGGCGCCTACCACTTCGCCACCCCCGACACCACGAGCGGCGCCGCCCAGGCGGACTACTTCGTGGACCGCGGGGGCGCCTGGTCCGCCGACGGACGCACCCTGCCCGGCGTCCTGGACATCGAGTGGAACCCGTACGGCGACGACTGCTACGGCAAGTCGGCGAGCTCGATGGTGAGCTGGATCCGCGACTTCCTCGACCGCTACCGCGCCCGCACCGGCCGCGACGCCGTCATCTACACCGCCACCAGCTGGTGGAAGCAGTGCACCGGCAACTACGCCGGCTTCGCCTCCACCACCCCGCTGTGGATCGCCCGGTACGCCTCCACCGTCGGGGAACTGCCCGCCGGCTGGACCACGTACACGATGTGGCAGTACACCTCGACCGGTCCGACGGTCGGCGACCACGACCGCTTCAACGGCACCCTCGACGGGGTGCGGATCTTCGCCGCCGGGAGCTGACCCGGGCGGCGGCACGGGAAAGGTCCGGGCCTCCCTCACGGAGCCCGGGCCTTCCCGATCCGGCCGCATCGGTCAGGCCGCGGCCGGGACCTCCGGCGCCGCCCCGTTCGTCGCCGGGGACAGCGCCAGCTCCAGGACCTGGCGGACGTCGGTGACGGGGTGCACGTCGAGCTTCTCCAGCACCTCCGCCGGGACGTCGTCCAGGTCGGGCTCGTTGCGCTTGGGGATGATCACGGTGGTGACGCCGGCCCGGTGCGCGGCGAGCAGCTTCTGCTTCACCCCGCCGATCGGCAGCACCCGCCCGGTCAGCGAGACCTCGCCGGTCATCGCCACGTCCGTGCGGACCAGCCGTCCGGAGAGCAGCGAGGCCAGGGCCGTGGTCATCGTGATGCCCGCGCTCGGGCCGTCCTTGGGGACCGCGCCCGCCGGGAAGTGGATGTGCACGCCCCGGTCCTTCAGGTCGCCCACCGGGAGCTCCAGCTCGGCGCCGTGGCTGCGCAGGAAGCTCAGCGCGATCTGCGCGGACTCCTTCATCACGTCGCCCAGCTGGCCGGTCAGGGTCAGTCCCGCCGCGCCCGTCTCCGGGTCGGCCAGGGACGCCTCGACGTAGAGGACGTCACCGCCGGCGCCGGTCACGGCGAGCCCGGTGGCCACACCGGGCACCGCGGTGCGCCGCTCGGCGGGCTCTTGGGCGGACTCCGGCACGTGGTGCGGCCGTCCGATCAGGTCCCGCAGGTCGCCCTCGGCCACGGTGAACGGCAGCTCCCGCTCCCCCAGTTCGTGCTGGGCCGCGACCTTGCGCAGCAGCCGCGCGATCGACCGCTCCAGGGTGCGCACGCCCGCCTCGCGCGTGTACTCGCCGGCCAGCTTGCGCAGCGCCCCTTCCTCGATCGTCACCTCGTCCGCCTGGAGACCGGCGCGCTCCAGCTGGCGCGGGAGCAGGTGGTCGCGGGCGATGACGATCTTCTCGTCCTCGGTGTAGCCGTCGAGGCGGACCAGCTCCATGCGGTCGAGCAGGGCCTCCGGAATGGCCTCCAGAACGTTGGCGGTGGCGAGGAACACCACGTCGGACAGGTCGAGCTCGACCTCCAGGTAGTGGTCCCGGAAGGTGTGGTTCTGCGCCGGGTCGAGGACCTCCAGCAGGGCGGCCGCGGGGTCGCCGCGGAAGTCGGAGCCGACCTTGTCGATCTCGTCGAGGAGGACGACCGGGTTCATCGAGCCGGCCTCCTTGATCGCCCGCACGATCCGGCCGGGCAGCGCGCCGACGTAGGTGCGGCGGTGGCCGCGGATCTCCGCCTCGTCGCGCACGCCGCCGAGGGCGACCCGGACGAACTTCCGGCCCATGGCGTGGGCGACGGACTCGCCGAGCGAGGTCTTGCCGACGCCGGGCGGGCCCACCAGGGCCAGCACCGCGCCGCCGCGCCGCCCGCCGACGACGCCCAGGCCCCGCTCGCTGCGCCGCTTGCGCACCGCCAGGTACTCGGTGATGCGCTCCTTCACGTCCTGCAGACCGGCGTGCTCGGCGTCCAGCACCCGCTGGGCGCCGCGGATGTCGTAGGAGTCCTCGGTGCGCTCGTTCCACGGCATCTCCAGGACCGTGTCGAGCCAGGTGCGGATCCAGGAGCCCTCCGGCGACTGGTCGGAGGAGCGCTCCAGCTTGTCGACCTCCTTGAGCGCGGCCTCGCGGACCTTCTCGGGGAGACCGGCGGCCTCGACGCGGGCCCGGTAGTCGTCGGACTCCTCGCCGTCCTGCTCGCCGTTGAGCTCGCGCAGCTCCTTGCGGACCGCCTCCAGCTGACGGCGGAGCAGGAACTCGCGCTGCTGCTTGTCGACGCCCTCCTGGACGTCCTTGGCGATGGTCTCGGCGACGTCCTGCTCGGCGAGGTGGTCGCGCAGCTGCTGGGTGGCGAGCTTCAGCCGGGCCACCGGGTCGGTGGTCTCCAGCAGGGCGACCTTCTGGTCGGTGGTGAGGAACGGCGAGTATCCGGAGTTGTCGGCGAGGGCGGAGACGTCGTCGATGGCCTGGACCCGGTCCACGACCTGCCAGGCGCCGCGCTTGCGCAGCCAGGCGGTGGCGAGCGCCTTGTACTCCTTGACCAGTTCGGTCACGTGGCCCGGCAGCGGCTCGGGCACGCTCTCGTCGATGCGGGTGCCCTCCACCCACAGCGCCGCGCCCGGTCCGGTGGTGCCGGCGCCGATGCGCACCCGTCCCCGGCCGCGGATCAGGGCGCCCGGGTCGCCGTCGGCCAGCCGGCCGACCTGCTCGACCGTGCCCAGCACGCCGGTCCCGGCGTAGGTGCCGTCGACGCGCGGCACGAGGAGCACCTTCGGCTTGCCCGGTTCGTCCCGGGCGGCGGCCTGGGCGGCCTCCACCGCCGCGCGCACCTCGGAATCGCTCAGGTCCAGCGGAACCACCATCCCGGGCAGCACGACCTCGTCGTCGAGCGGCAGCACGGGCAGGGCGAGCGGTGTGGACTCAGCAGCCATGATCTCCCCTTCGGCAGTCAAGTTGAGCTACATCGACTCAATGCAGGGGAGTCGCCGAATGTTCCCGGGGCCACGTTCGCTCTGAGCGATCAACGGACCCGGCTCCGCGGACCTGGATCACCGCCAACGAGCACCTGCCAGGATGAACGCATGTCCACCCCCTACGGCATTCCCGAAGCTCCCGAAGTCCTGGACCGTCGCGAGGGCCCGTACGGCGAGGTCGTCCTGCGCAGGCACGGCGGTCTGCTGCAGATCATCGCCAACGGATGCTTCCTGATGGACACCTCCGACGGGCGCTCCGAGCGGCTTCTGGTGGACGCGGCCCTCGCGGCCCTGGACCCGGGGGCGGCGGACCCCGCGGTGCTGATCGGCGGACTGGGCGTCGGCTTCTCCCTGACGCACGCGGCCGCGCAGGCCCGCTGGGGGCGGATCGCGGTCGTGGAGCGGGAGCCCGCGATCATCGGGTGGCACCGCTCGGGCCCGCTGGCCGAGCTCTCCGGCGCGGCGCTCGCCGACCCCCGGACGGAGATCGTCGAGCAGGACCTGGTCGCCTATGTCAAAGAGACGTCCGACACATTCGACGCGCTGTGTCTCGACATCGACAACGGACCCGACTGGACCGTCGACGAGGGCAACGAGGGGCTCTACTCGCCGGACGGACTCGCCGCGTGTGCAAGGGTGTTGAAGCCGCGCGGGGTCCTCGCGGTATGGTCCGCAAAGCCTTCACCGGAATTCGAGGGAACCTTGCGGAATGCCGGGTTCCGGCAGGTGCGTACCGAAGAGATCCCCGTTGCCCGGGGCGTTCCGGACGTCGTGCACATCGGCGTCCGCCCTGGATAGCAAACCCGTGGTGGCTCCCCGTACGCTGCTGCCCTGACGCGGATCATTCAAGCGTCGATCGCAGTGATGCGCAGACGACGGATCACCCCACGGATTCCGGAAAAAGCACACCTCAGGGGCGGGCGATGGAGCAGACACAGACCTCCCACAACGGCACGGCGGCGACCACCCCCGGCGCGCAGCGCAGGGTCCTGGTGGTCGAGGACGACGCGACGATCGTGGACGCCATCGCGACCCGCCTGCGTGCCGAGGGATTCCTGGTGCAAACGGCGGGCGACGGCCCGTCCGCGGTGGACACGGCGGAGGCCTGGCAGCCCGACCTGCTGATCCTCGACATCATGCTGCCGGGCTTCGACGGTCTGGAGGTCTGCCGGCGCGTGCAGGCCCAGCGGCCGGTGCCGGTGCTGATGCTCACCGCGCGCGACGACGAGACCGACATGCTGGTGGGCCTCGGCGTCGGCGCCGACGACTACATGACCAAGCCGTTCTCCATGCGCGAGCTGGCGGCCCGGGTGCACGTGCTGCTGCGCCGCATGGAGCGCGCGGCCCTCGCGGCCACCACCCCGCGCAGCGGCATCCTGCGCCTGGGCGAGCTGGAGATCGACCACGCCCAGCGCCGGGTGCGCGTGCGCAGCGAGGACGTCCATCTGACGCCCACCGAGTTCGACCTCCTGGTGTGCCTGGCCAACACCCCCCGCGCGGTGCTCTCCCGTGAGCAGCTGCTGGCCGAGGTGTGGGACTGGGCGGACGCCTCCGGCACCCGGACCGTGGACAGCCACATCAAGGCGCTGCGCCGGAAGATCGGCGCCGAGCGCATCCGCACCGTGCACGGCGTGGGCTACGCCCTGGAGACGCCGACGCCATGAGCGGGGGTCCGGGGGGACGCGGACAGCGGAAGAAGCAGCCCTGGGGCGGTGTGCGCCCGTTCTCGATCAAGACCAAGCTGGGCGCGCTGGTCGTCGTCTCGGTCCTGATCACCACCGGGCTCTCGGTGATCGCGGTGCACACCAAGACGGAGCTGCGCTTCATCACGGTCTTCTCGATGATCGCCACGCTGCTGATCACCCAGTTCGTGGCGCACTCCCTCACCGCCCCGCTGGACGACATGAACGCCGTCGCGCGGTCCATCTCGCACGGCGACTACACCCGCCGGGTGCGCGAGAGCCGCCGCGACGAGCTGGGCGACCTGGCGCAGACGATCAACGTCATGGCCGACGAGCTGGAGGCCCAGGACAGCCAGCGCAAGGAGCTGGTCGCCAACGTCTCGCACGAGCTGCGCACCCCCATCGCGGGACTGCGCGCGGTGCTGGAGAACATCGTCGACGGCTTCACCGAGGCCGACCCCGAGACGATGCGCACGGCCCTGAAGCAGACCGAGCGGCTCGGCCGCCTCGTGGAGACGCTGCTGGACCTCTCGCGCCTGGACAGCGGCGTGGTCCCGCTGAAGAAGCGCCGCTTCGAGGTGTGGCCGTATCTGTCGGGCGTGCTGAAGGAGGCCAACATGGTGGCCTCCGCCCGCGCGAGCATGGCCTCCGGCTCCGGCAGCCACACCCGTACGGACGTGCATCTGCACCTGGACGTCTCGCCGCCCGAGCTGGTGGCGCACGCCGACCCGGAGCGGATCCACCAGGTGGTCGCCAATCTGATCGACAACGCGGTCAAGCACAGCCCCCCGCACGGCAGGGTGACCGTGCGGGCCCGGCGGGGCGCCGAGCCGGAGTCGCTGGAGCTGGAGGTGCTGGACGAGGGTCCGGGCATCCCGCGCACGGAGTGGCGCCGGGTCTTCGAGCGGTTCAACCGCGGCAGCGTCAACCGGCCGCACGGCCCCGGCAGCGACGGCGGCACCGGGCTGGGCCTCGCGATCGCCCGCTGGGCCGTGGATCTGCACGGAGGCCGGATCGGGGTGGCGGAATCCGAGCGCGGTTGCCGGATTCTGATCACTCTTCCGGGCCCCTCCTCTGTGCCAAGTTGACGTAAAGTTCGAACCGGAGCCTCAAGATCCATCTGCGTTCGCCCTGGCGGACACGTGTGATCAGGCACAGGCCCGCGCGCGGGGCGCGACGGGCCCTGGTCGAGCGATGCCTGATACCGTCGGAAGAAGCGGAACCTCGCTTGTTTCCCGCCAATTCCAGCGCCGAAACACCCGCTGAGATGTGATGTGCACGACGTTGCACGGGCCCGGCCTGACCTTCTCGCGCGGGGAGGCGTAGCCTTTATTTCCGCTGTCCATCATCTTGCGAAGCGGAAGAGGGCGGTTGACGCCGTGTCGCCACAGTCCCCCAGTAACTCGAGCATCTCGACCGACACCGACCAAGCGGGCAAGAACCCCGCTGCGGCCTTCGGTGCCAACGAATGGCTCGTCGACGAGATCTACCAGCAGTACCTCCAGGACCCGAACTCGGTGGACCGAGCCTGGTGGGACTTCTTCGCCGACTACAAGCCGGGCGCTCCCGCGTCCCCGGCTCCGGCGGGTGACGCGGCCGCGGGGGCCGCGGTGACCCCCACCGCTCCGTCCCAGCCGGCCGCGCCCGCGAACGCCCAGGCGCCCGCGAAGACCCAGGCGCCCGCGCCGGCCGCGCAGCCCGCCCCGGCCTCCAAGGCCCCGGCCCAGGCTCAGGCCCCGGCCCAGCCGGCGAAGCAGGCCGCTCCCGCCGCCAAGCCGGCCCCGGCCAGGAAGGCCGAGCCCTCGGGCGAGGCGAAGGCCGGCCCCGAGCAGGTCACCCTGCGCGGTCCGTCCGCCGCGGTGGCGAAGAACATGGACGCCTCGCTGGAGCTGCCCACGGCCACGTCCGTGCGCGCCGTCCCGGTGAAGCTGCTGTTCGACAACCGCATCGTCATCAACAACCACCTGAAGCGCGCGCGGGGCGGGAAGATCTCCTTCACGCACCTCATCGGCTACGCCATGGTCCAGGCCATCAAGGCCATGCCGTCGATGAACCACTCGTACGCCAAGGTGGACGGCAAGCCGACCCTGGTGAAGCCGGAGCACATCAACCTCGGTCTCGCCATCGACCTGGTCAAGCCCAACGGCGACCGCCAGCTCGTCGTCGCGGCGATCAAGAAGGCCGAGACGCTGAACTTCTTCGAGTTCTGGCAGGCCTACGAGGACATCGTCCGCCGCGCCCGCGACAACAAGCTGACGATGGACGACTTCACCGGCGTCACGGTCTCCCTGACCAACCCCGGCGGCCTCGGCACCGTCCACTCCGTGCCGCGCCTCATGCCCGGCCAGTCCGTGATCATGGGCGTCGGCTCCATGGACTACCCGGCGGAGTTCCAGGGCACCTCCCAGGACACCCTGAACAAGCTCGGCATCTCGAAGGTCATGACGCTCACGTCGACCTACGACCACCGGGTGATCCAGGGCGCCGCCTCCGGCGAGTTCCTGCGCCAGGTCGCGAACCTCCTGCTCGGCGAGAACAAGTTCTACGACGAGATCTTCGAGGCCCTGCGCATCCCCTACGAGCCGGTCCGCTGGCTCAAGGACATCGACGCCAGCCACGACGACGACGTCACCAAGGCCGCCCGGGTCTTCGACCTGATCCACTCCTACCGGGTCCGCGGCCACGTCATGGCCGACACCGACCCGCTCGAGTACAAGGTCCGCAAGCACCCCGACCTGGACATCGTCGAGCACGGCCTCACCCTGTGGGACCTGGAGCGCGAGTTCGCCGTCGGCGGCTTCGCCGGCAAGTCGATGATGAAGCTGCGCGACATCCTCGGCGTGCTCCGCGACTCGTACTGCCGCACCACCGGCATCGAGTTCATGCACATCCAGGACCCCAAGCAGCGCAAGTGGATCCAGGACCGCGTGGAGCGCGGCCACACCAAGCCGGAGCGCGAGGAGCAGCTGCGCATCCTGCGCCGGCTGAACGCGGCCGAGGCCTTCGAGACCTTCCTGCAGACCAAGTACGTCGGCCAGAAGCGCTTCTCGCTGGAGGGCGGCGAGTCCGTCATCCCGCTGCTCGACGCGGTGCTGGACTCGGCCGCCGAGTCCCGCCTGGACGAGGTCGTCATCGGCATGGCCCACCGCGGCCGGCTGAACGTGCTGGCCAACATCGTCGGCAAGTCGTACGCGCAGATCTTCCGCGAGTTCGAGGGCAACCTCGACCCGAAGTCGATGCACGGCTCCGGCGACGTGAAGTACCACCTGGGCGCCGAGGGCACCTTCACCGGCCTGGACGGCGAGCAGATCAAGGTCTCGCTGGTCGCCAACCCCTCGCACCTGGAGGCGGTCGACCCGGTCCTGGAGGGCGTCGCCCGCGCCAAGCAGGACATCATCAACAAGGGCGGCACGGACTTCACCGTCCTGCCGGTGGCCATCCACGGCGACGCGGCCTTCGCGGGCCAGGGCGTGGTGGCCGAGACCCTGAACATGTCGCAGCTGCGCGGCTACCGCACCGGCGGCACCGTGCACGTCGTGATCAACAACCAGGTCGGCTTCACCGCGGCCCCCGAGTCCTCGCGTTCCTCCATGTACGCGACGGACGTGGCCCGCATGATCGAGGCCCCCATCTTCCACGTGAACGGCGACGACCCGGAGGCGGTCGTGCGCGTCGCGCGCCTGGCCTTCGAGTTCCGCCAGGCGTTCAACAAGGACGTGGTGATCGACCTCATCTGCTACCGCCGCCGCGGTCACAACGAGTCGGACAACCCGGCCTTCACCCAGCCGCTGATGTACGACCTGATCGACAAGAAGCGCTCGGTGCGCAAGCTGTACACCGAGTCCCTGATCGGTCGCGGCGACATCACCCTGGAAGAGGCCGAGCAGGCGCTTCAGGACTACCAGGGCCAGCTGGAGAAGGTCTTCACGGAGGTCCGCGAGGCCACCTCGCAGCCGTCCACGGTCGCTCCGTCCGACCCGCAGGCCGAGTTCCCGGTCGCCGTGAACACCGCGGTGAGCACGGAGATCGTGAAGCGGATCGCCGAGTCGCAGGTGAACATCCCCGACCACATCACCGTCCACCCGCGTCTGCTGCCGCAGCTCCAGCGCCGGGCGTCGATGGTCGAGGACGGCACCATCGACTGGGGCATGGGCGAGACCCTGGCCTTCGGCTCGCTGCTGCTGGAGGGCGTCCCGGTCCGGCTCGCCGGCCAGGACTCCCAGCGCGGCACCTTCGGCCAGCGTCACGCGGTCATCATCGACCGTGAGACGGGCGAGGAGTACACGCCGCTTCAGTACCTCTCCGAGGACCAGGCGCGGCTGAACGTCTACAACTCCCTGCTGTCCGAGTACGCGGCCATGGGCTTCGAGTACGGCTACTCGCTGGCCCGCCCGGACGCGCTCGTGCTCTGGGAGGCCCAGTTCGGCGACTTCGTCAACGGCGCGCAGACGGTCGTGGACGAGTTCATCTCGTCGGCCGAGCAGAAGTGGAACCAGACCTCCGGTGTGGTCCTGCTCCTCCCGCACGGCTACGAGGGCCAGGGCCCGGACCACTCCTCGGCCCGTCCCGAGCGGTTCCTGCAGCTCTGCGCCCAGAACAACATGACGGTCGCCATGCCGACCTCGCCGTCGAACTACTTCCACCTGCTGCGGTGGCAGGTGCACAACCCGCACCACAAGCCGCTGGTGGTCTTCACCCCGAAGTCGATGCTGCGTCTCAAGGCCGCCGCGTCGACGGCGGAGGAGTTCACGACGGGCCAGTTCCGCCCGGTCATCGGCGACACGGTCGACCCGGCCGCCGTGAAGAAGGTCGTCTTCTGCGCCGGCAAGGTCTACTACGACCTGGTCGCCGAGCGGAAGAAGCGCGGCGCCGACGACACGGCGATCATCCGCATCGAGCGCCTGTACCCGCTCCCGGGTGCCGAGCTCCAGGCGGAGATCAAGAAGTACCCGAACGCCGAGAAGTACCTGTGGGCGCAGGAGGAGCCGGCGAACCAGGGTGCCTGGCCGTTCATCGCGCTCAACCTGATCGACCACCTGGACCTGGCGGTCGGCGCCGACCTGCCGCACGACGAGCGTCTGCGCCGCATCTCGCGGCCGCACGGCTCGTCCCCGGCGGTCGGCTCCGCCAAGCGCCACCAGGCCGAGCAGGAGCAGCTGGTGCGCGAGGTCTTCGAGGCCTGACCTGCACCGGTACGCGGTACGCGGTACGCGAGCGGGCCGCACTCCCTTCCCGGGGGTGCGGCCCGCCCCGTTTTCCGGCACATATCCTTGACCTCATGTACTTCACGGACCGTGGCATCGAGGAACTGGAGAAGCGGCGCGGCGAGGAGGAGGTCACCTTCGAGTGGCTCGCGGAACAACTCCGCACCTTCGTCGACCTCAACCCCGATTTCGAGGTCCCGGTGGAACGCCTGGCCACCTGGCTGGCCCGCCTGGACGACGAGGACGACGAGTAGGTCCTCCGCCGGTCGCGGGCAGTCGTGCCGCGCAGACCCAAGGCACCGTTCACACGAACGCGTGCCTTGACTTTTATCTGCCGCGATATATCGTGAATCGAGTAATACGCGATATGACGCAACGCACGCGCCCACGCCCGGGGCACCCCGCGATCAGGAGGCCGTCCATGCCCGAGTGGTCCGTCCAGGACAAGACCAACCTCACCTTCGACGCCCCCCTGACCCGCCTCCACGTCCGCATCGTCAACGGCACGGTGAACGTCGTGGGCACGGACGACGGGACCGCCCGCCTCCAGGTCTCCGACGTGGAGGGTCCACCCCTGGTCGTGACCCACACGGACGGCGTCCTGACCGTCGCCTACGACGACCTCCCCTGGAAGGGCTTCCTCAAGTGGCTCGACCGCAAGGGCTGGCGTCGCAGCGCGGTGGTCTCCCTCGCCGTCCCGGCGCAGACCCGTGTGGAGGTCGGTGTCGTCGGGGCCGGCGCCGTCGTCTCCGGCATCCGGGGCCCCGCCGCGGTGAAGGGCGTCGCGGGCGACACCACCCTGGTCCACCTCTCGGGCCCGGTCCGCGCGGACACCGTGTCCGGCAGCGTGGAGGCCCAGTCCGTGACCGGCGACCTCCACTTCGCCTCCGTCTCGGGCGACCTCACCGTCGTCGAGGGCTCAGGCCCCTCCGTCCGGGCGGACACGGTCAGCGGCTCGATGATCGTGGACCTGGACCCCGGGGGCCCCACCGACGTCCGGCTGACCAGCGTCTCGGGCGAGATCGCCGTGCGGCTGCCCGACCCGGCGGACGCCGAGGTGGAGGCCAACACGGCGAGCGGCGCCATCTCCAACGCCTTCGACGACCTGCGGGTGCAGGGCATGTGGGGCGCCCACAAGCTCACCGGCCGCCTCGGCGCGGGCAGCGGCACGCTGCGGGCCACCACCGTCTCCGGCTCCATCGCCCTGCTCCGCCGCCCGCCCCGCGAGGACGAGCCGGACCCGCGGAGCGGCCCGGGAGACAATGCCGGCACGACCGACAAGAAGGTGCTCTGACATGCCCCCCGTCTTCGCCCACGGACGCCTCCGCCTCTACCTGCTGAAGCTGCTCGACGAGGCCCCCCGGCACGGTTACGAGGTGATCCGCCTCCTCGAGGAGCGCTTCCAGGGGCTGTACGCGCCGTCCGCGGGCACGGTCTACCCCCGGCTGGCCAAGCTGGAGGCGGAGGGGCTGGTCACCCACACCACCGAGGGCGGACGCAAGGTCTACTCGATCACCGACGCCGGCCGCGCCGAACTGGCCGACCGCAGCGGCGAGCTGGCCGATCTGGAGGTGGAGATCCGCGAGTCGGTCGCCGAGCTGGCCGCCGAGATCCGGGCCGATGTCTCCGGCGCGGCGGGCGACCTGCGCCGCGAGATGCGCGCCGCGGCCGGCCGGGCCCGGCAGGGGCGGGGCGGAGGCGCGTCCGGCGGCAAGGACGCCCCCGTCGGGGACTTCGGTCTCGGCGACTTCTCGATGTTCGGCGACAAGGACGCCTGGCGCGCCGCCAAGGAGGAGATGCGCCGCGCCAAGCAGGAGTGGAAGGAGCAGGCCCGGCGCGCCAAGGACGAGAGCCGGCGCTCCCGCGAGGAGGCCCAGCGCGCCCGCCGCCAGGCCAAGGAGGCCCAGGACCGGGCGCAGGAGCAGGTGCAGCGCATCGCCCGGCAGGTCCAGGAGCAGATGCAGGGCCACTTCGCCCGCGGCGACTGGCCGTCCGGACTGCGCGAGGGTCTGGGTGAGCTGGTCAAGGAGATGGGTGAGTTCGGGAAGGACTTCGGCTTCGGCCGTACGGGTTCCGCGGAGGGTCCGGACTCCCGCCCGTCGTACTCGACGACCCCCGAGGACTTCCCGGCCGGCTACGCGCCCGCCTGGGGTCATGAGAGCGCCGCGGAGTCCACGGGCGACCCGGCGCGCGACCTGGAGCGGCTGCTGGACCGCTTCCGGGACGACGTCCGGGACGCCGCGCGGGACCACGGAGTCACCGAGGAGCAGCTGCGCGACGCCCGCCGGCATCTGTCGGAGGCCGCCGCCCGCATCGGGGCGCTGCTGAAGGCGCCGAAACCCTGACGGCGGAGCCCTGACGCCGGAGCCCTGACGCCGGAGCCCCCCGAGGGCCCGTCAGCCCGCCTTGGCCGTGCCGTCGCCGTAGAGCACGCGGGTGACCGACGCGTGGGTCACCCCGTGGTCGGCGAGGACCTCGGCGGGCACGCCGGGGCGGGCGGTGAGGGCGAGCAGCAGATGCTCGTCGCCGATGTGGCGGTGGCCGCGGGCGGTGGCGGTGCGCAGCGCGCCGGTCAGGACGTCTTTGGCCGCCCGGTCGAAGGGCCGGTGTCCCCGCCACCGGCTGCGGGACGGCTCCGTGGACAGGGCGCCGGGGCCGTGCGTCTCCTCCACCCGGGCGACGATCTCCGGGACGTCGATGCCCAGTTCGGCGAGGGCGTCGGTCTCGGCCTGGGTGAGTCCGCCCCGCCGCCGCGCCCGCTCCAGGGCCTTCCGTACGGGCTCGCGGCGTTCGTCGAGTCCGAGGGCGGTGAGGGCGAAGGAGGCGCGGCTGCCCTCCCGGTCGAGCAGGGCGAGGAGCAGGTGCTCCGCGCCGACGCGGGCCGCTCCTGTCCGTTCGGTGTGGGCGACGGCCTCCTTGACCACGTCCCGGGCGTCCTTGGTGAACCGCTCGAACATCAATGCCTCCCGTACTTCTTGTGCACGGCCTGCCTGCTGACCCCGAGTTCGGTGGCGATCTCCTGCCACGACCAGCCGTGGTTGCGCGCGTTGCGCACCTGTACGGCCTCCAGCTGCTCGAGCAGCTTGCGCAGCGCGGCGACGGCCCGCAGGCCGACCCGCGGGTCGCGGTCGCCCGCCCGCTCGGCGAGATCCGTTGCCTCAGTCATGATGTCAACTTACGTTGACGCACCCGCTCCTGTCAACCTTGATTGACATGACGGCGGCCGGCCCGGAACACCGGACCGGCCGCAGAAGTGCCGCAGAAGCGAGGAGAATCCCCGTCAGGGGTTGGTGAGCACGATCTTCCCGAACAGCTCGCCGGACGCCATCCGTTCGAAGCCCTCACGGGCCCGGTCCAGGGGCAGCACCTCGTCGATGACGGGCCGCACCCCGGTCGCGGCGCAGAAGGACAGCAGGTCCTCCAGCTCGTCCTTGGTGCCCATCGTGGACCCCACGATCCTCAGCTCCAGGAAGAAGACCCGGGTCAGCTCGGCGTGCGAGGGCCGGTCGCCGCTGGTGGCGCCGGAGATCACCAGCGTGCCGCCGGGGCGCAGCGACTTCACCGAGTGGGACCAGGTGGCCGCCCCCACGGTCTCGATCACCGCGTCGACCCGCTGCGGCAGCCGCGCGCCGGGCTCGACGGCCTCCACGGCGCCCAGCTCCAGCGCCCGCTTGCGCTTGGCCTCGTCCCGGCTGGTGGCGAAGACCCGCAGCCCCGCCGCCTTGCCGAGCACGATCGCGGCGGTCGCGACCCCTCCGCCGGCGCCCTGCACCAGCACCGAGTCACCCGGCCGCACACCGGCGTTGGTGAACAGCATCCGGTAGGCGGTCAGCCAGGCCGTGGGCAGGCAGGCCGCCTCCTCGAAGGACAGCTCCTTGGGCTTGGGCAGAATGTTCCAGGTGGGTACGGAGACCTGCTCGGCGAAGGTGCCCTGGTACCGCTCGGTCAGGATGGAGCGGGGCTCCTTGGGCCCCACGCCGTGACCGGTCTGGCCGATCACCGAGTGCAGGACGACCTCGTTGCCGTCCTCGTCGATCCCGGCTGCGTCGCAGCCGAGGATCATCGGCAGCTTGTCCTCCGCGAGGCCGACGCCGCGCAGGGACCAGAGGTCGTGGTGGTTGAGGGAGGCGGCCTTGACCGTGACGGTGCTCCAGCCCGGCCGGGACCCGGGAGCGGGTCGCTCTCCCGACTCCAGTCCCGTGAGCGGCTGGTCGCGATCGATTCGGGCGGCGTAGACAGCGAACATGACCTTGACGATAGGTTCCGCGCCCCGCCGAAGGAACCGTGCCCGCCTGTGACACACGCCCTCTTGCGCCGGACCGGTCCGCTCCCGGACCTCCCGGTCGGCCCCCGGACGTGCGTGAGCCCCGTCCACGGCCTGGACGGGGCCCTCACACGGGTGCGCTCAGCGCCGGGCGACGCCCTCCGCCCGGGCGGCCGCGGCCACGGCCGCCGTCACCGCGGGGGCGACCCGCTCGTCGAACGGGGACGGGATGACGTAGTCCGCGGCGAGGTCGTCGCCGACGACGGAGGCCAGCGCCTCGGCCGCGGCGAGCTTCATGCCCTCGGTGATCCGGGAGGCCCGGACCTGGAGCGCGCCGGCGAAGATGCCGGGGAACGCCAGGACGTTGTTGATCTGGTTCGGGTAGTCGGACCGGCCGGTGGCCACGACGGCCGCGTACTTGTGCGCGACCTCCGGGTGCACCTCCGGGGTCGGGTTGGCCATGGCGAAGACGAACGCGCCCTCCGCCATCGACGCCACCGCGGGCTCGGACACCGTGCCGCCGGAGACGCCGATGAAGACGTCGGCGCCCGCCAGCGCGGACTCCAGCGTGCCGGAGATCCCGGCCTTGTTGGTGAACGACGCCAGCTCCGCCTTGATCGGCGTGAGATCCTCGCGGTCCCGCGAGACCACGCCCTTGCGGTCGGCCACCGCGACGTCCCCGATGCCGGCCTCGACCAGCATCTTGGCGATCGCGACACCCGCCGCGCCCGCACCGGAGATCACCGCCCGCAGCTCGCCCAGCGGACGCCCGCTGAGCCGCGCCGCGTTCCGCAGCGCCGCCAGCGTCACGACCGCCGTGCCGTGCTGGTCGTCGTGGAAGACCGGGATGTCCAGACGCTCCTGGAGCCGCCGCTCGATCTCGAAGCACCGCGGCGCCGAGATGTCCTCGAGGTTCACCCCGCCGAAGGAGGGGGCGAGCCGGACCACGGTCTCGATGATCTCGTCGACGTCGGTGCAGTTCAGCGCGAGGGGGACCGCGTCCACCCCGCCGAACTGCTTGAAGAGGATGGCCTTGCCCTCCATCACCGGGAGGGAGGCCTCGGGCCCGATGTCACCGAGCCCCAGCACGGCCGTGCCGTCGGTGACGACGGCGACGACCGAGGACTTCCACGTGTAGTCGTGGACCAGCTCCGGCTGCTCGGCGATCGCGCTGCACACCTTCGCGACGCCGGGCGTGTACGCCAGGGACAGGTCGTCCTTGTCGCGGATCGGCACGGTGGCCTGCACGGCCATCTTGCCGCCGCGGTGCAGCGCGAACGCCGGGTCGAAGGACTCCAGGGGCTCTGCCCCGCCGCCCTGCTCGGAAGCGTCCCGGTTCTCGCTGTCGCTGCGAGGATTGACAATCTCCGCTGCCACTTGGTTTTACCCCTTAAGTGTTCATTGTTTGAGGGTTGCCACTCCTGGTGAGGAGTGGGCGGGACCGCGCCAGGCCCGGAGGGGTTGTGACATACGGGCCGAACGCGACGGGCGCGCCGCACACGCGCCCTGAGCCCCGGATGAGGGGTGTAAAGAACCTTCTTACCGGACGGACGCGGTCGGCGACGAGTCCATAACGCGAAGGTCACATGCCGACGCCATGAAGCTTCGTCCGATATCAGGACAAGACCTGGACGAAGTCCCAGCAAGCCCGCAAGTACCCCGCCGGCTCGGCGGGTCGCCCGCGCAACAGGCGTATCGGCGAAGATCTTGCGGCCGGAATGAAGGATTCCCGAAGAGTCTGCGGTCGCGTTGTACCCAAGTAGCCGGGTTCGAGAACCTGCCGTTATCCGATTTTGACATCGCAAGCCCCCTGAACGGTCCAATCCGAATGGCAAGATGCGGTAATCACACGAGGTCGCGGCACTCGAAGGTGTGTGCCCCCGCCGACCTCGCGGCGATGCCGACAGGCAGTCGCCGGCCCCATCGGCAACTCCACCCATCCGCCGGAGGAACCCACCATGACCGCAAGCACCACCCGTCGTACCACCGCCGCGCGCTCACGGATTGCAGCGGTCGGCGCGATCGCGGTCGCAGGCGCACTGCTTCTCACCGGCTGCGGTGACCAGACCAAGAACAAGGACTCGGGCGGAGAGGACGGCGCGTCGAAGAGCACCGCCCCGCTGGCCGACAAGCTGCCCCAGGCGATTCGCGACAAGGGCGTCATCAAGGTCGGCTCGGACATCGCGTACGCCCCGGTCGAGTTCAAGGACGACTCCGGCAAGGTCGTCGGCATCGACCCGGACCTCGCCGAGGCCATGGGCAAGCAGCTCGGGGTCAAGTTCGAGTTCCAGAACGCCACGTTCGACACCTTGATCGGCGGCCTCGCCTCCAAGCGCTACGACATCGCCATGTCCGCCATGACCGACACCAAGGACCGCCAGGAAGGCATCGACGGCGACACCGGAAAGAAGGTCGGTGCTGGCGTCGACTTCGTCGACTACTTCACCGCGGGCGTCTCGCTCTACACCAACAAGGGCGACACCAAGGGCATCAAGACCTGGGACGACCTGTGCGGCAAGACCATGGCCGTGCAGCGCAACACGTTCTCGCACGACCTCGCCAAGGACCAGGCGAAGAAGTGCACGGACGCCGGCAAGAAGCCCTTGAAGGTCGAGGAGTTCGACACCAACCCCGAGGCCGAGACCCGGATGCGCTCCAAGGGCGCGGACGTCGTCTCCGCCGACTTCCCGATCGCCGCTTACTCCGTGAAGAACTCCGGCGGCGGAAAGTACTTCGAGATCGTCGGCGACCAGGTCGAGGCGGGCCCTTACGGCATCGCCGTCGCCAAGGGCAACAACGAGCTGCGCGACGCGCTCCAGGCCGCGGTCCAGGCGCTCATCGACAACGGCGAGTACAAGAAGATCATCGAGAAGTGGGGCGTCGAGGACGGCGCGATCACCGAGGCCAAGATCAACGGCGGTTCCTGAACCGCTCCGTTCGACTCGGCTCTGAAAGGCTCCACCCGTGACTGTTGACGTCAGCAAGACGGACGGTCCCGGCGCGACGCCCCCCGCCGGAGCGGAGGCCATCAAGGCCATTCCGGTCCGGCACCCGGGGCGGTACGTGTCCGCGGCCGTCGCCCTCGCTCTCTTGGGGGCGGTCGTATACGCCTTCGCGCAAGGCAAGATCAACTGGGGGGCGATCCCCGAATACTTCTTCGACGGACGCATCCTCGACGGTGTCTGGAACACCCTGCTGCTCACGGTGCTGTCGATGGTGATCGGCATCGCCGGCGGCATCCTGCTCGCCGTGATGCGCCTGTCGAAGAATCCGGTGACCTCGTCGATCGCCTGGTTCTACATCTGGTTCTTCCGCGGTACCCCGGTCCTGGTCCAGCTCTTCGTCTGGTTCAACCTCGGCCTGGTGTTCGAGTACATCAACCTGGGTCCGGTCTACAAGGATTACTGGTCGTCCTTCATGACGCCGCTGCTGACGGCGTTGCTCGGCCTGGGTCTCAATGAGGCCGCGTACATGGCCGAGATCTGCCGAGCCGGCCTGCTTTCGGTCGACGAGGGACAGACCGAGGCATCGCATGCCCTGGGTATGAGCCACACCAAGACTCTCCGCCGGATCGTCGTCCCCCAGGCCATGCGGGTGATCGTGCCGCCCACCGGCAACGAAGTCATCAACATGCTGAAGACGACCTCGCTCGTCTCCGCGGTGCAGTTCGCCGAACTTTTCCAGCAGGCCAAGGACATCGGCCAGAACTCGGGCTCACCGGTGGAGATGTACTTCCTCGCCGCCGCGTGGTACCTGATCATGACGTCGATCCTGAGCATCGGCCAGTACTACATCGAGCGTCATTACGCTCGCGGCTCGCTGCGCTCTCTGCCGCCGACGCCGATGCAGCGCCTCAAGTCGGCCGTCCTGCCCACCCGCCGCGCGAAGGGAGTCACGGCATGACGCAGTCCTCCCCCGCCATGGTCAAGGCCGAGGGCGTCCACAAGTCCTTCGGCCAGGTCGAGGTCCTCAAGGGCATCGACCTGGAGGTGCAGTCCGGCGAGGTGTTCTGCCTCATCGGCCCCTCCGGCTCGGGCAAGTCGACCTTCCTCCGGTGCATCAACCACCTCGAGAAGATCAACGCCGGCCGTCTCTATGTGGACGGCGAGCTGGTCGGCTACCGCCAGAAGGGCGACAAGCTGTACGAGCTCAAGGACAGCGAGGTCGCCCTCAAGCGCCGGGACATTGGCATGGTCTTCCAGCGCTTCAACCTGTTCCCGCACATGACTGCCGTCGAGAACATCATGGAAGCGCCCGTGCAGGTCAAGGGCGTGTCCAAGGCGGCGGCCAGGGAGCGGGCGATGCAGCTCCTGGAGCGGGTGGGCCTCGGTGACAAGGCCGGGAACTACCCCTCCCAGCTCTCCGGCGGCCAGCAGCAGCGGGTGGCGATCGCCCGGGCGCTCGCCATGGACCCGAAGCTGATGCTGTTCGACGAGCCGACCTCGGCGCTCGACCCGGAGCTGGTCGGTGACGTCCTCGACGTCATGCGCGACCTGGCCGAGTCGGGCATGACGATGATCGTCGTCACCCACGAGATGGGCTTCGCCCGCGAGGTGGGCGACAGCCTGGTGTTCATGGACGGCGGTGTGGTGGTCGAGTCCGGCCACCCGCGCGAGGTGCTGACCGACCCGCAGCACGAGCGCACCAAGTCGTTTCTGTCCAAGGTCCTCTGACCTCGGCGCCCGCACGGCGAAGGGGCGGTACGGAGTCCTCCGTACCGCCCCTTCCGTCTGCCCCGTGCCTGCTACTTCAGGGCCAGCAGCAGGGTGTCCGACGGCGAGCACCACACCGGGCGGGCCTCGGCGAAGCCGGCCTCGCGGAGCGTGCGCGCGTGCCAGGCCGGGGAGGGGGTGTCGCCCTCGGCGTGCTCGCCGTAGATCTCGAAGCGGCGGGCGGTCGGCCCGGCGAGGACGGGGTCCTTCGCGGCGAGCTGCCACCACTCGGCCCAGTCGAGGGCGCCCTGTTCCTTGGCCCGGTCCATGCGGGCGTGGCGCTGGGCGCGCTCGGCCGCGTTGATCCGGGGCGTGGTCTCGTCGGTCATGTGGTCGGCGTTCATGAAGACGCCGCCGTCGCGGACCAGGCCGGCGAGGTGCCCGTAGAGGTCCGCGAGGGGTTCCCGGTGCAGCCAGTGCAGGGCCGTCGCGGTGAGCACGGCGTCGTAGGAGTCGTGCGGGAGCTGCGTGGCCCAGCCGGGGTCCTTGAGGTCGGCGGTGACGAAGGTGACCCGCTCGTCGCCGGCGAACGTGCCCTCGGCGATGGCGAGCAGCGCCGGGTCCAGGTCGACGCCGGTGCTGGTGGCGTCCGGGAGGCGGGCGAGGAGCCGGGCGGTGATGCTGCCGGTGCCGCAGGCAAGGTCCAGGACGCGCGGGGCGGTGCCGACGAGCGCTTCGACCATGTCGAGCATGACCCGGAAGCGTTCCTCCCGGTCGGGCATGTACCACTCCTGCTGGCGGTCCCAGCTCTCCTGCCAGGCCTGCCAGTCGGCGCCGGCCGTGGTGGTGTGCGAGTCCGTCATGGGCCCCTCCCTCGCGGTGCACTCCGTAATACCCTGGATGCACGATCGTCTGTTACCCGACCGCACGCACGACCATAGAGCCCCTTCGTAAGGACTACAAGTGGAACTGGCCTATTACTCGGACTACGCCGTCCGTCTCGTGAATACCGAGGAGCCGGTCCGGGGCACGGACGCGCTCACCTCGGTCGAGGCCGTGCGCGACCTGTTCGGCGGCAACCGGTCGGCCGCCCGGCGGGCCACCGAGGCGGACGTGACGCGGTTCCGCTCGGTCCGGGCCAGGCTCCGGTCGGTCTTCGAGGCGGCGAACGGCGGCGACGAGACCCTCGCCGTCGACCTGCTGAACTCCCTGCTGCTGGAGTTCCCGGTGAGCCCGCAGATCTCCGGCCACGACTTCCGCGACGACGACGGCCGCCCGCTGTGGCACATGCACCTGGCCGACCATCCGTCCAACGCGACCGCCGGTTACGCCGCGATCGCCGCGATGGGCCTGGCCTTCCACCTCACCGAGTACGGCGTCGACCGCCTCGGGCTCTGCGAGGCGGCGCCCTGCCGCAACGCCTACCTGGACACCTCGACCAACCGCTCCCGGCGCTACTGCTCGGACCGCTGCGCCACCCGTGCGAACGTGGCCGCCTACCGGGCCCGCAAACGCCTGGAGGCGGACCGGTCGGAGAGCACCGGGCGGGCCGACGTCAGCAGCCAGCCCAGCAGCGCCGGCGGCGACCGCCGGGCCGTGGAGCGCGGCCGGTAACGGAACCGGACCCGGCCCAGCACCAGCTCGTCGGGGACGACGCCGTAGTCGGTGCTGTCGCCGCCCGCGTACGCGTTGTCCCCGAGCACCCACCAGCCGCCGTCGCGCCGCTCGGCCGCCCGCTTGACGACCAGCAGGTCCTGCTGGAACGGATGGCGCAGCACGATCACGTCGCCGCGTTTCACCCGCGCCCCGTAGTGGACCAGGAGCCGGTCCCCGTGGTGCAGCGTGGGCACCATCGAGGGCCCGGTCACCTCGGCCACCCCGAAGGGCAGCGGCGCCCTCACCCGCTCGGCGTCCTGCGACAGCTCCGGCATCTCCCGGCACCTCCCCGGTTCTTCCTCCACCAGTCTCAGTCTGACCCCGGACTTTTGTCCTAAGCCCACGGGGGCACTCGCGAAAACCGGTCCGTCACGGAGTAATGTCCCCTGTGAGAAGACGATCACGAGGAAGGAAACGCTTCATGCTTTCCCGCCTGTTTGCCCCCAGGGTCAAGGTCAGCGCCCACTGCGACCTGCCCTGCGGTGTGTACGACCCGGCCCAGGCCCGCATCGAGGCGGAGTCGGTCAAGGCCGTCCAGGAGAAGATGGCCGGCAACGACGACCCGCACTTCCAGGCCCGCGCCACGGTCATCAAGGAGCAGCGCGCCGAGCTGGCGAAGCACCACGTCTCCGTGCTGTGGAGCGACTACTTCAAGCCGCCGCACTTCGAGAAGTACCCGGAGCTGCACCAGCTGGTCAACGACACCCTGAAGGCCCTCTCGGCCGCCAAGGCGTCGACCGACCCGGCCACCGGCCAGAAGGCGCTGGACTACATCGCCCAGATCGACAAGATCTTCTGGGAGACCAAGAAGGCCTGACCCGGCCTCGCCGCTCCTTACGGCCGGCGGTCGGTGCACCATCGCGGGTCTGGGGCTTTTTCCTGAGGGGGCCCGTCGCTTCACGCGGCGGGCCCCCTTCGGTGTTTCCCGGCGTCGCCCGCGGGGCCCGTGGGATGCTGGGCGCATGGAGCTGGAGGACCTGGTCCGGCTGCGGCGGGCCCGGGACCGGATGGACCGGGAGTACGCCGAGCCCCTCGACATCGCGGAGCTGGCGCGGACCGCGCTGATGTCGCCCGGCCACTTCCAGCGCAGCTTCCGGGCGGCGTACGGGCAGACGCCGTACGCGTATCTGATGACGCGGCGGATCGAGCGCGCGAAGGCGCTGCTGCGCAAGGGCGACCTTTCGGTGACCGAGGTGTGTCTCGCGGTCGGCTGCACCTCCCTCGGATCGTTCAGCTCGCGCTTCACCGAGCTGGTCGGGGAGACGCCGAGTGCCTATCGCGCCCGCTCGCACGAGGAGAGCGCGGTCATCCCGCCGTGCGTCGTGCGGACGTACACCCGGCCGGTCCGGGTCCGGCGGCGGGTCGATCCGAGCGGGAACCTCTGACGTGAGCGGCACGGCCTAGCGTGGACGGCATGAACAGGAACGGTATGGACAGGGCGACGGACGTGCGGCTCGCCCAGTGCTTCATCGCGGTCGACGACCACGACAAGGCGCTGGCGTTCTACTGCGACGTACTGGGCTTCGAGGTGCGCAACGACGTGGGGTTCGAGGGGATGCGCTGGGTGACCGTCGGCTCCCCCGAGCAGGACGTGGAGATCGTCCTGGAGCCGCCGGCCGCGAGCCCGGACGCCTCCCCCGCCGACAAGCAGGCGATGGCCGAGCTGCTCGCCAAGGGCATGCTGCGCGGGGTCAACTTCACCACCACCGACTGCGACGCCCTCTTCGAGCGGGTGCGGGCCGCGGGCGCCGACGTGCTCCAGGAGCCGGTGGACCAGCCGTACGGGATGCGGGACTGCGCGTTCCGCGACCCGGCGGGGAACATGGTGCGCTTCCTGGAGCGCCCCGCGGACTGAGCGCCCGCCGGGCACCCGCCCGTTCCGCGCCGCACGGCATCAACGCGCCAGGGTCACGCCCGCAGCCGGAACCAGGACCGCCGCCGCCACCGCGACCGGGAGGGCGACGGCCAGTGCGGCGACCGCCCCGCGCCGGACGGAGCCCGGCGGCAGCGGGCCGCCGGGGGCCAGTCCGGCCCAGAGCCGGGCGGTCTCCCGGCGCTCACCGGCGCGCCGCAGCGCGGCCCGGACCCGCAGGACGGTGACGGCGGTGCCGCCTGCCGCCGTCACCGCGCACGGCGCCCACCACGACGCCGTGACCAGCAGGGTCAGGCCGACGGCCGCGACGGTGCCCCAGCCGGTCAGACAGGCGAACGCCGCGGTCCGGCGGGAGGGCGGCCGGTCGGCCGCCCCGGCCCGCAGGTCGGCCAGGGCCGGCAGGTACCAGACGCAGCCGGCGCCGGTGACCAGCGCGCACCCGAGGGCGAGGACGGGCTGCGCCATGGCTCATCGCCTCGCTTCCAGGGCGGCGACCTCGGGGTGGTGCAGGTCGAACGCCGGGGACTCGCTGCGGATCTTCGGCAGGGAGACGAAGTTGTGGCGCGGAGGCGGGCAGGAGGTGGCCCACTCCAGCGAGCGGCTGTAGCCCCAGGGGTCGTCCACGCCGACCGGCTTGCCGTACTTGGCGGTCTTCCAGACGTTGTAGAAGAACGGCAGGACCGACAGGCCGAGCAGGAACGAGCCGATGGAGGACAGGGTGTTGAGGGCGGTGAAGCCGTCCGCCGCCAGGTAGTCGGCGTACCGGCGGGGCATGCCCTCCACGCCCAGCCAGTGCTGGACCAGGAAGGTCATGTGGAAGCCGATCGTGAGCGTCCAGAAGGTGATCTTCCCGAGCCGTTCGTCGAGCATCTTGCCGGTGAACTTCGGCCACCAGAAGTGGAATCCGGCGAACATCGCGTACACCACCGTGCCGAACACGGTGTAGTGGAAGTGCGCGACGACGAAGTACGTGTCCGAGACGTGGAAGTCCAGCGGCGGCGAGGCGAGCAGAACTCCCGTCAGACCGCCGAAGAGGAACGTCACCAGGAAGCCCAGCGTCCACAGCATCGGCGTCTCGAAGGAGAGGCTGCCCTTCCACATGGTGCCGATCCAGTTGAAGAACTTCACGCCCGTCGGCACCGCGATCAGCATCGTCATGAACGAGAAGAACGGCAGCAGCACACCGCCCGTGACGTACATGTGGTGCGCCCACACGGTCACGGAGAGACCGCCGATGGCGATGGTCGCGCCGATCAGCCCCATGTACCCGAACATCGGCTTGCGGGAGAAGACCGGGATCACCTCGGAGACGATGCCGAAGAACGGCAGCGCCAGGATGTACACCTCGGGATGGCCGAAGAACCAGAACAGGTGCTGCCACAGCAGCGCCCCGCCGTTGGCAGGGTCGAAGATGTGGCTGCCGAACTTCCGGTCGCACTCCAGCGCGAACAGGGCCGCCGCAAGGACCGGGAAGACGATCAGCACGAGCAGCGCCGTGAGCAGCACGTTCCAGGTGAAGATCGGCATGCGGAACATCGTCATGCCGGGCGCGCGCATGCAGATGATGGTCGTGATGAAGTTGACCGCGCCGAGGATCGAGCCGAAGCCCGAGAGGGCGACGCCCATGATCCAGAAGTCGGCGCCGATGCCCGGCGAGTAGACCTCGTTCGACAGCGGCGCGTACAGGAACCAGCCGAAGTCGGCGGCCCCGCCCGGGGTGAGGAAGCCGGCCGCCGCGATCGTGGAGCCGAACAGGAACAGCCAGAACGCCAGCATGTTCAGCCGCGGGAACGCCACGTCGGGGGCGCCGATCTGCAGCGGCATGATCCAGTTGGCGAAGCCGGTGAACAGCGGCATGGCGAACATCAGCAGCATGATCGAACCGTGCATCGTGAACGCCTGGTTGAACTGCTCGTTCGACATGATCTGCAGGCCGGGCCGGGCGAGCTCGGCGCGCATCATCAGCGCCATCACCCCGCCGACGACGAAGAAGACGAACGCGCTGACCAGGTACAGCGTGCCGATCTTCTTGTGGTCGGTGGTCGTCAGCCAGTCCACCCAGGCGGCCCGGTGCGTCGCGGCCGGCTGCGGGGCCGACCGCGCGGGCGCGGCCGCCTCCGGAGCCGGCCGGGGCCGCTCGTCCACGGCGGCTTCCAGCTGCTGCGTGTGTATCTCGTCCACCGGACGTCTTCCTCCCCATGTGTGGTGCGCGCCCATGATCGGCGGGGGGAGGACGGCTCCGCATGGGTCGAAAGGTCCCCGCGCGGGTCCCGGGGCGGGGGCCGAAGGTCCCGATCGCGGTGTCAGAACCGAGGGCGGGGAGCGGGACGTCCGTGCGCGGGGTCAGGGGCCGCGGGTCAGTCCTGCGCGCGGGCCGCGCGGGGTTCGCGCCACATCGGGTACATGAGGGGGCCGTCGGGGAGACGCAGGGGCTCGCCGACGGGCGCGAAGCCGAGCCGGCGGTACAGGCGGACGCTGCGCTCGCTGCTCGCCTCCAGGTACGCGGCGCGGTCCTGGCGGTCGCAGCGGTCGAGGACGGAGCCGATCAGCGCGGTGCCGAGCCCCTCGCCCTGCCGGCCGGGGGCCACGCCGATCATCCACAGGTACTCGTGGGCGCGGCCCTGCGGGTGGACGCCCGCGGTGAGCCGGCCGATCATCTCCACCCGCTCGTTGTCCGGGTCGACGGCCCGGCGCAGCTCGGCGAACTCGTCCTCGCCCCCGGCCGCTCCGCCGTGGCCGGGGTCCTCCGCCGGGACGGACATCCACAGGGCGCACGCCGAGCCGTCCTCGACGAGGTCGACGCGCCCGTCGGCGAGGGTGGCGTCGGTGAACGCGGCCATGAGCCGGTGGTGCGTCGCACGCCGGTACTCCGCGCCGGGGAAGACCCAGCTGCTGACCGGATCGTCCTGGAACGCCTCGTCCAGCAGCCGGACCACCAGCTCCCGGTCGTCCCCGCCGGCCGTCCGGATCGCCACGCCCATGTCCGCCCCTTAGCCTCAACCATCGCTGTCCGTACGGGGGTTGAGACTAGCCGGGGCGGGCGTGGGAACAGGGGGCGGGCCCCGCACACCGTGGGGAAGTGCGGGACCCGCCGGTCCGGGACCACGGAGCCGTACGGGTCAGGGTCCGCACGGCGGGACGTGGCCCCGGGGTCGGGGGGACGGCCTGCGCCGTCCCGTCAGGTGCTGCGCCGGGTCACGAACTCGGCGAGGGCCAGCAGCCCTCCCGCCGCCTCCGGGTCCGGCACCGCACGGGCCACCTCCTGCATCGCGCGGGCCATCCGGTCCGCCGCCTGGGTCTGCGCCCAGTCACGGCCGCCGGCCCGCTCCACGAGCCGGGTGAGCTCCTCGACGTCCTCCTTCCGGTGCGGGGCGGTGTACGCGGCGGCGAGCTCCGCGGCCTCCGGGGTGCCGGAGGTGAGCGCGGCGACGACCGGCAGCGACTTCTTGCGGGCGGCGAGATCCGCACCGGCCGGCTTGCCGGTGCGGCGGGGATCGCCCCAGGTGCCGATCACGTCGTCGATCAGCTGGAACGCCAGCCCGGCCTCCCGGCCGAAGGCGTCCATCGCCGCCACCTCCGCGTCCCCGGCGTCCGCGTACAGCGCGCCCAGGGCGCAGGCGCAGCCGAGCAGGGCCCCGGTCTTCGCCTCCGCCATGGCGAGGGTCTCCTCCAGGGTGACCTCGTCGGGGGCGCGCCGCTCCATGGCCGTGTCCGTGTGCTGCCCGGCGCACAGTTCGACCACGCACTGGGCGAGCCGGGCGGCCGCTGCCGGGGCGGCCGGGTGGCGGTCCTCGGCGAGCAGCCGCAGGGCGAGCGCCTGGAGGGCGTCCCCCACGAGGATCGCGTCGGCGTCCCCGAACACCGTCCACACCGTGGGACGGTGGCGGCGGGTGGTGTCCCGGTCCATCACGTCGTCGTGGACGAGCGTGAAGTTGTGGACCAGTTCGACCGCGGCCGCCGCCCGCAGGGCCGCCGTCCGGGCGGCGGGACCGCCGAGCGCGGAGGCCGCCGCGAGCACCAGGGCGGGGCGGAGCGCTTTCCCCGAGCCTCCGCCGGCCGGGGTGCCGTCCGCGTTCTGCCAGCCGAAGTGGTAGAGCGCGACGCGGCGCATCGGTGCGGGCAGGGACCCGAGGGCGGTGCGCAGCACCGGGTCGACGGCGGCCCGGGTCCGCTCCAGCAGGGCGGCCGCCTCGTGCCCGTCCCCGGTGAGCCGGTCCTGCCGGGGCGCGCTGTCGGGCGCGGTGCGTGCTGTGCGCTGCTCCGGGCGGCCCCTCGTGGGCCGGGCCATGGACTCCGTCATCGACTTCCCCCTGGGACCGACTCGGTGGAGGCACGGAGGGACGGCGCTTCCGCACCCGTCGAGCGCGTTCCCCCCAGATGTACCCGCCCGGGCGGGCGGGGACACGGCGCGCGCGGCGGGAGCCTGCGGACGGTCACCGCCAGCGGCCGATCTCGACGTTCTCCAGGACGCCCAGCGCGTCCGGGACCAGCACCGCTGCCGAGTAGTAGGCCGTGACGAGGTACTTGATGATGGCCTGTTCGTTGATGCCCATGAACCGCACGGACAGGCTCGGCTCGATCTCGTCGGGGATGCCGGCCGCGCGGAGACCGATGACGCCCTGCTCCTCCTCGCCGGTGCGCAGCGCGATGACGGACGTGGTGCGGGCCTCGGTCACCGGGATCTTGTTGCACGGGTAGATCGGCACGCCCCGCCAGGTGGGGATGCGGTTGCCGCCCACGTCGACGGTCTCCGGCACGAGTCCCCGCTTGTTGAGCTCGCGGCCGAACGCGGCGATGGCGCGCGGGTGGGCGAGCAGCAGCCGGGTGCCGCGGCGCCTGCTGAGCAGTTCGTCCATGTCGTCGGGGCCGGGCACCCCGTCGTGCGGCTGGATCCGCTGGTCGTACTCGCAGTTGTGCAGCAGGCCGAAGTCGCGGTTGTTGATCAGCTCGTGCTCCTGGCGCTCCTTCAGCGCCTCGACGGTCAGCCGGATCTGCTGCTCCGTCTGGTTCATCGGCTGGTTGTAGAGGTCGGCCACGCGCGTGTGGATGCGCAGCACGGTCTGGGCGACGCTGAGTTCGTACTCGCGGGGCCGGGCCTCGTAGTCGACGAACGTGTGCGGGATGTCGGGCTCGCCGCTGTGGCCGGCCGCGAGGTCGATCTCCTTCTCGCCGTACCGGTTGGTGCGCTGCCGCGGGACGTCGGCCCGCCGGCGCAGGTGCTCGCGCAGGGTCTCGGACCGCTCGGCGACCTGGTCGACCGCGTCGCGGGGCAGCACCAGGACCGTGCACGCGGTGAGGGTGCGGGCCGTGTACTCCCAGATGGCGTCGTCGTCCTGGAGGGCCTGTTCGCCGAAGTAGGCGCCGTCGGCGAGCACCCCGAGGGACTCGTCCTCGCCGTAGGGGCCGGTGCCGACGCGCTCCACCCTTCCGTGGGCCAGCAGGTACACCTCGTCGGCCGGGCTGCCGAAGGAGGCGACGACCTGGCCCGCCTCGATCTCCCGCTGCCGGCACCGGGAGGCCAGCTCGGCGAGCACCTCCTCGTCCTCGTAGTCGCGCAGCACCGGCAGTTCGCCCAGCTCGGCGGGGATGACCTCCACCCGGTCGCCCGTCTTCACGAAGGTCAGCCGGCCGTCGCCCACGGCGTAGGTGAGCCGCCGGTTGACCCGGTACGTGCCGCCCTGCACGTCGACCCAGGGCAGCATCCGCAGCAGCCAGCGGGAGCTGATCTCCTGCATCTGCGGCACGGACTTGGTCGTGGTGGCCAGGTTCCGCGCCGCCGCCGTGCCGAGGCTCTGCTGCTGCCCGGTCTGCTCCGTGCGGACCTCTTCGCCTACCGACATAGAGAAATGCCCTCCCCAATAGATCCACGCCCGGCCGTGCCGGGCGTCGCGGTGCGTGATCAAGCGTTCCTCACGCACCGTGTCCGCGCCATTACCCGATCGAGCGGGGTTGGATCTTGGGGAAGCGGGGCAGAGCGGCCGGCCGTCGGCGGCGCCCGGGCGGAAGGAGATTGTCCGGATCGGCTCGCACAGCAGCCGAACGAGTACTTGAAAGGCCTACTTCCGGCTATAGCCCCTGTACCAGACGGCCGCGCCCGGCGGCCGTCGTCCGGTACGAAGGAGGGCGGCATGGCCCCACCCATGTCCGCGAGCGCGTTCCTGCGCGCTCTCAAGGCGGAGGGTCTCACCGTCGTCGAGGTCGGCGACTGGCGCGACCACAACCGCAACCACAAGGGCCCGTGGGGGCCGGTGCACGGGGTGATGATCCATCACACCGTGACCAAGGGCAGCGCCGCGACGGTGGACATCTGCCGCAGGGGCTACTCGGGTCTGCCGGGCCCGCTGTGCCACGGCGTGATCACCAAGGACGGCCGGGTGCACCTCGTCGGCTACGGCCGCGCCAACCACGCGGGGCTCGGCGACGACGACGTGCTGCGGGCGGTGATCGCCGAGAAGAAGACGTTCCCGCCGGACAACGAGGCGAACACCGACGGCAACCGGCACTTCTACGGCTTCGAGTGCGAGAACCTCGGCGACGGGAAGGACCCGTGGCCGGCGGCGCAGCTGGAGGCCGTCGAGAAGGCCGCGGCGGCGGTCTGCCGCCATCACGGCTGGAACGAGCAGTCGGTGATCGGCCACCTGGAGTGGCAGCCGGGCAAGGTGGACCCGCGGGGGTTCACCATGGCGTCGATGCGCAAGCGGATCCGCGACCGGCTGAAGTGACCCGGATGACGTGACCGTCCGAAGCGACCCGGCGCCGGGGCGCTCGTCACCGGTGTTCCGCCCTCCTGACACCCCCCACGCGGAACACCGGCGCCCGGCACGCGACCGCGCCCCCTGACGGGCGACAATGGCCCGCGTGACCAGCTCCGACGCCCTCGGTCCCGACGCCCTGGCCGGCCTGCGCCCGCGGCTCCCCTCGCCGCTGGAGGAGGCCGTCGACGCGCGGTTCGAGCGGCACGGGGTGCGGCTGCTGCTGAAGCGGGACGACCTCGTCCATCCCGAGCTGGTCGGCAACAAGTGGCGCAAGCTCGCCCCGAACCTGGCGGCGGCCGGCGGTCGGACGGTGGTCACGTTCGGCGGGGCGTACTCCAACCATCTGCGGGCCACGGCCGCCGCCGGCCGGCTGCTCGGTCTGCGCACGGTGGGCGTGGTGCGCGGCGAGGAGCTGGCGGACCGGCCGCTCAACCCGTCGCTGGCGCGCTGCGCGGCCGACGGCATGCGGCTGCACTTCGTGGCGCGGTCGGTGTACCGCCGCAAGACCGATCCGGAGACCCTCGCGGCCGTGCTGCGCGCGGCGGACGCGGAGGACGCGTACGTCGTGCCCGAGGGCGGCAGCAACGCCGCCGCGGTGCGCGGGTGCGTGGAGCTCGGCCGGGAGCTGGCGGGCGCCGCGGACGCGGCCGCGGTGGCCTGCGGCACCGGCGGCACGCTCGCGGGACTGGCCGCCGGGCTCGCCGGGAGCGCGCGCACTCTCGGCATACCGGTGCTCAAGGGCGGCTTCCTCACGGCGGACATACGGGCCCTGCAGACGGAGGCGTTCGGCGGGCCGCGCGGGGAGTGGAGCCTGGACGAGCGGTTCCACCACGGCGGCTACGCGCGCGTGCCGGCGGACCTGGAGGCGTTCGCCGCGGACTTCGAACAGCGTCACGGCGTCCCCGTGGAACGTATCTATGTCGCCAAGTTGCTTCATGCCCTTGTCGCCCTGGCCGGGGAGGGCGCCTTCCCGCGCGGGAGCACGGTCGCCGCGGTGATCACCGGGCGGCCGTCCCCCTGAGCCCGCGCGCCCGCGCGGGGGCCTACTCCGCCTCCCGGTAGGCCGCCGCCTCCTCCAGGTCCAGCCGGCGCAGCAGCGTCCGCAGCATCTCGTCGTCGATGTAGCGCCCGTCGCGCAGCTTCACGAACACCTCGCGCTCGGCGCCGATCATCTCCCGGGACAGCCGCCGGTAGGTGTCGTCCACCGACTCGCCGGTCACGGGGTTGACCTGCCCGAGCCGCTCCCAGACGGCGTTGCGGCGCCGCTCCAGGACGCCGCGCAGCCGGTCGGCCAGCGGCGCGGGAAGGGCGTTGCGCTCGTCGGCCAGCAGTTCGTCGAGGCGCTCCTCGGCGACCCGGGACGCCTGCGCCTGCGCGTTGGCCTCGGCGAGGGTCTCGGCCTGCCGGTCGCGCCCCGGCAGCCGCAGCATCCGGATCAGCGGGGGCAGGGTCAGCCCCTGCACGACGAGGGTGCCGATGACGGTGGTGAAGGTCAGGAAGAGCAGCAGATACCGGTGCGGGAAGTCCTCGCCCTCCGCGGTGACCGGGATCGAGAAGGCGATGGCGAGCGACACCACCCCGCGCATCCCCGCCCACGAGATCACGAACGGCCCCTTCCAGCCGGGCCTCCGCTCCCGCGCCCTGACCCGCGCCGAGACCAGCCACGGCAGCCAGACGGCCGGGTACACCCAGAGGAACCGCACGACGACGACCACCGCGAAGACGATCAGGGCGTACCAGGCGGCAGCAGTCCCCTCGTGCCCGCCGAGCCCGCGCATGACGACGGGCAGCTGGAGTCCGATGAGGGCGAAGACGGCCGACTCCAGGACGAACGCGACCATGCCCCACACCGCGCTCTCCTGGAGCCGGGTGGCGAAGTCGACCTCCCACGCGCGGTGCCCGAGGTAGAGCGCGACCACCACGACGGCGATCACCCCGGAGGCGTGCACCTGCTCGGCCACGCCGTACGCGACGAACGGGATGAGCAGCGAGAGCGTGTTCTGCAGCAGCGTCTCGCGGACGTGGGTGCGCAGCCAGTGCAGCGGCGCCATCAGCACCAGGCCGACCGCCACGCCCCCGACGGCGGCCAGCAGGAACTCGCCCACGCCCCCGGCCCAGCTCACGCCCTCGCCGACGGACGCGGCCACGGCGACCCGGAAGGCGGTGATGGCGGTGGCGTCGTTGAACAGCGACTCGCCCTGGAGGATCGTCGTGATCCGCGAGGGCAGGCCGACCCTGCGGGCCACCGCCGTCGCCGCGACGGCGTCCGGGGGCGCCACCACCGCGCCGAAGACCAGCGCCGCGGTCAGCGGCAGCCCGGGCACCAGCAGGTACAGCACCCAGCCGACGGCGAGCGTCGCGAACAGCACGTACCCGACGGACAGCAGGGCCACCGGCCGCAGCTGCGCCCGCAGGTCCAGGTAGGAGCTGTCCACGGCCGCCGTGTAGAGGAGCGGCGGGAGGATCAGCGGCAGCACGACGTGCGGGTCGAGGGCGTAGCCGGGCACGCCGGGGACGTAGGAGACCACCAGTCCCGCCGCGACCAGCACCAGCGGCGGCGGCACCGGCGTCCGCCGGGCGGCGGCGGCCACCGTGGCGCTGCCCGCGACCAGCAGCAGCAGAGGTATCACGTCCATGTCGGGCCCACCCTCGTTTTTCCGCGCGGCCGTCCGCACGACCGACGTAATCTGGCAATCATGAAACAGTGCACGCACGTCGAGGCGTTGCCGCACCCGGAACCGGCCCCGCTCGGTGAGACGTGTCCGGAGTGTCTGCGGGAGGGGACCGATCCGGTGCAGCTGCGCCTCTGTCTCACCTGCGGCCACGTCGGCTGCTGCGACTCCTCGCCGCACCGGCACGCGACGCGGCACCACAGGGAGACCGGCCATCCCGTGATGCGGACCCACGAGCCGGGCGAGGACTGGCGCTGGTGCTTCGTCGACCACGTGCTGGTGTGACGTGGCGGGACCACGGTGCCGGACGGTTCGGCGGTCCGGCGCCTGGGTACGTCAATGCGGCGCGCGCTCTTCCCATTTGGCCGTCGCAGACCCCTAGCCACGGAGCGTGTTCGCAGTTTTACTATGAGTGACAGCAACGGGTCGGGGTCCCGGCGACAGGACGGCCGGGAGCGCGATAGCGTCACCGCTGAACCACGTAGCGCGTTGCCCGGGGGCGAACACAGGCCCTGAAACGCTTGTACCACCTTGGAGGTGAGGGTGTCCCAGATCGCAGGCGAGCCCGCGACCCAGGACTTCGTGGAAGTCCGGCTGCCGGCCGCGGGGGCCTACCTGTCGGTGCTGCGTACGGCCACGGCCGGCCTCGCGGCCCGTTTGGACTTCACCCTCGACGAGATCGAGGACCTGCGCATCGCGGTCGACGAGGCCTGCGCGATCCTGCTGCAGCAGGCCGTGCCGGGCTCGGTGCTCAGTTGCGTCTTCCGGCTCGTCGACGACTCGCTCGAGGTCACCGTCTCGGCGCCCACCACGGACGGCCACGCCCCCTCGCGGGACACCTTCGCCTGGACCGTGCTGTCCGCGCTCGCGGGCAAGGTCTCCTCGGCCGTGGACGAGGACAAGACCGTGTCGATCAGCCTCTACAAACAGCGCGGCGCGGGACCCGGGCCGGCGTGAGGAGCGAGGACGGGCCGGTGCGGGACGAAGAACGCGGCACACGGGAGCTTCCGGCCGAGCGCGCGCCGGACGGCATCGACGGCATCCCCGAGCAGGCCCGGCCGCATCCGGAGGACGACTCCGCGGGGGACGTCCGTCCGGGCGGCGGGCAGGCCGGCGGTGCCGTGCGGGACCCGTCCGCGGCCGGGCCGGCCGCTCCCGGCGGGGGTGCCCCCGCGCCGGCCGAGCCGGTGGCGGGGGACGAGGCGAGCGCTCGGGGAAGGGCGACGGGCGGGACGATGAGCGAGCACGAGCGAGAGGCCGAGGAGCAGGCGGCGCCTGCCTCCGGCGCACGGAGCACACCGGGTGTGCCGGGCACGCACGCGCACCACCACCCGCAGGACCGCAGCGGGGCGCGCGCCCTCTTCCTCGAACTGCGCACCCTGGAGGACGGCACCCCGGAGTACGCGGAGCTGCGCAACCGTCTGGTGCGGATGCATCTGCCGCTCGTCGAGCACCTGGCGCGCCGCTTCCGTAACCGCGGTGAGCCGCTGGACGACCTGACCCAGGTCGCCACCATCGGTCTGATCAAGTCCGTCGACCGCTTCGACCCGGACCGGGGGGTGGAGTTCTCCACGTACGCCACCCCGACGGTCGTCGGCGAGATCAAGCGGCACTTCCGCGACAAGGGCTGGGCGGTGCGGGTGCCGCGGCGGCTCCAGGAGCTGCGGCTGGCGCTCACCACGGCCACGGCGGAGCTGTCCCAGCTGCACGGCCGCTCCCCCACGGTGCACGAGCTCGCCGAGAAGCTGGCGATCTCGGAGGAGGAGGTCCTGGAGGGCCTGGAGTCGGCGAACGCCTACTCCACGCTGTCCCTGGACGTCCCCGACACCGACGACGAGTCCCCGGCGGTCGCCGACACCCTCGGCGCGGAGGACGAGGCGCTGGAGGGCGTGGAGTACCGGGAGTCGCTCAAGCCGCTGCTGGAGGACCTCCCGCCGCGCGAGAAGCGGATCCTGCTGCTGCGCTTCTTCGGCAACATGACCCAGTCGCAGATCGCGCAGGAGGTCGGCATCTCGCAGATGCACGTCTCCCGGCTGCTGGCCCGCACCCTGGCCCAGCTGCGGGAGAAGCTGCTCGTCGAGGAGTAGGCGCCGGCGCGGCGCGTCACTTCGCGGCGTCGCCCGCGTTCCCGGGTCCGCGGATACCGAGGGCCCGGGTGGTCTCCGCGTTGACCAGCAGCACCAGCGCGGTCACGGCGACGACGGCGAGCACGATGCCGGCGGGGACGGCCGCGCCGTCGGACGTCAGCATGTTGTAGGCCACCGGCAGCGCCATGATCTGCGTGATGACGGCGGGCCCGCGGCTCCAGCCGCGCCGGGCGAACAGGCCGCGGGCGGCCAGCAGCGGCAGCAGCGCCAGCACGATCAGCGTGACCCCGCCGGTGACGGCCTGCTGCCGGTCGTCCGGCTCGCCCGCGACGCCGAGCACCAGCAGCCAGACGCCCCCCACGACCAGCGCGAGCCCCTCCAGCGCGGCGAGGGCCGCGGCGTACGTCAGGCGGCGCGGACGGGCGCCGGTGCCGGCGGGGCTGGTGACGGGGGTCTGCTCGCTGCTCACCCCTGCAGGGTAGCCGCCGCCGGGGAGCCGTCCCGTGGCGAGGTTCACGCCCCGCGCCGTCCACAGGGCGGGACCTCGGTCTGGGCCGGGTACCGCTCAGTAGGTACCCTGCACGTCATGCGTGCACTTCTCGTGGTCAACCCGGCGGCAACCACCACCAGTGCGCGCACGCGCGACGTGCTGATCCACGCACTCGCCAGCGAGATGAAACTCGACGCGGTGACCACCGAGTACCGGGGGCACGCCCGCGACCTGGGCCGGCAGGCGGCGGAGAGCGGCGAGGTCGACCTGGTGGTCGCCCTGGGCGGCGACGGCACGGTGAACGAGGTGGTCAACGGCCTGCTGCACGCGGGCCCCGACCCGGAGCGCCTGCCCGGTCTCGCCGTGGTCCCCGGCGGCTCCACCAACGTCTTCGCCCGCGCCCTCGGTCTGCCCAACCAGCCCGTGGAGGCGACCGGCGTGCTGCTGGACGCGCTGCGCGAGGGCCGGGAGCGGACGGTGGGCCTGGGGCTGACCTCGGGCACGCCGGGCACCGAGGACGAGGCGGTGCCCGCCCGCTGGTTCACCTTCAACGCGGGGCTGGGCTTCGACGCCGGCGTGGTCGGCCGGGTGGAGCAGCAGCGGGAGCGGGGCCGGAGGTCGACGCACGCCCTCTACATGCGCCAGGTGGTGCGTCAGCTGCTGGGCGACCCGCACCGCCGCCACGGGATGATCACGCTGGACCTCGTGGACGAGGAACCGGTCGAGGACCTGGTCCTGTCCATAGTCTCGAACACCTCGCCGTGGACGTTCCTCGGCAACCGCCCGATCTACGCCTCGCCCCAGGCGTCCTTCGACACGGGACTCGATCTCTTCGGTCTCACCCGGATGTCCACCCCCGCGGTTGCCCGGTATGGCACGCAGTTGCTCACTTCGTCCCCGGAGCGGGGCCCCCGCGGCAAGCACGCCGTGACGCGGCACGATCTGACACGCTTCACCTTGCATTCGAAGGTGCCACTGCCCCTTCAGATGGACGGTGACCACCTCGGGCTGCGCACCAGCGTGACGTTCACAGGCGTTCGCCGTGCACTGCGTGTGATTGTGTGAGCAGAAAGGGCGAAAGTCCTTTCAGTCGAACGTTTAGGCCAGGGTCCACCCCATGGAAGTACGGCTGTGACCTAGTCGACACCGAAGAATCAAAAAAAACTTTTCGGAAGGGGTTGTATCCGCCGCCGAGGTTTGCGAGTCTCTTCTTGGCGATCGGGACGGCCCGCAACACCGGCCTCCACAGATCACCGGAACCCCCCTTCAAACCAAGGACCACGCCAGGGAACCTGGCAGTCGGCCCTTCCCTTGTCGGGGGATTCGTGAAAGCGTTCACATTCACAAGCACCTGCAGTAATACCAAGGAGAGGTAGCAGCCATGGACTGGCGTCACAACGCCGTTTGCCGCGAGGAAGACCCCGAGCTCTTCTTCCCCATCGGCAACACCGGTCCCGCGCTGCTGCAGATCGAGGAAGCCAAGGCCGTCTGCCGCCGCTGCCCGGTGATCGAGCAGTGCCTGCAGTGGGCGCTCGAGTCCGGTCAGGACTCCGGCGTCTGGGGTGGTCTCAGCGAGGACGAGCGTCGCGCGATGAAGCGCCGCGCTGCCCGCAACCGGGCGCGTCAGGCCTCCGCCTGACGACCCCGCCCCAGCAAACAGCCTGAGCTTGGCGGCGCGTGTGCGCCCGTCCGGATGATTCCGTGGACGGCGCACACGCATCTCCCGCCCCGAGCCGCAGCGCGAAGTTCCCCCGGCGTCCGAGCCCATCGGGCAGGGGGAAGCGAAGGAACGAGCATCAGCCCCGGACCCCGGTCCGGGGTCTTTTGCTGTCCCGGAGCGCACCGGGCCCGGCGGTCAGGAGTCCGCTTGCACCGGGATGTCGAGGATCACCCGGGTCCCCCGCTCCGGCGCCGGCACCATGTCAAAGGTGCCGCCCAACTCCCCCTCCACCAGCGTCCGTACGATCTGCAGGCCCAGGTTGCCCGCGGTGTGCGGGTCGAAGCCCTCGGGCAGACCCACCCCGTCGTCCTGCACGGTGACCAGCAGGCGCGCCTCCCGTGAGGTGCCGCCCCGCACCGCGGACACCTCGACGGTGCCGGTCTCGCCCTCGCGGAAGCCGTGCTCCAGGGCGTTCTGCAGCACCTCGGTCAGCACCATCGACAGCGGCGTGGCCACCTCGGCGTCGAGTATCCCGAAGCGGCCCGAGCGCCGGCCGGCGACCTTGCCCGGGGAGATCTCGGCGACCATCGCGAGCACCCGGTCGGCGATCTCGTCGAACTCCACCCGCTCGTCCAGATTTTGAGACAGCGTCTCATGGACGATGGCGATGGACCCGACCCGCCGCACGGCCTCCTCCAGCGCCGCCCGTCCGCGCTCCGACCCGATCCGGCGGGCCTGGAGCCGCAGCAGGGCGGCCACCGTCTGGAGGTTGTTCTTCACCCGGTGGTGGATCTCCCGGATGGTGGCGTCCTTGGTGATCAACTCGCGTTCGCGGCGGCGCAGTTCGGTCACGTCCCGGAGCAGCACCAGGGAGCCGATGCGGGTGCCCTTCGGCTTCAGCGGGATCGCGCGGAACTGGATGACGCCGTCGTCCGACTCGATCTCGAACTCGCGGGGCGCCCAGCCGCTCGCGACCTTCGCCAGCGCCTCGTCCACCGGCCCCCGCGAGGGGGCCAGTTCGGCGGTGGTCTGCCCGAGGTGATGGCCCACCAGATCCGCGGCGAGACCCAGGCGGTGGTAGGCGGACAGGGCGTTGGGCGAGGCGTACTGGACGACGCCGTCGGCGTCGAGCCGGATGAGGCCGTCGCCGACGCGCGGCGAGGCGTCCATCTCCAGCTGCTGGTTGGCGTACGGGAAGGCGCCCGCCGCGATCATCTGGGCCAGGTCCGAGGCGCTCTGCAGATACGTGAGCTCCAGCCGGCTGGGGGTGCGCACGGTGAGCAGGTTGGTGTTGCGCGCGATGACGCCGAGGACCCGCCCCTCGCGGCGTACCGGGATGGACTCGACGCGGACCGGGACCTCCTCGCGCCACTCCGGGTCGCCCTCGCGCACGATCCGGCCCTCGTCCAGGGCCGCGTCCAGCATGGGCCTGCGGCCGCGCGGGACCAGGTGGCCGACCATGTCGTCCTGGTAGGAGGTCGGGCCGGTGTTGGGCCGCATCTGGGCGACGGAGACGTAGCGCGTGCCGTCGCGGGTGGGGACCCACAGGACCAGGTCGGCGAAGGAGAGGTCGGAGAGCAGCTGCCACTCCGAGACCAGCAGGTGGAGCCACTCGAGGTCGGTGTCGTCGAGGGCGGTGTGCTGGCGTACGAGTTCGTTCATGGAGGGCACGTCAGCGAGCGTACCTGTGTGTTTGCGCGCCCCCGAAACACCCGCGGGCCGCGGCGCCTGGGAGGGACCCTCAACCCTCCCGGCACCGCAGCCCGGAGCAATATCGGCCGGCGGGGTGTGCGGTCCCGGTCGGCCGAAGGATGAGGAGCCGGGGCAGTCAGGGCAGAGAGCCTCGGATCCTCGGTCCGCCTTCCTGTGCGGGGAAGGCAGGTCTGTGTGTCCTGCTACGCATTGTGGACTAGACCACTGCGCCTGTAAATGCGTCGTGCAAGGCGTTCCTCGACCCTCGCCCCGCGTCGCGCCGGACGCAGGCGGGTCCACCACGCAGCCTAACCCGACAGGGGCGCCCGCGGGGCCGGTCGGACGCCACGATTTCGGGGCACCCGGGCGCGGGGAGCGGTTCGCCCCCGGGTGCCGCTTCCACCTCGGCGGGCGGGCGGCCCTCTGCTAGATTGAGATTGGTCTAAACCACATGGCCCCGGCGTCCGGGGCCCGTCCCAGTCGAGTCCACCGGAAGATCGGCAGGCCCACCGTGGAAGTTGTCATCGTTGCGGACGCCAAGGCGGGAGGCGAGCTCGTCGCCGAGGCCATGGCGCGGCTGCTGCGACGCAAGCCCGACGCCCTGCTCGGCGTGGCGACCGGTTCCACTCCGCTGCCCGTCTACGAGGCGCTGGCGGCGAAGGTCCGCGCCGGCGCCGTGGACGCCTCCCGTGCGCGGGTGGCCCAGCTCGACGAGTACGTGGGGCTGCCCGCCGACCACCCCGAGTCCTACCGCTCGGTGCTGCGGCGCGAGGTCCTGGAGCCGCTCGGCATCCCGATGGACGCCTTCCTGGGCCCCGACGGCACGGCCGAGGACGTGCAGGCCGCGTGCGAGCGCTACGACCGGGAGCTGTCCGAGGCCGGCGGCGTGGACCTCCAGCTGCTCGGCATCGGGACCGACGGGCACATCGGTTTCAACGAGCCGTGCTCCTCGCTCGCCTCGCGCACCCGGATCAAGACGCTGACCGAGCAGACCCGGGTGGACAACGCCCGCTTCTTCGACGGCGACATCGGCCAGGTGCCGCACCACGTCATCACCCAGGGCATCGGCACCATCCTGGAGGCCCGGCACCTGGTGCTGCTGGCCACCGGCGAGGGCAAGGCGGACGCGGTCGCCGCCACCGTCGAGGGCCCGGTCGCCGCGGTGTGCCCGGCGTCCGCGCTGCAACTGCACCCGCACGCCACCGTGGTGGTCGACGAGGCCGCCGCCTCCAAGCTGAAGCTCACCGACTACTTCCGGCACACCTACGCCAACAAGCCGGAGTGGCAGGGGCTCTGACCACCGCCCGTGGTCTGGACCATCGCTGGTCACAGGGGTATACAAAAGGGATCACGGAGCGTGCGAGGGTCCGCCCCCGCCCGGAGCCGTGCCACGATGTCAGCCGTGGCCGACGGTCTGTCGGCCGCTTCGGCAGCCGGAGCCGGGAAGGCAGAGCATGAGCACCGACGTCAGCAGTGCGGAGAACGAGGGCGGGACCGCGGTCCGTACGGCGCGCGTGCCTAAGTACTACCGGCTGAAGAAACACCTGCTCGACATGACCGAGACCGCGCCCCCCGGCACGCCGGTCCCGCCCGAGCGCACGCTGGCGGCCGAGTTCGACACCTCGCGCACCACCGTGCGCCAGGCGCTCCAGGAACTGGTGGTCGAGGGCCGTCTGGAACGGATCCAGGGCAAGGGCACCTTCGTCGCCAAGCCCAAGGTCTCCCAGGCGCTCCAGCTCACCTCGTACACCGAGGACATGCGCGCCCAGGGGCTCGAGCCGACCTCGCAGCTCCTCGACCTCGGGTACATCACGGCCGACGACCGGCTCGCCGGCCTGCTCGACATCACCGCCGGCGGCCGGGTGCTGCGCATCGAGCGGCTGCGCATGGCCAACGGCGAGCCGATGGCCATCGAGACGACCCACCTCAGCGCCAAGCGCTTCCCGGCCCTGCGCCGCAGCCTGACGAAGTACACCTCCCTCTACACCGCCCTCGCCGAGGTGTACGACGTCCGTCTCGCGGAGGCCGAGGAGACCATCGAGACGTCCCTGGCCACGCCGCGCGAGGCGGGCCTGCTCGGCACCGACGTCGGTCTGCCGATGCTGATGCTGTCCCGGCACTCGCTCGACCGGGACGGGCAGCCAGTGGAGTGGGTGCGGTCGGTGTACCGGGGCGACCGGTACAAGTTCGTCGCGCGCCTCAAGCGCCCCCAGGACTGAGCCCGGCAGACCGCCGGTGCGGCCCGGCCGCGCGTCCGCAAAACCCGACAGACCGGGTGGTTGACAGGATTTTCGTTGCTGTTGCCTTGCGGTTGCGCTGCTGCTGCATACCGCCCCTCCTACGGGGGGTTACGACCGTCCCGCGCCCTCACCTACATTGCCGCGAGCCAACGTCGGCGATCAGTGAGGGGACGGGAGCCGTCTGATGTCGCAAACCCCGCAAACAACACCGGAGCCGGTGGTGACGCCCATGCGCGTCGTCATCGGCATCTGCCTGCTCGCACCATTCGTCGCCATGCTCTGGGTCGGGTCCTACGCCAAGACCGACCCGGTGTTCATCGGCATCCCCTTCTTCTACTGGTACCAGATGCTGTGGGTGCTGATCTCGACCGCGCTGACGATGGTCGCGTACCAGCTCTGGCAGCGTGACCAGCGCGCCCGCTCGAACCGGAAGGGCGGTGCGGAGCAGTGAACGACGGCGTGAACGGCGTGGCACTCGCCGTCTTCATCTTCTTCTTCGTGCTCGTCACCGTGATGGGCTTCCTGGCCGCGCGCTGGCGCAAGGCCGCGAACGAGCACACCCTCGACGAATGGGGCCTGGGCGGGCGCTCGTTCGGCACCTGGGTCACCTGGTTCCTGCTGGGCGGCGACCTGTACACCGCGTACACCTTCGTGGCCGTCCCGGCGGCGATCTACGCGGCGGGCGCGGCCGGCTTCTTCGCGGTGCCGTACACGATCCTCGTGTATCCGCTGATCTTCACCTTCCTGCCCCGGCTGTGGTCGGTGTCGCACAAGCACGGCTATGTGACGACCTCCGACTTCGTGCGCGGGCGGTTCGGCTCGAAGGGGCTGTCGCTGGCCGTCGCGGTCACCGGCATCCTGGCGACGATGCCGTACATCGCGTTGCAGCTGGTCGGCATCCAGGCCGTGCTGGACGTGATGGGCGTCGGCGGCGGCGAGAACACCAACTGGTTCATCAAGGACCTGCCGCTGCTCATCGCCTTCGGCGTGCTCGCCGCGTACACCTACTCGTCGGGGCTGCGGGCGCCCGCGCTGATCGCGTTCGTCAAGGACACGCTGATCTACATCGTGATCGCGGTGGCGATCATCTACATCCCGATCAAGCTGGGCGGGTTCGACGAGATCTTCGCCTCCGCGCAGGAGGCGTACAGCCAGACCAACCCGGCCACCGGTGCGCCGCGCGGCTCCCTGGTGCCGGGTGAGGCGGGCCAGTGGACGTACGCCACGCTGGCGCTGGGCTCGGCGCTCGCGCTGTTCATGTATCCGCACTCGATCACCGCGACGCTGTCCTCCCGCAGCCGTGAGGTGATCCGCCGCAACACCACGATCCTGCCGCTGTACTCGCTGATGCTGGGCCTGCTGGCGCTGCTCGGGTTCATGGCGATCGCGGCCGGGGTGAAGGTGCAGAACGGCCAGCTGGCCATCCCTCAGCTGTTCGAGAACATGTTCCCGGACTGGTTCGCCGGGGTGGCCTTCGCGGCGATCGGCATCGGCGCGCTGGTGCCGGCGGCGATCATGTCGATCGCGGCGGCGAACCTGTTCACCCGCAACATCTACAAGGACTTCATCAAGCCGGACGCGACGCCGAAGCAGGAGACCGCGGTCTCCAAGATCGTGTCCCTGCTGGTGAAGGTGGGCGCGCTGGTCTTCGTGCTGACCATGGACAAGACCGTCGCGATCAACTTCCAGCTGCTGGGCGGCATCTGGATCCTGCAGACCTTCCCTGCGCTGGTGGGCGGCCTGTTCACCCGCTGGTTCCACCGCTGGGCGCTGATCGGCGGCTGGGCGGTCGGCATGATCTACGGCACGGTCGCCGCGTACGGGGTGGCGTCGCCGACGCAGAAGCACTTCGGCGGGTCCGCCAAGGAGATCCCGGGCATCGGGGAGATCGGCTACATCGGTCTCACCGCCTTCGTGATCAACGTGGTGGTCACGGTCGTCCTGACCTTCGTCATGCGGGCTCTCAAGGCGCCCGAGGGCATCGACCAGACCAAGCCGGAGGACTACACGGCGGACTCGGGCGACCCCGGAGTCCAGGTGGAGCTCCCGCCGGCCACGGCGGGCAGCGCGCACTGACGCCGTCGCGTACGAGGCAGCGGGCCGCCGGTGGAAAACCGGCGGCCCGCTGCCGTACCCGTGCGGCAGACTCCCCCGCATGGACATCGTCATCCGGCCGGCGACGACCGGCGAACACGCGGAACTCGGTGAGATCACCGCGCAGGCCTATCTCGGCGACGGGCTGCTGGACTTCGGGGAGAGCGACGCCTACCTGGGCGAGCTGCGGGACGTGGCGAAGCGGGCGGCGGCCGCCGAGGTGCTGGTCGCCGTGGAGCACGGCACGCTGCTGGGCGGGGTGACCTTCGTGCCGGGGCCCGGGCCGATGGCCGACATAGCGGGGCCGGGCGAGGCGGAGATACGGATGCTGGCGGTGGCCCGCGCGGGCCGGGGCCGCGGGGCCGGGGAGGCTCTGGTGCGCGCCTGTGTCGACCGGGCACGAGGGATCGAGGGGTGCGGGCGGATCGTGCTGTCGACCCAGCGCACCATGCACTCCGCCCACCGGATCTACGAGCGGCTGGGCTTCACCCGCACCCCGGACCGGGACTGGAACCCGCTGCCGGAGCTGGACGACATCATGCTTCTCACCTACGAGTTGACGCTCTGACACCGGTCCGACACAACATATGGGGGTGCTGGCGGCACCCGGCACAAGATGTATGCTCATGCTCGCTGTCGCCGCAGGGGAATCCGGTGCGAATCCGGAACTGTCCCGCAACGGTGTACCCCTGCCTGCCCACGGGCGCGCACGGGAGTCAGTCCGAGGACCTGCCGACAGTGCGCCCGGCCCTTCCGGTCCGGGTGCCCTGACGTCCGGGCCTCGCGGAATGGGCCGGTGGACGCGACGCCGTGTGCGTTCGTGTGCTGCCCCCTGCGCTCTTCGAGGCCCCCGTGCCGAGCGAGGGAGAGCCCCACGTGACCATCGCGCCAGCCGATCCGGCTTCAGCGACCCGCGTGACCGAGGAGAGCGACGGCCCCGGGGCCGCGCTGCTGCGGACCCTGACCCAGCTGACCGCCGACCTGCCCGACGCCGACCCCGGCCGGGTGGCCGCCGCCGCGCTGCGCGGCCGGTCCGCCGCCGCCGACGAGGCGGAGCTGCGGGACCTGGCCACCGAGGCGGCGGCCGGGCTGATCTCCGAGGACCCCGCGTACTCCCGGCTCGCCGCCCGGCTGCTGACCCTCGGCATCCGTGCCGAGGCCGCCTCGCAGGGCGTCACCTCGTTCACCGGCTCGGTGGCCGCCGGGCACCGGGAGGGCCTGATCGGCGACCGCACCGCCGCCTTCGTCCGGCTCCACGCGGCCCGGCTGGACGCGCTGATCGACACGGACGCCGACGACCGGTTCGGCTACTTCGGGCTGCGCACCCTGCACAGCCGCTACCTGCTGCGCCACCCCGCCACCCGCAAGGTCGTCGAGACGCCCCAGCACTTCCTGCTGCGGGTCGCCTGCGGGCTCGCCGAGGACGACAGCGAGCGGGCGCTGGAGGAGGTCGCCGCCCTCTACGGGCTGATGAGCCGGCTGGACTACCTGCCCTCCTCCCCCACGCTGTTCAACTCCGGCACCCGCCACCCGCAGATGTCGTCCTGCTACCTCCTGGACTCCCCCAAGGACGAGCTGGACTCCCTCTACGAGCGCTACCACCAGGTCGCCCGCCTCTCCAAGCACGCCGGCGGCATCGGCCTGTCCTTCTCCCGCGTCCGCGCCCGGGGTTCGCTGATCCGCGGCACCAACGGGCACTCCAACGGCATCGTCCCGTTCCTGAAGACGCTGGACGCCTCGGTCGCCGCCGTGAACCAGGGCGGCCGGCGCAAGGGCGCGGCCGCGGTCTACCTGGAGACCTGGCACGCGGACATCGAGGAGTTCCTCGAACTGCGCGACAACACCGGTGAGGACGCCCGCCGTACGCACAACCTGAACCTGGCGCACTGGGTGCCGGACGAGTTCATGCGCCGGGTCGCCGACGACGCGCAGTGGTCGCTGTTCTCCCCGGTGGACGTGCCCGGGCTGGTCGACCTGTGGGGCGAGGAGTTCGACGCGGCCTACCGCGCCGCCGAGGCGAAGGGCCTGGCCCGCAGGACGCTCCCGGCCCGCGAGCTGTACGGCCGGATGATGCGCACCCTCGCGCAGACCGGCAACGGCTGGATGACCTTCAAGGACACCGCCAACCGCACCGCCAACCAGACCGCCGAGCCGGGCCACGTCGTCCACTCCTCCAACCTGTGCACGGAGATCCTGGAGGTCACCGACGACGGGGAGACGGCGGTCTGCAACCTCGGCTCGGTCAACCTCGCGGCCTTCGCCGGCGCGGACGGCATGGACTGGGAGCGCCTGGACGCGGCGGTCCGCACCGCCGTGACGTTCCTGGACCGGGTGGTCGACATCAACTTCTACCCGACCGAGGAGGCGTCCCGGTCCAACAGCCGCTGGCGCCCGGTGGGTCTGGGCGTGATGGGGCTCCAGGACGTGTTCTTCCGGATGCGGATGCCCTTCGACTCCCCCGAGGCGAAGGCGCTGTCCACCCGGATCGCCGAGCGGATCATGCTCGCCGCGTACGAGACGTCCGCCGCCCTCGCGGAGCGGCACGGCCCGCTGCCCGCCTGGGAGAAGACCCGTACCGCGCGGGGCGTGCTGCACCCCGACCACTACGGCGTCGAGCTCGCCTGGCCGGAGCGCTGGGAGGCGCTGCGGACCCGGATCGCCGCCACGGGCCTGCGCAACGCGCTGCTGCTGGCGATCGCGCCCACCGCGACCATCGCGTCCATCGCCGGCGTGTACGAGTGCATCGAGCCGCAGGTGTCCAACCTGTTCAAGCGCGAGACGCTGTCCGGGGAGTTCCTCCAGGTCAACTCGTACCTGGTGAACGATCTCAAGCGGCTCGGCGTGTGGGACGCGCGCACCCGGGAGGCGCTGCGCGAGGCAAACGGCTCGGTGCAGGACTTCGCGTGGATCCCCGAGGACGTACGGCGGCTGTACCGCACGGCGTGGGAGATCCCGCAGCGCGGGCTGATCGACATGGCCGCCGCCCGCACCCCGTTCCTGGACCAGGCGCAGTCGCTCAACCTGTTCCTGGAGACGCCGACCATCGGGAAGCTCTCCTCGATGTACGCCTACGCCTGGAAGCAGGGGCTGAAGACCACCTACTACCTGCGCTCCCGCCCGGCGACCCGGATCGCCCGCGCGGCCCGCGCCGCCGTGCCCGTCCAGCAGCCGGCCGACCCCGAGGCCGTCGCCTGCTCCCTCGAGAACCCCGAATCCTGCGAGGCCTGCCAGTGACCGCCAGCACGACCAAGAACCTGCTCGACCCCGGCTTCGAGCTGACCCTGCGCCCCATGCGCTACCCGGATTTCTACGAGCGCTACCGGGACGCGATCAAGAACACCTGGCACGTCGAGGAGGTGGACCTGCACTCGGACGTCGCCGACCTGGCGAAGCTGACGCCCGAGGAGCAGCATCTGATCGGCCGGCTCGTGGCGTTCTTCGCCACCGGCGACTCGATCGTGGCGAACAACCTGGTGCTGACGCTGTACAAGCACATCAACTCGCCCGAGGCGCGGCTGTACCTGTCGCGGCAGCTGTTCGAGGAGGCCGTGCACGTCCAGTTCTACCTGACCCTGCTGGACACCTATCTGCCCGATCCGGACGACCGGGCGGCGGCCTTCGCGGCCGTGGAGAACATCCCGTCCATCCGGGAGAAGGCCGAGTTCTGCTTCCGGTGGATGGACTCGGTGGAGAAGATCGACCGGCTGGAGTCCCGGGCGGACCGGCGCCGTTTCCTGCTCAACCTGATCTGCTTCGCGGCCTGCATCGAAGGGCTGTTCTTCTACGGCGCGTTCGCCTACGTCTACTGGTTCCGCAGCCGGGGCCTGCTGCACGGCCTGGCGACCGGCACCAACTGGGTGTTCCGCGACGAGACGATGCACATGTCGTTCGCGTTCGACGTGGTGGACACCGTGCGCAAGGAGGAGCCCGAGCTGTTCGACGAGGAGCTCGGACGCCAGGTCACCGACATGCTGCGCGAGGCCGTCGAGGCGGAGCTGCAGTTCGCCCGTGACCTGTGCGGCGACGGGCTGCCGGGGATGAACACCGCGTCGATGCGGCAGTACCTGGAGTGCGTCGCCGACCAGCGGCTGGTGCGGCTGGGCTTCGCGCCGGTGTACGGCTCGGAGAACCCGTTCTCCTTCATGGAGCTTCAGGGTGTGCAGGAGCTGACTAACTTCTTCGAGCGCCGTCCGTCCGCGTACCAGGTCGCCGTGGAGGGCACGGTCGACCTGGACGAGGACTTCTGACGCCCGGGCGCCGGGGCCGTCTCACGCCGCCCGTGCGGGGCGGCGCGGGGCGGTCCCGCGCGCCGGGCCGGACGCGGCCGGCTGGTCGGACGGCCCGGTGACGGGGGCCGCCGCAGCCCGCCGGATCTGCCGGTCGAGGCGGCGGTCGCGCAGGATGCCGATCACGGCGGGCGCGACCATGAGGACGAACAGGCCGAGGACGGCCACCATCGAGATCAGTGCTTCTGTCTGCGTCGTGTTCATGTACACCACTGTCGCGCCGGACACTCCTGACCGGGAGTGGCAGGACTGTCGTACACCCTCGATTTACTGCCAACGGTGCGGCACACTGGAGCCATGCTCCGGAATGTGGCGGCCGTCCTCCTCGACGGCGTGAATCCCTTCGAACTCGGCGTGGTCTGCGAGGTCTTCGGCATCGACCGCAGCGACGACGGGCTGCCGGTGTACGACTTCGCCGTCGCCTCGGCGGAGGGAGCCTCGGTGCGTGTGGGCGCCGGTTTCACCCTGGGGACCGAGCACGGTCTGGAGCGGCTGGAGACGGCCGACCTGATCACCGTGCCCGCCGGCGCCTCCTACGCCTCCCGGGAGTTCCCGCCCGACATGCTGGACGCGCTGCGCCGGGCGGTGGACCGGGGCGCGCGGGTGCTGAGCGTGTGCTCGGGGGTGTTCGTGCTGGCCGCCGCGGGGCTGCTGGAGGGGCGGCGCGCCGCGGTGCACTGGAAGCACGCGGAGGAACTGAGCCGCCGCTATCCGCAGCTGACGGTCGAGCCCGACGTGCTCTACGTCGACGAGGACCCGGTGATCACCTCGGCGGGCACCGCCGCGGGCATCGACGCCTGTCTGCACCTGGTGCGCAAGGAGCAGGGCCCGGAGGTGGCCAACCGGATCGCCCGGCGGATGGTGGTGCCGCCGCACCGCGACGGCGGACAGGCCCAGTACATCGAGCGTCCGCTGCCGGAGCCCGGGGGCGACTCGGTCGCCGGGGTGCTGGTGTGGATGGAGCAGCACCTCGACGAGGAGGTCACCGTCGAGCAGCTCGCCGCCCGCGCCCACATGTCGCCGCGCACCTTCGCCCGCCGCTTCCAGCAGGAGACCGGCACCACGCCCTACCGCTGGATCCTGCGCCAGCGGGTGCTGCTGGCCCAGCATCTGCTGGAGCGGACGGACGAGACGGTGGACGCGATCGCGGGCCGTACCGGCTTCGGCAACGCGGCCGCGCTGCGCCACCACTTCGTGCGCGCGGTGGGGACCACCCCGCAGTCCTACCGGCGCGCGTTCAGGGGCCCGGAGGCCGCCTGACCGCGCGCCGGACGGCGGGACGTCAGCGGGGCAGCGCCCGCAGCATCAGCCGACGGGGCCGCAGGGTGATGCCGATGCGGGGCCGGGGGTCGGAGTCCGACGCGTGCTCGAAGCGGTACGCGTGGGCGACCACGGCGGTGATGAGCGTGAGCTCCGCCATGGAGAAGTGGTCGCTGGGGCACTTGCGGTTGCCCACGCTGAACGGGCTCATCGCGTACTTGGGCACGTCCTTGGACCGCTCCGGGAGCCAGCGGTCCGGGTCGAAGTCCTCGTTCCGCTCGTACGACCGCCGGTCGCGCTGGACCGCGTACGGGCTGTAGATGAGGTCCGCGCCCTTCGGAATGCGGTAACCGCCGAGTTCCGTGTCGGCGACCGCACGGCGGGTCAATATCCATACGGCCGGATACAGCCGCAGGGTCTCCGTGACGACATTCGCGGTGTACGTCAGCTTCCGTACGTCCTCGAATGCCACCCGGCGGTCACCGACGACCGATTTCACCTCGTCGCGGATCTTGTCGCCGAGTTCCGGGTGCTCGGTGAGAACCAGGAGCAGCGACATGAGCGTGGATCCGACGGTTTCGGCGCCGGGGGTCAGGATGGCGATGACCTGATCATGGATCTCCTGTTCCCCGATGGGGTCGCCATTGTCGTCCTTCGCGTCCAGCAAAGCCGTCAGCAAATCGTCCGGTTTTTGACCGCTTGCCCGTCGGTCGGCGATGATCTCGTCGACCAGGACATGCAAATCGGCCAGCGCCCGGTTGAATTCCCGATTGGCCGGGAGGGGCACCTTGTAGAGCGGTCCGAGCGGCACCACCATGCGCTGGTACATCCCGCTGAACAGGGTGGCCAGATCGGCGCATATGCGGTCGGCGCGGTCGTCCATGTAGCTGCCGCGCATCAGGCAGCGGGCGGTGACGCGCACCGCCGACCGGAAGGACTCCGCCGTGATGTCCAGCGGCCCGCCGGTGCGCCAGCGCTTCACCAGCGCGTAGGCCTCCTCGGCCATGATCGGGCCGTAGGCGGGGATCGCGTCGAGCCGGAACGCGGGCTGGATGGTCCGCCGCTGACGCCGGTGCAGCGGTCCGTTGGCGGTGGCCACGCCCTCCTTGCCGAGCAGGCTCTCCAGCGACTCCCACAGGGGCCCGGCGATGATGTAGTCCGGGCTGAGCGCCACGGCGCCGGTGAGGGCGGGGGTGGTGACGGCGTACACGGTCTTGGGTCCGAGCTTCAGACGGACCACGTCGCCGTGGTCGCGCAACTGGGACAGGAAGGCCAGCGGGTCGCGCGCCAGCCGCCAGCCGTGGCCGAGGAGCGGGACGGTGCCGCCGGCCACGGGCGGTTCGGCGGTCGCGGTGGTGTCTCCCGGGTGTACGGACTCGACGGTCATTTCTCACCTTCCGCTGCGTTGTTGACGTACGGGGGTGTGGACCGGTCGTCCCAGCTGTCGACCCGGTACCGGCCGGACTCGTGGTGGAACCAGTAGACGGAACTGAACCAGTTCCGCATGTTGCCGACGCAGGCGCGCACGGCGGCGCTCGTCTCCTTTCCGCCCACCGTCCCGTCGTCGAGCCGGTCGGCGAACCGTAATGCCTCCTGTTCCGCGTCCAGGAATTCGCTGATGCATTCCTCCACGCGGCGCCGTACGTCGGCGATCGCCTCTTCGAGGGTCATTCCCTCGTGGGTGACGAGACTGATGCCGAGATTGTGCACCTCGTTTCCGGCGATTTCCTTGGGCAGCGAGCAGAGGTCGTTGTACCAGGCGGCGAATTCCTGGCTGAGCAGCGCCGGTTTCCGATAGGCCGGGTTCTTCCGCACCGCGTCCGGGAGTTCATGTCCGGCGCTCGGTTCCAGAAGGTCGGTCCAGATCCAGTGCGCGAAGGTGAGGCGGCGCAGTTCGAGGTATTCCTCGACGGTCGGGACGATGCCCTCGGTGCGGTTGTGGAACTCCCGGTCGTACGCCTCGATCACGGTGTGGAAGTGGCGCGCGAACCGGGCGTTCCAGGTGTCCGGAAGGAAGGCGTAGAGCCGCCGCACGCTGTCGGCGAGGCCCGCGACCACGGGGTCCTGGTGACCCAGGTGGTCACCGGGGCGGTCGAGGGCGCTGTGCAGCAGGTCCTTCAGCCGCCGCCAGGCGTCGGGGCGGCCGTGCACGATGTCGCGGTCGTGACGGTCGTCCCAGACGAAGAACCAGGCGCTGTAGTCCGCTATCGCCTGGAGGACCTCGTCGGGCGCGCCTATGTAGTAGCCCGCCATGAGGTCCGTGTAGCACAGGCCGTCGGCATATGACTCCACCTTCTCCGGCGTCATGAGCCGCTTTTCGAGCAGCCATGCCCGGGTCTCCCTCTGGAGCTTCGGCCAATACGGGTGGAGTTGCCGGGGAAACGCCGCCTCGATCACCGGAAGAGACAGCGCCGGTGGAACTGCGATGGTGGTCGGTGCCGATGTGGTGCCGTGTGACAAAGCATGCACGAACAATCCCCTCTCAGCCGCCAGTTGAGCGCCCCGTCCCCCGAGCCGGGCGCACGCCGTGCGTATCCCCGCACCTCCATTCAGCACCACAAGCGACCGTTCTGGGAACGGATTTGCTTCTTTCACTACCTTGGGATGCGCACAGCCGAACGGCGCCCGTCCGGGATGTGCCGGATCGGGCGCCGTGAGCGAGGGGTGAAGTGAGCCGTGACGGCGGTCAGTCGTTGGCGACCACGGGGTAGCGCGGCTCGTTCTCGGCCATCTGCTTGAGGGCCGCCTTGCGCTCCCGCTTCGACAGCCGGTCGATGTAGAGGTAGCCGTACAGGTGGTCCGTCTCGTGCTGGAGGCAGCGCGCGAAGTAGCCCGTTCCGCGTACCCGGATCGGGTTGCCCTTCTCGTCCTGACCGGTCACCTCGGCGTAGTCGGGCCGGGCCAGCGGCGCGTAGGCGGTGGGCACCGACAGACAGCCCTCGCTGCTGTCGTCCAGCCGGCGCCGCTCGGCGGGCAGTTCGACCAGCTCGGGGTTGCAGACCACGCCGACGTGGCGCACGCCCTCGTCGTCCGGGCAGTCGTAGACGAAGACCTTCAGGTCGACGCCGATCTGGTTGGCGGCCAGGCCCACGCCCTCGGCGGTGCGCTGGCTGGCGAACATGTCGGCGACCAGCTGCTGGAACTCCTCGCCGAAGTCCGTGACGTCCTTGCACTCCTTGTGCAGCACCGGGTTGCCGACCACGGTGATCGGGCGCGAGGTGCCGCGCTCCCGCCAGGCCGCCTCGCGCTTCTCGCAGTCCTCCGTGTCGATGACGTAGCCCTCGTCGTCGACGGGGAGCACGCCCGCGTGCTGCTGATCGGTGTCCTGCTGAGCCATGACCGACGTGTGCCTTCCTGAGATGACCGGAGGTGGTGTCACAAGGGTAAGTGCAACGCCCCTGGAAGGGGCGCGGGGAACTGCGCGCTCAGCCGCCCACGACCCCGCACCCGGCCACGGTGCTAGCAGACCTCTTCGAGATCCCGCCAGTCCCGGGAATCCGGGCTGTCCGCGACCCACCCGTCCAGCAACCCCCGCACCAGCGCCGCGGGCGCGGCGATGCCGCACTCCCGCTCCGGCACCCACAGCTGTCCGTCCGTACGGTGCCCCAGCGGCCCGGGATGTCCCGGCTCGCTGTGATCGTGAGGATCGAGATGCTCCCCGTCCCCCTCGTCGGACGGCATCCGCGACTCCGAGCACATCCGGCACAGCAGCCGCACCGACGACGACCAGTCCTCGGCCGCGAACCCGGCGTCGGAGGCGAGCTGTTCCAGCGCGTCCCGGTCGGCCTCGGACGCGGCCTCCAGCAGCACCACCCAGGTCGGCACCGGCGAGGGCGCCCACAACTCGATCTCGTCGAACACCGGGTAGGTGTGCCCGGCGGCGGTGCTCCGCTCGCCGTGCGGCACCCCGTCGTGCAGGACGACCTCGCCCCAGCGGCGCCCGGAGGACGGCAGGGGGATGGACAGCACCTCGATGCGGGCGGGGTCGAGCCGCCGCCCCCAGACCACTTCGGCCTCCCCCTCCGGGGACAGCCGTACGGCCGCGCTGCCCAGGTCCATGCCGAGGGGCTCGCCCGAGTCGGTCGCGGGTCCTGGCACCTTGAGCCCGTACGCCTGCCAGGCGCGGCGGGCCAGCGGCCAGTCCTGGAGGGCGGTGGCGGCGATGCCCACATTCCACCAGTCCGGCGCCCCGGTGTCGCGGTCGAGCAGGGCGACGGCGCGCAGCCCGGCCGCGCGCGCCTGCTCCCAGTCGTGCCGGAACTTGTGCAGCAGCGCGAGGTTGAACCAGGACTCCGACAGCCAGGGCTCCAGATCGGCGGCCCGTGTCAGCAGCGCGCCCGCGTCCTCGTACCGGCCGTCGCCGATGAGCGTGAACGCGCGGTCCGTGGCCTGCCGCCAGGAGGCGGAGGGCCGGTGACGTCCCTTGCCGAAGATCCTCACGATTCCCGCCTGCCAGTTCCGTTCGGTGGGCCGGCCGCAGCGATCGGCGCCCCCGGACACCCTCTCCTTCGCATCCAACCACGTACGGCCGCGAGGGCGCTCATTACCCATGGGTTACCCAGCACGGCCGGGAACCAGACCGCCCGGTCCGCCCTCTCACCACGACCGGTCCACCTGCTCACGCGTCCTCTCCGTGTCCCGGGACAGAACCCTGGCCAGGGCCTCGACGACCTCCGGCGCGTACTCCCCGGCGGCCCCCAGCCGCAGTTCCTCCAGCGCGGTCAGCGGCCCCCCGGGCCCTCCTTCCCTGCACTTCTCGTCGTACGCGTTCACCACCCGGACGATACGTGCGGCGAGCGGCTGCTCGGCGTGCGGGTCCGCCTGGCGTTCGACGATCACGGCGACCCGGGTGTCCACCCCGGTCTGCCGCACCACCGCGCCGCCCAGCAGCGCGATCCGCCGCTGCTCGGCGGGCGGCAGCCCGGCGGTGGCGCCCTCGGGCACCGGGTCGACGAGGCTGAGCTGCCCGATGTCGTGCATCAGCGCCGCGTACTCCAGCACGGTCAGCTCCGGCTCGGTCAGCCCGAGGTCCCGGCCCACCGCCTGGCTGAGCGCGGCGACCCGGCGCGAGTGCCCGTGCGGGGTGTACCCGGCGATCTCGGTGGCCCGCGCCAGGGACGCGATGGTCTGCCGGTAGGTGGCGCGCACCGCCGTGTACCTCCGGTGGGACAGCTGCGCGAGCAGCAGCGGCACGGAGAACACGGGCAGCGCCCACAGCCCCACGACCGCCGCGCCCAGCGCCATCACCGCGCCGGTGGCGACGACGGCGGCCCCGATGCCGGGCACGGCCCGCAGTTCGTCGCGCAGCAGCGGCGGGAAGGGCCAGCCGGTGCGGGAGTGGGCCAGCGCGGCGGCGAGCACGGCGTCGCACAGCGCGGTCAGGGTCAGCAGGACGAGCAGCAGCAGCGCGTGTCCCGGCCCGCTGAGGGCCTCGAACGCGCCCCGGGCGTGCAGCGGGTGGAAGCACACGGCGACGAAGCCGACGGTCAGCACCCGGCGGGTCACCGGGTCCAGGGCGGGCCCGTCGCCGCGGCCGACGTGCGGGACGCTGCCGAGCAGCGACGCGGCGAGCACCACGGTGACGACCTGGGCGGCGCCGTGCTCGGCGGGCCGCCCCGCGACCTCGCCGAGCAGGGCGTACGCCAGCGAGCCGGCCGCGGCGAGCGGCGCGGGCTCCCGGATCCCCCGGCCGCCCCGCCGGGTGAGCTCGCCGACCGCGACGAGCGTCCCGAAGGCCAGGGCGGTGGAGCGGTCCTCGACGCCGTGGTACAGCGTCGTGCCCAGCGACCCGGCCGCGAGGACGACGGCGCACAGGTGCACGACGGTGTGCAGCGGGACGGTGCGCGCGCGGGGCCTCACCGGCGCGCCCCGGGGCGGCCGGTGACGGGTGCGGTGGGACCGGGGACGGCCGCCTGCCGTGGCTCGTCGGCGGTCACCGCGGGGTGCCAGCCGGTGCGGCCGATCGCGCGGACGAGCGCCTTCACCATCCGCGGGTCGAAGTGCGTGCCCGCGCAGCGCTGGAGCTCCTCCAGCGCCACGGGCACCGGGCGCGCCCTGCTGTAGCTGCGGGTGGAGGTCATCGCGTCGAAGGCGTCGGCGACCGCGACCAACCGCGCGGACTCCGGGATCTGACCGCCCGCCAGCCCGTAGGGGTAGCCGGTGCCGTCGAGCCGCTCGTGGTGGTGCAGCACGGCCGCGCGGGCCTCGCCGAGGAAGGAGATGCCGCGCACCATCTCGTGCCCGTACTCGGGGTGCAGTTCGATCACCCGCCGCTCCTCGGGGGTGAGCGGGCCGTTCTTGGTGAGCAGCCGGGTGGGCACGCCGAGCTTGCCGACGTCGTGCAGGATCCCCGCGAACCGCAGCATCTCGACCCGCTCGTCGTCCATGCCGAGTTCGCGCGCGATCAGCGTGGAGGCGCGGCCGACGCGCTCGCTGTGGCCGCGCGTGTAGCCGTCCTTGATGTCGACGGCCTGCACCAGCGCGCGGATCGTGGCCTGGTGGGCGGCGCGCTCCCGGTGGTACTGGGCGAACGCCCACCACGAGACGCCCATCGGCAGCAGTACCAGCAGCGCCGCCACCGGCCCGTAGGGGCTGCGCCACAGCAGGGCCATCATCAGTCCGGCGAGGCCGTGCACGGTGAGGGGCGCCAGGGAGCCGAGGAACAGCCGCCACCAGGCGGCCGCGGGACGGCTGCGCGGCAGCCCGCCGGGGGCGGGCGCCAGGACGCCGCCGTCGAGCAGGGTGAGGACGAGGCAGAACGCGAGCACCGCGGCGCCCGCGGTGGCGAGGGCGCCGGGCATGTCGCAGCGCGCCACCGCGTCCCGGCCGCCGGTCTTCAGATGGACCAGGCTCGCGGCCCACACGGCGACGACGAGCCGGCCGGTGCGCCACAGCCGGCGGGCGAGACGGGGGCCGTGCTCGACGGGGAGCAGCAGCGCCCCGGGCAGCGCGACGAGGGCGGCGGCGGTGGGCGGCAGCAGGAAGGCCGCGGCCAGCAGCACGGGGTGGAAGGTGCCGCCGGGGTGCGGGCCGGCGACGAGGCGGGACCGGGCGAGGCGCTCGCATCCCGCGTACAGGACGGCGAGCAGGACGACCGGCCACCAGGGGACGCGCGGGTCCGGCAGGGACGACAGCACCCCCGGCCGGGGGACGCCCGGCAGGGGGAGCAGACAGCACAGCCCGAGCAGGGTGACGCCGACGAGATACACCCGGGCCCGCGCCGGTAACGCCTCCATGAGCCCCTCCCCCGACCGTGCCGCGCGCGTCTTCCGGCGCCCTCCGGCTTCTGGAGCCTAGGACGGGGGGAGGCGCCGCCGCGGGCGGACCGCCCGCGGATTAGCACAATCGGGTGACGCGACCTCTGGGGAGGGGAGGTGTCAGGACTCCTGCGGGGCGGCCGTGACGTCCTGTTCGGGCACGTTCTGCCCGGAGCGGATCAGGTCGATCCGGCCCATGACCTTCGACCGCAGGTCGCCCGGCACGTCGTCCTGTCCGCAACAGCGCTTGACGAGCTTCTTGACCGCCTGCTCCAGTCCGTACTTCTCCAGGCAGGGCGAGCACTCCTCGAAGTGGTGCTCGAACTTCCGGCAGTCGGAATCCGGCATCTCACGGTCGAGGAACTCGTAGAGATGATCGAGGATTTCGCTGCAATCCGTCTCGTGCGGCTCTCCGCAGCTCATGACCCCGAGCCTTTCGCTTCGTTCGACTCTCCGGCACCGGCCGGGACCAGTCCGCGCTCGCGCGCGTAGTCCTCGAGCATGCCGCGCAGCTGGCGACGTCCCCGGTGAAGCCGGGACATCACCGTACCGATGGGTGTCCCCATGATGTCGGCGATCTCCTTGTAGGCAAAGCCCTCGACATCGGCGAGGTAGACCGCGATGCGGAACTCCTCCGGGATCGCCTGAAGGGCTTCCTTGACGTCCGAGTCCGGCAGGTGGTCCAGCGCCTGCGACTCGGCGGAGCGCAGACCCGTGGACATGTGCGACTCGGCGCGCGCCAGCTGCCAGTCCTCGATCTCCTCGGCCGCGGAGCGCTGGGGTTCGCGCTGCTTCTTGCGGTACGAGTTGATGAAGGTGTTGGTGAGGATCCGGTACAGCCACGCCTTGAGGTTGGTGCCCTCGCGGAACTGGTGGAAGGATCCGTACGCCTTGGCGTAGGTCTCCTGCACCAGGTCCTCGGCGTCGGCCGGGTTACGCGTCATGCGCAGCGCGGCCGAGTACATCTGGTCGAGGAACTCGAGCGCGTCCCGTTCGAAGCGCGCGCTGCGCTCCGCCGTCGACTCCGCGCCCGTGCCGCCCTGGCCCTCGGGCTGCTCCGCCTGGCCGTGTTCGGTCCCTGCGTCGGTACCGGGAACCGGACCCACCTCCTCAAGTGTCGTCGCGACGAGACCGGGACCGGCCTCACCCGAATCGGAGGATAGACGACGATCCGGTCCGCCCGCCGCCCGAATCGGGGCGGTCTTGGCCGCGTGCAGCACCGTCCAGTCGAGGTCGGCGCGGGCACTGCGGCTCGGGCAGAACGTGGAACCCATGCGGTGGACTTCCTCTCCTACGGCGGCGGTGCCGTTCGACCGGCACGTACGCACCCCACAACAGCGGGGGCCGCGCTCGCATTCCCGCGCGTCAGCCCAGGGCGGCCGTCCACCGCACGACCGCGTCCGTGATCACCTGGAGGGTCTCCTCCTGCGTGAGGTCCGCCCGCCTGGGCACGGCGAAGCCGTGGTCCGCCTGCGGCACCTCGACCAGTTCGTGGTCACCCTTCGGGAACTCGGCGGGTTTCCCGAAGGGGTCGTTGCCGCCCTGGACGACGAGGGTGGGGACGCCCGCGCCCAGCAGTTCCTCCGCGCGCGACTTCTCCGGCCTGCCCGGGGGATGGAGCGGGAAGCTCAGCGCGAGCACGGCGTGCGCGCCCAGCTCGGGGGCGGTGCGGCAGGCGACGCGGGCGCCGGCGCTGCGTCCGCCGGAGATCACCGGCAGGCCCGGCGCGGTCAGCGCGGGCCAGACGCCGCGCCAGCCGGTGTCCAGGGTCTTCGGCGCCGGGGCGACCTTCTTGCCGGCCACCCGCCAGGGCTGCTCGACGAGGGCGACGGTCACGCCGTGCGCGGGGAGGACGGCGGCGAGCGCGGCGAGGTCACGGGCCTCGATGCCGCCGCCCGCGCCGTGACTCGCGGCCAGGACGAGGCGTGGCGTGCCGGCGCGGTGCCAGGTGACGCGGGCGTCGCCCGCGTCCGTGGTGATCGTCTCGGTGGTCACGTCAGAAGAGTGTGCCCTCTTCCGGGGCGGCCAGCTCCTTCAGCAGCTCCGGTCCGTTGTTGCGGACGTTGCTGACGGCGGTGGTGACCGGGTAGGCGCGCATCAGGCCGGGCGGCGGCGGGGCGAGCAGCCCGCGCAGGTCCTCGGGGTCGGTGCGGGACGGGTCGAGCCAGGCGTCCCAGCGGTCCGGGGTGAGCATCAGCGGCATCCGCGGGTGGATCTCGGCGAGGGAGTGCGGTCCCTCCGCCGGGGCCACGGCCAGCGGGCTCGCCTCCGCCTCGGTGGTGATCACGGAGCAGGTCACCCACCACGCCCGCGGGTGGTCGTCGGGCAGCGTGCGGTCGCGCCAGAACTCGTACAGTCCGGCCATCGCGAAGACCGAGCCGTCGGCCGGCGTCACGAAGTAGGGCTGCTTGCGGGGCCGCTTCTTCTTGCCCTCGACCTCCAGGTCGCGCTCCTGCTTGCCGGTGACCCACTCGTAGTAGCCGTCGGCGGGGAGGATGCAGCGACGGGAGGCGAAGGCACGGCGGTACGACGGCTTCTCGTGGACGGTCTCCGCGCGGGCGTTGATCATCCGGGCGCCGCCCTCGGGGGTCTTGGACCAGGAGGGCACCAGTCCCCACTTCAGCGTGCGCAGCTGCCGAACCGGTCGGGGGTCGTCCGCGTCCTTCACAGGACGGTCGAGGACGGCGTAGACCTCCTTGGTCGGCGCCACGTTGTAGTCGGCCTCGAGGGTTTCCTCGGGCTCCCTCCCCCAGAGGCTCGACTCCGCTCGCCCTGGGGGGACCCCCATCTCGATCTCGAAGATCCCGGCGAGATCCTCGGGCCTGCGACTCGCTGCATACCGTCCGCACATACGTGCAACACTGCCAGACTCCGCACGCGCACAGGGAGCGATCCGAAACACATGACGAGCATGGTCAGCACCGCGTCCGCGTCCCTCGCGTCCCTGTGGGACGAGGTCTCGGGCACCCAGCCCGACCCGGACCTGTGGGTGGTCGTCGCGACCCTGGTGGCGGCCCTCGCCGTGGTCGTGCCGCAGGCGCCCTGGCGGATCGCGCGGAACGCCGTCACGATCGCGCACGAGGGCGGGCACGGCCTGGTGGCGCTGCTCACCGGCCGCACGCTGACGGGGATACGCCTGCACTCGGACACCAGCGGCCTGACCGTCAGCCGGGGCAAGCCGACCGGCATCGGCATGATCCTCACGGCCGCCGCCGGCTACACCGCTCCCCCGCTGCTGGGCCTGGGCGGGGCCGCGCTGCTCGGCGCGGGGCGCATCACCCTGCTGCTGTGGCTGGCCACGGCGCTGCTGCTGGCGGTGCTGGTGATGATCCGCAACGCCTACGGGGCGGTGTCGGTGCTGGTCACCGGGAGCACGTTCGTGCTGGTGTCGTGGCTGGCGGGACCCCAGGTGCAGGCGGCGTTCGCGTACGCCGTGGTGTGGTTCCTGCTGCTGGGCGGGGTGCGCCCGGCGTTCGAGCTCCAGGCGAAGCGGTCCCGCGGGGGCGCCGGGGACTCGGACGCGGACCAGCTGTCCCGGCTGACGCATGTGCCGGCGGGGCTGTGGCTGTTCCTGTTCCACGCGGTGTCGGTGTGCTCCCTGCTGGGCGGCGGGCGCTGGCTGCTGGGTCTGTGACCCGGCGGGCGGCGGGACCCGGGCGGCCGGGTCACGGCATGTGACGGACTGTGTTCCGCCTGGCGGGCACGGAACGGCCGGGCGCCTCACCTCCTTATAAAGTGGCCCCATGGCCCCGAATCCCACGCACACCGCCCTCTGGCCCGCCCCGCACGCGAGCGGAGCCGTCGACGCGACGGTCCACGTGCCCGGGTCGAAGTCGGTCACCAACCGCGCCCTCGTCCTCGCCGCCCTCGCCTCCGAGCCGGGCTGGCTGCGCCGCCCGCTGCGCTCGCGCGACACGCTGCTGATGGCGGGCGGGCTGCGGGCCCTGGGCGTGGAGATCGAGGAGGGGGTCGGTCCCGACGGGACGGGCGAGGCCTGGCGTGTGGTGCCGGCCGGTCTGCGCGGCCCGGCCACCGTGGACGTGGGCAACGCGGGCACGGTGATGCGCTTCCTGCCGCCGGTGGCGACCCTGGCGGACGGCCCGGTGCGCTTCGACGGCGACCCGCGGTCCTACGAGCGTCCCCTGCACGGCGTCATCGACGCGCTGCGCCGGCTCGGCGCCCGGATCGACGACGACGACCGGGGCGCGCTGCCGATGACGGTGCACGGCGGGGGCGCCCTGGACGGCGGCACGGTCGAGGTGGACGCGTCCTCGTCGTCGCAGTTCGTCAGCGCCCTGCTGCTGTCGGCGCCGCGCTTCAACCAGGGGGTGGAGGTGCGGCACACCGGCGCGACGCTGCCGTCGATGCCGCACATCCGGATGACGGTCGACATGCTCCGCGCGGTCGGAGCCCAGGTCGACACCCCCGAGTCGGGCGGCGAGCCGAACGTGTGGCGGGTCACCCCGGGCGCGCTGCTCGGCCGGGACCTGACGATCGAGCCGGACCTGTCCAACGCGCAGCCGTTCCTCGCGGCCGCGCTGGTCACCGGCGGCAAGGTGGTGATCCCCGACTGGCCCGCGCGGACCACCCAGCCCGGCGACCGGCTGCGGGAGATCTTCACCGAGATGGGCGGCTCCTGCGAGCTGACCGAGTACGGGCTGGTCTTCACCGGCTCCGGCGCGGTGCACGGCATCGACGTGGACCTCGGCGAGGTGGGCGAGCTGACGCCGGGCATCGCGGCCGTCGCGGCCCTCGCGGACTCCCCGTCGACCCTGCGGGGCGTGGCCCATCTGCGGCTGCACGAGACGGACCGGCTGGCCGCGCTCACCAAGGAGATCAACGAGCTGGGCGGCGACGTCACCGAGACGGCCGACGGTCTGCACATCCGCCCGCGCCGGCTGCACGGCGGGGTCTTCCACACCTACGAGGACCACCGCATGGCCACCGCCGGTGCGATCATCGGCCTGGCGGTCGAGGGCGTGCAGATCGAGAACGTGGCGACGACGGCGAAGACCCTGCCGGACTTCCCCGAGCTGTGGACCGGGATGCTCGGGGCATAGGGGTTCACGATGCGCCGCTACGGCAAGCACACCGACGAGGACGACATCCGCTCCCGCCCCAACCGCAGGGGCAACCGGCCGCGCACCCACATCAGGCCCAAGCACGAGGACGCCGCCGAGGGCATGGTCCTCACGGTCGACCGGGGCCGGCTGACCTGCCTCGTCGAGGACCGCGTGGTGACCGCGATGAAGGCCCGCGAGCTGGGCCGCAAGGCCGCCGTGGTGGGCGACCGGGTGGCCCTCGTCGGGGATCTGTCCGGCACGAAGGACACCCTCGCCCGGATCGTGCGGATCACGGAGCGCTCGTCGGTGCTGCGCCGCACCGCCGACGACGACGATCCCTACGAGCGGGTGGTCGTCGCCAACGCCGACCAGCTCGCCGTGGTCACCGCCCTCGCCGACCCCGAGCCCCGGCCGCGCCTGATCGACCGCTGCCTGGTCGCCGCCTACGACGGCGGTCTTGAGCCGCTGCTGGTGCTCACCAAGTCCGACCTCGCCCCGCCCGACAAGCTGCTGGAGCTGTACGGCGACCTGGACATCCCGTACGTCGTCACCAGCCGCGCGGAGCTGGAGAGCGGCGAGGCGGTGGAGCGGGTGCGCGAGCAGCTCGACGGCCGGATCACGGCGTTCGTGGGCCACTCCGGGGTCGGCAAGACCACCCTCGTCAACGCGCTGGTGCCCCTGGAGCGGCGCCGCACCACCGGTCACGTCAACGCGGTGACCGGGCGGGGACGGCACACCACGACGTCCGCGCTGGCGCTGCCGCTCGCGGGCGCCGAGGGCTGGGTGATCGACACGCCGGGCGTGCGGTCGTTCGGGCTGGCGCACGTCGATCCGTCGCGGGTCATCCACGCCTTCCCCGACCTGGAGCCCGGCACGGAGGGGTGTCCGCGCGCGTGCAGTCACGACGAGCCGGACTGCGCGCTGGACGACTGGGTGGCGGAGGGCCACGCGGACCCGGCGCGGCTGTACTCGCTGCGGCGGCTGCTCGCCTCGCGGGAGCGCACCGACGGGGACTGACCCGCCTCGTGTTTGCCCCGTGGTACGGACGGTAAGTGCATAATCGCACCGAGCCGGACACGAACCAGGCGAAGCGGTCACTGTAGGCGGGGAATGCGGGAGGACACACATGGCGTGGCTGCTGGTCATCGTCGCCGGGTTGCTCGAGACCGGTTTCGCCGTGTGTCTGAAGCTGTCGCACGGGTTCACCCGGCTGTGGCCGACCGTCGCCTTCTGCGCGTTCGCCCTGGGCAGCTTCGGACTGCTCACCCTGGCGCTGAGGAAGCTCGACGTGGGACCGGCGTACGCGGTGTGGACCGGCATCGGGGCGGCGGGGACGGCCATCTACGGAATGGTGTTCCTCGGGGACCTGGTGTCCACTCTGAAGATCGTCTCGATCACCCTGGTGATCGTCGGGGTGATCGGGCTGCAGCTCTCGGGCTCGGCGCACTGAGCCGCTCCCCCAGGCACAGGGCTCCTCGTGTGAGGGCTTGCTCTACGTCACCGGCTGGCGGTGCAGCGCGCCCCGGACCAGCTCGGCCACGCCGTCGTCGGGCGGAGGCGCGACGACGCAGGACAGCGCGAGTCTGACCACCAGCTCGCAGGACCGGGCGAGATCGGCGGTGTCGCCCCGCGGATGCCCCGGCCCGGCGAGCGCGGCGACGGCCCTGTCCCGGACCAGGTGCACGAAGTCGGACGGCGAGGGCAGCGGCCCGTCGGCGCGGCGCTGCGCGGGCACCGGGGAGCCGGACGGCGCGGCCGCGAGGCCGGGCGCGGGCAGGCGTTCGCTCCAGCAGCCGGTGAGCATGGCCCGCACCAGGGCGTTCTCGCGGGCGCTCAGCGTGGTCCACTCGGCGGTGGCGGCGAGGCGGTCGCGGGGGTCGGCGTGCGCGGTGAGGGCCCGGTCGACACCGGCCAGGTAGCCGTCGGCCTCGCGGCGGACCAGGGCCCGGGCGAGACCGTCCTTGCTGCCGAACTCGTTGTAGAGCGTCTGGCGGGAGACCCCGGCCGCGGCGGCGACGTCCACCATCCGCACGGCGGACCACGGACGGCGGGCGAGTGCGGTGTAAGCGGCGTCCAGCAGTGATTCCCGCGCTGCAGGCATCATCGCCTCCCTCGGGGCGAGCGGCCGACCCTGCGGTTCAGATTTGACGGGGTGCCAGGGACTGTCAAGGGGTCGCGGAAACGGCCCCCGGTGGCCCGGAACCGATCTCGGCCGATACCGTTCGTTGCATGCCCGACTACCTCGACGACCTGCGTCTCGCCCATGTCCTCGCGGACGCCGCCGACGCCGCGACCATGGACCGGTTCAAGGCCCTCGACCTCAAGGTGGAGACCAAACCCGACATGACGCCGGTGAGCGAGGCGGACAAGAGGGCTGAGGAGCTCGTCCGCGGCCACCTCCAGCGCGCCCGCCCGCGCGACGCCGTCCTGGGCGAGGAGTACGGCGTGGAGGGCACCGGCCCGCGCCGCTGGGTGATCGACCCGATCGACGGCACCAAGAACTACGTGCGCGGCGTGCCCGTGTGGGCCACGCTGATCGCGCTGATGGAGGCCGGCGGCGGGGGAGGCTTCGAGCCGGTCGTGGGCGTGGTGTCCGCGCCCGCCCTGGGCCGCCGCTGGTGGGCGGCGAAGGGCCACGGCGCCTACGCCGGGCGCAGCCTGTCCTCGGCCACCCGGCTCCAGGTCTCCGGCGTCTCGCGGATCTCCGACGCCTCCTTCGCCTACTCCTCGCTCACCGGCTGGGAGGAGCAGGGACGGCTGGACGGCTTCCTCGACCTCACCCGCGAGGTGTGGCGCACGCGCGCGTACGGCGACTTCTGGCCGTACATGATGGTCGCCGAGGGCTCGGTGGACATCTGCGCGGAGCCGGAGCTGTCGCTGTGGGACATGGCGGCCACGGCGATCGTGGTGACGGAGGCCGGCGGCGCCTTCACCGGCCTCGACGGCCGCCCGGGCCCGCACAGCGGCAACGCCGCCGCGTCGAACGGCCTGCTCCACGACGAGCTGCTGGGGTATCTCAACCAGCGGTACTGACGTCAGTAGCGGCTTGACCTGCTCGTTCCCTCCCTTCTCAGTGCCCCTGGGCCGTCGTGGGGCCGTCATCGGTGGCCGGGCCGTCGTCAAAGGCCCGGTTCACCGCCTCGCGCGTCCGCTTCTCACTGCTCGGCATCAAGTGCGTGTACGTCCGCAGCGTGAACCCTGGATCGTGGTGGCCGAGGTACTCCGACAGGGCCTTGATGCTCTCGCCCGCGTCCAGGAGCACGGACGCGTAGAAGTGCCTCAGCGCGTGCATGCCGTTCTCCCTGCCACGCGGGATACCCGCACGGTCAAGGGCGGGCCGCCACGCCTTGTGGTTGAAGACGACGCGGTTCACCGCGCGTCCCTCTGCGTTGCGGAAAAGGACCGGCACCGCGACCGGGGAGCCGTCGACCGACCGCCACGGCAGCGACACAGGCATGGGCGGGTACTTCTCGATGTGGGCCTCGAGCGACCGCATGACGCTTTCGGGTAGCGGGACCGTGCGCGTCTTGCCACCCTTGGGCAACGCGAACACCTGTCGTCCGGCGATGAGCTTCACCTGGCGGACGACGTGAACGACTCCTTGGACGAAGTCCACGTCATCGGCGGCCAGGCCGAACACCTCGCCTTGCCGCATGCCGCACCCGCCGGCCAGATCCACCGTGGCCCGGTACCGCTCCGGGAGCTCCGCCCGGACAGCGAGCACGCGCTCAGGCCGCCACGGCACGACGCGCCGCGGCTCCGCCTTGGGTGCCTTCACGGACGACGAACGGCACGGATTATGCGGGATCAACCGGTCGTCAACAGCCGCCGCGAGCATCGCGCTGAGGTTCGCGAAGATGACCCGTTGGTAGGCGGGGGCCACTCCCCCGTCGTGGAGCTTCCGCAGCCACTCACGCACGTGCGTCGGCCTCAGCGAGTCGAGCGAGCGACTACCCAGGTGCGGCAGGACATGCAGTCGAATCCGCTGCTCGGTGCTCACGTAGGTGCCGGGGTCCATGGTGAGCGACGCCAACCACCGTTCGGCGTGCTGCCGCACGGTGAGGCGTCCGGCGCGCGGGTCGATGTACTGCCCGCGCGTCATGTCCGCCTCAATGGCGCTCAGCCACTTCTCGGCAAGGCGCTTCTGTCCGTCGGGGAAGCTCTTGGACTTCTCGGTGCCGTCGGGGCCGATGTACCGGGCCCGGTAGCGCAAGCCACTGCCGTGCCGGTCGGTCTTGACGCGAGCGGCCTTGCCGTCAGCGTTGGTTTCGGTCTTGTACCAGCGGTCTTGGATGTGGCCAGCCATGGGGCCGGGGTCCCTTCTCTGGGATGTTCTGGTGCGGTGCCTCAGGGAGGCAGCGACAGGGGGTGTCGGGTGGCTTCTGGAAGGGGATTTCGGGGGTGCTGAGGGTGTGCCTCCCTGCCTCCCTGAGAGGCTGTTTCCGCTGATCAGGGCGAGGGAGGCGGGCCAGGGAGGCGGTCAGGGAGTTCTCCCTGTCTCCCTGGGCCGAGGCAGTGCTCCTCCCTGTCGCGCGCGGCGCTTTCCAGGCCGGCGGGGGAGGCAACGGCAGGGGCCCCGAGTGCTCTGCCGGGCCGGATTTCGGGGTGGTCCGGCGGCGCCTCCCCGCCTCCTCGAAGTGCCGTTCACGCTGCTCAGCGGGGGGAGTTCGGGCCGGGGAGGCGGAGGGGGAGTTCTCCCCGCCTCCCCGGCCCGGCGTCGGGTCCCTCCCCGCCGGCCGGTGCGTCAAGCTGCGTCGTCGAGGGCGCCCTGGTCGGTCACCCAGGCACGTACGGCGGCGGGGTCGTAGCGCAGGTACCGGCCGACGCGAAAGCCGGGCGGGCCGATGCGCTTGCGGCGCCACTGGTAGACGGTTTCGACGCTCGGGAGGCTGAACATGGTGACCAGGTCCTCGGGGGTCAGGTAGCGGTCCGGGAGGCCGCCGCGCAGGATCGCGCGCGGGTCGGTGGGCTCGGTGGTGACCATGCGGTGGTGACTCCTCGTGTCCGTCGGGCGGTGCGTGGGAGTGGTGCCGGTGGCCGTCCTGGAGAGTTGGTGTATTTCAGCGTCCGCAGCGTCCCAGCGTCCGCGCGGCCGTATTCGGGCAGGCCAGGGTGGGTGTTGGGTGCGGACGCTAGTGCGGACGCTGCGGACGCTGGACGGCTGGAGCGTCCGCAGCCTGGGACGTGTCCGGGCCACTGATGTGCGGCCCGGCCCGGCGGGGGTTCCGGCTACGTCAGGTCTGGTCAGGCAGTGTTCTGCCCTGTCCGATGGGTGCCACGTCCGGCCAGAGCGCGCCTTGGTCAGGTGCGGACGCTGACGCGTCGCCGTCGGGTGCGCGGGACAGGATCAGCAGCTTGTGCCGGGTCCGGTCACGGCTACGCTGCGTGTCGTCCACGGTGATCCCGATGGACCGCAACAGCGGTGCGAGCCGCTTCACGCGCCCGCCAGCACGGGTGGCGTCCTTGGGCCAGTTCGGTGGCCGGACCGGGCCTGGCACGGGCAGCGTGTCGAGCAACTGCCCGGCCGTGCCCTGCCACGTTCCCGCCTGGTCGACCAGGGCCGCGATGGCCATGGCGAACGGGTCGCCTTCCAGCGCATCCGTGGCGACGTTCGCAGACGTCGCCAGGTAGTCGCCCAGGGTGTTCCAGCCCTGTGTCTGGTCGACAGCCGCGAGCACGCGCGCGAAGTCGGCCATGCGCGGCATGGCCTCCAGCCGCACCGCCGGCAGCACGGCGAGCGCGCATGCCAGCACATCGAACAGAGCCCCGAGTACCGCCGGGCGGACCGCCTCGAAGGTGGCGTCCAACTCCTCCTCGGAGCGACGGCGGCGGGAGTCGATGAGTTGCAAGTCGAGCAGCAGCACGCGTTCAGCCAGGTCTCCGGCGAGAGCTCCCGCGTCGATCGTGGTCATGGCCAACACCCGCTTGAAGGTGAGGACCACGACGTCGTCATCGGTGTACAAGGCGCGGTCGACCACGCCGTCACCCGTCACCGCCTTGCACAGGGTGTCCGACAGCCACGGTGGGATCGTGCTCACGTTGTCCAGGCACAGCGCCCAAGAGCTGAACGCCTGCCGGGACCATGCCTTCTCGTCCCGCGGTTGGCTGCGTTTGGCGGCCGGGGACGGGTCGATGAGGTTGATGAACATCTGTGCGGCCTTGGACTTGCCCGTGCCCTGCTCGCCCTTGCAGACCACCGCCGGGTGTGGGATGTCAGGAATCCACGCCGCTACAAGCCATGCCACAAGCTGATGGAACGCGGACTCGTCCATGTTCAGCAGCGCGTGCAACTTGGCCAGGCCGTCACCGTCCAACACCGGTTCAGGCATCGGAGCCATGGCACCGGAGCGGCGGAAGAGCACCGGGGAGCGTTCTACGACCTGCCAGCCGAGACCGGACACCACGACCGCGCGGCCGTCGGCACTGCCGAGGTCGACCACGATGGCGCCGTCCGGGGCCCGCCCGACGCGCAGGTTCACCGGCACCGGGTCGTTGTCCTCGGCAATGCCTTCCAGCACGGTCATCGCGTCCGCAAGCGCGGACTGTGAGGCCACCTCGCCCGGGTAGGCGTCCGCAAACCGTCGCGCCAGACGCTGGCGTAGTCCGGCCTTGCCCCTCAGCGGCACGGCGACGTTCGGGCCGTCCAGGGCGACCGCATACGGGCGGCCGTCGGTGGACATGACGAACCGGTACTCCTCACGCGCCATGGCCACGATCCGCGCGGCGGCCGGCGGCTGCTTGCCCCCGTCATCCGGCTTGCCGTGGGCCGGTCGACTCGTGCCTCGATCAGTCGGGCCGACCCGACTGGTGCCGGGTCGGTTGTGACCGTTGACGGGTCGGTCGGATCGGGTTGCCGTCATGCGGGGACCGCCTCTCCGGAGTGGCCCGCGCACACCCGCACCGATCGGGGCGTGCGTAGACAGTCGGGCCGCATGGCCGACCGACGGTCGGGGCCGTGCGGGGTCGATCCGTGCAGGCTGCGGGTCGACCGTGCGCCAGTCGGGTCGGCCGATCCGATGGCCGCCAGTCGGGGCGTGACGTGGGGTGTGACGCAGGTCGTCACGCTGGTGAGCGTCGTCTCGTGAACGTGCGCGAGTCGAGCCAACAGCAGCACGTCGACCGGGCGAATGGTCGGCCTCGTCGGGTCGGCCCACCCCAGCAGCATCAGGGCGAGCGAGAGCGGGACTCGGTCCGCCTTGGCCTGGTTGCAGTCGACGCACGCCAGCATCAGCGACGTGACCGACCACGACCGCCATAGCGAGCACGGCACGATGTGATCAAGGGTGGCTTCGCTCAGGTCGGCGAACGGGCGGCAGCAGTAGGCACAGCGCTGCCCGTGGCGGCGCGCGAGCTGTTCCTTGCGCACGCGCCGCCGCGCGGAGTTGAGCGGGTGTCCGTGCCTCATGCCGCCTGCTCCATGTCGTCCTGGTTGCGGGTGACGGAGTAGCCGTACAGGCCGTTGGACTCGATCAGGCCCTCACCGCGCAGCAAGGCCCAGGCGTTGTCGATCGTGCGGCTACCGACCGCGAAGCGCGCCATGAGGTCCACCCGACGCGGCAAGCGGTCACCAGGCCGCATAGCCTTGATGTCCTCCCGCAGCGCGTCGGCGACCTGACCAAACTTCGAGTTCGCCCGCCGGCCGGTGGCCCTGGGCTTGCGTGCGGCGCGGGGAGTAGACACACACCGGATAACCGCGGCCACCGCGTCATGAGACAGCCCCAGTCGCTCGCTGATCTCCCGCTTGCTCAGCCCCTGCTCCTTGAGCAGCAACGCCTGACGCTCCGACGACTCCAGCCTCAGCAGCGCCTCACGCCGTGCCGGACTCAGCTCCGACAGCGCCCGCCGCTCCCACTCGGGCAGCGACCCCAACGCGACCGGTTCGCGCGAGAGCTCCGGATTGTCGATCTGGAGCCGGAGCACGGCCGCCCTGGCACGCAGCACGGCTGCCGTGTCACCGCAGCCGAGGTGCTCGGCCATGGAACGCGGGTCCAGCCCGTCCAGCATCAACAGCAAGGCCGCGCGCTCCTGCTCCGGCAGCGCCTCGACCATCGCGGCCAGGTAGGCGGGCAGCTCGACCAGGGCACACCCGCTCGGCATCATCGGGCAGAGCCAGTTGCAGGTCACCGGGTCGGTAAAATCCACGACCTTCTCACCAGTGGAGTACAGCTTGAAGTGGCGGCTGATCTCCTGCCTCACCCGGTAGAACAGCAGGCCGCCCATGTTCTCCACCGACGCCTCACCCAGCGGACCGCGGGCGCCTTCACGGGCCACCTGCACCCACATCCCCTGGGCGATGTCCTCAGCGAGCGTCCACACGTCCCCGCCCACGCGGTCCCACTTCCTGAGCTGCGAGTACGCGTAGCGCACCAGCCGGGACCCGTACTCCTCGTACAGCGAAGCCAGCAGGTCCGACTGCTCTGCCGTTAACGGCACGATTTCGCCCACACGCGTCTTGCGCTGGCTGGCCGTCCGTTCCGTGATGGTTCCAGGCATGATTGGAGTGCCCCTTCGAGGGTCAGGGAGCGGCTATCTGCTTGGCGGTAGGGAGCCGCTCCTTGCTTTGCCCTGGGGCTGACCAGGGCTTTTCGAGGTTCAGCGCACGCCGGACAGGCGGTCTCCGATCGAGCCATCCGACCGGCGGGCACATCCCTAAGGTTCCCTAGGGCACCCTAGGGTGTCAAGGGGTACAGTAGGCATGGCGTCCACTCAGACAAGGGAGCTACGGAGATGTCGGAGCAGGCCGACAATCGAGCGCCATACGCGCAGATTGCCGCCCACTATGCGGAGCTGATCACGTCCGGCGAACTGGTGCCGGGCTCGCTCCTGCCGAGCATCAAGAACCTCGCGCAGGAGTGGAAAGTCAGCACCGCGACCGCCGAAAAGGCGCTGCGGAAGCTGCGCACCGAAGGGTTGGTCAGGGGAATTCACGGCATCGGAACAGAGGTGCTGGACCGCCCCTCCCCCATGTCGTCCGGCTCTCAGCGCCAGGACCGGGGCCGCCGCAGCGGGTCAAGTTGGGGATCCGGTGAGCGGTCCGACTCCCACCAGGCCGCCGTAGTGCCGGCGCCTGCGGATGTGGCGGGGGCACTGGACATCGCGCCCGGTTCCGAAGTGATCAGGCGACGCCGGGTGTACCGCGACCGGCACGGAATCGTCGCGCACTCCACGTCATGGATCCCCGTGCGGTACGGACGGTTGATCCCGCAGTTGATGGAGAGCGACCGCTTGACCGGTGGGACGTCGCTACAGCTCATCGCGCAGGCCACGGGCCACCCGATCACTCACCGGATCGACACCGCGTCGGCACGCCTCCTTACGCCTGAGGATGCGCGACTCCTGGAGTTGGACCCCGCGCACCCCCCAGCGGATCCCGTAGTCGTGATGACAGCGAAGTTCGTTGACAGTGAGAGCAACGTGGTGGAGTACGGCGTTGACCTCGGGGGCCCCGGTCGTACGTGGCGCACGGAATCGGAAGTCACCCCGTGACGGCCGCTGGCCACGTGGCCCGGCCGTCCTGCGTCCTCATGGCGGGACTGCCCGGCTCAGGCAAGACGACGCTTTCCCGCGCCCTCACGGCCCGCGGTTTCCTCCGGCTCTGCCCCGACGAAGAGATGTTCCGCCGGCATGGCGTCTACGGGGTCGACTTTCCCCGTGGCGTCTTCCCGACCCTCGAACGCCCGGTCCTCGAAGAGACTGCCCTGGAGCTCAGCGAGCAACTGCGGGCCGGACATGACGTAGTGGTGGACCACGGCTTTTGGACGCCGGGAGACCGCGCTCACTGGCGGTCGATCGCGGCTGAAGCGGGGGCAATCACGCTGCTCGTCTACCTAGAAGCAAGCCACGAGGAACTGTGGGCCCGTGTCAGCCAGCGAAATGCGCGCCATGCGGCCGACCCAAACTCGATCTACTTCGCCGAAAGCGACTTGCTCCGCTACCGCACCCGATTCGTCCCTCCGGAGCCAGACGAAGCACACCTTGTGTACAACGGCGATCCGGAGTCGGTCCTGAAGGCACTGAACGAGGTTGCCCAGCAAAGCAAGGGATAGAAGGTACGGCCTACGGCCGCGCGACCCTTGGCAGCTCGCTACGCTCGCGCGCGGCAATGCCCGGAAGTCCCGACGCTCGTCACGCTCTTCCGTGCGGCACACCGAAGAGGAGCACCCCCGCCCGGCGTCGGGGTGCTCCTCTTCGGTGTTTCGGAGCGCTCAGCGTCCGCACCCCTCCCCCTTCTAAGAGTTTCCTTGACCTGCGAAGACACGCTCTTAGCAGCGGAACGTGACCGGACGTTGCGGACGCTAGCGGACGCTAAACAGTTTGTTTAGCGTCCGCAGGAACAGTGCAGGCCAAAAGGGGTAAGGGATGCCCGGCGGACGCTGCGGACGCTGTCTTCTCTCAACTCTCTAGGAGAGGAGAGGGAAGAACGCTCTTCAGCTGGGTCTGGAGCGCAGCACGAACGGCTGTCCGCCGCCTTCTGGAGAGCCGTAGTGCCTTCCAAGCGGGGGCGGGCCCGATTGCCCTCGCCCCTTCCTGCCGCCTCCCTTTTGGAAGGCCACACACACATGCACGAGGCTCGCAGCCTCGCACCCCGGACGGGTGGCGGACACGCGAGCGCAGCGAGCCGCCAAGGGACGCGCGGTCGCAGGCCGCTCCTTCTTGCTCTTTCTCCCCCGATGCGCCGGCACCGCGCCGCCACTGAAAGAGCTCAGTGGCCACTCTGAAAGACCTAAATGAATCATTCAGTTTCCACGGGGACGTCAGTCCCGTCGTACACTTGCCCATCAATGGCGTCTACACGCCATGTGTCAGCGTTTACGGACGCGGTCGAATCTGCCTCTTCCTCTGCATTTGTGGGGCTTGTTACACCCACCAGCCATTCCGGTCGCCACGTGCCGTCTCTATAGACGGCCTTGAGCGTGAACGCCTCGAAATTGAAGTCTCCTGGAGTGCTACCTCCATGTGCCCTGGATCGAGCCACCATTGCTTCTTGGACGTTTTCTTCAGCTTGCCTGGCATCCAGCTTTGGCGTTTCAAGCTTCACATGCGTCGGACCGAGTGTCACATCCACCTGCGACACCTGGCCGACTCTGTCGATTTGAACGTCCAACATTCTTGGCATGAGGACCTTATCGTCGAGCCATCGCCAGTTGGTCATCCATCCCAGTTCCGCCTTCTCGCCGACTGCGAAAGTTTGATGTATTGACGCTCCTTCGGCCCATGGGTAGCGTTCACGCATGTAGGACTGTGCAATCTTAAATGCCTCCTGCTCATTGACAGGTTTCTTCGCCCCCGTTACGGGATAGCCCATGACGTAAGATCGATCGCTGTCTTCCAGGAGTACGTTCAAGTGCTTCTTGTCCGGCCATGAAAGGGTGCCGTTAGCGAAAGCTTCCGGGTGCTCCTTTGCCGGACTGAGCAGCGTGAAGGCAATATTTGTGCACGGTGCTCCCACGCACGGCTGCTCATACACGTGCCCCAGTTCATAACGGTCGCCGAATGCCTGCTGCACGGCCATTTCCACGGCCTGACGTTGCGACGTTGTTGCCGCTGACAGGCCGGTGCCATCAATGTTGGTGTATGTCAGCATCGGGCGAACAGCGGTGCCTATTAGGAGAACTCCGGCCGCAACGATAAGCGACACCTTGGCGCCACCCTGCCAATCTACCGATCGCCGGATCGCCATAAATGCCGTTGCAGCGGCTAGTCCCAGAAGACCGCCGAGGATATTCATTTCCGCATCTGAGCTATCACAGACACGCCCAAGACCATCTACCGTTGCCTGGGTGAACTCGATCGCCAAGGGTAGGGTCACGACGCCAACCAAGGTTGGCAGTGGTCGACGGGTGGCAAGCAGGCCGAACATGCCAAGGGGTACGGTCATCGCGAGATTCCACAAGCCTTGGGTGGTGTGAAATGGCTCGGCAAAGTTATGGTTGAGGACACATTGGTTGCTTGCTGGTCCGCCACCCATAAAGGTGACTCCAAGCACGCCGCTGAGAGCGGCTACCAGGAAACCCCACCAGATGCCATAAGAGCTGCCGAGACGGCGAGCCAAGAACCATGCAGATCCGCCGAAGGCACCAGCGGCCAGTAGGCATGCGATTAGGTAGCCGTAGTGGTCTTGGAAAGCTGCGGTAAACACGGACTCGTTCCTTGACGGTTGGACGCACGAGGGAGACCAGGGGCCCGCCATGAGAGACGGGCCCCTGGTGTTGGTGGTTCAGCAGTGCGCAGAAGGCGTCTGGAAAGTGCCGCCGCTGTAGTTCAGCAGTCCGGTGCTGGAGGAGCAGTAGTAGTCCCCCGTCTTGTTCCAGGTCTTCCCCTTGGTCTGGCCCGAAGCGATGGAGAAGTACGAGCTGTAGACGGTGCTGCTGCCCAATCCGTATCCGACGCGGACGCTGACTGTGGAACCGCCGGTCTTGGAGTAGTTGGTGGTGATGTTGGTGCTGGTGCCGGTTCCGTACGACTTCCAGTGGGCGAGGACGCCATTGGACAGAGAGGTGCATCGCTTCATGGGCGTGTTGTCGGCCATGTAGCCAGACGAGTCGCAGTAGTAACCCGCAGCCGAGGCGGTGGGCGCCCCGAACAGGACGGTGCCAGCCGCAATGGCGCAGGCGATGGTCACGGCTTGGATCTTGGTACGCATGGAAGGCCAATCTGTCGAGTGCATGACATGCGGAGGGCAAAGGTTCCCCTCACGCGGTGCGCACTTATCCAAGCAGCCCGTAGTCACGGTGTGAAGATCATTTGAGGTTCTTCTGAGCTACATCCAGTAGCGGAGGCGTTGCCCACGGTGTGGAGCCCTTCGGCGGCCGGACAAAGACGGGCACTGTGATTCGGTGCTCAGTCATGCGGCAGCCGAAGGTGCACCCCGCCGATGACACTGGCTTGCACCTTCTGCCGGAGCGAGAGCGAACATCTAGAGCGGTGGTCAGCGCCGGCGCTGTACAGCTCGGAAGTACGGCAACCGCCACGGCCGCCACCAAGCGTTGCCAGCCCCAGGCGACCGGCTGACGTCCTCAGCCGACCGCAACGACCTCCCCGCCCGTAGTTCGCATCGAGGGGCGCACTCCGACACCCCCCGCTCGGGCCGTCCCTGGGCCGTCCGAGGGCGGCCGACGACAACAGGTGACGACAGACATGAACAGCATCAGCCCGGCTCTCCGGTGGGATGCGGAGGAACGCCGCACCCCACCGGAGAGCCGGTTCAATACCAGCGGTACTGAACCGGCCGCGGTCGCGCCGCGCGCCCCTGGACGGCCGCGTGCGCCCTCTTGTTGACCCCCGCTTTGCCTGCCACTCTGAGAGTTCCCCCACTTGTGAACTTGTGAAAACGCGAACGAGCGGGCAGCCAGGCCCGTGATCTCGCGTTTTCCGGTAGGAGGTGGCTCCATCCATGCTCGTCCGTGACGCCATGAGCACCCTGGTCCTCACCATCGGCCCCGCCCACACGCTCCGCCAGGCCGCCGCCCTGATGTCCGCGCGCCGGGTGGGCGCGGCCGTGGTCCTCGACCCCGACGGCACCGGGATCGGCATCCTCACCGAACGGGACGTCCTCAACTCCGTGGGTCTGGGCCAGGACCCGGACGCGGAGCGCGCCCACGCCCACACCACCACCGACGTCGTCTTCGCCACCCCCTCCTGGACCGTCGAGGAGGCGGCGGCCGCCATGGCCCACGGGGGCTTCCGGCATCTGATCGTCCTCGACCGGGACGAGCCCGCGGGCATCGTCTCGGTGCGCGACATCATCCGCTGCTGGGCGCCGGCCCGGGAGCGGGCCCCGCAGGTGCCCGCCTGACCGCACGAGAACGGGCCGGACCCCCGTTGAGGGGATCCGGCCCGTCGATCGGCAAGCGGTCCAGCGCTGGAATCAGCCGCGCAGGGCCTGCACCGCGGCCTCCAGCCGCTTGCCGAAGTCCTCGTCGGCCTGGCGGAAGTTGTTGATCGCGCGCTCGGCGATGTCGTCGCGCGTCACGCCCGAGATGGCGTTCGCCAGGTTCTTCACCAGGCGCTCCTTCTCGTCCTCCGACATCAGCCGGTAGAGGTTGCCCGCCTGGACGAAGTCGTTGTCCTCGGCGTGCACGGGCGTGACCGACTCCCCGGTGACCCCGGTGACCGGGACGCCCTGCCACAGCGGGCGGTCCGTCTGGAAGGGGCCGCCGAAGCTGTTCGGCTCGTAGTTCTTCGCGCCCTTGTGGCGGCCGTCGTACAGGTAGCCGTCACGGGAGTGGGTGCGCGCCTCGGTGGCGTGCGGGCGGTTCACCGGCAGGTGGTCGGCGTTGATGCCGACGCGGTAGCGGTGGGCGTCGCCGTACGCGAAGAGACGGCCCTGGAGCATCTTGTCCGGGGATGGGCCGATGCCCGGCACGAAGTGGGCGGGGCTGAAGATCGACTGCTCGACCTCGGCGAAGATGTTCTCCGGGTTGCGGTTGAGCTCGAGCTTGCCGAACTCGACCAGCGGGTAGTCCGCGTGCGGCCAGACCTTGGTCAGGTCGAACGGGTTGAAGCGGTAGGTGGCCGCGTCGGCCGCCGGCATGATCTGGACGTAGACGGTCCAGGACGGGTACTCGCCGCGCTCGATGGCCTCGCGCAGGTCGCGCTGGTGCGAGTCGGGGTCCTTGCCCGCGAGGATCTCGGCCTCCTCGGCGGTCAGGTTCTTGATGCCCTGGTCCGTCTTGAAGTGGTACTTGACCCAGAAGACCTCGCCGGCCTCGTTGTTCCACTGGTAGGTGTGGGAGCCGAAGCCGTCCATGTGACGGTAGGACGCCGGGATGCCGCGGTCGCCGAACAGCCAGGTCACCTGGTGGGTCGACTCGGGCGACAGACCCCAGAAGTCGAAGACGTTGTCCGCCTCCTGCGAGCCGGTGTACGGGTCGCGCTTCTGGGTGTGGATGAAGTCGGGGAACTTGATGGCGTCCCGGATGAAGAACACCGGGGTGTTGTTGCCGACGAGGTCGTAGTTGCCCTCCTCGGTGTAGAACTTCACCGCGAAACCGCGCGGGTCGCGCACGGCGTCGGCGGCGCCCAGGTTGCCCGCGACCGTGGAGAAGCGCAGGAAGACCTCGGTCTCCTTGCCCACCTCGGACAGGAACGCGGCCCGGGTGTACCGGGTGACGTCGGCGGTCACCTTGAAGGTGCCGTACGCACCGGCGCCGCGGGCGTGCACCACGCGCTCCGGGATGCGCTCACGGTTGAAGTGCGCCAGCTTCTTGAGCAGGAGCTGGTCCTGGACGAGGACCGGGCCGCCGACGCCCGCGGTCTCGCTGTTCTGGTTGTCGGCGACCGGAGCTCCGGCCTCCGTCGTAAGCGGTCCCTGCGTCACGTGCGCCTCCTGCGTCATTACTGCAACCTGTGCCTTGGCTAAAGCCGAGCTCGATCCTACAATGGACATTGTCTAAGTCAAGTAGAGCTCCAAAGTCACACCCGTTCGGGGTTCGACTCCCCCCTGCTGTTAGGCTGGTGCCTATGAGTGACCTTCTGGAACGACTTCGCGGACGCGGTTGGCGGATGACCGCGCAGCGCCGTGTGGTGGCCGAGGTCCTCGACGGCGAACACGTCCACCTGACGGCCGACGAGGTGCACGCCAGAGCTGTCGCCAAGCTGCCCGAGATCTCCCGGGCGACCGTCTACAACACCCTGGGCGAGCTCGTCTCGCTCGGTGAGGTGCTGGAGGTCGCGACGGACAAGCGGGCCAAGCGCTACGACCCGAACGCACACCGTCCGCACCACCACCTGGTGTGCGCGCAGTGCGGGGCGATCCGCGACGTCCACCCGACGGGCAACCCGCTGGGCGACCTGCCCGACACGGAGCGGTTCGGTTTCACGGTGTCCGACGTCGAGGTGACGTACCGCGGCCTGTGCCCCAACTGCGCGTCGGCCTGACCGTCACCTAGGGCTCGCACGAAGCCCCGGCCACTTCCGAGTGCCCGGGGCTCTTCGTCATGCCGGGACGCCGATCGCGTGCCGTCCGGAGACGGAAAAACGACCGAGGGCCGGAACCCTTTCGGATTCCGGCCCTCGGCCATCAGTAGCGGGGACAGGATTTGAACCTGCGACCTCTGGGTTATGAGCCCAGCGAGCTACCGAGCTGCTCCACCCCGCGGCGATGTCTTAAAGCTACGTCAAGGTGCCTGACAGAAGCAAATCGATTCCCGCAGGGCGCGGGGTTCGCCGCGAAGAGGGCCGGGGACAGTCCCCTTCAGGGGCGCGGGAAACTGCGCGAAGGGGGTCCGGGGGCGAAGCCCCCGAAGTGCCCGCGGCTAGGCGGACAGCTCCTCCCGCAGAGCGTCCCGCAGCCGCGCCGCCCTCTCGGTGACCGCCGGAGGCCCCAGCTCCGCCGCCCGGTCCGCCCACCGCTGCCCCTCCGCGAGCTCGCCGCGCCGGGCGTACACCAGAGCCAGCCGCAGCGCCGCACGCCCGTGCCCCGCGTCCGCCGCCCGGGTCCACCACACCACCGCCTCCGGCTCGCTCCCCTCCCGCGCCAGCAGCAGTCCCAGGTTGAACGCCCCGTTGCGCGACCCGGCCTCCGCGGCCTCCCGGTACCACCGGGCCGCCTCGACGACATCGCCCCGCGCCGCGGCCAGCATGCCGACCCGGACCTGGGCGCGCCGGTGCCCCTGGGAGGCCGCACGCTCGTACCACTCCTCGCACTCGCTGCGCCGGTGCACCGGCTCCCCCAGCTCGTGGGCGGGCTCCGGCGGCCGACGGGCGTCCAGCACGGTCGCCAGCCGGTACGCGGCCTCCGCGCTGCCGCCGCCCGCCGCGCACCGCAGGAACCGCTCGGCCTCGCCCTCCTCGCCGTCCCGCAGCCGCGCCATGCCGACCTGAAGCGCCGCCTCGGTGTGCCCGGCGGCCGCCGCCCGCTCGTACCAGCCCAGCGCGGCCCGGTCCTCGCCCCGGCCGGCGTGCAGGATGCCGAGGTTGAACGCGGCGTCGACGCTGCCCGCCTCCGCGGCCTTGGAGAACCACGGCTCCGCGCCGGTCTCGTCGCCCGCCCGCAGCAGCAGGATCGCCAGCGCGTTCGCCGCCTCGCGGTGTCCGGCGTAGGCGGCGCGGCGGTACCACTGCTCGGCCTGGGTGGTGCGCCCCTGGTCGGCGCAGAGCAGACCGAGGTTGTACGCGCCGTTGATGTCGCCCGCGTCCATCGCGGCCCGGTACCACCGCTCGGCGGTCTGCGTCTCGCCCCGCTCGGCGTGCAGGGCGCCCAGCGCGTTGGCGGCGTTGCCGTCGCCGTCCTGGGCGGCGCGCAGCCACCACACGGCGGCGTTCTCGGTGTCCCCGGCGTCGCGCAGCAGGAAGCCCAGCGCGCACGCGGCGCGCGGCTCGCCGTCCTTGGCGGAGGTCAGGTACCAGCGCCCGGCCTCCTTCAGCTCGCCGCGCTTCTCCAGGATCGTGCCCAGGTGCAGGGCGGCCCGGCGGTGCCCGCGCGCGGCGGCCTGCCGGTACCACTGCTCGGCCTCCTCGACCAGCGCCGCGCCCTCGTCGCCGGACGCCCGCGCGGCTTTGCGGTCCAGGGCACGGGCGAGCCGGTAGGCGCCCTCGCGGTGCCCGCGCTCGGCGGCGGCACGCATCCAGCGCTCGGCGCCCTCCGCGTCCCCCCGGTGTTCCAGGAGGTCGGCGAGGGCGTACGCGCCGAGGGTGTGGCCCTGCTCGGCGGACTGGCGCAGCCAGTACTCGGCGGCGGGCTCGTCGCCGCGCTCGCGGTGGTGGCGGCCGAGCGCGTGGGCCGCGGCGGTGGAACCGGCGACGGCGGCGATCCGCCACCACCCGGCGGCCTCGTCGGGGTAGCCCCGCTGGTGCAGCAGGACGCCCAGGTTGTTGGCGGCGGCGCGGTCGCCCGCGGCGGTGGCGGCACGCAGATGGGGTTCGGCACCGTCGAGGTCACCACGGCGCAGCAGCATGGCGCCGAGGACGCTCATCGCCTCGACGTCGCCGCCCTCGGCGGCGAGCCGCCGACGCAGCTCCTCCGCCGCCTCGTCGGCCGCCTCCCCCGTGTCATGGGGATGCTCCTCCCGAGGGGAGGACTGCACAAAACGCCCTGACTCGTACAGAGTTGCCTTGTCCCCCATAACATCCATCGTCGCACCACCTGCAACCTGGGTACACCTGGTATACCGCAGTCAGTGAGGTCACTACAGCGTTTTGTCGACATGCCCACAGAGAGACAAGTCAAACACAGATCGCCCAACTCCCGTCGCCGGCAGGGCCGTCGAGAGACCGGGTACATGCGTTCGCCCACCACAAAGGCCCGGATTCCTGTGGGAATCCGGGCCTTTGGTGTCGCTGTCGCGACGTCAGTAGCGGGGACAGGATTTGAACCTGCGACCTCTGGGTTATGAGCCCAGCGAGCTACCGAGCTGCTCCACCCCGCGCCGTTGTGCTGCAACCGTAGCACGGCGCGGGGTGGGGCTGTGACCAGGCCTTCAGATCAGCTGTTCGAGCCTGGACTCGAGCTCGGGGCCGCGCTCGGGCTGCTGCGTGCGCCGCCGGCCCCGCCGGACTGCGCCTCCTCGGCCTTGCGCAGCGCCTCCTCGAGGTCCTTCTGCGCCCGGCCGTAGGCCTCCCAGTCGTTGTTCTTCAGGGCTTCCTGGCCGGCCTCGAAGGCCTTCTGCGCGTCGTTCAGCGCCTCCTGGACCGTCGGCGGCTGCTCCGTGCTCGGCGGGGGCGTGGTGCCCCCGTCCTCGTCGCCGCCTTCGTCGGCGGGCGGTTCGACCGGGGTGCCCTCGCCGCCGAAGACCTTGTCGAGCGCCTGCTCCAACGTGTCCTCGAACGCCGTCTGGCCGCCGTAGGTCACCAGGACCTTGCGCAGCAGCGGGTACTTCAGTCCACCACCGCGTACGTAGACCGGCTCCACGTAGAGCAGTCCGCCGTCCAGCGGGACGGTCAGCAGATTGCCGTACTCGACCTCGGAGTCGCCGCCTCTCAGCAGCCTGATCGTCTCGGCGATGTCCTGCTGGGAGTTGAACTGGCTCTGCACCTGCTTGGGTCCGGAGACCGTGGTGCTGGTCGGCAGTTTCAGAATTCTGATCTTGCCGTAGTCCTGCGTGCCCGGATCGGCGTTGACCGCCATGAACGCGCTCAGGTTGTCACGGCCGTTCGGCGTGAACGTCGTGGTGAGCGAGAAGACCCGCTCGGTCTGGTCCGGCATCTTCATGCTCAGGTAGTACGGCGGGACCGCGTCGCCCGTCTTGTTCGTCGGGTCGTCCGGCACCTGCCAGACCTCGCTGCCGGAGAGGAACGTGTTGGCGTCCTTCACGTGGTAGCGGGTGAGCAGTTCGCGCTGGACCTTGAACAGGTCCTGCGGGTACCGCAGATGGGCCATCAGGTCCGGGGAGATCTCGCTCCGCGGCTCCACGGTGTCCGGGAACGCCTTCATCCACGTCTTCAGGACGGGGTCCTGGGTGTCCCACTGGTAGAGCTTGACCTCGCCGCTGTACGCGTCGACGGTCGCCTTCACCGAGTTGCGGATGTAGTTGACCTGGTTCTGCTGGGCCACCACCGCGCGCTGGTCGTTGGTGGCGGTCAGCGAGTCGGCCGTGGTGTCGCCGAGCGTCGTCCGGGACGCGTACGGGTAGCCGTTGGTGGTCGTGTAGGCGTCGACGATCCACTGGATCCGGCCGCCCACGACCGCCGGGTAGGCGTCGCCGTCGATGGTCAGCCAGGGCGCGATCGCCTCGACGCGCTCCTTGGGCGTGCGGTTGTACAGGATCCGCGAACCCTCGCCGATGGCACCGGAGTAGAGGATCTGCGGCTCGCCGAACGCGACGGCGTACGCGGCGCGGTTCACCGGGTTGTCGAGGTTGACGCCGCTGTCGCCCTGGTAGCTGTACGTCTTCTCGCCGCTGTCGTCGGAGTAGTCGATCTCCTTCTGGGGACCGCCGACGATCGAGTACGTGGTCGTCCGCTCGCCGTAGTAGACGCGCTGCTCGTACGTGCCGAGGTCGCCCTTGGAGGGCAGGTCGGACTCGGTGAACGCCGGGCGTCCGCCGGAGTCGGCGGTGGTGCCCTCGGCGGCGACCACGCCGTAGCCGTGGGTGTAGCGGAAGTGGTCGTTGATCCAGTTCCGCTTCGGGATGCCCGCGTAGTTCAGCTCGCGCAGGCCGATGACGGTGTCCTGCTCCTTGCCGTCCTTGGCGTACCGGTCGACGTCCAGGTTGGTCGGGAACGCGTAGTAGTTCCTGATCTGCTGGAGCTGCTGGAACGTCGGCGAGACGATGTTCGGGTCCATGATGCGGATGCTGGCCGCGCCCGCGACGTCGTCCCGCAGCTTCGCCTGGTCCTTGGTCTCGGCGACGCCCGGGTAATCGGTGACCTGGGAGTCGTCGATGCCGTAGGCCTCACGCGTGGCCTTGAGGTTCTTCTCGACGTACGGCGCTTCCTTGGCCTGCTCGTTGGGCTGGACCTGGAACTTCTGCACGATCGCCGGGTACAGGCCGCCGATGAGGATCGCCGACAGCACCATCAGGCCGAAGCCGATGACCGGCAGCTGCCACGTGCGCCGCCACAGGGTGGCGAAGAACAGCAGCGCGCAGATCACGGCGATGCAGAACAGGATCGTCTTCGCGGGCAGGTAGGCGTTCGCGTCGACGTAGCGCAGACCGGTCCAGCTGTCGGTGGCCTTGAAGTCGCTGGACTTCACGGCCAGTCCGTACCGGTCGAGCCAGTACGCGACCGCCTTGAGCGCGACGAAGATGCCGAGCAGCACCGAGAGGTGCCCGGTGGCGGCGGCCGTGGCGCGCGCGCCCGGGCTGGTGATGCGCAGCCCGCCGTACAGGTAGTGGGTGAGCGCGGCGGCGATCAGCCCCAGGATGGCGGCGGCGAAGCCGAAGCCCAGCAGGAACCGGTACCAGGGCAGGTCGAAGGCGTAGAAGGAGACGTCGAGGTTGAACTGCGGGTCCTTCTGGCCGAAGGACACGCCGTTGACCCACATCAGCCATGTGCGCCACTGGCCGGAGGCCGAGGCGCCCGCGATCAGGCCCACCAGCGCGGTGATGCCGAGCAGCAGCCACTTCTTGTAGGGCGCGATCCCCATCCGGTACCGGTCGAGGTTCTGCTGCTCCATCGACATGGCGCTCAGCGGGGGCCGCAGGCGGTGCGCCAGCCAGATGTTGAAGCCGACCGAGACGGCCATCAGCAGACCGAAGACGAAGAACAGCCCGATCTTGGTCCACAGGGTCGTCGTGAACACCGACGAGTAGTTGACGGACCGGTACCACAGCCAGTCGGTCCAGAACCCCGCGAACATGGTGAACACCATGCCGAGGACGGCAAGGACGCCCAGTGTCATGAGCAGGGTCCGGACCCGCCGGGACGGCCGGCCCACTCTGATCCGTGGCCCCGTCGGGCCTCCGCCGCGGTCCGGCATCTGGAAAGCCAAGGTAGGCACCTCGAAGTTCGCTGTTGATTCGTCGAGCCCGCGTCTTCACGGACCGTCGTGGTCCCCCGTGACAGCGGGCCCACACCCTATGCAACTTACTGACCCTTTACTCGGTTCCCGATTCCGGCCAGGAACGAGAGAGGATTGTGACCATGTCCAACACACCCATGGCCGCGAACCCCCTCACCCGGGCCGTGCTCGAGATCGACGAGTACGTGTCCGGACTGGGCTGGGACCAGCCCGCCCGACTGTTCGCCCTCGTAGACACTGCCCGGCTCCGGGCGGAACAGCCCTCCCTCGCGGACCGCCTCGGCCTCGACGGCGGGGACGAGGCCGCCGCCCTCACGCCGATCGAGCAGGACGAGATTCCCGCCGGCAAACCCCTCGACGAGTTCCTCGGCACCATCGCCTGGCCCGACGCGGTCACCGGCTGCGCGCTCACCGTGGAGCGGCTGATGCTGCCGCCGTCCGCGGAGGCGGAGGTCCCGAAGAACCTGGACGAGGCCGCCCTCACCAAGTGGGTGGCCGAGCACCCGGAGCGTCAGGAGGTCCGGATGACCGTCGCGGTGCTGCGCGACGGCGCCCGTGAGTCGGCGCTCCGGCTGCGGGAGAAGGACTCCCCGACCGAGGTGCTCACGGGTTCGGACCTGGTGCCGGGTCTGGCCCAGGCGCTGACGGCGACGTTCGAGGACTAGGACCTTCCGCTCAGGTCAGGACGCGGTGCACGTCGGCAGGTCGGCGGTGTCGCCCGCGCGGATGTCCTTCAGGGCGTCCAGGGCGTCGTCGATCGTGCCGACCTTCACCAGGGTGAGGCCGTCGGGGGTGTCCTTGGCGGCGGCGGCGCAGTTGTCGGCGGGCGTGAGGAAGTACTCGGCGCCCTTGTCGCGCGCGCCGACCGTCTTCATCTCGATGCCGCCGATCGGCCCGACCTCGCCCTCGTCGTCGATGGTGCCGGTGCCCGCGACGAACGAGCCGCCGGTCAGACTGCCCGGGGTGAGCTTGTCGTAGATCCCGAGCGCGAACATGAGTCCGGCGCTCGGACCGCCCACGTCGGCGAGCTTGATGTCGATGGCGAACGGGAAGGTGTGGTCGGTCCCCGCCGAGATGCCGACGACGGCGCGCTTCTCGCCGGCGTCGTCGGAGGCCCGGGTGGTGATGGTGACCTTCTCGGTCCTCACCGGCGTCCGCTTCTCCTTCTCGGCGGCGGCCTGCTCCTTGGCGGGCACGATGGTGAAGACGACGTCCTCGCCCGGCCGGTGCTCGGTCACCAGGTCGGCGACGTCGGAGGGCTCCTTCACCGCCTTGCCGTCGACGGCCTTGATCACGTCGCCCGCGTGCAGCTTGCCCTCGGCGGGCGCGTCCTTGACGACCGTGGAGACGATCACCCAGGACTTCACCGGGACGTCCAGCTCCTTCAGGGCCGCCACCTTGGCGCTCTCCTGGGACTGGCTGAACTCCTCGGCGTTCTCCTGGGTGGACTCCTCCTCCGTCTTGCCGTCCGGGTAGAGGGTGTCGTGCGGGACGACCTTGGTGTCGTGCGCCAGCCAGCCGTACACGGCCTCGACCAGGTTCATCCGGTAGTCGGCGCTGGTGACCCGCACGGTGGTCATGTTGAGGTGACCGTCCGTCGGGTAGGTCTTGCGTCCGGCGATCTGGAGCACCGGCTCGCCGTCGTGCTCGCCCAGGGTGTTCACCGTCGGCCCCGGCGACATCTCCGCGTAGGGCACGGGGACGAAGACTCCCGCGCACAGGAGCGCGATCAGCATCAGGGTGGAGGCGAGCATCGTCGCCGTACGGCGTGGCATGCCTCGACAGTACGGGACGGGCCTGTCAGCGCACCGTCAGGGCCGCCCGGTCGAGCGGCCCCGACCCCGCTGCCCGTCCTGGCCTGCGGTTTCCGGGCTCAGCTGCCCGCCCGCTCCCGCTCCATCGCCTCACGGAAACGGGCGTAGCCGATGAGTTCGGGACCGTCGCCGCGCACCTTGCGGGTCCGGTTGGCCCAACTGCCCCAGAGACCCGCTCCGATCGCGGCCACCAGCGGAATCAGCAACCAGGCAAGCGCCGCCATGCCGACCTCCCAACCCCATGAGCGTCCGCACCACTGACTGATCAGCAGATTAACCATCCGCAGTGACAACGCTCACCTCGGGGGTACGGTTCCGCAACCGCACGGGACGGGCGCGTCAGACGCCGACCCATTCCTCGGTGCCGTCGGCGAAGCGCTGGTGCTTCCAGATGGGCACGTCGTGCTTGATGTCGTCGATGAGCCGGCGGCAGGCCTCGAACGCCTCGCCCCGGTGCGCGCACGACACGGCGACGACGACGGCGAGGTCCCCGACCCGCAGGTCCCCCACCCGGTGTGCCGCGGCCAGCGCCCGCACGGGGAAGTCCGCGGCGACCTTCTCCGCGATCCGCCGCATCTCGTCCTCGGCGCTCGGATGGCAGGAGTAGCCCAGCTCGTCCACGTCGGCGCCGCCGTCGTGGTTGCGCACGGTCCCCACGAAGAGCGCCGTCCCGCCGGCCGCGTCGTCGCCGACCGCGCGCAGGATCTCGTCCACCGACAGCGCGGTGTCGCGGATCGCGATCAGCTTGATCGGGTCCTGGGCGGGCTGCTCACCGGGGTGGTCCGTCGTGGGTGCCATGCCCCCATCGTGCCCCACCCCGCCGACGGTGCGGAACAGCCGCATCGTCCGGTACGCGCGCGTGCTGCTTCGGAGGGACCTCCAAGGAGGCCGGCACGGAGGCTCCTCCGAGGGGTGCTAGAGGCTCCTCCGACGGGGCGGTCCGCGTCAGATACGGCGGCGCGCCTTCCGGGCCCGGCGCACCACCGCCGCCGCGCCGAGCAGCGCGACCGTCGCGCCCGCCGCGCCCGCGGCCGTCGCGTCCTTGCGGCCCAGCCGGCGGCCCGCGACCGTGTGCCGGCCGGACACCTCGTCGAGCAGCTGTGCGAGCACCTCCTCGTTGGTGTACGCGGGACGCCACCCGGCGTCGTGCAGCCTGCTGCCGCTGACCACCCAGGGGTACATCGTGTACGCCAGGTCCCCGGCCGGGGACGGGGTGAGTCCGATCCGGTGCAGCCGGGCCGCCGCGCCGAGCGCCACCGCGGACGGCAGCTCCATCCGCCGGATGCCGCTGAGCTCCTCGACCTCCTCCTGCTCCAGCCAGCCGTCGCAGCCCACGGCCAGCTCGCCGTCGACCTTCTCCAGCACGGCGTACTCCAGGGCGCTGCACAGGTCGTCGACGTGGCAGAACTGCCAGGCGGGCCGGGAACCCGCCACCACCAGCAGCCGCGGCGACTCGAAGTACCTGGTCAGCGCGGTGTCGGTGCCGCCGACCAGCACGGCGGGGCGCACCACGGTGACGTTGAGCCCTGGGTGCGCGCGGGGCGCCCGGCGGGCCAGCCGCTCGATCTCCAGGAGGTCGCCGACGCCCGTGGCCTCGGCGGTGGCGCGCAGCTCCGCGTCCTCGGACAGCGGCAGCTCGTTGTCGGGCAGCGCCCCGTACACCATGGTCGAGGTGCACAGCACCACCCGGTGCACGCCGGCCGCCGCGGCCGCGGTCAGCACGGTCTGCGTGCCACGCACGTTGTAGGCCGTCCGGGCGGCCGCGTCGGTCTCGAGGTCCAGGTCGAGGGCCAGGTGGACGACCACGTCGGCCCCGCGCAGCCGGTCCGCGATCGCGGGGTCGCGGACGTCCAGGATGTGCCACTCGGCCTCGGCGCACTCGCCGCGCCGCTCGTCGATGGCGACGACCTGCTTGACCTCCTCCGAGGCGGCGAGCCGCTCGGTCAGCAGGGCGCCGACGCCGGAGGCGGCACCGGTGACCGCCACGACGGGCCCGCGGGGCGGAGGACTGGTTGACTTGTTTCGCGCTGCGCGAACCTGCGGATCTGGGGAACTCACCGGGCGTCTCCAGCGGTTGTCTTCAGTACGAGCGCAAGCGACGCGTACGTACCAGGTGGCATCCATCCTGCCGCAGGCCTCCTGTCGGCGAAGCACCGAGGCCCGAACCGTCTCAGGTGTCTACGCTGGGTGGTGTTGTCGGGCAGCCGTGCCGCCGGAAAGAACCGGTGGCCCTACAAGCCGAGGAAACCCGTGAGTGACACCCCATTCGGATTCGGCCTTCCGCCGGAGGAGCCGGACGACGGCGACGAAGGCAAGAAGAAGGACCCGCAGGGCGGCGGTGGTCAGGGCCCGGCCAACCCGTTCGGCTTCGGCACGCCCGGGGCGGGCGGCTTTGGCGGCTCCGGCGCGGACAATCCGTTCGCCGCGATGTTCGGGTCGATGAACCCGGGCGATCTGGGCGCCGCGTTCCAGCAGCTCGGCCAGATGCTCTCCTACGAGGGCGGGCCGGTGAACTGGGACATGGCCAAGCAGATCGCGCGCCAGACGGTCGCCCAGGGAACCGCGCAGGGCTCCAAGGACGCCAGTGTCGGCCCCGCCGAGCGCAGGGCCGTGGAGGACGCCGTCCGGCTGGCCGACCTGTGGCTGGACGACGCCACCTCCCTGCCGTCCGGTGCGAACTCCGCGCTGGCCTGGAGCCGCGCGGAGTGGGTCGAGGCGACGCTGCCCGCGTGGCGGGAGCTGGTCGACCCGGTCGCCGAGCGCGTCGGGAACGCGATGGGCGACGTCCTGCCGGAGGAGATGCAGGCCATGGCCGGCCCGCTGATCGGCATGATGCGCTCCATGGGCGGCGCCATGTTCGGGACGCAGATCGGCCAGGCCGTCGGCGTGCTCGCCGGCGAGGTCGTCGGCTCGTCCGACATCGGCCTGCCGCTGGGCCCGGCCGGCAAGGCCGCGCTGCTGCCGCTGAACATCGAGAACTTCGGCAAGGACCTGGGCGTCCCGCAGGAGGAGGTGCGGCTGTACCTGGCCCTGCGCGAGGCCGCCCACCAGCGCCTCTTCGCGCACGTCCCGTGGCTGCGGTCGCATCTGTTCGGCGCGGTCGACGGCTACGCCCGCGGCATCAAGGTCGACACCGGCAAGCTGGAGGACGTGGTCGGCCAGTTCGACCCGCAGAACCCGGAGCAGCTGCAGGAGGCGCTTCAGCAGGGCATGTTCCAGCCCGAGGACACGCCCGAGCAGAAGGCGGCCCTGGCCCGTCTGGAGACGGCGCTGGCGCTCGTCGAGGGCTGGGTGGACGCGGTCGTGCACGCGGCGGCCAAGCCGCGGCTGTCGTCGGCGGACGCCCTGCGGGAGACGCTGCGCCGCCGCCGCGCCTCGGGCGGTCCGGCCGAGCAGACGTTCGCCACGCTGATCGGTCTGGAGCTGCGTCCGCGTCGGCTGCGCGACGCCTCGCGCCTGTGGGCCTCGCTCACCGACGCGCGCGGGGTGGACGGCCGGGACGCGCTGTGGGCGCACCCGGACATGCTGCCGACGGCCACCGACCTGGACGACCCGGACGGCTTCGTGCACCGGGAGCAGATCGACTTCTCCGAGCTGGACAAGATGCTCGGCGAGGCCGCCGACAAGCCCGACCTGCGCAAGAAGGACGGCGGGGACGCCAAGGACACCAAGGACGCGGACGCCGCCGACGAGGACGGCAAGGGCGACGAGAGCAAGGGCGACGGCGGCGAGTGAGCCTGCACGACGACGCGGTGCTGGTCCTCAAGGCGTACGAGGACCAGCCCGAGCTGAGGGACGCGTATCTGGGGCATCTGGCCGCGCATCCGGACGGTCTGTGGAAGGCGTGCGGGGCCGGTCATCTCACGGCGAGCGCGCTGGTGGTGGACCCCGAGCGGGGCCGGGTGCTGCTGACCCTGCACCGAAAGCTGCGGATGTGGCTCCAGATGGGCGGCCACTGCGAGCCGGGCGACGCCACGCTGGCCTCGGCCGCGCTGCGGGAGGCGACCGAGGAGTCCGGCGTCGCGGGTCTGACGCTGCTCCCGGGCGGTCCCGTGCGGCTGGACCGGCACCCCATCCCGCCGCCCTGCCACTGCCACTTCGACGTGCAGTACGCGGCCCTGGCCACGCCGGACGCCGTGCACACGGTCAGCGACGAGTCCCTGGACGTGCGCTGGTTCCCGTACGCCGAGGTGCCGGAGGTGGCGGACGACTCGGTCGTACAGCTGCTCGACGCCACGCGCGCGAGGCTCGAAGCCTAGACATGAAGAGGGGCCGCGCCTTCCGGAAGGCGCGGCCCCTCTTCATGTCCGGAATGGTCAGCTCCAGACGTTGCCCTGGTTCTGGCCGCGGGCGCCCTGCTGGCCCATGCCGTACTGCGCGGCGAGGCCGGAGCCGATCTGGGCGTTCTGCGGCGGCAGCAGTTCACTCGGCTGGACCAACGCGAAGCCGTTGCCCATGAAGCTGAGCTCCCAGCCCTCGCCGGTGTTGCCGCGGCGCCGCCACACCCCGGAGGAGTGCGTCTGGGCCTGCATTTGCACCCGCAGCGAGGTGGACCAGGCGACGATCGCGTCGGCGTCGCAGTTGACGTACTTGTCCGGCGTCACCTGGAGCAGCAGCGGCATGCCCGAGGTCATCAGCGCGACCTTGCCCTGACCGGTGATGTTGAGCTGGTACTTCCCCGAGCCGGAGATGCCGTAGAGGCTGTCGACGGCGATGACCTCGTGGTGCAGCGAGGAATCCATCGCGAGGACGTAGCTGCTGTCGACTGTCAGACCGTCCTGCTCCACGTCCATGATGTGGATGCGCTGGGCGAGGTTGGCGAGGTAGACGGTGCCCTGCCCGTGGCAGCGCATCAGGTCCAGGCCCTCACCGGTGTGCGCCCGTGCGCGTGCCGCGCTGTTGCTCTGGTACTCGGCGTCGAACTCGACGAGCCCCTGGTAGGCGACCATGGCGCCCTTGCGGGCGAGGACGTCGTCGTGGCCCGCAAGGGCGACCCGGAGCATCTGCTGGTTCTGCAGGCTCCAGCGCTCCTGGGTCTGCTGCTCGTTGTGCGCGAAAAGCGGACTCTGCATGGTGTGCTCGCTCCCCCTCAGCCCCGGACCCGGAGACGGTCGGTGCTGTCCTCACTGGGCTGGACGACGACGATGCCCTGACCGGAGAAGGCCATCTGGTAGGCCTCGCCGCTGCCCCGGCCGATCAGCGACTGGGCGCGGAAGCTGCGCTTGCCCTTCACCTTGAGGTTCGGGGACCAGGCGACCAGCGCGTCCGGGTCGACGTACGTCTCGTCCTCGCCGCCTCCGCAGTCGACGACGATGGGCTTGCCGCGCGAGGTCAGCGCGACCCAGCCCTGCCCGGAGATCTTGGTGTTCCACAGGCCCTGCCCGGCGAACTTCGCCAGGCCCTTGACCCGCTCCACGCCCCAGGTGAGGTGCGCGTCGAAGGCGAGCAGGTTGGTGGCGTTGACCGAGATGCCCTCGCCGTTGAGGTTGATCACGACGACGTTGGCGCCGTAGTCGGCCAGGTAGAGCAGGCCGTCGCCGGAACACTTCATCAGGGGCGCGCCCTCACCGGTGAGCCAGTCCTTGGCGATCTGGCGGACGGCGGGCGGGTTGGGCTCGTACTGGACGAAGCCCTCGTAGGCGACCATCGAGCCGACGCGCGCGAGGAGGTCGTGCCCGGTCTGCATGGCGACCTTCAGCATGTGGTTGCCGTGGTTCTCCATACGGGCGGTGACGGGGGCGGGGGCGTAGCCCGCGAGTGGCTGGTTCATGACGGGCTCCCTCAGATCTCGTACGGCTGGACGACGATGAAGTTGCCGGGCGCTCCCCGGAACTGCAGGTTCACGCTCTCCCCCGTGGCGCCGGGGTAGGAGTTGCGGCGCATCCGCACCTGGCTGGAGACGACCACCTGCGCGGCGGCCGACCACGCGACGACGGCGTTGGCGTCGGCGAACGTGGTGGGCGTGACCGGCAGCACCACGGGGGTGCCGTGCGTCTTCACGACGACCGTGCCGGTGCCCTGGAACTGCATCGTGAACAGCGCGCCGCCGGGGATGCCGTGCCCCTCGATGCGGCGGACCTCGTACTGGAGGCCCTCGTCGAAGGCGAGGACGTTCTCCGCGGAGACGCACACGGCGTCGCCCTGGAGCTCGATCGGGTGCAGCATCGTGGAGTTCTCGGCGAAGAACACCTGCCCCTGGCCGGTGCAGCGCATCAGCTGCATCTCCTGGCCGGTGGCGTTGCCGACGATACGGCCGGTGAAGCCGGCGCCCTTGTAGCTGAAGTCGACCTTGCCCTGGTAGAGCACCATGCTGCCCTGGCGGGCCAGCACGGGCGTGCCGCCGATGCTCAGGTCGGCGCGGACCAGCTTCTTGTTCTGCTGGGTCCAGCGCTGTCCGGTGGGCGTCTCCTTGAACTGCTGGAGCGCGCCGAGGACGCCGGCCGCCTGCGGGGCGCCCTGCGGCATCCCGTGGGGCGCGCCGTAGGGGGCCTGCTGGTGGGGCATCTGACCCGGCGGCATCTGTCCGGGCGGGGGCTGCTGTCCGTAGCCGGGCGGAGGCGCGGGAGCCTGCGGGGCGGCGGGCGGCAGGCCGTAACCGGGCGGAGGCGCGGGAGCCTGGGGCGCGGCCGGGGGCTGGCCGTAACCCGGCGGCGGGGCAGGGGCCTGCGGAGGGGCGGGCGGCTGTCCGTAGCCCGGGGGCGGCGGGGGCGTCTGGCCGCCGTAGGGGGCGGGCGCCGGGGCCGGGGGCGGCACCGGCGAGCCGCCGGGCGGCGTCTGCATGGGCGCCACGATGGTCGGCGCGGAGTGCACCGGCGGGCTGGCGGGCGCGGGGGCCGGCGGGGGCGCGAACCCCTGGGCGGGCTGCGGCGCGGGAGCGGGGGCCGGTGCGGGAGCGCCGCCCTGGGGGACGCCGAACGCGGGCGGGGCGAAACCGGGCGCAGCCTGCTGGGCCTGCGGCTGCGAGGGCTGCTGCGGCTCGGGCGCCGTGGGCTCGTCCTCGGCCACCTCGCCGCCGAAGTTACGCAGCAGCGCCTCCAGCCCGCCGTCGAAGCCCTGCCCGACGGCGGCGAACCGCCACACGTCCTTGAAGTAGAAGTCGCCGAGCATCACGGCCCGCTCGGTGGTGAACTCCGAGCCGCTGAACGGGTACCGCGCCACTTCCTCGCCGCCGGCGACGATGCGGAGGTACCCGGGACCGATCTGCGACATCTGCCCGGCGCCGTCGATGGTCGCCGTGAAGGAGAGCTTCTTGATCTGCTGCGGGATCCGGTCCAGCGTCACGCGGAAGGACTCCGTGTCGCCCGCCTGGGCGCCCAGCAGCTGAATCGACTCCTCGGGGGACTTCGGCTGGTTGTAGAAGATGAAGTACCGGTCGTCGGAGAGCCGTTCGTCGGCGTCGAGTCCGAAGCAGCTGATGTCGAAGCTGAGCCCCGGACCGGAGATCTGTACCCCTACGTACAGGTCCGTGCCCGCGGTGAGGTCACTGACCCTGGCCTTGTGGCCGCGTTGGAATTCCCTGGCCATACGTACGACCGTCCCCCATCCCGTATGCGAGTGCGTCGCGCCAGGCTAACGGCAATCCCCGACACCGGAGTAAGTCGGTACAGACCCGGTACACAACGCGCAGGAGCCCTCGCTGCGCGTTCACCTCACGCGGGGGTCCGGGGCGCCGGCGCGGCGCGGCGTCACTCGTCCCGTGCGCCGGGGACGTGCGGCAGACGGTCGGCCGCGACCACGCCTTCGAGGTAGCCGCGGGCCCGTTCGGTCCGCGGGTACGCCTCGAGGAGCCGCCAGAACCGGGGCCCGTGACCGGGCACCAGAAGGTGGGCCAGTTCGTGGCAGAGCACGTAGTCGACGACGTACTCCGGCATGCCCTGGAGCCGGTGGGACAGCCGGATGCTCCCGTCGGACGGGGTGCAGGACCCCCAGCGGGTGTTCTGGTTGGTCACCCAGCGCACCGAGTGGGGGCGGGCCCGCCCGTCGAAGTACTGCTCCGACAGCCGCCGCGCGCGCTCGGCCAGCTCGGTGTCCCCGAGGGTCCGCCTGCTCTCCTGCGCGGCGAGCTTGTCCAGCATGACGCGCACCCAGCGCTGCTCCTCAGCCTCGGACATCCGGGCGGGGATGAGCACGACGGTGCGATCGCCCTCGCGGTACGCGGAGACCGTCCGGCGTCGGCGGGCACTCCTGCGGACCTCGATCGCGCTCGCCCGTGAGCCGTCCGTCGGCTGGCTCTTCGCGCTGCGCTGAGACGTTCCGGCGCGGTGCAGTGGGTCGGCGGGCACGCCCCGACCGTACCCGCTGGGCCGGGGGAAGTCCCGGCTCCGGGACGCTTCTCCGACGATCCCGTCACCAGGCGCCGGATTTGTGCGATGAATTCGGGCACCTGTGGACAATTCTCGGCCGCCCGTCGACGGACCCGGGCATGCTGGCAGCGCCGGCCGGGGCCCTCGGCGGACCGGGCCGGTGAGAGATGTCACGCCCGATCACAGGGACGCGTCGGGCGCGTATCAGGCAGGCGCATATCAGGACAGACGGGGGTCAGTCATGCATCCGATGCTCAAGCCCGCCCTCAGGCGCGGCTGGCGGGACCGCAACACCGTGCAGTTCGGGATGACGCCGGCCCAGGCGTTGACCCTGGGTCCGGTGGACACGGCCACGGGCAGCCTGCTGGAGCTGCTCGACGGCACGCGGGGAATGGAGCTGCTGCGCGAGGAGGGCCGGCGCATGGAGCTGCCCGACGGTCACGTCGACCGGCTGGTGCGACGGCTGTCACGGGCGGGGCTGCTGGACGACTCCCGGGGCGGCGGGCCGGCCGCCGACGCCCTGCGCGGAAGACCCGAGGTGCTGGACCGGCTCCGCCCGGACTGGGCCTCGCTCGGTCTGACCACCGCCGGGCCGGGCGACCCGCTGCGGGTGCTGGCGGCGCGGCGGAGCATGCGGGTGCAGGTCAGGGGCGTGGGCCGGGTGGGGGCTGCGGTGGCGGCGCTGCTGTCGGCGGCGGGCGTCGGCGAGGTCGAGGTGCGGGACGTGGGCCGGGTGGAGCCGTGGGACGTGGCGCCGGGCGGGCTGCCGGCCGAGGCGGTCGGCGAGCGCAGGGAGGAGGCGGCCCGCCGCGTCGTACGCCGGTGCGCGCCAGACCGCCCTCCGCGCGGCACGGCCCGCTCACCCCTGTCCGAGGACGTCACCGGCCACTCCCTGGTGGTGCTCGCCCCGCGGGACGACGTCGCCGTGCACGCGCCGGACCCGGTGTCCGCCGAACCCCTCCTGGCCTCAGGCACCCCCCACCTCCATGCCGGCGTGGTGGAGGGCACCGGTGTGGTCGGTCCACTGGTCCTTCCCGGCGAGACGGCGTGCGCCGGCTGCCTCCAGGAGGACCGGATCGACCGGGACCCGGCGTGGCCGCGGCTCGTGGCCCAGTGGCGCTCGGGCCGGCAGCGCCGGGTGGGCGCCTGCGACCTCACACTGGCCGCGACCGTCGCGGGGCTCGCCGCCGCCCATGCGCTGGCCTTCCTCGACGGACGGGTCCCGTCCGCCGCGGGCGCCCGCTGGGAGGTCTCCCTGCCGCAGCTGCACTGGCAGCCGCGGCCCGTCGTGCCGCATCGCCGCTGTCCGTGCGGGGCCGCGGACGCCGGCCCGGACGCCGGTGAGGGAGGCCCGGAGAAAGGTAAGGGAGAACACACCTCCGCCGACGGGGGGTCGCACGAGACAATGGCCGGGCACGGGCCGTCGAAGGAGTCGCGCCGTCAGGCGGACGCGGAGCGGCCGGCAGGGACCTGGAGGGCGCATGTCTGATCTTCCCCGCAAGGCGGTCACCCGCACCGCCAAGCTGGCCGCGCTCCCGCTCGGCTTCGCCGGGCGGGCCACCTGGGGACTCGGCAAGCGGATCGTGGGCGAGTCCGCGGAGCTGGTCGGCCGGGAGCTCCAGCAGCGCACCGCCGACCAGCTGTTCAAGGTGCTGGGCGAGCTCAAGGGCGGCGCCATGAAGTTCGGCCAGGCCCTGTCGGTCTTCGAGTCGGCCCTGCCCGAGGAGGTCGCCGGCCCTTACCGCGCCGCCCTGACCAAGCTCCAGGAGGCCGCCCCGCCGATGCCGACCCGCACGGTGCACGCGGTGCTGGAGGAGCGGCTGGGCAAGGACTGGCAGGAGCTGTTCCGGACGTTCGACGACAAGCCGGCCGCGGCGGCCTCCATCGGCCAGGTGCACCGGGCGGTGTGGCACGACGGCCGTGAGGTCGCGGTCAAGGTGCAGTACCCCGGCGCCGGTGAGGCCCTGCTGTCCGACCTCAACCAGCTCAGCCGCTTCGCACGGCTGCTGGGCCCGCTGATCCCCGGCATGGACGTCAAGCCGCTCATCACGGAGCTCAAGGACCGGGTCTCCGAGGAGCTGGACTACGGCCTGGAGGCGCAGGCGCAGCGGGCGCACGCGGAGGAGTTCGCCGGCGACCCGGACGTGGTCGTGCCGGACGTGGTGCACCAGTGCGATCAGGTGCTGGTCACCGAGTGGATGGACGGCACGCCGCTGTCGGAGGTCATCGCGGACGGCACAGAGGAGCAGCGCGACCGGGCCGGACAGCTTCTGGCCCGTTTCCTGTTCTCCGGTCCCGCCCGCACCGGTCTGCTGCACGCCGACCCGCACCCGGGCAACTTCCGTCTGCTGCCCGGAGGCCCCGGCGGCGAGGACGACTGGCGCCTGGGCGTCCTGGACTTCGGCACGGTCGACCGGCTCCCGGGCGGGCTGCCCTCCCCCATCGGCGAGGCGCTGCGGATGACGCTGGACGGCGAGGCGGGGGCCGTCTACGAGATGCTGCGCGCGGAAGGCTTCGTCAAGGAGTCCGTCGAGTTGGACCCCGACGCGGTCCTCGACTATCTGCTGCCGATCATCGAGCCGGCGCGGGTCGAGGCGTTCACCTTCACCCGTGGCTGGATGCGCAGTCAGGCGGCCCGGATAGCGGACGTCCGGTCCCCCGCCTACCAGTTGGCCAAGCAGCTCAATCTTCCGCCGGCCTATCTGCTGATCCACCGGGTCACGCTGAGCACGATCGGTGTGCTGTGCCAGCTCGGGGCGACGGTGCGGCTGCGGGAGGAACTGGAGGACTGGCTGCCGGAGTTCGTCCCCGGGGAGCCGGGCGAGGAGGAGGAAGCGGCGCAGGCCTGACCGCACGCGGGCGGCCGGGCGGCGTGGGGTCCAGCGCGGCTGCGAGGTTCACCACCACTGCGAGTCGAGGCGGCCCTCGATCGCCCGCAGGTTCTCGCGGGAGCAGCGCTCGCAGTAGTGCAGGCGGACGCCGTTTTCCACGGAGAGGGTCCAGGTCGGCGGCGGACCGTCGGCGCGGACACCGCAGCGGGCGCAGACCGGCGGCTCGGGCTCCGTGGCGGAGCCCTCGTCGCCGCCTTCATGAGGACTGGTCACGCGGCGACGATAACTCCGCGCGGAGGGTGCCGAGCCGTCAACGCACCGCGGGGGCCGGTCCGTTCACACGGACCGGCCCCCGCGGGGAGATCGGGGCCTCCAGCTGGGGAGGCCGTCGCTTCAGGCGGCGTGCCCTACTGCATGACCGCCATGGCGAGCGCCCGGCGGGCGCGCCGCGAGGCGCGCTCGGCCCGGCGCTGCATCCGGCGCGCGGTCAGCAGGCCGTTGGCCTGCCTCTCCCGCCGCGCCTCCTGCAGTCGGTCGTGCATATGCGCACGAGCCAGGGCTTCTGGGATGAGTTGCATCTCTCGGGTCCTGTTCTGGCGCGAGTCGTTCGCACCGCTGGTGAGGAAGTCTTCGGTCGCGGAGCCTGCGGGCTCGTGGGTGGACGGCGTCATCGGGGCCTGCTTCTGGGGGTCGTGCGTGAGGGGGCGGTCGATCGTTCCGGGGGTGTTCATGCCGAGACCGGGTTCTTGCGCGGGCGGCCACGCGGCCGCTTCCGGGCGACGACCACACCCTGGACGAACAGCTCGCCACCCCAGACGCCCCAGGGCTCACGCCGCTCCTTGGCGCCGGCGAGGCAGGCCTCGACCAGCGGGCAGGTACGGCAGAGGGACTTGGCGTACTCGACGTCCGCGGGCGACTCGGCGAAGAAGACCTCCGGGTCGTAGGAGCGGCACGGGACGGGTACGCCCAGGTTCTCGATGGCGTCGTCGAGCGCGGTGAGCGCGGTGAGCGGAGTCAAGGTCGGGTCCTCCGTGGAGCCGGGCTTGGGGATGTCGGAAGGCGGTACGGACGGGGCGTGCGCTTCGAGTTGCACGGCTGGTCTTCCTCGTCTGGTCGTTTCCGGCCGGTCGGCCGGGTGTGCGGCTGGTACCGGGTTCTTTTCTTGTCCCGAGGCGCCTTGTCCTGTCTCCCCGTTCGGGCAAACAGAAGGGCCGCGGATCCCGGATGGGGTTCCGCGGCCCTGAAGGCGCCGGCCTGATCACATCAGGCTGGATCGCTCCAGGGTTCTGGCCCACGGAAGGCCCACATCAGGTGGTGCTGCGTCGTCTGCTTCCGGAATCCGGCACCGGCCGCCGCAAAGGCATAGGCCTGCGCCTGTGCCACTACTGCTGCTTCCAGTGCCTTGGTCGGTCGCTCATCGCGCTCACGGACGGCAAGGCCCGCGGGAGCGAGGGAGGACGCCGGACGGACGGCACGAATGCCGGACACACCGGTGCCCTGGTTCGAGGCGCCGAGCATGCACAGGGAGACGGCCGAGCGATCGGTCAGTTTGACGCTGGTGCTGGTGTTGATGCTGATCACTGGACTCGCCTCCTCTCGGCGTCTAGGGGACCGGGCGAACCGGTCCGCGGATATGCAAGTACAACACGGAATCAGGGCCTCCGAGAAGGCCGCTGTCCCCGTGGCTAAGAACCTATGGGGATTCCCGGGGCATGCGCAAACTATTTTTCCGACGAGTTCACGTCAGTCCTGATCTTGTCCCTCGGCCGGGTCCTGGCCTGCGCAGAGGGCCAGCACATCGGCGCCGTAACGGCGCAGCTTGCGCATGCCCACCCCGGGAATGCGGGCCAGTTCGTGCTCGTCGTCGGGGACCGCCTCGGCGATGGCGATCAGCGTCTTGTCGGTGAAGACGCAGAAGGCCGGCTGGCCGCTGCGCCGCGCCTGCTCGCCGCGCCACTCGCGCAGCCGCTCGTACAGTCCCTCGTCCATGTCGGAGGGGCAGTCCTCGCAGCGCATCAGTTTCATCTCGCCGCCGTCGGTCAGCGTGCGGCCGCAGACACGGCAGCGGGCGGGAGTGCGCTGCCGGCGGCGCGGCGCCTGCTCGGGAACCGCGGTGGCCGCCGCCGTCCAGGAGCCGCGCTCCACTCCTCCCGCGCCGGCCGCGCCCGCGCGTCCCGCGCCGGCCTGCGAGCCGGGGCGCAGTCCCGTGAGGAAGCGGCTGGGGCGCCGGTTCGGGCGGCCGCCCGGGGAGCGGGCGAGCGCCCAGGACAGGTGGAGGTGCTCGCGGGCGCGGGTGACGCCGACATAGAGGAGTCGGCGCTCCTCCTCGATCTGCTCGTCCGTCTTGGCGTAGGTGATCGGCATCATGCCTTCGGCGACTCCGACCAGGAAGACGACGTCCCACTCCAGGCCCTTCGCCGCGTGCAGCGAGGCGAGTGTGACGCCCTGGACCGTGGGGGCGTGCTGGGCCCCGGCCCGCTCGTCGAGTTCGACGACGAGGTCGGCGAGCGTGGCGCCGGACCTGGCGGCGGTGAAGTCCTGAGCGAGGTGCACCAGGGCGGCCAGGGACTCCCAGCTCTCCCGGACCGCGCCCGACCCGGCGGGCGGCTGGGGCGTCCAGCCCTTGCCGGACAGCACGGCCCGCACCTGGGAGGGCAGGTCGGGGGCGTCGTCGAGGAGCGCGTCGTTGCCGCCGAAGCGGGCGGCGGCGCGCAGGGCGTTGATCGCGTTGCGCACCTCGGGACGGTCGAAGAACCGCTCGGCTCCGCGCAGCTGGTAGGGCACGCCCGCGTCGGCGAGGGCCTGCTCGTAGGTCTCGGACTGGGAGTTGGTGCGGAACAGGACGGCGATCTCGCTCGCCGGGACGCCCGAGTCGATCAGCTCACGGATGCGGCCGGCGGCGCCCTCGGCCTCGGCGGGCTCGTCGGTGTACTCGGTGAAGACGGGCTCGGGTCCCGCGGGGCGCTGGGAGACCAGCTCCAGCCGGTGGTCGGCGGCGCGGCCCTTCGCCTGGGCGAGCAGGCCGTTGGCCAGGCGCACCACCTGGGGGGTCGAGCGGTAGTCGCGGACGAGCTTGACGACGGTGGCGCCCGGGTGGCGGATGCGGAAGTCGAGCAGATGGTCCGGGGTCGCGCCGGTGAAGGAGTAGATGGTCTGGCTGGCGTCGCCGACCACGCACAGGTTCTCCCGGTCGCCGAGCCACAGCTCCAGCAGGCGCTGCTGGAGGGGGCTGACGTCCTGGTACTCGTCGACGACGAAGTGCTGGTACTGCGCCCTGACCTGCTCGGCGATGTCGTGCCGGTCCTGGAGGACGGCGACCGTGAGCAGCAGGACGTCCTCGAAGTCGATGACGGAACGCTCGCGCTTGAGGTCCTCGTAGGCGGCGTAGAGCTGGGCGATCTCGGCGGGGTCGCGGGGGGCTTCCCGGCTGGCCTTGGCGGCCGCGGCCGTGTAGTCGGCGGGGACGGTCTGGGTGACCTTGGACCACTCGATCTCGGCGGTGACGTCCCGCAGCTCGCCCCGGTCCAGGCGGATCCGGCAGGCGGCGGCCGCGTCGGCGACCAGCTGGATCTTGCGGTCGACGAGCCGTGGCAGGGTTCCGCCCACCGCCTTGGGCCAGAAGTACTGGAGCTGGCGCAGGGCCGCGGAGTGGAACGTCCGCGCCTGGACGCCCACCGCGCCGAGCTGGCGCAGCCGGCCGCGCATCTCCCCCGCCGCGCGGTTGGTGAACGTGACGGCGAGGACGCTCGAGGGCTGGAGGATCCCGGCGCGCACCCCGTAGGCGATGCGGTGGGTGATGGCCCTGGTCTTGCCGGTGCCGGCGCCCGCCAGCACGCACACCGGTCCGTGCAGGGCGGTGGCCACGGCGCGCTGCTCGGGGTCGAGACCTTCGAGCACCGCGTCGGCCGAGTCCGGTACCCGCGGGAAGAGGGTGGAGTGCGTTGCTGCTGTCACACCGCCATGCTGCCAGGTCGCCCGGGACGGGTGAGCCGGTTGTCCACAGGGAAGGGCTCATGGTCGTACGAATGCGACAAGCGTCACGGCACCGGCCACCGGGCCGGGGTGGCGGCGGGAATGCCTGCGCTTTCAAGTACGTTCCCCCGGAGACCGACAACTTCCCCGAGCCGCCGAAGGAGCGCGAGAGGCATGCAGGGCACTGTGACGATGTACAGCACCACGTGGTGCGGCTACTGCCGCCGGCTGAAGAGCCAGATGGACCGTGAGGGCATCGCGTACACCGAGATCAACATCGAGCAGGACCCGGAGTCGGCCGCCTTCGTGGAGAAGGCGAACGGCGGCAACCAGACGGTGCCCACCGTGCTGTTCCCCGACGGTTCGACGCTGACCAACCCCTCGCTCGCGCAGGTGAAGCAGAAGATCGGCGTCTGAGCGTTCCGCGGACGCACGAAGCGGGCGGCCGTCCCTCACGGGACCGGCCGCCCGCTTCGTCGTGTGCGGGGCCGACGGCTCAGAAGGCGCTGCGGCTGGGCAGGTCCTCGCCGTACCAGCGCTCGATCAGCCGGGCCGCGATCGAGATGCCGTAGGGCGGGAGCACCTCGCCGGACTCGAAGGCGGCGCGCAGTTCGTCGCGGGAGAACCAGCGGGCCTCGTGGATCTCGTCGCCGTCCACGGTGATCTCGGAGGAGGTGGCGTGGGCGACGAAGCCGAGCATGAGGCTGGAGGGGAACGGCCAGGGCTGGCTGGCGACGTACTCCACCTCGCCGACGGCGATGCCGACCTCCTCGTGCACCTCGCGGCGCACCGACTGCTCGATGGCCTCCCCGGGCTCGACGAACCCGGCGAGCGTGGAGAAGCGGCCCTCGGGCCAGTGGACCTGGCGGCCGAGCAGGATGCGGTCCTTGTCGTCGATCACCGCCATGATCACCGCGGGGTCGGTGCGCGGGTAGTGCTCGGCGCCGCAGGCGGGGCAGCGGCGGATGTGCCCGGCGGCGGCGATGACGGTGCGCTCGCCGCAGCGGGAGCAGAAGCGGTGCAGCCGCTGCCAGTTCTCCAGGGCGACGGCGTGCACCATCAGGCCCGCCTCGCGCGGGGACAGCAGCAGCCCGGCCTCGCGCAGGCCCGCCGGGCGGGCGGAGTCGTCCATGCGGCCGGGCAGGGAGTCCTTCTGCAGCGCGAAGTAGCTGACGCCGTCCTCGTCGATGCCGAGGAAGTAGCGGTGGGCCTCGGTGAGCGGGGCCTCGAAGGACGGGGTCATGACGAGTTCGGTGCGCCCGTCGGGCGTCTCGTCGATGAGGACCTGGCCGCCGGAGACCACGAAGCAGCGGGTCGAGGGGTGGCTCCACGCCGCCGCGAGCCATGCCTCGTCCAGCCGGTGGTGGGCGGCGCGGTCGATGCCGCTCGGGGCGGTGAGCGAGATGGGTCGGTCGGCGGTGTGGTCGGTCCTGGTGGTCACGGGTGCTTCCAACTCCCCCGGAGGAACGGATCGGGTCACGGGCGGTCTGGCGGACGAGGGCGGGAGGGACCGGGTCCTGCGGGCGCGGCGGCGGCGCGGCTCTTCCAGTGTCCCGCGCGCGGGCGCCCGCTTCGGACGGTGTGGGTGGTCAGGGGGCGTGCCGCCAGTGCTCGGCGAGGTCGCCCCAGAGGTGGGCGCTGGTCTCGGCGCCCTTGAGCAGCAGATCCAGCTCGACCTTCTCGTCGGGGGCGTGCCAGCCGTCGGACGGGACGGAGATGCCGAGGAAGAGCACCGGTGCGCCGAGGACGTCCTGGAGGTCGGCGGCCGGGCCGGATCCGCCCTCGCGCGTGAACAGCACGGGTTTGTCGAAGGCGCGGCCCATCGCGCGGACCACCGACCGCAGGGCGGGGTGGTCGAGCGGGGTGAGACAGGGGCGGGTGGCCGGGCTGAAGGTGATCTCGTGCCGGACGCCCTCGGGTAGCCGGCCGGGCACCCAGGCGGCGACCGCGTCCCGGATGTGCGCGGGGTCCTGGCCCGCGACCAGCCGGAAGGACAGCTTCACCATCGCGGAGGACGGGATGATCGTCTTGCTGCCGGGGCCCTGGTAGCCGCCGCCGATGCCGTTGACCTCGGCGGTGGGACGGGCCCAGATGCGCTCCAGGGTGCTGTAGCCGGCCTCGCCGCCGGTGCCGTGCGACTTGGCGGTGCGCAGCCACCGCTCCTCGTCGAAGGGCAGCCGGGCGAAGAGCTCGCGTTCCTGGTCGGTGAGCTCGACGACGCCGTCGTAGAAGCCGGGGATCGCCACCCGGCCCTGCTCGTCGTGCAGGGCGGCGACCAGCCGGGCGGCCGCGGTGGCGGGGTTGGGCACCGCGCCGCCGAAGGAGCCGGAGTGGATGTCCTGGTCGGGGCCGTACAGGCGGATCTCGCACTCGGCGAGGCCGCGCATGCCGGTGCACACGGTCGGGGTGTCCTCGGACCACATGCCGGTGTCGGAGACGATCACGGCGTCGGCGGCGAGCCGGTCCGCGTGCCGCTCGACGAGCGCCCGGAAGTGCGGGGAGCCGGACTCCTCCTCGCCCTCGATCAGCAGTTTGAGGTGGACGGCGGGGCTGGTGCGGCCGGTGGCGGCGAGGTGGGCGCGCACCCCCAGGGTGTGGAAGAAGACCTGGCCCTTGTCGTCGGCGGCGCCGCGCGCGTAGAGGCGGTCGCCGCGGACGACGGGCTCGAAGGGGTCGCTGTTCCAGCCGTCCTCGCGGGCGGCGGGCTGCACGTCGTGGTGGCCGTACACCAGGACGGTCGGCGCCCCGGGGTCGTCGCTGGGCCACTCGGCGTAGACCGCCGGGGCGCCGGGGGTGTCCCAGATCTCGGCGGCCGGGAAGCCGGTGTCCTTCAGGGCGGCGACGAGCCAGTCGGCGCTGCGGCGCACGTCGGGGGCGTGATCGGGCTGGGCCGAGACGGACGGGATGCGGAGCCACGCGGAGAGGTCGTCGAGGAACGCCGTGCGGTGGTCTGCGATGTACGTGCGGACGGCGTCGACGGCATTGTCAACGTGCTGGCTCATGCCTACGAGCCTATCGGCCCGCGGGGGTGTCCTCGGAGTGCGGTATCTCACCGTGCGGATCGTCGAGCAGCAGCCGCTCCAGCTCGGCACGGCCGGGCAGCCGCTCCGGGCGGACCACCTCGCCGGTGCGGACGTACAGGAACGCGGCGGTGACGGACTCCGGCGGGACGCCCTGCTGTTCGGCCCAGGCGAGCCGGTAGACCGCCAGTTGCAGTGGGTCGGCGGTGCGGCCCCGGCCGGTCTTCCAGTCGACGATCTCGTACGTGACCGCGTCGTCGTCCGTGTCGCCCTCGTGCCGGTACACGGCGTCGATGCGGCCGCGGACGACCCGGCCGGCGATCGACAGCTGGAAGGGGGCCTCCACGCGGTAGGGCGTGCGGTGGGCGTACTCGGTGCGTTCGAAGGCCTCCTTCAGCTCCTCCAGGTCGCGCTCGTCGGCGATCTCGGCGTCGGCGCCCGGCAGCTCGTCGGGGTCGAGCATGGGCAGGGTGAGCTCCTCGAAGCGCGCCTCGACCCACGCGTGGAAGCGGGTGCCCCGGCGGGCGGCGGGCTGGGGCGGGCGCGGCATGGGGCGGGCCAGCTCCCGGGCGAAGCCGTCGGGGTCGTCGGCGAGCCGCAGCAGCTGGGACGCGGTGAGGGAGGCGGGCAGCCGGACCTCGGTGACCGTGTCGCGGGCGCGTAGCAGCTCACCGGTGAGGGCGTCCAGATCGCGGTCCCAGGAGGCGACGGTGCGGGCTTCCTCGGGGGTGAGCCGCGTTTCGGCGGGCGCGGGGAGGTCCCGCCGGGGGTGTGCGGACGCGTCCGGGGCGGTCGCCTGGTGCGGGACGGCGGGGCGCTGGGTGGGCCAGGCGTCCCAGCCGTCGGGGCCGACATCCGCAGGGTCGGCCTCCGGTGCGCCGGGCTCGTCGGGGTGCGGCTGTCCCGGGTACGGGTCTTCGGCGTGCGGGTCCTCGGCGTAGGGGTCTTCGGCGTACAGGTCTTCGGGGAAGTCCTCCGGGTACGGCTCCTCGTCGTCCGGCGGGGGCGGCCAGTCCGGGTCGTCGTGGGCGTCCGGGTCGTGGACGGCGGCCGCGCCGTGCGGGTCGGCGGCGATGCGGTCCAGGTGGGCGAGGACGGTCGCGGCGGCGGCGCGGCGCCGGGCGAGGGCCGCGTCGTCCAGGGGCAGAGGCCACGCCTGGACGTCGCCGGCCTGCCGCAGCGCCGGGTTCTCCTCGTCCTCCTCGGGCTCGTCCGCCCACGCCTCGATCTCGCCGTACCCGGCGGCGCAGTGGTCGTGGAGGGCGAGCAGGAACTCGGAGGGCCCGCGCGGCTTCTTCTGGCTCGGGCCCCACCAGTGGCCGGAGCCGAGCAGCAGGGAGCGGGGGCGGGTGAAGGTGACGTAGCCGAGGCGCAGCTCCTCGGTGTGCTGGTGCTCCTTCATGGCCTCGTGGAAGGTCTTCAGGCCCCAGGAGTCCCAGGACGGCACGTCCGGGAGGGTGCCGGCGTCACCGCGCAGCGCGTGCGGCAGCGCCTTGGCCTGCGCCGTCCACTTCTCGCGGCCGCGGTCGCTGGGGAAGGCGCCGGTGACCAGGCCGGGGACGGCGACGACGTCCCACTCCAGGCCCTTGGACTTGTGGGCGGTGAGCACCTTGACGGTGTTCTCCCCTCCCGGCAGCGCGTTGTCCAGGCCTTTCTCGTACTGGGCGGCGGTGCGCAGGAAGCCGAGGAAGGCGAGCAGGGTGGCCTCGTTGTCGCCGGCGGCGAAGGACGCGGCGATGTCGAGGAAGTTGGACAGGGTCTCCCGGCGCCGGGCGGCCAGCGCGTGCGGGGACGCGGACAGCTCGACCTCGAGACCGGTGACGGCGAGCACCCGGTGCAGTACGTCCATCAGCGGATCGGCGAGGGAGCGGCGCAGGTCGCGCAGCTCGGCGGCGAGGCGGGCGAAGCGGACGCGCGCGTCGGGCGAGAAGGGCAGCCCGTCGTCGTCCCCGCCTCCCTCCATCGGGGTCTCCAGGAAGGTGTCGAGGGCGTCGGCAAGCGAGATCACCTCGGCGGGGTCGACGCCCTCGACGGCCTCGGCGAGCCGCCGGTCGGGGTCGTCGTCGCCGTCCACGCGCGCGTGGGACACCAGCCGGCGCGCGCGGCGGCCGAGCAGGGCGAGGTCACGGGGGCCGATCCGCCAGCGCGGGCCGGTCAGCAGCCGGACGAGGGAGGCGTTGGCGCCGGGGTCCTGGAGGACCTCGCAGACGGCGACCAGGTCGGCGATCTCCGGCAGGTGCAGCAGCCCGGACAGGCCGACGACCTCGACTGGCACGTCCCGCGCGACCAGGGCGGCCTGGATCTGTGCGAAGTCCGTGGCCGTGCGGCACAGGACGGCGATCTCACCGGGGGCCTTGCCGGTGTTCACCAGGTGTGCGATCGAGTCGGCGAGCCAGTCGATCTCCTCGGCGTGGGTGCGCACCAGGGCGCAGCGGACGATGCCGTCGCGCTCGGCGCCGGGGGCCGGACGGAGGGCCTCCACGCCCGCGTGCATGGCGCGAAGCGGCTCGGCGAGGCCGTTGGCCAGGTCGAGCAGCCGGCCGCCGCTGCGGCGGTTCTCGCTGAGCGACTGGCGGGTGGCGGGGCGGCCGTCGGCGTGCGGGAAGTGCTCGGGGAAGTCGTCGAGGTTGGCGACGGAGGCGCCGCGCCAGCCGTAGATGGCCTGGCAGGGGTCGCCGACGGCGGTCACCGGGTGGCCGGTGCCGCCGCCGAAGAGGCCCGCGAGGAGGACGCGCTGGGCGACCGAGGTGTCCTGGTACTCGTCGAGGAGGACCACCCGGAACTCGTCGCGCAGCACGCGGCCCACCTCGGGCAGGCCGGCGAGCCGGGCGGACAGGGCGATCTGGTCGCCGAAGTCGAGCAGGTCGCGTTCGCGCTTGGCAGCCCGGTAGCGGAGCACCAGCTCGGCGAGCTCGCGGCGGGCGGCGGCGGCTTCGGGGACCTTGCGCAGGTCGGCGTTGCTGAGCTTGGCGTTCTCCAGGGCGCGCAGCAGCTCGGCGTCGTGGGCGCGCAGGTCCTCGGGCCGCACCAGGTGCTCGGAGAGCTCCGCGTCGAGGGCGAGGAGGTCGCCCACCAGGTCGGGGAAGGACCGGGTGAGGGCCGGGTAGAGGCCGGGCGCCTCGCGCAGCACGCGCGCGGCGAGCTGGTAGCGGGTGGCGTCGGCGAGCAGCCGGGACGTCGGTTCGAGGCCGATGCGCAGCCCGTGGTCGGCGAGCAGCCGACCGGCGAAGGCGTGGTACGTGGAGATCACCGGCTCGCCCGCAGGGTCGTCCGGGTCCGACGGGGAGGGGCCGGCGCGAACCGCCGTCGTCGAGGGGTGGTGGTCGGGTGACGGAAGGGGGTCCGGGTCGGTGACGCCGGCCTTGATCAGGGCCGTGCGGACGCGTTCGGCGAGCTCGCCGGCGGCCTTGTTGGTGAAGGTGAGGCCGAGGACCTGCTCGGGGGCGACCTGGCCGGTGCCGACCAGCCAGACCACGCGGGCCGCCATCACCGTCGTCTTGCCGGAGCCCGCTCCGGCCACGATCACCTGCGGGGCGGGCGGCGCGGTGATGCAGGCCGTCTGCTCCGGGGTGAACGGGATCCCGAGCAGCTCCTTGAGCTGGTCGGGATCGGTGATACGGGCGGGCACACCGAGAATCTAGCGGCGGCCACTGACAGCGCGGGCCCACCGAGCCCGCCGGGAGGGAAGAACCGCAGGTCGGCGGGGGTGGTGCGATATGTCACGCGCGCCTGACCCGCTTCACTCGACGATGTGGCGGCCCTCGGGGCGGGCGCTGCACGACGCCCGGAACGCGCAGTGCGCGCAGTGCTGGCCCGTGGTCGGGGTGAAGCGTTCGTCGAGGACCTTGCCAGCGGCGGTGGCCAGCAGGTCGCCGACCCACTCCCCCTCCAGCGGCTCCTGCGCCTGCACCTTGGGCAGGGTCTCGCCGCCGTCCCGCTTGGCGGCGCCCTGCCGCAGCTGGACGAGCTCGGCGCCGCCCGGCTCGGGGCGCACCCCGTCGAAGACCCCGTCGACGGCGCCCTCGCGGACGGCGAGCTGGTACACGGCGAGCTGGGGGTGGCGTTCCACCTCCTTCGAGCTGGGCGCCTGCTTGCCGGTCTTGAAGTCGACGACGTAGGCGCGGCCCTCGCCGTCGGCCTCGACGCGGTCCATCTGGCCCCGGATGCGGACCTGGTAGTCGCCGGACTCCAGGGTGACGTCGAAGTCGTGCTCGCTGGCGACCGGGGTGCGTCCGGTGCGGTCCATGACGTGCCACTTCAGGAAGCGTTCGAGCGCCACGCGCGCGTTCTCCTTCTCCTGCGCCGACTTCCAGGGCGCGTCGAAGGCGAGGGCGTTCCACACGGAGTCGAGGCGTTCCATGAGGACGTCGAGGTCGGCGGGGGTGTGCCCGGAGGCGACCTCGTCGGCGAGGACGTGGACGACGTTGCCGAAGCCCTGGGCGGCGGTGGCGGGCGCGTCGGCCTTCACCTCACGGCCCAGGAACCACTGGAGGGCGCAGGTGTTGGCGAGCTGGTCGAGGGCGCTGCCGGAGAGCACCACGGGCTGGTCGCGGTCGCGCAGCGGCACCTTGCTGTGCGTCGGTTCGTACATGCCCCACCATCGGTAGGGGTGCGCGGACGGCACCAGGGGGCGGCCGTCCTCGTCGGCGAGCGCGGCGAGCCGGGCCAGCCGGCGGGCGGCGGCCTCGCGCAAGGCGTCGGAAACACGGGGGTCGACCGTGGTGGCGCGCAGTTCGGCGACGAGAGCGGCGACGGACAGCGGGCGGCGCGGGCGTCCGGTCACGTCCCTGGGCTCGACGCCGAGCTCGGTGAGGAAGCGGGACGGCTGGTCGCCGTCGTCGGACGGCGCCTTCACGGCCGTCACCACGAGGCGGTCACGCGCGCGCGTGGCGGCGACGTAGAACAGCCGGCGCTCCTCGGCGAGCAGCGCGCCGGGGGTGAGCGGCTCGGCGAGTCCGTCGCGGCCGATGCGGTCGGCCTCCAGCAGGGAGCCGCGGCGGCGCAGGTCGGGCCACAGGCCCTCCTGGACGCCGGCCACGACGACGAGGCCCCACTCCAGGCCCTTGGAGCGGTGCGCGGTCATCAGGCGTACGGCGTCGGGGCGTGCGGCGCGGCGGGTGAGGGTGTCGGCGGCGATGTCCTCGGCCTCGATCTCCTCGAGGAAGTTGAGGGCGCCCCGGCCTCCGGTGCGTTCCTCCGCGCGGGCGGCGGTGGCGAACAGCGCGCACACGGCGTCGAGGTCGCGGTCGGCGTTGCGGCCGGCGGCTCCGCCGCGGCGGGCGGCGCGTTCCAGGCGCTGCGGCCAGGGGGTGCCGTCCCACAGCTCCCAGAGGGCCTCCTCGGCCGTGCCGCCGCCGGCCAGGCACGCGCGGGCCCGGCGCAGCAGGGCGCCGAGCCGTTGCGCGCCGCGCGCGTAGACGGGGTCGTGCACGGCGAGCCGCTCCGGCTCGGCCAGCGCGCGGGCGAGCAGTTCGTCCGAGGGCGGCGGCAGCGGGTTGCCGGCCGCCCGCTCCTCCTCGCGCAGCGCGCGCCCGAGCCGCCGGAGGTCGGCGGCGTCCATGCCGGCGAGGGGGGAGGTGAGCAGGGTGAGGGCGGTCTCGGTGTCGAGCCAGCAGGACGCGTCGCCGCCGGAACCGGGGCCAATCTCGCCAGAACCCTCGCCCGTCTCGGCCGAACCGGCATCCGCACCGGCATCCGCCCCGCCCGAACCGGCACCCGCCGCGTCTCCCGTGCCCTGCGCACCCTCGGCGTCCACGGCCCCCGGCCGCCGCTCCTCCTCCGCCCTCGCCACCGCGCGCAGCGCGGTCAGCAGCGGGGCGACGGCCGGCTCGTGCCTCAGCGGCAGGTCGTCGCCGTCGACGTCGACGGGCACGCCCGCTGACGTGAGGGCGCGGCGGACCGTCGGCAGGGTGCGGGCGCCCGCGCGGACCAGGACCGCCATGTCGTTCCAGGGGACGCCGTCCTCCAGGTGGGCGCGGCGCAGGATGTCGGCGATGTTGTCCAGCTCGGTGCCGGCCGTCGGGTAGGTGTACACCTCCACCCGGCCGCCCTCGCGCACGGGCGCCGGCTCGCGGTGCAGGCGGACCTTCTCGGCGGGCAGCCGGGGCAGCGGCATGCGCCGGGTGATCCGCCGGGTGGCCTCGAGGAGCGCGGCGCCGGAGCGCCGGGAGGTGCGCAGCACCTGGACGGGGGCGGGGCGGCCGTCCGCGCGCGGGAAGGCGTGCGGGAATTCCAGGATGCCGCCGACGTCGGCGCCCCGGAACGCGTAGATCGACTGGTCGGGATCGCCGAAGGCGACGAGGGTGCGGCCGCCGGACGCCAGGGCGTGCAGCAGCCGCACCTGGGCGGGGTCGGTGTCCTGGTACTCGTCGACGTAGACGGCGTCGTAGCGGCCGGCGAGCTGCCCTGCGGTCTCGGGCCGCCGGGCGAGGAGCACCGCGCGGTGGACGAGTTCGGCGTAGTCGATGACGCCCTGGAGGTCGAGGACGTCGAGGTACTCGGCGAGGAAGGCGGAGGCGGCGCGCCAGTCGGGGCGGCCGATGCGGCGGGCGAAGGCGTCCAGGGCGTCGGGATCGAGCCCGAGCTCGCGGCTGCGGGCCAGCACGGCGCGGACCTCGTCGGCGAAGCCGCGGGTGGTCAGACAGGCGCGCAGGTCGTCCGGCCAGCGCACGTGGGACAGCCCGAGCCGTTCCAGGTCCACCTGCCCGGCGAGCAGCTCGCGCACGGTGACGTCCTGCTCGGGTCCGGAGAGCAGCCGCAGCGGCTCCACGAACAGGTCGCTGTCCTGATGGGCCCGGACCAGGGCGTAGCAGAAGCTGTGGAAGGTGGTCGCCTGCGGGGCGCGGGCGGCGCCGATGCGCAGCGCCATGCGGTCGCGCAGTTCGACGGCGGCCTTGCGGCTGAAGGTGAGTACCAGGATGCGTTCGGGGTCGCCGCCGCGGGCGATGCGGGCGGCCACGGACTCGACGAGCGTGGTGGTCTTGCCGGTGCCCGGACCGGCGAGGACGAGCAGCGGCCCGGAGCCGTGCTCAACCACGGGGCGCTGGGCGGCGTCCAGGGGAGGGGGATCCATGCGGGCCGGCGGGGTACGCACCAGTCGGTAGGCGCCACGGCTCCCCCGGCGCACCGGGGGGTGCGACAGGCCGCTGATGGAGGAAGAGGAGCTCACGTGGTTCGCCGGTCCTGGTGGGTGTGCTGTGGGGCGCTGCGCCGCGTGTGCGGGGCGGTGGTCGGGGGGTGAGGGGGGCACGCGCAGCCGACGCTACGCCGGGGACCGGAGCGGAAGCAGGGTTTCCGCTTCTTCCCTCCCGTCACTCCGGGCACCCGCGTCCCTCGACTCACGAACGTACGTCATGCCGTGGATGTGCCTCATGTCCCCCTGAAGGATCACACGTCACACGGCGGCGGCGGGGATGGCGGAAGCTGTCAGGTGTGACCACCGGTGTCCGCGCCGCCGTCCCACCGCGCGCGTCTCATGTCGAGGCGTGGCACATGGCCCTCCGCCGCCCGGCCCGCCTCCCGCAGCGGTGTGCCCTCCGCGCGGTAGTGACCGAGGGCCCGCAGCTCGTGGCCGGGCAGCAGCACGCCGTCCGCGCGCACCACGCGCCACCAGGGGACGGCCCCGCCGTAGAGCGCCATCACGCGCCCCACCTGCCGGGGCCCGCCCTCCTCCAGCCACTCGGCCACGTCCCCGTACGTCATGACGCGCCCCGGCGGGATCAGCTCGGCCACCTCCAGGACCCGCTCGGCGTACGCGGGCAGGGCGTCCGGGTGCTCCGGGCCGCCGTCGGACGGAAGACTCTCCTGGCTCATCCGGACCATCCTGCCCCACCCCACCGACAACGCGGTGCCTCCGCGGACACGGGCGGGCGACTCGCCCCGGAGCACCGCTTCGGGCAGACTGTGCCGCCCCGCTTGTGGACCCTGATGCCCCCTTGTGGCGGTACGGCATGCCACCATCGTGCGGGCGGTGACCGGTGATACGAGATCGAGAAGAGACGATGAAGCAGCAGGGTGCGCACCCCGAGGACACGGAGGGCACCCCTGACGCCTCGTCGCGCCCGGACACCGCCGAAGAGCCGGACGGCGCGCACCGGGACGTAGCGCACATCGACGAGGTCGAGGGCGACGAACCGCTGCTCCCCGCGCGCGTGCACCGCCCGTCCGACCTCATGCGGCTGGTGGGCGGCGTGCTCGCGGTCGTGGTGCTCCTGGCGATCGCCGCGTTCGCCCACGGCACCACCTCGGGACTCGAACAGGACATCAACAAGGGCACCGGGCAGGCGCCCGACCTGCTTATCAAGATCGCAGGCCTGGCGTCCAGCATCGCCATCCTGCTGGTCCCGGTCGCCTTCGCGATCGAACGTCTGATCAAACGGGATGGGCTGCGGATCGCCGACGGTGTGCTCGCCGCCGTGCTGGCGCACGGGGTGACCCTCGCCACCGACCTGTGGGTCGCGCGGGCCGCCCCCGACTCGATCCAGGACGCGCTCACCCAGCCCTCCCCGGGCGACATCCACGCCCTCACCGACCCGGTGCACGGCTATCTCGCGCCCGTCATCGCGTACATGACCGCCGTCGGCATGTCCCGCAGACCACGGTGGCGCGCGGTGCTGTGGGTGGTGCTGCTGCTCGACGCCTTCTCGATGCTGGTCACCGGGTACACCACCCCGTTCTCGGTCATCCTCACCGTGCTGATCGGCTGGACCGTCGCCTACGGCACGCTCTACGCGGTCGGCTCGCCCAACGTCCGGCCCACCGGCCGCACCCTGATGGCGGGGCTCCGGACGGTCGGCTTCCGCCCCGTGACCGCCTCCCGCGAGGAGGCTGCCGACGCCGCCGAGAGCGGAGACCGGGGGCGACGCTACTTCGTCACCCTGGAGGACGGCCCGCCCCTCGACGTCACCGTGGTCGACCGCGAGCAGCAGGCTCAGGGCTTCTTCTACCGGGCGTGGCGCAATCTGGCGCTGCGCGGCTTCGCCACCCGCAGGAGCCTGCAGTCGCTGCGCCAGGCGCTGGAGCAGGAGGCCCTGCTGGCCTACGCCGCCATCGCGGCCGGCGCCAACGCGCCCAAGCTGATCGCCACGTCGGAGCTCGGCCCCGACGCGGTGATGCTCGTCTACGAGCACACCGGCGGACACACGCTGGACTCGCTGGCCGACGAGGAGATCACCGACGACCTGCTGCGCGACACCTGGCACCAGGTGAAGGCGCTGCAGTCCCGCCGCATCGCGCACCGCAGGCTGGTGGGCGACGCCATCCTGGTGGATCGTTCCGGCACGGTGATCCTCACCGACCTGCGCGGCGGGGAGATCGCGGCCGGCGACCTGCTGCTGCGCATGGACGTCTCCCAGCTGCTGGTGACGCTGGGGCTGCGGGTGGGCGCCGAACGCGCGGTGGCCTCCGCGCTGAGCGTCCTCGGCCCCGACGCCGTGGCGGACTGCCTGCCGATGCTCCAGCCCATCGCGCTGAGCCGCTCCACGCGCGCGACGCTGCGCAGACTCGCCCGGGAGCGCGCCGAGCGGGAACGCGAGGCGGTCCTGGAGGCCTCCCGCCATTCCCGTCCGGCCCGCGCGCACGACGCCGACGACTCCCGCCCCGCCGTCCTCGACAAGGCCGGCAAGAAGGCCGTACGGGCGGAGCAGCGGGCCGAGAAGCGCGCCATCGACGAGGCCATCGAGGAGGCGCGCGAGGAGGATCTGCTCAGCCAGATCCGGCACGAGGTGCTGCGGATCAGGCCGCAGGCCCCGGTCGAGCCGGCCCGCCTGGAGCGGGTGCGTCCGCGCACGCTGATCAGCCTCATCGCGGGCGCGATCGGCGCGTACTTCCTGCTGACGCAGCTCACCCACATCGAGTTCGGCCCGCTCATCTCCAACGCGGAGTGGGGCTGGGTGGCCGCGGCGATGCTGTTCTCGGCGCTGAGTTATGTGGCGGCCGCGATGGCGCTGCTCGGGTTCGTGCCGGAGCGGGTGCCCTTCCTGCGCACCGTGGCGGCCCAGGTCGCCGGCTCCTTCGTGAAGATCGTCGCCCCGGCCGCGGTCGGCGGTGTCGCGCTGAACACCCGCTTCCTCCAGCGCGCGGGAGTGCGTCCGGGGCTCGCGGTGGCGAGCGTCGGCGCGTCGCAGCTGTTCGGACTCGGCTGTCACATCCTGATGCTGCTGGCGTTCGGCTATCTGACCGGTACCGAGAAGACGCCCTCGCTGTCGCCGTCCCGCACGGTCATCGGCGGTCTGCTGACGGTCGCGGTGCTGGTGCTCGTGGTGACCTCGGTGCCGTTCCTGCGGAAGTTCGTCGTCACGCGCGTGCGGTCGCTGTTCGCGGGCGTCGTGCCGCGCATGCTCGACGTGCTGCAGCGGCCGCAGAAGCTGATCACCGGCATCGGCGGCATGCTGCTGCTGACCGCCTGCTTCGTGATGTGTCTGGACGCCTCGGTCCGGGCGTTCGGCGACGAGTCGACCTCGGTCAGCATCGCCAGCGTCGCCGTCGTCTTCCTCGCGGGCAACGCCCTGGGCTCCGCCGCGCCGACGCCGGGCGGTGTGGGCGCCGTGGAGGCCACCCTCACCGTCGGTCTGATCGCGGTCGGCCTGCCCAGCGAGGTCGCCGCGCCCGCCGTGCTGCTCTTCCGGCTGCTGACCCTGTGGCTGCCCGTGCTGCCGGGCTGGCTCGCCTTCAACCACCTCACCCGCAAAGCAGCCCTGTGACCGGCTGAGACGCGGCCGGCCCGGTGCTCCCTCGGACGGCCCGTGTCCCGCGCGCACCGCCGCGGGCGACCGCAGGATGGGGACATGTCCCGCCCCTTCCGGCTGCGCGCCGCCGCCCTGACCGTCTGTGCCCTCCTGCTGCCCGCGCTGCTGGCGGGCTGCGCCGAGGGGGACGACCCGGCCCAGGACCTGACGCGGCAGAAGCCGGCCTGGAAAGCCTGCCCCGCACCGGACGAGGCCCAGGGCGGCGGTGCGTCGCCCTCGCCGCTTCCGGGCGCCCGGGGCCGCTGGGAGTGCGCGACGCTGAAGGCGCCGCTGGACTGGGACGACCCGGACGGCGACACCATCGACCTCGCGCTGATCCGCGTCCGGTCGAGCGGCCCGGAGAGCGAACGGATCGGCTCGCTGATCTTCAACTTCGGCGGCCCCGGCGGCTCCGGCGTGACCACGCTCCCCGCGTTCGGCCGGGAATACGCCACCCTGCGCACCCGGTACGACCTGGTGAGCTTCGACCCGCGCGGGGTCGGCCGCAGCGCGCCCGTGACCTGCGAGGACGACCAGGAGCTCGATGAGCACTTCCAGCAGGACGGCACCCCCGACGACAGCGCCGAGCGCACGGAACTGCTGGACAGCACCAAGGACTTCAACGCGGCCTGCGAGGACAACTCCGGCCGGATCCTGCCGCACGTGCGCACCACCGACGCGGCCCGCGACCTCGACCTGATGCGCCAGGTCCTCGGCGACGACAGGCTGTACTACTTCGGCATCTCCTACGGCACCGAACTCGGCGGCGTCTACGCCCACCTCTTCCCCGACACGGTGGGCCGCGCGGTGTTCGACGCGGTCGTCGACCCGGCGCGGAACCCGGAACAGGCCTCGCTCGGACAGGCGCGGGGATTCCAGCGCGCCCTCGACAACTACGCCGAGGACTGCGTCTCCCAGGTCGAGGAGTGCCCCGTCGGCGACAGCGTCCAGGACGTGCGGGACCGCATCGCCACGCTGCTGCGGGACCTTGACCGCCGGCCCATCCCCGGGCTCTTCCCCCGCCGGCTCACCGAGACGATGGCGACGAGCGGAATCGCGCAGGCCCTGTACTCCAAGGACTTCTGGGCGTTCCTCACCGACGGCCTCGAGCAGGCGTACGACGGCGACGGCACGATCCTGATGGCGCTGGCCGACTCGATGAACGGACGCGGCGAGAACGGCGAGTACAGCAACCTGGTACCCGCCAACGTCGCCATCAACTGCGCCGACGCCGAACCCCGGTACACCCCGGCCGACGTGGAGCGGCTGCTGCCTGAGTTCCGGAAGGCGTCTCCGCTCTTCGGGGACTTCATGGCCTGGGGCATGATCACCTGCACCGACTGGGCGGTGCCCGGCGCCGCGGACCATCCGGACGTCAGCGCTCCGGGCGCGGCCCCGATCCTGGTGATCGGCAACACCGGCGACCCGGCCACCCCCTACGAGGGGGCGCGCAGCATGGCGAGGGCGCTCGATGAGGGGGTCGGCGTGGAACTCACGTACAACGGGCAGGGGCACGGCGCCTACCACAGCGAGGACCGCTGCGTGCGGAACGCGGTCCACGGCTATCTGCTGGACGGCAAGGTGCCTGAGGCCGGAACGATCTGCCCCTGACCCGCCGGGCCGTGCGACAGCGGCGGTCACGGCGGGGCACGGCGGGACCGGCTCGGCGAAAGCCCAGTTCAGAGGGTTTTCCACAGGTCTCCCCGGCCGACGCGGGACCTGCCTACGATGTCGGGACAGCCGTCCGCCGCACGACGCGGACGGCCCACGAGGGGGGATGTGGCAGATGACCCGGTTCACACGGTGGGCGGCCCTGACGGCCGCCGCCGCACTGCTGACCGCCGGCTGCGGCGGGGGCGGACCGCCGAAGGACGACTCCGGCAGGGACGACAAGGGGGGCGGCGACAGCGCACTCGACTGGGGGCGCTGCGAGGCGACCGAGGACGGGCCGGCACCCGGCGACGAGTGGCAGTGCGCCACCCTCGAGGTGCCGCTGGACTGGTCGAAGCCCGACGGCGGGACGATCGGCCTGGCCCTCATCCGCGCCGAGGCGACGGGCGACGACCGCATCGGCTCCCTGCTGTTCAACTTCGGCGGGCCGGGCGGCTCGGGCGTCTCCACCCTGCCCGCCTACGCCGACATGGCCGCCGACCTGCGCGAGCGGTACGACCTGGTGAGCTGGGACCCGCGCGGCACGGGCGCGAGCGGCGGCGTCCGCTGCCGCGACGACAAGGCCATCGAGGCCGCCGAGTCCACCGTGGACTGGACCCCGGACACCCCGGCGGAGGAGCGGGTCTTTTTGAAGGACGCGGCCGACTTCGGCAAGGGCTGCCAGAAGGCCGCCGGGAAGCTGATGGCGCACGTCTCGACCACCGACACCGCCCGTGACATGGACCGCATCCGGCAGGCCCTCGGCGACGACCGGATGCACTACTTCGGCATCTCCTACGGCACCGAGCTCGGCGGCGTCTACGCCCACCTCTTCCCCGACAAGGTCGGCCGGATGACGCTGGACGCGGTGGTCGACCCGACGGCCGACGCGATCGGCCACGCCAAGAACCAGACCCGCGGCTTCCAGACGGCCCTCGACAACTACCTGCGGTCCACCGGACGCGACCCGGAGGAGGGCTCGCGGGAGATCGCGGACCTGCTGGACCGGATCGACGCCGAGCCCCTGCCGACGTCCTCCTCCGGCCGGGAGCTGACGCAGTCGCTGGCGATCATCGGCATCGTGCTGCCGCTGTACAGCGAGTCCAGCTGGCCGGCGCTGACCAGCGCGCTGGAGGCGGCCCAGGACGGGGACGGCACGGAGCTGCTGGCCCTCGCGGACGGGTACAACGAGCGGGACGCATCGGGCGGCTACGGCACCACGACCCACGCCCAGCGGGTCATATCGTGCCTGGACGACAAGCAGCGGCCGACGGTCGAGGAGACCAAGAAGCTGCTGCCCGAGTTCGAGGAGCTCTCCCCCGTCTTCGGTCCGTTCCTGGGCTGGGACACGGCGGGCTGGTGCCACGACTGGCCGGTGCCGGGCCAGTTCGAGACGCCGGAGGTGAGCGCGCCGGGCGCGGAGCCGATCCTGGTCGTGGGCAACACCGGCGACCCGGCCACCCCGTACGAGGGGGCGCGGCGCATGGCGGACGAGCTGGGCGAGGGCGTCGGGGTGGTGCTGACCTGGAAGGGCGAGGGCCACGGCGCCTACGGCAGCGGCAGCGACTGCGTCGACTCGACGGTGAACGCCTACCTGCTGGACGGCACGGTGCCGCAGGACGGCAAGGTCTGCTCGTAACGGCATCGGGGGCTCCGGGCACCCGAGGTGGTGCCCGGAGCCCCCGACGAGGATCCGGTGACGGCCGGCGCGGTCCGGTGGACCTCTCCGACCGGTGCGGCCTAGTAGACCGGCTTCTCGGGCTCGATCTGGTTGACCCAGCCGATGACGCCGCCGCCGACGTGGACGGCGTCGGAGAAGCCCGCGGACTTCAGGACCGCGAGGACTTCCGCACTGCGGACACCCGTCTTGCAGTTCAAGACGATCTTCTTGTCCTGCGGGAGGCTCTCCAGGGCGTTGCCCATGAGGAACTCGTTCTTGGGGATCAGCCGGGCGCCCGGGATGGAGACGATCTCGAACTCGTTCGGCTCGCGGACGTCGATGAGCTCGATGTTCTCGCCGTCGTCGATCCACTCCTTGAGCTGCTTGGGAGTGATCGTGGAGTCCGCGGCCGCCGCCTGGGCCTCCTCGGACACGACGCCGCAGAAGGCCTCGTAGTCGATGAGTTCGGTGACGGTCGGGTTCTCGCCGCAGATCGCGCAGTCCGGGTCCTTGCGGACCTTGACCTGGCGGTACTGCATCTCCAGGGCGTCGTAGATCATCAGGCGGCCGACGAGGGGCTCGCCGATGCCGGCCAGCAGCTTGATGGCCTCGTTGGCCTGGATGGAGCCGATGGACGCGCAGAGCACGCCCAGGACGCCGCCCTCGGCGCAGGAGGGGACCATGCCGGGCGGCGGGGGCTCCGGGTAGAGGCAGCGGTAGCAGGGACCGTGCTCGGACCAGAAGACGGAGGCCTGGCCGTCGAAGCGGTAGATGGAACCCCAGACGTACGGCTTGTTCAGCAGCACGCAGGCGTCGTTGACCAGGTAGCGGGTCGCGAAGTTGTCCGTGCCGTCGACGATCAGGTCGTACTGGCTGAACAGGTCCATCACGTTGTCGGCCTCGAGCCGCTCCTCGTGCAGGACCACGTTCACGTAGGGGTTGATGCCCTTGATCGTGTCACGCGCGGACTCGGCCTTGGGGCGGCCGATGTCGGACTGGCTGTGGATGATCTGGCGCTGCAGGTTCGACTCGTCGACCTCGTCGAACTCCACGATGCCGAGCGTGCCCACGCCCGCCGCGGCCATGTACATCAGACCCGGCGAACCCAGGCCGCCGGCGCCCACAAAGAGCACCTTGGCGTTCTTCAGCCGCTTCTGCCCGTCCATGCCCACGTCGGGGATGATCAGGTGGCGGGAGTACCTGCGGACCTCGTCTACGGTGAGCTCGGGGGCCGGCTCGACCAGGGGTGGCAGCGACACGGGGACTCCGTTGATCGGTCAATCACTACGGTTGTTCTCCGCTTAACACTGCCATGCCCTTTTTCATTCCGAGACACCCGTTCCGACCCGCGAGACGATGTCGTCCCAGTAGCCGGGCAGCGGCCCCCACGGATCCGCCGGTCCCGCGCGGCCGGAGACACGGTCCGAGTGGTCGGTGAACCAGATGGTGTCGGCACCCTGCCAGCGGGCGATGCGCAGCGCCTCCTCCAGGTGCGGCCGGGGCACGCCGTGCACGAAGTGGCAGAACCGCTCGGGCGGATGGTCGGCGGTCCACTCGGCCACCTGGGACCAGCGGTAGTCGCTCCACGAGCCGGAGAAGGTGACGAGCTGGTCGGCGTGTTCGGCGTAACCGGGGTGCGGATGGGTGCCGTGCCCGAGGACGACGTGGGCCTCCTCGTGGATCACCCGGAGGGTGGCGACGGTGCGCCGCACCTCGGGCAGGTCTTCGCGGCCGGCGGGGCAGCGGTCCAGGAGGAAGCCGTCGACCCGGTACCAGTCGAGGAAGCGGTGCGCGTCGGAGATGATCCCCCCGAATCCGCGCAGCCCGTAGGCGGTGTCGATGTGCCCGAGGACGCGTACGCCCGCGTTGCGCAGCCGGCCGGCCGCCTCCAGGCAGTGCGGGTCGGGCTGGACGCCGGGGCCGTCGGCCACGTTGAGCACCACCCAGTGCAGGGGCGTGCCGGGGCGGCCCAGCCGGTTCCACTCGTCGGGGGCGAGGAGCGGGTGGGCGACCCCCGGGACGCCGAGGCCGGTGCCGAGGCCGGTGGCGGTGGGGCCCCGTCTGGTGCGGGTCAGATACGGCATGCCGCCTCCATCCAGATGTCCGCCAGCGACTCCTCGAGGTTGATGCGGGGGCGCCAGCCGAGGCGGTCGCGGGCGGTGCGCACGTCGGCCTGCTGCCAGGCCCCGCACCCGTCGGGGTACGGGAACGCGGCGGGTGAGGCCGCGGTGGGGTGGTGGTCCGACTCGGCGCGCGGATGTCCGATGGTCGCCCGCAGATGGGTCGCGTGGGCGGTGTGGGTGGCGTGAACGGGCCCGGGATGGGGCAGGCCGTCGAGCTCGTTGAGGGCACCGCCGTAGCCGGCCACCCGCGCGAGAATCCCGGCGGCGTCCCGGAGGCGGACGGCGCGGCCGGAGCCGATGTTGATGACGCCCTGTGCGGCGGAGAGCGAGGCGGCGTGCACGGCGCGGGCCACGTCGCGGACGTCGATGAAGTCGCGCTGGGCGCCGAGCCCGCCGAGCTTCAGTTCGCCGTCGCCGGACTGCATGGCGCGGCGCATCGCCTCGGCGAGCCGGCCGAGCGGGGAGCCGGCGGGGGTGCCGGGTCCGACGGGCGAGAAGACCCGCAGCACCACGGCGTCCAGTCCGGAGCCGAGGACCAGTTCGGTGGCGGCGAGCTTGCTGACGCCGTACGGGCCGCCGGGGCGGGGGACGGCGTCCTCGGCGGTGGAGGAGCCCGGCTGGCTGGGCCCGTACTCGGAGCCGCAGCCGATCTGCACGAGCCGCGCCCCGCAGCCGCTGCGGCGCAGCGCCTCGCAGATGGTGGCGACGGCGACCGTGTTGTGCCGGGTGAGCTCGCGGGCGCCGCCCCGGGTGGCGCCCGCGCAGTTGATGACGACGCCGGGGTGGACCGCGTCGAGGAAGCGGGTGAGGGCGCCGGGGCTGCCGGTGGCGAGGTCGAAGCGGACGTCGGCGTCGTCACCACGGCCGAGGGCGGTGAGCTGGACGGCGGGGTCGGCGAGCAGGCGGTCGGCGACGAAGCGGCCGATGTAGCCGTTGGCTCCGATCAGCAGGACCCTCATCGGTCGGCTCCTTCGCGGCGGTCGGTGACGGGACGGCAGGTCATGCGAGGTTCTCCTTCAAGGGGGTCGGGTGTTCCGGGGCCGCGGCCGTCCGGGCCGCACGGCGGTCGCGGCCGGTCATCGCGCCTGCTCCGGCCGCAGATGTGCCGACGCGCGGGTGAGGGTGCGGGAGGCGTGCACGAGCAGGGTCAGGGCACCCGCCCCGCAGGTCAGGACGGGTACGGCGGTGGGGCCCCAGGCGGCGGTGAGGGCCTCCACCGGTGCGCCCAGTGCGCCGCAGCCGGGCAGCCGGGCCGCGAAGACGGTGGCGGGCGCGAGCACCTGGGCGGCCGCGGTGAGCACGAGGATGACGCGCGGGGCGTGGGTGAACCCGTGCACGGTGAGGAGGCGGGCGACGAAGAGGAGGGCGGCCAGGGCGAGGACCGCCGGGGAGACGGGCTCCGTGTCGAGGAACGGCGCGCACAGGGCGACGAGCGCGGCCACCGTTCCCAGGAACAGGGCGACGGCGCCCAGCAGCACGGGCCGGACCGAGGCGGCGAAGTCCTCCAGACCGCGGCTGGTGGCGAGCTTGCGGCGCGCATGGGTGAGGAAGAGACCGGCCGTCCAGGTGGCGGGCGCGACGGCGAGCGTGAGGGCCAGGAGCGGCGCGAGGGACAGGGGCCAGTCGCCGCCCGCGGTGCCGTCGGGCAGTCCGTCGGGGCCGCCGGCGATCGCGGTGCGCAGCAGGCCGTCGCCCAGCACGGCGTAGGCGAGCAGCCAGCAGGTCCAGGAGCCGGTGGCCGACCGGGAGGCGAGGTGGTCGGGGAGGGCCAGCGGTCCACGGCGCAGCGCGGCGCGCAGGGCGAGGGCGACGGCGAGCACGCCGGCGGCCGCCGCGTACAGGCGGGTCTGGCCGTGGGTGCGGGTCAGGGCGATCAGCGAGGCGGCGCACAGCGCGCCGGGCAGCAGCGGGAGCAGGAGCACGGTGACGGACCGGCGGCCGCCTCCCTCGCGGGCCGGGGTATCGGGTGCGGCGGGTCCGTCGGTCGCCGCGTCGGCGTCGCGCGGGACGCGGGCGTAGAGCTCCTCCGCGAGGGAGAAGACGTCGCGGTGGCGGAAGCGGGCGGCGGTCCGGTCGGTGATGCCGTGGGCCTCCAGGCCCGCCGCGATCTCCAGGGGGTCCACGGCGCGTTCGCACAGCTCGCGGTGGCGGTGCAGCAGCACCTTGACCGGGTCGGCCGCGCCGGGGGCGGCGCCGCGGTCGAGTTCGCTCAGGTCGGTCATCGGACGGTCTCCGTGACGGGTTCCGGCGTCTCCACGGCCCAGGTGGGGACGGCGCGGGGGGTGGGTTCGGTCCAGTGGCCCGGGACATGGGCCTCGGCGGGCGCGGCGAAGGGCTGCATGTCTCCGGCGCCGTCGAGGACGGGCCGGCGTACGGGGGTCCGGGCGACGGTCTCGAGGTAGAGGCCGTGGAACGCCGCGACGTTCTGCTCGACGCTGAACAGTTCCAGCGCCCGGGCGCGCGCGGCCGCTCCGAGGCGTGCACGGCGCTCGGGGTCGCGCAGCAGCGAGACGCACGCCTCGGCGAGCGCCCGCGGATTACGCGGCGGTACGACGAGACCGGTGCCGCCGATCACCTCGACGACCGCGCCGACGTCCGTGGAGACCGTCGCGCGTCCGCAGAACATCGCCTCGATCAGCCCGGCCGGGAACCCCTCGACGACGCTGGAGAGCACGGTGACGGTCGCGCCGGCGTGAACGTCGGCGGTGGTCTCCGCGCCGGGACCGCCGAGTTGCTCGAAGGACACCGGGTTCCGCCCGACGGCGTGCGGGCCGTCGGCCTCGTCCGGGAAGAGCTGTGCGGCCAGGGCCCTGCAGTGGCCGAGGTAGGCCTCGCCCTCCGGTGCCGAGGTGCGGCCGACGATGCGCAGCCGGGTCCCGGGCTCGGCCGCGCGGACCTCCGCGAAGGCGTGCAGCAGGGAGACCAGGTCCTTGGCGGGCTCCACCCGGCCGATCCAGACGAGGGTGTGCGGGTCGGTGCGCTCCCGCTTCCCCCGCTTGTCCCGCTCCTCGCGCGTCTCCCGGTCCCCCGGTCGGTCCTCGCCGACGCGCGCGAAGGGCGCGGCGTCGAGGCCCGGGTAGATGGTGCGCAGCTTGGCCCGGTCGGCGCCGCAGCGCTCCTGCCAGCGGCGGGCATGGGCGTTGCCGGGGACGAGGTAGGAGGCGGTGCGGTAGGTCTCGGCGGTCAGCAGGCCATGGAAGGCGGCGAGCAGGGTCCGTGCGGGGGGCGAGGCGTCGGGGCGCGTGAGGTAGTGCGTGCGCAGGCGCACGCCGTACTCGGTGACCAGGAGCGGGACGCCGAAGAAGTGGCGGGCGAGCAGGCCCGGGAGCGCGGCGACGCCGCCGGACGCGGCGTGGCAGAGGTCCACGGCGCCGAGGCCGTCCTCCTCGTACCAGTCGAGCGAGAGGGGGCGCAGGGCGCGCTCCAGTTGGCCGGCGACGGTCAGCAGATCGGGGACGCGGGCCTCGCGCGCGGCGCGGCGGGCTCCGGGCGCGCGACAGGCGTGCTCCAGGGCGCGCACGGCCTGCTCGGAGCGCAGCGTGGCGACCAGTCCGCCCTCGTCGCGGGCGAGCTCGGCGAGCCCGTGGAGGGCGTTGGCGAAACGGTCCGCCTCGGCGGCGCCGGGCTTCTCGGCGGCGCCGGGCTCCGCGGCGGTGCAGAGCGCGGCGGCCAGTTCGCCGTAGTGCTCGGTGAAACGCCGGCGTGCGCGACGGCCGTGGACCGCCCCGTCCTCCTCGGCGGCCCACAGCGGCGCCGTGCGCACCCGCGCGACCTGGGGCGGCAGCTCGACCCAGCCCGCGTCCTCCTGGGCCTGGCCGTTGCTGAACGCGTAGACGTCGAACTCGTGTCGGTCGAGCCCGCGCACCAGGCGGTCGCACCACACCCCGCCCTCACCGCCCACATACGGATAGCCACCCTCCGTAAGCAGTCCGATGCGCACGTGTGCACCCCCGTTCTCCCGTCGGGAGCCGCCGTTGGCCCGGCGGCTCGCAGCGGGACGAACGTATGCGGACGGGACGGTGGCGTGATGGACGGTTGTCCATCACGCCACCAAAAGGGGTGAACGGGCGTAACTTTCCCGCGCGGATCGCGTTTGCCGTGCTGCGGCCTGCGCGCCGGGGGATCGGGCGCTCTAGCCCTTGGGGTAGGGCCAGGGGTTGGGTCGGCAGCTGATCCCGCCGTACTCGAGGAACTTGGTCTGCTGCTGCATCACCGGGGCCAGGTCGCCGTCCTTGTCACAGGTGACGTGGTTGTGGCCGAGGCGGTGGCCGATCTCGTGGTTGATCAGCATCTGGCGGTAGGCGAACATCTTGTCGCCGTACGTCTCGGCGCCCTGCGCCCAGCGGTAGGCGTTGATCAGCACCCGCTCGGTGGCCGCGGAGTCGCAGGAGACGTTGTCCTCGGTGGTGTCCAGGCCCGACTTGGCGCACCAGTCGGCGGTCGTCTCGGGGCTGGCCAGGGTGATCACGAACTCGGCGTCGCCGGACTCGATCCGCTCGAAGGTGAGGCCGTCGTGCGCCCAGCTCCGTCTGTCGTTGAGCGTCCGGTGCACGGCCTCGGCGAACAGCGCACCGTCCAGGTCGAGCCCGCGCTCCACGTCCACCCGGTAGGTGATCTTCCGTCCCTTGCCGGGCGCCCTGTCGATCCCCTTGACGGCGTAGAACTTCCCCGTGCCGGCGCGCGTGGCGGCCGGCGGGAACTTCCGGTCCATCTGCTGCTCGTACGTGAGCGGCTTCGCCGTGGGCGCCCCGGGCGTCGCCCGGTCGTCCCCGCGCGAGGTGGAGTCGCGCACGTCGCGCGCCTGCTCGCCGGCGGACTGCGACTGGACGCTCGGGCTGTCGGGCCCGTCGGCGACCTGCCCGGCGACGACGACGGCCAGCACGGTGGTGACGGCGGCTGCCGCCATGCCGGTGAACGCACGCCCCTTGCCGCCCCTGGTCTGCGCGGGGACGCCCGTCGGCGGCTCGTCGTCGACGACGCCGGTGCCGGTGTCCGAAGGGACGCCGGTGGCCGGGGCGTTGTCCCAGTCGGTGACGGTGGCGTAGGGGTCCGCAGGGCGGCGGGTCACGGGCTTGCGCGGGGTGAAGAGGTCGTCGCTCTCGTCGAACGCCTCCACGTAGTCCCGGCGCGGTCCCTCCACAGGCGCCTGCCGCTGCCTCGGCAGGGGCACGCCCCGCCCGGCGGCCGGCGCGCCGTGCCCGGCGCCGGCGGCGGAACGTCCGTGCAGGGTCCCCCAGCCGCCCCCGTCGTCCGGCTGCTCGGGGTGCCCGCCCCGGACCCGGGGGGTGCCGTGCGCGGGAGTGCCGTTCGCGTAACGCGGGACGCCGTTCGGAGGGGTTCGGTCCCCGAATCCGGGGACACCGTGTGCGGGAGTTCCGTCGCCGGGGCGAGGTGCGCCCTGCGCGGGAGTTCCGTTCCCGTAGCGCGGGAAGCCGTGTGCCGGAGTCCCCTCGCCGTACTGCGGGACACCGCGCGGAGGGGTTCCGTCCCCGTACCGGGGGACGCCCCGCGGAGGGGTTCCGTCGCCGTACCGAGGCGCACCCTGCGCGGGATCGCCGTACCGGGGGACACCGCGCGCCGGGGTCCCGTTCCGCTGCCGGCCGTCCGGCACGGGCGGTGCGCCCGGCGCCCCGTACCCGTGCACCGGGGTGCCGTGCGGAGGCGTGCCGTGCGGCGGAGTGTCCTGCGTCTGCTGCTGTGGCCGCGCCGCGCCCTGGCCTGCGTCCCAGCGGTCGTCGTACCGCGCCTCGGGCGCGTCGCGCACACCCCGTGCGGCGGCGGTGGTGTCCGCGGTGTCGCCCTTGGGGGCGGGCCCGCGACGGCTGTGGCGTCCCACGTCGCGCCTCAGCCCCTCGTCGTCTCGGTCGTGGCGGTCGGGCCGCCGGTGTCGGCGGACGGACCCGGATCGCCCTGTGCGTCCGGCTGCACAGTACCGCCCTCGGCCGCGGGGTCCGTCGCATGCCTCAGGAGTTCACGGAACGCCGACGCCACGGTTTCGGGATACTCCATCATCGCCACGTGACCCGCGTCCGGGAGTGTCACGAGCCGGGAGCCCCGGAAGGCGCGGGCGGCGCGCTGGGCCATGCGGAAGCCGACGAGCTGGTCGCGGCCGCCGTAGACGAGCAGGGTCGGTGCGAGCACCCGCTCGGCCTGACGCCACAGTCCGTGCTGGCCACCGAGCATGTAGGCGCTGACGAGCCCTCGCGCGGAGCGCGCCATCGCGTCCCAGAAGTACGGCAGCCGTTGCCGCCGCTCCATCTCCTGCACGGCGTGCCGGAAACCTTCCGGCGTCACCTGTGAGGGGTCGCCGTAGCAGAGGTTCAGGACGCCGCGGACGCGCTGTTCGGCGGTCCACTCACGGGTGAGGCGGGTGAACAGAGGTGCGACGCCGGGCACGGCCAGCAGTCCGGTGGGGACGGCGGTGCGCTGCACGCGCAGTTCCGGCAGGGCCGGGGAGACGAGCGTGAGGGTGCGGACCAGGTCGGGGCGCACGGCGGCGACCCGGGTGACGACCGCGCCGCCGAGGGAGTTGCCGAAGAGGTGGACCGGTCCGCGGCCGGATGCCTCCAGACAGCGGATCACCGCGCGGGCGTGCGCGGTGATCGAGTAGTCGCCGTCGTCCGGGGGCGGGGAGTCGCCGAACCCGGGGAGGTCCACGGCCTCGCTGTGGACGACGTCGTCCAGCAGGGCCATCAGCGGCGACCAGTTGAGTGACGAGCCGCCGAGCCCGTGGACGTGGAAGGCGGGCGGCAGTCCGTCGCGGGCCGGCGGCCGGAATCTGACCGTGAGCGTGGCGCCGGGCACCCGCACCGACCTCAGCCGCTCGCCCTCGGCCACCCTGACCGCAGCCGGCTCGGGCAGCACGCTGGTCGGCGGCACGGACGGCAGCTCGGTCGAAGACATGCGGCAATGTTACGAGACGATCACACCGTGGTTCACGTGTTCGGCATCACAAGAATGCCGCACGCCCCCGTGCGCCGCCGTCGCGCTCCTTCCCTCCTCCCTCACGTCCCTGGCGCCGGGCGCGCGTCCGCGTCACGCTCCGGCCGTGGATCGCATGGCGCCGAAATCGGGTGTCTCCTAGGCTCGTACCGAGGGCACCCGTACGTGGCCCCTGCATGCCTCAGGGGCGTGACCAGGAAGGGAGCCCAGCGATGGCCGTAGATCCGACCGACCCCGAGACGTTCGAGGAGGACGAGGACGTGCAGGAGGGCCTGGAGTACGACGTCGAGGCGCCGGAGGTCGACGCGGCCGAGCAGCAGACGGAGGTGCGGCCGGAGCAGGACGACCCGCTGGAGGAGGTCGACCCCGGCCGCGCGAACGAGGCGGACCTGGTGGAACAGGCGCGCGTCGTCTCGCTCGACGAGGACGACTACCGGTGAGGAGTGCGCCGACCGGGACGTCAGCTGTTCGGAAGGGGACGATTTTTGCCCGCTCTGACAGCTTCTGAAACCGTCCGTGCTGCTTCTTCCGCTGTCCGGTCCGTGAAATTCTGCACGTGCACCGCGCACATCAGGATTACCGAAAAGTACGATGGCGACGCGGCTGATCCCGCATGTGGACGACAATGGGAGGCGGCGTGACAGCCATCGAGCAGACGGACGCGGTACGCCCGAGGGGTACACGCCTTCCGCGCCGTGCCCGGCGGAACCAGTTGCTGGGCGCCGCCCAGGAGGTCTTCGTCGCGCAGGGCTACCACGCGGCGGCGATGGACGACATCGCCGAGCGCGCGGGGGTCAGCAAGCCGGTGCTGTACCAGCACTTCCCCGGCAAGCTCGACCTGTACCTGGCGCTGCTGGACCAGCACTGCGAGGCGCTGATCCAGTCGGTGCGGCACGCGCTGGCGTCGACCTCGGACAACAAGCAGCGCGTGCGGGCGACCATGGACGCCTATTTCGCGTACGTCGAGGACGACGGCGGCGCCTTCCGCCTGGTCTTCGAGTCGGACCTGACGAACGAGCCCGCCGTGCGCGAGCGCGTCGACAAGGTCACCAACGACTGCGCGGAGGCCATCTGCGACGTCATCGCCGAGGACACCGGCCTGTCGCGCGCGGAGTCGATGCTGCTGGCGTCGGGGCTCGGCGGGCTCGCGCAGGTGGTGGCGCGGTCCTGGCTGCACAGCGACCGCAGCGTGCCGCGCGACCAGGCGGTGCAGCTGCTGGCCTCGCTGGCGTGGCGGGGTATCGCCGGGTTCCCGCTGCACGGCACCGACCAGCAGCACTGACGGCGGGGCCGGCGGTCGTTTGTTCCCGCCGGCTGTTCGCTGTTGGCGTGGCCGGGCGAAGCGTGCACATCCCCTCACCGGGCTAATGTGTGCAGGTACGGCGCGGAAGGTCGCGCACTTCACTGACCGTCGGAGGGACATAGCCGTGGAGGTCAAGATCGGCGTGCAGCACGCGCCCCGCGAGATCGTTCTGGAGAGCGGTCAGAGCGCCGAGGAGGTCGAGCGCGTGGTGGGCGAGGCGCTGGCCGGGAAGTCGCAGCTGCTGAGCCTCGTGGACGAGCACGGCCGCAAGATCCTGGTCCCGGCCGACCGTCTCGCCTACGTGGAGATCGGCGAGCCGGCCCCGCGCAAGGTGGGCTTCGGCGCGCTGTAGGGCGGGCCGAGAGCGGTACGCGTACGAGAGGGGCCCGGCGGTTCTCACCGCCGGGCCCCTCTCCGTGTCCGGTCTCCGTGTCCGGTTTCCGTGTCCGGGGCGCGCCCCTCGGAAACCCCCGGACGGCCTACACGGGAGTCCCTGTGGGGAGGATTGGATTCCGCAGGTCAGGGGTAAACCGGGACAGGACCAAGACATGGACGAGCAGGCCGGCCGTGTAGGAGGGACCCCGACATGCTTCTGGAAGCGATCAGCTCCGCGATTCTCGGCCTGGCCCTGGCCTGGGGGGCGTACCACCGCCTGTCCCACCGGCTTCCCCGGCGCGCCCTCGTGCTGGCGACCGGTGTGGCCGGGGCGCTGTTCGGCGCCTTCGTCATGAACACCGCGCTGGACGCGGGCAACCTGCTGACGATGCTGCTGGGTGCGGCGATCGTCTCGATCGCCTCCCTCTCCTTGCTGCTGCGCCCGGCGGGCAGACTCCACCACTCGGCCACGGCCTGACCGCCCCACGGGGCGTTCGTCCACCTCTACGGCTGAGCACCGCCGGGCCACCACGGCTCCGGCCGCTCCCCCCTTGCCGCCGCAGGCGACCAACCGCCGTCCGCAGCCACCACGCCGGGCGGCCGTCCTGCCCGGGCCGGCCGCCGAGGCCATACGACCCCGGCCGTCTCGGCCGCCGGCAACCGCCGGCCGCCCACCGGCCCGTCGGACGGTCAGACTGCCCCGGCCGGCCACCGAGGCCACGCGGCCCGGCTGCCCCCGGACGGCCGTCAGTCCCGGCCGCCCCGCCGACGCCCCCGTCGTCGGGGCGTGCCCGTGCTGCCTCCCCAGAGGCCGTCCGGCCGAGGCGGCCGGGCGGCAGACTGCCGTCAGGCGGCCAGGCCCAGGGCCGCCATCCGCTTCGTGTGTGCCTCCGTGATGCGGGAGAACATGCGGCCCACCTCCGCCAGGTCGAAGCCGTCCGCGACGCCGCCCACGAGCATCGTCGACAGCGCGTCGCGGTCGGCGACCACCCGCTGGGACTGGGAGAGGGCCTCGCCCATCAGGCGGCGCGCCCACAGGGCGAGCCGGCCGCCGACGCGCGGGTCGGCCTCGATGGCCGCGCGCACCTTCTCCACGGCGAAGCCGCCGTGCCCCGTGTCGTCCAGGACGGCCAGGACCAGCGCGCGGGTGTCGGAGTCGAGGTGCGCCGCGACCTCGCGGTAGAAGTCGCTCGCGATGGAGTCGCCCACGTACGCCTTGACCAGGCCCTCCAGCCAGTCGGACGGCGCCGTCTGCTTGTGGAAGCCGTCGTAGGCGGACACGAACGGCTCCATGGCCTGCGTCGGCTCCTCGCCGATCTCGGCCAGCCGGTCCCGCAGCCGCTCGAAGTGGTGGAACTCGGCCGAGGCCATCTTCGCCAGCTCCGCCTTGTCCGCCATCGTGGGCGCCAGCTTGGCGTCCTCCGCGAGCCGCTCGAACGCCGCCAGCTCCCCGTAGGCGAGCGCGCCGAGCAGATCCACGACAGCGGCACGGTACTGGGGGTCGGCGGAGGCGGCCGCCCAGTCCATGGCGGCGACGCCGGTCTGCGCGGCAGGGGTCTCGGGGGTTTCCGCGGCGTTGTCAGGGCTGTCAGAGCTCGTCATGCAGCGCACAATAGCCCGCTCGGCCTGCCCCGGAAGGTCCTGGCCGATCAGTGTGACGACGACTACGTGACCAAATCGGCCATGGCGTGTGCGCGAATCCGGGGTATGGTGGTAATGCGCCTGCTGAGCACTCTGACGTACTCGGATGTGTTCGACGGGCCGCATGTATGAGGATGCCCGGTCGGTGGCCCGATCGGCTCCGACCCGACAGCCCTCTGTTCGTACGGCACATCGCGTACGTCATGCGGAGGGACACCTCAGCGGTACGAGCGCTCGAGCGTCGGCAGTGGTCCCGTGTCCTACGGCCTCGACCGTATGGCAGCCGTCGTCCCCGGCACGGTCCCTACACGACCCCCCGCGCTCGCCTCGCACCGCGCACACAGAAGAGGCAGCACCCTGACTACGACGTTCCGAGAGCTCGGGATCCTTCCCGAGACAGCCGAAGCCCTTGAAGCCGTCGGTATCACCACCCCCTTCCCCATCCAGGAGATGACGCTCCCCGTGGCCCTCACGGGCACGGACGTCATCGGCCAGGCCAAGACCGGCACCGGCAAGACGCTCGGCTTCGGTCTTCCGCTCCTCGAGCGGGTCACCGTCCCCGCCGACGTGGAGGCGGGCCGCGCGAAGCCCGAGGACCTCACCGACACGCCGCAGGCGCTGGTCGTCGTCCCCACGCGCGAGTTGTGCACGCAGGTCACCAACGACCTGCTGACCGCCGGCAAGGTGCGCAACGTGCGCGTCACCGCGATCTACGGCGGCCGGGCCTACGAGCCGCAGGTCGAGGCGCTGAAGAAGGGCGTCGACGTGATCGTCGGCACCCCGGGCCGGCTGCTCGACCTCGCCGGGCAGAAGAAGCTCAACCTGTCCCACGTCAAGGCCCTCGTCCTCGACGAGGCCGACGAGATGCTCGACCTGGGCTTCCTGCCCGACGTCGAGAAGATCATCAACCTGCTTCCGGTGAAGCGGCAGACCATGCTGTTCTCGGCCACCATGCCGGGCGCGGTCATCGGTCTGGCCCGCCGCTACATGTCGCAGCCCACGCACATCCGCGCCACCGCGCCGGACGACGAGGGCGCCACGGTCGCGAACACCAAGCAGTTCGTCTACCGCGCGCACAACATGGACAAGCCCGAGATGGTCGCGCGGATACTGCAGGCCGACGGCCGTGGCCTGGTCATGATCTTCTGCCGGACCAAGCGCACCGCCGCCGACCTGGCCGACCAGCTCAAGCAGCGCGGCTTCGCCTCCGGCGCGGTCCACGGCGACCTCGGCCAGGGCGCCCGCGAGCAGGCGCTGCGCGCCTTCCGCAACGGCAAGGTGGACGTGCTCGTCTGCACCGACGTGGCCGCGCGCGGCATCGACGTCGAGGGCGTCACGCACGTCATCAACTACCAGACGCCCGAGGACGAGAAGACGTACCTGCACCGCATCGGCCGCACCGGCCGCGCGGGCGCCAAGGGTACGGCGATCACGCTGGTCGACTGGGACGACATCCCGCGCTGGCAGCTGATCAACAAGGCGCTGGACCTGGGCCTGGGCGACCCGGCGGAGACCTACTCCACCTCTCCGCACCTGTACACGGACCTGGGCATCGCCGAGGGCACCAAGGGCACCCTGCCCCGTTCGGAGCGCACCCGCGCCGGTCTGGACGCGGAGGAGATCGAGGACCTGGGCGAGGTCGGCGGTCGCGGACCGCGCGGACGCGGCGGCCGGGACGGCCGTGACGGGCGCCGCGGTTCCCGTCCCGAGCGTTCCGAGCGTTCCGAGCGTTCCGAGGAGCGTGAGGCGTCGACGCGTACGCCGCGCCGTCGTCGCCGTACCCGTGGCGGGGCGCCGCTCGACGAGGCGGGCTCCGGATCCGCCGCGCCGGCCGCCGTGGACGCCGGGGAGGCGGAGGCCGGCGAGGCCCCGCGCACCCCGCGCCGTCGCCGCCGCACCCGTGGCGGGGCCACCGCCGCCGTGAGCACGGCGGAGCAGGGGGCCGCGGAGGCCGCCGTCGACACGGCCGAGGGCCCGTCGGTGGAGACCGCCGAAGCCGCCGAGGCCGTCGAAAAGCCGCGCCGTCGCCGCACCCGCCGGTCGGCCGAGCAGGCTCCGGCCGTGACGGAGCAGCCGTCGGTCCCGGCGCCCGCCGCCGAGCCCGTCGTGGCCGAGTCCGTCGTGACCGAGACTGTCGTGGCGGAGCCCGCCCCGGCGGAGGACGCCGCGCCGCGCCGTCGCCGTACCCGCAAGGCGGCCCAGGCCGCCGAGACGGTGGCCGACATCGCCGAGGGCACGACGGAGACGGCCGAGACCGCGCCGAAGCGCACGCGGAAGGCCGCCGCGAAGGCGGAGACCGCCGTCGACACCGCCGAAGGCACCGTCGAGGCGCCCGCCGAGGCCAAGCCGCGCCGCACCCGCAAGAAGGCGGTGGCGGTCGAGGCTGACGCCGCGGCCGAGGCCGCCGTGGCCGAGGAGAAGCCGAAGCGCACGCGGAAGACCGCGGCCAAGAAGGCCGAGGCCGCCGTGGACACGGCCGAAGGCGCCGAGGCCACGCCGCGTCGCCGGACCCGTAAGGCCGCCGAGGCCGTGGAGATCCCGGCCCAGGCCACGCCGGAGGCCGAGGAGAAGCCGAAGCGCACGCGGAAGACCGCGGCCAAGAAGGCCGAGGCCGCCGTGGACACGGCCGAGGGCGCCGAGGCCGCGCCGCGCCGCACCCGCAAGACGGTGCCCGCGCAGACCGCCCCGGAAGGGGAGGTCGCCGAGGCCGCCGCGCCGCGTCGCCGCACCCGCAAGGCCGCCGCGTCCGCGCCGGAGGCCACGGAGACGGCGGAGCCGAAGGCGCGCCGCACCCGTAAGGCCGCAGCCCCTGCGGACGCCGCGGAGAGCTGACACCGCACCGACGCCGACGGCCCGGTCCCCGCTCAGGGGGCCGGGCCGTCGGCGTGTGCGCACCCGCTACCCTCACCCGGGTGATCACCACCTCCTCCCCCGCTCGTCTCCCCGAGCTCCTCCCTCGCCGACTCCCCACCGAGCGGGGCGAGTTCGCCGTCCTGGACGTGTCGCCGGCCGCCGGTGTCCCGGTGCGGGGGACCGTGCTGCTGCTGCCCGGCTACACCGGCAGCAAGGAGGACTTCACGCTGGTCCTCGAGCCGCTCGCCGCGCGCGGCTACCGTGCCGTCGCCGTGGACGGACGCGGCCAGCACGGCTCGGACGGCCCCGCGGACGACGAATCCGCCTACGCACAGGACGAGTTGGCGAAGGACGTAGGGGCGCAGGCACGCGCGGTGGGCGCACCCGTGCATCTCGTCGGGCATTCGATGGGCGGTCAGATCGCCCGCGCGGCCGTGCTGCTGGACCACTCCCCGTTCCGCTCGCTGACGCTCGTCTCCTCGGGCGCCGCGCGCATCTCCGTCTCGCAGGAGCAGCGGGTGACGCTGCTGCGGGACGCCCTCGCGGTGATGTCGATGGAGGAGTGCTGGGAGGCGATCCTGGCGATGGGCCCGCCGGAGGAAGTGGGCGGCCCCGCCCGGGGAATCGGCGGCCCGGAACTGCTCCGGAAGCGCTGGCTGAGCACCAAACCCGCTCAACTACTGTCCGTCGGGAGGCAGTTGTGCGTGGAGCCGGACCGGGTCGCGGAACTGGCCGCCGTCCCGCTGCCGTTCCATGTGCTCTCCGGCTCGCACGACGACACCTGGCCGGTCCCGGACCTCGACGCCATGGCCCGCCGTCTGGGGGCCCGTCGCACGGTGGTCGACGGCGCGGGCCACACCCCCATGACCGACCACCCCACCCCCACGGCGCAGTCCCTCGCCGACTTCTTCGACACCTTGGCGGTCCGATGAATCACGCCCGCAGTGCGGCCGTGCTCGCCCTGCTCGTGGCGGCCGTCGGCTGCACGTCGGAGGCGGACGCCCCCGAGCGTCCAGCCTCTTCGCCTCCAGCCGCCACGGCCGGCAGCGGTCCCGCCCCACGGCAGAGCACCCCGGTGACCCCGCCGCAGCTCGGCAGCACGGCCGGCGCGCACGGTCCCGCCCGCGGCAACGCGGCCTTCCGCTACGCGGCCGGCGCCCGGGGCGAGGCCTTGACCGTCGCGGTCAGCTGCCAGGGCGACGGGACCCTCCGGATACGGATACCCGTGCTGGGCGCGGCCTTCCCGGTCGAGTGCGGCACCGGGGAATCCGACGCGACGGGCGCCGGCTTCGACCTCCCGGCCGCCCACCTTGCCGGAACGGTGCACGTGACCGCGCCGCCCGGCGTGACCTGGGCTGTCGCCGTGGGCCGGGGCGAGTCCGCGGAGACCCCGCCCGTCTAGTACTGCGCCTGAAGGTGGTCCCAGAAGCCGTCGCGGAGGGCGCGGCGGAGGTCGGCCTGGCCGCGCAGGGAGTACTGGAGGAGGCCCTCGGCCTCGACCAGGAGGTCCTGGTCGACGGAGCCGGGCAGGTACGGGTGGCCGGGGAGCAGCTCCATCATGGTGTCGCGGCCGCGCGAGACCAGCCACTTCGCGGCGATCTGCGCGCCGACGAAGCGGACGTCCTCGCGGGCGGGCCGGCCGCCCGCCGGTTCGTACGCGGGCGCCGTGCGCCGGGAGACGTACGGCTTGAAGAAGTCCAGGTCGAGGGTGCGCTGGCTGTCGACCTCCCAGAGCAGCGGCTCGGCCTGGTTGCGGCCCTCGGGCGCCTCGATGCCCCACAGGTGGACGCGGGCGCCGTAGCCCTGGGCCGCCTCGACGGCGGAGACCAGGTCCTCGTCGCCGCCGAGCAGCGCCGCGTCGCTGATGGCGCGGTGCCGGGCCAGTGACTCCAGGTCGGAGCGGATCAGGGAGTCGACGCCCTTCTGCTGGTTGTTGGCGTTGAGGTTGCCGAGGCGGACCTTGACGTCGGGCAGAGCGGCGATGGACTGCTGCTCGGCGGTGTGGATACGGCGCCGGGCGCCGTCGTACCAGTAGACGCGCAGCAGCCTGCTGTCGGCGAAGATGGTGCGGGCACGGTCGATGAGCGCGTCGATCAGCCCCTCGGCGTCGAGGTCGAAGGCGCGGCGGTCCTCCGTCCCCGCGACGAGCCGCCCCGCGGCCGCGTAGAGGTAGCCGGCGTCCACGAAGATCGCGTGCGTCGAGGGCGTCTTGGCCACCTCGGCGAGCATGCGCTGGAGCAGCTCGTTCGTGCGGTCGATACGGGCGTGCAAGGCCGCGGTGTCGTCGTTCATCACCTCTCATTGTCCCGCCGGTCACGCTACGAACACAACCGGTCCCGGTCGGTCCCGTTCGAAAACCTTACCCGTCAGTATTTAGCCGATCGAAAATTTTCCTTAGCGTAGGGAATGTTTGCACCACACAGCCCGTTGAACCCTGTGCCGCACACGGGCCCGTCCGGTCCGTGTGCCTTCACCAGTAGTTCTCCTTCAGGAGGATGACCAGACGAAGGGAGAAGCCCTTGCGCTTCGAAATCATGCGACTCGACGACATCGACGGCACCGCCGTGGACTCGACCGTCGTGGACGCCGCCTCCGTCAACCGCATCGTTCAGCAGGCTGCCGCCGTGGGGCAGCGTCTGTGGATCCGCCCGGCCGACACACCGGCCTCGTAACTCCCGCACCGCGGGCCGGCGGCCGTACGAGCCGCTTCCCGGTGCACTGTTCGCATGCTTGAGGAGCCCCCGTACCACTCGGGTACGGGGGCTCCGGTGTGCGCGCGGCCGGACGTCAGGCGCCCTGGATCACCTGGGTGACGCCGTTGATGATCTGCTGCACGGCGATGGCGGAGAGCATCATGCCCGCGAGCCGCGTCACCAGGACCACGCCGCCGTCCTTGATGACCCGGATGATCAGCAGCGAGTAGCGCATCACCAGCCACAGGACGACATGGATGGCGAGGATCGCCGACCACACGGAGACCTGCCCCGCCACGCTGTCGGCCTTCTCCACGGCGAGGATGACCGACACGATCGCGCCCGGCCCCGCCAGCAGCGGCATGCCCAGCGGGACCAGCGCGACGTTGACGTCCTTGGTCTGCTTCGGCTCGTCGGTCTTGCCGGTGAGCAGGTCCAGCGCGATCAGCAGGAGCAGCAGTCCGCCGGCGATCATCAGCGCCGGTATGGAGACGTGCAGGTAGTCCAGGATCTGATGGCCGAGCAGACCGAAGACGACGATCACACCGCCCGCCACGCAGACGGCCTGGAAGGCCATGTGCCGCTGCGCCTTGGCCGGACGGCCCGCGGTCAGCGCGAGGAAGATCGGGGTGATCCCAGGGGGATCCATGATGACAAAAAGGGTGAGGAAGAGAGAGCCGAAGACGGCGACGTCGAACATGACTGCCTAGCGCGAGAACGGAAGGGTGAAAGGAAAGGGTGAGAGCGGGACGGCGGACCCGGCGGTCCTCGCCGGGATCAGACCGATCCGCCGGTCCCCGGCACCGGGAACGCCCCGGTCGCGCGCCGTGTGATCTCGCCGTAGACCTCGGGGTCCGTGGAGAACTCGCCGAGGACGCAGGCCTTCCGGCTGCCGTGGTAGTCGCTCGACCCGGTCACCAGCAGCCCCAGCTCGCCCGCCAGGCCGCGCAGCCGCGTCCGGGTGTCGGGGTCGTGGTCCATGTGGTCGACCTCGATGCCGTCGAGTCCGGCCGCGGCCAGCTCCGCGATCGCGGACTCCGGCACGGTCCTGCCCCGCTTGACCGCGGCCGGGTGCGCGAAGACGGTGACGCCGCCCGCGTTCTTCACCAGCCGCACGGCCTCGAAGGGGTCGGTCTCGTGCTTCGGCACGTACGCCCGGCCGCCGTCGGCCAGCCACTCGGGCGTGAAGGCGTCGCTCACGCTTCCCACCACGCCGAGCTCGACCAGCGCGCTGGCCACGTGCGGGCGGCCCACCGAGCCGTCGCCGGCGATGCGCGCGACCTGCTCCCAGGTGACGGGCACGCCCAGCGCGTTCAGCTTGGCGATCATGCCCTTGGCGCGCGGCACCCGGTCGTCCCGGACCAGCTCGCGCTCGGCGAGCAGGGCGGGCTCCTCGGGGTCGAAGAGGTAGGCCAGCAGATGCATGCTGACGCCGTCGAGGCGGCAGGAGAGCTCGGCGCCGGTGACCAGGGTGAGGCCCTGGGGCAGCGCCGCGAGCGCATCGGTGTGGCCGCGCGTGGTGTCGTGGTCGGTGAGGGCCACGACGTCGAGTCCGGCCGCGGCGGCCTTGCGGACCAGCTCGGCCGGGGTGTCCGTGCCGTCGGACGCGGTGGAGTGGGTGTGCAGGTCGATGCGCACGACGCGGTACTCCAAGCGGGACGGACGGATGGGGACGCTCCAGGATAACCGGATTTCCGGCCACCGCTGTCACACCCGAACCCGTTGAGCGCCCCCTACATCACCGGCCGCGCCCGGTCACTTCTCCAGCAGACGCGGGGACAGCGCGCCGCAGGGGACCAGCTCCACCTCGGCGCCCGCGTCCCGCAGGTCGGCGAGCACCAGCTCGTCGTACATCAGCAGGCCCGACTGCTCGGGCCACACCACCGCCCACAGCCACAGCCCGAGCGCCTCGCCCGCGAACACGGCACGGTCGTCGGGCGTGCGGGCGACGTGCCAGAGCGGGGTGGGGCGGCCGGCGGCCAGCACCTTGGCCTGGGGCGGCTTCTCGACGTTCATGTAGGGCCCGGGGTCCGGGCCGTCGATGCCCGCGTACCGCGCGCCGAGTCCGACGCCGAGCTCCTCGGCGACCAGGATGAGCTCGCCCATCCCGCCGAGCGGCCCGGGGCCGGTGCACGCGACGGCCGTCGCCCGGCCCCCGCTGCGGTCGTCGCCCGCGGACGCCACGCCGGTGAAGAGCCAGCCCACCGGCAGCGGCCACGGCATCCACACCGGCACCTTGGTGCGGTGCACGACGACTTCGAGGGCCTCGACGCTCGGCGGTATCACGGGCTGGAGCGGGTGCACGGTGCCGTGCACGTCGCACTGCCAGGCATCCGAGAAGAGGCCGGGAGCCCTGACCCGGCCACCGCACTTCGGGCAACTGGGTTCGCCCCTCATAGGGCCCCACGGTCCTAGGTCCGCAGCGCCACGTCAAGGACGATCACCCGACCGGGGGGAACGGCGGCTCACCGCCCTGGGTCTGGGCATGGCCTGCGGCCCGCTGGTGGGCGCGCTGCTCGGCGACGTGAGCTGGCGCTACCCCTTCTTCGGCACGGCCTTCCTGATGGCGGTCGGCTTCGTGTGCATCACCGCCTTCCTGAAGGAGCAGCCCCGGCCGGCCCGCAGGACCTCCCTGCTGGACCCGGTCAAGGCGCTCGGGCACGGCGGACTGGCCTCCACCGCGGTCTCGGCGTTCTTCTACAACTACACGTTCTTCACCGTGCTGGCCTTCACGCCGTTCGTGCTGGACATGTCCCCCTACCGGTCCGGCGCGGTGTTCTTCGCCTGGGGCGTGCTGCTCGCCGTGTTCTCGGTGATCGTGGCCCCGCGGCTGCAGAGGCGGCTCGGCTCGCTGACGGTGCTGGGCGGCTCACTGGTGCTGCTCGCGGTGGACGTGCTGGTGCTCGGCCACGGCGGTCACACCACGGCGGTCGTCTGCACCGTGCTGTCCGGCGCGCTGATCGGCGTGAACAACACGGTGTACACGGAGCTGGCGCTCGGGGTGTCGGACGCGCCCCGTCCGGTGGCGAGCGCGGGCTACAACTTCGTGCGCTGGTTCGCGGCGGCCGCCGCGCCGTACTTCGCGCCGAAGATCGAGGAGTGGAGCGACGTCCGCATGCCGTTCACGGTCGCCGCGGTGACGGCGGTGCTGGGCGCGCTGGTGGTGCTGGTGCGGCGCCGGGCGCTCACCGCCGAGGCGGAGGAGATCCGGCCCGGGCACGCCGCCGAGGACGGCGTGGGCGTCCTCGCCAACTGAGCACCTCCGGACGGGCGTTGGTGAGGTTCCTCACTCCGGCGCTCAGTCCAGCGGCACGGACTTCCGGGACGGGTCCCTGAGGTCCGTGCCGTGGTTCAGCCACCGCTCCTGGAGGGCCTGGGCGCCGTGCACGCGCTTCCAGGCGGCCTCGTTCGGCGTCATCGGCAGCAGCGGCAGGAAGCGCACGGGCTCCAGGGGCGCGTCGAGTTCGAGGTCCTCGACCAGACCGCCCGGCTCGGCGACCAGCACCGAGGTGAACGGGGCGCCCGGCCACAGCGGCTCCCCCACGTCGAGCGAGGCGCCGGGGGCCACGACCAGCCCCTCGACCTGCGGGGACGCGGCGAGCACGGCGAGCGGACGGAGCACCTTGCCGGTGTCGGCGACGCCGCCGCGCACGGACAGCACCAGCTCGGCACGAGGTCCCGCGACCGGGTCCGCGATCACGGCCGTGGGGTCCGTCATGGGATGCGCGGACATGCCGAGGGTCGCGTAGCGCACGATGTCCCCCTCGTGGAACCGCAGCACCTCGATGCGGTCCGTGCCCAGGAAGGTGACCGCCGCGCGCGCGTCCGGTTCGCCCAGCGCCGTACGCAGCCGGGCCTCGACCAGAGGAAGAACATCAGCCATGCGGCGAGCATAGAACTCGTCAGTACCGGGCAAAGCAGAGCCTTGACACAGCAGTCGGCTGATACGCTTGGCCGGTGGTTCGGGCAGCACGCGTCAAGCGTTCCGACACTGCCTGAACGCCTGTGTGACACTCCCCGCTCATCGGGGGAATCCCCCAGGGGATCGCGATCGTCCCTCACGAGGGACCGGCCGGAGGAGGTGGGGCTGGCATGGACCGAAGTCGACCGTGCAGTATCACCCGCTCTTCCGCCCGCTGAGGCAGCTGTTCTCCTTTCGGCTCCCGCCTTTCGCTTCGCGCGTCTTCATCGGAAGAGCTCTCGTTTCGTTCTGACTGATCTGCCCCAGTAGCTGCATCAGCGACGAAGCTCGCCACCGCGACGGTGCGGTGCTCCCCGCTTTGTGGACGTGCCAAACATGCGCAGTCCAGGACGTCCTCATTCCGGGTTGTTCCACCCGTCGCCCCGGCGCCTTTCGTTGCCCTTTCGCGAAGGAGCCCGCCATGTCGATGATCCGCGACCTGCGCGCCGTGGTCCGTCCCTCCCGTGTCTCGCTGCGCAAGGAGAGCGGCCCGTACGACACCACGCGGGAGCGCGCGGCGGCCACCGCCGTCGTCGACTGCGCCGTCTACCGGGACGGCCGCCGCCTGGACACCGAGGGCGGCCCGCTCAGCCCCCAGGACGCGATGCGCCGGGTGCGCCGCGACGGGGGCTTCGTCTGGATCGGCCTGCACGAGCCCACGGAGGCCGAATTCGCGGGAATCGCCGCCGAGTTCGGGCTGCACCCGCTGGCCGTGGAGGACGCCGTCCAGGCCCACCAGCGGCCCAAGCTTGAGCGCTACGACGACTCCCTGTTCACGGTCTTCAAGACCGTCCACTACCTCGACCACGACCGCGTCTCCTCCAGCAGCGAGATCGTGGAGACCGGCGAGGTCATGTGCTTCACCGGACGGGACTTCTTCATCACCGTCCGGCACGGGGGCCAGGGCTCCCTGCGCGCCCTGCGCCACCGCCTCCAGGACGACCCCGAGCTGCTGGCCAAGGGCCCCTCGGCGGTGCTGCACGCCATCGCCGACCATGTGGTGGACGGCTACATCGCGGTCGCCGACGCCCTGCAGGACGACATCGACGAGGTCGAGACCAAGGTCTTCTCCCCCGGCCGCAAAGGCACCCCGCGCGGCACCGACGCCGGTGAGATCTACCAGCTCAAGCGTGAGGTGCTGGAGTTCAAGCGGGCCGTGGCGCCGCTGCTGCGCCCGATGCAGCTGCTCAGCGAGCGGCCGATGCGGCTGATCGACCCGGAGATCCAGAAGTACTTCCGGGACGTCGCCGACCACGTGGCCCGGGTGCAGGAGCAGGTCATCGGCTTCGACGAACTGCTGAACTCCATCCTCCAGGCCAACCTCGCGCAGGCGTCCGTCGCACAGAACGAGGACATGCGCAAGATCACCTCATGGGCCGCGATCATCGCCGTCCCGACCATGGTCTGCGGGGTGTACGGCATGAACTTCGACTACATGCCGGAGACCCACTGGAAGTACGGCTACCCGGTGGTCCTCGGCGTCACGGTCGCCATCTGCCTCGGCATCCACCGCACGCTGAAGCGCAACGGCTGGCTCTGAGACGGCCGGCCCCGCCTGGATAGGCTGGGCGCATGACTGGCGAGCTGCTCGACCGGGCCCTCATCGAGGAGGCCTCGAAGAAGTCCGGCCTGATCTGGGTCGAAGGACCCGGCGTCCCGGCCCGTCCGCTGTGGCACGTGTGGCACGAGGGCGCCGCGTGCGTGGTCGGCGACGGCCCCGGCGAACAGCCCCTGACGGGACTCGCCGACGGGGCGCGGGCCGAGGTGACGGTGCGCAGCAAGGACAAGGGCGGCCGGCTGGTCACCTGGACCGCGGCCGTCCGCGAACTGGCCTCCGGCTCCGAGGAGTGGACGGCGGCCGTCGACGGTCTCAAGGGCAAGCGGCTCAACGCGCCCGACGGCGAGGCGATGCCGGAGCGCTGGGCCCGCGAGTGCCGGGTGCTGCGCCTGGAGCCGACCGGCGTGACGGGCGCGCTGCCCGACGGCGACCTCTCCGCGGCCCCGCTGCCCACCCCGGCGACGACCCGGACGCCGATGCCGGCCGGGCTGCCGCGCCTGCTGACGAAGCGCAGGCGGCGCGGCTGACGCGGCGGGGAGTCAACAGGCCGGGAGCTAAGAGGCCGGGAGCTGCTTGCCGTAGTCGAGGGTGTCGTCCTTGGCGGGCTTCTCCAGCGGGAAGTCGACGCCCCACGAGGAGAAGGTGAGGGTGCCGGCCTCCCCGGCGCGCACCAGCCGCAGCGGGTACGGCTTGCCCTCGAGGGAGACGTCCAGGGTGCCGCCGGCGCCGTCGTCACCGGTGACCCGGACGGTGCGGACGCCGCCCTGCTCGTGGTGGCCGTCCGTGCTGAGCTTCCCGTGCAGCGTCAGCAACCCGCCGAGCAGCACGTTCTTGTCGGTGAAGCCGATGAACTTGGTGTACGAGGGGTCGCCCTTGGGCACCTTGACGTACTTCGAGGCGAGCTTGTCCGCCGCCTTGGAGTCGCCGTCCCCGTCGCCGCCCTTCCCCCAGAAGGCGGCGTCGGCCTTCAGGTAGAGCTCCTGGCCGACCCGCAGCAGCCGGAAGGTCTCCCCCTCCGTGCTGACCGAGCCGATGCCGCCCTGTTCCTTCAGCCGCATGTCGAGAGTGTAGGTGCGGCCGCTGGTCTGCACCGAGCCGTGCAGCCGCACGGTGCCCACGGACGCGGCCGCCTTCCGCGCCTTGGTCTGGATCTGGTCGGCGGGGAGTCTGCCGACGCCGTTCGTTCCCTCGTTCGGATCCTCGGAGCATCCCGTGAGCGCCGTCCCCGCCACGACCAGCGCGCACACGGCGCCGGCCAGCGTGGCCCTGCGGGAACGGCCCGGGGAGATCGGAATCACAGGTGGGCTGCCTCTCTGACGGGGGACCTGAACGGCGTACCGCAGAGTACCGGGGCCGGTGGGGCCGGTCGGCGTCAGTCCGTCCGGACCGGCCGCCGACGCGGCACCGATCGGGACGGGCTAGCCTGAAGCCCGTCCGAGCGGGCAATCCGGAAAACAGACGCACCAGGCAGTACACGGCAAGGAAGCACTCCGCACGCACGCAAAGGAGCCACCGGAATGGCATCGGGGGCACCACGGTTCTTCGTCTCGCACATCTCCGGTGTCGCCGTCTTCGACCCGGCGGGCGACCAGGTCGGCCGCGTGCGCGATCTCGTCGTCATCCTGCGCCCCGGCCGTCGTCCGCCCCGGCTGCTCGGCCTGGTGGTCGAGCTCTCCACCCGGCGCCGCATCTTCCTGCCCATGACCCGGGTGACCTCCGTGCAGGCCGGCCAGGTCATCACCACCGGGGTGCTCAACGTCCGCCGCTTCGAGCAGCGGCCCACCGAGCGGCTGGTGTTCGGCGAGCTGCTCGACCGGCGGGTGACGCTGGTGGACACCGGCGAGGAGGTCACCGTCCTGGACCTGTCGGTGCATCAGCTCCCGGCGCGCCGCGAGTGGGAGATCGACCGGGTCTTCGTGCGCAAGGGGAAGAAGGGCGGCGCGTTCCGGCGCGGCAAGGGCGAGACGCTGACCGTGGAGTGGTCCGCCGTCACCGGCTTCTCGCTGGAGGAGGCCGGGCAGGGCGCGGAGAACCTGCTCGCCACCTTCGAGCAGCTCCGCCCCGCCGACCTGGCCAACGTGCTGCACCACCTGTCCCCCAAGCGGCGGGCGGAGGTGGCCGCCGCCCTGGACGACGACCGGCTCGCGGACGTGCTGGAGGAGCTGCCCGAGGACGACCAGATCGAGGTCCTGGGCGTGCTGGCGGAGGAGCGGGCCGCGGATGTGCTGGAGGCGATGGACCCCGACGACGCGGCCGACCTGCTGGGCGAGCTGCCGGAGGCGGACAAGGAGCGGCTGCTGAGCCTGATGCGGCCCTCGGACGCCGCCGACATGCGCCGCCTGATGTCGTACGAGGAGCACACGGCGGGCGGTCTGATGACGACCGAGCCGATCATCCTGCGGCCGGACGCGACCGTCGCGGACGCCCTCGCGCGGATCCGCGAGCCCGACCTGTCGCCCGCGCACGCGGCGCAGGTGTACGTCTGCCGGCCGCCGGAGGAGACCCCGACCGGCAAGTACCTGGGCACCGTGCACTTCCAGCGGCTGCTGCGCGATCCCCCCTACACGCTGGTCGGCTCGATGCTGGACGACGACCTGCTGCCGCTGGACCCGGACGCGACGCTGCCCGTGGTCGCCGGGTTCTTCGCCACGTACGACATGGTGGCGGCGCCCGTGGTCGACGAGGCCGGGTCGCTGCTGGGCGCGGTGACCGTGGACGACGTGCTGGACCACATGCTGCCGGACGACTGGCGGGAGACCGAGTTCCATCTGGAGGAGGGGGAGGTGCCCGATGGCGGGTGAGCGCGACGCGGTGCGCGAGCGGACGCCGGTCGGGGCCACGGCCGCGGGACGAGCGCGCGCGCCGCGGCTGGACCAGCCGCGGCCTCCCCGGCGGCGGATGCTGCCCGAGTGGGACCCGGAGGCCTTCGGACGGCTCTCGGAGCGCATCGCGCGCTTCCTCGGCACCGGGCGGTTCATCGTCTGGATGACGGTCGTCATCATCCTGTGGGTGCTGTGGAACGTCTCCGCGCCGAAGGAGCTGCGGTTCGACCAGTACCCGTTCATCTTCCTGACCCTGATGCTGTCGCTGCAGGCCTCCTACGCGGCCCCGCTGATCCTGCTGGCGCAGAACCGGCAGGACGACCGCGACCGGGTCAATCTGGAGCAGGACCGCAAGCAGAACGAGCGGTCGATCGCCGACACCGAGTATCTGACCCGTGAGATCGCCGCGCTGCGCATCGGGCTCGGCGAGGTGGCCACCCGGGACTGGATCCGCTCGGAGCTGGAGGACCTGGTCAAGGAGCTGGAGATCCGGCAGAACGGCCACAAGGAGCAGCACGGCTCATACCCGGCGATGCGGGCGGAACACCCGCCGGGACGTGACGCAGACGACCGCTGACTTCCTTACCGGCGGGTGTACCAGGAGCCGTACCATCGTCCTTATGGCTACGGAAGACGCGGTGCGCGAAGCACTGGCGACGGTGAACGACCCCGAGATCAACCGGCCCATCACCGAGCTCGGGATGGTCAAATCGGTGGAGATCGGTGCGGACGGTGCGGTCGCGGTCACCGTGTATCTGACGGTCTCCGGCTGCCCCATGCGCGACACCATCACGCAGCGCGTGACGGACGCGGTCTCCCGCGTCGGGGGCGTGACCCGGGTCGACGTGACGCTGGACGTGATGAGCGACGAGCAGCGCAAGGAGCTGGCGAACGCCCTGCGCGGCGGTCAGACCGAGCGCGAGGTGCCCTTCGCCAAGCCGGGCAGCCTCACCCGGGTGTACGCGGTGGCGTCCGGCAAGGGCGGCGTCGGCAAGTCCTCGGTGACGGTGAACCTGGCGGCGGCGATGGCGGCCGACGGACTGAAGGTCGGTGTCGTGGACGCCGACATCTACGGCCACTCGGTGCCGCGCATGCTGGGCGCGGACGGCCGTCCCACCCAGGTCGAGAACATGATCATGCCGCCGTCGGCGCACGGCGTGAAGGTGATCTCCATCGGCATGTTCACCCCGGGCAACGCGCCCGTGGTGTGGCGCGGCCCGATGCTGCACCGCGCGCTCCAGCAGTTCCTGGCGGACGTGTACTGGGGCGACCTGGACGTGCTGCTGCTCGACCTGCCGCCCGGCACCGGTGACATCGCGATCTCGGTCGCGCAGCTCGTGCCGAACGCGGAGATCCTGGTCGTCACGACCCCGCAGCAGGCCGCGGCCGAGGTGGCCGAGCGCGCGGGCTCCATCGCCGTGCAGACCCACCAGAAGATCGTCGGCGTGGTCGAGAACATGTCGGGGCTGCCCTGTCCGCACTGCGGCGAGATGGTCGACGTGTTCGGCACCGGCGGCGGCCAGACCGTCGCCGAGGGCCTGACCCGCACCACGGGGGCCAACGTGCCGGTGCTGGGCGCCATCCCGATCGACGTGCGGCTGCGCGAGGGCGGCGACGAGGGCAAGCCCGTGGTGCTGTCGGACCCGGAGTCCCCGGCGGGCTCGGCGCTGCGCTCCATCGCGGGCAAGCTGGGCGGCCGGCAGCGCGGCCTGTCGGGCATGTCCCTGGGGATCACCCCGCGCAACAAGTTCTGAGGCCCCGCACACGCCGGAGGGCGCCGTCCGCAGCGGACGGCGCCCTCCGGCGTTCCGGGCGGGGTCGTTCAGCCCTGGTAGGCGGCGATGTCCTTCACCACGGCGAAGCCCAGCCCGTACGCGCTCATCCCCCGGCCGTACGCGCCGACGTGGACGCCGGCCTGGGTGGATCCGGCGAGCACCCAGCCGTACTCGGACTCCCGGTAGTGGAACGGCGTCGGCACGCCGTCCACGGGCAGGGACAGCGTCGACCAGTCCTCGCCCTCCAGGTCGTCCGCGAGCACCCAGGCGGTCTCCGTCTGCTGCTCCAGCCAGTCGTCGCGCAGGGAGTGGTCCATCTGGCCGGGCCAGGTGAAGGACAGCAGCCCCACCCCGGCGAGCCAGGCGGCGGAGGAGACCGAGGTGGCCTCCAGCAGACCCGTGCCGTCCGCGCTGCGGCGGACCGGGTTGGCCGCCACGGTCACCACGACCGCGAACCTCTCCTTGGCGTCCTGGTCGCCCCCGGCCGCGAACTCGCTGCGGACGGACGGCTCGTCGCCGTGTCCGACCGATCCGTGCTCCACTGCCCCGTCGGCCGAGAGACCGACCTGCATCAGCCAGCGCGGCCCCGTGAAGGCCTCGTCGAGGCCGTACCACGGGAAGGGCGCACGCAGGTAGCCGTCGACCGTACGCCGGGCGGAGGGGACTGGTTCTCCGTCCTCCGCGGCCGGCGCCTGCGCGACTGCCGAACTCGTCGTCTCCATGTGCCCGGACGCCTCCTCGCTCTCGTCGGACCGGGCGGCCCGCCCCCCTTACGGGCGTACTCGTCCGTTCCGCACAACAACTCGGCAGCATAACCACCCTGCCGCCACGGGCAGGGAAACCGCCCGGCGCGTAGGGCGTCCGGACGCCCGGATCAGGCCCTCCGCAGCCCGGGTGGAGTATGAAACGCGTCACGTACGCGCCGGCGCACGGCCCGGGGGCCGGTCAGGTGGCGTCCATGTCGAAGGGCGGGCGGTCGTCGGCGGCTGGCGTCTCGGGCTTCTTCGTCATGTCCACCCGGCCGCCGGGGGCGGCGGGCGAGGGGGACGGGTCGGCGTCGCGCCCGTCGACGGCGTCCGTGACCTCGGCCATCTCCTTCTTCAGGTCGAAGCCGTTGCGGATCTCCTTGAGCCCCAGGTCGTCGTTGTCCAGCTGCTTGCGGATGAACGTCTTGGGGTTGAGGTCCTCGAACTCGAAGTCCTTGAACTCCGGGCCCAGTTCCTGCCGGATGTCCTGCTTGGCGCTCTCCGAGAAGTCCCTGATCTTCCGGATCGTGCGGGACACGTCCTGGATGACCTTGGGGAGCTTCTCCGGACCGAAGATGAGCACGGCGAGGACGATGAGCGTCACCAGCTCGAGCGGTCCTATGTCATTGAACACCTGAAGCTCCTCGCGATGCCTTCGGTCCTCGGCCCTCGGTGCCGGTCGTTCGCCCTCCGTGGTCCGGGCCGGGTCCACGGTACCCGGACCTCCCGTACGACCGGTACCGTCCCGGCGTCCCGGCGGCGTCGGGCGGGCGGCGTGTCAGCCTCCGCCGGAGGAACCGAGCACCAGGGACACCGTGCGTTCCTCACCGTCCCGCTCCAGGGTCAGCTCCAGCCGGTCGCCGGGGCGGTGGGCGCGGGTCTTGACGATCAGTTCCTCGCCGGAGTGCACGGGGCGGCCGTCGACCTCCGTGATGACGTCGCCGGGGCGGATGCCCGCCTTGGCGCCGGGGCCGCCGGTGCTGACCGGGGGGCCGCCGTCGCCGCCCTCGGCCGCGACGCGGGCGCCGTCGCCGCTGTACTCCATGTCGAGGGTGATGCCGATCACCGGGTGCGTGGCCTTGCCGGTCTCGATCAGCTCCTCGGCGACCCGCTTGCCCTGGTTGATCGGGATGGCGAAGCCGAGCCCTATGGAGCCGGACTGGCCGCCCTCGGGGTCCAGGCCGCCGTCGGCCGAGCGGATGGCCGAGTTGATGCCGATCACCCGGCCCTTGCCGTCGAGCAGCGGTCCGCCGGAGTTGCCGGGGTTGATCGGCGCGTCGGTCTGCAGGGCGTCGACGTACGACACGTCGCTGCCGTCGCCCTTCTCGCCGCCGGCGGTGATGGGCCGCTCGCGGGCGCTGATGATGCCGGAGGTGACGGTGCCGGCCAGGTCGAAGGGGGCGCCGATGGCGACGACGGGGTCGCCGACCTGCACGTTGTCCGAGTTGCCGAGCGGCAGGGGGGTGAGCCCGCGGACGCCCTTGACCCGTACGACGGCGAGGTCGTAACCGCTGTCCCGGCCGACGACGGTCGCCTCGGCGGTGTCGCCGCTGTGGAAGGTGACGGTGATGTCGCCGTTCTCCCCGGCGGGCTCGACGACGTGGTCGTTGGTGAGGATGTGCCCCCGGTCGTCCAGCACGAAGCCGGTGCCGGTGCCGGCCCTGCCGCCGCCGCTGACGTGCAGCGTGACGACGCTGGGCAGCGCCTGCGCGGCGATCCCGGCGACGCTGTCCGGGTCCCGGTCGGGCGCCTCCACACCGGCCTGCGGCAGCTCCACGGCGCCGATGCCGCCGCTGCGCTCCAGTTGCACGCCCACGACACCGCCGGCGACGCCGGACACGAGGGCGATGATCAGGGCGCCGCCGATCAGCGTGCGCCTGCGGCGACCGCGCCGCCGCTTCACGTCCTCCTCGACGGGGTCGGCCTGCTGGAGCGGGGCGACCGCCGGGGCCGCCCAGGGGTCGTACCGCGCCCAGGGGTCGGCCGCGGGGGCCTCGTGCGCGACGGGAGCGGCGGAGACCGCCTCGGGGGCGCCCACGGCCACACCGTGCGCCGGCGTGGCCGCCGGATGCTGCACAGGCGGCGCGGGAGCCCACGGCCCGGGCTCCCCGTAGGGCGGGGTGCTGTAGGGGTCGGGGTCGTGGAGGGGCCGGGGCTGGGCGGGGGCATGCGCGCCGTGCGCGGGCGCGGGACGGGTCGGGCCGGAGGCGGGTGGCTCCGCACCAGGCGCGGGCGCGGGGCCGCTGTGGCCGGAGGCGGGTGCCTCGGCACCAGGCGCGGGCGCGGGGCCGCTATGGCCGGAGGCGGGTGCCTCGGCACCAGGCGCGGGCGCGGGGCCGCTATGGCCGGAGGCGGGTGGCTCCGCATGAGGCGCGGGCGCGGCCGGAGCGCCGTGTTCGGCGGTCTCCACGCCTGTGATGTGCTCCACACCCGTGTCGGCGGGGCGCGCCCCGCCGATCGTAGTTCCGGCGTCCGGGCCCGAGGGCGTCGGTTCCGCGCCCGTACCGGACGCCACGGCGCCCGGGGTGCCGCCCAGGCGCCCCGGGCCGGCTGCCGCGCCGGCGCCGGACGTTCCGTCCGTCGAGGGCGGGGCGGCCGCCGCGTCGAGAGGGCGCCGGAGCTCGTAGTCGCCGTCGGGCCCCGTCCCGGGGGACGCCGTGCCGATCGGGCGGGCGAGTTCGAAGTCGCCGTCGGGTCCTTCGGACGCCCCCGGCGTGCCCGGCTTCCCCTCGTTCATGCTCTCCCCACGGCTGGACCGGCACGGATCGTCGGCACCGTGCTCCGGTCCGCCCGTGCGGTGGAGCCCGGCTCGGCGCCCGGCCGCAGTGGGCGTGGGCGCGCCACCCGGAATCTAATCAGGTTCGCGCGCCCCCGCGCAGGGGCCCGGTCAGCGGGCGGCCCGCGCGCTGTGCGTAGGCGTGGGCGCCGGTGACGGCATGCCGGCGACCAGGCCGGGGCTCTTCAGCCCGGCCGCCGAGGCCCACGCGCTCAGTCCGAACGGCGGGGCCGCGTTGAGCGGGCGTATGTGCGGGGACACCGCCGTGGAGGCGCCCTGCGGGGGCGACGGGATGCCGGGCAGCAGCGGGGCCGCGACGCCGGTGGGGACGACGGGACCCGAGCCCAGCGCGCTCTGACCGCCGGTCACCTGCCCGAGCAGCGGGCCGGCGCTGCGGCGCCGGGAGTCCGGCGCGGTGGCCGCGCCCGCGCCCTGCGTGCGCACCGGCGTCACATTGCTCCCCTTGCCCTGGCCGCGTGCCTCCGCGTCGACCGGGGTGACGGTGGACACGCCGCCGAGGGCGATCGCGGCCAGCGACACCGCGCCGGCGGCGACGAACGCGAGCCGCAGCCCGCGCGAGGACGGCCGGCCGGCGGCGAGGCCCGCCGCGGCGGCCGCGGGGTGATGGCGCCGCACGGGCGCGTAGGCGAACTCGAAGCGCTCGCCGCGCCGCGGCCCGAAGACTCCGGAGGTGGATCCGCCCGGCAGCGCGGAGCCGCCCAGCGGGGAGCCGCCGTCGCCGAATCCGCCCCCGGCGGGCAGCCCTTGCAGGCGCGCCAGGAGGCTCTCGGAGGGCGGTGGCGGTGCGGCCGCCGCGAACACGTTCTTCAGGCGGCGCTGCTCGTCCACCTCCGCCTTGCACTTGGCGCAGGTGGCGACGTGCGCCAGTACGCGCTCACGCGCGTCATGACCGAGCTCCCCGTCCACAAGGGCGGCGAGCCGGTCTCCCAGATGATGCTCCGCGAGGTGCCCCTCGGGGGACTTCGGCAGTGAACTGCTCACGCGCTCGCGCCCCCTCCCCCCAGTGCGGGGACACGCGGCACGAAGGAGGGGCGGTCCGCGCGCGCCTTGGGTGAACGGTGCGCGAGGGCCTTGCGCAGCTGGGAGCGGCCGCGGTGGATACGGGACCGCACGGTGCCGAGCTTCACGCCCAGGGTGGCCGCGATCTCCTCGTACGACAGTCCTTCGATGTCGCACAGGACGACGGCGGCGCGGAACTCCGGGGCGAGCGTGTCGAGGGCCTGCTGGACGTCCGCGTCGAAGTGCGCGTCGTTGAAGACCTGCTGCGGCGAGGGCTCCTTGCTGGCCAGCCGCTCGGCCGCGTCCTCGCCGAGCGCGTCGAAGCGGATGCGCTGCTTGCGGCGGACCATGTCCAGGAAGAGGTTCGTGGTGATGCGGTGCAGCCAGCCCTCGAAGGTGCCCGGCGTGTACGTCGACAGGGAGCGGAAGACACGGACGAAGACCTCCTGCGTGAGGTCCTCGGCGTCGTGCTGGTTGCCCGTGAGACGGTAGGCGAGCCGGTACACCCGGCCGCTGTGCATGCTGACGATCTCCTCCCACGTGGGCGGAGTCCACGCCTGCCCGTCCGCGTCGCCGGAGAAGGTCGCGGTCTGGGCCGGGTCGCCGGCGCGGTCATGGTCAGCAGCGGTGTTGTTCACAGATTTCGGCCTGCCCGCCGACCCGAGGAAGCGCCGCAGCACTCCCGCACGATCCACAGGCGCAGCCGCACCTCCCCTGTCGGCTCTGGTGGTGTCCAGTGGAGCCCCTACCATAGCCACCTCGCCCGTTAGCTCCGGATAAGCGGTTTTACGAGAATTTGATTCGGGCTGCCACGGCTCGTACGGCTGCGTCTGCACTTGCTCGGCGTCCGCGTCCACTCCTCGCCCCCCTTCCCGGCACGCGCCTCTCTCTTCCCTCTTTGAACGACTGGTCCCATCTGCGGGTTCCCGACGCCAACGGATACAGTCACGCCCAGGCAACCACGGGGACAGGAGAGGGTCATTACCGCCAACCGGCAGACGAGCTGGGCGTTCGCCGACGCCTATGTCGCCGAGGACGAGGCGCTGCTCCGGGCCCGCGACCGGGCCCGCGAGGCAGGCCTGCGCTCGGTGTCGCCCGGCACGGGCGCGGCCCTGCGGTTGCTCGCCGCCAGCGTGGACGCCAAGGCGGTCGCGGAGATCGGCACCGGCTGCGGCGTGTCGGGGATCCATCTCCTGCACGGCATGCGCCCGGACGGGGTGCTGACCACGGTCGACCAGGAGCCGGAGCACCAGCAGTCGGCCCGGCAGGCCTTCCGTGAGGCCGGTTTCGCCGGCAACCGGGCCCGTTTCATCCCCGGCCCGGCACTGGACGTGCTGCCGCGTCTCGCGGACTCGGGCTACGACCTGGTGTTCTGCGACGGTGACCGGCAGGAGTACCAGGACTATCTCGCCGAATCGTTGCGCCTTCTGCGCCCTGGAGGCCTGGTCGCCTTCGAAGGCCTCTTCGCGAACGGACGCACCGTGGACTCCGGCCCCCAGCCGACGGAGGTGCTGCGGCTGCGGGAGCTGGTGCGGGCCGTTCGCGAGAGCCAGGAGCTGGTGTCGTCGCTGCTGCCCGTGGGGGACGGGCTGCTGTGCGCCGTGAAGCGGTGACCGGCCTTGGCGCCGCATCTCGCTGACGCCGGTTCTCCCCCGGCCTTCCGCCGGACGTGGGCGCAAACAGCCGCCCCGGCACCGCGTGCGGCACCGGGGCGGCTGAAAGGGTATGGTCGCTTGCGCGTCAGCCGACGACCTTCTTGAGGGCGTCGCCGAGCGCGTCGGCCTCGTCCGGGGTCAGCTCGACGACGAGCCGACCGCCGCCTTCGAGCGGAACGCGCATGACGATGCCCCGCCCCTCCTTGGTCACCTCGAGCGGGCCATCACCCGTCCGCGGCTTCATGGCCGCCATGCTCGTTCCCCTTCCTGAAACCCAGCTCAACCGTCTAAGCCGACGGCCCACTGAAGGGCACCTGCGGTCCTCGAAGCAGGACACACGCCACCGGCATCGAACACATTGCTTCCAGGCCATTATCCCGCATGGCGGGACCCGATGACCAACATCAGTAGGCATCGCTTGGGCAACGCACGCGAGCAAAACCACTCAATTCGGCGATGTGGCTGCCATACTGCGCGCTCGCATGGACATTCGGGCGCCGGAATCCCGACACAATTGTTTGACGCAGGTCACACCGAGGCCGTCCGCCGGGACCCCTGAACTGGGTCATGCTGTCCTCCGGAAGAGGATGTACCCACCAGTACGTCCCGAGCCGCACACGGAGGGATACGACCATGGCCGACACCGTGCTCTACGAGGTGAGCGACGGACTCGCGACGATCACGCTGAACCGCCCCGAGGCGATGAACGCGCTGAACGTCGCGGCGAAGGTCGCCCTCCGGGACGCGGTCAGGGCCGCCGCGGACGACGACGCCGTACGGGCCGTGCTGCTGACCGCGGCCGGGGAGCGGGCGTTCTGCGTCGGGCAGGACCTCAAGGAGCACATCGGGCTGCTGGCCGCCGACCGGGAGAACGGCTCGGGGCTGACCATGTCCACGGTGCGCGAGCACTACAACCCGATCGTGAAGGCCATCGCCGGTGCGCCGAAGCCGGTGGTCGCTGCCGTGAACGGGGTGGCGGCGGGCGCCGGGTTCGGGTTCGCGCTCGCCGCGGACTACCGGATCGTCGCGGAGACGGCGGCGTTCAACACGTCGTTCGCCGGGGTCGCGCTGACCGCGGACTCCGGGATCTCCTGGACGCTGCCGCGGGTGATCGGTCCGAGCCGTGCGACGGATCTGCTGCTGTTCCCGCGCACCATCTCCGCGCAGGAGGCGTACGAGCTGGGGATCGCCCATCGGGTGGTGCCGGCGGGTGAGCTGCGGGCGGAGGCCGAGAAGGTGGCGCGGGCGCTGGCCCAGGGGCCGACGGTGGCGTACGCGGCGCTGAAGGAGTCCGTGGCGTACGGGTTGAGCCACTCGCTGGAGGAGACGCTGGAGAAGGAGGACGAGCTGCAGACGCGGGCCGGGTCCTCCGAGGACCACGCGATTGCGGTGCGGGCGTTCGTGAACAAGGAGAAGCCGGAGTACTTGGGGCGGTGAGGCGGGGTCGCGGGGTGCGCGTCCGGTGTGGCTGAGCGCGCAGTTCCCCGCGCCCCTTCAGGGTGTCGTTCTTGCCGCGCAGGTCTTCAGGTGGTCGTTGACCAGGCCGCAGGCCTGCATCAGGGCGTAGGCCGTGGTGGGGCCGATGAAGCGGAGGCCTCGCTTCTTGAGGGTCTTGGAGAGGGTCGTGGACTCCTCCGTCACCGCGGGGACGTCGGCGAGGGTGCGGGGGGCGGGGCGGGCGGCCGGCTCGGGGGCGTGGGACCAGATCAGGGCGTCCAGTTCGCCGGGCTCCCAGCCGGCCAGCACCCGCGCGTTGGCCAGCGTGGCGTCGATCTTGGCGCGGTTGCGGATGATGCCGGTGTCGGTGAGCAGCCGTTCGCGGTCGGCGTCGGTGAACTCGGCGACGTCGGCGATCCGGAAGCCCGCGAAGGCGGCGCGGAAGCCGGGGCGGCGGCGCAGGATCGTGATCCACGACAGTCCGGACTGGAACGCCTCCAGGCTGAGGCGCTCGAAGAGGGCGTCGTCGCCGTGCACCGGGCGGCCCCACTCCTCGTCGTGGTAGGCGAGGTAGTCCGGGGCGGACAGCGCCCAGGGGCAGCGCGACAGGCCGTCCGGACCGAGCGGCGCCTCGGCTGCGGGGTCGCTCACCGCTGATCGTCCTCCGGGTGCGGGGCGGGCTTGTCCAGGGAGCGGTGCGCGGCGGCGCGGGCGCCGGCCAGCGCGGACTCCAGCTCGGCGATCCGGACGTCCCGCTCGGCGAGCTCGGCGGCGAGGCGGCCGAGGGCGTCGTCCACGTCCGCCATGCGGTAGCCGCGGGCGGCGAGCGGGAAGCGCAGGCGGTCGACGTCCGCGCGGCTGACCGGGCGGTCCGGCGGCAGGGAGTCCTGGAGCCGCTCCGGCGCCGCCTCGGGCAGCGGGGCGTTGTCGCCGCCGCCCACCACGGCGAGGGTCACCGCGCCCACCACGACGGCCAGCGCGACGACCAGGAACAGGAACATAACCATCGCCGGGGCCCCCACGGTCGGATGAGTCGGAGTCGGATGTGTGGCTCCGATCGTGCCATGCGAGTCTGACAGTCGGGACCGCCGGGCGGACGGAGGCGGCCCGGACGGCCGGACGAGGAGAGGTTCCAGGGGATGCTCAGGCTGGGCAGGCGGGAATTCGCACCGCACGAGCGGGTGATCATGGCGATCGTGAACCGGACCCCGGACTCCTTCTACGACCAGGGTGCCACCTTCCACGACGAGCCGGCGCTCGCGCGTGTGGAGCAGGCGGTGGCCGAGGGGGCCGCGATCATCGACATCGGCGGGGTGAAGGCGGGGCCCGGCGAGGAGGTCTCGGCCGAGGAGGAGGTGCGGCGGACGGCCGGTTTCGTGGCCGAGGTGCGCCGCCGCTTCCCGGACGTGGTGATCAGCGTGGACACCTGGCGGCACGAGGTCGGCGAGGCCGTGTGCGAGGCGGGCGCGGACGTGCTGAACGACGCGTGGGGCGGGGTGGACCCGCGTCTGGCGGAGGTGGCCGCCCGGTACGGCGCCGGGCTGGTGTGCACGCACGCGGGCGGGGCCGAGCCGCGGACCCGGCCGCACCGGGTGACGTACGACGACGTGATGGCGGACATCCTCGACGTGACCGTGGGGCTGGCCGAGCGGGCGGTGGCCGTGGGGGTGCCGCGCGAGTCGGTGATGATCGACCCGGGGCACGACTTCGGGAAGAACACCCGGCACAGCCTGGAGGCGACCCGGCGGCTCGGGGAGATGGTGGCCACCGGCTGGCCGGTGCTGGTGTCGCTGTCCAACAAGGACTTCGTCGGCGAGACGCTGGACCGTCCCGTGAAGGAGCGGGTGGTGGGGACGCTCGCGACGACGGCGGTGTCGGCGTGGCTGGGCGCCCGGGTGTACCGGGTGCACGAGGTCGCCGAGACCCGTCAGGTGCTGGACATGGTGTCGTCGATCGCCGGGGACCGGGAGCCGACGGTGGCGCGGCGAGGGCTGGCGTAGGGGAGGCGGGGCGGCTGGGTCGTCGCCCCGGCCGCCCCGCGGGCCTCTAGCGGCCCGCTTCCTTGGAGACCAGGGCCACGGCCTCGTCCACGTCGTCCGTGACGTGGAACAGCAGCAGGTCCTTCTCGGCCGCCTTGCCCTGGCCGATCACCGTGGAGCGCAGCCAGTCGACGAGGCCGCCCCAGTACTCCGTGCCGAACAGCACGATGGGGAACTGGGTGACCTTCTGGGTCTGCACCAGGGTGAGCGCCTCGAAGAGCTCGTCGAGCGTGCCGAGGCCGCCGGGCAGGACCACGAAGCCCTGCGCGTACTTGACGAACATCATCTTCCGGACGAAGAAGTACCGGAAGTTCAGACCGATGTCGACGTACTGGTTCAGGCCCTGCTCGAAGGGCAGCTCGATGCCCAGACCGACGGAAAGACCGCCGGCCTCGAGCGCCCCCTTGTTCGCCGCCTCCATGGCGCCCGGGCCGCCGCCGGTGATGACCGCGAAGCCCGCCTCGACCAGACCGCGGCCGAGCCGCACCCCGGCGTCGTACTCGGGCGAGTCCGCGGGGGTGCGGGCGGAGCCGAAGACGCTGATCGCGGAGGGGAGTTCGGCCAGGGTGCCGAAGCCCTCGATGAACTCCGACTGGATGCGCAGCACCCGCCAGGGGTCGGTGTGCACCCAGTCGCTCGGCGCGCGCTCGTCCAGCAGCCGCTGGTCGGTGGTGCTGGAACCCACCTGACCGCGCCGGCGGAGGACCGGCCCCAGGCGCTTCTCCTCCGGCGGCTGCCGCTTCCCCTCAGGGTTGCCCGTAGCCATGTGCGCTCCCTCCGTTTGCCAGGTCGTACCGCCTCAGCGTAGATCTACGCGGGTTACGTGCGGGGGACGTCAGCATGTCCACGGAAGAGCGTTCCAAACGCGGTGCCGCCCGTACGGGGGTCACGCGGTCAGCCAGGACCGCAGCCGCTCCTCCCCCGCGAGGATCTTGGCGGTGTCGACGCGCTCGTCCCGCTTGTGGGCCAGGTGGGGGTTGCCGGGGCCGTAGTTCACGGCGGGGACGCCCAGCGCGGAGAAGCGGGAGACGTCGGTCCAGCCGTACTTGGGCTGCGGGGTGCCGCCGACCGCCTCGATGAAGGCCGCCGCGGCCGGGTGGGACAGGCCGGGCAGGGCCGCGCCGCTGTGGTCGTCGACGACGAACTCGGTGACGCCGCAGTCGGCGAAGACCTCCCGGACGTGCGCCAGGGCCTCCTCCTCGCTGCGGTCGGGGGCGTAGCGGAAGTTCACGGTGACGACGCACTCGTCGGGGATGACGTTGCCGGCGACGCCTCCGGAGATGCCGACCGCGTTGAGGCCCTCGCGGTACTCCAGCCCGTCGATGACCGGCCACCGGGGCTCGTAGGCGGCGAGGCGCTGGAGGATGGGGGCGGCGGCGTGGATGGCGTTGGAGCCCATCCAGCCGCGCGCGGAGTGGGCGCGCTCGCCGGAGGTCTTCAGCAGCACCCGCAGGGTGCCCTGGCAGCCGCCCTCGACCTGGCCGTCCGAGGGCTCCAGGAGGACCGCGAAGTCGGCCTCCAGCCAGTCGGGGTGCGCCTCGGCGACGTGCTTCAGGCCGTTGAGGTCGGCGGAGACCTCCTCGTTGTCGTAGAAGACGAAGGTGAGGTCGCGGTTGGGCTCGGGAACGGTGGCCGCGATGCGCAGCTGGACGGCGACGCCCGCCTTCATGTCGCAGGTGCCGCAGCCCCACAGGACGCCGTCCTCGTCGAGGCGCGAGGGCACGTTGCCGGCGATCGGGACCGTGTCGATGTGGCCGGCCAGGACCACCCGCTCCGGGCGGCCCAGCCGGGTGCGGGCCACGACGTTGTTGCCGTGCCGGTCGACCGTCAGGTGCGGCAGCGTGCGCAGCGCCGTCTCGATGGCGTCCGCCAGCGGCTTCTCGGTGCCGCTCTCGGAGGGGAAGTCGACGAGCTGCGCGGTGAGGCGCGCGGCGTCCAGCGTGAGGTCAAGCGGGGTGTCGGCCATGCCGTCGACCCTAGCGCGGGCGGGCCCCGGCCCACTGTCCGCACCCGGCTCACACCGGAACGTACTCTCCAGTACCTTGTACGCGTGCCAGAGCCGTCCCCCACTCCCCAGCGCAAGCGCCGTGGCCGTCTGCTCCGCTGCGGCGCGGCCTTCGCGGTGCTGTCAGCGGTCGCCGGATACCTCGTGGTGCAGTACGTCACCGGAGGCACGGGCGGCCCCGGCTGCAAGGTCGTGTCCGGCAAGGGCGACGGGGCGACCTACGAGTTCTCCCCCGAGCAGGCGGTGAACGCGGCGACGATCACCGCCGTGGGCACCGCGCGCGAGCTGCCCGAGCGGGCCGTGACGATCGCGCTGGCGACCGCCCTCCAGGAGTCGGCGCTGCGCAACATCGACTACGGCGACCGTGACTCGCTGGGCCTGTTCCAGCAGCGCCCCTCGCAGGGCTGGGGCACGCCGCGGCAGATCATGGACCCGGCGTACGCGTCGGAGAAGTTCTACGAGCACCTGGAGAAGGTGCCGGGCTACACGCGGCTGCCGCTCACCGTGGCGGCGCAGAAGGTGCAGCGCAGCGGTTTCCCGCAGGCGTACGCCAAGCACGAGCCGGACGCGACGCTGCTGGCCGCCGCCCTCACCGGGCGCTCGGGGGCGACGCTGACCTGCGACGGCCGTCCCGCGGCGACCCGGGCGAAGGGCGCGGACGCGGTACGGGCCGCGTTGGCCCGGGACTTCGGGCGGGACGTGCTGAAGCCGGCGGGCGCCGAGGTGGACGACGCCACGGGGCAGACCCCCGCGCCGGACGCCCCCGGCACGGAAGCGGAACCCGGCGACGGCACCGTGACGCTGCCCGTCACCACCGTCTCCAGCGACCGGCGGGACGCCGGGGCGCGGGGCTGGCAGCTGGCCCACTGGGCCGTGGCCAACGCCTCCGAGCTGCACATACGGAGTGTGTCCTACGCCGGCCGGGAGTGGGTCGCCGGGCACACCGACAGCCAGTGGCGGCCGGTGGACGGCAAGGGGTCGGCGGGCCCGGGCGGGGAAGCGGAAGCGGTCCGGATCACCACCGGTCAGTAGCCCGGGGTGTTCCCGTGCAGGCGTGCGGGTGATCACCCGGAGGCGTTGGACGGGTCCGACATTGCGCCGCATTGCCGACTCTTTGCCGGACACGCGCGCAACCTTCGTGGCGGTCGGGCGGTAATCAGTGCGTCCGGCCGGCCGGTCATGACCGGCCGGACACCATCGTTGTCTGCCGTCGAAGGAGCACCATGTCCCTCCCCCTGACCCGTCGGATCGCCCGTGCCGCGCTGCTCGTCGCTGCGGGAGCGGCCGCCGGGGTCGGTGCGGCCGGTTCCGCGAGCGCGGCGCCGGCGCTTCCGTCCGCCCCGAACCTCGGGCTGAGCGCCCTGGACGGTGCGCCCGGCAAGACCGTGGACAACGTGACGCGGGGCGTCGGCAAGACCACCCCGGACGCGACCGAGGTGGCCCCGGCCGCGGGCACCACCGTGAAGAAGGCCGTGCCGGTGGTGAAGGAGCTGCCGACCGACTCCCTCGGCAAGGGCGGCCCCGCCAAGAAGCTGCCGGTCAAGGGCCTGCCCCTCGGCTGACCCCTCCGCCGAAGGCGACCCCCGGCGAAACCGAAGGGGCCCGGGACCTCTCCCCCCGGGCCCCTTCGGCGTGCCTGAGGCGGTCTCGGGGTGCGGTCAGGCGGTCAGGCGGGCGACCGCGGCGCGGACCCGTTCGTCCGTCGCGGTCAGGGCCACGCGGACGAAGCGGTCGCCGGCGGGGCCGTAGAAGTCGCCGGGGGCGACCAGGATGCCGCGGTCGGCGAGGTGGGCGACGGTGTCCCAGCAGGACTCGTCGCGCGTGGCCCACAGGTAGAGGCTGGCCTCGCTGTGCTCGATGCGGAAGCCGTGGGCGAGCAGCGCGTCGCGCAGGGCGGTGCGGCGGGCCGCGTACCGCTCGCGCTGGACGCGGACGTGCTCGTCGTCGCCGAGGGCCGCCACCACGGCCGCCTGGGTCGGCGCCGGGGTCATCATGCCGCCGTGCTTGCGGATCTCCAGCAGCGGGCCGAGCACGGCCGGGTCGCCGGCCAGGAACGCGGCGCGGTAGCCGGCCAGGTTGGACCGCTTGGACAGGGAGTGGACGGCGACGACGCCGTCGTAGGAGCCGCCGTTGACGTCCGGGTGGAGCACCGAGACCGGGTCGGCCTCCCAGCCGAGCTCGATGTAGCACTCGTCGGACAGGACGAGGACGCCGTGCTCGCGGGCCCAGGCGACCATCCGGGTCAGCTCCTCCTTGGAGAGCACCCGGCCCGTCGGGTTGGACGGCGAGTTGAGCCACAGCAGCTTCAGCCGCGAGGGGTCCAGCTCGGTCGGGTCGTCGTACGCCACGTGCTCGGCGCGCGCCAGGCGGGCGCCGACCTCGTACGTCGGGTAGGCCAGGCGGGGGAAGGCGACCTGGTCGCCGGGGCCGAGACCGAGCTGGGTGGGGAGCCAGGCGACGAGTTCCTTGGAGCCGACGACCGGCAGGACGTGCCGGTGGGTCACCTCGCGGGCGCCGAGCCGGTGCTCCACCCAGCGGGTGAGCGCGTCCCGCAGTTCCGGGGTGCCCCACACCGTGGGGTAGCCCGGCGAGTCCGCCGCGGCGATCAGCGCCTTCTGGATGTGCTCGGGCACCGGGTCGACGGGCGTGCCGACCGAGAGGTCGACGATGCCGTCGGGGTGCGCTGCGGCCGTCTTCTTGTACGGCTCCAGCTTGTCCCAGGGGAAGGCGGGCAGCCGGTCGGAGACTGCGGACACGGGGGATGGCTCACTTTCTGGTACGGCAAACGCCTCGGTCCCGTACGGCGCACGGGCCGTACGGGACCAGGGCGGCGCGTCGGTGCGGGGCCGCCTGCGGGGCTGCTACGCCTGCGGCGGCAGCGCGGCGATGAACGGGTGGTCCCGCTCGATCAGACCGAGCTTGCTGGCGCCGCCCGGGGAGCCGAGCTCGTCGAAGAACTCGACGTTCGCCTTGTAGTAGTCCTTCCACTCCTCCGGAGTGTCGTCCTCGTAGAAGATGGCCTCGACCGGGCAGACCGGTTCACAGGCGCCGCAGTCGACGCATTCGTCCGGGTGGATGTACAAGGACCGCCGGCCCTCGTAGATGCAGTCGACCGGGCACTCCTCGATGCACGCCTTGTCCTTGACGTCGACACAAGGCTGCGCGATGACGTAGGTCACGCTGTCGTTCCTCCTCGATAGGGCGCTGGCGGGCCTCCTCAGGCTCCGCCGCCTGGCGCGCGGGAGCGCGGCGTCGTCGATGCCCGCCCCTAGTATCTCCGTTCCGGAGCATGATCCGAACAGGAGGGGTGAACTGACCTGTGGAAATCTCAGCCGCCGGGCGCCTCGAGGTCCGTATCACCGCTGCTGACGTGGGAAAACGGGTCTCCGTAAGGAGCTTGATCGAACATGGTCCCTCGGGTGAGAAGTTCACCGACACGGTCGGGGTTCTCACATCATGGGACAACGGTGTGTTGCGGATCACAAGGAAGAGCGGCGAACGTGTTCGCGTCGCCGAGTCCGCGCTGGTCGCGGGCAAGGTGGTGCCCGCCGCCCCGGCGCGTCGGCGTGGCCCCGCCGCCTCCTACGAGGAGCTGGCGCGGGTGGCCGCGCGCGGCTGGCGGCCGGTGGAGAGCAAGCGGCTCGGCGCGTGGGAGCTGCGGGCGGCAGCGGGTTTCACCCGGCGGGCCAACTCCGTGCTGCCGCTGGGCGACCCGGGCCTGCCGCTCGACGACGCGCTGACGGCCGTACGCCGCTGGTACGCGGGCCGGGGGCTGCCGGCGTACATGCAGACCGCGACGGGCGCGGAGGGCACGCAGGAGCTGCTGTGCGCGGAGCTGGAGAAGCGCGGGTGGGTCCGCGAGGTGACCGCCGAGCTGTGGACGGGCGCTCTGGCCCCGGTCGCCGACCTGGGCGACGGCTCCTCCGGGGTGCTGCTGTCCCGGGACGCGGACGAGGCGTGGCTGGCGCGGTACCAGCGCAAGGGCATGAGCGAGGTGGCCCTGCGGGTGCTGGGCGCGGGCTCCCCGGGCGACCCGGTCCCGGGTGAGCCGTCGGTGTGGTTCGCGACCGTGCCGGGCGCGCCGGGCGCCGCGGCGCCGGCCGCGATCGGGCGGTGTGTCGTGGACGGCCGCTGGGCCGGGTTCGCGGCGGTCGAGGTGGATCCGGCGCGGCGGCGGGAGGGCCTGGCCACGGCCGTGATGGCGGCGCTGGCCGTCCGTGCGCTGGAGGAGGGCGCCTCGGCGGCCTGGCTTCAGGTCGAGACGGACAACGAGGGCGCGCGGGTGCTGTACGACCGTCTGGGCTTCGCCCCGCACCACGCGTACCACCACTACCGCGCGCCGGAGGGGACCGCATCGGAAGGATCCGCTCCGGATTCATCGGTCCCGGCGGGTGACGGGGCGCCGTGAGCGGGCACGAACCGGGTATGCGCTCCCCCTGTCCCCCGCCGCCCGGGCGCTCCGCCGAACTGCGCGAGCGGTTCGCCGAGGAGGCCCGCTGCGAGCGGCCCGGCCTGTCCGCGCTGTGTCTGCTGGTGGCCGCGGAGGGCGACGGCACGCTGGACGAGGCGGGCATGGACGCGGTGGAGATCGAACTGGACCGGCTGGCGGGCGAGCTGCCGCACCGGCCGGGCTCGCCGCACGCCTGGGCGGTGGCGCTGCGGGACCTGCTGGGCGAGCGGTACGGCTTCCACGGCCTGCCGCACGACTACCGGCGGCTGGAGTCCTCGCTGCTGCACGAGGTGCTGCGGCGCCGGCGCGGGCTGCCGATCCTGCTGTCGGTGGTGTGGATCGAGGTGGCCCGGCGGGCGGGCGCGCCGGTGTACGGCGTGGCGCTGCCCGGGCACTTCGTCGTGGGCTTCGGCGACCCGGGCGGGGCGGGCGCCGGGCAGGTGCTGGCCGACCCGTTCGACGGGGGCCGGGTGCTGACGGGACCGGACGCCGAGCTGCTGGTCGCCGGGGCCACCGGAGGCCCGCTGGAGCCGTCCATGCTGGCCCCGGCGGGGACGCTGGAGGTGGTCGCGCGCATCCTGAACAACGTCCGTGCCTGGGCGGCGACCCGCCCCGAGCGCACCGACGTCGGCCTGTGGGCGCTGGACGTCGCCCTGCTCCTCCCGTCCCGCCCGGCCCGCCTGCGCTACGAGCGCGCCCAGCTCCTCGTGCAGCGCGGCGAGTTCACGGCGGGCGCGGCCGAACTGGAGGCGTACGCGGACGTCGTCGCGGCGGTCGACCAGGCGGCCGCGGACCGCATCCGCGGGGAGGCGCTGGCCGCGCGCGCCCTGCTCAACTGAGACGGCGCGGACGGCCGCCTGCATTCCTGCCTGCCGACGCCCGCCGCCTCGACGATCCGATCGGCGCCGCACGGAGGGTTCCGTGCGGCGCCGCCGTCGTCGTCCGCCGGGATCAGCTCGCGTTCGTCTCGATGACGGCCGTACGGTCGGTCTTGCTGACCAGCGCCTGGCGGAGGGCGCCGTAGACGTCCTGCGGGGTGACGGGGGTCTTCTCGCCGTTGCCCCGGGTGATGAGAACGTCGTCGAAGGCCTGGCCGTACAGGTCCTCCAGGGCCTTCAGGTCGGGCTTCTCGACGAGCTTGCCGTTGACCGCCTCGACGCGCAGGAACTTCCACAGCGACTTCTCGGGGCTCATCGGCACCGAGTGCGCCGGGTCGGTCTGCACGGTGACCCGGTCGGACATGGCGGGCTCGGCGAACTCCTTCATCATCCGGTCGACCTCGGCCTTGGTGACCTTCGGCTGCTGGGTCGTCGTCGGGACGTTCACCGCGGCGGCGGTGCCGGTCTCCACCTGCGTGCGGTACGCGGCGGCGACCACGTCGGCCGCCTTGGCGACGTCGACGCCCTTGCCCGCCTGCGGGTACACCGGGACGGCCTTGCCGGACTCGAACGTGATCGAGCCCTCCTTGACCGTGCCGGCGCCTCCGGCGGCGTCCTCCAGGGCGGCCTGGAGCTTCTCCTGGTCGACCGGGATCTCCGGCTCCACGACCCGCGACTGGCCGAACAGCGAGCCGATCACGTTGACCGGGTTGTAGTCGCTGGTGGCGGCCTTGCCGACGGTGGCGTCGATGTCGACCTGGAGACCGGCGTTGTCCGGCTGGAGTTCGAAGGTCTTGCCGTCCACGGACAGCTTGAGCGGCTTGTCGAGCCGCCCGTCGAGCGCGCCGTCGAGCTTCTTCACGGCCTCGTCGCGGGTGCCGCCGCCGATCTCGATGCCGAGCACCGTGGTGCCCTTGGGCACGTCGGAACGGTTCATCAGCAGGCCCGCGCCGTAGGCGACACCGGCGACGAGGACGACGCCGGTGGCGAGGAGGACCAGCTTGCTGCGGCCCTTCTTCTTCGGCGCCTTGGCGGAGCTCGCCGGGGGCGGGCTCACCGGCTCGGGCAGCTTGGGCGGGGTGTGCGGGCCGGGGGCGTTCGGGCCCATGCCGGGCGCGTCGAAGGAGGCGCTCGGCGGGATCACCGGGATGCCGCTGGTCACGGTGTGCCCGGAGACGTTGTCGTGGCGCGGGAAGCCGGGGTCGCCGGGCACGGCCGGCTTCTGCGGGGTGAGGATCGCGGTGTCGTCGCTCAGTCCGCCGCCGGGGACCGCGTGCGAGCCGGTGCGTTCCTCCGTGAAGGGCGCGCCGCCCCCCGGCGGGGTCATCGGGCCGTCGCCGGTGACCGGGCCGCCGGTGGGCCCTGAGGGGGCCTGGGGGCCGCCCGGACGCCCGGGTCCGGGCACAGGGGCCCCCGGGCGGGCGCCGGGGCCGCCGGGGCCGCGCTGCGGGCCGCCCTCGGCGTCGTCGGCGAAGTACGGCAGGTCGTCGCGGCGGGGTTCGCCGCCGCGGTCGGCGCGGTTGCCGCCGGGAGCGCCGGCCAGCGCCTCGGTCACGTCGAAGGAGCCGGTGCCGCCGCCGTGCCCGGGAGCCACGGGCCCGCCGGTCGCACCGGTCGCGCCGGTGGGTCCGGGCGCCTTCGGGCCGCCGGGGCGGGGTCCGCCCGGCGCGCCCATGGAGCCGACCACGCCGCCGGGCCGTCCTGCGCCGGGTCGGGCGCCGTTCGGGGCGGACGGGCCGCCCGGCGCCTTGGGCGCGGCGCCCGACGGGCCGCCCGACGGCGCACCGGGAGCTGCGCCGGACGGCGCGCCGGAAGTGCCGGGCGCGGGCGCGCCGTTGGCCGCGCCGCCGGCCTGACCGGGCTTGGCCGGCGCGGACTTGCGGGGCGCGAACCAGTCGCTCGCGGGCTTGTCCCCGGCGGCGGGCCTGTCGGCCGTCTCGGGCCGCGCGGGCGGCTCGACCGGGTCGGCGGCGGGAGCGGCGGGAGCGGGCCCGGCGGCTGCCTCGGTGTCGGCGGCCGCCTTCTTGCTCTCCGCGTCCGTGACGGGCTTGCGCACGACGACCGGCGGAATCGGGCGCGACCCGGGGATGTTGATCCGGATCCGGGTCGTCAGCGTGGTCTCGGTCTTGCGTTCCTCCGGCCGCGCGGCCGAACGGCCCGCGTCCGTGCCCTCGTCCGGAATCGCCGGGATCCCGTAGGGCGGGGTGCCCGACGGGTAGGCGGCTCCGCCGCGCCCGTTGGGCCCGGAGGACGGAGTGTCAGTTTCACGACTCAAGGCAGGTTCTCCCGGTTGGCTCCGCCGCCCGTCACGACCTCACGGTGGGGGTCCTCCCAGCTCGGGCGAGGCCGAGGGTTCGAGGGAGGCTCGGCGGCGCGCACCACCTTACTGGCCAGATCCGGCCCGTATCCCAGTACCGCCGGGGAAACCCACACCGGACCATCACGCCCTTGGCACGGCGAAGTGGTACGTCACTTGCGAAGTCGGGCGGGATCCCCGTCCGGTTGCTTCCCGGGTCCGAAGGTGGCGCAGATCACAGCCACGGCGATGCCGCCGAGCAGGAAGAGATAGGAGCCGCTGCCCGCGGCGAACAGGAAGTCGCCCTCCGGACGGCTGACCGTGAGCAGGACGACGGTGATCATCCAGCCGGCGGCGACGGCGATCCCGCCGGACCGGCTTCGGGTCAGCCGCGCCGCCCCGAGCACGGTTCCGGCCTCGCCGGCCAGGGCGAGCAGCAGCCCGCCGGGGAACCACGCGGGCTGGACCAGCGCCCCGGCGGCGCCGACCAGGGCTCCGAGCACCAGCAGTCCGAACAGGGCGGCGGCGCGCCCCGGGGACGGCGGGCGCAGAGGCTGCGCCATCAGGGGCGCGCGGTCGCCGCTCACGACGCCTCTCCCGCGCCGACGCCCGCGAAGAGGTCGTCCTCCCGGCCGGCGGGGCGTCCGCCGCGCACCAGCTCGTAGTACTCGGTGGTGAACAGCGGCTGCGCGAGCTCGTTGGACAGCACGAAGTACGGCTGGTCGGCGACGGTGATCTGGGTGACGTGGGCGCGCATCGCGGCGGCCTTCGCGCCGGCGTACGCGGTGCCGTCGACGGCGGTGGTGATCCGCTCGTCGTCGACCACTCCGGGGACGTCCCCCACCGAGGCGGACTTGTCGAAGGGCAGGTCGGGCAGGTCGCGCTCCAGCCGGGCGAACGCCTCCTCGGCCACGGAGCGCGGCACGCGGTTCCAGTAGACCTTGGGCACGTCCCAGCCGCGCTCGGCGGCCAGCTCGACGCCGCGCATGGCGACGCGGTGGGCCTGGATGTGGTCGGGGTGCCCGTAGCCGCCGTTGTCGTCGTAGGTGACCAGCACCTGCGGGCGGACCTCGAGGATCACCTCGGCGAGCAGCCCGGCGGCCTGGTCTACGTCGGCCTGCCAGAAGCAGCCGGGGTCGTCGTTGTCGGGCAGCCCCATCATCCCGGAGTCGCTGTACCGCCCGGCCCCGCCGAGCAGCCGGAAGTCCGTGACGCCGAGCGCCGCCATGGCCTCCCGCAGCTCGCCCAGCCGGTGTCCGCCGAGAGCGGCGCCGCTGAGGTGCCGCAGCTCGGGCGGGATGACCTCGCCGCGCTCACCGAGGGTGCAGGTGACCAGCGTCACATGGGTGCCCTCGGTCGCGTAACGCGCCATGGTCGCGCCGTTGTTGATCGACTCGTCGTCCGGGTGCGCGTGCACCAGCATCAGACGCCGAGCGGGCAGTTCCGTCATGGGCTCCACCCTATGCGGCGCGGGGCGCGACCGGCGGCCCCGTCCGGCCGCGCGGGGTGCGGGCCGGGGGGCTTGGAGGGGTGCTTTCTCCCCGAGTTCTCGGTTCCTTTCAGCCGCCGGCGTCACCGGAGCGCGAGGAGTCGGGTTCCGGTGGCGGCGTGAGGTCGATCTCCGCCCACACCGTCTTGCGCGGATGCCGGCCCTCGGCGACTCCCCAGCGGTCGGCGAGGACGTCCACCAGCAGCAGCCCGCGGCCGCACTCCGCGGCACCGTCCGGCTCGCGCAGCACCGGGCGCCGATCGCCCCGTGTGTCGGTGACCTCGACACGGAGCGTGGCCCCGACCACGTAGAGCGTCAGCCGGAAGCTGCGGCCCGGGACGCGGCCGTGGGTGGCCGCGTTGGCGGCGAGTTCGGCGACGACCTGGCCGGCCGTCTCGTGAGGGATCCCCCAGCTCCTGAGCGTGTCCACGGCAAGCAGACGGGCGAGACGCGCACCGCGCGGGGTGGACGACAGCAGCAGGCTGACGTGGCGCACCTGGCCTTCGGGGCGGATCCCCGGGAGAGCGATTTTCTGATTCACGTGACTCAGCGTGGCCGAACGGCCGTACCGTGATGAGTGATCGCGGCGCTGCGTAGAGTGACCGTCCACCGTGTGTCCGGGGGTGTCCGGACTGTCGGCCGGGCCGCTCACGCAGGAGCCGCGACCACGGAACGGCACCACGGAGGGGCACACACCATGTCGGTGAACGGTGAGGCGGTACGGGTCGGGCCCGTGACGGACCAGGCGGACGAGCCGGGCTGGGAGGTGGACCCGGACGACGACTGGGCGCTGGCCGTGGTGGCCACCGTCGGACGGCAGTTGAGGCTCCGGCGGGAGGCCGCGGGCCTGCGCGTGCCGGAGTTCGCGGTGGCCGTCGGGTACGGCGAGGACCTCGTCTACAAGATCGAGAGCGGCAAGCGGATCCCGCGCCCCGAGTACCTGGACACGGCGGACGACGTCCTGGGCGCCGGCGGCCTCGTCGCCGCGATGAAGGAGGACGTGAGGAAGGTCCGGTACCCGAAGAAGGTGCGGGATCTCGCACAGATGGAGGCGCGGGCGGTCGAGCTTCAGCTCTACGACCCCGTGAACCTTCACGGGCTGCTGCAGACGCCCGAGTACGCCCGCGCCCTGTTCCGCATGCGGCGACCGCGGTACGCGGAGGAGGAGATCGAACGCGGTGTGGCGGCGCGCACGGCCCGCAAGGCGGTCTTCGACCGCGACTCGGCGCCCGAGCTGAGCTTCGTCCAGGACGAGTGGACGCTCCGACGACGCCTCGGCGGCCGGGAAGTCGTCCGCGCGCAACTCGCGCACCTGCTGACCGTCGCTCAGTTGCCCAACGTCGAGATCCAGGTCATGCCGATGGACCGTGAGGAGCACGCCGGGGCGGACGGCGGGATCGAGGTGCTGAAGTTCGAGGACGGGACAGCGGTCGGCCGCTCCCCCGCAGTGGCCGGCGGCCGTCCGGTCACCGATCCACGGCAGCTCCGTATCCTGGAACTGCGCTATGGCATCATCCGGGCGCAGGCGCTCACTCCACTCGAGTCGACCGCCTTCATCGAGCGGCTGTTGGGGGAGACATGACCCGCGAACTGGTGTGGTTCAAGAGCAGCTACAGCAGCGGAGCCGAGACCGACTCCTGCGTCGAGATCGCCACGGAACCCTCCACCGTCCACGTCCGCGACTCCAAGACCACCGACGGCCCCCGCCTCGTCTTCACCCCGGCCGCGTGGGCCGGCTTCCTCACCTCCGCGGGCGCCGACGGTCCGGCGTGAGGTCGCTGCGGCGCTGGGCCGGGGACACGGCCGGGCTTCTGCTCGTGTTCACGGTCGTGGGGCTCACCCGTCTCTTCCCGCCGAAGTGGAAGCTGAGGCGGATCGCCGTCTCCGCCGAGGTGCGGGCGGAGCGGGAGGCGGCCGAGAGGAAGTTGCTCGCCCGCGTACGGGAGATAGAAGCGGGCGTGCCGTGGCTGAGGCCGCTCGACGTCGTGATCCACGACCGGGACGCCGTGGCGGAGATCCACCGCTCGTTCCCGCCGCCGGACGGTCTGTCCGCCGACGGGATCAGCGAGTCGCTGCGCTGGGACACGGACGAGCGGAAGGTCGCCCCCGCCGTCTCGCACAACCCCCTATGGGCTCGCGTCACCTGGCGCAGCATGTGGGGCCTGTACGGGCAGGCGTACTACACGGTCGCCTGAGGGAACACGGACAGGTCCCGCGCCCGCGGACTCCTCACGCGTCCTTGAGGCTCGGGAACGGCTGGTCCGCCTCCAGCTCGAACGCCAGCTCCAGCAAGGTGCGTTCGGCGCCCGGGCGGCCGGAGAACATCACGCCGACGGGGAGGCCGTCCGCCGTCGTGGACGCGGCCGGGAGGGAGATCGACGGGGTGCCGACGACGTTGTTGACCGGGGTGAACGCCACGTAGGCGAGGATGCGTTCGATCAGCGTGGCGTACGGGACGGACGGGCTGAGGTGGCCCAGCGGCGGGGTGGTGTGGGCCAGCACGGGGGACAGGATGACGTCCAGGCCGCGGAACGCCGCCGCGTACGCCTCCCGCGTCCGCCTCAGCCGCCGCAGCACACCCGGCGTACGCCGCCAGTTGGCGACGTAGGTGGCGCGCAGGCCGCGGCTCAGGCCGTCCATGCGGTGGCGGTCGAACTCCGCGCCCATGGTGCGTCCCGTGGCGCCGATGAGGAACGACAGCAGGCCCCAGTAGGTGAGGAAGTCCTCGGTGAAGCGCGGGTCGACGGCCAGCTCCACCGAGGTCACCGTGTGGCCCAGCCGCTCCAGCCGCCGGGCCGTTTCGGTGACGGCCGCGCGGGTGGCGTCGTCGGTGCGGGCGCCGTTCGGGGAGTCGACGAGGAGCCCGATCCGCAGCCGGCGGTCGGCGGGGCCCTCGACGAGGCCGAGGGCGGGCAGCTTCGGGTTGCGGTGGTGCAGCTCCGCCGCCGCGAGGAAGGCCGCGCTGTCCCGCACCGTACGGCTCACGAGGCCGTCGACCACGATGTCGATGGGCAGTTGGCGGCCCTGCGCGTTCGGCACGGTCCGGCCCCGGGTCGGCTTGAGGCCGACGAGGCCGCAGCAGGCGGCCGGGATGCGGATGGAGCCGCCGCCGTCGTTGGCGTGCGCGACCGGCACGGCGCCCGCGGCGACCAGGGCCGCGCTGCCGCCGGAGGAACCGCCCGCCGAATGACCGGTGTTCCACGGATTGCGGACCGGCGGGCCCTCCTCGAACTCGGTGGTGGGGCTGAAGCCGAACTCGGGCAGCCGTGTCTTGCCGAGCACCGTGACGCCCGTGCTCAGCAGCTGGCGGGTGAACGCGGCGTGCCGCCGGGCCGGACGCGGCACGAAGGCGGCGCTGCCGTGGCCCGTGGGCAGACCCGCGACGTCGGTGTTGTCCTTCACGAGGGTGGGCACCCCGGCGAACGCGCCGCCACCGTCCCCCTGAGGGGCCGGGACGTCGAGGTGCACCTGGACGGCGTCGAGCCGGGCGTCGGCGTCCCGGACCCGGGCCGCCGCGTCCCGTGCGACCTCGGCGGGGCTCACCTCGCCCCGCCGGATCGCCGCGGCGAGGCCCACGGCGTCCAGGTCGCCCAGGGCGTCGTCGCGGAAGACGTGGACCCTGGTCCGCTCCTGCTCGCGTCCCTGGCTCTGTTCCTCGGAAGTCGTCACCGTCGGCTCCGCCCTGCGCGCGTGGATGCTGGCCCGCCCATCATTGCTTACCGACGGGTAACACGCGAGAGGCCGGCGACGGCCGCGCTCAGAAGTTGAGGCTGCCGATCATCCCCGCGATGTTGGTGGTGACTTCGTTGATCGTGGGCGCGATCGTCGACGAGGCCAGGTAGAAGCCGAGCAGCATGCACACGATCGCGTGCCCTGCCTTCAGACCCGACTTCTTGATCAGCAGGAAGACGACGATCGCCAGCAGCACCACCGCCGAAATCGAGAGTGCCACGGCGGCTCACCTCCAAGGATCCCAGGGCGCGGGGGGCAGGAAAATGGGGGCAGTACGTCCACACAGCAGGCAGCAGGTTCCTACCCACTATGTGCTAACGATCATAACTATCCGTACGTGCGCATCGATCGGCGCACGGCCGCACAAGGGGGCGCATGGCCAATATGGTCAGGGCATGACGACCGAGACGGACTCCTTCCCCCGGCGGCACGCCCGCACCCTCCGCTTCACCCTCGGCGCGCCGCGTTCCTTCAGCGTGGCGCCCGACGGCTCACGAGTCGTGTTCCTCCGCTCCGGCTCCGGCACGGACCGGGCCAACGCCCTCTGGGTGCTCGACACGGACGGGGGCGGGGAGCGCGTGGCCGCCGACCCGCGCGCCCTCCTGGGCGGCGCGTCCGAGCGGCTCTCCGCCGAGGAGCGCGCGCGGCGCGAACGCAGCCGCGAGGGAGGCGCGGGCATCGTCGGCTACGCCACCGACGCGGCGGTGGAGTTGGCGGCTTTCGCCTTGTCAGGGCGGCTTTTCACGGCCGAGCTGAGGGCCGGCACGGCACGCGAACTGCCCACGCCCGGACCGGTGATCGACCCCCGTCCGTCCCCCGACGGACGGCATGTCGCGTACGTCGCACAGGGCGCCCTGCGGGTGGTCTCGGCGGAAGGGGCGGACGACCGCGCGCTCACCACCCCCGAGGCGGAGGACGTCGCCTACGGTCTGGCGGAGTTCGTCGCGGCCGAGGAGATGAGCCGTTCGCGCGGCTTCTGGTGGTCCCCGGAGTCGGACCGGCTGCTGGTGGCGCGGGTGGACGACACGCCGGTGCGGCGGTGGTGGATCTCCGACCCGGCCCACCCGGACCGTGAGCCGCACCCCGTCCGCTACCCGGCGGCCGGCACCCCGAACGCGGACGTACGGCTGTTCGTCGTGGACCTCGCGGGGGCGCGCACGGAGGTCTCCTGGGACCGCGCTCGCTACCCGTATCTGGCGCGAGTGCACTGGTCAGCGGCGGGTGCCCCGCTGCTGCTCGTACAGGCGCGCGACCAGCGGGCGCAGCTGATCCTGGCCGTCGACCCGGACACCGGGGCGACCCGGATGGTGCACGCCGACGAAGATCCGGATTGGCTGGAACTTTTCCCCGGTGTGCCCTGCTGGAGCCCCTCAGGACAGCTGGTCCGGATCGCCGACGAGGGGGGCACCCGGCGCCTCGCCGTGGGTGAACGGCCGCTCACCGGACCGCAGTTGCACATCCGTGCGGTCCTCGACGTCTCGGCCGACGACGTGCTGGTCGCGGCGTCGGCGGGCGCGGAGGCGGCCACTCCGGAGATCGGCGAGGTGCATGTCTACCGGGTGAACGAACTGGGCGTGGAGCGCGTCTCCGAGGAGCCCGGCGTGCACACCGCGGTGCGCTCGGGAGGGGTCACGGTGCTGGTCTCGGCGACCCTGGACCGGCCAGGTTCACGGGTGCGGGTGCTCCGTGACGGGAAACAGACGGCGACTGTCCCCAGTCACGCCGAAGACCCCGGTTTGTCCCCCCGCGTGACGCTGACACAGGGGGGCGCACGCCGCATCCCGTGCGCCGTGCTTATGCCTCGGGACTACGCCGGTGACACCCCTCTGCCGGTGCTCATGGACCCCTACGGTGGTCCGCACGGCCAGCGGGTCACGGCCGCCCACAACCCGCACCTGACCTCCCAGTGGTTCGCCGACCAGGGCTTCGCGGTGATCGTCGCCGACGGACGCGGCACCCCGGGACGCTCCCCCGCCTGGGAGAAGTCCGTCAAGGACGACATCGCGGCCGTCGTCCTCCAGGACCAGGTCGACGCGCTCCAGGCGCTGGCCGGGGACTTCCCGCTCGACCTGGACCGGGTCGCGATCCGCGGCTGGTCCTTCGGCGGCTACCTGGCCGCCCTCGCCGCGCTGCGCCGCCCCGACGTGTTCCACGCGGCCGTCGTCGGCGCCCCGGTCACCGATCTGCGCCTGTACGACACCCACTACCAGGAGCGCTACCTCGGGCACCCGGACGAGCAGCCGGAGGTCTACCGCCGCAACTCGCTGATCGACGACGCGGGCCTGGTCGACGCGGCCGAGCAGCACCGGCCCATGATGATCATCCATGGCCTCGCGGACGACAACGTGGTGGTCGCCCACTCCCTGCGGCTGTCCTCCGCCCTGCTCGCGGCCGGCCGTCCGCACGAGGTGCTGCCGCTGTCCGGCGTCACGCACATGACGCCGCAGGAGGAGGTCGCCGAGAACCTGCTCCGCCTCCAGCTCGGCTTCCTCAAGCGCGCCCTGTCCCTCCCGGACACCTCCGCCACGCGTTAACACCGGGGCAACTCACCGGAAGCGGTACCGATATACGGACAGGGAAAGCTGGTCAGCGTACGGCCGTGCGGGTGCCGTGAGCGGGCCGGGGTGCGCCATGTCACCCCGGCCCGTACCCGTTCAGGGCCGCATCACTTCGGCCCGTCCTCGGCCGGCACCACGTGCTTCTCCTCCGCGAAGTGGCACGCCGAGGCGTGGGCCGCGGGTCCTCCCTCCAGCCACTCCGGCACCGCCAGCTGAGGCACCTCCACCGCGCACCGCTCCCGCGCCTTCCAGCAGCGGGTGCGGAACCGGCAGCCGGAGGGGATGTTCGTCGGCGACGGCACGTCCCCGGTGAGCACGATCCGCTCCCGGTGCTCCCGCGCCCGGGGGTCCGGCACGGGCACCGCGGACAGCAGCGCCTGCGTGTAGGGGTGCGTGGGATGGTCGTAGATCTCGGCGTCCGTGCCGGTCTCGACGATGCGGCCGAGGTACATCACGCCGACCCGGTCGGAGATGTGCCGGACGATCGACAGGTCGTGCGCGATGAAGACGTAGGACAGGTCGAACTCGCTCTGCAGCCGGTCCATCAGATTGATGACCTGCGCCTGCACCGACACGTCCAGCGCGGACACCGGCTCGTCGGCGACGATCACCTCGGGGCGCAGCGCCAGCCCCCGCGCGATGCCGATGCGCTGCCGCTGGCCGCCGGAGAACTGGTGCGGATAGCGGTTGATGTACTCCGGGTTCAGGCCCACCACGTCCAGCAGCTCCTGCACCCGGCGCCGCCGGTCCCCCTTGGGCGCCACCTCGGGGTGGATGTCGTACGGCTCCCCGACGATGTCGCCCACCGTCATCCGCGGGTTGAGCGAGGTGTACGGGTCCTGGAAGACCATCTGGATGTTGCGGCGCACCGCCTTGAGCGCCTTGCCGGACAGCCGGGTGATGTCCTCGCCCTTGTAGCGGATGGCGCCGGCCGTCGGCCGCTCCAGGTTGACCAGCGTCTTGGCGACCGTCGACTTGCCGCAGCCGGACTCCCCCACGATGCCCAGCGTCTCGCCCGCGTCCAGACGGAAGTCCACGCCGTCGACCGCCTTCACGGCCCCGACCTGCTTGCGGAGGACGATGCCCCGGGTCAGCGGATAGTGCTTGACCAGGCCGCTGACCTCCAGGATCGGCTCAGCCATCCAGGCACTCCCTCCAGAAGTGGCAGGCGCTCCCGCGTGTGCCGGAGACCTCGTACAGCGGCGGGTCGTCGGTGGTGCACACGTCCCGGGCCAGCGGGCAGCGCGGGTGGAAGGGGCAGCCCGGCGGGATGCGGGTGAGATTGGGCGGCAGGCCCTTGATGGCGTACAGCTCCCGGCCCTTCTGGTCCAGGCGCGGGATGGAGTCCAGCAGGCCCCGGGTGTACGGGTGCGCCGGGGCCTTGTAGATGTCGTGCACCGGCGCCGACTCCACGATCCGCCCCGCGTACATCACGGCGATGCGGTCGGCGACGTCGGCGACCACCCCCAGGTCGTGGGTGATGAGGATGAGCCCCATCCGGTACTCCCGCTGGAGCTCCGCGAGCAGCTCCATCACCTGGGCCTGGACGGTGACGTCGAGGGCGGTGGTCGGCTCGTCGGCGATGATCAGCGCCGGCTCCAGGGCGATCGCCATCGCGATCATGATGCGCTGGCGCATGCCGCCGGAGAACTGGTGCGGGTACTGCCTCACCCGCTCCCGCGCGGCCGGGATGCGCACCCGGTCCATCAGCTCGACCGCCTTGGCCCGCGCGTCCTTGCGGGACATGCCCCGGTGCACGGTGAACATCTCGGCGAGCTGGTCGCCGACGGTGAGCACCGGGTTCAGGGCGGACAGCGCGTCCTGGAAGATCATCGCCATCTCGGCGCCCCGGATCCGCCGGCGCTCCTCCTCCTTGAGCGTCAGCAGGTCCCACCCCTGGAAGACCACCTCGCCGCCGGTGACGCGTCCCGGCGGGGTGTCGAGGATGCCCATGACCGCCTGCGCGGTCACCGACTTGCCGGAGCCGGACTCGCCCAGCACCGCCAGGGTCTCCCCCTCGTCCACTCCGTAGGTGACCCCGTTGACCGCCTTCGCCACCCCGTCCCGGGTCCGGAACTCCACGTGCAGGTCGCGCACTTCGAGCAGCACCGCGGCTCACCTCAGCTTCGGGTCGAGGGCGTCGCGCACCGCGTCGCCGAGCATGATGAACGCCAGGACCGTGACGGCCAGCGCCCCGGAGGGCCACAGCAGCGCGTGCGGGGCGTTGCGGATGTAAGGCGAGGCCGCGGAGATGTCGATGCCCCAGGAGACGCTGGGCGGCTTCAGCCCGACCCCGAGGTACGACAGGGTCGCCTCCAGTGCGATGTAGGTGCCCAGCGCGATGGTCGCGACGACGATGACCGGGGCGACCGCGTTGGGCGCGATGTGCCGCAGCAGCAGCCGGGAGTTGGAGGCGCCGAGCGCCCGCGCGGCCTGCACGTAGTCGTTCTGCTTGGCGGTGATGACGGCGCCGCGGGCGATGCGGGAGATCTGCGGCCAGCCGAGCAGCACGATGAAGCCGATGACCGGCCAGACGGTGTTGCTGGTGATGACGGAGAGCAGCACCAGACCGCCGAGGACGACCGGGATGGCGAAGAAGACGTCGGTGATCCGGGACAGGACCGCGTCGGAGGTCCCGCCGAAGAACCCGGCGAGCGCGCCGAGCACGCTGCCGAGGACGGCGACCCCGAGGGTGGCGAGCACGCCGACCGCGACGGAGGTGCGGGCCCCGTACACGGTGCGGGTGTAGACGTCGCAGCCCTGCCCGTCGAAGCCGAAGGGGTGGCCGGGCTGGGAGCCCTCCTGCGCCTTGGCCAGGTCGCACTTCAGAGGGGAGCCGGAGGTGATCGCCGACGGCCACAGGGAGATGAAGACCAGGAACAGGATGACCAGCGCGGACACGATGAAGACCGGGTTGCGGCGCAGGTCCCGCCAGGCGTCCGACCACAGCGAGCGCGGCCGGTCCTCCGGGCCGGCGCCGTCCGGTCCCGGCTTCTTCTCCAGGGTCTCGGCCTCGTCGACGCCCAGGTCCATGGCGCCGCCCATGCTGGTGCCCGCGACGGCGGCCTGGGGTTCGTGGTGACGGTCAGACATAGCGGATCCTCGGGTCGAGCACGGCGTACAGGAGGTCGACGACGAGGTTGGCGACGAGGAAGACCAGCACCAGCACGGTGACGAAACCGACCACCGTCTGCGTGTTCTGCCGGAGGATGCCCTGGTAGAGCTGGTAGCCGACGCCGTGGATGTTGAAGATCCGCTCGGTGACGATCGCCCCGCCCATCAGGAAGCCGATGTCGGCGCCGATGAACGTCACCACGGGGATCAGGGAGTTGCGCAGCAGGTGCCGGACGACGACCCGGCGCCGGGGCAGGCCCTTGGCGATCGCTGTGCGGACGTAGTCGGAGCGGCGGTTCTCCGCGATGGAGGTGCGGGTCAGCCGGGTGACGTAGGCGAGGGACACCGACGCCAGCACCAGGCCGGGCAGGATCAGCTCGTCGAAGGGCGCCTCGGAGGACACCGAGGGCCGGATCCAGCCCCACTTCACGCCGAGCAGCAGCTGGAGCAGCAGACCGGTGACGAAGGTGGGCACGGAGATCACGACGAGGGTCAGCAGCAGCACCCCGGTGTCCACCGGCCGGCCCCGGCGCAGTCCGGTGACCACGCCGAGGGTGACGCCGATGACGATCTCGAAGAGGATCGCGATCAGGGTGAGCCGCACGGTGACGGGGAAGGCCGTCGCCATCAGCTCGGTGACGTCCTGGCCGTTGAAGGCCGTGCCGAAGTCGCCGGTGAAGAGGTTCCCCATGTACGTCAGGTATTGCTGCCAGACCGGCTTGTCGAGGCCGAACTCCTGCTCGAGACGGGCGGCCGTCGCCGGGTCGCACTGCCGCTCGCCGCACAGTCCCGCGATGGGGTCGCCCATCACGTTGACCATGAGGAAGATCAGCAGCGTGGCCCCGATGAAGACCGGGATCATCTGGAGCAGCCGCCGGACGACGTAGCGCCCCATCGCGGATCAGCTCACCTTGATCTGTTCGTACACGGGGACGCTGAAGGGGTTGAGCTTGACGTCGGAGAGCCGGTCGGACCAGCCGGCGCTGCCGTTCTGGTACCAGAGCGGGATCGCGGCCATGTTGTCGCGGACGACCTCCTCCGCCTGCTGGAACAGGTCGATGGCCTTGGCGGTGTCGGTCTCCTGGTTGGCGCGGTTCACCAGGTCGTCGAACTCCTTGTTGGACCACTTGCCGTCGTTGGAGGAGGCGTTGGTGTAGTACAGCGGCTGGAGGAAGTTCTGGATGAGCGGGTAGTCCATCTGCCAGCCGGAGCGGAACGGGCCCGGCATCTTGCGGTCGGTGATCTCGTTGCGGAAGTCGGCGAAGGTGCCCACCGGGGCGGCGGTGCACGCACGCTCGTCGTCCAGCGCGTTGTTGATGGAGTTGCAGACGGCGTTGACCCATTCGCGGTGCGAGCCGGTGTCCGCGTTGAAGGTGATCGTCACCTTGCCGCCGGGGAGGCCGCCGCCCTCCTCGATCAGCTTCTTGGCCTCGTCGGGTTTGTACTCGCAGGCCTCCCCGCACAGGCCCGCCTGGTAGCCGCCGTCCTCGCCGAGGACGGGTGAGGTCCAGTCGGTGGCGGGGGTGCGGGTCTTCTGGAAGATCGTGTCGGTGATCTGCTTCCGGTCGATCGCCATGGACAGGCCCTTGCGGACCTTCTCCGAGCCCGCCTTGTTCCAGTCCGGGTCGTAGAACGGGAAGGCGAGGGTCTGGAGGATGCCGGCGGGGGTGTTGAGGTAGCGGTCGCCGAGGTCGGTCTTGACGTTCTTGAGCTGGGCGGCGGGGATGTCGTCCGCGAGGTCGAGGTTGCCGGCCAGCAGGTCGGTGTAGGCGGTGTTGGCGTCGGTGTAGACCTTCAGGTCGACGCCGCCGTTCTGCGCCTTGTCGTCGCCCGGGTAGTCGTCCCACCTGCGCAGCGACATCTGCGAGCCGCGGGTGTACGAGTCGACCAGGTAGGGCCCGTTGCCGACGGGCTTCTTCACCCAGGCGTCGTGGTCGTCGAAGAACGCCCGCGGCAGCGGGACGAAGGCGTTGTAGCCGAGGGTGTCGGGGAAGGTGGAGAACTTCTGGGTGAGCTTGACGGTGAAGGTGCGCTCGCCGGTGACCTTCAGCCCGGACAGGGTGTCCGCGGTCTGCTCGCCCTCCTCGGGGTGCACCTGGTCGTAGCCCTCGATGTAGCCGAAGAAGTAGGCGTTGCGCTGGTTGTTGCGCAGGCTCGCGCCGTAGTTCCAGGCGTCCACGAAGGACTGGGCGGTGACCTTCTCGCCGTTGCTGAAGGTCCAGCCGTCCTTGACCGTGATGGTGAAGTTCTGGGAGTCGGTGGTCTCGATCTTCTCGGCGAGCATGTCCTGCGCCTCGCCGGTCTCCGGGTGGTACCGCTTCAGGCCCCGGAAGATCATGTCGAGGACCTTGCCGCCCTGCACCTCGTTGGTGTTCGACGGCTCCAGCGGGTTCTGCGGGTCGCCCCAGGAGGCGCTCAGCACGGCCCCCGAGTCGCCGCTGCCTCCCCCGCCGCCGCACCCCGCCGTGGCGAGGGCGAGCGCCGTCGCGCAGACGGCCCACCTGGCGTGCGTCATGGTGCGCATGGGTGCCTCCTCGTGCCCGGGTCCCTTACCGGGCCAGCCTGGAAGCGGGGGCCCCGGCGCGCACGCCCGCCGGGGCCGTACGGGTCGAAGATCCACCGGACGGGCTCACGGGCCCGTTCCCGCGCCCGCGACGCGAAAGGACCGGGGGCGGGAGGGTGTCCTCCCGCCCCCGGTCCTCGGGGCCGTGCGTCCTGAAGGAGAGGGGGTCAGCCCTTGGGGACGTCCCCGTCCTTCTCCAGCGCCTTCAGGGCCGGGTCCATCACGACGTCCTCGGAGCGCGCCTCGATGCTGGGCTCCTCCGGGAAGTGGCAGGCCGTCAGGTGGTTCTCGCGGTTGCCGGAGATCTGCACCAGCGGAGGCTCCTCCGTGGCGCACTTGTCCTGCGCCTTCCAGCACCGGGTGCGGAACCGGCAGCCGGACGGCGGCGAGATCGGCGAGGGGACGTCACCGGCGAGGCGGATGCGCTCGCGGTTCTCCGTCTCGTCGTCCATGGCCACCTCGGGCACGGCCGAGAGCAGGGCGTGGGTGTAGGGGTGCCGCGGGCGGTTGTAGATGGAGTCGCGGTCGCCGACCTCGACCACCTTGCCCAGGTACATGACGGCCACGCGCTGCGAGAAGTGCCGCACGACGGCGAGGTCGTGGGCGATGAAGAGGAAGGCGATGCCCATCTCTTCCTGGACCTTCTGCAGCAGGTTGACGACCTGCGCCTGGATCGACACGTCGAGCGCGGAGACCGGCTCGTCCGCCACGATCAGCTTCGGGTTGAGCGCGAGCGCCCGGGCGACGCCGATGCGCTGGCGCTGGCCGCCGGAGAACTCGTGCGGGAAGCGGTTGTAGTGCTCGGGGTTCAGGCCGACGAGCTCGAGCAGCTCGCGGACCCGCTTCTCCCGGCCGCCCGCGGGGTTGATCCCGTTGACCTCCATCGGCGACTTGATGATCGTGCCGACGGTCTGCCGCGGGTTCAGCGAGGAGTACGGGTCCTGGAAGATCATCTGGATCTCGGACCGCACGGGCGCCAACTGCTTGCGCTTGGCGTGCGTGATGTCCTGGCCCGCGTACTCGATCTTTCCGCCGGTCGGCTCCAGGAGCCGGGTGATGAGCCGGCCGGTGGTCGACTTGCCGCAGCCCGACTCACCCACCAGTCCGACGCTTTCGCCGACGCCGACGGTCAGGTCGACGTTGTCGACCGCCTGGACGGCGCCGACCTTCCGCTTGATCGGAAAGCCGCCGTAGATCGGGAAGTGCTTGGTCAGGCCCTCCACCTTCAGCAGCGCCTCGGTGGACGCGCCGGTGGAGCCCTGCTGTGCGGGGAGGGTGAGGTTGTCGCTCATGTCTCGGATCTCTCCCTAGCGCAGCCGGGGCTGGATCGTGTCGATGAATATGGTCTGCTTCTGCTCCGCCGTCAGGTGGCAGGCAGCGGCACGGCCCTCGCCGAGCGCCGGGCGCTCGGTGCTGCAGCGGTTGCCCGACACCTTGTCCGTGAAGGCGCAGCGCGGGTGGAAGGGGCAGCCGGAGGGCGGGTTCAGCAGGCTGGGCGGCGATCCGGGGATCGGGTTGAGCGCCTGCGAGGTGTCGCCGCCGAGGCGCGGCATCGAGCTGAGCAGGCCCCAGGTGTAGGGGTGCTTGGGCTCGCGCAGCACTTCGCGGACGCTGCCGCGCTCCACGGCCCGGCCCGAGTACATCACCAGCAGGTCGTCGGCCATGTCGGAGATGACGCCGAGGTCGTGGGTGATGAAGATGATCGCGGATCCGAACTCCTGCTGGAGGTCCTTGAGCAGGTCGAGGATCTGCGCCTGGACCGTCACGTCCAGGGCCGTGGTCGGCTCGTCGGCGATCAGCAGGTCGGGGTCGCAGACCAGCGCCATGGCGATCATGGCGCGCTGGCGCATACCGCCGGAGAACTGGTGCGGGTAGTCGTCCACACGGGTCCTGGGCTGCGGGATGCCGACCTTGGTCAGCATCTCGATCGCCCGCTCCCGGGCCTCCCTCTTGGAGGCGCCGGTGTGCTTCATGAACGGCTCGGCGATCTGCCGGCCCACCGTGTAGTACGGCGAGAGCGCCGTCAGCGGGTCCTGGAAGATCATCGCGACCTTGTTGCCGCGGAGCTTCTCCATCTCCTTCTCGGAGGCGGTGACCAGGTCGCGCCCCTCGAGGATGATCTCGCCCTCGACGGTGGTGCTCTTGGGGTTGTGCAGACCGAGGACGGTCAGGTTGGTCACGGACTTGCCGGAGCCCGATTCGCCCACGATGCCGAGGGTCTTGCCGCGCTCGACGTCGAAGGACAGTCCGTCGACCGCCTTGACGATGCCGTCCTCGGTGGAGAACCGCACCCGCAGGTCGCGGACCGAGAGGAAGGAGCCAGGCCCGGTCGGGGCCTTGTCGCCTTCGGTCTTGGTCAGTGTGGTCACGGTGTTTCTCCTAGCTGAGCCGCACGCGCGGGTCGATGTATGCGTACGCGAGGTCGACGATGATGTTCAGGATCAGGATGAAGAACGCCCCGAACAGCATGATGCCCATCGTCAGCGGCAGGTCCTTGGTCAGCGAGGAGTCGACCGCGAGCCGGCCGAGGCCGGGCAGGTCGAAGGTGAACTCCGTGACGACCGCGCCCGCGAGCAGGGCGCTGAGGTCGATGCCGAGGATGGTGACGATCGGGATGAGGGAGCCGCGCCAGGCGTAGCGGAAGAAGACGTACCGCTGCGACATGCCCTTGGCGCGCGCGGTGCGGACGTGCTCCTCCTGCAGTTGCTCGATCATGGTCGAGCGCGACATACGCGTGTACTGGGCGGTGAAGATGGTGGCCATCACGACCCAGGGGATGAGCAGTCCGAGGGCCCAGGTGCCCGGGTTCTCGGTGAACGGGTGGTACTTGGGGTTCTCCATGATGCCGGAGCTGTAGACCAGGATGCCCAGGACGATCGGTCCGAGCAGGTAGATCTGGAACGAGCTCAGCACGATCGAGGCGCCGGAGACGACCTTGTCGACCACGGTGCCGCGCTTCCAGGCGGCGAGCAGACCCGAACCGAGGCCCAGGGTCAGGAAGATCACCAGACCGCCGACGGTCAGCGACAGCGTCAGCGGGAAGCGGTCGACGATGGAGTCCCAGACGAAGTTGCCGCTGTCGAAGGAGACACCCAGGCACGGCGCGGAGCAGTGCCCCTGCGGGAAGTCACGCCCGGCCACGATCCCCGTCATGAACTCCCAGAACTGGGTGGTGATGGGCTTGTCCAGGCCCAGGTTCTCGCGGATCACCGCGAGGTTCTCGGGCGAGCAGTTCTTGCCGCAGGACAGCGCAGCGAAGTCCTGAGGAACTGTGTAGAACAGGAAGAACGTGAAGGCGCCGATCAGGAACATGATGACGACGGCGCCGATCAGCCTGCGGATGAGGAACTGAAGCATGGCGGGTGAATGCTCTCTTCGAAACGCGGCGGCAGGGAGGGGGAACCGTCCGCGGGGGTGCGCTCCGCCTGGCGCACACCCCCGCGGTCAGCCGAGCTGACGGGTTACGGCTGCTTCAGGTACAGGTCGTTGATGTCGATGTAGCTCGACTCGGTGCTGTACTTGGCGCCACCGATGTTCGATCCGTAGAGCTGGATCTGCTTCGAGTAGTAGACCGGAGCAGCCGGGTTGATCTCCTCCACGATGCGCTTGTGAGCCTGCTCCCAGGTCTTGGCGGCCTCTTCCGGCTCCTGCGTCAGGGCCTTCTTGATGAGGTCGTTGACCTGCTTGTCGTTGATGTGCGAGTAGTTCGACGCACCGTCCTGGATGAGCTCACCGTCGTACACGGGGGTGATGACCGTGGACGCCGACGGCCAGTCCTGGCCCCAGCCGGTCATGTAGATGTCGTACGGGTTGTCCAGCTTGCCGACCTGCTCGTAGAAGCTGGCCCGGTCGATCTCCTTGGCCTGGACGTCGAAGCCGATCTTGCCCAGGGCGTCCTTGATGATGACCTGCTGGGCCTGGCCGCGCGGCGTGTTGGAGTAGGCGTAGGTGAGCTTCGTGCCCTCCTTGACACCCGCCTCCTTCAGCAGCTGCTTGGCCTTCTCGATGTCGCCGTTGGGCTTCTTCAGCTTGCCGAACGGGTCGTACGTCGGGTCGAAGTTCGGCAGGGTCGGGGCGAGCAGACCGCCGGCGACCTCACCGCCGTAGCGGCCACCGTCCGCCTGGACCATGGACTGGTTCGGGATGGCGTAGGTGATCGCGTCACGGATCTTCTTGTCCTTGACGCGGTCGAGGTTGAAGGTGAGCTGCCACACGTAGGGCTGGTAGCCCTGGACGGTGCGCTTCTTGGCGTCCGGGTCGCTGATGACCGTGGACAGCTGCGCCGGGTCGACCGAGTCCGTGAACTGGATGGCGTTCTTGGCCTCGCCCTGGTCGGCGATCAGACGCTTGGTCTGGCTGGGCTGGTCGATCGTCGAGGTGAAGTTGTAGCCGTCGACGTACTGGTGGCGCACCGAGTCCGTCTTCGGGTCCCACTGGTCGTTCTTGACCAGCTTCATCGACTTGCCGGCCTTGTACTCGGCGATCTTGTAGGGGCCGAGCGCCGCCGGGGCGTCGTCGTACTTCTCCTTCGTGTCCTGCTTCTGGGGCACGATGGCGTAACCGGCCATGGCCAGGGCCTGCGGGAGGTCCGGGCGCGGCTGGTCGAAGTGGAAGACGACCGTCTTGTCGTCCGGGGTCTCCAGCACGGAGTCCGGCAGGTGCTTGCCCTTGTAGGGGCCGTCCGGCAGCGCCTTGCGGTAGTCGTTGCCCGAGAGCCACGACTGGACGTAGGTCGGACCGTCGAAGATGACCTTCGAGTACATGCGCTCGATGGTGTGGCGGACGTCGGCCGAGGTGATGACGTTGCCGTCCTCGTCCTTGATGCCGTCCTTGAGCGTGAACGTCCAGGTCTTGCCGCCGTCGGAGGACTTGCCGGAGTCGGTGGCGATGTCACCGACGACCGTCAGGTTGCCCTTCTCGTCCTCCTGGAAGTTCGTCAGGCCGCGGTGGACCAGGTTGGCGAACTGCCCGGCGTCGCTGACGTAGATCTGAGCCGGGTCCATGTGGGACAGGTCCGACTGCATGTAGACGTTGATGAAACCGCCGGACTTGGCTCCGGGGACCTCCTCGGCGGGGCCGGTGGAGGCGGCGGCGTCACCGTACGCGACAGGGTCCTGCTGCTCGGCGGCGTCCTTCTGGGACTTCGCGTCGCTCTTGCCCTTGCCGCCGCCGTTGTCGTTGCCGGAGCAGCCGGTGAGGGCCAGAGAGCCGGCCACGATGGCCACGGCGATGGCGCGCGCGGTCCGCGTTCTGATGGGCTTCATGATGCCGATGCACCTACCTGTCGTTAGTTGTCCACGAGTGCTGCCTGACGGTCCGGTCACCCGGCACGGGGGCGGCAGCTCCCCCACCACCAATGGACGGTTAGCGTCCGGTCTTGGGGTCGAAAGCGTCCCGGACGGAGTCTCCGAGAAGGTTGAAGGCGAGAACGAAGGTCACCAGCGCCACGCCCGGGAAGAACATGAACATCGGGTCCTGCTCGTACACGTCGGCGCCGACGGCGAACATCCGGCCCCAGTCGGGGGTCGGCTCGACGAAGCCGACACCGATGAACGAGAGGAAGGCGATGGTGAGGATCGTGCTGGGGAGGATGTAGGTGGCCTGCACCAGGATCGGGGTGACGATGTTCGGCAGGATCTCCTTGCGCACGATGCGCCAGGGAGAAGCACCGGACACCTTGGCCGCCTCCACGAACTCCCTCTCCGCCAGCGACAGTACGGAACTGCGCACCAGACGGGCCAGGCCCATCCAGCCGAGGAACCACATCACCAGGATGATCGCCACGGCCCGCAGATAGGTGGGGGTCTCGTCCGCGGGAGAGACGAACATGGCGGTCACGACGGGCATGAAGGCGATGAAGAACAGCTGGCTCGGGAAGGCCAGGAAGAAGTCCGTGACCCGTCCCAGCCAGTAGTCCACCCGGCCGCCGAAGTACCCGCTGACCATGCCGATGATCACGCCCGTCACCACACACAGCGTGGTGACGACCACGGCCATGTAGAGCGAGGTCCGCATGCCGTAGAGCAGCATCGTGAACACGTCACGGCCGAGCTTGGGCTCCACGCCGAACCAGAAGTCGCCCGACATGCCGCCGAAGGAACCGGTCGGCATGGCGAAGTCGTCCAGGAGGAAGGGATACTCCGGCTCCTGGGCGTACAGCGTGTAGGGGTTCTTCCCGTAGAGCTTCGCGATGAGCGGGGCACAAGCGGCGACCACGAAGAAGAAAATCACTACGCACGCGGAGACGACCCCGGTACGGTCGCGCTTGAAGCGCTGCCACATCAACTGGCCGGGGGACCGACCCTCGGGCTGCTTCTCGCCCTTGGCGACTTCGTCGGCCGCCGTGAGCTCGGGGTCCAAGACAGCCGCGGACCCGGAGTCCTCGGCCTTAGTTGGACTGGTCATCGTGTTCGTCCCCCGGGGGGTTGGAGAGTTGAGCGCAGCGCAGATACCGGCGGGTTCTGCGGTTTGGGGGAACTTTCGCCAAGAGAGTCAACGCGCGTCAAGGGCGTACGACATAGGGATCTCCCTACCGTCGTTTTTTTGAGGAAATATTGCAGAGATCGACACCTGCGCGCGCTTGACACCTCTGAATTGAATGCGGCAATCCGGACATTTGGTGCGCGTTTTTGGTTTACATGTCCGAAACCCGCATGCGGGATCACCGATATCCGAACGAGATGTTGCGTTTGCCGGAAGCACGTGCAACCGCCCGGTGACGTCCCCCGCCCCCGGACGCCGGGCGTCCCGGACCCCGGCCCTCCGGCGCGCGCGGGCGTAGTGGCGGCGGCCCCGTACCATGGAGTCAGGCCGAGGCGTGTCCAGCCCGGCAGGGCCCTCGCACCACAGACGTCTGCGGCGGGCAACCTTCACCACCTCCGGGAGTACGCCTTTCATGGCACCGTCTGTAACGCGTCACGACATCCGCAACGTCGCCATCGTCGCCCACGTCGACCACGGCAAGACCACCATCGTCGACGGCATGCTCAAGCAGGCCGGCGCCTTCGCCGCCCACCAGCTCGACCAGGTCGACGACCGCATGATGGACTCGAACGACCTGGAGCGTGAGAAGGGCATCACGATCCTCGCCAAGAACACGGCGGTGAAGTACCACCCCAAGGACGGCGGGGAGCCCATCACGATCAACATCATCGACACCCCCGGCCACGCCGACTTCGGCGGCGAGGTCGAGCGCGGTCTGTCGATGGTCGACGGTGTCGTGCTGCTGGTGGACGCCTCCGAGGGCCCGCTGCCGCAGACCCGCTTCGTGCTGCGCAAGGCGCTGCAGCAGCGGCTGCCGATCATCCTGTGCATCAACAAGACGGACCGTCCCGACGCCCGGATCGACGAGGTCGTCAACGAGACCTACGACCTCTTCCTCGACCTGGACGCGGACGAGGAGCAGATCGAGTTCCCGATCGTCTACGCCTGCGGCCGTGACGGCATCGCCTCGCTGACCAAGCCCGACGACGGCACGGTCCCCGGCGACTCCGACTCCCTCGAGCCGTTCTTCTCGACGATCCTCGAGCACATCCCCGCCCCCACCTACGAGGAGGGCGCCCCGCTCCAGGCGCACGTCACCAACCTGGACGCCGACAACTTCCTCGGCCGTATCGCGCTGCTGCGCGTCCACCAGGGCGAGCTGAAGAAGGGGCAGACGGTCGCGTGGATGAAGCGCGACGGCTCCGTGCAGAACGTCCGCATCTCCGAGCTGATGATGACCGAGGCGCTCACCCGCAAGCCCGCCGAGAAGGCCGGCCCGGGTGACATCTGCGCGGTCGCGGGCATCCCGGACATCATGATCGGCGAGACCCTGGCCGACCAGGAGAACCCGGTCGCGCTGCCGCTGATCACGGTGGACGAGCCGGCGATCTCCATGACCATCGGCACCAACACCTCCCCGCTGGTCGGCCGCGGCGGCACCGGCAAGGGCGCCGACAACAAGGCGGCCGTCAAGGACCGCAAGGTCACCGCCCGCCAGGTCAAGGACCGCCTGGACCGCGAGCTGATCGGCAACGTCTCGCTCCGCGTCCTGGACACCGAGCGCCCCGACGCCTGGGAGGTGCAGGGCCGCGGCGAGCTGGCGCTGGCCATCCTGGTCGAGCAGATGCGCCGCGAGGGCTACGAGCTCACCGTCGGCAAGCCCCAGGTGGTCACCAAGGAGATCGACGGCAAGGTCTACGAGCCCGTCGAGCGCATGACCATCGACGTGCCCGAGGAGCACATGGGCGCGGTCACGCAGCTCATGGGCGTCCGCAAGGGCCGCATGGACAACATGTCGAACCACGGCTCCGGCTGGGTCCGCATGGAGTTCGTGGTGCCCTCGCGCGGTCTGATCGGATTCCGGACGGAGTTCCTGACCCAGACCCGCGGCACCGGCATCGCCCACTCCATCCACGAGGGCCACGAGCCCTGGTTCGGCACGCTGACCACCCGCAACAACGGCTCGCTGGTCGCCGACCGCGCCGGCGCGGTCACCGCCTTCGCGATGACCAACCTGCAGGAGCGCGGCGTGCTCTTCGTGGAGCCCGGCACCGAGGTGTACGAGGGCATGATCGTCGGTGAGAACTCCCGCTCCGACGACATGGACGTCAACATCACCAAGGAGAAGAAGCTCACCAACATGCGGTCGTCCACGGCCGACGTGGCCGAGTCGATCGTCCCGCCGCGCAAGCTGTCGCTGGAGCAGTCCCTTGAGTTCTGCCGCGACGACGAGTGCGTGGAGGTCACCCCGGAGGCCGTCCGCATCCGCAAGGTGAACCTGGACGCCCGCGAGCGCGCCCGCGCCGCGAGCCGCGCCAAGCACGGCTGATCACCGCACCGCGCACGCGACGCGGCCCGGCGCCCCTGATGGGGGCGCCGGGCCGCGTCGCGTTTCCGGGCGGGCCGGTGGTCAGCTCCCGGAGGACGACTCACCGCTCTTCGCCCCCGGGGACCCCTCCGATCCCTGCGCCGACTTCTTCAGGAAACCCATGTCCTCGTAGACGGGGGTGGCGAAGCCGAAGGCGCCGGCGTTGGCGAGGTTCTCGCGGGCCGCGACGAGCTGCGGGCGCTGGTAGAGGGGGATGGAGCCGGCCGCCGCCCAGATCCGGGAGTCGGCCTTGCGGATCAGCTCGCGCCGCTCGGAGTCGTCGAGGGTGGCGATGGCCTGGTCGAAGAGCTGGTCGACCTGGTCGGTGCCGACCCGCGTCCAGTTCTGCTCCACGTTCAGCGAGCCGTCGGCGGCCGGGACCGGCTTGGAGTAGACCGGGCGGGCGTCGGTGGCGGGGAAGGCGGTGGCGGGCCAGGAGTAGAGGGCCAGGTCGAAGTCGCCGGACGCGATGTGGTCCTTGAAGTAGCTGTCGTTGTCGACCTTGGAGACGTCGGTGCGGATGCCGATCCTCTCGAGCATCTTCGCGATCCGGCCGGCCACGGTCTCCAGCGTCTTGGAGCCCGGCCCCGACGGCAGCACGAACCGCAGCACCAGCGCCTTGCCGTCCTTGGCGACCGGGGCGGTGTCGGCGCGGGCCGGGGCCGCGGTGCCCTTGGGGGCGTAGGCCCCGGCGGGGGTGCCGCCCTGCTTCAGCCGGCCGGTGCCGGTGCCGGAGTCGTGCGGGGCCTTGCCGTCGCCGTCGTTCTTGCCGTCGTCCTCGCCGACGATGTACGTGCCGTCGCCGCCGTCGCCGTCGCCGCCGCCCCCGGAGCCGCCGGACTCGTCCTTGTCGGCCTCGGAGCCGGCCGCCTCCTCGCCCTCGTCCTTCTTCGCGTCCTTCTTCTCCTCCTTTTCCTCCTCCACCGGGCCGCCCGGCACCCACCCGGCGTCCGAGAGAAGCGCCCGGGCCTCCTTGGCGTCCGGCTTGCCGAGGGCGCCGCTGCCGTCGGCGTAGGCGGCCTGGCCGGACAGCGCGAGGTGGCTGCCGACGGGCTCGGCGGGCAGGCCGAGCGGTTTCAGCACGGCCCCGGCGATGTCCTCGCGGTCCAGGGCGCGGGCCACGGCGCGGCGGACCCGCTCGTCGGACAGGGGGCCCTCGGCGCCGTTCAGGGCGAGCTGGGTGTACACGGGCTCCAGCGACTTGCGCACCTCGAAGCCGCCGAGCGCCTTCTGCTGCCGGGCGTACTTCTCGGCCTTCTCGCGCAGCTTCTCGCGGGCGGAGATCTCCTCGTCGGCCGCGTCCTCGTCGGAGCCGTTGGCGACCGCCCAGGAGCGCAGCGCGTCCGCGGCGGAGCGGTCGGCCTCGGGGCCCATCAGGGGCGTGTTCCCGTCCTGCGGCAGGGCGGCGACCGTGACGCGCCGGGCGGCCTCGGGATCGATCTCGGCCAGGTCGAGGGTGCCGTCGCTGAGCGCGGAGACGCGCTTGTCGTGCGGCACGGCGCGCAGCACGATCTTCTGCAGCTTGGCGGACCTGCCCCACCAGCGCGGATTGCGGGCGAGGACGACCTCGTCCTCCTCGGTGTCCATCGTGTCCACCGTGAACGGCCCGGCGGTGACCTTGAGCTTCTTGCGCGCCCCGTCGTTGAAGGAGTCCGGGGTGCCCATGACCTCCTTGGGGTAGAGGGGGCTGAACAGCGACTTCCAGTCGGCGTAGGGGCGGCTGAAGGTGACCTTGACCTCGAGGTCGTTCTTGCCCCGCTCGACCTTCTCGATGCGGTCGTAGCCGGCGTTGCGGGCGGTCCAGTAGGCGGTGTCCTTGCCGGACAGGGCGCGCCACTGGGCCGCGAAGTCGGCGGCGCCGATCTCCCGGCCGTCGCTCCAGACGGCCTGCTGGGCGAGCCGGTAGACGACCACCTGCTTGGGCTCGGTGTCGACGACCTCGGCGGAGGCCAGGTAGTCGGGGTTGCGCACGGCCCGGCCCCGGCCGTCCGTGCGGTACATCGACGGCAGGACGGCCTCGGCGATCCGGGCGGTGGTGGTGTCGGCGTCGGCCTGGAAGGTGTTCAGGGTGTCCGGGACGGTGTCCACGGCCCAGCGCAGGGTCCCGCCGTCGGCGATGTCGGACCGGTCGGCGCCCGCGACGTCCGCGCCCGCGAGGGGCTTGCCCGCGTGGTCATCGGAGGAGCCGCATCCGGCCAGGGCGGGCACCGTGAGCATGCCGGCGGTGAGGAAGGCGACCGAGCGCAGGACAGCGCGCGGGCCGATGCCGTCGTGGGACATCTCTGGATACCTCCGGAAAGCCGCGGGCTGGTGATCACACTTGGTATGGGGCGTTCATCCGATGTATGCGGCCCACTGAAGAGGAAAGGGTTCTGCGATCCCGGGCGACACGGCGGCCACGGGCGCCAAGCCCACCCGTGCGGCGCAACGCACCCGGCGCCACGCGGCTTCGCACCGGACGATGCATCCATGCGCCTCGGCCAATCGATGCACATCCCTTCCCAGCGCAAGGTGTGACGCGCAACACTCGCAGGCGCATGACCGTTGCACCGCCTTGGGCCAGAAGGACCCGTGGAAGTGAGGTCACGTCATGTCCGTGCACGATGAACTGACGACCGTCCAGCGCTGCCTCGACGACCTGGTGAGGTCGGTGGGGCGGCTGGAGAAGCAGCTGGGCAGCGGCAGTCTGGAGATCCGCCGCGTCCGCTCCGACACCAACCACCTGCGCGAGAGCCTCGCGCTGCTCCGGGAGACCGCCGTCGCCGCGGCGGGCCCGGCCCAGCGGCCCGACCTCGTGACCATCTCCGACGCCCCCTACGACCCGTCGCTGTGGGTGGACACCGACGACGAGGGTCTCGGCGCCCGCGACCGCCACGCCCCCTGACCCCCGCCCGACCGCCGCCCCGCCGACCTGGCACCCCCCGACCCCTACCGGAGTGGACGACGTGGCCACTGGTACGGAACCCCCTGCGACCGAACCCGAGCGCCGCGGCGGCGTGAGATCCGGCACGCGCGCCGCGATCTCCGCCCCGCACCTGCGGACCGACCGCTGGTGGCTGGCCCCGGCCGCCACCGCGGCCGGACTGCTCGCCTTCGTCGTCTACTCGACCTGGCGGGCCTTCGCAGGCGCGGACTACTACGCGGCGCCGTACGTGTCGCCGTTCTACTCGCCGTGCCTCGCGGAGAACTGCGAGCCGATGCGCGGCGGCCCGAACTGGGAACTCTTCGGCGGCTGGTGGGGCATCTCGCCGGCGATCATCATCCTGATCTTCCCGCTCGGCTTCCGGCTGACCTGCTACTACTACCGCAAGGCCTACTACCGGAGCTTCTGGGCGTCCCCGCCGGCCTGCGCGGTCGCCGAACCGCACGGGAAGTACACCGGCGAGACCCGCTTCCCGCTGATCCTGCAGAACGTCCACCGGTACTTCTTCTACGCGGCGCTGCTGGTCGCCTGCGTGCTGAGCTGGGACACCGTGCTCGCCTTCCGCGACGAGAACTACGCGTGGGGCCACATGGGGCTCGGCACCCTGGTGTTCCTGGTCAACATCGTCCTGATCTGGGCGTACACCGTCTCCTGCCACTCCTGCCGGCACATCGTCGGCGGCAAGCTGAAGCACTTCTCGAAGCATCCGGTGCGCTACCGGATGTGGCAGTGGGTGAGCCGGCTGAACGCCCGGCACATGCAGCTCGCCTGGGCCTCGCTGCTCAGCGTGGCGCTCGCCGACTTCTACGTCTACCTCGTCGCGTCCGGTGTCTTCGACGATCCGCGCTTCTTCTAGCTGGGGGCCTTATTCATGTCCGTGGTCGACCGACAGGAGTGGGACGTCGTCGTGGTCGGGGCCGGCGGCGCCGGTCTGCGCGCCGCGATCGAGGCGCGCGAGCGGGGCGCCCGTACGGCCGTGATCTGCAAGTCGCTGTTCGGCAAGGCGCACACCGTGATGGCGGAGGGCGGCATCGCGGCGGCGATGGGCAACGTCAACTCCGGCGACAACTGGCAGGTGCACTTCCGCGACACCATGCGCGGCGGGAAGTTCCTCAACCAGTGGCGGATGGCCGAGCTGCACGCCCAGGAGGCGCCCGCCCGGGTATGGGAGCTGGAGACCTGGGGCGCGCTGTTCGACCGGACGCAGGACGGCCGGATCTCCCAGCGCAACTTCGGCGGCCACGAGTACCCGCGCCTGGCGCACGTCGGCGACCGCACCGGCCTGGAGCTGATCCGCACCCTCCAGCAGAAGATCGTCGCCCTCCAGCAGGAGGACCACGCCGAGACCGGCGACCACGAGTCCCGGCTGAAGGTCTTCCAGGAGTGCACGGTCACCCGGGTGCTGAAGGACGGCGACGAGGTCAGCGGGGTCTTCGGCTACGAACGCGAGTCCGGCCGCTTCTTCGTCCTGGAGGCGCCTGCGGTGGTGATCGCCACCGGCGGCATCGGCAAGTCCTTCAAGGTCACCTCGAACTCGTGGGAGTACACGGGTGACGGGCACGCGCTGGCGCTGCTCGCGGGCGCGCCGCTGCTCAACATGGAGTTCGTGCAGTTCCACCCCACGGGGATGGTCTGGCCGCCGTCGGTGAAGGGCATCCTCGTCACCGAGTCGGTGCGCGGCGACGGCGGGGTGCTGCGCAACTCCGAGGGCAAGCGGTTCATGTTCGACTACGTCCCGGACGTCTTCAAGGAGAAGTACGCGCAGTCCGAGGAGGAGGCGGACCGCTGGTACGACGACCCGGACCACAACCGCCGCCCGCCCGAGCTGCTCCCCCGCGACGAGGTCGCCCGCGCCATCAACGCCGAGGTCAAGGCGGGCCGCGGCTCCCCGCACGGCGGGGTGTTCCTGGACGTGTCCACGCGGATGCCGGCGGAGGTGATCAAGCGCCGGCTGCCGTCGATGTACCACCAGTTCAAGGAGCTGGCGGACGTCGACATCACGGCCGAGCCGATGGAGGTCGGCCCGACCTGCCACTACGTGATGGGCGGCATCGCGGTCGACTCCGACTCGGCGGCGGCTCGCGGGGTGCCGGGGCTGTTCGCGGCCGGTGAGGTCGCGGGCGGCATGCACGGTTCCAACCGGCTGGGCGGCAACTCGCTGTCCGACCTGCTGGTCTTCGGCCGCCGGGCGGGCCGGCACGCGGCGGACCACGCGAGCACCCGGGCCGGGGCGCGGCCCCGCGCGGACGAGGCCCAGGTCGACGCGGCGGCGGCCGAGGCGCTGCGCCCCTTCTCCGCGGAGGGCGAGGAGCCGGCCGACGGCCCGCCGGAGAACCCGTACACGCTGCACCAGGAGCTCCAGCAGACGATGAACGACCTGGTCGGCATCATCCGCCGGGAGCACGAGATGCGGCAGGCCCTGCAGAGGCTCGCCGAGCTGCGGGCGCGGGCCCGGCGCGCGGGAGTGGAGGGCCACCGGCAGTTCAACCCGGGCTGGCACCTCGCGCTGGACCTGCGGAACATGCTGCTGGTCAGCGAGTGCGTGGCCCGCGCGGCGCTGGAGCGCACCGAGTCGCGGGGCGGCCACACCCGCGAGGACCACGCCGCCATGGACCGCGCCTGGCGCAACGTCAACCTGCTGTGCGCGCTGACCGACCCCAGCGGTGGTCTCGCCGCCACCGACGCGGTGCGCGGGCAGATCACCCTGACCCGTGAGACCACCGAACCCATCCGCCCCGACCTGCTGGCCCTCTTCGAGAAGGACGAGCTGGTCAAGTACCTGGCCGAAGAGGAGCTCTACGAGTGAGCAGCTACGAGGCCCGCTTCAAGGTGTGGCGCGGGGACGTCGACGGAGGCGGCCTGGAGGACTTCCGCGTCGAGGTGAACGACGGCGAGGTGGTCCTCGACATCGTCCACCGGCTCCAGGCCACCCAGGCCCCCGACCTCGCCGTGCGCTGGAACTGCAAGGCCGGCAAGTGCGGTTCGTGCTCGGCGGAGATCAACGGGCGCCCCCGGCTGATGTGCATGACGCGCATGTCGGTGTTCGACCGCGAGGAGACGGTCACCGTGACCCCGCTGCGGGCGTTCCCGGTGATCCGGGACCTGGTGACGGACGTCGGCTTCAACTACACCAAGGCGCGCCAGATCCCGGCGTTCGTGCCGCCGGCCGGGGTGGGTCCGGGCGAGTACCGGATGATGCAGGAGGACGTGGACCGCTCGCAGGAGTTCCGCAAGTGCATCGAGTGCTTCCTGTGCCAGGACGTCTGCCATGTGGTCCGCGACCACGAGGAGAACAAACCGGCGTTCGCCGGTCCGCGCTTCCTGATGCGGGTCGCCGAGCTGGACATGCACCCGCTGGACGCCGCCGAGGAGTCCGGCCTGGACCGCAAGCGCACGGCCCAGGACGAACACGGCCTCGGCTACTGCAACATCACCAAGTGCTGCACGGAGGTCTGCCCCGAGGGCATCAAGATCACGGACAACGCGCTGATCCCCATGAAGGAGCGCGGGGTGGACCGCAAGTACGACCCCCTGGTGTGGCTGGGCGACAAGATCCGCCGCCGGTCCTGACGGGTCAGCGGACCCAGCCGTCCTCGAACTCCTTCCAGTTGGTCTCCGACGCCGCGAAGTCGATGTACGGGGCGAGACCGAAGAGTTCGCGGTCGGGGTCGGTGCGGGACAGGCCGAGGCGGGCGCCCCGGACGGCGGCGGCGACCGTTTCGGCATGACCCCAGTGGCTGGGGTTGTTCTCGTAGTAGAAGGGCAGGCCCATCAGCAGGTGGGTGGTGGGCGGGGTGACCTCCAGGGCGAGGGAGGTCTGCTGGGCCACGTATCCGCCGTAGGTGCTCTCGAAGAGGCGCGCGGTGTCGTACGACATCACGGCGATCTGGTCGACGCGCCGCGCCACCTGGCCGAAGAACTTCTGGGACCACCACTTGGGGTGGTCGGCGACGAGGCCCGCGACGGAGTGGAGATGCGGCAGCGGGTCGATCTGGTGGGCGGCCACGGACAGCTGCGCGTCCCGCTCGCGGGTGAGTTCCCGCAGGTCGTCCAGCAGGTCGAGGTAGTTCCCGTCGCCGGAGTGCAGGGGCTCCAGGTCCAGGTGGACGCCCTCGTAGCCGGTGTCGAGGACCTGGCCGGCGCTGCGCACCACCTCGGCGCGGGCGGCGGCGTCGCTCAGCTCCAGCCCCTCGGGGCCGCCGTTGGCGAGGACGTCCCCGAGGAACGCCTGGACGCGGACCCCGGGCAGCTCCCGGTGCACGGCGTCGATGAACCAACGGGCGCGCGGATACAGCGACTCGGGCAGGGTGCCGTCGTGCTCCAGCGGCCCGGTGTGGACGTACAGGTCCCGGACGCCGGTGTCCTTGAGACGGCGCGCGAGGGCGGTGACGTCGGCGTCCTTCTTGCGTCCGTCGACCCAGGCGTGGCCGAGCCACATGGCGTCCCGGTCGCGGGTGTGGGTGCCGTCGGCCGGGTCGCCCATGTAGTTGACCCGCAGCGTCGTCTCGACGGCGAGGAGCGGCACGATCAGCACCAGCGCGAGCACGAGGGCGATGCGTCCGACGCGGCGCACCCAGGGTCTGCGGCGCTTCTTCCCGGACTCGGGCGCGGGTTCGGGCGTGGCCGGCGTGACGTCCGTGTGCGCGTCCGTACCGGTCGCCCCGTCCCGCGACTCCGCGTGGTCCATGCCGCCGTTCCCCTCGTCGTCGGATGTTGGGGGTGAGGACGAGGGGAAGGGGTGGTGCGGTTGCGCCCGTGACGTCATGATCACGAAGGGTCACCGCCGGGTCGCCGGGCGTCAGAACAGGCTGAGCAGCGCCTCCGCCGGGTCGGTGAGGCCGGTGTCGGCCCCGGGCAGCGGCAGTTCGAACCACACCGTCTTGCCCCGCGGCGTACGGCGTGAGCCCCAGGCGGCGCTCAGCAGGCCGACGAGCTGGAGGCCGCGGCCGCCCTCGTCGGTGTCGCGGGCGCGCCGCCGGCGGGGCTGGACCAGGCCGGAGTCCCAGACCTCGCAGACCAGGGTGCGGTCCAGCAGCAGCCGGAGTCTGATCTCCCCCTCGCCGTACCGCAGGGCGTTGGTGACGAGTTCGCTGACCAGCAGCTCCGTGGTGTCGACCAGCGGCTCCATGTCCCAGGCGAGGAGCTGGGCGCGCGCGTACTCGCGGGCCCGGCCCACGCTGCGCGGCTCGCGCGGCAGGGTCCAGTCGCCCACGGAGTCGGCGGGCAGGCCCTGTACACGTGCCATCAGCAGCGCGATGTCGTCCTCGCCGTGATGGGTGTCGAGCGTGTTGAGGACGTGGTCGCAGACGTCCTCCAGCGGGGCGGACGGGTCGGTGAGCGCGCCCACGAACGCCTGGAGGCCCTCGTCGAGGGGGTGGTCGCGGCTTTCGACCAGTCCATCCGTGTAGAGCGCCAGCAGGGCGCCCTCGGGCAGCTCGACCTCCACCTCCTCGAAGGGCTCCCCGCCGACGCCGAGCGGCATGCCGGGCGGCACGTCGAGCATCAGCGCGTTCTCACCCGGCTCGACCAGGACGGGCGGCAGATGGCCCGCGTTGGCGAAGGTGCAGCGGCGGGTGACGGAGTCGTAGACGGCGTAGACACAGGTGGCCAGGTAGACCTCGGAGAGGTCCGCCTCGCGCGGGCGGCGGGCGGCGCGGGTGGCCTGCTGGACGCCTCCCGCGAACGCCTGGGAGGGCCCACCGGGCGCACCGAGTCCGCGGGCGATCTCGTCCAGCTGGCCCAGCACCTCGGCCGGTTCGAGGTCGAGCTGTGCCAGCGTCCGTACGGCGGTGCGCAGTTCGCCCATGGCGACGGCGGCGCGCAGGCCGCGGCCCATGACGTCGCCGACGACCAGCGCCGTGCGGTGGCCGGGCAGTTCGATGACGTCGAACCAGTCGCCGCCGACCTCGCCGGTGCGGCCGCTGGCCGCGTTGCCGGGCAGGTAGCGGCAGGCGATGTCCAGGCCGGACGCCTCCGGGTCGCCGGGCGGGAGCAGGGAGCGCTGCAATATCAGCGCGCGTTCGTGCTCGCGGCGGTAGAGGCGGGCGTTGTCGATGCAGACGGCGGCGCGGGCGGCCAGTTCCACGGCGAGGTCGCGGTCGCGGTCGCCGAACGGCTCGCTGCCCTTGGTGCGGGCGAACTGGGCGAGGCCCACCACGGTGTCGTGGGCGACCATCGGCACCGCGAGCGTGGACTGCACCAGGCCGCCGTCCTCGCCGGGCACGCTCTGCGGGCGGGCGGTGCGCAGGGCGTCCGCGCAGGGCGAGTTGAACGGGTAGTGGTGGACGGCGCCCAGCTTCACCGGCTCCCCGGTGCCGCTGATGGGCCCGTCGGACACGGCGCTGGCGAAGGCGACCCGGCGCACCTCGGCGCTGCCGTCGGCGAGGCCGGGCGGGGTCTCGTCGCCGGCCAGCAGCCCCTGGTAGAGGTCGACGGTGGCCAGGTCGCAGAAGCCGGGCACGACCACGTCGAGCAGTTCGCGCGCGGTGGTCTCCAGGTCGAGGGAGTTGCCGATGCGCGCGCCGGCCTCGTTCAGCAGGGCGAGATTGCGCCGCGCGGCGGCGGCCTCGCGGGCGGCGGCGCGGCGGGCGGTGATGTCGATGCCCAGCCAGGCGATGCCGATGGGACGGCCGCTGCCGCTGTGCACACGATAGAGGTTGACGGACCAGTGGCGGCGCTCGTCGGAGCCGGGGATGAACCCGGTGACGTGCATGTCCGTGATCGACTCCCCGGTCTCCAGCACCCTGCGCAGGGTCGCCGCGACCCGCTCGGCCTCGCCGCGCGGCAGGTAGTCGTGGACGCCCTTGCCGCGGTGGTCGTCGGGTGTGCCGCCGAAGAGGGACGCGAACCGCTCGTTGGCGCGGCGGACCCGCAGGTCCCGGTCGATCAGCACGAACCCGAAGGGAGATTGGCCGAATATGGCCTGCGAGGCGGCCAGATCCGTCTCGATACGGCGCAGGGTGCGGACGTCGACGACGATGCAGACGGCGGCCTTCTCGCCCGCCTCGGTCCGCGTCGGCATGACGTAGACCTCGGCGATGCCCTCGCGGTCGCGGTCGTCCCCGGCCAGGTGGGCGGGCAGCCGGAACGGCACCACTCCGGTCCACTCGCGGCCGTCGAGGATCTCGGCCATCTTGCGCTGGCCGCGCTCCCTGCGGACGGGCTCGAGGAACGCCTCGATGGGGTCCGCGCCGACGGCGCGCTCCGCGGGGATGCCGAAGAGCTGCTCGGCGCGCAGGCTCCACTGGTCGACCAGCCCGTCGGGGCCGATCGAGAAGGACGCGACCTTGATGTAGTCGTACATGGAGCCGGGCGGGGCGGTCTGCCACATGGCGTCACCGGACGGAGCATCGCCGGACAGGAGGCCGTCGGCGGCCTCGTCCCTCGAGCCGCCCGACGAGTCCTCGGACTCCGTGGCCTTCGCTGGTATCTCGCTCACGCGAACCGTCCCCTCCAGCTCACCGCGTCCGGCACCGGTCACCGGGGGCGGCTGCCCGCAGTATCCAGCACTACGGCGCCGCGCAACACGGTGTTCACGATCACAGCACGGTCCCGATGCTTTTCGGTCCACACCGTGAGAACACTTCCAGTCTTCTAACCAGCGGACACGCCGTCGAATCCCCGGTTCGACAACCGTCATGGACGGTTACCGGTCAGGAGGTACGACGAGGGCCCGCGCAGACCTGCGAACGGCCGTGCGGGATCTCACCCGGGGACCGCGAGTTCGCACCACACCGTTTTCCCGTGCGGCCCCGACCGGTGCCCCCAGCGACGGGAGGAGAGGGCCAGGAGCCGGAGCCCGCGCCCGCTCTCGTCGTCGGGCCGGGCGTCGCGTTCGTGCGGTGGTTCGGGGACCGGGTCGGACACCTCGACGAGCAGCACCCCGGTCCGTCCTGCGGGCCGGGTGAGGCAGACGCCGACGGGTCCGGTGGCGTGCCGCAGGGCGTTGGTGACGAGCTCGCTGACCAGCAGCTCCGCGAGATCCGCGACGCCGTCCAGCTCCCAGCGGGCGAGCTGTTCGCGCACGGCGCGACGGGCGGCCCGGACCGCGTTCGGGTCCGCGGCGAAGGTCCACGTGGCCCGGTCGCCGTCGGTGTCGGTCACGCGGATCACCTCCCCGCCGAGCGAGTCAGGCAGTCCGACCGTGTCCGGTTTCATGTGGTCAATAGCCACATACCCGATATCCCGGACGGAGTACCGCGCACAACGGCGTGAGGCGCGCACCCTGCGCGCGGGCACCTGCCCACGGCGCGCTCATGGGTCGTCATCTCACGGCGTTGCGCCGGGATCGCCTCACGCGCCGTCGTGTGATCCGAGGTGGATGAGTGTGTCGCGCACGGCAGGCACGTCGTGCGCGATCCAGTCGACGTCCCAGACGCGGTCGGGGGCGAGCCACCGCAGCTCGTCGTGGTCCTGGAGAGGGCGCGGGGCGGCGGACCCCGGTCGCAGGCGGGCGGTCCACACCTGCATGACGTACGGCGTCCGCAGCGGCCACTGGCCCGGGACGCGCTCCCCGGCCTCGGCGTCGACGCCGAGCTCCTCGCGCAACTCGCGCACGACGGCGGCGTCCGGAGCCTCACCCGGTTCGACCTTGCCGCCGGGGAGCTCCCAGAGCCCGGCCAGCTCGGCGGGCGCACTCCTGCGGGCGGCGAGAAGCCGCCCCTCGTGCCACAGGGCGGCACCGACCACCACGATCCGCTCGCTCATGCGCCGGAGCCTACGGGAGACGGGCTGGTGCGCCGGGGCCGGATCCGCCGGCGGGTCAGCTGACGGTGGAGCCGTTCTGGCCGATGCGTTCGACCCAGTAGAGCTGCTTGTGTCCGCGGCCGTCGAGGCTGTCCGCGATCTTCTCGGCCTCGGCGCGTGTCGCGTAACGGCCCACCCGGTAGCGGTTGCCGTTGTCGTCCTGACGCACCACGAGCCAGGGAAGAGTCACCGTGCCGTCACTCATCGCTCCCCTCCACGTGCCTTCCGCGACCTGTGCCGCGCCCCGCCCGGTAAGGAAATGGCAGTCCGCATATGCCCGAGCCTACGCCTTACCTTCACTGAGCGAATACGCCTTTTCACGAACAGGCACGCAACCGGCCAGCACGGAGGGGGCGCACAGTGGCGGATGCGCCGTGCGCCGGGGGCGACATGTCCGGTCAGCGCCGTATGGCCGTCCTCGCCCTGCTCCTGTGGCGACCTGCGAGAACGGCCAAATCCCTTCGCCCGTCATCCCGGCGCGGGCCGAGCCCCACGCCGGAGCGGAGCCAGGACGCGGGGCGCGAAGGGGAGCGCGAGGGGGCGATGGGGTGGCTGGGGAGGCGCGGACGCCCTTGGCGGGCGACGAAGAGGGGCGACACGTCGGTGCGGGCCCCCGGGCAGGCGCACGGTGCGCCCGCAGCGCTTCCTACTTCACCGGCAGGTGGTACGCCGCCCGGTACCGGTCCGCCGGGATGACCACGTCCGCCGTCTCCACCGGGCGTCCCGACGCGAAGTACGTGCGCTGGATGACCAGGACGACGTGGCCGGGCACGCCGCCCAGCAGCACCAGCTCCTCCGCGAGGCCGGGCCTCGCGCCGACCTCCTCCGTGACGTTGTCCACGATGACGTCGATCGCGCGCATGCGCTCGACCACGCCCATGCCGCCCAGCGGGCCCTCCTCGGGCAGCATCACCGGCGTGCGCCCGGTGAGGGCGAGCGGCTCCCACGACGTGGAGAGCATCATCGGCTCGCCGGCCTCCCGGAAGAGGTACTTCGTGCGCATCACACGGTCCCCCGGGTCGATGCCCAGCCGCTGGGCGATCGACGCGCTCGCGCCCGTCTGCTCGCTGCTGGACTCCCATGTGCCGCGCACGCCGACGTCGGCCTGCTCCTGCCGGAACGGCGTCGCCCCCCGCTCCGGGCGGAACCCGGACCGGGCGACCCGCCGCGGCACGGGCCGCTCCCGCACATACGTCCCCGACCCCGAGCGGCCCTCGACGAGCCCCTCGGCCATCAGCACCTTGCGCGCCTCCAGCGCGACCGTGTCCGAGACGCCGTACTCCTCGCGGATGCGGGCCTGGGAGGGAAGCCGGGTGTGGGGCGGCAGCTGACCGTCGACGATCTTCTTGCGGAGATCACCCGCGACGCGCAGGTACGCCGGCTGCTCACCGAATGTCACTGGCCGCTCCCATCAGGTTGTACAGACAGCAACAGAGTGGCAACCCTGGGTTGTCCGAAGCAAGCGCAGGCCAGAGAATCACTCGATGTGATGACTTCTGCCGTGGAAGGGCTTTACGCAGGCACTTTCTCCCCGCTATGGAGGCGCTCACACCTCCATCTCACCGGCTTCCGGCGCCCGCTCGATCTCCTCGTCGTAAGCGGGCGGTGAGGTCGCCAACCCCAAAGCTTCGCGCACGGTGATCGACAGGGAGGGGTCGGTCGCGTCCCAGGCCTCCTCCTCACGGATCCAGTAGGAGTCCGGGGCGGCGGTCCCCGCGGCCCGCCCCCAGGCGGCCCGCGCCTCGCCCAGGTCCGCGATCAGCTCGTCCACCGGCTCCCGCGCCTTCTCCGGCCACGTGTGTGCGCGCAGCAGCCGCACCTGCTCGGTGACGGCCTCCTCGACCTGCCCGGCCCACTCCCGGTCGTCGCTCACGTCGTCGTCGGGGTAGTCGGACGCGGGCACCTCGTCCAGCGCGGCGTTGAGCACCTCGGCCGCCTCGAGATAGGCGAGCTGATGGACGTCGAGGGTGGTCGCGTCCTTGCGCAGCGACCCGCTGAAGCGGGACCCGTCCTCGCGGCCGAGCACACAGGCGACGGAGCGGTCGCCCAAGCTCCAGCTCTGCTCGGACGGGGCGAAGTAGTAGACGCCGATCTCCTCCGGCAGGGACCAGCCGTCCATGACGTAGGCGCTCCGCCGCTCGTAGCAGCGGTCCTCGCTCAGCTCGACGAGGCTGTCGTCGCCGGGGAAGTCACTCCCGGGCACGGCGACGAGGGCGAAGACCTCGCCGTCGTGCTCGTCGGCGCAGTCCACCGTGAGGGCCTCGGTGGTCCAGCCCTCCAGTCCGCCGGGCGAGGTGAAGCAGTCGCCCGTGCGCAGGGACAGGACGCTGTCGGAGCGTGCCCCGTTCCTGAAACCCTCCCAGAACGCCGACGCGCCACCGGTGACGAGCGCCGCTGTCCACAGCGCCAGCCCGAGCGACGAGAGCGTGACGCCCGCGACCGCCATCCCCTTCCCGCGCTCGCCCCGCCGTTTGATCTGCGACAGCGCGATCAGCCCCAGCACCAGTCCCACGGCGGGCAGGAAGCAGAGCACTCCGAAGACCAGGGCGGCGATGGCGACACCGTTGACGGCGGCGGGCGGCCGGGGCCCGTACGGCCCGTACAGGCCGTAGGGGAAGTACGGCGCGGGACCGGGCGCACCCTGGTGGGGGAAGTACGGCGGCTGGGCGCCGCCTTCGGACTGCGGCCCGGCGGGCGGAGGTATCGACACGAGGCGCATCGTAGGCGGACGATGACGGGCCCCGCCCCCGGGGATGCTCCCGGGAGCGGGGCGCCGGCCCGCCGGACCGGCCGGTGTCACCACCGCCGTGGATGCGCTCAGCCCACGTACAGCAGGCGGTTGGGCGAGCCGCTGCCCGGGCTGGTGACCACGCCGGTGGTGGCGGACGAGGTCAGCGCGGACGAGACCTGGGCGGGGGTGGCCGACGAATTGCCGGCCAGGTACAGCGCGGCGGCGCCGGCGACGTGCGGGCTGGCCATCGAGGTGCCGGAGATGGTGTTGGTGGCCGTGTCGCTGGTGCGCCAGGCGGAGGTGATGGACGAACCGGGCGCGAACAGGTCCAGCACGGAACCGTAGTTGGAGTAGCTGGCGCGGGCGTCGGTGGACGTGGTGGCGCCGACCGTGATCGCCTCGGTCACCCGCGCCGGGGACTTGGTGGAGGCGTTGGTCGACTCGTTGCCGGCCGCGACGACGAACGTGACGCCGGAGGCGATGGCGTTGCGGACGGCCGCGTCGAGCGTGCTGTCCGCGCCGCCGCCGAGCGACATGTTGGCGACGGCCGGCTTGACCGCGTTGCGCGCCACCCAGTCGATGCCGGCGACGACCTGGGCGGTGGTGCCGGAGCCGGAGTTGTTGAGCACGCGGACGCCGACGATCCTCGCCTTCTTGGCGACGCCGTACGCGGTGCCCGCGACGGTGCCGGCGACGTGGGTGCCGTGGCCGTTGCCGTCCTGGGCGACGTTGTCGCCGTCGACCGCGTCGTAGCCGTTGGAGGCCCGGCCGCCGAAGTCGCTGTGGCTGATGCGGACACCGGTGTCGATGATGTACGCCGTCACGCCCTGCCCGGCCGAGTCCGGGTAGGTGTAGGCCCGGTTGACCGGGCGGTTGCGCTGGTCGATCCGGTCCAGGCCCCAGGAGGGCGGGTTGGACTGGGTCGCGCTGATGGTGAAGGTGCGGTTCTGCACCACCGAGGCGACGGCCGGGTCCGCGGCGAGGCGCTTGGCCTCGGCCTCGGAGGCCTCGATCTCGTAGCCGTTGAGCGCCTTGGAGTAGGTGCGCTCGACGGCGGCGCCGTACTTCTCGGCCAGGGCACGGCCCTTGGCGGTGGTGGAGCGGGCCGCGTCGGCCTTCAGGGTGACGATGTAGCTGCCGGCGACGGCGTTCGCGGCGCCCGCGTACTGGACACGGCCTTCGGGTGCGGCCGGGGCTGCCCCCGCGGGGAGTGCGGAGACCAGGCTCGCGACGAGCGCCGCGGAGGCGGCGGCGCCGAGGACGGCCAGTCTTCGCCGGGGGTGACGCATCACTGCCATGGAGGGTTCCTCCTCAATCGGTGGTGCGCGTTCATGTGGGGGGTGGTGCGGTGACGCACGGGCACGTGCAGCCCTGTATGTCGAGAGCATGACAAAGGGCCGTCGGGCCCGTGTGCGTCAGCCGAAAGATTGAGGGTTCCACAGGAATTGCACAAGGGCGCCTCGGCGACCTACGGACCTCGCCGCTCCGATTCGGACACCGGACGCCCGGTCCGGCCGCGTACGGCCGCGTACGGCCGTCCCGGCACAGACACGGCACAGCCGACCCATGGACTCCCCGCCCACCCCCGTTAACATGTTCGAACTCACGACGGATGTCCTCATTCACCGGCTGTCCACCGAAAGCCCCTGTCCTCCCGCGCGATGCGCCACTTGCCCGCGAAGCCACCTGCCCGCAACCGAATCACCAGGCGAACCAGTTGATGACCGAACCCACTCGAATACCGCCGCGGGACGACCGCGGGACGCAGCCCGCCCCGTGGCGCCGGCCCCGCGTGATCCTGTGGACCGCGGCGGGCGTGGTGACCCTGGGCTTCCTCGTCGCCCTGGAGATCGTGGCGCGCGGCTACGGCTTCTCGGGGCCGATCACCGAACAGTCGCGGGAGGTGATCTTCGCCCCCGAGTCGGGGCCGCTGCTCTACGGCGGCCTGGCGCTGACGATGGTGGTGCTCACCTGGCGGCAGCGGCTGATCGCGCTGGGCGTCGCCGCGGGCGTGGACATCGTCTTCTTCCTGGTGCGGTGGGTGCTCGACGCCGACATGAACTTCGGCAACGGCGCGCTGTGGGTGGTCCTGGGCGTCGCGGTCCTCGGCCTCACGCGCCGCACCGGCCACGAACGGACACTGCTGCTCAAGGGCACCGGCCTGGGCCTGCTGCTGGTGGCCGGCCACAAGACCGGCGACACCTGGCTGCTCATCACCTCGAAGACCCGCGCGACCGTCCTCGACGCGTACGTGGCCGCCGCGGACCACGCCCTGGCCGACCCGTCGTGGCTGGTGGGCCGTTTCCTGAACGCGACCGCGCCGGTCAGCACGGGCATCCTGCACGTCGTCTACGGCCAGCTCCCGCTCGCCGCCGCCCTCGTCGGCCTCTACCAGCTGCGCCGGGTGGCGGTGGAGCGCCGCTTCCCCGCCCACCACCTGGTGCGCACGTTCCTGATGATCGGTCTGCTCGGCCCCGCCATCTACATGATCTTCCCGGTGGTCGGCCCCGTCTTCGCGTACGGCACGGACGGCGGCGCCTGGGCGACGGCCAACCTCTGGCCGGACACCCTGCCGCCCGTCACCGACCCGCGGCCGATCCCGTTCGACGGCATCACCCCGCGCAACTGCATGCCCAGCCTGCACACCGCGTGGGCCGTCACCCTCTTCGTCCACTCCCGCGACGGCTCCCGGGCGATGCGCTGGGCGGGCACCTTCTGGCTGGTCGGCACCCTCACGGCGACCCTGGGCTTCGGCTACCACTACGGCGCCGACCTGCTCGCCGGCGTGGTCTTCGCCCTGACCATCGAGACGGCGATGCGCTGCTCCGCCCACGGCTGGGACCGCGCGGGCGTCCGCCTGGTCGCCCTCGGCACGACGGTCTTCGCCGCCCTGCTGGCCTCGTACCGCTGGCTCCCCACGGAGATGGCCGCCCGCCCCTGGCTGTTCGGCCCGCTCCTGCTGCTGGTGACGGGCGCGGTGATCTACGCGTACGTGCGGACGGCGCGGGCGGCGCGGGCGGCGCGTGAGCGTGAGCCGAAGCCGGAGGTGCCGGGGCAGCGGCCGGCACCGGAGGCGGAGGAGTCGGCGGAACCGGCGGACCCCACGGATGCGGCTGGGGCGGCCGAGGCTGCGACGACCGGGACCGGCACGACGATCGGGACCGGCACGACCGGGGAGTCCGGCGCGACGGACGCGAAGCCGGAGCTGGTCTGAGCGACGGCGCGTCACGTCCCGTGGCGCGCCACCGCTTCGGCGCGCCGGCGGGAGCGGTGGTCGCGCCACTTGGTGACCACCCAGAGGACGTTGACACCGCCGAGGGTGACCAGCACCGCCGCCGAGTCGGCGTATCCGGCGGGCGTGTTGCCGGGCGCCAGCCCCCGTACGGCGCGGGCCAGCAGGGCGATGTCGAGGGGCAGGGTCACGGCGGCCATGAACGCGAGACACGCGGCCGTGCCCACGACGAGGACGACGCTGTACACGCGGACCGCCCGGCGCTCGTGCCGGGGCAGCCGGGCGCTCGGGTCGTCCTCCCCCGCCGCCGTACGGGCGCCGGGACGCAGCGCGCGCAGCGCCCGGCGGTACCGGTACCGGGCGTAGGCGAGCCCGTCGCCGTACAGATCCCGGCAGCCGGTGAGGTCCTGCAGCACGAAGTACACGTCCGTCCGCGTGAACACCATGAACTGGAACGGCAGCGGCATCAGCGCGAGCAGCAGGGCGGCCGCCGACAGCCGGTGGGCCGTGGACGCGGGATCGGTCGCGGCGAGGACCGGCACGAGCGCGGAGGCGACGGACAGGTTGAGCGCGATGCCCGCCAGGTAGGCCGTCAGCCGGTGGCGGCGCGGGGCGAGTTCGATGCCGCTGATGTCGGTCTGCATGACGAGGAACTGCAGACGCGTGCCGAGCCGCATCCGGCCCGGCACTCCGGCGGCGCGTGCGGTCACCAGATGGGCCAGTTCGTGGGCGAGCAGCAGCGTCCATCCGGCCGCCGCCCCGCTCAGCAGGACCACACTGCCGTGCGGGCTCCACAGCAGGGCGCGGTAGCCCGGCAGCAGGCCGGGGCGGAGCAGCAGGGTGACGACGGCCGCCGCCGTCAGCACGGCGACGGCGACGGGGAGCACCGGATGCAGGGCGAACCGGACATGACGGGGGCGCAGCCACGGCAGCGAGGCGCGCGGCGGCGCCGGGTCGGGCAGCGGACGGTCGTCGATCCGCGCGACGAACCCGAGGGCGGCCAGGTCCGCGACGAAGTCCGCGATGTCGAACTCCTCGCCCGTGTCCGCGCGCAGCCGCTCCTGCGTCCGGGCCACGCTCAGCCCCTCGCCCAGCAGGCGCACGGCCCGCGCCCCGGCGGACGGCAGGGCGACGAAGGTGCGGGTCGCCATGCGTCCGACGATCCACTCGTCGCGGTCGCGCCGCATGGAGAGCTCGTGCAGCACGACGCGGGCGGCCGGCCCGACGCGGGGCGGCGTCCCGGCGGCGGTGTCCGTCACCGGGTCTCCCCGTCCGGCGCGGTCACCGCCGGCACCGTGCCGCAGGCGGGGCAGTCGTCGCGCCGCTCGGAGCGCTGCAGGACCGGGTCGCCCGGCAGCATGAGGTTGAGGCCGAAGCGGCAGCCGGGCGCGACGGGCGGTATGCCGCACAGCAGGGTGAGCGCGGCATGGGCGAGCAGGCTGCCGGACAGGCCCGCGGTCACGGCGTTGACCGGGTTCCACGGCATGCGCGGCGACGCCACGTCCTCGTCCTGGCCGGGCCCGAGCCGCAGGTCGCGCCGCTCGGCCTCGGCGTCCCGCAGACACTGCCAGCAGGGGCCGCGGCCGGGGGCGAACATGCCGACGCTGACCAGCGGCCCGCGGTAGCCCGCCTCGGCCCACGGGGTGCCGGTGGCCAGGCACACCCGGTTCGCCCATCCGCGGATCTCCGGGGGGCGGTCGGCGGCGAGGAGCAGCAGGTCGTACGGGGCGGACGCGGGCGCGCCGTCCGGGCGGTGCGGGTCCCGTGCGGGGTCGGGCGCCTGGGTCAGCAGGTCCTCCAGGTCGTCCGGGCCGCGCACCTCGCGGCGCTCCCCCGTGAGCGTGGTGTCCGTGTTCAGGGCGCGCAGCGCGGCCAGCGCCGCGTCGAGCTTGGGCCGGCCCAGGTCGTCCTCACGGAAGAGGGTCTGCCGGTTGAGGTTGGACAGTTCGACGACGTCCGGTTCGACGCAGTGCAGGTGTCCCACGCCGGACGCGACGAGGTCGCGGGCGGCCGCCCCGCCGGTGCCGCCGACGCCGACGAGCAGCACGCGGGCGCGGCGCAGCAGCGTCTGCGGCTCCCAGGAGCTGGCACGGGGCCGCAGGTCCATCCAGCGCATCAGGGTCATCCCCCTGCCGTAGCGCTCGCGTTCCCGCGCGGTCAGCTCCGCGGGCGGCGGGGCGCCGGCGTCCTCGACGTAACCGGCCTCGGTCAGGTCGTCCATGGCCCCGGTGACGTCCTCGTCGTCCAGGGCGAGCCGGGGGTGGCGCCGGGTGACCTCGGCGACGACGTCGTCCGGTCCGCGCGTGCCGTCCATGGTCTCGACCAGGGTCCACACCCAGCCGTCGGGGTCGAGGATCTCGGCGCCGATGCCGTGGACGACGCTGCCGATCCGCACGTTGCCGTCGGCCGTCCGGTAGGCCCGGTGCTCGGGCTTGATCCGGGGTCGCCGCATCGTCCGGACCGTGGCCCGGTCCGTGGTCCGCACCGTCATCTTCGCGCCAATCTCGCCGGTCTCAACTACCGCTCCTTCAACGCACATTGACAACGATTGCCCGGTCGGCGAACGCTGGCAAGGTCACATCTGGTCCTTCGCACGGCAACGGACAACGGGAGGAACGGCATGGCGAACAAGATCGAGATCCGTCCGCTGGACAAGAAGGAGACCACCGGCGACAGCGGTGGCAACGGCGGCAGCTGACGGCTGGTCAGGATGAACCGCTACCTCACGGTCGCGGAGGTCTCGGCAGCGGCGCGGCGGCTGGTCTCCCGGTACCCGGGGGCCGGCCGTCTGCGCCGTGTCGGCACCTCCCGCGCGGGGCGTCCGCTGGAGATGCTGTCCGTCGGGCACGGGCCCGCGCACGTCCTGGTGGTCGCCCGGCCGCATCCCGACGAGCCGGTCGGCGCCGTCACCGCGCTCGCGCTGGCCGAGCGGGTGGCACGCGGCGACGGGCGCTCCCCTGCGACCGACCCGGCGCGCGTCACCTGGGACGTCGTGCTGTGCCTCGACCCGGACGGGGCGGCGCTGAGCGAGGGCATCGAGGAGGCGACGGCCGGTCCCGCGCCCGCCCTGGAGCGCTACTTCCGCGCCGCGTTCCGCCCGGTCGCGGCGGAGCAGCCCGAGTGGGCGCCGATCGAGTCGTCCCGGCTCCCGGAGAGCCAGGCCCTGTTCGACCTGATCGACGAGCGGCGCCCGGTCCTCCAGTGCTCCCTGCACGGCATCGAGGCCGGCGGCACCTTCGCCCAGCTGACGGGCGGCCTGCCGGGTTTCGCCGGGGGCTTCCACACGGCCGCCGCCGACCTCTCCGTCCCCGTCCAGCACGGCACCTTCGACGCCCTGTACTGGGAGAACCCCGCCCCCGGCGTCCATGTCCTGCCCCCGCCGGAGAACGCCGGGCGGCTGGCGGCCGGTTCCGAGAACATCGGCCGGTCCACATGGTGCGCACCCCAGCGGTACGGCGGTGTCACCGCGATCGTCGAGGTGCCCATGTGGGCGAGCGCCCTGGCCGACGACCCGTCCCCGCACCCCTACGCCGTACGCACCCTGCGCGGGCTGTCCCGGCTGGTGCGGGACGGGGGCGAGCAGGTGACCACGGTCCTCGACAAGGCGCGCGGCTTCCTGCCGCCGCCCGAGGAGAGCGCGCCCCGGCGCGTGCTGGAGTGGATGGCGGACGGCCTGTACGACCTGGTCGCCGACTCCTGGCAGCCGCTGGCCCGGCAGGCCGCCGAGAGTGGGGGGCGCGTCACCACGGCCCAGGTCTGCGCCCTGGACGTGGTCGCCCGCCGCCAGCCGCTCCGCGCGGCCGGTCTCCTGCTGCGCCTGCTGTCGGCCACGGACGACCCCGCCGCACCCGCGCTCCACGACGAGCTGCACGCCCTGTTCACGGCCTGGTGCGAGGACTTCACCCACGCCCTGGGCCTGCGCTGGGTCCCGGTGCGCGACCAGGTGGACCTCCAGTCCCGTACGGCCCTGGCGGCGGCGGAGTGCGCGCTGCGCTCCGCGCGCTGAGCGGGACCGGCGCACGGGTGGGCGCCACGCGGGGCCGCGATCGTCGTGGTCGACGGGCGTCCTGTGCGGGCCCGACCGGGCCCCGTTTCAGGTGCCGCGCCCGTCCCGGACCACGTTTTCTCGACGCGCGCGCGACAGGTGAGGTCCGTGAGGCCCTGCGGGAGCAGTCCCGGTTCGACTGGGAGGCGTTCCTCACCCACCGGGCCCGTGAGCTGCGCCTCGGCGGCCAGTTGACCGTCCTCGGCGGCGGCGGACGACGGGACGAGCGTGCGTGTGATGTTGCTGTGGACCGGCGGGTGTGAGGCACGGGGTAGCCCGCCCCTCACAGCGGCCAGGCGGCCAGCAGATCACCGGGGCCGTAGACGGCGTCGAGCCCCTGACAGTCCACTCCGCTCCGGGAGACCGCCACGACGGGGAGCGGCTGGTCGGTGAGGGCGGCGCGGTGACGGAGGAGCGCGGCGAGGTCGCGCCGGTCGAAGGGAGCCTGCTCCAGCCACTTGATGGAGCCGACGAAGAGCAGTTCCTTGGCGACGGGAGCGCGGTCGGCGCCCACGACATCGATCTCGACGTCGTTGGTACGGGTCCAGTAACCGCCCACCACGCGAGCCGCGGGCAGCTGGCCGTCGGGGAGCATCCGCGCCAAGGCTTCGCGGATCAGGGGTTCGACGGCCCGCCCCCGCCAGCTGGTCCAGTTCTCCCGGATGCGGGCCAGGGTCAGGTCGCCGCGTCCCCGCTCGATCTCGTCCATCGACGGGCCGAGCAGATGCAGCCAGAGCCGCAGATAGGGATCGGTCACTCGATAGCGGCGGTCCTTCGACGGGCGCAGTGACACCGGCAGCTCCCCGGCGACGATCCGCTTCTCCATGAGCAGTTCCAGGGAGCGTTGCAGAGGGGTGGCTCCTATGCCGCCGGCCGCGCGGGCGATGTTGGTGAACGTCCGCTCGCCGCTGCCGACGGCGGCCAGCACCGCACGCGCCTGAGCCTGTGGGGGGAACTCCGCGGCCAATGATCGTTCGGCAGACACCAGCAGGGCGGACACCGGGTCGCTCAACGCCTCGCCGAGGAAGTCCCACAGGCCGGCACCATGGGGCCACTCTGCGCAGATCAGGGGCAGTCCGCCGGTGACCAGTGCGGCGTCGAAGGCCTCCGCCGGACCGAGCCCGAGCATCTGGCCCACCTCGGCCGGGTTGAGCGGACCCAGCACCATCTCCCGACCACGCTGGTGGAAGGGGCGCCCGTAGCTGTTCAGCGCCTCCATCATCGACAGGTCGGATCCGATGAGGATCAGCAGTACCGGCTTGGTCTCCAACACCCGGTCCCAGGCTCGTTGCAGCATGCCCTCGAAGGCGCCGTCCGGATCCATCAGGTACGGCACCTCGTCGATGACGAGCACGCCGGCACGGTCGGTGGGCAGGGCCGCCGCGAGGACGTCGAACGCGTCGTCCCAGCTCTGCGGCCGTGCGGCGGCGACAAGACCCGCGGACGGCAAGGTGGACACCTGAGCGTCCCGAGCCAGCCGCGCCAGGTCGTCGGCCGGTGAGGCGCCCGTGGCCGCGTAGAACAGGAACGGCGCTCCGGAGCGCTCCGCGAACCGCTCGACCAGTCGCGACTTGCCCACGCGGCGCCGCCCACGCAGCATGACGCACCGCCCGGGCCGCTCGCCCCCCACTCCGGCCGTCACCTTCTGCAGCTCACGCTCCAGCGTCGCCATCTCGTGTCTGCGGCCCACGAAGTCCACCACGCTGCCTCCATTCATGTTACTAACACTCACGTTAGTAACATTGAGGTTAGCAACATCGTCGGATGCATTCCTCACATGACCGGGCGGTTGGCGGACGTGTACTCCTCGGCGACGTTGAAGACGCTGGCGCAGTGGGGGCACTCCGCGTGCCCGAAGAGGTGGGCGATGCCGTCGGCGAGGGAGCCCTGGCCGTCGCGGACGGCCGTCTCGTGCATCCGTCGCCCGACGCCGGAGAGGGCCGCGGGGTCCGCGGGCCTCAGCTCGCGCCGGTCCACGTCTCCGAGGTGCCAGTCCCGGATCGCCGAGTAGCGCCCGTACGCGCCGATGGCGATCGTCACGTCGACGGCGCAGTGCGGGCAGGCGACCCGGTAGAAGTCGTCCGAGAAGTCCCCCAGGACCGCGCTCCAGTGGTACTGCTGCTCGGTCGCCAGCAGAAAGCGGAAGCTCGCCAGGTAGTCGTCCGGCCGCGACCGCAGGTGCCGGTCGAGGATCTCGCGGAACGTCCTGATCGCGTGGGCGCAGCCCGGCAGCAGGTCGTCACAGCCGTGAGGGGACGGGACGCACATCACGATCAGCCCGGCGAGCCCGCGCGCCCGCGCACTGTGCGACGCGAGAGGCAGGGCGGCGGCATCGTCACCGAAGTCAGCACGCCGCGGACTCCGTACAGAACACAAAGGCCGCCCGACCCGCTCCACCGCAGGTCGGACGGCCTTTCGCCGGACGTCTTAGACGTTGAACCTGAACTCCACCACGTCCCCGTCCTGCATGACGTAGTCCTTGCCCTCCATGCGGGCCTTGCCCTTCGCGCGGGCCTCGGCGACCGAGCCGGTTTCGACCAGGTCGGCGAAGGAGATGACCTCCGCCTTGATGAAGCCCTTCTGGAAGTCGGTGTGGATGACACCGGCGGCCTCGGGGGCGGTGGCGCCCTTCTTGATGGTCCAGGCGCGGGACTCCTTGGGGCCGGCCGTCAGGTAGGTCTGCAGGCCGAGGGTGCGGAAGCCGACGTGCGCGAGGGTGGCGAGGCCGGGCTCCTCCTGGCCGACGGACTGGAGCAGCTCCAGCGCCTCGTCCTCGTCCAGCTCGGCGAGGTCCGCCTCCAGCTTGGCGTTGAGGAAGATCGCCTCGGCGGGGGCGACCAGCGCGCGCTGCTCGTTCTTGAAGTCCTCGTCGGTCAGCTCGTCCTCGTCGACGTTGAAGACGTAGAGGAAGGGCTTGGTGGTGAGCAGGTGCAGGTCGTGGAGGAGCTCCGCGCGCTCGGTGCCCTGGACGACGCCCTGCGAGAACAGCGTGTCGCCCTTCTCCAGGATCTCCTTGGCCTCCTCGACGGCCTTGACCTTGGGCGCGACGTCCTTCTTGATCCGCGACTCCTTCTGCAGGCGCGGGAGGACCTTCTCGATGGTCTGGAGGTCGGCGAGGATCAGCTCGGTGTTGATCGTCTCGATGTCGTCCTTCGGCGAGACCTTGCCGTCGACGTGCACGACGTTCTCGTCCTTGAAGGCGCGGATGACCTGGCAGATCGCGTCGGACTCGCGGATGTTCGCGAGGAACTTGTTGCCCAGGCCCTCGCCCTCGGACGCGCCGCGCACGATGCCGGCGATGTCGACGAAGTCGACCGTGGCCGGGAGGATCCGCTGCGAGCCGAAGATCTCCGCCAGCTTGGTCAGCCGGGGGTCGGGGACGCCGACGACGCCCACGTTCGGCTCGATCGTGGCGAACGGGTAGTTGGCCGCCAGCACGTCGTTCTTGGTCAGGGCGTTGAACAGGGTCGACTTGCCGACATTCGGCAGACCGACGATTCCGATCGTGAGCGACACGTTGCGACTTCCCGTACGTGAGGAGGGGGGCGAGGGCCGGCCGAGCGGCCGGCGTGGACCGATCCACCAGTCTACGGCGTGCCCACGGTCGGCCGGCCGCTGTGTCGAACGCCTGGCCGACGTCCGGATCCCGGCGTGTCTGACGGGCTGCCGAACACATAAAACGACCTAAGTTGGTCCAGTGGAGCAACACAGGACGCGACCCGCCCAGCACGGACCGCGACGCGAGCCGGCGCCTGGCCCGTCGGCGACCCCCCGTACGTCACGGCCGCACGGCCCGCCGCTGCCCCCGCAGGCGGGGCGGGCGGCGGGCGGCGGGGTCGCCCGGTCCCCGCGCGCCCAGCGGCCCCAGCGGCCGCCCGGACGCCGGCCCGCTCCCCCGCCCCCCGCGCGGCGCATTCGAGGGCCCCGGCTCACCGGGCTGGGCGGCGGACTGTTCTGCGGGGGCGTGATGCTGGTGCTCGGGCTGCTCACGGAGGCGTTGTTCGGAGCCTCGCTCACCGTCTACGGGGTGCTGTTCCTGCCGGTGTGCGTGCTCACCGCGCTGTGGGTGCGCGAGGGGGACCTGCTCATCGCGCCCGTCGTGGTGCCGATCGCCTTCGCGGTGGGGCTGGCGCCGGTGGCCGACGAGGGCGACGGGAGCACGCCGGACCGGCTGATGGGCATGGTGACCGGCCTCGCCACCCAGGCGGGCTGGCTCTACGGCGGGACCCTGCTCGCGGGTGTGCTGGTGCTCGTCCGCCGGGTGCGGCGGGTCCGGACCGCCAACCGGCGGCTCGCCCGCAACCGGGGGGCGGGCAGGGCCGCGGTCTGACGATGACGGGGCCCCCGGCAGCGCGCCCCGGGGGCTGCTCGGTATCCGCCTACACCCCCGTGGCCGCCCGCATCGCCGCCCCCACGATGCCCGCGTTGTTCTGCAGGTGGGCCGGGACGATCTCCGCCCTGATGCCGTCGATCTTCGGCAGGAACTTGTGCGCCTTGCGGCTGACGCCGCCGCCGATGACGAACAGTTCGGGCGAGAACAGCATCTCCACGTGGGTGAGGTACTTCTGCACCCGGCGCGCCCACTCGTCCCACGTCAGGTCGTGGTCCTCCTTGGCCTTGCTGGACGCCCGCTTCTCCGCGTCGTGGCCCTTCAGCTCCAGGTGGCCCAGCTCGGTGTTGGGGACGAGGACGCCGTCCACGAACAACGCGCTGCCGATGCCCGTGCCGAAGGTCAGCACGATCACCGTGCCCTTGCGGTGCCGTCCGGCGCCGAAGTGCATCTCGGCGACGCCGGCCGCGTCCGCGTCGTTGACCACCGTCACCGGCAGGCCGCCCAGGCGGTCGCCGAGCAGCACGCGCGCGTCGGTGTCGATCCAGCCCTTGTCGACGTTGGCCGCCGTGCGGATCGTGGCGCCGTCGGTGACGACGCCGGGGAAGGTGACGCCGACCGGGCCGGTCCAGCCGAAGTGGTCGACGACCTGCTTCACCCCGTCGGCCACCGCGTCCGGCGTGGCCGGGTGGGGGGTGAGGACCTTGCAGCGCTCCTGCGCCAGGTCCCCCTTGCCGAGGTCGACCGGGGCGCCCTTGATCCCGGATCCGCCGATGTCCACGCCGAAGATCTCCATGGCACCACGTTACGACGACCGGGGGAAGGCCACCGGTCGTCGTCGGAGCAACTGCCCGCAGGGGGGCGGCCGGAGTGCTACGCCTCGCTGCCCGCGCCGCCCCGCCCGGCCGCCAGCGCGGCGGCCTCCTCGCGCAGGTCGCGGCGGAGCTCCTTCGGCAGGGAGAAGGTGATGGACTCCTCGGCCGCCTTGACGATCTCCACGTCCTCGAAGCCACGCTGCGACAGCCACTCCAGGACCTGCTCGACCAGCACCTCCGGCACCGAGGCGCCCGAGGTGACGCCGACCGTGGTGACGCCCTCCAGCCAGGCCTCGTCGATCTCGTCGGCGAAGTCCACCAGGTGGGCGTCACGGGCGCCCGCCAGCTTGGCGACCTCGACGAGCCGCTTGGAGTTGGAGGAGTTGCGGGAGCCGACGACGATCACCAGGTCGGACTCGGCGCCCATCTGCTTCACCGCGAGCTGGCGGTTCTGCGTGGCGTAGCAGATGTCGTCGCTGGGCGGCGAGATCAGCTGGGGGAACTTCTCCTTGAGGGCGTCGACGGTCTCCATGGTCTCGTCGACGCTGAGCGTGGTCTGGGAGAGCCAGACGACCTTGGACGGGTCGCGGACCTCGACCTTCTCCACGTCGCCGGGGCCGTCGACGAGCTGGATGTGGTCGGGGGCCTCGCCGGAGGTGCCGATGACCTCCTCGTGGCCCTCGTGCCCGATCAGGAGGATGTCGTAGTCCTCCTTGGCGAAGCGGACCGCTTCCTTGTGGACCTTGGTGACCAGCGGGCAGGTGGCGTCGATGGTGGCGAGCCGGCCGCGCTCGGCCTCCTCGTGGACGACGGGGGCGACGCCGTGCGCGGAGAACATCACGATGTTGCCCGGGGGCACCTCCTCCGTCCGCTCGACGAAGATCGCGCCCTTCTTCTCCAGGGTCTGCACGACGTACTTGTTGTGCACGATCTCGTGCCGGACGTAGACGGGAGCCCCGTACTGCTCCAGGGCCTTCTCGACAGCGATCACGGCGCGGTCCACCCCCGCGCAGTAGCCCCGGGGGGCGGCGAGCAGGACACGGCGGCCAGTCGAAGCGGTCATGCGTCCCATCGTACGGGCCGTGCCCGCGGGGTCCGGGCACGGTGCGCCGTCGGTGGCGGCGCACCGGTGTCGGCGGGGCGCACTACGCTCGCGGGCATGGCTGTGAACACGTCCGCGGAAGCCCCCCTGCCGGTGGGAGAGGTGTCGCGGCTCATCGGCGGGTGGATCGACCGGCTCGGCGCGGTGTGGGTGGAGGGGCAGATCACCCAGCTGTCGCGGCGCCCGGGCGCGGGCGTGGTGTTCCTGACGCTGCGCGACCCGTCGTACGACATCTCGGTGGGGGTGACCTGCTACCGGCAGGTGTTCGACGCCGTCGCGGACGTGGTGAGCGAGGGCGCGCGGGTGGTCGTCCACTGCAAGCCGGAGTGGTACGCGCCCCGCGGGCAGCTGTCGCTGCGGGCCGCGGAGATCCGCCCGGTGGGGGTCGGGGAGCTGCTGGCGCGGCTGGAGCAGCTGAAGAAGTCGCTGGCGCGGGAGGGGCTGTTCGCGCCGGAGCGGAAGAAGCCGCTGCCGTTCCTGCCGCAGCTGATCGGGCTGGTGTGCGGGCGCGCGTCGGCGGCCGAGCGGGACGTGCTGGAGAACGCGCGGCACCGCTGGCCGGCGGTCCGCTTCGAGGTGCGGAACGTGGCGGTGCAGGGGGTGCACGCGGTGCCGCAGGTGGTCCAGGCCGTGAAGGAGCTGGACGCGCTCGAGGACGTGGACGTGATCGTCGTCGCGCGGGGCGGGGGCAGCGTGGAGGACCTGCTGCCGTTCTCCGACGAGCAGCTCGTGCGGGCGGTGGCGGCCTGCCGTACGCCGGTCGTGTCGGCGATCGGGCACGAGCCGGACAGTCCGCTGCTGGACCTGGTCGCCGATCTGCGGGCCTCCACGCCGACCGACGCCGCCAAGAAGGTGGTGCCGGACGTGGGCGAGGAGTACGAGCGGGTGCGGATGCTGCGGGACCGCGCGCGCCGCTGTGTGGGCGCCCTGCTGGAGCGGGAGGAGCGCGGGCTGGCGCACGCGCTGGCGCGGCCGTCGATACAGGACCCGCATCGGATGATCGACGCGCGCGCCGAGGAGGTCTCGATGCTGCTGGACCGGGGGCGGCGAGCGCTGCGCCACCAGCTGGACCGCGCCGACTCCGAGCTGACGCACACGCACGCGCGCGTGGTGGCCCTCTCCCCCGCCGCCACGCTGAAGCGCGGGTACGCGGTGCTGCAGCGGGAGGACGGGCACGCGGTGCGCGCGCCCGGTGAGGTGGAGGCGGGCGAGGTGCTCCGGGCGCGGGTGTCCGCGGGCGAGTTCACGGTACGGGTCGATGCATAGGGTGGACGGAATGACCGGCAAGACGGAGCAGACGGCGGCGGCCGAGGCACTCGGCTACGAGCAGGCGCGGGACGAGCTGATCGAGGTCGTGCGCCGCCTGGAGGCGGGCGGCACGACGCTGGAGGAGTCGCTCGCGCTCTGGGAGCGGGGCGAGGAGCTGGCCAAGGTGTGCCGGCGCTGGCTCGACGGGGCGCGGGCCCGGCTGGACGCGGCGCTCGCGGAGGAGGAGCAGGAGGGGGCCGGGGACGACGAGAACTAGAGTCAGTTGAATGTTGAACTTCATAGCGGTACGCTCGGCGCGGTAAACCGGACCGCGGTCCGATAGTGCCCTACGGGCCACCGTATCCCCCCTATGAGGTTCACGCATGTCTCTCGTTCTCGACTCCGCCGCGCAGGACCTGCTGTTCCGCGAGGCGCGCACCGCCAACACGTTCACCGACGAGCCGGTGACCGACGAGCAGGTGCGGGCCGTCTACGACCTGATCAAGTACGGCCCCACGTCCATGAACCAGTCGCCGCTGCGCGTCACGCTGGTCCGCTCCCCCGAGGCGCGGGAGCGTCTGGTGCGGCACATGGCCGAGGGCAACCGGTCCAAGACGGCCGCCGCGCCGCTCGTCGCGATCCTGTCCGCGGACAACGAGTTCCACGAGGAGCTGCCGCAGCTCTTCCCGCACTTCCCGCAGGCCAAGGACGCCGTCTTCGGCGAGCGCCCGGTCCGGGAGTCCGCCGCCGCGCTGAACGCCGCCCTCCAGGCCGCGTACTTCATCATCGGCGTACGCGCCGCCGGCCTGGCCGCCGGCCCGATGACCGGCTGCGACATGGAGGGCCTGCGCAAGGAGTTCCTGGACGACGACCACACCCCGCTGATGGTCGTGAACATCGGCCGTCCCGGCCCCGACGCCTGGTTCCCGCGCAGCCCGCGCCTGGAGTACGAGCAGGTCGTCACCACCGTCTGAGCCGCGCACGGGACGACGACGAGGGGCGGGGCCCCGGATCGGTGATCCGGGGCCCCGCCCCTGTGCGCGTGTGCGCCGGTCACTCCGTGCGGAGCGCCTCCGCCAGCTTGGTCATCTCCGCGAAGGACGCCGTGCCGGTCACCACGGTCGTCGAGCCCGGGGTGTTCTCCAGCACCAGGGCGTCGTACCGGTCGCCGTCGTAGCGGGTCCAGGTCCTGCCGTCGATCCGCTGCGTGGCGCCGGTCTCCTCCGCGCGCTGCGTCTTGTCCTCGATGAACGCCTTCCGCTTGCCCGCCGACTGCTCGACCGCCGCGTACTCGCCCTCGGGGGTGCGGAAACCCAGGTGCCAGGCCTCGTCCTCGGCGCCGCGGTAGCGCACGGAGGTGGGCTTCCAGGTCTCGGGCAGCCCCTCGGGCGCGGCCACGGGGTAGGAGGCGGCACGGCGGGCGGTCAGCAGGTCGACGCGGTAGTCGACGCGCTTGACCTCTGGCTCACCGTCCGTGTGCGGGATGAACAGCCACACCACTCCCGCCGCGAGCACGATGAGGGCCAGGGAGAGAACCATGTCCCTGGCGGTCTTCTGCATGCTGTTCGTTCCTGCCACGCCCCCTATCGTCGCAGGTGCCCGGGGCGCTCATCCGTGGGGTCCCCTGCTCATTCTGTCTGCCTGACGCTAGAGTCATGGCCATACCCTCATCCGGCCGTCGTCGTACAGAAAGGTGCGCACCGATGACCGAACACCACCACCTGCCGTCCGAGCTCGATGTCCCCTCCGAGGCCCCCGACCGCAACCTCGCCCTGGAACTCGTACGGGTCACCGAGGCGGCCGCGATGGCCGCGGGCCGCTGGGTAGGGCGCGGCGACAAGAACGGCGCCGACGGTGCCGCGGTGCGCGCCATGCGCACCCTGGTCTCCACCGTCTCGATGAACGGCGTCGTCGTCATCGGCGAGGGCGAGAAGGACGAGGCCCCGATGCTCTTCAACGGGGAGCGCGTCGGCGACGGCACCGGCCCCGAGTGCGACATCGCGGTCGACCCGATCGACGGCACCACGCTCACCGCCAAGGGCATGACCAACGCCATCGCGGTACTCGCGGCGGCCGAGCGCGGCTCGATGTTCGACCCGTCGGCCGTGTTCTACATGGACAAGCTGGTCACCGGCCCGGAGGCGGCCGACTTCGTCGACATCAACGCCCCGGTGAGCGTGAACATCCGCCGGGTCGCCAAGGCGAAGCGGGTCACCCCCGAGGACGTCACCGTGGTGATCCTGGACCGGCCGCGGCACGAGGGCATCATCAAGGAGATCCGGGAGACCGGGGCGCGCATCAAGCTGATCTCCGACGGCGACGTGGCCGGCTCCATCCTGGCGCTGCGCGAGGGCACCGGCATCGACCTGCTGCTGGGCATCGGCGGCACCCCCGAGGGCATCATCTCGGCCTGCGCGGTGAAGTGCCTGGGCGGCACCATCCAGGGCAAGCTGTGGCCGAAGGACGACGAGGAGCGGCAGCGGGCCATAGACGCCGGGCACGACCTGGACCGGGTGCTGACCACCGAGGACCTGGTCACCGGGGACAACGTGTTCTTCGTGGCGACGGGCATCACCGACGGTGAGCTGCTGCGGGGTGTGCGGTACCGCTCGGAGACGGCGACGACCGACTCGATCGTGATGCGGTCGAAGTCGGGGACGGTGCGGCGGATCGACTCCGAGCACCGCCTGAGCAAGCTGCGGGCCTACAGCGCGATCGACTTCGACCGGGCCAAGTAGGAGCGGCGCGATTCGGCGCGGGTGCCTGCGGCTCGCGGGCGGGTGCGGGTGCGTGGGGTTGATCGCGCAGTTCCCCGCGCCCCTGGGGGAGTCGTGCCGCCCCGCGCCGGGAAGAGGCCGGCGCCGAAAGGGGCGCCCCCTGTGCGGAGGGGGTGCCCTTTTGGGTTGGCGGTCAGCCCGCCGCGGCTATGCGGTTCTGCCGGGCCTTCTTCAGCTCCATCTCGCGGCGCCTGCGGCGGGCCAGGACGACACGGCGCTCCGCCGCGGTCAGGCCGCCCCAGACGCCGTAGGGCTCGGGCTGGAGCAGGGCGTGCTCGCGGCACTCCACCATGACCGGACAGCGGGCGCAGACCCGCTTGGCCGCCTCCTCGCGGGACAGCCGCGCGGCGGTCGGCTCCTTCGACGGCGCGAAGAACAGGCCCGCCTCGTCGCGCCGGCACACCGCCTCGGTGTGCCAGGGGGCGTCCTGGTCCCTGTCCCGCGCTGCCACTCGCTGGGCCGGAACGGCGGCTACCTGCAGGGACGAATGCGGCGGTTGCAGCACGGTCTACTCCTGACGACGGCTTCGCGAGCTGGCGAGTGCCGTGGATGCACGTGGGTCGGCCCGGCGTGAATCCCTGGCGCCCTCCAAGGAGACGATGCGTCAAGGCTTACCCGATGTGCGCGCGCCTATGCACAGAGTCCCCAACGGGCCTCGGCCCGCGCGGTGTTCAGTGCCCCAGGTGCTTGCGCATGCTGCGGTCCACCGTGCGCTGCACACGGTCGAGGATGTCCTTCACGAGCTTGCCGCGCATCGGCCGGGCCTCGACGCTGCCCAGGATCGCCCACCCGTCGACGTAGATCACCGGGGCGTTGTCGTCGGGCGAGTCCTGCGGGTCCACCTCGAAGGCGCCGAGCACGCCGCCGCCGGTGCCGCGCAGCGACACGTTCTCCGGGACGCGGATCTCGACGCTGCCGAAGACGGAGAACGCCTTGATCATCACCTGCTGATGGTCGAACAGCGCCTCGCTGAGGTCTATCTCCACGCTGCCGAAGACCGCGTACGCGTGGATGCGGCGGCCGGTGCGCCAGCGGCCCTTGCGGGCGGCGGCGCTGAACACCGCGACCACGGTGTCGTCGGGGTCGACCGGGAAGACGCCCGTGGCGGGGCGGACGGGCGCGGAGAAGGGGGCCGCGCGCCGCTGGTGGGCGGCGGGCAGGTCCTGGATAAACCTTTCCAGCTCGCCCAGCGTCTTGGCGGTCAGCACGCCCTCGACGCGCTCGGCGTGCTCGTCGGCGGCCAGCCGGCCCTCGGCGTGCGCCTCGTGCAGGAGGTCGACGATGCGGTCCCGGTCGGCGTCGGAGGCGCGCAGCTCGGTGCTCCGCGGCGTCGTGTCCGGCTGCTGGGGGTGCTTCTGAAGGTCCACGGCAGCAGCGTACCCAAACGCGATAGATCGCGACTACCCCACGGCGCGGACAACTGAGGACAACCTCACAGGATCGGCGTCCGCGGCAGGTCCTAGGCTGGGAAGGCCCGCCGACGGAGGCGGGCGGTCTTCCGTCGAGTGAGGAATGGGCGAGATGCCTGAGTTCGAGTACGCCGATCTGCTCCCCATGGGAGAGGACACCACCCCCTACCGGCTGGTGACCTCCGAAGGTGTGTCCACCTTCGAGGCCGACGGCCGGACGTTCCTCAAGGTCGAGCCGGAGGCGCTGCGCAAGCTCGCCGAGGAGGCCATCCGCGACATCCAGCACTACCTGCGCCCCGCGCACCTCGCCCAGCTGCGCCGCATCATCGACGACCCCGAGGCGTCGGGCAACGACAAGTTCGTCGCGCTGGACCTGCTGAAGAACGCGAACATCGCGGCGGCGGGCGTGCTGCCCATGTGCCAGGACACCGGCACGGCGATCGTCATGGGCAAGCGCGGGCAGAACGTGCTGACCGAGGGCCGCGACGAGGAGGCACTGTCCCGGGGCATCTACGACGCGTACCAGAAGCTCAACCTGCGCTACTCGCAGATGGCTCCGCTCACCATGTGGGAGGAGAAGAACACCGGCTCCAACCTCCCCGCGCAGATCGAGCTGTACGCGACGGACGGCGACGCCTACAAGTTCCTCTTCATGGCCAAGGGCGGCGGCTCCGCCAACAAGTCCTTCCTCTACCAGGAGACGAAGGCCGTCCTGAACGAGGCCTCCATGATGAAGTTCCTGGAGGAGAAGATCCGCTCGCTCGGCACGGCCGCCTGCCCGCCGTACCACCTGGCGATCGTCGTCGGCGGCACCTCCGCCGAGTACGCGCTGAAGACCGCGAAGTACGCCTCCGCGCACTACCTGGACGAGATCCCCGCCGAGGGCTCCCCGCTCGGGCACGGCTTCCGCGACAAGGAGCTCGAGGAGAAGGTCTTCGAGCTGACCCAGAAGATCGGCATCGGCGCGCAGTTCGGCGGCAAGTACTTCTGCCACGACGTGCGCGTGGTGCGGCTCCCGCGACACGGCGCGTCGTGCCCCGTCGCCATCGCGGTGTCCTGCTCCGCCGACCGCCAGGCCGTCGCGAAGATCACCGCCGAGGGCGTCTTCCTGGAGCAGCTGGAGACGGACCCGGCGCGCTTCCTGCCGGAGACCACGGACGAGCAGCTCGACGAGTCCGGCGACGTCGTGAGGATCGACCTCAACCAGCCGATGAAGGCGATCCTCGCCGAGCTGTCCAAGTACCCGGTGAAGACCCGGCTCTCGCTGTCCGGCCCGCTGGTCGTGGCGCGCGACATCGCGCACGCCAAGATCAAGGAGCGGCTGGACGCGGGCGAGGAGATGCCGCAGTACCTCAAGGACCACCCGGTGTACTACGCCGGCCCCGCGAAGACGCCCGAGGGCTACGCGTCCGGGTCCTTCGGCCCCACCACCGCCGGGCGGATGGACTCCTACGTGGAGCAGTTCCAGGCGGCCGGCGGCTCGCTGGTGATGCTCGCGAAGGGCAACCGCAGCAAGCAGGTCACCGACGCGTGCGCCGCGCACGGCGGCTTCTACCTGGGCTCCATCGGCGGTCCCGCGGCGCGGCTCGCGCAGGACTGCATCAAGAAGGTGGAGGTCGTCGAGTACGAGGAACTGGGGATGGAGGCGGTCTGGAAGATCGAGGTCGAGGACTTCCCCGCGTTCATCGTCGTCGACGACAAGGGGAACGACTTCTTCCAGGACCCGGCGCCCCAGCCGACGTTCACCTCGATTCCGGTGCGGGGGCCCGGACTCGCCTGACCGGGGTCCGGGGCGGAGCCCTGTGTCCGCATAGCGGAATCTCTGTGCTGCTTTCGGACAAACATGGTTCCGCCCCGCCCCGTGCCGTTGATTCGATCAACAACCACTGTGACTCTTCCTGACAGCCCGGGCATGCACATGCCATGCCCGGCCATCGTGTGGCGACCCCACAGCCACCGTCCGGAGGAGTCCAGGTGAAACGAAGATTCGCCATGGCGGGCACCCTGCTCGCCCTCGTGCTCGGCTTCGGCACACTCCCCGCCGCGGCCACCCCGTCCGGCACGTCCCCCGCCTCCAGCACCACCGCTCTCGCCGCCCCCGACATCGGCATCACCGCGGTGCGGGCCCACCTCGACGAGCTCAGCGCCGCCGCCGCCCGCAACGGCGGCAACCGCCGGTCCACGGGCCAGGGTTACCGCGACTCGGTCGCCTATGTGAAAGGCAAGCTGCAGGCCGCGGGGTACACCGTCACCGAGCAGCCCTGCACCTCCGGCTGCACCAGCGGCGCCGGGCCCAACCTGATCGCCGAATGGCCCCAGGGCGACGCGAACAGCGTCTACATGTTCGGCGCCCACCTCGACGGCGTCTCCGCCGGGCCCGGCATGAACGACAACGGCTCCGGCTCCGCCGCCCTGCTGGAGAACGCCCTGACGCTCGCCCGGGAGAACCCGGACATGCGCAACCGGGTCCGCTTCGCCTGGTGGACCGACGAGGAGCAGGGCCTCAACGGCAGCGACTTCTACGTCCGTACGCTGTCCTCGACGGAACGCTCCAGGATCAAGGCGTACTACAACTTCGACATGGTCGCCTCGCTCAACGGCGGCTACTTCGTCAACCACATCACCTCCGCGGCCGCCGCGCCGATGAAGGCGTACTGGGACTCGCTCGGCCTCCAGCCCGAGGAGAACACCGAGGGCGCCGGCCGCAGCGACGACTACTCCTTCGAGCGGTACTCCATCCCCACGTCCGGCTACGCGATGGGCGCGAGCGCCCGCAAGACCTCCGCGCAGGCCGCCAAGTGGGGCGGCACGGCAGGCTCGGCGTACGACCCCTGCTACCACCGGGCGTGCGACACGCTGGCCAACATCAACACCACCGGGCTCGACCGCGCGGCCGACGGTATCGCCTACACCCTGTGGCAGCAGGCCGTCGGCACCGGCGGCGGGGGCACCTGCGACCCGGCCGGCGTCGTCGGCAACGGCGGGTTCGAGAGCGGGACCGCGCCCTGGACCGGCACCACCGCGGTGATCGCCGCCCACACCGGCCGGACTGCGCACGGCGGCACCCGCTTCGCCTGGCTCGGTGGCAACGGCTCCACGAGCACCGAGTCGGTCGGCCAGACGGTGACCGTGCCGGCGGACTGCACGCGCGCGTCGCTGGTCTTCTGGCTCCAGATCGAGACCGCCGAGTCCGGCAGCCGGGCGTACGACACGTTCAGCGTCCGGGTGAACGGGTCCACGCTGGCGACCTGGTCCAACGTGCACGCGGGCGGCGGCTGGACGCAGCGGTCGGCCGACCTGTCCGCGTACGCCGGGCAGACGGTCACCCTGACCTTCACCGCCACCGAGGACTACAGCCTCCAGACCGGCTTCCTGCTGGACGACGTGAGCCTCCAGAACGCCTGACACCCCCCACGGGCGCTCCGCCCCGCCGCGACGTCGCGGCGGGGCGGACGGCTTTCCGGGGAATACGCTCGTCCGACACCGCTGCTGTGCTCCACGGAGGTACAGGATGACGACGACGGACGACGACCGGAACTACCGCATCGAGCACGACTCCATGGGAGAGGTGCGGGTCCCCGCCGACGCCAAGTGGCGGGCGCAGACCCAGCGGGCGGTGGAGAACTTCCCCGTCTCCGGGCAGCGCCTGGAGCGCGCCCACATCGAGGCGCTGGCCCGTGTCAAGGGCGCCGCGGCCAAGGTGAACGCCCGGCTCGGGGTGCTGGACGAGGACGTGGCCGAGGCGATCCAGGAGGCGGCCGCGGAGGTCGCCGAGGGCCGGTGGGACGCGCACTTCCCGGTGGACGTGTTCCAGACCGGGTCGGGGACCTCGTCCAACATGAACGCCAACGAGGTGATCGCCACCCTCGCCACCGAGCGGCTGGGCCGGGACGTCCACCCCAACGACCACGTCAACGCCTCGCAGTCGTCCAACGACGTCTTCCCCTCGTCGCTGCACATCGCCGCCACCGCCGCGGTCACCCGGGACCTGATCCCGGCCCTGGAGCACCTCGCGGCCGCCCTGGAGCGCAAGGCGGAGGAGTTCGCGGACGTGGTGAAGTCCGGGCGCACCCACCTGATGGACGCCACGCCCGTCACCCTGGGCCAGGAGTTCGGCGGGTACGCCGCCCAGGTGCGGTACGGCGTGGAGCGGCTGCACGCCTCGCTGCCCCGGCTGGCCGAACTGCCGCTGGGCGGAACCGCCGTCGGCACCGGCATCAACACCCCGCCCGGGTTCTCCGCCGCCGTCATCGAGGAGGTGGCGCGGGCGACCGGGCTGCCGCTGACCGAGGCGCGCAACCACTTCGAGGCGCAGGGCGCCCGGGACGGCGTGGTCGAGACCAGCGGGCAGCTGCGCACGATCGCCGTCGGCCTGACGAAGATCGCGAACGATCTGCGGTGGATGGCGTCCGGTCCGCGCACCGGCCTCGCCGAGATCGCCCTGCCCGACCTCCAGCCCGGCTCCTCGATCATGCCCGGCAAGGTCAACCCGGTGATCCCGGAGGCCGTGCTGATGGTGTGCGCGCAGGTCACGGGCAACGACGCGACCGTCGCCGCGGCCGGCGCGTCCGGCAACTTCGAGCTCAACGTGATGCTGCCGGTGATCGCCAAGAACGTGCTGGAGTCGGTGCGGCTGCTCGCCAACGTCTCCCGCCTCCTCGCCGACCGCACGGTCGACGGGATCGTCGCCGACCGGGAGCGGGCCCGCGAGTACGCCGAGTCCTCGCCGTCCGTGGTCACCCCGCTGAACAAGTACATCGGCTACGAGGAGGCCGCCAAGGTCGCCAAGAAGTCCCTCGCGGAACGCAGGACCATCCGTCAGGTCGTGCTCGAGGGCGGCTATGTCGAGCGCGGCGACCTGACCGTGGAACAGCTGGACGAGGCGCTGGACGTCCTGCGGATGACCCGCCCGTAGAGCCTGGCGCACCGCGGGTGAACCGTGACGGGGGCCGCAGCGTCGTGTGGCCGGGCCACCTAATATCTGCGCATGACAGAGGGTGGAACCACGATGCGCGGCCACGCGGGCGGAGCGGCCCGCCACTGGGAGCCCGGGACGCAGATCCTGTGGCGGTACCGGGAGAACGGCGGCGCGCGCATCCACATCGCGCGCCCCGTCACGGTCGTGCGCGACGACTCGGAGCTGCTGGCCGTCTGGATGGCGCCGGGCACCGAGTGCGTGAAGCCCGTCCTCGCCGACGGCACCCCGGTCCACCGGGAGCCGCTCGCCACCCGCTACACCAAGCCGCGCACGGTGCAGAGGGACCGCTGGTTCGGCACCGGTGTCCTGAAGCTGGCCCGGCCCGCCGAGCCCTGGTCGGTGTGGCTGTTCTGGGAGCCGGGCTGGCGGTTCAAGAACTGGTACGTGAACCTGGAGGAGCCGCTCGTCCGCTGGGCGGGCGGGGTGGACTCCCAGGACCACTTCCTGGACATCTCCGTACGGCCGGACGGCGGCTGGCAGTGGCGGGACGAGGACGAGTTCGCGCAGGCCCAGCGGGACGGCCTGATGGACCCCGCGCTGGCCCGGCGGGTGCGTGAGGCGGGGCGCGCCGCGGTCGCGGTGATCGACGCCTGGGGGCCTCCGTTCTCGGACGGCTGGGAGAACTGGCGTCCGGATCCATCCTGGACGGTACCGTCACTCCCACAGGACTGGGACCGCACAGCGGCGCACGCATCCCCGTGAGACCCTTGCTGCGCCCCCGGGCAGGAAACGTAGGATCGTCGTCCGCAAGGGCGCGGAGCAGCAACCACCGGAGCGCGCGCGAAGCTTGACCGGACGTCACCGAGGGGCGGCAGGACGTGAGCGAGGGGTACGGAAACACCGGCACGGGCCGACGACGGCCGGCCGGCGTCGCAGGAACAACCTCTGACCACACGCGAAATCCGTTCCGGGGGCATGAGTTCCGGGTATCGGAGTTTCGGCGGAGCGAACCGCGCGCACGGCGTGCGCCGGACGGATGGACTCGACACGCGTGACGGAGCAGCCGACCTCCTTCGAGCGCCCCCAGCCGGGCGTGGACCCCGCGAATCCCCGCGGGGCGTTCCTGCGTTCCCCGGCCCCCGCGGCCGGCACCGGGGCCGCCTTACCGGCACAGGGCCGCTCCGGCGGTGAGCCGCCCGCGCCCGGCGCCGCCCCCGGCGGTCTGGCGCCCGACGCGGCGGACGTGCCCGGGTCCGAGCACTCCCAGCCGGGCGCCGGCCCGGACGCGGAGCCGGACGCGCACCGTCCGCGGCCCGCGCCGGACGGCATCCCGGTGCAGCCCGCCGACGGGCAGGGCCGGGTGGACCGGGTCCCGGGCGGCACGGAGCGCCGGACGGGCCAGGTGACGCGGCCGGGCCGCCCCACGCCGATGCGGCGGGACGGGGACCGGCTGCGCTTCGTCGGCGCGGCCACCCGGCGGATCGCCCGCGGCATCGACCTGGACGAGATCGTGATGGGGCTGTGCCGGGCGACCGTGCCCACCTTCTCCGACGCGATCCTGGTGTATCTGCGCGATCCGCTGCCGGTCGGCGACGAGCGGCCGACGGGCCCGCTGGTGCTGCGGTTGCGCCGCACCGACCGGATCCCGCCCGAACGGGACACCGAGGGCGGCGGGTTCATGCCGATCGCGCCGCCGGAGCCCCCGGAGCCGTCGGAGCTGGACGCGGTCGGCGAGGAGCTGTGCACGGTGCGGCCCGGCAGCGCGCTCGCCGAGGTGCTGCGCGGGGTGCGTCCGGTGTTCACGGACGCCCCGGCCGCGCGGGCGGCGCTGCCCGAACTGCTCGGCGAGGAGGGCGCGGCGGCGGTGCCGGACGGCCAGCGGGCGGTCCTCGCGCCGCTGCGCGGCCGCCGCCGGGTGATCGGCGCGGCGCTGTTCCTGCGGCGTCCCGAGCGCATCCCGTTCGAGGCCGACGACCTGCTGGTCGCGGCGCAGCTCGCCACGCACAGCGCCCTCGGCATCGACAAGGCCGTGCTGTACGGGCGTGAGGCGTACATCGCGGACGAGCTGCAGCGCACGATGCTGCCGGAGACCCTCCCGCGCTGCACCGGCGTCCGGCTGGCTTCGCGGTATCTGCCGGCCGCGGAGACGGCGCGGGTGGGCGGCGACTGGTACGACGCGATCCCGCTGCCCGGCAGCCGGGTGGCCCTGGTGGTCGGCGACGTGATGGGCCACTCCATGACGTCGGCGGCGATCATGGGCCAGCTGCGCACCACCGCCCAGACGCTCGCCGGGCTCGACCTGCCGCCGCAGGAGGTGCTGCACCACCTCGACGAGCAGGCACAGCGGCTCGGCGTGGACCGCATGGCGACCTGCCTCTACGCGGTGTACGACCCGGTCGCGCACCGCATCACCGTCGCCAACGCCGGCCATCCGCCGCCCGTGCTGCTGCACCTGGGCGGGCGCGCGGAGGTGCTGCGGGTGCCTGCGGGCGCCCCGATCGGCGTGGGCGGGGTGGACTTCGAGGCCGTGGAGCTGGACGCGCCCGCCGGGGCGACCCTGCTGCTCTACACCGACGGCCTGGTGGAGTCCCGGCTGCGTGACGTGTGGACCGGCATCGAGCAGTTGCGGGAGAAGCTCGCCGCGACCGCGCAGCTCACCGGGCCGGACCATCCGCCGCCGCTGGAGGCGCTGTGCGACGAGGTGCTCGACATGCTCGGCCCGGGCGACCGGGACGACGACATCGCGTTGCTCGCCGCCCGCTTCGACGGGATCGCGCCGAGCGATGTGGCGTACTGGTTCCTGGAGCCGGAGGACGCGGCGCCCGGCCGGGCCCGCCGGCTGGCCCGTCGGCAGTTGTCCCGCTGGGGCATGGACGAGCTGAGCGACTCGGTGGAGCTGCTGGTCAGCGAGGTGGTGACGAATGCCGTGCGGTACGCGTCGCGGCCGGTGACGCTGCGGCTGCTGCGCACGGACGTGCTGCGGTGCGAGGTCGGCGACGACGTGCCGCAGTTGCCGCGGCTGCGGCAGGCCCGTGCCACGGACGAGGGCGGGCGCGGGCTGTACCTGGTGAACCGGCTGGCCCGGCGCTGGGGGGCCACTCGGCTGAGCACCGGGAAGGTGGTGTGGTTCGAGCTGAACCACGGCTAGCGGTTTGCTGACGCGCGAGAGGGGCGCCCGGTGAGGTCACTGGGCGCCCCTCTCGGGTGTGGTGCGGGGCGACGCCGTGGAGGGTACGGCCTGCTGCCGGGTGCGGCTGGTCGCGGGCTGGTCGCGCAGTTCCCCGCGCCCCTGAAGGGCGCGACCCGCCGTGGGGGTTCCTCGGCTGTGCCGGGTGCGGCTTGTCGCGGGTTGCTCGCGCAGTTCCCCGCGCCCCTGAAGGGGCGCGGGGAACTGCGCGTGTCGGGCCTTATTCGCGGTCGTTGTTCTGGGGTTCGTCGGGGCCGCCCGGGAGGTCGAAGGTGGGAGGCGGCGGGGTCGTCGGCGTCTGGGACGGGGGCGGGGACGTCGGGGTCTGGGTCGGGGGTTCCGTCGTCGGCGGCGGGGACGTGGTCGACGGCGGCGCCGACGTCGTCGGTTCCTCCGTCGTCGGCTCCTCGGTCGGCGTCTGCGAGGGCGTCTCCGACGGCGACGGGCTGCGGGTGGGGGCCACGCCCGCGCCCTGCTCGGTCTCCAGGTCGAACTCGGACACCTCGTCCAGCACGCCGAAGGTGTACGCGGCCCAGATCTCGGCCGGGAAGCCACCGCCGTTGACGCGGTAGTCGACGCCGCCCGCCTTGTACATCGGGACCTGCTTGCCGGTCTTCGGATCCTCGCCGAACAGGCCGACCGAGGTGACCAGGTCGGGCGTGTAGCCGGTGAACCAGGCCGACTTGTTGTCGTCGGAGGTGCCGGTCTTGCCCGCGACCTGCTGGCCGTCGCGCAGCGGGTTGTCCCGCACGGAGGCCTGCGCCGTGCCGTCGTCGACCACTCCGGTGAGCACCGAGGTGACCGTGTCGGCGGCCCGCCGGCTGAGGACCGACTGGCCGACCGGGTCGGGCATCTCGATCGTGCGGTCCTTGTGCTCGACCGACTTCACGATCGACGGCGTGACCTGCTTGCCGTGGTTGGCGAGGGTGGCGTAGACGCCGGCCATCTGCATCGGGCTGGCGCCCATGGTGCCCAGGGTCTGCGCCGGGAACGGGTCGAGGTCCTCGCTCATGCCGAGCGCGCCCGCGGTCTTCATCACCTCCGTCATGCCGACGTCGACGCCCATCTGCGCGAAGACGGAGTTGACGGACTTGTTCATGGCCTCCTGGACGGTGATGTCGCCGTAGTCCGTGCCGTTCTCGTTGGGCGGGGCGAAGCCGACCTTCTCGCCGTCCTCGACCACGGGTCGCTTGCTGTCGCCGTTGTAGACCGTGTCGGCCGTGATGGGCACACCGTCCTGGGTCTCGGCGCCCTGCTCGACGGCCGCCGCGAGGATCACCGGCTTGAAGGTGGACGCCGGCTGGTAGTCCTTGCGGGTGGCGTTGTTGGTGTAGTGCTTCACGTAGTCCACGCCGCCGTACAGCGCCACGACCTTGCCGGTCTTGGGGTCGACGGAGACGGCGCCGGCCTGGACGTCGGCGTCGACGGCCCGCTTCTTCGGGTCGAGCTTGCTGGTGAGCCGGTCCTTGACCGCCTTCTCCAGCGCCTTCTGCTTCTTCTTGTCGATGTTCAGCGTGATGGTGTAGCCGCCGCGGTCGAGCAGCGCCTTGGCCTGTTCCAGGTCCTCGGCGACGCCCTGCTCGACGAGCTGCTGCTTGACCGCCGCGTTGGCCGCCTCGACCAGGTAGCCGGTCTGGCCCTCCATGCCGGGGGCCGCCTTGGGCTCCTTCGGCACGGGGAACGTCATGCCGGCGCGCTCGCCGGCGTCCAGCCACTTCTGCTCGACCATGTTGTCCAGGACGTAGTTCCAGCGCTCCTGGACGAGCTTCTTGCCGGTGTCTCCGGCGATCGCCCAGTCGTACTGGTTAGGCGCCTGGAGCAGCGCGGCGAGGTAGGCGCCCTGCTCGACGGTGAGGTCCTCGGCGTCGACGCGGTAGTAGGCCTGGGCGGCGGCCTGGATGCCGTAGGCGCCGCGGCCGTAGTAGCTGGTGTTGATGTACCCGGCGAGGATGTAGTCCTTCGACTTCTCCCGGTCCAGCTTCAGGGAGATGACCAGCTCCTTGAGCTTGCGGGAGACGGTCTGCTCCTGGGTCAGGTAGTAGTTCTTGACGTACTGCTGGGTGATCGTCGAGCCGCCCTGCGCGCCCTTGCCGGACAGGGTGTTGAGGACACCGCGGGCGGTGCCCTTCAGATCGACGCCGGAGTCCTTGTAGAACGTCTTGTTCTCGGCGGCGACGAACGTGCGCTGCACGGGCTTGGGGACCCGGGCCAGGTCGACGATCTCGCGGTTGCGGTCGCCGTCGCGGGCCATGAGGCTGCCGTCGCTGTACTCGTAGACGTTGCTCTGCAGCTCGGCGTCGGCGTTCCCCTCCGGGATGTCGATCAGCATGTACAGCACGATGAAGGCGCCCATGCCGAGCAGGCACAGGGTGAAGAAGGTGCCGAGGATCTTCTTCCAGGTGAAGAGTCGGCGTATGCCGGTGCGGCCGCCCGCGGCGGCGGCGCGGCGGCCCTTGGGTGCCGCACGGCGTCCGCCGCGCTGTCGTGCGCGTCTTTCTTCCGCTCGTCCCATACGCCTGTTCCGCTCCGCTTCGTATCTGTGTGCTCGTGCGGCACACACGTTCGCCGCTCAGGTCAGCTCAGCAAGCTAACACCGGGAGCTATGACAAAGGGCCGCCGATCCGGCCTTTACGGACGTGACAATCAGCACCCACTCCAACGGAACCGACGTACGAAAGGGGTGCGAGGTTGCCATGAACCGGTAATGTGATATCACTTAGTGAGCACACCGATAGTCAGAGCGAACACCGTGCGGCAGCGCGCGGAGAAGCGGGGGATCCTCCATGACCACACACGACCCGCAGGTCACGGCCGACGTGCCCGAGATGCCGGCGCCGCGCGTGCGGGAGGTCACGGCGCACAGCATCGGCGGCGGGCTGGCGCTGCTGCTCGGACTGCTCGGACTGCTGGGGGGCGTGGCGATGGTCGTCGCCGCCACGGCGGTGGAGGCCACCGGCGCCAAGGCCGGCCTGATCACCGGCGGCGTCGTCGTCGCGCTCGCCGCGTTCATCGCGATGTGCGGGCTGAACATGGTCGCGCCGGGCGAGGCGCGGGTGGTGCAGCTCTTCGGCCGCTACCGGGGCACCCTCCGCGAGGACGGTCTGCGCTGGGTGAACCCCCTCACCTCCCGCACCAAGATCTCCACCCGGGTGCGCAACCACGAGACCGCGGTACTGAAGGTGAACGACGCCTACGGCAACCCGATCGAGCTGGCCGCGGTCGTGGTGTGGCGGGTCGAGGACACCGCGCAGGCCACCTTCGAGGTGGACGACTACGTCGAGTTCGTCTCCACCCAGACCGAGGCGGCCGTGCGGCACATCGCCATCGAGTACCCCTACGACGCCCATGACGAGGACGGCCTGTCGCTGCGCGGCAACGCCGAGGAGATCACCGAGAAGCTGGCGGTCGAACTGCACGCGCGCGTCGAGGCGGCCGGCGTGCAGATCATCGAGTCCCGCTTCACGCACCTCGCCTACGCTCCCGAGATCGCCTCGGCGATGCTCCAGCGGCAGCAGGCGGGCGCGGTCGTCGCGGCGCGGCAGCAGATCGTGGAGGGCGCCGTGGGCATGGTCGAGACGGCCCTGGCCCGCATCCAGGAGCAGGACATCGTGGACCTCGACCCCGAGCGGAAGGCGGCGATGGTGTCCAACCTGATGGTCGTGCTGTGCGGTGACCGCTCGGCGCAGCCGGTCCTCAACACCGGGACGCTCTACCAGTGACCGCTCCGTCCGGGGGCCCGGCCCCGCAGCGCCGGCCGCAGCGCAAGCAGGTGCTGCTGCGGCTGGACCCGGCGGTGTACGAGGCGCTGGCCCGCTGGGCGGGCGACGAACTGCGCTCCGCGAACGCGCAGATCGAGTTCCTGCTGCGCCGCGCCCTCGCGGAGGCGGGCCGCCTCCCCGGCGAGACGGGCCCTCTCCCCCGCCGGGGACGCCCGCCCGGCTCCTCCGGGTCGCCACCGGGCGGCCGCCCGCCGTCAGGCGCCCCTCCGGGCGGAGGCCCGGCCTCCGACTGAACCGGCCCCCGCCGCCCACGGCGGGGGCCGTACGCATGCGCGGACCTCACGGACCTCGGTGACAGAACCGTGACAATGCCCCCTCACCTGCTGCGTCATGACGCCGGACGGCCACTGCACACTCCGCGTATACACACCGCGTATACACGGTGTGTAGAGTGCTCCGCATGTCCATCGGTCACACCCTCCTAGGGCTCCTGGAGTCCGGTCCGCGTCATGGTTACGACCTGAAGCGGGCCTTCGACGAGAAGTTCGGTCACGACCGGCCGCTGCACTACGGCCAGGTCTACTCGACGATGTCGCGGCTGCTGAAGAACGGCCTCGTCGAGGTCGACGGCATCGAGGCCGGCGGCGGTCCCGAGCGCAAGCGGTACGCCATCACCGAGGCCGGCATCACCGATGTCGCCCGCTGGCTGGCCACGCCGGAGAAGCCCGAGCCGTACCTCCAGTCGACGCTCTACACCAAGGTCGTCCTCGCGCTCCTCACCGAGCGCGACGCCGCCGACATCCTCGACACACAGCGGTCGGAGCATCTGCGCAGCATGCGCGTCCTGACCGACCGCAAGCGCAAGGGCGATCTCGCCGACCAGCTGATCTGCGACCACGCGCTCTTCCACCTCGAGGCCGACCTGCGCTGGCTGGAACTGACCGCCGCCCGCCTCGACAAACTCCGTGAGGCGGTGGCCCGATGACCACGTCCGCACCCGCAGGTTCCCTGCTCGCCGCGACGGACCTGCAGAAGACCTACGGCCCGACCAAGGCCCTCGACGGGGCCGCGTTCTCCATCCACCCGGGCGAGGTCGTCGCCGTGATGGGCCCCTCCGGCTCCGGCAAGTCCACCCTGCTGCACTGCCTCGCCGGGATCGTCACCCCCGACGCCGGGTCCATCACCTACAACGGCCGCGAGCTGACCGCGATGAACGACTCCGAGCGCAGCGCCCTGCGCCGCTCCGAGTTCGGCTTCGTCTTCCAGTTCGGCCAGCTCGTGCCGGAGCTGACCTGCGTGGAGAACGTCGCGCTGCCGCTGCGGCTGAACGGCACCCCCCGCAAGGAGGCCGAGCGCACCGCCCTGTCCTGGATGGAGCGCCTGGAGGTCGACGACGTCCGCAAGAAGCGGCCCGGCGAGGTGTCCGGCGGTCAGGGCCAGCGGGTCGCGGTGGCCCGCGCGCTGGTCACGGGACCGCGCGTGGTCTTCGCCGACGAGCCGACCGGCGCGCTGGACTCGCTGAACGGCGAGCGCGTGATGGAGCTCCTCACCGAGGCCGCCCGGTCCACCAACGCCGCCGTCGTCCTCGTGACGCACGAGGCGCGGGTCGCCGCGTACTCCGACCGTGAGATCGTCGTCCGTGACGGCAAGGCGCGCGACATGGAGCGCGTCGTATGAGCGCCCGTCAGTGGGGGCGGGACCTGGCCCTCGGCACCCGCTTCGCCGTCACCGGCGGCCGCGAGGGCTGGACCCGGGCCCTGCTCACCGCCGTCGGCGTGGGGCTGGGGGTGGCGCTGCTGCTGCTCACCGCCGCCGTGCCGAACCTGCTCGACGGACGCGACCGGCGGGAGGACGCCCGCCAGGACCAGGCCTACAGCCAGGACACCCTGCGCCCGTCGGACGACACCCTGGTCATCGCGCACGCCAACAGCGACTTCAGGGACAGGGACCTCCGCGGCCGCCTGGTGGAGGCCGAGGGCCCGAACGCCCCGGTGCCGCCCGGCGTGAGCGAACTGCCGAAGCCCGGCACGATGGTGGTCTCCCCCGCGCTGAAGGAGCTGCTCGCCTCCGACGAGGGTGAGCTGCTGCGGGACCGGCTGCCGTACGACATCGTGGGCACCATCGGCGAGCCGGGGCTGATCGGCTCCCAGGAACTCGCCTGGTACGCGGGCGCCACGGGGCTCGCCGAACGGCTGGACAGCCCGACCGTCATGCGGATCGACGCCTTCGGCGCGGACCGCAGCCAGTACACCGAGCCGCTCGACCCGGTCCTGGTGATGCTGACGCTGGTCATCTTCGTGGTGCTGCTGGTGCCGGTCGGCGTGTTCATCGCCACCGCCGTGCGGTTCGGCGGCGAGCGGCGCGACCGCAGGCTCGCCGCGCTGCGGCTGGTCGGCTCCGACAGCCGGATGACCCGGAGGATCGCCGCGGGAGAGGCGCTCGCCGGAGCGGTGCTCGGGCTGGTCTTCGGCACCGGCTTCTTCCTGGCCGGACGCGAGTTCGCGGCGTCCGTCGAGGTGTTCCGCATCAGCGTCTTCCCGAGCGACCTCAACCCCTCGCCTCTGCTGGCGCTGCTCGTCGCGGTCGCGGTCCCGGCCGCCGCGGTGCTGGTCACCCTGATCGCGCTGCGCGGCGTGGTCATCGAACCGCTGGGCGTGGTCCGCACGGCGCGGCCGGCCCGCCGCCGGCTGTGGTGGCGGCTGCTGCTGCCGCTCGCCGGTGTCGCCATGCTCGTGCCGATGACCGGCCAGGGCCGTGACAACGGCGACTTCAACCAGTACCTGGTCGTCGGCGGTGTGATGTGCCTCCTCGTCGGGGTCACCGCCCTGCTGCCGTGGATCGTGGAGACGGTCGTCGCCCGGCTCGGCACGGGCGGTCTGGCCTGGCAGCTCGCCGTGCGCCGGCTCCAGCTGAGCAGCGGCACGGCGGCCCGCATGGTCAACGGCATCGCGGTGGCCGTGGCCGGCGCGATCGCCCTGCAGATGCTGTTCGCCGGCGTGGACGACCAGTACACCCGCGACACGGGACGGAACGTGTCCCGCGCGCAGATGCAGATCGATCTCCCCGACGGCGTGCCGGCGGCGCAGGCCGCGGCGAAGTTCGAGCGGACCGAGGGCGTGCGCGACGTCCACGCGCTCTCCTCCGTCTACGCCTACGAGCGGCCCGCCGACTCGGAGGAACCGGGCCGCGGGGCGCAGCTGACCGTCGGCGACTGCGCGGCCCTGCGTCTGCTCGCGAGGCTGACCGGCTGCGCGGACGGCGACGTCTTCATGCTGACCGGCGCCGACTACGACACGGACACGCAGGTGCTCAACAAGCCGGGCCGCGCCCTGCACCTGGAGCACGGCGGGGCGCCCGGCGCGCAGGGAGACGCCGTGTGGACCGTGCCCCAGGGCGTGCAGCGCGCCGCCTCCGTGCAGGACCCCACCGGGATGCCGAGCAACGGGTTCCTGCTGACGCCGGGCGCCGTGACCCCCGAGGTCACGGGGCGGTTGTCCGGGAGGCTGTGGATCGCCGTCGACAGCTCGGTGCCCGACGTCCAGGACCGGGTGCGCAACACAGCCGCCGCCGTCGACCCGCTGGCCCACGCGTCGACCTGGACCGCCACCGAACGCTCCACCCGCTTCGACTCCATCCGCACCGGTCTGTTCGTCGGCGCGACCGCCGTACTGGTCCTCATCGGCGCGAGCCTGCTGGTCTCCCAGCTCGAACAGCTCCGGGAGCGCCGCAAGCTGCTGTCGGCGCTGGTCGCCTTCGGCACCCGGCGCCGCACGCTGAGCCTGTCGGTTCTGTGGCAGACGGCGATCCCGATCGGTCTGGGGCTCGCGCTCTCCGCGCTGGTGGGCACGGTCCTCGGGGCGGTGCTGCTGCGGATGACCGCGACACCGGTCCAGGTGGACTGGGGCAGCGTGCTCGGGATGACGGGCGTCGGCGCGGGCGTGGTCGCCCTGGTCACCCTGCTCAGCCTCCCGCCGCTGCTGCGCATGATGCGTCCGGACGGTCTCCGCACGGAGTGAACCGGAGGGCGTTCAGTCCTCCACCGTACGGACCGGCAGGTCGCGCATCGCCTCGCGGAGCGACGCCGCCAGCTGTTCGTACTCCGTCGCCCTCGCCGCGCCCGTGCGCATGGCGAGGGCGATGCGGCGTCCCGGGGCGGGGTCGGCGAAGCGCGCGGTGAGGAGGCGGTCGGCGCGGCTGGTCTCCACCTCGACGGCGGTGCGCGGCAGCAGCGTGACGCCGAGGCCGCCCGCGACGAGCTGGACCAGCGTGGAGAGTCCGGCCGCCGTGGTGGTGGCGGCCACCCCCGCGCTGCCGGCCTCACGGCAGATGTCGAGGGCCTGGTCGCGCAGGCAGTGTCCCTCGTCGAGCAGCAGCAGGTTGAGCTCGCGCAGCACCGTGCGGGGTATGCCGTGGCGCCCGCCGAGCCGGTGTCCGGGCGGGGTGACCAGTACGAAGTCCTCGTCGAACAGCGGCAGTTCGGTGACCCCGGCGACGCCGAGCGGCACGGCGAGCAGCAGCAGGTCCAGCCGGCCCGCGGCCAGCCCGTCGAGCAGGCTGGCGGTGTGCTCCTCGTGCACCTGGAGGTCGAGGCGCGGATAGCGGTCGTGGACCAGCCGCAGCACCGTCGGCAGCAGATACGGCGCCACCGTCGGGATGACGCCGAGCCGCAGCACCCCGGTGAACGGCGCCCGCAGCGCGTCCGCCTCCTCCATGAGCGCGCCGACCTCCGTGAGCACGGACTTGGCGCGGGCGGCGAGCTGCTCCCCGGCCGGAGTGAGCAGCACTCTGCGTGTCGTACGCTCCACGAGCGTCACGCCGAGCGTCTCCTCCAGCGCGGACAGCGCGCCGGACAGCGCGGGCTGACTCATCCCCAGGGCCGCGGCGGCGTCGCGGAAGTGAAGGTGCTCGGCCACCGCCGCGAACGCCCGCAGCTGGGCCAGGCTCGGCTGCCTGCGCCGGTCACCGACAGTCACTGATAGGTCCTTCCGATCAACCCGACCGAGTGTAGCTATTTCCCTGATCAATGCACTCTGTGCCAACATCAATCAGGTCCAACCCATGGGAAACACCCGCAAGTGGGGTGTTTCTTCGCTGCAAGGAGAGCCTGTGCTCACTGTCGGTGACAAGTTCCCCGAGTTCGAACTGACCGCCTGCGTCTCGCTGGAGAAGGGCAAGGAGTTCGAGACGATCGACCACAAGACCTACGAAGGCAAGTGGAAGGTCGTCTTCGCGTGGCCCAAGGACTTCACCTTCGTGTGCCCGACCGAGATCGCCGCATTCGGCAAGCTGAACGACGAGTTCGCCGACCGCGACGCCCAGGTCCTCGGCTTCTCCGGTGACTCGGAGTTCGTCCACCACGCCTGGCGCAAGGACCACGAGGACCTGCGCGACCTGCCGTTCCCGATGATGGCGGACCCGAAGCACGAGCTGATGCGCGACCTCGGCATCGAGGGCGAGGACGGCTACGCCAAGCGCGCCGTGTTCATCGTGGACCAGAACAACGAGATCCAGTTCTCCATGGTGACCGCCGGCTCCGTCGGCCGTAACCCGAAGGAGGTCCTGCGGGTCCTGGACGCCCTGCAGACCGACGAGCTCTGCCCGTGCAACTGGTCCAAGGGCGACGAGACGCTGGACCCGGTCGCGCTGCTGGCCGGGGAGTGAGCTGACATGTCCCTCGACTCCCTGAAGTCCCGCATACCGGACTACGCCAAGGACCTGAAGCTCAACCTGGGTTCGGTCATCGGCAACTCCGACCTGCCCGCCCAGCAGCTCTGGGGCACGGTGCTGGCGACCGCGATCGCCTCGCGCTCCCCGATCGTGCTGCGCGAGCTGGAGCCGGAGGCCAAGGCGAACCTGTCGCCCGAGGCGTACACGGCCGCCAAGGCCGCCGCCGCGGTGATGGCGATGAACAACGTCTTCTACCGCACCCGCCACCTGCTGTCGGACCACGAGTACGGCAACCTGCGGGCCGGGCTGCGGATGAACGTCATCGGCAACCCGGGCGTCGACAAGGTCGACTTCGAGTACTGGTCCTTCGCGGTCTCCGCGGTCAACGGCTGCGGCATGTGCCTCGACTCGCACGAGCAGGTGCTGCGCAAGGCCGGCCTGGACCGTGAGGTCGTCCAGGAGGCGTTCAAGATCGCCGCGGTGGTGCAGGCCGTCGCCGCGACCCTTGACGCCGAGGCGGCGCTCGCGGAGTAACTCCGCGCCCGCCACGTCGCGTACGGGCCCGTCCACCCGCTGGGGTGGACGGGCCCGTCGCCGTTTCCGCGAAGGACGCCGGGGTGGCGGCCGTGCGCTCGCCGGCGCCTGGCGTCAGCGTGCGTCCGTGGACCCCGGGGGCCGGTCGGACTCCCCCTCGGGCGGCGGCTCGGAGTGGGCCGGGGCCGGGGCGTCCGGGGCGGACATGGCCGTCGCGCCCCGCGGCCTGGGCGACTGGACGAGGGCCGCCTCGTGGGAGAACGCCCGCAGATAGCCGACGACGGTGTTGGCGACGGCGACCAGCGGCACGGCGACCACCGCGCCGCCGATGCCGGCCACGATGCCGCCGCAGGCCACCGCCAGCACCACCGCGAGCGGATGGACCCGCACCGCGCGCCCGAGGATGAACGGCTGGAGGATGTGGCCCTCGATCTGCTGGACCGCCAGCACCACCGCGAGCACCATCACGCCGGTGAACACGCCCTGGGTGACGAGCCCGACGACCACGGCCAGCGCGCCGGACACCACCGCTCCCACGAGCGGGATGAACGAGAACAGGAAGATGAAGACGGCGAGCGGCACCGCCAGCGGCACGTCGAGGAAGTAGATGCCCAGGCCGATGAAGATGGCGTCGATCAGCGCCACCACCACCGTGCCCCGCACATACGCGGTGAGCGTGCGCCAGGCGACCGGGCCGGCGCCGGCGACGCCCGGACGGGCCACGGCCGGGACCAGCTTGAGCGACCACTGCCAGATCCGCTTGCCGTCGTAGAGCAGGAACAGCGTCGAGAAGACCGCCAGCAGAATGCCGGTGAGCGCCTCGACGACGACCGTGACGCCCTCCAGTCCGGCCGAGGTGATCTGCTCGGTGTTGGCGCCGACCGCCTCGCGCAGGTTCTTGGCGATCTCGTTGATCTGCTTGTCGGTGACGTGGAACGGGCTGTTGAGCAGCCAGTTGCGCAGTTCGTCGATGCCGTCCTGGATCTGGTCGGACAGGGTGTCGACGTTCTCCATGACCTGCCAGGTCACGAACCAGCCGATGAGTCCCATCACCACGAAGCCGAACAGCGCGGTCAGCACGGTGGCCGGTCCGCGCGGCACCCCGAGCCGCCGCAGCCGGGCGACGGTGGGCTGGAGCAGCGCGGTGATGAGCAGCGAGGCGACGAACGCCAGCACCACCAGCTGGACGGCGCTGATGATGCGCATCAGCACCCAGACGGTGCCCGCGAGCACCAGCAGGCGCCAGCCGGCCTCGGCGGCGACCCGGACGCCCCAGGGCACGGCCTGCGCCGGGTCGGGGCGCGCCGGGAGGACGACCTGGGTGTATTCGGGGGGCGGCGGAGGCCGGTCGGTGCCGGTGGCGCCGCGCGCGGGGTCGTCGTCCGGCCCCTGGTCGCGCGTGACTTCGGCGCGGCGCTCCTCCAGCCGTTTGCCGACCTTCGTCAGTCCGGCTCCGACCCGGTCGAGCCATCCTGGCAGTCGCGACATGATCCGTCCTCTTCCCCCGTTTCTCCCCACCAGTCCCCCTGGCGCCGTCGATCAGACGGTACAGGGCGACAGCCCCGCACCGTAGGACGGTGCGGGGCTGTCGCCGGAGTCGAGCGCGCCGCGAGGCGGCGGGACGGTCCGCGGACCTAGTACCAGTTGTTGGCCTGCCAGAACTCCCAGGCGCCGCACGGGCTGCCGTAGCGGTCGTCCATGTAGTTGAGGCCCCACTTGATCTGGGTGGCCGGGTTGGTCTGCCAGTCGGCGCCGGCGGAGGCCATCTTGGAGCCCGGCAGGGCCTGCACGAGGCCGTAGGCGCCGGAGGAGGGGTTCATGGCCTGGTAGTTCCAGCTGGACTCGTGGTCCACGATGTTGCTGAAGCACTGGAACTGGTCGGCGGGCACCATCTGGCGGGCGATGGCCTGGACGTCGGCGACCGAGTAGGAGGCCTGCGCCGCGAAGGAGGACGCGTCACGCGCGGCGGAGCGGCTGGCGGCCTTCTCGGCCTCCTCGCGCTCCTTGGCCTCCTGCTCGGCCTTCTGGGCTTCCTTCTTCTTCGCGATCGCGGTCTCGGCGGCGGCCTTGCGGGCTGCCTCCTCCGCGTCCTTCTTGGCGGTCGCGTCCGCGGCGATGGCCATCGTCTGGGCCTGCTGCGTCAGCGACGCGGTCTGCACCTGCGCCTGCTGCCCCGCGGGGATGTCCGCGAGCAGCGTGGTGCCGGCTGCCGTCGCTTCGGCGTCGTTGTTCTGCGCTGCGGTGCTGCCTGTGGCAACGCCGACGACGCTTCCGACAGCGGTGACCGCCGTAGCCGAGGCCACTGCGAATCCCCGGACCGAGATCCGGCTCACACGGTTTCCTTCCAGCATCGCCCGCTTCGGTGACCCTCGCGGACGCAATCGTGCCCCTGACACTGGCCTCCCCAACTACGGGTCACGGGAGGCACGGGCCCGGTGGGCAACTCCTTCGACAGGAGCGCCGCGTGGTGCTCGGGCGGCATACGACGACGCTATGAAGTTGAAACGGTGTTTCCAAGTGGTCCTGTACGGCTGGGGATACAGCTGTGTCGTATGCGGGGCCTGACAGGAGTGAGACTCTGCCGTAACCGGGCGGCGCAAGGCAATTCTCTGTTGCGTGTGAAAGCTCACATGTCGTTTGGCCCCAGCGATTATCGGAAAGCCGCACACGCGCCGACGCCGCCCGGCTAGGCTCTACGCCTTTTCCGGACGGCGCCAACTCCCGCGTAACCGCCCCGTGTTGGGACGCGAGGGTCAGATGTGACCGTCTTCGAGCATTTCGGTCACAAGGGCCGCGATCTGGGACCTCTCGGACCTGCTCAGGGTCACATGAGCGAACAGCGGGTGCCCCTTCAGCTTCTCCACGACGGCGACCACACCGTCGTACCGGCCGACTCTCAGATTGTCCCGCTGCGCCACGTCGTGCGTCAGGACGACCCGGGAATTGGCCCCGATCCGGGACAGAACGGTCAACAGGACGTTCCGCTCGAGCGACTGGGCCTCGTCCACGATGACGAACGCGTCGTGCAGCGAGCGGCCCCGGATGTGGGTGAGCGGCAGGACCTCCAGCATGCCGCGCGCGGTGACCTCCTCGATGACCTCCCGGCTGGTGACCGCCGACAGCGTGTCGAACACGGCCTGGGCCCAGGGACTCATCTTCTCGGCCTCGGAACCGGGCAGATAGCCCAGCTCCTGCCCGCCCACCGCGTACAACGGACGGAAGACCATCACCTTCTGGTGCTGCCGCCGCTCCAGCACGGCCTCCAGACCCGCGCACAGCGCGAGCGCGGACTTGCCGGTGCCGGCCCGGCCGCCCATGGACACGATCCCGACGTCCGGGTCCAGCAGCAGGTCGAGCGCGATCCGCTGCTCGGCGCTGCGGCCCTTGATGCCGAACGCCTCCCGGTCGCCGCGCACCAGGCGGACGTTGCCCTCCGGGGTGACCCGGCCGAGCGCCTTGCCGCGCTCGGACTGGATGGTCAGGCCCGTGTGCACCGGCAGGTCCGCGGCCTCCGGCACATACACATGGCCTTCCTCGAACAGGATGTCCACCTGCTCGCCGGGCAGGGTCAGCTCGGACATCCCGGTCCAGCCGGAGGAGTCCGTGATGGCGAGCTCCGCGCGGTACTCCTCGGCGAGGAGGCCGACGGAGGACGCCTTGATCCTGAGCGGGAGGTCCTTCGAGACGACGGTGACGTCGAATCCCTCCGCCTGCAGATTGCGGGCGACCGCGAGGATGCGGGAGTCGTTGTCCCCCAGGCGGTAGCCGCTGGGCAGCACGCTGGGGTCCGAGTGATTGAGCTCGACCCGCAGGGTTCCGCCGAGGTCCCCGGTCGGGATGGGGGCGTCGAGACGGCCGTACCGCACCCGGTAGTCGTCCAGCAGGCGCAGGGCCTGGCGGGCGAAGTAGCCGAGCTCGGGATGGTTCCGCTTGGCCTCCAGCTCCGTCACCACGACGACGGGGAGCACGACCTCGTGCTCGTCGAAGCGGCTCGGGGCATGGGGGTCGGCCAGCAGGACGCTGGTGTCGAGAACGTAGGTGCGCCGGTCGGGCTTGTGGCGCTTTGCGCTGGTCACCACGGAAGGACGAACCCCCTCGGATGAGGTCGGGGAGCGACGAGACGGAGCTGGACCGGTCGACGGCCGCGATGCACAGCGGGACCGAGAACCGGCCCTCCGCCGCTTCTTCCGTGCCGTGACCGCACGGTCGGGCTGGTGCAAAGGGCCTCCCGGGCGGACGGCTCCCGTGCCGTCCGCTGAGATCCGACACCCGTGGTTCGGGCGTCGACCTGACTGAGTTATGCCCTCGAAGAAGCGCTGCCATGCCACGGCCCGTGACGACGCGCCGGTGAACGGCGCGTGACGCCTGGTGACCCGAGGGGGGCGCGAGGTGGTGCGGAGGCGCTCCGGGTGCCGCGGCGATGCGGGAGAAGGGGTGCGGGAGGCGAGGTGCGGGAGGCGAGGTGAGGGCGCTCAGCCGCCGAAGCGGCGGTGGCGGGCGGCGTAGTCGCGCAGCGCGCGCAGGAAGTCCACCTTGCGGAAGGCCGGCCAGAAGACCTCGCAGAAGTAGTACTCCGAATGGGCCGTCTGCCACAGCATGAATCCGGACAGCCGCTGTTCGCCGCTCGTGCGGATGACGAGGTCCGGGTCGGGCTGCGCCTTGGTGTAGAGGTGACGTCCGATCATGTCGACGTCCACGGACTCGGCGAGCTCGTCCATCGGGACGCCCTTGTCGTGGGCCTCGAAGAGCATGGAGCGCACGGCGTCGGCGATCTCCTGGCGTCCCCCGTACCCGATGGCGACGTTGACGACTATTCCGTCGACGTGCGCGGTGGCCGCCTCGGCCTCCTTCAGGACCGTCTGCATCCCGGAGGGCAGGAGGTCGAGGGTGCCCACATGGTGGACCCGCCAGCGTCCGTCGGCGGCGAGGGTGCGCACCACGTCCTCGATGATGCCGAGGAGCGGGACCAGTTCCTCCTTGGGCCGGTCGAAGTTGTCCGTCGACAGCAGCCACAGGGTGACCACCTCGACGTCCGTCTCGGAGCACCAGCCGAGGAACTCCTCGATCTTCTCGGCGCCGGCCCGGTGGCCGTGCACCGTGCTGGAACCCGAGGCCTTCGCCCAGCGGCGGTTGCCGTCCATGATGACGCCGATGTGCTTCGGCACCTGAGCGGTGTCCAGGTGGCCTTCCACCCGGCGTGCGTACAGCCTGACCAGCAGGCTCCGCAGCTTGTCGCGCAGGTTCACGTGATCGTCAGCCCCTCCGTACGGATCGGACAGGCGCGGCGCCCCGCCGCGTCACGCGGCAAGCGGCCCGGTCTCGGCCGCGGGCGGCCCCTGCCCGGATGGCGGTCCCCAGAGGCGAAGCGTACCCCCGCCGGGGCGGGGGTCCCCAACGTCCGGTCTGGCGCGCTTTTGTCAGCTGTACTGCGGTGGCACGCCGTTTGCGCGCTGCCTCCGGAACCACTGCCTCGAGGGCTCCAGGCAGAGCAGCACCAGGACGGTGACGCCGGTGCCGAGCGGCAGGATGCCGAGCGGAACGCCCCGGGCGGTGCCGCTGAGCGCGAAGAAGATCTGCAGGCAGGCCAGCACGACCGAGGCCACGCGCACACCGTTGCCCGCCGTCGGGAAGCGGAACGCCAGCACGAACAGCACGGCGGTCATCAGGTGCATACCGAAGAACCGCCCCGCCCCATAGGCTCCCGCGCCGGCGGCGACGAGGACGGTCAGCAGCACGCCGACCCCGAACGCCGCGAAGATCACGATCTGCGCGGCGCGGACGGGACCGGGCATGCCGGCGGGCACGGTGGCGGGCCAGCCGGGGGGCTGGGCGTATGAGGGCTGGGCGTACGGGGAGGGCTGTCCGTACGGCGAGGGGGTGCCGGACTGTCCGTAGGGCTGTCCGTAGGGCTGTCCGTACGGCGGCTGCGCGGGTGGAGCCGGATGCTCGTTCGACATGCCGCGACTCTAGCCAGCGGGGATGCGGGAAGCGGCGGAGAGCGGTGGGCAAGAAAAAACGGGCCGGTCCGTGGGGGGGGAGACGGACCGGCCCGAGGGGGGGTTTCCACCATAACCCTTCGTAAGTGATGCTGCGTGCATCGGCGCGGCACAACTACTCTCCGAAACCGCCCGGCGACGCCCGGATGCCCTCGGAGGAGCCGATTCAGGGGGTCTTCCTGGCCGGAACCGGGCGAAATCGCGCGAGAAAAGGGCGCTGAGGGGACTGTGTGCACGGTGTGACACCAACCCTGCACCTTTCCGGCCACTCTTCCGGCCGTCCCCCCGACGGGTGACCCCGGCGCGGGCTGCGGCTTGACCCGGAGACGGGGCGGCGGGGAGGCGGGGAGGAGAGGCGGGCGATGCGCGCCGGGAATGCGGACACCGCGCAGCCCCCTCCACTGCGCGGTGACCCTTCCGCGCAGCTTTGCTCGCGCGAATCAATTGGTCCGAACCTAAGGGACGCACCGCCGCCGAGACCAGCCCTCACCCATAACGATGCGGACACTACGCGCGTGGACCGCGCGGGCGTCAGGCCCCGGGCCTGCCCGGTCCGCCCGGCCTGCGGGCCTCGACGAGATGACGTGAGCTGTGGGCCACGAAGGGCCCCTCGGCCTCGATCCGCTCGTGCAGCTCCCGCAGCCGCGGCCGGTACGCCTCGACCGTGAACCCGGGAACCATCCAGATCACCTTGCGCAGGAAGTGCACCACCGCGGCGATGTCGAAGAACTCCATGCGCAGCCGCTCGGCCCGCAGCTCCACGACCTCAAGACCGGCCGCCTCGGCGTCCCGCCGCTCCCGCCCGGGGTCGCGCGCCGTACGGCTCCCCTCGGGCAGCGGGCCGAGGAAGTACTCGACGAGCTCGAAGGCGCTGGCGGGCCCGACATGCTGGGCGAGGTAGGCGCCGCCGGGCCTGAGCACCCTGGCGATCTCGTCCCAGAGCGGCCGGACGGGGTGCCGGCTGGTGACGAGGGAGAGGGACCCGTCAGCGAACGGCAACGGCGCGTCCTCGGCCGCCGCGACGACAGCGGCGCCGTACGGCCGCAGCGTGTGCGCCGCCCTGCGGACGTTGGGCGGCCAGCCCTCGGTGGCGGCGACCATCGGGGGCCGCCGGGACGCCCGGCCGAGGGCGAACGCGAGGACCTCTCCCCCGCCGGTCTGGACGTCGAGCACGGGCCCGTCCACCGCGCCCAGCCGGCCGGCCACGGTGGTGGCGTACCCCCAGGACGGCCGGGCCTCGGTGGCGCGCCCCTCGAACCAGGAGAAGTCCCACCCTTCGGTGGGCACGGAGGCGCCCGAGGCGAGGAGTTCGTCGAACGTACCCGTCCGGGTGCGGGGTTGAGGCGGGGTCATGCGGCGAGGATGCACGAGGACGGGGCGGTCCGTCGCGTGCTTTTCTCCCGCCCCGCGGGGGCGGTCTAGGTGAGGAGTGGCCGCACGTCCTCCGCGGCGAAGCGGACGAAGCCCTCCGGGTCGGGTTCGTCGCCGGTCGGCTGGAGGACGACCGTGTCGGCGCCCGCCTCGGCCAGCCGTCGTACGGCGTCGGCGACGGCGCGGGCGTCCCCGGCGACCCCGAGGCCGGCGTCCGCGCCGTGCCCCTCGGCGACCAGCTCGGCACGCAGCCGCTCGTGCGCCCCGTCGCCGGTCGCGGTCAGCAGATAGACGACGACCCGGTGGCCCTCCGGGTCACGCCCCGCCTCGACGCGGCCCTCCCGGATCAGCCCGCACGCCTGCCGGACGCCGTCGGCGGAGGTGTCGGCGGTGAGGATGGTGCCGTCGGCGGCCTCGCCGGTGAGCCGTACGGTGCGGGGGCCCATGCCGCCGGCCAGGACGTCGACGGGGCCGGACGGGGGCCAGTCGAGCGCGACGTCGTCGAGGGTGACGTAGCGGCCCTTGGCCGTCACCGTCTCCCCGGCCAGCAGGGCGCGCAGGGCGAGGAGATGCTCGCGCAGCAGGGTGAGGGGCGACCCGACGCGCGCGCCGACCTGCCCCATCCAGTCCTGCACGCCATGCCCCACGCCGAGGATCGGGCGGCCGGGGAACATCCGGTGCAGGGAGGCGGCCTCCATGGCGGTGACGGCGACGTTCCGCAGAGGTACGGGCAGCAGTCCGACGCCGACGCGCAGACGCTCGCTCCACGCGAGGGCTGCGGCGCCGGTGGAGATGCCGCCCTCCCGGAAGCAGTCCTCCCACAGCCAGAGCTCCTCGAGCCCGGCCGCGTCGGCGGTGCGCACGACGGAGCAAAGCCGCTCGGGGGCGAGCTGGGGGCGGAACACAGCACCGAGTGTCGTCGTCATGCGGGTGTACCTACCCACACGGGCCCGCCCCGGCACACCCTTGCCGGGGCGGGGGGAGCGGTGTCCGTCGGGCTAGCGGTTGACGGACTGGATCTCCTGGACGACGACGTCCTGGGTCGCTCCGAACTCACCGTCGGGCAGACGTTCGCCCGCGCCGCCGGATCCGGTCCAGCGGACCTCCCAGGTGACGGTCGCCTGCAGCGGGAAGGTGCCGTCGCCGGAGGAGCGCAGGTACTTCACCCCGCACGGGGGCGTCCGGTTCGCCTTGCCCTTGGCGTAGGGCTCGCCGATACGGCCGTTGTCGATCTCGCAGACACCGGAGGCCGGGTACGTCTCGGCGTCCGGGGTGCCGGGCTGGATCTTCAGCGCGACCGGCTCCGCCGTGGCCGTCGCGTAGATGCCGATCTCCGGCACGGAGGCGGTCACCGAGACCGGCTGGAACTCCGCGCCGTCCAGCCACGACCAGGTCGGCAGATTCACCTTGGTCGCCTGCGCGGGCGCGAGGGTGACCTCGGTACCGGGGACGCGGATCTCGGAGTAGGCGAGTTCGGCGAGAACCTCCGGCGTGACGGCGTTCTCGACGTCCGCGGGCGGCGGGTCGCCCTGATCCACCCAGAAGTAGTCCCTCGTGCAGGAGTCCCAGCCGGGCGGGAAGCTCTTGTCGACGTACGAGCCCCACCAGTAGCCCTTGCCGGACTTGTGCTTGTTGAAGTCCTTCTCCGGGTCGTCGGGGTTCGTGTACTTCTTCCGCTGCTCGTTGTCCCACTCGTGCCCCGTCGAACCGGCCTCCCAGATCGGCTCCAGGTACGCCTGCAGCTCCTCGGGGGAGTACTTGGGCGCGTACCAGCAGGGCGGGGGCGACCACGAGGTGCTCGACGTGAGCGCGCCGACCTTGCCGCCCTTGCCGTTCTTGGAGTGATCGAAGCGGACGCCTCCGGCGGAGACGGAGAGGGTGCCGTCGTCGTTGAGGTTGGCGCCTTTGTCTTCACCCTGCGTTCCGCTGCCCAGGTCGTCGTCGGCGTGAGCCACGCCGGGCAGGGCCAGGAGGAACACGACCGCGCCGACAGCGGCGAACGTCCGGAAAGTGCGGGTCACGGCTGGCACTTGGCGCTCCCACTCTGCGAGACGATCTTCTGAATGACCCACACGCCCTTGTCGTTCTTCTTCAGCGACGTGTGGTAAATCACGTAGCTCTTGGCGGTGACCTCGGTCTTCTTGATCTTGTTGGTCTCGAGGTACTTCACGAAGGCCTTGCCCTGGTCCTCGCAATAGCTGAGCGAGGCCGTTCCATCCTTACCGACATTCACTTCCGGTGCGTAGAAGCGGTAGGACCCGGTGACCGCGGCCTTGTGGTCCACGTAGTCCTGCACGAACCTCTGCGTCTCGGCCGCTGCTTCACCCTCGTAGTAGTAGAGGTAGGCCTTGTCCAGTGCGTTCTGCTTGACGATCGCCTGGTCCACCGCCTTGATGGACTGCTCGCTGTCGGCCAGGACCGCGTCCTTCTCCTTGTCGCCGGTCTTCGGCCAGTCGAAGGTGTAGGAGAGGTCACTGGGCAGCTCGATCTTCGGGCGGTCGTCCGAGGCCGGGGCGGACGTGGCCGGCGAGGGCGACTTCTTGTCACCCGTGTCCGCTCCCGCGATCGTGTCGCTGTCCTTCGCGGGAGAGTCGTCGTCGCTTCCGCACGCGGACAGCGTCAGAGCCGCGGTGGCGGTCAGCGCAAGCGCTGCGAGCAGGGTGGGACGGCGGTTCACAGTCGGCTCCCGGTGGGGCGAGGCGTCACATCAGCGCGCCAACGCTATCCAGCGGGCGCGGCGCGACACCAGAGCGAATGGGTCAACTGCAACACAGCTAATACCGAATTGGGACGCGGAGCCCTACGTCAGGGCCGGCACGTGGCACTTCCCCGCTGCGACGACAGACGCTCGGTCACCCACACACCGTTCCCGTTCTTCCGCACGGTGGCCGCATAGATCACGTAGGAGTTCTTGGTCACCGGTGTGACGTCCGTCTTGCCGGTCTCGAGGAACTTGTTGAAAGCCCTACTTTGATCCTCGCAGTAGACGAGGGCGGCGGTTCCGTCCTCGTGGACCGTCACGTCGGCGTCGTAGAAGCGGGTGAACCCCGTCGTACGAGCCTTGTGATCGACGAAGTCCTGAATGTACCGCTGACTTCCCGCGGCAGCCGTGCCCTCGGAGTAGAAGCGGTAGGCCTCGTGGAGCGGGTCCTGTTCCGCGATGGCCAGATCCACCGCCTTGATCCGCTGCTCGGTGTCCGCGAGCACGGCGTCCTTCACGGGGTCGCCCGTCGTGCCCCAGTCGAACGCGTGGGTCACGTCGGAGGGCAGCTTGATCACGGGGCGACCACCGTCGGCGGCGGGGGCCGAAGGCGAGGGCGAGTGCTGTGCAGTAGCGGAAGCCTTGTCGCTGCCCTTGGCAGGCGCGTCGGTGTCGTTCCCGCCGCAGGCGGTGAGCGTCAGTGCCACGGCCAGGGCGAGGGTGGCGAGGACGAGGCGGCGGGGGTTCAAGAAGGCTCCCGGTGGGGCGAGGCGTCGCTTTCGTGGGGTCACGTTATCTATGGCTGACACTGAGTCGCGCCCCTGGTGGAGATGATCTGAGACGTCTGCCAGACGCCCTCGACGTTCTTGTCGAGCCTCGTGTTGTACAGCACGTAGCTGTTCTTGGTGACCGGCGTCTTGTGGATCTCGTTGGTCTTCTTGTCCTTGCTGAAGCCCCTGCTCTCGTCCGCACAGAAGACCAGGGTGGCGGAGCGGTCGCCCGTGAGCGTCACCTCGCGGTCGTAGTAGCGGGCCTCGCCGGTCAATGTCGCCCCGGCCTCCTCGAACTGGGCGACCCAGTCCTGCGCGGCTTGCAGGGCTTTGCCGGTGTTGTAGAAGGCGAGCGCCTTGCCCTCGGGGTCCGTCCCGGTGATCGCGGCGTCGACCGCGCGCATCCGTTCCGCGTTGTCCGCGAGGATCGCATCCTTGACTGGGTCACCCGTCTCGCCGCCCTCGAAGGTCAGCTCGAGGTCTGCCGGCAACTCAATCTTCGGGCGGTCGGGAGACGTTGCGGCCGACGTGCTCACGGACGCGGGCTTGTTGCCGCCATCGGCCTGGGTGCCGCTCGCTTTGTCGTCGTCGCTTCCGCACGCGGACAGCGTCAGGGCGGCGGTAGCGGTCAGTGCCAGTGCTGTGAGGAGGGTGGGGCGGCGGTTCACGGTCGGCTCCTGGAGTGGCTGTCGCGCATTCACGGCTGGCACTTCTCGCTGCCCCGCTCGGATGCGACGTCCGTCGTCTGCCAGACGCCGTCGGCATTCTTGGTGAGTGCGGTGCGGTAGAGCACGTAACTGTCGGCAGTGGTCGGAGTGTTGTCCACCTTGCCGGTCTTCTTGTTCTTCAGGAAGGACTTGCTCTCGTCCGAGCAATAGGTGATGTATGCCTTCTTGGTGCTGGAATTCTCCACCTCGTAGTCGAAGTACCGGGTCTCACCGACCCATGTGTCGTTCGCCTTGATGTACCGGTTGACGAAGACGATCGCCCCGCTCAGCGCACGGTCCACGTTGTAGAAGCCCAGCGCTTCGGAATCGGTCGAGCCCTTGAAGATGGCCTCGTCCACAGAGTTCACGCCCAGGGTGCTGTCCCGCAGCGCCGCGTCCTTCGCCGCGTCGCCCGTCTTCTCGTATTCGAAGACGTTCTTCGCGTCGGACGGGAATGTCATGGTCGGGCGCCCGCTTGATTCCGACGCCGTTGGCGTCGGGGCAGGGGATGGGGCCTGGGACGCCGGCTTGCTGTCTGCCCGCTTTCCCGAGGCGGCCGAGTCCTCGCCGCCGCACGCGGTCGCGGTCAGGGCCGTGGTCACGGCGAGCGTCGTGAGGAAGGCGGTACGGCGGTTCAAGGAAGCTCCCGGTGGGGCGAGGCGTCGCTTTCGTGGGGTCACGTTATCCAGTGGCGCGGGGTACGTTCGCCGGGGTGAGGGGAGGCGCGGTGGTGCGGTGGCGGGACGGGCGTGGGGAGTTGGTCGTGCTGCGGCCGGACGGGGGCGTCAGCGCGCGGGTGCCGTTGGAGGTCGCGGCGTCCTATCGGGCGCGGACGCGGGGGTTGCTCGGGCGGGACGCCCTGGAGGGAGCCCTGTTGCTCTCGCCCGCCAACAGCATCCACACCTTCCGTATGCGCATGCCCATCGACGTCGCCTACCTGGACCGGCGGCTCCGCGTGCTCGCCGTGCGCACCATGCCGCCCGGACGGCTGGGGCGGCCGCGCGTCCGGGCGCGGCATGTGGTCGAGGCCGAGGCGGGCGCCATGGCGGGATGGGGGCTTGGCGTGGGGGCGGTGGTGGAGGTCCGTGCACTCCGCTGAGCCGGCTCAGTTCTCCCCTCGCGGGAACGAGATCTCCACCCGCCGGTTCTTCTTCCGGCCCTCTTCCGTCGAGTTGTCCGCGATCGGGTAGTCCTCGCCGTACCCACGCACTTCGTACGTGATGTTCGCGTCGCTCAGCTCCTGTTCCAGGATGCCGTGCACCGCGTTGGCCCGCTTGCGGGACAGCACGTCGCCGTGGGCGGACGAGCCGAGGTTGTCCGTGAACCCGAAGACGCGGATGCGGGACGCGTTCTGCGTCTTGATCTCGTTCGCGATGACGCTGATGCGGGCCCTCGCCTGTCCGGAGATCCTGGCGCTGTCCTTGCCGAAGAGGACCTCCGCCTGGAGGGCGAACGTCACGTTCGTGTTCGTGTCCTCGCGGCGCTCGTCCCCGCTCTGGTCCTCGACGACGGACTTGATGTCCAGCACCTTCGGCTCGGCGAGGGTGGCCCCGTCGGGGAGCTTCAGGTCGGGGTCGTTGGGGTCCAGTTCCACGGGCGCGGAGGCACTGGCTTCCGTGCCCGGCGGGACGCTCGGTCCGTCGTCGGCGCGGGCCACGGCCGGGCCGGCGGCCAGCAGCGTGGCGAGCGTGCCGATGAGAAGGAGGCGCGTGTGTGTCATCCCTGCCTCACCCAGAGATCTGGATGGTGCCGCTGGCGAACATGGGCAACTGGATGGACACCTCGACCGTGTCGGTGGGCGGCGCGGGGAACTGCATGAAGACCGGCACCGACTCACCCGACTTGATGCCGGTGATGCCCGTGGTCGTCAGAGGGCGGCCGTCCGTGTCACGCAGGACGTAGTAGCGCTTCTTGCCCTTGCTGTCGACCAACGTCGCCCCGCCGAGCGACCGACCGTTGCGGATGACCTCGGTCTCGTTGCCACTCAGCTGCGCGGGCAGGTTCAGCGACTTGTCACTGTCGTTCTTCAGGGTCCCGTTGACCGTGACGAAGCCGCCGTCGTCCCGCTCGGCCGAGGTGACCTGGAGCAGCAAGCCGTCCGGCCCCCTGAGCTCCGCGAGCGTCTCCGTGGCTTCGTTTTCCTGAGTGCTCGGTTCGGACCCGCGTTCCTGTGATGCGGACGCGGTGCTCTCCGGCTTGCCGTCGTCGTCCCCGCCACCGCCGCAGCCGGCCACGCCCAGGGCCAGTCCGGCCGCAACAACCAGCGCGACGGCCCCGCTACGGGCCCTCGTTGTGAACCGAACGCTCATACCCTGCATCCTCAGTCACTCGTCGTTAGCTTGTCAGTCGGCCAGGTGAACGTCGAAAAGGTCCTCGGGCTTCGGCAGCAGGTCCTCGGGCGCCTCGGGGTCCAGCTCCCAGTCGGTCCCGCCCTTGCAATTGAGCGTCGGGAGCCTTTCCTCTTCGTCGGCTTCCTCTCCCCCGGCGGGTAGTTCGAAGCCGCAGCGTGGCTCGATCACCGCGCTGGCCGTCGCCCTTGACCTCTTCGTCTCGGTGCCGGGCACGATGGAATCACCGACCGTCTTGTTCGTCTGCACTTCGACCGTGTAGCCGAGGAGACCGTCCGCATCGCAGCTCAGGACCGTCGCGTCGTTGGCGGCAGCCAGCTGCTCGGCCCTCCAGCACGACGGTGTCAGCCCTTCCGCCATGCCATCGAAGATGTCCTGCCACTTCTCGGGGTCGAGGAGGTTTTCCACCCACGCCCCGGACAGCTGGTCGCGCCTCTCCTGTGCGGCTGCGAGAGCCGCAGCGTCGGCGGCGGTCTGCGCGCCGTTCCGGTTCGCTGCAGCCTGACCGACGGCCAGGTACGCGAACGCGAGAAAGAGCAGACCCCCCACCACCGTGATGTAGATGGGAAAGGCCTGCCCGGAATCGGCGATGTGCCGCCGACGGGTCAGATGCCGGTGACCTCGCTGATCTTGTCGGTGATGGCATTGAAGATCGTCTGCCCGATATCCGTCCCCGTGATCGCCAGCACAATAGCCACCACCACCGCGATGATCCCCAGGTACTCCACCGCCGTCTGCCCCCGGTCGTCGCGACGGGATGCGCGGGACTGGAGGTGCCTGACCGTCGTGTTGATCCAGTTGCCCATGGTGTTCCCCTCCGGCTGACGCGGTGGCGGCCTGGGTGCCGGGGCCGCTGTCGACCTCGGCACCGTACGAGGGGTTGGTCAGGCCCCTCAAGGGCCCCGGGGCCCATTTCCGGACCCAAGGGCGGGCCCATCGCGTCGTCGGCGTGCGCCTCACCACCGGTCACCTCCGTCCCGGGCCGGACCCCGCCGCGTCCCGAGCCACTTGGCCGTGGCCTCGGAGCGGCTCGTGCTGTGCAGCTTCGCGAAGATGCGGTTGATGTGGTTCTTGACCGTCTTCTCGCTGATGAAGCAGGTGGCGGCGATCTGCTGGTTGCTCATGCCGGACGCGATGAGCTCCATGATCTCCGCCTCCCTCGCGCTCAGCCCGTACGTCGACCTGCCAGACACCGACTGTGCCATATCTGGTTGCAGTTGCGAAAGGTTTTCCGTAGAAGTAGGTCCGGCATTCAGCCAACGCCTCCCAGACGCAGCGCCGGAAGCGGAGTCGCCCGTGCCCCCCGCCCGCAATTGCGCCAGCAACCTCCCCGCCGCCGTCGGCGTCAAGTGCGGCCTCCCCCGCCTCGCGTCCCGGACCGCCGTCACCAGTTCGTCGGGGGTGAACTCGCCGTGCACCAGGTACCCGTTCGCACCCCGGCGCAGTGCCTCGTGGACGATGTCCGACTCCCCGCTGTACGTCAGCATCAGGACCGCCGTGAGCGGCACCAGGTGAGGGAGGGCCGTGAGGCCGTCCACCCCCGGCATGCGGACGTCCAGCAGCACCACGTCGGGGAGGTGGGCGAGCGTCGCCTCGTACGCCTTCCTGCCGTCCGCCGCCTCCGCCACCACCTCCAGGTCCTCGCGGCCGGAGAGGAGGGCCGTCAACCCCGCGCGGACCACCGGGTTGTCGTCGGCCACGACCAGCCGTAGAGGGTCGGGAGGCGGCACCTCCCCGAACGGGTCCCGTTCACCGCTCATGGCGGACCTCCGTCCTCGGTAACGCGAGCGGCCACTCCACCCGCACCTCCGTGCCGCGCCCCCGTTCGCCCCGTCCGAAGCTGATGCGCGCCCCGACCGAGGCGGCCCGTTCGGCCATGCCCACCAGGCCGAAGTGGCCCGAGCGGCGCAGGCGGTCGAGGTCGGGAGGGGCGGGGAGGCCGGGCAGGCCCGTGCCGTCGTCGCGGACGCTGACCGTCAGAACGCCGGCCTGAACGGCGGCCCGTACGTCCATTCGAGCCGCCCGTGCGTGACGGTGGGCGTTCTCCATCGCCTCCTCGGTGATGGAGAGGAGCTGGCGGGCCACCGCCGGGGGCACCCGCAGAGGCCGACCGCCCTCACCCGTCCTCGCGTACGTCACCGGCGCCCCGCTCCGCGCCCTGAAGTCCCGCACCGCACACGCCAGCTCCCCCAGCACGTCCACCGCCCGCCCCGGCTCCCCCTGCCTCCGCAGGTCCGTCAGCAGTTCCCGCGACTCGGCGGCCGCCCTCCGCGCGGACCGCGCGACCAGTTCCGCCTGGCGTTTGACCAGGGCCGGGTCCATACGGGCGGCGCCCGCCGAGCAGGCCAGGCCGTCGGCCGCCAGGGCGACCCCGTGCAGCGTCTTGGCCACCGAGTCGTGCATCTCCCGGGCCAGACGCGCCCGTTCGGCGTCGACCGCCTCCGTGACCGCGAGCCGGGCCCGGACCGCGGCCAGGGCGCGGGTCGCCTCGCCGAGGTGGAGCATCAGCTTGCGCAGGCTGGAGCCGACCGCCCCCGCGATCACGCACAGGCCGGGCAGGATCAGCGTCTCGGCGGGTTCCGTGTGCGGGTTGTCCAGCGTGGCGTGGACGAGCAGCAGGATCACGCCCTGGAGCGAGGCGAAGACGGCCGCGCCGCGCCAGCCGTAGATGAGGCCCGCGAGCAGCGGCGTGCAGACGCTGACGTAGGCGAGGGTGGTGTCGGGGCCGGCGGAGACCAGCAGCAGCGCGCCGAAGAGGGTGTCCGCCGCGAGGAGGGTGGGGTGGCGCAGGAGGAGGGGGCCGAAGCGCTCCCAGTCGCGGAAGAGGGCGTACGACACCATGAAGGTGACGACGACCGCGCTGCCGACCAGGCGTACGCCCCAGCCGGGGCCCGCGTTGAGCAGGGCGGACGGGGCGGCCACGGCGATCATCGCGAGCCGGAAGCCGAAGGCCTGCCGGCACAGTGCCTGGAGGGCGTTCACCTGGAGCTGGGTGTCCGTGACCGGTGGGGCGGGCGGCTCCTGGGGGACGCGAGGCGCGTGCGGCGGAACCGCCGTCCCCGCCACCCCCTGCGGCGTCCGCGCGCGCACGGCGACCGGCGCGACCGGCCCCGCCCCCGCCCGCCGTCGAAGAGCCGGGCCGCGGCGCCGCCGCCACGCCCGTCCCCTTCGTGTCCGCGTCGTCGTCATCGCACTCCGTCTCCCGTCACTCGCCCGTGAGCGAGCCGAAGTCGGTGCCGGAGCCGAGGATCAGGCCGGCTCCGAGAAGGATCATCGTGGCCGGGACCATGAAGGTGGTGATCATCAAGGTGGCCTTGGGGACCGCGCGGGCCGCCTTGCGGCGGGCGTTCTGCGCGTCCGTGCGGCGCATGTCCTTGGCGAGCGCCACCAGTGTGTCCACGATCGGCGCGCCCAGCTCCTCGCCCTGCTGGAGGGCGGTGACGAACATGGCGACCTGCTCGGAGTCGTTGCGGCGGCGCAGTTCGGCGAAGGCCTGCCGCCGGCTCATGCCGAGGTCCATCTGGCGCAGGGTGATGCGCAGTTCGTCCGCCCAGGGGCCCTCGTACTGGGAGGAGACGCGTTCCAGGGCCTGGCGGAAGCCCAGGCCCGCGCTGACCACGACGGCGAGGACGTCGAGGAAGTCGGGCAGGGTCCGCTCGATGACGTCCTTGCGGACGCGGATCGCCGACCAGATGCCGACCTCCGTCCAGAACGCGCCGAACGCGAGCAGCAGCAGCGCCACGAACAGCTGGCCGCGCATCAGGAACACCAGGAAGCCGAAGCCGCCGAGGGCGCCGTAGACGGCGCGGCGGGCGGCGTAGCGGTGGATGGTGAGGCCGCCGGGGTTGCCCGCCAGGTCGATCCTGCGGCGGTACCTGGCGACCTGCTTCGGTCCCATGAGCCGCAGGACGGCGGGTGCGTAGCGCATGCCCATGCGGTCGATGAGGGAGTCGACCGCGCCGGTGCGGGTGGAGCCGACCTCCAGGGCGAGCATCAGGTCGCCGGGGAGTTTCGCCTCCGCCCGGTACATGCGGAGGCCGGCGAAGACGCCGCACACGGCGAGGGCCATGAGCGCGGCGAGCAGGAGTGCCATGTCGTCGTCCCCTTCCGGCTCAGACGTCGATGCGGGACAGGCGGCGGATGAGCAGGAAGCCGACGGCGTACAGGCCGAAGGCGACGAGGACCGCGATCTGTCCGGCCGTCGATCCGGTCATGCGCTCCAGGGCGCCGTCCTTCACCCCGTTCATCAGGAACAGCGAGCCGACGCCGAGCACGGGCACGGCGTAGGAGGTCATGCTGACCTGGGAGAGCTGGGTGCGGACCTCGCGCCGGGTCTCCTTGCGTTCCTCCAGGGTCTCGGTGAGGTTGCGCAGCGCGCTCACCACCTGGCCGCCCGCCCGGTTGGCCAGCACCAGCGTGGTGACGAGGACGACCAGTTCGCGGGAGGGGAGGCGGTCGGAGAGTTCGCCGAGGGCGTCCTCCATGGAGGCGCCCATCGCCAGCTGGTTGGCCACCTTGGCGAGTTCCTCGCCGGCCGGGGCCTCCAGCTCCTCGGCGGCGATGCCGAGGGCGGTGCGCAGGGCGAGGCCCGCCTGGGTGGCGTTGGCGAGGATGCGGGCCAGCTCGGGAAGCTGGTTGATGAACCGCTCGATGCGTTTCTGCCGCTGCCAGTCGAGGAACTGCACGGCCGCCCAGACGCCGAGCAGTGCCGCGATCGGGCCGAAGAAGGGCGCGAGGGCGGCCTGCCCGGCCAGCCACAGTCCGGCGACGGCGACGAGCATCGCCACGAAGAACTCGCCGGGCGTGACGTCCAGGCCGGTCGCGAGCAGGCGCAGCTCCAGCTTGCGGCCGAGGCGGGTGCGGCGCAGCCGGCGGTCCAGCGTGGGGAAGCGGCGCCGGCGGCCGGCGGACGGGAGCTCCCCGGTGGCCGACAGCCGGTCCACCAGCGCCTGCCGCTGCGCCCGGCCCGCCGCGTGGAGGTGCACGCCGGCGACCGCGAGGACGCAGGTCAGCAGGGTGAGGCCGGTGGTCAGCGTGATCAGGTTCTGCAGCTCCATGGGGGCGGTACCTACCTGGCTTCTCGGGTGGCGAGCTGGTCGGCGGTGTGGGCGATGCCGAACGCCTGGGGGACGGGCTGGCCGGCCATGTAGAGGCGGTCGGCGGTCCGCCGGGGCAGGGGGTGGTGGACGTAGGAGCCGTGGACGCGGCCGTCGGGGGTCATCGGGAGCGCGTCGAAGCGGGCGGCCGTGGCCAGCCGGTACGGCTCCCCGCCGTGGCTCTCCAGCAGGGCGATCTCGGTGATGCGGCGGGCCCCGTCGGCGAACCGGGTGAGCTGGACGATCACGTCGACGGCGCTGTTGATCTGGTCGTGCAGGGCGACGAAGGGGATCTCCACGTCGGACATGGAGGCGAGGGTCTGCAGCCGGGTGAGGGCGTCCTCGGCGCTGTTGGCGTGGACGGTGGCGAGGGAGCCGTCGTGTCCTGTGGACATCGCCTGGAGCATGTCCAGGGACTCGCCGCCGCGGACCTCGCCGACGACGATGCGGTCGGGCCGCATCCGCAGGGAGTTGCGCACCAGGTCGCGGATGGTGACGCGGCCCTTGCCCTCGACGTTGGGCGGGCGGGACTCGAGGCGGATGACGTGCGGCTGCTGGAGCTGGAGTTCGGCGGAGTCCTCGATGGTGATGATGCGTTCGCCCTCGGGGATCAGCCCGGACAGGGCGTTGAGGAGGGTCGTCTTCCCGGTGCCGGTGGCGCCGGAGACGATGATGTTGAAGCGGGCCTGCACCAGTCCGGCCAGCAGGTACAGCATGGGCTCGTCGAGCGAGCCGAGGCCGATCAGCTCCTGGAGGGTGAAGGAGCGGGGGAAGCGGCGGATGGTGAGGACCGCGCCGGTCAGGGACAGCGGCGGGATGATGACGTTGACGCGCTCCCCGGACGGCAGCCGGGCGTCGACCATGGGGTTGGACTCGTCGACGCGGCGGTTCACGGTGGAGACGATGCGTTCGATCGTCTGCATCAGCTGGTCGTTGGAGGCGAACCGCAGCGGCAGCTGCTCCACCCGGCCGCCGCGCTCGACGAAGACGGCGTCCGGGCCGTTCACCATGATCTCGGTGACGGAGGCGTCCTCCAGCAGCGGTTCCAGGATGCCGAGGCCGAGGGCCTCGTCGACGACGCGGCGGATCAGCTGGGCGCGTTCGACCGTGGACAGGATGGGACCCTCGCGGCTGATGATGTGGCCGAGGACGCGTTCCAGCCGGGCCCGGCGCTCGGCCGGGGACAGCGCGCTCATCTCCGCGAGGTCGATCTCCTCCAGGAGCTTGGCGCGGTAGGACGCGACGAGGTGGCCGTCCTCGCCCCGCCCGGTCCTCTCCTCGGGGGAGTTGATGCGTGCCCGCAGGCTCATGAGTCGCTCGCTCCTCGTCCTTGTCCCGGTCCCGGTCCTGGTCCTCGTCGTCGGGCGCTCCGGTGGTGATGGGGTCAGTGGTCGACGGGCATCGTGGCGCTCCTTCCCGCCGATCCGAAGTCCCAGCCGGGCACGATCGACGGGATGTCGACCCGGGCGGTGACGGTGACCTCGTCGCCGCCCTCCGCCGTCCCGCAGGAGGTGCCGCCGGCCAGCCAGGAGCTGACGGCGGCCGCGCAGGCGGCCTGGGCGCCCTGGTCCAGGGAGGCGCTGCGGGCGCCCGCGCGGGCGGCCGTGCCGGCCTGCTGGGCGGTGTAGGCGATCAGGCCGAGCTGTACGCCGGCCATCGCCACGATCAGCAGGACCGGCAGGAAGCCCAGGTACTCGATCGCCACCTGCCCGCGGTCACGGCGGCGGCCGTCGCCGCGCCGGTTCGAAAGGTCGGGTCGGTACGCCATGTCGGGTCGGTACGCCATGTCAGTCCGTCTCCTCCTCGACCGCGCCCGCGTGACCGGTCACCTCGAAGGGGAACGACAGGGTGCCGGGGAAGAGGATCGGCACGGTGAGTCTCACGTCGGCGGTGACCATGCCTCCCCCGGTCGCGCAGGTCACCGTGGCGCCGTCGCCCCAGGCGCCCGACAGCTTGTCCGTCCCGGCCGCCTGGCAGGCGCCTTGACGTGCGCCGGGGGACGCGGCGGTCCCGGCGCGGGCCGCCTCGTCGGCGGCGTTCCCGGCGAGCGTGAAGGTGTAGCCGACGAGCACGAGCTGCCACAGCACGACCAGCGTGACGAGGATCGTCGGGGTCATGCCGAGGAACTCGACGGTGACCTGCCCCCGGTCGCGGTACGGCCCCGTCGCCGTCGGCCGCCTGCCGCCGCTCATCCCGTACCGTCCCTGCGCCGCCGGAAGCCGGCCGCGCCCCGGTCGCCGCGCAGCCGTCCGCCCTTGTGGCCGGTGTCCGCGGCCCGCACCAGGCCGAGTTCGCCGGCCAGCGCCCACATCGCCTGCTTCACGGTGCTCTTGGCCTCCAGTTCGTGCACGCGCCCGGCGTCCACCACGCCCTGGAGCTCCTTGAAGTGGGCGGGGATCGTGGTGGCGGCGACGGCGGTGCCGGTGATCCGCGCGATGAGCGGCGGCTGGATCTCCGTGGACCGGGTGTGCCGGTTGACGACGACGGTCGTCTCCTCCGCCTTGCGGATCTGCAGCCGGTCCCACATCCGCACGGTCCGCTTGGCGCCCCGTACGGCGATGACGTCGGGGGTGGTGACCAGCAGGGCCCGGTCGGCCATCTCCACCGCGGCCGCGCCCGCGCCGCCGAGCTGGGCGCCGCAGTCGATGACGACGACCTCGTAGCGGGAGCGCAGGGCTCCGACGATGTGGCGGGCGGCCCGGTCGGTGACCTCCTCGCCGCGTTCGCCCTCGGCGGGGGCGAGCAGCAGGGCGAGTCCGCTGTCGTGGCGGAAGACGGCGTCGGCGAGGACGCGCGGGGAGATGTCGTTGATCGCGGCGAGGTCGACGACGGACCGGCGGAACTGGACGTCCAGGTAGGAGGCGACGTCCCCGGTCTGGAGGTCCATGTCGACCAGGGCGGTGGCGCGTCCGGAGGTCTGGGCGGCGAGCGCGAGCTGGACGGCGGTGAGGGTGGCGCCGGCCCCGCCCTTGGCGCCGCTGACGGTGACGACGGTGCCGCCCGCGCCGGTGACCGTGTCGCGCTCGCCGCCCAGGTGGCGTCGTACGCCGGCCGACCACTGGGCGACCGCCTGGACGCGGCTGGCGAGTTCCTCGTAGCTCAGCGGGAGGGCGACCAGGCCGCGGGCGCCGTGGTCCATGGCGGCCTGGAAGAGGCCGGGGCTCGCGTCGGAGGTGACGAGGACGACGCCGACGGCGGGGAAGCGCAGGGCGACCTCGCGGATCAGTTCCAGCGCGGGGACGGGGCCGATCCGCTCGTGGACGACGACCACCTCGGGCAGTTCGTCCAGGGACTCGGCGGCCAGCCGGGAGAGGGTGTCGACGAGCTGGGTGGAGTCGGTCACCGGGGCCAGCGGCTCCGCGTCGGGGAGCTGGCCGGTCAGGGTGGTGAGGGACCGGGCCGCGTCCGCGTCACCGACTGCCGGGAGGATCCTGGTGGACATGCGGGCCTCTCACTTGTCCTGCGCGAGTTCGTACGTCCGGTCCTTCTCGGGGACGCCCGTGTCGCCCCCGGGGCCGACCAGCGCGAGCCGCACCCGCTGGGCGAACGACTCGGCGTAGGTGATGCGCTGGGCGTCGAGGGTGGACAGCGCGAAGGTGATGGGGACGGCGTCGGCGGGTCCGCGGCGGTCGTCCTCGTCGGGCTGGAGGGCGGTGAGCCGGCCGACGTCGAGGACCTTGGCGCCGGTGACGATGATCTTCGACTGGTCGGGGTCGCCCTCGCGCTGCCCCTCGAAGGTGGCGTACACGTTGACCGTGGAGCCCGGGGTGATCTTGCCGGCCACGCCGGTCGCCGCGTCGATCATGATGGCGACCTCCTGCTGCCCCGGCTGGAGGGCGGGCCGGTCCACGATCATGTCGGTCTGCAGCAGCGACCCCTTGCGCAGGGTGGTGACGGCGATCTTGCCGCGGATGTCGTCGAGGTCGGTGACGGCGTTCTCCGACAGCCAGCGCTCGGGCATCTCGATCCGCTCGAACTGGTCGGCGCCGAGCGTGGTGTAGGGCGCGATGTCGGTGTTCAGCCGGTACGCGGCGACCTCGGGGCCGACCTTGGAGCGCACGTCGTTGATGACGGAGAGCACGCCGGCGAACGCGCCGAGGGCGCACAGGACCGACAGGAGGATGAGTATCACGCCGCGGCGCTGACGGGAGTTCATGAACCGTGCAACCTCGTTGGGGGGTGGCGGTCGAGCGGGACGGTGCGGGCTCGTGCGGTGGGCGGACGGGTCAGGTGCGTCGGGTGAGGGCCGGTCTGCCCTCCGGGGCGGGCGGGGTGGCCGAGCAGAACACGCAGCGGTCGCCGATGACGTCGATGCCGCACCAGTGGCAGGTGCCGCGCCGTACGGACGTGACCAGTTGGTAGAGCACGGACAGGTCGGGCAGGTAGGTGCAGAACTCGACGAGCTTGCCGGTGCCCCACCAGCGGCCGGACTCCGCGGGCAGGGGAGCCTCGCGCAGGCCCTGCACCCGCCAGGCGGGCGCCAGGGTGGTGGTGACCCAGTCGGACGGGAGCTGGCCGCGGGCGACGAGCATCCAGGTGCCGAACTCGGGTCCGTCCAGCATGGCGTCGGGGCCGAGGCGGACGAGCTGCGGCTGCGGGTGGGCGAGGACGGCGAACTGGCTGCCGGGCAGCCAGGACTTGGCGTGCTGCTTGAGGTCGACGGGCACCCGGTCGAGGCGGGCGACGGAGCCCAGCAGCGCCCCGGCGTGCAGGTAGTGGGTGAGCAGGCGGCCGGCCGAGGCCAGCACGCCGGGTCCGATGTCGCAGGAGGCGAGCTGCCGTAACTGGCGGGCCAGCACGGCCACGGCGAGCGGCGGCAGGTCGGGGCGGAACAGGGCTATCCGGTCGCTCTCCAGCAGGGAGCGCAGGGTGTGCAGCCGGCGCAGGACGGGGGCCGGGGTGGCCGGGGAGCACACGACGACGACATGGCCGTGCGCCTCGACGACCGCCTGGACCTCGGTCAGCACCTGGTCGAGCGGGCGGGTGTCGACGTCGCGCAGCACGACGGCGGGCAGGGTCCGTTCGTCCTGCGCCGGCAGCGCCATGTCGGCGCCGGTCACGGCAACGGCAGTTGGCACGCGCGGCTCCCCGTTCTCCCCATGCCCGTCGGCCCACCGGGTGTTACTCCGGTGCGCCCTCGTGACTTCACTGCGTGACTACCTCAGCACTGTATCCGCGGGTCTGTGACCGGAGAACAGCCTTTGGGCAGCCGAACAGCAACTCCTGGGCCTCACAATGCGTCAAACCGGGGCAGGTCGATCATCTCGCCGGTCTCGATACGGCACCGACCGTGTGGGTTCTGTGCACCCGACTTGACGCCGGGCCCGCCCCGGGCCCTCCGGGCCACGCTTCCCACCCGTGCGCCGCGCTACTCGTGCGCGGGCGCCGCCGTTTCCGGTCTGGACCTATTGACAAGCGGATTGGTCTGGACCACGGTGTGGGGCATCAACGGTGGCCACCGTCGCTCCCCTCCCCAACTCCCCCACCGGAGGCCCCAAGTGGACCGCGCACCCCGTACGCCCGGACGCGGCAGACGCCCCTGGGCGGTCGCCCTCGTCTCCGCCCTGGCCCTCGCCCTTCCCCTCGCCGGCGCGGGCCAGGCGACCGCCGCCGACGTCAACAACGCGAAGAACGCCGGGTTCGAGTCGGGCCTGAGCGGCTGGACCTGCTCCGCGAACAGCGGCAGCGTCGTCTCCTCCCCCGTGCACGGCGGTGCGGCCGCGCTGAAGGCCACGCCCGCCGGGCAGGACAACGCCCGCTGTTCCCAGACGGTCGCGGTGCGGCCCAACTCCACCTACCAGCTGACCGGGTGGGTGCAGGGCGGGTACGCCTACCTGGGCGTGACGGGCACCGGCGCCACGGACGTGTCCACCTGGACGCCGGACTCCTCCACCTGGAAGCAGCTGTCGACCAGCTTCTCCACGGGCTCGAACACCACGTCGGTGACGGTCTACACCCACGGCTGGTACGGCCAGCAGCCCTACTACGTGGACGACGTGTCCGTCCTCGGCCCCGACGGGGGCGGCGGGGGCGACCCGGAGCCGACGGTCCCGGCCACCCCGGCCGGGCTGACCGTCTCCGGCACGACGGCCAGTTCGGTGACGCTGGCGTGGAACGCGGTGTCCGGCGCGACCGGCTACACCGTCTACCGCGACGGCACCCGGGTGACCGCCGTGACCGGCACCTCGGCGACCGTGACCGGGCTCGCGGCCTCCACGTCGTACTCCTTCCAGGTCGCGGCGACCAACGCGGCGGGCGAGTCGGCCAAGTCGGCGGCGGTGTCCGTGCGCACCCGGGACAACGGCGGCGGCGGGGGCGGTGACCTGCCCCGGCACGCGGTGACCGGCTACTGGCAGAACTTCGACAACGGCGCGGCCGTGCAGAAGATCTCCGACGTCCCGGACCAGTACGACATCATCGCGGTCGCCTTCGCCGACGCCACCGGCACCCCGGGCGCCGTCACCTTCAATCTGGACTCGGCGGGCCTGAACGGCTACACCGTGGACCAGTTCAAGGCGGACGTCCGCGCCAAGCAGGCGGCCGGCAAGAAGGTCATCATCTCGGTGGGCGGCGAGAAGGGCACCGTCGCGGTGAACGACTCCGCCTCCGCGACGAACTTCGCCGACTCGGTGTACGCCCTGATGCGGGAGTACGGCTTCGACGGCGTCGACATCGACCTGGAGAACGGCCTCAACGCGACCTACATGACGCAGGCGCTGCGGGCGCTGTCCGCGAAGGCGGGCCCGTCGATGATCCTGACGATGGCGCCGCAGACCATCGACATGCAGTCGACGTCCAACTCCTACTTCCGGACCGCGCTGAACGTGAAGGACATCCTCACGGTCGTCAACATGCAGTACTACAACAGCGGTTCCATGCTGGGCTGCGACGGCAAGGTCTACAGCCAGGGCTCGGTGGACTTCCTCACCGCGCTGGCCTGCATCCAGCTGGAGAACGGCCTCGACCCGTCCCAGGTGGGCCTCGGCCTGCCGGCCTCGACGCGGGGCGCGGGCAGCGGCTACGTCGCGCCGTCCGTGGTGAACGCCGCCCTCGACTGCCTGACCCGCGGCACCAACTGCGGTTCCTTCAAGCCGTCGAAGACCTACCCGGGCCTGCGCGGCGCGATGACCTGGTCCACCAACTGGGACGCCACGGCGGGCAACGCCTGGTCCAACGCGGTGGGCCCGCACGTCCACGCGCTGCCGTAACCGGCACGTCCCCCTTCCCTACCGCGGCGTTCTGCTCCGGATCAGCTGATCCAGAGCAGGACGCCGTCCCCGTCACGGGCCGCCGCGCGGAAGTACGGCACCAGGGCCTCGTAGTGGGCGGTCACCTCGTCCAGCGGCTCCCCGCGTTCCCAGACGACCGTCGGGTAGATGTCGGCCGCGGCCAGGTCGGCCGGGGTGACGCCCTCGGTGAGCCGGGCGGGGGGCGTGGCGGCGAAGGACTCGGCGGCGGTGCGGACCTGGTCCGGGGTGAGGCAGCGCGGCGGTCCGTAGCTCCAGTCCTCCGCCCCGGGTATCTCCTCCTCGCCGAAGACCACGTCCACGGGGAAACCGACGCGCCGGAGCAGGAAGTCCAGGGCGTGCCACATCTTGTCGGTATCGAGGCGGCGCGCCCGGTCCCACGGCAGGTCCACGTCCCACTCCTGCTCGGTCAGCTCACGGACACGCTCGTACGCCCAGTCCGGGTCGCCGACCGCGCGCTCGAACTCGGCGGCCGTCAGGCGCGCGTACTCCCCGATCATGCCCACGATGGCTCCAGACAGGTCGACGGCCGGCGTGCGTGTGCGCCGGTGAAGGACGCGGTCATCCTGACAGCGGCCACTGACAACGGGCGCCGGACCGGTCAGAAGAACTCCGACCAGGGCTGGTCCCAGATCTGCTTGACCGCCAGGACCAGGAACAGCAGGCCCGCGACCGTCAGCATGCCGTTGCTCAGGTAGCCGTTGCGCCACTCGCGCGGCGTGCGGGAGGAGTTGAGGAGCCACAGCAGGGTGAGGGCCAGGAACGGCATGAAGGCCGCGCCGAGGACGCCGTAGATGATGATCAGGCGGAACGGCTCGCCCTGGAACAGCAGGATCATCGGCGGGAACGTCAGCCACAGCAGGTACGCGCGGAAGGTCCAGGAGCGTTCCCGGCGCCCGGAGGCCAGCTCGTCGGCGCGCGCCTGCCGCTCGCCGCGCTGCCGGGCCAGGAAGTCGGCGAACATCAGGCTCACGCCGTGCCAGACGCCGATCAGGGAGGTGAAGGAGGCGGCGAAGAAGCCGACCAGGAACAGGGTGCCGGTGGTCGCCCCGTACCGGTCCTCCAGGATGTCGCCGAGCTGGATCAGCCCCTGGTCGCCGCCGGAGATGGCGATGTTCGCCGAGTGCAGCAGCTCCGCGCCGACGAAGAGCATCGCGACGACGAAGATGCCGGTGGTGATGTAGGCGACCCGGTTGTCCAGCCGCATGACCTTCATCCAGCCGCTGCCGGTCCAGCCCTTGGCGTTGACCCAGTAGCCGTAGGCGGCCAGCGTGATGGTGCCGCCGACGCCGCCGATCAGGCCGAGGGTGTTGAGGATGGAGTCCTCCGCGTCGGGCAGCACGGGGAGGAGGCCGGCGAAGGCGTCGCCCAGGTTGGGCGTGACGCGGAACGCCAGGTAGACGGTGACCACGAACATGACGCCCACCAGGACGGTCATGACCTTCTCGAACACCGCGTACTTGTTGAACCAGACGAAGACCAGACCCACCAGGCCGCAGGCGATGCCCCAGTACTCGAGGTCCATCACGCTCGGGAACAGCGCCTGGAGCGGCAGCGCGCTGGACGACATCGCGGCGGCGCCGTAGACGAAGCCCCAGATGACGGCGTAGACGGCGAAGAACCAGGTGGTCCAGGGGCCGAGGGCGGCCCAGCCGTCGAACAGGGTGCGGCCGGTGGACAGGTGCCACCGGCCGCACGCCTCCGCGAGGGAGATCTTCACCAGGCAGCCGACGACGGCGGCCCACAGCAGGGTGTAGCCGAAGTTGCTGCCGGCGATGAGGGTGGCCACGAGGTCCCCGGCGCCCACGCCGGTCGCGGCGACGACGATGCCGGGGCCGATGTGGCGCCAGCTGGACCTGCTCGGCCGGGTGCCGGGCCCGTCCTTCGCACCGATGTCCTGGGTGTTTCCCGTGGTGTCCGCCATGGGGTCAAGAAAGCGGACGGGTGCCGGTCCCACAAGAGGGCGTGCCGGGATCTTCACCGGTTCCCCCTGGCGGGACGGCCGACTCTGCGCTCTTGACCTGATCATGTCACCTCCCGACGATGACCGCACCGCACCACGCACGTCGCCATGAACCACCCCACCTCCCCACAAGGAGCATTCATGCGACTCCGTTCCCGCGGCAGACGCCCCGCCGCGCTCGCCGCACTCCTCGCCCTCGCGCTCGCCGCGCCCGTGTCGCTCACCGCGGCTGCCCCGGCCGGCGCCGACGGGGCGCGCCCGGCGGCCCCCTCGGCGGACGACATCCGCCAGTACGAGATCCACCAGCACACCACCCCCGTGACCCGTACGGCGATCCAGCGGGCGGGCGTCACCGTGGACGAGGCCGACGAGGAGACCGTCGTCGTCTCCGGCCGCGCCGACCAGATCCGCGAACTCCGCCGCCAGGGCTACGAGGTCACCCCGCTGGGCGCGGCCCCCGACCGCTCCACGGCCGCCGACGGACCGCGCCTGTTCGACTTCCCCTCGGCCGACTCCCGCTACCACAACTACGCCGAGATGAACGCGGAGATCGACCAGCGGATCGCGGCCTACCCGTCCATCATGAGCAAGCGCGTGATCGGGAAGTCCTACCAGGGCCGGGACATCGTCGCGGTCAAGGTCAGCGACAACGTCGGCGCCGACGAGGCCGAGCCCGAGGTGCTCTTCACCCACCACCAGCACGCCCGCGAGCACCTCACCGTCGAGATGGCCCTGTACCTGCTGCGCGAACTCGGCGCCGGGTACGGCGGCGACGCCCGGATCACGAAGATGGTGCAGGAGCGGGAGATCTGGATCGTCCCCGACCTCAACCCGGACGGCGGCGAGTACGACATCGCCACCGGTTCCTACCGCTCCTGGCGCAAGAACCGCCAGCCCAACTCCGGCTCGTCGTACGTCGGCACGGACCTGAACCGCAACTGGAACTACCGCTGGGGCTGCTGCGGCGGCTCGTCGGGCAGCACGTCCTCGGAGACGTACCGGGGTTCGGCGCCCGAGTCGGCCCCCGAGGTGAAGGTGGTCGCCGACTTCGTGCGCAGCCGGGTCGTCGGCGGTGTGCAGCAGATCAAGGCGGGCATCGACTTCCACACCTACAGCGAGCTGGTGCTGTGGCCGTTCGGCTACACCTACTCCGACACCACCACCGGCATGACGGCCGACGACCACGCCGCGTTCAAGGCCGTCGGCCAGAAGATGGCCGCGAGCAACGGCTACACGGCCCAGCAGTCCAGCGACCTGTACATCACCGACGGGTCGATCGACGACTATCTCTGGGGCGCGCACAAGATCTTCGGCTACACCTTCGAGATGTACCCGAGGTCGGCGTCCGGAGGCGGGTTCTACCCGCCCGACGAGGTCATCGAGCGGGAGACGTCCCGCAACCGCGACGCCGTCCTCCAGCTGCTGGAGAACGCCGACTGCATGTACCGGGTGATCGGCAAGGAAAGCCAGTACTGCCGCTAGACGCGGTCGGCCGCCCCGGCCTTGTCCTCGGCTTCGTCCTTCTCGGCCGGCTCTTCGGCGCCGTCGTCGAAGTACGCGTCGAGGACCTTGTCCAGGGCGGCGTCCCACTCGGCGAACCGTCGGCGTGAGTCGGCCTCGATCTCGAGGGGGTACCAACGCCGGTCGGGGGTGTGGACGGTGACGGTGTACCGCTTGCCGAAGCGGGCCGTCTCCGTCTCCACCGCGCCGATCTCGTCCCAGCGGAACTCGCACTCCTGGTCGTCCAGCCTCAGCCGCACGCCGCGGTGGTCGGCGACGAGCGCGGCCCGTCGGTCGGACGCCTCGAAGACGGGCCCGTCGGGGGCGGGTTCCGGCTCGTCGTCGTCCCCGGACTCCCCGGCTGCCGCCACGGCCTCGGCGGCCGGGGAGTCACCCGGCTCCTCCGACTCCTCGGCCTCCGGGGCGGCTTCCGTCGCGGCGTCCGCGACCGTCCCGTCCTCGTCCGCGCCGGGCGCGTCCTTCGTGTCCTTCGCGTCCTCCTCGCGGCCGGTCGCGGGCGCGGTGAGCCCGGGGATGAAGGCCGGGTCGAACCCGGCGCCCTCCAGGGGCTTGCTGCTGCTCGAACCTATGCGCTGCTCCACACCGCAGGAGTATGGTCGACGAACCTGTGCGCGTCACAGCCAGCCCCGACTTCGTTATCAGACGCCTACACGGGCGCCACCCCTCACCGCGCCCGCCGGGCTCACACCACCAGGCTCAGCGCCGCCGCGACGGCGAACCCGGCGACGGACAGCACGCTCTCGAGCACCGTCCACGTCTTGAGCGTGTCCCGTTCGCTGATGCCGAAGTACTTGGCGACCATCCAGAACCCGCCGTCGTTGACGTGCGAGGCGAAGATGGAGCCCGCCGAGATGGCCATGATGACGAGCGCCACGAACGCCTGCGAGTGGTCGCCTTCGGACAGCAGCGGCGCCACGATGCCGGCGGTCGTCACGATCGCCACCGTCGCCGAGCCCTGCGCGACCCGCAGCACCACGGAGATCAGGTACGACAGCACGATCACCGGCAGGCCGACGTCGTTGAAGGTGTCGGACAGCGCCTGGGCGACCCCGCTGCCCTTGAGGACGGCGCCGAAGACGCCGCCCGCGCCGACCACCAGCAGGATGTTGCCGACCGGCTTGAGGGACGACGTGGACACGGTCTCCAGGGACTTGCGGGACCAGCCGCGCCGGATGCCGAGCAGGTAGTACGCGAGGAACAGGGCGAGGGTGAGCGCCACAAACGGGTGGCCGAAGAACTCGATGACCGAGCGCAGGGTGGACTCGTCCAGCGCGATGGAGGAGAAGGTCGCCGCGAGGATGAGCAGGAGCGGCGTGCCGATGATGCCGAGGACCGTGCCGAGCGGCACCGGCGTCTCGCGCGGCTGCACGCCCGACGCGCGCTGTTCGGCGGCGACGGCGTCCTTGGCCTCCTGCGCGGCCTCCACCATGTCCTGCGGCACGGCGACGAAGATGCGCTTGCCGATCCAGGCGGAGTAGACCCACGCGGCGACGACGGCGGGGAGGCCGCAGACGACGCCCATGAGGATGACCCAGCCCAGGTCGACCTGGAGCAGTCCGGCGGCGGCCACCGGGCCGGGGTGCGGGGGCAGGAAGGCGTGGGTGACGGAGAGACCGGCGAGCAGCGGCAGGCAGTACAGCAGGATCGACTTGCCGGAGCTCTTGGCGGCCGCGTAGACGATCGGGGCGAGGACGAAGATGCCGACGTCGAAGAAGACGGGGATGCCGAAGATGAGGCCGGTCAGGCCCATCGCGAGGGGCGCCCGCTTCTCGCCGAACAGTCCGAGCAGCCGGCCCGCCAGCACTTCGGCGCCGCCGCTGACTTCGAGGATCGCGCCGAGCATGGTGCCCAGGCCGATGATGATCGCGACATGGCCGAGGATGCCGCCCATGCCGGACTCGATGGTGGACACCGCGTCCGACCGCTGGACGGTGCCGAAGAGTTCGGTGACCGACAGGCCCGCGAGGAGGCCGACGGCTATGGAGACGCCGAGCAGCGCGACGAACGGCTGGAGGCGGACCTTGATGATCAGGAAGAGCAGCAGGGCGATGCCGACGGCGGCCACGGTGAGCAGGCCGGCGGTGCCGTCGATGAGGAGCAGCAGTCCTCCGGTGTGCGGTGGTGTCTCGGCGGGCGCGGAGGCGGCGAGCGGGAGGGACGGATGGGACATCGGGGGTCCTCTGGGTAAGGGCATGGTCTCGGGGGGGGGCTGGGGGTCCCCCCAGAAGGCACAGCCGGGCAGGGGGGGATCGCGGCACGGCGTCCCGAGGTGCGGGGCGCCGTGCCGTGAGACGTGCGGCGTGAGGGTGGTGAAGGGGATCAGCCGAGGACGGCGAGGGCGTCGATCTCGATGAGGAGGCCGGCGGGCAGACCGACGTAGACGGTCGTGCGGGCGGCGGGCGGCTGGGTGAGGCCCTGCTCCTCGAAGTAGGCGTTGTAGAGCTCGTTCATCTCGGCGAAGTGGCCGACGTCGGTGAGGTAGACGCGGATCATCATCACGTCGTCCCAGCTCGCGCCGCCCTCCTCGAGGATCGCCTTGACGTTGGCGAGGGTCTGGAGGGTCTGCTCGCGCAGGGTCGGACCGGCGGGCGTGGGGGCCTTGCCCTCCTCGTGCGGGAGGAAACCCACCTGCCCGGCGACCTGGAGGATGCTGCCCTTGCGGACGCCGTGCGAGAACTTCGCGGGCGGGGTGGTGTGGGTCTTCGGGGTCAGCGCGACTTTCTCGGTCATGCGGGGGATGTCCTTACGTCGGTTCTGCCGGGGTCCGGCCGGAGTACTCGCCGCTGATGGCGTCCGCCGTACGGCGCACCAGCGGGAGCAGGGTGAGGAGTTCGTCGGCGGTGACGACGACGTTCGGCGCGGAGACCGACATCGCGGCGACCACCCGGCCGTCGGCGCCGCGGATCGGCGCGGCGACGCAGTTGATGGACTCCTCGTGGCCGCCGAGGTCGGTGGCCCAGCCCTGTTCGCGCACCTTGGCCAGCTCCTGGAGGAACGCGGCCGCGTGGGGCGTCGAACGGGGCGTGTACATGGGGTAGTCGAGCTTCTCCGCCAGGGCGCGGCGCTCGGGTTCGGGCAGGTCGGCGAGGAGCAGCTTGGCCACGGCGGCGACGGTGATGGCGACGGGCTTGCCGATGCGGGAGTACATCCGCACCGGGTAGCGGCTCTCCACCTTGTCGATGTAGAGGACCTCGTTCTCCTCGTACACGGCGAGGTGGACGGTGTGTCCGCACCTCTCGTTGAGGCGTACGAGGTGGGCGTGGGCGATCTCGCGCACGTCGAGGTTCTCCATCGCCTCCTGGGCGAGGGCGAAGAGGCGGGCGCCGAGGCGGTAGCGCTGGTCGGACTGGCGGTAGACCAGGCCGTGCTCGTGGAGGGTGCGCAGCAGGCGCAGGGCCGTGGACTTGTGCACGCCGAGGCGGTCGGCGACCTGGCCGAGGTCGGCGGGTCCCTCGGCGAGCAGCGGAAGGATGCTCAGGGCGCGGTCTACGGTCTGGCTCATGGGGTGCGTGCCTCCTCTGCGGCCTCTGCGTCGGCGTCTGTCCAGCCGGGGCCGAGTCGCAGTCTCCCCCACGCGGGGTCGTCGAGGGCGGCGAGGCGGTCGGCGAGGGGGCGGGGCGGGGGTGCTGCCAGGTCGCCGGGGGCGGTGAGGGTGGCGGCGGCGGCGAGGTGGCCGTGGCGCAGGCGTGCCGTCAGCGGCAGGCCGCGCAACGTTGCGGAGAGGAAGCCTGCCGCGAAGGCGTCGCCCGCGCCGGTTGTCGCGACTACGTCGACTTGCAGGGCGGGGGCCGTTGCGGCTGGGCGGGGGGTGTGGTCGCAGCCCGGCGATGGCGGGGTGCCGTCGCGCCCACCCTCCCCCACTCTCGGCTTCGCTCGAGCGGGGGGACCCCCATCGCCCCTGGGGGTCCCTCCCAGGCCCTTGAGGCACTGGGGGAGGCACGACTGCCCGCGGACAGCGGGGAGTGCTACAGCTCCCTGCGCGCCCTGCTTGACGACCACCAGGTCCGGTTCGGGCAGGGCCTCTCGAAGGGCGACCGGGCCGCCCGTGATGTCCCAGGCCTCCTCGGCCTCGTCCTCGCCCACGAAGACGACGTCCGCCCTGCGGGCCAGCTCCAGCAGCACCTCCGGGCCGTACGCCTCCCCCCACAGTCCCGGGCGGTGGTTCACGTCGAAGGAGATCAACGGACGGTTCGGATGGGGGGCGGTCAGCTCCCGCATGAGGTCCAGGCAGCCGGAGGACAGGGCCGCCGTGATGCCCGACAGGTGCAGGACGCGGCCCGCGCGTACCGCGTCCAGGTCCACGTCGGCCGACGACATCGCCGACGCCGCCGAGCCCGTCCGGTAGTAGGCGACTTCATGGGTGTCGCCCGCCCTGTCGCCGGCCGTGCGGAAGTAGACGCCGGTGGGGCGGTCCGGGTCGCGGCGGACGTACGACACGTCGACGCCGTACGCGCCGATCGTCTCGACGAGGTGGTCGCCGAAGCCGTCCGCGCCGACGCGGCTGACCCACCGGGTGGTGTGGCCGGCCGCCGCGAGCGCGCACGCCACGTTGGACTCCGCGCCGCCGATCGACCGGTGGAAGGCGGGGACGTCGGCGAGGCGGCCGGGAGAGGACGGCAGGAACGTCACCATGGACTCGCCGAGCGCGACGACGTCCACGACGTCGGGGGCGTTGCCGGTTCCGGTGACGGTCACGATGGCGGGGCTCCTCGTCGGGGCGGGGTGCGGTGTCCGTTGACCGCGTGTGGCGGAGATGTTAGACAGCGGTGAGCGATATACGCAATGAGTGTTGCAGTAAGTGCAACGCTGCTGATCAGGGAGGCTTTGATGGTCCTCGATGCTCTCGCCCGTCTCGCCGAGGAACGGGTCGGCCACCGCTTCAAGGGCCTCCCGCCGGACGCCGCGGACCTCACCGTGGGCGAGCTGGCCGCGCAGCGGCGGAACCTCTTCACGGACGGCTTCACCACTCCCGTGCTCGCGCTGTCCGCCGAGCGCCTGGAGCACAACCTGGCGGCGCTGGATACGTACGCCGAGCGGCACGGGCTGGCCTTCGCGCCGCACGGCAAGACCTCCATGGCGCCGCAGCTCTTCCACCGCCAGATCGAGCGGGGCGCGTGGGGCATCACGCTGGCGGTGCCCCACCAGGTGCGCGTGGCACGGGAGTTCGGAATCCAGCGGATCTTCCTGGCGAACGAGCTGGTGGACACGGCCGCCCTGCGCTGGATCGCCGCCGAGCAGGACGCCGACCCGGCGTTCCGGTTCGTCTGCTACGTCGACTCCGTGCGCGGGGTGGAGCTGATGGACGCGGCGCTGGACGGGGCGTCCCGGCCGGTGGAGGTGGTGGTCGAGCTGGCCGCCGGCGAGGGCGCGCGCACGGGTGTGCGCACGGAGGCGGAGTGCGCGGCGGTCGCCGACGCGGTGGCGGCCGCGCGGACGCTGCGGCTGGCCGGGGTCGCCGGGTACGAGGGGGAGGTGCCGCGGGCGGACCCCGGGCGGGTGCGGGCCTGGCTGCGGCGGCTGGTGGCGCTGGCCGTGGACTTCGACAAGGCGGGGCGGTTCGCGGGGCTGGACGAGATCGTGGTGAGCGCGGGCGGCAGCGCCTGGTTCGACGCGGTGGCGGACGTCTTCGCGGAGGTGCCGGAGCTGTCGGCGCCGGTGCTGAAGCTGCTGCGCTCCGGCGCGTACGTGTCGCACGACGACGGGCACTACGAGCGGCTGACCCCCTTCAACCGGGTGCCGGACGAAGGGGGTCTGGAGCCGGCGTTCCGGCTGTGGACGCAGGTGGTGTCGCGGCCGTCGGCGGAGCAGGCGTTCACCAACGCGGGCAAGCGGGACGCCGCGTACGACCTGGATCTGCCGGTGGCCCGGGTGGTGCGCCGGGACGGGGTGGAGCGGCCGGCCACGGGGATCGAGGTGACCGGTCTGTCCGACCAGCACGCGTGGCTGCGCACCTCTTCGGAGGCGGACCTGGAGGTGGGAGACTGGGTGGGCCTCGGTCTGTCGCACCCCTGCACGTCCTTCGACAAGTGGGTGCTCATTCCCGTGGCGGAGGCGGACGGCACGGTCGTCGACTACATCCGTACCTTCTTCTAGGAGGCAGGACCGTGGAAGAGCTCGTCATCCGGGACGCGGACGTCGTCGACGGCTCCGGCGACCACGCGTACCGCGCGGACGTGGTGGTGGACGGCGGCCGCATCGTCTCCATCGTGAAGGAGGCGGCGGACGCGGGCTGCCAGCGTCCGAAGGCGCGGCGCGAACTGGACGCGGAGGGGCTGGTGCTGGCCCCGGGCTTCATCGACATGCACGCGCACAGCGATCTGGCGCTGCTGCGCGACCCCGACCACAGCGCGAAGGCCGCGCAGGGCGTCACCCTCGAAGTGCTCGGCCAGGACGGGCTGTCGTACGCGCCGGTGGACGACCGGACGCTGGGCGAGGTGCGGCGGGCGATCGCCGGGTGGAACGGCCCGGGCGACGACGTGGACGTCGACTGGCGGTCGGTGGGCGAGTACCTGGACCGGCTGGACCGGGGCATCGCGGTGAACGCGGCGTATCTGATCCCGCAGGGCACCGTGCGCGCGCTCGCCGTCGGCTGGGAGGACCGGGAGGCGACCCCGGAAGAGCTGGACCGGATGCGGCAGTTGGTCGCGGAGGGCATGGAGCAGGGCGCGGTCGGCATGTCGTCGGGTCTGACGTACACGCCCGGCATGTACGCCCCGGACGCCGAACTGACAGAGCTGTGCCGGGTGGTGGCGTCGTACGGCGGCTACTACTGCCCGCACCACCGCTCCTACGGCGCCGGCGCGCTGGAGGCGTACGCGGAGATGGTGGCGCTGACCCGGGAGGCGGGCTGCCCGCTGCATCTCGCGCACGCCACCATGAACTTCGGTGTGAACAAGGGCCGGGCGCCCGAGCTGCTGGCGCTGCTCGACGAGGCGCTGGACGCGGGCGCCGACATCACCCTCGACACCTATCCGTACACCCCCGGCTGCACGACCCTCGTGGCGCTGCTGCCGAGCTGGGCGAGCGAGGGCGGCCCGGAGGAGATCCTGCGGCGGCTCGCGGACGAGGCGACGGCGGAGCGGATCCGGCACGACCTGGAGGTCACCGGCTCGGACGGCTGCCACGGCGTGCCGGTGGAGTGGGAGACGATCGAGATCTCCGGGGTGGGCGACCCGGCGCTGGACGAGTACGTGGGCCGTACGGTCCTTCAGGCGGCGCGGGCGCGCGGGGAGACCCCGTGGGCGGTCGCGCGGGAGCTGCTGCTGAAGGACCGGCTCGCCCCGACGATCCTCCAGCACGTGGGCCACGAGGAGAACGTACGGGCGATCATGCGCCACCGGGTGCACACGGGCGGCTCGGACGGCATCCTCCAGGGCGCCAAGCCGCACCCGCGGGCGTACGGGACGTTCCCCCGCTATCTGGGCCACTACGTGCGGGAGCTGGGGGTGCTGTCGCTGGAGGAGTGCGTGGCGCATCTGACGTCGCGCCCGGCGGCGCGGCTGCGGCTGCCGGACCGGGGGCTGGTCCGCGAGGGCTACAAGGCGGATCTGGTGCTGTTCGACCCGCGGACGGTGGACGCCGGTTCCACCTTCGCCGAACCCCGGACGCTGCCCACGGGCATCCCGTACGTGCTGGTCGACGGGCGGTTCGTGATTGAGGACGGGCGGCGCACGGACGTGCTGGCGGGGCGGGCGGTGCGCAGGACTCCGCGCTGACCGCCCGCCCCACCGGGCCCGTCAGGGCTTGGGCACGGTGCAGCCGCTCGCGCTCAGGTCGAGGCGGTTGCCGGTGGTGAAGCAGGCGGTGAACGGGTAGGTCTGCTGGGCGTAGTTGATGCCCTGGCGGACCGTGACACCGCCGTTCTCGTCGACCTCGCACGGGTTGTTGACCGTGCAGCGGCCGCCGTCCTCGTTGCCGGTGTTGTTGACGGCGACCACCTCGCCGGTGGCGTCGTCGACCACCGGGGAGCCGGAGGTGCCGCCGATGGTGTCGCAGGCGGAGGTGTAGCGGACCGAGTCCTTCCAGGTCCAGTCGCCCTCCTTCAGCCGGTACGCGAAGCCGTCGACGGAGCAGCTGTAGATCCGCTTCCAGTAGCCGGAGACCACGCTGATGGCGGTGCCGGCGGCCGGGCGGGTGCTGGAGAGGGTCAGCGGGTCGATCCCGTACGCGCTTTTGATCTGCGCGTACGTGCTGCTCAGCCGGTAGATCGCGGCGTCCGTGTCGGTCATGGTCGCGTACACCAGCCGGTTGGCGCGCAGGGTGGCGACCTTGGCTCCGGAGGCGTTCAGCAGGCCGAAGGTGCGGCTGGACGCCCGGTCGGTGAGGACCTGGCCGGGCGCGGGGAAGCCGCTCTCCAGGCAGTGGCCGTTGGTGAGCACCAGCGCGGGATCGGAGGCGGCCGAGTCCGGCATGCGGACGACGGAGCCGGAGCAGTTGCTCAGCGAGACGGTGCCCGCGAAGTTCACCGCGCCGGCCTTCGGCGCGGTGAGCCCCGACAGGGTGTCCGCGACGGCCCCGACCGTGTCGTTGACGAGGTCCGTCAGCGGCGTGGCCGGGGCCGTGCCCGTGGTCGCGTCCGCGCCCGTGGGGGAGGGCGCGGCGGCGACCGCGGGGGTCGCGCCGGCCCCGGCGAGTGCCAGGGCGCAGAGCGCGACGACGAGAGGTTTTCTCATGGGGGTCCCCTCAATGCGGCGTCGGGCGGCCGGATCGCTCCGGCCGCCCACGAAGTTGTCATGCGCATTGTCATCATGGGGGATGCCGGGAGGGCAAGGCCGTGTTTCCGCCGGTAACGTCACGGGGCGGCACGGCCCGGCAGGGATGTCACCCGCACCGGTCGGGTTCCGGCCGTGCGCGACCGCCGGTCCGGCCCGCCCGGACACCCGCACCCGCCTGGACCCGTCGACCCCGACGTCCCCCGGAAGGGCGGGGCCGGATCAGCCCGCCCGCCGGACACACGCCCGTACGGGGGCGACCCCGACCGGGACCGCCTCTACCCGGAACCCGTCGATCCCTGGGTCGCCCGGCAGGGCGGGACCGAAGCCCGCCCACCGGGCACCGGCCCGCACGGAGGCAGCCCACCGCACCCGCGCCCGCCTGGAACCCGTCGGCCCCGAGGTCACCCCGCAGGGCGGGACCGGATCAGCCCGCCCACCGGGCACACGCCCGCACGGGGGCGACCCCGACCGGGACCCTCTCTACCTGGTCCACTTCGGTCCCCGGCCCCGGCCGGGCCGGTCGTCGTTGTCGCCCGCATCAGGGTCGCCCGGCGCGGTGGAGACGGTGGGGGCCGCCGTGGGGAGGCTCGGTGCGGAAGTGGTGGAGGCGCCGGCGGCAGGCGCGGACGGTGACCCGCCGGCCTCCTGGTCCCCGCCGGAGGCGCTCACACCCGGGGAGGACCCGGCCGACGGGGCGCGGGTGGCGTCGGGCCCCCCTGCCGGTGCGGACGCGTCCGTCTCCGAGGACGGCACGTCGGACTGCCCGGTGGTCACCCCCTCGCGGTCGTCCTGCTCCCCGGCGCCCTTGGACGGCGACCCCGAGAAGGCGAAACCGGCGATCAGCGCCGCCACGGACACCGCGCCGACCGCCGACACGGCCGCCACCGCGCGACGCGCACGCGGGGGCGCGGGGGCCCTGCGCCGGCCCCGCCCGCCGGGCCCCGGGCGCGGAAGGCCGCCGCG
>BMVA01000010.1:0-227393 GCA_014650475.1 Streptomyces albogriseolus
CGGGCGCGGACGCCGACGCGGCGGCGGCGCGCTCGGCCGCGGCCTTCCCGGCGGTGAAGCCGGGCCGCCCGCCGCCGGCCGCGCTGCCGGTGTTGTTCTCCCCGGCGCGCGGGGGGACGGCGCGGAAGGTCATCGTGCCCTCGTCGGGGGACGCCGCCGCGCCGCCGGACGGGCCCTGCTGCTGCGCGGAGCCGGCCATGGGCCTGCGGAACACGAACGTCCCGTCGGGCCGCGGGGCGTCCGGCGCGGCGGCCGCCGGTTCGGACGCGGCCGGGGTGTGCGCCACCCTGGGGTCGGCGCCTGCGGTCCCCCAGGAGACCTTGCGGTCCTGGTCGCCGCCGAAGCCGGACTGGCGGGAGCGGTCGGCGCCCCAGGCGGAGGCGGGCTCGGGCCGGCTGCCGTGCTGGGCGTCGGCCGGGGACGGGGCCGCCGGGGCCCCGCCCGCCGGGGCGGGCGCCTCGTCCGGGTCCTCGTCGAAGAAGTGCGGGCCGGTCTCCTCCACGGACGGCACGGCCGGGGCGGCGCCGGAGGGCGCGGCCGGCGCCGCGCCCGGCGGCGGGGCGAGCGACTCGCCGTCGGCCGGTGCCGGACGGCTGGTGCCCGGCACCCAGGAGGCGCCGTTCCAGTACCGGACGTATCCGGGAATGGAGGGGTCCGGGTAGTACCCCTCGCGGGGCCTGTCGTCTCCGGGTGCCGGGGTTGGGGCGCTCATGTCCGTCGTCCCGTATCTGCTCGAGGGATGGGTCGGGGGCCACCACATCTATCAGACGGGCGGGGGCCGGACGTCCCGTCCGGCCGGAGCCCACCCCTTTCGGGCACCTTCTCGTTCAGAAGAGCTTGCCCGGGTTCAGAATGTTCAGCGGATCGAAGGCGTGCTTCACGGCCCGCTGCATCTCCATGCTCACGGGGCCCGCCTCCCGCGCCAGCCATTCCTTCTTCAGCACGCCGACGCCGTGCTCGCCGGTGATGGTGCCGCCGAGCTCCAGGCCGAGCGCCATGATCTCGTCGAAGGACTCGCGGGCCCGCCGGGACTCGTCCGGGTCGGAGGCGTCGAAGCAGACCGTGGGGTGGGTGTTGCCGTCGCCGGCGTGGGCGACGACGCCGATGGTCAGCCCGTGCTTCCCGGAGATCCGCTCGACGCCCTCGATCAGCTCGCCCAGCCGGGAGCGGGGCACGCACACGTCGTCGATCATCGTGGTGCCCTTGACGGCCTCCAGGGCGACCAGGGACATCCGGCGGGCCTGGAGCAGCATCTCCGACTCGGCGGCGTCCTCGGCGGGGACGACCTGGGTGGCGCCGGCCTCCTCGCAGAGCGCGCCGAGGGCGGCGAGGTCGGCGGCGGGGTCGGTGGTGTCGAACGCGGCCAGCAGCAGCGCCTCGGTGGACTCCGGCAGGCCCATGCGGGCCATGTCGTTGACCGCCTTGACCGTGGTGCGGTCCATCAGTTCGAGCAGGGACGGGACGTGACCGCCGGCCATGATGCGGCACACCGCGTCGCTCGCGGCGGCCCCGGAGGCGAACTCGGCGGCCAGCACCAGCTGCTCCGGCGGTTTGGGCCGCAGCGCGAGGACCGCGCGGACGACGATGCCGAGGGACCCCTCGGAGCCGACGAACAGCCGGGTCAGGTCGTAGCCGGCGACGCCCTTGACGGTGCGGCGGCCGGTGGTCAGCAGCCGCCCGTCGGCGAGGACGACGTCCAGGCCGAGGACGTACTCCGCGGTCACGCCGTACTTCACGCAGCACAGGCCGCCCGAGGCGGTGCCGATGTTGCCGCCGATGGTGCACATCTCCCAGCTGGAGGGGTCCGGCGGGTAGGCGAGGCCGTGCTCGGCGACCGCGCGGGAGAGCGCGGCGTTGATCACGCCCGGCTCGACGACGGCGATCCGGTCGACCGGGTCGATCTCCAGGATGCGGTCCATCCTGGTCAGCGAGAGCACGATGCAGCCGTCGGTGGCGTTGGCGGCGCCGGACAGGCCGGTGCGGGCGCCCTGCGGGACGACCGGCACCCGGAGCTCGGTGGCGGTGCGCATGACGTGCTGGACCTGCTCGACCGTCCGGGGCAGCACCACCGCCGCGGGGCTGCCCGCCGGACAGAAGCTCGCCATGTCGTGGGCGTAGGAGGCCGTGACGTCCGGATCGGTGAGGACGGCCTCCGCGGGGAGGCCGCCGAGCAGCCGGTCGACGAGAGGTCCGGCCGCCACCGTGTCTTCATCGCGTCGCGCTTCGATACGGCTCATGATCACAGCGTGGCACCCGGGGCCATCGGTGTGAACCCCACGGGGGCGGCCGGGTCCCGCCGGAGTGTGATGATCATATGTAGGCGGGGTGTGACGCACAGTGTGCGCCATGGACGACAAGCCTCGTGTGCGCCGGCGGAGGCTCCGCCGCGCGCTGCTCGCCCCGGCCGCCGGGGCCGCCGTGCTGGGCGGGGTGCTGGTGACGCTGCCGTGGGGCGGACAGCCGGCGCCCCCGGCGCCCACCCCGCAGGAGCGCGCCCTGGCCGCGGTGACCAGCGGCGTCCCGGCCGCGCTGCCCGACCTGGAGGCGCTGGCCGCGGAGCGCGAGCGGCATCTGCGCACGCACCCCGGGGACGCGCGGGCCTGGGCCGAGCTGGGCGCGGCCCGGGTGGAGCAGGGGCTGCGGCTGGCCGACCCCCGGTACTGGCCGCGCGCCGAGAAGGCGCTGCGCACCGCGCTGAAAGTGCGGAAGGACCATGTGCCGGCGCTGCGGACGATGGCCGTGCTGGCGAACGCCCGCCGTGACTACGCGGGCGCCCGCGCCTGGGGCGAGGCGGCGCGGAAGCTGGAGCCTGAGCGGTGGACGACGTACCCGCCGCTGATCGAGGCGTCCGCCGGGCTCGGCGACGACGAGGAGACCGGCCGGCTGCTGGAGAAGCTCGCGAAGCTGCGCTCGGGCCCGGAGGTGATGGCGCGGGCGGCGGCCGTGTACCGGGACCGGGGCTGGCGGGAGGACGCGGCCGCGAAGCTCACGGACGCCGCGTCGGCCGCCGGGGAGCCCGCCGAGCGTGCGGCCTACCTGGAGCGGGCCGGGCAGCTCGCCTGGGAGCGCGGCGACCGGGAGGACGCGCTGCGCCGCTTCCGGGAGGCGGTGCGCACCGACCCCGACCAGCGGGCGGCTCAGGCCGGACAGGGCAGGGTGCTGGCGGCGCTGGGCCGCACGACGGAGGCGCTGAGCGCGTACCGCACGGCGCTGGCGAAGCATCCGCGGCCGGAGTACGCCCTGGAGCTGGGCGAGCTGTACGAGTCGCTGGGGATGCGGCAGGCCGCCGACGCGCGGTACGCGCTGCTGCGGGAGCGGGTCCGGCTGGCCGCCGCGCACGGCGCGGACGAGGAGCTGGTGCTGGGCCGGTTCGAGGCCGACCACGGGGACGCGGAGGCGGCGGTGCGACGGCTGCGGGCGGAGTGGAAGCGGCAGCCGTCGACGGAGGTGGCGGACGCGCTGGGCTGGGCGCTGCACCGGGCCGGGGAGCACGAGGAGGCGCTGCCGTTCGCGGTGCGGGCCACGGAGGGCACCGAGGGCGGGGGCGTGCGCAGCGCGCTGTTCGCCTACCACCGGGGGATGATCGAGGACTCCCTGGAGCGGTACGGGGCCGCGCGCCGCCATCTGACGGAGGCGCTGCGGATCAACCCCTGGTTCTCGCCGCTGCACGCGCCGCGCGCGAAGGAGGCGCTGGCCCGCCTGGGTGAGCCGTCCGTCCAGGCGGGCCCCGAGTCCTCCTGACCGGAGGGCGCGGTGCGGGGCGCGGCGCCTACAGGTTGCCGCGCCTGGCCTGCTCGCGCTCGATCGCCTCGAACAGGGCCTTGAAGTTGCCCTTGCCGAAGCCCATGGAGCCGTGGCGCTCGATCATCTCGAAGAAGACGGTCGGGCGGTCCTGGACCGGCTTGGTGAAGATCTGCAGCAGGTAGCCGTCCTCGTCGCGGTCGACGAGGATCTTCAGCTCGCGCAGCGTCTCCACCGGCACGCGGGTCTCGCCCGCCCACTCGCCGAGGGTGTCGTAGTACGAGTCCGGGGTGTCCAGGAACTGCACGCCCGCGGCGCGCATCTGGCGGACGGTGTGCACGATGTCGTTGGTGTTCAGCGCGATGTGCTGGACGCCGGCGCCGCCGTAGAACTCCAGGTACTCGTCGATCTGGGACTTCTTCTTGGCGATGGCGGGCTCGTTGATCGGGAACTTGACCTTGAGCGTGCCGTCGGCCACCACCTTCGACATCAGCGCGCTGTACTCGGTGGCGATGTCGTCGCCCACGAACTCCTTCATGTTCGTGAAGCCCATGACCTTGTTGTAGAACTCGACCCACTCGTTCATGCGGCCGAGCTCGACGTTGCCGACGCAGTGGTCGATGGCCTGGAAGGACCGCTTGGCCGGCGGCTCGACGATCGGGTCGGCGGCGACGTAGCCGGGCAGGTAGGGGCCGTCGTAGCCGCCGCGCTCGACCAGGGTGTGCCGGGTCTTGCCGTAGGTGGCGATGGCGGCCAGCACGACGGTGCCGTGCTCGTCCTTCAGCTCGTACGGCTCGGCGACGGAGGTGGCGCCGTGCTCGATCGCGTACGCGTAGGCGGCGCGGGCGTCCGGCACCTCGATGGCGAGGTCGATCACCCCGTCGCCGTGCGCGGCCACGTGGTCCTCCAGGAAGGCGCCCCACTCGGTGGACCGCTTGACGACCGAGGTGAGGACGAAGCGGGCCGAGCCGCTCTCCAGCACGTAGGAAGCGGTCTCGCGGCTGCCGTTCTCCGGTCCGGAGTAGGCGACGAGCTGCATGCCGAAGGCGGTGGAGTAGTAGTGCGCCGCCTGCTTGGCGTTGCCCACGGCGAAGACGACCGCGTCCATTCCCTTGACCGGGAAGGGGTCTGCCTGCCGTGCGGTGTCGGGAGCGGTGTGTGTGGTCTGCGTCATAGGGGCAGAGTGGAACAGCCCTGCAAGGTGCGCAATAGTTCGCCCATTCACTGGGCAACATGCCCAGCCGGACGCCCGTATCGGCGGGCTTTCTGTACAGGATGACCACTGGGGAGAGCGGTATGGCGATCGATCATCTGGACGGGCGGATCATCCTGCTGCTGGCGCGCGAGCCGCGGATAGGGGTGCTGGAGATGTCCCGCCGGCTGGGGGTGGCGCGCGGGACCGTGCAGGCCCGCCTGGACCGCCTTCAGTCGAACGGAGTCATCCGCGGATTCGGCCCCCAGGTGGATCCCGCGGCCCTCGGCTACCCGGTCACCGCGTTCGCCACCCTGCAGATCAGACAGGGCCAAGGTGCCGACGTACGAGCCCACTTGGCGACCGTGCCCGAGGTCCTGGAGCTGCACACCACCACCGGGACGGGGGACATGCTGTGCCGGCTGGTGGCTCGCTCGAACGCCGATCTCCAGCGGGTGATCGACCGCGTCGTCGGTTTTGATGGCATCGTCCGGGCGTCCACGGCGATCGTCATGGAGAACCCCGTTCCGCTGCGGATCATCCCGCTGGTGGAGCAGGCCGCGCTCGGCGAATGACCGGACCTGGCCGAGCAGGGGTGAGCGGAAGTGAACTTCTGGGAGTACCTGGAGAGCCGGCACCAGCAACTGCTCATCGACGCCTACCAGCACGCCAGCGTCGTCTTCCAGTGCATGGTGGTGGCCACCGCCATCGGCGTGCTGATCGGGATCCTCACCTACCGCAGCGAGTGGGCGGGCAGCCTCGCCACCACCGTCACCGCGACCCTGCTGACCGTCCCCGCGCTGGCCATGATCGGCCTCCTCATCCCGATCGTGGGGCTCGGCGTGGCGCCGACGGTGATCGCGCTGACCCTCTACGGGCTGCTGCCCGTCGTGCGCAACGCGATCGTCGGGCTGCGCGGGGTCGACCCGGCGCTGGTGGACGCGGCCACCGGCATCGGCATGTCCCGGCTGTCCCGGCTGGTCCGGGTGGAGCTGCCGCTGGCCTGGCCGCCGATCCTCACCGGCATCCGGGTCTCCACCCAGATGCTCATGGGCATCGCCGCCATCGCCGCCTTCGCCTCCGGACCCGGCCTGGGCAACCTGATCTTCCGCGGGATCGCCTCCCTGGGCAGCAAGAACGCGCTGAACCAGGTGCTCGCCGGCACCCTCGGGATCATCGTCCTGGCCCTGCTGTTCGACGCCGCGTACGTCCTGATCGGACGGTTGACCATCTCCAGGGGGATCCGTGCCTGAGTCCGGTACGACCGAGGCCGCTCCCCGGTCGGTCGGGGCGACCATCGAACTGGAGGGCCTCACCAAGCGCTACCCGGGCAGCGACCGGCCCGCCGTCGACAACGTCAGCATGGAGATCGCGGCGGGCGAGACGGTGATCCTCGTCGGCCCCTCCGGGTGCGGGAAGTCCACCACCCTGAAGATGATCAACCGGCTGATCGAGCCGACCGGCGGCCGGATCCGCATCGGCGGCGAGGACGTCACCGACATGGACCCGGTGAAGCTGCGCCGCACCATCGGCTACGCGATCCAGGCGAGCGGGCTGTTCCCGCACATGACCGTCGCGCAGAACATCGCGCTGGTGCCGAAGATGCTGCGCTGGCCGTCCGCGCGGGTGCGGGACCGGGTCGAGGAGATGCTGGACCTGGTCGGCCTGGACCCCGGCGAGTTCCGCGACCGCTATCCGCGCCAGCTCTCCGGCGGCCAGCAGCAGCGGGTCGGCGTGGCGCGGGCGCTGGCGGCGGACCCGCCGGTGCTGCTGATGGACGAGCCGTTCGGCGCGGTCGACCCGATCACCCGGGACCACCTCCAGGACGAGCTGATCCGGCTCCAGCGGGAGCTGCACAAGACGATCGTCTTCGTCACCCACGACTTCGACGAGGCGATCAAGATCGGCGACCGGATCGCGGTGCTGCGCGAGCAGTCCCACATCGCCCAGTTCGACACCCCGGAGGCGATCCTCACCAACCCCGCCGACGACTTCGTGTCCGGCTTCGTCGGCGCGGGCGCGGCGCTGAAGCGGCTCAACCTCACCCGGGTCAGGGACGTGCCGATCACCGACTACCCGACGGTGGGCGTCGACGACCCGCTCGACGAGATCTCCGCCCGGCTGCGCTCCGCCGGCACGGACGAGGTGCTGGTCCTGGACAAGCGGGGCCGCCCCTACAAGTGGCTGCGGCGCGGCGACATCGTGCGCGCCCAGGGTTCGCTGGCCCGCGCGGGCGTGCTGGTGCACGACACGGTGACCCGGGACGCGACCCTGCGGGACGCGCTGGAGGCGGTGCTCACCGACAACACGGGCCGCGTCGCGGTGACCGGGCGGCGCGGCGCGTACGAGGGTGTCGTGGACGTGGAGACGCTGATGAACTCCGTGCACGAGCTGCTGGAGGCGGACCGGCTGGAGGCGCGGGAGGCGCAGGCCGGCCTGGAGGAGCAGCGGGCCGCGCAGACGCACGCCGAGCAGGAGGGGGCGCACCCCCCGGGCGACCGCGGGGAGGCGCAGGCGTGAGGACCTCCGAGGGGCGGCGGCCCGAGGACGGGCCCGAGGCGCCCGAGGACGCGGGAGCGGACGGGGAGGAGGCCTCTCCCCCGCCCCGGCCGACCGTGGCGCCCACACGGGTGAGCTGGCAGAAGCTGACGCTCCTGCCGGTGCTGCTGATCGCCGTGCTGCTGGCGACGTGGCTGTGGTTCGAGCAGGCCGACCTGGACGCCCTCACCCGCAACGCGCTGTCGGACGGGCGGGTGTCGAAGGCGCTGTGGCAGCACATCGAACTCACCGTGATCTCGACGTTCTTCGTGCTGATCATCGCCATCCCGCTGGGCATCCTGCTGACCCGGGGGCAGGCCGGCCGGGCCACCCCGGCGGTGATGGCGCTGGCCAACATCGGCCAGGCCACCCCGGCGATCGGTCTGCTGGCGCTGCTGGTGATCTGGCTGGGCATCGGCCGCCGGGCGGCCCTGATCGGCATCATCGCCTACGCCGTGCTGCCGGTGCTGTCCAACACCATCACCGGGCTGCGGGCCAACGACCCGGCGCTGCTGGAGGCGGCGCGCGGCATCGGCATGTCCCCGGTGGGCGTGCTCACGCGGGTGGAACTGCCGCTCGCCGTGCCGCTGATCCTCGCGGGCGTGCGCACCGCGCTGGTGCTGAACGTCGGCACGGCGACGCTCGCCACCTTCGGCGGGGGCGGCGGGCTCGGGGTGCTGATCACCACCGGGATCACCAGCCAGCGCATGCCGGTGCTCGTGGTGGGGTCGGTGCTCACCGTCGCGCTGGCCCTGCTGGTGGACTGGCTGGCCTCGCTGGCGGAGCTGCTGCTGCGGCCGCGCGGACTGGAGGCCGGGCCGTGAGCGGGCGTCCGGGGGTGCGGCTGACGCTGGCGGCGGTGCTGCTGGCGGTGGTGTCGGGATGCGGGCTGACCAGCGGGTCGCCCATGGTCGACGATGTGGAGCCGGGCACCGTCGGCCGGGGGAAGCCGCTGGAGGGCGCGACACTCACCGTCACCTCCAAGGAGTTCACCGAGCAGCTGATCCTCGGCGCGATCATGGGCATCGCCTTCCAGGCGGCGGGCGCGGAGGTGGTGGACCGGACGGGCATCCAGGGCTCGGTCGGCTCCCGGGAAGCGGTCGTCAAGGGCGAGGCGGACGCCGGGTTCGAGTACACGGGCACGGCGTGGATCACGTACCAGGGCAACAGCAGGCCGATCCCCGATCCGCGCGAGCAGTGGCTGGCGGTGCGGGACGCGGACCTGAAGAACGGCGTGACCTGGCTGGAGCCGTCGGAGCTGAACAACACGTACGCCCTGGCCATGAACCAGGCCAACTACGAGCGGTACCGCACCCGCACCCTGTCGGAGGTGGCGGAGCTGTCGAAGTCCGACCCGGGCGCGGTGACGCTGTGCGTGGAGGGCGAGTTCGCCAACCGCGAGGACGGGCTGCCCGGCATGCGGAAGGCGTACGGGATGGACATCCCCGCGGGCAACGTCACGCAGATGGACACCGGGATCATCTACACGCAGACGGCGAAGGGCGCCTGCACCTACGGCGAGGTGTTCACCACCGACGGGCGGATCAGGTCGATGAACCTGGTGGTGATGGAGGACGACAGGAAGTTCTTCCCCAACTACAACGCGGCCCCGACCGTGCACAGCGAGACCCTGAAGAAGTGGCCCGCGATCGCCGAGGTGCTGGCCCCGGTGACGGAGAAGCTGGACAACGACGTGGCGCAGACCCTCAACGCCCGGGTCGACGTCGACGGGGAGGACCCCCATCAGGTCGCGCTGGACTGGATGGTGGCCGAGGGGTTCGTGAAGGAGGGCTAGCGGGGAGCCGGGTCAGCAGCTCGGGACCTTCCCGGTGCCCTTCTCCAGCGCGACCAGCGCGTCGACGGCGCCGCGCAGCGTGGTCACGGGGACCAGGCGCAGGCCCTCGGGCAGTTCTGCCTTCGCCTCGGAGCACTCGTCGCGCGGGACGAGGAAGACGGTGGCGCCGTCCCGCCTGGCGGCCTGCGTCTTCAGCGGCACGCCGCCGACCGCGCCGACCCTGCCCTCGGCGTCGATGGTGCCGGTGCCGGCCACGACCCGGCCGCCGGTGAGGTCGCCGCCGCTGCCGTCGCCGTCCAGCTTGTCGACGATGCCGAGGGAGAACAGCAGTCCGGCGCTCGGGCCGCCGACGTCAGCGAGCTTCAGGGTGACGTCGACGCCCTGGTTCTCCCGGCCCAGGTACGACAGCGCGGCCCGGGTGGCCTCGTCCTGGGACTCCTTCATCTGCTTCCGGTTGAACTGCTCGATCTCCCGCACGTCGCCCCCGCCGGGGTAGACGGCGTCGCGGGGCATGACCGCCTCGTCGGTGCGGAACCAGCTGTCGATCACCTGCGGCAGACTGACGCGGGTGTCCGGCGAGGTCGCCTCGATGGTGGTCATCCGCAGCTGGCCCGTGGTCTTCCGCACGGGGGCGCCGGAGATGGTGATGACCTGCTGCCCCTTGTTCTCGCCGAGCACGTCGGCCGTCATCCCGGGCTGCGCCACGGAGAAGGGCAGCGGCGCGAGCACGGCGGTGGCCAGCAGCGCGGCGACCGGGGCGGCGCAGACGGCCAGGGCCTGGGGACGTGTGAGGCGAGTGAGCACGGTGCCAATCTAACGTGACGGGCGCGGGACCCGGCCGGGCGCCCAGGGGGGACCGGTCCGCTGGAGCCCCTGGCTGCGCGTCCCCCGGTCAGCGCAGGGCCTCGGCGACCTCCCGGGCCGCCTCCACCACCCGCTTGCCGACCCGTTCCGGCACGACGTCCGCGAGCATGACGACGCCCACGCTGCCCTCGACGCCCGTGACACCCAGCAGCGGCGCGGCCGCCCCGCAGGCGCCGGTCTCCAGCTCGCCGTGGGTCAGGGTGTAGCCGGGGTCGCCGGGGGCCTTCTGCCGGGCGGCGAGTATCGCCTTGCCCGCCGCGCCGCGGTCCAACGGGTGCCGGAAGCCGGCCCGGTAGGCCACGTGGTAGTCGGTCCACGACGGCTCCACCACCGCCACCGCGAGGGCCTCCGCCCCGTCGACCAGGGTCAGATGGGCGGTCGCGCCGATGTCCTCCGCGAGGGACCGCAGCGCCGGCATCGCCGCCTCCCGTACCAGCGGGTGCACCTGCCGTCCCAGCCGCAGCACGCCGAGGCCGACGCGGGCCCGGCCGCCCAGGTCGCGGCGGACCAGCGCGTGCTGCTCGAGCGTGGCGAGCAGCCGGTACACCACGGTCCGGTTCACGCCCAGTTTGTGGGAAAGCTCGGTGACGGTCAGCCCGTGGTCCGTGTCGGCGAGCAGCTTCAGGACCCGTAGGCCCCTGTCGAGCGTCTGAGAGGTCTCCGCGGTCACGACGCCCACTCCTTCAGTGGTGAGGTCGACGGCCCCCTCGCCGCATGTGCGTCACCGCGTCCCGGCGGTCACGCGCTTCAGAGGGCCGCCGATCGGCCGGCGGCCCGGACCAGTCCCGGGCACAGTCGCTTCACGGCTGCGCTCCGCGGCGGCGCTGCCACGGGGCGTGTGCGTAGCGGGGACAGTAGCGAGCCGGTCCGCTGAGCGGAAGGCTCCGTCCAGAATCCGGTCACCAGTTGAACAAACCGGTCACTTTTGTCCCGGTACGCACGCAGGGTGACCGCTCTCGCACGCCTCACCGTCCACAGATGACGCCCAGGCGTCTCACCGCATACGGGTGGCCCACTCCTGCACCTTGGCGATCCGCTGGCGCAGCTGTCCCGCGGTGGCCTCGGCGGAGGGCGGGCCGCCGCAGACCCGGCGCAGCTCGGTGTGGATCACGCCGTGCGGCTTGCCGCTCTGGTGGACGTAGGCGCCGACGAGCGAGTTGAGCTTCTTGCGCAGCTCCATCATCTCCTTGTGGGAGACCACGGGCCGCCGCTCGGCGGGCAGTTCGAGCAGGTCGGCCTCCTCGGCCGGCTTCTTCCTGCTGTGCGCGATCTGCCGGGCCTGCCGCTTCTGCAGCAGCAGCTGCACCTGGTCGGGCTCCAGCAGGCCGGGGATGCCGAGGTAGTCCTGCTCCTCCTCGCTGCCGGGGTGCGCCTGCATGCCGAACTCGGCGCCGTTGTACATGACCCGGTCGAAGACGGCGTCGGACTCCAGCGCCTCGAAGGGCAGCATGTCCTGCTCGCCGGTGTCCTCGTCCTGCTGCTTGTTCGCCTCGTCCATCTCCTTCTCGGACTCGGCGTACGGGTCCTCCTCGCCCTCCTTCTTGGGCTTGTCGAGGACGTGGTCGCGCTCGCGCTCCATCTCGTTGGCGAAGGAGAGCAGGTTCGGCACGGTCGGCAGGAACACGGACGCGGTCTCGCCACGCCGCCGGGACCGTACGAAACGGCCGACGGCCTGGGCGAAGAACAGGGGTGTGGAGATGGTGGTGGCGTACACGCCGACCGCGAGGCGCGGGACGTCGACGCCCTCGGACACCATGCGGACGGCGACCATCCAGCGGTCGTCGCTCGCGCTGAACTCGTCGATCCGATGGGACGCGCCGGCGTCGTCGGAGAGGACCAGCGTGGCCTTGTGGCCGGTGATGTCGCGGATCAGCTTGGCGTAGGCGCGGGCGGACTCCTGGTCGGACGCGATGACCAGGGCGCCGGCGTCCGGGATGGCCTTCCTGACCTCGGTGAGCCGCTGGTCGGCGGCGCGCAGCACGGACGGCATCCACTCGCCGCGCGGGTCGAGGGCGGTGCGCCAGGCCTGGCTGATCGCGTCCTTGGTCATGGGCTCGCCCAGCCGGGCGGCGATCTCGTCGCCCGCCTTGGTGCGCCAGCGCATGTTGCCGCTGTACGACATGAAGATGACCGGCCGGACGACGCCGTCGGCGAGGGCGGAGCCGTACCCGTAGGTGTAGTCGGCCGACGACCGGCGGATCCCGTCGTCGCCCTCCTCGTACGTCACGAACGGGATGGGGTTGGTGTCCGAGCGGAACGGCGTACCGGTCAGCGCGAGGCGGCGGGTGGCCGGCTCGAACGCCTCCAGACACGCCTCGCCCCACGACTTCGAGTCGCCGGCGTGGTGGATCTCGTCCAGGATCACGAGCGTCTTGCGCTGCTCGACGCGGTTGCGGTGCAGCATGGGGCGCACGCCGACACCGGCGTACGTGACGGCGACGCCGTCGTACTCCTTGCCGAGCGGGCCCGCGCTGTACTCCGGGTCGAGCTTGATGCCTATCCGGGCGGCTGCCTCCGCCCACTGCTTCTTCAGATGCTCGGTGGGCGCGACGACGGTCACCTGCTGCACGACGTGGTGGTGCAGCAGCCAGGACGCCAGCGTCAGCGCGAACGTGGTCTTTCCGGCGCCGGGCGTGGCGACCGCGAGGAAGTCACGGGGCTGGGCCTGGATGTACTTGTCCATCGCCCCCTGCTGCCAGGCGCGCAGCTTGCCGGCCGTGCCCCAGGGGGCACGGCCGGGGAAGGCCGGGGACAGGTGGTGCGAGGCGGTGCCGGCGGTGGTAGTCACGATCTCCGAGGGGTGGGTCGGTCGGCGCATCTGGGTGAGACAACCGGGCCACCCTACCGATGCGGCGGTGACGCACATGCCGCTACACGGCCGTCCCGCCCGAGGGTGGGACCCACGTCACAACTGCCTCAGCCGCCGAGCGATTTCCCCCACATCACTCTCCGCCCCGGATGCCACGTCGACGACCAGCGTGTACGCCGTGTCCTGGTCCACGCCCGCGAGGTCGGCCCCGTTCACCGCGAGGAAGGTGGCGGTGGCCAGCCAGGCGGTGCGTTTGTTGCCGTCGACGAACGGGTGGTTCGTCGCGAGGGCGTGGAGGAGCGCCGCGGCCTGCTCGTGCGGATCCTCGTACGCCGCGGTGCCGAACATCCGGGCGCGGGGGCGGTGCACGGCCGAGGCCAACAGCCCCGGCGCCCGGGTCTCGGGCGGCTGCCCGCCGAAGGCGACCTCGGCGATGGCCGTGACCTCGTCGACGGTGAGGTGCCGGGTCATTCGCCGAGCCTCCTCAGCAACTCGGCGTGCTCCCGCGCGATCCGCTCGGCGACGGCACGCACCAGCGTGCCCTCCTCGTGCAGGTGGCGGCGCAGCGCTTCCCGCGCGACCTCCTCCGGGGCGCGGTCCTGCGCGTCCGCGAGGTCGTGGAGAGCTTGGTGCACGTCGGGGTCGAGGCGGAGAACCAGTTCGGACATGGCGGGAGACTACTGTCGGCGATCACCCGACGACGACCGGTTTACGGATCACCGCTCCCGGAGGCGGGTGGCTATCCAGACACCCACCAGCGCCACCGCCGCCATCGGCAGGAACACCGCCGCGAAGGCGGCCGGGTGGGAGCCGGACGCCTCCGTCGCCGCGTGGCTGACGGTGCCGCCGCCGAGGGCGGCGAAAGCCGCGCCGCCGATCGCCAGCAGGAGGACGTTGGAGAGGCCGTCGGAGATCTGGAGGGCGGCGGAGTTGGTGCCGGCCTCCTCGGGGGCGGAGAGGTGGAGCAGCAGCACGCTGGTGGAGGAGATCACCAGGCCCATGCCGAAGCAGCCGAACGCCCACGCGACCGCCAGCGTCCAGGCGGGCACGGCGTGGATCAGCACGCTCGGCGCGGCCGCGATGGCGAACGCGACCAGCAGCATCCCGGCGGTCATCAGCCGCTCCCGGTGCTGCTCCAGGCGGGGCCGGGACTGCACCCAGGAGCCCAGCGCCCAGGTGGCGCCGCCCGCCGCGAGGGAGAAGCCGGCCAGCGTCGGGCTGAGCCCCCGCTGGGTGACCAGCATCAGCGGGACGAAGGACTCCGCCGCGATGAAGGAGCCGGCGGCGACACCGCGCAGCAGCACCACCGACGGCAGACCGCGGGCCGCCCGCCAGGTGCCGGGCGGGAGCAGGCCGAGGACCGCGGGGACCAGCAGGGCCACGCCCAGCGCGCCCGGCAGCAGGGACAGCAGGCGCAGGTCCTGGGCGGCGTACTGGAGCAGGCCCGCGCCGAAGGAGATCGCGAACGCCAGCCGGATGCGGCGGCGGTCGAAGGACGCCGGGGCCTCGGCGTCCCCGACCGGGCCGGCCGCGAGACGCCGGATCTGGGGCAGGGCGAGCGCCATCGGGAGCACCACGATCACGGGTATGCCGAGGAACACCCAGCGCCAGCCGAGGTGCTCGGTCACCGCGCCGGAGGCGAGCGGACCGACGATGGACGGGACGACCCACGCGGCCGCGAACGCCGCCATGATCGCCGGGCGCAGCCGCTCCGGATAGGCGCGGCCGACGACGACGTACAGGGCGACGATCACCAGGCCGCCGCCGAGGCCCTGCACCGCCCGCCCCAGGATGAACAGCCACATCGCGCCCGCCGTGCCGCCGATCAGCAGCCCGGCCGCGAAGGAGGCGATGCCCCAGGTCAGCGGGGCGAGCGGGCCGCGCCGGTCGGACCACTGGCCGGACAGCACCATGCCGAACAGGCTGGTGGTGAAGTACCCGGAGAACGCGAACGCGTACAGCGGGACGCCGTTCAGCTCGCGGGCCGCGACGGGCATGGCCGTGCCCACCGCGGTCGCCTCGAAAGCGATCAGCAGCACCACGGAGACGACCCCGATGCTCAGCGCGCGGTACCGGCTGCTGAGGACGGTGTCGTCGGGGACGACGGCCGGGGCGGGCGCGCCGGCGGGCTCGGCGACACCCGTGTCGCGGGGGTTCGGGGCGGTCATGCCCGCCAGCGTAAGGGCCACGACCGTGTTTGACCCCTGTCGGGGGTCGGGTCCGGCACCGGGACCTTGGTCGTAGGACCGGCGCCTCCCCTTTGTGAACGGGGCATGGCAGTCACGTTGCACGCCACGGAGTTCCCTTGAGCCCCGCGAACCCACTCCGTACGGTCGACGTACCGGTTCGGGACGGTGAGGCGCCGCACGGCACCTCTCCCCCACCGACACGGCCGTGTGCCCGAGTGGTTCAGGGACTCGCCTGCAAAGCGAGTTACGCGGGTTCGATTCCCGCCACGGCCTCGGCGAAGGGCGGGGCGCTTCAGGCGCTCCGCCCTTCGACGCGCGCGGCGGTACGACTCACCCGCCGCGCTCCGGTGACACCGTGTCGAAGTGGCCCGCCCTCGTCGGGGCGACCCGCCTCAGAGCACCCCGCCCGCCTCGTCCTGGAAGAGCCGCGTCCAGTAGTGCCAGTCCGTGTCCGGGGTCGTGCCCGTGGGGTCGACCGAGGCGAGGACCTGGATCATCGTCAGGGCGAGCTGGTCGTAGGCGTCGCTGGTGAGGGCGTGGCCGGAGGCCTCGTCGAGGGAGCGCTCGCGGTGCAGGAGCCACAGCGTGAACGCCAGGGTGGAGATGTCCGTGTTCAGCGGGCGGAGCGCCCCGTCCCCCTCGCTCCAGCTGAGCACCGCCCCCGTCGCCCCGTCGACGACCAGGCTGTGGTCGTCGATCAGGTGCCCGACGCGTATCAGGCGGTCGGCGTGGGCGGGGAGGAGCGCCGGCGGGAAGCCGCCGCCGCAGTCGTCGGCCGCGTACTCCGTGAGCGTGCGCAGCGGCTGGTCGGTGTCCAGGGAGAACAGGAAGCCGTCCTCGGGCAGGCCCGTCTCGCGCAGGAAGCGGCGGGTCGGCTCGTGCGTGAGCGTCGCGGGGAAGTCGACGTCCTCGAAGCGGACCACGCCGCCCCGGCCGAACTCCTCGTCCAGCAGGCGCAGGGGCAGGTCCAGGGCGAGGCCGGAGGCCGTGCCGGGGCCCGCGACCAGGGCGAGGGGGCGGATCAGCGCCGCCATCCGCCAGAACGGCGCCGGCTCGCCGTCCACGCCCTCCTCGAACACCGCGAGCAGCTGCCGAGAGGCCTCCGCGACCGCCTTGGTGCCGTACCGCCCGGCGTAGGCGGCGAACTGGCCGCGCAGTCCCGCCAGTTCGTCCGTGGCCGCGGCGAAGCGGACCAGGGTGGGCAGGGACGGGGCGAGCGGACGGCAGTCCATGAGGTCGGGCCGGTCGTGGACGTACGCGCTGGAGACCTCGCCGGTCGCGCCGTCGAGCAGCACCGCCTCCGGCTCCAGGCCGGCCGGGGCGGCGAACGCGCCGATGACGAGCTGGTCGCGCAGCGCGGGCGGCAGCCGGTCGGCGGCGCCCGTCGCCTCGGCGACCGTGTGCGGCCCGCCGGGGCGGGCCGGCTCCGTGAAACGGAACAGGCCGGTGTCGCACGGCAGTCCGGGTCCGGTCAGCCAGCTGCGCGTCGACGCGTGCGTGACCTGGGGACCGAGGTCGTCCTCGGTGAGTGTGATCGCCCTCGCGACAACGGTGTCGGTCGTGCTCATGATTCCCCCGCGATACGTGTGCTCGGTCCCGGGCCCGCGAACGTCCCGCCCCGGGCAGGACGCCCCGCGCCCTGCCGGACACACGGCCGTCCCCCACTGCTCCGAAGAGTACGCGGCGCCACTGACAACGCCTCAGGACCGACAGGGCGCGACCGGCGCCCTGTCCTTCAAGACGCCCGGGAGGCCCCTCGCGTTGCCCGGATGCGGCGATCGCCCCGGAAATCGGCTCAGTTACCGGTGACCACGGCGGCCTGCGGGCGGATCGGCAGCCGGTTCACCGGCCGGCCGGTGGCGGCGCGCACGGCCGAGGCGATCGCGGCCGGCGAGGTCACCACCGGCACCGCGCTGACCGCCTTCGCGCCGAACGGCGCGACCACGTCCCGCTCCTCCACCAGCTTCACGATCCGGATGTCGGGCGCGTCCAGCGCCGTCGGCAGGGCGTACCCGGTGAGGTCGGGGTGGCGGATCAGACCGCGCGGGGTGCGCAGGTTCTCCGTGAGCGCGGCGCCCAGGCCCTGGGTCACGCCCGCCTCGATCCGCGCGGCGAGCTGCGCCGGGTTGAGCACCCGGCCCACGTCCTGCGCGACGGCCAGCTCCACCACCCGGACCGAGCCCAGCTCGATGTCGACGTCCACCACCGCCCGGATCGCGCAGAAGGAGATGCCGACGAAGGCGTCGCCCTGCCCCGCGTCGTCCAGCGGCTCGGTGGGGTGCGGCCGGCACTGCGCGGTCGCCCACAGCTCCTTGCCGTCCATCGCCTCGGTGACGGTCGTGGACAGCACCCCGTCGTACGAGGTGATCTTGCCGTCGGTGATCTGCAGCAGCTCGGTGGACATGCCGAACTTGTGCGCCAGCGGCTGAAGGAGCTGGGTGCGGACCATCTTGGCCGCGCGCTCCACCGCCCCGCCCGACACCCAGGTGTGGCGGCCGCGGCAGCCCGCCCCGGCCGGGGGCTGGTCGGTGTCGACGGGCACCACGTGCACCTCGTCGATGCCGAGAGTCTCCTGCACGATCTGCCGGGCCAGCGTGGAGAAGCCCTGCCCGGTCTCGACGGCCGCGCACAACACGGTCGCCACGCCGTTCTGCACGCGCACGGTGGCCGTGGACACCTCGTCGGCGCCCTCCGCGCCCAGCATGTGCACCATGCCCAGGCCGTAGCCCACGCCCCGGCGCACCGCGGCCGGCTCGCCCGCGCCCTCGGGTCCTCCGGGCAGCAGCCACTCGTCCTCGGGGGTGTCCTTGGGCAGCGGGGGCAGCGGGAAGTCCCGTACGGCCTCCAGCAGTTCGGCGACGGGGGCGGGGCAGGTGACGGTCTGGCCGGTGGGCAGCACGTCGCCGGTGGCCATCACGTTGCGCAGGCGCACCTCGGCCGGGTCCAGGCCGAGCTTCTTGGCGAGCTTGTCCATCTGCGCCTCGTACGCGGCGCAGACCTGCATCGCGCCCTCGCCGCGCACATGGCCGGAGGGCGGGTTGTTGGTGCGCACCGCCCAGCCCTCGATGAAGGCGTTGGGCACGACGTACGGGCCGCACGCGAAGGCGACGGCCGCGGCCAGGGCGTCGGAGGAGGTGCCGGCGTAGGCGCCCGCGTCGAGCAGGATCTGCGCCTCGACCTTGACCAGCTTGCCCTCGGCGTCGGCGTGGTGGCGGTAGCGCAGCAGGGTGGGGTGGCGGTGGGTGTGGCCGAGGAAGGACTCCTCGCGCGTGGCGGCGAGCTTCACCGGGCAGCCGGTCTTCAGCGCGAGCAGCCCGAGGGGCAGCTGGAAGCTCTGGTCCTCGCGGTCGGCGGTGGCGCCGGGCACCCCGGTGACGACGATCTTGACCTGGTCCTGCTGGAGGCCGAACGCGGCGGCGGCGGTGTCCCGGTCGCCGTGCGGGTCGGTGGACGCCAGGTACAGCTCGACCCCGCCGTCCGGGCGGGGCACGGCCAGCCCGGCCTCGGCCCCTATGGGGGCGGGGTCCTGGCGGCCGATGCGGTACAGCCCCTCGACGACGACCTCGCCGACCGCCTCCGCGTCGCCGTGGCGCAGCGGGATGTGCCGGATCAGGTTGCCGTCGGGGTGCAGCGGTTCGGCCTCGAAGGCCTGCTCGGGGTCGGTCACCGGGTCGAGCACCTCGTACTCGACGATGACCGCGGCGGCGGCCATGCGCGCGGTGTCCGGGTGGTCGGCGGCGACGGCGGCCAGCGGCTCGCCGTGGTGGCGTACGATCTCGGAGGCGAAGACCGGGCGGTCGGCCTTGCCGCGGCCGGGCACCGGGGTGCCGGGGACGTCCTCGTGGGTGACGACCGCGCGGACGCCGGGCATCTCGCGCGCGTGCGTGGTGTCGATCGACGTGATGCGCGCGTGGGGGTGCGGCGAGCGCAGCACGGCGGCCCACAGCAGGCCCTCGGCCCACAGGTCGGCGGCGTAGGGGAAGGTGCCCTCGGTCTTGGCGCGCGCGTCGGCGGCCGGGAGGGAGACGCCGAGTCCGCGCGGGGCGGCCTCCTCCTCGGGGGCCGCCTCGGCGGTCTGCACGGTGGCTGCCTCGTTGCTCACGCCTGGCCTCCGTCCTGGCCGTGGGGCTGGTCCTGCGGTGCGACGCCGAACGCCGAGGGGTTGACCCCGCCGGCGCCGGGGCCCGCCTGGTGCGGGATGCGGGGGATGCCGTCGCCGTCGTCCGCCGCGGCCTCGGCGTGGGCCTCGCGTTCGGCGACGACCTCCTGCACGGCGTTCACCACGCCCCGGTAGCCGGAGCAGCGGCACAGGTTGCCGCACAGGGCCTGGCGGGTCTCCAGCTCGGTCGGCGCCGGGTTGCCCTCCAGCAGGTCGTGGACGGTCATCGCCATGCCGGGCACGCAGAAGCCGCACTGCACGGCGCCGCAGCGGGCGAGGGCGCGCTGCACGTCCGAGGGGCGGCCGTCCTGGGCCAGTCCCTCGACGGTGCGGACCTCGCTGCCGGCCGCGGTGACGGCGGGGACCAGGCAGGACGCGACGAGCCGGCCGTCCACCTGCACGTTGCACGCGCCGCACTCGCCCTGCGAGCAGCCGTCCTTGGCGCCCGCCAGGCCGAGCCGCTCGCGCAGCACGTAGAGCAGCGACTCGCCGATCCAGGCGTCGGTGACGGGCCGGTCGGTGCCGTTGACGCGGAGCACGTAGGAGGCGAGGGGGTGGTCCTCGTGGGGGGCCACGAGGACGTCCGCGACGGGAGCGTCCGGTGCGTCGGCGGCCTCCGGAGCGCCCGGACCGTCCGCGTCGGGGGCGTCGTCGCCGTCGGAGGGCTCCGGGACCTCCGAGGGCCCTTCGGAGGGCTCGGCGGCCGCCTGGGCTTCCCCGGCGTCCTCGGGGGTGCCGTCGGCCTCGGACGCGCCGGAGGCGGGCTCCTCGGCGCCCTGGAGGGCGTGCGGGCGCTCGCGGCCTCCGGCGGCCTCGTCGTCACCGGCGTCCGCGCCGTCGCCGGACTGCCACGGCTGCTCGGGGTGTTCCTCGGCGGGCAGCGGCTGGGACGCGTGCGGTGCCTCGTGGGCGGGGGCGTCCTCGGCGGCGGGGCGCGCCTGCGGCTGGTCCCCGCCCTGCTGCCCGCCGTACGCGGGAGCGGCGCCGTGTTCGGCGCCCTGGGGGGCGTACGAGCCGGGCTGCTGTCCGTCGGCGCCGGGCTGCGGCGCGTGCTCGTCGGCGCCGGGCCGCGGGTCGTGGGCGCCAGGCTGCTGCCCGGGGTCACCGCCCCCGGGGCCGTACTCGCCGCCCTGCGGGACGTGCGCGCCGGGCTGCTGCCCGTGCGGGCCCGCGCCCGTCCGCCCGTCGTGCTGCTCGTGGTCCTGCGGGACGCCGGGTACACCCGGTCCCCACGGGGTGCCGATGGACTGCGACTCGGCCCAGGGGGCCGCGGCGCCGCCCGGGAGGGTCGCCGGAGGGGTGCCGCCCCACTGCTCGACCAGGGAGGACGTGGTGAACTCGCCGGACTCGTCCGGCAGGTCGCCGCCCGCCACGGGGATCGACCACTGTCCGGTGACGTCCTGCCCCGGCGCCTGGCCGTGCCCCTGGTGCTGCCCCGCGGGCTCCTGACCGTGGCCCTGCGCGTGGGGGTCGTAGGTCCACTGACCGCTCGCGCCGGGGTCGTAGCCGTACGGGTCGCCCGCCGCCGCGTCGTGCTCCGCGGACGCCGGGTCGTGCCACTGGGCGCCGTCGACGGGGGCGCCGGGCGCGGCCCAGCTGCCGGTGGCCGCCGGGTCGGTGCCCGCCGTGGTGGCCGGCGTGACCGTTATCTGCGGCGGGACGTAGCCGTGGCCGGGCGCGGCCAGCGGGCTCTCCATGGCGTCCAGCAGGGCGTCGATGCCGCCCTCCGGGAGGTTCACGAAGGCCGTGGCGCCGTCGTCGTAGTCGCCCTGCGGCAGCGGGTCCCAGCGGCTGCCGCCCGGAGGCGTGCCGCCCTGTCCGTGCTGGTCGTCGGTCACGACAACGCCCTCCCCAGTGCTCGTCGGGCCAGCGCGGCGACGGTGCGCCGCAGGTGCAGTACCGCGGGCGGCAGCGGCGGAACGGTGCCGTCCTCGCCGGGCGCGGCGTCGGGGATGCAGGCCGCGGCGACGTACTCCCCGAACGCGCTGAGCGCCTCCGGCACGATCGCGCGGTTGTTGTCCCAGTCGATGAGCTGCGCGACCCACTGCTCGGCGTCCAGGGGCCGCAGCGGCATCGGCGCTATGGCGCCCACCGCGCAGCGCACCCCGCGCCGGGCGGGGTCGAGCACGAGGGCGACGGAGGCGACCGCGCGGCCGGGTCCGGTGCGGCCGGTCGCCTTCAGGAAGACCTGGGGGGCGTGCAGCAGCGGCACGCGCACATAGCCGATCAGCTCGCCGGGGCGCAGGACGTCCATGCCGGCCAGCAGGTGCGACACCGGGACCTCGCGGCGGGCGCCGCCCGTGCCCGCGACGATCAGCGTCGCCTCCAGGGCGGCCAGCACGGGCAGGGCGTCCCCGGTGGGGGCGGCGGAGGCGATGTTGCCGCCGAGGGTGCCGGCGTTGCGGATGTGCGGGGGTCCCGCGGCCCGCGCGGCGGCGGCGAGCGCCGGGATGAGCGCGGCGAAGTCGGGACGCCCCATGCGCGCGTGGGTGAGTCCGGCGCCGAGCAGCGCGTGTCCGTCCAGGTACTGCCAGCCGCGGATCTCGCTGATCTTGCCGAGGCCGACCAGCGCGGCGGGCCTGAGCTGCCCGGAGTTGACGGCGGCCATCAGGTCGGTGCCGCCCGCCACGGGCACGGCGGCGGGCATGGCGGTGAGCGCCGCCACGGCCTCGTCCAGCGTCGTGGGCAGCGTCACGGCCTGCGCCGCCTGCGGTGCGTGCGTGCTCAAAACCGGCTGCCCCTTCCCGCTGCCCCACCTGGTCCCACCCGTGCGCCGTACGGTACGTGCTGACAGGGCGGACGTGGCAACTCTGGCACATCTTGGCAGGTGCCGAGGACGGGGGTCCGCTAGGAGGCATTCGCCCGCCTGGGCCCGCACCTGGCCGACTCCGTCCCCGAATCGCCGCGGCGCCGCGCAATCACAGGCTTCGCAGGCTCTTGTGCCGTTATGGACCGACCTGTTCGGCCCGCAGCGAACGCGGGGGCGCGGGTCGTCCCCCGGGGCGGAGGAGCACCGGGGGACGACCGGGACACGCGCGACGGGGGCGCGTCTACACCGCGGGCGGAGGCCCGTCGACCGGGCGGCCGAGGACGCCCGGTCGGCGCTGCCACGGAGGCGGGCCGCCGGGCGGACGGTAGGCGACGCCGAGGGCGTCCAGGCGCCGGTAGTGCTCGGTCATGCGCCGCTCGAAGCCGGGGAAGTCCCGGTCGGCGGGGGCGGGCAGCTCGCTCCAGGCGACCTCGGCCAGCGCGGCGAGCCGGGGGAACGTCTGGTAGTCGACCCGCCCCTGGTCCTCCATCACCTCGGTCCACACGTTGGCCTGCGTGCCCAGCACGCGCGTCCGCTCCTCGGGCGTCAGCTCCGCCGGGACCGGCTCGAAGCGGTAGACGTCCTCCAGGGTGCGCACGTACCCGATCGGCACCGGCTCGTCGGGGCCCGCGTCCTGGCGGTGGTCCAGGTAGACCTGCTGCTCGGGGCACATCACCACGTCGTGGCCCGCGCGGGCCGCGGTGACCCCGCCCGCGTAGCCGCGCCAGGACGACACGGCGGCGCCCGGCGCGAGCCCGCCCTGGAGGATCTCGTCCCAACCGATGAGCCGCCGCCCGCGTTCGGCCAGCCAGCGGTCGAAGTGGCCGATGAACCAGGACTGCAGGGCGTCCTCGTCGGCGAGCCCGAGGGACGCGATCTGTTCGCGCGCGGCGGGCGAGGCGCGCCACTGGTCCTTGACGCATTCGTCGCCGCCGATGTGCACGAACGGCGAGAACGGCCCGGCGTCGGCGGGGAACAGGTCCAGGACTTCCTCCAGCACCCCCTCGTAGAAGCGCAGGGTGTCCTCGGTGGGGGCGAGGACGTTCGGATTGATGCCCCAGGTGTCCCAGACGGTCAGCGCGGCGGTGTCGACGACATCGGAGTTGCCGAGTTCCGGATACGCGGCGATGGCGGCCTGCGAGTGCCCGGGCACGTCGATTTCGGGGACGACGCCGATATGCCGTTCGGCGGCGTAGGCGACGATCTCCCGGAGATCGTCCTGGGTGTAGTGGCCGCCGTGCGGCCGGTCGTCCCAGAGCGGCGAGGCGCGGTGGCCGATTTTGGTGCGGGCACGCCAGGATCCGACCTCGGTGAGGCGCGGATACCGCTGGATCTCGACGCGCCAGCCCTGGTCGTCCGTCAGATGCAGATGCAGCACGTTGAGTTTGTGCGCGGACATCAGATCGAGATAACGCAGCACGCCTTCCTTCGGCATGAAATGGCGTGCCACGTCGAGCATCAGCCCGCGCCAGCGGAAGCGGGGCGCGTCCTCGACGGTCAGGTGCGGCACCGTCCACACCCGGTCGCGGCGGACGGGCGCCCTGCGGAACGCGTCGGCGCCGAGGAGCTGCCGCAGCGTCTGCGCGCCGTGCAGCACGCCCGCCGCGTCGCCGCCCTCGACGAGCACGCCCGTACGGTCGCTGACGAGCCGGTACGCCTCGGGAGCGAGCCCCGGCGCGAGCGCGAGCCGGACGCCGTCACGCGCCTCGGCGGGCTCCCGCGCCTCCCGCCAGGGCAGCCCGGTGGCGGCCCGCAGCACGCCCCCGAGCCACCGCCCCACGCCCTCCGTCCCGGCGCCGGCGTACAGCCCCGAGTCCTCCGTCAGGCGGGTCTCCCCGGCGCCGGCGACGACGCCACGGGGCGCCGGAATCAGTGCGGTCGGCATCACGTCAGTCCTTTACCGCGCCGCCCAGTCCGGAGACCAGACGCCGCTGCACGAGTACGAAGAAGATCAGCACGGGAATCGTCATCACGGTGGACGCCGCCATCACCCCGCCCCAGTCGGGGTCGTCGGGTTTGTAGAACACCAGCAGCGCCATCGGCAGGGTCGACCGGGAGATGTCGCTGATGATGAACGACTTGGCGAACAGGAAGTCGTTCCAGGCGGAGATGAACGAGAACACACTGGTGGCCACGAGGCCCGGCAGGACGAGCGGGAAAAGGATCTGCCAAAGGAACCGCGCACGGCTCGCGCCGTCCATGTACGCGGCCTCCTCCAGCGCCTCCGGAACGCCCTTCACGAACCCCCTGAGCATCCAGATCGCGAAGGGCAGCGAGAAGGCGATGTGCGGCAGGATCAGCGACCACAGGGTGTTCAGCTGGCCGAGATCCCGTATCACGAAGAACAGGGGGATCGTCAGTGCCTCCACGGGCACCATCTGGGCCACCAGAAACATGATCAGCAGGGTGGTCCGCAAACGGAACCGGAATCGCGTCACGGCGGTCGCGGCGAGAAACGCGATGAACGCGGATGCGATCACCACGGCGACCGCGACGACGACGCTGTTGAGGAAGTAACGGCCGAAGTCCTGCTGCCCGAACACCCTCCGGAACGAGTCCAGCGTCGGCGCGAGCGTCCACGGCCGCGGCTCGCTCGACTCGATCTCCCCGGCCGGCTTGAAGGCGCTCAGCACCATCCAGTACAGCGGGAAGGCCACCACGGCGGCGACGACCAGGGCGGTCGCCTCGGCCGCCGTCCGGCCCGGGCGGCGCGTGAACCGGCGCAGAAGATTCACCCGGGATTCCCCGTCCTGCCTCACGAGACTCACAGTTCCTCCCCCTGGCGGCGCAGCAGCCGCAGATACACCAGCGTCACGGCCAGCAGGATCAGCAGCATCACCACGCCGATCGCGGCGCCCAGGCTGTACTGCGAGGACGCGAACGCCTTCTGGTACGCGTACACGTTGAGCACCAGGTTCTGTCCCGCGATGCCCCCGCCGCCCGTCATGACGTAGATCTGCGTGAAGACCTTGAAGTCCCAGATGACCGACTGGATGGTCACGACCACCAGGATCGGGCGGAGCATCGGCGCGAGCACCGACCGCCAGATCCGCCACTGCGAGGCGCCGTCCAGGGCGGCCGCCTCCAGCACCTCGGCGGGCACGGCGCGGATGCCCGCGTAGACGGTGACCATCACGAACGGGAAGGAGCACCACACCACTTCGAGCAGCACCAGGAAGAACGCGCTGAACCGCCCGTACGTCCAGGAGTGGTCGCCGAGCCCCAGCACCCGGTTGACCGGGCCGAAGTCGGCGTCGAAGAGGAACAGCCACACCGTGGACCCGGTGATCGCCGGCGTCGCCCAGGCGCCCAGCGCGGCCAGCATCAACGCCAGCCGCGGCACCGCCCGCACCCGGGTGAGCAGCACGGCGAGCGCACACCCCACGGCCAGCGTGGAGACGACACAGGCCGCCGCGAACACCACGGTGGCCAGCAGCACCTCCCAGAACTGCCCGTCCCCGAACAGCTCGGCATAGTTCCCGAACCCCTCGAAGGTGGTCGGCTCCCCGCCACTGACCTGAGCCTGGGTGTAGTGGAAGACGGAGATCAGCCCGAGCTGGTAGATCGGGTAGGCGAGCAACCCCCCGAGCACGACGAGCGCCGGCGCGAGATACAGCCACGGGGTGCTGGGACGCCTTGCTCGGGGGCGCGGGGAACTGCGCGCCGAGCCCCCACCGGCCCGCACCCGCGAACGCTCGAGAACTCCCGAGCTCGTAGGCCCGCTCACCCGACCGACCTGAACGCGTCGTTCATCTTCTTGGCAGCGTCCGCCGCGGCGGAGTCCACATCCTTCTTGCCGGACACGACCTCCTGGAACATCGTCGGCAGCACCTGCCCCGCGTCGATCTGCGCCCACGCCGGCGACGCCGGCACGAACTTCGTGTCAGCCGCGAGCGTCTCGACGAACGGCTTCACGAAGGCCTCCTTCGCGGCCACCTGCTGCCGCACGTCGGAGAAGGTCGGCAGAAAGCCCATCGCCTCGAACAGCTCGCCCTGCGCCTCCTTGGACGCGAGCCGCTTCATCAGGTCGACGGCGAGGGTGCGGTGGGTGGTGGACTTCAGCACACCGAGGTTGTTGCCGCCGGCGAACGCGGGAGCGATCGACCCGGTCTTCACGCCCGGCAGCGGCACGACCGCGTACGCGCCCTTGACCGTGCCGGCCTCCACGGCGGCGTGGCTGAAGTCGCCGCCGATCGCCATGGCCGCCTTGCCCGCGGCGAAGGCGGTGATCGTGTCGTTGCCGGTCATCGCGGCGCACTTGGCGGCCGGGCAGTTGTCGTCGCCGAACAGCGAGGTGTACGCCTCGATGCCCTTGCGCGCGGCGGCGCTGTCGATGGCGGCGGCGTACGACCCTCCCTTGCCGGTGGCGAGTTCGCCGCCGTGGGCCCAGATGAAGGGCATCGCGCCGTAGGTGTAGGCGCCGCCGACGGCGAGCCCGTACAGCTCGGGCTTCGCGGCGCGGATCCGCTTCGCCGTGGAGATCAGCTCGGCCTGGGTCTTCGGGACGTCCAGGCCCAGCTCCTCGAACACGTCGGTGCGGTAGTACAGCGCGCGGACGCCGACGAAGTAGGGGACGCCGTAGACCCTGCCGCCGACCGTGACGGACTGGCGGGCGGTGGGGTCGGTGTCCTCGGCCTCGCCCCAGGCGCGGAAGTCCTCGGTGACGTCGGCGAGTCCGCCGTCCTTCACATAGCCCGCGGTGTCGGTGTTGCCGTACTCGATGAGGTCGGGCGCGGACCCGGGGTCGTTGAAGGCGGCCTTGATGCGCTGGGCGCGGGTCTCGACGGGGATGTACTCGACGGTGACCTCGGCGCCCTCGTGCTCCTTCTCGAACTCGGCGAGGACGGAGTCGACGACCTGTTCCTTGGGCGTGTTGTTGACCTCCTGGAAGAGCCAGACGCGCAGGGTGCCGGTCTTCTCGTCCTTGTCGGAGGAGGAGGTGCCGGAGGTCTGAGGGGCGCAGGCGGCGGTGGCGAGAACGGCCGCGACGGCGACCATGCGGATGGACAGCTTCATGGAGTGCTCCTCCGAGCGCGTTGCAACATATGCAATGGCGATTTCGCTGTGCACAACACACCGGAGGCTAGGGACTGGGTGAACCACGCCACAAGAGGTCTCCACCACTCTGTGACCGGCCGGCGCACCCTGCGCAACGGGCAAGCAGCACAAAGGCCCCCGCGGGCACGCAAAGCGCACCCCGGGGGCCTCGGACCGGCGTCAGGAGGAGAGGGGGACCAAGAGGGGGACTACTTGTCGCCCTTGCCCTTGTCGTCGCCGCCGTCGCCCATGGACTCGTAGATCTCCTTGCACATGGGGCAGACCGGGTACTTCTTCGGGTCGCGGCCGGGCACCCACACCTTGCCGCACAGCGCCACGACGGGAGTGCCGTCGAGGGCGCTCGCCATGATCTTGTCCTTCTGGACGTAGTGGGCGAAGCGCTCGTGGTCACCGTCGCCGTGGGAGGTCTGCGGCGTCGGCTCGACGAGGGTCCCCGTACCAGTCCCGCGCTCGGGCTCAAGAGTGCTCATAACTGCCAAGGGTACTGAAGCCCGCCCGGCTCAGTTGAGCGAAGGGTCGTCCGGATACGTGGCGACCATCGCCAGCTCGTTGCGCTGCCGGCGCAGCACCTCGCGCCAGAGCCGCTCGGGCACCGGACAGGACACGTCACCGGGCTCGGACTCCACCACGTACCAGGCGCCGTCGACCAGCTCGTCCTCCAGCTGGCCGGGGCCCCAGCCCGCGTAGCCGGCGAAGATCCGCAGCGAGCCGAGGACGGAGGCGAGCAGCTCCGGCGGCGCCTCCAGGTCGACCAGGCCGATCGCGCCGTGCACCCGGCGCCAGCCCAGCGGCGGCTCCTCCCCCGCCGCCCCGCCCGGGACGACGGCGACGCCGAGGGCCGAGTCCAGCGACACCGGGCCGCCCTGGAACACCACGCCGGGTTCGCCGGCCAGGTCCGCCCAGCCCTCCAGAATGTCGCCCACGTCCACCGGGGTCGGCCGGTTGAGGACGACGCCGAGGGAGCCCTCCTCGTCGTGGTCGAGAAGGAGCACCACCGCACGGTCGAAGTTCGGGTCCGCCAGAGCGGGAGTGGCCACGAGCAGCCGCCCTGTGAGCGAGGACACCTCGGTCATGCCAGACATGATCCCGCATCTTCCCGCCGCGCGGGGAGGCAATGCGGGTGACGGAGTGAACACGGCCGCCGCGCGCGAGAGCTTCCAGGTCGGGCGTCGTCCGGCAGAGGTGAAGGGGTGCGGACGGGCGGCCGGGAGCGCGCCCGGCGCACGGCCGCCCGTGGTGACCCCGCGTGGCCGCCGGGGAACGGTTCGTGTTGTGACAGACCCATGACGTCCCCGGGGCGTCCTCAGGCTTACGGAAGGGGGGTGGAGGGCGATTACCCTTTCCCTTCTGACCCTCTGCCCCACTCCACGGAACGCGAGATTCATGACCGTCAACGACGTCGATGACGTACTGCTTGTCCACGGCGGAACCCCGCTGGAGGGCGAGATCCGGGTCCGCGGTGCGAAGAACCTCGTACCGAAGGCCATGGTCGCCGCGCTGCTGGGAAGCTCACCGAGCCGGCTGCGCAACGTCCCGGACATCCGTGACGTCCGGGTCGTCCGGGGTCTGCTGCAGCTGCACGGCGTGACGGTCCGTCCGGGCGAGGAGCCCGGCGAGCTGGTGCTCGACCCCACGTACGTGGAGAGCGCCAACGTCGCTGACATCGATGCCCACGCCGGTTCCTCGCGCATCCCGATCCTGTTCTGCGGTCCGCTGCTGCACCGCCTCGGGCACGCGTTCATCCCGGGCCTCGGCGGCTGCGACATCGGCGGACGCCCCATCGACTTCCACTTCGACGTGCTGCGGCAGTTCGGCGCGACGATCGAGAAGCGCGCGGACGGCCAGTACCTGGAGGCCCCGCAGCGGCTGCGCGGCACCAAGATCCGGCTGCCGTACCCGTCCGTCGGCACCACCGAGCAGGTGCTGCTCACGGCGGTTCTCGCGGAGGGCGTCACCGAGCTGTCCAACGCGGCGGTGGAGCCGGAGATCGAGGACCTGATCTGCGTCCTGCAGAAGATGGGCGCCATCATCGCGATGGACACCGACCGGACGATCCGCATCACCGGTGTGGACAAGCTCGGCGGCTACACCCACCGCGCCCTGCCGGACCGCCTGGAGGCCGCCTCCTGGGCGTCCGCGGCGCTCGCCACCGAGGGCAACATCTACGTCCACGGCGCCCAGCAGCGCTCGATGATGACGTTCCTCAACACCTACCGGAAGGTCGGCGGCGCCTTCGAGATCGACGACGAGGGCATCCGCTTCTGGCACCCGGGCGGGCAGTTGAAGTCCATCGCCCTGGAGACGGACGTGCACCCCGGCTTCCAGACCGACTGGCAGCAGCCGCTGGTGGTCGCCCTGACGCAGGCCACGGGCCTGTCCATCATCCACGAGACGGTCTACGAGTCCCGTCTGGGCTTCACGTCCGCGCTCAACCAGATGGGCGCCCACATCCAGCTCTACCGCGAGTGCCTGGGCGGCTCCGACTGCCGCTTCGGCCAGCGCAACTTCCTGCACTCGGCGGTCGTCTCCGGCCCGACGAAGCTCCAGGGCGCGGACCTCGTGATCCCCGACCTGCGCGGCGGCTTCTCGTACCTGATCGCGGCCCTGGCCGCCCAGGGCACCTCCCGCGTCCACGGCATCGGCCTGATCAACCGCGGCTACGAGAACTTCATGGAGAAGCTCTCCGAACTGGGCGCGAAGGTGGAACTCCCGGGCAAGGCCCTCGGCTGACCCCCGGCCCACGAACGCCGATGGGGCGGTCACCCGACTCGGGTGACCGCCCCATCGGCGTTCACTGCAACGCCCCGAAAGGGGCGCGGGGAACTGCGCGACCGGCCACGAGCGGCCGGCACACGGCACGGGCGCCCAGCCCGAACGGCGCTGACCCGCTCGGGCGTGAGGCGCCCGCAGAGGCGCCTTACTTGCCCTTGGCCGCTTCCTTCAGCTTCGAGCCCGCCGACACCTTCACGCTGTAACCCGCGGGGATCTGGATCGGCTCACCGGTCTGCGGGTTGCGCGCGGTGCGCGCAGCGCGGTGGGTGCGCTCGAAGGTCAGGAAGCCGGGGATGGTGACCTTCTCGTCGCCCTTGGAGACGATGTCGCCGACGACGTCGGCGAACGCGGCCAGCACGGCGTCGGCGTCCTTGCGGGTCACCTCGGCGCGGTCGGCCAGCGCGGCCACCAGCTCACTGCGGTTCATGTTCTTACTCCCGTGTTCTTCTTGCCGTTGAGGCGTGCCACGCGGCGGAGCCGCATGTCGGGCACGGCGAAAGCCGATGCTGCCAGGTTCCTCGGTGAGTCCCCGGACCCGGGTCCTTCGTCGGACCCTCGCGCCCAGGGACGCATCCTGCCTCTACCTGCGGCGGTAATGCCAATCCGGCACCCGCAGGAGTCGTGAGAACACCCGAGGGAGTCACACGAAGAGCGCCACGGCCTCCGCACGGTGACGCTCCGTCCGCTTCCGGCAGCGGACAGCAGGGGCCGGAGCCCAGGCCCGGCCGCCCACCCTAGAGGGCGGCCAGGACTACGGGTTCCGCGACGCGCCGGTTCAAACCTCGTGGCGATCCTCACAGCGTGCGGACCGCCGCGGAGGTCACGCGCCGGCGGCCTTCGCGGCTTCCCGGACGGCGCCGGCGACCGCGCCCGCGACCTTCTCGTTGAAGACGCTGGGGATGATGTAGTTCGGGTTGAGCTCGTCCTCGGTGACCACGTCGGCCAGGGCCTGCGCGGCGGCCAGCATCATCTCGGTGTTGACGGTGTGGGACTGGGCGTCCAGCAGGCCGCGGAAGACGCCAGGGAAGACCAGCACGTTGTTGATCTGGTTGGGGAAGTCGGAGCGGCCGGTGGCCACAACCGCCGCCGTCTGACGGGCGATTGCCGGGTCCACCTCGGGGTCGGGGTTCGCGAGCGCGAACACGATCGCGCCCTCGGCCATCGCGGAGACGTCCTCGGCGCTCAGCACGTTGGGGGCGGAGACGCCGATGAAGACGTCCGCGCCGCGCACGGCCTCCTTGAGCGTGCCGGTGAGGTTCTCCGGGTTGGTGTTGTCGGCGATCCAGCTCAGCGCGGAGCCCGGGGCGGCGCCGGCCAGGTCCTCACGGCCGGCGTGCACCACGCCGTGGATGTCGGCCACCACGGCGTTCTTCACCCCGGCGGCCAGCAGCAGTTTGAGGATGGCGGTGCCGGCCGCGCCGGCGCCCGACATGACGACGCGGATGCTCTCGATGGTCTTGCCGGTGACCCGCAGCGCGTTGGTCAGGGCGGCGAGCACCACGATCGCGGTGCCGTGCTGGTCGTCGTGGAAGACGGGGATGTCGAGGGCCTCGCGCAGCCGGGCCTCGATCTCGAAGCAGCGGGGGGCGGAGATGTCCTCGAGGTTGATGCCGGCGAAACCGGGGGCGATCGCCTTGACGATCTCCACGATCGCGTCGGTGTCCTGGGTGTCCAGGCACAGCGGCCAGGCGTCGATGCCGGCGAACCGCTTGAAGAGGGCGGCCTTGCCCTCCATCACGGGCAGCGCGGCCTTGGGGCCGATGTTGCCCAGTCCCAGCACGGCGGAACCGTCCGTCACGACCGCAACGGAGTTGCGCTTGATGGTGAGGCGGCGGGCGTCCTCGGGGTTCTCGGCGATCGCCATGCAGACCCGGGCCACGCCGGGCGTGTAGATCATGGACAGGTCGTCACGGGTGCGGATGGGGTGCTTCGACGCCATCTCGATCTTGCCGCCGAGGTGCATCAGGAACGTACGGTCGGAGACCTTGCCGAGGGTGACGCCCTCGATCTGGCGCAGCTGTTCGACGATCTCGTCGGCGTGGGCGGTGGAGGTGGCCGCGATCGTGACGTCGATCCGGAGCCGCTCGTGGCCCGACGCGGTCACGTCGAGGCCGGTCACCAGGCCTCCGTGGGACTCGACTGCCCCGGTGAGCTGGGACACCGCGGTTCCTCCCGCGGGCACCTCCAGCCGGATGGTCATCGAGTAGGAGACGCTGGGCGCCGTTGCCATGGCCGACTTCCTCTGCTTTTCAACCGTGTCGCGAATCGTGCCGTCCGATCGTCGCACCTACCGCCGAGTACGTGGTAGCCGCCCCGGATTGCGGACGTTTTGTTCATGGCCGCCTGCCGGCAGACGGAAAGAGAGTTCCACCGTACGAGAGGAATCACGGCAACAGAAGAGGCCCCCGTCACATCTCGTGACGAGGGCCTCCTGCACGCTCATGACACCGACCCGCCATGCTCGCCTCGCGGCAAGTGGTCGCTCGAAGCGACTAAGGTTGGGCCCGGGGGCTTGGATCGGGCCGGTGCCACGTCCAGGCTAACAAACGGATCGCCCGGGGCCATTCCCATGACCCGGGGATATTTCCCGCACCCCTCCCCGGCGCCGTCCGCTCAGTCCCGCAGCAGATCGGGGACCCCCTCGGCGTCCGGTTCGTCGCGCTCCGCGGACACCACGGTGAGCTGCTGCGTCGCGCGCGTCAGGGCGACGTAGAGCACCCGCAGGCCGGCCGGGGACTCGTCGGCGATCTCCGCGGGCGAGACGACCACCGTCGCGTCGTACTCCAGGCCCTTGGCCTCCAGGCTGCCGAGCGCCACCACCCGGTCGCCGAGCCCGTCGAGCCAGCGCCGCGCCTCCTCGCGCCGCCGCATGGCGACGACCACGCCGACCATGCCGTCCACCCGCTCCAGCAGCCGGGCGGCCTCGGCGCGCACGGTGGCGCCCAGCGTCTCCCCGGCCACGGCGAAGCGCGGCTCCACGCCGGTGGAGCGCACCGCGCGCGGCGACTCGGAGCCCGGCATGGCGAGGGCGAGGACCTTCGCCGCCAGCCCGGCGATCTCGGCCGGGTTGCGGTAGTTCACGGTGAGCTCGAAGCGGCGGCGCGGACGGGTGCCGAGGGCCTCGTCGCGGGCCTGCGCCGCCTCGTCGGGGTCGGACCAGGAGGACTGGGCGGGGTCGCCGACGATCGTCCAGGTGGCGTGGCGGCCGCGGCGGCCGACCATGCGCCACTGCATCGGCGTGAGGTCCTGCGCCTCGTCGACGATGACGTGCGCGTACTCGACGCGCTCCTGGGCGAGCCGCTCGGCGCGCTCGCGCTGGGTCTCCTCGCGCACCGGCATCAGCTCCTCCAGGCCGGTGAGCTGGTCCAGCGGGTCGATCTCGCGCTTCTTGCGGGGCCGGGCGGGGGCGCCCAGGATCGCCTGGAGCTCGTCCAGCATCGCGATGTCGTGCACGGAGCGCCCGTCCCGCTGGAGGGCGCGCGCCAGCTTGCGCACCTCCCCCGGGTTGAGGATGCGCCGGGCCCAGCGGCCGAGGCGCCGCTCGTCGGCCATGGCGTCCAGGACGGCGGCGGGGGTGAGTTCCGGCCACCAGGCGCCGAGGAAGGCGGTGAAGTCGTCCTCCGAGGTGATGTCCTCGTCGAAGGAGGAGCGCAGCTCGGCGGCGAGCTCGGGGTCGGTGTGCCGACTGCCGGCGCCGGAGCGCTCCCACAGGGCGTCCAGGAGCAGCTTGCGGGCGCGGGGGCGCAGCAGGTTGACCGGGGCGGTGCCGCCGAGGGCGGTGCGGCGGATGCCCGCCAGTTCCTCCGCCTCCAGCTCCAGGCGCCGGCCGAAGGCGACGACCCGCAGCCGCCGCGGCGAATCGTTCAGCTCCAGGGCGCCGCGCGCGGCCTTCCGCAGCACCTTGAGCATGCGGTACGAGCCCTTGATCCGGGCCACGGCCGGGGAGTCGTACACGGTGGCCTCGGCGCCGTCCACGAGGGAGCCGATGGCGCGGATGGCGACCTGGCCCTCCTCGCCGAGGGACGGCAGCACGCCCTCGGTGTAGGCGACCAGCAGCGGCGTCGGGGAGACGATCAGGATGCCGCCCGCGTAACGGCGCCGGTCCTGGTAGAGCAGGTAGGCGGCGCGGTGCAGGGCGACGGCGGTCTTGCCGGTGCCGGGGCCGCCCTCGACGTAGGTGACGGAGGCGGCGGGGGCGCGGATCACCAGGTCCTGCTCGGCCTGGATGGACGCGACGATGTCCCGCATGGTGTGCGTACGGGCCTGGCCGAGCGCGGCCATCAGGGCGCCGTCGCCGATCACGGCCAGCTCGCGGCCGTCGAGGGCGGCCGTCAGCTCGGGGCGCATCAGGTCGTCCTCGACGCTCTGCACCCGGCGTCCCTTGGAGCGGATCACCCGGCGCCGCACGACCCGGCCGGGGTCGACCGGGGTGGAGCGGTAGAAGGGCGCCGCGGCGGGCGCCCGCCAGTCGATGACCAGCGGGGCGTAGTCCTCGTCGAGAACGCCGATGCGGCCGATGTGCAGGGTCTCGGCGATGTCGGCCGTGTTGTCGGGGCGGACGGCGCCCTCGGCGGGCTCGACGGCGGTGTACGCGCCGTCCGGGCCCTTCTTGCCGTCCTTGCCGAGCAGCAGGTCGATCCGGCCGAAGAGGAAGTCCTCGTACTCGTGGTGCAGCCGGTTGAGATGGACGCCGGCCCGGAAGACCTGGGCGTCCCGCTCGGCGAGGGCGCCGGGCGTGCCGACGTGGCCGCGCTGGGCGGCGTCGCGCATGAGGAACTCGGCCTCGGAGATCTTCTCCTCGAGGCGCCGGTACACCCGGTCCAGGTGTTCCTGTTCCACACGGATCTCCCGGTCGCGAACGGAGTCGTGAACCGGGACGACCGCGGTTTCCTGTTGAGCCTGAGCGGCCACCGGGCCCCCTTCTGACGTGCTGGGCAGCCGTCAACCGTACGCGAAGGGGACCCCGTGAGGCTACGCGTCGACCTCCACGAGCGTCTTGCCGTCGAAGGTCGCGATCACGAAGTGGTCGATCTGGTTGCGCTCGAAGGCGGCGCCGCCCTGGACGTACAGCGGCTGCTTGCCCTTGTCGGTCGTGGCGTCGGGCAGTCCGTAGCCCTCGCCGGTGACCGCCCAGGAGTTCACCGTCTCGCGCTCGCCGTTCTTGCCGACGGCGATGAGCGAGCACTTCTGTTCGCCCTTGACGTTCTTCAGCTCGGTGACGATCTCGGTGCCCCAGAGCTTGTCCTCCAGGGCCACGGTGGCGGTCACCCCGGTGCCGGGGTCCGTCGCCGTGATCTTCTCGGAGCTCTTGTCGAAGGCGTCCTTGACCGGGTTGGCCGCGAGGGTGCGGCCGGTGTTGCCCCCGCCGCCGCTGCCGCCGTCCCCGCCGCTCGCCGCGACGGCCACGAACGGGCCGCTGACGATCAGCGCGCCGGCCGCGGCGACCATGTAGAAGTTGCGGCGGCGCTTGCGCGCCCGGCGCTCGGCCACCTCGTCGACGAGCTTCTCCACCACGCGCGGCGACGGCTTCGCGGACAGCGACTCGCCGATCGCGGGCGATCCGGCGGCGTCGGGCAGGTCCGCCAGCGCGGCCAGCATCGGTTCCATCCCGGCGAGTTCGTCGAGCTGCTGGGCGCACCACTCGCACGTCGCCAGGTGGGCCTCGAAGGCGGTCGCCTCGGCGTCGTCGAGGATTCCGAGGGCGTAGGCGCCGACGGTCTCGTGCTCGTTCGGCACCGGTGATCCCTCCATGGCACCAGACATACCCGTCCCGCCTGTGCCGAATCCCTGGTTTCCCCCGTACACACTCATCACGCCGTCACCCCCCGCTCCTCCAGAGCCAGCTTCATCGACCGCAGGGCGTAGAACACCCGGGAGCGTACGGTGCCGCTCGGTATGCCGAGTGTCTGGGCCGCCTCATTGACGGTACGCCCCTTGAAGTAGGTCTCGACGAGGACCTCCCGGTGCGCCGGGGTCAGGTCGTCGAGTGCGTCCGACAGCGTCATCAGCCACAGCGCCTTGTCGATCTCGTCCTCCGCGGGGATGACCTCCAGCGGCGACGGATCGACCTCCTGCGGCCGGGCCTGCCGGCTGCGGTGGCCGTCGATGACGATGCGCCGGGCGACCGTCACCAGCCAGGGGCGTACCGAACCGGTCGCCCGATTGAGCTGACCGGCGTTCTTCCAGGCACGGATGAGCGTTTCCTGGACGACGTCCTCGGCGCGCTGCCGGTCTCCGGCGACCAGCCTGAGGACGTACGCCAGCAGGGGTCCTGCGTGCTCGCGGTACAGCGCACGCATCAGCTCCTCGTCAGGTTCCGAGGGCTGTGAAGACATGCGATGTCGGGCCCTCGTTCCACGTTCATTGGCCACGGCCGCATCCTTGCGCACGCCCACCTCCGGTGTCCGGGGGATCCCCCAGTCGGTCGCTCGACAACCGGTACGCACGGGGGGCGTTGGGTGTTCAAAGAGAGACGGCGGTTTTCTCGGGGACGTCACACCGACCGGGACATGAGCGCACATTCCCCCCGCCTCCCCTTCACATTTCCGACACACCGCGGGAGGGAGGTCTCCGAGGGGCGGCCGCCGGAGCTCAACACGGGCGTGACGGAGATCACTTGAGTGATTTTCGGGATCCTCGGCGCGCGAAAACCGCGAAGGGGATAAGGGAGTTCAATCGGGCGCGGGTGGCGGCTGTCCGTTCAGGCGCGGGTGAGGGCTGCCGTGCGCCGGCGGTGGCGGGCCACGCGTTCGCGGTTGCCGCACACCTCGCTGGAGCACCAGCGGCGCCGCCTACCCCGGGAGGTGTCGACGTACACGATGGGGCAGTTGTCGCCCTCGCACTGGCGCAGGCTCGCGCGGGCGGCCGGGTCGGTCAGCAGGTCCACCGCGTCCCGCGCCACCGCGCCGAGCAGCGCGTCGCGGCCGGGCGGGCCGTCCAGCCGGCGCACCAGCGTCCCGTCCGCGCCCGGGACCGCCCGCGGCGCCGGAGGCGCGGAGCGCGCGAGGTCGTTGACCCGGGCGAGCGCGTGACCGTACGACGGGGAGCGGGGAGCGCGCACCAACGGGACGAGGCACGCGCGCAGTTCGCGGAAGGCGTCCAGCCAGGACGGGCCGGCGTGGGCGAGCGGGGTGCCCTCGGGGACGAGTCCGGCGCCGGTGATCCAGGCCCGCAGCGCGTCGACGGAGCCCAGCCGTTCCCCTGGGTGGGTGGTCGCGAGCAGATCCAGGCAGACCCGCCCGGTGTCGAACCTCAGCTCGTAGGACGCCGTGACCGTGCCCAGTGCCATGTCCTGCCACCGCCTAGGTGGGCCCCCGCGCGCGTGGGGGGCCGTGCGCGAACCGGGAAACCGTGCTGTCTCCACAGTGCCCGCCCGCCCCGGCCCCCGGAACCCCTCCCGCCGCCCGCTTTCGGCCCGGCCCTTCCGCCTGGAGGGTTCGGACTCAGTCCCCCGCGTCGTACTTGGCGTCCGCCGCCGGGTCGAGGGCGAGGCGGTAGCCGCGTTTGACCACCGTCTGGATCAGCTTCGGGGCGCCCAGGGCCGTGCGCAGGCGGGCCATCGCGGTCTCCACCGCGTGTTCGTCACGGCCGGCGCCCGGGAGCGCGCGCAGCAGGTCCGCGCGGGAGACGACCCAGCCGGGCTTGCGGGACAGCGCCCGCAGCAGGGACATCCCGGCGGGCGGCACGGGCCGCAGCTCGCCGTCGACCAGCACCGCGTGCCCCCGGATCTCCACCCGGTGCCCGGCGACGGGCAACGTGCGGGCACGGGAGGGGAGTTCGCGGCACAGCAACTGGACCAGCGGGCCCAGGCGGAAGCGTTCGGGCTGCACCGTGCCGACGCCCCGCGCCTGGAGCGGCAGGGCGGTGACCGGTCCGACGCAGGCGGGCAGCACGTCGTGGCCGAGCGCGGCCAGCAGGTCGTCCAGCAGACCCCGCTCCTCGGCGCGGGACAGCAGCGACGCGGCGGCGGGCGCGCTGGTGAAGGTGACCGCGTCCAGGGTGCGGGCGACGACCGCGTCGACCAGGCGGTCCACCGGCCCGATGTCCTCCGGCGGCAGCCACCGGTACACCGGCACGCCCACCACCTCCGCTCCCCCGGCCCGCAGCGACTCCACGAACCCGGGCAGCGGCTCCCCGTGCAGCTGGACGGCGATGCGCAGCCCGTCCACGCCCTCCTCGAGGAGCCGGTCCAGCACCTCCGCCATCGACTCCGAGGCCGGCGACCACTCCTCGGTCAGACCGGCCGCCCGGATCGCGCCCTTCACCTTGGGCCCGCGCGCCAGGATCCGCACCTCGCGCAGCCGCTCCACCAGGTCCTCGCCGAGCCCCCAGCCGTCGGCGGCCTCCACCCAGCCGCGGAACCCGATGGCGGTGGCGGCGACCGCGATGTCCGGGGCCCGCCCGATGATTTCCTTGGTGGCGGCCAGCAGCTCGCTGTCGTCGGAGAGCGGCACGATCCGCAGCGCCGGGGCGTGCAGCACCGCCGCGCCGCGCCGCTCCAGCAGCGCGCCCAGCTCGTCGGCCCGGCGCGCCGCGGTCACGCCCACGGTGAACCCCGCGAGGGGGCCGTGCTCCGGTGACTGCTCTCGTTCGTCGTACATCACTCTCGTCCCGGCTCGAGTCGGCGTCCTGCACGGAGGTGCGGCTCCACGTCCGTGCCGAGCGAGCCTGTCAACCAACCATGACAGGCTCGGTTCGGCTTCATGTCACCAGTGTTACGTCACCCGCCGTCACACCTCGGCATAGCTGAGCTGCGGCTTCTCCTCCGTGGCGGGGGCCGCTCCGGCCGGGCGGGCGGCGGGCCGGCGAAGGTATACCGCCCATGTGACCGCGAAACAGACCGCGTAGCAGGCGAGGAACGCCACGAACGCGCCGGTGCCGGAGCCGTAGGAGAGGAAGGACTGGCGGAAGGCCAGGTTGATGCCGACGCCGCCGAGCGCGCCCACCGCGCCGATCAGCCCCATGGACGCCCCGGACAGCCGCCGCCCGTACCCGGCCGCCGCCTCCCCTTCGAGGCCCAGCGCGTGCGCCTTGGCCTGGAAGATGCCGGGGATCATCTTGTACGTCGACCCGTTGCCGAGGCCGGTGAGCACGAACAGCACCACGAAGGCGACGGTGAACAGCGCCAGCGACTCCCGCATGGAGGCGACGATCAGCACGGAGGTCGCCGCGCCCATGGCGACGAAGTTCCACAGCGTGATCCGCGCGCCGCCGTACCGGTCGGCGAGCGAGCCGCCCACCGGGCGGATCAGGGAGCCGAGCAGCGGACCGATGAAGGTGACGTAGGCGGCTTCGAGCGGGGTGCGGTCGAACTGGCTCTGCAGCACCTGCCCGAAGGCGAAGCTGTAGCCGATGAACGAGCCGAACGTGCCGATGTAGAGGAAGGACATGATCCAGGTGTGCGCCTCCCTGGCGGCGTCCTTGGCGGCACCGGTGTCGTTCTTCACCGAGGCGAGGTTGTCCATGTACCACGCGGCGAGCACGGCGGCGACGACGATCAGCGGGATGTAGATGCCGAGCAGCACGCGCGGCCCGCCGCTCGCCCCGATGATCGCGAGGGCGGCGAGCTGGATCACCGGGACGCCGATGTTGCCGCCGCCGGCGTTCAGCCCGAGCGCCCAGCCCTTCTTCCTGAGCGGGAAGAAGGCGTTGATGTTGGTCATGGAGGACGCGAAGTTTCCGCCGCCGATACCGGCCAGCAGGCCGACCAGGAGGAAGGTGGAGAAGGACGTCCCCGGCTCCATCACGGCGAAGGCGGCGACGGTGGGCACGAGCAGCAGCGCCGCGCTGATCACCGTCCAGTTCCGCCCGCCGAAGATCGCGACGGCGAAGGTGTACGGCACCCGGACCACGGCGCCGACCAGCGTGACCAGCGACGTCAGCAGGAACTTGTCGGCGGGCGTCAGCCCGTACTCCGGTCCCATGAAGAGCACCAGTACGGACCACATGGTCCAGACGGAGAAGCCGATGTGCTCGGACAGGACGGAGAAGAGGAGATTGCGGCGGGCGATCCGCTCTCCGGTGCGGTTCCAGAAGGTCTCGTCCTCCGGGTCCCACTGCTGGATCCAACGGCCGCTGCGGGCTGTCATGGGGCCTCCACTGCTCTCCGGGGCGCGGCGGTGCCGCGAGGGCTGGTCCCGAAGGTAGGGAGGGAGCGTTTCCGGCCTGTGGCACGCGGTGACCGGCAGGGAACGTTGCTCTCACCCCGGCTGGGGGCGGGGTGAGAGAAGTCCGTCACCGGTCACCGACGGCGCGGTGAGGGTCAGTGCTGCGGGGGCTGCCCGTAGGGGCCGGGCGCCTGCTGCGGCGGAACGCCGTACGGACCCGGCTGGCCGTAGGCGGGCGGCTGCGGGGCGTACGGGCCGGGCTGCGCGTACCCCGGGGCGGGCTGCTGCTGCTGCTGCGGGAACGGTTGACCGTACGCCGGAGGCTGCGGGGCGTATCCCGGGGCGGGCTGCTGCTGCGGGAACGGCGGCGCGCCCTGGGCCTGCGCGCCGTACGGCCCGTACGGGCCGGCCCCGTACGGGGTGCCGGAGCCCGGCGGCAGGTAGCGCACACGGCCCGTCTCGTCCGCCACCGGTGCGAAACCGGCCGCCTGGAGCCGCGCCGCGAACTTGGCGTTGCGCTTGCGGGTGACGACGAACCCGATGCCGAAGACCGCCATGAGCGCCAGCCAGATGATCCCCGCGATCACGAAGTCGTCCGAGGTGCCGCCCAGCCGGTAGGCGATGATCACGGAGCCGATGGAGACGCCGATCGCGCCGTAACCCATCCGCTTCTCGGCGCTCTTGCCCGTGAGGTCGAAGTTGATGCGCGCCTTGAGCAGCTCGAACGCGTCCGGCACGAGCGGCGGCACGGAGACGCCGTCGTGGGCGTTGGGGTACTGCGCCCAGTTCTGGGCGGCGCGGGCCCGCGCCTGCGGGCTGGGGTCGGGCACGATCAGCATCTTCAGCTGGCTGTTGTTCCCGCCGCCCTGCCGGACGTCGGCGTACTCGTAGCCGAACTGCTGGGCGACGAAGGCGAGTCGGGCGAGTTTCTTCACGGATGCCATGGGGCTGGTGAGCTCCACCGGCTCCCCGCTCGCCATCAACTGCAGCATCTTCTGCGTCTGCCGCTTGCTCATTCGCCCCGCGCCCCCTGGCCCACCGTTCACTTCAGCAACAGGGGCAGTGTGGCACGCCCGCCCACCTCGAACCAGAGCAGCTTTCCCGCTCCCCGCCCCAGCGCCCCGTCACCGAGGGCCCACCCTCCCCAGGAGTCGGCGTACTCCTGCACGAGACGCAGTCCGCGCCCGGATTCGGCGCCGGGCCGAGCGGGCGGAGCGGAGTCGTTGCCACCAGCCCCGCTGAACGGGGCGGGGATGTACGGGTGACTGTCCCACACGCCGACCCGCAGCCGGCCGTCGCTCAGCCCGGTGAGCCGCAGGGAGGCGGGCCCCTTGGTGTGCAGGTAGGCATTGGTGATCAGCTCCGACGTCAGCAACTCCACGACTTCGAGGGCGTCCTGCCTGCCGTGCCCGTCGAGCGCCGCCCGCACCGTCATGCGTGCGACGCGTACCGCGCGGGGGTCACGGGGGAGGCGAAGGGCGTACGCCCAGGGGTGGGGCGGGGCTACGGTGACCATGGTGTCTCCGGGGATCAGAGGGGGACTTGGGTTTCGCACTCACGGCCACGCCGGGCGGTGGCAGTGCCTTGGTCGGTGCGCTTCCGGCTTACGAGCGCGACGTGTGAGCGATACCGCTACGGTAGAGCCGATCTGGAAGATAAATCTCCCAACTGCGGGAGGTTCATCTCTATTTAGCTCGTGTGAGGGACGTGAGAGCCGCTTCGCGGCCAGGAAGGACACGCTGTGCCGCCCACGAACAATCCGACGCTGCGGCAACGGAGACTGGGCGCCGAGCTGCGCAAACTCCGGGAGAAGGCGGGGTTCACGGTGACCCGGGCCGCCGAGCACCTGGGCGTCAACCAAGGGCGCGTGAGCATGATCGAGACCGGTCGCAGCCCGGTGAGCGCCGACCTCGTGCGCGGGATGGCGTCCGCCTACGACTGCTCCGACAAGGCTCTGGTCGACGCGCTGGCCGCCATGACCGGGCGCCGACGCCGGGGCTGGTGGGACGAGTACCGCGAGCATCTGCCCGCCGCCCTGGTCGACCTGGCGGAGCTGGAACACCACACTACTGCGCTACGCGTCGCGCTGGTGATCCACATTCCGGCGCTGTTGCAGACCACCGATCACGCCCGCGCCCTCTTCCGGACCGTAGTGCCGCCCATGCGCCAGTACGAGATCGAGCACCGTCTCACGTACCGCATCAAACGGCAGGGCATCTTGCACCGAGAGGATCCGCCGTCCTACTCGGCGATCATTCACGAGGCGGCCCTCCGCATGGGGTTCGGCGGCCCTTCGGTGGCTCACGGCCAGCTCACGCACCTGCTCGACATGGGCGAGTTGCCCCATGTCACCATCAGGGTGATCCCGTTCGGCACGGACCACTTCCCGAGCACCGGCCAGTCATTCGACTACCTCATGGGCGCCGTACCGCAGCTCGACACGGTCCAACTGGACACGCACCACGGGGGCTGCGGTTTCCTGGACGCGGAGGCACAGTTGGCCAAGTACCGAGCCGTACTGGACCACATGACGTCCTGCGCACTCGATCCCACCGAGTCCCGCAACTTCATCCACAACCTCATCCGGAAAGCTTGAGAAGGAACACCGTGCAGACCATCCGTTGGCGCAAGTCGTCCCACAGCGGCGACAGTTCGAACTGCGTAGAGATAGCCCCCACGGCCGCCGCCGTCCTCATACGCGACTCGAAGACGACGTCCGGCCCGCGGCTCGGCCTCTCCCCCACCGCGTGGGCCGCCTTCCTCACGCACATCGGTCAACGCTCTTCGACGACGTCGATCACAACAGCGAAGTGACGTTCGAGGTCGCGGGCGAACTCCTCCCCTCCCTTTCCGGGGACCACGTGATGCCACCAGGAAAACGCCTGCGGATCGGCAAGCCTGATGGGCACAGTCGCGATCTTGCGAAATCGCTCGTCGACGTCGTGTACGGCACGCCAGAAGTCATCGAAACCCCTCGTTCCACGGAGGGAGTCCTCAGCGAGTCCACGCTCGATGGCGTCCCGTACGCGAAGGTCATGAAAATACTCAGGCAGCACATCATCGTACCCTTCCTGACACGCTGCCACGAACTGCCTCCACGAAGCCAAGTCCCTCAAGGCGGAAACACCCTCCCGTCGCCCCGCCCTGACTTGCACTTCCTCGTACCCATGGAGAAATTCATTTGCGATACCCACGACCTCTTGCCACCTCCCTGAGGGAACAGTCACGATACCGTTTCACTCGATGAACGATCCCCCGTATTTCGCCTGCTGTTCCCGCATGTAACTGTTCAAATTACCGCCCGGACGGAAGAAGGTCTGAACATTTCCTCGACTGTCCAGCACTCCGAAGTACCCAGTAGCACTGTCCGCCCGGAACAGTGTTCCTTCATTCGACACCAGGTCGCCGCGACGAGGACCGCCCGACATGAATTTACTAGCTGCTTCTTTATAGGCATTGAATCCGCCGACGCCGGCGAACTCAGACATGTCCGGCTGATGGTGGCCCTGCATCCCGGTCCAGTTCCCCTTCTTGTTGAGCTGCACTCCAAAGGCGTGCTTCATGTAGTGCCGGAGGGCTGACATAGGGGAAGCAAAGCCCGGCCCGCAGTTCGAGTTGTGAACCAGTACCGCCGTCCGGCCCGCCAGCACATAGTACGTATGCAGATCGTCGACTGTGAGATTGTAGGTACGGGCGTGCCTGGTGAAGGCGCGGTTTCCGCTGACGATAACCGTGTGGCCGGTGTGGGTGCGCAGGGTCATGCCCGCGGTGAGTTCGCCCGCTTCGATCCAGTCCTGTTCGGACGGGGACCAGAAGGGGTGCTCGTGGGTCGCGGTGAGCTTCTCGATGCCGTCGGTCGTGGCGATCGACAGTTCGTTGAAGTCTTTGTCGTCCTCGGTGACGATGAGGCGGGTGACCTTATGGGCCCCCGTCTCACCGGTTTCCGGGTCGGAGGCCAGGACCTCGTCCCCGAGTTCGACATCCTCGATGTCCTTGGTGGTTCCATCGGCCATGAGGACGTCGGTCCCCGCCAGGAAGCACTGGAAGCAGCTTATTACCCTCGCACGCTTCCCGACGGCCGAGGCCGCCGTCGAGCCCCTTCCTCCGGTGACCAGAGCCGCGATAAATCCCTCGACCAGTTTGCCGCGCTCAAACGCCTTGGAGTCCGCCACACACTCGTTGAAGTTCGCGATGCAGTAGTTCGCGGCGATGCGCTTGGCCTCCGCCACGTCGTCATGGCGCAACAGGTAAACGTACGCCTGACGGCACGCCTCCCGGCCGAAGCACGCGTTGCCCGGGCCGTCGTTCTCGTAGATCGGCGTCACCCAGTAGTCGGTCTCGGGTGAGTCACCGTTCGGACTGTTCATCTGGAAGTGCTTGAGCAGTTCCTGGAGATCGTTCGTCCGGGGCGTCTGGCCGGCATTCCACGCGGCCATGCGCTTGAAGGTGTCACCGCCCCCATTCGGCGTCCCCCGCACCGTACCGTCGGAGTCCAGCCCTCCGTCCGGGTCGCCCTGGGTGCCGCCGTCGGGGCGGGTCCAGCCCTTGCCGTCGTTGCAGCTGTCACACCAGAGTCCGCTCGGATCGCTGTGGCTGACCGGACTGTTGCCGCTGTACGCGTAGCCGTTCATCTGGAGCGGGTCCGCGATGTCGATGACCGGGTCCGCCGAGAGGAAGCGTCCGGAGTCCTGGTCGTACTCGCGGGCACCGATGTGGGTCAGCCCGGTGGCCGTGTCGTCGATGCCGACGCCCAGGTAGCCGCGCTTGTTCGGCCAGACCGACGGCTTGGTCCCGCGGGTCTCGCCGTAGGGCTTGAAGGCACGGCGGGTGACCGCCTGGCCGCTCGACAGGGAGACCGCCGTGTTCGCCGTGCCGAGGTGGTCGGTGAGCAGCACGCTGAGCTGGTGACCCGTCGTCGCGCCGTTGCTCGTCGTGCGGGTCACCGACGGTGCGCCGACCTGCCCGTAGGTGCGGGAGGCCCGGACGATCGCCCCGGCGGCGTCGGTCGTCACCTCGGTGTCGCCCAGGTAGAGCGTCGAACCCGACGGGGAGTTCTCCAGGACGCGGTTTCCGGCGGTGTCGTAGACGTATGTGGTCTTCTTGCCGTCGTCCGTGATCGTGTCGAGCTTGTTCTCCTGCGTCCAGGTGAGGTTCTGCGTGGTGGTGGGCAGGTCGCGGACCTCGGTGTTGCCCGTCGCGTCGTACGTATAGCTGCTGCCCTTGCCGGCCGGGTCGGAGCTGATCCACTTCATGGTGTGCGGCTGGGGCGTGCCGTAGCCGTACTCGAGGGAGACGTTCTTCGTCGCGTCCGCCGGGTCGTGCTCGGTCATGGCGGTGCGGTTGCCGAGCCAGTCGAAGGTGAAGGACTGGTGGTAGGCGGTGCCTCCCGTGGAGACCGTGGCCGCGTCGGGGGCGGTGGCCGCCCGGGTGGAGGCCAGCGCGGTGTCCGGGCTCGACACGTCCGTCGACGCGTCGGGGGCGTCGGCCACCGGGCCGGACGAGGCCATGTAGTCCGTGCGGTGTCCCCAGGTCGCGCCGTTCGCCGCCTTGCAGCCGTCGTCGGAGCCGGTCGGGGTGATGTTCGACGTCCAGGCGTTGAGCAGCTCGCCCATCACGTCGTAGGTGAAGCACTGGGTGTCCCACGACGAGCCCGAGGCGTCCGTCAGCCGGCGTGCGTGGGAGGTGACGGTGCCGGACTTGTCGTACGAGTAGTAGCCGTCGGCGATGCGGTGCGGGCCGGAGGTCTCACGGTCCGCGACCGTGCGCTGGAGCCGGCCGGTGTGCGGGTCGACGAAGTTCGTCGTCCACACCCGGTACGGCTGCGCGCCGGACACCGTGCGCAGGGCCTCGCCGTAGGGCGAGTAGGTGACGTCGGACGTGTACCAGGCCGAGCCCGACGTCGACTCGGGGAGGCCGTCCGCGTTGTAGCGGGTGACGACCTTCTCCTGCGCCAGCCCGCCCACGGCGGGCAGCGTGACCGACTGGACCTGTCCCGTGACGGGTGTGTAGGTGTACGCGTAGGCGTACGTTCCGGCGACGCCCGTCGTCAGCAAGCTGGGAGGGATCACCGTCTCCGTGCCGGTGGGTCGGTACTCGGTGTCGTAACCGGTGACGCGGTCGGTGTAGTCCCCGTTCAGGGTGCGGCGGATCGAGGCGACCGGTTGCCCGAGCGCGCCCGGCAGGCTGTCGTACGTGAACTCCTTGACCGGTACGGCCGTCGCGGAGCCCTCACGGACGAACTCCACCCGGCCCAGCTCGTCGTACTCGGTGTACGTCGTCCTGGACTCGGCGTCCGTCACCTTCTGAGGCCGGTCGGCCTCGTCGTACCACGTCTTCGTCTCGCCCGTGTCGGGGTCGGTGACGGAGGTCACCCGTCCCCGTGCGTCGTACGTGTACGTCCACGCGTTGCCGGCCGGGTCGGTGACCTTGGTGCGGTAGCCGCGCGCGTCGTACTCGTACGAGGTGGCGCGCCCCTCGCTGGTGCTCCCGTCGTCCTTGTAGTGGCGGACGGAGGTGACCCTGCCGAGGGCGTCGGTGAAGGTGCGGGTCCGCGGGACCGTGGAACCGGCGGGGTCGACGTACGTGCTGGTGTCGCTGTAGTAGGTGTAGGTCGCGTACGCGAAGTCGCCGTCGTGGTACGTCGACTCGCGCTGCTTGCGCTCCAGGCCGTCGTAGCGGTACTTGATCCAGCTCGGGATCAGGGACCGGGACCTGGGGGCGAAGAGCTCGGCGGCCGGCTCGCCCTTCGCGAGATACCCGCTGGTCTGCTCGTTGACCAGGCCATGGTCGTTGTAGGTGGTGTCGGTGACGACACGGCCGGGGCCGTGGGCTTCGGACTGCGTCTGCACGGGGCGCATCAGGCCGTCGTAGATCACCACCTGACGGCTGTACGTCCCGTCGTCCTTGAGGCTCTTGGTGGTGGCCGCGGCGGGGCGGGTCGTCTCGGCGGTGGCGATCGCCGCCTGGTACGAGATCTCGACGTCGGGCGACTTGCCGCCGGAGGAGCGGGACGGCGACCAGCCCTTCACCAGGCGCCCGAGGGCGTCGTACTCGTTGCGCGTGACCCGGCCGTTGGCGTCGGTGACCGTCAGCGCCAGGCTCCGGCCGGGGTCGAAGGTCGTCGTGACGGCATGGCCCTTGGCGTTGATCACCTTGGTGGCGGTGACCGGCCCGCCGGCGTCCGCGGGGGTGTACTGCGTCTCGGCCGTGCCGACCCCCGGACTGGTGACCGTGCGGACACGGCCCAGCGGGTCGTACGTCGTGCTGGTGACGACCGAGTAGGAGGTTCCGGCACCGTCGACACCGGCCTGGGAGGTGAGCAGGCCCTTGGTCGGGGTCGCGCCGTACGACAGGCTGTCGTAGCTGTTGCGGACCGCCTTGACGAGCTTGGTCGCCGGGTCCGCGGTGTCGTACCCCGCGCACGAGGTGCCCGTGGTCCGCTGTTCCTTCGTCAGGCCGATCAGCCACGCCGTCGTGTTGTGTACGTACGCCGTCCTGGTGCAGCTCTGGTCGGACAGGGTCTCGCCGGTGCCGTTCGGCTTGACCACGGACGTCTCGACCTGGACCGGCAGACCGTAGGTGTCGTCGACGGTCGTCAGGGTCCGTACCGCCCGCCAGCTCGTGTCGACGGTCTGGATCTCGTCCGACCGTTTGACGCCGGTGCGGTGGGCGAGCAGCGGGTCGAGGGCGGTGCCGTTCTCGGCCTCACGGGAGCGGGAGGCGGTCTGCCTCGACCAGGGGAAGCTCAGGGCACGCTTCTGCACCCGCTTGTCGGAGTCCAGGTAGGTGATGCTCTCCGCCGTCATGCCCGCGTACTGCGGTGCGTCGTCGGTGACCAGCGTGTACTTGCCCGTGGAGTCCTTGACCTCCCCGCCCGTGCCCTGGAAGTACCGGGTCTCGGAGTACGACTGCGCCTGTGGCTCGCCCGACTGGGAGGTGGTCTTGCTCCCCTTGGTGACCGCGACCTGGCGGTAGCCCTGCCAGACGCTGAACGTCCGCAGGGACGGGCGGGTGAACTCGTCGTCGCTCTTGGCCCAGGCGGGGCCGGTGTACTTGTACGTCGTGTGGACGGGTCTGCCGTGCGAGGTGACCTTGTCGGTCTGGGTGACGGAGTGGACGACGTACTTGTTGAACCACGACTTCGCCGGCGTCTTCTCGTCACCGTCCGGTGACCAGCGGACCGGGTAGCAGGTGCCGTTGTCCTTGCCCTTGTCCTCGGCCGGCTCACCGGCGCAGCCGCCCTTGTACTCGACCTCGATGTCACCGCCGTGCTCCGTCGCGACCGTGCCGATGCGGGGCCGGGTGAAGGCGGGACGCTGGTCGTTCGGGCCGCTGGGCACGAGGTTGGGAAGCTGGCGGTCCTTCAGTCTCGCGCGCAGGGGCGACGTGGAGCCGACCGAGTACTCGGCGAAGCTGACACCGTCCTTGTGCTGGAGGGTGCCGGTGGTGTCACCGGGGGCGAAGCCCCGGCGGGTGATCGAGTTCAGCCACAGGCCGGGGGCCGTGTCGTACCAGTCCTCCGGGAAGGACTGGTGGAGCTGGTAGGTGTCGACCTTGCCCAGGCCGGTCTGGCCGGCGCGGGCGGCCTTCGTCGTCACCGTGTCCAGACGCATCTGCGTCCAGAACGACGGGAAGGCGGGGCACAGCTTCGACGTCGACTTGCAGTTGAGGTTGCCGGGGGTGTCCCACCAGGGGCGGTAGGCGCCGGGGTCGTCGGTCTTGGCGAAGTTCGCCGCGTCGCAGGCGGTCTCCGACTTCAGGCAGCGCTGCTCGGCGCCGAACTCGACCGTCGCGGACGGCTTGGTGAGATCGGAGGAGCGCATGCCGTACTCGATGGTCGTCGGGTAGGCGGAACGCTCGTACTGCTCGGGGGAGGTGAACTTCTTCTTGACCGCGTAGTGGTTCGTCTCCTGCTTCCAGTTGACGACCATCACGTTGCCATGCACGTCGACGACCTTGTCGAGGCCCCAGCGCCAGGCCTGCTGCCGGCCGGCCCCGCAGCGGGAGTCGGCGAACGCGGTGGCGTGACAGGGTTCCCCCGGGTGGTTGCCGAAGACGGGCACGGTGGAGACGGAGTCGGCGTCGGCGTGACCGCCGCCGACCTGGTCGAGGCCGAAGTAGTACTTGGTGCCGTCCGTGGTGGTGACGATCCAGTACTCGCCGTTGTCGTCGCCGTTGGTCCCGCCCGTCCTGTGCTCGACGCGGGTGCCGTCGTCGGTCTGGGCACGGTAGACCTCGGTGTCGGTCTCCGGGTCGCTGCCCGCGGGGGCGTCCCGCACGAGCTCGACGTTCCTGCCCCCCAGGGACATCACCGCGTTGTACGACACCCAGCACAGGTCGGAGGTCTTGTCCGCCTTGGCCGTGTTGTTGGGGGTGCCGGCGTCCAGGGTCTTGCGGTCGTCCTGGCAGGAGCGGTAGCGGCGCTCGATGTGACCGGGGTCGTAGCCCCAGCCCTCACCGATCCAGGAGGACTGGGGTGAGGAGACCGCGACGCGGCCGTCCACCGACTGGGAGTTGTAGCTGAAGGTGATCTGTGGAGCGGGACCTGCCGGAGCGGCGGGAACCGTCAGCGGGTACGACCAGGTGAACGCTCCCGAGGAGCCGCCGGCCTGCCAGGAGCCGCTGGAGGCCAGCGGCGTGGCCTTGAAGGTCCCTCCCGCGCCTCCGCCGGAATCGACCGCGCCGACGACGGCCGTGTCGCCGCTCGCCGCGGCCGGCGTGACCGAGGTGCGGTACGCGGCCCGGGCGACGGAGGGGCCGGTGGCCCCGGGGGTCTCCGCCACAGCCGGTGTGACGGTGCCGTCCGCCGCCGTGTCGACCGTCGCGGTGATCGTCTGGGTCCCGGTGTCGTTGGTCGTCTCCAGTTCCTCGTACGTCTGGCACGCCTCGACATCGGGCGTGGTCAGGTAGCACTCCGGGAACTGGACGAAGCGCAGCCGGGAGGCCCAGTCCGCGCCGTAGAGGTTCTTGAACTTCGCGTAGTCGAGCTCGACCGAGACGGGGACGGAGCCGGTGGCGGGTGCCTGGACGGTGATGAGCGCGCCGTCGACTCCCTGGGAGACGGGCGCGGTACGGGCGGCGACGGACACCTGCCAGGTGCCGGTGGGCGCCGGCTGGTCCACGGCCTGCCCGAGGCTGACGGGAAGGTCCTCGACCGGGGTGAGGCCGGCCTGCCGGGCGTCCGTGCCCGCGCGCACGGTGGCCTGGTCGGCCGTCGCGGCGGAGCCGAAGCTGACGAGCCCGGAGTCGGCGGCGGGCGCCGTCGCCGTGCCGGCCGGGGCTTGTTCCAGGTCTGCGGGGACGTCGACCTTCAGGGTTTCCAGGTCCCGCTCGAAGGCCTCGCCCGAGAGCGGCTTATCCTGGTCGAGCGCCTCGAGGTCGAGGGTTTCGCGGCCCTTCTCGGCCACGGACGGATCGGGCGGAAGGGCCAGTGACTGCGTGGGCAGGAGGCCCACCAGCAGGGCCGCCCCGATGGTGGGCACGACGGCCGCGCGCACACGGCGCGTGCGACCACGGCGGGCAGGTGAGTAGTGACCGAACACGACGGGGTCCCCCCGGACCAGTGAGGCGGGACCGGGTTCGGACCACGCGTGATGGCGTATCAGATGAGCTGATTTTGTGCAGCGTCTGTGAAGTTCCGCCAGATCGACCGCGCGGATGTGATCGCCATCACGTTACGCAATACTTCATAACGCTCCGTAACGCACAGTTGTCGCCTATCCGAGGTAACGCCGACACCCGCACTTCCCTGAGGTAGCGCGCGATTCACCGGATTCAGCCGCAAACACTCGTCGGTGCGGGGAATTTTTGTCCGGCTTGGAACTGAATTGACGTCAGCTCGCGCGTCCCACCAGGCAGTTGACGGCAATTCGTGTCCCCCGGAGGTACGGCCCCGGTGCCCGATCCGCTCATCCCGCGGGCTCGACGCGAAGCGTGACGTCGGCGCGCTCATGGGTCATCATCGGCTCGCCCGGCCGCGCCTGTTTCCGCGCCGGTTCCAAGGGGGGAAGGGGAACTCGCCCGATGACGCGCACAGAGCGCACCCGGCGCCGGGGGCTGCCCGGAAATCGGACCACCGCCGCCGTACTGACCGCGGCTCTCGCCGCCACCGGCATCACCTTCGTCGGCCTCGGCCTGGACGACTCCGGCTCCCGCGGGGAACCGCACCGTGACCGGAGCGCGAAGCCGGTGACCGAAGCCGCCGCTGTGTCGCGGGCGCGGAAGACCGGCGAGCTCGTCGAGGTCACCGCATCGCGTACGGCGCGCTCCACCACGTGGGCGCGACCCGACGGCCTCATGGTCAAGAACCTGCACTCCTCGCCGGTCCGGGCCAAGGTGGGCGGCGAGTGGAAGGACATCGACTACGACCTCCACCGCACCGAGGACGGCTGGGAACCGAAGGCGACCAACGCGCGGATGGTCTTCTCGGCCGGCTCCGAGAAGGGCTCGCCGGCGCGGGAGGACCGGCGGGCCTCGCGCTCGACCGTGCGCCGCGTCTCCCTGCTCAACGGGGCCGGGGCCGCTTCGGACGAGACCGCGAGCCCGCTCGTCACCCTGACCGTCGACGGCTACGACATCCAGCTCACCTGGCCGGGCGCCGTCCCCGCCCCCGTCATCGACGGTTCGCGGGCCCTGTACCCGGAGATCTTCCCAGGCGCCGATCTGGTGCTCACGGCCGACGACGAGGGCTTCGCCCAACTCCTCGTCCTGAAGAACCGGGCGGCTGCAGCCAATCCGCTCGCCCAGCGGCTGTCGTACGGCATCACCTCCGACGACCTGACCTTCCGGCTGGACCCGGTCACGGGTGTCCTGTCCGCCGAGAACGTCTACTCCCAGGAGATCGCGGTCTCGCCGACCCCGCTGATGTGGGACAGCAGCGGAGCGCCGGCGGTGACGGACGGCGGCGTCGGCGCGACCGCGCAGCCGACCGCTTCGGAGACCCCCGGCCCCACCGAGTCGGCCACCGACCTGCCGAGCGACAGCCCCAGTCCCACCGAGGAGCTGATCGAGACCGACGAGCAGGCCGACACCAATCCGGAGACCCTGCCGGTGGCCAGCGACGGTCCCGAGGTGACGGTGTCGGAGTCGCCGTTGCCGTCCGTCCCGGCGGAGCCGACACCCGCGCCCACACCGACCGGCCCGGCGGCCACCCTCGGCCTGGCCGGGCTGGACGGGCCCTCGCCCGACTCCCGCGGTGAGCTGGTCGAGGCGGAACTGTCCGGGGCGAACTGGGTCCTCACCCCCGAGCCGTCCTTCCTCGACGACCCGGCGACCACCTATCCGGTGTTCGTCGACCCGTCGGTGAAGAAGCACACCCAGAACTGGACCACCGCCTACAGCCGGCACCCCAACGCCACGTTCTACAACGGCAAGGGCTTCAACAAGGGCGGTACGCACGAGGCGCGGGTCGGCTTCGAGTCGGACACCTGGGGCACCTCGCGCTCGTACTTCAACATCGCCTTCGACAAGGGCCTCAAGGGCACAAAGATCACCAGTGCGAAGCTGCGGATGCTGGAGACGTACTCCTGGTCGTGCAGCGCCCGTTCGATGAGCGTGCACCTCACCGGCGCGGTCAACGGGCACACCAACTGGAAGAACGCGCCGAAGCTGACCGACGGCAACAAGTTCGCGACCAAGAGCTTCGCGCACGGCTACAAGTCCGGCTGCCGGGACGCCTACGAGACCTTCGACGTGAAGAAGGCCGCGCAGCAGCGGGCCGACCAGGGCAAGGACAGCATCACGTTCGGGCTGCGGGCGCGGGACGAGAAATCGCAGTACGCGTGGAAGAAGTTCCGGGCCAACGGCGACAACGCGCCCGTGCTGGAACTCGTCTACAACCGCAAGCCGGTCGTCGACGCCAAGTCGCTCGACCTCGGCCCGGACGCCAAGTGCACCACCACCGAGCCGTACGTCCGCATGGGCTCGGGCGACCTGACCTTCACCGCGCGGGCGTCCGACAAGGACAACAACCTCGACCGCCTGGACTTCGACCTGTGGCCGACCGGCAAGTGGGACACCACCGGTGACCTCCTGAAGACCACCGGGAACGTCTCCGTCGGCGGCGACAAGGACGTCGCACTGCGCACCACCGGCGGGTTCGCCACCAGCAAGCTCACCAACAACACCCTCTACTCCTGGCGGGTGCGCGCGGTCGACGACGCCAACTCCACCTCCGCCTACGCCCCCGCCAAGACACCCTGCCGCTTCGTCCTGGACACCACCGCACCCAAACCCCCCAAGGTCAGCTCCACCGACTTCCCCAACGCCGACGGCAGTGAGAACGGCTTCGGCAACGACGCCGAGGACGCCAACTGGTCCACCAAGAAGTTCGGCACGCCCGGATCCTTCACCGTGCGCGCACTGAACACGGACGTGGTCCGCTACGAGTACGGCTTCAACTCGGCAAGCTACCCGTTCTCCTTGAGCCGCACCTCCGGAACGGCCACGAGCGTCAGCGCGACGCTGGCGAACACCAAACCGCCGACCGCCGGACCCAACGTGCTGTACGTACGGACCGTGGACGCCGCGGGCAATGTGTCGCAGGCGACGAAGTACTTCTTCTACGTCACCCCACGCGACCAGGCCGACACCCCCGGCGACTTCACCGGCGACAAACTGCCGGACCTGATGGTCGTCACCGAGGGCGGCAACCTGGCGCTGTACCCCTCCCAGGCCACCAACGACCTGGCCAAGGGCTCGGGCGACCTGGACTACTCCATGTCCGGCGCCTACCGCTCCAACCCCGACAAGGACCCGGGCGGCGACGACCTGCCCCCGTACGTCGCCGCGCCCTCCGGCCACTTCAAGGGCGCCCTGATCACCCACAACGGCGACATCTACGGCGGTGACGGCCTCCAGGACCTCATCGTCCGCGTCGGCGGCAAGCTCTGGGTCTACCCCGGCGACGGCTACGGCGCGGTCGACATCGACCGACGGGTGGAGATCCTCCTCCCCGACAACGCGCCCAGCCCCGCCTCCCTCACCCAGATCGTCTCGGCCGGCGACGCCACCGGGGACGGCCGCACGGACTTCTTCGCCACCGTGGGCGAGGAGATCTGGGCCTTCACCGGCTACCACGGCGCCAGCATCGACAAGGCGATCCGGCTGTCCTCCACCCCCTGGGCCGACCGCGACATCGTCACCGTGGCGGACATCAGCGGCGACGGGGTGACGGACCTGGTCTACCGCACCGACGTCTCGGGCCGGCTCCTCTTCCGCAAGGGCATCAAGGCCGCCGCCGGCGGAACCGACCTGACCTCCCTGGCCTCCGCCGCCAACTCCGCCGACGGGGTCGACGCCGTCTACGGTTCCTCCGGCTGGGGCAGCTCCAGCATCTACCTGCTCATCGGCACCCCCGACGCCAACGGCGACGCCATCCCCGACATCTGGACCGCGCGCACCGACGGAACCGTACGCTTCTACGCCGGCGGCAGGACCGTCCTGTCCGGATCCGGCACCGAGATCATCGGAACGGCGAGCTACTGGAAGACCCGCATCGCCATCGGCTGAGCCGCACGGCCGCAGGCGAAACGGGCGAGGGCCGTCGGAGGTGTTGTCCGACGGCCCTCGCCCGTTTCGCGCGTCAGCGCCGTGACCGTCAGCCCCGGTGCGCCCCGGCGCCCGGCTGGGGGCGCTTGCTCCTGCTGCCGTTCGGCCACAGGCGTGGCTTACGCTTCGCCCCGAGGTCCTCGATCCAGCCGACTGCGAGGATCATCAGGCCGATGAGCGGCCAGACCAGGGCGAACGTCCAGAGCGTGTACGTGCTGTCGAGAGCGGCTGTCGCCCGCTCGCTCTGCATGAACGGAAGCTCGTACAGCAGGTCGATGATCGGGAACGTCGCCATGATCATCATGTTGTGCCACAGGTAGATGGTGACCGCCCGGTTGTTGGACAGGGTCACCAGCTTGTCCCAGTTCGCCAGGCGTCCGGGGAGCTCCCGCCACGACGGGGAGTACTGGAGCAGGATCACCACGAAACCGAACGACCAGGCGGCATCGGCCAGCGGAATGTCGTTGAGGTCCCAGCCCGAGGAACCGAGGTGGCCCGAAGCCCACCACAGGCCGAAGGCCATCACCAGGGACGCGCAGGAGACGGAGACGTACCGCGGGATCTGCTTCAGCATGCCGTCGTGATGGGCGAAGCCGAGGACCCAGCAGCCGCCGTAGACCGCGAAGTCGGTGACCGCGTTGCCCAGCTCGCCGGGGATGGTCACCAGGCCGGTGCCGACGATCGCCGTCAGGCCGAGCGGCGCGAGCAGTGTCGGCCAGGGAGCCTTGCGGAACAGCCACAGCAGCAGCGGCGACGCGATGACGAACCACAGGTAGGCGCGCAGGTACCACAGCGGCCCCACGGTGTCGTCCGCCCAGGTGCTCTCCAGCGGACCCACGACTCCGGCCTCCACCGGGTAGGGCGGGGCGCCGATCGGGACGACGTAGTTGACCAGGTTGATCAGACCCCAGACCCCGTCCTGGTCCGGGTCCTTCGAGGGGCTCCAGTCGACCACGAACAACAGCGTCAGCACGACCGCCGCGAACGCCCACAACGGCGGCAGCAGCCGACGGACCCGCCCGCGGATCACGCTCCACGCCGGACGCTTCAGCGACCGCGCCATCAGCGAGCCCGCCAGCGCGAACATCACGCCCATCGACGGGAACAGCACCGACAGCCAGGCCCACCCGAAGAGGTGGTACACCACGACGCGGACCAGAGCGATGGAGCGCAGCAGGTCCAGGTACCGGTCGCGGCCCGGCTTCCCGGGCTCCGGGGCGGGCACGGGCTCGGTCGTGCGCTGCTGCGGGACGTCGGCGTGCGGTGTTCCGCACGGGCCCGCCGGTTCCGGGCTCACGCCCGTACCGGTCGTGTATCCGTGGGTCATGCCACGGGCCTCCGATCATCGCCGCGCCGGCTCTGGCCCGGCACCGCTCCGGCGACGGGCGCCTCGACGACGCCGGTGCGGCGCAGCTTCTGCCAGCGCAGGCGGCCGCCGGTGAGTGCGGTGATCCAGGACTGGAGCAGCACGACGTACATGAGCTGGCGGTAGAGGATCTGCTGCAACGGCAGCGAGATCAGGTGGGTCATGCGTTCGCGGTCGAGGCGGAAGGCGAAGGCCGCGCAGACCGCCTGGATGGCGAGGACGCCCAGCCACGCCGTGATCGTCTTCTCGGTCGGGCCGAAGACGATGCCGTAGAGCAGGAAGACGTCGATCAGCGGGGCCAGCAGCGGGGCCACGATCATGAACAGGGAGACGAAGGGCAGCCCGATGCGGCCGAAGCGGCCGGAGGGACCCTTGTCGATCACCGCGCGGCGGTGCTTCCAGATGGCCTGCATGGTGCCGTAGGACCAGCGGTAGCGCTGCGACCACAGCTGCTGGACGGACTCCGGGGCCTCGGTCCAGGCGCGGGCGTTCTCGGCGTAGACCACGCGCCAGCCGGCGCGGTGCAGCGCCATGGTGACGTCGGTGTCCTCGGCGAGCGTGTCGTCGCTCATGCCGCCGATGGGCTCCAGCGCCGACTTCCGGAAGGCGCCGACGGCGCCCGGGATGGTCGGCATGCAGCGCAGGATGTCGTACATCCGGCGGTCCAGGTTGAAGCCCATCACGTACTCGATGTGCTGCCAGGCGCCGATGAGGCTGTCCTTGTTGCCGACCTTGGCGTTGCCGGCGACGGCGCCGACCCTCGGGTCGCCGAAGGGCTGGACGAGCTCGCGGACGGTGGACGGCTCGAAGACCGTGTCGCCGTCCATCATCACGACGATGCCGTAGCGGGCGTTGGCCAGGCCCCGGTTGAGGGCGGCGGGCTTGCCCGCGTTGAGCTGGCGGATGACCCGGACGTTGGGCAGGCCCATCGCCTCGACGATGCGGGCGGTGCCGTCGGTGGACCCGTCGTCGATGACCAGCACCTCGATCGGATGGTCGCTGGCCATCAGGGAGGTGACGGTGTTCTCGATGCACTTGGCCTCGTTGTACGCCGGGACCAGCACCGTGACCGGCTCGGTGACCGGCGGGCCCCAGCGGAAGCCCTTGCGGCGCACCCGGCGGGCGTGGGCGCCGGACAGCAGCAGCATCAGCACGAAGCGGGCGATGACCAGGGTGCCGATGACGGCCAGGCCGACCACCAGCACGTCGGTGATCTTCTCGGAGGCCTGCACCAGGAAGATCCAGGCCTTGCCCTTCCACAGCTCGGGCCCGGTGACCGGGCTGTGCGCGCTGGGGGCGTCCAGGGCCTCGGTCAGGTTGTCGAACTCGTAGCCCTTGTCCTTCAGGTCGGGCAGGAACCGGTCGAGCGCGGCCACGGTCTGGCTGCGGTCGCCGCCGGAGTCGTGCATGAGGACGATGGCGCCCTTGCCGTTCTCCGGGGTGGCGCGGCGGATGATCTCGTCGACGCCGGGCCGCTTCCAGTCCTCGCTGTCGGTGTTGTTCACGACGGTGAGGTAGCCGCGGCTGCCGATGTATTGGGTGACCGGCCAGGACTCGTTGTCCATGGCGGCGGAGAAGGACGAGTAGGGCGGGCGGAACAGCGAGGTGCGGATGCCGGCCGCGCCGGTGAGGGCGAGCTGGTTCTGCGACAGCTCCCAGTCGATGCGCTTCGTGGACTGCAGCGACAGGTCGGGGTGGTTGAAGGTGTGCAGACCGAGCTCGTGGCCCTCGTCGACCATCCGCTGGACGAGGTCCGGGTAGCGGGAGGCCATGGTGCCGGTGACGAAGAAGACGGCGTGCGCGTCGTGCTTCTTCAGCACGTCGAGCACCTTCGGCGTCCAGGTGGGGTCCGGGCCGTCGTCGAAGGTGAGCACCAGCCGGCGGTCGGGGACGCTGAGGGTGGCGGCCTTGCCCGAGCGGGCGTCGATCACCGGGCCGCCCTCGAGTATCTCCTTGGGCACCTCGGTGGTGGGCGCCGGGTCCTGCACCCGGTGGTCGGCGAGGATCTCGCTGTGCACGTAGCCGCGGAGCATCAGCATGGCGGCGAGGGCGACCAGGACGAGCAGCGGCAGCGCCAGGCGCAGGGGGATGCGACGGCGCAGTGCGCCGCGCCGGTCCGGGCGGGGCGCCCGGCGGCGGTGGGACGGGGGTGCCATCAGAGGACGTTCTCCGGGGACGGTGCGGCCGGGGCGGAGTCGTCGCCCGCGGCGGGTTCGGCGGCGACCGGGCGGTCGGCGGAGGGAGCGGACAGGCTGTCGGTGCCGTCGGCCTGGCCGCCGCCGGTGGGGTCGGACGTCGCGGGGGGAGCCGTGTCGTCCGGGGTGATCGGCGTCGTGGGCTGGGTGGCGGTGCCGCCTCCGGCCGGGGGCGTCTCGACGGCGGTCCCGCCGCCTCCGTCGCCGCCGCCGGTGGCCGGCTGGGAGCTGGCGCGGTCCGCCGGACTGGTCGCCGGGGAGCCGCCCTCCGGCTGCCGCACCGTGCCGCCGGTGCCGCCCGCCGCGGGGGCGGAGGCGCCAGGCCCGGGCAGGTCGGAGGCGCCCGGGGTGGGCGTGCCGAGGCCCGGGTCGAGGCTGGTGCCGGAGCTGGGCACGGGGTCGGTCGCGGAGGGCCCGGGCGTGGTCTCGACCTGCTCGGCCGGCTTGCCCTCCTGGCCGGGAACGGGCATCCACGGGGCGTCGGAGTTGCCGGACAGCAGGGTGGCGACCATGACGACGGCGTAGCCCGCGCAGGCGAGGCCGACGGCCAGGCCGATGCGGCGGTAGAGCCGGTTGCGGCGGCCCGACTCGTCGACGAACACGGGGGCCGCCTCGGGCGCCGCGCCCGCTCCGGGTGCACGGCGCAGCACCGCGCCGGCGCTGATCTGCACGGCGTCGAGCTGGACCGTCACCTCGTGCGGGTCGTGGGTGGCCTCGTGGGTGCCGGGCTCCTCCTGCCACGGGTCGCGGACGGCGGTGCCGGCGTCGCCGGGGACCGCGGCGTCCACGGCGGGGATCCGGGTGGTGGCGCCGGCGTCCGGCGCCGCCGCGGCCGGGGCGGCCGGGCGCGGCACCCGCAGGGCGGTGGTGCGCTCGGAGTCGTAGGCCTCGTCGGCGGCCCGGCGGGCCGCGGGCGGCTTGCCGAAGGCGTCGAAGCGGTCGCGGCCGGCGGGTGCGGCGGGCGCGGGCGGCTTGCCGAAGGCGTCGAAGCGGGCACGGCCCGCGGACGCGGCGGGGCCGTCGGCGCGCCGGGTACCGCCGGCCGGGCCGGGGCGGGAGGGCGGAGCCGGGCGGCCGCCCACCTCGGGCAGCACCTGCGTGCGGTCCTCGCCGGGCCGGGGCGCGCCGGACGGGCCGGGGCGGCCGCCCGTCCCGGGCAGGCCCTCGGTCCTGTCGTCGCTCCCGATCGGGGGCAGCACCTGCGTGCGGTCGTCGTCCCCGGCGTTCCCGCCGTTCCCGGACGGGAGGACACCGAGACGCGCCCAGCGTTCGTCCAGGGAACCGGAACCGAGGCTCTCCGCGCCGTCTCTCACGCCGGGTTCGCCGGGCCTCTCCGCCAGGGGGAGCACCCGTGTCTCACGGGCGTCCTCGTCCGCTTCCGCGAACCTCCAGGAACCGTCGGCCGGCTGCGGCCGCCCTGGTTGGGCGTCTTCTCGCCACTTCTCCACGCGCTCGCACATCCCCCCAACGGAACCATCGGCGCGCGTACGACCCGAGCACCCGTCGGCGGATCGGGCCCCCCACCCGCTCCGAGCGCCCCGTTTATCACACCGTGCTCGAGCATCGAATGTAGCGCACGCGGAGGTGGTGTGTTTGCGTGGAGACCTTTTGTGTCAGCAGCGAGACATTGGGTGCGCTCCCATCACCTGGGCGTCCGTTTCCGGGAGCCAGGAGTCCGCTGGGCGCTTCAACCAGCCCCGCTCGGCGGCGAGATCGGCCGCCGTCCTGCGCAGTTCGGTCAGAGCGGGATGGATCATGCCCTTCCGCCACACAAGAGACACGGGTGAGAGGGGGACCGGCTCCACCAGGGGCCGCGACACGGTTCCGGGAAGTGGCGGAAAAGCGACTACGGCGAGGATCGGGTTCCGGGTGCGCGCCATCACCCGCTGGAACTCCTCCTCCCCCACCGCCAGCGGGGCGGGCGGCGCGAGCGCGATGCCCCGCCCGTCGAACAGCCGCCGCGCCAGGTCCGTCCACTCCTCGGTGCGGGTGTTGCCCGCCCCGGCGTAGACGGTCTCCCCGGCCAGCGCGGCCAGCGGCACCTCCGGCAGGCCGGCCAGCGCGTGGTCCTCGGGCAGCACCACGGCCATCGGCTCGTACCGCACCGGCTGCTGGTCGAGCCCGGCCCGCACGGCCGGGGCGAGCCCCGCGAACCGGCCGAACGACGCGTCGAGCCGCCCGGCGAGCAGCTCCCCCGCGGCCCAGGTCAGCCCGCTCTCGTAACGGGCCATCAGCTCGTGCCCGGGGGCCCGCTCCCGCGCCCGGTGCAGCACCTCGCGGTGGGTCTCCAGGCCCGGGGAGTTGAGGTCCACGAGCAGCGGGCGGCTCTGTCCGGCGGCGGCGAGCAGGTCGTCCTGCGCCTGGAGCGCCGCACGGGCGTAGGGCAGCAGGCGCTCGCCGTCGGCGGTGAGCGTGACCCGGCGCGTGCTGCGGACGAACAGCTCGCAGCCCAGCTCCCGCTCCAGACGCCGCACATCCCGGCTGAGCGCCTGCTGGGCGACGTAGAGGCGGACCGCGGCCCGGGTGAAGTGCAGCTCCTCGGCGACGGTGACGAAGGCGCGCAGCAGGCGGGGGTCGATGTGGGCGGGGGCGGGCATGGCCGTGAACCTACAACACGGGTGCGTCAATCGGTGCGGAGAAGGTGTTGGACCGGCGCCACCGCCAGGGGCGACGGTGGGGCCATGCCGCAGCCGACCTCCGGGGACACCCGTCTGTTCACCGTCACCGCCGACACCCTCGTGGCCGTCGACTTCACTCCGCGCGCCCCGCGCGAGCCGGGCCCGTACCGCCGTCTGTTCGCCGTGCCGGGCGCCCGCGCCTTCACGGCGGGGAACCTGCTCGCCCGGCTGCCGATGGGGATGTTCGGGGTGAGCGCGATCGTGATGATCGCCGGGAGCCGCGGGTCGTACGCCCTGGCCGGCGCCGTCACCGCGACCGGGCTCGCCGCCACGGCGGTGGTCGCCCCGTGGACCGCGCGCCTGGTGGACCGCCACGGGCAGGCCCGCATCGCGCTGCCGGCCACACTGATCGCGGTGCTCGGCTCGCTGGCGCTGGTGCTCTGCGTGCGGTACGGCGCCCCGGACTGGACGCTGTTCGCCGCCTACGCGGCGACCGCCACCACCCCGAACACCGGGGGCATGTCCCGGGCCCGCTGGGCGCATCTGCTGAAGGGCAGACCCGACGCGCTGCACACCGCGAACTCCTTCGAGCAGGCCGCCGACGAGCTGTGCTTCATGCTCGGCCCGGTGCTCGCGGCCGTGCTGTGCGGGACGTTCTTCCCGGAGGCGGGGACGCTGACCGGCGCGGTGCTGCTGCTGACGGGCGTCGCCCTGTTCACCGCGCAGCGCTCCACGGAGCCCCCGGCCGTCCGCCGCGCCCCCGGGCGGGCTCCCCTGCGCGCGCCCGGCGTGCGGCCGTTGCTGCTGGTCTGCCTGGCGACGGGCGCGGTGTTCGGCTCGATGGAGGTCGTGACGATCGCGTTCGCGGACGGACAGGGGCACCGTACGGCGGCCGGTGCGGTGCTGGCGCTCCAGGCGGCGGGTTCCTGCGCGGCGGGTCTGCTGTACGGGGCGGTGCGCCCGGCCGGGTCGGCACGGTCCCGCCTGCTGTGGTGCCTGGCCGCAATGGCCGCGCTGATGACGCTGCCGCTGCTGGCCGCCGCCCTCACCGGTTCGCTCCTGGTCCTGGCGGGCGCGTTGCTGGTGGCGGGCATGGCCACCGCCCCGACGATGGTCACCACGATGACCCTGGTGCAGCGGCACACCCCGGAGGGGCGGCTGAACGAGGGCATGACGCTGGCGGTCACCGGGCTGCTGGGCGGGATCGCCTGCGGCAGCGCGACCGGCGGCTGGGTCGTGGAGCACGTTTCGGCCACCGCCGGGTACGGAGTACCGGTGGCGGCGGCGCTGACCGCCTTCGCGGTCGCCGGATCCCTCCTCTCGTTCGGCTCGTCGAACCGCTCCATGGATCACCGTCCGCACCATTGACGGCCACAGATCCCGCACATACCTTCACCCGTCGAAGCGCTTCGACAAGGGCGTCGGCCGCTTCCTCCCCCCACGGACCGTGCCCACGAGGACTCCCGATGGTGAAGATCACGGATGTGGCCCGGCGCGCCGGCGTCTCCCCCAGTACGGTCTCGTACGCGCTGAGCGGCAAGCGGCCGATCTCCGACGCGACCCGGCGCCGGGTGCAGGCCGCCGTGCGCGAGCTGGGCTACCGCGCGGACGGCGGCGGGCGGTCCAGGTCCGGCGCCAGGGCGAAGGTGCTCGCGCTGGCGGTGCCGATGCGGCCCGGCATCCATGTGCCGGTGGTCACCCAGTTCGCCGTGTCGGTGGTCACCGCCGCCCGGGCCCGCGACCACGACGTACTGCTGCTCACCCAGGCCGAGGGCGACGAGGGCATCGGGCGGGTCACGGAGACGGGGCTGGCGGACGGGGTGATCGTGACGGACGTGCAGCTGCAGGACCCGCGGCTGCCGCTGCTGCGCTCCTGCTCCCTGCCGTCCGTGCTGATCGGCGTGCCCGCCGAGGCGGACGGCCTGACCTGCGTCGACCTGGACTTCCGGGCGGCCGGGGAGCTGTGCGTGGACCATCTGGCGGGGCTCGGGCACCGCGCGGTGGCGCTGGTCGGCTCGCCGCCGGAGGTGTACGTGCGGCGGACCGCGTTCGCCCGGCGGCTGGTGGAGGGCTTCACCGCGGCCGCCGACCGGCACGGGCTGGCCTCGGCGGTGCTGCCGTGCGGCACCGGCCGGGAGGCGGCCCGCGCGGTCGTGGAGCGGCTGCTGCGCGACCTGCCCGCGCTGACCGCGGTGGTGGTGCACAACGAGCCGCTCGTCGACCCGCTGATCGAGGCGTTCGAGGAGCTGGGGATGCGGGTCCCCGGCGATCTGTCCCTGACCGCCGTCTGCCCGGCCCCGGTCGCCGCGGCGGCCCGCGTCCCGGTCACCTCGGTGGCCGTGCCGGCCGCCGAGCTGGGCGCCCGCGCGGTGCATCTGCTGGTGCGGAAGCTGTCCGGGGCCCCCGTACCGGGCACCACCCTGCTGCCGCCCAGGCTGACGGAGCGGGCGAGCACGGCACCGCGCGGGCACTGACCCTCAGCCGAGCTGCCAGGCCTTCCCCAGCCGGTAGGCGGCGCACAGGTTCACGTCCAGGAAGTACGCCCCGGCCGCCCCGCACTGCGCGTCCCCGGTCCCGGGGTCGACGGGCTGGCCGTGCCCCATCCCGGTGAGGCTGTACGTCTCCACGACGGCGTTCCCGCCGGGGCCGCGGTAGACGCGGTGCGGGTGGCCGGCGACGGTGTCGGCGACGTCGGCGGTGCGGTCGGCGCCGTGCACGTTCGTCCACTGGTCCACCAGGGCGGTCATGTTGACCGGCTTCACCGTGTAGTCGGCCGTGCCCTGGAACACGGTGAGCGCCGGCCAGGGCCCGGTGTACCCGGGCCGAGCGGCCCGCACCCGGTCGCCCCACTGCGCCGGGGTCTGGGTGGCCCCGACGTACATGCACACGTACGGCGACCCGGCGGCCTGGGCGCAGCCGTAGGGCAGTCCGGCGACGATCCCGCCCGCGGCGAACTTCTCCGGGTAGGCGGCCATCATCACGGCGGTCATCCCGCCGCCGGCGGACAGCCCGGTGACGTAGACGCGGGACGGGTCGCCGGAGACGTCGGCGAGCTGCCGGTCGACCATCTGGGCGACCGAGGCGGCCTCGCCCTGGCCGCGCGTGATGTCGGCGGACTCGAACCAGTTGAAGCACTGGCTGAGGTTGTTGCCGCTCTGCTGCTGCGGCAGCACGACGGAGAAGCCCCAGCGGTCGGCGAGCGTGGTCCAGCCGGTGCCGGAGGCGTACCCGGCGGCGTTCTGGGTGCAGCCGTGCAGGGCGACGACCACGGGGCGGCCGGCGGGCAGCCCGTCGGGGACGTAGCGGTACATCTTCAGGGCGCCGGGGTTGCTGCCGAAGCCGGTGACCTCCTGGAGGGAGGCGGCGGAGGCGGGCGCGGGGGCGAGCAGGACGGAGAGGAGGGCGGCCAGGAGGGCCGTCAGCACGGTGGGGCGCAGTGCGGCTCTGGTCTGTGTCATGGAGAGCGAAGGTAGAAGCGTGAACCACCCACCGATATGGGCGCGGCCCCCATATCCCGGGGGTGCACACATGTGGCCGGGCATGACAGAGGCCCCGCCGCTCGCGCGACGGGGCCTCTGCCCACATGGGGTCTGTGGAGATGGCGGGAATCGAACCCGCGTCCAACGGTGCGGAACCAGGGCTTCTCCGTGTGCAGTCGGCTGTGCTTTTCTCGGCCCCGGAGATCACGCCGACAAGTCTCCGACGGGCCCAGTCACTGTGAGATTTCCCTTTTCACCCCGTGACCGGGATCAAGGTTTAGTTCCCTAGCTGATGCCAGGATCCGGGTCGGGAACACCCCCGGGCTGACACTCCCTTAAGTAGGGGAGCCGCTGCTCGCTACCTGAAGATCAGGCAGCGAGGGCGAGCTCGCCCTGGGAGATGGATCGCTTGGAATTGGCGATTATTTTTTTCGGCCTGTGGTTTACGAGATCATGGCCGCTTCCTCGACACGCTTCCCCTGCTTCGACAGCCGCTGTCGAAACCGATCATCCCCATGTTGTGTTGTCAAACCCTCCCGGAGGAGGTGACCCGCACCTTCTGTGAGGTGCGAAGCCATCGTACGTGACCAACGCGGGTCGATGCCAGCCTATTCCCGCGGGGCCCCGGGGGCCTCAGGCCCGCTGCTTCCTGCGCACCGCGGAGATCGCCCGCTCGGTCTCGCGCCGGTCCTGCTTCTCGCGCAGCGTCTGCCGCTTGTCGTACTCCTTCTTGCCCTTGGCGAGCGCGATCTCGACCTTCGCCCTGCCGTCCTTGAAGTACAGGGCGAGCGGCACGATGGTGTGGCCGGTCTCCTGGGACTTGGCCTCCAGCTTGTCGATCTCCTCGCGGTGCAGCAGCAGCTTCCGCTTGCGCCGGGCGCTGTGGTTGGTCCAGGTGCCCTGGCTGTACTCCGGGACGTGCACGTTGTGCAGCCACGCCTCGTGGTCGGTGAGCTGGACGAAGCCGTCGACCAGCGACGCCCGGCCCTGGCGCAGCGACTTCACCTCGGTACCGGTGAGCACCAGGCCCGCCTCGTAGGTGTCGATGATGAGGTAGTCGTGGCGCGCCTTCTTGTTCTGCGCGATCAGCTTGCGCCCTTTTTCCTTAGCCATAGTGCCGCCCATTTTCGCACTACGGAGGGGCTTCCCGGGAAGCCGATTACCGGGGGCGGGTCACCGGCCGAGTCCGCTGATGACCGTCTCGGCGCGCTTCAGCGCCTGCCCGCCGGCCTCCAGGTCGGGGGTGATGCCGTGGCCGTCGACGCCACGGCCGGAGGGGGTGCGGTAGTGGCCGACGGTCAGCTCGGCGACGGAGCCGTCGGGCAGCTCGGTCGGCATCTGCACCGAGCCCTTGCCGAAGGTGCGGGAACCCACGACGACCGCCCGTCCGCGGTCCTGGAGGGCGCCGGTGAGGAGTTCGGCCGCGCTCATCGTCCCCGCGTCGACCAGCGCGACCAGGGGTCTCTTCGTGTCGCCGCCGGGCTCGGCGTGCAGGGCGCGCTGCTCGCCGGCGACGTCGTAGGTGGCGACCAGGCCGCCGTCGAGGAAGGCGGAGGCCGCGGTGACCGCCTCGGCGACCAGGCCGCCGGCGTTGCCCCGCAGGTCGAGGACGATGCCGGACTCCTTCGGCGCCTCGCGCACGGCGGCGCCGACCTGCTCGCCGGAGCCCTTGGTGAAGGCGGCCACCTGGATGACCGTGACTCCGGAGGCCAGGGAGCGGACGGTGACCGACTCCCGGGAGAGCCGGGCGCGCCGCACGGTCTCGCTCCACGAGCGCGAGCCGCGCTCCAGGCCGAGCCGCACGGTGCTGCCTGCGGTCTTGCCCGCCCTGTCGCCGCGCAGCAGGGAGACGACCTCGGTGACGGGCCGCCCGTCGACCTTCTCGCCGTCGACGCTGCGCAGCCGGTCGCCCGGGCGGATGCCCGCCTCGGCGGCGGGCGTGCCGCTGCCGACCCTGCTCACCTCGATACGCCCGTCCCGCTCGCGGGCCCACAGGCCGACGCCGGTGTAGGCGCCGTCGAGGGTGGCCTCGAACTCCTCGTACTCGCCGCGTGAGTAGACGGCGCCCCAGCGGTCGCCGCTGCGGCTGACGGCGCGCTCCGCGGCCTCCAGCGGGGACGCCCCGTGGGCGGCGGCCTCCTCGGCCGCCCGGGCGACCTCGGCGTGATGGCCGACGGGAGCGGCCTTCCCCGCGCCGTCCGCGGGGTCCCCGCGGTCGGCGCCGGGGAGGCTGCCCGTGGCCGCGCCGGCGACGAGCACGCTCGCGAAGACCAAGGTCAGGGCGGCGCCGCGGCGGACGCTGCGGGGCCGACAGAACGGGTCACGACCTGACATGCCGGTGAGTCTAGGACAACGGAAAGGGGCGCACGGCCCGTTGGCCGCGCGCCCCTGTTGGCAAGAGTCACACCTTCAGATACTTGCGCAACGCGAAGAACGCGGCCAACGCGGGCATCAGGAGACTGGTCGCCAGGATGAGCGGAAGCTTCGTCAGGACGGCGTCCCAGCCGATGAAGTTGATCAGGCTCAGCTTCTCCGACAGGGCGAGTCCGTGGTCGATGATGAAGTATCGCGCGAGGAGGAGGAAGGCGCACGCGAGGGTGCCGCCGATGAGTCCGGCGACCGCGGCCTCCATGATGAACGGCGCCTGGATGTAGAAGCCGGAGGCGCCCACCAGGCGCATGATCCCGGTCTCGCGCCGGCGGCTGAACGCGGACACCCGGACGGTGTTCACGATCAGCATCAGGGCGACGACCAGCATCAGCGCCATCACCGCCCGGGCCGCCCAGTTCATGCCGTTCAGCAGCTCGAAGAGGTTGTCCAGCAGGCCTTTCTGGTCCTGCACGGACTGCACGCCCTCACGCCCGTCGAAGGCGGTCGCGATGACCTGGTACTTCTCCGGGTCCTTCAGCTTGATGCGGTACGACTCCTGCATCTGGTCGGGCGTGAGGGAGCTGGCCAGCGGCGAGTCGCCGAACTGCTCCTTGTAGTGCTTGTACGCCTCGTCCTGCGACTCGTACGTCACCGTGTCGACGACCGACATCTTCTCCAGGTCGGCCTTGATCTGGCTCTTCTGGTCGTCGGTCACCGCGCCCTTGGCGCAGTTGGGGTCGGACTCGGCGTCGGACTTGTTGCAGAGGAAGATGGAGACGTTGACCTTGTCGTACCAGTAGCCCTTCATCGTGCTCACCTGGTCGCTCATCAGGAGCGACCCGCCGAACAGGGCGAGCGACAGGGCGACGGAGACGACGACCGCGAAGGTCATCGTCAGGTTGCGGCGGAGACCGACGCCGATCTCCGACAGGACGAACTGGGCGCGCATGGCGTCTGATCAAGCCTTTCCGTGGAGCGTCAGTGCTGGTAGCCGTAGACGCCGCGTGCCTGGTCGCGCACGAGGCGGCCCTTCTCCAGCTCGATGACGCGCTTGCGCATCTGGTCCACGATGTTCTGGTCGTGCGTCGCCATCACCACGGTGGTGCCCGTCCGGTTGATCCGGTCGAGCAGCTTCATGATGCCGACGGAGGTCTGCGGGTCGAGGTTGCCGGTCGGCTCGTCGCAGATGAGCAGCTTGGGCCGGTTGACGAAGGCCCGCGCGATGGCGACGCGCTGCTGCTCACCGCCGGACAGCTCGCCCGGCATGCGCTCCTCCTTGCCGCCGAGCCCGACCAGGTCGAGCACCTGCGGCACGGACTTGCGGATCTCGCCGCGCGACTTGCCGATGACCTCCTGGGCGAAGGCCACGTTCTCGGCGACCGTCTTGTTCGGCAGCAGGCGGAAGTCCTGGAACACGGTCCCCAGCTGCCGCCGGATCTGCGGCACCTTCCAGTTGGAGACGCGGGCGAGATCCTTGCCGAGGACGTGCACCTGCCCGTGGCTGGCCCGCTCCTCGCGGAGGACGAGCCGCAGGAAGGTGGACTTTCCGGAGCCGGAGGACCCGACGAGGAACACGAACTCGCCCTTCTCGACCTCCAGGGAGACGTCCCGGAGGGCTGGGCGGGTCTGCTTGGGATAGACCTTGGACACGTTGTCGAATCGGATCACGGATGCACCACGGGTAGCCGGGGGTAGATGTGCGTGACCTTACGCGACCCGGGGAGCCGAGCGCAGTCACCGGAGGGGGTTGTGGAAGAGATGCGCCCTTTGTACCGGCCGACGCCGGCTGCCCGGGGCCGGGGGCGCCCCCGGGGAGGGCCCTGACTGGGGAGGACCCGGCGCGCTCCCGGCGGGAACCTGGCACAGTGGAAGGGGAACGTTCACGCGGTGGTGGGCGTTGAACCCCAGGAATCGGCGCGAGGAGGGCGAGCGCATGACGTACGACCGGCTGGTGTGCGCGAACTGCGCCGCGCCCGTGAGCGAGGGCCGGTGCCCCGTGTGCCGTGCGAACCGCGAGCGGATGCAGCAGGAGAACTTCTTCGCGGGGCTGACCCCGATGACCCTGATCGTCCTGCTGGCGGTGCTGGTCGCGGCGGTGGCCCTGCTCGCCCATCAGACCGTCTGACCAGGACGGACAGGGACCCCACAGACACGGCGAGGGCCCGGAGCGCGGCGGCGCTCCGGGCCCTCGCGTCATGTCGTGCGTACGGTGCGTACGCGCGCGGCCACCGTCAGGCGGCGGCGCCGCCGCGGCCGGTCATCAGGCGCGGCAGCACCCGGAAGCCGATACCGCCGGCGATCATCGTGGCGGCGCCGATCACCAGGAAGGTGGTCTCGGCGGCACCGGTCTCGGCCAGCTCCTTGCCGTTGCCCTGCGCCGAGGCCGCCGGGGCCTCCTCGCCGGTGTCGGTCAGGGAGGAGGAGCCCTCCTCCTGCGGGGAGGCGCCGCCGTCGGGGTCGAGGCCGCCGGGGGCGGACTCGGAGGGCTCCTCGGTGGGCTCCTCGGTCGGGTCCTCAGTGGGGTCCTCGGTCGGGTCTTCGGTCGGGTCCTCCGTGGGGTCCTCGGTGGGGTCCTCGGTCGGGTCCTCGGTGGGCTCCTCCGGTGTGGTCGGAACCTCGGTGGGCTCCTCCGGCGTGGTCGGAACCTCGGTGGGCGGCTCCTCCGGCTCGGTGGGGTCGTCCTCGTCGCCGTCGAGGCTCACGCCGAGGCCGAGGCCCGCGTCGTTCGCCTCGGCGCTCACGCCGATCTCGAGGGCGGAGGCGGCGCCGGCCGCCGTGAGCGAGGCGCCGGCCGCTATCACGGCACCGGCCGCGATACGAGCGACACGGATCCGCGTCTTCTTGGTCATGTGGTTGCTACCCCCAGTAGCTCATCGTCAGTGAGGCGGCGCCCGGGGCCGTGATCAACGGAGGTAACTGTGGTGAAACGCCCCCCGGTTCACATGCGCCCCAGAAATGCGCATGCCACGCTTCACCCTTCCCACTTTCCAAAAGAACGTCAAGGGCGTTGCGCGCGCGATGTCCCGCTCCGCACGCTTTGCCGGACACGGAAGCTGTGAGTGTGATGTAAATCCCGGACATCCCCGACACGACAAGGCAACTGCCGCTACAGAAGCGGCAGTTGCCTTGTCGACAAATCGGCGTGCGGGCGGAGCCTTACTTCTCCTGCTGCTTGCGCCAGCGAATCCCGGCCTCGAGGAAGCCGTCGATCTCGCCGTTGAACACGGCCTCCGGGTTGCCCACCTCGTGCTCCGTGCGCAGGTCCTTGACCATCTGGTACGGGTGCAGCACGTACGAACGCATCTGGTTGCCCCAGGAGTTGCCGCCGTCGCCCTTGAGGGCGTCCATCTTGGCCTGCTCCTCCTGGCGGCGCCGCTCCAGCAGCTTGGCCTGGAGGACGTTCATCGCGGTGGCCTTGTTCTGGATCTGGGAGCGCTCGTTCTGGCAGGAGACCACGATGCCGGTGGGGATGTGGGTGAGGCGCACCGCCGAGTCGGTGGTGTTCACGCCCTGGCCGCCGGGGCCGGAGGAGCGGTAGACGTCCACGCGCAGCTCGGATTCGTCGATCTCGATGTGGTCGGTCTGCTCGACGACGGGGAGCACCTCGACGCCCGCGAACGACGTCTGGCGGCGGCCCTGGTTGTCGAAGGGGGAGATGCGCACCAGGCGGTGCGTGCCCTGCTCGACGGAGAGGGTGCCGTAGGCGTAGGGCGCCTGCACGGCGAAGGTGGTCGACTTGATGCCGGCCTCCTCCGCGTACGAGGTCTCGATCAGCTCCGTCTTGTAGCCGCGCTGCTCGGCCCAGCGCAGGTACATGCGCTGGAGCTTCTCGGCGAAGTCGGCGGCGTCCACGCCGCCGGCCTCGGCGCGGATGTTGACCAGCGCCTCGCGGGAGTCGTACTCGCCGCTGAGGAGGGTGCGGACCTCCATCTCGTCCAGCGCCTTCCGGACCGAGACGAGCTCCGACTCGGCCTCCGCGCGGGTGTCCGGGTCGTCCTCCTCCTCGGCCATCTCGAAGAGCACGGCGAGATCGTCGATCCGCGAGCGCAGGGCCTCGGCCTTCCTGACCTCCGCCTGGAGGTGGGACAGCTTGCTGGTGATCTTCTGCGCCTCGTCCGGGTTGTCCCAGAGGGACGGCGCGGCCGCCTGCTCCTCGAGCACGGCGATGTCTGCCCTCAGCTTGTCGAGGTCCAGGACGGCCTCGATCGACTCCATGGTCGAGGAGAGGGACTTGAGCTCTTCGGAAACGTCGACGACTGCCACGCCCTCCAGCGTAACGGCTTCCCGCCGCGGGCCATGCCGGGCGGGGGTGCCCGGGGGGGCACTCTCCCGCGGTCTGGAGAGGTGCCGCGCGCTTCCCTCCCGTTCCTGGGGGCCGCGCCCCCAGACCCCTTTCGCGCAGTTCCCCGCGCCCCTGGGGGGCTACGGGACGGCCGGGGCCGAGTTCTCCGTGTCCGGGGGTGGGGGTGGGGTGTCGTCCGTGGTGGTCAGCCAGGTGGCCAGGCCCGCTGCTGCCAGGAGGGTCGCCGCCACCGCCAGGGTGAGGCGGCGGCGACGGGTGACCGCCCGGTTGCGGGCCGAGCCGGGGCGGGGGGCGCCCGCCGCCCGGGGGGCGCGGGCCGTGCCGTGGGCTCCCCCGGCCAGTTCGTCCGGCGCGGGGACGCGCATCGACGTGTGCGTGTCGCGGTTGGAGTCGGACGGCTTGGCGCCCGGCACCAGCGGGACCGCGCCGCGGCGGCGTACCGGCTGCCCGGCGGCGGGGGCGGCGCCGGACAGCTCCTCGGCGGTCTCCTCGGCCGGGTCGGTGTCCGGCTCGTCCACGTCCAGCGGCGGCATCCCGGCCAGCATCGGCAGCAGCTCCCGCAGCCGGGCGGCCAGCTCGGAGGCGCGCAGACGCGAGGCCGGGGCCTTGGCCAGGCACTGCACCAGCAGCTGCCACAGCTCGTCCGGGATGCCGGGCAGCGGCACCACCATCTCGGTGACGTGCCGGCGCAGCACCGCGCCCGGGTGGCCGCCGCCGAACGGGGTGAAGCCGGCCAGCAGCTCGTAGAGGACCGTGGCGAGGGCGTAGATGTCGACGGCGGCGCGCGGCGGCAGGCCCTCGACGATCTCCGGGGCCAGATAGTCCGGCGTGCCGATGATCTTCGAGGCGCGGGTGCGGCGCGGGGTGTCGATGAGTTTCGCCACGCCGAAGTCGGTCAGCAGGGCGCGGTGCGAGCCGCCGGGGCCGAGCGGGCCCTGCATGTCCAGCAGGACGTTCTCCGGCTTGACGTCGCGGTGGACGACCCCGGCCGCGTGCGCCGCCGCCAGACCGTCCGCGACGTCCGCGGCGATCGCCACCGCGGCCTCCGGGGCCAGTCTGCGCTCGCGGTCCAGCCGGGTGCGCAGGTCGGTGCCCCGGACCAGGTCCATGACCAGGGCGAGGTCGTTGCCGTCGACCACCAGGTCCCGCACGGACACCACGTGCGGATGCTCCAGACCGAGCAGCGCCGTCCGCTCCTGCACGAAGCGGCCGACGAGCTCCTGGTCCGAGGAGAGATCCTCACGCAGCAGCTTGATGGCGACGGGCCCCTCGGGGCCCTCGCCCAGCCACACCGTGCCGGCGCTGCCCCGCCCGAGGATCTGATGGGCGGTGTACCGGCTGCCGATTCTCCGTGCCAAGACTGCTCCTACCGACGCGTGTTGTCGCCAAAGCTACGCGTCCGGACAGGTGACCTTCACCGGAGACCCGGAAATCGGGCCCCAGATGTCGACAAAGCGGCAAACAAGCTCAGTTCGTCGGCTCCGAGGGGCCGCCCAGGTCCTCGATCCAGCCCGTGACCGAGCCGAACCAGTCGCTGAGCTGGTCCCAGTAGCCCTTGCCCGTGCCGATCCAGTCCTGGAGCGGGCTCAGCTCCCAGATCAGCCAGCTCGCGACGAACAGGATGAGCAGCGTGAACAGGCACCCCTTCAGGCAGCCGAGGCCGGGGATGCGCATCGGGTTGGCGCTGCGCTGCCGGGGCGGGCGCGGCTCCCGGGCGGGGCGCTGCGGCTCCGGCGGGGGCGCGTACCGCTGCGGCGGCTGGGGCTGCTGCCGGCGCTGGCGCTCCGGCGGCGGGGCGTACTGCTGCGGCGCGGGCTGCTGCGGGTAGCCGTACCCGGGGCCGGGCTGCGGCTGCTGGGGGTGGCGCTGCGGCGGCTGCTGCGGGGGCCGGGCCACCTGCCGCTGGGGGCGGCGGCGCAGCGGGTCCTGGCCGGGGTCGAGGTACTGGACCTGCGTCTGCTCGTTGCGGTCGCGGGCCGCGCGGAGCTGGTTCTGCCAGGGGTGCGGGTCCTCGGGGCCGCCGCCGGGCTGCCCGGGCGGCACCGGCGGCATCACGGCCGTGGGGTCGGCCGCGCCGGACGGGCCGGTCTGCGGCAGGACGCTGGTCGCGGCGCTGGGGTCGTAGGCGCCGTTCGGGTTCTGCGGCAGCACCTGCGTGGGGTCGGAGGCGCCGGGGGCGGACGGCTCCCCGGGGACCGGCGCGGGCGCGGGGTCGGGGGCGAGGAGCGCGCCGACGTTCTCCGCGGCGGAGATCTGCGCCGAGTTCGCGTGCACGCCGATGCCCTGGGCGACGACCCGCAGGCCGCGCGCCAGATTCTCGGCGCTGGGCCGCTCCTCGGGGTTCTTGCGCAGGCAGCGCTCGATGACCGTCCACAGCGGGTCGGGCACGGTGGACGGGCGGCGCGGCTCGGCGCTCAGGTGCTGGTGCAGCACCTCCAGGGCGGACCCGCCGGAGAACGGCGGACGGCCGGTGACCAGCTCGTAGAGCAGGATGCCGGCGCCGTAGATGTCGACGGCGGAGGTCTGCGGGCGGCCCTCGGCCGACTCCGGCGCGATGTACGCGGGCGTGCCGACGAACTCGTGGGTGCGGGTCAGGCCCGGGGAGTCGGCGAGGCGCGCGATGCCGAAGTCGGTGAGCATCGGGTGCATCTCGCCGCCCTGCTGCTTGAGCAGGACGTTGGCGGGCTTGAGGTCGCGGTGGACGACGCCGTCGGCGTGGCTGGCCCCGAGCGCGTCGGCGATCTGCGCGGTGAGCAGGGCCGCGGCGACGGGGGTGAAGGGGCCGTTCTCCCGCAGGTGGCGGTGCAGGTCGGGGCCCTCGACGAGGTCCATGACCAGCGCCAGCAGCTCGCCCTCGACCACCAGGTCGCGGACCCGGACGATGTTGGGGTGGGTGAGCCGCAGCAGGACGGAGCGCTCGCGCAGGAAGCGCATCACGACGTCCGCGTCGCCCGCCAGCTCCTCCTTGAGGACCTTGATCGCCACGGTCTCGCCGGGCTGGCCCGGCACGGCCGCCTCGGCGCCCGCGGTCTCCCGCTGGCGCGCGCGCCAGACGGTGCCCGTGGCGCCGCGTCCGAGCGGCTCCTCGAGCAGGTACTTGCTCCCTACCGGCCGCACGTCATGCGCTCCCTGCTGCTTGCTGGCTGGCGTACACCGTGGTCCACCCTGCTGCGGAATGTTCCGACCCACTGTAGTGCCGCCGCACGGATAACCGGCCGGTCGACTTCTGCGTCGTCCTGTGCTGGGACTTACGCACCGGTTCCCGTTCCCGTTCGACGGTTTCGACGGTTCCGTTGATTTCTCCGTTGATCCCGCGTGTGCGGAGTCTGCCGGAAAGACGTCCGACTCTGTCCGTTGGTTGCCGCGGGCCGGACGTGACCGATCTCAAGTCATCGCGGAACGATCAATCGCACAGCACTGGTCAGGCATTTTTACGGGCAGAGCCGACCAATCAAGATCATTTGATGCCGGGAGGCGGGCGCGCTGTCGGTGACAGGTGCGAGGATGCGGGCAGTACTGGCCGTACGTGCGCGTGTGGCGGTGGGGGAAGTCCGCGGAGGGGGACCGCGGGGCGGCTTCGTCCCCCGTGTCGCGGGCGCTCGCGCAGAAGGGACCGCTGACGGCGATGCAGATCCGGCTGACCGTCGTAGACCCGCTGGGCCCCTCCTCCCCCGTCCGGGAGCGGGCCGTGAGCTGCGACGTGCTGGTCACGGCGCCCGCGGGCACGGCTCTCGCCGCGGTCGCCTCCGCGCTCGCCTCGGCGGTCTCCGGCGGCGACGGCTCCTCCGGCTCCTCGGGCGCGCCCGTGCTGTACGCAGGTGACCAGCGGCTGGACGCCCAGCGCTGCACGCTGGGCGAGCCCCCGCTGATCGACGGCGCGGTGCTGGCGGTGGGCGCCCCGGGCGAGCCCGAGCCGCACCCCGAGCTGGACGCCGCCCCCACCCGGCTGCACGTGGTCGCCGGGCCCGACGCGGGCGGGGTGCATCTGCTGCACGGCGGGGAGATCCGCATAGGCCGTTCGGCCGACGCCGACGTGCCGCTCGACGACCCGGACGTCTCCCGGCTCCACTGCGCGGTGACGGTCGGCGCGGACGGCCGCGTCTCCGTCGCCGACCTCGGCTCCACCAACGGCACCACGCTGGACGGCCGCCCCGTCGGCGCCCGCCCGGTGCGGCTCACCCCGGGCGCGCTGCTGCGCATCGGCGAGTCGGCCCTGCGGCTGACGCCGGCGGAGGGACCGTCCGCCCGCTCGGCGACCACCCCGGACGGAGAGGGGCACGTCCGGGTGCCGGGGCCGCGTACGGCGGACACGGAGAGCGGGCGCGCCCCCGGGGGGCCGCGCGCCCGGACCCACCACGCCTACGGCTCCGCGGACCGGCCCACGCCGGACCGGGCCACGCCCGCCCGCGGCGACGCCGCACCCGAGGTCCGCCCCCCTGCCGCACCGGGCCCCGTCGCGCACGTACCGGAGCAGAGCGGCCCCCCGGAGGCCGAGCGAGACGGCGGGACACCCGGACAGCGCACCGTACGGATCGCGGCCCACGGGGACGTGCCCCGAGTGCCCCAGGGGCGGCGGGTGTCCCGGCCCGCCCCGGCCGACGAGACGCACGCGGGACGGGGACAGGCGCACGGCCTGTACGCGGGCCCCGTGCACGGCCAGACGCGGGACGAGGCGCCCGCCGCCCACCCCGGACCGCCCCCCGCCGGACCCACCGGACGGACCACGGGCGACGCCCGCGACGGGCGGTACGCCGACGCCACCGCCGCGCAGACCTCCGACGCCCCCGACGGCACCCGCAAGGGCACCCCCGTACGGGGCACCGACGCCCCCGAGCCGCCGCGGGCGCGCAAGCGGGGCGGGATCGGCGCCTGGGCGCGTCGGCTCACCGGCGGGCGGACCGAGCGGGACGCCGACGCGGCCCTCCTCGACGACCCGGCGGCGGGACCGGCGTACGCCCCGGCGCCCGCCGTGCCCGCGCTGCCCGAGACCTGGCCGGACCCGGCCACCCTGCTGCTGACCGCGCTCGGCCCCGGCCCCCGGCTGTGGGAGCGCGGGCCGGGCCACCCCGAGGCGCTCGCCGTGCGGCTCGGCACCGCGGACCGGCCCGCTCCGGACGGCTCCGGGCTGCTGCCCGTCGTTCCCGTGACCGTGGGTCTGCGCGAGGTCGGCGCGCTGGGGCTGGCCGGACCGCGCGAGCGGCTCTCCGGGCTGGCCCGCGCGGCGCTCGCCCAGCTCGCCGCGCTGCACTCCCCCGACACGCTGGAGATCGTCCTGATCGCCGCGGACCCGTCCCGTCCGTCGGACGAGCGCACCGCCGAGTGGTCCTGGCTGGGCTGGCTGCCGCATCTGCGGCCCGGACACGGCCAGGACTGCCGGCTGCTCCTCGCCCACGACCGGGAGCAGGCCGCGGCCCGCGCCGACGAGCTGCTGCGCCGCCTCGCCGACCACGACCACGCGGGCGTCCCGGCGGACGCCGGCCCGTACACGGTGGTCGTGGTGGACGGCGACCCCGGCGGCGCGGACGTGCGGGAGGCCGTGGCGCGGCTGGCGGTGGAGGGGCCGCGGGCCGGTGTCCATCTGCTGTGCCTCGCCGAGACGCCCGCCGCCTCGCCCGCGTCCCCGGTGACGGAGACGTACGAGGCGGCCTGCGCGGTGGCGCCCGCGTTCCGTGACTGCGGGGCGGTCGCGCTGCTCAGCGGCGACGTGGCGACCGCGCTCCGGCTGCTGCGGGTGGCGAGGACCGGCGACGGCTCCCCGCCCGGCCCGGTCGGGCACGGCGCCCTCGCCACCGTGGACGCGGTCTCCGCGGCCTGGGCCGAGCGGTTCGCGCGGGCGCTCGCGCCGCTGCGCCCCGACGGTCCCGCGGCCGGGCCGCACCCGCGGGTGTCGGCGCCGCTGCCCCCGTCGGCGCGGCTGCTCGACGAGCTGGGCCTGGCCCGGGCCACGCCGGCGTCGCTGATGGCCCGCTGGGCCGACGCGGCCGACGACACCGGTGCGCTCGGCGGACGCGCCACCGCCGTCCTGGGCGCCGGACCGCGCGGCCCGGTCACCGCCGACCTCGCCGCCGACGGACCGCACCTGCTGGTCGAGGGCCCGTCAGGCAGCGGCCGTACGGAGCTGCTGCGCGCGGTCGTCGCCTCGCTGGCCGCCGCCGAGCGGCCCGACCGGCTGGGCATCGTCCTGGTCGACGGGCGGGGCGGCCCGGTGACCGGCTCCGGCTCAGGCGACGGCCTGCGGGTGTGCACGGACGTGCCGCACGTCTCCACCCACCTGAGCGCCGACGACCCTGTGCGGATGCGGGAGTTCGCCCAGTCGCTGAGCGCCGAGCTGAAGCGGCGCGCGGAGCTGCTGGGCCGCTCGGACTTCGCCGAGTGGCACACGGGGCGGGAGCTGGCGGACCGGATGGTCGCCCAGCGCACGGCCGCGAACGGGGACCTGGACAGCCCGCCCAGCGCGACCGTGCGGCTGCGTCCCGGCGCGGACCGCCGCAAGACGCAGGCCGCGCCGCCGCTGCCCCGGCTGGTGGTGGTCGTGGACGACCTCGACCAGCTGGTCGCCCCCGCGCTCGGCGCGCCGGGACGGCCGGCCGCCGGGTCGGTGATGCGGGCGCTGGAGGCGGTGGCGCGGGACGGCGAGCGGCTCGGGGTGCATCTGGTGGCCGCGACCGCGCCCTGTCCCCGGACGGCGCAGACCGAGCCGGTGAAGCAGGCGTCGCTGCGGGTGGCGCTGGACGCGCCGGTCGTGGGGCGCGGCCCGGACGATCCCGCGCCGGGGCGGGGACGGCTGGCCCGTCCGGACGGGCGGGGGACGGAGTTCCAGGGCGGCCGGGTCACGGGCCGCATCCCGCGCACGGCGACGCTGCGGCCGACGGTGGTCCCGCTGGAGTGGCACCGCATGGGCGACCCCCCGGCCCGCCGCCAGGTCCGCGAACTCGGCAACGGGCCTACGGACCTCGCGCTCCTCGCCAGCGCCCTGGACCGAGCGGCCCGCCAGGTCGCGTCACCGCGGGTGCCGTCGCTCCTGTAGGACGCCTGCGCGGGGGCCGTGGTGAGAACACCCTCCAGGGACGCGGGGAACTGCGCGACCAGCCACGAACCACCCGCACCCGGCGCTGACAGGGCACCGCCCCAGCGGCACGACTGCCCGCAACGGCGGGGGTTTGCTTACAGCGACCGCGACGAAGACACCCCCAGGGGCGCGGGGAACTGCGCGACCAGCCACCGACCACCCGCAGGCTGCAATGCACGTGACGCCCAATCACGACGTGGTCACGATCCGCGAGTTGACACGGGACGCGCTCTTGCCACCCCCACGCCCCGGGCGTAGACCAGACCGCACGGGACAGCGCTCGAACGTTCGGACAAGTACGACGGAGTACGAGAACGGGGCAGTGATGCGCAGGACGAGCAGGATCATCCGGATACGCAGGTCGCCCGAGCACGGGCCGACTCCCCCCACCCGACGGTCCGTCAGGGCCGCCGCGGCCCTGGCCGCCGGTGTGCTGGCGGTCTCCCTCACCGCCTGCGGAGGCGACGACGGCGGCGGTGGCGGTGGCGGAGACGACAAGGGCAAGGCGTCAGGCGACACCGGAACCACCGTCACCCTCCCGAAGCTGGACGGCCAGACCCTGGAGGTCGCGGCCGTGTGGACCGGTGCGGAGCAGAAGAACTTCAAGCAGGTCCTCGCGGAGTTCGAGAAGCGCACCGGCGCCAAGGTGACCTTCGTCCCCGCCCAGGACCCGATCATCAACTTCCTCGGCTCGAAGATCGCGGGCGGCGCCCCGCCGGACGTGGCGATGCTGCCGCAGCCCGGCGCGATCAAGCAGGCCGTGGAGAAGAACTGGGCCAAGCCGCTCGGCCCGGAGGCCACCAAGGAGCTGGCGAAGAACTACTCGCAGGGCTGGCAGGACATCGGCAAGGTCGACGGCAAGCAGTACGGCGTCTACTACAAGGCCGCCAACAAGTCGCTGATCTGGTACAACGCCCAGGTCTTCGAGAACGCCGGCGCGTCCGAGCCGACGACCTGGGACGAGCTGCTGAACACCGCGCAGATGGTCTACGACTCCGGCGTCACCCCGTTCTCGGTCGGCGGGGCCGACGGCTGGACCCTCACCGACTGGTTCGAGAACATCTACCTCTCGCAGGCGGGCCCGGAGAAGTACGACCAGCTCGCGAAGCACGAGATCAAGTGGACCGACCCCTCCGTCAAGGAGGCGCTGACCACCCTCGCCCAGGTCTGGGGCAAGAAGGACTACGTCGCGGGCGGCCCGAACGGCGCCCTCCAGACGGAATTCCCGGCGTCCGTGACGCAGACCTTCACCGGCGGCGACCAGCCCAAGGCCGGCATGGTCTACGAGGGCGACTTCGTGCAGGTGAACATCGGCGAGACCAAGGCGAAGGTGGGTACCGACGCGAAGGTGTTCCCGTTCCCCGCGGTCGGCGGCACCCCGCCCGTGGTGTCCGGCGGCGACGCGGCGGTGATCCTGGAGGACTCCGAGGCGGCGCAGGCGCTGGTGACGTTCCTCGCCTCCCCGGACGCGGCGAGCATCCAGGCGAAGCTCGGCGGCTACCTCTCGCCGAACAAGAACGTGCCGCAGTCGGCGTACCCGAACGAGGTCCAGCAGAAGATGGCCAAGGCGCTCATCGACGCCGGCGACGACTTCCGCTTCGACATGTCCGACCAGGCCCCGCAGGCCTTCGGCGGCACGCCCGGCAAGGGTGAGTGGAAGGCGCTGCAGGACTTCCTGAAGAACCCGGCGGACATCGCCGGCACCCAGGCGAAGCTGGAGGCCGACGCGGCCGCGGCGTACGGGAACTGACCGGCGATGGCGGCGGACACGGCGGCGGGGGCCGCGAAGACGGCCCCCGCCGCTCCCAGGTCGCGCAAGAGCGTCACCGGCACCCGCAGGACCGTGGCGGCGCTGTTCCTGCTGCCCGCCCTGGTGCTGCTCGGGGCGCTCGTGGTCTACCCGATCGGGTACTCGGTCATCCGCAGCTTCTACGACCAGTCCGGCGACTCCTTCGCCGGGTTCGACAACTACCGGGCGCTTTTCACCGACGACGGCATCCGCACGGCGCTGAAGAACAACATCATCTGGGTGGTGTTCGCCCCGACGGTCGCGACCGCGCTCGGTCTGATCTTCGCGGTGCTCACCGAACGGGTGCGCTGGGGCACGGCGTTCAAGCTGGTCGTCTTCATGCCGATGGCCATCTCCATGCTGGCGGCGGGCATCATCTTCCGCCTCGTCTACGACCAGGACCCGGACAAGGGCGTGGCGAACGCCGTCTGGGTGGGCGTGCACGACACCTTCGCCCAGTCCTCGGCGTTCCCGAAGGCGCACCCGGGCCGCGAGTCGCCGCTGGAGCCGGCCGGCGGGGGCGCGTTCGTCACCAAGGGCACCGTGAGCGCCGGGGACACGGTGACGCTGCCACTGGTGGGCGTCGCCCCGGACGCGATGCCGCAGGACGCGGAACCGGCCGCGGCGCCCGAGCCGCAGGACGACCGGATCACCGGCAGCACCTGGCAGGACTTCACCCGCGGCAAGGGCGTCGGCGCGCTCAACCAGGTGGACTCCGCCGAGCTGGGGTACGCCGGGATGCGGATCGAGGCGGTGAAGGACGGCGAGGTGGTGGAGACGGCGACGGCCGCCGCCGACGGCACGTTCTCCTTCTCGTCGAAGGCCGACGGGGCGCAGCTGCGGCTCCCGGCGAGCAACTTCAAGGAGCCGTACAACGGGCTCGACTGGCTCGGCCCGTCGCTGGTCACCCCGGCCGTGATCGGCTCGTACATCTGGATGTGGGCGGGGTTCGCGATGGTGCTGATCGCGGCCGGGCTCGCCGGCATGCCGCGGGAGCTGCTGGAGGCCGCCCGGGTGGACGGCGCGAACGAGTGGCAGGTGTTCCGGCGGGTCACGGTGCCGCTGTTGGCTCCGGTCCTCGCGGTGGTCACCGTCACCCTGATGATCAACGTCCTGAAGGTGTTCGACCTGGTGTTCATCATCGCGCCGGGCTCGTCCCAGGACGACGCGAACGTCCTCGCGCTGGAGCTGTACCGCAAGGGCTTCTCCGAGGACCAGCCTGGCGTCGCCAGCGCCATCGCGGTGTTCCTGCTGCTGCTGGTGATCCCGGTGATGTGGTTCAACGTACGGCGGCTGAGGCGGGAGGTGCGGCGATGAGCGCGGACGCCGGAGGCGTCACCAAGGCGGGCGTGCGGCCCGCCGGGCCCGTGCGGGCGGAACGGCCGCTGGGGTCCCGGCTCGCCCAGTGGGTGAGCGGCGGGGCGGTCCGCGTCTTCCTGATCGTCGTCGGCCTGTTCTGGCTGGTGCCGACGATCGGGCTGCTGCTGGCCAGTCTGCGCACGCCGGAGGACATGGCGGTGGACGGCTGGTGGACGGTGTTCACCGAGCCGTCCGAGCTCACCTTCGGCGCGTACCGGACCCTGCTGGAGAACGACGACATCACCGGCTCGCTGCTGAACACGGTGTACATCACCGTGCCGGCGACCGTGCTGGTGGTGGTGATCGGCGCGCTCGCCGGGTACGCCTTCGCGTGGATGGACTTCCCGGGCCGCGACTGGTGGTTCCTCGCCGTGGTGGGACTGCTGGTGGTGCCGGTGCAGGTGGCGCTGATCCCGATCGCCGAACTCTTCGGCAAGCTGGGCGTCTTCGGCTCCCTGACCGGTGTGGTGCTGTTCCACGTCGGCTTCGGCCTGCCGTTCGCGGTGTTCCTGCTGCGGAACTTCTTCGCGGAGATCCCCAAGGAGCTGCTGGAGGCGGCCCGGCTGGACGGCGCGGGCGAACTGCGGCTGTTCGTACGGGTCGTGATGCCGCTGGCCGGTCCGGCGGTCGCGGCGCTCGGCATCTTCCAGTTCCTGTGGGTGTGGAACGACATGCTGGTCGCGCTGATCTTCACCGACTCGGGGAGCCAGCCGATCACGGTCGCCCTCCAGACTCAGGTACGGCAGTTCGGGAACAACATCGACGTGCTGGCGCCGGGCGCGTTCATCTCGATGGTGGTGCCGCTGGTGGTGTTCTTCGCGTTCCAGCGGCAGTTCGTCTCCGGCGTGATGGCGGGCGCCGTCAAGTAGGCACATTAAGAGCGCGGTTGAGGGGCGGACCGGCCGAGGTCCGCCCCTTCGTGCGATGTGATTCCCCCGGATGCCGCAGGGTGCGTAACCAAGGCGGGCCAACGGGCGTTGCCGGGCAGAACGCCCGCACCGACCGTTGGATGCCCCTTGCCCAGGTTCAGTGTCATTGTCCCCGTGTACCAGGTTCAGGCGTATCTGCGCGAGTGCCTGGAGTCGGTGCTGACCCAGTCGTACCCGGATCTCGAACTGATCGCCGTGGACGACTGCTCGCCCGACGCCTGCGGAGCGGTGATCGACGAGTTCGCGGCCCGCGACCCGCGGGTGCGGCCGGTGCACCTGCCGGCCAACGTCGGCCTGGGACCCGCCCGCAACGCGGGCATGGCCCGCGCGACCGGCGACTACCTGGTGTTCCTGGACGGCGACGACACCCTCACCCCGGACGCGCTGCTCGCCGTCGCCGACCGGCTGAAGGAGACCGGCGACCCGGACGTCCTGGTCTACGACTACGCCCGCGCCTACTGGACCGGCGAGACCGTGCGCAACCAGGTCGCCGCCCAGCTCTCCGAGCACGGCCCGGCGCCGTTCGCCCTCGCCGACCGGCCCGGGCTGCTCAGCCTGCTCGCGGTGGCCTGGAACAAGGCCTACCGGCGGGAGTTCGTCGAGCGCGCCGGGTTCGCCTTCCCGCCGGGCTACTACGAGGACACCCCGTGGACGTACCCGGTGCTGATGACGGCGGGGACGATCGCCACCCTCGACCGGGTGTGCGTGCACTACCGGCAGCGGCGCGCCGGGGGCATCCTGCACACCACCAGCGAGCGCCACTTCGAGGTCTTCGGCCAGTACGACCGGGTCTTCGCCCACCTCGACGCGCACCCCGGCCTGGAGCGCTGGCGGCCGGTGCTGTTCCGCCGCATGGTCGACCATCTGCTGACCGTGTACACCCGCCCGGACCGGCTGCCGCGCGGCTCCCGCGCCGCCTTCCTGCGCCGGGCCCGCGACCAGTACCGGCGCCACCGCACGCCCGGCGCGTCCGTCCCCGCCCGCGCCCGGGTGCGGCACGCGCTGGTCCGGTTCGGGCTGCACCGCACCTACCGCACCCTGCGCCTGGCCGCGGCCCTGGGCCGCCGCGCGGGCCGGCTGCGCCGCCGTGCGCTGCGCAGTCTGCGCCGCGTCCTGCTGCGCACCCACTACCGCGTGCAGCGGCTGCTCCCGCTGGACACCGGCCGCGCCCTGTTCACCGTCGAGGACGACGGCGGCTACGGCGGCGACCCCGCCGCCCTGGAGTCGGCGGTGCGCGACCACGCCCCGCACGTCCGCACCGCCTGGGCGGCCCGCCCCGAGCTGCACCACACCCTGCCCACCGCCACCCGCCGGCTGGCGCCCGGCACCGCCGCCCATCTCACCGCGCTGGCCCGCAGCGCGTACCTGGTGACCGACCGCACGCGCGTGCCCGGGCTGGTCAAGCGCAAGGGGCAGATCCTGGTGCACACCCCGCCCGGACGGGTGCAGGGTGCGGTCGCCGTGCCGCCCCTCGCGGTCGGTGTAGCGGACCGAGACCGGCCGGTGGTGGTGCACCGCGTCGGCCAGGGTGAGCAGCACTCCCGCGTCCGGGCTCGCGGACTTCCCGGACCCCTCCGTGAAGGACAGGGACTCCAGCAGGGCATCCAGTCGCCGGGTCAGGTGCCGGGGCAGCACCCGCCGGATCTTCGCCGCCGCCGTCTCGTTCGCCGTGCGCTGCGCCGCCGTCAGCCCCGCCCCGCGCCCGGCGACCAGGCCGAGCAGCACCGCCAGCGCCTCCTCGTCGCCGAACATCAGCGGCGGCACCCGGTAGCCCGGTCCCAGCCGGTACCCGCCGTAGCGTCCGCGTACCGACTCCACCGGTACGTCCAGGTCGGTCAACTGGCCCACGTACCGCCGCACGGTGCGTCCGTCCACACCCAGTCGGTCGGCCAGTTCGGCCACCGTGCGGGTGCCGCCCGACTGCAACAGCTCCAGCAGGGTCAGCACACGGGCGGCGGGTCGGGGCACGGTCACCAAGCTAGTGCGGATACCGGGCGGATTCTGTCCGCTATTGCTCCTACGGTCGGCCGTGCACGCCATCCGTACGGCCGAGGAGTCTCCCCATGCAGTTCGCATCCGTCCGTGTCATCACCGCCGACGTGGCCCGCCTCGTCGCCTTCTACGAACGCGTCCTGGGCGTGTCCGCGACCTGGGCCACGGAGCATTTCGCCGAGCTGAGGACCGACGGCGCCACCCTCGCGATCGCCGGCACCGCCACCGTCCCGATGTTCGCCCCCGGCTCCGCCCGCCCTGCGGACAACCACAGCGCGATCGTCGAGTTCCTCGTCGACGACGTGGACCGCGTCCACAAGGAACTGGCCGACGTCCTCACCGACGTCGTCAACGGCCCCGCCACCATGCCGTGGGGCAACCGCTCCCTGCTGTTCCGCGACCCCGACGGCAACCTCGTCAACTTCTTCTCCCGCTGACGGACCGTGTGTGTCCGGTCACTGTCCGGGGATCGTCCGTAGTCGTCGGGACCGTATCCGCCGTTGGTGCCGGTAGGACGCCGGTGTGCGTCACGGACGGTTCCGAGGGAGAGGTGCGGGATGACGGCGGTGGAGGCGGAGTCGGGCCGGGTCGAGGGCGAGGCGGACGAGCCGGGCTGGGAGGTCGATCCCGACGACGAGTGGGGCGTCGCGGTCATCACGACCGTGGGCCGCCAGATCAAGCTGCGCCGTGAGGCGGCCGGCCTGCGGGTGCCCGACTTCGGGCGGGCCGTCGGCTACGGCGAGGACATGATCTACAAGATCGAGAGCGGCAAGCGGATTCCGCGCCAGGAGTTCCTGGACCGGGCGGACGAGGTGCTGGAGGCAGGGGGCCTCCTGTCGGCCGCGTGGGAGGACGTGAAGAAGGTCCGGTATCCGAAGAAGGTGCGCGCGCTGGGTAAGTTGGAGGCTCGGGCGGTCGAGATCGGCCTCTACGAGTGCCACATCGTCCCCGGCCTCCTGCAGACGCCGGAACACGCGCGTGCGGTGATCGGCGCGGCTCAGCCGCCCTACTCGCCGGACGACGTGGAGCGCATGGTGGCCGCGCGCCTGGCCCGGCAGTCGGTCTTCGACCGCGATCCGGCACCGGCGCTCAGCTTCGTCATGGAGGAGGGCGTGCTGCGCCGTCCCGTCGGCGGGCGTGCCGCCTGGCGGGGACAGCTCCGACGGCTGCTGGATGTCGCACAGTTGCACCACGTCGTGCTCCAGGTGATGCCGACGGACTGCGAGACCCACTCCGGGCTTGACGGCAGGATCGAGCTGCTGAAGTTCGACGACGGCACGGCGATGGGCCGCTCCGACGGCGCGTTCAACGGCCGTCCGACCTCGGATCCACGACAACTGCGCATTCTCGAGCTGCGATATGGAACGATCCGAGCGCAGGCGCTCCCTCCGCGTGAGTCGCTGGCCTTCGTCCGACAACTGCTGGGAGAAGCATGAGCAGTGAGCTGAACTGGTTCAAGAGCAGCTACAGCGGCGGCAACGACGGCAACTCCTGCGTCGAACTCGCCCTCACCCCCCGTACCGTCCACGTCCGCGACTCGAAGGACACCGCCGGCCCCCGGCTGGCCTTCGCCCCGGCCGCGTGGGCGCGTTTCCTGCCGTACGTGTCCGGCGACTGACCGCGCTCCGGTCCGCCCGCTCCAGCAGCAGGCGGACCGGGTCGTCCAGGCCGGGGGCCGCCTTCCAGATCTGTCGGCTTGGTCAGCACCCGATGGCGTGAACCTGGGTGAGTTCCGACCTGGGGATGGCCGGTCGGCCGGTTGTGTGGATGCCGTATGCATCACCAACCGCCCTGCTCCCCGAACGGAACGAACGGCCATGTCGGCATCGCCGGAACAGGATCTCTACGTCATCGAAGTCGAGCCGGAGGTCCGGGCTTGGCTGGAGACTCTTCCGCTCCCGGACTACCGAGCTGCCGAACGGTTCGCGGACCGGCTGGCCACCGAGGGTCCCGCGCTGCCGTTCCCGCTGGCCAGCCACCTCGGTGACGGGCTCAGAGAGCTGCGGATCGGGCCGGTGCGCGTCACCTACTGGTTCGCCCCCGGCCGACGAGCCGTCCTCCTCACTGTCTTCCGTAAGACCAGAATGCGGGAGAGGGACGAAGTGCTGAGAGCGCAGCGAGCGAGGAAACTGTGCGAGGCGGAGCACTCTCCGGCCGGTGAGCACGCCGTCTACGGTAGGGACGAGGAGGCGCGATGAGCAGCGGATATCACACGAGCTGGAAAGTGCCGTCGGAGCATCGTGAGGATCCGGCGTACCGCGCTGCGGGCCGGCGCATGGACTTCGCCCAGGCCGTCTACGACCGGCGCTCCGTCCTCGGCTGGTCCACCGCGGAGCTCGCCCGGCGTGCTGAGCTCTCCGAGGAGGACGTCGAGGCCATCGAGGAGAGCAGTGTCGAGCCCACGCTGGAGCTGATCGAACGACTGGCCACGGCTCTGGAAGCCGGTGCCCGTATCGACCCTCGTAACAGTCCCGAGTTCCGGTTCGAGGGATACGCGGCCTGATCCGGCGCCACGACGAACCCCCGAGGCGGCCTGGGGCCGGCCTCGGGGGCGCGTGCGGGGTGTGTTGCGGGGCCAGGCGTCAGAGAGAGACGCCGTGGGCGCGCAGGAAGGTCGCCGGGTTGACGGCGGAGCCGTAGTTCGGGGTCGTGCGGATCTCGAAGTGCAGGTGGGGACCGCTGGAGTTGCCGGTGTTGCCGGACAGGGCGATCTTCTGGCCGGTCTTGACGACCTGGCCGACCTTCACGTTGACGGAGGACAGGTGGGCGTACTGGGAGTACGTCTTGTTCCCGTGCTTGATCACGACGGCGTTGCCGTACGCCGGGCCGTCGCCGGCGCCGTTGCCGCCGGCCTTCACGACCGTGCCGCCGTGGGCGGCGACGACCGGGGTGCCGGTCGGGACGGCGTAGTCCTGGCCGGAGTGCTTGGAGGCCCACATGCCGCCGTTCTGCGCGAAGCTCGCCGACAGCTTGTAGGACTTCACCGGGGAGACCCAGGACGCGGTGGACTTCTTGGCGGCCTCGGTCGCCTTCTTCACCGCGGAGGCCTTCACGGCCTGCGTCTTCGCGGCCTCGGCCTGCGCGGCGGCCTGCGCCTGGACCGCCGTGGCGGTGCCGGACGCGGCGGAGGTGCCGGACGCGGCGACCGCGACCCCGGCTCCCAGGACGGCCGTGGAGCCCAGACCGGCTGCCAGGACGGCGGCGCGGGTGCGGGTGACGGTCATACGGGGGAAACGGGACGTGACGCGCTCGAACATCGAAACCTCATGGGGGAGGGGGCGGGGGATGCCATCGGCGGAACGGGGTCCGTGCCGTGATGGCTGTTCCTTGGTAACCGCCCCCGGCCAAATGCCGCAAAGGTGTGACCTACGACGAAACGTCGTACATAGGGCATGAGATGCACGTCTCTTGACGGAGCCCTCCGTAGGGGGCAAAACCCCCATTTCAAGCCGATCGATCGGGCTTGCGCCCTTTATGTCCGATTTCAAATCGGGCATTTCTTCACTATTCCGGGTAGTACACCCGACGGGCCCTGTGGAGCATGTCACCGAGGGCCCTGTGCGAATGTGGCGTGGGTCTCCGCACTCGGGGCCGCGGGGCCGGGCTCAGGCGCCGAACAGTTCCAGCGACAGCCAGAGGGCGGCCGTGGACACCAGGAGCGCGGCCGGGACCGTGGCCAGCCCGAGGAGGGTGAAGCGCACCAGGCTCACCTCGTGCGCGTGGTGGTGGACGATGCGGCGCCACAGCAGGGTGGCGAGGGAGCCCGCGTACGTGAGGTTCGGGCCGATGTTCACGCCGAGCAGGACCGCGAGGACCGCGCCGGGGCCGGACGGCGCGGCCAGCGGGACCAGGGCCAGCACGGCGGGCAGGTTGTTGATCAGGTTGGCCAGCAGGGCCGCCAGCGCGGCGACCGCCAGCAGGGACAGCGGCCCGGAGCCGTCGGGCAGGACCGCGTCCAGGGCGTCGCCGAGGCCCTGGTCCAGCACCGCCCGGACGACCACGCCCAGCGCCAGCACGAACGCCAGGAACGGCAGGTCCACCGCGCGCAGCAGCCGTACGACGCTGGTGCGGCGGCGGGTCAGGGCCCGTACCGCCATCACTCCCGCCCCGGCCGCCGCCGCCCACGCGGGGTCGACGCCGACGGCGGACGCCACCGCGAACCCGGCGAGCGTGGCCGCCACCGTGACCAGCGCGAACAGCGGCACCTCCACCGGCTCGTCCGCCGTGTCCGGCGCGGTCGGTACGGCCGACAGGTCGGCGGCGAAGAAGCGGCGGAAGACCACGTACTCCACGGCGATCGCCGCCAGCCACGGCAGCAGCATCAGCAGCGCGAAGCGGGTGAAGGTCAGGCCGGTGGCGGTGAACGCGAGCAGGTTCGTCAGGTTCGACACCGGCAGCAGCAGGGACGCCGTGTTCGACAGGTGCGCGCCCGCGTAGACGTGCGGGGCGGGGCGCGCGCCCATGCGGGTCGCGGTGGCGAACACGACCGGCGTCAGCAGCACCACCGTCGCGTCCAGGCTGAGGACGGCCGTGATCAGCGAGGCGAGCGCGAACACCGCGCCCAGCAGCCTGCGCGGGCGGTGGCGCGACCAGCGGGCCATCCAGGTGCCGCACGCGTGGAAGAGGCCCTCCTCGTCGCACAGCTTGGCGAGCACCAGGACGGCGGCGAGGAAGCCGATCACCGGGCCGAGCCGCTCCGCCTCCTCCCGCACGGCCTCCGTGGTGATCGCGCCCGTCGCGACCACCACCCCGGCGGCGGGCACCGCGAACGCCGCCTCCGGCCAGCGGAAGGGACGGACGACGGCACACACCAGCACCACGGCCAGCGCGGCGACGGACAACGATTCGAGCAGCACACCGCTGATCATCCACACGACGGGCGGTGCCCCGGACACCGCGTCCCCGGGGTGTCGCGGAGCGGTACCTTCGACGTCACGCAGATCAGGGCCCGATGAGGAGAGTCAACGTGAGCAAGTTCGTGCGGCCCGCCGTCGAGGGTGCCGACCCGTTCGGTACGGCGCGTCTGCGGCGTGGGGTCCTGGACGCCTGGGCCACCAGCCCCGCCCGGTTCCGGGAGGACGCCAACGCCGAGGAGGACCTCGTCCTCGGAGGCTACCGGGACCGGCTCGTCGTCGAGCTCGCGCAGAACGCCGCCGACGCCGCCGCCCGGGCCGGCGTGCCCGGCCGTCTCCGGCTCACCCTGCGGGACGGGGTCCTCGTCGCCGCGAACACCGGCGCCCCGCTGGACGCGGCCGGCGTCGAGTCGCTGTCCACGCTGCGCGCCTCCGCCAAGCGGGACGCGCCCGACCGGGCCGTCGGACGGTTCGGCGTCGGCTTCGCGGCCGTGCTCGCCGTCACCGACGAGCCCGCCGTCGTCGGCCGGCACGGCGGGGTGCGCTGGTCGCTGGTTGAGGCGCGGGACCTCGCGCGGGACACCGCCCGGCACAGCCCCGGCCTCGGCGACGAGATCCGCCGCCGCGACGGGCACGTACCGCTGCTGCGGCTCCCCTTCGCCGCCGAGGGCACCGCCCCCGACCCGTACGACACCGCCGTCATCCTGCCGCTGCGCGACACCGCCGCCGCCGACCTCGCCGAGCGGCTGCTGCACGCCGTCGACGACGCCCTGCTGCTCGCCCTGCCCGGGCTGGAGGAGGTCGTCGTCGAGACCGGCGACGACACGCCCCGCACACTGATCCGCGGCACCGACGGCGACCTGACCGTGGTCACCGACTCCCGCGACGGCGTCACCCGCTGGCGCACCGCCGCCGCGCACGGCGCGCTCACCCCCGACCTGCTCGCCGACCGCCCGGTCGAGGAGCGGCTGCGCCCGCACTGGTCGGTCACCTGGGCCGTCCCCGTCGGCGCCGACGGCGCACCCGCCCGGCCGCGCACTGCCGCCGTCGTGCACGCGCCCACCCCCAGCGACGAGCCGCTCGGCGTGCCCGCCCTGCTCATCGCCTCCCTGCCGCTGGACTCCACCCGCCGGCACGCGGCCCCCGGCCCGCTCACCGACTTCCTCGTGCAGCGCGCCGCCGACGCCTACGCCGGGCTCCTCGCCGACTGGCGTCCGGTGACCACGGGCGCCCTCGACCTGGTGCCGGGCCCGCTCGGCAAGGGCGAGCTGGACGGCGCCCTGCGCGCGGCCATCCTGGAGCGGCTGCCGCGCACCGCCTTCCTGCCGCCCGCCGCCGCGCCCGTCGCCGACGACGACTTCGAGCTGCCCGAGGCGCTGCGGCCGCGCGACGCCGAGATCGTCGAGGGCGCGGGCGCCGACACCGTACGGGTGCTGGCGGAGGTGCTGCCCACGCTGCTGCCCGCCGGTCTTGAGCGGCGGGCCGAGCTGCGCACCCTCGGGGTCGCGCGGGTGCCGCTGACCGACGCGGTCGACCGGCTCGCCGGCCTGGAGAAGTCCCCCGACTGGTGGCGGCGGCTCTACGACAGCCTCGCCGGCGTCGACCCCGACCGGCTCACCGGACTCCCGGTGCCGCTCGCCGGGGACGCCTCCCAGGCTTTCGGCTCCGGGGGCGGGCGCACCACCATCGGCCCCCGGCAGGTGCTGCTGCCCACCCCGGACACGGCCGTCGACGCCGGGCTGCTGTCCCGGCTCGGCCTGAAGGTCGCCCACCCGGACGCCGCCCACCCGCTGCTGGAGAAGCTGGGCGCGCTGCCCGCGACCCCGCGCGCCGTGCTCACCACCCCGCAGGTGCGGGCCGCCGTCGCCGCGTCCCTCGACGACGAGGGCGGAGTCACCTGGGAGGAGGACGCCCCGGACGCCGAGGAACTCGCCGACACCGTGCTCGCGCTGGTCCGCGACGCCGGCCTCGAGCCGGGCGACGAGCCCTGGCTGGGCGCGCTCGCCCTGCCCGACGAGGACGGCGAACTCTCCCCGGCCTGCGAACTCGTCTTCCCCGGCGGGCCCTTCGCGCAGGTCATGCGGGAGGGCGAGCTGGCCGCCGTGGACGCGGAGCTGGCCGGGAAGTGGGGCGAGCAGCCGCTGGCCGCGTGCGGGGTGCTCGTCGACTTCGCGCTGGTACGGGCCACCGACGTCGTCCTCGACCCGGACGAACTGGAGCCGCGCGAGAGCGACTACGCCGAGCCGGACGACCCGGGGCTGCTGGACGCCGTCGACGTGTGGGCCGAGGACATCCTCGACCGCTTCCCCGACGCGCCCGTCCCGCCCGTCGCCACCGAGATCGTCGCCGTGCGCGACCTGGACCTGGTGGACGACGACCGCTGGCCGCAGGCGCTCGCGCTGCTCTCCCGGCCCCCGCTGCGGGACGCGCTGGCCGAGCCGGTGCGGATCCTGCTCCACGACGGCACCCACGAGACCGTACGGCCGTACACCGCGTGGTGGCTGCGCGGCCACCCCGTGCTCGGCGGGCGGCGCCCCGCCGGACTGCGCGCGGCGGGCGGCGACCCGCTGCTGCGCGGCCTGTACGACGAGGCCGACGCGACCGGCTTCGACGACGAGCAGGTGCTGCGCGCGCTGGGCGTGCGCACATCGGTCGCCGCGCTGCTGGACGAGCCGGGCGGGGCGGCCGAGCTGCTGGAACGCCTCGCCGACCCCGGCCGGCCGGTCACGGCGGCCCAGCTGCACGGGCTGTACGGGGCGCTGGCGGAGCTGGACCCCGAGCAGGTGACCCTGCCGGACGAGCTGCGCGCGGTGGTCGACGGGCGGGTGGAGGTGGTGGACGCCTCCGAGGCGGTGGTCGTGGACTCGCCCGACCTGCTGCCGTTCACCGCCGGGGTCCCGCTGCTGCCGGTCCGGCCGGCACGGGCCGCCGAACTGGCGGAGCTGTTCCAGGTACGGCGGCTCAGCGAGTCCGTCACCGGGCGGGTGGACTCCGAGGGCACGGAGCACGAGGTGCCGGAGGCGGTGCGGGTGCTGCTGGGTCCGCGGACCCCGGCCTCCTACGTCGAGCACGAGGAGCTCGTCGTGGACGGCGTGGAGATCGACTGGCGCCTCACCGACGACGGGGTGCTGCACGCGGCCACCCTGGAGGGCGTCGCCGCGGGCCTCGGCTGGGCGGCGGGGCAGTGGCCGCGGCGCTTCGAGGTGGCGGCGCTGCTGGAGGATCCGTCGCGGACGGAGGAGCTGGCCCGGGACCGGTGGTTCGACTGACCCACCCGGGGCTCCGCCCCGGACCCCGCTCCTCAAGCGCCGGAGGGGCTGACATCGGCCCCTCCGGACGGACTACGGCTCCGTGGGCGTCGCCCCCGACCCCTCGAACTCGAGCTGCTCCAGCTCACGCGCCAGCGTCTCCGCGTCGTAGGGCCCCGTGTGCCGGCGGTTGCCGATGAAGAACGTGGGGGCGCCCTGGACGCCGCTCGCCTCCGCGCTGCGGGCGTCCCGGCGGACCCGTTCGGCCGCCCAGTCGGAGTCGAGGTCCCGGAGGAACCTCTCCATGTCGAGGCCGAGGTCGATGGCGTAGACGACGGTGTCCTCGTACTCCATCTCGTCCTGGTGCCGGTAGAGCAGGTCGTGCATGTCCCAGAAGCGGCCCTGGGCGTCCGCGGCGACCGCCGCCCGCGCGGCCAGCTCGGCGTGCGGGTGGACGTCGGGCAGCGGGAGGTGCCGGAAGACGTAGCGGAACCGGTCGCCGAAGCGGTTCCGCAGCTCCTTGGTGACGCCGGTGGCGCGGGCGCAGAAGGGGCACTCGAAGTCGCCGTACTCCACCAGGGTGAGCGGCGCGTCGGCCGGGCCGAGGATGTGGTCCGTCTCCGGGTCGACCAGCCGGTCCAGGTAGCGGGGCAGGTCCGCGTCCGTCCTGCCGCCGAAGACGGTGGAGAGCCGGAAGACCAGCCAGCCCGTCAGGGTGGCGATCACCGCCGCGAGCAGCACGCCGACGGTCGCCCGGGCGAGCAGGTCCGGCTCGTCCTCGAAGGCGAGTCCCGCGATCAGCAGGGACACGGTGAACCCGATGCCGGACAGGGCCGCGCCGCCCAGCACATGGCCCTGACCCACCCCGCCGGGCAGCTCGCCCAGACCGAACCGGGTGCCGAGCCGCGCGCCGCCCCAGATGCCGAGGAGCTTGCCCGCGACGAGACCGACCACCACGGCCCAGGTGAGGGCGGAGCCCAGAGCGTCGGTGAGGACGCCGTCGCGCAGGTCGACGCCCGCGTTGGCCAGGGCGAACACCGGGACGACGACATAGCTGGACCAGGGGTGCAGATACATCTGGAGGCGTTCGTTGACCGAGACGGCCTTCTGGAGGCCCTTGCGCGCGGTCTTGCCCACGTCCGCGCGGGGTGACTGGCGGAAGGCCCGGAACAGCCGTGTCGCCTGCTCGACGCCCTCGCGGGACGGCTCGCGCGCGGGGATGAGCAGGCCGCCGAGCATGCCGGCGATGGATGCGTGCAACCCGGCGTTCAGGGTCAGGTACCACATCACCAGCACGATCAGCACATACGGGACGGCCCGCCAGACGTCGAAGCGGGACAGCGACGACAGGACCGCGCCGAGCACCAGGGCGGCGATCAGCTCCGGCACGTGGATCGCCCCGGAGTAGACGACACCGATCACGGTGACCGCGACGATGTCGTCGATGACGGTGATGGCCAGCAGGAAGATCCGCAGCTGGGTGACGAAACGGGGGCCCACCACGGCGAGCGCGCCCAGCAGGAACGCCGTGTCGGTGCCGATGACGATGCCCCAGCCGCCCGCGGCCTGAGAACCGGGCGCGATCAAGAGGTAGAACAGGACCGGCACGACCATGCCGCCGATCCCGGCGAGCCCCGGGATCATGATCCGGCGGCGGTCGTTCAGCGAGCCGACGGACAGCTCGTAGCGGACCTCCAGGCCGATGACGAAGAAGAACAGCGCCATCAGCCCGTCGTTGACCCAGTGCCCCAGGTCCATCGCCAGCTCCGCGTCGCCCACCGCGACGGACGCCTCGGTGTGCCACAGCGAGAAGTACGACTCCGACCAGGCGGAGTTGGCCCAGATCAGGGCGACCGCCACCGCGAGCAGCAGCAGCCCGGAGCTGCCCGCCTCGGTCGCCAGGAACCTGCGCACGGGCGCGGCCAGCTGAGCCGCGAGCTCACCCCTGCTCGACCGGGACTGGGAGTCCGCGGACTTCTTCCGGGACAGCAGCTTCATGAGGTCGTCCGTCTCCGATCACCTGCGGCGGCAGACTCCCATGGTCACCCACATACCGGGCATAACGCCCGCGCGACCCGTTCAGACGGGGAATCTGCGGTCCACCCAGCGCCAGAGGAACTCCAGGACCGCCGCCGTGACCGCCGCGATGCCGACCGCGAGCCAGGGCATCGTCATGCCGACCAGGCGCAGGGCGAAGAAGTCCTGGAGCCAGGGGACCGCCAGGACCAGCAGGAATGCGCCGGCCATCGCCGCGACCAGGGCGATGCGCCACCAGGTGTAGGGCCGGGCGATGATCGCCAGGACCCAGAGGGAGATCAGGAACAGCGTCAGCGTCGCCGCGCTCGTCTCCGCGCCCAGCGCGCCGGTGCCGCTGTAGTGGCTGCGGGCCAGGAGATACGTGGCGAAGGTGGCCAGCGCCGCCAGCACCCCGCCCGGGATCGCGTACCGCATGACCCGCTTCACGAAGTTCGGCTTCGCCCGTTCCTTGTTGGGGGCGAGGGCGAGGAAGAAGGCGGGGACGCCGATGGTCAGCGTGGACAGCAGGGTCAGATGGCGCGGCAGGAACGGGTACTCCACCTGCGTCGCCACCACCAGCACCGCCAGCAGCACCGAGTACACCGTCTTCACCAGGAACAGCGTGGCGACCCGCGTGATGTTGCCGATCACCCGCCGGCCCTCGGCCACCACCGACGGCAGCGTGGCGAAGCTGTTGTTCAGCAGCACGATCTGCGCGACCGCCCGGGTGGCCTCCGAGCCGGAGCCCATCGCCACGCCGATGTCCGCGTCCTTCAGCGCCAGCACGTCGTTCACGCCGTCGCCGGTCATCGCGACCGTGTGGCCCTTCGACTGGAGCGCGCCCACCATGGTCCGCTTCTGCTGGGGCGTGACCCGCCCGAAGACCGTGCCCGCCTCCAGCTCGTCGGCCATGGCATGCGGCTCGGCGGGCAGCCGGCGCGCGTCCACCGTCGTGCCGGACAGACCGAGCTTGCCGGCGACCGCCCCGACCGACACCGCGTTGTCGCCGGAGATCACCTTCGCGCGGACCTCCTGCTCCTCGAAGTAGCGCAGGGTGTCGGCGGCGTCGGGCCGCAGCCGCTGCTCCAGCACCACCAGCGCCACCGCCCGTACGCCGTCCACGGCGGCCGGGCCGGCCAGGTCGTCGGCGGTCACGCCGTCGCGGGCGCGGGCGAGCAGCAGCACCCGCAGACCCTCGTGGTTCATCCGCTCGGTCTCGGCCAGCGCCGGGTCGTCGTGCGCGAGGAGCACGTCCGGGGCGCCCAGCAGCCAGGTGACCGGCCGCCCGTCGCCCTCGTCGAGGGTCGCGCCGCTGTACTTGCGGGCCGAGGAGAAGGGCAGCGTGTCGGTGAGCCGCCAGTCGGTGGCGTCCGGGTACGCCTCGATGATCGCCCGCAACGACGCGTTAGGCCGCGGGTCCGCCGAGCCCAGCTCGCCCAGCACCTTCCGTACGTACGGCTCGTCGGCGTCGCCCAGCACCCGCAGCTCGGTGACGTCCATGCCGCCCTCGGTGAGCGTGCCGGTCTTGTCCAGGCACACCGTGTCCACACGGGCCAGGCCCTCGATCGCGGGCAGCTCCTGCACCAGGCACTGCTTGCGGCCCAGCCGGATCACCCCGATCGCGAAGGCGACGGAGGTGAGCAGCACCAGCCCCTCGGGCACCATCGGCACGATCCCGCCGACCGTGCGGGCGACGGAGTTCTTCAGCTCGTTGTCCTTGACCACGAGCTGGCTGATGACCAGGCCGATCGCGGTCGGCACCATCATCCACGTGACGTACTTGAGGATGGTGGAGATGCCGCTGCGCAGCTCGGAGTGGACCAGGGTGAAGCGGGACGCCTCCTCGGCGAGCTGCGCCGCGTAGGCCTCGCGGCCCACCCGGGTCGCCTGGAAGGAGCCGCCGCCCGCGACGACGAAGCTGCCGGACATGACCTGGTCGCCGGGCTGCTTCACCACCGGGTCGGCCTCACCGGTGAGCAGCGACTCGTCGATCTCCAGGCCGTCCGCCTCGACGACCGCCCCGTCGACGACGACCTTGTCCCCCGGCCCGATCTCGATGAGGTCGTCCAGCACGATCTCGGAGGTGCCGATCTCGGCGGCCACCCCGTCGCGGCGCACCGTCGGCCGCACCTCGCCGATCAGCGCGAGGGAGTCCAGCGTCTTCTTCGCCCGCCACTCCTGGATGATCCCGATGCCGGTGTTGGCGAGGATCACATAGCCGAACAGGCTGTCCTGGACCGGCGCGACGATCAGCATGATCACCCAGAGCACGCCGATGATCGCGTTGAACCGGGTGAAGACGTTCGCGCGGACGATCTCCGCGACCGACCGGCTGCTGCGCGCGGGTACGTCGTTGACCTGTCCGCGCGCCACCCGCTCGGCCACTTCCGCCGCGGTCAGACCGGTCACCGGCGACGTGGCCGTGGCGGGCCGGACGGCATCGGTCCGGTCGCCCGCGTCGAGATGCGTCATGCATTCGACAGTACGTGCGGATCCTGCGCCGCACCCACCGGAGCGGGGAAGATCCGACCAGGGAAGGACGGCCGTCGTACCGGGGTCCTACCGCGGGCGGAGTCCCGTCAACTCTCCACTCAAGGAGTCGGGTTGGCGTGATTCAGTCGGTGTGCGCCGTCGAGGCGCGGCCCGCCTCCGCGTCGGCCTCCTCGGCCCGCGCCCGCTTGATCGAGGCGTCGCGCCTGCGGACGTACCAGATGCCGATGAGGCCGAGGCCGCCGCCGGCCAGGCAGGTCCACACCCACCAGGTGTGCCCGTGCTCGTCGAACCAGCCGTAGAACGGCAGCTGCACCAGGAAGAGGACGAACCAGACGATCGTGCCGCCGGTGATGGTGGCGACCACGGGGCCCTCCAGGGGCTCCGGCGCCTCGTGCTTGGGGGTCCACTTCGCCATGCGGACAGCTTACGAGGAGCGCCGAGGGCGCGGCGCCCCGCACCGGACGGCCCCGGCGATGGAGCGGGGATCACACCGGCCGCGAGCGGTCTACGCGCGGAGATGGTGTCGACGACGTTATATGTTCATACTGAATCCGTTTGCTCCTGGCCACTTTTATTCGTAGAAAACACCAAAGGCTCGGCTCCGGGGGGAGCCCGCCGGTGATGAGGTCCCTGCACATGTCCACGTCGGCCCCCGCCAAGGCGCCCACCCCCGAGCAGCCGGGGTCCGGTGCCGCGTCCGGCGCCCTCGACCGCTACTTCCGGATCACCGAGCGCGGCAGCACCCTGCCCCGCGAGATCCGGGGCGGTTTCGCCACCTTCTTCGCGATGGCCTACATCATCGTGCTGAACCCGATCATCCTGGGCAGCGCGAAGGACATGTACGGCAACCAGCTGGACAACGGCCAGCTGGTCACCGCGACCGCCCTGACCGCCGCGTTCACCACGCTGCTCATGGGCGTCATCGGCAACGTCCCGATCGCCCTGGCCGCCGGCCTCGGCGTGAACTCGGTGGTCGCCCTCCAGCTCGCGCCCCGCATGTCCTGGCCGGACGCCATGGGCATGGTGGTGCTGGCCGGTTTCGTGGTGATGCTCCTGGTCGCCACCGGCCTGCGCGAACGCGTGATGAACGCCGTGCCCTACAGCCTGCGCAAGGCCATCGCCATCGGCATCGGCCTGTTCATCATGCTGATCGGCCTGGTCGACTCCGGCTTCGTCTCCCGCATCCCGGACGCCGCCCAGACCACCGTCCCGCTCCAGCTCGGCGCCGACGGCCACCTCAACGGCTGGCCGGTGCTGGTCTTCGTGCTCGGCGCGCTGCTCACGCTGGCGCTGATCGTGCGCAAGGTGCCCGGCGCGATCCTCATCTCGATCGTCGTGATGACCGTCGTCGCCGTCCTGATCAACGCCGTCGCCGACGTGCCCTCCTGGGGTCTGACCTCGCCCGAGTGGCCCGGCAACCCGGTCGCCACCCCCGACTTCGGCCTGATCGGCCAGGTCAGCCTGTTCGGCGGATTCTCCGAAGTCGGCGTGCTGACCGGTGTGCTGTTCGTCTTCACCGTGCTGCTGTCGTGCTTCTTCGACGCGATGGGCACGATCATGGGCGTCTCCGACGAGGCCAAGCTCACCGACGGCGAGGGCCAGATGCCTGGCATCAACAAGGTGCTGTTCATCGACGGCGTCGCGGTCGCCGCGGGCGGGGCCAGCTCCGCCTCCGCCACCACCGCGTTCGTGGAGTCCACCGCCGGTGTCGGCGAGGGCGCGCGCACCGGCTTCGCCAACGTCGTCACCGGCGGCCTGTTCGCCGCGGCGCTGTTCCTCACGCCGGTCGCCACCATGGTCCCGTCCCAGGCGGCCACCCCGGCGCTGCTCGCGGTGGGCTTCCTGATCCTGGCCAACGGGATCAAGGAGATCGACTGGGCGGACCACACCATCGCCATCCCCGCCTTCGTGACGATGGTGATGATGCCCTTCACCTACTCGATCACCAACGGCATCGGGATGGGCTTCCTCACCTTCGTGGCGCTGCGTCTCGCGGCGGGCCGCGGCCGGGAGGTCCCGACGGCGATGTACGTGGTGGCGGCGGTCTTCGGCTTCTACTACCTGATGCCGGCGCTGGGTCTGACCTGATCCCCGCCGACGGAGCGCGGGATCAGGTCACCCCGTAGAACTTCTCCGTCTCCTCGACGGCGGTGCGGAACCGCTGGTCGAAGTCATCGCGCATGAGCGTCCGGACGACATAGTCCTGGACGCTCATGCCGCGTTTGGCGGCATGGTCGCGGAGCCGTTCGAGCAGTTCATGATCCATCCGCAGGCTGAGCACGTCGGTCCCCATGCCCACGAGAGTCGCCGCACCTCCCGGCGCGGCGCGTGGCATTTCGCGCATCGATCACTCATATGGGTGATCTCGGCTCCCGCGGGGAGACCTCTGGGGCGGGAGTGGCGCGACTCACGGGCGGGCGCCGCGTACCGAGTGGTCTTTAGCGAGAGTAATGAGTTACGCTAAAGAACATGCCAGACCTCAGCCATGGCGACGACGCCGCCGCCGTGAACGCCCTTCGCTCCGCCGTGATGCGGCTGTCCCGTCGGCTCAAGCACCAGCGGGTCGACGAGTCGCTCAGCCCCACCGAGATGTCGGTGCTCGGCACCCTGGCCCGCTGCGGCAGTGCCACCCCGGGCGAGCTCGCCCGCAAGGAACACGTCCAGCCGCCGTCGATGACCCGCATCGTGGCGCTGCTGGAGGCCAAGGGCCTGGTCAGGCTCGAGCCGCACCCCGACGACCGGCGCCAGAAGGTCGTCACGCAGACCGAGCGGGCCGAGGCGATGCTCGAGGAGAGCCGGCGCAAGCGCAACGCGTTCCTCGCCACGCTGGTCGAGGAGCTCGACGAGGACGAGTGGGCGACCCTGCGCGCCGCCGCCCCCGTGCTGGAGAAGCTGGCGCACATCTGAACCACCCCCGGCAGCCACAGGAGGCGAACCTTTGAGTACGGGATCCGGAGCAGCTTCCGCCCCCGCACCTGACCCCTACGACACCAAGACCGCCCTCGACGCCCCCGCCCGCAAGAACTCCATGTTCTCCTCGCTGAGGATCAGGAACTACCGCCTGTTCTTCCTCGGCCAGGTCGTCTCCAACATCGGCACCTGGATGCAGCGCATCGCCCAGGACTGGCTGGTGCTCAGCCTCACCGGCTCCTCGGCCGCCGTCGGCATCACCACGGCGCTGCAGTTCCTGCCGATGCTGCTGTTCGGCCTCTACGGAGGAGTCCTCGTCGACCGGCTGCGCAAGCGGCCCACCCTGATGGTCACCCAGTCCGCGATGGCCCTCACGTCGATCGCGCTCGCCGTCCTCACCCTGACCGGCCTCGTCCAGGTCTGGCACATCTACGTCGCCGCCCTCGCCCTCGGCCTCGCGACCGTCGTCGACAACCCCGCCCGCCAGTCCTTCGTGTCCGAGCTGGTCGGCCCCGGACAGCTGCAGAACGCGGTCAGCCTGAACTCCGCGAACTTCCAGTCCGCCCGGCTGGTCGGCCCCGCCGTCGCGGGTCTGCTGATCACCGGCGTCGGCACCGGATGGGCGTTCCTGCTGAACGGCCTGTCCTTCGTCGCGCCGCTGACCGGCCTGATGCTGATGCGCACCCGCGAGCTGCACTCCGTGGAGCGCGCCCCGCGCGGCAAGGGACAGCTCCGCGAGGGCCTGCGCTACGTGGCCGGACGGCCCGACCTGCTCTGGCCCATCGTGCTGGTCGGCTTCATGGGCACGTTCGCCTTCAACTTCCCGGTCTACCTGTCGGCCTTCGCCGACGACGTGTTCCACGGGGACGCGGGCGTCTACAGCCTGTTCAACACGCTGATGGCGGTCGGCTCCGTCTCCGGCGCCCTGCTCGCCGCCCGGCGCGGCACCGCCCGGCTGCGGCTGCTGATCACGGCGGCGGTGGCCTTCGGCGCGCTGGAGATCCTCGCCGCCGCGTCACCCGAGCTGTGGATGTTCGCCCTGATCATGGTGCCGCTGGGCCTGGTGTCGATGACGGTCAACGTCACCACCAACACCAGCCTGCAGATGTCCACCGACCCGTCGGTGCGGGGCCGCGTCATGGCCCTCTACATGATGGTGTTCCTCGGCGGCGCCCCCGTCGGCGCGCCCATCGTCGGCTGGGTCACCGACACCTACGGCGCCCGCGTCGGCTTCGCGGCCGGCGGAGCGATCGCGATGACCGCGGCGGCCGTCATCGGCCTGATCCTGGCCCGCGCCGGCGGCCTGCGCCTCGCGGTCGGCTGGCACCGCGGCCACCCGGTCGTCCGCTTCGTCCCCCGCGACCACCCGAAGGCCCTGGCCCCGGCGGCGTGAGCCGCCGGGCGGGGCCGGCCGCTCGTCAGTCCCTCGGGAACTCGTCGGTCCTGAGCACCAGTCCGACGGACGTCCCGGTCAGGTCGATCTCCTCGCCGAAAGGGAAGCCGACGACCGCGTGGTAGACGCCGTCCTTGGGGAGCGTGTGCAGGTGCCACTCGGCGGTGTACGGGTCGACGATCAGGTACGCCGGCACACCTGCGGCGGCGTAGGTGTCCTTCTTCGGCCCGTAGTCGTTGGCGGCGGTGTCCCTGGAGATGACCCCGGTGACGAACTCGACGTCCCGGTACTGCCAGTGGCCCCTGGCGTCCTTCACCGAGCGCTCGGCGAACGCCGCGACGTCACAGGCGAAGCCGTTCAGCCGTCCGGGAAAAACGATACGCACGGTGACGAGGGCACGCGGGAGACTGGAGGCATGAGACTCTTCGCCGCCGTGCTGCCGCCCGAGGACGTGATCAGGGCGCTGGCCGCCGAGGTGGGTGAGCTGCGGACACTGGACGGGGCCGACGGGATGCGGTGGACCGAGCGGGCCGGGTGGCACTTCACGCTCGCGTTCTACGGCGAGGTGGACGAGGACACCGTGCCCGAGCTGACCGCGCGGCTGGGACGGGCCGCCGCGCGGACCGAGCCGTTCCCGCTGGCGCTCTCCGGCGGCGGCCAGTTCGGCCGGGGACGCGCGCTGTGGGCGGGGGCGTCGGGCGACCTGCGGACCATGCGGCTGCTGGCCGAGCGGTCCGAGGCGGCCGGGCGCAAGGCGGGCGTCGAGATGGACGAGCACCGCCGCTACAAGCCCCACCTGACCGTGGCGCGCAGCCGGGACGCCGTCGACGCACGGCCGTACCTCGCGGCGCTGGAGGACTTCCGCAGCCGCACCTGGACCGTGGAGGAGCTGGTGCTGGTGCGCAGCCACCTGCCCACCTCGGGCGTTCCGGGCGAGCAGCCCCGTTACGAGGCGGTCGCCCGCCGGCCGCTCGGCGCGGCCGGTTAGGCTCGACGGCGTGGACCCGAAGACCCGGAACCGGATCATGGCCGGTGCGCTCGTGCTGATGTTCGTCGTGGTGGCCCTGGCGGCGGCGCTCGGGAAGTAGGGCCTTTCGTTTGGATCAGGCCGGCCGTGAGGCGCGGTGCCTTCTCGGCCGACCCGAGCGGGGTCTGGTGCGTGCAGCTGCAAGGCGGAGGAGGGCGTCAACGCGGAGCGTTGGCAACCGACGACAACGCCGCAGATGTGCGTGCCAGGCCCCGCGACGCCGGGATGATCCAAACGAAAGGCCCTGGCGCCGCCGCCGGGCCGTCACGGCCTGTTGTCCGCCGTCACCAGGCGAAGGCCTCCGGGGACGGACCCGGGCCCGGGAAGATCTCGTCCAGCGAGGCCAGCAGCTCCTCGCTCAGCTCCAGCTCCAGCGCGCGCAGCGCCGAGTCGAGCTGCTCGCGCGTGCGCGGGCCGACGATCGGGCCGGTCACCCCGGGACGGGTGAGCAGCCAGGCCAGCGCCGTCTCGCCCGGCTCCAGTCCGTGCTTCTCCAGCAGGTCCTCGTACGCCTGGATCTGCTTGCGCGCCACCGGGTCGGCCAGGGTGTCCGCGGCCCGCCCGGAGGCGCGGCGGCCGCCCTCGGCCTCCTTCTTGATGACCCCGCCCAGCAGACCGCCGTGCAGCGGCGACCAGGGGATGACCCCGAGCCCGTAGTCCTGCGCGGCCGGGATCACCTCCATCTCGGCGCGCCGCTCGGCGAGGTTGTACAGGCACTGCTCGCTGACCAGGCCGATGGTCCCGCCGCGCCGGGCGGCGATCTCGTTGGCCTGGGCGATCTTGTAGCCGGGGAAGTTCGACGAGCCGGCGTAGAGGATCTTGCCCTGCTGGACCAGGACGTCGATCGCCTGCCAGATCTCCTCGAACGGGGTGGCGCGGTCGACGTGGTGGAACTGGTAGAGGTCGATGTAGTCGGTCCCCAGCCGCTTCAGCGAGGCGTCCACCGCGCGCCGGATGTTCACCGCGGACAGCTTGTCGTGGTTGGGCCACGCCTCGCCGTCCGGGCCCATGTTGCCGTACACCTTCGTCGCGAGGACGACCTTGTCGCGGCGGCCGCCGCCCTGGGCGAACCAGCTGCCGATGATCTTCTCGGTACGGCCCTTGTTCTCACCCCAGCCGTAGACGTTGGCGGTGTCGAAGAAATTCAGACCCGCGTCCAGAGCGGCGTCCATGATGGCGTGGCTGTCGGCCTCGTCCGTCTGCGGGCCGAAGTTCATCGTCCCGAGGACGAGCCGGCTGACCTTGAGTCCTGTGCGTCCGAGCTGCGTGTACCTCATGGACGTCCAGCCAACGTGTTGGAGTGCGCTCGATGCAAGGGGAGGAGGCTCAGTCGCGGGGGAAGGCGCTGGTGCTCACGGTCAGGTCGGCCGCGGTGCCCGTCAGATCGATGTCGTCGCCGAAGTCCACCCGCGTCCGCGTGACGTAGTCGCCGTTCTTCGGGTCGGTGTAGACGAAGCAGCGGCCCTGGTAGGGGTCGACGATGACGTAGAGAGGGAGTTCGGCGGTCGCGTAGGCGGCCTTCTTCGGGCCGTAGTCGTTGGCGGCGGTGCCCTCGGAGATGACCTCGAAGACGAACTGGACGTCCTCGTAGCGCCAGTGGCCTCCTTCGTCCTTCTCGGCGGAATCCCGGAGCACGGCCACGTCGGGGCAGAGACCGTTCTCGTGGCCCGGGAAGTCGATGCGGACGTCCGAGAACACCTTCACGTCCATCCCGAACCTGTCCTCGACGGCCCGCACGATGCGACGGATGATGGCCCAATGCGTGTCCCGCTGCGGTGTCATGAAGACGCTGCCCCCGACGATCTCGACCCTGAATCCTTCGGGGACGGGCATCCGCTCCAGCCGCTCGAACCACTCGTCCAAGCGCTGCGTGTCGACGTCGGCCATGGCGATCCTGTCTTCAAGGACGGTCATCGTGGCGCTCCTCCCCGGCCGCCCACGGACGAGAGCGGCCGCGCGGTACAACGATACGCACGGTGAGCAGGACACGAGGCTGGGCGCATATGCCACGTCCCCGATCCCTACGCCTCCTCGTACGGCCCGCCCAGGTCCCACTCCCGCCACAGCGTCTCCGCGAACGCCGCCGCGATTTTGTGTTCGCCTGTTTCGTTGGGGTGCGTGCCGTCGTAGGTGTCCGTGTGGAAGTCGTACGACGGTGGGGGCGGGACCAGGAGGAGGGGGGAGGCCGGGTCGTCGAGGTCGGCGACCGTCTTCGCCAGGAGTTCGTTGAAGTGGGCGACCTGGTCGGCGAAGGTCGGGTCGGCCTCCACGCGGATGTTGCGGATCACCGGCAGGACGGCCGTGCGGATGCGAGGCCTCGCCGCCCGCGCCTCGGCGACGAACGCGCGCACGTTGTCCGCGGTCTGCTCGGCGTTGGTGTAGAAGCCCAGGTCGATCAGGCCCAGCGACACCAGCAGCACGTCCGCGCGGCAGGACCGCACGGCGTCGCCGATCAGCGGGGCCATGTGGCACCAGCCCTCGCCCCAGCCGGCCAGATGGGCCCGGGGGAACTCCGGGTCGGCGTACGCGTACGAGGTGGGGGCGTCCGTGGACGGGTCGTGGAGCGTCTCGCGCGGGCCGACCAGCGTGAAGGGGCCGCCGTACGCGGTGCACAGGTGCTGCCACAGGCGGTAGCGCCAGGTGTGTTCACCCGCGCTCCCGATCGTCATCGAGTCACCTACGGGCATGAACCTGAGCACCCGATCATCATGGTGGATCAGCGCGTTCACCGCGATGTGAGCCCCGACACCCGCACCCGGCGGTCCGCGCTGATGGCAGTCTTGGCTCATGCGCCGACCCTTCGTTCTGCTCGCCGCGACCCTGCTGACGGCCGCGCTCGCCGTGCCCGCCTCCGCCGCCGACAACGACGGCGGGGACGAGGGGTTCACCATCAACGACCCGCGCGTCACCGAGTCCAGCGGGCTCGCCGCCTCCCGGCAGCATCCCGGCGTCTACTGGACCCACAACGACAGCGACGACGGCCCCCACCTCTACGCCGTCGACGGCAGCACCGGCGACACGGTCGCCCGTCTCACCCTCACCGGCATCGGCACACCCCGGGACGTCGAGGCGATCTCCGTCGGCCCCGGCGACCGGCTCTTCGTCGCCGACGTCGGCGACAACCTGGGCGGCACCTGGCCGTACGTGTGGATCTACGAACTCCCCGAGCCGGAGCGGCTCCAGGACGCGACCGTGCGGGCCACCCAGTACGTCGTGAAGTACGCCGACGGCCCGCGCGACGCCGAGGCGATGGTCGTCCACCCGAAGACCGGGCGGGTGTACCTCATCGACAAGCACGAGGACGGAGGGCACCTCTACGAGGGCCCGGAGAAGCTCTCGCCGTCCGGCGACAACGTGTTCAGGCCGGTCGCCCCTGTCGAGCTGTGGACGACCGACGCCGCGCTCTCCCCGGACGGGCAACACCTCGCGGTGCGCGGTTACTTCGGCGGCATCCACTACGCGTGGAACGGCGGGAAGCTGGAGCGCGAGGGGCGGCTGAGCGTGCCGCTCCAGGGGCAGGGCGAGTCGGTGACCTACTCCGCCGACGGCTCCCGGCTGCTGTTCGGCAGCGAGGGGGAGCAGAGCGGGGTGGTGAGCCGCCCGGCGCCCGGCGCGGACGAGGGCGGGTCCAGCGGCGGTACCGGCTCCCGCGCGGACGGCGGCGGCAGCGCCTCCGGCGACGGGAACGGCGCCTCCGTGAAGGTCGGGGGAGCCGTGGTGGTCGCCGTGGTGGTCGCGGCCCTGTTCGGGCTGGGCAGGCGCCGGCGCAGGGGCTGAACCGCGGGCGTCAGCGCCCCTCTTCGGCCGCGCGCCGGGCGACGTGGACCTCCAGGCCGTCCAGGATGCGCTGGAGCCCGAACTCGAAGTGGTCGAAGCCGGCGTCGAAGGCGTCCTCGGAGAGCCCGGCCATGACGGGATAGCGCCCGCTGCTCATCGCCTTCTCCAGGGCGGGCCGCTGGGCCTCCCAGAACTCCGCGTCCGTCAGCCCCGAGCTGTGCTCGGCCTGCTCCTGGTACAGCTGTGTCCGGGCGGCCCCGGCCACGTACCCGTCGATCATGACGATCACCGACAGCAGTTCGGGGTCGGACAGGCGCATCGGCTTGATCCGGGAGAACACCTTCTCCATGCCGTCCAGGGCGCTCGGGCCGAGGATCGGGCGGGACTGGTTGACCTCCAGCAACCAGGGGTGGCGCCGGTAGAGGGCCAGGGTGGCCCGGGCCAGTGCCTCCAGGGCCGGGCGCCAGCCGCCGTCGCCGGGGTCCGCGGGGTTCTCCGCAGGGCGCTGCACCCGGTCCAGCATCAGGTCGAGCAGCTCGGCCTTGCCGGGGACGTAGCGGTACAGGGACATCGTGCCGGTGCCCAGCTCCGTGGCGATCCGGCGCATCGACAGCGCGCCGATGCCGTCCCGGTCGGCGACCTCGATCGCCGCCTCCACGATCCGTTCCAGGGTCAGCCCCGGCTTCGGGCCGCGGCTGGGCCGCTGTCCGGTGCCCCAGAGCAGGTCGAGGGTGCGGGCGATGTCGCCGCTCCCGCTGGTCTCCGTACCGCTTCCGCCGCTGCTCATGGAGGCAGTCTAGATCCGCGCGCAAAAACTGGGTACGTCGTACGCGCAATCGGGTACGGTGTACTCGGTTTCTGGAAGGGGGACCCATGAACGACGACGGGTACGCGGTGCTGGCCGAGGGGCTTCAGAAGCGCTACGGCGAGAAGCGCGCCCTGGACGGCTTCGATCTCACCGTGCGGGCGGGCACGGTGCACGGACTGCTGGGACCGAACGGCGCGGGCAAGACCACCGCCGTGCGGATCCTGTCGACGCTGATCCGGCTCGACGGCGGGCGGGCGACCGTGGCCGGGCTGGACGTGGCGCGCCAGGCCCGCGAGGTGCGGGCGCGGATCGGGCTCACCGGGCAGTACGCGGCGGTGGACGAGGTGCTCACCGGGCGGCAGAACCTGGAGATGTTCGGCAGGCTGTTCCACCTCGGCGGGCGGCGCGCCAAGGCGCGGGCGGCGGAGCTGCTGGAGCAGTTCGACCTGACCGACGCCGCCGACAAGGGCGTCGGCGACTACAGCGGCGGCATGCGGCGCCGGCTGGACCTGGCGGCGTCGATGATCCTCACGCCGGCCGTGCTGTTCCTGGACGAGCCCACGACGGGGCTCGATCCGCGCAGCCGCGGTGACGTCTGGGACTCCGTACGGGCGTTGGTGGCGGGCGGCACGACCGTGCTGCTGACCACGCAGTACCTGGAGGAGGCCGACCGGCTGGCCTCCCGGATCACCGTCATCGACCGGGGCCGGTCCATCGCCGACGACACCCCGGACGGGCTGAAGAACCGCGTCGGCGGCGACCGCGTCGAGGTCGTCGTGACCGAACGGTCCGACATCCCGCGCGTGGTGAAGGTCGTGGCCCGGGTCTCCGACGGTGAACCCGAGGCGGACGAGACCGAGTTGCGGGTGCACGCGCCCGTCACCGACCGGGTGGGCGCGCTGACGGACGTCGCCCGCACCCTCCAGGACGAGGGCGTCCGGGTCGAGGACATCGGGCTGCGCAGGCCCAGCCTCGACGACGTGTTCCTGCGCCTGACCGGACACCGCACGGAGAAGGAGGCGGCGGCATGAGCGCGTTCGACCTGACCGGACCGGCCGGGCGCGGCCGGGTGTACTGGGCGCTCGCGGACTGCTGGAACGTGGTCCGCCGCGGCCTGACCCACTACCAGCGCCAGCCCGTCAACATCGCCTGGCAGCTGGGGTTCCCCATCCTCTCCGTCCTGCTGTACGGCTATGTGTTCGGCAGCGCGATGCGGGTGCCGGGCGGCGGGGACTACCAGGACTTCCTGATGCCGGGCATGTTCGTGATGACCATGGCGTTCGGCTTCATCAACACCGCGACGGTGGTGGTGTACGACTCCACCAAGGGGGTCATCGACCGCTTCCGCTCGATGCCGATGGCGTCCTCGGCGGTGGTGGCCGGGCGCGGGGTGACCGACCTGATCGTCGCCTGCGCGGAGCTGGCCATCCTGATGCTGACGGCCCTGGTCATGGGCTGGCGCCCGGACGGCGGCTGGGAGTTCGTCGCCGCGTTCGGGCTGCTGCTGTGGCTGCGGTTCGCGCTGATCTGGCTCGGGGTCTGGCTGGGTCTGCTGGTGCCCAACCCGGAGGCGGCGGGCGGTCTGTTCGCGGTGGCCTTCCCGCTGACGATGATCTCCAGCATCTTCGTCGCCCCCCAGCTCATGCCCGACTGGCTCGGCCGGGTGGCCGCCTGGAACCCGATCTCCTCCACGGCCGCGGCGACCCGTGAACTCTTCGGCACCCCGGTCGGCGGCGGCGACTCCTGGGTGGAACGGCACGCGCTGCTGATGGCGGGGGTGTGGCCGGTGATCCTGACGGCGGTCTTCCTGCCGCTCGCGGTGCGGAGGTTCCAGCGGCTGAGCCGGTGAGACGGAAAGGGCGCCCGGTGGGAACCACCGGGCGCCCTCTCCGTGTCGTGGAAGGGGGCGACTACAGCTGCTCGATGACGTAGTCGACGCACTTCGTCAGGGCCTCGACGTCCGCCGGGTCGATCGCCGGGAACATCGCGATGCGGAGCTGGTTGCGGCCGAGCTTGCGGTACGGCTCGGTGTCGACGATGCCGTTGGCGCGGAGCACCTTGGCGACGGCGGCGGCGTCCACCTCGTCGGTGAAGTCGATCGTGCCGATGACGGCCGAGCGCTTCGCCGGGTCGGTGACGAACGGGCTGGCGTACTTGATGTCCTCGGCCCAGCCGTACAGCGTGCGCGCGGAGGTCGCGGTGCGGCGGACCGCCCAGTCCAGGCCGCCCTGGCCGTTGATCCACTCCAGCTGCTGGTTGAGCAGGAACAGGGTGGCGAGCGCCGGGGTGTTGTACGTCTGGTTCTTGCGGGAGTTGTCGATCGCCGTCGGCAGCGAGAAGAACTCCGGGACGTGCCGGCCGCTCGCGTGGATCCGCTCGGCGCGCTCGATCGCGGCCGGGGAGAACACGCCGATCCACAGGCCGCCGTCGGAGGCGAAGGACTTCTGCGGGGCGAAGTAGTAGACGTCCGTCTCGGCGATGTCGACCGGCAGGCCGCCCGCGCCGGAGGTGGCGTCCACCAGGACCAGCGCGCCCTCGTCGGCGCCCGCCACGCGCTTGATCGGCATGGCGACGCCGGTGGAGGTCTCGTTGTGGGTGAGGGCGTACACGTCCACGCCCGCCTCGGCGACCGCCTCCGGGTGCGTGCCCGGGTCGGCGGAGATGACGTCCGGGTCGGCCAGCCACGGGGCGAGCTTGGCCGCCTTGGCGAACTTGGAGCTGAACTCGCCGAAGCTGAGGTGCTGCGACTTGTTCTCGATCAGGCCGTGGGTCGCGATGTCCCAGAACGCGGTGGATCCGCCGTTGCCGAGGATCACCTCGTAGCCGTCGGGGAGCTGGAACAGCTCGCGGACGCCCTCACGCACCTGGCCGACCAGGTTCTTCACCGGGGCCTGGCGGTGGGAGGTGCCCAGCAGGGACGTGCCGGTCGCGGCCAGCGCGTCCAGCGCTTCCGTCCGCACCTTGGAGGGACCCGCACCGAAACGACCGTCGGCGGGCTTGATGTCAGCAGGAATCCGGATCTCAGCCACGACCGGAGCCTAGCGGCTGGGGGAAACACGGGCGCAACATCGTCCGTCCGCTGAGACGCGCCGCTGAGACACATCACCGGTACGGGTGGCGGACGGACCGGGGGGAGGGCCGTCCGCCACCCGCGTCCCTCACCCGCCGAGCGTCACGGGCAGCTCGTACAGGTCGTTCTGGGTGACCACCGGCTTGTTGCGCAGCTCGCCCGCCGGGACCGCCAGGTCCAGCTTCGGGAAGCGCGCGTACAGCGCCGGGAGGGCGACGCCCGCCTCCAGACGGGACAGGGCGGCGCCGGGGCACACGTGCGGGCCGTGCCCGAAGGAGATGTGCCGGTGGGGGTCCTCGCGGGTGATGTCGAAGACGCCGGCCGTCGGCCCGTGCGCCTGCTCGTCCCGTCCGATCGCCGCGTACGACACGATCAGCGCGTCCCCGGCGGGCAGCACCTTGTCCCCTACGGGTACGTCCTCGGTCGCGAACCGGATCAGCACGTGCGAGGTCGGCGTGGACCAGCGCAGCGTCTCCTCGATCACCGCCGACCAGTCCGCCTTCCCGGACAGCACCAGCTCGCGCTGGTCCGGGTGGGTGGAGAGGTTGACCACCGCGTTGACGATGAGCGAGATCGTGGTCTCGTGCCCGGCCGCCACCATCAGCTGGAGCGTGGCGACGATCTCCTCGTCGGTCAGCCGGTCGCCGTCCTCCGACGCCTGGATCAGCGCCGACGTCAGGTCGTCGCCCGGGTTCTCCCGCTTCGACGCCACCGTCTCGGCCATGATCCCGGCCAGCTCGGTGAGCGTGGCCACGACCTCCTCCGGCGGGGTCTGCGTGGAGAAGAACTTCTCGAACAGCTCCTTCAGCCGCGGCAGCCGCTCCTCGGCCAGCCCCATCAGATCGGCGATCACGAACATCGGCAGCGGATAGGCGAACACCGCCTTCAGGTCCACACGGTCGCCGGGCTGCGCGGCCACCTGGTCCAGCAGCGACTCCGTCAACTCGGTGATCCGGTCCCGCATCCGCTCCACCCGTCTGGGGGTGAGCGCCTGGGCGACCAGGGTGCGCAGCCGCCGGTGGTCGGCGCCGTCCACGGTGAGCATCGAGCGCGGCGGGTTGGCCAGCCCGATCAGCGGCCAGTCGGGGGCTATCTCCCCGCGCCGCCAGGCGCCCCAGACGTTGATGTCCTTCACCAGCCGCGGGTCGGTCAGCAGCCTCTTCGCCTCGGCGTGATGGGTCACCGCCCACACGGGCACGTCACCCGGCAGGGTCACGGCGGCCAGCGGCCCGGCGGCCCGCAGCGCCGCGCTCTCGGCGTCCAGGTCGGAGACGAACGGGTCGAGGGGGATGCGGGTCTCTTCGGTGTCGGTCGCGGTGAGGTCCGTACCAGCCGTCATGCGAGCGAGCCTCCAAGGGCGGGGGTGGGTGTGAAGGTGACCGGGAGCTCGGACAGGCCGCGCAGCCAGGGCGACGGGCGGCGGGTCAGGGAGGAGGCCGGCACGGCGAGGTCGATGTCCGGCAGCCGGTCCAGGACCACCTCGATGCCGGTCCGGGCGATCACCTCGGCGATCTCCTGCGCCGGGAACGGGCAGCGGTGCTCGCCGTGACCGAAGGAGAAGTGCGCGCCGTTGCCGCCGGTGAGCGAGCCGTCGGTGCGCACCTGCGGGTCGGAGTTGGCGCCCTGGAGGCCCAGCAGCACCATGTCGCCGGCCCGGATGCGGCGTCCGCCGAGCTGCGTGTCGCGCGACGCCCACCGCGCCGCCACGTTCTGCGTCGGGGTGTCCTCCCACAGCACCTCGTTCATCGCCTCGGCGACGCTGTTGCGGCCGCCGAACAGCGAGGCCGCGAACCGGGAGTCGGTGAGCATCAGGTGCAGCGAGTTGCCGATCCAGTCGGCGGTCGGCTGGTGCCCGGCCGCCATCATCACCATCAGGTCCTGGACGATCTCCTCGTCGGTGAACCCCGAGGGGTCGGCGAGCATCCGGGAGGCGACGTCCTCCGCGGGCTCCTTGCGCCGCTGGGCCACCAGCTCCGTCATCGACGTGAACAGATGCGTCTGGCCGGCGAGCGCCCGCTCCCGCCCGTCGATCATGTCGTTGAGCGCGGTGACCAGCGCGGGACCCTTGTCGTCGGGGAACCCGTACAGCCGGGCCAGCACCCGCACCGGCAGCAGCATCGCGAACTCGCCGATCACGTCGGCGGACCCGCGCGGGCAGATCGCGTCGATCAGCTCGTCCGCGAACCGCTCGGAATGGCCGCGCAGTTCGGTCGGGCCGACCGCCTCCAGCGCGTTCCCCAGCATCGCGGCCCGCTCCCGGTGCCGCTCGCCGACGGTGTAGAGGATGGACGGCTGACGGCGTCCGATCATCGGCAGCAGCGGCCAGTCGTCGGGGATGTTCTCCCACTGGTTCCACAGCTCGGAGTCGCGGCTGAACAGCACCGGGTCGCCGGTGACCTGGTGCAGCTCGCGGTAGCCGAGGACCAGCCAGGCGGGGGCGTCGCCGTCGAGCACGACCGGCACCACACTGCCGTGCTCGCGGCGCAGCTCGCGGTAGACGCGGGCCGGGTCGTCCTGCAGCAGGGGGCCGCTGAACGGGACGGCGTCGGGGACGGAGGCGGGACTCACACCAGCTCCTGACGGGGGGCTCGGGCCTGATCGGCGTACAGCTCCTTGATGTGCTCCACCAGCGTGATCAGCACGATCTTGCTGGACTCGCGGGACCGCGCGTCGCAGTTCACCAGCGGCACATGCGGGTCCAGGTCGAGGGCCTCGCGGATCGTCTGCGGGGTGAAGGTGGGCCCGCCGAAGTCGTTGCAGGCCACGATGAACGGCGTGCCGTGCCGCTCCAGCCGGTCGATGGCGTACCAGGAGTCGTCGATGCGCCGGGTGTCGACCAGCACCACCGCGCCGAGCGTGCCGGAGAACAGCCGGTCCCACAGGAACCAGAACCGCTCCTGCCCCGGCGCGCCGAACAGGTACAGCACGTTGTGCTCGTCCAGCGTGATGCGGCCGAAGTCGAAGGCGACGGTGGTCGCGGTCTTGCCGCGCACCCCGCTGACGTCGTCGACGCCCTCGCCGGCCTGGGTCATCGTCTCCTCGGTGTTGAGGGGACGGATCTCGCTGACGGAGCGGACCATCGTCGTCTTGCCGGCGCCGAAGCCGCCCACGACCACGATCTTCAGGCCGTTGTCGGCCGACGCGCCCAGCGGGGTGCGCGTCTCGGACGCCGTGGGCGTCTCAGAGGTTGCGGAGTCCAACGAGCACCTGCTCCAGGATGTCGGGGTCGGGTACGGCGGCTCTTCGGGGGTGACGGGCGCTGACCCGGCCCGCCGCGAGGAGGTCGGACAGCAGGATCCGGGTGATGCTCACCGGCAGTTTCAGCTCGGCCGCGATCTCCACGACCGCCGTGGGCCGTCCGGTGAGGCGCAGGATCGCCGCGTGCTCCGACTGCATGCCGGGCACCGGGTCGCACTCGGCGACGACCAGGGTCACCAGGTCGAAGGGGTTGTCGGGCCCGGACCGGCTGCGCCCCCCGGTGAGGGTGTACAGCCGGTCGGGCGCGTCGTCCCTGCCGGGCCGGCTCATGAGGTGCGCGGCTGCGCGGTCAGGTGCTCGCCGAGCTGCTCCACCAGCTCGCTCATGTTGTGCCCGACGAGCCCGGCGTCCGCGTCCTCCGTGGTGACGACGGCCAGGTGCGCGCCCTCGCCGGCCTCCACGATGAACAGCACGCCGCCGTAGAACTCGGTCATCGCCGAGCGCACCCCGCCGGTGCCGTCGCCGAACTCGACGGACGCGCCGTGCGACAGCGACTGGATGCCGGCCGCGATGGCGGCGAGCTGGTCGGCCTGGTCGGTGGAGAGCTCGGTCGTGCGGCACAGTTTCAGGCCGTCACGGGACAGCACGAGCGCGTGCCGCGCGCCCGGCGTGCGCTCCAACAGGCCCTCGATGAGCCAGGTGAGCTTCTCGTCCGCGGTGGTCGTGCCGGTCATGAGGTGGTGTCGCCTTCCGAAGTCACGGGGGTGGGCTGAGGTGAGGTCTCGGGGTCGGGGGTGGTCTCGCGGGCCGGGACGGCGCCCGCGTCCGGGTCGGCCGTGTCGTCCGGGGTGGGGGTGCGCACGGCCTGGCGGAAGCTGCTGAAGCGGGCGGTGCGGGCCCGGGTCTCCTCGGCCGTGGGGGCGGGCCGGGACTCCGCGGCACGGCTGCCGGCGCCCGCCCGGCGCTCCGCCGCGGCGAGCGTGCGGCCGCGGCGCCGGCGGGGCAGCACCAGGGGCGCGGCGTCGCCGTCGGCGGACGCGTGGGCCGGCACCGGGTCGGCGTCCACGTCGCCGCCGGAGCGGGCGGCGGCGTACGAGGGCGCGGAAAGGACGGACGCGGGGGCGGGGGCGGGCGGGCGCCCGGTCTCCGGGGAGGCGGGGGACGCGGCGGCGGTGTCGTCGGTGGCGCCGTGGCGGGGTTCGGGCTCGGGGTCTCTCCCGGTCAGGCCGCGGCGCCGGGGGAGGTCCTGCGGCTCGTCCTCGGTGGCGGACGGCTCCGCGGCCCTCGTAGCGGACGGCTGGTCGTCCCTCGCGCCGGGCGTCTCATGTCCGTGCGTGCCGGGCGTCTCATGTCCGTGCGTGCCGGACGCCTCCGCGGCCTTCGTGCCGGACGCCTCGTGGTCCCGCGGGCCGGCCTCCCGGCCCGTCACCGCCGCCGTGAGCGTGCGGGGGCGGGCCGCCGGGGCGGACGCGCCGTTCGTGGCCGGGGCCGTGACCGGCCGCACGGGCGCCGCGTCCGCCGGTACGAGGATGTCCTGCGGCAGCAGCACCAGCACGCCCGTGCCGCCGCGCGCGGAGGGCCGGTACGACACCCGCAGCCCGTACCGCCGGGCCAGCCGGCCGACGACCGCGAGACCCAGCCGGGTGCCGGTGAGACCGCCCAGCTCGGTGGACTCGCCCGAGACGGCCCGTTCGGCGCGGCGCAGCTGTGCCTCGCCCATCACCAGGCCGCTGTCCTCGACGGACACGATGACACCCGCCGGGACCTCCTCCACGTAGACGTGGACCTCGGCGGTCGGGGGCGAGAAGTTCGCGGCGTTGTCGAGGAGTTCGGCGAGCGCGTGCATCACGCCCTCGGCGGCGTGCCCCGCGACGGAGATGTCGCTGGCGGAGTGGACGCGGACCCGCTGGTAGCCGGCGATGCGGCCCATCGCGCCGCGCAGGATCGACTCCATCGGGATGGGGCGGGCCCAGCGGCGGCCGGAGCGGGCGCCGGTGAGGACGGCGACGGAGTCGGCGAGGCGGCCCGCCTGGGCGGTGCGGTGGTCGAGGTGGAGCAGGTCGGCGAGGACCTCCTCGTCGTGGTGCTTCTCCTCCATCGCGCGCAGGTCGGCGAGCATGCCGGTGGACAGGGCCTGCATCCGTCCGGCCGCGTTGGCGGTGGCGGCCAGGGCGGCCGCGCGGGCGCCCTCGGCCTCCCGCAGCCGGGTGGTCAGCCGCGCGTTCTCCCCGGCGAGCCGGATCCGCTCGCGCGCCAGGCGGTCGCGCTCCTCCTCCAGCCGGTCGCGCTCCTCGGTGTGCTCCTCGGTCAGCTTGGCCAGCTCGTCCGCGTGCTGGGCGGTGAGCCGGTCCAGTTCGGCGGTGTGCCGTTCGGCGGACCGGGCCAGCTCCGCCGTGTGGGCGTCGTCGGTCCGGGTCCGCTCCTCGGCCCGCTCGTGCGCCAGCCGGGCCAGCTCGGCCGCGTGCTGCTCGGCGAGCCGGTCGCGCTCGTCGGCCAGCGCCTCGGCGAGATGGGCCCGCTCCTGGTCCAGCTCCGCGGACAACCGGGCGCGTTCACGGGTGAGTTCACCGGTCAGCAGTTCGTGCCGGCGGCGGGCGTCCTCGGTCAGCCGGGACCGCTCCTGGAGCAGCCGCCCGACGTCCTGGGTGACGGCCTCGAGCCGCGCCCGGGCGGCGCGCGCCGACAGACGGGCGTACGCGGCGGCCGTGACGGCGGCGCACAGCAGCACGGAGGCGATCACGCCGGTCACCAGGACCGTGCCGATCGCGGCTTGCGGGGCGAGGAAGAAGGCGGCCACGACGGCGACCGCGCAGCACGCGGCGGTGAGCACGGGGGCGGGCAGCAGGCTGCGGGGGGTGGGGCGGTCGCCGGGGAGCAGGGGAGAGGTCATCAATCAGGTCCTCGGTCGGGTCCTCGGTCGGGTCCGCGGGCGTGCACCGTCGTGGCTGCGCGGCCCTCGGGCGGTTCGATGGGACGCCGGACCTGATTCTGGGGTCGCTTCGCGAACGAGGTCCGACAACTGCGCGCAACTCGCGGTCACTATATGGGAGTTCGTGATCGGCTTGGGAAGATTCTGCTCCCGTTCTTGGTTGAACGGTCCGGCAGCGCGTCCCGGGCCCGTCCCGTGACGGGTGCGCCGCCGCCCGCGCCGCACCCCCGCGGAGGCATCCTGAGGGCATGACGGATCAGCGGGAACTGGCGGCGGCGCTGCGCGAGGCGGTACGCGGCGAGGTGGACCTCGGCGTCACCGCGAGGGCGCTGACCACGATGGACGCCTCCAACTACCGCCGGATTCCGCTCGGCGTGGTCGCGCCGCGGGACGCCGACGACGTCGCGGCGGCGCTGTCGGTGTGCCGGGAGCACGGGGTGCCCGTGGTGCCGCGCGGCGGCGGCACATCGATCGCGGGGCAGGCGACCGGCACGGGCATCGTGCTCGACTTCACACGCCACATGAACCGTCTGCTGTCCCTGGACCCGGAGGCGGGCGCCGCCGTCGTCCAGCCCGGCCTGGTCCTCGACCGCCTCCAGGAGGCCGCCGCCGCGCACGGGCTCCGCTTCGGCCCGGACCCGTCCACCCACAGCCGCTGCACCCTCGGCGGCATGATCGGCAACAACGCCTGCGGCTCCCACTCGGTCGCCTGGGGCACCACCGCCGACAACGTGCGCACCCTGTCCGTGATCACCGCACGCGGCGAACGGCTGCGCCCCGGACCCGGCTGGGCGGGCGCCCCGGCCGGCCTGCGCGAGCTGGTCGAGGGCGAACTGGCGCGTCTGCGCACGGGTTTCCCCGACCTGCCACGCCGTATCTCCGGATACGCGGTGGACGCCCTGCTGCCGGAGAACCGCGCCGACGTCGCCCGCTCCCTCTGCGGCTCGGAGGGCACCCTCGCCGTGCTCACCGAGGCGGAGCTGACCCTCGTACGGGCGCCCCGCGCACGGGCGCTCGCCGTGCTGGCGTACGCCGACGAGAGCGGGGCCGCGCAGGCGGCGGCGGGGCTGCTGCCGTACCGCCCGCTGACCGTGGAGGGCATGGCGGCCGACCTGGTGCCGTCCGCCGCGGACCTGCCGCGCGGAGGGGCGTGGCTGTTCGTCGAGGCCGGCGGGGACACCGAGGCGGAGGCCCGCGCGGCCGCCGAGGCGATCGTGCGGGCGGCGGACGTCGTGGACGCGCTGGTGGTCACCGACCCGGCCCGGCAGCGCGCGCTGTGGCGCATCCGGGAGGACGCGAGCGGCACGGCGACCCGGATGCCGGACTCGAGCGAGGCCTGGCCCGGCTGGGAGGACTGCGCGGTGCCGCCCGCACGGCTGGGCGCCTACCTGCGGGACTTCCGGGCGCTGCTCGCCGAGCACGGCCTGCGCGGCACCCCGTACGGGCACTTCGGGGACGGCTGCATCCACGTCCGCATCGACTTCGACCTGCTCACCGAGCCGGGCGTCGCGCGCTTCCGGCGCTTCTCGGAGGAGCTGGCGGACCTCGTCGTCGCCCACGGCGGCTCCCTCTCCGGCGAGCACGGCGACGGGCAGGCCCGTGCGGAGCTGCTGCCGCGCATGTACGGCGCGGAGACGGTCGCCCTCTTCGAGCGGGTGAAGGGCGTGTGGGACCCGGACGGCCTGCTCAACCCCGGCATGCTGGTCCGCCCCGCGCCCCTCGACACCGGCCTCCGCTTCTCCCCCCTCCCGCGCGAACCGGTCGACGTCGCCTTCGGCTACCCCGCCGACGCCGGCGACTTCTCGGCCGCGGTGCGGCGCTGCGTGGGCGTCGCCAAGTGCCGTACGACGTCCGTGTCGGGGTCCGCCGTGATGTGCCCGTCGTTCCGGGCGACGGGGGAGGAGGAGCACTCCACCCGCGGGCGCGCCCGGCTGCTGCACGAGATGCTCGCGGGCGAGGTGGTGACCGACGGCTGGCGCTCCACGGAGGTGCGGGACGCGCTCGACCTGTGCCTGTCCTGCAAGGGGTGCCGCTCCGACTGCCCGGTCGGCGTCGACATGGCCACGTACAAGGCGGAGTTCCTGCACCACCACTACGCGGGCCGCCGCCGTCCCGCCGCCCACTACGCGATGGGGTGGCTGCCCGTGTGGCTGTCCTGGGCGGCCCGGACCCGGACGGCGGGGGCGGCGAACGCGCTCGCCTCGGTGCGCCCGGTCGCACGCCTGGCGAAACGGCTGGGCGGGATCGCGGGCGGGCGGGAGATCCCGCGTCTGGCGGGGGAGCCCTTCAGCCGCTGGTGGCGGCGGAGGCGGACGCCAGCCGCGGGCGAGGGCCCGCTGGTGGTGCTGTGGCCGGACACCTTCACCGAGCACCTGTCGCCGTCGGTGGGCCGGGCGGCGGTACGGGTCCTGGAGGCGGCGGGGCTGCGGGTGGCGCTGCCCCCGACCCTGCGGCCGCGGCCCGGCGGGCGGGTGGGCGACGCCCGCTCACGCTCCGCCCTCTCCCTGCTCACGGCACGGCGCGGGCGGGTCTGCTGCGGGCTGACGTACATCTCCACCGGGCAGCTGGACCGCGCCCGTGCGGTGCTGCGGCGCACCCTGGACCTCCTGGAACCGGTGCTCGCCACGGACGCGCCGCTGGTGGTGCTGGAGCCGAGCTGCGCGGCCGCGTTGCGCACGGACGCCCCGGAACTCCTGCACGACGACCCGCGAGCGGCTCAACTGGCTTCCCGGGTGCTGACGTTCGCGGAGGCGCTGGAACGGCTCGCCCCCGGCTGGACCCCGCCCGCCGTGAACCGCCCGGTCACCGGCCAGACCCACTGCCACCAGCACGCGGTCCTGGGCGACGCTCCCGACCGCCGGCTCCGGGCGGCGGCCGGCCTCACGGGAGAACTGGTGGGCGGCTGCTGCGGCCTCGCGGGCAACTTCGGCTTCGAGAGGGGGCATGACGACGTCTCGCGCGCCTGCGCGGAGGAGCAGTTGCTGCCCTCCGTACGGGAGGCGCCGGAGGACGCGGTGGTCCAGGCGGACGGCTTCTCCTGCCGGACGCAGCTGGAGCAGCTGGGGGGCGTGCGGGGCCGTCACCTGGCGGAGATCCTGGCGGAGGCGCTGGAGGAGGAGTGACGTCCTGCCTCAGTCGAGGCAGAACTCGTTCCCCTCGATGTCCTGCATGACGATGCACGAGTCGGTGCCGTCGTACAGCAGTCGCTGCCGGACCGCGCCGAGGGCGACCAGCCGGGTGCACTCGGCCTCCAGCGCGGCCAGCCGCTCCTCACCGGTCATCCCGGTGCCGACGCGCACGTCGAGGTGGACGCGGTTCTTGACGGTCTTGCCCTCGGGCACCCGCTGGAAGAACAGCCGGGGCCCCGCGCCGGTCGGGTCGCTCGCCGAACACCAGGCGCCGTCCCCGTCGGGGAACCGCTCCCGGTTGAACGCGTCCCAGGATTCGTACCCCTTCGGCGGCACGACGGCGTACCCCAGCACCTCGCACCAGAACCGGGCCAGCCGCTCGGGGTCCGCGCAGTCGAACGTGACTTGCACCTGCCTGATCTCTGCCACGGGGCGCACCCTAACAAGCGGCCGGCCGACCGCCGGCGCATGCGTACGAGCCACGCCGCCCTGGAGCTCATCGCGGGCCCCGAGCTGGCCGACATCCTCCACCGGCACGGACTAGTAGTCCCGCGCGGGTGCGCTCACGCCCTCAGGGCGTCGTCTCGCCCCTGACCAGGGGGTGGCACACCGGCTGGACGCCCTCGGGGAGGGCGTCCGGCGCGCACCAGCGGGCCTCCAGGATCTCGAAGGGGTCCAGGCGCAGCTCGCCGCCGAGGAGGCGGGCCTCGAAGGCGACCTCCATGCGGGTGCGCAGGCCGCTGTTCAGCATGACCAGGCGGCCGGCCTCCACGTCGAGGCCGGTCTCCTCCTTGACCTCGCGCACCACGGTCGCCCGGAAGTCCTCGCCCTTGCGCGCGAAGCCGCTCGGCAGGCCCCACTGGCGGCCGGGCGGCCACATCCGGTGCCTCAGCAGCAGCACCCGTCCCTCGTCGTCGCGCACCACACCCGTCACGCCGACCACGAACTTGGCGTGCAGCAGCCACATGATGCGGCTCTGCAGCGGGCGCAGGAGGCGCCAGACACGGACCAGGAGTCGTCGCACGGAACCTCAGTCGAAAGGGGGGAGCGGACGGGGTGTCACCACGGGGAACCGTACCGGGTAGGACGTCCGCACCGTGGACGGAGTTGACCCGGACGGGACACCGGTCGCATCGTCAGGCATATAAACCCTTCACGGTGCTGACGTAGTCCAATACGCTGGACCCGTGAGTCCACCGAGGTGCACACTCGGTGCAGTCGCGCATCACCCTGCACCGCTCGCGTCTCCTACGTCCCTGGAAGGCACCGTGACCACCCCCAGCGCCGCCACCCCGTCCACCGCACCCGGGCAGGTCCACGGCCCCGCCCCCGCGCAGGCCGGCGCACCGGGCGGCCGGCGCGGCGCCCTCGGGCCGGTCGGACTGGTGCTGGCGGGCGGGATCTCCGTGCAGTTCGGCGGGGCGCTCGCGGTGACGCTGATGCCGCGGGCCGGCGCGCTCGGGGTGGTGACGCTGCGGCTGCTGGTGGCGGCGCTGGTGCTGATGGTGCTGTGCCGGCCGCGGCTGCGCGGGCACTCGCGGGCCGACTGGGGCACCGTGATCGTCTTCGGCGTCGCCATGGCCGCGATGAACGGGCTCTTCTACCAGTCCGTCGCCCGCATCCCGCTCGGCCCCGCGGTCACCCTGGAGGTCCTGGGCCCGCTCACCCTCTCCGTGCTGGCCTCCCGGCGCGCGGTCAACCTCGTGTGGGCCGCGCTCGCCCTCACCGGCGTGTTCCTCCTCGGCGGCGGGGGTTTCAGCGGCCTCGACCCGCTGGGCGTCGCCTTCGCCCTGGCCGCCGGGGCGATGTGGGCGGCGTACATCGTCTTCAGCGCGCGGACCGGGCGCCGCTTCCCGCAGGCCGACGGGCTCGCCCTCGCCATGGCGGTGGCGGCGGTGCTGTTCCTGCCGCTGGGCGTCCTGGAGTCCGGCACGAAGCTGCTGGACCCGACGACCTTCGCGCTGGGCGCGGCGGTCGCGGTGCTGTCGTCCGTCCTGCCGTACACCCTCGAACTCCTCGCGCTGCGCCGCCTGCCCGCGTCGACCTTCGCGATCCTGATGAGCCTGGAACCCGCCCTCGCGGCCGCCGCCGGCTTCCTCATCCTCGACCAGGCCCTCGCCGCGACGGAGGCCGCCGCCATCGCCCTGGTCATCGCGGCGAGCATGGGCGCGGTGCGGACGCAGGTGGGGCGGGGGAAGGCGAAGAACGCCGGTCGGTGACCGGCACGCTCTCGCCGCCGATGGCGTGCAGGTACGCCGCCATCGTCGAGGTGTCGAGGCGGGCCGCACCCCGCTCGATCTGACTGACCCGCCCCTGGGTGACCCCCATCGCCTTGGACGCCGGATTGTTCGGCGAAAAAATGCATGCAAGCACGCTTGCTTGTTTTCTTCGCCGCTGCCATGCTCCCTCCAACCGCGCCGCACACCGCCGTGTCCGCGTCCCGAGGGGAGCGACCTCGTGTCCGATCCGACGCCTGTGATCGACGATCTGCGTGAGGAGAGTGAGGAGCTCGACCGGCTGGTGGCCGGGCTGGAGCCGGAGCGGTGGGCGTCGCCCACGCCCGCCGCCGGATGGACCGTCGCCCACCAGATCGGGCACCTCGCCTGGACCGACCACTGCGCCTGGACCGCCGTCACCGACCCCGACGGCTTCCGCGCACTCGTCGAGCAGGCCCTCGCCGCCCCGCACACGTACGTCGACGACGGCGCCGAGGAGTACGCCCGCGCCCGGCCCGCCGCGCTGCTCGCCCGCTGGCGGGAGGGGCGCGCGGCGCTGGAGAAGGCGTTGCGGGAGGCGCCGGACGGGGCGCGGTTCCCCTGGTTCGGGCCGCCGATGTCCGCCGCCTCCGTGGCCACCGCCCGTCTGATGGAGACCTGGGCGCACGCCCAGGACGTCGCCGACACGCTCGGCGTCACCCGCGCGCCCACCGGCCGACTGAGGCACATCGCCTGGCTCGGCGTCCGCACCCGCGACTTCGCCCACAGCGTGCACGGGCTCACCCCGCCGGCCGAACCCTTCCGCGTCGAGCTCACCGCGCCCGGCGGGGAGGTCTGGGCGTTCGGCCCCAAGGACGCCCCCCAGCGCGTCACCGGCTCCGCCCTCGACTTCTGTCTCCTGGTCACCCAGCGGGCCCACCGCGCCGACCTGGACCTCACCGCCGACGGCCCCGACGCCGACCGCTGGCTGGACATCGCGCAGGCCTTCGCCGGGCCGCCCGGCGAAGGCCGGGAGCCAAAGGGCGGCGCCCAGTGACGCTGCGCATCGGGAACTTCTCCGGCTTCTACGGCGACCGCTCCGACGCCCTGCGCGAGATGCTCACCGGCGGCGAGGTGGACGTCCTCACCGGCGACTACCTCGCCGAGCTGACCATGCTCATCCTGGCCCGCGACCGGCTGAAGGACCCCTCCGCCGGGTACGCCCGCACCTTCCTGCGGCAGCTCGAGGACACCCTCGGCCTCGCCCACGAGAAGGGCGTCCGCATCGTTACCAACGCGGGCGGGCTCAACCCGGCGGGGCTGGCAGACGCCGTACGACAGCTGGCGGGACGCCTCGGCCTCCCCGTGCGGGTCGCCCACGTCGAGGGCGACGACCTCACCGCCCGCCACCCCGGCAGCCTCGCCGCCCACGCCTACCTCGGCGGCTTCGGCATCGCGGAGTGCCTGCGGGCCGGCGCCGACGTGGTCGTCGCCGGGCGGGTCACCGACGCCGCCCTGGTCACCGGGCCCGCCGCCGCGCACTTCGGCTGGAAGCCGACGGATTACGACCGGCTGGCCGGCGCGGTCGTCGCCGGGCACGTGCTGGAGTGCGGGGCGCAGGCCACCGGCGGCAACTACGCCTTCTTCACCGAGCGCGACCCCCGCGAACTGCGGCGGCCCGGCTTCCCGCTGGCCGAGATCCACCCCGACGGCTCCTGCGTCGTCACCAAGCACCCCGGCACCGGCGGTTTCGTCGACGTCGGCACGGTCACCGCGCAGCTGCTGTACGAGACGGGCGGCGCCCGCTACGCCGGGCCGGACGTCACCGCACGGCTGGACACCGTACGGCTCACCCAGGACGGGCCCGACCGGGTGCGGATCGAGGGGGTGCGCGGGGAGGCCCCGCCGCCCACGCTCAAGGTCGGCCGCAACCGTCTCGGCGGGTTCCGCAACGAGGTCGTCTTCGTGCTCACCGGACTCGACATCGAGGCCAAGGCCGCGCTGGTCCGCGAGCAGATGAGCGACGCCCTCGCCGCGTCCCCGCCCGCGGACGTGCGGTGGGACCTCGCCCGCACCGACCGGCCCGACGCCGACACCGAGGAGACCGCGAGCGCGCTGCTGCGGCTCGTCGTACGGGACCCCGACCAGCAGAAGGTCGGGCGGGTGCTCAGCGGGGCCGCGATCGAGCTGGCGCTGGCCGGCTACCCCGGGTTCCATGTGGTGGCGCCACCGGGGAAGGGCTCCCCGTACGGGGTCATCGAGGATGTGTACGTCCCCCAGGGGGACGTCGACCATGTGGCCGTCCTCGACGACGGGCGCAGGATCACCGTGGACCCGCCCCAGGACACCGCCGTACTCGACGACGTGCCGTCCCCCGCTCCTCCCGAGCCGCTGCCGCCGGGGCCGACCGTCCGCGCGCCCCTCGGACGGGTCGTCGGGGCCCGCAGCGGGGACAAGGGCGGGAACGCCAACGTCGGCGTGTGGGCGCGGACGGACGACGCCTGGCGGTGGCTCGCGCACGAGCTGACCGTCGAGCGGTTCCGGGAGCTGATCCCCGAGGCCCGCGAGCTGCCCGTCACCCGGCACGCGCTGCCCCGCCTGCGCGCCCTGAACTTCGTCGTCGAGGGCATCCTCGGCGAGGGCGTCGCCGCGCAGGCCCGTTTCGATCCGCAGGCCAAGGCGCTGGGGGAGTGGCTGCGCTCCCGTCACGCCGACATCCCGGAGGTGCTCCTGTGACGGTCCTCGCGTCCGCCCTGAACCCGTCCGACCCGGACCACCGGGAGCACCGCGAGGCCATGCTCGCCAAGCTCGCCGCACTCGACGCCGAGCACGCGAAGGCCCTCGCGGGCGGCGGCGAGAAGTACGTCGAGCGGCACCGGGGGCGCGGCAAGCTGCTCGCCCGTGAACGCATCGAGCTGCTGCTCGACCCGGACACCCCGTTCCTGGAGCTGTCCCCGCTGGCCGCCTGGGGAAGCGACTACACCGTGGGCGCCTCCCTCGTCACCGGCATCGGGGTCGTCGAGGGCGTGGAGTGCGTGATCACCGCCAACGACCCGACGGTGCGCGGCGGCGCCAGCAACCCCTGGTCGCTGAAGAAGGCCCTGCGCGCCAACGACATCGCGCTCGCCAACCGGCTGCCGCTGATCAGCCTGGTCGAGTCCGGCGGCGCCGACCTGCCGTCCCAGAAGGAGATCTTCATCCCGGGCGGCGCGATCTTCCGCGACCTGACCCGGCTGTCGGCGGCCGGCATCCCCACGATCGCCGTCGTCTTCGGCAACTCCACGGCGGGCGGCGCGTACGTGCCCGGCATGTCCGACCACACGATCATGGTCAAGGAGCGGGCCAAGGTGTTCCTCGGCGGCCCGCCGCTGGTGAAGATGGCGACCGGCGAGGAGAGCGACGACGAGTCGCTGGGCGGCGCGGACATGCACGCCCGCGTCTCCGGCCTCGCCGACCACTTCGCCGTGGACGAGCCGGACGCGCTGCGCCAGGCCCGCCGGGTCGTCGCCCGCCTCAACCACCGCAAGGCGTACCCGGATCCGGGTCCTGCCGAGCCGCCGAAGTACGACCCGGAGGAGCTGCTGGGCATCGTCCCCGGCGACCTGAAGATCCCCTTCGACCCGCGCGAGGTCGTCGCGAGGATCGTCGACGCCTCCGATTTCGACGAGTTCAAGCCGCTGTACGGCGCCAGCCTGGTCACCGGCTGGGCGTCCCTGCACGGCTATCCGGTCGGCATCCTCGCCAACGCGCGGGGCGTCCTCTTCAGCGAGGAGTCCCAGAAGGCCGCCCAGTTCATCCAGCTGGCGAACCAGCGCGACATCCCGCTGCTGTTCCTGCACAACACCACCGGCTACATGGTCGGCAAGGAGTACGAGCAGGGCGGCATCATCAAGCACGGCGCGATGATGATCAACGCGGTCTCCAACTCCCGCGTCCCGCACCTGTCCGTCCTCATGGGCGCCTCCTACGGCGCCGGCCACTACGGCATGTGCGGCCGCGCCTACGACCCGCGCTTTCTGTTCGCCTGGCCCAGCGCCAAGTCCGCCGTGATGGGCCCGCAGCAGCTCGCCGGCGTGCTGTCCATCGTCGCCCGCCAGTCGGCCGCCGCGAAGGGCCGGCCGTACGACGACGAGGCGGACGCGGCGCTGCGCGCGATGGTGGAGCAGCAGATCGAGTCCGAGTCCCTGCCGATGTTCCTGTCCGGGCGGCTGTACGACGACGGCGTCATCGACCCGCGCGACACCCGCACCGTCCTCGGCCTGTGCCTGTCCGCCGTCCACACCGCGCCCTACGAGGGCGCGCGCGGCGGCTTCGGCGTCTTCCGGATGTGAGGCCCCAGTGATTACTTCCGTGCTTGTCGCGAACCGCGGCGAGATCGCCTGCCGCATCGCCCGCACCTGCCGCGACCTCGGCATCGCGACCGTCGCCGTGCACTCCGACGCCGACGCGGGCGCCCTCCACACCCGCGTCGCCGACACCGCCGTACGGCTCCCCGGCTCGGCGCCCGCCGACACGTATCTGCGCGGCGACCTGATCGTGAAGGCCGCCCTCGCGGCCGGCGCGGACGCCGTGCACCCCGGCTACGGATTCCTCTCCGAGAACGCCGGCTTCGCACGCGCCGTCCAGGACGCCGGACTGGTGTGGATCGGCCCGCCGCCCGAGGCGATCGAGGCGATGGCGTCCAAGACGCGCGCCAAGCAGCTCATGGGCGTCGCGCCGCTCACCGACGTCACCGAGGCCGACCTGCCGGTGCTGGTGAAGGCCGCGGCGGGCGGCGGCGGACGCGGTATGCGCGTGGTGCGCGACCTCGCCGGCCTGGACGCCGAACTCGCCGCCGCCCGCGCGGAGGCGGCGAGCGCCTTCGGCGACGGGGAGGTGTTCGTCGAGCCGTACCTGGAGAACGGCCGCCACGTCGAGGTGCAGGTCCTCGCCGACACCCACGGCACGGTGTGGGCGCTCGGCACCCGCGACTGCTCCCTCCAGCGCCGGCACCAGAAGGTGATCGAGGAGGCCCCGGCGCCCGGCCTCACCGACGCGCTCACCGAGGAACTCCACACCCTCGCCGTCCGCGCCGCCCGCGCGGTCGGCTACGTCGGCGCCGGCACCGTGGAGTTCCTGGTCGCCGGCGACCGGGCGCACTTCCTGGAGATGAACACCCGGCTCCAGGTCGAACACCCCGTCACCGAGGAGGTGTTCGGCGTCGACCTCGTCGCCGAGCAGATCCGGGTGGCGGAGGGCCACGCCCTGGACCCCGAGCCGCCGGCCCCGCGCGGCCATGCCGTCGAGGCCCGCCTCTACGCCGAGGATCCCGCCCGCGACTGGGCCCCGCAGACCGGCCGTCTGCACCGCCTCGCCGTCCCCGGCGCCGTACGCCTGGACACCGGCTGCACCGACGGCGACGACATCGGCATCCACTACGACCCGATGCTCGCCAAGGTCGTCGCCCACGCCCCCACCCGCGCGGAGGCGGTGCGCAAGCTGGCCGCCGCCCTGGAACGCGCGGTGATCCACGGTCCCGTCACCAACCGCGACCTCCTCGTCCGCTCCCTGCGCCACGAGGAGTTCGCGCAGGGCCGCATGGACACCGGCTTCTACGACCGCCACCTGCCCGCCCTCACCACGCCCGCCGCCGACCCGTACGCCCCGCTCGCCGCCGCCCTCGCCGACGCGCACGGCCGCTCCCGCTTCGGCGGCTGGCGCAACGTGCCCTCGCAGCCGCAGGTCAAGCGGTACGCGATGAACGGCGAGGAGCACGAGGTCCGCTACCGCCACACCCGCACCGGCCTCGCGGCCGACGGCGTGACGGTCGTGCACGCGGACGCGTCCCTGGTGATCCTGGAGACCGACGGCGTACGGCGCCGCTACGAGGTCGCCCGCCACGGCGACCGCGTGTACGTCGGCACCACGGCGCTCACCGCCCTGCCCCGCTTCCCCGACCCGGAGGCCGACCACGCCCCCGGCTCCCTCCTCGCCCCGATGCCCGGCACGGTGGTCCGCGTCGCCGAGGGCGTCACGGAGGGCGCGAGCGTGAAGGCCGGCCAGCCCCTGCTCTGGCTGGAGGCGATGAAGATGCAGCACAAGATCACGGCGCCCGCCACAGGAACCCTGACCACCCTCCACGCGACCGAGGGCCGACAAGTGGAGCTCGGAACCTTGTTGGCGGTGGTGGAGGAAACCCCCTGAGGGCCGCAGGCCCTTCAGGGGCGCGGGGAACTGCGCGACCAGCCCCAACGCACCCGCACCCGTCCGACGACTCAAGCCCCCCTCCTCCAAGGAGCCCACATGCCGGTGATCGAGTCAGAAGAACACAAGGCCCTCCGCGCGGCGGTGTCCGCCCTGGGCCACAAATACGGCCGTGCCTACTTCACCCGCACCGTCGAGGAGGGCAGGCCGGCCACCGAACTCTGGGCGGAGGCCGCCAAACTCGGCTACCTCGGCGTCAACCTCCCGGAGGAGTACGGCGGCGGAGGCGGCGGCATCTCCGAACTCTCCATCGTCCTGGAGGAACTCGGCGCCGCGGGCTGCCCCCTCCTGCTCATGGTGGTCTCCCCGGCCATCTGCGGCACGGTGATCGCCCGCTTCGGCTCCGAGGAGCAGAAGCGGGACTGGCTGCCCGCCCTCGCCGACGGCACCCGCACCATGGCCTTCGGCATCACCGAGCCGGACGCCGGCTCCAACTCCCACCGCATCACCACCACCGCCCGGCGAGACCCCGCCACCGGCGACTGGCTGCTCACCGGCCGCAAGGTGTTCGTCTCCGGTGTGGACATCGCCGACGCCACGCTCATCGTCGGCCGCACCGAGGACACCCGCACCGGGCGCCTGAAGCCCTGCCTGTTCATCGTCCCGCGCGACACCCCGGGCTTCCAGCGCCACCGGATCGACATGGAACTCAGCGCGGCGGAGAAGCAGTTCGAGCTGGTCCTCGACGACGTACGGCTGCCCGCCGACGCGCTCGTTGGGGACGAGGACGCGGGCCTGCTCCAGCTGTTCGCCGGTCTGAACCCCGAGCGCATCATGACGGCCGCCTTCGCGATCGGCATGGGCCGCTTCGCCCTGTCCCGCGCCGTCGAGTACGCCCGCGACCGCACCGTCTGGAAGGCGCCCATCGGCTCCCACCAGGCGATCGCGCACCCCCTCGCGCAGGCGCACATCGACCTCGAACTGGCCCGTCTGATGATGCAGAAGGCCGCCCACCTCTACGACGCCGGCGACGACATCGGCGCGGGGGAGGCCGCCAACATGGCCAAGTACGCGGCGGCCGAGGCCTGTGTGAAGGCCGTCGACCAGGCCGTGCACACCCTCGGCGGCAACGGCCTCACCCGTGAGTTCGGGCTCGCCTCGCTGATAACGGCCGCGCGCGTGTCTCGTATCGCACCGGTCAGCCGGGAGATGATTCTCAACTACGTCTCCCACCAGACCCTGGGCCTGCCCAAGTCGTACTAGGCGACGGGCCCGCCTCGCGGCCGTCTTGGAGGAACCATGTTCCGCAGCGAGTACGCAGACGTCACGCCGGTCGAACTCCCCATCCACGAGGCGGTGCTGGCGCGCGCCGCCGAGTTCGGGAGCACCCCGGCCCTGATCGACGGCACCGACGGCACCACCCTCACCTACGAACAGCTCGACCGTTTCCACCGGCGGGTCGCCGCCGGACTCGCCGAGGCGGGCGTGCGCAAGGGCGACGTGCTCGCCCTGCACAGCCCCAACACGATCGCCTTCCCCACCGCCTTCTACGCGGCGACCCGCGCGGGCGCCTCCGTCACCACCGTGCATCCCCTGGCCACACCCGAGGAGTTCGCCAAGCAGCTCAAGGACTGCGCGGCCCGCTGGATCGTCACGGTGTCCCCCCTGCTGGACAGCGCGCGCGGAGCCGCCGAACTCGCGGGCGGCGTCGAGGAGATCTTCGTCTGCGACAGCGCGCCCGGACACCGCTCGCTGATCGACATGCTGGCCTGTACCGGCCCCGAGCCGGTCGTCGGCATCGACCCGGCCGAGGACGTCGCCGCGCTGCCGTACTCCTCCGGCACCACCGGCACACCCAAGGGCGTGATGCTCACCCACCGGCAGATCGCCACCAACCTCGCCCAGCTCCAGCCGTCGATCACGGCGGGGCCCGGCGACCGCGTCCTCGCGGTGCTGCCGTTCTTCCACATCTACGGACTCACCGCGCTGATGAACGCCCCGCTCCGGCAGGGCGCCACCGTCGTCGTGCTGCCGCGCTTCGAGCTGGAGACCTTCCTCGCGGCCATCCAGAACCACCGCATCACCGCCCTGTACGTCGCTCCGCCGATCGTGCTGGCCCTCGCCAAGCATCCGCTCGTCGCCGCGTACGACCTCTCCTCCCTGAAGCACGTCATCAGCGCCGCCGCGCCCCTGGACGCGCACCTCGCCGCCGCCTGCGCGCGGCGGCTCGGCCTGCCGCCGGTCGGGCAGGCGTACGGCATGACGGAGCTGTCGCCCGGCACCCACGTGGTCCCGCTGGACCTCATGGAGGAGGCCCCGCCCGGCACCGTCGGCAAGCTCATCGCCGGCACCGAGATGCGGATCGTGTCCCTCGACGACCCCGGCAAGGACCTCGGTCCCGGCGAGTCCGGGGAGATCCTCATCCGCGGCCCGCAGGTGATGAAGGGCTACCTCGGGCGCCCCGACGCCACGGCCGCGATGATCGACGAGGACGGCTGGCTGCACACCGGGGATGTGGGCCACGTGGACGACGACGGCTGGCTGTTCGTCGTCGACCGGGTCAAGGAACTGATCAAGTACAAGGGCTTCCAGGTCGCGCCCGCCGAGCTGGAGGCGCTGCTGCTCACCCACCCCGGCGTCGCCGACGCGGCCGTCATCGGCGTCTACAACGAGGACGGCAACGAGGTCCCGCACGCCTTCGTCGTCCGCCACCCCTCCGCCCCGGGACTCACCGAGGGCGAGGTCATGATGTACGTCGCCGAACGCGTCGCCCCCTACAAGCGGGTCCGGCACGTCACCTTCATCGACGGCGTGCCCCGCGCCGCCTCCGGAAAGATCCTGCGCCGCGAACTCCGGACGGCGCACAAGGAGCCCTCGTGACCCTGATCGGCCGCAGTCGCATCCGGGGCGTCGAGACCCTGTCCCTCGACGCCCCGGAGCGCCGCAACGCCCTGTCCGCCGCCCTCGTCGGCGACCTCGCCGCCGCGCTCACCGACGCCGGGAAGGACACCGGCGTCCGCGCGGTGGTCCTCACCCACACCGGCAACACGTTCAGCGCGGGCGCCGACCTGAAGGACCCGCCCGCGCCGTCCGCGCTGACCGGGCTGCTCCGGCAGATCGTCGAGCTGCCCAAACCGGTCGTCGCCCGTGTCACCGGGCACGTCCGCGCGGGCGGCCTCGGACTGCTCGCCGCCTGCGACATCGCCGTCGCCTCCCGCGCGGCGACGTTCGCCTTCACCGAGGTGCGCATCGGGGTCGCCCCGGCGGTGATCTCCCTGCCGCTGCTGCCCCGCACCGACCCGCGCGCCCTCGCCCGCTACTACCTCACCGGGGAACGCTTCGACGCCGACGAGGCCGCCCGCATCGGCCTGCTCACCGTGGCCGGTGACGACGCCGACGACACCCTCGCGCCCGTCCTCGACGGACTGCGCCGGTCCGCCCCCGAGGCCCTCGCCGAGACGAAGCGGCTGCTCACGGCTAAGGTTCTGGAGACCTTCGACCGGGACGCGGACGCCCTGACCGCGCTCTCGGCCCGCCTCTTCGCCTCCGCGCCCGCGCGCGAGGGCATGACGGCGTTCCTCGAACGACGGGATCCGGAATGGGTGGTGTGAGCGCGGCATGGGTGAGGTGAGCACGGCCGAGCGTGCCGGACGCGTCCCCAAGCAGGAGCGCAGCCGGGCCACCCGGCAGCGGCTGCTGGAGGCCGCCGTGGCCTGCCTCGCCGAACACGGCTGGGCGGGCTCCACGGTCTCCGTCGTCGCCGAACGGGCCGGCGTCTCCCGGGGCGCCGCCCAGCACCACTTCCCCACGCGGGAGGACCTGTTCACGGCCGCCGTGGAGTACGTCGCCGAGGAACGCTCCACCGCGCTGCGCGCCCTCTTCCCCGACGGCGCCGCCGCCCACGACCGCCGGGCGGTGGTCGCCGCGCTCGTCGGCCTCTACACCGGCCCCCTCTTCCGTGCCGCCCTGCACCTGTGGGTGGCCGCCTCCAACGAGGAGCAGCTGCGGCCGCGGGTGACCGAGCTGGAACTTCGGGTCGGACGCGACTCGCACCGGATCGCCGTGGAACTCCTCGGCGCCGACGAGTCCCGCCCCGGCGTCCGGGAGACGGTCCAGGGCTTCCTCGACATGGCCCGCGGCCTGGGCCTCGCCACCCTCCTCACCGACGACACCGCCCGCCGCGAGCGGGTCGTCACCCAGTGGGCGGACCTCCTGGACGAGGCGCTGGGCTGAGGGGCCCCGGCTCAGCTCACCGACGGCCGCGCCGCGAGCGGAATGCCCGCCCTCACGGCGCCAGCCGCTCCACCCTCCAGCCCCCGCCCGGCAGGGCCACGTACCGCAGGCGGTCGTGGAGGCGGTTCTCCCGGCCCTGCCAGAACTCCACCGTCTCCGGGACGACCCGGAAGCCGCCCCAGTGCGGGGGGACCGGGACCCGCTCGTGCTCCGGGTAACGGGCCGCCAGTTCGGCGTACGCCGTGTCCAGCTCCGCACGGGACGCGATCACCGACGACTGGCCGCTGACCCACGCGCCCAGCTGTGAGCCGTGCGGCCGGGTGCGGAAGTACGCGGCCGTCTCGTCGCGTCCGGTGCGGCGGGCCGTGCCGGTGACGATGACCTGCCGGGCGACCGGATGCCAGGGGAACAGCAGCGAGACGTGCGGGTTCTCGGCCAGGTCACGGCCCTTGCGGGACTCGTAGTTCGTGTAGAAGACGAACCCGCCCGCGTCGAAGTGCTTCAGCAGCACCGTGCGCGAACTGGGCCGGCCCGCCGCGTCCGCGGTCGACACGATCATGGCGTTCGGCTCGAACAGCCCGCCCTCCCGCGCGGCCTGCGCGAACCAGCGCGCGAACTGCTCGACGGGGGTGGCGGCGAGGTCGGTCTCGGAGAGCCCCTCGGTCCGGTAGTGCTTGCGCATCGAGGCGAGATCGAGGGGAACGGCGTCTCGGTCGGTCACGCCGTCATCCTGCCGTATCCGCCCAGGCCCCGACGGCCTGGTGGCCCACGTCACAGACAGCCGGTGCCCAACCTCACTGGTGGCACTCAGTGCCGCGAACCCTCCCCAAAACTGGCACTCAGGGATATCGTGCTGGCACTGATCCGGTTGGGTGACCGCCAGCCGGGCATCACAGGGGTGACGTCCGGACCGCGAGTCCCACGAGCCGACCGCGGATCCCCGGGACCCACGCCGACCGCGCCACGACACATGGTCGTCCCACCCCACAACACCATCTGTCACCCACCTATCGAGGGAGCCGCCTGATGTCCGACTTCGTACCCGGACTCGAAGGAGTCGTCGCGTTCGAGACGGAGATCGCCGAACCGGACAAGGAGGGCGGCGCCCTCCGCTACCGGGGCGTCGACATCGAGGACCTGGTCGGTCACATCTCCTTCGGCAACGTCTGGGGGCTGCTCGTCGACGGGGCGTTCGCCCCGGGGCTGCCGCCCGCCGAGCCGTTTCCCATTCCCGTGCACTCCGGCGACATCCGCGTCGACGTGCAGTCCGCGCTCGCCATGCTCGCCCCCGTGTGGGGCCTGAAACCGCTCCTCGACATCGATGCCGAGCAGGCCCGCCAGGACCTCGCCCGCGCCGCCGTCATGGCCCTGTCGTACGTCGCCCAGTCGGCCCGCGGCCAGGGGCTGCCGATGGTGCCGCAGAGCGAGATCGACAAGGCCGAGTCGGTCGTCGAGCGCTTCATGATCCGCTGGCGCGGCGAGCCCGACCCCAAGCACGTCGCCGCCGTCGACGCGTACTGGACGTCGGCCGCCGAGCACGGCATGAACGCCTCCACGTTCACCGCCCGCGTCATAGCCTCCACCGGCGCGGACGTCGCGGCCGCCCTGTCCGGGGCCGTCGGCGCCATGTCCGGCCCGCTGCACGGCGGCGCGCCCTCGCGGGTGCTGCACATGATCGAGGAGATCGAGCGCACCGGGGACGCGGAGGCGTACGTCCGGAAGACCCTCGACAAGGGCGAGCGCCTGATGGGATTCGGCCACCGCGTCTACCGCGCGGAGGACCCCCGCGCCCGCGTGCTGCGCCGCACCGCCCGTGAGCTGGGCGCGCCGCGCTTCGAGGTCGCCGAGGCGCTGGAGAAGGCCGCCCTGGCCGAGCTGCACGCCCGCCGCCCGGACCGCGTGCTGGCCACGAACGTGGAGTTCTGGGCCGCGATCGTGCTGGACTTCGCGGAGGTGCCGGCCCACATGTTCACCTCGATGTTCACCTGCGCCCGCACCGCGGGCTGGTCGGCGCACATCCTGGAGCAGAAGCGCACGGGCCGGCTGGTCCGCCCGTCGGCCCGCTACGTGGGCCCGGGCCCGCGCGACCCGCGCGAGGTCGAGGGTTACGCGTCCCTCGCCCGCTGAAACGCAGACGACCCGCGAGTCTGGTTCCCCCTCGGGGGAGCCGGCCGGACGTTACCGGCGACTCGCGGGTCGGGTGACTGCGTTGGATTGGGCCGGTCGCGTGCGTCTCGCGCACGCCGGTCCGGCGCCGAACCGAGTACGGCGGCGGGCCACTAGCCCGCAGCCACCTCTTCCGTCCGGTTGTCATACATCTGCCGAACCACCTCCTTTCCGAAGTACCGCCAGCCTAAGAACCGCCCGCCGCCGGATCAACCACTTTTCCGTGCCGGCCTTCCGGCGGCCGTGGCGCGCCTCAGCCGCGCGCCACGAACACCCCGGCGCGCGCGGCGGCCGCGGCTGCCCGCGCCGCCCGGTCCGCGGACGCCTCGTCGAGCGGCGCGCCGGTGGTCAGGAGGCGGTAATACAGCGGCGCCGACACCGCGCGGATCACCTCGTGGGCGTCGGTGCCCTCGGGCGCCTCGCCCCGCTCGACGGCCTGCTCGACACAGGGCGCCCACTCCGCGACGCGAATTTCGTAGAACCGGTGCAGAGCCTCGGCGGTCCTGGTGTCGCAGGCGGCCGCCGCGATCACCGCCTTGAACAGAGCGCCCTGCCGCGGGTCGGCGAGCGTGCGCCGCACGAGCCGGGCGTTGGCCGTGAGGTCGCCGAGCAGGGAGCCGGTCTCGGCCCGCGGCAGCGACTGCTCGGCCATGTCCGCCAGCAGATCGGCCACCAGGCCGGTCACCGTGCCCCAGCGCCGGTAGACGGTGGTCTTGCCGACCTCGGCGCGGCGCGCGACGTCCGCGAGGTCCAGGTGCGCGAACCCCTGCTCGGCCAGCACGTCCCCGGCCGCGCGCAGCACCGCCGCCCGGACCCGCGCCGTGCGGCCTCCCGGGCGTACGCTTCCCGGCTCGGTATTCATAACGGTACTCCCGTTCCATTAACGACCCATGCCTGCTAGCGTGACACGCCTCAGGCTAATGGAACTGTAGACCCATTAGTCATGCCGACGGTGACATGGAGGAGCGGTCATGGAATACAGGCGACTGGGCGCGTCCGGACTCGAGGTACCCGTGCTGAGCTTCGGCGCCGGCACCTTCGGCGGCAGCGGGCCGCTGTTCGGAGCCTGGGGCGACACCGACGCGCGCGAGGCGCGCCGCCTCGTGGACATCTGCCTGGATGCGGGCATCACGATGTTCGACACCGCCGACGTCTACTCGGCCGGCGCGTCCGAGGAGGTGCTGGGCGCCGCGATCAAGGGCCGCAGGGACCAGGTGATCCTGTCCACCAAGACCGGGCTGCCGATGGGTGATGGCCCCGGCGAGGCCGGCACCTCCCGGGCGCGGCTGATCACGGCCTGTGAGGACGCGCTGCGCCGGCTCGGCACCGACCACATCGACCTGTTCCAGCTGCACGCCTTCGACGCGGGCACCCCGGTCGAGGAGGTGCTGTCCGCGCTCGACGACCTGGTGCGCGCCGGGAAGGTCCGCTACCCGGGGATCTCCAACTTCTCCGGCTGGCAGGCCATGAAGTCCCTCGCCACCGCCGAGAGGCGCGGGTACCCGCGCTACGTCGCCCACCAGGTGTATTACTCCCTCGTCGGCCGCGACTACGAGTGGGAGCTGATGCCGCTCGCCCTCGACCAGGGGCTCGGAGCCGTCGTCTGGAGCCCGCTGGGCTGGGGGCGGCTCACCGGCCGGATCCACCGCGGGCGGCCTCTCCCGGCCCGCAGCCGGCTCCACCGCACCGCCGACTACGGCCCGCCCGTCGACGACGAACTGCTGTACCGGGTGACCGACGCGCTCGACGAGATCGCGGAGGAGACGGGGAAAGCCGTGCCGCAGATCGCCCTCAACTGGCTGCTGCGGCGCCCGACCGTCTCGTCCGTCATCGTCGGCGCCCGCACGGAGGAACAGCTCCGGCAGAACCTGGGCGCCGTCGGCTGGACCCTCGACCCCGAGCACATGGCGAAGCTCGACGCGGCGAGCGTGAAGGCGGCGCCGTACCCGTACTTCCCGTACCAGCGGCAGGAGGGGTTCGCCCGCCTCAACCCCTCGCCGGTCCGCGCCGTGCCCCCGGCCGCCGCATGAGGTCTTTTGCCTCGGGAAAGGGTGGGTACCAGGGGCAGGCAACAATTCCCACAATCTTGTCGGGAACTCGATGTGCGCTGGGTCACGTTCAAGTTGAATGATTGTTGGTGAGCGAATCGTCGTGCCGTACGTGCGGACACAGCCTGCAGGGGGTTCAGGTGAGTGCATCCCGGCGTAGTGGGGCCACCGACGAGCTGGGCCCGGAGGGGCCCGAGCCCGAGCGGGAGGGGCCGGCCGGCTCCGACCTGCTCGCGGCGCTGCTCGACGGCATGGACGCCGCCCTGTGCGCCTTCGACGCGGACGGCGTGGTGACCCACTGGAACCGTGAGGCCGAGCGTGTCCTCGGCTGGACCGCCGAGGAGGCGGTCGGCCGCGCCGGCTTCGCCGGATGGGCCGTGCGCAGCGCGGACGCCGAGGAGGTCGAGGCCCGGCTGATGTCGGCCATGGACGCGCCCGGCCGTCAGGTCAACGAGTTCGCGTTGCTCACCAAGGACGGCCGCCGGGTCCTGGTGCGCACCCAGTCCGCCGCCGTACGGGGTCCCGACGGCAAGCCCGCCGGGGTCTACTGCGCGTTCAGCGAGGTCCACGCGCAGATCGACCTGGAACGCTCCATCGCGCTGAGCGAGGCGCTGCTGGAGGACGCCGGCTGGGGCGTCGTCCTCGTCGACGCCGACCTGCGGCCCGCCGTCGTCAACGCGTACGCCGCGCGGGCGCTCGGCGCGGGCCGTACGTCCGTGCTGGGGCGGCCGCTGGGGGAACTGCTGACGCAGGGCGTGGAGGAACTGGAGAGCGCGCTCACCCATGTGCTCGCCGAGGGCGCCCCGCCCGCGCCGGCCGAGCTGTGGGTGACCGTGCGGACGCCCGAGGGCGAGCGCAGGCGCTGCTGGCGGAACGGGTTCGTGCGGCTGTCGTCGCCGCTCGCGGAGGAGCCGGTGCCGCTCGGGGTGGGCTGGCTGTTCCAGGACGTGACCGACACACGGCAGGGCGAGCAGGAGGCGTCGCTGCTGCGGTTCCGCGCCCAGCAGCTGCACCGGGCCGCCCGCGCGGCGGCGGAGTGCGAGAACCCGGCCGAGGCGGCCACCGTCCACCTGGACTTCGCGCTCGCCGGATTCGCCGACCACGCGTTGATCGACCGGGTCGCCGAGGGCGGCGCGGACACCGGCCGGGTCCGGCTGGTGCGGATCGCCGAGACCCCCTCCGGCGCCCCGGGCCCCAGCCGCCTCGACGGCCGGGCGGGCCTCCCGGTGCTGTACGCCGACGGGCACCCTGCCCTGCAGTGCGTGGAGCGCGCCGGATCGGTGCGGGCCGGCGCGGGCTCGCTCAAGGGAGACGCGGCGCGCGAGTGGGCGCTGGCCCGCCAGTGGCCGCGGGACACGGTCCACGCCCTGTGCACGGTCCTGCGCAGCCGAGGCCGCACGCTCGGTGCCGTGACGTTTCTGCGCACGTCCAACCGCACCGCCTTCGAACGCGCCGACGCGATGTACGCGGAGGACGTGGCGGCGCACATCGCCACGGCGCTGGACCTGGCGGCGCTGCTGCCCCAGGAGGGGTGAGGGCCGGCCGTGCCGGGGCGCGGGTGCCCCGAGGCGTCGCCCTCCTCGAACCGATCGCAGGCGAGGCCGCGCCGCGCGACTCTGTCCGCGGCCCGGCGGGGGCGGGGCGCGCAGTTCGCCGCGCCCCTGGGGATGCGGCCCCACCGTCACCCTCGAGGGGCGCGGGGAACTGCGCGAACGACCACCACGGACCCGCAGCCGACGTCCGCGCTCGGCACGGAGGGCAACTGCCCGGGGCGACCCGCGGTCGTACCGGGCTCAGTGCTGGTAGAAGATCCGGTCGCCGTACTCCGTCATCACGTGGGTGTTCCAGTCGTGGCCGCCGTCGACGTTGCCCGAGCGCAGCAGGGGCGGTTCGATGCCGCGGCCGGCGAGGGTGGCCGCGGCGGTGGCCATGACCGCCTGGAGCAGCGCCGAGGTGACGACCGTGGACGCGGGCGCGAACGGTGCGGACACGCCCTCCCAGGTCAGCTCCGCGTCGCCGACCGCGATGCCGGAGTCCAGCACCAGGTCGCAGTGGTCCTTGAGGAACGTCCCGGAGGGGTTCCGCGGCGACGTCCGCGACGCGTACGCCACCGACGTGACGCCGATCACCTTCACTCCCTTGGCGCGCGCCTTCGTCGCCATCTCCACGGGCATCACGTTGCGCCCGGACAGGGAGACGATCACCAGGAGGTCGCCCTCCCGCAGCGGGGAGGAGTCCAGCACCGTGCCCGCCAGCCCCTCCACCCGCTCCAGCGCGGACCCCAGCGTCGCCGGCCGGACGTCGACGCCGACGACCCCCGGCACGGTGAGCAGGTTCATCAGGGCGATCCCGCCCGCGCGGTAGACGAGGTCCTGCGCGGCGAGCGAGGAGTGGCCCGCGCCGAAGGCGAAGAGCCGTCCGCCGCCGGCCACCGTGTCCGCGATCATCGTGCCCGCGGCCGCGATCGGCCCGGCCTCCTCGTCGCGGAGCCGCCGCAGCAGCCCGATCGCGGCGTCGAGGAACTGACCGGCGGGCGTGCGGTCGCTCATGCGGCTCCCTTCGGGGCGGACATGTCGCGGATCACCGTGCGGTCTGGACCACTGCGGTGTCAATACGGCGTCCGGGACGCCCGCCGCGCCGCCGGGCCGGGCCGCGCGTTTGCGGAGCACGGCCCGGTTGTCCGTCGTATGCGTAAGAATTGAGTCTCGGGCCAGCGCACACGCCGGTGAGCCGTCCAGCCTTCCGGCAGAGCCAATCCGCAGATCTCATCGAGGGGCACGTATGTCCGGACTGATCGACACCACGGAGATGTATCTCCGCACCATCCTCGAGCTGGAGGAGGAAGGTGTGGTCCCCATGCGCGCCCGGATCGCCGAGCGGCTCGACCAGAGCGGGCCGACGGTCAGCCAGACGGTGGCCCGGATGGAGCGCGACGGCCTGGTGTCCGTCGCCCCGGACCGCCATCTGGAGCTCACGGAGGAGGGCCGCAGGCTGGCCACCCGCGTGATGCGCAAGCACCGTCTCGCCGAGTGTCTCCTGGTCGACGTGATCGGCCTGGAGTGGGAGCAGGTGCACGCCGAGGCGTGCCGCTGGGAGCACGTGATGAGCGAGGCCGTCGAGCGCCGCGTCCTGGAGCTGCTGCGGCACCCGACCGAGTCGCCGTACGGCAACCCGATCCCGGGGCTCGAGGAGCTGGGCGAGACGGACGGCTCGGTGCCGTTCCTCGACGAGGGCATGGTGTCGCTGGCCGACCTCGACCCGGGCGCCGAGGGCAAGACGGTCGTGGTGCGCCGGATCGGCGAGCCCATCCAGACGGACGCGCAGCTGATGTACGCGCTGCGCCGGGCGGGCGTGCAGCCCGGCTCGGTGGTGAGCGTGACGGAGTCCGCGGGCGGGGTGCTGGTGGGCAGCAGCGGCGAGGCGGCGGAGCTGGAGTCGGAGGTCGCCTCGCACGTCTTCGTCGCCAAGCCCTGACGCCGGCGGCCGCGGGGCACCGGGACCCAGGGGGGCGAACGCTTTCCGCCCGCCGGACGCGAACGCGCCGAATCGGGCTCCGCCGCGGCCGGCGTTGCGCCGAATCGCAGCGTTCGCCCGGCCGGCGTGCGAGGCTGTCGCGTGAGGCATATGACCTGAGGGGTTCTTGGCCCGGTGGCGCGGAGGCCGCCCGGGCCGGGGAGGGGCGGGACGATGTGCCGTGACCATATGAGGAGCCCCGGCGCCGCACGGCACCGGGGCCTGTCCTCCCCTGTGCTGACCCGGAGCCCCGAGCTCTCAGGGTCATTCCCCTCGGACCGGTTTCCCCGAGCGGTCCGCCTCCCACTGAAGATCTCCCCCGGGTCGCGCCGGTCAATCCCCGCGCGGGGTCACTCGAACGAGGGGTGTTGCCGGGCAGAAGAGCAATCTCGAATACGCATTCGATAGCGTGCGGCAGTGGCACGGGACAGAGACCGGCGGCCGGCACGGGCCGGAGCACCGGCGGCAGGCAGTGGCAGTGGGCAGGCAGCGAGCTTGGGGGGTGCCAGACCATGGCGCGACGCATCGATGTGACGGGGGCGGACGGCGTACGCCTGGCCGCCTGGGAGTTCGGCGACCCGGCCAAGGCCGGACCGGACCCGGGGGAGGCGGCCGCGCCGGACGCGCCCGGCGTGCTGTTACTCCACGGCCTCATGGGCCGCGCCTCGCACTGGGCGTCCACCGCCCGCCGCCTTTCCGCGCGGCATCGCGCGGTCGCCCTCGACCAGCGCGGCCACGGCCGCAGCGAGAAGCCCCCGGAGGGAGCCTTCACCCGCGACGCCTACGTCGACGACGCGGAAGCCGCCCTGGAGCAGCTCGGCCTCGGACCCGCCGTCCTGATCGGCCACGCGATGGGCGCGCTGACCGCGTGGCAGCTGGCCGCCAAACGCCCCGACCTGGTCCGCGGCCTGGTCATCTCCGACATGCGGGCCTCCGCCCTCGGGGGCGCCTCGCAGCGCGAGTGGGCGGAGTGGTTCATGTCCTGGCCGCTCCCCTTCGCCACCCTCGCCGACGTGCGGAAGTGGTTCGGCGAGGACGACCCCTGGGTGGAGCGCCCCAACCCGGCCCGCGGCGAGTTCTACGCCGAGGTGATGGCCGAGTCCCCCGACGGCTGGCGCCCCGTCTTCGACCCCGGCCAGATGCTCCGCTCCCGCGAGACCTGGGTCCACGACGCCCACTGGGAGGAGCTGGCCCAGGTCCGCTGCCCCGCCCTGGTCGTCCGCGGCCTCGACGGCGAGCTGGGCCGCGCCGAGGCCCAGGAAATGGTCCGCGTGCTCCCCCGGGGCCGGTACGCCGAGGTCGCCGACGCCGGTCACCTCATCCACTACGACCAGCCCGAGGCCTGGCTCGCCGCGATCGAACCGTTCCTGGACTCCCTCGACGGGGAGTGAGCCCCGGAGCCCCGTCGCCGCCGGGGCCCTCATCCCTTGCTGACCGCCGTGACGATCTCCGGCAGGCGGGCCGCCGTCCGCGGGGCGGCGAGGCGGAGACCGCCCAGGGTGAGGAGGGCGCCGTAGGCCGCGCCGGCGGGGAGGAGGAGCCCGCGGAGAGTCTCACCGGACTCGTCGAGGTTCAGCCAGATGGTGAGGGCGATGACCGGGAGGCAGAGGAGGGCCGCCGCGATCATGCCGCCGAAGATGGAGATCCAGGCCAGGCCCACCTGGCCGGGGGCCACGTTCTTGTAGCCCTCCTGCGGGATGGAGTACGGGAACCGCGCCGAGGTCCACGCGCCCGTGGCGAGCATCGCGCCGAGCAGCGCGAAGGACAGGCCCAGCGCCTCCGGCAGCCGCGCCCAGTCGTCCAGCATCGCCGCCGTCAGCACCGTGACGAGCGTGGCGTACGGGAGGGTGATCAGCAGCAGCGCCAGAGCGCGGGCGCGCAGTTCGGCGTAGGCGTCGCGGGCGGAGGAGATGGTCATCGCGACCATCCAGAACGCGGACGTGTCCTGCCCGAACTGGTTGTACATCTGGATGCCGAGCATCCCGGCCGCGAAGCAGGCGAAGTACACCGAGCCGGTGCCCTGCCAGGCGTTGAACACCGGCACGATCAGGCCGATCGCCAGCGACGTCACCCACGCGGCCTTCGTCTTCGGGTCGCGCCAGATGTAGCGCAGGCTGCGCTCCATCACCGTGCCGGTCCTGCCCGGCGGCAGCAGGCGCGCGAGGCCCGTGGAGGGGCGGTCGCGGACCGTGGAGTCGCCCGCCTGGAGGGTGGAGCCGTCGGGCGCGGTCATCAGCCGGGTCAGGGTGCGCGACCACAGCGCGAGCAGCACCACGAGCGCCCCCGCGCTCACCGCCAGCTGCGCCGCCGCAACCCCGTACGCCCCCTCACCGGCCGCGTGCACCGCGCCGATCGCCGACGCGCCCGGCAGCCAGCGCAGCACGTCCGCGACCGGGTCGAGCTGGTCCAGGCCCCCCGAACCCAGCCGCTGCGCGCCGAAGTTGACCACCTGAGCGCCGATCGCGACGACCAGGCCGCTGAGTACCGCCAGGTCACGCCCTTTGCGGCTGGTCAGCAGCCGTACGTTCGCCGCGGCCACCGCCCGCGCGAGCGCCACGCACACCAGCAGCGCCAGCGGCACGGCGACGGCGCCCACCGTCCACGCCGCCGCGCCGCGGGCGACGGCGATCACCGAACCGGCCAGCAGGCACACCGTGAACAGCGGCCCGATGCCCACCAGGGAGGCCACCAGCAGGGACCGCACCAGCGGCCGCGGACTCAGCGGCAGCATCACCAGACGGGTCGGGTCGAGCGTCTCGTCGCCGCCGGGGAAGAACAGCGGCATCACCGCCCAGCCCAGCGCCAGCACCGCCACCAGCAGCACCACCAGCGACTCCGCGCCGTCGACGCCGCGCAGCGCCACAAGGCCGAGCACCTGGAGCGCGGCGAACAGCAACGCGACGACGGCGGAGGCGATCCAGGCGGCGCGGCGGCCGCCGGACTGACGCAGGCCGTTGCGCAACAGGGACAGCTTCAGCCGGACGACGACCGGGGTGAGGGCGGGCGCGCTCACCGGGCACCGCCGCCCAGCCAGTCGAGGTCGGAGCCGGCGTCGCGGCTGTCCGCGCCGACCAGTTCGAGGAACGCCCGCTGCAGGGACGGCGCGTCGCCGCGCACCTCGGCGAGCGGACCGTGGGCGCGGATCCGGCCGGCGGCCATCACGGCCACCCAGTCGCACAGCGACTCGACCAGCTCCATGACGTGGGAGGAGAACACCACCGTCGCGCCGGAGGCGGTGTAGCGCTCCAGGACGCCCCGGATGGTCTGCGCGGACACCGGGTCGACGCCCTCGAACGGCTCGTCCAGGAACAGTACTTCGGGGTTGTGCAGCAGCGCCGCCGCGAGACCGGTCTTCTTGCGCATGCCGGTGGAGTAGTCGACGACGAGCTTGTGCTGGGCGCCCGCCAGGTCGAGCACGTCGAGCAGCTGGGTGGCCCGCTTGTCGACCTCCTCGCCGGGCAGCCCGCGCAACCGGCCTGTGTAGGCCAGCAGTTCGCGCCCGGACAGGCGCTCGAACAGGCGAAGTCCCTCCGGCAGCACACCGATCCGTGCCTTCACCTGCACCGGGTCGCGCCACACGTCGTGCCCGGCGATCTCGACGGTGCCCTGGTCCGGGCGGAGCAGCCCCGTCACCATGGACAGGGTGGTGGTCTTCCCGGCGCCGTTCGGCCCGACCAGTCCGATGAACCGCCCCGCGGGCAGCTCCAGATCGATCCCGCCGACGGCGACCTGCTCCCCGAACCGCTTCCACAGCCCCTGCACGCGTACGGCAACAGCGCCCACCACGTCTCCCTCCGTCAACTCCCGAGCCTACGGGGAGCGGACCTCGGTACGCGGGCCCGGGGAGCGGGGCGGCGCTCCCGTCACCGGTCCCGGCCGCAGGCGTACGCCAGCGACGGCACCAGCTCCCCCGCGTCCGGCAGCCAGCGGTTCTCCTGGGTCGGCCGGCGGGCCCACTGCACGGCCCCGTGCCGCCCGACCCGGGTCGGCGGCGCGACCACGTACGAGCCCTCGCCCAGGACGACCAGGTCGAGCGACGACGCCGTCCAGCCGAGTGCGCGCAGCAGATCCGGAAGCTTCGCCGCCGCTCCGGGCAGGACGAAGAACTCCGTGCGCCGGTACGGCGTCAGGGTCACCGGACCGGGCGTGAGCCCCATCCGCTCCATCCGCGCCAGCGCCAGCAGACCGGCCGTCTCCGGCACGGAGATCGCGTCGAAGGCCCGCCCCGTGGGCAGCAGGACCGAGGCGCCGGGCCGCTGCTGCCACATCCGCCGCGCGGCACTGGCGCTCCCGGTCGCCAGGTCCGCCCAGCCGGGCTCCGCCGGGTGCGCGCCGGGGGCGGAGCACGCCGCGTCACCGCACGAGCAGACGTGGACGCCGTCGACGACCTCGGTCCAGGTGCCCGGCACCACGTCCCAGTGGCGCTCCTCGGCACAGCGCACGGCGGTGTCCAGCAGCGATTCCCCGCGCTGCTTCGGGATCTGTACGGCGCCCGCGATCGTCTCTTCCACGATGAACACAACTTCACCCGTCACCAGGGGTTACGCCCTGCCGGATGCGCGGGGGAGGGGCATCGGACCCGTCTCCGGGGCGCATGGGTGCATCCATGGGGGCGCGCGGGGGGATCCGCCACCGCATCGGGGTAACCACGAGGGGGGTCGGCAACCGTCGATACCCCGGCAATTCTCACATGTCCCGCATTGTCGGTATGTCGACGGGGCATTGATCCTCCCGGCCGGATGTCTCGCCGGGACGACGTGAGACGTACGGCCGCGGAAACCGTCAACCCGGTGCGTGGGCAGGCACCGCAGCCTCAGGGGGTACGCCATGGCCGCAAGGCCGCTCGTCGCCCGGCAGCCGAACGAACGGCTGCAGGCGCTCATCCAGGAAGCCGGATGCTCCAACGCCGGACTGGCCCGCAGGGTCAACATGTGCGGCGCGGAGCACGGCCTCGACCTGCGCTACGACAAGACGTCGGTGGCCCGCTGGCTGCGCGGACAGCAGCCGCGCGGCCGGGCGCCGGCCGTCATCGCCGAGGCGCTGGGCCGCAAGCTGGGCCGCACGGTCACGATCGACGAGATCGGCATGGCCAACGGCAAGAACCTCGCGTCCGGGGTCGGCCTCCAGTTCTCGCCGACGGTACTGGGAGCGATCGAGCAGGTCTGCGAGCTGTGGCGCAGCGACGTGGGGCGGCGGGACTTCCTGTCCGGGTCGTCCGTCGCCGCCTCCGCGCTGGTGGAGCCCAGCCGGGACTGGCTGATCTCGGCGCCCGACGGGCAGGTCGCGCGCACCACCGGCCCGCGCGTGGGCCAGTCGGACGTGGCGGCGGTGCGCTCCATGACGGAGGCGCTGGTCGCGCTGGACCACCAGTACGGCAGCGGGCACGTCCGCCCGGTCGTGGTGCACTACCTCAACAGCGTGGTCTCCGGGATGCTGGCGGGGTCGTACCGCGAGGCGGTGGGGCGCGACCTGTTCGCCGCCGTCGCCCGACTCACCGAACTGGCCGGGTACATGGCCGTCGACACCGGCCAGCCGGGCCTGGCCCAGCGTTACTACATCCAGGCGCTGCGGCTCGCGCAGGCCGCCGGGGACCGCGGCTACGGCGGGTACGTGCTCGCCGCGTCCATGAGCCACCTCGCCGCCCAGCTCGGAAACCCGCGTGAGATCGCCCAGTTGGCGCGCGCGGCCCAGGAAGGCGCACGGGGGCGCGTGACACCGCGCGCGGAGGCGATGTTCCTCGCGGCCGAGGCCCGCGGGCACGCGCTGATGGGCGACGCCCCGGCCGCGCACGCCGCCGCGGGCCGCGCGGTGAGCGCCCTGGAGGCCGCCGACCCGGGCTCGGGCGACGACCCGCCGTGGATCGCGCACTTCGACGCGGCGTACCTCGCGGACGAGTTGGCGCACTGCCACCGCGACCTCGGCCAGGCGGAGGCCGCCGCGCGGTACGCGCGGGAGTCGCTGGACGGCCACCCGCCCACCCGCGCACGGCGCCGGGCGATCGGCCATGTGCTGCTCGCCACCGCCCAGGTGCAGCAGCGCGAGATCGAACAGGCCTGCGCCACAGGCCTGAAGGCCGCCGAACTCCTGGGCGGGCTGCGCTCCAACCGGGGCGCGGAGTACCTGGAGGACCTTCAGCAGCGGCTCGAGCCGTACCGGGAGGAGCCGGTGGTAAGGGAGTTCGGGGCGCGGATGGAGTTGCAGACGGCGGCGTGACGTACGCGACACCTCGACGGGACCGGGACGGGGCGCGAGGGAAGGAGAGGGACGTCAACGGCCTGCGGCGACCGGGTTTTGTTATCGCGCTCACAGGGCAGGAGGCCGGGTTCCGTGCTGCGTGGCACCCGGCTCCGGGGACCCGGTAGCGTGAGCCCGATTCACAAGGTCCCCCATGGCTAGGAGTCCCGGTGACGCAGAGTGGACAGGGCGAGGAGCCCTCGCCGCGCCAAGCGCGCGAAGGCATCGTGCTGCCCTCGGACGGTGGTGAGCCCCTGCTGCCGGGCATGACGTCCGGTCCGGTCGCGCCCGGCGGTACGGACGGCCCGCCCGCCGGCGGATACCCCGCGTCGGCGCCGCCCGGCGGCCAGACCTGGGGGAACCCCTGGGGCCCCGACCAGCAGGCCGCCTCCCCGCCCCCGGGCCAGGAGTGGCCGTCCGCGAACGACGGGCAGTGGCAGCAGCCGGCCGCGTCCGCGTGGGACACGGGGGGCCAGGGGCAGGGCGGCCCGCAGCACGGTCAGTACGGCGGTCAGCCGCAGCACGGCCACCAGCAGCACGGCGGCCAGCCGCAGGGCGTGCAGGGGCCCGGGCCGCTGCCGCCCGAGGGGGCTCCGTCCCAGGGCGGCCACCCGGCCGGCGGGCACGACACCTACGGGCAGGGCGGCGGGTACGCCACGGACGGGTACGGCCAGGCCGCCGGAGGCGCCGCCGCGTACGGCGGGCACACCGCGGGCGGCCCGCTGCCCCCGCAGCACGGTTCCGGCTACGGAGCCCCCGGCGGCGGGTACGGCTACCCGCCCGCCCACGCCGCCCCGCCGCCCCCCGCGCCCGGCGCGGACGAGGGCGCCACGCAGGTCATCCCGCCGGTCCCGGCCGGAGGCGCCGACGAGGGCGCGACCCAGTACATACCCCCGGTCGCCCCGGGCGCGCTGCCGCCCGAGATGCCCGCCGCGCACGACGCGGAGTCCACCCGCAACCTCGGCATCGCCCAGCAGCCGGCCGGGCCGGACGCCGAGCCCACCCAGTTCATCGCCCCGATCACCGACCAGGGGCCCCCGCCGTACGGCGCCGCGCAGGGCGACGCGGGCCGGCAGCCGCCCGCCGAGTTCGACAACCTCTTCCGCAGCGACGACGGCGCGGCCGGCGCCACCCAGCAGATGCCGCGCATGGACTACGGCCGACCCGCCCGGGCCGACCGCACCCCGCCCGGACCGCCCGCGCCGCCCGCCTCGGGCCACGGCGGCGGACGCGGTGGACGCGGCGGCGGGGGCAACGGCGGCCCGCGCTGGCCGCTGATCGCCGCGGTCGGCGTCGGCCTCGCCGTCGTCGGCGTCGGCGCGGGCGCCCTGCTCGGCAGCGGCAGCAAGGACGACGACGGCAGCGCCAACCAGCCCGTCTCCGCCACCGCGCCCGCGAGCACCGAGGCCTCGCCGTCGCCGAGCGTCGACCTGGCCCGGGAGCAGGCCGTCGAGCTGGACAAGCTGCTCGCGCACAGCGGCGACAGCCGCAGCAGCGTGATCAACGCGGTGGAGGACGTGAAGGCGTGCCGTGACCTCGGCCAGGCCGCGTCCGATCTGCGGGAGGCCGCGAAGCAGCGGAAGCAGCTCGTGACCGACCTGTCCCAGCTCTCCGTGGACAAGCTGCCCCAGCACGAGGCGCTGAGCGAGGCGCTGCGGAAGGCGTGGAAGGCGTCCGCCGCGGCCGACGACCACTACGCGCGGTGGGCGGACCAGACCCAGGGCAAGAAGGGGTGCAAGAAGGGGCAGGCCCGCGTCACCGAGCAGACCGCCGCGGGGAACCGGGAGAGCGGGACGGCCACCGAGCAGAAGAAGAAGGCTTCGGAGCTGTGGAACGCGATCGCCCGGGAGTACGGGCTGACCGAGCGGGCTCCCACGCAGCTGTAGGGCGTCCTAGAGCGCTGCTTCCTTCAGCGTGGACGTCACGTCCGTGAAGCCGTCCGCCGCTGTGGTGAGGCGGCCGTTGCGCACCTGCTGGAGCGTGACGTTCGCGTTGACCAGGCGGGGGAGGCCGATGGAGGCCAGGGTGTCCTGGAACTTCCAGCGGAGGGTGGGGGTGAGGTCGCCCGTGGTGACCTTCAGGCCGCCGTCCAGTGCGGCGCTCACGGTGTCCGCGGTGACCTCGCCGTCCCCGAGGGACTCCACCGCCTGGCGGAGCACGGTGTAGGCGATCCACGTGGTCTGCACGCCGGCGTCCCCCGGGTCGATGCGGTTGTCGCCGAACGCCTCCGCCCGGATGACCTCCTTCATCGGGTCCCAGCGCGCGTCCCCCGCCTCCGGGTACCAGCCGGTGACGTACGCCCCCTCGTACGGTCCCGACGCCCCGCCGGAGGCGTCCAGCACCGTCTGGTCGACGCTGCCGAGCACGGTCGCGGTGCGCACCTCGGGGTGCTGGGCGCGGGCGCGGCGGAAGGAGTCCATGAAGGTGCCGGTGCGGTCGCCGAGCGCGGGCACCACGCAGCCCTTCTCCCCGGTGCCGGTGGCGGCGTGCTCCAGCGCACGCTCGGCGGCGTCGCCGTAGGAGGTCGCGGCCTCGGCGGCGCGCAGGTCACCGGCCGGGTCGTGGCCGCCCGCCGCGAGGCCGGAGTCCAGCAGCGGCGGGAGCTGGTCGCCCGCGATGGTGTCGGGCCGGACCAGGGCGACCGGACCGCACGCGTCGGCGAGGGTGCGGCCGAGCCCGGCGAGCAGCGCGGGCTGTCCGCCGTTGACCGGGTAGGACAGCGGACTGGTGAACTCGTCGTGGGTGAGGCCGTAGCCGCCGATGTACGGGATGCCGGCGGTCTCCAGCGTGGGCAGGAAGGCGTCGCCGTGCTGGCTGTAGGAGCCGACCACGGCGACGGCGTTCTCCGCGACCGCGCGCCGGGCGCAGCGCGCCGCGGCCACCGCGTCGTCGCGTTCGTTGCAGGTCAGCACCTTCAGCGGGCGGCCGTTGATGCCGCCGTGGGCGTTCACCCAGCGGCCGTAGGCCTCGGCGAACGCCGGCATGCCGGGTTTGTTGGTCGCGCCGGTGTTCTCGGGCGCCCAGGTCATCACGGTGATCGTGTCGTCCCCCGGGCCCCCCGTGACTCCGGGGACGATCCCGCAGCCGGCGAGCAGCGCGGCGCAGGCCGTCAGCGCGCCTGCGGCCAGGGCGCCGGCGCGGGCGGGCCGGACGAGGGAGCGGGGGAGGACGGTGCTGCGGATGCGTCGCCTGCCGGTCATGTCCCCGCACCATTCCCTCACATGGCGAACCGTGCCGTGACGCTCGGTCGACGGGAGGTGACGCGGAGGTGAATTGCGGGGGCCCGTCCGGCGCGTTCGGAGCGGAAACGTACGATCGACGACCGTGCAAGGTTCGGAGAACTCTTCCCGTCGCGGCCGTCGCTCCTCCACCATGGGCGGCATGCCACTCAACGACATGCCGTGGTGGCGCTGGCGCAGCAATGTGCGCTCCGCGCTGCACATGCTCTCCGACCCCGGCTTCCAGCGGGACGTCTGGCTGGCCGGTGTGCCCGGCTACGGGGACGTCACCGACGCCGTGTACCGGCTGGTCGAGGACACCTGGCTGGACAACTGGTCCGCGGAGAAGTACGTCGGCACGATCTTCCGCGACTCGCAGGAGGCCGCGCTCGTCGACACCGCCGTGCTGCGCGTGCTGCGGATCATGCACCAGGTCGGGCCGGACGCCCCGGTCGCCGCGTACCTGGAGCACGAGGGCTGGCCCGAGGCGGTGCGCGCCGCGCGCGACGCGCACGTACGGATGGCGGCGAGCGACGGCGACGACCCGGACGCGGCGCCCCGCACGCTCGAGGCGCTGCGCATCATGACCCGTTCCGCCTAGCGGGACGACCGGCCGGGCGCCGGTCCGGGTGTGCGACCCTTTCCCCCATGAGCGAGCAGTCCACCCGAGCCGCGGCACCTGCCGACCAGTACGTCCTCACCCTGTCCTGCCCCGACAAGCAGGGCATCGTGCACGCCGTGTCCAGCTACCTGTTCATGACCGGCTGCAACATCGAGGACAGCCAGCAGTTCGGCGACCACGACACGGGTCTGTTCTTCATGCGCGTTCACTTCTCCGCCGAGGCCCCGGTCACGGTGGACAAGCTGCGGGCGAGCTTCGCGGCGATCGGCGACTCCTTCCAGATGGACTGGCAGATCAACCGGGCCGACGAGAAGATGCGCATCCTGCTGATGGTCAGCAAGTTCGGGCACTGCCTGAACGACCTGCTGTTCCGGGCGCGGACCGGCGCGCTGCCCGTGGAGATCGCCGGGGTGGTGTCCAACCACACCGACTTCGCCGAGCTGGTGGCCTCCTACAACATCCCCTTCCACCACATTCCGGTGACCAGGGACACCAAGCCGGAGGCCGAGGCGCGGCTGCTGGAGATCGTGGGCGAGGAGGAGGTCGAACTCGTCGTCCTCGCCCGCTACATGCAGGTGCTCTCGGACGATCTGTGCAAGCAGCTGTCGGGGCGGATCATCAACATCCACCACTCCTTCCTGCCGAGCTTCAAGGGCGCGAAGCCGTATCACCAGGCGCATGCGCGGGGTGTGAAGCTGATCGGTGCGACCGCTCATTACGTCACCGCGGATCTCGACGAGGGGCCGATCATCGAGCAGGAGGTCGAGCGGGTGTCGCACGACGTCACGCCCGACCAGTTGGTCGCCGTCGGGCGGGATGTGGAGTGCCAGGCGCTGGCGCGGGCGGTGAAGTGGCATGCGGAGCGGAGGATTCTGCTGAACGGTCGCCGTACGGTCGTGTTCGCCTGAGAGGCGGTCCCTTCTCGCCGTCGGCGGCTGCGGGTGCGTCGTGGTTCCTCGCGCAGTTCCCCGCGCCCCTTGAGGCGCTGCGGTGAACGTGCCCCGAAGGGGCGCGGGGAACTGCGCGAACGGCCCAGGACGGCCCGCAGCCGCCGACGAAGCACAAGGCGCCCTTACATCCTGCTCAAGCTCGCGGCAGCGAACAGCACATCCCTGATCGCCTCGCGGTCCCCCTCCTGCCCGGCGGCAGCCTCGGGCGGCGGCACATGCCCCGCCGCCAGCCGGCAGAACTCCGCCCCGTCCAGGGCGACATGAGCCACCTCGTGCTCGGCGGACCCCTTCGCCGCCGGCGAGTCCAGCGGGATCAGCCACTCCCCGCCGCCGGACCCCTCGATCTCCAGCCGCAGGCTGCGCCCCGGTTCCCCGGCCGCCACCAGCCGGCGCTCCACAGGGGCGGCCAGCCCGTGGTGGCGGCGGTCCTCCAGGACCAGGGGCAGCAGCCGGGCCGCGAGATCCACCATGTCGTGCAGATGGCGTCCGGCGGGCGGGTCGTAGGGGTAGTCCACCGCCTCGGCGATGTCCTCCGCGTGCACCCAGCATTCGAAGGCCCGGTCCAGCATGGCGTCGTGCAGCGGCAGCGCGAAGTCGCCGTAGGGGACGGTCGTGCGGCCGGTGTCGCCGCCGGTGAAGGAGACCGTGCGGACCAGCCGGTGGCTCTGCTCGCGCCAGGGGCCGCGGACGGCCCGGGTGGGCGGGAAGCGGGCGGCCCGCCAGTACGCCTCCGTGCGGCCGGACGGGGTGGGGCGCTCGGGCCGGACGTCGCCGAGCGGGTCCTGGAGGCCGAGGGCGACCGCGACCAGCCCGTCGACGGTCATCAGATGGGCGATGACCCCGGCGACGGTGGTGCGGCGGCTGCTCACCTCGTCGCCCTCGTACCAGCGCAGCCGCACCGGCGCGTGCCACTCGTTGTCTCCGAAGTCCTGGAGCAGCGCGTCGAGCCGGGCGGTCTCGGCGTCGTAGGCGGCGGCCCACTCGGGGACCGGGATACGCGGAGGGCGCCGCTCCAGGCAGCTCTCCAGGACACGGGTGCGCAGTACGGGCTTCAGGTCGAGGCTCTCGGGGCGCTGGAGGAGGCCGACGGCCTCGCGCAGCCGCAGCGCCTCGTCCGCGCAGGGGCCGCAGTCACCGAGGTGTTCCTCGACGGCGTCGGCCTCGGCGGGCGCGCAGGCGGCCAGCGCCCAGGCGCCCAGCAGCGACTTCAGCACCTGGTGCTCCGGCCCCGGGGGCAGCTCGTCCGGCCCGGCGGCCAGGGGGGTGCGGTCGTCGTACGGCCCGGGGCGGCGCCCGCTCACGCGGCACCTCCGATCCGGGGCGGTGCTCCCGGCGTCCCCGCGTCGTGGGCGGTGGCCAGCAGCTGGAGGCCGAGGCGCAGCCGGCGGCGGGCCTCCTCGTCGGTGACGCCGAGGTCGGCGGCGGTCTGCCGGTAGTCCCGGCGCTGGAAGTAGGCCAGTTCCAGCGCGGCCCGCAGGGGTGCGGGCATGGACTGGACGATGTAGTCGGCGCGGGCGGCCACCGTGGCGTGCCGGACCGTGCGCTCCAGGTCCTCGGTGGTGCCGGGGCCGCCCCGGGCGAGCGCGGCGGTCCCGGTGGTGCGCAGCCGCTCCACGGCCAGCCGGTTGGTCAGGGCGGCGAGCCAGCTGCGCAGGGGGCCCTGCCGGGGGTCGTAGGCGCCGGGGTGCTGCCAGACGTGGGCGAAGACGTCACGGGTGACGGTGTCGGCCGCGTGTTCGTCACCGAGGACGCGGTGGGCGAGGCCGTGCACCAGGGAGGCGAAGCGGTCGTAGAGCTCGCCGAGAGCGGCCGCCTCCCCGCGGGCGAGCCGCTGCTGCATCGTGCGGTCCCAGCGGGGCGGTACGGTCTTTTTCTGCATGCGGCCCCTCACCCCCTGTTCGTCCCCCGGGCCCCCGGGGTGGTCGGTGCCCGGGGCCGGCGTGTGACCGGCGACGCCACGAATGTAGTCGCCATGGACGCGCGTGCACGCCCCTTTGTGGCAATGTGCGCCCCTCGCGGCGCCTTCCGTGGTAGAGGGGCGCCCGCGCAGGTCGCACGGCGTGCGGATCATGTCTGCCCCATGACGCGTCGATCGGAACCGATCGAATCGGATCGATTGCGACCGAAACAAGCCCTTCCTGTTCGGTAACCGTTTCCGGGGCCGCGTTTCAGGGCACGGCCGGTGGGCAGCCGCGCAGCAGGGAAGCGTAGGCGTTGCTTCCGTTTCGGCGACCGAGGGGCGTGGTGGTGAGCTTCAAAGTGACCGACCAGGAGAACGGCGAATGGGCCGTCCTCCGGGTCTGCGGCGAGCTGGACCTGGTGACGTCCCCGGTGCTGCGGCAGCGGGTGCACGACGTCGTGGCCGAGGGGCGGCACCGGCTCGTCCTCGATCTCTCCGAGGTGTGGTTCTGCGACTCCAGCGGGGTGGGCGTGCTCATCGCCTCCCGCCGGCTGCTGCGCTCCTGCCAGGGCCGGCTCCGGCTGATCCTGCCCGCGCGGGGCGCCGCCGACGGCAGCCACGTCAACAAGGTGCTCGGCGCGCTCGGGGTGCGCCGTCTGTTCGAGATCCACCCGGACGTGCCGTCCGCCGTCGACGAGGACGCCCGCCCGCTCCCGGCCTGAGCCGCCGCCCTTCTCACCCCGCGGCCCGCGCGTGGTTCCCCTCACACGTGTCACACGTGTGTCCCGGTGTTCCCCCGGTCCTGGTCCAAGCGGTGCTTTCCGGCTCCCCCGCGCCCTCTCACCCCGTACGCTCCCAGCGAGACGACCCCTCCGACCTAAGGCGGCCTGAACAAGACATGGTCACCAGCGAGTACGAGCGCAGGATCGCGGCCCGCTTCGCCGGCTTCGACCAGGACGGCAACGGCTACATCGACCGCGAGGACTTCATGGCGGCGGCCAAGGCGCTGCTCGCCGAGTTCGGCACGGCGGCCCGCTCCGACCGGGGCCAGGCCCTGTACGTCGGCGCCGAGGCGTTCTGGCAGGGCATGGCCGGCATCGCCGACCGGGACGGCGACCAGCGCATCACCCGCGAGGAGTTCGTGACCGGCGCGCTCAAGCGGCTGCGGGACAACCCGGAGCGCTTCGCCGAGATCGCCCGGCCCTTCCTGCACGCGGCGCTCGCCGTCGCCGACACCACCGGGGACGGCGCGGTCGGCGTGGAGAACACCGCGCGCGTGCTCCAGGTGCTGGGCATCGAGGGGGACGTCGCCGCGGAGGCCGCCGCACAGCTGGACACCGACGGGGACGGACGGATCGGCGAGGAGGAGATCGTCTCCGCGTTCGCCCGCTACTTCACCGTCCCCGAGTGACGCGCCGGACGTCCGTGTCACCGATCGTGGCATTTTCCTGATCACGGAGCGTCCGGAAGGCTTCGGGCCGGACGAGTTCCTTCGTCACGGCCCGGAGTCGGGGCGCGGCCCGGTACGTTGTGCGGGATGCGAGTCGTCGTGAGCGCGCACCGTGGCCGGGCCGCCCTCGGGGCGGATGCCCGAGGGGCCGTGCCTGCGGCTGCTCGTGGGGCCAACCGGCCGTTCCCCGCGCTCCGTTCGATCCCGCGCGACGAGCGTCGCACAGTATGCCGTACGGGTACTCCTTCGCGCTGGAATATGCCCGAAGCGCTTGTTGAGGTGACTGTACGTCAACCAAGCTGTCCCACAAGGGAGTCACGGTCCGTGATCCCGGTCCCGGCCGTTGTTCTGGCCATGCGAAAAATGGCTAGGATCGTGGCCCTCGTGAGGCGCGAGTCCAAGTGTCCGCCGGTTCGGATGGTGTGAGCGGTGCAGGTGCTTCAAGTGCAGCTGGAGATCCGGCCCGACCCCGCTGAGGTGGGGCGGGCCCGGCGCTGGGCCCGCTCACGGCTGGCCGGGTCCGGCATAGGGGCCGACGAACCGCTGGCCGAGACGCTGATCCTGCTCGTCTCCGAGCTGGTCACCAACGCCGTGGTGCACACCGGCTGTCCGGCCGTCCTGCGACTGTCGCTGCCCGGCGCGGACGCGGCCGAGGAGGTCACCGTCCGTCTGGAGGTCGCCGACCGCAGCGGCCGCGCGCCGGTGCCGCGTTGCGCCGGCGACGAGGCGACCGGCGGACGCGGACTCGCCCTCGTCGACGGGCTGGCCGACCGCTGGGGCTGGAGCACCGAGGGCGCCGGCAAGCGCATCTGGTGCGAACTCGACCGCTGCGGCGCGGCGTCCGACGCCGCCCGCGCCTCCTGCGGCGGCGGCGCGGTGCCGTACGACGGGCTGGCGTACGAGGCGGTCTGAGCGCTCCGCGGTCCGACGGTTGCCGCGTCTTCGGGGAGGCACAGGTGCACGGCGGGACGGCACTCCGGTGCCGTGCGTGATCCGGTGCGCCGGGTGTGCTCCCGTGCGCCGAGCCGATGAAACAGGCAAACGCCGCAAACTCCGCACAGCGCTCCGAAACGGTGTTGACGTGGCGTGACCGGGTGATCACGCTGGACGTCAGCGATTCGCCGCGAGGGGACGGCGAGGGCACCGCGACGGGGGTCCTCGGCGAGTGTGGGTCGTGATCCGGCGCGTGCCTCCCGGGGGCGGGGGACCTGGCGGGGCCGCCGGAGCCGAAGGGCGGTGCGGGGCTGCCGTGCCCGGGGCGGGCGGCGCCGCACCGCCGCGGGGCGTCCGCTTGTCCACAGCCTGTGGACAAGCGGACGCGGGGGAGAGGCGCTCAACCCGCGACCGCCGCCCCCTCCCCGCGTTCCGAGGCCGCGCGGAAGGTGCGCCGGTAGGCCGTGGGGGTCACGCCGAGGGCCGCCTGGAGCCGGGCCCGCATGGACTGGGCCGTGCCGAAGCCCGCGTCCCGCGCCACCTGGTCCACGGTCAGCTCGGTGGCCTCCAGCAAGTACCGTGCCCGCTCGACCCGTTGACGGGTGAGCCACTGCCCGGGACTGACCCCGGTCTCCTCCCGGAAGCGGCGGGTGAAGGTGCGCACCGACATCGACTCCCGCTCCGCCAGGTCGCGCAGCTGGATCGGCTCGTGCAGCCGGCCCAGCGCCCAGGCGCGGGCGCCGCTCGTGGACGCCTGCTGCGGATCCGGCACCGGACGCTGGATGTACTGCGCCTGGCCGCCGTCCCGGTGCGGCGGCACCACCGTGCGCCGGGCCACGTCGTTGGCGACGGCGGCGCCGTGGTCGCGCCGCACCATGTGCAGGCACAGGTCGATCCCGGCCGCCACACCCGCCGAGGTGAGGATGTCGCCGTCGTCGACGAACAGCACGTCCGGGTCGACGTCGATCTTCGGGAACAACCGCTGCAGCCGCTCCGCGTCCGCCCAGTGCGTGGTGGCGCGGCGCCCGTCGAGCCGGCCGGCGGCGGCGAGGACGTACACCCCGGTGCAGATGGAGGCGATGCGGGCCGCCGGCGGGATGCGGCCGAGCGCGTCCGCCAGTTCGTCCGTCAGCTCGCCCCGCTCGAAGACCGGTCCCAGCTCGTAGCAGGCCGGGATCATCACCGTGTCGGCGGTGGCCAGGGCCTCCGGGCCGTTGGGCACGTGGACGGTGAAGTCGGCGTCCGTCTCCACCGGTCCCGGCGGCCGGACCGAGCAGGTGACCACCTCGTACAGCGGGCGCCCCCGCTCGTCCCGGGGGCGGCCGAACACGCGGTGCGGGATGCCCAGCTCGAACGGCAGCAGCCCGTCGAGGGCGAGGACGACCACGCGGTGGGGCCGGTGACCGGCGGGGGAGTGGAGTGGCTCGGCCGGGTCGGACAGCATGGCCCGATCCTAGCGAATGCTGTCCCTCGGGCCACTCGTTGAAGGGGACATGCTTCCCCGAAGCTGTACGGCGTGACCACGACCAGCAAGACCGCCGCCGTCGGGCCGCCCGCGAGCGGCCGCACGCCGACCCGCCGCCGGGTGCACCGCGCCTGGTTCGTCGCCGCCGTCACCTTCGTGACGATCATCGGCGCCGCCGCCTTCCGCGCCGTGCCGGGGCTGTTCATCGACCCGCTGAACGAGGAGTTCGGCTGGTCGCGCGGCACCATCGGCGCCGCGGTCTCCGTCAACCTGGCGCTGTACGGCCTCACCGCCCCGTTCGCGGCGGCGCTCATGGACCGCTACGGCATCCGCCGGGTCGTCGCGGTCGCGCTGACCGTGATCGCGGCCGGCTCCGGCGCCACCGTGTGGATGACCGCCGCCTGGCAGCTGATCCTCTGCTGGGGCCTGCTGGTGGGCCTCGGCTCCGGCTCCATGGCGCTGGCCTTCGCCGCCACCGTCACCAACCGCTGGTTCACCGAGCGGCGCGGCCTGGTCAGCGGCATCCTCACCGCCGCGTCCGCCTCCGGGCAGCTGATCTTCCTGCCGCTGCTGTCGTGGATCGTCGACCGGTACTCCTGGCGTCCCGCGGCCGTGACGGTGGCGCTCGCCGCGCTCGCGGTGGTGCCGTTCGTCTGGCTGCTGCTGCACGACCACCCCGCCGACGTCGGCCAGAAGCCGTACGGGGCCAAGGAGTTCGTGCCCAAGCCGGCGCCCGTGCCCGGGGCCGCCCGGCGCACGCTGGCCGTGCTCGCCTCCGCCGCCCGCACCGGCCCGTTCTGGCTGCTCGCCGGCACGTTCGCGATCTGCGGCGCCTCCACCAACGGGCTGATCCAGACCCACTTCGTGCCCGCCTCGCACGACCACGGCATGCCGATCACCACCGCCGCGTCCCTGCTGGCCGTCATCGGCGTCTTCGACGTGGTCGGCACGGTGGCCTCCGGCTGGTTCACCGACCGCTTCGACGCCCGCAGGCTGCTCGCCGTCTACTACGCGCTGCGGGGCGTCTCCCTGCTCTTCCTGCCCCTGCTGCTCGCGCCCTCCGTGCACCCGCCGATGCTGCTGTTCATCGTCTTCTACGGCCTCGACTGGGTCGCCACCGTGCCGCCCACGCTCGCGCTGTGCCGGGAGCACTACGGCGACGACAGCCCCATCGTGTTCGGCTGGGTGCTGGCGTCGCACCAGGTGGGCGCGGCCGTGGTGGCCTTCGCCGGCGGCCTGGCGCGGGACGCGTTCGGCTCGTACGACGTGATGTGGCTCGCGTCGGGCGCGCTGTGCGCGGCGGCGGCGCTGATGGCGCTGGTGATCCGCAAGCGGCCGGCGGTCCTGCCGGCGGGCTGAGCAGCACCCCGTACCGCCCGCGCGGGTCAGGCGCCCGGCAGCCGGGACGCCTTCCCGCCGCGGGCGACCGCGCGGGCGATGCGCTGGGCGTCCAGCGCCATCTCCCGGAGGTTGCCGCTGATCGGGTTGGTGAAGCCGGTGAAGTACAGGTCCGGGGCGCCGGCCGGGGTGCGGGCGCCGTGGACCACGGGTCTGCCCCGCTCGTCCAGCACCCCGAGGCCGCCGACCAGGCCCTCGAGACCGCGCTCGTACCCGGTGGCCGCGATCACCGCGTCCGGGGCGACGCGCCCGCCGTCGGCCAGCAGCACCTCGCCCTCCTCGAAGCCCTTCACGGCGGCGACCACCTCCACCGCGCCCTTGCGCACCGCGTCGATCAGACCGACGTCCTGCACGGGGATCGCGCCCTCCAGGACGCGGCTGTAGAGCCCGGTCTCCGGGCGGGGCAGGCCGTGCTCGGACAGGTCCGGCACCGCGATCCGCGCCTGGAGGCGGCTGATCCGGTCCACCAGCGGCACCGGCAGCCGGCGCACCAGGATCCCGGAGTACTGCGCGGGCCAGCCGGCGGTCGAGCGGCGCACGATGTGCGGCGGGGTGCGCACCGCCAGCCGCACCCGGGAGGCGCCGCCCTCCACCAGGTCCACGGCGATCTCGGCGCCCGTGTTGCCGACGCCCACCACCAGCACGTCCCGCCCGGCGAACGGCTTGGCGTCGCGGTACCGCGAGGCGTGCAGCAACTCGCCGGTGTACGCGTCCCGTCCGGGCCAGTCGGGGATGCGCGGGGTGTGGTTGAAGCCGGTGGCGACGACGACCGCCGCGCCGGTCAGCTCACGTCCGCCGGTGGCGCGCAGCAGCCAGCCGGTGCCGTCGGGGGTGCGCTCGACGCGGGACACCTCGACGCCGGTGACGATCTCCAGGCGGTGGTGCTCGGCGTACTTCTCCAGGTAGCGGACCACGTCGTCGCGCGACGGCCAGCGTCCGAAGCGGCGGGGCATCGGCAGGCCGGGCAGGGCGGACCGGCGCCGGGTGGTGTGCAGGTGCAGCCGGTCGTAGTGGCGGCGCCAGGAGTCGCCGATCCGCTCGGAGCGCTCCAGCACGACGGCCCGCACGCCGCGGGCGCGCAGGGCGTACGCGACGGACAGCCCGCCGGGGCCGCCGCCGACGACGTAGACGGGGCGGTCCGCCCGGTGGGGCGCGGTGGGCTGCGCGGACGTGGTGGAGTCGGCCATGACCGCGAGCGTAATCCGGCAGGTGGTTGATGGGTCTCGGTCAAGACCGGAAATGGTTGCGGAATGATCACATGATTTTCACCGCGATCGGGCTTGCATGCTCCCGCCCCCTCACGGCCACAGCAGCTCCCTCACCCACCCCTCCCCCTCCCTGCGGTACCGCAGCCGCACATGGCGGCGGTGGGGGTCGCCCTGGAAGAACTCCGTCTCGTCAGGGGCGAGGTGGTAGAGGGTCCAGGACGGGGCCGGGGTGGCGGGGGCGCGGCGGGCCCGGTCCCAGGCGGCCTCGGAGGCGCGGGTGAGGTCCTCCGTGGAGGGGAGCACCGCGCTCTGGCGGCCGGTCAGGGCCGCGGCCAGCGCTCCCGTGGTGCGGGCGTGCAGGTCCGCCTGGGCCTCCTCCGGCGGTGCGGCCGTGACGGGGCCGCGTACCCGCACCTGGCGGCCCAGCACCGGCCAGTAGAAGGCGAGGGCCGCGTACGGGCGGGCGGCGAGGTGACCGCCCTTGCGGCTGTGCGCGTGCGTGGCGAACGACCAGCCCCTCTCGTCCGCCCCGTGCAGCGTCACGATCCGTACGTCCGGCAGGCCGTCCGCGTCCGCCGTCGCCAGGGACATGCTGTGCGGCTCGTGCTGCCCCGCCGCCGCGGCGTCCGCCAGCCACCGCGCGAACAGCGGCAGCGGCTCGGCGGGGGCCCGCTCCGGGTCGAAGGCGCGCAGGTCGGTGACGGCCGGGTCCCACACCCGCAGGGACCGCAGCAGTTCGTGGAGGTCGGGTTCCATGAGGTGATTGTCGGCCCCCCGGCAGGAGGCGGCCGTCTCAGATCGATCCGAGGTCCGACGACACCCAGCGCTCCGGGCGCATCCGTACGACGACCTGCTCGCCGTGGTTCTTCCAGGCGAAGTCCACGTACCCCTCGACCTTCTCGGCCGGCAGGTAGCGCGTCGAGATCTCCCGCAGCCTCTCGACCGTGGCGGGGGAGGTGTCGACGACCGGGCCCTCGACGGAGACGTAGCGGATGGTCGGCTCGACGCGCTCCACCAGGAGGGAGAAGCGTCCCGCCGCCTGGAGCAGCCGGTTCTTGCGGGAGTGCAGACCGGTGAGGATCCACACGTCCCCGCCGGGCGCGTACTGGTACCAGATCGGCACGGTCAGCGGGGCGCGGCCGTCGCCCGCGTCCACCGCGAACGCGGCCACGCGCGGTTCGGACAGGAACTGTTCGCGCTCTTCTCGGGGCAGGGCCATGGCGGTTCCTCCAGCGTCGTCGGCGTCGGGGCGGGCACTCGGGCCTGCGGCCGGGCGGTACAACGCCGGCCGTGCCGGACGTGTTCCGCGCGTCGCGCCCCCACCATCGGAACCGGACCGCCCCGGGGACGCGACAGGCGGCGGTCCACCGGAGTGAACCGCCGCCCGGATGACAGGAAGTGCGAGGTCGCGCGGGGGTGCGGGGCCGTGCGCGGCTACTTGGTCGGCTTGCGCCCGGTGACCCCCAGGTGCAGCAGCAGCGCCAGGTTCGGCTTGATCTCGGCCTGCTTGACGCCCCAGGAGGAGAAACCTTTCTGGTGCGAGGCCACGGCCGCCAGCATGGCGACCAGGGACCCGGCGATCGCGCCGGGATTGACGTCCTTGTCGATCCGCCCCTTCGCCTGGAGCTCGGAGACCGCCTCGGCGAGGGAGGTCTCCACGGCGTTGAGGACCTTCAGCCGGATCTTGGAGAAACGTTTTTCCCCTTCGGCGGCACCGAGATCCACCACGCGCAGGATCGCGTCGTTGTGCCGCCAGAACTCCAGGAAGCCGTCCACCAGTTCCTGCGCCGTCTGCCAGCCGGCCCGCCCGCTCCAGGAGCGTCCCCGGACCAGTTCGGTCAGGGAGCCGCTCTCCGCCGCCATGGTCTCGGCGAGCTCCAGGACGGCGCCCTCGACGTCCGGGAAGTACTGGTAGAAGGTGGCCGGCGAGGTCCCCGCGCGGCGGGCGACGTCGATGACCTTGACATCCCGGTACGGGGACGAGCTGAGCATCTCGCTGAGGCAGTCGAGCAGCTTCTGCCGGGTCTCCTGCCCACGCCGGCCGGCCACCCGGCCGTCGACGGTACGCACTTGTCCTGTCATGCCGTCAGCTTACCGACGGGGTTCAGGAGCGCGATTCGGCCGACTGCAAATGGGGTGCCGGCCCCGAAGAACCCTGGTGTGCCTGGTCGGCGGGGTGCGGGCGGCACGGCTACGTTGTCGGCATGGCCGAAAACAGGGCATCGGAGTACACGGAGGGCACCCCCTGCTGGGTGGACGCGCAGCTGCCGGATCTGGAGGCGGGCAAGCGGTTCTACGGTGAGCTGTTCGGCTGGACCTTCGAGGACCAGCCCACCGGGACGGTCCGGGCGCTCAAGGACGGCGACCCCGTCGCCTCCCTCGCGCGCAAGACGGACGGACGCCTGCCGACGGTGTGGACGGTGTCCTTCTGCACCCCGGACGCCGACAGTTTGTGCGCGCGTATCAGCGCGGCCGGCGGACGCGTGGTCGCGACCCCCGCGCCGTTCGGCGACCTCGGCCGCACCGCGCTCGTCACCGACCCCGAGGGCGCCGTGTTCTCGCTGTGGGAGCCCGGCACCGCGACCGGCTTCGGCCGCCGCCACGAGCCCGGCACCTTCGCCTGGGTGCAGCTCTACGCACGCGACACGGAGACGGCCAACGCCTTCTACGGCGACCTCTTCCACGACGCCCTGTTCGGCGAGGACGCCGACCCCGACTTCGGACGCGCGCCCGTCTCCGAGGTCTTCGCCCCCGAGATGCCGCCGCACCTCCTCGTCCACTTCGCCGTGACGGAGCTGGAGCCCGCCCTGGAGGCGGTGACCCGGCTCGGCGGCCGGGTCCAGGTGCCGCCCTTCGGCACCTCGTACGGGACGGTGGCCGTCGTCACCGACAATCAGGGGGCGTCCTTCGCGCTGCTGCGCCGCTGACCGTACGCTCGGTGCGCCGCCGCGGTCCGTCTCCCGTGCACCGTCCGACCGTCCATTCGAGTCATATGTAAACCTGGACACCCGATTTGTCTGCCGGTTCGCACCAGGGGGCCCGGACAGGAAGAATCGGGGTGCGTGCCGCCACGGCGGTGCGGTGGTGAGACGCTGCACTACGGTCGCGCACAGGTGGTGGCGCGACGCGTACGGGGAGGTGGCAGGCAAGTGGTGGATCAGCTGACGCAGCACGATCCGCGGCGCATCGGGCCGTTCGAGGTGCTGGGACGGCTGGGAGCCGGCGGCATGGGGCTGGTCTATCTCGCGCGCTCGGCGTCCGGCCGGCGGGTGGCGATCAAGACGGTCCGGACCGAGCTGGCCGAGGACCAGCTCTTCCGGGTGCGGTTCACGCGCGAGGTGGAGGCGGCCCGAGCGGTCTCCGGTTTCTACACGGCGGCCGTCGTGGACGCCGACCCGCGCGCCGCCGTGCCGTGGCTGGCCACCGCGTACGTCCCCGCCCCCTCGCTCGAGGAGATAGTGAACGAGTGCGGGCCGCTGCCCGCGCAGGCGGTGCGCTGGCTCGCCGCGGGCGTCGCCGAGGCGCTCCAGTCGATCCACGGCGCGGGCCTGGTCCACCGCGACCTCAAGCCGTCCAACGTGCTGGTCGTCGAGGACGGCCCCCGGGTGATCGACTTCGGCATCGCCTCCGGGGTGTCCAACACCCGGCTGACGATGACCAACGTCGCCGTCGGCACCCCCGCCTACATGTCCCCGGAGCAGGCCAAGGACTCCCGCAGCGTCACCGGCGCGAGCGACGTGTTCTCCCTCGGCTCCATGCTGGTCTTCGCCGCCACCGGCCACCCCCCGTTCCACGGCGCCAACCCCGTCGAGACGGTCTTCATGCTGCTGCGCGAGGGCCCGGACCTCGAGGGCCTGCCGGACGAGCTGCGCCCGCTCATCGAGGCGTGCATGCAGATGGACCCCACGGCCCGGCCCAACCCCGCCGACCTCCAGGCGCAGCTCGCCCCGCACCTGTTCGGCTCCGGCTCCGACGACAGCGGCACGGCGTCCGCCTGGCTGCCCGAGCGGGCGGTGAGCCTGATCGAGGCGCGCCGTGGCGGCCGCCCCGCCAGACCGCCGCAGAACAGCGGCCGCAGCGGCGGCGGCGCGGGCGCGCGTCCCCACGTACCGCCTCCGCCGCCGCACGACCCGGTCGTCCCGCCGCCCCCGTCCCAGGCGGCCCCCGTAGGGGCGCCCGGCACCGGGCCCGTCCGGCTGGCGGGCGCCGCGGTGCCCATCGGTCCCGGCCCGCGCGTCGCCGACACGCGCGCGGCCGCCGTGCAGGCGCCCCCGCCCGCCGTCGCCCTGGCCGCGACCTGGACCAAGCCCCGCCCCGGCGTCAACGGCGCCGAGCCCGCCGCCGCGTCCGCGCCCCCGGCGCCCGCCGCGCCGCCGGAGCAGCCCGGCGGCTGGCGCCCGTGGCGGTTCCGCATGTCCAACGACGTGTGGGGCACGCCCGCCGTGGCCGGCGACCTGGTGTACGTCACCTCCTTCGAGGTGCACGCCCTGGACGTGGCCACCGGCCGGCGCCGCTTCAAGACGCGCGACGTCGCCTGGTCGATGGCCGTCGCCGACGGCCGCATCCACGCCTCCGACGGACCCACCCTCTACGCGCTCGACGCCCGCGAGGGCGGCGACCTGTGGCGGCTGAACACGGACGCCTGGGTGTACTCCCTCAAGGCCGACCGCGGCACCGTCCTCACCGGCACGCGCGGCGGCGGCGTCCAGGGCCGGGAGGCGTCCACCGGGCAGAAGCTGTGGGAACTCACCGGCTGCCAGACCGACTTCGAGTCCCCGGAGGCCGGGCCCGCCCTCTTCGACGGCACCGCCTACGTCTGGCAGGACGCCCGGCTGCGCGCCCTGGACGCCCGCACCGGCGAGGAACGCTGGTCGTACCCGATCGGCGACGCGGCCTCCTGCGGCGGCGTCCCGGTCCGCCTCACCTCCGCGCCCGACGGCTACGTCTACGTCTGCGCCGGCACCCGGGTGCTCGCCCTGGAGGCCGCCTCAGGGCACGTCCGCTGGCACTTCGAGGCCCCGGCGGTCTTCCTGTGCCCGCCCGCCTTCGTGCCCGGCCCCGCGGTCACCGGCGGCGGGGTGTACCTCGCCGACTATCTCGGCACGGTGTACGCCCTGGACGCCACCGACGGCCGCGACCGCTGGCGCATCGCCACCGAGGCCCGCTCCTCGGTCGAGCCGGTGCTGGTCGCCGCGGGCCATGTCCACGTGGGCAGCGGCAAGGGCCTCTACACGCTGGACGCGGTCACCGGCACGCCCAAGTGGCGCTTCCAGTCCGGCGGCGACATCGTGGGCGCGCCCGCGGTCGCCGAGGGGCGGATCCACTTCGGCTCCAGCGACCACCTGTTGTACACGCTGAAGGCCGACGACGGGCGGCTGCGCTGGAAGCTCGCGACCGGCGGCGAGATCACCGGCTCGCCGGTGGTGCGCGACGGCGTGGTGTACGCGTGCAGCAAGGACCGCTGTGTGTACGCGCTGGACGCGGAGAAGGGCACGGGCACGGCGCGGACGGCGTGAGACGCGCCGTCGCCGGCGTCCCCTGCGGGACGGCCGTCGTGCCGGCTGCACGGAAGGGGCCCGGACGGCGGCCGCCGCTGCGGGCGGCGGTGTCCGCCGCCCTCGGGGCCGACGCTACGCCGCGTACGGGACGGTCGCCAGGTAGTGACATGGCCGTGACACAAAGATCGCTAGTCTGACGGTCATGACTTCTCGGGGGAAGACACTCAAGCTCACGGCTGTCTCGACGCTCGTCGTCCTCGCGCTCACCGGTTTCTCCACCGGCCGCGGACACGGAGGCAGCAGCGGCGACGGCGGGGGCGGCGGCGGATGCAGCAGCTCCAGCCAGAACCACGACTCGTCGAGCGGCGGTTCGCACCGCGACGACGACGATGACGACTACGACGACGACTACGGCAGCGGGTCCGGCGGCTCCGGCGGCTCGGAGGCGTCGATGTCCCCGGACGCCGCCACGGTGACGCTGGTCGACTGCGCGTCCGAGGAGACGCCGTACGCCACCGTCGAGGTCGCCAACACCGACACGGTGGACGGCACCTTCTCGGTGACGGTGGTCTTCAGGGACGCCGCAGGCGAGGAACTGGTCCGCCGCACCGAGGAGGTCACCGTCCCGGCGGGCGGGACCACCCCGGCCAGGGTGCCGGTGGACGACGAGGCGAGCGTCCCGCTGATCGACGAGTGCGAGCTGGACTCCTACGCCCCGGCGGCCTGACCGCGCCCCCACGTGAGAGGGGCCGTTTCCGGTGTCCTGCGACACCGGAAACGGCCCCTCTCGACGATTCGGCCGCGGCGGCTCCCCCTCCGTGCCGCCGCGGCCGGTCCCCGTGCGGGAAGAAGGCTCAGCGGCCGTCCCGGTCCAGGGCGGGCGGCGCCGGGGCGTGCTGGTCCAGCGTGGTGACCTCGCCGATGCTCGGCGGGGCCGGCGCGTGCTGGTCGAGCGTGGTGACCTCCGGGTCGTCCTTGCTCGGCGGCGTCGGCGCGTGCTGGTCCTGCGTCGTGAACTCCGGCTCGTTCGTGGCTTCCGTCATGACGTGTACAACCCCCAACAAGTGGACTGGGACGTGCGGTTGAACGACCCGTTCGGCGACTCCCCCGAAGGTCGCCGAACGGGCGCTCCAGCGGGTCTCAGAGCAGAGATGAGCCCCTCGGATCCGCCTGCCCCCCGACGCGACGCATCCGTTCCACAAGAGTGGCAGCCCGCCATAAACGTTCGATGAACGCCTTCGGCGGGCCGCCCTCAGGCCACCGACAGCGGGGCGAGCAGCCGGCGCACCTGGGCGGCCTCGGCGGAGCCCGACTCGTCGTACAGGGTCAGCGCCTCGCGCCAGCAGGCGCGCGCCCGGTCGCCGTGGTCCAGGGTGTCCAGCGCCCGGCCGAGCAGGGTGAGGGCGTTGGCCCGCATCCAGTCGCCGCCGATGCAGCCCATCGCCAGGGCCTGTTCGGCGTGCCGGGCGGCCCGCGCCGGGCGTCCGGCCCGCAGGTGCACCTCGGCGATGCGGTAGTGGGTCGTGCCCTCCCACAGCGACTGACGGTTCTCCGCGAAGATGCACAGCGCCTCGTCGAGCTGGGCCAGCGCCTCCGAGGAGCGCCCCGCCTGGCTGAGCACGATCCCGGACGCGTACCGGGCGTTCGCCAGCCGCACCGACATCCCCAGCTCGTCGTAGATCTCGACGCCGCGCCGGGCGAGTTCGACGGCCTCGCCGCTGCGGCCCATGGAGGCGAGGGTGCGGGAGAGGTTGCAGACGGCGCTGGCCTCACCGGGCCGGTTGCCGTCGGCGCGGAAGGCGTCGATCGCGCGGAGGAAGTACCCCTCGGCGTCCGCGTACCGGGCGGTGCACAGGGCGATGATGCCGAGCTGGTTCGGGGCGGTGCCGTTCGCCCACGGGTCGTCCGCCTCCCGCAGCAGCGCGTCCGCCCGCCGCGTCTCCTCCTCGGCGGCGTCGAACCGGCCCGCCTGGCTGAGCACCTGGGCGACGGTGACACGGGCCCGCACCTCGGCGCGGGCGTCCCCGAGAGCGGCCGCCGCCTCGCACGCGGCCCGCGCGGTCTTGCGGTACTGGCGCGAGTCCACCCCGGACTCCGCGAGGTCGATGGCGGCGACCAGCAGGTCCACGGCCCGGCGCACCATGGCCGCGTCCAGCGACTGCTGCACGCAGGCCAGCAGCGGCCCGGCCTCGCTGTGCAGCCAGTCCAGCGCCTTCGCCGCGCCGCCGAACTCCTCGCCCTCGAAGCGGCCCTTCTCCAGATGGGCCACGGTCCGGTCGCCCGGCCGCTCGATGCCGTACACGCGCACCGCCGTCGCCAGGTAGTAGTCCAGCAGTCGCGACCGGGCGGCCTCCCGCTCGGCGGGCGGCTGCTCGTCCCGCTCGGCGCACGCACGCGCGTAGAGCCGTACGAGATCGTGGAAGCGGTAGCGGCCGGGGGCCGCCGACTCCAGCAGGGACGTGTCGACCAGGGACTCCAGCAGGTCCTCCGTCGCGTCCGCCGCCAGGTCCAGCAGGGCGGAGGCGGCGGCCAGCGAGATGTCGGGGCCGTCGGCCAGGCCCAGCAGCCGGAACGCGCGCGCCTGCGCCGCGTCCAGCGCGCCGTAGCCCAGCTCGAAGGTGGCCGCGACCGCCAGGTCGCCCGCCTGCAGCTCGTCCAGGCGGCGGCGCTCGTCGGCGAGCTTCGCCGCGAGGAACGACACCGTCCAGGTGCGGCGGGCGGCCAGCCGGGAGGCGGCGATGCGGATGGCCAGCGGCAGGAAGCCGCAGGCGGCCACCACGTCCAGGGCGGCCTCCCGCTCGGAGCGCACCCGCTCCTCGCCGACGATCTTCGTGAAGAGCGCCAGCGCCTCCTCCGGCGACATCACGTCCAGATCGACCAGGTGCGCCCCGGCCAGGCCCACCATCCGCACCCGGGACGTCACCAGCGCCGCGCAGCCCGCCGTGCCCGGCAGCAGCGGCCGTACCTGCGCCGCGTCGCGCGCGTTGTCCAGCAGCACCAGCACCCGGCGGCCGTCCAGCACCGAGCGGTACAGCGCAGCCCGCTCCTCCAGGGAGTCCGGGATCGCCGAGTCGGGGGTGCCGAGGGCGCGCAGGAAGGAACCGAGGACCGTCTCCGGCTCCGCGGCGCGGGCTCCGGCGCCCTGGAGGTCGACGTAGAGCTGGCCGTCCGGGAAGGCGTCCCGGGCGGTGTGCGCCACATGCACGGCGAGGGTGGTCTTGCCGACGCCGCCGATCCCGGCGAGGGCGGACACCGCCATCACCTGCCCCTGGTCGCCGGTGGCCGACGCGAGGACCTCGCCCAGCTCCCGCACGAACGCCGCGCGGCCGGTGAAGTCCGGCACGGTCGCGGGAAGCTGGGCCGGGCGCACGGGCGCGGGCTCCGACGCGGGCTGCCTGGCGGGCGGTTCGACGAGGGCCGGGTCGGCCTCCAGGATGCGCTGCTGCAACTCGCTCAGGCGCGGGCGCGGGTCGACGCCCAGCTCGTCGGCGAGCAGCCGGCGGGTGTCGGCGTACACCGCGAGCGCCTCCGCCTGGCGGCCGCTGCGGTACAGCGCCAGCATCAGCAGCTCGCGCAGCCGCTCCCGCAACGGGTGCGCGGCGGTCAGCGCGGTCAGCTCGGAGACGGCCTCCGCGTGACAGCCCTGCTCCAGGTCCATGTCCAGCCGCGTCTCCAGGAGTTGCAGCCGCCACTCCTCCAGGCGCACCCGCTGCGCCTCCGCGTACGGTCCTGGCACCCCGGCCAGCGTCTCGCCGTCCCACAGCGCCAGCGCCTGGCCGAGCAGGTCGCGGGCGCGGTACAGGTCGCCGGTGTTGCGGGCCTTCTCCGCCTCCGCCGCCAGCTCCTGCGCGGCCGCGAGGTCCAGCGCGCCCTCGCCGAGCCCGCGCACGGCGTACCCGCCGGACTCGCTGGCCAGGACGCCGGGGTCCAGCACCTTCCGCAGCCGGGACGCGTACGTGCGCACCGCGGCCAGCGCCTGCGAGGGCGGCTCCTCGCCCCACAGGGCGTCGATCAGCTCGGCGGCCGTCGCGGTGCGGCCCTCGCGCAGCAACAGTGCGGCCAGCAGGGCCCGTTGCTGCGGACTGCCCGTGGCGACCGGGACGTCGCCACGCCAGGCGCGCACCGGACCCAGCACGCCGAACCGCAGCGCCACCGGCTCCGGGGAGGAGCCGGGACCCCGCCGCTCGGGTCCTCGCGGCACACCGTCCATGCAGTCCCCCTATGCATTCCGAGCAACTACGCCAGTTTGCCTTCTCCTGACGCAGGAGTCAGCCGTGCGAGACACCGATCACACGGGGAGCGACGGGCCGCCACGGACTCCTCACATGTGCGACCTCATCCGTCCAGATCCACCCGTACCGTGAGCAGTTCGGCCCCGATCGCACGGACGGCGGCGCTGTTGAAGCGGGGGAGGGAGCGCAGCCGGGCAACCGGGTCGTCGTCGGGCATCAGGTGGGCGGTGCCGGTGTGCCAGCGGCCCCGGACGCGCACCCGCACCCGGGGGTCCGCCTTGATGTTCCGCACGTACTGCGAGCGTTCGCCGAACTCCGACACCAGCCAGAAGGCGTCGCCGACGCGCCGCCCGCCCACCGGGGTGGTGCGGGGCAGGCCCGACACGCGGCCGGTGGTCTCCAGCAGGGTCTGGAACGGCATCCGGCGCAGCAGGGGGTTCCCGACGCGGCGCTGGAGTGCCGTGGCGACGCGGTACTTGCGTTCGGCGCGAGAAGTCATCGTGGCGCAGAGCCTACCGGCGTCCCAGGAAGACGGGGTTGGTGAAAGCGGCCAGGCTTCCGGGCAGCGGCCCGGCGACGGCCGCGTGCCGCACCTCCGCCCGCACGTACGCGGCGTACGCCGGGGTGGTCCGCCACTCCACGGCCCCTTCCCCGCTCGCCGGCAGCGGCGCGGAGGTGTGCAGCACGCCCTGGTCGGTGACGAGGCGGACGGTGCAGCCGGGGGCGCCGGTCACCTCGACGCGGACGGTGACGGGGGAGTCGTCCGCCACCCGCAGCCGCTCGCCGATCCCCGCGTGTTCGCCGCGCGGGCCGGACGCGGAGAGGGCGAGGGAGACGGCCGCGGACTCGGCGACGTAGCAGCGGCCGGCCCGGATGCCGTCCAGGACGGCGCGGCGGGAGAGGTCGTCGGCGAGGACGACGGTCTGCGGCAGGCCGACGGTGTCCGGGTCGCGGTGCGCGTCGCTGCTGCCCATGGCCGGAATCCAGTCGCGGCCGTCCCGCACGGACGCGACCAGCGTGCCGTCCCAGTCGGCCAGCGCCACCTCGTCGTCGGGCGTCCAGGGGCCGTTCCACACCTCGACCGCGTCGGCCTCGCCGAAGCCGAACTTCCAGTTGCAGCCGATGCAGGCGGCGTGCGGATGGGCGGGGACGACCAGGCCGCCGGCCCGGCGGATCTGCCGGGCGAACCGGCCGAAGCGGTTGTCGCGGGCCCGGTAGCGCCAGTCGACGAAGGTGCCGGGGTCGGTGCCGAGCGCCACCACGTGCCCGTTGCGGGTGGTGACCTCCTCGCCGAGCAGCACCAGCAGGTCGTCGCCCGCCGCCTCGGCCCAGTGGGCGTGCGCGGAGTGGGTGTTGTGGTCGCTGGAGTTGACGAAGTCCAGCCCGGCGGCGCGGGCGAGCGCGGCGATCTCCTCGGGGGTGCGGCGGCCGTCGGAGTGCCAGGAGTGCAGATGGCAGTCGCCCCGGTACCAGTCCCGCCCCCGCCCCTTCGCCCGCTCCGGCGGATACACCGGCCTCGGCGTCCGGCTCTGCTCGCCGAACGTCAGCGTCACCGTGATCTCGTACGACAAACCCTGCGGGGCGACCGTGTAGGGGCCCAGCGCGATGTGCCAGGTGCCCGCGCGCACCGGGCCGGGAAGGTAGCCGGGGGTGGCCTCGTCGGCACGCAGGAAGAACTCGGTGCGCGCCCCGCCGGACCAGCCGCGGAAGCCCTCGCCGCCGAGGCCGGTGCCGCGCTCGTCGAAGACGCCGATGTCCAGGGCGTTGCCCGCGGTGCCGGCCGGGACCTGGGGTCTGTCGTAGGTGTAGGCGACCCTGATCTCGCGTACGCCGTGCGGCACTTCGACGGGAACGTACACGAAGTCGGGGGCGCCGGGCTCCAGGGTGCCCCGCACGGTCCTGGTCCGGCTGCGGCCCTCGGCCGCGGAGGCGAAGCTCACGCTCCCCAACGTAACCGCGGCGGCGGCGCCGGTCAGGAAGACGGCGCGCCGTCCGACGCCGGCCTGATGCTCCTCGCACATGCTGCTGCTCCCGGGTGTCGGTGAGGACAGGGCTGGGTGACGCAGGGGTGGTGCGGTGCAACCTTTGTATTGAGCAGTGAACTCCCGTGGAAGGGAAGGGAATCGACGGATTTCGGGTCGGGTCCGTGGCCCGGGCGGGCGCAATGCCGACCGGTCGGTATGGACAGGAGGGGAGCGGGCGGGTATGCATGGGGCGTCGTCCGCGTACGAAAGGCCGCCCATGCGCATCGCCGTCACGATCTTCCTCACCGACGAGACGATCACCCCGGTCCGGCTGGCCCGGGAGCTGGAACAGCGGGGCTTCGCCGGGCTGTACCTGCCCGAGCACACGCACATCCCCGTCGAGCGCACCAGCCCCTACCCGGCGGGCGGCGAGCTGCCCCGCGAGTACGGCCGCACCCTCGACCCCTTCGTCGCGCTCGGCCAGGCCGCGGCCGTCACCGGGCTGCTCGGGCTCGGCACCGGCATCACGCTCGCCGCACAGCACGACCCGATCGACCTGGCCAAGCAGATCGCGACCCTGGACCACCTCTCGGGCGGCCGGTTCACGCTGGGCGTCGGCTTCGGCTGGAACGTGGAGGAGGCCGCCGACCACGGCGTGGAGTGGCGCACCCGGCGCGCGCTCGTACGCGACCGGATCGGCCTGATGCGCGCCCTGTGGGCCGACGAACCCACCGCCTACGAGGGCGAGTTCGGAAGCGTCCGGGCGAGCACCGCGTACCCCAAGCCGGTGCAGAAGCCGCGCGGCCCGGTGAGCGGCCCGCGCACCCTGGTCGGCGGGGCGGCCGGACCGAAGCTGTTCGCCGACATCTGCGCCTACGCCGACGGCTGGCTGCCGATCGGCGGGCGCGGCCTCACCGAGGCGCTGCCCGCGCTGCGCTCCGCCTGGGCCGACGCCGGCCGCGACCCGGCCGCCCTCCAGGTCGTCCCGTACGCGGTCCGTCCCAGCGCGGGCAAGCTGGAGCACTTCGCCGAGCTGGGCGTCGAGGAGGTCGTGGCGCAGCTGCCGCCGGCGGGGGAGACGGAGGTGCTGCGCGCGCTGGACGCCCTCCAGCCGTTCGTGGACGGACCGGGGTCCTGATCACGCCGAACGTATGCTCACAGCATGACGACTTCCGCGACGTCCGGAACCGGCGGCCCGACCGAGAACTCCCTGCGCCGCGCGCTCAGGCGCGCCCGCGACGGCGTCTCCCTGGACGTCTCCGAGGCCGCGGTCCTGCTCCAGGCCCGCGGTGAGCATCTGACGGACCTCTCCGCCTCGGCCGCCCGGGTCCGCGACGCGGGCCTGGAGGCGGCGGGGCGGCCCGGCGTCATCACGTACTCCAAGAGCGTGTTCGTTCCACTGACACGGCTGTGCCGGGACACGTGCCACTACTGCACGTTCGTCACCGTGCCCGGCAAGCTGCGCCGCGCCGGGCACGGGATGTTCATGTCGCCGGACGAGGTGCTGGACATCGCCCGCAAGGGCGCCGCGCTCGGCTGCAAGGAAGCCCTCATCACCCTCGGCGACAAGCCCGAGGACCGCTGGCCCGAGGCCCGCGAGTGGCTCGACGCGCACGGCTACGACGACACGATCGCCTACGTCCGCGCCATCTCGATCCGCATCCTGGAGGAGACGGGACTCCTCCCGCACCTCAACCCCGGCGTCCTGACCTGGACGGACTTCCAGCGTCTGAAGCCGGTCGCCCCGTCCATGGGCATGATGCTGGAGACCACCGCGACCCGCCTGTGGTCCGAGCCCGGCGGCCCCCACCACGGCTCCCCGGACAAGGAACCGGCGGTGCGGCTGAGGGTCCTCGAGGACGCGGGCCGCTCCTCGGTCCCCTTCACCTCCGGCATCCTCATCGGCATCGGCGAGACGTACGAGGAGCGCGCGGAGTCGTTGTTCGCCCTGCGGAAGATCTCCCGCGCCCACCACGGCATCCAGGAACTGATCATCCAGAACTTCCGCGCCAAGCCGGACACCGCCATGCGCGGCATGCCGGACGCGGAGCTGGACGAACTGGTCGCCACGGTCGCCGTCGCCCGCCTCGTCCTCGGCCCCGCCGCCTGCCTCCAGGCCCCGCCGAACCTGGTCGACGCCGAGTACGGGCGGCTGATCGCGGCCGGCATCGACGACTGGGGCGGCGTCTCCCCGCTCACCATCGACCACGTCAACCCCGAGCGGCCCTGGCCGCAGATCGAGGAACTGGCCGAGCAGTCCCGCGCGGCCGGCTTCGACCTGCGCGAACGCCTCTGCGTCTACCCGGAGTTCGTGCGGCGCGGCGAGCCCTGGCTGGACCCGCGGCTGCGCCCGCACGTCGCCGCGCTCGCCGACCCGGCCACCGGCCTCGCCCTCCCGGACGCGCTGCCCAAGGGGCTGCCCTGGCAGGAGCCGGACGAGGCGTTCACCGCCACCGGCCGCACCGATCTGCACCGCACCATCGACACCGAGGGCCGCACCGGCGACCGCCGCGAGGACTTCGACGAGGTGTACGGCGACTGGGACGCCCTGCGCGAGGCCGCCGCGCCCGGCATGGTCCCCGAGCGGATCGACACCGACGTGCGCGAGGCGCTGCGCACGGCCGCCGACGACCCGACGAAGCTCACCGACGCCGAGGCGCTGGCCCTGCTGCACGCAGACGGTCCCGCCCTGGACGCGCTGTGCCGGGTCGCGGACGACGTGCGCAAGTCGGCGGTCGGCGACGACGTGACGTACATCGTCACGCGCAACATCAACTTCACCAACGTCTGTTACACCGGCTGCCGCTTCTGCGCCTTCGCCCAGCGCCGCACCGACGCCGACGCGTACACGCTGTCGCTGGAGCAGGTCGCCGACCGCGCCCAGCAGGCGTGGGACGTCGGCGCGGTGGAGGTCTGCATGCAGGGCGGCATCCACCCGGACCTGCCCGGCACCGCCTACTTCGACATCGCGCGGGCCGTGAAGGAACGCGTCCCCGGGATGCACGTCCACGCCTTCTCCCCGATGGAGGTGGTCAACGGCGCGACGCGTACGGGCCTGTCCATCCGCGAGTGGCTGACCGCCGCCAAGGAAGCCGGCCTGGACACCATCCCGGGCACGGCCGCCGAGATCCTCGACGACGAGGTCCGCTGGATCCTCACCAAGGGCAAGCTGCCGGCGGCGACCTGGATCGAGGTCGTCGAGACGGCCCACGACCTGGGCATCCGCTCCTCGTCCACGATGATGTACGGCCATGTCGACCAGCCGCGCCACTGGCTCGGCCACCTGCGGACCCTGGCCGGCGTCCAGCAGCGGACCGGCGGCTTCACCGAGTTCGTGACGCTGCCCTTCGTGCACACCAACGCCCCCGTCTACCTGGCCGGCATCGCCCGCCCGGGCCCGACCGTCCGTGACAACCGCGCGGTCACGGCGATGGCCCGCCTGCTGCTCCACCCCTGGATCCCCCACATCCAGACGAGCTGGGTCAAACTGGGCGCGGAGGGCGCGGCGGAGATGCTGCGCTCCGGCGCGAACGACCTCGGCGGGACGCTGATGGAGGAGACCATCTCCCGTATGGCGGGCTCCTCCTACGGCTCCTACAAGTCGGTCAAGGACCTGATCGCGGTGGCGGAGGCGGCCGGCCGCCCGGCGAAGCCGCGCACGACCCTGTACGGCGAGGTCCCCGAGGAGCGCCGCCGCGCGGCGGAGGCCTCGGACGGCCATCTGCCGGAGCTGCTGCCGGTCCTCGACTGACTCAGCCCCGCCCCCTGCTGGCAGTAGGATGATCCGACCCGCTTTCGGTAGCTGAGGAGTGCGTACCGGTGTCTGCCCGTCTTCCTTCGTGGGCCTGGGTGACCGGGCTGACCACGGGGGCGATAGCCGTGGTGGCGGTCCTGGGCGTCCAGGCGGACCAGGGCACCAAGCCCGTCGCCGCCACCACGCCGCCGAAGGCCACGGCGACGGCGGACCCGAAGCCGTCCGCCGCCCCGCCGGAGAAGCCGTCGACGCCGGCCGTCCCCGCCGACTCCGGCACCGGCCGCCGCATCGTCTACTCCCTCGGCCAGAAGCGCGTCTGGCTGGTCGACGCCAGCGACGCCGCCCGCCGCTCCTTCCCGGTGTGGCCCGGCACGGTCTCCCCGGACCCCGGCTCCTACGCGATCGGCGCCCGCAACGAGGCCACCACCGGCAGCGACGGCGTACCGGTGGAGCACATCATGTACTTCGCCCAGAAGTCCGGCGTCTTCGTCGCCTTCTCCAACGCGGTCGACGGCTCCTCACCCCCGCCCGCCGACCCCGGCGCCCAGACCGGCGGCATCCGCGTCGCCAAACAGGACGGCAAGGCCCTCTGGACCTTCGGCACGGCGGGCACCACGGTCCACGTGGTGAAGTAGCCGGGAAAGGCATACACATGGCGCGCGGGCGGGTTTCGCTCCAGGAGCTGGTGCGGCGGCGGACGCGTGCCGGGCTCGTCGCGCGCAGTGCCGAACGGGAGCTGTTCCGGGGCAACTTCGACACCGCACCCGAGGACGGACGGCACCGCTTCCTGTTCCATGTGCACGGCACCGCGGGCGTCGGAAAGACACGCCTGGTCAAGGAGTTCGAGCATCTCGCCCGCGAACAGGGCGCGTTGACGGCGTACGTCAACGAGACCTCCGGCTCCGTCCCCGAGGCGCTGGAAGCGGTGTGCCGTCAGTTCGCCTTACGGGGGCACCGGTTGAAGGACCTGGAGCGGATGCTCGCGACGCACCGCGAGCGCCGCCACGAGGCGGAGACCGCCGCCCTCGCCGCCCTCGACCCCGCCCCGGACGGCGCCCCCTCCACGGGCGGCATGGCGCTCGCCCGCGCCGGACTCGCCGGACTCGGACTCGTCCCCGGCGTCGCCCCGTTCACGGCCGTCCTCGACCCCGCGCAGCTCGCCCACGGAGCCGACCGGCTGCGCTCGGTCCTCGCCGCCCGCTTCCGCAGCCACGAGGACGTCCGCCTGGTCCTCGACCCGGCGAGCGTCCTCACCCCCGTCCTCACCGACGAACTGAACGCGGTCGCCTCCGACGTCCCCTGGATCGTCCTCCTCCTCGACACCTACGAGCGCACCGGCCCCTTCCTCGACGCCTGGCTGCACGACCTGCTCACCACCGACCGCTACGGAGCCCTGCCCGACACGGTCGTCGTCGTCACCGCGGGACAGCACCCCGCCGACCCGGCCCGCTGGGGCACGTTCGCCGACTTCATGACCTCCCTGCCGCTCCAGCCCTTCACCGAGGCGGAAGCACGCGGACTGCTCGCCGAACGGGGCGTCACCGCCGAACCCGTCGTCGCCGAGGCGCTCCGCCTCACCGGCGGCCTCCCGGTGCTGCTCTCCACGATTGCCGGCACCCGCCCCGCAGGACCCGAGGACGTCACCGACCCCAGCGCCACCGCCGTCGAACGTTTCCTGAAGTGGGAACAGGACCCCGGCCGCCGGTTCGCCGCCCTCGCGGGCGCGCTGCCCCGGCTGCTGGACGCGGACGTCTTCGCGGTCGCCGCCGACTGCGACCGCGACCGCGCCGAGGAGCTCTACGCCTGGGTGGAGACCCTGCCGTTCGCCGACCGGCTCGGCGGCCGGATGCGCTACCACGACATCGTGCGCGCCCCCATGCTGCGGCTCCAGCGCGGCCGCTCCCCGCGCGGCTGGGCCGACGGCCACGACAGGCTCGCACAGGCCTTCCGCCGGTGGCGCGAACAGACGGAGAACGGCCGGGACACCGGCACGCTGTGGCTCGACGAGACCTGGTGCGAGCTGCGGCTCGGGGAGCTGTACCACCGTCTGTGCGCCGCCGGCCCCACGGCGGTCTCCGACACCCTGCGGGACCTGGTGGAGGCGTGCGACCAGGGGGAGGCGCTCGCCGCCCGCTGGGTCCGGGTGCTGGAGGACGCGGGGCGGGACGCGGGCGCGCCGGGCGTGAGCGCCTGGGGCGACCGGCTGTCGGCCGCGCTCGCCTCCGGCGGGACGCGGGCGGTTCTCGACACCCTGCTGGACTGGGCGGGGCACACCCCGCTTCCCGTCCCGGGCCGGCTGCCCGTCCGGCGCGGCGGCGACGAGCCGTCGACCACACCCGGCGGCGGCGTGCCGGCCGGCCCCCCCGACTTCCCCGGCGACCCCGTGGGGGCCGACCCCATGCTGTGGGACCTCGACCTGGCCGGGGCGCCGGCGGACGTCGACTGGATGTCACAGGAGCAGGCCCGCCTGACGACTCCCGCGGACGTCGCCCTCCCCGCCCCCCTCCTCGCCCGCATCCACCGCGACCGCGCCCTCGCGCACGCCGCGCGGGGGGACCACACCTCCGCCGTCACCGAACTGAGCGGGGCCCTCGCCCTCACCCCCGACGACGCCCGCACGCTCGCCCTGCGCGGCGAGTACCTGCGGGCCCTCGGCCTCCACGCGGAGGCCGTCGCCGACCTGGAGCAGGCCACCGCCCTCGACCCCGCCGACGCCTACGCCTGGGCCTCCCTCGGCGCCGCCCGCCTCACCCTCGGCCACCCGGAGGGAGCCCGTACCGCCCTGGACCACGCCCTCGCCCTGAGGCCCGACTACACCTGGGCGCTGGTCCGCCGCGCCCGGGTGGCCCGGGAGCTGGGCGACCCGGAGGGCCGCCTCGCCGCCCTCGACCGCGCCGTCGCCGCCGAACCCGACTCCGCGTGGGCGCACTGCGAACGCGGGGACGCCCTCCGCGCCGCCGACCGCGACCGGGAGGCCCTGGCCGCCTACGACCGGGCCCTCGCCCTCGACCCCGGGTACGCGTCGGCGTACGCGAGCCGGGGCGTGGCCCATCACCGCCTGGGCCAACTCGACGAGGCCCTCGCCGACCTGGACCGCGCCCTGGAGCTGAACCCGTCGTACGCCTGGGCGCGCGAGCGGCGCGATGCGGTCGTACAGCACCGCGACGGCTGAAACCGGGCGACTCCCGACCGTTCGGATCGCACTCCGCACAGCGAACCGGAGGGCGATCCGGCCTCGCAGCCGACCGTCCCCGTTCGATTACAGTGCAGGGCGTCGTACATGCGGACGGTCCCGGGGAGGTCTTGGTGGCTGGTACTGCCGGGCCCGTGTGGGGGCGCCGTGAGCAGCAGGATTTCCGCAGCCGGGTGCGCGGAACGCTGCTCGGGGTGGCCGTGGGCGACGCGCTGGGCGCGCCCGTGGACGGCCTGGACGTCGACGCCATCCGCCGGACCCACGGCGCGGAGGGCCTGACCGACCTCGCCCCCGCCTACGGCCGGCGCGGCGCCGTCACCCACCACACCCAGCTCACCCTCTTCACCGTGGACGGCCTGATCCGCGCCCAGGTGCGGCGCGACACCGGCGCGTGGCACCCGCCGACTGACCTGCACCGGGCGTATCTGCGCTGGGCCACCACGCAGCGCGACTGGGGCCCGGACGAGCGGCGCAAGGAGGACGGCTGGCTGGCCCGGGAGGAGTGGCTGTACGCCCGCCGCGACCCGGCCCGCCCTCTGCTCCTCGGCCTGGGCGACGCGACGATGGGCACGCTGGACGCGCCCAAGAACCCCGGCGAGGCCGGCCCGGAGGCGGCGGCCCGGTCGGCGCCGTTCGGGCTGCTGGTCGGCTGGGACCCGCAGCTGGTGGCGCAGCTCGCCGTGGAGTGCGCGGCGCAGACCCACGGCCACCCGGTCGCCTTCCTCGCGGCGGGCGCGTACGCGGTGCTGGTGCACGCGCTGGCCCGGGGCGACAGCCTGGACACGGCGGTGCAGCGCACCCTCGCCCTGCTGGCCGCCCGGCCCGGCCACCAGCCGGTGACGGACGCCCTCCAGCGCGCCCTGGGCGCGGTACGGCAGGGGATGCCCGGCGCGGAGCGCGTCACGGAACTGGTCGGCGCCGCCACCGCCGAGGGCCTGCTGTCCGCCGCCGTGTACTGCGCGCTGGTGGGGGAGGACGTACGGCACGGGCTGTGTCTCGCCGTGAACCACAGCGGCCCCAGCGCCGCGGCCGGCGCGCTGACCGGCGGCCTGCTGGGCGCCCTGCACGGCGAGACGGCCCTCCCGCCGGCCTGGCTGGCCGAACTGGAGGGCCGTCCCACGGTCCTGGAACTGGCCGACGACTTCGCGATGGAAATGACCCAGGGCCCCGCCCTCCACACCCCCGCCTCCGCGTCCCCGGCCTGGCTGACCCGCTACCCAAGAGGCGCCTAGGGATCACGCCCCTCAGGGGCGCGGGGAACTGCGCAAAGGGGGTCCGGGGGCGAAGCCCCCGAGGGACGGGACGGGAAGGGGCGGAGGGGGCGAAAGAACCCCTAGTCCTTCACCGGAGCCCCGGCAACCTCCCCCGCAGGCGCGGGAACAGCCACCGCCTCCCCGTCCCCGTCGGAGTTCACCCGCTCGATAATCGCGACCCTCTCCTCCGTGTCCTCCGGCTTCACCCACCCGACCACGACATACAGCACCAGCGACACGGCCAGCGGAATGGACACCTGGTACTCCAGCGGCACCCCACCCTCCACCGACCAGTGGACCGGGTAGTTCACCAGCCAGAACGCCACCAGCCCCATCCCCCAGCTGACCAGCGCGGCGGTGGGCCCGGAGCGCCGGAACGGCCGCAGCAGCCCCAGCATCATCGGAATGGCGATCGGCCCCATCAGCCCGGCCACCCACTTGATCACCACGGTGATGATGTCCTTGAACGTCGGCGAGTCGACCTGCGTGGCCACGGCCATGGACAGCCCCAGGAACACCACGGTCGTGACCCGCGCCGCGACCAGCCCGGACCGTTCGCCCCAGGCCCGCGCCCGGGCGGACAGCACCGGCGCCACGTCCCGGGTGAACACCGCCGCGATCGCGTTGGCGTCCGAGGAGCACATGGCCATCGTGTGGGAGAAGAAGCCGACGATGACCAGCCCCAGCAGTCCGTGCGGCAGCAGCTGCTCGGTCATCAGGGCGTAGGAGTCGGACCCGTCGGCCTTCTGCGACTCCACGAGCAGCGGCGACATCCACATCGGGAAGAACAGCACCAGCGGCCAGACGAGCCACAGCACCGCCGACAGCCGCGCGGACCGTGCCGCCTCACGCGCGTCGGAGGTGGCCATGTACCGCTGGGCCTGGTTGAGCATCCCGCCGTTGTACTCGAACAGCTTGATGAAGAGGAACGCCAGCAGGAACACCGTGCCGTACGGCCCGACCAGCGGCTTCCCGTGCCCTTGGAGCTCCGGCTGGTCCCATGCGCCGAGGAAGCCGCCGTGGTCGCCGAGCTCCAGCACCACCGCGACGAACATCGTGATGCCGGCCAGCAGCTGGATGACGAACTGTCCGAGTTCCGTCAGCGCGTCCGCCCACAACCCGCCGATGGTGCAGTAGACGGCGGTGACCGCGCCGGTGATGAGGATGCCCTGGTTCAGGGAGACCCCGGTGAACACCGACAGCAGGGTGGCGATGGCCGCCCACTTCGCGCCGACGTCCACGATCTTGAGCAGCATCCCTGACCAGGCCAGCGCCTGCTGGGTGCGCAGGTCGTAGCGGTTCTTGAGGTACTCCAGCGGCGAGGCCACGTGGAGCCGGGAGCGCAGCCGGTTGATCCGCGGGGCGAACAGCCTGGAGCCGATGGCGATGCCGAGAGCGATGGGGAAGGACCAGGTGACGAACGAGGTGACGCCGTAGGTGTAGGCGATGCCGGCGTACCCGGTGAACATCACCGCGCTGTAGCCCGACATGTGGTGGGAGATCCCGGAGAGCCACCAGGGCATCTTGCCGCCGGCCGTGAAGAAGTCGCTGACGTTGTCCACCCGCTTGTGCGACCAGACACCGATGGCGACCATCACGGCGAAGTAGCCGATGAGCACCGCCCAGTCGAGACCGTTCATGTCCCCCCTTCCAGGGTCCGCCTTGTGAACACCGCTCAGCTGGTTGGCACTTCGCCTGAGCGGGGCAGAAGCAGGGAAGGGTGCGAAGTGCCCGCTCATCGTGGGTGCTGTGGCGGGAGCACGACAAGAAAACTACAGACCAAGACCAGGTAAAAATGTTCGTCAGGTTGACCGGCGTTCAGCTCACTGAACGCAATGGGGACATGAAGAAGCCCCGGGGAACCTCTCCCCGGGGCCTGTCTCAGCGCAGCTCTTCGGGGCAGGGCGTGCCCCGCTCACCCCACTTGTACGGGGCCGCCAGCCGGTACGTCCCCGCCTCGGGCGCCAGCAGCACCGTCCACTGGTCGCCGTTGGCGTCCTCCTCCGTCTCCATCAGACAGCCGTGCACGTTCTCGTACGTCTTCGGCTCGCCCTCCGGGCGGTTCTCGGACTCCTCCGTCTCCTGCGGCGGGTCCAGCGCCTTGCCCTCGGCGTCGACCAGGCCCAGCCACGGCGAGTACGGCACCCGGATCAGGATCCGGCCCGGCTTGTCCACCCGCAGCGTCCACTCGCCCTGCTCGGCGCGCTCCACGACCGTGTTCGGCTCCGCGAGCGGGGTCGGCGCCTGCACCTCGAACAGCTGCCAGTTGGCGTCGCCCCAGACCTGCTTCAGATACGGCAGCCCGCCCTGCACCAGCTCCCGCTCCCGCTGCCCGCCGTCGCCGTCCGGCTCGTCCTTCGGCAGCACCACGTAGTGCACGCCCCAGCGCTTCAGCCACTCGCGGTAGTTCGCCGCGTTGAGGGTGTCGTCGTAGAAGAGCGGGTTGCGCTCCATGTCCGCCTGCCGGTTCCAGCCGCGCGCCAGGTTCACGTACGGCGCCAGCGCCGACGCCTCGCGGTGCGAGCGGGCCGGGACGACCTCCACCCGGCCCTGCTCGGCGCCGACCTCCTGGAGCTCGTTCACCAGCGGCGCCAGCTCGCGCGCCCAGGACGCGGCGGGCGTCGTGTTCACCACGTCGTTCACCGACTTCACGCCGATCCAGCAGGTGAAGCCGACCACGGCGACGACCAGCGCGTACCACTTGAGGGTCCGGGGCGCGGCGAACGGCAGCGCCGCCACCAGCACCACACCGCCGAACAGCATCGCCAGCCGGGTCATGTTGGACCCGATCTGCGAGCTGATCAGCCAGACCAGCACCACCCCGAGCCCGTACACCGCCGCCGTGATCCGGACCGTCTTCCAGTCCTTCGGCACCAGGACGTACACCAGCACCGAGTACGCCAGCGGCAGCACCACCGAGCCGAAGCCCATCGGCTGCGTGCCGGAGAACGGGAACAGCCACGCCGACACCGCGACCACCGCGCTGGGCGCGAGCCCCAGCGCCCACGCGCCCGGCCGGCGCTTCTGCAGGAACAGCGCCACCGCCACCAGGCCCACGAACAGGCCGGCGACCGGCGAGGCCATCGTCGCGAGCGCCGCCAGCGGGGCCGCGCACAGCGCCTTCGCCCAGCGCTTGTACCGCCACCGGTACGGCCAGCAGAAGACGACCGCGACGGCGCCGAGCCCGAACATCGTGCCCAGCCCGTACGTCACCCGGCCGGAGGCGGCGTTGCACAGCAGCGCGAACACACCCGCGAGCGCCGCCCACAGGGGGTTGCGTACCGACCGGCTGCGCATCAGCACCAGTGTGAGCAGACCCGCCGACACCGTGCCGGCGATCATCATCGTGGTCCGCACGCCGAGCAGCGACATCAGGTACGGCGACACCACGCTGTACGACACCGGGTGCATCCCGCCGTACCAGGCGAGGTTGTACGCGGAGTCGGGGTGCCGGCCCACGAACTCCGCCCACGCGTCCTGCGCGGCGAGGTCGCCGCCGCTGTTCGCGAAGGTGAAGAACCAGACGACGTGCAGCAGCCCGGACAGCGCGGTGACGGACAGCACCGGGTGGCGCAGCATGCGGGCGCGCACGGCGAGGACGGCGGTCCTCGTCCGGCCCGGGCGGTCACCCCGAGGGGCGTCACCCTGAGGGGCGCCCCCGTCCGGCGCCTTGGCGGCGCGCTCCGCTCCGGATGCGGGTATTCGCGGGCCGGATCCCGGGCCCGGGTTCGCGTCGTCGGCGTGTGTCGGCTCCGCTGTCGCCACCTGTCGGCACTCCCCGTGATCCCGTTCCTCGCCCGTTTCCTGCCCGTTTCGTGACGCTAGCACGCACCCCGCGGACCGTCCGCCCGGGTGGGCGGCGGTCCGCGGGGCGCGGCCGTCGTCGATCCGCCGCCGGATCAGGCGACGCGGGTCAGCTTGTCCGTGAAGCCGGGCTCCACGAGGTCGTCCTTCAGCGCGACCGGCACCTTGACGGCGCCGTTCTTGCCGTCACCCACGGTGAGCGTGCCGACCTCGGTCCCGGCCTTCGCGGTGTGCGGCAGCTCCGTCCCGGCGAACGTCAGCTTCACCTCGAGCCCCGCCCAGCCGACGGCCTTGACGTCCTCGGTGACGACGACCGGGGTGTGACCGCCGAGACCGTCGTCCGCGTACCCGACGACGGCGCCCTTCTTCAGAATGGTCTCCGCCCGCAGCGCGTCCTGGCCGGCCAGGATGAGCTGGTGCCCGGCGTCCAGGGCGCCCGACAGGATGGTGTTGTCCTCGCCGCCCTCGGGCTGGCGCAGCACCGCGCCGACGATCCGGTACACCTCGCCGTCGACGTCCTTCTTCGCCGCGAAGGACAGGTTGCCGAGCGCGGAGGTGGTGGTGCCGGTCTTGATGCCGACCACGTCGTCCCGGCCGACCAGACGGTTCCAGTTGCCGTGCTTCTCGCCCTTGTAGTCGACGTACTCCATCATCGCGGCGACCTCGCGGAACACGGGCTGTTCCATCGCGGCCCGGGCCAGCTTCACCTGGTCCACGGCGGTGCTCACGGTGGTGTCGTTCAGACCCGACGGGTCGGTGTACGTCGTGTCCGACATCCCGAGGTCCTCGGCGGCCTTATTCATCTTGTCGACGAACGCCTCCTCCGACCCCGCGTCCCAGCGGGCCAGCAGCCGCGCCACGTTGTTCGCGGACGCGATGAGGATCGCCTCGATCGCCTCCCGCTCGCTGATCGCGTCGCCCTCGGTGACGTTGACGGTCGACTCCTGCCCGGCGTCGGACTGCTGCTCGGCGAGCGCGTCGACCGGGATCTTCGGACCCTCGGCGCCGCTCTTCAGCGGGTGGTCGCGCAGGATCACGTACGCGGTCATCACCTTGGCGACACTGGCGATCGGCACGGGCTTCTGCTCGCCGGAGGAGCCGAAGGTGCCGATGCCGTCGACGTCCAGCGCGGCCTGGCCGCTGTCCGGCCACGGGATCTGCGGCTTGCCGCCCTCGAAGGTGTAGCTGTCCTGGGCGGTCAGCACCAGCGTGGGCGTCGGCAGCGGCCGGACGTTCTGCACGACCGCGAAGACGATCACCAGCAGGAGGACCAGCGGCGTCCAGATCTTGATCCGCCGCACGGCCGTCCGCAGCGGGGTCTGCGGGGGCGGCGGGGTGTTGGTCAGCTCGGCCAGCAGGTCCAGCGGCGGCTTCGGCGGCAACGGCTGCTGCGTCGTCCGCTCCGGGCCGACCTGCGGAAGGAACGTCGTCGACTCCGCCGCGGCGGGCCCGCCCTGACGCGGGGTCTTCCTTATGGCGGGGTCGTCCTTCAGCGCCACGAACTTGCTGGTCCGCTCGGCCTCGGCGGCACCGCCGCGCTCGCGGGCGGCCGCGTCGCCCAGCTTCAGCATGGTGGTCGGCTGGTCGACGCCCGGCTCGGCGGGCCGCGGCGCCCGGAACACGGCGGTGGGCTGATCGACGGGGGCGTCGGCGCCGCCGCGGTCTTCGCCGCCCTCGGTGTCGGCGGCCTTGCCGTCAGCCTTGCCGGTGCCCTTGCCGTCGTCGGCTTCGCCGTCGTCCTCGGTCGTGGCTGCCTTGCCGTCAGCGGCCTTGTCGTCGCCGGTCTTGCCGTCGTCCTTGCCGTCGCTCGCTTCGCCGTGGTCCTTGGCTGCGGCTGCGTTGCTGTCGGCGGCGTCGTCGTCCTGGGGCGTGGCTGCCTTGCCGTCAGCAGCCTTGTCGCTGCCCTTGTCGTCGCCGGTCTTGCCGTCGCTCGCTTCGTCGTCGTCCTTGAGCGCGGTCGCCTCGCCGTCGGTGGCCTCGGCCTCGCCGGCTTCGTCGGCGGCGTCCTTGCCGCTGGGGGTCTCGCCCTTCGGGGCGTCGCCCTGGTCCTCGTCCGAGGCGGCGTCGGCGGACGGCGCGGCGTCCTCGGCCGCGTCACCTGACGGGCCGTCGTCCTCGCCGGCGTCGGCGTCGGCCCCGGCATCGGCCTCACGAGGGCTCCCGCCCTCGTTCTCGTCGCCCGCGTCGGGCTTGACGTCCGCGTCGGCGCCGGAGGCCTCCTCGCCCCGCGAGGACTTCTCCTCGTCCTTCGGCTCCGCCGTGCGCACCCAGGCCGCGACGGCCTCCCGCAGGCGCCCCTCACCGCCCTCCGCACCGTCCTCCGCGCCGTCGTCACGGCTCTCGGCATCGACGTCGGCGTCGGCGTCATCCGAGGCCGGCGCCTCCTCCGGTGCGGAGGCCGAAGCCTCCCGTACCGACAGCACACGCGTGGCCGTGTCGGTCTTCCGGCTCTCCGAGCCGCCCGTCTCACGGGCCACCGCGAGGCGGGGATCCTGCCTCTCGGGAACCGGCCCGGCGCTCCCCGACGTCTGTTCTGCCGACGACTCGCGCTGCTTCGACCTGTCGGGGGACTCGCCCGCCACCGATGCCTCCTCCATGTGCCGCACGCCCCGCGTGCGCCAACCGACCAACCGAACCGTGAACCGCCCGCCCGTGACAGCGCTCCGAAGCGCTGTCCGAACCATGTACCAGTGTCCTGTGTGCGGGCTCGCCCCACGCGGTAGACGAGAACGACATACCTACTGGTTCCACTACGAACCGGTCACGCACCCTCGACAGACCAATGTGAGAGGGGTCACCCTGTCATTCATCCACGCGGGGAGGCATGGATGGGCAGGAGCCGCAGAACACTTCCGGAGGAGCTTCTGCTGCTGGCACTGGACCCGGCCACGGGTACCACTGCACAGCCGCAGTCGCTCGACCTCGGTCTGGCCGGAGCACAGCTAGTGGAGCTGGCGCTGGCCGGACGGATAGCCCCAGACGGGGATCGTATCGCCGTGGTGGTGCCACGGCCGACTGGAGACCCAACACTGGACTGCGCACTGGAGTTGCTGCGAAGGCGTGGCGCTCCCGTGCGGGCCGTCCACTGGATCGGCGGGCCCCGACTCGGGCTCCGCCAGACCTACCTCTCGCATCTGGAGCGGTGCGGCATGGTGCACGCCGTGGCCGGCCAGATGTGCGGGGTCTTGCCGACGACCCGGTACCAGGCGACGGACACCGAGATCAGCCGGGAGATCAGGGCCCGGCTGGACTCCGCGATCCGCACCGGCGTCCCGCCGGACCCGCGGACCGCGGCGCTCGCCGCGCTGGCGCACGCGGTCGGCCTCGGCAAGCACCTGTACCCGGGGAACGAGGGTCGCTCCTCGCGCTCCCGGTTGCGGGACCTGATCCGGCACGACCCGATGGGCGGACTCGTCGCGCACGCGGTGATGGACGTCCAGAACGGCGCCGCGGCCCAGCCGCGCCGCAGCTCCGCACCGGCGGGCCGGCAGGCCCCCGGCAGGGGCGCACCGGAGCCCGCCCGCGGCGTTCCGGCGCAGCCACGCCGCGGTTCCATGGCGCGCGCCGCCGTCCACTGAGCCGTACGTCCCCCAGGCTCGGCAGGGCGCGGCACCACCACCGGATCCACGGCACCGCAGACCCGGTCACGGGAGCCGCTGTCCGAGCGGGGCGGAGAGAACACACGGGCTCTCTCCGCCCCGCTCGGCATGCCCGCGGGCACGCCGGTCGTATATCCACCATTTCCCAGCGGTAGTACGCACGGTGGTGGCAGTCTGCTCATCGAGCAGACACATGAAGTGACACGTACGAGGTCCCCGTACACAGTGCGAGTACGAGGCACGCAGCCGGAGGTGCACGTCCCGTGGCGTCCAATGTCAATCCCACCGTCCGGCGGCGCCGGCTCGGCCAGGAGCTGCGCCGGCTCCGTGAGCTGAAGGGCATGACGGCCGAGGAGGTCGCGGAGCGCCTGCTGGTGTCGCAGTCGAAGATCAGCCGGCTGGAGAACGGCCGCCGCAGCATCAGCCAGCGCGACGTGCGCGACCTGTGCGGGGTGTACGAGGTCGAGGACCAGCGGATCGTCGACTCGCTGATGCAGATGGCCAAGGACTCCCGCCAGCAGGGCTGGTGGCACGCGTTCGGCGACATCCCGTACAGCGTCTACATCGGTCTGGAGACGGACGCGGAGTCGCTGCGGGTGTACGAGCCGCAGATCATCACCGGCCTGCTGCAGACCCGCGCGTACGCCGAGGCGATCGTGCAGGGCGGTTCGCCGGAGTCCAGCGAGCAGGAGAACGACAAGCGGGTGGAGGTGCGGCTGCGCCGGCAGAGCCGGATCACCGCCGAACAGGACCCGCTGCGGCTGTGGGTGGTGCTCGACGAGGCCGCGCTGCACCGGGTCGTCGGCAGCCGCCAGGTGATGCGCGAACAGCTCGAGCACGTCCTGGAGCTGAGCCAGCTGCCGCACATCACCGTGCAGGTGCTGCCGTTCGAGGTCGGCGCGCACGCGGGCATCAACGGCCAGTACTCCATCCTGGAGTTCGCAGACGCGGCCGACTCCAGCGTGGTCTACATCGAGGGCGTCACCAGCGACCTGTACCTGGAGAAGCCGCACGACGTGCAGAAGTACACGGTGATGTACGAGCACCTGAGGGCGCAGTCGCTGAACGTGGAGCAGTCGCGGCGGCTGGTGGAGCGGCTCGCGAAGGACTACGCACGCTGAACTCCCTTTACAGAAGCGCGGGATGATACACCGACGACCCGGACGACTGGAAGTCCCGGCCGGAATATGCCATCCGGTCGAGTGAACGACACCTCCGGACGCCGAGGGTGACGAGTAGCGTCGATCACGCCAACCAGCACCGACGGTTGGCGCAATCCGTTCTGCGGTCCACGCCGGAATGCGCAGGCCGGTGACAGCAACTCAGCATCTGGCTACGGAGCGAACATGGCAATTCGTCTGGGCGCCACGGACACGTGGACGACGTCCTCCTACACCAACAACAACGGCGCGTGCGTGATGGTCAGGTCGACCACCGAGGAGGCGCTGGAGCTCGGGGACACCAAGATCCCCGAGGGTCCGAAGCTGGCGTTCCCGGCCGACGCGTGGAACGCCTTCGTGGCCTCGGTCACGTCCTAGCGCCCTCCGGCGCAGGCGGCAGCACCACCGACAGGCCCTCTCGACGAGTCCGCCGTCCTTGCCGAGAGGGCCGGCTCGCGCCCGCCGGCTCTCACGGCCCGGCTCTCCCGCCCCCGGCTCCCACGGTCTCGGCTCTCACGCCCCCCGGCCGGCGGCGGCCCGGCGCACCCGCTCAGGACGGCACGCACCGCCCCCTCACCGGCACGACCCGCCGGAGCCGCCCGTCTCCCGCCTCCCGCCTCCCGCCGGAAGAGGGCACGGCCGGCCGCAGGAACCACCCGCGACCGGCCGCACACCACAGGGTCCGCCGCTCAGCCCGCGGTAGCCCTCGCCTCCGCGACCGGGAAGGCGACGTCGCACACCGGGTCCTGCGGGCCCGCCGCGTCCCAGTCCGCGAAGTAGATTTCACGGCAGGGCCCCGCGTACGTCAGCCCCTGCTCCCGCATCCACGCCTCCACCGCCTCGAAGGCGGCCAGGATCTGCGGGTGCGCGACCTGCGCCTTGGTGATCCTGGTCCGGGCCAGCCGCATCGCCGGCTCCACCCGCACCGCCGTCCCCCGCGCCCGGCCCCGCTCCGCGGCCCAGGCGCGGGCCGCCGCCCCGTCGGCGACCGGCACGCACGCCTCCGCGGGCCCGTCGCTCTCCACCGACACCTCGGAGTGGTACACGACGAACGGCGACCCGGCCACCCCGCCGCAGGCGCGGGCGCCCTCCTCCAGCCGTCCCAGCGACGCGCCGATCCACGCCGGCAGCTCGTCCGCCAGGATGTGCCGCGACTCGGTGATCACCACCTGCTCCGGCACGTCCACCGTCTCCACCGTGAACTTCCCGTACATCTCGAGGCTCCTCCCCGACAACCGTCCACGGAGATAGTCGGCGAGCGTCCGCTGCGAGGCGTGCCGCGCCTCGACGTCGGCCCAGTACGCGTCCAGCCGGCGCGCCCGCGCCGCCCCGTCGCCCGCGTCCACCACCTCGGCGATCCGCGCCAGCGGCATGTCCAGCTGCCGCAACAGCGCCACCAGCCGGTCCTGTTCGACCTGGCCTGTCCGGTAGTACCGGTAGCCGGTGTCCGCGTCGACCCGCGCCGGCGCCAGCAGCCCCAGCCGGTCGTACAACCGCAGGGCCTTCGCCGACAGGCGGCTGCGGGCCGCGAACGCCCCGATGGAGAGCAGCTCCTCGTCCACGTCGACATTCTCCGTCACCGGGCGGTCCCTCCGCCCGGTGACGCAGACCCTCGCCCTTGCCCCAAGGGCAAGGTCAACGGCACGGCCCGCGGGTGGGCCGGAGGTCAGCCGAGGGCCTTCTCCACGGCCGTCACGACCTCCGCCGACTCCGGCTCGGTCTGCGGCGAGAAGCGGGCCACGACGGCGCCGTCCCGGCCGACGAGGAACTTCTCGAAGTTCCAGCGGATGTCCCCGCTGTGCCCCTCGGCGTCGGCGAAGCCCACCAGCCGCTCGTACAGCGGGTGCCGGCCGTCCCCGTTCACCTCGACCTTCTCGGTCATCGGGAACGTCACCCCGTACGTCGCCGAGCAGAACTCGGCGATCTCCTCCGCGGATCCCGGCTCCTGCCCGAGGAACTGGTTGCAGGGCACGCCCAGCACGGTGAACCCGCGCTCCGCGTACCGCTCGTGCAGCCGCTCCAGACCCTCGTACTGCGGGGTCAGCCCGCACTTGGAGGCCACGTTCACGACGAGCACGGCACGGCCCGCGTACTGGGACAGGTCGGCCGGACCGCCGGTGAGGGCGCCGATCTCGACGTCGAGCGGCGAGGCGCTGGTGTTCTCGGTAGTCGTCATGGTGCCGACCCTAGCCCCGCCCCCTGACACCCTCCTGACCGCCCTGACGAGAACCCGCCGCCGATCCGAGGCCCCCCTGCGCCCTACTCGTCGGGGTCCTCGCCCTCCGCCAGCCGCTCCGCGATGTCGTCCGCCCAGGCCAGCGCCCACCGCCGCAGCTCCTCGACCGCGGGCGCGTCCAGCCCCTGCGCGCGGAACTCACGGTCGTCGAGCCACTCCGTGCCGGTCAGCCGGGACTGCAGCTCGGCCAGGTCGAAGGTGTCGGGCGCGTGCCGGCGCCCCAGCTCCTCCAGCTCGGCCGGACTCCACCGGTCCGCGGCCGCGTGCACGTCCACCAGGTCACGCGGCAGCCCCCGGTCCGCCAGCGCCCGCACCCGCGTACCGACCAGGTCCTCCAGCGACAGCGCCGGACCGGCCCCGGTGGTCACCGGCGGCCGCCACAGCACCTCCTTGCGGAGATCGACGCGCCACCGGCCCCCGGACGCCTCGTCCCCGACGACCAGCCGCGCCGCCAGCGGATCGACCGCCGGCGCCTCCACGGGCCACCCGCGCTCCTCCAGCCCCGCCCGCACCGCCCCGGCGATCTCGGCCATGCCCGCGGGGTGCTCGGTGGCCAGATCCACGCCCTCGCTCACCCGGCCGTCCACCAGCCCGTGCGCCCGCACGGCCTCACCGCCGGCCAGCACCAGGCCGTACGGCGCCCCGACGGCGAGCAGATCGCCCGCCAGCCGCTCGTGCACGGCGTCCACGCCGAGGGGAGGTGAGGTCATGCCCCGATTATCGCGGCGGGGACGCTCCACCACGATCGGGTGAATCCGTCCGGTACGGGGCAACGAGTCGCATACCTCGCGGGTCACCTACGCGCACGACAGGAACGACCGGACCGCCAAGGGAGGCCCCGCACCATGAACCAGCCGAACGACCCGAACCAGCAGCCGTATCCGCAGCCGCCGGGGTACGGCTTCCCCGGCACCCCGCCCCCGCCGCCCTCGAAGCGCGGCCGCTTCGCCAAGTTCGCGGGCTTCGGCTGCGCGGGCGTCCTCGGCCTCGTCGTCGTGATCGCCGCGCTGTCGGCGAGCGGCGGCGACTCCGACGACGGCGGGAACACGGCGGCCGACTCCTCCGCCACCGCCTCCGCGTCCGCCGGGGCGGAGGAGGACGGTCCGAAGAAGAAGGAGCCCGAGCAGGGCGGCGGCCAGGTGAAGCTCACCGCGGAACGCGCGGAGTTCAGCAAGAGCATCCTGGCCGACGGCAGCGACTACACCAGTGTGCGGGTCACCGTCGTCAACGACGGCGACGACGACGTGAGCGTCAACCCCCTCTACTTCACGATCACCGACACCGACGGCACCAAGCACACGGTCGAACTCGGCGCGGACGAGCAGCAGATCGACACCGTGGACCTCGCCCCGGGAGAGAACATCTCCGGCACCGTCACCGGCAAGGGCCTCTTCACACCGAAGTACGTGACCTACACCGACGGCCTCCTGGGCGACCCGGTCCGGGTGAACGTGTCCTGAGGCGTCACGTTCCGGGCGTACGGAGACGTGCCGGTCCGGTGAGTCCGCAGGTCAGAGGCGTGCCGTGGTCGTGTCCCGGACAGCGGGCGGCGCGCCGGGGAGCGCCCCGCATAGAATCCGGCCCATGGTGAAGCCCGACGAGCTGATCGTAGACATCGCCGCCCGCGTCGAATCGGGGCAGAGCAGTCAGATGTCTCTGACCGTGGTCACCGGTGGTGCCGTCATCACCGGCCGGCTGGCTCCCGAAGCGGTGTGGCGGAAGAGGGTCGCGGAGGTGCTGAACGCCTCCGAGCGGCTCGGTGAGTTCGCCCCCGTCTTCGACGCCCCCGTGAAGAACGACGGCCCGCCCACCCACCTGCACTTCCACGTCGCCCGGATCATCCAGGGCACGGTCGGGGTCCCGGAGACGGGCGGGATGTACCGGGTGGCGATCGAGGACGTCAGCGCCTGGACCGTGGGGGACTTCAGCTACTCCGACCAGTGAGCGCGCGTCCCGCGGCTCTTGCGCCGTTCATCTGATGGCCTTAAGTTACCGACCAGTAGGCCACAGGTGAACGGAGCGCCGCCATGCCCACGCTGGACCGCCACGAGAACGTCTTCGTCCTCGACCTGGGAGACGGCGAGAACCGCTTCCACCCCGACTGGATCGCCGCGGTCGGGGCCGCGCTCGACGAGGTGGAGAAGGCGGAGGGCCCGCGCGCCCTGGTGACGGCGGCGACGGGCAAGTTCTGGTCCAACGGCCTCGACCTGGAGTGGCTGTTCGCCAACGCGGACCACTATCACGACTACGTGGTCTCCGTGCACGAGCTGTTCGCGCGGATGCTGTCGCTGCCGGTGATGACGGTGGCCGCGCTCCAGGGCCACACGTTCGCGGCCGGGGCGATGCTCTCCCTGGCCCACGACTTCCGCGTGATGCGCGCCGACCGCGGCTACTGGTGCCTCCCGGAGGCGGACATCGACATCCCGTTCACCCCGGGCATGTCGGCGCTCATCCGCGCCCGCCTGACCCCGCAGACGGCCCACGAGGCGATGACGACGGCCCGCCGCTACGGGGGCACGGACGCGGCCGCCGCGTCGATCGTCGACCGAGCGGTCCCGGAGGACGCGGTCCGCTCCACGGCTCTGGACCTGGCCGCGTCCTTGGCCGGCAAGGCCGGCAACACCCTGGGCACCATCAAGTCCCGTCTGTACACGGAGGTCCTGACGACCCTGAGGGACACGACGAACCCGCTGGGCTGACGCCGTCCCCTTCCCCCCTGTCCTCTGCTCCCCGCGAGATGCGGGCGCCGACCCATGCCGCCGACTCACCCGCCTGGATCTCCCGGACTGGGCACGCGGTGCGATCCGCCGGAAGCTGGACCGAGACGCCATGACCGGGGCCGCCTCCGTGCTGCCCCTCTCCCAGGAGCGTGATGATGGCCCGGAACCGCTGCCTGATCCAGAGCTCGCCGTCCGAGGTCTGGAGCCTGCTGTCCGACGGCCACCGGTACGGGGAGTGGGTGACAGGAACGCAGCAGGTCCTCGCCGTGGACCCGCAGTGGCCGGAGGTCGGCGCCCGGCTGAATGTCCGCGTCGGCGCCGGTCGGCTGACCCTCGACGACACCTGCGTCGTCCGTATCTCCGAACCGCGACGCCGCCTGCAACTGGAGGCGAAGGCGGGGCCGTTCGGCGCGGCTCGCATCGCCATGACGTTGCTTCCCTGGGGGGAGCACACCCTCTTCACCCTCGACTGGCACCCCCTCCGGGGCCCCGGCACACGGATGCACGGGCTCCCCGTCGACTACGTCGTCAGGGTCCGCAACGGCATGATGCTGACGAAGCTCGCCCGGATCGCGGTCCGCGAGCACACCGCGGCCGTTTGAGGCGCCATGCGGAGACCGGGACGGGTCACCGAACGGCCGAAAGCGGGGCCGCAGCGCGGTCGGTGGGCTGGTAGACCGTGACGAACGGGCTGTGCCGCACCTGAGTAAGGCCTCCCCGGCGGGAGACCCGCACAGCCGAAGGACGCGGACACCGATGCCGACGGGACAGGGGCAGGGCGATGGCGACCACCGCAAGCGAGGCCAGGGCGGACGCGGCTCCGGCGGGACTTCAGTCGCCGGGGATCGTGCTGGGGGTGGGGCTCGGCGGATTCGCCGACGGGATTCTCCTGCACCAGCTCCTCCAGTGGCACCACATGCTCACCAGCACCAACGACGACCGTATCGGAGTGAAGTACTACAACCCCGACACGGTCTCGGGTCTGGAGATGAACACCGTGTGGGACGGCGTCTTCCATGTGGTGTGCTGGCTCGCCGTCCTGACCGGGCTCGCGATCCTGTACTCCCGGGTCACCCACCACCGGCGCCGCGTGTGGACCTCCCGGGCGCTGTGGGGCTGGGTCCTGGTCGGCTGGGGGCTGTTCAACCTCGTCGAGGGCGTCCTGGACCACCACATCCTGGGCATCCACCACGTCTACGCCGGTGACGGTCAGGTCTGGTGGGACCTGGGCTTCCTGCTGCTCGGCGCGCTGCTGGTGGCCGGCGGCTGGCTGCTCCAGCGCGGCGGGCAGCCCTTCGACCCCGAGGCACCCGCCGGCCGGCAGGCGCGGCGGACCGCCTGATGGGGCACGAGCACCTCGTTCCCGGCCAGGAATCCGGCAGCAGTGTGCTGGAGACACTGGTGCCCGCGCTCGCCGCGCTGGTGTGCGCGCTCACATATCTGCGCCTCGCCCAGCGGGCACGGCACCGGAATCCGGCACGAGGCTGGACCCACTGGCGCACCGCGAGTTTCCTCACCGGTCTGACGCTGCTGGCGACGGCACTCCTGCCGCCGGTCGCATCCTTCGCGCACGCCGATTTCCGCGGGCACATGGTGCAGCACCTGCTGGTCGGCATGTACGCCCCGCTCGCCCTGGTACTCGGCGCCCCCGTCACCCTGCTGCTGCGCACCCTGCCCGCCGTCCGCGCCCGCCGCCTCACCGCCGTCGTCCACAGCACCCCCGCGCGGCTGGTGGCCCACCCCGCCGTCGCCCTGCTGCTGTCCACCGGCAGCCTCGCGGTCCTCTACTTCACCCCGCTCTACAACGCCGCCGGCGCCCACCCGGCCGGGCACTGGCTGCTGCACCTGCACTTCCTGCTGTCGGGGTGCCTCTTCGCCTACGTGATCGCCGGGGTCGACCCGGCGCCGGCCCGGCCCGGCGTCCGCACCCGCCTGGTCTGGCTCGGCGTGGCCATCGCCGCCCACGCGGTGGTCTCGCAGTTGATGTACGGCGGCTTCTGGACCCACATCCACGCGCCCATCTCCGAAGTCCAGGGCGGTGCGGAGATCATGTACTACGGCGGTGACATCGCCGAACTGCTCCTCGCCGCGGCCCTCGTCGCGACCTGGCGCCCACAGCCCCGCACCCGCCCGTCACCGGACGCCTCACCTGCCCGAGGCGCCGCCCCGGCCTGAGGGCCCGGACGGCGCGCGGCCGACGTCGCACGGCGGTTCATCGTCGTGTCACCTGGTAGCACCGAGTGCTACCTTGGTTGTTATGAGCGTTCAGCCCGAAATCACCCAACGGGATCTACGCAGCCGGTCCCGAGAGATCATGGATGCCATACAGGGCGGTCAGTCGTTCACCGTCACTCGCGACGGGCATCCGATCGGCCAGCTCGTTCCGCTGCGTCGGCGCCGTCGGTTCGTCTCCCGCCAGGAGTTCGCCGCGATGTCCAGGACCGCTCCCGGCATCGACCTCGACAGGTTCCGCGCCGATCAAGACGCCACGGCCGACGCCTATCCGGACGACCCCTATGCCCGTTGACCGCTCGACGCACGCACAGGGACTCCTCGACACCAACATCATGATTCTGCGCCGGTGGGTGGCTCCCGAGGAACTGCCGGACGAAATGGCGATTACCGCCGTCACCCTGGCCGAGTTGTCCGCCGGTCCGCACGAGGTCCGTCGCAACGACGAACAGAGCGCTTACGACGAACATGCCGAACGTGCCCGCAGGCTGGACGTCCTGCAACGCGCCGAGAACGAGTTCGACCCCATCCCCTTCGACGCCGAAGCGGCACGCATCTACGGCCGTATCTGTGCCGCAGTGATCGGCGCCGGACGCAAGCCGCGCCGCCGGGTTGCCGACCTGATGATCGCTGCCATCGCCGTGGCCGAGGACCTTCCCCTCTTCACCACCAACCCCGACGATTTCAAAGGACTGGACGACCTCCTCACCGTCGTACCGGTCACCCGCCCGAGGGTGCCCCACGACGGCTGACGGCAGAGCACTGGTGCGGTGGGGAGCGCACCGGACCTCATCGTCCGTGCGTGGCGCGGATGTGATCACGCGGCAGGGCGGGTTCAAGGGACCCCTCCCGAGCCGGCCCTTCCGCCTGTGCCCCGGCCCCTCGGCGCGAACTCCGGGGAGGTCGGCCGACGGCCATGGACGCGAAGGATCTCTCTGAGCGAAGAGCGTGCCGCCCGCGGAAGGGCGGCGAGCGGGGTCGGCCGGATCCGGCGGACGCCGGTTGAGAAGACGATCACCTTCCCGGAAGGACCGCACCCATGGCGGGCGCCGAACCACCGGAAGCTGACGGGCCGACCCCGCCACCACCCATGCTGATGCAACAGTCATGCTGTTGCAAGTAAGTCGCAATAACGCCGTAGGCTGTGCCTGGACGATCAACCCATGGAAGGAGACGTGCCAGATGGGCACCTACGCGCTTCCCGATTTGCCCTACGACTACTCAGCGCTCGCGCCGGCCATCACACCGGAGATCCTGGAGCTGCACCACGCCAAGCACCACGCCGCCTACGTCAAGGGAGCCAACGACACGCTGGAGCAGATCGCGGAGCTCCGTGACAAGGACCAGGTCACGCCCACCAGCCTCGTCGGCCTGGAGAAGACCTACGCCTTCAATCTCTCCGGGCACGTCCTGCACTCGATCTTCTGGCAGAACCTCTCTCCGGACGGCGGCGACCGCCCCGACGGAGCGCTGGCGACCGCCATCGACGAGCACCTGGGCGGCTTCGAGGCCTTCAAGAAGCAGCTCACCGTGGCCACCACGTCCGTGCAGGGCTCGGGCTGGGGCGTGCTCGCGTGGGAACCCCTGGGCAAGCGCCTGATCGTGGAGCAGGTCTACGACCACCACGGCAACGTCGGCCAGGGCAGCACCCCGCTGCTCGTCTTCGACGCCTGGGAGCACGCCTACTACCTGCAGTACAAGAACGTCCGACCGGACTACGTCACCAAGCTCTGGGACCTGGTCAACTGGGAAGACGTCGCAGCCCGCTACGCCGCGGTCGCCGGCGCCTGACGGGCGTCACCAGTCCTGATCAGGTCTGCGGGAGTCTGAGTCCGGGGTGGGGGTGTTGAGGCATCGCCGACACCCCACCCCCTCCTTGTCGCGAGTCGTGCTGCTCTTGCGCCGGCCCGCCCGCCGCGACGCGCGTGTGAGCCGTGGCCCCCCTTGAGAGCCTACGCAACTTCCATCGGCCGCAGGCCAGGAGCGGCTGCTCCGCCGACGTGCCCACAACCGCCCACGACAGAGCGACCAGCGGGCAGGATGGCCCCATGACAAAACCGTCCGTACGGTCAGTCCGACGCGCCTCCTCTGGTTCAGTGCTGTCCTTGTGGTCACAGGACTCCGTGTTGTCGATCGGTTCGGTGGGATCTGTGCTGTCCGTGGGGTCCGTCGGTTCGGCCTTGTCCGTGGGCTCGATCGGAAGCGCCCTGTCGGTCGGCTCGATCGGTTCCGCCCTGTCGCTGATCTCAACCGGGTCGTGGCTGAGTACAGGATCGTTGTTCTCCGCGCAGTCACGGTGGTCGGTGCTGTCCTGGCGTTCCTCTCGCGGCTTCCTGGCCGCGGGAGCGGTAGGGGCAGCGACCGGAGGCGCCCTGCTGTTGGCCCAGATGCTGCACAAGGCTGATACCGGCACCGGACGACCCTGATCAGGTCGAGGGGGCATCCCGGCCGGTTCAAAGCCGGATGTCAAAGGCCCCGGGCCATGACCGGCCCGGGGCTGCGCAGCCCGGCCGCGCCGTGGCCGCGAGGCGCGCTCGTGCCGTTCGCCGGGGGCGGTCCGAGGATCCTGCCCCGCCCCGGCTACCGGTTCCCCGCCAGCCGGGACCCCTCCGATGTACGGCGGTAGAGCACCGATCGGCCGGACCGGGCGCGGGCGACGAGGCCGGCGCGGTGCAGTACGCCAAGGTGGTAGGAGACCGTGGCGGCACTGAGGAAGTGACGTGCCGCCAGCTGCGCGGTGGAGGCCGGCTGTGCCAGCGCAGCGAGCAGCCCGGCGCGAGTGGGGCCGAGCAACTGCGCCACCTCGGCGGAGGGCGCTGCCGGGGCCATGGGGTGTGCACGGGCTTCGTTACGCACGGGATAGATCAGCATGGGGGGCCTGTCTCCGTCGCGCGTCGGGTCCAGCGCCACCCCCGGCCCAGGCGCGACGAGTGACGGCACGACGATCACCAGCGGCACGGGCAGCGCGATCTGGAACCGGCTCTCGACGCGCAGGACGCCCTCGGCCCACCGGATGCCGGGGTGCAGGGAGTTCAGGAGCCGGGCCGCTCCATGCCGGGCCTGCACGGCGGCGCATCGGTCGACCTCCGCGTCGAGGGTGGCTTTGGCGGCTTCCCAGTGCGGGGCGAACGCCAGCTCCCAGTAGCGCCGCATCTCGTCCGCCAACTGCCGGGCCACGTGCGTCCCGCCCAGCGCCACGGCCCGCCGCACCCCCGCCGGCAGCTCGGAACCGGCGAGGCCGGTCCGCGGCCGCCCGTCACGCAACGCCTCCAGCTCGCTCAGGACACGTCCGGGCGGAGTGCACCGGACCCGCTCCAGTTCCTCCTCGACGGTGGGGGAGGGCCCGGACGGGTGTGGGCTGAGAAAGTCGGGCACGTACCCGCCCTCGTCCAGGGCCAGTTCGGACAGCAGCGGCAGCCGGGCCCGGCGCAGCACGCGCCGTGCACGTGCGACCCACGGATCGGCATCCGGGACCGGTCGCAGGCCCCAGGGCAGCAGCGTCGCGGCGACCTCGTGCAACGGCGAGACCGCGAAGCGGGAGCGGGCGAGCCCGGCAGCGTCCACGGTGAGCTCGATCATGATCCTCCCGCTGTCTGATCCCGCCGGTCCCGTGGCCGTCCGTTCGAACCTGCTCGAATCGTCGCACGTGACGTCGCGGTGGCAGACGTGATCGGCCCAGACTGGTGGTCCGCGGCCCGCGGTCCGCAGGCCGACGGAGCCGAGGGGGACGCGGGTGTGCGAGGGACGCGAGGGGTCCGTCGAGACGATGCCACGGGGCGACCTGCGGCCCTTCGTCCAGCACCAGTTGAACGGCGCTCATGCTCACACGACCTCGTGCCCGTCATGCCCGACGCCGAAGGAACCGCGGCAACGCACGACCGACAACTCCAGGAGGACCCATGAAGATGACCAAAAAGTTGGGCACTGCGCTGTCGCTCGCCGGCACGCTCACCCTCGGCAGCATGGTGATGGCGGCTCCGGCCGAGGCCAGCAGCTACTGCGCCTACCAAGGCTCCGACAGGGCCTGCGGCGTCACGTACAGCACCTACGACGTTCACGAGGTCTGCGACAACGAGGCGGACGGGAACGGGGTCTACGCCTACTTCTACGACAAGTGGGGCGGCATCAACCGTGTGAACGACGGCAACGGAAGCGCTTCGGGCTGCGGTCGTGAGACGTGGGACCACAACGGCATCTACGCCATAGAGATCTGCGAAGACGACTGGGGCGATGACACCTGTGTCTACAAGCGCTACTGAACGGTCTGCGTTGCCTGTCCGTCGGAAGTCGGTCACCTTGCGGACCACTTGGCGGGGAAGCCGTAACAGCCGTCGCCTGTGTACTGCCGTAACGCAGACTCCGCGCAGCAGCTGAACGTGGATGTCAGAGGCCCCGAACCCTGATGGTCCGGGGCCTCTCCGCTGGCGCCCCCGGCAGGATTCGAACCTGCGACACTCGCTTGAGGAGATCGACAGTTCCTCGGTACGGCCAAGGAACCACCCGGTTACACCGGCCATATCGGATCACCTGAGGGCTGTCCCGCTACTCAACCCTGGGCAGGCCCAGGGTTGAGTGCTGGGACGGCAGGCCCCGATATCGGGCGCGGCTGCCTGGCCGTCATCGGACAGCAGATGCTGGCATGATGATGCTCATGACCTTGTACCGAAAGGCCGATGCCGCGTAGACGGCCCGGCGCGCTACGCGCTGAAGAGTCTCCTCGTGTCCCTTGGAGCTTGCCCCCAGACCGGATCCACGGCGTCTCGTCCCGAACCAGCGTGGCGATAGATCGGGTAGAGAGACTCTCGGACGACTACTACCTCTACCCCGGCGCTACCGACCGCGCGCTGCGGCGATATAGAGCGTTTCTGCAACCACCGGGCCGACGACCCCTGTATCCGCAGGAGACGGGGTGTTCATGCCGTGGCTGTTCCTTCGAGGACGTCCGACACGCCCGCGATGTGCTTGAGGAAGTCTTGCGGCAGTTGCCACCCAGGCCACAGGCCGACCTCAAAGACCGAGTGCATGCCCTGGACGTCAGGTATGTCGAGCGCACACTGCCGGATCAGTTCGCGGCTCATCGTCAGTGGCGTTCCGACCGCTGGTGGCGGCGCCGCCTGGCCGACGGTCCGGAAGGTCGGTGAGGAGTTCTGCCCTGGCCTTTAAGCAGCGGTGGAATGATCAACACGTGGCTGGTGTGATCACGGCGTCGCAGCGTCCTGGATAGGGCGGTCCACCGGGCTGAGCCCGCGCTGCTTCGGCAAGCTTGTGACCGCCATGCGCCGCGAGGGAGCGGACATGGCCCGCCGAGGCCGGCCGTGGAGCCTGCCCTTGGAGGACCGCGTTTTGCTTGTCGCGGCTTAGTATCGCACCAAATTGACGCTGCGCCAGCTCGCGCCGCTGTTCGGAATCTCGAAGTCCGTAGCCGGTCGCATCCTTCACCGTCTCGGGCCGCTGCTCGCATTGCAGCCGCGCCAACGGTTCCACAAGGGCACCGTGCACATCGTGGACGGTGCCTTGGTGCCCACACGTGACCACATGGTGGCTGAGCAGTCGAAGAACTACCGGTACTCCACCAATCACCAGGTCGTGATCGACGCAGATACCCGGTTGGTGGTCGCAGTGGGCCGTCCCCTGCCCGGCAACCGCAACGACTGCAGGGCATAGGAGCTGTCCGGAACGAAGGCAGCTGTCGGCAACACCACGGTGATCGGCGACGGCGGCTCCTGCGGCACCGGCCTGGCGATACCGCACCGCCGCGACCGCGGCCAGGCCGAACTTCCGGCCTGGAAAGAGGAACACAATCGCTCACACCGCAAGGTCCGGGCCCGCGTGGAGCACACCTTTGCCCGCATGGAGAGCTGGAAGATCCTTCGCGACTGCCGTCTGAAAGGCGACGGCGTGCATTACGCCATGCTTGGCATCGCCCGTCTATACAACCTCGCTCTTGTGGGACCAGGAGCGTGGCCGACGTGACGACGGCCCGGGTGCGCAGCTGGCGCGGAAAGCTCCTCGCGGTCGGCGTCGGTGAGCCGTCGGTCGTCAAGGCGTACCAGCTGCTGCGTGCCCTGATGAACACCGCCGTGGACGACGAGCTGATCCGGCGCAACCCGTGCCGGATCAAGGGCGCGGACCGTTACGACGTGCCCGAGCGGCCGGTCCTCACGGTGGCGGAGGTCTTCGCCGTCGCCGACTCCATCGCGCCGCGCTACCGACTGCTCGTGCTCCTGGCGGCCTTCACCACCCTGCGGTTCGGGGAGCTGGCGGCTCTGCGGCGACGGGATATCGACCTGGAGGGGCTGACCGTCATCGTGCACCGTGCTCAGGCCGAGTTGCAGGACGGCCGGCTCTTTGACAAGGCGCCGAAATCCGCGGCCGGGGTGCGCTCCGTCTCCTTCCCGGCCGAACTGCTCGACGCGGTCACGCACCACCTGGAGCACTTCGCCGCTCCTGGCCGCGACGGGCACGTTTTCGTCGGGCCGCAGGGCGGGCAACTGCGGCGCAGCAACTTCCGCGACGACTGGGTCAAGGCCCGGAAGGCTGCGGGCGTCACGGCCGAGCTGCACTTCCACGATCTTCGGCACACGGGCAACACGTTGGCTTCGACGGCCGGGGCCAGTACGCGGGAGCTGATGACCCGCATGGGGCACAGCAGCTCCCGGGCCGCGCTGATCTACCAGCACATGACCAGCGACCGTGACCGGGCCATCGCTGACCGGCTCGGGGCCATGATCCGTGAGGTCGGAGGAGAGGTCTCCTAGGTCTTGGACCTAACGGCCTTGCTGCGCTCTCGGAAGCCAGCGATGCTGGGCCGATGCCAGGGCAGCGCAAAAGAAGACATCGGCAGCAGGAACAAGCGCGGCGGGCCGCTGCTCGTTTCGCCCCTGACGCGGGTCGCTGGGAGGTACTTTTCGAGACCCAGGACGAGTCGGAATGGCACGCTCATATCCGCCGGCTCCGAGCGTCGGACCCACAGATCGACTGGGCGGCGACGCGGGTGGACAGATTCTGCGGGCGCCTGACGCAGCCGACCACCTTCCGGCTGAGCCACTTCGTGCCCAAGGCCACGCCCGTCCCGGACCATGACTCCTGCACGTAGTGGCACGCGTGTGGCACGACCCCGGACACGACGAAGGGCCAGACCGGGAGTTAACCCCTCCCGAGCTGGCCCTTCTCGCTGTGCCCCCGGCAGGATTCGAACCTGCGACACCCGCTTTAGGAGAGCGGTGCTCTATCCCCTGAGCTACGAAGGCGTGGTCGGCGGTCAAGCCGTGAGCGTCCTGGGTGGTGGCCGCGGGCCCGGTTACGGGGACAGCGGTGACCGCCGGGGCGCTCGATCCACAGGGTACCGGATCGGAGTCCGGGCGGGCGGGGGACGGGGAGGGGAGAGCCGCCTCGGGCCGCCGACGGCCCCCCCCACCCCTCGACCTCCAGCCCTCCCGAGCAGCCTCAGGCCTTCCGCCCCACCCCTCCGAACATCGCCACCTCCGCCGGAACCTCACTGGAGTCCGGGCGCCACCGGTTGCAGGAGACCACGCCCGGCTCCAGCAGCTCGAGCCCCTCGAAGAAGCGGGACACCGCCCCCGGTGTCCGCTGCGTCAGCTTCGGGGTGCCGTTCTCGTTCCAGAAGGCGACCGCCGCGTCCACGTCCGGCATGTCCGGGCGGGTGATCGTGTGGGAGAGGACCAGGTGGCTGCCGGACGGGAGCCGGTCCATCAGGCTGCGCACCACCCCGTACGCCTCCTCGTCGTCCTCGATGAAGATGACCACGCCCAGCAGGACCAGGGCGACCGGCTTGCTGAAGTCCAGGGTCTTCGCGGCCTGTTCGAGGATGGCGTCGATGTTGCGCAGGTCCTCGTCGAGGTACGCCGTGCTGCCCTCCGGCGTGCTGGTGAGCAGGGCCTCGGCGTGGGCCAGCACGATGGGGTCGTTGTCGACGTAGACGACGCGGGAGTCGGGGGCGACGCGCTGGGCGACCTCGTGGGTGTTGTCGGCGGTGGGCAGACCCGTGCCGATGTCGAGGAACTGCCGGATCCCGCACTGTCCGGCCAGGTGCCGCACCGCACGGCCGAGGAACTGCCGGTCGGCGAGGGCGTAGTCGCCGATGCCGGGGTGCAGTGCGCGGATCTGGTCGCCGGCGGCCTGGTCGACCGGGTAGTTGTCCTTGCCGCCCAGCCAGTAGTTCCAGATGCGGGCGGTGTGCGGCTGGTCGGTCCTGATGCGCTTGCGCGCCTCGAGCGATGCCGCGGATATCTCCGTCACTACGTCCTCCCAGAGCTGGCCGGCAGCTGTCAAGGAGCAACCTAGCGGGGTGAGTTGGGGGAGGGGGCCGCACCCCGGCGAGCGTTCACCGCGCCGACGTGCGTGTGACCCTCACCCGGTACTCGTCCTCGTCCCCCGCCAGCACCGCCACCCGTACCCCCTCCGCACGGTCCACGAAGCTCTGCCCCGGCCTGAACGTCGCGTCCGACAGTTCCGCGTGCACATTGGGGGCCCGGGTGCAGCCGCCGCTGTCCCGGGTCGCGTCGTGCACGGTGATCGGACCCATGCCCGTGTCCACGTCCGCGTCGACCCGGTAGACCAGGACGCCCGGCCGGCACACCGCCTCGTCGTTCCCGTCGCGCGTGCGCAGTTCGACCGCGTACCCGGAGTGCGCGTCGAGCGGGACGAAGAGCAGCTTGGGGCCGCCCGCGCGGGCCAGCGGCGTCAGGACGTACTCCCGTGAGCCGCGCTGGGCCACGCAGCTCACCTGGGACGTGTCCAGCCAGCCCAGCTTCCACTTGTGCCAGGCGAGGAAGTCGTTGTTGGCGCCCCAGTCCTCGCTCATGATGTCCCAGTGGCCGACGGCGCCGCCGCCGTCGGCGGTGTAGAGGTCGGGCAGGCCGAAGACGTGGCCGTTCTCGTGGGGCAGGACGCGGTAGCCGGTGCGGTCGTAGGAGCCGGAGCCGTCGTCCTGGCGGGAGTAGACGAAGGACGCGTTGGAGAGGGGGGCGCCGTCCGCGGTGGGGGCCTCCTCGTTGCCGGCGAAGGTGACGGACAGGACGGTGTCCAGGGCGGCGGGGCCCGCGTTGGGGGTGACGAGGACGTTGACCAGGTCGTACGCCTGGAAGTCCACCTCCGTGTCGGCCTCGGAGACGATGTCGCGGATCAGCTCCCGGTAGCCGGGGTCGAAGGGGGCGCCGCGCTCTATGCCGTACTGGCGGAAGGACTTGGGCATGCGCAGCCACTCGGGGACGGGCAGTTCGGGGCGGTAGTCGAGGCGGCCGTAGGAGCTGGTGGTGAACCACTCGCGGGTCTGCGGGAAGAACTCGCGGTAGCGGTCCAGGGCGTCGCCCTCGCCGGGTGCGTCCGAGAAGTCGATCATCAGGGTGAGGGCGCGGACCGTGCCGGTGGAGCGGGTGTAGCCGGGGTCCGTGGGGATGCCCTCGGACATCTGGACGTCGCGGTCGCTGCCGATCATGCAGGGTCCGTGGGCGGAGCTGCGGGAGAGGGCGCTCGGGCCGGCGCCGGGGGCGGTGGTCGTCGGGGAGAGGTGGCCGTTCCCGGCCGAGCTGCAGACCGCGAGGGTGAGGGCGGCGACGGAGCCCAGGGCGGCCAGGCGGCGCGGGGATATCCGGCCTCGGCTCGGCTGCGGCTGCATGGGGGACCTCCGCTCCGCACGGCAGCCGCCGTCTCCGACTGCACCCTCGTGATCACCCTGCGTCACGGGTCGGGGGTGCGCTCGCCGGGTGGTCCGATCGAGTCCGGTGCCGCCCGGCGGCGGGGGCGCTGTCGTCGGGGCCGTCGACCTCGGCGATCGTCCGCCGGGCCGGCGCGTTGACCGGCCTTCCACATGGATGTGACCTGGGTCACATGGAAAACTTCCCGTCCGGGAAATAACCGGGGATCGTTTCCCCGTTTACGCCTGTGTCCGCACGATCCGGGGACGGAATCCCCGGATCGCCGCAGACGCAGCACACACGTCAGAGCAACACCCGGAGGAGTGCACCGTGACCGCGACGACCGAGACCCCCGTGACGCGCAAGGCGCCCCGGCCCCGCGCCGACGCCCTGCGCAACCGGGAGCGGATCGTCGCCGCCGCCCGCGAGATGTTCGTCGAGTTCGGGTGTGAGGTGCCCCTCGACGAGGTCGCCCGCCGGGCCGGCGTCGGCAATGCCACGGTGTACCGCAACTTCCCCGACCGCGACGCGCTCGTGCGCGAGGTCGTCTGCTCCGTCATGGACCGTACGGTGCGGGCGGCCGAGCAGGCGCTGAACGAGACCGGGGACGCCTTCGAGGCGCTGGAGCGCTTCGCGCACGCGGCCGCCGACGAGCGGATCAGCGCGCTCTGCCCGATGATCTCCAGCACCTTCGACCAGAGCCATCCCGACCTGGAGGATGCGCGGCGGCGCGTCGAGAGCCTCGTCGTCCAGCTGATGGACCGTGCCCGGGCGGCCGGCCAGCTGCGGGACGACGTGGAGTACGGCGACCTGCTGGTGGGCGTCGCGCAGCTGAGCCGGCCCCCGGCCGGCACCGGCTGCATGAGCGCCGACCGCTTCGTCCACCGCCATCTCCAGCTGTTCCTGGACGGGATGCGGGCGCCTGCCCGGTCCGTTCTGCCGGGTTCGGCCGTGACCGTGGAGGATCTGCGCCGCTGAGCCACTCCTGACTCCCTCAGGCCGCCCGTCCTGATCACGGGCAACGGTGTGGACGGCCGTCGACGGGGACGCGCCGTTACCCGAACACGCCCGATTTTTCGTTACTCACACGTTCATTCCCTTACAAGTCCCGAAGTGGGTACCCCCATGTCTGAAACAGTCTCTCCGGCCGGAAAGGCCCCGGGCCGCGCCGATGCCGGCGGTCCGGACGCCAACCGCTGGAAAGCGCTCGTCTTCATCGCGATCGCCCAGCTGATGGTCGTCCTGGACGCCACCATCGTGAACATCGCCCTGCCCTCGGCCCAGCAGGACCTCGGCATCTCGGACGGCAACCGCCAGTGGGTGGTCACCGCCTACGCCCTGGCCTTCGGCGGTCTGCTGCTGTTCGGCGGCCGGATAGCCGATCTGTGGGGGCGCAAGCGGGCCTTCGTGGTCGGTCTTGGCGGCTTCGCGCTGGCGTCCGCGCTGGGCGGCGCGGCCACCAACGAGGCCATGATGTTCGGCGCCCGCGCACTCCAGGGCGCGTTCGGCGCGCTGCTCGCGCCCGCCGCGCTGTCGCTGCTCGCGGTGATGTTCACCGACGGCAAGGAGCGCGCCAAGGCGTTCGGCATCTACGGCGCGATCGCCGGTGGCGGCGGCGCCGTCGGCCTGATCCTCGGCGGCTTCCTCACCGAGTACCTGGACTGGCGCTGGACGTTCTTCGTGAACATCCCGTTCGCCGTCGTCGCCGCGGCCGGCGCGTACTTCGTCGTCCGTGAGCCCGCGGGCGGCCGCAACCGCTCCCCGCTGGACGTCCCCGGCGTGGTCCTGTCCACCCTGGGCCTGGTCGCGCTGGTCTACGGCTTCACCCGCGCCGAGTCCGAGGGCTGGAGCGACTCCGTCACGATCGCCATGTTCGTCGCCTCGGCCGTGCTGCTCGCCGCGTTCGTGGCCGTCGAGGCGCGGGTCAAGGCGCCGCTGCTGCCGCTGCGCGTGATCACCGAGCGCAACCGCGGCGGGGTCTATCTGTCGCTGGGTCTGGCGATCATCGCGATGTTCGGCCTGTTCCTCTTCCTCACCTACTACCTCCAGGTCGTGAAGGGGTACTCGCCGGTGAAGACCGGCTTCGCCTTCCTGCCGATGATCGCGGGCATGATCACGGGCTCCACCCAGATCGGCACCCGGCTGATGACCCGGGTCGCGCCCCGTCTGCTGATGGGCCCCGGCTTCCTGGTCGCGGCGCTCGGCATGCTGCTGCTGACCCAGCTGGAGATCGGCACCTCGTACGCGGCCGTGCTGCTGCCGGGCATGCTGCTGCTCGGCCTCGGTATGGGTACGGCGTTCATGCCGGCCATGTCGCTGGCCACCCTGGGCGTCGAGCCGCGTGACTCCGGTGTCGCCTCCGCGATGGTCAACACCTCGCAGCAGGTGGGCGGCGCGATCGGCACGGCCCTGCTGAACACGATCGCCGCCTCCGCCACCACCGCCTACGTCGCCGACCACATCGGCGGCGCCTCGGGCCGGGCCCAGCAGCAGCTGGTCCAGCTCCAGGGACAGGTGCAGGGCTACACCAGCGCCATCTGGTTCGCGGTCGGGATCCTGGTGGCGGCCGCGGTCATCGCCCTGACCCTGATCAACGCGGGCCGTCCGGGCACCACGGCGGTCGCCGGGTCCTCCGACGCGGCCATGGAGAACGAGGCCGCCGTGCCGGTGGCCATGCACTGACCTGGCCCGCCTCCCCGGCCACCCGTGCGGGAGGGGAAGGGGACGCCCCTTCCGTACGGCTCCCCGGACCTGCCCCGGCTTCGCGGCGTCAGCGGAGCCAGGGCAGGTCCGCACCCGCTTCGCTCGGCTGAAGTCCCTCGGCGACGATCCCCATGATCTCGCCGAGGGACTTCTGCTGTTCCGGGGTGAGCCGGTCGAACACCGCCTGCCGTACGGCGTCGACGTGGCCCGGCGCGTGGCGGCGCAGCACGTCCACGCCCTCGTCGGTGAGCACGGCGAACTGGCCGCGCTTGTCGGAGGGGCAGTCCTCCCGGCGCACCCAGCCGTTCTTCTCCAGGCGCGCGACCGCGTGCGACAGGCGCGAGCGGGTGATCTTGGCGTCCTTCGCCAGCTCCGTCATCCGCAGCCGCCGGCGCGGCGCCTCGGCCAGCTTGACCAGCAGGCCGTAGTAGACGTGCGGCATGCCCGCGTCCCGCTGGAGCTGACGGTCGAGGTGGTCCTCCAGGAGCGTGGTGGCGTCGACGTACGCACGCCAGACGCGCTGTTCCTCGTCGGTGAGCCAGCGGGGCTCCCCGGCGGCTGCCGATGATGCGGGTGCCGTGTTCATGCACTCCACTGTACGGGCGCTCTCCTTGAAGGTTAAACAAATGAGGCGTACAGTCGTCAGTGAAAGTTGAGAGTTCAAGTATGGTGCCCGCGTGAGACGCCCAGGGCGCGTCGCGAGAGCCGCAGGAAGGAGTCGCCGTCATGACCGCCGCCACTCAGGAGCGCATGCCGGCGCTCTACCTCAGCCACGGCGCCCCGCCCCTGGCCGACGACCCCGTCTGGCCCGGCGAGCTGGCCGCCTGGTCCGCGGACCTGCCCCGCCCCAAGGCGATCCTCGTCGTCTCCGCCCACTGGGAGGAGGCCCCGCTCGCCCTCGGCGCCACGGAGACCGTCCCGCTGGTCTACGACTTCTGGGGCTTCCCCGAGCACTACTACCGGGTGACCTACCCCGCCCCCGGCGCCCCCGAGCTCGCCGAGTCCGTGCGCAAGCTGCTGCGCGCCCCCGGCACCCCCGTCCAGGACGTCCCCGACCGGGGCCTGGACCACGGCGCCTACGTCCCGCTCGTCGAGATGTACCCGGACGCCGACGTCCCCGTCCTCCAGGTGTCCATGCCGACCCTCGACCCCGTGAAGCTGATGGAAATCGGCCGCCGCCTCGCGCCGCTGCGCGACGAGGGCGTGCTGATCCTCGGTTCCGGCTTCTTCACCCACAACCTCGCCGCGCTGCGCCAGGGCGGCATCCCCGCCTGGTCGGCCGAGTTCGACGCGTGGGGCAGGGAGGCGCTTCAGGCGCGGGACGTGGACGCGCTGCTCGACTTCACCCGCAAGTCCCCGGCCGGCCGGCTCGCCCACCCGCGCACCGAGCACTTCGCCCCGCTCTTCGTCACCATGGGCGCCGCCGACGCGGCCGGCGAGCTCGGGGAACAGAAGTCCGTGATCGACGGGTTCTGGATGGGGCTGGCCAAGCGGTCGGTGCAGTTCGGCTGAGGGCCGCCGCGGGTCCGGAGCTGTGACCGGAGGCTGCGCCCCCCCCCGCGTCACAGCTCCTTCTCGTGCCAGGCCACGTCCCACCAGCGGCCGAACTTGTGACCCACCTCGCGGTACGTGCCGACGTGCCGGAAGCCGAACCGCTCGTGCAGCCGCGTCGAGGCGGCGTTCGGCTGGGCGACGCCCGCGTAGGCGCGGTGCAGGCCCTCGTCCGCCAGGGCGTCGAAAAGGGCCTGGTAGAGCAGGGTGCCGATGCCGCGCCGGCCGGCGTCCGGGGCGACGTACACCGTCGTCTCCACGGACGTCGCGTACGCGGGCTTGGGGCGGAACGGGCTGGACGTGGCGTACCCCAGGACGCGGCCCGTCCCGGCGGCCGTGGCAACCATCAGGCGGTGGGGGCCGTCTACCGGGTGGGAGAGCAGCCAGGGGCGTCGCTCCGTCGGAGTGAACGGCTCGGTGTCGAACGTGACGGCCGTCTCACGTACGTAGTGGTTGTAGAGGTCGGTGAGGGCCACGAGGTCGCCCTCGCCTCCCGGCCTGACCTGCACCTCTGCATGCTCCGACGGCATCGCACCTCCCTGCGTGGCCGGACAGGGTACTGCATGATCAGAAAAATCGGGGGACGGGTTGGGAATTCTGTCCTGATTCCAGTCGTTGTTTCCTACGGATGCGGGCACCCGAGCAGAGTCCGGAAGGGACCCTGAACACCGTGCCGAGTGTCCACAGGACCACCCGCTGACCTCACCATCGCAAGGGAGCACGCATGGCAACCCGTGCCGTCGCCCGTCGTCAGTCCGCCTCCGGCGAGACGGCCGACGCGGCAAGCAGTGTTCGCGCCCATGGCGGCGAGATCGCCGATCGCGACCTGGTCGGCATGTACCTCGACGAAATCGCGCGCACGCCGCTGCTCGACGCCGCCAAGGAGGTCGAGCTGTCCCAGATCATCGAAGCGGGTGTGTTCGCACGACAGATCCTCGACGGCCTCGAGGAGAACAAGGCCGGAGCCACCCCCGAGGAGCTCCAGGCCCTGGTCGACGAGAGCGAGCGGGCGAAGGACGTCTTCATCCGTTCCAACCTCCGCCTGGTCGTCGCCGTCGCCCGCCGGTACCCGCGCAGCGGCCTGCCGCTGCTCGACCTGATCCAGGAGGGCAACGCCGGCCTGGTCCGCGCGGTCGAGAAGTTCGACTACCGCAAGGGCTTCAAGTTCTCGACGTACGCCACCTGGTGGATCCGGCAGGCCATCACCCGGTCCATAGCCGACCAGTCGCGCACCATCCGTCTGCCCGTCCACCTGGTGGAGGAGCTGGGCCGGATACGCCGTGTGCAGCGCGAGTTCAACCGTGAGCACGGCCGTGACGCCGAGCCCGCGGAGATCGCCGCCGAGCTCGGCTCCACGCCGGAGCGCGTCACCGACGTGCTCGACTGGGCGCGTGACCCGGTCTCGCTGAACATGTCGGTGGACGACGAGGGCGAGACCCAGTTCGGCGACCTCCTGGAGGACACCTCCGCGGTGTCGCCGGAGCAGTCCGTGATGACGCTGCTGCGCAGCGAGGAGCTGGACGACCTGATCGGCCGCCTCGACCAGCGCACGGCCTCCATCATCAAGATGCGTTACGGCATCGAGGACGGCCGGGAGCGCACGCTGACCGAGGTCGGCAAGGAGCACGGCCTGACGCGCGAGCGCATCCGCCAGATCGAGAAGCACGCGTTGCTGGAGCTGAAGAAGCTGGCCCGCTCCACCGGGTTCGACGCGGCGGCGTGACGGGAGCTTCCGTCCGCCGGCGCGGCGGACCGCCCCCATGGGCGCGCACCGGCCGTCCCGCGTGACGGCCGGGGCCCGCGCCGTCGGATGAGAGGCGCGGGCCGCGTGCGCCGGGTGGCGGAAGACCGTGCAAACATGGCCGTTCCCCGCCGCTTCAACCCGCTGGGGCCAGGGAACAAGACGTGAGAACCCAGTAGTCGGAAGGCCTCGGGGCCCTGTGCCCCCGGGCCGGCCCACGCGCCACGTCCCGACGCACCACCCCCCCGGCGCCGGGACTTCCCAGGCCGGGTCCGGCGCCTGTCCCCCCGGGCGCCGGGCCCGGCTCTTTCCGTGCCCGGTACGGTCTCCCGACCCGAGGACGCGGGGCCGCGCCGACAGCGGGTCACCCCGGACCTGAACCCCGGGGTGGCCCGCCAGATGGCAGATTGTGCCACATGGGCATAGCCTGCCGAAGGTGAGCAGCACCACCCCGACGCCGCCCCCGCCGTTTCCCGAAGACCCGGCTGCCGACGGCTCGTTGACCGAACGGCGCAAGGCGCAGACCCGCCTCCACATCGCCCGCACCGCCGCCGGGCTCTTCATCCGTAACGGCCTGCGCGCCACCCGCGCCGAGGACATCGCCCACGCGGCAGGCGTCGCCCCGCGCACCTTCTACCGGTACTTCCCCACCAAGGAGGAGGCCATCGGCCCCCTCTACGCGCTCGGCGCCCGGCGCTGGGTGGACAGGGTCCGCACCGCCCCCGCCGTCACACCCCTGCCGCGCGTGCTGGAGGAGGCCGCCCGGCACACCCTCACCCCCGGCCTCGGGGTCGCCGAGGAGTCCTGGAACTGGGTCCGCACCCTCATCCGGCTCGCGGCGGACAACCCCGCGCTCGGCAGGGTGTGGGCGGAGGCCTGCCGCGCCTCGGAACGGGAGCTGGCGGAGGCGCTGGCCCACCGCCTGACCGGCGGCCGGCCCCCGCGGCCGGACGGCGACGTCGCCGCCCGCAGCCGCCTGTGCTTCGCCGCGGCCGTCGCCGGCGCCGCCGTCCGCACCGCCATGGAGAGCTGGGCGGCGGGCGACGGCCCCGCGGAGGGCCCGGACGGCCCCGCCGAGCTGGCGGCCGCCAACCTGGCCGCACTGCGGGACTTCCCGTGGGACACGGTGGTGCCGACGCGGGAGGGGTGAGGGACGCACCTCAGGTGAGGGACGCGTCTCAAGGGACGCGCCTCGAGGAACACGCCCCAAGGGACACGCCTCAAGGGGACGCTTCCCCGGCGGCGCCCGCCGCGTCGGTCAGCCGGGCGCCCAACGCCCGTGCCGCCTCCGCCAGTTCCGGCGGCTCCTGGACGGTGAAGGCGTGGCCCATCATGGCCAGGCGCACCGCCGTCCAGTCCTTCGGACCGCTCACCGTCGCACGCAGCCGGCAGGAGCCCTCGTCCAGCGGCTCGGGCGCGCCCATCCAGTGCGGGAGCCGCGCCGCGACCGTCGCGGCGGGCGCGGCGAACGTGACGACGACCTCGTACGACTCGTGCGCGCGGTTCATGGACCGGCGCAGGAACTCCGCGGCGCTGCCCGTCGGCAGTTCGCGCGGCGCGAAGCGGGCGCCGGTGGCGAAGGGGTCGCTGACCCGGTCGACGCGGAAGGTGCGCCAGTCCGCGCGGTCGAGGTCGTAGGCGACCAGGTACCAGCGGCGGCCGGTGGACACCAGCCGGTGCGGTTCCGTCAGGCGCCGGGACTCGGTGCCGTCGGCGGCGCGGTAGGAGAACCGCAGCCGCTCGTGCCCGGCCACCGTGGACGCCATCGCCGTGAGCGTCTCCGGGGCGATGGTCGCACCGTCCCCGCTGGTCAGCGGCGTCGTCGCGGCCTGGAGCACGCTGACGCGGTGACGCAGCCTGCCGGGCAGCACCTGCTCCAGTTTCGCCAGGGCCCGCACCGATGCCTCGTCCACGCCCTCCAGGGCGTGTCCGGCGCCGGCCCGCAGGCCGACCGCGATCGCGACCGCCTCCTCGTCGTCCAGCACCAGCGGCGGCATCGCCTTCCCCGCGACCAGCCGGTAGCCGCCGTCCGATCCCATCGTGGCCTGCACGGGATAGCCGAGGTCCCGCAGCCGCTCGATGTCCCGGCGGACCGTGCGCCGGGAGACACCGAGCCGGTCGGCCAGCTCGCCGCCGGGCCATTCGCGGGGCGTCTGGAGGAGGGAGAGCAACTGGAGCAGCCGTGCCGGGGTGTCCGTCGTCATGCACCGAGCATGCCTCACCACTAGGACCGGATCTGACCTACTGGGGTTCTAGCGTCACGGACATGCACTCCACCGACATCGCTCACGCACGGACGCCGGAGCCCGCCACGGGCGACCGCCGGCGCTGGTTCGCGCTGGCCATCGTGATGACCGCGGCCTTCATGGACCTCGTCGACGTCACCATCGTCAACATCGCCGTCCCGTCGATCCAGCGCGACGAGGGCGCCACCTTCAGCCAGATCCAGTGGATCACCGCCGGCTACGCGCTCGCCTTCGCCGCCGGGCTGGTCACCGGCGGACGCCTCGGCGACATCCACGGGCGCAAGCGCGTCTTCCTCGTCGGCATAGGCGGCTTCACCGTCGCCTCGGCCCTGTGCGGCCTCGCCGTGAACCCCGAGATGCTGGTCGCCTCCCGCATCCTCCAGGGCGCCATGGCCGCGCTGATGGTGCCGCAGGTGCTCTCGATCGTGCACGCCACCTTCCCGGCGCACGAACGCGGCAAGGTCTTCGGCCTGTTCGGCGCGATCGTCGGCCTCGGCGCGGTCTCCGGACCGCTGCTCGGCGCGCTGCTGACGGAAGGGAACCTCTTCGGGTTGGAGTGGCGGCCCATCTTCCTGATCAACCTGCCCGTCGGCGTCGCCGCCCTCGTCCTCGGCAGCCGCTTCATCACCGAGTCCAAGGCGCCCCGCGCCCTGAAACTCGACCTGCCCGGCGTCGCCCTCGTCACCCTCGCCCTGCTCATGCTGCTCTACCCGCTCACCCGCGGCCGCGAGCTGGGCTGGCCGGTGTGGGGCTATGTGTCGATGGCCGGCGCGCTCGTCGTGTTCGCGGCCCTGGTGGCCTACGAACGGGCCAAGGGCGCCCGGGACGGGTCCCCGCTGATCGAGCTGTCCCTGTTCCGGGTGAAGAGCTTCGCGGCGGGCATCGCCGTCCAGACGGTGTTCGGCGTCGGCCTCGGCGTGTTCTTCCTGGTCTGGACGCTCTACATGCAGATCGGGCTCGGCTGGAGCGCCCTGCGCGCCGGACTGACGGGCGTGCCGTTCTCCGTCGCGGTGTCGGTGGCCGCCGGGATGTCCGTGCAGCAGCTCGTCCCGCGCTTCGGCCGCAAGGTGCTCCAGGCGGGCGCCCTGGTCATGGCGGCCGGCGTGCTGATCTACCTGGCGGAGGCCGAACGGTACGGACTCGGCATCACCTCCTGGCAGATGGCGCTCCCGCTGGTGGTCATGGGCGCCGGCATGGGCCTCATCGTGGCTCCGCTGACCGACGCGGTGCTGTCCGAGGTGCCGCGCGAGCACGCCGGATCGGCGTCGGGACTCATCAACACCGTGCAGCAGATGGGCCACGCGCTCGGCCTCGGCCTGGTCTCCGTGGTGTTCTTCGGCGTCATCGACGAGCGACTCGCGCCCGCGGAGGTGGGCCCCGCCTTCGTGGACGGCTTCACCCACGCGCTGGGCTGGGTGGCCGCGGTGCTCGGCGCGATCTTCCTGCTGATGTTCGCCCTGCCGAAGCGGCCGGCGCAGCACGTCGAGGGTGCCGCGGACGCCGAGGAGGCGCCGGCGGCGGGGGAGAAGGAGCCGGAGCTGGTGCCCTGACGGGCCCCGTCGCTCCCTGGTCGTTACTTGCCGAAGCCCCGGAAGCAGACATGATCGGACGCCCGGTCATGCCCGTTTCCGGGCTTCGGCTGTTTACTTTCCGGACATCCCGCCGTAGCCTCCCAGCGAAATCACACGTTCGGACACGGATACGGATACGGACACGGACGCGGCCATGCGACGCGTGCGGACGCGGACGGAACCGGGAGGCAGTCGGTCATGTACGCACCGGAACGGCAGCAGGAGATCCTGCGCCTCGCACGCGACGGCGGACGCGTCGACGTGGTCTCGCTCGCCGAGGAGTTCCAGGTGACCGCCGAGACCATCCGCCGGGACCTCAAGGCCCTCGACCGCGCCGGACTCGTGCGCCGGGTCCACGGCGGCGCCATCCCCGCCGGACGCCTGGACTTCGAACCCGACCTCGCCGAACGCGAGACCACCGCCGCCGACGAGAAGGACCGCATCGCCCGCGCCGCCCTCGCCGAGGTCCCCGCCGACGGCACCATGATCGTCGACGCCGGCTCGACCGCCGCCCGCCTCGCCGGCTTCCTGACCCCGGACCTCACCCTCACCGTCGTCACCCACAGCCTGCCCATCGCGGCCCGCCTCGCCGACCACCCCGGCATCCAGCTCCACCTCGTCGGCGGACGCGTACGGCACCGCACCCGCGCCGCCGTCGACGCCTGGGCGCTCCGGGCGTACGCCGAGATCCGCGCCGACGTGCTGTTCCTCGCCGCCAACGGGTTCTCCGCCGAGCACGGGCTCACCACCCCCGACCTCGCCGAGGCCGCCGTGAAACGCGCCGCGATGGCCGCCGCCCGGCGCGTCGTGCTGCTCGCCGACTCCTCCAAGCACGGCAAGGAACACTTCGCCCGCTTCGGCGGCCTCGACGACGTCGACCTGCTCATCACCGACACCGGGCTCGGCCCGCAGGACGCCGCCGCCATCGAGGCCGGCGGCACGGAAGTGGTACGCGCATGATCCTCACCGTCACCCCCAACCCGTCCCTGGACCGCACCTACGAGGTGCCGTCCCTGGACCGCGGCGAGGTCGTCCGCGCCACCGGCGAACGCGTCGACCCCGGCGGCAAGGGAGTCAACGTCTCCCGCGCCGTCGCCGCCGCAGGCCGCCGCACCGTCGCCGTCCTGCCGCTCGGCGGCGCCCCCGGCGCCCTGGTCGCCGATCTCCTCGACGCCCAGGGCATCGAGGTCGCCCCCGTCCCGGTCGCCGGCGCCACCCGCTCCAACATCGCCCTCGCCGAGGCCGACGGCGTCCTCACGAAGATCAACGCACCCGGCCCTGACCTCACCCCCGCCGAGCAGGAGAACCTCCTCGACACCGTCCGCCGCCACTCCGCCGGCGCCGACTGGATCGTCTGCTGCGGCAGCCTCCCCCGCGGCCTCGGCCCCTCCTGGTACGCCGAACTCGTCGCCCGCGTCCACGCCGCCGGCCTCCGCATCGCCCTCGACACCTCGGGACCCGCCCTGCTCGCCGCCCTCCGCGAACACCCCGACGTGGTCAAACCCAACGCCGAGGAACTCGCCGAGGCCGTGGGCCGGCCCCTCGCCACCGTCGGCGACGCCCTCAAGGCCGCCGAGGACCTGCGCGAGACGGGCGCCCGTGCCGTCCTCGCCAGCCTCGGCGCCGCCGGCCAGCTCCTCGTCGACGACGACGGCGCCTGGTACGGCACCGCCCCCGTCGACGCCGTCCGCAGCAACGTCGGCGCCGGCGACGCCTCCCTCGCCGGGTTCCTCGTCGCCGGCGGACGCGGACCGGAGGCGCTCGCCTCCGCCGTCGCCCACGGCGCCGCGGCCGTACGCCTCCCCGGCAGCGTCATGCCGTCCCCCGACGACCTCGACCCCGCCGCCGTGACCGTCACCGCCGGCATCCCCGTCGACCGGCCGCTGAACGGAGCGGCCGGATGACCCCCACCGCCCCCCGTCCGTACGAGCGCCCCCGTCCCCCTCTCGTCCCCACCCCCGCCCGCCCCGCCGTACGGGCCACCCGGGCGATACGCGTGCGAAGGAGCCCGCGATGAGCGACACCATCACCGCGGACCTGGTCGACCTCGACCTGTCCGCCGACACCAAGGAAGCGGCGGCCCGCGCCCTCGCGGAACGCATGGCGGCCCGGGGCCGGGTCACCGACCTGGAGGGCTTCCTGGCCGACGTCGCCGCCCGTGAGGCGCAGATGCCCACCGGCCTCGACGGCGGCATCGGCATCCCGCACTGCCGCAGCGCACACGTCACCGAGCCGACCCTCGCCTTCGGCCGCAGCGCCGCCGGCATCGACTTCGGCGCCCCCGACGGACCCGCCGACCTGATCTTCCTCATCGCGGCCCCGGCCGGCGCCGACGACGCCCACCTCACCCTTCTGTCCGCCCTCGCCCGGCGCCTGATGAACACCGGGTTCACCGACGCCCTCCGCGCCGCCACCGACGCGGAGCACGCGGCGGCGCTGATCAGAGGGGAGGAGACGGCTCCCGGAGGCCCGGAGGCGGCTCCGGGCGACACCGGCGCCGACGAGGGTGAGGCGGATTCCGAAGACACCGCCTCCGACGACTCCGTGGCGGCGCCGGCGGCGGCCTCCGCCGGCGCCGCCACGGGCCCCACCGACGGCGACCGCCCCTTCCGGATCGTCGCCGTCACCTCCTGCCCCACCGGCATCGCCCACACCTACATGGCCGCCGAGTCCCTGGAGAACGCCGGCCGCGAGGCGGGCGTCGAGATCGTCGTCGAGACCCAGGGCTCCGCCGGCTTCACCCGGCTCGACCCGGCCCTGATCGCCGCCGCGGACGGCGTCATCCTCGCCCACGACGTCCCCGTACGGGACAAGCAGCGATTCGCCGGGAAGCCCACCGTCGACACCGGCGTCAAGGCCGCCGTCAACCGCCCCGCCGCCCTGATCACCGAGGTCCGCGACAAGGCCGCCCGCGGAGAGACCACCGAGGCCGCCCCCGCCTCCACCCCCGTGGAACGCGCCGGCGCCGACGGCGAGGGCTACGGCACTCTGCTGCGCCGATGGCTGATGTCCGGCGTCAGCTACATGGTCCCGTTCGTCGCCGCCGGCGGACTGCTCATCGCCCTCGGCTTCGCGATCGGCGGCTACGAGATCAACGAGGCCCCGTCGGTCATGGACCACTTCGTGTGGACCCAGGCCGACAGCTGGGGCGCGCTGCTCTTCCAGATCGGCGGCGTCGCCTTCGGCTTCCTCGTCCCCGTCCTCGCCGGATACATCGCCTACGGCATGGCCGACCGGCCCGGACTCGTCCCCGGCTTCGTCGGCGGCGCCATCTCCCTCACGATCAACGCCGGCTTCCTCGGCGGCCTCGCCGCCGGACTGATCGCCGGCGGCGTGGTGCTCGCCATCCAGAAGGTGAACATCCCCGCGGCCCTGCGCGGCATCATGCCGGTGGTGGTGATCCCGCTGATCTCCTCGGCGGTCGTCGGCTTCCTGATGTTCGTCGTCATCGGCAAGCCCATCGCCGAGGCGCAGAAGGGCATGACCGACTGGCTGGCCGGCCTCACCGGCGCCAACGCCGTCCTGCTGGGCGCCCTGCTCGGCCTGATGATGTGCTTCGACCTCGGCGGCCCCGTCAACAAGGTCGCCTACACCTTCGCCACCGCCGGCATCGCCGTCGCCGACCCCGGCGACTCCGCGATGAAGGTCATGGCCGCGGTGATGGCCGCCGGCATGGTCCCGCCGCTCGCGATGGCCCTCGCCACCACCGTGCGCGGCCGGCTCTTCAACCGCGCCGAGCGCGAGAACGGCAAGGCCGCCTGGGTCCTCGGCGCCTCCTTCATCTCCGAGGGCGCCATCCCCTTCGCCGCCGCCGACCCGCTCCGCGTCATCCCCGCCTCGATGGCCGGCGGCGCGGTCACCGGCGCCCTGTCCATGGCGTCCGGCGCCACCCTGCGCGCACCCCACGGCGGCATCTTCGTCGTGCCCCTCATCGGCAACCCGCTGCTCTACCTCGTCGCCATCGCCGCCGGCGTCGGCGTCACCACCGCCCTCGTGATCGTGCTCAAGGGCCTGCGCGGCACGACGGATCCGGCCGGCCCGGCGACGGGCGAGGACACCGCCCCGGCACCGGCGGCCGGGGGAGCGGGAACGAGCAAGGAAACGGTCGCCGCGCAGCCGTGATGACGATGCGTCCGTTTGGGGGTGTGTGGGCAGTTCATGCCTAGTGCGATATAGATCACGATCGTCACGGTCCGGGGTACAACTCCCCGGACCGTGGTGTGTACTGGGCGGCATGGCTGAGCACGAGACCCAATCGCGGACGACGGGTGCCACCGTCCTCACCCTGGTGGTTGTGGCCTGCGCGGCCGGTCTGGCCGACGCCCTCCGGCGCCGCGTACGCCTCCGCAGGCGCGCGCACCACCACGCCGGGGCGGAGCCCACCCCGGCGCACACCCACACCCACACCCACCACGGCACCCCGACCGTCCCGCGTCAGCGGGCCACAGGCCCGAGCGTGGAGACCGTACGCCTCACCGAGGCCGAACGCGACGCGTTCGCCGTCCTCGTACGGCGCCTCTCCGAAGGGGACTAGACCGGCTCCGCACCCCGCTCAGGGGTTCAGCGGCCCTGCGCGGCCCGGCGCTCCATCGCCCGCCGCGCGGCGTCCTCACTCGCGTACACCTCGCACATGTGCCGCCCGTCCGGCGTCACCGTGTGCTCGACCTCCCACAGCGAGACCTCCCCGCCGTCACCCAGCAGGAAGGCGTGCTCGTACAGCGAGAAGCACAGCGCCGGACGGCCCGCCCGCGACGGGCGGCCGAACGCCTGCGTGATGCGGTGCGCGCACGCCGTCGACAGCAGCGCCGCCGTCTCGGCGCCCGGCCGGTCCGCGTTCTCCGCCCGGCGGAGTAAACGCCGCGCGTGATCAGGGGAGTCGTCCGGGACGTACACATGCCGCACCGCGGGCAGCGGGAACGCGGGCGCCGTCACCGGCAGTTCGAAGTCCGGGGCCTCCGGCGGCAACGGCAGCCGCGCCGTCGCCGTGCGCAACTCCTCCTCGTCCACGTACACCTCGTGCTGCGGCTCGCTGCCCGGAGCGGTGTTGTGCACCAACTCCCAGAGCGTCAGCGCCGAACCGTCCGCCAGCAGCCACGTGTGCCGGTACGTCTCCCGGTGCAGACCCGCGCTGTGGTGCGCCGAATGCAGGGAACCGTCGTGCGCCAGCGCGCAGTCCAGCCGGCGGATCGTCTCGTCCGGCAGCTCGAAGGAGTTCAGGGCGCGGCCCAGGAGGCGCGCGAGATGCTCCTCCGGCGAGTCGGACGAGTCAGGTGGTTCGCACGCTGCCGTCTCGTACGGAACGCTCAAGGTTTCTCCCGGCGTTGCTGCATGTCACCTAGTGGGTGCATACCGTAGCCCCTCGGCCGGACGTCGTGTCCGGGAACCGAGAAAACGTATGCCCGAACGACGAGCGGAACACACGAGAAGTTCCCGAGGAACCCTGCCCCGGCATGAATTGTTCCTGGTCAAACGGTACTTCAGGGGTGCGTGGGGGAGGGGATGCGACCCGTTGCGCGCCGGACCGCGCACGCCGGGGGCCCCGTCCCGCCGTTCGACCCCCTGGGACACGCCGCCTCGGTGGTGACGTAAGTTGCGGAGCGCTTTCTTCCGCACCCTACGCACGAGAAAAGAGGCCCCGGAGTGAGCGATCAGGAGAAGACGAGCCTGTGGCAGGGCTTCAAAGCCTTCCTGATGCGCGGGAACGTGGTCGATCTGGCGGTGGCGGTCGTCATCGGCGCCGCCTTCACCAACATCGTCAACTCGGTCGTCGAAGGGATCATCAACCCGCTGGTGGGTGCGTTCGGCACCCAGAACCTCGACAGCTACACGTCCTGCCTGAAGGGCCCCTGCGAGGGCACCGGGGACGCGGCGACCGGCGTGCGGATCCTGTGGGGTTCGGTGCTGGGGGCGACGCTGCAGTTCGTGATCACGGCGGCCGTCGTCTACTTCCTGATGGTGCTGCCCATGGCCAAGTACCTGGCCCGTCTGGAGGCCCGCCGCAAGGCGAAGGAAGGCGCCCACGAGGTCGTCCAGGTGACCGAGCTGGAGGTCCTGAAGGACATCCGCGACGCCCTGCTGGCCCAGCGTGCGGAGAACGAGGGCACGACTCCGCCGCCCGGTCAGAGGTGATGCGGCGGCTTCTCGTCGAGGAAGCGCCTCAGGTCGGCGGCACTGTCGCCGGACGGGCGCTCGCCCCATCCGCGGTCGGTGTCGTCGGAGGCCGGCTGGTCCAGCGGGTCGTCGAAGACCAGCGCGGGCTTCGGCTCGCGCGAGGGCTCGGGGGCGGTACTCATGCGTCCAGGGTACGGCCGGGGCCGCGGGGGCATGACTGCCTCCATGAAGGCTGACGCTCTGACGGATGTGGCCGGCATGCGCGTGGGACACGCGACGCGGACCGGCGACGGATGGCTCACCGGGACCACGGTGGTGCTCGCCCCCGAGGGAGGCGCGGTCGCCGCGGTGGACGTACGCGGCGGCGGGCCCGGCACGAAGGAGACCGACGCGCTCGACCCGCGCAACGTGGTGCAGCGCGTGGACGCGGTCACCCTGACCGGCGGCAGCGCCTTCGGCCTGGACGCGGCGTCCGGGGTGATGGCCTGGCTGGAGGGGCGGGGCCGCGGGGTGCGGGTCGGTCCGGAACCGACGCACGTGGTGCCGGTCGTGCCGGCCGCCTGCGTCTTCGACCTGCGCCGCGGCGGCGACTTCCGGGCCCGGCCGGACGCCGCCCTGGGCCGAGAGGCGGTCGAGGCGGCAGCGGCCACCGATCCCGGGGCGCCGGTGCCGCAGGGCTGCGTGGGCGCCGGGACGGGCGCCGTGGTGGGCACGCTGAAGGGCGGGGTCGGCTCGGCGAGCACGGTCCTGCCGTCGGGGATCACCGTGGCCGCGCTGGTGGTGGCCAACGCGGTGGGGTCGGCGGTGGACCTGGAGACGGGGGTGCTCTACGGGGAGTACTTCGGCGGGCGCCCGCGTCTGCCCGACCCGGAGGTGCACCGGGCCGCACGGCGCCGACTGGCGGAGGCGGCCGAGCGCAACGCCCCTCCGCCGATGAACACCACGCTGGCCGTGGTCGCCACCGACGCCGCCCTGACCCGCGCGCAGGCGCAGAAGGTGGCCGGCACCGCGCACGACGGCATCGCGCGCGCCGTACGCCCGGTGCATCTGCTGAACGACGGCGACACCGTCTTCGCCCTCGCCACCGGCACGCGCCCGCTGGACGCGAAGGACCCGCTCGCGCTGAACGAGGTGCTCGCGGCGGGCGCGGACCTGGTGACCCGGGCGATCGTCCGCGCCGTGCGGGCCGCCGCCCCGGTGGACGGTCCCGGCGGTGCGTGGCCGTCGTACGGCGAGCTGTACGGGGGAAGCTGAGGGCAGGCGGGGACGAGCGCAGACCGGGGACACCGCCGTCGTCGCGCGCCTCACCACACCGTCACCGCCAGCCGTGCCGTGGCGCTCGCGCCCGCCAGCCCGGCCGCCGTGTCACGCGGCACCGACAGGACGACCAGCGCGCCCCCGTCACCGTCCGGTGGCTCCGGCACCTCCGTGACCCGCGCCCCGCGCGCGACCACTCTCGCCTCACCGCCGGACACCGTCTCCTCGGCCGCGATCACGTCCACCCGGTCGCCGGGCCGCAGCAGCCGGACCGTGGCCGCGTCGGCGATCCGCACCGGCGCGGTGACCGTCGCGCCCGCGCGCCGCTGCCGTACGGGACGGTCGTCGCCGCCGGACGCCACGGGGGTCCCGGCCGACGTGGCGGGGTCGGGATGCCCGCGCGACCGGTCGGTGTCCCTCGGGCCCGCCGCGACGAGCGCCGCCGCGGTCACCGCGAGACCGACCGCCACCGCGCGCCTGCGGTGCCGCACCAGCCGGCCCGCGAACGGCAGCGCACCGCGCACCCGCACCGGATCGAAGTGCGGCACCTCGCACGGCGGCGGCACATCGGCGCCGTGCGGACGCGGGAACGCGGAACGACGGTACGGAGACGACGCGGACGACACGGACGGTGCGGACGGCATGGACGGTGCAGATGACACGGACGACATGGACGACAGGGACGACATGGACGACACGGACACGGGACCACCACCTGGGACGCGGGAACGGCTTGCGCACCCCACGATGAAGCCCCCGACGGGATCCCGCCGGGGGCTGTGAACGCATCCTCGGTTGTGGAAAACCGCGCCACCCGAACGAGCGCCTCCGCGGCGCCGGCCCGCCGCCTACGGCAGCGCGAACCCCGGATCCATCCCCCCGAGCGCCGACGCGCACAGACAGTCCCGTTCCTCCGTCGACGGCAGCGCCGCCACCGCGTCGAACAGCACCCCCCGCAGCCGGTCCACGTTGGCCGCGAACACCCGCAGCACCTCGTCGTGCGAGACGCCCTCGCCCGTCTCGGCGCCCGCGTCCAGGTCCGTGACCAGCGTCAACGACGTGTAGCAGAGCTCCAGCTCACGGGCGAGCGCCGCCTCCGGGTGCCCGGTCATGCCCACCACCGACCAGCCCTGCGCCTGGTGCCACAGCGACTCGGCGCGGGTGGAGAAGCGCGGACCCTCGACGACGGCCAGCGTGCCGCCGTCCACCGCCTCCCAGTCCCGGTCACGCGCCGCCTTCAGCGCGGACGCCCGCCCGGTGGGGCAGTAGGGGTCGGCCAGGGACACATGGACGACGTTCGGCACGGTGCCGTCGGGCAGGGGCAGCCCGTCGAAGTAGGTGCCCACCCGGGACTTGGTGCGGTCCACGAGCTGGTCAGGCACCAGCAGCGTGCCCGGGCCGTACTCGGGGCGCAGGCCGCCCACCGCGCACGGGCCGAGGACCTGGCGCACGCCGACCGACCGCAGCGCCCACAGGTTGGCGCGGTAGTTGATGCGGTGCGGAGGCAGGTGGTGGCCGCGTCCGTGCCGGGGCAGGAAGGCGACCCGCCGGCCGGCCACCTCGCCGAGGAAGAGGGAGTCGCTGGGCGCCCCGTAGGGGGTGTCGACCTGGACCTCGGTCACATCGTCGAGGAAGGAGTAGAAGCCGGATCCGCCGATCACGCCGATCTCGGCGTTCGCCATGTTCGCCATGGCCCGACCCTAACGGCACCCGGAAACGCCGGGAGAGAGCCCCGTCGGCCGCCCCCGGGGGCCCGGAACGCCGAGGACCCCGCCGTCGGGAGACGACAGGGTCCTGCGAAGCGCGCGTGAGGCGGTTACGCCGCCGTGGTGCTCGTCGAGCTGCCGGAGGAGCCGGACGAGGACGAGCCGGAACCGGAGTCCGACGACGAGGAGCTCGACGACGAGGATCCGGAGGACTTCGACGACGCCGGCGAGGAGCTCGACGAGGAGCCGCGGCTGTCGTTGCGGTAGAAACCGGAACCCTTGAAGACGATGCCGACCGCGGAGAAGACCTTCTTCAGTCGGCCCTGGCATGCGGGGCACTCGGTCAGGGCGTCGTCGGTGAACTTCTGCACCGCCTCGAGGCCCTCGCCGCACTCGGTGCACTGGTACTGGTAGGTCGGCACTGTCTTCCTCCTGGCACTCTCACTCAATGAGTGCTAACGACGGTCCATAGTGACGCATTCCGCGGGCCTAGTCCACTGCGACGGGCTCGCGGTGACCCATGCCACGTGCGACGGTACGCCCGCGCGGAGCACCCGCGAGCCGCGAGCGCAGGGCCAGCAGGGTCGCCAGGGCCAGCAGGGTGCCGCCCATCGGCACCAGGAATCCGGCGCCGTCCCAGAGCCGGTCCTCGAACTGCCCGGCGACGGTGACGGCGGCGGCCTGGCCCAGCGCGACGGCGCCGGTCAGCCAGGTGAACGCCTCGGTGCGGGCGCCCGCCGGGACCAGGCTCTCCACCAGCGTGTAGCCGGTGATCAGCGCCGGGGCGATGCACATGCCGACCAGCAGGCCGAGCGCGCCCAGCAGCAGGGCCGAGTCGGCCGTCCACAGCGCGGACGCGGCCAGCGCGAGGGCGGCGTAGGCGACGATCAGGCGGCGCTGCGGGGCGACCTTCCAGGCGATCGCGCCGCAGACCAGGCCCGCGAGCATGTTGCCCGCGGCGAAGACGCCGTAGAGGACGCCGTTGAGGCCCGGTTCGCCGATGGACTCGGTGAACGCGGCCAGGGAGACCTGCATGCCGCCGAAGACGGAGCCGATGCCGAGGAAGGTCACGATCAGCACGCGCACGCCGGGCACGCGCAGCGCGGAGGCGTGCCGTACGCGCGTGTGGCCGTCGCCCGACGTGGCGACCGGCGGCTGGGTGCCCTTCTGCGCGGCGAACAGCAGACCGCCGACCAGGGTGAGCGCGGCCTCGGTGACCAGGCCGGCGGACGGGTCGACCGTCGTGCACAGGGCGGTGGCGAGCAGCGGGCCGACGACGAAGGTGAACTCGTCGGTGACGGACTCGAAGGCCGCGGCGGTCGCCATCAGCGGGGAGCCCTTCAGGCGGACGCCCCAGCGGGCGCGCACCATCGGCCCGACCTGCGGCACGGAGGCGCCGGTGGGGACGGCGGCGGCGAACAGCGCCCACAGGGGCGCGCCGTTCAGCGCGAGGGCGGTGAGGCCGAGTCCGGCCGCCGCGTGCACCAGCACGCCGGGCACCAGGACGGCGCGCTGGCCGTGGCGGTCGGCGAGCCGGCCGGTGTACGGGGCGAACAGCGCCATGGAGACGCCGGTGACGGCCGCGACGGCGCCGGCCGCGCCGTAGGAGCCGGTGGTGTGCTGGACGAGCAGCACGATGGACAGGGTGAGCATCGCGAACGGCTGACGCGCCGCGAAGCCGGGGAGCAGGAACGTCCACGCGCCGCGAGTGCGCAGCAGGCGGCCGTATCCCGGTCGGGAGGTGGCCGCCGAGTCCTTCGACGTGGTGACCGTGGATGCCACGGCCCGTGCCTTTCCGCCACCTGGTAGCGCCCCGCGCGAGGCCGCGCGGGCACGCCGAGAGCTGTCCTCTTGCGCTGACTGCGGTAGATACCGGCGCCACAGCTCAGGGCGCCCGGCCGCCATACGGTCGCGCCAGCTCTGCGTCAGGCAGAGTTGGTTCGATCTGGGGTCGGTTCATGATACAGGGGGTAAGGGCGTGCACGCCTGTGAAAGTGAGCACCCTCTCAGTGTCCGGCCTGCGATCCTTCGGCGCCGCCGTCGGTGCCCAGCCAGCCGGCGAGCTTGCCGCCCCGGGCGACCGCGCGCAGCCGGCGCTCCGCCGCGTCCCGTACCGGGTCGGTCGCGACGACGAGGAGTTCGTCCCCGCGGCGCAGCATCGTCTCCGGGGACGGCACGAAGGACGTCCCGTCCCGCACCACCAGGGTGACGCCGGACCCGGCGGGCAGCCGCAGTTCGCCGACCTCGACGCCGTGCATCCGCGACCCCTCGGGGACGGTGACCGACAGCAGGTGGCCGCGCAGCCGCTCCAGGGGCGCCGACTCGACGCCCAGGTCGGCGGCGCCGGACTCGCCGAGCCGCAGCAGCCGGGCGAGAGCGGGCAGCGTCGGGCCCTGCACCAGGGTGTAGACGACGACCAGCAGGAAGACGATGTTGAAGACGCGTTCGCTGCCGTCGACGCCCCGCACCATCGGGATGGTCGCCAGGATGATGGGCACGGCGCCGCGCAGGCCCGCCCAGGACATCAGGGTCTGCTCCTGCCAGGGCACCCGGAACGGCGTCAGGCACAGGACGACGCCGAGCGGGCGGGCCACCATCGTGAGCACCAGTCCGACGACCAGCGCGGGCACGATGTCGTCGCCGAGTTCGTGCGGGGTGACCAGCAGGCCGAGCAGCACGAACATGCCGATCTGGGCGATCCAGCCGAGCCCCTCGGCGAAGCCGCGGGTGGCGGGCCAGTGCGGCAGCTTGGCGTTGCCGAGCAGCATCGAGGCGAGGTAGACGGCGAGGAAGCCGCTGCCGTGGGCGAGCGCGCCCGCCGCGTAGGCGGTGACCGCGATGGCCATGACGGCGATCGGGTAGAGGCCGGAGGCGGGCAGCGCCACGTGCCGCAGGCCCCAGGCGCCGAGCCAGCCGACGGCGAGGCCGATGGCGGCGCCGATGGCCAGCTCCAGGAGGATCTCGCCGAGCAGCACGTACCAGTGCTCGACCGGACCGGCCGTCGAGAAGGCCACCACGAGGATCACGACGGGGGCGTCGTTGAAGCCGGATTCCGCCTCCAGGGTGCCCCGTACCCGCGCGGGCAGCGGCACCTTCCGCAGCACCGAGAAGACGGCCGCCGCGTCCGTCGAGGAGACGACCGCGCCGATGATCAGCGCCTGCCGCCATTCCAGCCCGATCAGCAGGCGCGCCGCCGTGGCCGTCACCCCGACGCTCACCGCGACGCCGGCCAGCGCCAGCGCGGAGGCGGCGGGCAGGACCGGTCTGATTTCGGTCCACTTCGTGCCCAGACCGCCCTCGGCGAGGATCACGACCAGCGCCGCGTACCCGATGACCTGGGTCAACTCGGCGTTGTCGAACTGGATGCCGCCGATGCCGTCCTGGCCGATGGCGATGCCGATGCCCAGGTAGACGAGCAGGCTGGGGAGCCCGCTGCGCGAGGAGACCCGGACCGCCGCCACGGCGACGAGCAGGACGAGCGAGCAGACGAGCAGGAGCTGGTTGAGGTGGTGGACAGTCAGCGGCGTTCCCTTCCCCGGCCCAGCGCACCCGTGAGGGAGCGCGCGTCCGTCGCGGGCGATGCGCCCGCTTTCTGGGCGAACCGCATCGATGGTCACGGCGAACTACTTCGTTACCTTACCTAACTCTTGACGCGTTCTTGACGCGAAAGGCGGCAAGATCGAACGCCCGTCCGGGCTGGTTCCCCACTCCGCGTCAAGGGGCGCGGGGCCCTGCGCCTATCGTTGCTCCAGCGCTCAGTTAAAAGCACAGCCCGACCTGCCGCTCGCGTTAGGACAGCAAGGACAGCGATGCCCACCGACACCACCGCCGCCTCCACGGGTCAGCAGGCCGCCGGCACGTCCGGCAGGAAGAAGGGGCGCAAAGGCCGTCTCATCGTGCTCGTCCTGGTGCTGGCCCTGATCGGAGGCGTCGCCTACGGGGCGTACTGGTCCGTCAGTACCGTGCGCGCCTCCTTCCCCCAGACCAAGGGGTCGATCACCCTCGAGGGACTGTCGGGACCCGTCGACGTCAGACGCGACGGCTACGGCATCCCGCAGATCTACGCCTCCTCCGACGAGGACCTGTTCATGGCGCAGGGCTACGTCCAGGCGCAGGACCGGTTCTACGAGATGGACGTGCGCCGGCACATGACGTCCGGCCGGCTGTCGGAGATGTTCGGCGCGGGCCAGGTCGACAACGACGCGTTCCTGCGCACCCTCGGCTGGGACCGCGTCGCGAAGCAGGAGTACGAGGAGAAGCTCTCCCCCGCCACCAAGAAGTACCTCCAGGCGTACGCCAAGGGCGTCAACGCCTACCTGGAGGGCAAGGAGGGCAAGGACATCTCCCTCGAGTACGCGGCGCTGGGCTTCGAGAACGACTACGCGCCGGGCGCGTGGACGCCGGTCGACTCCGTGGCCTGGCTGAAGGCGATGGCCTGGGACCTGCGCGGCAACATGCAGGACGAGATCGACCGGGCGCTGCTGACCAGCCGCCTCGGCCCGAAGCAGATCGCCGACCTGTACCCGTCGTACCCGTACAGCCGGAACAAGCCGGTCGTCCAGGAGGGCGGCTACGACGAGGGCAGCGGCACC
>BMVA01000010.1:227487-303437 GCA_014650475.1 Streptomyces albogriseolus
GGCACCGGCTCGGGCGAGGGCGCCGGTTCGGAGATCGGCGGCGGCACGGAAGGCGGCACGGAAGCCGGTGCGGAAGGCGACGCGTCCGGCTTCGAGAGCCAGCTCACCGGACTCCAGCGGGTGCTGGAGGACCTCCCCACCGCCGTCGGCGTGAACGGCGACGGCATCGGCTCCAACTCCTGGGTCGTCTCCGGCGACCACACCGTCTCCGGCAAGCCGCTGCTCGCCAACGACCCGCACCTGTCGGCCTCGCTGCCGTCCGTCTGGTACCAGATGGGCCTGCACTGCCGCAGCGTCTCCGACAACTGCCGCTACGACGTCACCGGTTACACCTTCGCGGGCATGCCCGGCGTGATAATCGGCCACAACCAGGACATCGCCTGGGGCCTGACCAACTCCGGCGTCGACGTCACCGACCTGTACCTGGAGAAGATCACCGGCGACGGCTACCAGTACGGCGACAAGGTGGTGCCCTTCGAGACGCGCGAGGAGACCATCAAGGTCGCCGGCGGCGCCTCGCGGAAGATCGTCGTGCGTGAGACCAACAACGGCCCGCTGCTGTCGGACCGTTCGGACGACCTGGTGAAGACCGGCAAGAAGGCCGCCGTCGACAGCGCCGCCCCCGACCGGGGCGACGGCTACGCCGTGGCGCTGCGCTGGACCGCCCTCGACCCCGGCCGCACCATGGACGCCGTCTTCGCGATCAACCGGGCCAAGGACTGGGACGACTTCCGCGAGGCCGCCGAGCTGTTCGAGGTGCCCTCGCAGAACCTCGTCTACGCGGACACCGAAGACCACATCGGCTACACCCTGCCCGGCAAGATCCCGACCCGTGCGGAGAAGCACGACGGTTCCGTCCCCGCCCCCGGCTGGGACCCGGACTACGAGTGGACCGGCTGGGTCGACCAGGACGAACTGCCTTACGAGTTCGACCCGGAGCGCGGCTACATCGTCACCGCCAACCAGGCCGTCGTCGACGAGGACTACCCGTACACGCTGACCACCGACTGGGGCTACGGCGCCCGCAGCCAGCGGATCAACGACCTGATCCAGTCGAAGATCAAGGACGGCGGGAAGATCTCCACCGACGACATGCGGCAGATGCAGCTGGACAACTCCAGCGCCATCGCCAAGCTGCTGGTGCCCGAACTGCTCAAGATCGACGTCGACGACCCGCACGTCCGCGAGGCGCAGAAGCTGCTGGAGGGCTGGGACTACACCCAGGACGCCGACTCGGCGGCCGCCGCGTACTTCAACTCCGTGTGGCGCAACATCCTCAAGCTCTCCTTCGGCCACAAGCTGCCCAAGGAGCTGCGGGTCAAGGGCCAGTGCCTGTGGGTCGAGCCGGTCAACACCACCGGCCCGGCCGACGAGGCGGGCAAGGTCCGCGAGTGCGGCCAGCGCTCCGCGAGCCAGGCGCAGCCGGACGGCGGCGACCGCTGGTTCGAGGTGGTCCGCCGGCTGATGGCCGACGAGGACAGCGAGTGGTGGACCACGCCGAAGCGCGGCACCCGGCCGGGCGCCGAGAACCGTGACGAGCTGTTCAAGCGGGCCCTGATCGACGCCCGCTGGGAGCTGACCGCCAAGCTCGGCAAGGACATCGACAGCTGGAGCTGGGGCCGGCTGCACCGCCTGTTCCTGGACAACCAGACGCTCGGCAGCGACGGGCCCGGCTTCGTGAAGTACGTGCTCAACCGCGGCCCGTGGAAGCTCGGCGGCGGCGAGGCCACCGTCAACGCCACCGGCTGGAACGCCTCCGGCGGCTACGGGGTGGTCTGGGTGCCGTCCATGCGGATGGTGGTCAACCTCGACGACCTCGACAAGTCCCGCTGGATCAACCTCACCGGCGCCTCCGGCCACGCCTACAACGCCCACTACGTCGACCAGACGGACAAGTGGGCCGAGGGCGAACTGCTGGAGTGGGCCTACTCGGAGAAGGCGGTCGAGGACTCCACCACCGACACCCTGGTGCTCAAGCCCTGACCCGCCGCCGCACCCCGCGGACACGACGGCCGGCCTCCACGCGCGCGTGGAGGCCGGTCCGCGTTTCTCAGGCCTCCGGGGCGGGACGGCCGAACCGCCGCACCCCGGACGGGGTCACCACCGCGTCCACCGGCCGGTCGTGCGGCTCCTCCGGCACCCGCTCCACGATCTCCCAGTCGTACAGCAGCACCACCAGCGCCGGACGCACGCGCGCCCGCTCCAGGCGGGCGAGGACGCGGTCGTAGGAGCCGCCGCCGCGGCCCAGCCGCATCCCGCGGGCGTCCACCGAGAGACCGGGCAGCAGCACGGCGTCCGCCTCCGTCACGGCGCCGGGACCCAGCCGCTCCCCGACGGGCTCCAGCAAGGTCATCCGCCCGCCGCCGTGCTGTGCGGGCAGCAGGGACTCCGGCCCCCGGTAGACGCCCCACGCCAGGTCGTTGTCCGGCAGCAGCGCGGGCAGCAGCACCCGCACGCCCCGCGCGCGCAGCGCGTCCAGCAGCGCCAGGGTGCCGGGTTCGCTCCCCACGGAGACGTACGCGGCCACCGTGCGCGCCCCGGCCAGCTCGGGCAGCGCGAGCGCCCGGCGGGCCAGGGCGTCGGCGTGCCCCTGAACGTCATCGGCCGTCAATCCGTTCCTCACTTCGAGGACTTCACGCCGTCGCCTGCGCTTGTCAGGTTCGGGCTGACCCTGGTTCTGTCTCAAGTCGATTCCCGTACTGTCTTAATATGCTCATATGGGCATTTTTTCAGCGGAGTCACAGATTCAGCACAAAGGCACCGGCTAGGGTGTCGCCCATGTCTCAGTCACACCCGCGGATCAGCAAGGCTGTCATCCCCGCCGCCGGCCTCGGCACCCGGTTCCTGCCGGCCACCAAGGCCACGCCCAAGGAGATGCTGCCGGTGGTCGACAAGCCGGCGATCCAGTACGTGGTCGAAGAGGCCGTCGCCGCCGGCCTCGACGACGTCCTCATGGTGACGGGCCGCAACAAGCGCCCCCTCGAGGACCACTTCGACCGCAACTACGAACTCGAGTCCGCGCTCGAGAAGAAGGGCGACGGCGAGCGTCTCGCCAAGGTCCAGGAGTCCAGCGACCTCGCCACCATGCACTACGTCCGCCAGGGCGACCCCAAGGGCCTCGGCCACGCCGTGCTGTGCGCCGCCCCGCACGTCGGCGACGAGCCCTTCGCCGTCCTCCTCGGCGACGACCTGATCGACCCGCGCGACCCGCTGCTCCAGCGCATGATCGAGGTCCAGCAGGAGCACGGCGGCAGCGTCGTCGCGCTGATGGAGGTGGCCCCCGAGCAGATCCACCTCTACGGATCCGCCGCCGTCGAGGCCACCGAGGACGCCGACGTCGTCCGGCTCAGCGGCCTGGTCGAGAAGCCCTCCCGCGAGGAGGCGCCCTCCCACTACGCCATCATCGGCCGCTACGTCCTCGACCCGGCCGTCTTCGACGTGCTGAGCAAGACCGAGCCCGGCCGCGGCGGCGAGATCCAGCTGACCGACGCCCTCCAGCAGCTCGCCGCCGACGCCACGCTCGGCGGACCGGTGCACGGCGTCATCTTCCAGGGCCGCCGCTATGACACCGGAGACCGCGGCGACTACCTGCGTGCCATTGTCAGGCTCGCGTGCGAACGTGAGGACCTGGGACCGGACTTCCGGACCTGGCTCCAGCGATTCGTCACCGAGGAGATGCAGCAACGTTGAGCAGCGCCGCGCCCCGCACCGCAGAACCGGACCGACTCTGGTCGGTGGACGAGCACCTGGACGACATCCTCGCGACCGTCCGCCCGCTCGACCCCATCGAGCTGAACCTCCTCGACGCACAGGGCTGCGTCCTCGTCGAGGACGTCACGGTCCCGGTGTCCCTGCCCCCCTTCGACAACAGCTCGATGGACGGCTACGCGGTGCGGGTCGCCGACATCGCGGGCGCGAGCGAGGAGTACCCGGCCTCCCTCGAGGTCGTCGGCGACGTCGCGGCCGGCGCGGCCGACCTCCCGCACGTCGGCCCCGGGCAGGCCGCCCGCATCATGACCGGCGCCCCGCTCCCGCCCGGCGCGGAGACCGTCGTCCCCGTCGAGTGGACCGACGGCGGGCTCGGCGAGGGCCGCGCCGCCGGGATGCGCGCCCGCAGCCTCGCCCCCGAGGGCGCCACCGGACAGGTCGGCGTCCACCGCCCCGCGCCCGCCCGCGCGCACGTCCGCGCCCAGGGCAGCGACGTCCGGGCCGGCGACCGCGTCCTGGAGGCCGGCACCGTCCTCGGCCCGCCGCAGATCTCCCTCCTCGCCGCCGTCGGCCGCGGCACGGTCCGGGTGCGCCCGCGCCCGCGCGTGGTGGTCCTCTCCACCGGCAGCGAACTCGTCCAGCCCGACGAGCCGCTGCGCCCCGGCCAGATCTACGACTCCAACAGCTTCGCCCTCACCGCCGCCGCCCGCGACGCCGGCGCCATCGCCTACCGCGTCGGCGCCGTCGCCGACGACGCCGAGACCCTCCGCGACACCATCGAGGACCAGCTCGTCCGCGCCGACCTCATGGTCACCTCCGGCGGCGTCAGCGTCGGGGCGTACGACGTCGTCAAGGAGGCGCTGTCGCACGCGGGCGACGAGGACGAGCCCGGCAGCGGCGTGGAGTTCCGCAGGCTCGCCATGCAGCCGGGCAAGCCGCAGGGCTTCGGCTCCATCGGCCCCGACCACACCCCGCTGCTCGCCCTCCCCGGCAACCCGGTCTCCTCCTACGTCTCCTTCGAGCTGTTCGTCCGCCCCGCCATCCGCGCCCTGATGGGGCTCGAGGACGTCCACCGGCCGCGGGTCCGCGCCGAGCTGAGGGCGGAGAAGGCACTGACCTCGCCGAAGGGCCGCCGCCAGTTCCTGCGCGGCCGGTACGCCGACGGCGTCGTCACGCCCGTCGGCGGCGCCGGATCGCATCTGGTCGCCGCCCTCGCCCGGGCCGACGCGCTCATCGTGGTCCCCGAGGACGTCGAGGACGTGGCGCCGGGCACCGAGGTCGAGGTGGTCCTGCTCGGCTGAGCCCAGCCCTTTGGCGGTACCGTGTCGCGCACAGCAGGCCCGCGCCCCGCACCGCGCCGGGCCAGGACCGGGAGCGCCACACCATCATGACCGTGCCTTCCCGGGGGGACACCCCCGGACCCACCGACGACCAGTCCCGTCTGACCCACATCGACGAGGCGGGCGCCGCCCGCATGGTCGACGTGTCCGGCAAGGACGTCACCGCGCGCACCGCACGCGCCACCGGCCGCGTGCTCGTCGCGCCCCGGGTGATCGAGCTGCTGCGCGGCGAGGGCGTGCCCAAGGGCGACGCGCTCGCCACCGCGCGCATCGCGGGCATCATGGGCGCCAAACGCACCCCCGACCTCGTCCCGCTGTGTCACCCGCTGGCGCTGTCCGGTGTGAAACTGGACCTGTCGGTCGCGGACGACGCCGTGGAGATCGCGGCGACCGTACGGACGACGGACCGCACGGGCGTCGAGATGGAAGCCCTCACCGCGGTGTCCGTCGCCGCGCTCACCGTGATCGACATGGTCAAGGCGGTCGACAAGGAGGCGGTCATCACGGACGTGCGGGTGGAGGAGAAGACGGGCGGCAAGTCGGGCGACTGGAGCCGGTCATGACGCCCCCCGCGGCCCCGTACCGGGCCCTCGTCGTCACGGCCTCCAACCGGGCCGCCGCCGGCGTCTACCAGGACACGGGCGGCCCGCTGATCGCCGACGGCCTGAAGCGGTTCGGCTTCGCCGTCGACGGCCCCCAGGTCGTCCCCGACGGCGACCCCGTGGAGGCCGCCCTGCGCGCCGCCGTCGACGCCGGGTACGACGTCGTCGTCACCACCGGCGGCACCGGCATCTCGCCCACCGACCGCACCCCCGAGGCCACCCGCCGGGTGATCGACCGCGAGGTCCCCGGCATCGCGGAGGCCATCCGCGCGTACGGCCGGGACAAGGTGCCCACCGCCGCCCTCTCCCGTGGCCTCGCCGGCGTCGCGGGCACCACGCTGATCGTCAACCTCCCCGGCTCCAGCGGCGGGGTGAAGGACGGCCTCGCCGTCCTGGAGCCGCTGCTGAGGCACGCGGTGGACCAGCTGCGCGGCGGGGACCATCCCCGGCCGGCCGACGACGACGGGGGCGCGCGCTGAACACTCCGTACTGGCCCGTGGAGCTGGTGGACGGCGACATCGTCCTCCGGCCGATAAAGCTGCGCGACCAGAAGGCCTGGCGCGAGGTGAACCGCCGCAACCGCGACTGGCTGCGGCCCTGGGAGGCGACCATTCCGCCGCCCACGCCCAGCGGCCCCGTCACCCACCGCCCCACCTACCGGCAGATGGTGCGCCACCTGCGCTCCGAGGCCGGCGCGGGCCGCATGCTGCCGTTCGTCATCGAGTACCAGGGGCGCCTGGTCGGGCAGTTGACGGTCGCCGGGATCACCTGGGGCTCCATGTGCTCGGGGCACATCGGCTACTGGGTGGACGAGGCCGTCGCCGGACGGGGCGTGGTGCCGACGTCCGTGGCGATGGCCGTCGACCACTGTTTCCGCACCGTCGGACTGCACCGCATCGAGGTCTGCATTCGCCCCGAGAACGGGCCGAGCCGCAGGGTCGTGGAGAAACTCGGATTCCGCGCGGAAGGGCTGCGTCCGCGCTATCTCCACATCGACGGCGCGTGGCGCGACCACCTCGTGTTCGCGCTCACCGCGGAAGAGGTCCCCGACGGTCTCCTCGCCCGCTGGCGCCGTACCCGCGCGCAGGAGCGGTCCCGTGAGCTGCCCGGACGCGAACAGCGCGACCGCGGAATCCCGCACGGTCCCGGTAATTGAATAAACGTTCGAATTGCGACTCCGGGTGACCGACTCGGAACCGGCAATTACCGGGATCCGGCGACTGTCTGATCGCATCCATCACAAGAAAAGTTCGAAATATCAGCCAGATCGTGCGACACACCGGCCCAATTGGCCTATGGCCCCGTGCAAACACCTCTACGGTGTGAGGCGTGAGCAGCAGCGGCCTCATCTACGCAGTCATCGTCGGGGCCTGGGCCGCCTACTTGGTGCCGATGTGGCTCCGTAGGCAGGACGAGCTGAACGAGGCACGTCCGACGGAACGCTTCAGCACCGCCATCCGACTGCTGTCCGGACGGGCGGGCATGGAGCGCCGGTACGCCAAGGACCTGCGGGCGCGCTCCGCCGACGAGGGGGAGCAGGGCGTCCACGACCCGGATGCGATCACCGACTCGGTGGACGTCCGGGCCTTCGCCGTGTCCCAGACCCGTCCGCAGACCCAGGCGCCCGTACCGCCCCTCCCGGACGAGCGCCCGGAACCCGGCCACGGCGGGCGGGCCCCGCAGGAACGCGGCACACCGCACGCGCCCGAGGCGCCCGCCCCGCGCGGCGAACCGGCGTCCACGCGAGACGAGCCGGCCGCCCAGGGACGTGTCCCCGCCGCGCGCCGCTCCCCGGACGCCGTCCGCCGGGACCGCACCGCGCGGGCCGCCGCCGAGCGCGCCCGGCGCTCGAAGGCGCTCGCGCGCCGCCGGCGCACCATCACGATGCTCTTCCTCGCCTTCACGCTCGGCGCGGTCGTCGCCGCCGTCGGCGGGCTGGCGTTCCTCTGGGCGCCCGGCGTGCCCGCCGTGCTGCTCAGCGCCTACATCGCCTACCTGCGCTCCCAGGAGCGCCGCCGGTTCGCCTACCAGATGGACCGCCGCCAGGCCGAGGCCGCGGCCCAGCGGCTGCGCGAGCGGCGGCCCCGCCGCCGCCCCGTCGCCGACGAGGCCGACCCGGACGAACCGGAGGGCCCGGAAGCGGGCGCCGACACCGACCCGGGTCTGTCCGCGCTCGCCGCGGACCGGCGCGCGCTGGTCGAGCAGACCGACCACGCCGAGTGGGTCGACCAGCAGCGCGAGCGCAGCCGGCGGCCCTGCCAGGGCGGCGACAGCTGGGACCCGGTCCCCGTCCCGCTGCCCACATACGTGACCGCCCCCGTCGCCCCGCGCGCCTCCGGCGACGTCGACCTCGGCGCCCCGGACACCTGGAGCTCGGCGCGCTCCAGCGCCGTACCGGCCGAGAAGGCGCGGGCGGCGGCCGAGGAACCGGAGCCTCCGGCGGCCGACGACCGTGACCCCGGCGACGGCCGCACCGACGCCCGCCGCGCCGCCTCCGCCCGCCGCTCCCGCGAGCGCGGACGCACCCCGCTCTTCGACCAGTACGAGGACGGCGACCGCCCCAAGGCCGCGAACGAGTAACGCCCGGCCAACGGATTTTTGAGCACCCCGATCGGGATGCTAAAGTTTCACTCGTTGCAAGGGCCTGTGGCGCAGTCCGGTAGCGCACCTCGTTCGCATCGAGGGGGCCAGGGGTTCAAATCCCCTCAGGTCCACGCAACGAAGCCCCGGCCGGGTTCACCCGGCCGGGGCTTCGGCATGTCCAGGGCTTCGAGAGCGTACGTGGTCCATGGACCGGCAGGCGTGAGCGGCCCCACATGAGGGCGCGTCAGGCCGGGCCCGCCGTCGGCCGCGCGGATCAGCCCGTGGCGACCAGGGTCAGCTTGCCCGGCGGATCGGCCGCGGCGAGATCGACCCGCACCTCGGCACCGGCCCGCGCCGCGTGCCCCCGCGGACTTCACCGTCGGCGCGCCGGCCAAGGACATGGCGCTGCTCGCGGACGCGTCGGCCGCCCCGCGGCGCAGCGCGGCCGGACTCACCGACGCCCCCGCCGGCGCCCGCCTCGACCCCGCGGCGAACATCGCCGTCGAAGGGCTGCGGGACGGAAGGTTCGTCTCCTGGTCCCTGGACGAGTACCGCACCGACGCGGGCCGGTGGATCGCCAACAAGGCGTACCACCGGCACACCTGACCCGAAGGCGCCCTACAGCTTCTTCGCGTAGCAGAGGCTGTCCTCGTGGAAGCGGTAGTAACCGAACTTCTCGCAGGGCTCGTAACCGCTGGAGGCGTAGAGGGCGATGGCCTCCGGCTGCTTGGTGCCGGTCTCCAGGACCATGCGGACGCGGCCGGCGGCGCGGGCGTCGTCCTCCAGGGCGGCGAGGATGCGGCGGGCGAGGCCCCGGCCGCGCATCTCCTCGACGACGTACATGCGCTTCAGCTCCGCGTCGCCGTCCTGGTTGCCCTCCCCGTTGGCGTCCTGGACGCGCCAGCCGCCGGAGGCGACCGGGACGCCGAGCTCGTCGTAGGCGATCAGGTAGATGCCGTTGGGGGGCCGGAAGTCCGCGGGGTCCATGGGGGTGGCGTCGCCGCCGTCGCCGTAGCGGATGTCGTACTCGGCCTGGACGGCTGCGTCCAGCTTCACGGCGTCGGGATGGTCGTAGGGGACCGGGCGGATTTCCATGACGAACACCGTAAAACATGCCCGGACCTGCGCGTGTCGTATCGTGCCCTGGTGCTCACCGTGACCTCTGTCAACGTCAATGGACTCCGCGCCGCCGCCAAGAAGGGCTTCGTGGAGTGGCTCGCCGGGACCTCCGCCGATGTGCTGTGCCTCCAGGAGGTGCGGGCCGAGGCGGCGCAGCTCCCCGAGACGGTGCGGGAGCCCGAGGGGTGGCACGTGGTGCACGCGCCGGCCGCCGCCAAGGGGCGCGCGGGCGTCTCCCTGTACACCCGGCGCGAGCCCGAGCGCGTGCGGATCGGCTTCGGCTCGGCGGAGTTCGACGGCAGCGGACGGTACGTCGAGGCGGACCTGCCCGGTGTGACCGTCGCCTCCCTGTACCTGCCGTCCGGCGAGGTCGGCACGGAGCGCCAGGACGAGAAGGTCCGCTTCATGGACGAGTTCCTCGCGTACCTCAAGGAGCTGCGGGAGAAGGCCGCCGCCGACGGGCGCGAGGTCGTGGTCTGCGGCGACTGGAACATCGCGCACGAGAAGGCCGACCTGAAGAACTGGCGCGGCAACACCAAGAACTCCGGCTTCCTGCCCGACGAGCGGGAGTGGCTCTCCCGGGTCCTCGACCCGGCCGACGGCGGCTACGTCGACGTGGTGCGCGCCCTGCACCCGGACGTGGACGGCCCGTACTCGTGGTGGTCGTACCGGGGGCGGGCTTTCGACAACGACACCGGCTGGCGGATCGATCTCATCTGTGCAACGCCTGGCTTCGCGGAGCGCGCCGTGAAGGCATACGTCGAACGCCCCGCGTCGCACGACGAGCGCTGGTCGGATCACGCCCCGGTGACGGCGGTGTTCGACACCAACCGGACATGATGAACGCCCTGGCCGATCGGCCGGGGCGTCGGCCAGCACGACCCGTTCGTACCCGACCGCTTCGAGGCGGTGTGCCCGTGTGATGCATGCGGCCCTGCCATGGCGACGAAGGACTCACCGGTCCCGTCCTGCGACGGACGCCCCGGCATCCGTCCGGAAGCCCGGGGCGTAGGCGGCCAGCCGTCAGTTGTTCAGTTTCAGACGGAGCGCTGCCTCCGTCGCCTTCGCCGGGTCGTCGTGCTCGCCGATCGAGAACTTCAAGCGGCTACGGTCGGGTCCCGCGAGCCGTTCCGCCCCTCCGCCGGAACGCCCCTTGGCGACGACCACGCGCGCACCCGCGTCGCGGAGCAGCTGCCGTCGTCCGACGGTGTCATGACGCTTCCAGTAAGCCGCGTATGTCTCGCCCGTCTCCACGATCTCGGTACGGGATTCCTGCCGGGGCGTGTTCTCCAGGGCTTCCGCGCGCCGCTCCATGGCGTCGACTTCCTCTTGCCAGATGCGCCGTCCGGTCGCGGACCGCCGCATGTCGCGATCGGCGTACAGCGCGCGAAGCTCGGCTTCGACCTCGCGGAGTTCTGACGTCGGGTCGTAGCCCTTGTGAGTCACCACACGAGTGAGCTGCATGTCGCCCACGCCTCTCAGGAACTCGTCCGTGACGTATGCCTCCAGCCAGTCCGCCCGCATCCCAGCCGGAGCATCGCACTTCACGCCTCGGGCTGTGGCCCGGCAGTTGTAATCTGCGCCTCCGGCCCGATTGGAGAGGTACATGTTGCCGCCGCATCCTGTGCACTGGGCCACGCCCAGGAGGAGGGCTCGGGTGTCCTTGCGGGTGCGGTTCCGCTGTGGCGTGAGCGCGTTCAGCCGGTCCTGCAGCTCGTCGTGCACGTCGCGTGCGAGCACGGGTACGCCGATGAGCACCGGACTGCCGTCGTGGTCGCGGACGGTCTTGCCCTGGTGGGTGCGGTGTCCGAGGAGCGCCGGGGACCGAAGCACTTTGGACAGCGTCCCCGCGGTCCACCTGAAGCGTTCGATCCGTCGGCCGTGCCGGATGCCGCCAGGCTCGCGGCCTGCCTTGATGGCCTGGTGGTCGCGGGGGACCGGTACGCCCTCGTCGTTGAGGCGCATGGCTACGGCGGTCAGTGAGTCGCCGTTGAGGACGTCGCGAACGATGCCGGACAACACTTCGACTGCGTCCGGGTCCGGCGCGAGCTTGTACCCCGGGCCGTCCGGGTTGGCGATTTTCTCGTAGCCGTACGGCACCAGCCCACCCGCGTACCGACCTTGCGCGCGGAGGACAGCCATGGCACCGGTCACGCGTTCGCGGATCGCAGCAGCTTCCATCTGGGCGCTGAAAGCCAGCAGCGTCATGATCAGCTCGGACACGGGCGACGCCGTGCGCATGTCCAGTTCCATTGGCGTCCCGCCGGGGCCCTCGGCGAAGACGAGAAGCTTCCTGTGCGCCTTCGCCCACCTGCCGAGCTCCGCCATGTCGGCCATGCTCCGGACGGCTCGGTCCATCCGCCACCAGACGATCATGTCGTACTCGTCGGGGCGACGGAGCCACGCGCCCAGCTCCGGCCGGTCGAAGGGTGTCGTCTTCGTGGCCGACACATCCAGGTCCTCGGCCTCGCCGACGACGACCGCACCGCGGCGGGCGGCCTCTGCGCTGTTGGCCGCGCGCTGGCGGGCGGGACTGGTGGTCTCGTCGGTCCTCACGGAGAGGCGGATCGCGCTGAGGGCTCGCAACTGGATCATGGCGCGGCACCGTACCCGACACTGATTCCAATGGCCGGTGTTTCGACTATCAGCTCACCCGTAAGAGGTTCGCGCGAACCGAGGTCGCCGGAGGGCGGGCCGCCCCCGCCCGCCCCGTGGCCGTCAGCCCCCGTCCGGCGGTGGGGGAAGGATGCCGCAGAGGGCGTCGAGCGCCGCCCCGAAGGCGTGGTCGGCGGGCGCGGCGTAGCCGACGACCAGGCCGTCGTGCGCGGGCATGGTGGCGGCCGGGTGCCGGAAACCGGCGAGGCCGTCCACGGCGATGCGCTGCCGGGCCGCGGCCTTGGTGACCGACCGTTCGCTGCCGGGCGGGAGGCGCAGCACCGCGTGCAGCCCGGCGGCGATTCCGATGGGTGCGACGTGCGGGGCGCGGCGGGCGAGAAGGGCGACCAGACGGTCCCTGCGGTCCCGGTAGCGCTGCCGGCTCCGGCGGATGTGCCGGTCGTAGTGGCCCGACTCGATGAAGTCGGCGAGGGTCAGCTGGTCGGTGACACCGGCCCACGCCTCGCGTTCCCCCTTGGCCCGCAGCACGGGCTCCACCAGGTGGTCCGGCAGCACCATCCACCCCAGCCTCAGCGCCGGTGAGAGGCTCTTGCTGAGGGAGCCGAGGTACACGACGCGCTGCGGATCGAGTCCCTGGACGGCGCCCACCGGCTCCCGGTCGTAACGGAACTCCCCGTCGTAGTCGTCCTCCAGCAGCACGCCCCCGCTCCCGCGCGCCCAGTCCACCGCGGCGACCCGCCGCCCGGGGTGGAGCGGTCCTCCGGTGGGGAACTGGTGGGCGGGGGTGAGCAGCGCCGCCCGTACCCCCTTCAGCGCCGGAAGCTCCGTGGTGCGCGCCCCGTGCTCGTCCAGCGTCAGAGGGACGGTCCGCACCCGCGCGGCGTCGAGGACCGACCGGTGGAACGGCAGCCCGTAGGACTCCACGGCCAGGGGGCCGCGCAGGGCCTTCCCGCCGAAGAGCAGCCTCAGGGCGTGCGCGACACCGGAACACACGACGATCGTCTCGGGGCTGGTGCGTACGCCCCGCACGCGGGACAGGTAGCCGGCGAGGGCGCGTCGCAGTTCGGGCCGTCCGCGGGGGTCACCGGGTCCGAACGCCTCGCTGGGAGCCGCGTTCAGCGCCCGCCGTGCGGCGGCCAGCCAGGCCGTGCGGGGGAAGGACGAGACGTCGGGCAGACCCTGGCGCAGCTGGTGGGCGGGCGGTTCCGGGCGGACGGGCACCGGCTCGGGTGCGCGCGGGGAAGCGGCCGGCGCGGCTCGGGGCGCCACTCGCGTCCCCGACCCCTGGCGGGCGACCAGCCAGCCCTCGGCGACGAGTTCGGCGTAGGTCTCGGCGACGGTGTTGCGGGCCAGCCCGAGGTCGGCGGCGAGCGACCGGTACGGCGGGAGGCGGGTGCCCGGCGCCAGCCGCCCCTCCGCGATCGCCTCGCGCAGCGCGCGGCCGAGCACGGCGCGACGGCTGCCGCCCCCGGCCGTGTCCAGGTCCAGGTGGAGGTCGCTGCCGATGCGCTCGGCCGGATTGACCCACGAATCCGTCACGGGAATGCACCCTACGCGGGGTCTTTCGCGTCCGTAGCGTGGTGGTCACGAGGAACGGGGGGCCGGCGCGGGGCCGGGGCCGGACAAGCCCCGGCGACCGTGCGGTTCCGCTCCCTCGCCGTCGCAGCCGACCAAGCCCGAGGAGAGACCCGTGAACGCGTCCACCCACCCCGTTCTCGTCCGTGCCGGCTCCGCCGAGACGCTGCAGGACGGGGCCACCAGCCTCATCACCCTGCTCGCCGACTCCGACCGGACCCAAGGGGCGCTGACGGCCAACCGTGCCACCCTGCGCAAGGGTTCCCCGGGCGCCCCCGCGCACTTCCACACCGCCATGACCGAGATGTTCTTCGTGCTCGGTGGCAGTCTGCGGGTGCTGCTCGGCGACCGGATCGTCACCCTGGGGACGGGCGACTTCGTGACGGTGCCGTCTCGTCTGACGCACGCCTTCGCCCCGGTCCGGGGTGAGGAGGCCGACGTCCTGGTCGTCTTCACCCCCGGAAGGGAGCGCTTCGACTACTACCGTCTGCTGGAGCGGGTGTACCGGGGGGAGGCCACGGTCGAGGACATCAAGGCCGGCTCCGAGCGGTACGACAACCACTACAGCGCCAGCCCGCTCTGGCAGGCGGAGCTCGCCGGTGACTGAGGGACCGCGAAGCCGGACGCGGCACCCCGGCCGGCGGCGCTCAGTCCGGCTTCCGCAGTCTCCGGTCCAGCGCCAGGGACAGTTCCGCGTCCACCACGCTGCGGGCCAGGGGGCGCAGGCGGTGGAGGGTTTCCTCGGGGGCGTGGCGGAGGATCAGGCCGGCGAAGAGGTCGGCGAGCACGTCGGCGTGGGTGCGGACCTCCGCGCCGGTGCGGAGCACCTCGCCGAGCGGGATGCCCTCGCGGACCAGCGCGGACGACACCTCCAGCAGGCGGCGGCTGATGTGGACGATCTCCTCGCCGTCGACGCCGAGGTAGCCGAGGTCCAGGGCGGCGGCCAGGTTCTCGGGGGTGACCTCGCCGGCGAAGTGGTCGGCGAGTTCCTCGGGGGTGAGGCGGACCGGGGTCTCCTCGGTGGGGACCTCCATGCCGAGCAGGTCGCCGACGCCGCGGCCGTGGTCGAAGGCCTCGGCCAGTTCCGCTATGCCGTTCAGGGTGTGGCCCCGCTCCAGCAGCGCCGTGATGGTGCGCAGCCGGGCCAGGTGGTGGTCGTCGTACCAGGCGATGCGGCCCTCGCGGCGCGGTGGCGGGAGCAGTTTGCGCTCGCGGTAGAAGCGGAGGGTGCGCACGGTGATGCCGGCGAGCCGCGCCAGCTCCTCCGTGCGGTACTCGCGCCGTTCCGTGGGGGTGCCGCTGTCGTCTGCCACGCCTGAAGCCTAGGTCGTACCGGCGGTAACTTTCCTCGCACGCCCCCTACCCATGAGTACGGCACTGCTCTACGCTCCCCATTGCGCCAGTGTTCACTGGCATGGTTCTGAGCGATGCGCGGAGGCTTTGGGATGGCCGAGCACGAGCATGTACGGGTCGCGGTGATCGGGTCGGGATTCGGCGGACTCGGGGCCGCCGTACGGCTGCGACGCGAGGGGATCACGGACTTCGTCGTCCTGGAGCGGGCCGGCGGCGTCGGCGGCACCTGGCGCGACAACAGCTACCCCGGGTGCGCCTGCGACGTGCCCTCGCACCTGTACTCCTTCTCCTTCGCGCCCAACCCCGACTGGCCGCGCTCCTTCTCCGGCCAGGAGCACATCCGCGCCTACCTGGAGCACGTCACCGACACCTTCGGGCTGCGCCCGCACCTCCGCTTCAACGCCGAGGTGAAGCGGATGACCTGGGACGCCGAGCGGCTGCGCTGGGACATCGAGACCACCGGCGGGAACTGGAGCGCGGACGTCGTCGTCTCCGCCACCGGGCCGCTGTCCGAGCCCAAGCTGCCGGACGTGCCCGGCCTCGACACCTTCCCCGGCAAGGTGTTCCACTCCGCCCGCTGGGACCACGACTACGACCTGCGCGGCAAGCGCGTCGCCGTGATCGGCACCGGCGCCTCCGCGATCCAGATCGTCCCGTCGATCCAGCCGCAGGTGGAGAAGCTCACCCTGTTCCAGCGCACCCCCGCCTGGGTGCTGCCCCGCATGGACCGGCCCATCGGCGCCGCCGAGCGCGCCGTGCACCGGGCGCTGCCGTTCACCACCAAGCTGCGCCGCGGGGTGCTGTGGGGCATCCGCGAGCTCCAGGTCCAGGCGTTCACCAAGCACCCGGGCGAACTCGGCTTCGTCGAGCAGCTCGCCAGGCGGAACATGGCGCGGGCGATCAAGGACCCGGCGCTGCGCGCCAAGCTCACGCCCGACTACCGCATCGGCTGCAAGCGGATCCTGCTGTCCAGCACGTACTACCCGGCCCTCGCGCAGCCCAACGTGGACGTCGTCGCGAGCGGACTGACCGAGGTGCGCGGCTCGACCCTGGTCGCCGCCGACGGCACCGAGGCCGAGGTCGACGCGATCGTCTTCTCCACCGGCTTCCACGTCACCGACATGCCGATCGCCGAGCGGGTCGTCGGCCCCGAGGGCACCACGCTCGCCGAGACCTGGTCGGGCGGCATGCAGGCGCTGCGCGGCGCCTCCGCGGCCGGCTTCCCCAACTGGATGACGATCATCGGCCCCAACACCGGCCTCGGGAACTCCTCGATGATCCTGATGATCGAGTCCCAGCTGAACTACATGGCCGACTACCTGCGCCAGCTCGACGTCCTCGGGGGCCGGGTCGCCCTCGACGCCCGCCCCAGCGCGGTCCGCGCCTGGAACCACCGGGTGCAGGAGCGGATGAAGCGCACGGTGTGGAACACCGGCGGCTGCACCAGCTGGTACCTGGACGCCAGTGGCCGCAACACCACCATCTGGCCCGGTACGACAGCCGAGTTCCGGCGCGCCACCCGCCGCGTCGACCTCGCCGAGTACGCCGTGCTGCGCGCCACCGGGACGCGGCCCGAGGCCGGCGCGGAGAACGCGGAGGTGGCCGCGTGAGCCGCCCGTCCCCCGTCACCACCGGGCGCTACGCCCCGCCCGCCCCGGTGCGCGTACTGACCGCCACGTCCGCCGACGGCGCCCCGGTCCACGTCGAGGTGCACGGACCGGAGGGCGCGCCCGCCGTCGTCCTCGCGCACGGCTGGACCTGCTCGACCGCCTTCTGGGCCGCGCAGATCCGCGAACTCGCCGCCGACCACCGGGTGATCGCCTACGACCAGCGCGGCCACGGACGCACCCCGGCGAGCCCCGCGTGCAGCACGGACGCGCTCGCCGACGACCTCGAGGCCGTCCTCACCGCCACCCTCGCCCCCGGCGAACGCGCCGTGATCGCCGGGCACTCCATGGGCGGCATGACGATGATGGCCGCCTCCGGACGGCCCGCGTTCCGCGAACACGCCGCCGCCGTCCTGCTGTGCAGCACGGGCAGTGCGCGGCTCGTCCCCGAGTCCACGGTGCTGCCGCTGCGGCCGGGCCGGGTCCGGACCTGGATCACCGGGCGGATCATCGCCAGCCGCCTCCCGCTCGGCCCGGTCACCCCGGCCGCCCGCCGCATCCTCAAGTACGCGACCATGGGCCCCGCTTCGGCGCCCGACATGGTGGAGGCCTGCGCCCGCATCGTGCACGCCTGCCCCCGCGCCGTGCGCCACGCCTGGTCCCACGTCCTCGCCGGGCTCGATCTCGACGCCGCCGTACGCGAGTTGACCGTGCCCGCGGAGGTCGTCGTCGGCACCGCCGACCGGCTCACCCCGCCCGTGCACGCCCGCGCGCTCGCCGCCGCGCTGCCCGACTGCCGCGGCCTCACCGAACTGCCCGGCGTCGGCCACATGACCCCCGTCGAGGCGCCCGACCTGGTCACCGCGCGGATCCGGGACCTCGTCACCGCCCACGTGAGTGCCCCACAGCCCCCCGTACCCGCCGAGGAGAGCGCATGAGCAGGGTCAGTCTCGAAGGAAAGGTCGCCGTCGTCACCGGCGCGGCACGCGGGGTCGGGGAGCTGCTCGCCCGCAAACTCTCCGCGCGCGGAGTGAAGGTGGCGCTGGTCGGTCTCGAACCGGACGCGCTGAAGGACGTCTCCGCGCGGCTGCACGGCGACAGCGACCACTGGTACGCGGACGTCACCGACCACGAGGCGATGGCCCGGGTCGCCGCGGAGGTGCGGGAGCGGTTCGGCCGGGTGGACATCGTGGTCGCCAACGCCGGTGTGGCGACGGGCGGCCCGTTCACCGAGTCCGACCCGGAGGCCTGGCGGCGGGTGATCGAGGTCAACCTCATCGGATCGGCCGTTACCGCGCGGGCGTTCCTGCCGCTGCTCACCGAGAGCCGCGGCTACCTGCTCCAGATAGCGTCGCTCGCCGCGATCACCCCCGCGCCGATGATGACGGCGTACTGCGCCTCCAAGTCCGGTGTGGAGGCGTACGCGCACGCGCTGCGCGCCGAAGTCGGCCACCAGGGCGTGAAGGTGGGCGTCGGCTACCTGTCGTGGACCGACACCGACATGGTGCGCGGCGCCGACCAGGACGACGTCATGCGGGAGTTGAGGCAGCGGCTGCCCTGGCCGGCCAACAGGACCTACCCGCTCGGACCCGCCGTGGACCGCCTCGTCGCCGGCATCGAGCGGCGCTCCGCGCACGTCTACGGGCAGGCGTGGCTGCGCGGCATGCAGGGCATCCGCGGCTACCTCCCCGCCCTCATCGGCACCGTGGGGCAACGGGAGATGAAGCGGTTCGCGGGCCGGCTCGACGGGCTGCGCATCGGGCTGGTCGGAGCGGGCGGCACCGCCGACGAACAGCATCGCGCTACGGTGCGTGACTGATCGACATGCGCAGGGTGACCGTCCGTGTGAATCTGATGGGGCAAGTTCCCCCACCCCACAACGGGAGTGAACCCACATGGGTATGAAGGACCAGATGCAGGAGAAGGCCGGCCAGTTCCAGCAGCAGGCCAAGCAGCGCGCCCAGCAGGGCAAGGAGCAGCTGCAGAACCGCGGCCGCCGCCGGGACGACGAGACGGACCCGCAGCGTCGCCGTGAGTCCGAGGAGCGCTTCGACCAGGACCACGAGGTCTGACGTCGAACCACCCGGGCAGTGACGTGCCGTAGGAAGGGGTGCCCCTGGCGAAGGGGGCACCCCTTTCTCACGTCCTCAGCGGCTCCGCGGCGGCAGCGTGGGACGCGACCGGTCGGGCACGTCGGCGTATCCCGGGGGCGAGGCGGGCGGTTCGGCCTCCAGCAGGTCCAGGGCGAGCCGCACGGCGTCGTCCAGGACCGCGTGCCGGCCCTCGGCCCAGTCCAGCGGGGTGCGCAGCGCCTCCAGGTCGGGGTCGACGCCCCGGTTCTCCACGGACCAGCCGTACGCGTCGAACCAGGCCGCGTTCATCGGCACCGTGATCACCGTGCCGTCCCCGAGCCGGTGCCGGCCGGTCATGCCGACCACCCCGCCCCAGGTGCGCTGCCCCACCACCGGGCCGAGCTCGAGCAGTTTGAACGCGGCGGTGATCATGTCGCCGTCGGAGCTGGTCGCCTCGTCGGCCAGCGCCACCACGGGCCCGCGCGGCGCGTTGGAGGCGTACGACACGGGCTGGGCGTCGCGGGTGAGGTCCCAGCCGATGATGGTGCGGGTCAGCTTCTCCACCACGAGTTCGCTGATGTGCCCGCCCGCGTTGCCGCGCACGTCCACGATGAGCGCGGGCCGGGACATCTCCATCCGCACGTCCCGGTTGAACTGCGCCCAGCCGGAGCCGCCCATGTCGGGGATGTGCAGATACCCGCAGCGGCCTCCGCTCAACTCCCGCACGACGGCACGGCGTTTGGCCACCCAGTCCTGGTAGCGCAGGGGCGTCTCGTCGATCAGCGGGACGACCGCGACCCGCCGGGGCGGGCCCTCGCCGTCCGGCATGAAGGTCAGCTCGACCGTGGTGCCGCCGGCCGCCGCGAGCAGCGGGTACGGTCCGGCGACGGGGTCCACCGGGCGGCCGTCGACATGGGTGAGGACCGCGCCCTCCCGGATGCCCGCGCCGGCCAGCGGGGAGCGGGCGCGGGAGTCGGAGGAGTCGCCGGGAAGGATCCGCTTCACCGTCCAGCCCGTCTCCCGGTGCACCAGGTTGGCGCCGAGCAGGCCCTGGCGGCGCTGGTAGTGCGGGGGCCCCTCGTTGCGGCGGGCGGCGGTGACGTAGGCGTGCGAGGTGCCCAGTTCGCCGAGGACCTCGCGCAGCAGGTCGGCGAACTCGTCGGGGGAGGCGACCCGTTCGACCAGCGGGCGGTACTGCTCCAGCACGCCGTCCCAGTCGATGCCGCACATGTCCGGCTCCCAGAAGTAGGCGCGGATCAGCCGCCCGGCCTCCGCGTACGCCTGGCGCCACTCGGCCGCCGGGTCCGCCTCGTGCTTGATGCGGCGCAGGTCGATCCACACCGTGGAGTCGCCGGCGCCCGGCTCGGTGGCGGGCGCCGCGCGCAGCTCGCCCTCGTCGACCACCACCAGCCGGGCGCCGTCGCCGCTGACCGCGAAGAAGTCGAGGTGGGTGACGAGTTCGGACTTCTTGGCCTTGGGGACGTCGAAGTGCTCCAGGGTGGGCCGGCCGGTGGTGTCGTCGGGGTTGGCGAACGTCTCGCCGAGCGCGCCCGAGATCGGCCAGCGCAGCCACACAAGACCGCAGCCCGCGACCGGGTACAGGCCCGAGTACTTGGAGGCGGCCACCGGGAAGGGCGTCACCCTGCTCTCCAGGCCCTCCGCCTCCACGGTCACCGTGCCGCCCTCCTCGCCCTCCTCGTCCAGCGGGTCGAGACCTCCGGCGGCGGGCCGCCCCTCCGGGTTGAGCGCGAACGGCGAGGGCGTCGCCGACGACAGCGGCACCAGGTACGGGCGGCAGCCCAGCGGGAAGGACAGGTCGCCGGTGTGCACGTCGTACACCGGGTCGAAGCCGCGCCAGGACAGGAACGCCAGATAGCGGCCGTCCCGGGTGAAGACCGGGTTCTCGTCCTCGAAGCGACCGCTTGTGACGTCCAGGACCAGCCGGTCCTTGATCCGGGCGAGTTTGATCTGCCGCAGCGACCGCCCGATCACCGGATGGGACCAGGCCAGCCAGGCGCCGTCGGGGGAGAAGGCGAGGTCGCGCACCGGGCCGTTGCCGGAGTGGATCAGCTCGGCGACCTCCTCCGCCGTCCCGTCCGTCGCCTCGTCGGTGTCCACCAGGAGCAGCCGCCCGTCGTGGGCGGCGACCGCGAGACGCTGCCCCTCGGGGTCGGCGACCATCTCCAGCACCCGGCCCAGCTTCCCGGCGGCCAGCCTCCGGTGGGCGCGGGGTCCGGTCGCCCGGGGCAGCGAGGCGATCTCCACGGCGTCCTCGCCCTCGGCGTCCGTGACGTACGCGACCTGGCCGCCCGCGCCGAGCATCTCCGGCAGCCGCACCCGTACGCCCGGGGTGTCGGTCAGGGTGCGGGCGGGACCGTCGCGGTGGGTGAGCCAGTACAGGCTGCCGCGTACCACGACCGCGCTGGCCCGGCCGGTCTCGTCGACGGACAGGCCGTCCAGGTGCTGAGCGGCGGGCACCTGGTACGGGCGCCGGCCGGAGCGCGGACCGCTCAGCCGCACGTCGAGCCTGCGCGGTTCCGCGTCGGGCGCCAGGTCGTCCACGATCCAGAGGTCGCCCGCGCACTGGTAGACGACGCGGGCGCCGTCGGTGGAGGCGTGACGGGCGTAGAAGGCGTCGTGGTCGGTGTGGCGGCGCAGGTCGGTGCCGTCGTGGGCGCAGGAGTAGAGGTTGCCGATGCCTTCGTGGTCGGAGAGGAAGGCGATCCGGCCGCCGACGAACATCGGCGCGTGCAGATGCCCGTCGAGCCCCTTCAGCAGACGGTGCCCGTGCAGCCACAGCCGGCCGGTGGCGCCGCCCCGGTAGCGCTTCCAGGACGCCGGTTCGTGCGGCGGGGTGCCGGTGAGCAGCAGTGACTTGCGCTCGTCCGCCAGGTCGGCGACCTGGATGTCGGAGACCGGGCCCCAGGGGAGCTTGCGCCCGGGGCTGCCGTCGAGGCCGAGTTTGTACGCCCAGGTGAAGTGGGAGAAGGGCTCGCCGTGCGAGGTGACGGCGAGGATCGCGGCGTGCCCCTGCTCGTCGGGCGGGGACCAGCCGCAGACCCGGGTGTCGGAGCTGCCCCAGTACGTCAGCCGCCGTCCGGGGCCGCCGTCCACCGGCGCCAGATGCACCTCGGGGTCCAGGCTGCGCCAGCTCGTGTACGCGATGTGCCGGCCGTCGGGGGAGAGGCGGGGGTGGCCGAGCTTGGTGCGGTCGGCGGTGAGCCGCCAGGCGCGGCCCGGTCCGTCCAGCGGGGCGAGCCAGAGGTCGTCCTCCGCCACGAAGCACAGCAGGTCGTCCTGGAGGTGCGGCAGCCGCAGATACGTCACCCTCCCCATGCTTTTCCGGGGGGCGGACCGCAGCAACTCGTGCCCGTCGCTTACACGGAACTGACAACCGTGACGCAGAACACGAACGAAACCGTTTCGTTTCGTTAGCGGGCGGGGTACCTTCTTCTTGTACGAAACCGTGTCGTTTCTTTGACGCGGTGGGACCCGGAGCGGAAAGGTGGTCGGTATGAGTGACATCGCGACGTCACGTCGCAGCCGCATCACCCCCGAGCGCGAGGCCGAGCTGTACCGGGCCGTGCTCGACCTGCTCCGTGAGGTCGGTTACGACGCCCTCACCATGGACGCCGTGGCCGCCCGCACCCGGTCCAGCAAGGCCACGCTCTACCGCCAGTGGGGCGGCAAGGCCGAGCTGGTGGTCCGGGCGATGCACAGCCAGAAGCCGGGCGGCCTCGCCGACGTGGACACCGGGTCCCTGCGGGGCGACCTGCACACCATCATCGGCCGCGAGGACGACTGCGTCATGGCGGAGAACGTCGCCCTGATGCGGGCCCTCGCCATGGCGGTGCACCAGAACGACGACCTCCGCCAGGCGCTCCGCGAGCTGCTGGTGGAGCCGGAGGTCGAGGAGTTCCGCCGGATCGTCGACCGCGCGATCCGACGGGGCGAGGTCCGCGCGGACAACCCGGCGCTGGACTACATCGTGCACATGCTCGTCGGGGCGTTCGCCACACGGATGCTGATCGACGAGCGGCCGCCCACGCAGGCGTTCCTCACGTCGTACATCGACGCCGTGGTGCTCCCCGCCCTCGGAGTCGCCCCACCCCACTGACCCCCCAGTCAGCCCCGGAGTCAGCCGCTCCCTGACGTCACCTCCCCCATGGCCCCGAAAGGCATGGGGGGCAGCTCCAGCGTCGTCGGGCTGATCCCGCCTGCCCTGAAACATCCACGACCTGACCGGGAGTACGCCCTCGTGGCCACGTTCCTCTACCGACTCGGCCGGTTCTCCTTCCGGAAACGGCACGTCGTCGCCCTCTTCTGGGTGGCGCTGCTGGCGCTCGCGGGCGCCGGAGCGGCCGGCGCGCCCGCCGCCGGCAACTCCTCCTTCTCCATCCCCGGCACCGAGGCCCAGAAGGCCTTCGACCTGCTGGACGAACGGTTCCCCGGCGCCAGCGCCGACGGAGCCACCGCCCGCGTCGTCTTCAAGGCGCCCGACGGCCAGAAGATGACCGACCCCGGCAACAAGGCGGCGGTCCAGGAGACCGTCGACGAGCTGTCCGGGGGCGCCGAGGTCACCCAGGTCACCGACCCGTACCAGGGCGGCGGCGTCAGCCAGGACGGCTCGGTCGCCTACGCCTCGGTGACCTACGAGGTCCCCGGCATGGAGCTGGAGGAGTCGTCCCGCGAGGCCCTGAAGGCCGCCGCCGAGGACGCCCGCGACTCCGGGCTGACCGTCGAGATCGGCGGTGACGCCCTCCAGGCCGTCCCGGAGACCGGCTCCGCGGAGATCATCGGCATCGGCGTCGCCGCGGTCGTCCTGGTCATCACCCTCGGCTCGCTGCTCGCCGCCGGACTGCCGCTGCTCACCGCGATCGTCGGCGTCGGCATCGGCGTCGCCACCATCACCGCGCTGGCGAGCACGCTCGACCTGGGCTCCACCACCTCCATCCTGGCCTCGATGATCGGTCTCGCGGTCGGCATCGACTACGCCCTGTTCGTGGTCTCCCGCTACCGCGCCGAACTGGCCGAGGGGCGTGAGCGCGAGGAGGCGGCCGGACGGGCCGTGGGCACCGCGGGATCCGCCGTGGTCTTCGCCGGCCTGACCGTCGTCATCGCCCTGGTGGGCCTGTCCGTCGTCAACATCCCGATGCTGACGAAGATGGGCATCGCCGCCGCCGGCACGGTCGCCGTCGCGGTCCTCATCGCCCTCACCCTCATCCCCGCCCTGCTCGGCTACGCGGGCCGCCGCGTCCGCCCCGCGGGCGAGAAGAGCAAGCTGCTCGGCGGCGGACGCGCCAAGAACGACAAGGCGGACCGGCCCAACATGGGCACCCGCTGGGCGAGCTTCGTCGTCCGCCGTCCGCTGGCCGTGCTGCTCCTCGGCGTGGTCGGCCTGGGCGCCGCCGCGGTCCCGGCCGGCTCCCTGGAGCTGGGCCTGCCCGACGACGGCTCCCAGCCGACGTCCACCACCCAGCGCCGCGCCTACGACCTGCTCTCCGAGGGCTTCGGCCCCGGCTTCAACGGCCCGCTGGTGGTCGTGGTCGACGCCGAGGGCAGCGACGACCCGGAGGCCGTCTTCCAGCAGGCCGGCGACGAGATCAAGGCCCTGGACAACGTCGTGAACGTCGCCCCGGCGGCGCCCAACAAGGCCGGCGACACCGCGACGATCGCCGTCATCCCGGACGCCAAGCCGTCGTCGGCCGCTACCGAGGACCTGGTGCACGACATCCGGGCCGTGGGCGCCGACATCAAGGACGGCACCGGCGCCGACGTCCTCGTCACCGGCGCCACGGCGATGAACATCGACGTCTCGCAGAAGCTGAACGACGCGCTGGTGCCGTACCTGGTGCTGGTGGTCGGGCTCGCGTTCCTGCTGCTGATCGTGGTGTTCCGCTCGATCCTGGTCCCGCTGAAGGCGGCCCTCGGCTTCCTGCTCTCCGTGCTGGCGGCCCTCGGCGCGGTCGTCGCGGTCTACCAGTGGGGCTGGCTGTCCGGCCTGATGGGCGTCGAGGAGACCGGCCCGATCATGTCGATGATGCCGATCTTCATGGTCGGCGTGGTCTTCGGACTGGCCATGGACTACGAGGTCTTCCTCGTCACCCGCATCCGCGAGGCCCACGTCCACGGCGAGAAGCCGGCGCAGGCCGTGGTCACCGGATTCCGGTACAGCGCGCGGGTGGTGACCGCCGCGGCGATCATCATGATCGCGGTGTTCTCCGGGTTCATCGGGTCCAGCGACTCCATGGTCAAGATGATCGGCTTCGGCCTCGCGATCGCCGTCCTCTTCGACGCGTTCGTGGTCCGCATGGCCATCGTCCCGGCCGTCCTGGCGCTGCTCGGCGCCAAGGCCTGGTGGCTGCCGAAGTGGCTGGACCGGGCGCTGCCCAACGTGGACGTCGAGGGCGAGAGCCTCGCCGTGCACGACCGCGCGGCGGACAAGGACGACGAGGACAAGGAACTCGTCCGGGCCTGACCGCCCGGACGGTCACGACCAGCCGGTGAGGGCTCCGTGGGGACGGGGCGCCCTCACCGGCTTCCCCGTGTGCGTCCGCCGCACGGAACGAGGTCGCGTGCGCCGGGTTCCGCCGGTTACGGTGCCGCGCATGACCACCTCAGCCACCGACACCGAGGGCTCCGCGGCCCACCCCCGTTTCGCCGAGGCCCTGCGGGAACGGGGCCTGGGGGACGTGGTCGGCCAGGTCCGCCGCTTCCCCGAGGCCACCCGCACCGCCGCCGAGGCCGCCGCCGCGATCGGCTGCGAGCTCAGCCGGATCTGCAAGTCACTGATCTTCGCCGCCGACGGCGAGCCGGTCCTGGTCCTCATGGACGGCGCGTCCCGCGTCGACCTCGAGCGGGTCCGCGAGGAACTGGGCGCGGCGCGTGTCACCCGTGCGAAGGCCGACGTCGTGCGCGAGACCACGGGGTACGCCATCGGCGGCGTACCCCCCTTCGGCCACCGCACCCGCACCCGCGTCCTCGCCGACCGCTCCCTCCTCGCCCACCCCGTGGTCTGGGCCGCGGCCGGCACCCCCTACACGGTCTTCCCGATGCCCCCGAAGGACCTGATCACCCACGCGGGCGCCACGCTGGCGGACGTCCGGGAACGCGAGGCGTGACGCGTCTCCGTGCAGTCCTTGCTCCGCCACCGCCGTCAATCGCCCTGTCCGATGTCGAGCAGTGACATATAACGTCACCTGTCGCAAAACCTGAGCCAGCACACGCAGGGGAGGTTCCTCCGGCGTCCGAGCGAACCTTACGGCAGGTCATCGATCCGACCTCGTTGTGCCGCCTGCGCCGCTGCGCCGTGGTTGGTTCCAGCGGGGGCCGTATCGATTGCTCAGCTGACCGATATGGTTGTCGCTGGACGTCGGACCGAGGGGGGCCGTGCTCACACAGATACTTCCTGGTTTCCGTGAACTGCGCACACCCATGGCGACCGGCGTTCTTTGGCTGCTCTCACTCTGGGTTGCTCTGGGTGATCGGATTCCGAGTCCTGCGAGGGCCACCGGGTTCACTGCCAGAGTTTACGAACTGGCCGGGCAAATCGGCAAGCCAGGCGTTGGGGCCGCGATCCTCTTCACGGCGTATGTACTCGGAAGCGTAGTGACCATCCCAGCGAACCAGCTTCTGCGTGAGCCCACACCAGGCCTTTGGGAGCCAAGTATTCTATTGCCGGAACCGTGGCCCGTCGTGCAGGGACGCCCGGTGCTCGTCCAGCATCGGTCAGCAGCGACCGCAGCCGGTTACCCGGCTTTTGCCAATACCAGGCTGTTGACACGACAAGCTTGGGCAGACTTACAGGCTCACGTAAGCGCCAACCCTCTGGTGGCCTGGCTGGAATCGCACAGGACGGATCGACACCGTGACGTCGCCGAGAGAATCCTCCTGCGCTATGTGCTGGACGAGTTGGATCAATTGGGTACACGTCTCCACGCCCAGAGTTCGACCCTTTATGATGATCGCGACCGTCTGATGGCCGAGGCGGATCTGCGCGTCAACATTGGCGCGGGAATCTCGATTCTGGCCGCCTCGTTGTCCGTGCGAGTATCGGCCTTCTTTGTTCTCGCCTCAGGCCTGACCATCCTTTTTGTTCTCATGGGGGTGGCACGTGCCCGACAGGCGAACGATGTGATTGTGCAAGCGTTGGTAATCGGTGAGATCTCGTCGACTGCGTTGACGGAGGCGGAAAGTGCCGTGGAGGTATTGAGCGGTGCAACGCAGAATGACTGAGTCCAACCTGTTCCGGTCTACATGAGGCCCGATTACGCAGACGGTCAACGGGACGTGGGCGCGAGTGTGGAGTCTGTCTGGTCGCGGTCTCGGGCTGTCAACTGTGCGTCATGTGTCATAAACGGTGGAGCGGTGTCCGACGTGGACGACCCATACCGTCAACTCACCGTTGTCGATCGTGTAGATGACGCGGTAGTCGCCGACGCGCAGTCGTCGGCGCTCCGGCTGGGAGACCAGTGCCGTGGTGTTGCAGCCGTACGGGTCCTTCTCCAGTTCCGTCAGCTTGACGAGGATCCGGAGTGCCGTGTCGCGGGAGATTTTGCGGAGTTCGGCCCGGGCCTCCGGCCGGAACATCGTGCGGTACGTGCTACTCACCGCGCTCCAGAGTCTCCCTCATCACGTCCTCGATCGGGACACCGGGTGCTGGACTGGCCATCCGCTCATCGATGATCCGGTTGATCTCGCGCTCTTCCCACTCCTGGTACTTGCGCAGCACCTCGATCGAGACGACGGCGGCCACCTGCCGACCGTGCCGTGTGATGACGGTGGGGGTGTCGTCCCGGTCGGCCCGCTCGACCACCTCGGCCAAGTGGGCACGCACGTCACGGATGGACTCTATGGGCATCTGCGTCATGCGCCGACGGTACATCGGGTACCTTGTGTACACAAAGTACCTGGTGTCTTGCGGACGACGCCCACGGTGACGACCCCGTTGCAGCGGACGGGTGGCGGCCTCCGTCTCCGTCGGGAGAGCGCTTGGCATGGTCACCGATCCCGCGCTGTGAGCAGCACCTCGGCAGGGACGGCGGAGCGTCCGCATGCACCAGGGCGTCCGTGTCGGTGCGTGCGGTCAGGAGCGGCGCCGCCGCTGCGGTGGTGAGGGTGGCGGGAAGACAAAGCCGGCCGCAAAACGACGCGTCGCCCGTGCGGGCCGCCGGGTGCAGGGCGGCGGGGGGAGGCGCACTCTGGAACGAGAGGACATCCGGAGGTGATCCGTCATGATGCACACCGCAGTGGGATGGCACGTGGAGCTGGAGTTCATGGAGGACGACCAGCACACCCGCGCGGTCGCGATGGTCAGGCTGCCTGACGGGTCCGAGGTGCGCGGCCACGGGCACGCGTCCCGGCACTACACCGACCCCAATCAGCCGCGGGTCGGGGAGGAGATCGCCGGCGCCCGGGCCCTGAACGAACTCGCCATGCAGATGCTCGACAAGGCGCACCGCGAGATCGACGAGGCGGCCGGCCGCGTGTCCCACCCGATCCACGTCTAGGACGATCCGCTAGGACGATCCGCGTCCAGGACGACCGTGTTCAGGACGCCGGCACGCACTCCCGTACCGCGCGGATCAGCGCCTGGGCCCTGGGGTCCGCGGTGACCGTCCTGCGGAAGCCGCCCGTGACGTAGCCGAAGGCGACGCCGGACTCCGGGTCGGCGAAGCCGAGGGAGCCGCCGCGGCCGGGGTGGCCGAAGGAGCCCGGGGCCAGGAAGGGGGAGGCGCTGCCGTGCAGCATGTAGCCGAGCCCGAAGCGGGTGCCGACCACCAGGACCCGGTCGGGGCCCGCCGACTCCTCGGCGCGGGCGCGTTCCACCGTGTCCGGGGAGAGCAGGCGCACCCCGTCGACCGGGCCGACGAGTGACGCGTAGAAGCGGGCCAGCCCGTCCGCCGTCGCTATGCCGTTGGCGGCGGGCAGGGCGGCCGCGTGGAACGCCGGGTCGTTGTGGTCCGGGGACGGGTCGATCGCGGCGAAGGCGCGGCGGGTGAGGGAACCGGGGTCGGCGTAGGCGGCGGTGACCGAGCGCTTGGGACGGGCGCGCAGCGCCCCCGACGGCTCGGGCGCCTCGATTTTGCCGGCCCGGCCGACGCGGTGCGCCTCGGAGTCCGGGAGGCCCACCCACAGGTCCAGGCCCAGCGGGGCCGCGATCTCGGACGCGATCCACTCGCCGGTGCCCCGGCCCGTCACCCGGCGCACCAGCTCGTCCACCAGCCAGCCGTACGTCAGCGCGTGATAGCCGTGGTCCGTGCCCGGCTCCCACACGGGGGCCTGCGCGGCGACCGCCTCGGCGGCCCGTACCGGGTCGGTGGCCTCGGCGAAGGTAAGCGGGCGGTCCAGCACCGGCAGCCCGGCGCGGTGCCCGAGGACGTGCCGGACCAGCGTGCCCTCCTTGCCGTGCGCCTTGAACTCCGGCCAGTACCGTCCGACCGGCGCGTCCAGGTCCAGCAGGCCCCGCTCGTACAGCATCAGCAGCGCGGCGGCCGCGACGCCCTTCGTCGCCGACCGTACGACCTGGGCGGTGTCCCGCTGCCAGGGCGCGGCGCCGTCGACGTCCTTCGTCCCGGCCCACAGGTCCACGACGCGGCGCCCGTCCCGGTACACGGCGAGCGCCGCCCCGCGCTCCCCGAGCCGCTCGAAGTTCCGGGCGAACGCCTCCCGGACCGGTTCCCAGCCGCCGGCCACCGTGCCGCGCACCTCGACGTCCACGTCCTGTCGTCCTTCCACTCGCCTGCGACAGTGGGTGCAACCACGCCGCCGCGCCTGCGATTCCGGGGTGCGGCGCGCCCGTCACCCACGGCCGGGCGGCGCCGCCACGGAACGCGGGTCGAAGCCGTACGGCAGCTCCAGGCGGTGCGCCCGCATCAGGCCGTCGTCGGCGAGCAGACCGGCCGTCGGGCCGTCCGCCGCGATCACGCCGTCGCTGAGGATCAGCGCGCGCGGGCACAGCTCCAGCGCGTACGGCAGGTCGTGCGTGACCATCAGGACCGTGACGTCCAACGACCGCAGGATGTCGGCCAGTTCACGGCGCGAGGCCGGGTCGAGGTTGGAGGACGGCTCGTCCAGGACGAGGATCTCCGGCTCCATCGCCAGCACGGTCGCCACGGCCACCCGGCGCCGCTGCCCGAAGGAGAGGTGGTGCGGCGGGCGGTCCTTGAACTCCGCCATGCCGACCCGCTCCAGCGCCCGGTCCACGCGCGCCTCCAGCTCGGGCCCCTTCAGCCCGGCCGCCGCCGGACCGAACGCGACGTCCTCCCGCACCGTCGGCATGAACAGCTGGTCGTCCGGGTCCTGGAAGACGATGCCGACCCGGCGCCTGATCTCCGCCATGTTCCGCTTGCCGACCTCGAGCCCGGCCACCTTCACCGTGCCCGCGCCGCCGCTGAGGATGCCGTTGAGGTGCAGCACGAGGGTGGTCTTGCCGGCGCCGTTCGGCCCGAGCAGCGCGACCCGCTCGCCGCGCCCGATGGTGAAGTCCACGCCGAACAGGGCCTGATGGCCGTCGGGGTAGGCGAACGCGAGGCCGGAGACCTCCAGGGAAGCAGTACTCACAGGGTCCATCCCAGCAGACACACGACGAGGGCGGCGCAGGGGAGGGCCAGGGCGTACGACCACTGCGCCCGGGACGCCGCCACCTCGTCGATCACCGGCATGACACCGGTGTAGCCGCGGCTCACCATCGCCAGGTGGACGCGCTCGCCGCGTTCGTAGGAGCGGATGAACAGCGCGCCCGCCGACTTGGCGAGCACACCCCAGTGCCGTATCCCGCGCGCCTCGAAGCCCCGGGACTCGCGGGCGATCCGCATCCGGCGCATCTCGTCGGTGATGACGTCGCCGTAGCGGACCATGAAGGACGCGATCTGCACCAGCAGCGGCGGCAGCCTGAGCCGCTGGAGGCCGTGCAGCAGCTCCCGCAGTTCGGTGGTGGCCGCGAGCAGCACCGACGCGGCGACGCCGAGGGTGCCCTTGGCCAGCACGTTCCAGGCGCCCCACAGGCCGTTCACGCTCAGCGACAGCCCGAGGACGTCGACCCGCTCGCCCTCGGCGACGAACGGCAGCAGCACGGCGAACGCGACGAACGGCACCTCGATCAGCAGCCGCTTCAGCAGGAAGGCGGCCGGCACGCGCGCCGCGTACGCGACCGCGGCGAGCAGCACGGCGTACGCCGCGAACGCCCACATCGCCTCGCGCGGCGTCGACACGACCACGATCACGAACGCGAGCACCGCGGCGAGCTTGGTGTGCGGCGGCAGCGCGTGCACGGGGGAGTGGCCGTGCCGGTAGAGCCGGTGGGAGTGACCCGCGCCCACGTCAGACGCTCGTGCCGGCGGGGGACGGGGCCTCCGCCTGCTCGTCGGTGGTGCGCCGGCGGCGGACCGCCCAGAACACGCCCGTGCCCGCGACGACCGTCACGCCGACGCCGATCACGCCCGCGAGACCGCCGGACAGCCGGGCGTCGTCGACGTCCTTCACGCCGTAGTCGGCGAGCGGCGAGTCCGCGACCGCGTGCTCCTCGGCCTGCTGGTCGATGCCGTGGTCGGCGGCGACCTTCTCCAGGCCGTCCGGGTCCGCCGAGGCGTAGAAGCTCACGAACCCGGCGAGCACCAGCGAGGTGACCAGGCCGGCGATCCAGACCTTGCGCGGGGAGCGCGCGGCGGCCGGGACGGGCTCCGCGGTCTCCGGGGCGTCGACCAGTTCGCCGTTCACCCGCAGCTTCAGCCTCTGCCGCAGCCCGCGCGCCCCGTGCACCAGGTCCGGGCGGACGGCGATCACCGCGCCGACGGTCAGCGCGGTGATGGCGGCCTCGCCGAGGCCGATCAGGACGTGCACGCCCACCATCGCGGTGGCGACCTTGCCGATCGACACGTCGGTGGTGCCGCCCACCGCGTACAGCAGCGTGAAGACGACCGCGGAGGCGGGGACGGAGACCAGGGCGGCCACGAAGGACGCGGCGGTCACCGAGCGGCGGGACCGCGGCAGCACCTTCACCAGGCCGCGGAACAGCGCGTAGGCCACCACGGTGGTGGTGATCGCCATGGTGGTGATGTTCACACCGAGCGCGGTGAGGCCGCCGTCGGCGAACAGCACGGCCTGGAGCATCAGCACCACGGACACGCACAGCACACCCGTGTACGGGCCGACGAGGATCGCGGCGAGGGCGCCGCCGAGGAGGTGGCCGCTGGTGCCGGCCGCCACCGGGAAGTTCAGCATCTGCACGGCGAAGATGAACGCCGCCACCAGCCCGGCCAGCGGGGCGGTGCGCTCCGCGCCGGCGCCCGCACCGGTGCGTGCGGTGTCGTCCAGCTCGCGGCGCGCGCCGCGCAGGCTCACGGCGATCGCGCCGGCGGCGAGGAGGCCGGCGGCGGCGGATACGGGGACGTCGATGAATCCGTCAGGTGCGTGCACGGACTCGATGATGTGTCCTCTTGCGAACCTTTCGCAAGAGCGAGTGACTTGTTCTACGTCCCGCCGTGCGTCCCGTCTGTCTCATCTGTGAGAGAGGCCGCTCGGAAGCGCGGATTCCGATTTGGGTGCACGATGGGGACGGGGGTGGGTAAACGGCTCGTAAGGCATGTATGCCCTGCCGGGCGTACGACGCAGCGTAAGGGGCCCACCGATGTCCGTGATCGAGCAGTACGCGCGAGTCCACATCGTGACGGATGACGGCCCTCTGCTGGAGAGTCACGGGGCCGTCCCCGTGGTGCTGCGGTACGACCCGGAGTCCGACCCCCGCCATGTACGGGTGGCCCTGCCGGGGACGCGGCCCCTGGAATGGGTCGTCGAACGGGACCTGCTGGAACACGGCCTCACCGCGCCCGTCGACAGCGGCGGCATACGGGTGTGGCCGTGCGGCCGGGTGCAGGCGGTGGTGGAGTTCCACTCCGGCCAGGGCCACTCGGTGGTCGAGTTCGACTCCAAGACCCTGTCCCGCTTCCTCCGCCTCACGCATGTGACGGCGGCCCAGCCGGTCCCGCACTGACCGCCCGGCCGGAGATCCGCCCGGGCGGACCGGCCGCGGGGGCGGACAGCGTCTGATGCCCGCCGCACCCCGGCGAGGCGGCCCTGCCGGCCCGGCTGCCCCGGGCCGAGGGGTCGGGGCGCGGGGCGCCCCCGCCCTCGCGGCGTGCCGCCCGGGGCGGGCGACGGCCGTACCGGGTCCCTCAGCCGCCCGCCTTCAGCAGGGTCGCCACGATCGGGCCCGCCGTGGAGCCGCCGTGGCCGGCGGACTGGACGACCGCGGCCGCCGCCAGGTCGCCGCGGTAGGCGGTGAACCAGCCGTTGGGCTTCTTCTGTCCGTCCACCTCGGCCGAGCCCGTCTTCGCGCCCCGCTCACCGTCCACCCCGGCCATCGCCTCCGCGGCGGTGCCGGCGGTCGCGGTGTACGACATCAGCTCCCGCAACTGCGCCAGCGTGTCCGCGGACAGCGTGCGCGGCGCCGTCGCCAGCTGACGTCCGTCGACCTCCGGCGACACCAGGTACGGCTGGTGGAACACGCCCGCCTTGACCGTCGCCGACACCGACGCCATGTTCAGCGGGTTCATCCGCACCCCGCCCTGGCCTATCAGCGACGCGGCCATCGGGGCCTTCGACTGCACGGGCACCGCGCCGTCGAACGTGGACACGCCGACCTGCCAGTCGTTCCTGCCCAGCCCGAAGTAGTCCTGGGCGTGCTGGGTGAGGTCGTCGTCCTCCAGCTTCGGGGCCTGGCTGATGAAGGCGGTGTTGCAGGATGCGGCGAAGCTCGCGCGGAACGTGCCGTCCTTGATCTGGAACTTGTCGAGGTTCTGGAACTTCCAGCCGCCGTAGCTGAAGTACTTGGGGCACGGGTGCTTCTTGTCGATCGACGCGAGGCCCTTCTCGATCAGCATCGAGGAGGTGACCACCTTCATCGTGGAGCCCGGCGCCAGCGACCCCTGGAAGGCGACGTTGAAGCCGCGCGAGGAGTTCGCCGCCGCGAGTATCTCGCCGGTCGACGGCCGCACCACCACCACCGACGCCTGCTTCCGCTTCGCCACCTCGGCCTCGGCGAGCGCCTGCAGGGACGGGCTCAGCGTGGTCTTCACGGTGCCCGGCGTGCCCTCGCTCAGCTCCAGCAGGGTCGTGTCGGCCAGTTCCGCCTTCTTCGACTCCTCGCCGCGCACCACACGCAGCTCGACGCCGGCCTCGCCGCCCGCCTTCTCGCCGTACTTCTCGCGCAGCCCGTCCAGCACGGACCCGAGCGAGGGGTACTTCTCGGTGGTCAGCTCGCCGCCGTCGCGGTCCAGCGCCTTCACCGGCGGGGTGCCCGCCTCGCCGGTGACCAGCTTGTCGCCCTCCCGCAGCTCCGGGTGCAGCACGGACGGCCGCCAGGCCACCCGCGGCTCCCCGTCCCCGGCCCGGCGCACCACGGTCAGCGTGCTGTCGTACGCCAGCGGCTTCGTCGTCCGCTCGTACGACACCGTGCCCTTGACGGAGAAGGTGACCGAGTCCCGGGCGGGGGCGCCCGGGGTGAGGGCGAGGTTCCGGACGCGGGCGTCCTTCACGTACGCGGCGAGCGCCGCCTTGGCGGCCACCGGATCGTCGGTCGCGGCGGCGGCCTCGGCGACCTGGCCGGACTGCCAGGCGGTCAGGAACGTCTCGGCGGCGGCGGTGACCTCGTCGGCCGACAGCGGCCCCGACTTCACGGTCTCCGCCTGCGCGGCGGAGTCCCCGCCGCCCCGGCCGGCGCCGTCGACGAGTGCGTACGCGCCGTAGCCGGCGCCGCCCATGAGCACGGCCATCGCCGCGCCGATCACGACCGGTCTCATGTTCCGCCGGTCCCCGGCGCGCCCTCTGTTCCCCACTGGTGTCCGTTCCTCCGTCGCCCCGCCCCGGCCTCCCCGCGGCCCGCGTGGCTCTCGATCGAGTCAAGGCCCCGCCGGCGCAGCCGCGCCGACGACGGCCCCCACCCTAAAGTCCCGCCGGACGGGCCGTGCGCTCAGCCGCCCGCTCGTAGCACGGCTGCGACAATCGGCCCCGCCGCGTCGCCGCCGTGGCCGCCCTGCTGGGCCATGGCCGCCGCCGCGACGTCGTCGCGGAAACCGGTGAACCAGCTGTCCGACGTGGCGTTCCCGTCGACCTCCGCGGAACCGGTCTTCGCGCCGATGTCACCGCCCAGGCCGGACATCGCCTTCTGCGCGGTGCCCTGGGTGGCGGTGAGCCGCATCATCTCCTTGAGCTGGGCCGCCGTCCCGGCCGGCAGGCCCTTCGCCTGCGCCAGCTGCCGGCCGTCCAGCTCGGGGGAGACCAGGTACGGCTGGCGGAAGGCGCCGGTGACGGCGGTGGCCGTCACGGACGCCATGTTCAACGGGTTCATCTGCACCTGCCCCTGGCCGATGGCGTTCGCCGCCCGGTCCGGGCCGCCGGAGGCCGGCACGCTGCCGTCGAAGGAGGCGATGCCGGTCTTCCAGTCGTCCCGGCCGAGCCCGAACCGCTCCTGCGCCTCCTCGGTGAGCGAGGCGTCGTCGATCGGCTGCTCGTCGATCAGCTTGACGAAGGCCGTGTTGCAGGACCGCAGGAAGCTGTTGGCGAGGGTGGCGCCCTCGTTCGGCTCCATGCCGGTGAGGTTCTTGAAGGTCTGGCTCTGCCAGGTCGCGGTGTCCGGGCAGGGCGCGGGGCCGTTCATGGAGGTCACGCCGTGGTTGATGAGCATCGCGGCGGTGATGATCTTCATGGTGGAGCCGGGGGCGACCTGGCCCTGGAAAGCCGCGTTGAAGCCGTCGCCGCGGTTGTTGGCCACCGCCAGCACCTCACCGGTGCTGGGCTTCAGCGCCACCACCGACGACTCCGGGAAGTCCTTCACCGCCTTCTCGGCGGCCGCCTGCACCCCGGCGCTGAGCGTGGTGCGCAGCGTGCCCGGCTCGCCCTTGGCGAGCGTGAGCAGCGGGGTGTCCGCCTCCTCGGTCGCGTGCCGTATCGACAGCTCGACGGCCGGACTGCCGCCCGCCTTGTCGCCGTACTTCTGCCGCAGGGTGTCGAGCACCGGGCCGAGGGAGGGGTACTTCTCCCTCGTCAGCACCGTGCCGTCGCGGTCCACCGCCTCGATGGGCGGCTGCGCGGACTCGCCGGTGACGAGGGTGTCCCCGTCCTTCAGGTCCGGGTGCACGACGGACGGCTCCCAGTCGACCAGCGCCCGGCCGGTGGTCTGCCCGCGCACGACCGTCAGGGTGCTGGTGTACCGCAGGGGCTTGGAGACGCCGTCGGCGGAGACGGTCGCCTTCACCGTGAACGGCACGGTGGCGCCGCGCGGGGCGCCCGGCGTGATGTCCACCCGGCCGATCCGCGCCTCCTCGCCGTACGCGGACAGCAGCGCGCCCGCGTCCTGCGCGTTGTTCGTGTACGACGCGGCCTCGGCGGCCTGCCCCTTCTCCCAGGCCCCGAAGAACGCGTCGGTCGTCTCGCGCACCTCGTCCTGGTCAGGCGGCCCCGACCCGCGCGTCTGCGCCGCGCCCGATCCGCCGCCCCCGTTCCCGTTCAGGGCCGAGACGATGTTGTACGCCCCGTACCCCGCTCCGCCGACCATCACGGCGAACACGCCGCCGACGACGGCGACCTTGACCCCCTTGCCCATCGGGCGTTCCTCCCCCGGCCGGACCCCCGCGCCTGCTGAACACGTTCAAAAGCCCGGCACGCCCCGAAACCCTATGCGCTGCCCGCGCCCAAGGGGGCCTGAGTTACGGATCGTTGTCCCAAAGAGACCCCTCCCCGAGGGAGCGCCACGCCCCGGCGAGGGGGGCGGGGGACCCGGGGCGCTACACCCAGGTGTCCAGCCACATCCGGCTGCGCCAGTCGTCGATCGGGATCGGGGTGCCGGTGTAGATCGGCCAGAAGTAGATGAAGTTCCAGATGATCAGGAGGGTGAGGACGCCCGCCGCCGTCGCGCCCGCCACGCGGCGGGTGTCGGTGGAGCGGGGCGGGCCGACGATCGCGCCCAGGAGCATCGCCACCGCCAGGCACAGGAACGGCAGGAAGACGATCGCGTAGAAGTAGAAGATCGTGCGTTCCTGGTAGAGGAACCAGGGGGCGTACCCCGCGGCGATGCCGCACGCGATCGCGCCCGCGCGCCAGTCGCGGCGGAACGCCCAGCGCCACAGGACGTAGAGGAGCGCCAGGCAGCCCACCCACCACAGCATCGGCGTGCCGAGGGCGAGGACCTCCTGCGCGCACTTCTCGCCCGCGTCCACCGGACAGCCGTCCACCCCGGGCGCGGGGGATTCGTAGAAGTACGACACCGGGCGGCCGGTGACGATCCAGCTCCACGGGTTGGACTCGTACGTGTGCGGCGAGGACAGGCCGACGTGGAACTCGTACACCTGGTTCTCGTAGTGCCACAGGCTGCGCCACCAGTCGGGGAACAGCCACGACCAGTCGCTCCGCCGGCCGTCGCGGGTGGCCCAGTCGCGGTAGTAGCCGCCGCTGCCGTCCGTGGCGGAGAGGATCCAGCCGATCCACGACGCGAAGTAGGTGACCACCGCCACCGGCACCGTCGAGAGGAACGCCCAGCCCAGGTCACGCTTCAGCACCGCCAGCCGGGGCCGGACGGCGCCCGCGACCCGGCGCGCGCCGACGTCCCACAGCACGGACATCACACAGAACGCGGCCATGATGTACAGGCCGTTCCACTTGGTGCCGATCGCCAGGCCCAGCATCAGGCCCGCCGCGAGACGCCACGGCCGGAAGCCGATCCGGGTGTTCTCGGCCGCCTCCACGTCCGGACGGGCCCGCCCGTCCGCGTCCACCGGCAGCGCGGCGGCCAGCTTCGCGCGGGCCTTGTCCCGGTCGATCAGCAGACAGCCGAAAGCGGCCAGCACGAAGAACATCAGCACGCCGTCGAGCAGCGCGGTGCGGCTCATCACGAAGTGCAGGCCGTCCACCGCCATCAGCGCGCCCGCGAGACAGCCGAGGAACGTGGAGCGGAACAGCCGCCGCCCGATCCGGCACAGCATCAGCACCGACAGCGTGCCGAGCAGCGCCGTCATGAACCGCCAGCCGAACGGGTCGAAGCCGAAGAGCAGCTCGCCCAGACCGATGACGTACTTGCCGACCGGCGGATGCACCACGTACGCCGCGTCGGCGGGGATCGGGACGCTGCCGCCCGAGTCCAGGATGAGCCGGTTGGCCTCCTTGTCCCAGTTGACCTCGAACCCGCGGTGGACGAGCGCCCACGCGTCCTTCGCGTAGTACGTCTCGTCGAATATCACCGCCTTGGGGTGGCCCAGGTTCCAGAACCGCAGCACCCCCGCCACCAGCGTCACCAGCAGCGGACCGCCCCACCCCGACCAGCGGACGAGACGGCCGGACAGCGCCGGCGGCACGCCGAGCGTCTTCCACAGCCGGCCCGACGGCTCGGTGTACGGCGGGACCAGGCGGTCGCGGACGTCGCCTCTGACGGCGGACGTGGGGTGGCCGAAACGCCGCAGCCGGTGCTGCCACGTCTGCCGCTGCTCGAGCGGCGACTGCTCCTGGCGGGTGTCCGTGGAGGACGCGGTACTGGTCACCGCGCCATCGTAGGGAACGGCGCCCGGTGAGTCCCGCGCATGGGCGGTATGCCCCGCCTCCGTCCGCTCCTGGGAGGATGGACGCGTGACCGGAACCCTCGTACTCGCAGGCACCCCCATCGGCGACATCTCCGACGCGCCGCCCCGGCTCGCCGAGGAACTCGCCGGCGCCGACGTCGTCGCCGCCGAGGACACCCGGCGGCTGCGCCGGCTGACCCAGGCGCTCGGCGTCACCCCCAAGGGGCGGGTGGTGTCGTACTTCGAGGGCAACGAGACCGCCCGCACGCCCGAGCTGGTCGAGGAGCTGGCGGGCGGCGCGCGGGTGCTGCTCGTCACGGACGCGGGCATGCCGTCCGTGTCCGACCCCGGCTACCGACTGGTCGCCGCGGCCGTCGAGCGGGACATCCGGGTCACCGCGGTGCCCGGGCCGTCCGCCGTGCTCACCGCGCTCGCCCTGTCCGGGCTGCCCGTCGACCGGTTCTGCTTCGAGGGGTTCCTGCCCCGCAAGGCGGGGGAGCGTCTCGGCCGGCTGCGGGAGGTCGCGGACGAGCGGCGCACCCTCGTCTACTTCGAGGCCCCGCACCGCCTCGACGACACCCTCGCCGCGATGGCCGAGGTGTTCGGCGACGAGCGCCGCGCCGCCGTCTGCCGCGAGCTGACCAAGACGTACGAGGAGGTCCGGCGCGGCCCGCTGGCCGAGCTGGCCGCGTGGGCGGCCGAAGGCGTCCGCGGGGAGATCACCGTGGTCGTCGAGGGCGCCCCCGAGAAGGGCCCCGAGGAGATCGACGACGCCGAGCTGGTGCGCCGGGTGCGGGTGCGCGAGGAGGCGGGCGAGCGGCGCAAGGAGGCCATCGCGGCGGTCGCGGCGGAGGCCGGCCTGCCGAAGCGCCAGGTCTTCGACGCGGTGGTCGCGGCCAAGAACGCCGACGGGCGGGGCCCCGGGGGGCGCTGACGCGGAGCGTCCCCGCCGCACGAACCCGGGCGTGGGTAAAGAGCTCGGGGCATTGTGGCAATCCACGGCCAAATCGGCGTCAATACTGCGTCCGCGCCCGTGTGTTCATGGCACGTGGGGAGTCCACTGGTCGGTGGGGCGGACGCGGGTCCGTCCCGTCAGCGGACCGACGGGAGCCGGCATGACCGAGATCTCCGGACAGGGCCGACTGCGCGCGGGCGCCACCGCCGTGGTCACCGAGGCGTACGCCTTCGCCTGCATGCGCTGCGGGTACGGCTGGGAGCAGGCGTACGAGATAGAGCACCACGTCGACGCCGACGGCCGCACGTTCGTGCTGTACGTCGCGGACGGCCGGATCGTGCCCTCCCCGCTCAACCGGCCCACCTGCCACAGCTGCGACGGGCACCTCGTACGGATCCTGCGCCCGGGCCGGGTCGCCTCGGCCCGCGACGCCGCCCACCGGGGGCGCCGGGTGCCCGCCGCAGGACCGGTCGAGGCCCCCTGGACCCCGAAGGGTCCCGCGCCGCTTCCGTAGGATCGGAGGCATGCCTGCCAACGACCCCGGCAAGAACGCCGCACCGCCGCTCCCGGAACCCCTGCGGGTGCCGGTCGCGGACTCCCACACGCACCTCGACATGCAGTCCGGCACGGTCGAGGAGACCCTCGCCAAGGCCGCGTCGGTGGGGGTGACGACCGTGGTGCAGGTCGGCTGCGACCTCAAGGGGTCCCGGTGGGCGGCGGAGACGGCGGCGGCCCACGACGCGGTCCACGCGACGGTCGCGCTGCACCCCAACGAGGCCCCGCGGATCGTGCTCGGCGACCCCGACGGCTGGTCGCGCCAAGGGGCCCGTGAGGCGGGCGGGGACGCGGCGCTGGACGAGGCGCTCGCCGAGATCGACCGGCTGGCCGCGCTGCCGCAGGTCAAGGGTGTCGGCGAGACGGGTCTCGACCACTTCCGCACCGGCGAGGAGGGCAAGGAGGCGCAGGAGCGGTCCTTCCGCGCCCACATCGAGATCGCCAAGCGGCACGGCAAGACGCTCGTGATCCACGACCGCGACGCCCACGCGGACGTGCTGCGCGTGCTGAAGGAGGAGGGCGCCCCCGAGCGCACCGTCTTCCACTGCTACTCCGGGGACGCGGAGATGGCGGAGATCTGCGCCCGCGCCGGCTACTACATGTCGTTCGCAGGCAACGTCACCTTCAAGAACGCGCAGAACCTGCGGGACGCGCTGGCCGTCGCCCCGCTGGAGCTGGTCCTGGTGGAGACCGACGCGCCGTTCCTCACCCCCGCGCCCTACCGCGGCCGGCCCAACGCCCCCTACCTGGTGCCGGTCACCGTGCGTGCCATGGCCGCCGTGCGCGGCATCGACGAGGACGCGCTGGCCACCGCGCTGGGCGCCAACACCGCGCGCGCCTTCGGCTACTGACGGGCCCCAGCGTATTCACGTTCCGTAGTCGTGTCGCCTGGGAGAGCGATCGCCGCTCGGCTAGGTTCTGGGAGCCCCCTCGGGGGCTCCCGTGGCCAGCCCTGGAGCGTGTCGGAGTGAGCACCACCCCGCGGTTCGAGACGTATCCGAAGACGTGTCCGACGCACGCCCTGTGCGGCGGGATCCACGAGGCGGACACCGTGCCCGCCCTGCCCCGCCGCGCGCCCGCCGCCGCACCGTCCCGGCGGTCCGCGACGAGGAGATCCCGTTCACCGAGGAACGCGTCGAGGACCCCGCGCTGGCCCACGGCACGGTGGTCGTCGACCGGGCCGGACGGCTGGGGCTGCGCCGCCTCACCTACGCGCAGCGCACCGTCAACGGCGTCCGGCAGCGGCCCCGCCTGCTGTCCACGGACGTGGTGCGCGAGCCCGTCGCGCGCCGGGTACGGGTCGGCACCCGGCCCGTCCCGATGTCCGTACGGGGCGCGGACGCGCTGGACTGGGACGCGCTCGCGCGGTGCGAGTCCGGCGGCCGGTCCGGCACCACCGACCCGTCGGGCACGTACGGCGGGCTGTACCGGTTCGACGCCCGCACCTGGCGCGACCTCGGCGGCGCGGGCCGCCCCCAGGACGCGCCCCCGGCCGAGCAGACGTACCGCGCGAAGCGGCTCTACGTCCGCAGCGGCGCCGCCGCCTGGCCGCACTGCGGGGCCCGGCTGCGCGGGTGACGGCACCGGCGGTGACCGGGGCGTACCCGCGCGCCCCGTACCCTTGTCCCGTGACCAGCCCCACCCCCGACGCCCTCCTGGGCCCCGCCGACGTCCGCGAACTGGCGGCCGCCCTCGGCGTACGGCCCACCAAGCAGCGCGGCCAGAACTTCGTCATCGACGCCAACACGGTCCGCCGCATCGTGCGCACCGCGGAGGTACGCCCCGACGACGTCGTCGTCGAGGTCGGGCCCGGCCTCGGCTCGCTCACGCTGGCGCTGCTGGAGGCCGCCGACCGGGTCACCGCGGTGGAGATCGACGACGTGCTGGCCGGGGCGCTGCCCGCCACCGTCGCCGCCCGCATGCCGGAGCGCGCCGACCGGTTCGCGCTGGTCCACTCCGACGCCCTGCACGTCACCGAGCTGCCGGGCCCGGCCCCGACCGCGCTGGTCGCCAACCTCCCCTACAACGTGGCCGTCCCGGTGCTGCTGCACATGCTCGAGACCTTCCCGAGCATCGAGCGCACCCTGGTGATGGTCCAGTCCGAGGTCGCCGACCGGCTCGCCGCCGCCCCCGGCTCGAAGGTGTACGGCGTGCCCTCGGTCAAGGCCAACTGGTACGCCGAGGTCAAGCGCGCCGGGGCGATCGGCCGCACCGTGTTCTGGCCCGCGCCGAACGTCGACAGCGGCCTGGTGTCGTTGGTGCGGCGCGCGGAGCCGCTGAAGACCACCGCGACCCGGCGCGAGGTGTTCGCCGTGGTCGACGCGGCCTTCGCGCAGCGCCGCAAGACGCTGCGCGCCGCCCTCGCCGGATGGGCGGGCTCGGCGGCCGCGGCCGAGGCAGCGCTGGTCGCGGCGGGCGTCTCGCCGCAGGCGCGGGGCGAGTCGCTGACCGTCGAGGAGTTCGCGCGCATCGCCGAGCACAAGGACGCCGAGCACAAGGAGCAGGGCCCGCAGTGAGCGTCACCGTCCGCGTCCCCGCCAAGGTCAATGTGCAGCTCGCGGTCGGCGCGGCCCGCCCCGACGGCTTCCACGAGCTGGCCAACGTCTTCCTCGCGGTCAGCCTGTACGACGAGGTGACCGCCACCCCGTCGCCGGACGGGCTGCGCATCACCTGCGAAGGACCCGACGCCGCGCAGGTCCCCCTCGACCGCACCAACCTCGCCGCCCGCGCCGCCCTGGCGCTCGCCGGGCGGTACGGCCGCACGCCCGACGTCCATCTGCACATCGCCAAGGACATCCCCGTCGCGGGCGGCATGGCGGGCGGCAGCGCGGACGGCGCGGGCGCGCTGCTGGCCTGTGACGCGCTGTGGGGCACGGGCGCCTCGCGTGAGGAACTCCTCGACATCTGCGCCGAGCTGGGCAGCGACGTGCCGTTCAGCCTGGTCGGCGGGGCCGCGCTCGGCACCGGGCGGGGCGAGAGGCTGACGGAGCTGGAGGTCGGGGGCGCCTTCCACTGGGTGTTCGCGATGGCCTCGCGGGGGCTGTCCACACCGGCGGTGTTCCGGGAGTTCGACCGGCTGGCAGAAGCGCGGGAGATCCCGGAGCCGGTGGCTTCGCGGGAACTGCTCGGCGCACTCGCCAAGGGCGACGCGGAAGCGCTCGCGGCCACCGTGTCCAACGATCTTCAGCCTGCGGCGCTGTCGCTGTTCCCGGAGCTGGCGGACACGCTGGCCGCGGGGCGCGCGGCGGGGGCACTGGCCTCGCTGGTGTCGGGGTCGGGGCCGACGACGGCGTTCCTGGCGCGGGACGCGGAGGCGGCGGAGGCCGTCGCGGCGGCGCTGCGGGCCTCCGGCACCTGCCGGGACGTACGCACGGCGTGGGGGCCGGTGGCGGGGGCTACGGTGGTCTGAGGGCCATCCCTCAGATTTCGTCGATGGCAGTCAGGTCGATGTCGATGGAGTAGGGCTTGTCGACCTTGATGCGGTCGCGGTAGGTGCCGGTTGACCGGTACGTGCCTGTGTCCTCCGACAGCTCGAAGACGTCAACAGCGGGGTGTTTGTCCGGCCCGGTCATCTCGACCAGCCAGTAATACCGGATGCCTGCCGCAGCGTACTTGTGTGTCTTGGTGAGCCGGTCTCGGGCTTCGGACTCCGGTGAGATGACCTCGACGGCGAGCACGACATCCTTGCCCTCGAAGTACGTCTGGTCCGGCCCCTTCCTGGCAGCCGCCTGGATCACGGAGATGTCTGGTTCCGGGCCGTTGCGCCGGTCGAGTACTACGGTCATTTCGCGCGCGACTTTCAAGTCGGCAGGCAGAGTGCGGCGCAGACCGCTGACCAGCAGATCGATCGCGGCGAAGTGGAAGTAGCGCTGCGGGCTCACGAGGACCAGGCTCCCGTCGATCAGCTCGGTGTGCGGCGGGAGATCCGGCAGTGTCAGCAGGTCATCGACGGTGTAGCCGTCCATTGGAGGCATCCGCCATCCGGACCGCTCAGCAGGCTGGGCTGTCATGGTTCCTCCCATGGACAAGATCCTGGTGCCTGTCCTCCACGGTAGCGGCCGTATCCCGATCACGTCATCACATAGAGTGACTGACTCCTCGCGTCCCGACCCCGTCCCGGCAGGGCCTACGCTGGAAAGCTGATCGATCCACCGGGCAGGAGAGAAATGGCCGTCAATCTGGTCAATGTCGAGAACGTCAGCAAGGTGTACGGCACCCGTGCGCTGCTGGACGGGATTTCGCTCGGCGTCTCCGAGGGGGACCGGATCGGGGTCGTGGGGCGCAACGGGGACGGCAAGACCACGCTGATCCGCATGCTGGCCCGGCTGGAGGAGGCCGACACCGGGCGCGTGACGCACTCCGGCGGGCTGCGGCTCGGCGTGCTCACCCAGCACGACTCGCTCGACCCCGCGGCGACCGTCCGGCACGAGGTCATCGGCGACATGGCCGACCACGAGTGGGCCGGGAACGCCAAGGTCCGCGACGTGCTCACCGGACTGTTCGGCGGGCTCGACCTGCCCGGCTTCCCCAAGGGGCTCGACACCGTCATCGGACCGCTGTCCGGCGGCGAGCGGCGCCGGATCGCGCTGGCCAAGCTGCTCATCGAGGAGCAGGACCTGATCGTCCTCGACGAGCCGACCAACCACCTCGACGTCGAGGGCATCGCCTGGCTCGCCGAGCACCTGCGCAACCGCCGTTCCGCGCTCGTCTGCGTCACCCACGACCGGTGGTTCCTCGACCAGGTCTGCACCCGCATGTGGGACGTGCAGCGCGGCGTCGTCCACGAGTACGAGGGCGGCTACTCCGACTACGTCTTCGCCCGCGCCGAGCGCGAGCGCATCGCCGCCACCGAGGAGGCCAAGCGGCAGAACCTGGTCCGCAAGGAGCTGGCCTGGCTGCGCCGCGGCGCCCCCGCCCGCACCTCCAAGCCGCGCTTCCGCGTCGAGGCCGCCAACGAGCTGATCGCGGACGTGCCGCCGCCGCGCGACAGCAGCGAGCTGATGAAGTTCGCCTCCTCGCGGCTCGGCAAGACCGTGTTCGACCTGGAGGACGTGACCGTGCAGGCCGGTCCCAAGGTGCTGCTGAAGCACGTGACCTGGCAGCTCGGCCCCGGCGACCGCATCGGCCTGGTCGGCGTCAACGGCGCCGGCAAGACGTCCCTGCTGCGGGCGCTCGCGGAGGCCGCCCGCAGCGAGGGCGAGACACAGCCGGCGGCGGGCCGCATCCGCGTCGGCAGGACGGTCAAGCTGGCCTATCTGTCGCAGGAGGTCGCCGAGCTCGACCCCACCTGGCGGGTGCTGCAGGCCGTGCAGCAGGTGCGCGAGCGCGTCGACCTCGGCAAGGGCCGCGAGATGACCGCCGGCCAGCTCTGCGAGACCTTCGGCTTCAACAAGGAGAAGCAGTGGACGCCCGTCGGGGATCTCTCCGGCGGTGAGCGCCGCCGTCTCCAGCTGCTGCGGCTGCTGATGGACGAGCCCAACGTCCTCTTCCTCGACGAGCCCACCAACGACCTCGACATCGAGACCCTGACCCAGCTCGAGGACGTCCTCGACGGCTGGCCCGGCTCCATGATCGTGATCTCCCACGACCGGTTCTTCGTCGAGCGCACCACCGACCGGGTCTTCGCCCTGCTCGGGGACGGCACCCTGAGGATGCTGCCGCGCGGCATCGACGAGTACCTGGAGCGCCGCAAGCGCATGGAGGAGGCCGCCGCCGCCTCCGCCCAGGCCGCCGCTCCGGCCCGCGGCGCGACGCCCGAGAAGAGCGCCGCCGACCAGCGTGCCGCCAAGAAGGAACTCCAGCGCATCGAGCGCCAGTTGGACAAGATCTCGGCCAGGGAGGCCACCCTCCACACCGCCATCGCCGAGAACGCCACGGACTTCGCGAAGGTGGCCGAACTGGACGCCGAACTGCGGGACCTGGCCGGCCAGCGCGACGAACTGGAGCTGCGCTGGCTGGAACTCGCCGAGGACGCCTGACCGGCGCGAGAGCCGCGTCACGCGCCCGCGCGCGGGGAGCGCGCGCCGCGTGAAGAGGGCGTGAAGGCACGTAACGGGCGCATCACAGGCCGGTCCTCCCTTGGGAACAGGGGAGGACGCGGCCCGGTGGCGTGTCGGTGCCGGGTGATAGAAAGAGCCGTCCGGTAAGTGACCGACGACGACTCTGGGTCATCACGTACCTCAGGGCGTGGCTAAAAATCAGTGAGCAAGGGGGAACGCGCTGATGACTCAGCCGCCCAACCAGCCGCCTCAGGGCGGCTTCGGACCTCCGCAGGACCCGCCGCCGGGCGGTGGTTTCGGGCCGCCGCAGACCCCTCCGCCCCCGCAGGGTCAGCCGTCCGGCGCCCCGCAGCCCGGGTACGGCTACCCGCAGCAGCCTCCGCAGCAGCCCGGCCCCTACGCCTCCGGGCCGTACCAGCAGCCCGGCCCGTACGGCCAGCCGCAGCAGCCCGGCCCGTACGGCCAGCAGGGGTACGGCTATCCGCAGCAGCCCGGGTTCCCCGGCGCGCCCGGCACCCCGCCCGGCGGCGGCTCCCGCAACCCCTTCAAGGGCAAGCCGCTGCTGATCGCCGCCGCCGCGGTGGCGGTCGCGCTGATCGTCGGGGGCACGGTGTGGGCCGTCTCAGGCGACGACGACAAGAAGGAGCCGGTCGCCCAGCAGACCGACGACCCCAAGCCGGGCAAGTCCGGCGGCGCCCCGGTCAACCCCGGTGACGGCAGCGGCGACGGCGGCGAGGAGACGGAGGACCTCAACGAGGGCCGCCAGGCGGGCGAGTCCAAGGTGCTCTGGTACAAGGAGGCGCCCGACGCCCCCGGTTCCGGCGCCGACGCCCCCGGCCAGTGGATCACCGGCAAGACCGCGGTCAAGGCGGCCTACAAGGACCTCTACGGGTACGACGTCACCGACGGCAAGCCCGCCTGGGACACCATCAGCTTCCCCCACAAGATCTGCGCGGTCACGCCGGAGAAGACGGCCGACGACAAGATCGTCGTCGCGTCCATGAGCGGCAGCAGCGACAGCGCCGAGTGCAACCAGCTCCAGCTCGTCGACCTCGTCACCGGCGAGAAGGGCTGGACGCAGGAGGTCGCCGACGGCGAGCTGTTCGACAGCGTGCTCTCCATCGAGATGTCCCTCGCCGGCAACACGCTGATGGTGGGCCGCTCGCAGTCCGGCACGGCGTACGACGTGCGCACCGGCAAGAAGCTGTTCGACTCCAAGCGGTACGGCGACGCCCCCTGCTTCCCCGCCGCGTTCGCGGGCGGCAAGCGGCTGATCCAGGTCGCGTCCTGCGGCGCCGGCGGCGCCAACGCGCACGACGAGGTCCGCGAGCTCGACCCCGCCACCGGCAAGGTCAAGTGGACCTACCAGTACGCCAAGGGCTGGCGGGTCGAGCGCACCTTCTCCGTCGACCCGCTGGTCGTCTACGCCACCAAGGAGGAGGAGGGCAGCGACAAGAAGTCGTGGAACATCGCCGCCTTCACCGCCGCGGGCAAGCTGCGCTCCCAGGTCGCCGTCGACGAGAAGTTCGACCCCGGCTGCGGCTGGGCCATCCTCGCCCGCGACCTCCAGGGCTGCGAGGGCGTCGTCGTCGAGGGCGACACCCTCTACCTGCCGACGGCCGCCACCACCGGGGCCAACGAGCTCGTCGCCATCAGCCTCGCCAACGGCAAGGAGCTGTGGCGCGAGTCCTCCCCCGTGGAGGAGTCGATGGTCCCGATGAAGGTGGAGGGCGGCAAGCTCATCGCGTACGTCGAGCCCTCCTACGACGCCGGCGGCCGCATCGTCGCCCTGCCCGTCGGCGGCGCGAGCCACAAGCCGGCCACGCTGATGCAGAACCCGCAGGCGGTCGCCGACATCGAGAACGGCTTCTTCAGCAAGGCGATCGACTGGGTCGACGGCCGTTTCTACCTGTCGACCACCCGGCTGAACGGCAACGACGACGCGAAGGAGAAGTTGATGCTCGCCTACGGCGAATGAGGCCGTGAGCGCCGCTCACCTCACTTTCCCGCCGCCCGCCGTCCCCCTTCCCTCGAGGTACCCACGCCATGACCCAGCCGCCTCCGCCGCCCAACCAGCCCCCGCAGCAGCCGGGGTTCGGGCCGCCGCAGGAACCGTCTCAGCCGCAGCAGCCGGCGCCCTCGGCTCCCGCCACGCCTCCCACCCCGCCCGCGCAGCAGCCGCCCGCCGGGCCTGACCTGAGCAAGACGCCGCAGCCGGGGTACGGCTACCCGCAGGCGCCGGGCACGCCGCCGCCCGCCGCGCCGCCGACGCCCCCGCAGGGCCCCGGCTACGGCTACCCGCAGCAGCCGCCCGCCGGGTACGGCTACCCGGCCCAGCAGCCCGGCCCGTACGGCCAGCCCGGTCCCTACGGCCAGCCGCAGCAGCCGGGACCGTACGGTCAGCAGCCCCCGTACGGCTACGCGCAGCCGACCGTGCCGATGCAGGCGCAGGCCGGACAGCAGGGCGGCGGGCGGAAGATCAACGCCCAGGTCGCCATCATCGTGTCGGCCGTCGCCGCGATCGCGCTGATCGTCGGCGCCGGCGTCTGGTACTCGTCCTCGTCCGGCAAGGACGACGACAAGCAGACCACCGCCGAGGGCGGCGACACCAAGGGCGGGAAGGGCGACGGCAAGGAGGGCGGCGGCTCCGGCGACGGAGGCGCCACCACCGGCGAGGCCAAGGAGAAGGCGCCGGCCGCCACCGGGTCCAAGGTGCTGTTCCAGGTGCCCTCGCCCAAGGTGCCCAAGGGCACCACGAGCATCCCCATCTCCGGTTCCTGGCTGACCGACTCCGTCTACGCCAAGAGCGGGCTGTCGGAGATCACCGGCTACGACCGCGGGACGGGCACCAAGAAGTGGACGCTGGACCTCCCCGGTCCGGTGTGCACGGCGACCCCGCACCTCACCGAGGACAACAAGACGGCGATCGTCCACAAGCCGGCCATGCCGACCGCGCAGGACCCCAAGAGCTGCACCGAGGTCGCGGTGATCGACCTGGAGGCCGGCACCAAGGTGTGGTCGAAGACCGCCAAGTCCGGCACCATGCCGATCAGCTTCAACAACGTGACGCTCAGCGGCGGCACCGTCGCGGCCGGCTCCACCAGCGGCGGCGCCGCCTGGGACGTCGCCACCGGTGACGAGCGGTGGGCGCCGAAGACGTCCGACTCCTGCTACGACGCCGGGTACGGCGGCGGCCCCAAGCTGGTCGCGGTCCGCAAGTGCGGTTCGTACGACCAGCGCCAGCTGCACATACAGACCGTCGACCCCACGTCGGGCGACGTCCTCGCCGAGTACAAGATGGACGAGGGCATCGAGTACGCGGCCGTCGTCTCCACCGACCCGCTCGTGGTGGCCGCCGACGTCGGCGACAGCGCCGGTGACGGCAGCGGCATCTCCGACTTCTTCTCCATCGACGGCAAGACCGGCAAGCTGCGCGCCCGCCTCTCCGCGCCGGGCGACGAGTTCGCCGCCCGCTGCGACGGCATCTACAAGGTGGAGAACTGCTCGGGCGTCACGGTCGGCAACGACCGGCTGTACATCGCCACCGAGGAGCACGACAGCGGCGGCGAGTCGTACAGCCAGACCAACGAGGTCGTGGCGTTCGACCTGGCCACCGGCAAGCAGACCGGCCAGCGCGCCGACGCCGGCGAGAACTACGAGATCTACCCGCTGCGCATGGACGGCCCCAACGTCATCGCGTACAAGCGGCCGCCGTACGACAAGGGCGGGCAGATCGTCAGCATCGACGGCGAGTCCTTCAAGGAGACGCTCCTGATGGAGAACCCGTCGACGGAGGCGGTGCGTGACGTGGAGTCGCGGATGTCGCCGGAGTACTCGGAGATCCAGTACGGGCAGGGCGGTCTGTACATGTCCTCCGTGTACGCGAGTGACTTCACGACGCGTGAGAAGGAGTACTCGGTGATCGCGTTCGGCACGGAGTGATCATGGAGTGAGCATGGAGTGATCGTTCGCGGTCGCTTCGCCGACGGCCCCGTCCCAGCTCAGGGACGGGGCCGTTCGCGTACCGCTCATCACGCGCTCTTCGCCATCGAACACGAGAATTTCGGCGTTCCGGGGCGATTCTCGCCGGTAGGGGGAGCGCGACGTCGAACAAGCGTGTAGCTTCCGGGGGCATCCGGGGGCGTGTTGTCTGGGGGGATGGTTGTCCGATGGGAGTGCGGCTGATGGTGGTCGACGACCACCGACTGCTCGCCGAGGCGCTGGCCTCGGCGCTGAAGCTGCGAGGGCACAGGGTGCTGGCCGCGGCGGCGCCCGCGGCGGGGGCCGCGGACCTGGTGATCAGCAGGGCGCCGGAGGTCTGTCTGCTGGGGACGGCGGCGCCGGCGGAGGCCGGGACGTTCGATCCGGTGGTGAAGATCAAGCGGGAGCGGCCGCAGGTGGCGGTCGTGGTGCTGGGGCCGGTGCCGTCGCCGCGGGGGATCGCGGCGGCGTTCGCGGCGGGGGCGTCGGGATACGTGCGGCACGACGAGCGGATCGAGGGCGTCGAGCGGGCGATGCTGAAGGCGCGGGCGGGGGAGGCGGCGGTGGCGCCGGCGCTGTTGCAGGGGGCGTTCGGGGAGCTGCTGAACCCCGCGGCCCAGCCGGACGACGAGGGGGCGCGGTTGTTGTCGATGCTGACGCCCCGGGAGGTCGAGGTGCTGGTGCGGGTCGCGGAGGGGGAGGACACGCGGCTGATCGCGGCGGGGATGGGGATCGCGCCGTCGACGGCGCGGACGCATGTGCAGAGGGTGCTGATGAAGCTGGGGGTGGGGTCGAGGCTGGAAGCGGCGGCGCTGGCCGCGCGCACGGGCCTGCTGGACCGGGCGTCGACGCGGCCGTGACGGCTGCTGCGCATCGTCCTGTCCGGTGAGGGCTTGGGTCGGGCTGCGCCGACCCCCCGGCCCGCACCCACGCCGGTGGCTCGCATGCACACGGGGTGTGCAAAACCCCCGTAGGCGATGGTGCACACCCCGTGTGGGAAACGACCTGCGTCAGGAACTGGACGCGTCCTCGTCCTCAGGGACCGCCGGTGGTGGCGGGGTCGGGCGGAGCCAGAGCCACAGGAGGAACAGGAGCCCGAGGATCAGCATCCCCAGCCCCGTCCACAGGTTGATGTTGACCCCCTCCGCCTTCTCGATGTCGGCATCGGACGCGGTGAACCCGGCGATCATCACGATCACCCCGTACAACACGAACAACCCACCGATGATCCGCCGGATGTCGAACAACCGCGCGGCCGTCGCGGACTTGGTCTCCAGCTCGGTGATCTCCTTCTGGAGATCTTCCTCGGAGTAGTGATCGGACATGCTCTCTCAATCCTCCCGCGGTCAGAACGAGAACGGGATGTAGCAGGCGGCAGCCAGAATCACCGCGCCCCAGCCCAGCAGCGCCGGCTTGCGGTACCACGCGTCGTCGCCCTCCGCGGGCGGCTCCGCCATGCCGGGCGAGCGGGTGCCGTACACCAGCCCCTGCAGCTCGGCCTGCGGCTTCGGCGCCGTGAACAGCGACACCGCGACCATGACGACCGCGCCCGCGACGAAGCCCGCGATCGCGGAGACGAAGTTGGCGCCCTGGTCGGAGGGGATGTCGATGATGCCCTGCTTGTAGATCCAGAAGTAGTTCACCATCGCCGCGGTGGTGCCCGCGATCAGGCCCCAGAAGCCGGACTTCATCGACGCCCGCTTCCAGAACATGCCGATGATGAAGACGACGAACATCGGCACGTTGAAGAAGGAGAACAGCGTCTGGAGGTAGGCCATGATGTTGGAGAACGAGCTGGCCAGGAACGCCGTGCCGATGGACGCGAGCACGCCGATCGCGGTGATCAGGCGGCCGAAGCGGACGTAGTAGGAGTCCTCGCGGTCCTTCACCACGTACTTCGCCCAGATGTCGGCGGTGAAGACGGTGTTGAAGGAGGAGACGTTCGCCGCCATGCCCGCCATGAACGCGGCCAGCAGACCGGTCACGGCGATGCCCAGCACACCGTTGGGCAGCAGCTGCTGCATCAGGTACGGGATGGCGTCGTTGTACTGCAGGTCCGAGCCGTTGGTGCCGATCTTGGGGACCAGTACGGCGGCGACCAGGCCGGGGATCATCACCAGGAAGACGATGAAGATCTTCGGGAACGCGGCGATCAGCGGGGTGCGCTGGGCCGCCGAGAGGTTCTTCGCGGACAGCGCGCGCTGCACCTCGGCGAAGTTGGTCGTCCAGTAGCCGAAGGAGAGGACGAAGCCGAGGCCGAGGACGATGGTCAGCCAGTTGGCGCCGAGGGGGTTGTCGCTGCCGATGCCGGTGCCGCCCCAGGCCGTCACGAAGTCGTCGCCGCGGGACGCGGTGAGCTTGTCGGTCAGGCCGCCCCAGCCGCCGACGCTCCGCAGGCCGAGCACGGTGATCGGGATGAGCGCGGCGAGGATGACGAAGAACTGCAGGACCTCGTTGTAGATCGCCGAGGACAGGCCGCCCAGGGTGATGTAGGCGAGGACGAAGAAGCCGGCGACGACGATGGCCACCCACTGCGGCCAGCCGAGGAGGGCCTCGACGACGATCGCGAGGGCGTAGAGGTTGACGCCCGCGATGAGGATGGCGGCCGCGGCGAACAGGACCGAACTGAGCAGGTGCGCCGCCTTGTCGAAGCGCAGCAGCAGGAACTCGGGGACCGAGCGGACCTTGGAGCCGTAGTAGAACGGCATCATCACGAGGCCCAGGAACACCATCGCGGGGATGGCGCCGATCCAGTACCAGTGTGTGGTGTAGACGCCGTACTGGGCGCTGTTCGCGGCCATGCCGAGGATCTCGGTGGCGCCGAGGTTGGCCGCGATGAACGCGAGCCCGGTCACCCAGGCGGGCAGGGAGCGGCCGGACAGGAAGAAGTCCAGGCTCGTCCTGACCGACCGGCGGGCGGCGAAGCCGATGCCCAGCACGACGACGAAGTAGATCCCGAGGATCGTGTAGTCCAGCCAGTTGGTGGGGAGCCGAAGCTCCGCGGCCAGGTTTGTGGGGGTATGCATACGCACTCGCTTCGTTCGCGAACTGATCCGACGCGGAATCTACGCCTCCGTGTTCAATAGCTGAACACGTTCGTACACGTTCTTTGTTTGATTGTGATGAGCGACGTTGGCTGATGGGTTGTGATGTGTTATGTTCGATTGTGTTGAGTAACGGGCGGGTGCGGAGGAGTGCCACAGTGAAGAAGACCTCGACCCGGCTGGCCGACGGACGCGAGCTCGTCTACTACGACCTCGCCGACGACACCGTGCGCGACGCGGTCGACCGCCGCCCGCTGGACGCCACCGTGACCACGTCCGAGATCCGCCGCGACGAACTCCTGGGCGACTCCGTCGCCGTCGCCTCGCACCGGCAGGGCCGCACGTATCACCCGCCGGCCGACGAGTGCCCGCTGTGCCCGTCGCGGGACGGCCGGCTGAGCGAGATCCCCGACTCGTCGTACGACGTGGTGGTCTTCGAGAACCGCTTCCCCTCGCTCGCCGGGGACTCCGGCCGCTGCGAGGTCGTCTGCTTCACCTCCGACCACGACGCCTCCTTCGCCTCGCTGGGGGAACGGCAGGCGCGGCTGGTGCTGGACGCCTGGACGGACCGCACGTCCGAGCTGTCGCATCTGCCCTCCGTTGAACAGGTGTTCTGCTTCGAGAACCGGGGCGCCGAGATCGGGGTCACCCTTCAGCACCCGCACGGGCAGATCTACGCCTACCCCTTCACCACCCCCCGCACCGCCCTGATGCTGCGCCAGGTGGCGGCACACAAGGAGGCGACGGGCGGGGAGAACCTGTTCGACGCCGTGGTCGAGCGGGAACGCGCCGGCGAGCGGGTCGTCCTGGAGGGTGAACACTGGGTGGCGTTCGTGCCCTACGCGGCGCACTGGCCGTACGAGGTCCATCTGTACCCCAAGCGCAGGGTGCCCGACCTGCTGGGACTCGACGAGGCGGCGCGCACGGAGTTCCCCCGGGTGTACCTGGAACTGTTGCGCCGCTTCGACCGGATCTTCGGGGAGAACGAACCGCCGACGCCGTACATCGCCGCCTGGCACCAGGCGCCGTTCGGGCAGCTCGCGGAGTTCGACGGCGTCACGTGCGACGACTTCGCGCTGCATCTGGAGCTTTTCACCATCCGCCGTACGTCCGGCAAGCTGAAGTTCCTCGCGGGCTCCGAGTCCGGCATGAACGTGTTCATCAACGACGTGCCGCCGGAGCGCGCGGCCGAGCGACTGCGGGAGGTAGCGAGTTCATGAGCGGGAAGTACCTGGTCACCGGGGGCGCGGGATACGTAGGCAGCGTCGTCGCCCAGCATCTGGTCGAGGCCGGTCACGAGGTCGTCGTGCTCGACAACCTCTCCACCGGCTTCCGTGAGGGCGTCCCCGAGGGCGCCGCCTTCGTCGAGGGCGACATCCGCGACGCCGCCAAGTGGCTGGACTCCTCGTACGACGGCGTGCTGCACTTCGCCGCCTTCTCCCAGGTCGGCGAGTCCGTGCGGAAGCCGGAGAAGTACTGGGACAACAACGTCGGCGGCACCATGGCGCTGCTCGGCGCGATGCGCGAGGCCGGCGTGCGCCGCCTGGTGTTCTCCTCCACGGCCGCCACGTACGGCGAGCCCGAGCAGGTCCCGATCCCGGAGACCGCCCCCACCCGCCCCACCAGCCCCTACGGCGCCTCCAAGCTCGCCGTCGACCACATGATCACCGGTGAGGCGCAGGCCCACGGGCTCGGCGCGGTCTCCCTGCGCTACTTCAACGTGGCCGGCGCCTACGGGACGTACGGCGAGCGCCACGACCCCGAGTCGCACCTCATCCCCCTGGTGCTCCAGGTCGCCCAGGGCCGGCGCGAGGCGATCTCCGTCTACGGCGACGACTACCCGACGCCCGACGGCACCTGCGTCCGCGACTACATCCACGTCGCCGACCTGGCCGAGGCCCATCTGCTCGCGCTGAAGGCGGCCACGCCCGGCGAGCACCTGGTGTGCAACCTCGGCAACGGCAACGGCTTCTCGGTCCGCGAGGTGATCGAGACCGTCCGCAAGGTCACCGGGCATCCGATCCCCGAGGTCGTCGCGGAGCGCCGGGACGGCGACCCCGCGGTCCTGGTCGCGTCCGCCGCCGCGGCCCGCGAGAAGCTCGGCTGGAACCCGTCACGCGCGGACCTCGAGGGGATCGTCGCGGACGCGTGGGAGTTCGCGCAGCAGCGCGGCAGCCAGAAGACGACGAAGGGTCAGGGATCCAGGGCATGAGCGAGTCCAGCGCGGCCGCCGCGGAAGCCGTCGCCGCACGGTTCGAGGAACTGTACGGGAGCACGCCCGACGGAGTGTGGGCGGCACCCGGCCGGGTCAACCTCATCGGCGAGCACACCGACTACAACGACGGCTTCGTCATGCCGTTCGCCCTGCCGCACACCGCCGTCGCGGCGGTCTCCCGGCGCGACGACGGCGTGCTGCGCCTGCACTCCGCCGACATCGGCGGCCCCGTCGTGGAGCTCACGGTGGACGGCCTCGCCCCCGAGTCCGACAAGCGCTGGACCGCCTACCCGGCGGGCGTGGTGTGGGCGCTGCGCGAGGCCGGCCACGCGGTCACCGGCGCGGACGTCCACCTCGCGTCCACCGTCCCGGCGGGCGCCGGCCTGTCCTCCTCGGCCGCCCTGGAGGTCGTCGTCGCCCTCGCGCTGAACGACCTCTTCGGCCTCGGCCTGCGCGGCTGGCAGCTCGCCCGCCTGTCCCAGCGCGCGGAGAACGTCTACGTCGGCGCGCCCGTCGGCATCATGGACCAGACGGCGTCCGCCTGCTGCGAGGCGGGGCACGCCCTGTTCCTCGACACCCGCGACCTGTCCCAGCGTCAGATCCCCTTCGACCTGGCCGCCGAGGGCATGCGCCTGCTCGTCGTCGACACCCAGGTCAAGCACAGCCACAGCGAGGGCGAGTACGGCAAGCGCCGCGAGGGCTGCGAGAAGGGCGCGGCCCTGCTCGGCGTCGACGCCCTGCGGGACGTCCCCCACGAGGACCTGGACACGGCGCTGGCCCGCCTCGGCGACGACGAGGAGGTCCGCCGCCTGGTCCGCCACGTGGTGACCGAGGACCACCGCGTCGAACGGGTCGTCTCCCTCCTGGAGTCGGGCGACACCCGCGCCATCGGCCCCCTGCTGATCGAGGGCCACGCCTCCCTGCGCGACGACTTCCGCGTCTCCTGCCCCGAACTCGACCTGGTCGTCGACACGGCGGTCACCGCAGGCGCGCTCGGCGCCCGCATGACGGGCGGCGGCTTCGGCGGCTCGGCGATCGTCCTGGCGGAGGAGGCGGACGTCCCGGCCGTCACGAAGGCGGTCGAGGAGGCCTTCGCGGCGGCGGGCTTCACAACGCCCCGCGTCTTCGAGGCGGTGCCTTCGGCGGGGGCGCGGCGGGTGCGGTAACCGCTGCGCTCGCTCGGGGATGCCCCGCCACGGCCGTCGCCGGGCGGGGCATCCGCCCTCTGCGTCCGGCTAGGAATCCGAGCGCAGCCCCAGCGCGCTGTGCTGCACCAGCCCGGCGGGCGCATCGGCGGAGCCGGGCTCCCGGCGCGTCAAATCGACCAGACGTGCGCGGAGATCGGCCGCCGGTTCGCCCAGCACGATGGCGCTGATCACCAGCTCCAGCATCACGCAGTCGTAGTCGTCGTCCGTGCCGCGGTAACGCTTGGGGTCGCGCTCCACCACGGCGCGAACGATCCGCCGGCCACCGTCGTCGACCGGGGCGAAGGTGGCGGCGTAGATCCCCCGGCCCGTCCAGCTCCGGTGCAGGAAGACGACCTCGCCCTCCGTGAAGACGTTCCACTTCTCGTCCATGCCCCGCGCGCGGTAGCCGCGTCGGATCCGCTCCCAGTCCTGGTCGGACCACACCCGCCGGGGCACCCGTGGCATCGGCTGCGGCACGGATATCGGCCGGATGCGACCGGAGAACGTGGACCGGGACACGCGTTCGTCAGCGGGCATGCGGGGATTCTACGGGGGTCGTCCTGCGTGCGGGGTGACCTGGGAACTCGCCCACAAGGCCCTGGCCGCTCAGGTGAGTTGCTTCGTCAGCGTGTACTCCGTGACGCCCGGAGGGTAGTCGGGGATCACGCAGACCACCTCGTACCCCTGCTTCCTGTAGAAGTCCGGGGCCTGGAAGTCCCAGGTCTCCACGCGGCTGTGCGTGCAGGCGCGCTCCGTGGCGGCGAGGCGTTCCGCCTCGGCCAGGAGCGTGGAGCCGAGGCCCATGCCGCGGTGGGCGGCGTCGGCCCAGAGGTAGGTCACGTGCAGCCAGGTCGTCCAGGTGTGGCCGACCAGGCCGCCCGCGAGATCGCCGTTCGCGTCCAACGCCCACACGTGCAAAGGGGATTCCCGCTCGGCGGGGGTTCCGCGCAGGGCGCGCAGGACCGGGGAGGCCGCCGTGTTGGTGTCCCGGAGCCGCTTGTGGAGCAGATCGCGTCGGGCCTTGTCGACTTCTGTCTCAAGACGAAACATGCGGCACACCATAAACGCGCAAGGCCGCAAGTTCTGCAAATCAGCTTCCGCTCCGGGCCCCCGCCCGTACTCTGATGAACAGCGCCGGTGGGGGCCGGCGAGCGTTCAGGGACGAGACGGTGTCCGTCCCGCGTCCGGCGAGGGAAAGCCACGGGGGGTCCCGGTGCCGTGTCCGTGCCGGTGTCGTCCACCGGCGACGGGGTAGTCCCCTGCTCTGGGAAGAGCGTGGGGAAGGGGGTTACGTGGTTCGCATTCGAGTCCTGGTCGTCGACGACCACCGCATCTTCGCCGAGTCGCTGGCCGCGGCACTGGCCGCGGAGCCGGACGTCGACGTGTCCGCGGCGGGCAGCGGTCCGGCGGCGCTGCGGTGCCTGGAGCGGGCGGCCGCCGAGGGGCGGCGGTTCGACGTGCTGCTCGTCGACGCCGACCTGGGCGTCCCGGCGCCGGACGGACGCCCGGCCGTGCCCGTGCAGGCCGTCGACGAGGACGGCGCCGTGGACGGCATCTCCCTGGTGGGCGGCGTGCGCGCGGCGCAGCAGCAGGTGCGGGTGGTCGTGCTCGCCGAGAAGGACGACCCGGCCCGCGCCGCCCTCGCCCTGCAGGCGGGCGCCTCCGGCTGGGTCGCCAAGGACTGCTCGCTGAGCCGGCTGCTCACCGTCATCCGCGGCGTGCTGCGCGACGAGACCCATCTGCCGCCCGCGCTGCTGACCGGCGTCCTGCGGGAGTTGACCGCCGCCCGGCGCCATCGCACGGAGAGCGAGCGCCTGGTGGAGTCGCTGACCCCGCGCGAGCGGGAGGTGCTGCGCTGCATGGTCGCGGGTCTGGGGCGCAAAGCCGTCGCCGAGCGCCTGTACCTGTCCCCGCACACCGTGCGCACCCACATGCAGAACGTCCTCGGCAAGCTGGGCGTGCACTCCACGCTGGCCGCGGTCGCCCTGGCCCGGCGGGCCGGGGTGGGACCGGTGGACCTATCCGGGGATGTTGTCGAACGGGGCGGTCAACTGGCGTAGCAGCCCGGCCAGTTCCACCCGCTGGGCGCGGGTGAGCTCGCCGAGGATCGCCCGCTCCTGGGCGAGCAGACCGGCCAGCGCCTGGTCCGCGCGGTCCTTGCCCTCGTCGGTCAGCCGCACCAGCACACCGCGCCGGTCACTGGGGTCCGGCAGCCGCTCCACCAGGCCCTTCTTGGTGAGCCGGTCGATACGGTTGGTCATCGTGCCCGAGGTGACGAGCGTCTGCGTGAGGAGCTGCCCGGGGGAGAGCTGGTACGGGGTGCCGGCGCGGCGCAGCGCCGTCAGCACGTCGAACTCCCAGGACTCCAGGCCGTGCTCGGTGAAGGCGAGGCGGCGTGCCCGGTCCAGGTGCCGGGCCAGTCTGCTGACCCGGCTGAGCACCTCGAGCGGTTCCACGTCGAGGTCCGGGCGCTCCCGGCGCCACGCTGCGACCAGCCGATCGACCTCGTCCTCCATAAGGATCAGTGTAGTGGTTGTGTCGATGTGAAGTCTCTTGATGTCAAGTGTCTTGACGTCGAGATGGTTATGGGGGCACGCTGACGTCGTGCCGATCCGTGATCCGGGAGGTCCCGTGTCCGCAGCATCCGCCCGTCCCGTCTGGGATCCCGTCCAGTACCTGCGTCACGCCGGGCACCGCACCCGGCCCTTCACCGACCTGCTCGCCCGCGTCCCCGAGCTGCCCGGCGACCCGCCCCGCATCGCCGACCTCGGCTGCGGCGCCGGCAACGTCACCGCCCTCCTCGCCGAACGGTGGCCCGCCGCCCGCATCACCGGCTACGACAACTCCCCGGAGATGCTCGACAAGGCCCGCGCCGACCACGAAGGCCCCACCGGCGGAGGCGGCCGGCTCGACTTCGCCCACGCCGACGCCGGCACCTGGGCGCCCGGGGAGCCGTACGACCTGATCGTCAGCAACGCCACCCTGCAGTGGGTGCCCGGGCACGTGGAGCGGTTCGGGACGTGGATCGACGGGCTAGCGTCCGGCGGGGCCCTCGCCTTCCAGGTGCCCGGCAACTTCGACGCCCCCAGCCACACCCTGATGCGCGACCTCGCCGCCTCCCCGCGATGGCGGGAGCGCCTGTCCGGGGTGCTGCGCCACGAGGACGCCGTCCTGCCGCCCGAGGAGTACCTGGACCGCCTGGCCGCCCTCGGCTGCACGGTGGACGCCTGGGAGACCACGTACGTCCATCCGCTGACGGGGGAGGACCCCGTGCTCGACTGGGTGAAGGGCACCGGGCTGCGGCCCGTCCTCACCGCCCTCGACGACGACCCCGCGGCGCGGGAGGAGTTCCTCGCCGAGTACCGCACCGCCCTCCGCGCGGCCTACCCGGCCACCGCGCACGGCACCCCGTTCCGCTTCCGCCGCGTGTTCGCCGTCGCCGTGAAGGAGGGCTGAAAAGCGATGCTGACCGCCGTCGACCATGTGCAGCTCGCCGCACCACCCGGATCGGAGGATCTGCTGCGCGCCTACTACGCCGGCACCCTCGGCATGACCGAGGTGCCCAAGCCCACCGCCCTCGCCGCGCGCGGCGGCTGCTGGTTCGAGACAGGGGACGCCCGGCTCCACCTCGGGATCGAGCGGGCCTTCCGGCCCGCCCGCAAGGCCCACCCCGGTCTGCGGGTCACCGGCATCGACGCGTTCGCCGCCAGGCTGGCCGCCCACGGCGCCCCGGTCACCTGGGACGATCTGCTCCCCGGGCACCGCCGCTTCTTCAGCGAGGACCCCGTCGGCAACCGCCTGGAGTTCCTGGAGCCCGGCCCCGCCTAGGACTTGCGGTGACCTATCAGCCGCGGCTTCGGCTCCAGGCCGTCCAGGCCGTGCCAGGCCAGGTTCACCAGGTGGGCCGCCACCTCCGCCTTCTTCGGCTTGCGCACGTCCAGCCACCACTGGCCGGTCAGCGCCACCATCCCGACCAGCGCCTGCGCGTACAGCGGGGCCAGCTTCGGGTCGAAGCCGCGGCTCTTGAACTCGCGGCCCAGGATGTCCTCCACCTGGGTGGCGATGTCCGAGATCAGCGAGGCGAAGGTCCCCGTCGACTGGGGGATGGGGGAGTCACGGACCAGGATGCGGAACCCGTCCGTGTACTCCTCGATGTAGTCCAGCAGCGCGAACGCGGCCTGCTCGCACAGCTCACGCGGATGGCCGGCCGTCAGCGAGCCGGTCACCATGTCCAGCAGCCGCCGCATCTCCCGGTCCACCACGACCGCGTACAGCCCCTCCTTGCCGCCGAAGTGTTCGTACACCACGGGTTTGGAGACCCCGGCCTTCGCCGCGATCTCCTCCACCGACGTGCCCTCGAACCCCTTCGCCGCGAAGAGGGTGCGGCCGATCTCCAGCAGCTGCTGGCGGCGCTCGGCACCGGTCATCCGGGTGCGGCGCGCACGCCGCGGCTTGTCATTGCTGGGAGTGCTGGAGTCGGTCGCCACAGCGACCATCATGCCGCCTCTGCGGGTTCCTTCCCGCTCCGGGCGGAGGCATCCGTGGTGACACGGCGCGAATCGATACGCGAGCGTGACGGCCACCGCACGTCGTACGCCCAGCCCAGCTGCTCGAACCAGCGGATCAGCCGGGCCGAGGAGTCCACCTGCCAGCGCTCCACACCGTGGCGCGCGGACGTCGGGTCGGCATGGTGCAGGTTGTGCCAGGACTCACCGCACGACAGCACCGCCAGCCACCACACGTTGCCCGAACGGTCCCGCGACTTGAACGGACGCTTGCCCACCGCGTGGCAGATCGAGTTGATCGACCACGTCACATGGTGCAGCAGAGCCACCCGGACGAGCGACCCCCAGAAGAAGCCGGTGAACGCACCCCACCAGGACATGGTCACCAGACCGCCGATCAGCGCGGGCAGCGCCAGCGACAGCACCGTCCACAGCACGAACAGACGGGAGATCCGCCGCATCGCCGGGTCCTTGATCAGATCCGGCGCGTACTTGTCCTGCGGCGTCTGCTCCTCGTCGAACATCCACCCGATGTGCGCCCACCACAGGCCCTTGATCAGCGCCGGAACGGTCTCCCCGTACCTCCACGGCGAGTGCGGGTCGCCCTCCGCGTCGGAGAACTTGTGATGCTTGCGGTGGTCGGCCACCCAGCGCACCAGCGGTCCCTCGACCGCCATCGAACCGGCGACCGCCAGCGCGATCTTCAGCGGCCGCTTCGCCTTGAACGAGCCGTGCGTGAAGTGACGGTGGAAGCCGATGGTGATGCCGTGGCATCCCAGGAAGTAGAAGAAGACCAGCAGACCGAGGTCCAGCCAGCTCACCCCCCATCCCCACGCCAGCGGCACGGCCGCCACCAGCGCGAGGAAGGGGACGACGATGAAGAGCAGCAGCGTGATCTGCTCGATGGACCGCTTCCGCTCCCCGCCCAGCGTGGCGGAGGGCGCGGCGTCGTCGGACCGGGACTGCTTCTGGGCTTCGTCGAGCACGTCGGAGCTTGAGGTCATGCGTTCCCCTGTGGGGTATGTGGACTGAGGGAAGGTGCCGGGCCGCCGGAACCGCATCGCATTCCTACGGTCCCGTAACCTACGGCATCGTAAGTATGGCAGTGCGTCGCCCCGCGGCAAGAGCCCGCGGGCCAGCGCGTCCGGCTCGACACCTATCCTTGGAAGTCGGTCGGACAGCGCGGTCCGCTCTGATTTCTTCCCGGACGTCCGGCCCGCAAGCGGCGCACGCCGCGCGGGACGCTCGTTCGGGTTCCCTCCCAGATGAGCTTCCAACACTGCAAGGAGCCGCACCTGTGAGCAGTGCCGACGACCAGACCACCACGACGAGCGCCGAACTGCGTGCCGACATCCGCCGACTGGGCGACCTCCTCGGCGAGACCCTGGTACGGCAGGAGGGCCCGGAACTCCTCGACCTCGTCGAGAAGGTCCGCCGCCTCACCCGCGAGGACGGCGAGGCCGCCGCCGAGCTGCTGCGCGGCACCGAGCTGGAGACGGCCGCCAAGCTGGTGCGCGCCTTCTCCACCTACTTCCACCTGGCCAACGTCACCGAACAGGTGCACCGCGGACGCGAACTCGCCGCCCGCCGCGCTGCCGAGGGCGGCCTGCTCTCCCGCACGGCCGACCGGCTCAAGGACGCCGACCCCGAGCACCTGCGCCAGACCGTGCGCCACCTCAACGTGCGGCCCGTCTTCACCGCCCACCCCACCGAGGCCGCCCGCCGCTCCGTCCTCAACAAGCTCCGCCGCATCGCCGCCCTCCTGGAGACCCCGGTCCTCGCCTCCGACCGGCGCCGCCTCGACACCCGCCTGGCGGAGAACATCGACCTCGTCTGGCAGACGGACGAACTGCGCGTGGTGCGCCCTGAGCCCGCCGACGAGGCCCGCAACGCCATCTACTACCTCGACGAGCTGCACGCCGGCGCCGTCGGCGACGTCCTGGAGGACCTCACCGCCGAACTCGAGCGCGTCGGCGTCCACCTGCCCGACGACACCCGCCCCCTCACCTTCGGCACCTGGATCGGCGGCGACCGCGACGGCAACCCCAACGTCACCCCCCAGGTCACCTGGGACGTCCTGATCCTCCAGCACGAGCACGGCATCAACGACGCCCTGGAGATGATCGACGAGCTGCGCGGCTTCCTCTCCAACTCCATCCGCTACACCGGAGCCACCGAGGAACTGCTCGCCTCCCTCCAGTCCGACCTCGAGGCGCTCCCCGAGATCAGCCCCCGCTACAAGCGCCTCAACGCCGAGGAGCCCTACCGGCTCAAGGCCACCTGCATCCGGCAGAAGCTGGAGAACACCAAGCTCCGCCTCGCCAAGGGCACCCCGCACGAGCCCGGCCGCGACTACCTCGGCACCAGCGAGCTCATCGCCGACCTGCGGATCATCCAGGCCTCCCTGCGCGAGCACCGCGGCGGCCTCTTCGCCGACGGACGCCTCGCCCGCACCATCCGCACCCTCGCCGCCTTCGGCCTCCAGCTCGCCACCATGGACGTCCGCGAGCACGCCGACGCCCACCACCACGCCCTCGGCCAGCTGTTCGACCGGCTCGGCGAGGAATCCTGGCGCTACGCCGACATGCCCCGCGAGTACCGCGCCAAGCTCCTCGCCAAGGAACTGCGCTCCCGCCGGCCCCTCGCGCCCACCCCGGCGCCCGTCGACGAGGCCGGCGAGAAGACCCTCGGCGTCTTCCGGACCGTCAAGCGCGCCCTGGAGGTCTTCGGACCCGAGGTCGTCGAGTCGTACATCATCTCCATGTGCCGGGGCGCCGACGACGTGTTCGCCGCCGCCCTCCTCGCCCGCGAGGCCGGCCTGATCGACCTGCACGCCGGCTGGGCGAAGATCGGCATCGTGCCGCTGCTGGAGACGACGGACGAGCTCAAGGCCGCCGACACGATCCTGGAGGACATGCTCGCCGACCCCTCCTACCGGCGCCTCGTCGCCCTGCGCGGCGACGTCCAGGAGGTCATGCTCGGCTACTCCGACTCCTCCAAGTTCGGCGGCATCACCACCAGCCAGTGGGAGATCCACCGCGCCCAGCGCCGGCTGCGCGACGTCGCCCACCGCTACGGCGTCCGGCTGCGCCTCTTCCACGGCCGCGGCGGCACCGTCGGCCGCGGCGGCGGCCCCACCCACGACGCGATCCTCGCCCAGCCCTGGGGCACCCTCGAGGGCGAGATCAAGGTCACCGAGCAGGGCGAGGTCATCTCCGACAAGTACCTCATCCCGTCCCTCGCCCGCGAGAACCTCGAACTGACCGTCGCCGCCACCCTCCAGGCATCCGCCCTGCACACCGCGCCCCGCCAGTCCGTCGAGGCCCTCGCCCGCTGGGACGCCGCCATGGACGTCGTCTCCGACGCCGCCCACGCCGCGTACCGGTCCTTCGTCGAGGACCCCGACCTGCCGACGTACTTCCTCGCCTCCACGCCGGTCGACCAGCTCGCCGAGCTGCACCTGGGCTCGCGGCCCTCCCGCCGCCCCGGCTCCGGCGTCTCCCTCGACGGTCTGCGCGCCATCCCGTGGGTGTTCGGCTGGACCCAGTCCCGCCAGATCGTCCCCGGCTGGTTCGGCGTCGGCTCCGGCCTCAAGGCACTGCGCGAGGCCGGCCTGACTGCGACGTTGGGAGGAGAGGGCGTGCTCGACGAGATGTACGAGCAGTGGCACTTCTTCCGCAACTTCATCTCCAACGTGGAGATGACCCTCGCCAAGACGGACCTGCGGATCGCCCAGCACTACGTCGACACCCTCGTCCCGGACGAGCTCAAGCACGTCTTCGACACCATCAAGGCGGAGCACGAACTGACCGTCACCGAGGTGCTGCGCGTCACCGGCGAGCGGGAACTGCTGGACGCCGACCCCGTCCTCAAGCAGACCTTCACCATCCGCGACGCCTACCTGGACCCGATCTCCTACCTCCAGGTGGCCCTGCTCAAGCGCCAGCGCGACGCGGCCGCCGCCGGCGACCAGCCCGACCCGCTGCTCTCCCGCGCCCTGCTGCTCACCGTCAACGGTGTCGCGGCGGGCCTGCGCAACACCGGCTGACGACCGGAACGCGACGAAGGGGCGGTGCCCTCCAGGTCCCACGGACCGGAGGGCACCGCCCCTTCACGTCCGGACGCGTCTACAGCGCCACGAACGCCGCCGTCAGCAGTCCCGCGCCCGCCAGCGCCATCACCCACGCCGCGCGCGTCCGCAACAGGCCGCCCGCCACCACCACCGACGCCAGCAGCAGCGCGCCCCCGAGCGGCACCCACGCGTACAGCACCCCGGCAGGACCGGAGCGCACCGCCTCCGCGCCGTCCGGCTTCAGCACCACCGTGTAGGTGCGGCCCTTCTCCACGGCCACCGTGTCGTCGAGGACCACCTTGGCGCGCGGCTGCGACCCTGGCGACAGCGGCCGGTACGGGCCCTCGCAGGCGTCCTCGGCGCACCGCGTCACCTCGACCGTGCCGCGCTCGCGGCCCTTGGTCAGCATCACGTGCTGCGCCGTCCCCCACGACGCCCACACACCGGCGATCAGGATCAGCACGGCGACCGCGCCCATCGCCGCGAACCGGCCGAGGCGCAGCGCGGAGGAACCGCGCGAGGAACGGACAGCGGAAGGCATGGCCGCGATCCTTGGCCATGACCTCGCGCCCGGTCAACTCCGGAGGGAGACACCAGGCGACATGTCCCCCGAAGTCACCCTCAGCCGCACCTCACGCGTTGTAGGCGCTCTGCGCCCGCTCCAGACCCTCCGTCACCAGACACTCCACCGCGTCCGCCGCCCGGTCCACGAAGTAGTCCAGCTCCTTGCGCTCCGCCGACGAGAAGTCCTTCAGCACGAAGTCCGCCACCGGCATCCGCCCCGGCGGCCGCCCGATCCCGAACCGCACCCGGTGATAGTCACGCCCGAACGCGCCCGTCAGCGACTTCAGACCGTTGTGCCCGTTGTCCCCGCCGCCCAGCTTCAGCCGCAGCGCCCCGTAGTCGATGTCCAGCTCGTCGTGGACCGCCACCACCCGCTGCGGCGGCACCTTGTAGAACTCCCGCAGCGCGTTCACCGGCCCGCCCGACAGATTCATGTACGACATCGGCTTCACCAGCACCACCCGCCGGCTGCCCGGTCCCGGAGGCCCGATCCGCCCCTCCACGACCTGCGCCTGCGCCTTGGCCGCCCGCTTGAACCGGCCGCCCGTCCGCTCCGCCAGCAGATCCGCGACCATGAACCCCACGTTGTGCCGGTTCATCGCGTACCCCGGTCCCGGATTGCCCAGCCCGGCGATCAGCCAGGGGCCCGCCGCGTCCTCCGTCACGCCCACGCTTCCTCCTGCATACGCGTCGGCCGCCGCCCCGCACGGGAGCAGCGGCCGACGTACGACTGGATCCGAAAGGCTCAGGCCTCGGCGGCCTCTTCGCCCTCCTCGGCGCCCTCGGGCGCCTCCTCGGCCTGCGCGGCCAGGACCTGCAGCACCACGGCGTCCTCGTCCACCGCCAGGGTGACACCGCTGGGGAGCGTGATGTCCTTGGCGAGCACGGAGGCACCGGCCGCCAGGCCCTCGACGGACACGGTGACCTGCTCCGGGATGTGCGTGGCCTCGGCCTCGACCGGCAGCGCGTTCAGGACGTGCTCCAGCAGGTTGCCGCCCGGGGCCAGCTCGCCCTCGGCCTGCACCGGGATCTCGACCTGGACCTTCTCGCCGCGCTTCACCAGCTGCAGGTCGACGTGCTCCAGGAAGCCCTTCAGCGGGTCACGCTGGACGGCCTTCGGGATGGCCAGCTCGTTGGTCTTGCCGTCGATCTCCAGCGAGATCAGAACGTTCGGCGTACGCAGGGCGAGCAGCAGCTCGTGGCCCGGGAGGGTCAGGTGCAGCGGGTCGGAACCGTGCCCGTACAGAACACCGGGAACCTTGTCGGTACGACGGATACGACGGGCGGCACCCTTGCCGAACTCGGTGCGCGTCTCGGCGGCGATCTTCACCTCGGACATGATCACTCCTCATAGTCAGAAACGGACGTGGTCACCCGGCCACGAACGGCCTGCTACGAAGAGCGCGTCGATAACGGACCGCCGTACGAGCTTCCGAAGAAGCGGTACGGCCTCCCTCGCCGAGCAACTCGTGCAGTTTACCCGGGCCAGGAGGCCGTACCCAAAACGATCACCGGCAGTCGAACGGACGTCGGACCGCAGAACCCTTACTGCTCGTCGAACAGGCTGGTCACGGAACCGTCCTCGAACACCTCACGCACCGCGCGCGCGATCGTCGGCGCGATCGACAGCACCGTGATCTTGTCCAGGCTCTCGCTCAGCTCACTCGGCGTCGGCAGCGTGTTCGTGAACACGAACTCACTCACCTTCGAGTTCTTCAACCGGTCCGCCGCCGGACCCGACAGCACACCGTGCGTCGCCGTCACGATCACGTCCTCCGCGCCGTGCGCGAACAACGCGTCCGCCGCCGCACAGATCGTGCCACCCGTGTCGATCATGTCGTCCACCAGCACGCACACGCGGCCCTTCACCTCACCGACCACCTCGTGCACCGTGACCTGGTTCGCCACGTCCTTGTCCCGGCGCTTGTGCACGATCGCCAGCGGCGCACCCAGCCGGTCGCACCAGCGGTCCGCCACCCGCACCCGGCCCGCGTCCGGGGACACCACCGTCAGCTTCGAACGGTCCACCTTCGCGCCCACGTAGTCCGCGAGCAGCGGCAGCGCGAACAGATGGTCCACCGGACCGTCGAAGAAGCCCTGGATCTGGTCCGTGTGCAGGTCCACCGTCAGCAGACGGTCCGCACCCGCCGTCTTCATCAGATCCGCGATCAGACGCGCCGAGATCGGCTCACGGCCGCGGTGCTTCTTGTCCTGCCGGGCATACCCGTAGAACGGCACGATCACCGTGATCGAACGGGCCGACGCACGCTTCAACGCGTCGATCATGATCAACTGCTCCATGATCCACTTGTTGATCGGCGCCGTGTGGCTCTGGATCAGGAAGCAGTCGGCACCACGGGCCGACTCCTGATACCGCACATAGATCTCGCCGTTCGCGAAGTCGAAGGCCTTCGTCGGGACGACCCCGACACCCAGCTGCTGGGCGACCTCCTCGGCAAGCTCGGGGTGGGCGCGGCCGGAGAAGAACATCATCTTCTTCTCGCCGGTCGTCTTGATCCCGGTCACAGCACTGTCTCCTCAGAGGTGTCTCAGCTGGTGGGGTGCGCGTTTCCGCACCTCTCACGTTACGCCGTCCCGAACGGGACGCTCTCCGGTCAGTCCTCGCCGGCCGGCTTCCGCGACGCCGCCTCCGCGGCCTTCGCGGCAGCACTCCCCGGACGCTTACGAGCCACCCAGCCCTCGATGTTGCGCTGCTGGCCACGGGCCACCGCCAGGGAACCCGGCGGCACATCCTTCGTAATCACCGAGCCCGCAGCCGTGTAAGCACCGTCTCCGACCGTGACAGGAGCAACAAACATGTTGTCCGACCCGGTCCGGCAGTGCGACCCGACCGTCGTGTGATGTTTGTCCTGTCCGTCGTAATTGACGAACACGCTCGCCGCACCGATGTTCGAGTACTCGCCGATCGTCGCATCACCCACATACGACAGATGCGGAACCTTCGACCCCTCGCCGATCGACGCGTTCTTCGTCTCCACGAACGTGCCGATCTTGCCCTTACGCGCCAGCCGCGTCCCCGGCCGCAGATACGCGAACGGACCCACCGACGCCCCCGGACCCACCTCCGCACCCGTCGCCACCGTGTTGTCCACACGCGCACCCGCACCCACCCGGGTGTCCGTCAAACGCGTGTTCGGACCCACCTCGCAGCCCTCACCCAGATGCGTCGCACCGTGCAACTGCGTCCCCGGCAACACCACCGCGTCCCGCTCGAACGTCACCGTCACGTCCACCCACGTCGACGCCGGATCCACCACCGTCACACCGGACAGCATCGCCGCCGTCAGCAACCGCTCGTTCAGAATCCGCCGCGCCTCCGACAACTGCACACGGTTGTTGATCCCCGCGATCTCCCGGTGATCCCCCGCCACCGACGCACCCACCCGGTGCCCCGCCTCACGCAGGATCCCCAGCACGTCCGTCAGGTACTCCTCACCCTGGCTGTTGTCCGTACGCACCCTCTTCAACGCGTCCGCCAGCAGCGCCCCGTCGAACGCGAACACACCCGAGTTGATCTCCCGGATCGCCCGCACCTCGTCCGACGCGTCCTTGTGCTCCACGATCGCGGTCACCGCACCGGAACCGTCCCGCACGATCCGGCCGTACCCCGTCGCGTCCGGCACCTCCGCCGTCAGCACCGTCACCGCGTTGCCGTCCGCCACATGCGCCTCGGACAGCCGGCGCAGCGTCTCACCGGTCAGCAGCGGGGTGTCACCGCACACCACGACCACGGTCCCGTCCACGGAACCGCCCAGCTCCTCCAGGCCCATCCGCACGGCGTGCCCCGTGCCGTTCTGCTCCGCCTGCACGGCGGTCCGCACCTCGGGGGCGACCTCGGCGAGATGCGCGGTCACCTGCTCACGGGCGTGACCCACGACGACGACCAGGTGCGCCGGGTCCAGCTCACCGGCGGCGGCGAGCACATGACCCACCAGGGAACGACCACAGATCTCGTGCAGGACCTTCGGTGTGGCCGACTTCATACGGGTGCCCTCACCCGCTGCGAGAACGACGACGGCTGCCGGGCGATTGGCGCTCACGGGATGCCCTTCGGCTGTGTTGGAGGTGGGGGGATGGACATCCGCAGGATACCGGGGCGTTTCCGGGGGGACATGAGCGCGGGCCCTGACCGGTTGCCGGTCAGGACCCGAACCATGCAGCTCCGCCAGCTGGATTCGAACCAGCACTACAGAGCTTCAAAGGCTCGCGGGCTACCAGTTACCCCATGGCGGATGGCTGCGTCAGACCTTACCCGAGGCGGGTGGCGTGGTGATCCCGGAGACCATTCCTGTCCACCAGCCTTCGATGCGCCGGTACAGGTCGGCGCCTTGTGACACCCGGACGACCAGACAGCCGCGATAGGTGTCGCCGACGTTCTTCCGGACGGTCGCCGGGTTGTGCTTCTTGATGGTCGTTTTCTGGAAGACGGAGACGTCCACGCCGACCAGATCCGCCCAGTACCGTTTCGCGCCCTCCACGTCGGCGGTCATATGGATCATCACGCGGTACCGCAGGCGATCGGGCTCGACGCCGAGCAGGTCGAGCCAGGCCAGGTACAGCTTGATCACGCCGGGGTCGCTGTTGACGAAGAGGACGTTCTCCCGCCGGTCGTAGGGCTTGTCCTTCGCGCCCTCGGCCCAGTAGAGGGCCACACCTGTGAGGAAGAGGTCGCGGTCGGACAGCGGGCCGATCTCCAGGGCGGCGGCCTCCTTGGTCCGTCGGCGCTGTTCGTCCCGGACCGCCAGCTCGTGCTCCCAGCGCATCCGGTTCGCCAGCCGCGCCTGCTCCGAAGGGGCGCGGCGTTCCGGCTTCGGCAGATCCCGCACCCACAGGGAGATCGAGCTCTTGGAGCACCCCAGCTCGACCTGGATCTGGTCGTACGTCCAGCCCTGAAGGCGTAGCTCGCGGGCCTTTGCCCGCAGGTCGTCCTTGGCGTTGGGGCGTCTGGTCCAGTCGGGGGCGGGTTCGCCTTGGAGGAGGCGGTTGAGGATGTCGTTGTTGTCGACGTGGAGCCGGTCGCGGATCTGGCGTCGGCTGAGGCCCGCGCGCCGGAGGGCGACGGCCTGGTCGCGGAGGGCTTCGAAGTCGGCGTATTTGCCGGTCGGATGTGCCATGGGCATACCGTCCGGGCGGAATGGATGGTTCCCCCCTCGAACGGTGAGCGATTCAGCAGTTCGAGGGATTGTGGGGCGTATCGCGGCTGATCGGTCGGACGGTGTGGTCCGGTGGCGAGGTGAAAAGTCGACGGAAATGGGGCTGGGACCGCCTTTAGGCTGGGGGCATGACCACGACGGGGGAAGACCATGTGACGGCCCGGGGAGGGCCCTGGTGGTGGGAGCGGCGGCGCAGTGCCGTGCTCGATGTGGGGCTCGCGGCGGTGTCCGCGCTGGAGTGCGGGGTCGAGGGGGTTCCGTTCGCGTGGGAGGCGGGGATCCCGGTCGCGGTGGGGGTGGTGTTCGGGCTGGCGGCGGGGGCGGTGCTGCTGGTGCGGCGCCGGTGGCCGATCGCGGTGGTGCTGGTGGCGATCGCGGTGACGCCGGCGGCGATGGGGTTCCTGCTGGGGATCGTGGGTCTGTATTCGCTGGCGGCGTCGGACCTGCCGCGGCGGATCATCGGGTCGCTGGCGGGGATGCAGTCGGTCGGGGTGCTGATCGTGATGTTCGTGCGGATGCGGCAGGACATCGCGCGCGGGGACGTGGAGGTCGGTGACTGGCTGGTGCCGTTCGCGTCGGTGACGATGGCGCTGGGTGTGACGGCCCCTCCGGTGTTGCTGGGTCTGTATGTGGGGGCGCGGCGGCGGCTGATGGAGAGTCTGCGGGAGCGGGCGGACAGTCTGGAGCGGGAGCTTCAGTTGCTCGCGGAGCGGGCGGAGGAGCGCGCGGAGTGGGCGCGGGGTGAGGAGCGGACGCGGATCGCGCGGGAGATGCACGACGTGGTGGCGCACCGGGTGAGTCTGATGGTGGTGCATGCGGCGGCGTTGCAGGCGGTGGCGCGGAAGGATCCGGAGAAGGCGGTGCGGAATGCCGCGCTGGTGGGGGACATGGGCCGGCAGGCGCTGACGGAGCTGCGGGAGATGCTCGGGGTGCTGCGTGCGGGCGGGGACGGGGTGCGGGCCCGGCCGGGGGGTGGGTCGGTGCCGTTGGCGGCGGTGGGTGCCGCGGCCGCGGCTGCGGCGTCGCGGGTGGCTGCGGAGGAGCCGGCGGAGGGGCCGTCGCTGGCGGAGATCGACGAGTTGGTGGGGCAGTCGGCCGCGGCGGGGATGGTGGTCGATCTGTCGGTGGAGGGGGAGTACCGGTCGTACGCGCCGGAGGTGGAGGCGACGGCGTACCGGGTGGTGCAGGAGGCGTTGACGAACGTCCACAAGCATGCGGCGGGTGCGAAGACGTATGTGCGGCTGGCGCATCGGGTGTCGGAGATCGCGATGCAGGTGGAGAACGAGCCGCCGTCGGGGGTGGGTTCGTCGGCGGGGTTGCCGTCGGGGGGCAATGGTCTGGTGGGGATGCGGGAGCGGGTGTCGGCGTTGGGCGGGGTGTTCGTGTCGGGGCCGACGGATGCGGGGGGTTTCCGGGTGTCTGCGGTGATTCCGGCGTCGTAGGCCGGGTGCCGTCCCGGTCAGCCGGTGGTGAGGCGCTGGGGCTGGATGCCGGAGACCAGGGTGGCGAGGGCGTGGTCGATGTCGGGGCCGAGGTACCAGTCGCCGGTGTGGTCGAGGGCGTAGACGCGGCCTTGTGCGTCGATGGCGAGGAGTGCCTGGGTGTCGGTCTCGGCGCCGAGGGGGCAGACCTCGGTGTCGAGGGCGCGGCCGAGGTCGCCGAGGGTGCGGGCGAGGTGCAGGCCGTGGAGGGGGTCGACGTGGAGGGGGGTGGGGGCGATCTGGCGGCCGGGTCCGGTGGGCCGGATGTGGAGTCCGCCGAATTCGGCCCAGGCTTCGACGGCGGCGGGGAAGACGGCGTGGCGGTGTCCGGCGGGCGAGGTGTGGTCGCGGAGGGTGTCGGCCCAGATCTCGGCCTGTTTGATGTCCCAGCGGCCGGGTTGCCAGCCGGCGGCGCGTAGTGCGGCGTCGACGGGGACGGCGAACCTGGTGGTCGAGGTGCGGTCGGTGTGCATCTGCCCTTCGTTCGTCTAGGTCGTGTGGTGGTGCGGGGGTGGTTCAGCCGTCGGTGGCGGCGGGGTCGACCGTGCGGACGCCGAAGTGGGCGGTGAGGGCGGTGCAGGCGCGGCAGGGGGCGGCGTAGCTGCCGTGGAGGGGGTCGCCGTCCTCGCGGATGCGGCGGGTGGTGAGTTTGGCGTGCTTGAGGGCCTTGCGGGCCTCGCCGTTGGTCATGGGTTTGCGGGCGGCTCTTTTGCTGCGGGCGGCGTCGGCGGTGGCGATGTGCCGGGAGATGAGGATGGTTTCGGCGCAGCGTCCGGTGAAGCGGTCGCGCTGGTCGCTGGTGAGGGTGTCGAGGAAGTCCTGGACGAGGGGGTGCAGCGCGGGGGGTGTGTCGCCGCGGGCGGCGGTGCCGGTGAGGGTGGCGCCGCGGACGGAGAGGGCGGCGGCGATGGTGGGGAGGATGCCGTCGCGGCGGTGGCGGAGGGCGGGTGCGGGGGTGCTGTCGGTGGCGCTCCAGCCGATGCGGGGGTCGCCGGAGCGGGGGTCGCCGGCCGGCCCGGTGTGCGTCCCCGTCTGCGTCGCGTTCATGATCGTCATCCCCTCCCGAGCATCCCCCCGGTGGTCACAGAGTGCCAAATCGCGTGGCGGCTGGGGAAGCTGGGGCGGGGCGACACGCCAGGGCGGGGGCGGGCTGTCACGGGAGGGTGACGTGGGGTCACGGAAGCGGAGGGCCTGGTGACCGGTGCCCGGTGACCGGTGGGGGCGTACCGCATAGGCTGTCGGCACCGCGATCCGGCGGTGTTCCGTGTGCGGGCGCCGAGGGGTCGTGGTGGTGAAGCAGTCGAGACAGACGTGACAGTCGAATACGGTCCGTGACTTCCCCGATGGCGGGGTGGGGCGGGGCGTACAGAGTGCCGCAGGGGGCAACCGCCATGACGACAGGTCGGCTCGGGCTGGGGGCACCTCCCGGCCGTCAGGCTGGGGGCACTTCCGCGCCGCCGAACGCGGCCTATGCGGGGCAGGTCGTGCATTTCCCGGATCCGGTGCGGGCGGCCCGTCACCCGAGAGGGGTGCGGGTGGACGAGCGCGGTTACCCCGATTTCTCGCCCTATGCGCGTGCGGCCGCGGAGATCGCGGACCCGCCGGAGGGTTTCGGTGTCGACGAGCTGCGGCTGACGGACTATGTGTCGGCGAACGCGGCGCTGGCGGCGACGGGTCACGAGTTGTGGGACACGGTGCCGGCGGTGGCGACGCCGCACGGCTGGACGTGGCATCACGTGGCGGGCACGCGGCGTGTGGAGCTGGTGCCGGTCGAGGTGAAGGCGCTGCTGCGGCATCACGGCGGTGTGGCGACGGCGGCGGTGGATCACGGGAAGCGGGGGACGCGGCCGTTGCAGGAGACGCGTCCGGCGCATTTCGGTCTGCCGAAGTCGGGTGTGGCGGTGACGGAGTCGCAGGTGCTGGGCGTCGAGGAGGACCTCGGGTACCGGCTGCCGGGCGCCTACCGGTCGTTCCTGAAGGCGGCGGGCGGCTGTGCGCCGGTGGGGACGGCGCTGGACGCGGAGCTGGGGCTGCTGGTGGACCAGCCGTTCTTCACGGTGCGTGACGAGGCCGCGGTCAACGACCTGGTGTATGTGAACAAGTGTCTGCGGGACCATCTGACCAAGGACTTTCTGTGCGTCGCCTTCGTGCAGGGCGGTCTGCTGGCCGTGAAGGTGCGGGGCGAGCGGCAGGGTTCGGTGTGGTTCTGCGCGTACGACGATGTGCGGGACGTGGATCCGTCGTGGTCGCAGGCGGAGCGCGTGGAGCGGCTGCTGCTGCCGTGCGGTGAGGATTTCGACGTGTTCCTGTCGCGGCTCGCGGGGTCTCCTCCGGAGTTGGAGACGGTGGCGAATCTGATGGTGGACGGCGGGTTCGCGCGTGCCGTTCCGGTTTCTTCCGCGGGGGAGTGAGTCGTAGCGATGGTGACGTTCGCGCAGGCGCAGGAGCGCGCGGAGGAGTGGGTCAACGGGGATGTGCCCGCGTATCAGCATCGTGAGGTGCGGGTGCGGGAGTTCGGTCTCGGGTTCGTGGTGTGGGCGGAGGACCGTGCGGACGGTCCGCGCTCGGACGGCGGCGGGCAGCGGCTGGTGATCGCCCGGGACAGCGGTGAGGCGACGCTGTGGCCGGCGCTGCCGGTGGGCGAGGTGATCCGCCGGTACGAGGAGGAGTACGGCCGGGACGAGGCGGCGGGGGAGGAGCCGGCGCAGGCTCCTCCGGCGCGGGTGGACCTCAACCAGACGTCGTTCCTGCTGAGTCCTCCGGAGTGGCTGCAGGAGGCGGCGGACCGGCTGGGCATCCCGGACCGGCGCGGGGAGACGTCGGGGGGCGCCGGTGAAGCGGCCTCCGGGGTGTCGGCGGGGTCGGGTGCCGCGTCGGGTGCGGTGCCGGGGCCGGCGGGCGCGCCGGACGCGGGCTGGGCGGCGTCGTCCTCGGGGGCGGGTGACTCCGAGGGTTCCCCGGCGGGTTCCGGTACCGCGGGTTCCGGTGCAGCGGCTTCCGCTTCCGGCGGTGGCGGGTCGGCGTGGCCGGCGGCCGGCGGCGGTGCGGACGAGGGCACGCCGTGGGCCGGTACGGACACCACGGCGGACGCCGGCGAGGACCGCTCGGTGCCGCTGCCGCAGACCGTGTACGCGCCGCAGGTGAGGGAGCAGGGCGAGGACGCCCCGGCGACGCCCGACGCGAAGACGGCGCTGATGTCGGGCGGCAGCGGGCTTCCGCCGACGGCGGTCGCCCCGGCGGTCCCGGCGGGCGGGACGGGGCAGGCGACGCCGCCGCCTGCCACCCAGGCCGGTGTTCCCGGCACCCCGGCGCCGGGTACGCCCGCGCCGCCGGCCCCGGGTGCGCCGGACTCCGGTGACATCGCCGACGCCGCGACCAGCAAGGCGACTCCGCCGCCGAAGCGGGGGCAGGGTCCGACGACCCCGCCGCCTCCGGGCGCCCCGGGGACGCCGGGCGCGCGTCCCGGCGGTGCGCCCGCGCCGGCGCCCGCGCAGGGCGGGGGGAGCGGCTACGTGCCGACGCAGCTGGTGTCGTCGCTGGGCCCGGAGGGTCCGGCCGGCGGGCAGACGCCGCCTCCGGGCACGCCCGGCACGCCGCCGGGCGGGGTGCATCACGCGGCGACGATGCTCGCCGATCCGAACAGCTCGGGTGCGGGCGTGCCTACGCCTCCGGGGCCGCCCGGTGCTCCCGGCGCACCGGGCGCGCCCCAGCCGCCCGGCCCGCCTGGTGCCCTGGGTGCTCCCGGTCAGCCCGGCGTCCCGGGCGCCCACGGCTCGCCCGGTGCCCCGGGTGCTCCCGGTGCGCCGCAGCCGCCTGGTCCTCCCGGCGCTCCCGGTCAGCCCGGTGTCGCCAGTGCCCCAGGTGCGCCCCAGCAGGTCGGCGCACCCGGTCGGCCCGGCGTCCCGGGCGCCCATGGCGCGCCCCAGCCTCCGGGCCCGCCCGGTGCTCCCGGTGCTCCCGGTGCTCCGGGCCGGCCGGGTGCGCCCCAGCCCCCCGGCGCCCCGGGCGGCGCCCCCGGCACTCCGCCCGTGCACCACGCGGAGACCGTCCTGGCCGCACCCCCCGTCGGCGGTCCGGGCGCGCCCCCGCCGCCGGCGCC
>BMVA01000011.1 GCA_014650475.1 Streptomyces albogriseolus
GTACTCACCCTCTCGGGCTTTCCTCCGGGCGCTTCCCTTCGGTCTTGCGTTTCCGACTCTATCAGTGTTTTTCCGGCCTCCTGACCACCGTTCCGCAGGCATGCGGAAAGTGATCCGAAGTGAGGATCTGACGAGTTGGATTTGCTGCCGGGTCCTGGATGCGTGACTGCATCCCTCAGCCCCAGGCAGGTTTAAGACTGTACACGGGGTCGCGGACCGCGTGCAAATCCATTAGAGTGGGTGGTCTAGACCTCTTGTCTGGACCATGGATCTGGACCTGTCCCCCGGAACCGGTATGTCTCATGACATACCCTGCTGAGCAGCACGCCGGAGACAGCCAGTGACGGCGCTCGTACAGATCTCCATCTCTTGGGAGGACTCCCATGACCACCGTGACGTCCCCGCTTGCAGGACGGGCCATCGGACTGACGTCCGTGCCCGATCCGGTCTTCTCCGGGGCCATGGTCGGCCCGGGCACCGCGATCGACCCCGTGCGGGAGCCTTCCGAGGCCGTCTCCCCCGTCGACGGCGTGCTCATCTCTCTGCACCCGCACGCGTTCGTCGTCGTCGACGAGAGCGGGCACGGCGTGCTCACCCACCTCGGCATCGACACCGTCCAGCTCAACGGCGAGGGCTTCGAGCTGCTCGTCAACAAGGGGGACACCGTCACGCGCGGGCAGAGCATCGTGCGCTGGAACCCGGCCGCCGTCGAGGCCGCGGGCAAGTCCCCGGTGTGCCCGGTCGTGGCGCTGGAGGCCACGGCGGACGCCCTCTCCGAGCTGAACGAAGAGGGCGACGTGAAGGCGGGCGACACGCTCTTCCTCTGGAAGTGACGTGACGCCGTCCCCGACGGCACGGATACATCGGACGCTGCGGCGCGACCCGCCGCTTTACCGGAGACGGGTGAGATGGAGACAACGCTGCGAGGCGTCGGCGTGAGCCACGGTGTGGCGATCGGCGAGGTTCGGCACATGGGCACGGCGGTGCTGGAGCCGCCGGCCAAGCAGATCCCGGCGGAGGAGGCGGAGCGCGAGCAGCAGCGCGCCCGTCAGGCCGTGGATGCGGTCGCGGCCGATCTGACCGCGCGCGGGAACCTCGCCGGCGGCGAGGCGCAGGCGGTGCTCGAGGCGCAGGCCCTGATGGCGCAGGACCCGGAGCTGATGGCCGACGTCGACCGCCGTGTCGCCGTGGGCAGCTCCGCCGAGCGCGCGGTCTACGACGCGTTCGCCGCGTACCGCGAGCTGCTGGCGAACGCGGGCGAGTACCTGGCGGGCCGGGTGGCCGACCTGGACGACGTGCGCAACCGCATCGTGGCGCGGCTGCTCGGTGTGCCGATGCCGGGTGTGCCGGACAGCGACGAGCCGTATGTGCTGGTGGCGCGGGATCTCGCGCCGGCGGACACCGCGCTGCTGGACCCCACGCTGGTGCTCGGCTTCGTGACCGAGGAGGGCGGGCCGACCAGTCACAGCGCGATCCTGGCGCGGGCCCTGGGTGTGCCGGCGGTCGTGGCCCTGCCGGGGGCCGGTGAGATCGCCGAGGGCACGCTGATAGCGGTCGACGGCAGCTCGGGCGAGGTTTTCGTGAACCCGACCGAGGAGCGCCGGGCCGCTCTGGAGGCCGCGGCCGCCGAGCGGAAGGCCGCTCTCGCGGCGGCGACCGGGCCGGGGGCGACGGCCGACGGGCACAAGGTGCCGCTGCTGGCGAACATCGGCGGGCCGGCGGACGTGGCGGCGGCGATCGAGGCCGGCGCCGAGGGCGTCGGTCTGTTCCGTACCGAGTTCCTGTTCCTGGACGACAGCAAGAACGCTCCGTCCGAGGAGAAGCAGGTCGAGGCGTACCGGCAGGTGCTGGAGGCGTTCCCCGAGGGGCGTGTCGTCGTGCGGGTGCTGGACGCGGGCGCGGACAAGCCGCTGGACTTCCTCACGCCGGGCGACGAGCCGAACCCGGCGCTGGGCGTGCGGGGTCTGCGGACCCTGCTCGACCACCCGGAGGTGCTGCGCACCCAGCTGACGGCGCTGGCCAAGGCCGCGGAGGGGCTGCCCGTGCACCTCGAGGTGATGGCCCCGATGGTGGCGGACCGGGCCGACGCGAAGGCCTTCGCGGACGCGTGCCGGGAGGCGGGGCTGCGGGCGAAGTACGGCGCGATGGTGGAGATCCCCTCGGCAGCGCTGCGGGCGCGCTCGGTGCTGCGCGAGGTGGAGTTCCTGTCGCTGGGCACGAACGACCTCGCGCAGTACACGTTCGCCGCAGACCGTCAGGTGGGTGCGGTCTCCCGGCTGCAGGATCCGTGGCAGCCGGCGCTGCTCGACCTGGTGGCGCTGTCCGCCGAGGCGGCGCGGGCCGAGGGCAAGAGCTGCGGTGTGTGCGGCGAGGCCGCGTCGGACCCGCTGCTGGCGTGTGTGCTGACGGGGCTGGGCGTCACCTCTCTCTCGATGGGTGCGGCGTCCATTCCTTATGTGCGGGCGTCGCTGGCGAAGTTCACGCTGGCGCAGTGCGAGCGGGCCGCCGCTGCCGCCCGGGCCGCGGACAGCGCGGACGAGGCGCGGAACGCGGCGCAGGCGGTGCTGTCGGGCGAGTAGTCCTCGCCGGACGCGGACGTTGTGCTCGGGGCGCTCCACTTCGGTGGGGCGCCCCTTGTGCTGTCCGGGGTCGGTGGCGGTGGTCAGTGGCGGTGGTCCGGGCCGGGGTCGGCGTCCGAGAGGTCGGGTGACGCGCAGTAGTCGACGTGGGACTCCGGCGGGATGATGTCGCCGGTCTCGGTGTCGGTGCAGTAGGCGTCGAAGACCTCTCCGGCGGTGAGGGGGATCAGTCCCTGGCCGCGGATGCGCCAGCCGTGGATGCGGTCGGGGGCGCCCGGGGCGCTGGTGCGCATCACGAGGCCGCCGGGACCGGCGCTGGCGAGGCCGACGGCCAGGACGGTGGTGAACTCCAGGGCTTCGGTCTCGTCGATGCGGACGCCGTCGTCGGTGTCGTCGGCGTGCAACACGGCGACCAGGGATTCGGGTGGTCCGGAGACGCTGCAGACGAGGTGGCGGTCGCCCGGTGGCGCGCTGTCGAGGATACGGGAGACGAGGCGGGAGGCGCGGGCGAAGGCCGCGTGTCCGAGGTCCTCGCCGCAGGAGGCGCAGGGGCCGAGGCGGGCGAGGAGTGTCGTGGCGTACTCCCAGGTGGCGCGGCGGACGGCTTCGTCGACGAGGGTGGTCATGAGGTCGGACAGGGGCCGGCCGTCGTAGGGGACGGCGGGTCCGGCGGCCGCGCGCTCGGCGGTGAAGCGGGTGCGGCTGAGGTGGCTGTCGGGGTCGAGGCCGTACTGCGCGCAGTAGTCGGCGTACTCCGCGGGGTCGAAGAGCGCCACCGTGGTGTGGCTGCCCTGGAGGGCGCGGGTGCGCAGCACGGCTTCGACGTGTTTCAGATAGGTGGCGTGGTCGTCGAAGACGAAGGTGTCGTAGCGCCGCATGGCGCGGAAGTCGTGTTCGTCGGTGAGCACGCCGATGGTGCCCACGATCTCGCGGCGCAGGACGCGTCGCAGGGTCCGGTGGTCGGTGTACGCCATGTCTCCCCCTCTGCACGGTCGATCAATGCTCACTCACCGTAATCGGCGGCACTGACAACGGGTGCGGAGGAGGAGACGGGGGCGTGACCGGTCAGGGGCGGGTGCGGGCCAGCTCCTGGTAGTGGGCGAGCAGGTCGAGGTTGTCGATGGAGCCGGGGTTGACGGCCTTCTCCAGGGGGGTGCCCTGGAGGAGTCGCTTGACCGGGACCTCGATGCGCTTGCCGGTGAGGGTGTGCGGGATGCCGGGCACCTCGATGATCTCGTCGGGGACGTGCCGGGGCGAGAGCTGGGTGCGGATGGTCTTCCTGATGCGGTCGGTCAGGTCGTCGTCGAGGGTGGCGCCGGGCGCCAGGTGGACGAAGAGCGGCATCCAGTAGCCGCCGTCGGGCTGTTCGATGCCGACGACCAGGGACTCCTTGATCTCGGGGAGGCGTTCGACGGCCTCGTAGATGTCGGCGGAGCCCATGCGGACGCCCTGGCGGTTGAGGGTGGAGTCGGAGCGGCCGTGGATGACGACGGAGCCGCGGGAGGTGAGGGTGATCCAGTCGCCGTGGCGCCAGACGCCGGGGTAGGTGTCGAAGTAGCTGTCGTGGTAGCGGCTGCCGTCGGGGTCGTTCCAGAAGCGGATCGGCATGGACGGCATGGGGTTGGTGACCACGAGTTCGCCGACCTCGTCGGTGAGGGGCTTGCCGCTGGGGTCCCAGGACTGCAGGTCGGTGCCGAGGCAGGGGGCCTGGAGCTCGCCGACGTGGACGGGCAGGGTGGGGACGGCTCCGGCGAAGCAGGAGCAGACGTCGGTGCCGCCGCTGACGGAGGCGATCCACAGGTCGGCGCCGCTCTCGGCGAACTCGTCGTGCAGCCAGCGGAAGCCGTCGGGCGGCAGCGGCGAGCCGGTGGTGGCCACGCACTTCACGGCGGACAGGTCGTGGTCGCGTGAGGGGTGGACACCGGCCTTGCGGCAGGCCATCACGTACGCGGCGGAGGTGCCGTAGAGGGTGGCTCCGGTGCGTTCGGCGATGCGCCACTGGGCGCCGGTGTCGGGGTGGCCGGGGCTGCCGTCGTAGAGGACGACGGTGGTGCCGGTGAGGAGGCCGGAGACGAGGAAGTTCCACATCATCCAGCCGGTCGAGGTGTACCAGAAGAAGCGGTCCTCGGGGCCGAGGTCGCAGTGCAGGCCGAGCTGCTTGAGGTGTTCGACGAGGATGCCGCCCTGCGACTGGACGATGGCCTTGGGCAGTCCGGTGGTGCCGGAGGAGTACAGCACCCACAGCGGGTGGTCGAAGGGCACCTGCTCGAAGAGCGGCTCGGTGTCGGCGGCGGTGAGGGCGGACCACTCCAGGGCGCCGTCGGGGGCGTCGGTGCCGAGCAGCGGGATGTGCACGACGGCGCGCAGGGTGGGCAGTTCGCGGCGGAGTTCGGCGACGATCTCGCGGCGGTCGTGTTCCTTGCCGCCGTAGCGGTAGCCGTCGACGGTGAACAGGACGACCGGTTCGACCTGCTGGAAGCGGTCGAGGACGCTGCGGGCGCCGAAGTCGGGGGCGCAGGAGGTCCACACGCCGCCGACGGCCGCGGTGGCGAGGAGGGCGACGACGGCCTCGGGGATGTTGGGCAGGTAGCCGCTGACCCGGTCGCCGGGGCGTACGCCGAGGGCGCGCAGTTCGGCGGCAAGGGAGCCGACCTGGCGGCGCAGGTCGGCCCAGGTGACGGGGCGGGGGTCGTGGGTCTCGTCGACGTGGAGCAGGGCCGGCTCGTCCGCGCGGGCGCCGGCGGCGCGCAGGGCGTGCTCGGCGTAGTTGAGGGTCGCTCCGGGGAACCACTGGGCGCCGGGCATGGAGCGGTCGCCGAGGACGCGCTCGTACGGCGTGGTGAAGCGGACGTCGAACCACTCGGTGACCGCTTTCCAGAAGGTCTCCAGCTCCTCGACGGACCACCGGTGGAGCGCCGCGTAGCCGCCCTCGGCCGGGGCGCCGTGGTGTTCGGCGGCCCAGGCCTGGAACCGGGTGATGCGGGCCTCGGCTGTACGTTCCGGTGTGGGCTGCCAGAGCGGCTGAGGGTTCACGGTCGACATGGGGCGGCTCCCGGACTGTGCGCGTCGTGTGCGTCCTCCGCGCACGGGCTGGGGTGTGCGCGTGACGCGGCTGACAGGGACGATGCCACGTGATCGACTTCTGCACCAGGGCGCCCCCCACATAGTCCCCTTCGTGAAGATGTGGTCCGATCACGGGTGAACGGGAGTTGAACGCCACGCTTGCGGGGCGCGGTCAATGGCAGGGTGAGCAACATGAACGGTCTTGACCTGGTGCGTTCGTGGTGGTCGGTCGGCAGGACGGGAGCGGCACGGGGGTTGCGTACCGTACGAGCAGCGTGGCGCAGGCGGGGTGCGGACGCCACCGGGCCGGGGCCGCGGGGGCCGGTGCGGGCGCGGGTGCCGGGGACCGTGCGGGAGGTGGAGCCGGGTCCCGGCGGGGGTGTGATCCGGTTCGCCCGCTCGGAGCTGCGGATCCTCGTCGCGGTGAACGGCGCGGTGTTCTGGGGGTGGGACGGAGCGGGTCCGGAGCCGTCGTACGCGCTGGCCGGTGCGTGTCCCGAGCCGGATCCGCGGGCCGCGCTGGAGCCGGACACGGACGGCGGCTGGCGTGTGGTGGCCGAGCGGGTGACGGTCGCGGTGTCGCGGCACGGCGCCCTGGAGGTGCTCACACCCGGGGGTGTGACGCTGCGGCGGGATCTGCCGCCGCGGTGGTGGGAGGCGGAGGACGGGCCGGCGCGGTGGATGCAGCGGTCGGAGGTTCCGGCGGACGCCCGGTTCTTCGGTCCGGGTGGCCGGGCGGCGGGGGTGCGGCTGCGGGACGGCGCCTACCGGCTGGGGAACGGCGTGGCCGGGCGGGCGGCCGAGGGGGCGGGGCGTGCGGCGCCGGTGGCGATGCCCGTGCAGCTGGTGGTGGCCGACGCGGGCACGCATCTGCTGTTCGTCGACAACCCGTGGGACGGCACGGTGACGCTGCGGGAGGGCGCGGAGGGCGCCGGTTCCGGGCACGACCGGGCGGGCACGTGCGAGCTGCGCATGGAGGGCGGTCCGGTGCGCGGCTGGGCGATGGTGGGCACGCCGGCGCGGGTCCTGCTGACGTGGGCGTCGCTGACCGGGGCGCCGGCGCTGCCGCCCGCATGGGCGTTCGGCCATCACCATGTGCGGGAGGGCACGGGCGGGGAGGACGAGGTGCGGCGGGTCGTCGCCGGGCACCAGGAGCGGAGGCTGCCGCTGGACGCGGTGCATCTGGGGGACGGTCATCTGGACGGCGGCCGGGCGTTCACCGTCGACCTGGATCGCTTCCCGAAGCTGCCCATGCTGGCCGACGAGCTGCGGCGCGAGGGGATACGGCTGGTGTCGGTGGTGCCCCCTGCGGTGCGGGCGGAGGACCGGCGCGGCGAGGCGGTGTTCCCTGATCTCACCGGCGCGCGCGAGCGGTACGCGGGGCAGGCGGCGCAGGGCTTCGCGGGGGTGTGGCACGCGCTCGGGTCCTCCGCCCCGGTCGGGCGGGAGGCGCACCACGTGGACGCGCTGTGTCTGGCCCGGTCGGCGTACGAAGGGCTGCGCAGCGAAGTGCCCTCCGGCGAAGGGCCGCTGGTGCTGTCGCGGTCCGGGTGGGCGGGGCTGCAGCGGTACGGCGGGGTGTGGTGCGGCGAGGGCGCCGCGGGGTGGTCCGGACTGCGGGCGTCGCTCGCGCAGGTGCTGGGGCTCGGGTTGTGCGGTGTGCCGTTCTCCGGGCCGGACGTCGTGGGCGGCGGCAGGGACGGGGCGTCCGAGCTGTACGTGCGGCGGATGCAGTTGGCCGCGTTTCTGCCGTTGCTGCGCACGGTCGCCGCGGGCCCGGTGGGCGGCGGGCCGTGGGAGTACGGCGCGGTGGTGCTGGGGCACGCGCGCGTGGCGCTGGGCGAACGGCGGCGGCTGCTGCCGTACTTCGTGACGCTGGCGCACCTCGCGCGACGGACCGGGGCGCCGATGGTGCGGCCGTTGTGGTGGCCGGCGCCGGAGGAGCGAGCGTTGCGGGACTGCGAGGACGCCTTTCTGCTGGGTGACGCGCTGCTGGTGGCGCCGGTGCTGGAGCCGGGCGCGGTAGGGCGGGAGGTGCGGCTGCCGCGCGGGCGGTGGTACGACACGGCGACGGGGCGGGTGTACGAGGGGCCGGCGAAGGTGCTGGTCGACGCCCCGCTGGAGCGGATACCCGTGTTCGTGCGGGCGGGCGCCGTGGTCCCGGTGCGCGGGGAGGAGGGCGGGACGGAGCTGGAGGTGTGGGCGCCCGCCCCGGGCCGGACCGGGGGCGGGCTGGTGGTGCCGGACGACGGGGACGGCGGGGACGGGCCGGAGGCCGAGCGGTACTCGGTGACCCGCTCGGGCCCGCGGGTCGTCGTACGGCGGGAGACGGAGAACGGCGCGGAGGAGCCGTCCCGGCCGGTGCGCGTGCGCGGGCTCGGCGGGTCGGGCGGTCAGATGTAGCGGCCCTCGAAGAAGGCGCGCACCGCCACGGTGTGCAGGGGGAAGGCGAGTTCCTCGGGGCGGCGCAGCAGGTGCGTGCCCTCGGTCTCGTCGGTGGGTGCGGAGGCGGGCAGGTCGGCCGCCGGGCGTTCGGGGAGCAGGCCGAACAGCAGCAGGTGGCCGTCGGGGGCGCTCATGGCGTCGACGAGCCGGACGTCGCGGCTCTCGGCGTCGAGGCCGGTCTCCTCCTTGAGTTCGCGGACGACGGCGTGGCGCCAGTCCTCGCCGTCGTCGATGTAGCCGCCGGGCAGGGCGGTGCCGCCCTTGGCGGGCGGGATCGACCGGGTGACGACGACCAAGGCGGTGCCCTGGGTGTCGTACACGGGCTGGAGGGCCACGGCGACGGGGAGCGGGTTGCGGTAGGCGACGGCGCCGCAGGCGGGGCAGGTGCGCGGCCAGCCGGAGACGCCCTCTCCGTAGGGCGCGCCGCAGGACGAACAGTGGCTGCCCGCCGCGGAGTTGGGAACGTGAGTATCGGACACGCGCGGGACTGTATCCGATGGCGGAAGGGACGTCTCCGGTAGGTCGGGGTCAGCGGTGGCCGGCGAGGGACCCGCGGGACACGGGGAAGTCGAAGTAGGTGTCCGGGTACGCCTCGGGCTTGAAGGTGTAATGCCACCACTCCTCGGCGAGGTTCACGAAGCCGAGGTCCTCCAGGGTGTTCTTGAGCAGCATGCGGTGGGCGCGCTGCACGCCGGTCACCCGCGGGTCGAGGGTGTGGCTGAGGGTGTCGAAGCAGTCGTAACCGGTGCCCATGTCCACGGAGTTGTCGGGGAACCGCTCGTCCTGGGGTGCGAAGCAGGGGGTGAGCGTCTCGCCCGGGCGGTAGGGACGGGTGGGGTGTGCGGGGAGCTTCACCAGGGTGAGGTCGACCGTGGAGCCGCGGCTGTGGCCGGACTTCTCGGCGATGTACCCGTCGGCGAACAGGCGGGTCTTGTCGACGTTCGGGTAGAACTCGGCCTTCATGGTCTGGTCGTCGAGGTCCTCGGCCCAGCGGACGAAGTGGTCCACGGCGCGCTGCGGGCGGTAGCAGTCGTACACCTTGAGGGAGTAGCCCTGCGGCAGCAGCCGGCGCTGGGCGGTGCGGAGGGCCTCGGCGGCGGGGCGGGTGAGGATGCACAGGGGCTGCCGGTAGCCGTCGATGCGCTCGCCGACGAAGTTGTGCGGGGTGACGTAGCGGATGTCGTGCAGGATCGTCGGGTCGACGCTGTGGAGGGCCACGAAGTCGCGGGGCGCCTTGGGTTCGGGGGTCGCCCGGGCGGGTGCGGCCGCCGCGGTCGCGGTGAGCAGGGCGGCGAGGGCGGTGACCAGGGCGCGTACCGCGCGGGAGGATCGTGTCATGTCCCCTGCATTTATCAGACGGGGGCCGCCGCGCGGAAGCAGGCGCCCCGACCCGTTCTGCCGCCGACCTTGACGCTTCCTGACCGCCGGTGAACACTTCCGGTGTCAGTCGACATCGCCGTACATCTCGGCGCATTTCGGCGCGCCACGGCAGGCGTCCACCGACGCCAGGACTCCCCCACGGGCGATGCGGCTGCGACGGCACGCTCGTCACGGACGCCGGGCGGGGCGCGGATCCTCCCTGCCTTCGGCTGAAGTCGCCACGGGAAACGCACCCTGCACGTGAGGTCCGGGGCCGACCGTCTCGGGCCCCGGCCCAGGAGCCGCCATGAGCAACGGAGACATATTCGTCGGCGAGGTCATCGGCACCGCCATCCTCATTCTCTTCGGCGCCGGCGTGGTCGCCGCCGTCGTCCTCAACCACTCGAAGGCGAAGGACGCCGGCTGGGTGGTCATCGCGTTCGGCTGGGGCTTCGGCGTGATGGCCGGGGCGTACACCGCGGCCCCGCTGTCCGGGGGCCACCTGAACCCGGCGGTCACCCTCGGGATCGCCGTCGACACCGGCGAGTGGGACAAGGTCCCGGTCTACGTCGCCGGGCAGATGGCCGGCGCGATGCTGGGCGCCCTGCTGTGCTGGCTGGTCTACTACGCACAGTTCGAGGCCAACGCCGAGGAGGACATCTCCCAGCCGACGCTCGGCATCTTCTCCACCACCCCGGCGATCCGCCGTCCGGTCGCCAACCTCGTCACCGAGATCATCGCGACCATGGGCCTGGTGCTGCCGATCCTGGCGTTCGGGCTCACCAAGGGGCTCGGCGAGTCGGGCACCGCGATCCTCATCGTGTCGTTCCTGGTCGTCGGCATCGGCATGTCGCTCGGCGGCCCCACCGGGTACGCCATCAACCCGGCCCGTGACCTCGGCCCGCGCATCGTGCACGCGCTGCTCCCGATCCCCCGCAAGACCTCGGACTGGGGATACGCGTGGGTTCCAGTCGTGGGCCCGCTCATCGGCGGGGCGCTGTCCGGGCTCGTGTTCAACGCAGCGTTCTGACTCCGCAGAACCCGACGAAGGGGACGTCATGACGGACAAGTTCGTCGCCGCGATCGACCAGGGCACCACCTCCAGCCGTTGCATCGTCTTCGACCAGCACGGCGCGATCGTCGCCGTCGACCAGCGCGAGCACCGCCAGATCTTCCCGAAGCCGGGCTGGGTGGAGCACGACGCCACGGAGATCTGGTCCAAGGTGCAGGCCGTGGTGGCCGGCGCGCTCGCCAAGGCCGGCCTGCGCGCCGACCGGCTCAGCGCGCTGGGCATCACCAACCAGCGTGAGACGACGGTCCTGTGGGACCGGTCCACGGGCAAGCCCGTGCACAACGCCATCGTGTGGCAGGACACCAGAACCGCCGGGCTGTGCGCGCAGCTCGGCGGATCCGACGGGCAGGACCGGTTCCGCGACCGCACGGGCCTGCCGCTGGCCAGCTACTTCTCCGGGCCCAAGGCGGCCTGGCTGCTGGACCACGTGCCCGGGCTGCGGGCCCGCGCGGAGAACGGCGAGATCGCCTTCGGCACCATCGACTCCTGGCTGATCTGGAACCTCACCGGCGGCACCGACGGCGGACGGCACGTCACCGACGTGACCAACGCCGGGCGGACCATGCTGATGAACCTGGAGACCCTCCAGTGGGACCCGACCGTCCTGGACGCGATGAACGTCCCGGAGGCCGTGCTCCCGGAGATCAGGTCCTCCGCCGAGGTCTACGGCACCGCCGTGGGCCAGCTCGCCGGGGTGCCCGTCGCCTCCGCGCTGGGCGACCAGCAGGCCGCGGTCTTCGGACAGGCCTGCTACGACGTCGGCACCGCCAAGAACACCTACGGCACCGGGAGTTTCCTGCTGCTCAACACCGGTGACCGGCCCGTGCCGTCGAAGCACGGGCTGCTCACCACCCTGGGCTACAAGATCGGTGACGAGGCTCCCGTGTACTGCCTGGAAGGGTCGATCGCCATCACGGGCGCGCTCGTGCAGTGGTTCCGCGACCAGCTCGGCATCATCCGCACCGCGGACGAGATCGAGCCGCTCGCGGCGAGCGTGGAGGACAACGGCGGCGCGTACATCGTGCCCGCGTTCTCCGGCCTCTTCGCCCCCTACTGGCGCTCCGACGCGCGCGGGGTGGTCACGGGCCTGACCCGTTACGTCACCAAGGCGCATCTGGCGCGGGCGGTCCTGGAGGCGACGAGCTGGCAGACGCGCGAGGTCGTCGACGCCATGTACCAGGACTCCGGGGTGCGCATCACCACGCTGAAGGTGGACGGCGGCATGACGAAGAACGGCCTGCTGATGCAGCACCAGGCGGACGTGCTCGGGGTGCCGGTGATCAGGCCCCGGGTGTCGGAGACGACCTGTCTGGGCGCCGCCTACGCGGCGGGACTCGCCACGGGCGTGTGGAACGGCCTGGACGAGCTGAAGTCGCACTGGCTCAAGGACGCCGAGTGGACGCCCGCCATGTCGTCGTCCGTGCGGGACCGTGAGCACCGCAACTGGCGCAAGGCGGTGGAGAAGAGCCTCGGCTGGGTCGAGGAGGGCGAGGACTGAGCCACGGCGGCTCGTGCTCCGGTCGTCGGGGGCACGGGCCGCGCCTTCCCGGCCGCGGTCAGGTGGTGACCGCGCTGCGCCGCCGCGCGGCCTGGGTCATGGCGTGCTGGACGACGCCGACCAGGACCTCCTTGACCGACTCGCGGTCGCGCGCGTCGCACAGCACCAGCGGTACGTCGTCGTCGAGGTCGAGGGCCCGCCGTACCGCGTCCTCCGGGTAACGGGCCGATCCCTCGAAGCAGTTGACGCCGACCAGGAAGGGTATGGCGCGCCGCTCGAAGTAGTCGACGGCGGCGAAGCAGTCCTCCAGGCGCCGGGTGTCGGCGAGGACGACCGCGCCCAGGGCGCCCTCGGACAGCTCGTCCCACATGAACCAGAACCGCTCCTGGCCGGGCGTGCCGAACAGGTACAGCACCAGGTCCTCGCGCAGGGTGATGCGCCCGAAGTCCATGGCCACCGTGGTGGTGCTCTTCGCCTCGACGCCGCTGGTGTCGTCGACGGGCCGCCCGGCCTCCGTGAGCAGCTCCTCGGTGCGCAGCGGCCTGATCTCGCTGACCGCGCCGACGAGCGTGGTCTTGCCCACGCCGAAGCCGCCGGCCACCAGGATCTTGAGCGTGACCGGCTCGACCGGGGGCTTGCCGCGCTCAGAACGCCCGAAGATCATCGGTCTCTTCTCCTGCTCGATCGTGGTCGGGCGGCGGGCCGTATCCCCCGCCGCCGGGGGTTTCGATGACGAGGACGTCGCCGGGGCCGACGTCCGCCGAGTCGCTGCCGGCGAGCCGGGTGACCGTGCCGTCGGCCCGCTCGATCCGGTTGGCGCCCGTCGCTCCGGGAGCCCCGCCCGCCATGCCGTAGGGCGGCACCCTGCGGTGCTGGGACAGCGTGGAGACCGTCATGGGTTCCAGGAAGCGGATCCGGCGCACGGCTCCGTCGCCGCCGCGCCACCGCCCGGCGCCGCCGCTGCCCCGGCGCACGGCGAACTCCTCGAGCCGGACCGGCAGCCGCCACTCCAGGATCTCCGGGTCGGTGAGCCGGGAGTTGGTCATATGGGTCTGGACGACGGGCGCGCCCGGGTATCCGTCGCCGGCGCCGGAGCCGGACGCCACGGTCTCGTAGTACTGGTGGCGGGCGTTGCCGAAGGTCACGTTGTTCATGGTGCCGGACCCCTCGGCCTGGACGCCGAGCGCCGCGTAGAGGGCGCCGGTGACGGCCTGTGAGGTCTCGACGTTGCCCGCGACGACGGCGGCCGGGGGTTCGGGCGCCAGCATGGAGCCGGGCGGGACGACGATGCGCAGCGGCCGCAGACAGCCGTCGTTGAGCGGGATGTCGTCGGCGACCAGGGTGCGGAAGACGTACAGGACGGCCGCGTTGACGACGGAGAAGGGCGCGTTGAAGTTGGTGGCGAGCTGCGGGGAGGTGCCGGTGAAGTCGATGGTCGCGGAGCGGACGGCGCGGTCCACGCTCACCTTGACGCGGATGACGGCGCCCGAGTCGGTCTCGTAGGCGCACTCGCCGTCGTCCAGGGCGTCGATGACGCGGCGCACCGCCTCCTCGGCGTTGTCCTGCACGTGCCGCATGTAGGCCTGGACGACGTCGAGGCCGTAGGTGCCGATCATGCGGCCGACCTCTTCGACGCCCTTGTGGTTGGCGGCGATCTGGGCGCGCAGGTCGGCGAGGTTGGTCGCCGGGTTGCGGGAGGGGTGGGGCGCCCCGGTGAGCAGGCGGAGGGTCTCCTCCTCGCGGAACCGGCCGTTCTCGGTGAGCAGCCAGTTGTCGAAGAGAACGCCTTCCTCGTCGATGGTGCGGCTGTTCGCGGGCATGGAGCCGGGGGCGATGCCGCCGATCTCGGCGTGGTGGCCGCGGGAGGCGACGTGGAAGAGGACCTCGGGTGCCGTGTCGTCCTCGGGGGTGCCGAAGACGGGGGTGACGACGGTGACGTCGGGCAGGTGGGTGCCGCCGTGGTAGGGGTCGTTGACGGCGTAGGTGTCGCCGGGGCGCATGGAGGCGCCTCGCCGCCGGATGACCTCCTTGACGCTGGTGCCCATCGAGCCCAGGTGGACGGGGATGTGCGGGGCGTTGGCCACCAGGTTCCCGTCGGGGTCGAAGAGGGCGCAGGAGAAATCCAGGCGTTCCTTGATGTTGACGGACTGGGCGGTGGACTCCAGGCGGGCGCCCATCTGTTCGGCGATGGACATGAAGAGGTTGTTGAAGATCTCCAGCAGGACCGGGTCGGCCTCCGTGCCGGCGCCGGAACTCCGCGTGACCGCGACGCGTTCCATGACCAGGTGCCCGTCGTGGGTGGTCGCGGCCCGCCAGCCGTCGTCGACGACGGTGGTGGAGCCGTCCTCGGCGATGATCGCGGGGCCGGTGACGGCCTCGCCGGGAGGGAGGTCCTCGCGGCGGTGGAGGGGGGCGTCGCGCCAGGCGCCGCCGGTGTGGAGGCGGACGGTGACAGGTGCGGCGGGCCGGCCGGACCAGGTGGCGAGGGCCGAGAGATCGGGGGGTTCGGTGGTCCCGGTGGCCTCGACGGACAGGGCCTCGACGACGATCGGGCGGTCGAGGGTGAAGGAGTAGGTGGCGCGGTGCCGGTCCTCGAAGGCGCGCCGCATGGTGTCCGGGTCGGTGAGCTCGACGCTGAGGGTGGTGTCGGTGCCGTCGTAGCGGAGCTGCGCGCGGCGGGTGACCTCGATGCGCTCCTCGGGGACGTCCTCGGCGAGGAGTTCGGCGCGGGCCGCCGCCTCCAGCTCGTCGGCGATGCCGTGGACGCCGGGCATGGCGGCGGGCTCCAGCGGGGCCTCGACGGAGCGTTCCCGCATGGCGGTGGTGTCCGCGAGGCCGATGCCGAGGGCGGACAGCACGCCGGCCATGGGCGGCACGAGGACGGTGCGGATGCCGAGGGAGTCGGCGACCATGCAGGCGTGCTGGCCGCCCGCCCCGCCGAAGGCGGTGAGGGCGTACCGCGTGATGTCGTGGCCCTTCTGCACGGAGATCCGCTTGACCGCGGCCGCGATGTTGGCGACGGCGATCTGGAGATAGCCCTCGGCGACCTGTTCGGGGGTGCGGTCGTCGCCGGTGCTCCCGTGGATCTCGCGGGCGAGGGCGGTGAAGCGTGCGCGGACCACGTCCGCGTCGAGCGGCTGGTCGCCGCCGGGGCCGAACACGGCCGGGAAGTGGGCGGGCTGGATGCGGCCCAGCATGACGTTGGCGTCGGTGACGGCGAGCGGGCCGCCGCGCCGGTAGCAGGCGGGGCCGGGGTCGGCGCCGGCCGAGTCGGGGCCGACGCGGTAGCGGGAGCCGTCGAAGTGCAGGACCGAGCCGCCGCCTGCGGCGACGGTGTGGATGTCGAGCATCGGCGCGCGCAGCCGCACCCCGGCGATCCGCGTGGTGAAGACGCGTTCGTACTCGCCGGCGAAGTGCGAGACGTCGGTGGAGGTGCCGCCCATGTCGAAGCCGATGACCCGGTCGAAGCCGGCGAGCTGCGACATGCGGGCCATGCCGACGATCCCGCCGGCCGGTCCGGACAGGATGGCGTCCTTGCCGCGGAACTGCCGGGCCTCGGTGAGTCCGCCGTTGGACTGCATGAACATCAGCCGTACGCCTTCGAGCGCGTCGGCGACCTGGCGCACGTAGCGGCGCAGCACGGGTGAGAGGTAGGCGTCGACGACGGCGGTGTCCCCGCGCGGCACCAGTTTCATCAGCGGACTGACCTCGCTGGAGAGCGAGATCTGCGGGAAGCCGATGCGGGCGGCGAGTTCCCCGACGGCCTGTTCGTGGGCGGGGTGGCGGTCGCTGTGCAGGCAGACTACGGCGACGGCCCGGATCCCGTCGTCGTACGCCTGCCGCAGCGGGCCTTCGAGGGCGTCGAGGCCGGGGGCGCGCAGCACGGCGCCGTCGGCGGCGACGCGTTCGTCCACCTCGATCACCCGCTCGTGGAGCGGTAAGGGCAGGTCGATGCGGCGCGCGAAGATGTGCGGGCGGTTCTGGTAGGCGATCCGCAGGGCGTCGCGGAAGCCGCGGGTGACGACCAGCAGGGTGCGCTCGCCCTTGCGTTCGAGGAGGGCGTTGGTGGCGACGGTGGTCCCCATGCGGACGACGTCCACGGGGTCGCCGGCCCCGTTGAGCAGCGCGCGGACGCCGATCACCGCCGCGTCGGCGCCGGGCGGGCCCGAGCGGTCCGGGTCCGGGTTGTCGGAGAGGACCTTGCGGGTGAGCAGCCGGCCGTCGGGGCGGCGCGCGACGATGTCGGTGAAGGTGCCGCCTCGGTCGACCCAGAACTGCCAGCCTGTCACGTCACTACCCCGCTTCCGCGCCGGTCACAGCGCCCGGAGGCCGTTGATCACGTCGCGCAGAATACTCTCGTCCGGCAGCTCGGCCGGGGGTACCGGCCGGTTCACATGGACCAATTCGGCGTCCACGAGATCGCCCACGAGGACCCGGACCACGCCCACCGGCAGGTCGAGCCCGGCGGCGAGTTCGGCGACCGTCTGGGGGGTGTCGCGGCACAGGCCGACGATGTCGACGTGCTCCGGGGAGAGGGAGGGGTCGTCCTGCGCCTCGTCCGCGTGCGGCTCCACGACGACCACGGCGATCAGGTCGAGGCGGTGCTGGGCCGCACTGGTGGTGCGGCCCCGCGTCATGGCGTACGGACGGACGACCGGTCCGGCGTCCTCGTCGAACCAGTGGCTACTACCCTGACCGTGATCGCTCATGTCGGTCCACTACCCACCCGAGGGCAGATCGGTGCGTGGCGCGGCGCCCAGATGCACGCCGACGCGCTTGACCAGCAGGGTCATCTCGTAGGCCACCTGGCCGACGTCGGAGTCGGCGTCCGCGAGGACCGCGAGGCAGCTGCCGTCCCCGGCGGCGGTGACGAACAGGAACGCCTCGTCGAGCTCGACGACGGTCTGGCGGACCTCACCGGCCTCGAAGTGGCGGCCCACGCCCTTGGCGAGGCTGTGGAAGCCGGAGGCGACGGCGGCCAGGTGCTCGCTGTCCTCCCGGGTGAGGTCCTTGGACGCCCCCGTGGGCAGACCGTCGCCGGAGAGCACGATCGCCTTGCGGATGCTGGCGACGCGGTCCACCAGGTCGTCGAGGAGCCAGTTCAGCTCGCCCTTGTCGTTCGTGTGGCCGGTGGCGCTCGGTTCGGTCATCGACCGTCCCCCTTAGTCCTTCGTCGTGGTGCTGTGCCGCTGCCGGCGTCGTCGCCCGCGGCGTTCTCCTCCCGGCCGCGCTGCCAGCCGCGCTGGAGCGAGGCCATGCGGCTGCGTACGTCGTCCGCGTCCCGTTCGACGGGCCGGGCCCGGTCGGTCTTCCGGGTCGCGGCGTCACGCTTGAGCTGCGGGGCCAGGCTGGCCTGCCGCACGCGCCGGGGCAGTGGTGCGCTGTCGGGCTGCGGTGTGCCGGTGTCCGTGTCGTCGGTGACCGGAGAGGAGTCGTCGGGGCCGCCGTGCGTGGTCGCGGGGCGGCGGGCGGGGGCGCCGGACGCAGGGCCCGCGGGCGCGGGGGCACCGGGCGCGGGGGCGGCGTCCCGTTCCCCCGGACCGTCGGCGGGCCGGGCGGGTCCGGTGGTGCGGCGGCGGCCGGGCAGGGGCGGCGGTGTCTCCGCGTCCGGCTGCTCCGGGTCGCGCGCCGGGAGCTCCGACACGGGTTCCGCACCGGCGCGGCCGATGGCCCGGCGGCTGGTGTCGCCGCGGCGCCGGGCGGGCAGCGGAGGGGGCTCGTCCGCGCCGGGGCGGCCGGGCGGGGCTGCGGTGTCGTCGTCGGTCCGTCCGCCCCGGGCCCGCTGGTCGCGGACCGGGCGGCCGTGGGAGCTGACCAGCTTGGGGGTCGCCCGGCGGGTGAGCGGCACGGGTCCGCTCCCCCGCTCGCCGGTGTCGTCCCGGCCGTCGGCGGCGCTCCCGTGCCGTGCGGTGTCGCGGCCCGGCCGCTCGTCGTCGGTGCGGGAGCGGCGGGGCCCGAACAGGCCGCCGTGCTCGCCGTCCTCGTCGTCCAGGGCGGGGAAGCCGTCGAGGGCGTCCAGGTCGACGGGCGCTTCGAGTTCGACCGGCCCGTCCAGCACGGAGGCGGGCAGTCCGGGCAGGGCCACGGGCACCTGGGAGAGCGCGGCGCGGCGGCCGTCCGCCGGTTCCTTCTCCGTGCGGCGCGGGCGGTCGAGGCGGAACCCGACGCCGTTGGTGTCGGGCACGTCGTCGGTGAGCAGCGCGTCCGGGATGAAGACGACGGCCGTGGTGCCGCCGTACGGGGAGGGCTGGAGGGAGACGCGGACGTTCTGGCGCTGTGCGAGCCGGCTGACCACGAACAGGCCGAGCCGGTCGGTGTCGGACAGTTCGAACTCCGGTGTCTCCGCGAGCCGCAGGTTGGCGTCGAGCAGCGCGTCGGCGGCCATGCCGAGGCCCCGGTCGTGGATCTCCAGGGTGAAGCCGTTGCCGACGCGTTCGCCGACGACCTGCACGGCGGTGTGCGGCGGCGAGAACACCGTGGCGTTCTCCAGCAGTTCGGCCACCAGGTGGGTCAGGTCGGCGACGGCCGGCCCGGTGACCGCGACGCGAGGCAGCCGGCGGACCTCGATGCGCTCGTAGTCCTCGACCTCGGCGACGGCGGCCCGTACGACGTCCATGAGCTGGACGGGCTTGCGCCACTGCCGGGAGGGGGCGGCGCCGGAGAGGATGACCAGGCCCTCGGCGTGCCGGCGCATACGGGTCGTCAGGTGGTCCAGCCGGAACAGGTCGGCGAGTTCCTCGGTGTCGTCGGTCCTGCGCTCCATCGCGTCGAGCAGGGTGAGCTGCTTGTGCAGCAGCACCTGGCTGCGGCGGGCGAGATTGACGAACACCTCCGAGACGCCGGCCCGCAGTTCGGCCTGCTTGACGGCGGCCTCGACGGCGGCGCGCTGCAAGGTGTTGAGGGCCTGGCCGACCTCGCCGATCTCGTTCTTGTCGTACTCCAGGCGCGGGACCTCGGTCTCCACGTCGACCTGTTCGCCGGCCGAGAGACGGCGCATCACGCTGGGCAGCCGCACCCCGGAGGCCTCGTGGGCGTCCAGGCGCAGCTGCTTGAGGTCGCGGATGAGTTTCCGGCCGACGCGCACGGAGAGGAACAGGGAGAACAGCAGGGCGGCCAGACCGAGCACTCCGGCGGCGACGGCCTGGGCGATGACGCCCATGGCGACCGGCCGGACGCGTTCCTGGTAGCGGTCGGTCGCCCGGTCGTTGAGGGCGCCGAGTTCGTCGAGCACGTTGCCGGCGGCGGTGTCCCAGCTCTTGGCGGTGACCCCGCGGGGCTCGCCGTCCTCGGCGAAGACGGCGGCCTGCTCGCCGACCCGCAGCGGGGCGGTCGCGGCGTTGCCCCAGAAGGTCTCGTACCGGTCGCGCTCGTCCGCGGGGAGCTGCGGCAGGGCGGTGTCGTAGAGCAGGGTGCGCTGGGCCATGAGGTCGGAGACGTCCCGCACCTCGGTGGGGGCCAGCTTGCCGACGATCAGGGCGGAGCCGAGCAGGGCGTCCTCGCGGGAGAGCAGTTCGCGGGCGCGGGAGAGGTTCACCAGGGCGCGGTACTGCTTGTCGAGGTCGACGTCCTCGACCACGTGCAGGTCGGACAGCAGCACGTAGCAGGGGTCGACGAGGCGGTTGTAGAGGTCGAGCGCCTGACGGCGGTCGACGGTGCCGTCGTCGACGCTGCGGCGGAGGGACTCGATGCCCTCGAACGAGTCGAGGGCGGCGTCGAGTTTGTCGGAGTTGCCGTGCATGGCCTCGCGCACGCCGCTGCCGGACGCGCTCCTGCGCACGGCGGCCACGGCCTTGTCCGTGGCGGTGCGGCTCGCCTTGAGGGCCGTGAGCCCGTCGGAGGCGCGGGGGTCGGCGAGATGGACGAGGGTCTGCCGCCGCTCCTGCTGGAGGACGCGGACGGTGTCCTCGACGGGGTAGCCGACCTCCTCCATCACCGACGACACATCGAACAGGTGGCTCGCCTCACGGCTCGTGATCACGGTGGTGAAGGCCCAGAGCGTGGTCAGGGACACCAGCGGCACGAGAAGCAGCGCCACGATCTTCCGGCGGATGGACTTCCCGCGAAAGCGCATGGCCTCCCCCAGCTCGGCCCCCTGGACGACCGGGGGCACACATGTGCGTCAACAAACGGCGCGAGCCTACTACCGCCCCGGCGACAACTCGAAGACCCGGCCGGAGGGTTCGATTCCGGCACGCGGTCGGTTCAGGCGGAGTTGTCCGGCCATTGCGGGAGATTGCCTCCCCGAATCCGGGACGAGTTCCCCAGCCCCTTCTCCCGGCTTTCACACGGGGGTTGGCCGAAATCTTTCCCGACCGGGAATCTTCACGACGCTCCGCACGTCCTTACCTGCGGGACACGGGGGCGGAATCGGACACAGGAGCCGTGTCCCGCACCTGGGCGGCGTAAAACAGCGCAAGCCGGGCAGCCAATGGGGAGCCGGGTCTTCGGACAGCAGCAGCGGGCTGGCGGCGGTGGGGAGTGACACGGGTGATGGGCACGGCGGAGCGGCGTGAGACGTCCGGGGACGGCACGGCGACCCGGGAGGTGACGCGGCAGGAGGCCGCGCCGGCGGTGCACGCGCCGGGCGCGGCCGGGCGGCGGGCGGACGGCGGACCGGCCCGGGATGCGGCCGAGGGCCGGACGGCGTACCGGCCGCTGTGGGTGGAGGAGCCGGCCAAGCGGCGCAGGCTGCCCGACCCGGTGCGGACGGCCGCGGTGCGGGCGGTGCTCGTCATCGCGGTGACGCTGATCCAGGCCATGGTGGCCGTGCTGTGCACGCTGGCCGGGTCCTGGCTCGCCTTCCCGGTGGTCGTCAGCAGCGTCGTCAGCACGATCGCGGCCACCTGGGCGGTGCTCGACGTGTGGGTGACCCGCCAGGTGTGGAACCAGCGGCACGGCGTGGTGTCCGTGCCCAGCAGCACGGCCCGGGCACTGCGCCGCGAGCGGCGCCAGGCCCGCCGCCGGGAGCGGGCCGCCGAGCGCGAGCGGGCCCGCATACGCCGGCGGGGCGGCACCGGGCAGCTGTCGCACCCGTAGGCACCCCCTCGGTAGGGTGACGTTCCGTACGACGCACAGGTGAGCGCGGTGCGCGACGGCCCGGCGGGCGGCGCGCACCGGGTGTACGGAGAGACGGGGGCCGGCCATGACCCGTGCGGGGCGGCCCGGAGAGCGGCGGAAGGGCCCGAGCGGCGCCGTGCAGTCCGTGGACCGGGCGGTGAGCGTGCTGGAGATCCTCGCCCGGCGCGGCGAGGCCGGGGTCACGGAGATTTCCGAAGAGCTGGGCGTGCACCGCTCCACCGCCTTCCGGCTGCTGGGCGTCCTGGAGAACCGCGGCCTGGTCGCGCAGGCCGGCGACCGGGGCAAGTATCACCTGGGGGCCGGTGTGCTGCGCCTCGCGGGCGCGGCGGCCGTGCGGCTGGACGTCTCGCAGGAGGCCGTCCCGGTCTGCCGCGACCTCGCCGACGAAGTGGGCGAGACGGTCAACACGGCGGTGCTGGACGAGGACGCGGCCGTCAACATCATGCAGGCGCGCGGCACGGCCGCCGTGACGGCACAGGACTGGCTGGGCCGGCGCACGGCGCTGCACGCGACGTCCAGCGGCAAGGTGTTCCTGGCCCATATGACGCCCACGCGCCGCGAGGAGCATCTGTCCCGCACGCTGCGCCGGTTCACCGAGCACACCGTGACGGACGCCGCCCTGCTGCGCTCCGAGCTGGAGCGGGTCCCCGAGCAGGGGTACGCGGCGACGCGAGAGGAGCTGGAGCTCGGACTCGTCGCCGTCGCGGCGCCGGTCCGCGCGCACGACGGCGCGGTGATCGCCGCGGTCAGCGTCTCGGGCCCGGTGTTCCGGATGACCCCCGAGCGGCTGCCGTGGGTGGGCGCGCGGACCGCGGCCGCGGCGGGCGAGCTGTCGCGGCGGATGGGGTACGGATCCTGACGGTGCGGCCTCCGGGCAGGGCGCGGACGCGGTCCGCGCCGTCATTCAGGTCGTCGCCGCCGGCCGCTTGAACATCCGCGTCGCCGTGATCTCGCTGTGCGTCTCCTGGCCCGGGTCCGGCTGGGGCAGGCCCGGGCGGAGGTGCTCCTCCACGCTGATGTACTTGAGGCCTGCCCGCAGGTCGGCGTCGTTGCGGAGCCGGATGACCAGGGGGAACTCGGCCAGGGCCGTGGTGTCGAACAGGCCTGTGGTGTACAGCAGCTGGACGCCGAGCGCGTCGGCGACCGCACGCTGGAGCTCCAGCAGATAGGTGGCGTTGGCCCGGCCGATGGGGTTGTCGAGGAACAGGGTGCCGGCGTGCCGGTGCTTGTCGCGGCCCCGGTCGTTGGAGCGCAGCGCGGCCATGGTGCAGTACAGGGCGATGGCCGCGGTGAGCAGCTGCCCGCCGGAGAACACGTCGCCCATCTGCCCGACCGGCACCCGCTCGGCGCGCAGCACCGCGTCGGGCTTGAGGATCTCCACCGCCACGCCCTTGGGCCGCAGGGCGGCGGCGACGCCGCGCAGCAGCAGGGACATGCCGTCGCGCCGCAGGTCGGAGTTCTTCCTGACGGCCGCGCGGGTGGCCTCGTCGATGACCTCGCCGAGGCGCTCGGTGAGGGTGGCCTGGTCGGGCTCCTCGAAGCGGATGCGCAGGAACTCCTGCCCTGACCACTCCCCCAGGCCCTCCGGCAGCCGGGACAGCCGCTGGGCGGAGCGCAGGGTGGCGAGGGCCGACTCGACCAGACCCCGCAGCCGGTCCACGATCGAGTCGCGGTTGCGCTCCAGCTGCTCCAGCTCGTCCGTGAGCACCCGCAGCCGGGGGGCGAAGGCGTCGGACCACTTCTTGGCGTGCTCCGGCAGCGCGGAGGCGGGCAGTTCGCGGATCTGCTGGCGGGCAGGCGTGCGGACCTGCTCGTAGCGGGTGGAGTTGGCGTGCCGCACCAGCACGTCGCTCGCCTCGCGCACGGCGGCCTCGGCGGCGGAGAGGTCGGCGGCGCAGCCGCGCAGCGAGCGGCGCGCCTCGGCGGCGGACCGCCGGGCGTCCTCCAGGTCGCCGGGATACGGCTCGGTCCGCTCCTGCTCCTCCTCGGCGGCGTGCTCGCGCAGCAGGTCGCGGAGCATGGCGGCGATCTCGTCGAAGCCGCCTGCCGCGTCCTCGGCGGACCGGTGGGCGGCGAGGAGTTCGGCGTGCGCCTCCTGGGCCTGGCGCAACTCCTCCTCGCGGGTGGCGAGTTCGGCGGTGGCCGTGCGCAGGAGGGCCTGGGCGTGCTCAGCGTCACGCGGGATCAGTTCCTCGGGGAGGTCGGTGTGCGCCCCGCCGTCCGCGGGGGCGAGGCGCTCGGCCTCGCCGCGGAGCCGACCGAGCTGCTCGCTCGCGCCGGACATACGGGTCTCCAGGAGCTGGACCAGCTCCTCGGCGCGGGCGGCGGCGGCCTGCCGGCTGGGCCCGTCGGATCCGTCGGGCGACTGGAGCAGCTGCTCGGCGCGGGTGCGGACCTTGTTGCTGAGCCGGTCCAGCTCGGCGCGGGCGGCGCTCTCGTCGCTCTCCGCGCGGGCCTGTTCGGCGCGCAGGTCGGCGCCGACGCCGACCTTCTCGTACAGCTGGGACGCGGCGCGGTAGGCCTCCCGCAGGGCGGGCAGGGACGTCTGCGGGGCGCCGTCGCCGTCCTCGGGCAGGTCGTCGGGGGCGCCGGCGATCTCGGAGCGCTCGGCGCGCAGGGTGCGGGCCGTACGCCGGGCGTCGTCGGCGGCGCGCTGGGCGGCGCGCCGGTCCTCGTCGGCGGCGCGGGCGCGCTCCAGACAGGACTGGGCGCGGGCCTCCGCCTCGGCGGCGTCGTCGGCCAGTTCGCGCAGCTTGGCCTGCCAGCCGGCGCGTTCCCGCAGCCGGAAGGCGAGTCCGGCGAGGGCGTCGGCGGCGCGCCGGGCCTTCTGGGCGGCCTCCTGCCGCTCGTCGCGGACCCGGACCGCCTCGGCGGCCGCCTCCTCGGCCTCCGCCCGCAGGCCGCGCGCCTCGGCCAGCTCGGCCTCGGTCTCCTCGGCGAACGCCCGTGTCCGCTCGGCCGTCGCGGCCAGTTCGGCGAGGCGTCCGGCCGGGCAGCCGGTGCGCCACGAGGCGAGCCGGGCGGCGAGTTCGCGGTCCTTGCCGAGCCGGGCGGCGAGGGCGCGGATCTCCTCGTCCCGTTCGGCGGCGCGGGCGCGCAGCGCCTGCCGCTCCTCGTCGGCGGCGTGCTCGTCGTGCATGGCCGGGTTCGGCGGTACAAGGAACACGTCGCCGGAGCCGGACGCGGGCGTGGGCGCGAGCAGCGCGGCGGCCGTGCCGACGGCGACGGCGGACCGGGGCAGCAGGGCCGCGTCGCTCAGCGCCTCGCGGGCGCGGACATGGGAGTCGGGGTCGGTGATGACGACGCCGTCGACCAGCTCGGGGCGGGCGGCCAGGACGCGCGCGTGGTCGGCGGGGTCGACGGCCTGGGCGAGGTAGCGCCACCCGGGGAGGGCGGGGATGCCGTGCTCACCGAGGAACTCGACGGTGGCCAGCACGTCCGGGCCGGGCGGCAGCAGTCCGCCGTCGCCGAGGGCGCCGAGGATGCGGGCGTCGTCCGCGGCGGCGGTGCGCAGCTCGAACAGCTGGCGCTCGGCGGAGGACACGGCGTCGTCCAGCAGCTCGCGCAACTCGTCGGCGAACCGGTCCAGTTCCTCCGCGCTCAGCCCGCCCTCGCGGGGGCCGTCGGCCGCGCCGCCGGAGTCCGTGCGCTGGCCGGGCAGGGCGGTCCGGCGCTTGCCGGAGGCGCCGGGCAGGCTCAGCAGCTCCGCGAGCCGCTGTTCGGCGGCGAGGCCCTCGGCGGTACGGCGCTCGCCCTCGTGGGCGCGCTCGGCGGCCGTGGCCGCGTCGGCGGCGCGGGCGGCGGTCAGCTCGGCGCGGCTCTCGGCGGCGGCCGCCTCACGGGCGTGCTCGGTGGCCCGGCGGGCGGTCTCGCGGGCGGTGTCCCAGGCGGCGACGGCGGTCTTCTCGGCGTCGCTGGCCGCGAGGGCGGCGCGGGCCGGGTCGGCGTCGGGGGCGCTGTCGTCGAGCCAGCCGGCCCGGACGGCCTCGGCGGTCTCCTGCTCGACCTCGGCGAGCCGCTGGCGCAGGTGGCCGATCTCGCTGCGGGCGCGCTGCGCCTCGGTGGCGGCGGCGGTGGAGTCGCGGTAGGCGCCGTCGCCTGCCTCCTGGAGGGCGGCGGACCGCTCCTCCTCCTCGTTGGCGAGGTCCTCCGCGTTCCGTGCGGCGGCGTGCAGGGCGCGGACCAGGTCGACGGCGGCCTTGGCGCGTGCGGCGAGGGCCGGGGCGGCGTCCCGCTCGGCCTCCTGGATCGCGGCGGACACCCGGGCCACCCGGTCGGCGGCGGCGCGGTGCCGCAGCACGGACTCGGCGGCCTGCCAGGCGGAGTACAGGGTGCGCGCGTCGGCCAATTCGCGCTTCTGGGCGGCGGCGGACTTCTCGGCGGCGGCGAGCGCCAGCGAGGCGTGCCGGTAGGCGAGTTCGGCGGCGATGGACGCGCTGTGCGCGCGGGCGGTCTCGGCCCGGGTGACGGCGTGGGCGGCGGCGGTGACGCGGTGGGCGAGGTCGGCGGCTCGCTCGCGCTCCTGGGCGCCGCGCGCGGAGAGCCGGCGGGCGAGGGTGCGGGTGCGGCGTTCCGCGGAGGCGTGGATCTCCCGGGCGCGGGTGCGGGCGTCGGCGGCCTCGACGATCCGGCCGAGCAGGTCCGCCGACCCGGCGGTGAAGTCGCGTTCGGCGATGAGTTCGGCGCGCCGGCCCAGCTTGTTGCCGAAGCCGCTGACGAGGTCGGCGAGTCCGTCGGTGTCACGGGTGTCGGTGACGGCGCGCAGCAGCAGGTCGGTGAAGTCGGAGTCCTTCTTCACCGCGAAGAGGCCGGCCGCCTCGCCCTCGTCGGCGTTCATCTCCCGCTGGTAGCGGAAGAGTTCGGGGTCGAGCCCGAGGTCGCCGAGGTGCTCGGTCCAGCGCTCGTGGATCTCCTCCCAGTGCACCTCCAGGTGCGGGTAGGTCCTGCCCGCCTCGGTCAGGGCGTCGCGGAAGCCCTTCATGGTGCGGCGCCGGCCGCGCGCGCCGGACTGCCCCTCGGCGGGCGGGCGCACGGACGTGGCCTCGGCGACGGGCAGGTTGTCCAGGCTGAGGCCGGGTCCCGGGCGGAAGGAGTACCAGGCCTCGGCGAACTTCCGCGGGTCGTTGGAGACCTGACGGCCTCGCCATTCGCTGACCTTGCCGACGACGACGCACTCGCCGGTCTGCACATGCTGCCATTCGAGCGCCACATGGCCGCAGTCGTCGGCGAGCAGGAACTTGCGCAGCACACCGGAGCTGGCCCCGCCGAGGGTGTTGCGGTGGCCCGGGAGCATCACGGAGAAGATCAGCTTCAGCAGGACGGACTTGCCGCCGCCGTTCTCCAGGAAGAGCACCCCGGCGGGCGCGGGGCGGCGGGGCGGGCCGACGGGCTCGTCCGCGAAGAACTCCGCCTGCGTCGGCGCCGGGTTCGGCACGGTGGCGCCGACGCCGCGCAGGTCGAGCACGGTGTCGGCGTAGCGTGCGCCCGCCGGTCCGATGGAGTAGAGGCGGACCCGGGACAGCTCGTACATGGCGGACTCTCGTGAGGCTTCGTGGGGTGGGGGTCAGGCGGAGTGGAAGGGCAGGCCGGCGTCGGCGACCAGGTCCAGGGCGTCGCCGTCCTCGGGCGGCAGCAGGGTGGGGGTGCCGTCGGTGACGGGGACGACGCCGAGGTCGAGCAGTTCGGCCATGGCCGCGCTGCCCGCCATGTCGCGGACCTGGAGCTGGTAGCGGGCGGTGGTGCGGTAGGTGCCGCCGTTGTCGTCGCCGGTGCGCTGGAGGAAGCCGGAGTCGGTGAGGAAGGAGACGGCCTTCGCAACGATGCCGGTGGTGGAACCGGCCAGACGGCGGGCGTCCTTGGTGGCGCCGGTGGCGCTGCGCCGGGACCAGATCCGCCAGGCGGCCTCCAGTCCGGGGGCGCCGGTGGCCGGGTCGGTGTTCTCGCCCTGCTCGGCGGCCCGCTCCTCCAGCCGGTGGCAGGCCTGGCGGACGAAGGCGTCGACGCCGTTGACCGTGACGCGTCCGATGTAGCCGTCGTCGGCGAGGTCCTCGGGGCGGGGGAAGGCCATGGCGGCGACGGCGAGGTGGGCGAGGCCGTGCAGGAAGCGGTCGCCGCCGTCGGCGGAGGCGCGGCGCGCGTAGTCGCCCATGCGGACGGCGAACACGGAGTCCTCGGCGGCGGTGACGGCCATGCCGGCGCGCGGGGACACCTCCAGCACGACGAGTCCGAGGCCGGTGGCGACGGCGTCGGCGAGCCGCGCGAACGGCGGGTCCTCGCGGTAGCGGCGCAGCAGGTCCGCGTACTCCTGGTCGCGGGCGGGCTGGAGCTTGGGCTGGAGGCCGAAGGCGACGAGCCGGGCCGCGTCGGCGGCGTCGGCGGGCGTGACGGCGGTGCTCGCCGGCGTCGCCGCGGGCTCCGGCTCGCTCCGGTCGGCGTGCTCGGTCACGGTCGGGACTCCTCGGTGCAGGGGATGTCGGTGCGGGGGATGTGGCCGTGAGGGGCGCGCATGCGGGGTGCCGGTGTCGCGGTCATGCCGCCTCCGTACGGTCCGCGGCCATGCCCGCCGCGTCCAGCAGGGCCGTGCCCACGATGAGGTCGGCGCCGCCGAACTCGGGGTCGTCGAGCTCGGTGCCGTCGTCCACGGCGAACAGCAGCTTCCGTTCGCCCTGGCGGTAGGCCGTGCCGACCGGGGGGCTGGCGGCGTGGACGGCCAGCAGGGCGACCAGGTAGGGCAGCTCGGGGTCCTTGCGGCGGGCGTCGGCGAGCAGCCCGGACAGCCGGCGGGGCGCGTCGGCCGGGAGGTCGAGCAGCTCGGTGGCGGCCGCGAGCTGCTCTTCGCTGAAGCGGCTGTCGTCGGGCGTGGCGATGAGGTCCGGCTCGGGCATCTCCGCGCCGAGGTGCTCCCGCTCCACGGGCGGGGTGAGCAGGATCTCGACGAGGTCGGCGACCCGGACGGACACGGGCGTGCGCAGTCCGGTGCCGTGGGCGAAGAACGCGTCGGTGACCCGGGACGCCTGCTCCACGGGGAGCGGCAGCAGCGGCGCGAGGAGCTGGCCGTAGAGGTCGGTGCCGGCGGCCGCGGCGGGCGTGGCGAAGGCCTGCCGGTCCTGCTCGGCGCGGAACAGCGGACCGGCCTCCAGGAGCCGGGACTGCAGCTGGGTGTGGCGCCGGATGCAGTCCTTGACGATGTCCACCAGCTCGGCGGCGCGGCGCTTGTGCTCGGGGTCCTCGGACTCGTCGCGGGCCTTGCGGATGTTGGTGAGGATCGCGTTCTCGTGGCGGTAGCGGTCGGCGACGTGGTCGAGCGCCTCGGCGATCATGTCGGGCACGGCGCTGAGCCAGTCCACCGCGCGGACGTTGCGCCGGGTGGCCTCCAGGGCGCGGCGCAGGGTCTCGGAGTACTGCACCGTGCGGTAGCGGGCCTGCTCGGCGGCGAGCTGGGCGTCGGCGAGCCTGCCCCGGCTGATCAGCACCTCGAGCTTGACCTCGGCGGCGATCTGGGCGCTGGTGACGTCGGTGTCGAGGGCGCCGACCAGGACGTTGACCGCCTCGTCGGTGGTGCGCAGGTACACCGTGCCGCCGGGGCCCGGCACCTCCTCGATCAGCTTGAAGTCGTAGTCCCGGCGGACGTACGTGCCGTCCGGGCCGAAGACGCCGTACACCGCGCGGAAGCCGCGGTCGACGCTGCCGACGTTGATCAGGTTCTCCAGGACCCAGCGGGCCACGCGCTCGTGCTCGGCGGCGGGGCGGTCCGGGGCCTGGGCGGCGACGCGGGGGACGAGCCGGGCGACGATCTGGTCGTGGTCGGCGCCGGTGTCGAAGTCCATGTTCAGCGTGACCAGGTCGATGGCGGCGAGCGCGATCTCCGCCATGCCGTACACCGAGTACTCGCCCGCGAGATTGGCCTTGCGGGTGTCCAGGTCGTGCAGCGGCGCGGTGCACGCGAGCGCGCGCAGCCGCCGCGCCAGTCCCTCGTCGGCGGCCGGGCCCGGCGCGGGGCGCGGCCCCGCGCTGAGCTGGGGCGGAACGCTGTCCGTCGATGCAGGCGAAGTCACGGTGCACAGACTAGGTCCTCGGTCCGACAACGGCCCAAACGAGGCAGTTGCACCCCGGCGCCGTGACCTGCGGACCGTCCGGGAGGACCGTTTCCGTACGGTCCTAGTCCCCGCCCCCCACCTTGCGTCGGTAGACCTCCCCCACCCGTTCCAGCGACACGTCGAGGTAGGCGGCGAGCAGGCGTTCGGCCGTGTCCCGCTCGCCCGCCTCAAGAGCCTGGAGAATCTCGACATTTCGCGCGATGTACGGTTCGTGCAGCCGCTGCGGCTCGTCCACCGCGTGGAAGGCGAGCCGGAGTTCGGCGAAGACGCTGCGCATCAGCTCGGCGGTGCGCTCGCCGGAGGCGAGGGCGACCAGTTCCTGGTGGAAGTGGATGTTGGCCGTGCCCACCGCTTTCCAGTCACCTTCGCGGGCCGCCCGCCGCCCCTCCGCGACCGCCTGGGCGAGTCCGTCGAGGGCGTAGGGCGGCTCACCGAGTCCCCGTACGACGGCGCACTCGACGAGCCGGCGGGTGCGGTAGATGTCCTCGACGTCCTCGACGGTCAGCACCCGCACGAACACGCCCCGGTTGAGCTCGTGGACGAGCAGCCGTTCGTGCGTGAGCAGCCGGAACGCCTCGCGCAGCGTGTTGCGGGAGACCCCGAGGGCGCCGCCGATGCTGTCCTCCGAGAGCCGGGTGCCGGGTGGGAAGAAACCCTCGGCGATGCGGCTCCTGAGGATGTCCGCGACACGCTCGGCGGTGCTGGTCCTGCCCAACAGGGCACGGTCGTCGGCCAGTCCGCTCATCCGCTCTGCCATGCCGGAATTCAAGCGCACACCGAAGGATGAGACAACATGGGTATTGAAGGATCGTTCAACGATCCTCTACCTTGCTGAGGCACTGGCACGGCTCACTCCTTCCTTGCACCCCCGTCCCCTTCTGCGAGGTGCCCATGAGCACGACCCCTCCTCCGTCGAGCGCCCTGACCGGTCCCCCACGCTCCGTCAAGCCCGAGCCCCCCTCCGAGGACGGGGCGTTCGGCTGGCTGCGCGCGCTCGGCCCGCGCGGCAGGCGCGCCTTCGGTGGCGCTTTCGGCGGGTATGCCCTGGATTCGTACGACTACTTCACGCTGCCGCTGACGATGGTGGCGCTGTCCGCGTACTTCGGTCTGAACAGCGGTCAGACCGGACTGCTGACCACCGTGACCCTGGTCGTCTCGGCGGTGGGCGGCGCCCTGGCAGGCGTCCTCGCGGACCGCGTCGGCCGGGTCAAGGCGCTGCTGCTGACCGTGATCACCTACGCGGTGTTCACCGTGGCCTGCGGCTTCGCCCCCAACTACGAGACGCTGCTGGTGTTCCGCGCCCTCCAGGGCCTCGGCTTCGGCGGCGAGTGGGCGGTCGGCGCGATCCTGGTCGCCGAGTACGCCGGCGCCCGCCACCGCGGACGCACCCTCGGGGCGGTGCAGAGCTCCTGGGCCGTGGGCTGGGCCCTGGCCGTGATCGTCTACACGGCGGTCTTCTCGCTGGTCGACGGCGACCTGGCCTGGCGCGTGATGTTCTGGACCGGTGCGCTGCCCGCGCTGCTCGTGGTCTGGGTGCGGCGCAGCGTGCAGGACGCGCCGGAGGCGGCCGCCGCGCGGGAGAAGAGCCCGGGCAAGGGATCGTTCGCGGCGATCTTCCGGCCGGCCCGTGAGGGCTCCCCCGGGCTGCTGCGCACCACCCTGTTCGCGGTCCTGCTCTCCACCGGCGTCCAGGGCGGCTACTACACCCTCGCCACCTGGGTGCCGACGTACCTCAAGACCGAGCGCGACCTGTCGGTCGTGGGCACCGGCGGCTATCTCACGTTCCTCATCTCGGGCGCGTTCATCGGCTATCTGACGGGCGGTTACCTCACCGACCTGCTGGGCCGCCGGCGCAACATCTGGCTGTTCGCCCTGCTGTCGGCGGTGTGCATCGTCGCGTACACGAACATCCCCAGCGGCGCGAACACCCTGGTCCTGGTGCTCGGCTTCCCGCTCGGGTTCTGCATGTCGGCCATCTTCAGCGGCTTCGGCTCCTACCTGAGCGAGCTGTACCCGACGGCCGTGCGCGGCACCGGACAGGGCTTCACCTACAACACCGGCCGCGCCGTCGGCGCCGTCTTCCCCACCACTGTCGGCTTCCTCGCCGACAGCTGGGGCGTGGGCGGCGCCCTGGTCTTCGGCGCCATCGGGTACGGCCTGGCCGCGCTGGCGCTGCTCGGGCTGCCTGAGACGCGCGGGAAGGAGCTGGAGTGACCCCCTCCGACGACGGCGCCCGCACCGCCGTGGACGACCGCCCCGTGGTCCTCGCCGACGACACCACGCGCGCGTGGAGCCCGCGGACGGCCCGCGCCCGCTTCCGGGAGGGCCTGGCGGTCCCCACGGCCGGCGTGGCCGCCGGGTACGCCCAGGCCAACCTGGTCTCCGTGCCCGCCGACTGGGCGTACGACATGCTGCTGTTCTGTCAGCGCAACCCGCGCGCGTGTCCCCTCCTCGACGTCACCGACGCCGGTTCCACCACCACCGTGCTCGCCTCCGGCGCCGACCTGCGCACCGATCTGCCGCGCTACCGGGTGTGGGAGGACGGCGAGCTGGTGGACGAGCCGACGGACGTACGGGCGTACTGGCGGGACGATCTGGTGTCGTTCCTCATCGGCTGCAGCTTCACCTTCGAGTGGGCGCTCGCGGCGGCGGGGGTGCCGCTGCGCCACGTCGAGCAGGGCCGGAACGTCCCGATGTACCGGACGACGTGGCAGTGCCGGCCGGCGGGGCGGCTGAGCGGCCCGATGGTGGTGTCGATGCGTCCGGTGCCGCCGGAGCACCTCGACGCCGCCATCCGGGAGAGCGGTCTGATGCCGGCCGTGCACGGCGCCCCGGTGCACTGCGGCGACCCGTCCGTGCTCGGCGTCGACGACCTGGACCGTCCCGACTTCGGCGACCGGGTGGAGCTCGCACCGGACGACATCCCGGTGTTCTGGGCTTGCGGGGTCACCCCGCAGGCGGCGGTCATGGCGTCCCGGCCGCCGTTCGCCCTCACCCACGCGCCGGGCCGGATGTTCATCGGCGACGCCCGGGACGAGCAGTTCCGTGTGGTCTGACCTCCCCGCGCACGACACCGCACCACGAGAAGAAGCGAAGGATTCATGACCTCGATCGATCTGAACGCCGACCTCGGTGAGGGCTTCGGCCACTGGCGGCTCACCGACGACGAGCGGCTGCTGTCGGTGGTGACCAGCGCCAATGTGGCCTGCGGGTTCCACGCGGGGGACGCGCCCACCATGCGCCGGGTGTGCGAACTCGCCGCCGAACGCGGGGTGCGGATCGGCGCCCAGGTGTCCTACCGGGACCTGGCGGGGTTCGGCCGGCGGGCGATGGACGTGCCGCCCGCCGAGCTGACGGCCGAGGTGGCCTACCAGATCGGCGCCCTCGAGGTGTTCGCCCGCGCGGCGGGGACCCGCGTCGCGTACGTCAAGCCGCACGGGGCGCTCTACAACCGGGTGGTGCGCGACGAGGAGCAGGCGCGCGCGGTGGTCGACGGGGTCGTCCTCGCCGACCCCACGCTGCCCGTGCTCGGACTGCCCGGCTCACGGCTGCTGGAGCTGGCCGCGAAGGCCGGGCTCCCGGCCGTCGAGGAGGCGTTCGCGGACCGCGCGTACACCGACGAGGGCACGCTGGTGGCGCGCGGTCAGGAGGGCGCCCTGGTCACCGACCCGGGGGCCGTCCTGCGGCGTTCGGTGGACCTGGCCCGCAGCGGCGAGGTCGTGACGGTCTCGGGGCGGCGCATCGGGATGAGGGCCCGCTCCCTGTGCCTGCACGGCGACACACCGGGCGCCGTGGACCTGGCGCGACAGGTGCGGGACGCCCTGGAGACGTCCGGGGTCCGCGTGGAGGCGTTCGCATGAAGGCGCTGCCCGTCGGCACGGACGCGCTGCTCGTCGAGGTGGCCTCGGGCGAGGAGGCGCAGGCTCTCCTCGCGGACCTGATGCGCCGCCGCGCGGAGGGGTCGCTGACGGTCCGTGAGATCGTCCCGGCCGCGCGCACGGTGCTGCTCGACGGCCTGTCCGATCCCGCGCGCCTGGCCGCCGAACTGACCTCACGGCCGGTGCCGCCCGTGCCGCCGCGCACGGCCGGGACGGTCGAGATCCCGGTGCGGTACGACGGTCCGGACCTGGCCGACGTGGCGGCGCACTGGGGCGTCCCGGAGGCGGAGGTGGCACGGATCCACGCGGACGCCGAGTTCCGCGTGGCCTTCTGCGGCTTCGCCCCCGGCTTCGGCTACCTCACCGGCCTCCCCGCCCGCTACGAGGCGCCCCGCCGCTCCACCCCGCGGACGTCCGTCCCGGCGGGCTCGGTGGCTCTCGCCGGGCCGTACACGGGCGTCTACCCGCGCCCCTCCCCCGGCGGCTGGCAGCTCATCGGCACCACGGACGTCGTGCTGTGGGACCACACCCGGGAGCCCGCGGCGCTGCTCTCCCCCGGCACGCGCGTGCGGTTCGTCCCGGTGGCCCCGACGGGACCGGCGACATGACGGACCGCGCGCTCTCCGTCGTGCGGGCGGGGGCCCTGACGACCGTTCAGGACCGCGGCCGCCCCGGCCACGCCCACCTCGGCGTCCCCCGCTCCGGCGCACTGGACGGCCCGGCCGCCGCGCTCGCCAACCGGCTGGTGGGCAACGGCCCGGACGCGGCCGTCCTGGAGACCACCCTCGACGGCTGCTCCCTGCGACCCCGTTCGACCGTCACGGTCGCGGTCACCGGGGCGCCCTGCCGGGTGACGGTGGACGGACGGCCTGCCGCCTGGGGCGCGCCGGTACGGGTGCGGGCCGGGGCCGTGCTGGACGTCGGTCCCGCGGTTCTGGGGGTACGCGCCTACGTCGGCGTGTCCGGCGGGGTGGCCGTGGAGCCGGTGCTGGGGAGCCGGTCCACCGACCTGCTGTCCGGGCTCGGCCCGGCGCCGCTGACGGACGGGGCGGTGCTGCCGCTGGGCGCGCGAACGGGTCTCCACGCGCGCGTGGACGTGGCCCCGCAGGCGGCGCCGCCCGCCGAACTCGTCCTGCGGGTGACGCTCGGGCCGCGTGACGACTGGTTCACGGCGGAGGCGGTACGGCGCTTCGTGACCGGCACGTTCTTCGTCTCGCCGGCGAGCAACCGCATCGGGCTGCGGACGACGGGGCCGGTGCTGGAGCGGGCGCGGGAGGAGGAGCTGCCCAGTGAGGGGATGGTGCTGGGGGCGGTGCAGGTGCCGCCGGCGGGGACGCCGGTGATCTTTCTCGCCGATCATCCGACGACCGGCGGCTATCCGGTGATCGGCGTGGTGCACGCGGCGGATGTGCCTGCGGCGGCGCAGGCTCGGCCGGGGACGCCGGTGCGGTTCGTCGCGGTGCGGGGGCGTGGGGGTTTCTGAGGTTTCCTCGCCCCCGCCGCCCCTTCCCGTCCCGTCCCTGGGGCTACGCCCCGGACCCCCTTGTCGGCCCTGGCGGGCCTCGTCCTCAAACGCCGGACGGGCTACGGACAGCCCCCCGGCGTTCGAGGAGCGGATCACACGGCCGTGCCCTCGGGACCGATCCTGCCGCGGACCGCTGTCTGGACCTCGGCCTCCTCCGCCGGGTCGGCGGCGAGGCGGCGGAGGCGGTCCACGACGCGGGCGTCACCCGTCTCGGCGTGGCGGGCCGCGATCTCGCGGGTGGTCTCCTCGCAGTCCCACAGGCATTCGACGGCGAAGCCGGTGGGGAAGGACGGGTCGGTGGCGGCGAGGGCGCGGGCGGCGCGGCCGCGGAGGTGGGAGGAGGCGGTCTCGCGGTAGATGTGCCGCAGTACGGGTGCGGCGCAGACGATGCCGAGGCGGCCGGCGCCGTCGACGAGGGTCCACAAGGTCGTCGCGTCGGGGCCTTCGCCCCGTACGGCCTCGCGGAGTGCGGCGAGGACCAGGTCGCGGTCGCGCGTGCCGCCCCGGCAGGCGAGGACACGGGCGGCGGCCTCGCCGAGCGCGTCGGGCCGGCGGGCCCAGCCGCGCGCCCGGTCGACGGCGGCCACACTGCGCATGCGTTCGAAGGCGTCGACGGCGGCGTCCACGACGGCCGTCGAGCCGTCGGTCGCCGCGGCCTCGATCAGGTCGAGGGCGTCGGGATCGGCGGTGTCGGCGAGATGGCGCAGGGCCGTACAACGGGCTCCGTCGGAGCCGTCCCGGGCGGCCCGGACGATCTCCGGGCGGTCCTCGGGCCCCGCCACGGCGGAGAGGCAGCGGGCGGCCGGCACATGAAGGGCGGCGCCACGGTCCATACCCTGCTGGGCCCAGTCGAACACGGCCTGGACGCTCCAGCCGGGGCGTGGCCCGGCGGGGCGCATCTGCCGTTGCCAGCGGTCGAAGGAGCCGGCCTCCTGGGCGGCCCGTACGCGCGTGGCGACGGCCGGGCGCGGGTCGTCGGCCCACAAGCGCCAGGGACGTGGTTCGAAGGCGTCGCGGACGGTCGCGGCCAGTTCGGCCTCGCCCTCGGCGTCGGTGGAGAAGCGTGCGAGCACCGGGGCGGCGAGGGAGCGCAGCCCGGCGTCGTCGTCGCGCAGGGCGAGCTCGTCGAGGGCCCAGGCCCAGTTGGTGCCCTGGGCGGCGTACCTGCGCAACAGATGCAGGGCGTCCTGCCGGCCGTAGGAGGCGAGGTGCCCCAGGACGGCGAGGGCGAGCCCGGTGCGTGACTCGTCGGTGTCGAGGACGTCCTCGGGATCGAAGAGGTGCGCCTCGACGGCCTCGAGTCCGCCGTGCAGGTCGAGGTAGAGGCGGGCGTAGTAGAGGGAGCGGTTCTCCACCTGCCAGTCGTGGCGCGGGTCGCGCAGCACACAGTGGTTCAGCGCCGCGAGCGCCTCGGAGCGCGGGGCGGTGAGCGCGTGCAGTGTGCCGTCGCCGCGGCCCCGCTGGAGCAGGCCGAGCAGCGTACCGCTGGGCGCTATGACCGGATCGAACATGGGAAACAGCCTCACATCAAGCGTCGACGCAACCGGGAGTGTGGATTACCTGGCCGCGTGACAACACGTCGGGGCGCCCGCCGTTTCCTGCTTGTTGTAGACCATCTCTCTCTGCCTCTCGTCGGTGGCCCATGCGGACCGCGTCACGGCCCGCGCGGTGCGGCAACACCTGCCCAGCCATCGCGTCCGTGAATCACGTCGTCATGATGACCCGGCGGTCACATCTACCGCGACCGTATTTCGGCGGCCCTGTACCGCCTCCCCCGTTTTCCGTGTCGTCGCTGGTCGGAGCGGACTCGCTCAGCTCTTGCCGAACAGCTCGAGCAGCTCCGTGCGGGCGAACATCCGGGCCGTGTCGACGGCCGACGGGGTGCCCGCGGAGGGGTCGGCGCCGCCCTCGAGGAGGGCCTTGACGACGCCGGTCTCGCCCTTGAAGACCGCTCCCGCGAGTGGCGTCTGACCGCGGTCGTTGACGCGGTCGGCGTCGGCGCCGCGGGCCAGCAGGGCGCGCACCGCCTCGGCGTGGCCGTGGTAGGCGGCAAGCATCACGAGGGAGTCGCCGCGGTCGTTGGTGAGGTCCGCGGGGACGCCCGCGTCGACGTAGGCCACAAGGTCCTCGGTGCGGCCGCGCCGGGCCAGGTCGAAGATCTTGGTCGCGAGCTCCACGACCTCGGGGTCGGGGGCTTCACTCATCGCCGGACCGCCTCTCACTGCACAGGTACACGCATCGGAACAGGGCGTACGTCTGCACGTGGGGCAGCCGTACGGGTGAATCGCCAGGGTACTGGCTCGGGCGGCACATGACCCGACGCGCCCGAGGCAATGAATCAACGCAGACCCGGAGGGGCGTTCAGGGCGGATATCCACCCAGTTGCACCTTTTATCGTATAGATACATTCTGTGATCAGGGAAGTACTCATGGTGACTGCCCCCGTGAACCAGGAGAACTCACATGATCATCTCGATCTCATGCGTGGTGCTGCTCGGCATCGTCGTCTTCGTCTTCTTCCGCAAGGACGGACTGAAGCTGTCGCACGCACTGGTGGCGATGCTGTTCGGCTTCTATCTGGCCAGCACGGCCATCGCCCCGAGCATCAAGGCGGGCGGCGAGAGCCTCGCCGGCCTCCTGGGCGGGTTCAAGTTCTGACCCGTCCGCCCACGCCCCGCCCGCCCGTACGCACCCTCTGGAGACAGTAGTGGCCCGGCGTCCCCTTCCCCGCATCCTCAGCAACGGCAGCGCCCAGCTCGCCCGGAGCCGGGAGCTGGCCAGGACGGCGGCCGACAGCGCCACGGACGTCCTCCACCCGCTGATCACCATCACGCGCGGGCTGCGCCGGCTGGCCTCGGCCGGACGGCGCAGGTGGGTCGACACCCCCAAGGAGCGGCGCGGCGCGCTGCTCTTCGCCGTGGCGGCGGTGCTGCTGGCCGTGGCGCTCGCGCCGTACGGCCCGCTGCTCGCCGTCGTCGCCCTGATGGCGGCGGCGGCCTGGCACGGCCGGGACCGCGCGCCCGCGGCTCCCGCCGGACCCGCCCCCGGCCAGCTGCAGCGCCTGAAGTCGCTGTACGAGGCCCTGGTGCCGTACTTCTCGGCGAGCGACGACCCCGAGCCGCTGTACGCCCGCGGCGGCGACTGGGGGAAGGTCTTCTCCGAGTACGAGTTCGACGGCGACGGCCGTCTCGCGCACCTGGTGATCTCCTACCCGGCCTACTTCACGGACGCCGAGCCCGACTCCCGGGCGCGGATCGAGCATCTGCTCGGCGCCAAGTGCGGACGCGGCCGGGAGTACCACTTCGCGTGGGACGAGGAGGCCAACCAGCTCACCGTCCGCGTCCTCGCCCCGCTGTCCACCGACATCGCCGCGCAGCCCTTCGTCACGGCCCCCGGCGAGACGGTGCTCGGCTTCACGGACCCCACGCGCGTGCAGCGGACGCTGCCGCTCACCCATGGCGCGCACGGCGAGGAGCGGACCGACGTCCCCCCGGTCGTGTGGCGCACCGGCGTCCGCTCCACCGAGCCGCATCTGCTCGCCGTCGGCCAGCCGGGCAGTGGCACCTCGACGCTGCTGCGGTCCATCGCCCTCCAGGCGCTGCACCACGGCGACGTGGTGATCGTCGACGGCGGCGGGACCGGCGAATACGCCTGCCTCACCGGCCGGGACGGGGTACTCGCCGTGGAGTGCGCCCTGTCGGGGGCGGTGACCAGTCTGGAGTGGGCGGCCGCCGAGACCGAGCGCCGGCTGGCCGCCGCGAGCAAGGCGCACCAGGCGGGCGACCCGCCCCCCGAGGACACCAGGCGTCCGCTGTGGCTGCTGCTGGACCGGCCGAGCGTCTTCACCCACCTGGCCGCGGCGGACGACGGCACCGATCCGCAGTCCCTCCTCCAGGCCCCGCTGCGGCACGGGCGCGCGGCGAACGTCACCGTCGTGGTCGCGGAACAGTTCGACGGCCTCGACGCCCTGACCGCACCGGTACGGCAGCACACCCGCGCGCGGGTGGTGCTGGGGCCCGCCACGGCCGGGCAGCTGGAGTCCGTTCTGGGTGCGCCGCCGCACACGACGCCGGTCGAGCAGATGCCGCCCGGACGCGGCTACGCCCGGCTCGGCACGGGTCCGGTCCACCGCCTCCAGGTCCCGGCGACCCCGGACCCGTACGACGACGCGACCAGCGAGGCCCACCGTCAGGCCGTCCTGGACCTCCTCCCGCCCCGCACGACGCCGGCGGACGAGGAGCCGGGTCCGGTGCCGGAGGCGGTACGGCTGGACAAGGCGGCGACGGAGAAGGTGGCCGCGGCGGCGCTGGCCGCGGAGACGGAGATGTCGGAGCCGGCCTCCGCGCCGCCCGCCCCGGAGGGCGCGGCGGTGGCGGAGTCCTCCTCCTGACACCGTCCGCCGTCTGCGGACCGTCCGTGGCTGGTCGCGCAGTTCCCCGCGCCCCTGAGGGCGTCGGCACCCGCCGGCGTCTGCGGGCAGTCGTGCCGCAGGGCGGCACGGGTGGGCGCGGGCGGCACCTTGGCAGCGGGCCTCGCCGACAGCGCCGTGCCTGCGGCTAAGGGGGTGCCGCGCACGGTCGTACGCCGGGTGCGGACCGTCCGTGGCCGGTCGCGCAGTTCCCCGCGCCCCTGAGGGCGCCGTCACCCTGTGCCCGGTCGCGCAGTTCCCCGCGCCCCTCTCGGGGTGGCCCTCACGCCACGAAGGTGCGGGGGGCCTCCCCGCCCGACGTTCCCCCCGTCTCGACGATCCGCGCCGCCGCCGCCAGGCGGACCGCCGCCTCCTCGGCGACCGCGCCGCCCACCGTGAACGGCAGCCGGACGTAGCCCTCGAAGGCGCCGTCCACCCCGAAGCGGGGCCCGGACGGGACGCGTACGCCCACCCGCTCCCCCGCCTCGGCCAGGCGGGAGCCGGACAGGCCGCCCGTGCGGACCCAGAGGGTGAGCCCGCCGCGCGGGACCTCGAACTCCCAGCCGGGGAGTTCCCGCCGCACCGCGCCGACCAGTTCGTCCCGGTTCTGCCGGGCCTGGGCGCGGCGCAGTTCGACCGCCTCCTCCCATCCGCCGGTACCGAACAGCCAGTTCACGGCGAGCTGTTCGAGCACCGGCGTGCCGAGGTCGGCGTAGGCGCGCGCCGCGACGAGGCTGCGGATCACGTCGGGTGCGGCGCGCACCCAGCCGATGCGCATCCCCGCCCAGAACGCCTTGCTCGCCGAGCCGACCGTGATGACCGTCGACCCGGCGGGGTCGAACGCGCACACCGGCCGCGGCATCTCCACGTCCTCGTCGAGCCACAGCTCGCTCATCGTCTCGTCGGCGACGAGCACCGTGCCGGCCGAGCGGGCCGCGTCGACGAGCCGGCGCCGCTGGCCGTCGTCGGCGAGCGCGCCGGTGGGGTTGTGGAAGTCGGCGACGACGTAGGCGATGCGCGGCGCGGCCTCGCGCAGCACCTGGCGCCAGCGGTCGAGGTCCCAGCCGGTGAGGCCCTCGGCCATGGCGACGGGGACCAGCCGGGCGCCGGCCTCGCGCATCAGCTGGAGGATGTTGGCGTAGGAGGGCGACTCCACGGCGATGCGCTCGCCGCGTCCGCCGAAGAGATGGCAGATGGCGTCGATGGCGCCCATCGCGCCGGTGGTGACCATGATCTGCTCGGGCATGGTGGCGATGCCCCGCTGGGTGTAGCGGTCGGCGATCATCGCGCGCAGCGCGGGCAGCCCGGCCGGGTAGTCGCCGTGGGTGTGCGCGTACGGCGGCAGTTCCTCCAGCGCGCCCTGCACGGCGCGGGTGAGCCACGGCTCGGGGGCGGGCAGCGCGGCACAGCCGAGGTCGATCATGGAGCCGAGCGCCTCGGGCGGCAGCGGCTCCAGGCCCCGCGCTGGCACCGGGTTGCCCGCCGGGACGGCGGTCCAGCTGCCGGCGCCGCGCCGTGACTCGAGGAAGCCCTCGCCGCGCAGCGCCTCGTAGGCGGCGGCGACGGTGGTGCGGCTGACGGAGAGGGCCAGAGCGAGTTCCCGCTCGGCGGGCAGCCGCGCGGCGACCGGCACGCGCCCTTCGAGCACCAGCAGCCGGACGCCGTCGGCGAGGGCGCGGTAGGCGGGCGGGCGCCGGGTGCCGGGACCCGCCGGGCGGTCCTGCTGGGAGCCGAGCAGCCGGGCCAGCTGGGCGGCTCCCACTGCGGAAGTCCACTGCGCCATACGAATCAGTCCACCTTCCCCGGATTGGCCATGGATGGCATGACCAGTCAAGCTCCAGGGTGACACGCGTCGGTCCACTTCCACCACAGGGGGCACCTCTTGGCCAGAAACGCGCTCGGCGAGCGCCATGTCGTGCGGCGGCTGTTCCAGCTCTACGCGGGCCTGGCCCTGTACGGGGCGAGTTCGGCGCTGCTGGTGCGGTCCGGGCTCGGGCTCGAACCGTGGAACGTCCTGCACCAGGGCCTGTCCGAGCGCACGGGGCTGTCCATGGGCGTGGTGCTGACCGCGGTGGGCGCGGCGGTGCTGCTGCTGTGGATCCCGCTGCGGCAGCGGCCGGGACTCGGCACGGTCTCCAACGTGCTGGTGATCGGCGTGGCGATGGACGCGACGCTGGCGGTGGTGCCGGACGCGCGGGGCATGGCCGTGCGGGTGGCCCTGATGGCGTCGGGGATCGTGCTGAACGGCGCGGCGACCGGCCTGTACATCGCGGCCCGGTTCGGTCCGGGACCGCGCGACGGGCTGATGACCGGCCTGCACCGGCGCACGGGCGTGTCGGTGCGCCTGGTCCGCACGGCCATCGAGATCACCGTGGTGGTCACCGGCTTCGTGCTGGGCGGCACGGTCGGCGTCGGCACCCTGCTGTACGCGGTGGCCACCGGCCCGCTCGCCCAGCTGTTCCTACGCGTCTTCGCCGTCCCCGCGCCGGGAGAGGGCAGCACCGTCGTTGCGGGGCGGACCCCCCGGCGGGCGATACTGCGGTCGTGACCCCGCGGATACGCCATCCCTACCTCGACCATCCCGGACCGCTCGCCTTCGCCCATCGGGGCGGGGCCGCGGACGGTCTCGAGAACACCGTCCGGCAGTTCCGGAGCGCCGTCGAGGCGGGCTACCGGTACATCGAGACCGACGTCCACGCCACGCGCGACGGCCGGCTCGTCGCCTTCCACGACGCCACCCTGGACCGGGTGACGGACGGCGCGGGCCGGATCGCCGACCTGCCCTGGACGGAGGTGGCGCGGGCGCGGGTGGCCGGCCAGGAGCCGGTCCCGCTGTTCGAGGAGCTGCTGGAGACCTTCCCCGAGGTCCGCTGGAACGTCGACGTGAAGGCCGAGGCGGCGCTGCGCCCGCTGCTGGACCTGGTCGAGCGCGCCGCGGCCTGGGACCGGATCTGCGTCGGGTCCTTCTCGGAGGCGCGTGTGGTGCGCGCCCAGCGGCTGGCCGGGCCGCGGCTCGCCACGTCGTTCGGCACCCGGGGCGTGCTCGGCCTGCGGCTGCGGTCCTGGGGGCTGCCGGCGCCGCTGCGCCGGTCGGCCGTCGCCGCCCAGGTGCCCGAGGAGCAGTCGGGCGTCCGCGTGACCGACGAGCGTTTCGTGCGGACGGCCCACGCGCGGGGGCTCCAGGTCCATGTGTGGACCGTGAACGATCCGGAACGCATGCACCGGCTCCTCGACCTGGGGGTGGATGGCATCATGACCGATCACATCGACACACTGCGCAAGGTCATGGAGGACCGCGGCACCTGGGTCTGAGACCCCTGCGGCCCTCGTCACCTCGACGCGCACACGGGGAAGCGAGGGCACGGGTGGACACCGACACCGTGCGGTCACCGGCGGCGGACGACAGCGCCGGACGGCGGCGCGAGCAGCGCGGCTGGTACTTCTACGACTGGGCCTGCTCCGTGTACTCCACGAGCGTGCTCACCGTGTTCCTCGGCCCCTACCTGACCTCGGTCGCCGAGGCCGCGGCGGACGCGGACGGGTTCGTGCACCCGCTGGGCGTCCCCGTGCGGGCGGGCTCCTTCTTCGCGTACGCCGTGTCCCTGTCGGTGGTCGTGGCGGTGCTGGTGATGCCGCTGGTGGGGGCCGCCGCCGACCGCACCGGGCGGAAGAAGCCGCTGCTCGCGGCGGCCGCGTACACCGGAGCCGCCGCCACCGCCGGGATGTTCTTCCTCGACGGCGACCGCTATCTGCTGGGCGGTCTGCTGCTGGTGGCGGCGAACGCCGCGCAGTCGGTCGCGATGATGCTCTACAACTCCTACCTGCCGCAGATCGCGCCGCCGGAGGAGCGCGACGCCGTCTCCTCGCGCGGCTGGGCCTTCGGCTACGCGGCGGGGGCGCTGGTGCTGGTGGCGAACCTCGTGCTCTACACGGGGCACGAGAGTTTCGGGGTGTCCGAGGGCATGGCGGTGCGCATCTGTCTGGCCTCGGCCGGGCTGTGGTGGGGCGCGTTCGCCCTGATACCCCTGCGCCGGCTGCGGGACCGCCGTACCCCCGCGCGGGAGGCGGCCCTGCCGGGGTTCCGGCAGCTTGCGGCGACGGTACGCGACATGCGAAAGCACCCGCTGACCCTGGCGTTCCTGCTGGCGTACCTGGTCTACAACGACGGCATCCAGACGGTGATCTCCCAGGCCTCCGTGTACGGCTCGAGGGAGCTGGGGCTCGGGCAGTCGACGCTGATCGTGGCCGTGCTGCTGGTCCAGGTGCTGGCGGTGGCGGGCGCGTTGCTGCTCGGCAGGCTCGCCCGGAGGTACGGCGCGAAGCGCACGATCCTCGGCTCGCTGGTCGCCTGGACGCTGACGCTGGCGGCCGGATACTTCCTGCCGGCCGGCGCGCCGGGGTGGTTCTTCGTGCTGGCCGCCGGGATCGGCCTGGTCCTCGGCGGCAGCCAGGCCCTGTCCCGCTCCCTCTTCTCCCAGCTGGTCCCGCCCGGCAAGGAGGCCGAGTACTTCTCGGCGTACGAGATCAGCGACCGGGGGCTGAGCTGGCTCGGGCCGCTGCTGTTCGGTCTGACGTACCAGCTCACCGGCAGCTACCGGGACGCGATCGTCTCCCTCGTGGGCTTCTTCGTCCTGGGATTCGTCCTGCTCGCGCGGGTACCCGTACGGCGGGCGATCGCCGACGCGGGCAACCCGGTGCCCCAGCGGATTTAGCGTTCGACGTGAAAGGGCGGTAGTGTACGCGTTTGGCCTGCCAGGCGTACCGTTACTGCGCGTCAAAGATGCCGAACCGCTGTGTGACATCTGTGACCAGATGTGACAAACCGGGCGTCGGTGGGTACTGCACTGGTTGACAAAGGCTGCGGCCACGACGGCGACACATGACCCGGAACGGGACTCGGAACGGGAATCTTTACCGCCGACCGGACGTTGACCGGATGACGACGACAGCGACACCTGTCCTGTGGGCGACAAGCCCGGGAGGCACGATTCATGAGTGAGCGAGCTCTTCGCGGCACGCGCCTCGTGGTGACCAGCTACGAGACGGACCGCGGCATCGACCTGGCCCCCCGCCAGGCCGTGGAGTACGCATGCGAGAAGGGGCACCGCTTCGAGATGCCCTTCTCGGTCGAGGCGGAGATCCCGCCGGAGTGGGAGTGCAAGGTCTGCGGTGCCCAGGCACTCCTGGTGGACGGAGACGGTCCGGAGGAGAAGAAGGCCAAGCCTGCGCGTACGCACTGGGACATGCTGATGGAGCGGCGCACCCGTGAGGAGCTCGAAGAGGTCCTCGAGGAGCGTCTCGCCGTTCTGCGGTCCGGTGCGATGAACATCGCGGTGCATCCGCGGGACAGCCGCAAGTCGGCCTGATCCCGGCGGAAGCCCGCCCGGACGCACAGCGACAGGACCGAGGGCGCCGTACATGTACGGCGCCCTCGGTCCTGTCCGCGTGCCCGGAAGCGGGCCGGGTTGCCTCCTTCGTCCGCGGAGGCTACTTCGTCAGCGGAGGCCGCGGTCCCTGCCGGGTGTCCCCCGGGGTGCTTCCGTGCTCGTCCCTGATGACTTCGCCCTGGACCACCTTGCCGTCCGGACGGTGCATACGGGCCTGGGTGAAGGCGTCCCCCAGCGGACTCTGCGCGGCGGCCTCGCGGAGCTTGCGCTCGAAGGTGCGCTCCGCGTAGCGGCTGACGGCCTTCTGGACCGGCGGCACCAGCAGGAGCAGCCCCAGCGCGTCGGAGATCAGACCGGGCAGGACGATCAGCAGACCGCCCAGCATCGTCAGCCCGTTGCCCTCGCTGTTCGGCCGGGCGCCGGGGATCACCGGTCCGCCGCCCTGCTGCTGTCGCGCGGTCTCGGTGAGATTCCTGAACGCGCGGCGGCCCGCCCGCTTGATCACGTACGAGCCGAGGACGATGCCGGCCAGCAGGATCAGGAAGACCACCAGGCCGTTCGACGCGCCGGCGACCAGCGTCAGCAGCCAGATCTCCAGTACGAGCCATGCGGCGACGCCGAGCGGCAGCAGCGTGCGCAGCCGGGAGCGCCGGGGCCGGGCGGGGTACGGGCTCTGAGCACCAGTCGTCATACCCCCAGTGTGCCTGGGCCCGGCTCAGCACGGGATAAGCGGACCCGGCGGCACCGGGTCCGGGCCTACGGCTCGGAGCGCCCGGTGTCCGGGGTCGTCTCCTTGACCGGGACGGCCTTGCCTGCGCGGGGCTGGCGGGGCTTGTCGTCGTCCGCGCGGCCGAGGACCTTGCCGACCCTCTCCCCCACGCCCCAGGCGGTGACCCGCCACAGGGCCTCGACGAGGATGTCCCGGCTCATCTTGGAGTCGCCGAGCTCGCGCTCCACGAAGGTGATCGGCACCTCGACGACGTGGTAGCCGGCCTTCACCGCGCGCCGGGCGAGGTCGACCTGGAAGCAGTAGCCCTGGGAGGCGACCTCTTCGAGGCCGAGGCCCTCCAGCGTCTCGCGGCGGAACGCGCGGAAGCCGCCGGTGATGTCGCGCAGCGGAAGATCGAGCGCCATGCGCGAGTAGAGGCTGCCGCCGCGGGAGATGAACTCGCGGGACTTCGGCCAGTTGACCACCCGGCCGCCGGGCACCCAGCGTGAGCCGAGCACCAGGTCGGCGCCCTTGAGGGCGGTGAGCAGCCGGGGCAGCTCCTCGGGCTGGTGGGAGCCGTCGGCGTCCATCTCGACCAGCACGCCGTAGCCGTGCTCCAGGCCCCAGCGGAAGCCCGCGAGGTAGGCGGCGCCGAGGCCCTCCTTGCCCTTGCGGTGCAGCACCTGGACGTGGTCGTCCCCGGCGGCCAGTTCGTCGGCCAGCTTGCCGGTGCCGTCGGGGCTGTTGTCGTCGGCCACGAGGACGTGCGCCTCGGGAACGGCCTTGCGCACGCGTCCGACGATCGCCTTGATGTTCTCCGCCTCGTTGTACGTGGGGATGATCACCAAAGCCGTACCGAGCGGGCCGAATTTCCGCCCCTGGGATCCTGCCGCGAGGGTCCCGCCGCCGTCGTTCACTGCTGCCCCTTCATGTCCTGTGCGCAGGATCCCACCTTAGTGTGCACGGCCTGTCGTGACGTGACAGGACGTACATATGGTGGTGTCGTTTCCCGATCATCGGGTGTGCACATCTTCTTCCACCGGGTGCGCGCGGACGGCGGATGGGGGCCCGGCGCCCTTCGGGCCGGCCCGGGACCCGCCGGCTGCGGATCACCTGGAGCCGTTGTCTACTGAGCGCCCGGGCCCCACCCGGGGTCGCACCTCCCCGGCCGGCGGACACGTCCCTCGGTCCCGCGCCGCGCTGAGCCTGGCTCCCAGCGACGGTGCCCCGGTGCGGCACACCGTCCCTGACCCAGCGGCGCCGGCCCGAGTGGCCGGACGGTCTCCGGTCGGGCGTCCGGTGGTGGACCCGGCCGAACCTACCGGCCCCCCGCGGCCGCCTGTCAACAGTCGTCCGACCTGCGCAGTGTCGTTCAAGTGCCTGGTCAGGGGCGAGGATGCGCAGGTCGCACGACGGGCGCACGGCGCATGATCGCCCGCCGCGCCGCCCGTTCAGATCACTCGCCCGGCCGTACGAAGACCGTGCGGCCGCCGACCACCGTGCGGAGACAGACCGGCAGGTCACGGCCGGGGGTGAGGTCGGGCAGGCCGGGGGTGCCGGACCTCGGGTCGGTGGACCAGCGGGCCACCCGGTCGTCGGGCGCCTGGACGACGAGTGCGCCGGTGCGCCAGACCGCGTAGTCGGCCGGGGCGCCGGGCACCAGGACGCCCGCGTCGTCCCGTCCGGTCGCCCGCCAGCCGCCTCGGGTGTGGGCGGTGAAGGCGGCGCGGACGGAGACGCGGTGCTCGGGAGTGCGGTGGAAGGCCGCCGCCCGGACGGTGCCCCAGGGGTCGAGCGGGGTCACCGGGCTGTCGGAGCCGAAGGCGAGCGGGACGCCGGCCCGCAGCAGCGCGGCGAACGGGTTCAGCGTGCGGGCGCGCTCCGCGCCGAGGCGCCGGGCGTACATGCCGTCCTCGCCGCCCCACAGCGCGTCGAAGGCGGGCTGGACGGAGGCGGTGAGGCCGAGCTCGGCGAACGCGGCGATCGTCTCCGGGGTGACCATCTCGGCGTGCTCGACGCGGTGCCGGGCGGCGCGTACACGGGCCGGGCCGAGCTTCTCGGCCGCCGCGCGGACGCCGTCGACCACGGTGCTCACGGCGGCGTCGCCGATGGCGTGGAAGCCCGCCTGGAGGCCCGCCTCGGTGCAGGCGACCACATGGGCGGCGACCGCACCGGTGTCGAGGTGCGCGGTGCCGGTGTGGGCGGCGTCGGCGTAGGGCTCGTGCAGGCAGGCGGTGTGCGAGCCGAGGGCGCCGTCGGCGAAGAGGTCGCCGGCCGCGCCGAGCGCGCCCAGTTCGCGGGCCTTGGCGACGTCCTGCTCGGCCCAGTAGCCGACGACGCGGGGGCCGGGCTCCTCGCGGGCGAGGCGCAGCAGGCCGGTGAAGTCGTCCGCGGAGGAGATCTCGGGGCCGCCGCACTCGTGCACCGTGCCGATGCCGAGGGAGGCCGCGTGGGCCAGGGCGGCGCGCTGGGCGGCGGTGCGCTGGGCGGGGGTGACGGCGCCCAGGGCGGCGGCGCGCACCGCGTGATGGTCGTCGCCGGTGAGCGGGCGGTCCTCGCGGGTCACGCCGCCCGCGACGAGGTCGAGCAGCGCGGTGGAGACGACGGCGGAGTGCACGTCGATGCGGCTCAGGTACAGCGGGCGTCCCGCGGTGGCCTCGTCGAGCTCCGCGCGGGTCGGGGGCCGGCCGCCGGGCCAGCGGGCGGCGTCCCAGCCGTGCCCGAGGAGGACGCGGTCGTCCGGGCGTGCGGCGGCGAACTCCCGCACCCGGGCGAGGGCGTCCTCCAGGGAGGCGGCGGTGGACAGGTCCAGGCCGGTGAGGGCGAGGCCGGTGGCGGTGGTGTGGACGTGCGCGTCGGTGAACGCCGGGGTGACCAGCGCCCCGTCGAGGTCGACCACCTCGTCGACCCCGTCCGCGAAGGCGTCGGCGGCGCCCTCGGAACCCACCCAGGCCACCTGCCCGCGCTCGACGACCATCGCGGTGGCGAAGGGGTCGGCGGGGCTGTGGACCTCTCCACGACGGAGCAGGACGGTGGGCGGCGGGGCGGTACGTTCACTCATGCCCTTAGTCTCGCGCGCCGCGCGCACGGTCCGGCACGCAGGTCCCACTCGGGGCGCATGGAGGTGCGCGGGGGAGCCCGGCGCGCTCCGGACCCGTCAGATGCGCGGCGGGCGCGCCTCGTACGGCGTGGACAGGACCACGGTCGTGCGGGTGGACACTCCCGCCAGGGTGCGCACCCGCGCGAGGAGCTCCTCCAGTTCGTGCGGGGTCGCGACGCGGACCTTGAGGATGTAGTTCTCGTCGCCCGCGACGCTGTGGCACGCCTCGATCTCGGGGACGCCGGCCAGGCGGTCCGCGATGTCGTCGGGGGCGCTGGGGTCGAACGGCTTGACCGAGATGAACGCGGTCATGGGCAGGCCGACCGCCTCCGGGTCGACCACCGCCGCGTAGCCGCGGATGACGCCGCGCTGCTCCAGCCGCCGCACCCGCTGGTGCACGGCCGACGTGGACAGGCCCGTGGCCTTGCCCAGGTCGGTGTAGCTCATCCGCCCGTCCTTGACGAGCAGCTGCACGATCTGTCGGTCCAGCTCCTCCATGGCGCTGAACCTACAGGGCTCTTGATCGCCTCGGATACCGGAACGACGACGCGCGAGCACCACGGACGGCACCTGCGAGCAGCATGTGACGAAGACCACACACCTTGCGCCGTCTCCGTGATGTTCTCGTGATTACCCCCCGGAGGTGGAGGGAAGTGCTTGCTGTGGTCGAGGCCGCAGCGCCTGAACGGCCCAGCCCGAGGGGGAGAACCCAATGCAGAGTCTTAAGCGCCCTGGTCGTACCACGTCCAAGCGGCAGCAGCCCGTCGTCACGCCCGAGCCGGAGTACGTCGAACCCGGAACCCCGGACGACGACTTCGACGCGTACGACACCTTCGAGATGTTCCGGGTCGTGTGCCCGGACTGCTCGCAGCCCATCGCCCTGCTGGCGGACGAGGAGGTCCTGCCGGAGCACGCACTGTGCGCCTCGCCGTGGAACCCGTTCGGGCTCACGGTCTGCCCCGGCACCGGCCGCCGGGCGTCCGAGGCCCGGCCCGCGGACGAGACCGTGACGCCGCAGGAGCAGGACACCGCCCTGCTGCTGACGCTCCCTCAGGGGCTCGACTGGCGGACCCAGCCCTTCTCGCACGTCGGCGGACCGGGATCGCGGCCCATCCGGTTCCCCGTGATGCGGCGCGACGCCGCCTGAGCGCGGGCCGGCCCGAGGGTGGCGGAGAGCCGCCACCCTCGCCGTTCGCCGCCCCGCCCTTCGCCGCTCCCTGGGCGATCCCGCCGGGTCCGCCGCTCGGGGCATCGCTGAACGCACGCTCTATTCGGGAGGCCGGTGACCCGGCCGCCCGTTCGCGCGTTGGCCGGGCATGACGACCCCCACGTACTCGACGACCGGGCGTCAGCGCCATGTGTTCGTGCCGCCGCCCGTCGAGGCGGCCGTGACCGTCCCGCCGCCGCACCTGCCGGACCCGCCGATCTACCGCGAGATGATGCGGACGTGGACGGACCGGGGCCGCACCGTGCCGGGGCGGCACGACCCGGAGTGGGCCCGGCTCGCCGAGCCCTGGCGGGGCTTCGGCCGGTTCAGCGCGTCTCCGGCCCCGCGAGGTGGCGGGCGATGACCATGCGCTGGATCTGGTTGGTGCCCTCGACGATCTGCAGCACCTTCGCCTCACGCATGTAGCGCTCGGCGGGGAAGTCGGCGGTGTAGCCGTAGCCGCCGAGGATCTGCACGGCGTCGGTGGTGACCCGCATCGCGGTGTCGGTGCAGTGCAGCTTGGCCATGGCGGCCTGCCGTCCGAACGGCCGGCCCGCGTCCCGCAGCCGGGCCGCCGCCAGGTACAGCGCGCGCCCCGCCTCGATCTGGGTGGCCATGTCGGCGAGCATGAAGCGCAGCCCCTGGAAGTCGGCGACCGGCCTGCCGAACTGGCGCCGCTCGGTGGCGTAGCCGACGGCCTCGTCGAGCGCCGCCTGGGCCACGCCGATGGCGCACGCCGCGATGCCGAGCCGGCCGCCGTCGAGCGCGGACAGGGCGATCGCGAAGCCCTGCCCCTCCTCGCCGATGCGGCGCGCGTCGGGCACCCGGACGCCGTCGAAGTGGACCTGGGCGGTGGGGGACCCCTTCATGCCCATCTTCTTCTCCGGCGCGGCGGCGCTGAGCCCTTCGGCGTCCCCGGGCACCAGGAACGCGCTGATGCCGCGCGCCCCCTCGCCGCCGGTGCGCGCCATGACCGTGTAGAAGTCGGCGACGCCGCCGTGGGTGATCCACGCCTTGGTGCCGTCGATGACCCAGTCGTCCCCGTCGCGGACCGCGCGGGTGCGCAGGGACGCGGCGTCGGAGCCGGAGGAGGGCTCGGAGAGGCAGTAGCCGCCGAGCAGTCCGCCGACGAGCATGGCGGGCAGATGCTCCGCCTGCTGCTCCTTGGCGCCGTGGGCCGCGAGCGGATAGGTGGCGAGCGTGTGCACGCTGACGCCGAGGGCCACGGTGAGGCGGGCCCGGGCGAGCTCCTCCAGGACCTGGAGGTAGACCTCGTAGGGCTGGTCGCCGCCGCCGTACTCGGAGTCGTAGGGCAGGCCGAGCAGGCCGGACTCGGACAGCAGGGTGAACAGCTCGCGCGGGAAGCGGCCGGCTTCCTCCTCCTCGGCGGCCCTGGGGGCGACCTCGCGCTGGGCGATGTCGCGGACGAGCGTGAGCAGGTCCCGGGCCTCGTCCGTGGGCAGTAGCCGGTCCACCGGCTGCGGGGCGCGGTCGGGCATGGCGTCGCTCTCCTCCCTGTTGGGGCACATCGGCGTGCGCCTTGGGTGGAGGCGGCTCCGCCGGGGTCGTTCCGGTGCCGGGCCGATGGTCGCACTCCCGGGTCTCGGAAGCTGCTGACCAGCGGCTGTGCGCTGTGAGTATGCCCGATCGGCGGCATCCCGTCACCAGTTAACGACCGCTTACTTCGCGCGACCTCGCGGTACGCGCCCCGCGCTCGCATTGGTCCGCACCATTGACCAACTGGTCTAGTCCTTCTAGGGTTTCGCTCCAGCCCGAATCGCCGCGTTCATGCCACACAACGCGGCTCTCCCCTCCCCCACGAGGAGACACCGGATGCCATCCCCCCACCGCCCCCGCACGCTGCGGGCACTCGTGTCCGCCGCATGCACCGCCGTGCTCGGCGCCGGACTGCTCGCCGGCCCGGGCGCCTCGACCGCCACCGCGGCGACCTCGGCTCAGGAGGCCGCCCCCGGTGCGAAGGTCGTCGGCTACTTCACCGAATGGGGCACGTACGACCGGAAGTACTACGTCAAGAACATAGAGACGTCCGGCTCCGCGGACCGGCTCACCCACATCAACTACGCCTTCGGCAACGTCACCGGCGGCAGGTGCGCCCTCGGCGACGCCTACGCGGCCACCGACCGCGCCTACACCGCCGAGGAGTCCGTCGACGGGGTCGCCGACACCTGGGACCAGCCGCTGCGCGGCACCTTCAACCAGCTGCGGAAGCTGAAGGAGAAGCACCCCGGTCTCAAGGTGATCTGGTCCTTCGGCGGCTGGACCTGGTCCGGCGGCTTCGGCGAGGCCGCGAAGAACCCGGCCGCCTTCGCGCGGTCCTGCCTCGACCTGGTGGAGGACCCGCGCTGGGCGGGCGTCTTCGACGGCATCGACATCGACTGGGAGTACCCCAACGCCTGCGGCGCCACCTGCGACACCAGCGGCCGTGACGCCTACCGCGAGCTGATGGCGGCGCTGCGCTCCACGTTCGGCCCCGACCGTCTGGTCACCGCCGCGATCCCGGCGGACGCCACCGACGGCGGCAAGATCGACGCGGCCGACTACGCGGGCGCCGCCCAGTACGTCGACTGGTACAACCCGATGACGTACGACTTCTTCGGCGCCTGGGACACCGCCGGGCCGACCGCCCCGCACTCGCCGCTGACCTCGTACGACGGCATGCCGAAGGCGGAGTACGACAGCGCCGCCACGATCGCGAAGCTGACCGGTCTCGGCATCCCCGCGGACAAGCTGCTGCTCGGCATCGGCTTCTACGGCCGCGGCTGGACCGGCGTCACCCAGGCGGAGCCGGGCGGCACCGCGACCGGGCCCGCACCCGGCACGTACGAGGCGGGGATCGACGACTACAAGGTGCTGAAGGACAAGTGCCCCGCGACCGGCACCGTCGGGGGCACCGCCTACGCCAAGTGCGGCGACCAGTGGTGGAGCTACGACACCCCGGCGACCGTCGCCTCCAAGACGGAGTGGAAGAACCAGCAGGGCCTGGGCGGGACGTTCTTCTGGGAGCTCAGCGGCGACACCGCGGACGGCGAGCTGATCAAGGCCATCCGGTAGCCCCGGCGGCCGGCCCCGCGTCAGCCGTCGCGGCGCGCGGGCTCCGGGGCCGGCCAGGACGGGTCCAGCTCCTCGATGGCGCGCATCGCCCCGCCGAGCGTCTTCACCAGCAGCTCGCACATGGTTTCGCGGGACAGGTCGGGGTGGTCGATCCAGGCCAGCACCGCGCCCTCCACGCTGCACACCCAGGCCAGCAGCCCCATCCGGGCCACCGGGGCGATGTCGCGGCGGCCGTAGGCGCCCTCGGCGATGGTCGCGACGATCGCCTCGCGCACCCCGTCCCGGATGGCGTGCACCTCGGCGTCGAAGCCGACGCCGCCGCTCACGATCGCGCGGTAGGCGGCCTGGTTGTGCTCGGCGTACCGCAGATAGCTGTCGATGGTGCGCTGCACCCGCTCCACGGGCGGCAGTTCGTCGCCGCTCGCCGCCATCGTGACGAGACCGGTCACCGAGTCCTCGATGATGGCCAGGTAGTAGCCGCGCTTGGAGTGGAAGTAGTAGTAGATCAGGCCCTTGGCGACCCGCGCCTGGCGTGCGATGTCGTCCATCGACAGCGCGTCGTAGGACCGGTCGGCGAACAAGCGGCGTCCGATGGCGATGAGTTCGGCGCGACGGGCCGACGCTCGCCGGGTGCCGCCGGCCGAGGGAGGCACGGCGGACTGCTGGCTGATGTTCAATGTCGGCCCAGGTCTCCTGCGGGGGCGGGACGGTCCCGCAGGAGTATGGCAGGTCGGCCCGCGCCGGGGCAGGGCCGTTCGCACCTCGGGACTACAGCAGTCCGAGCTGCGTCAGCAGCATCGCGAGGACCACGACGAGGGTCCAGCCCAGCACGTGTTCGGCGATCTCCGGACCGTCCTCACGGGGTCCGCCGGTACGGGCACGGGTGACGGTGGCGGTGTCGGCGCTCATCTACTTCTCCCTGGTCTCCGTGGTGTGTGGATCCCCCCGGGCGACGTCGTCCACCTTGCCACCGGAAACGGCGGATTCCGCCGAGAGGTTGCTCACACGCGGCGGGCCCCGGTGGCGGCCGGGACCCGCCGCGCGCGCCGGTTCAGCGCACGCCCACCGCCGCGAGCGCCTTGCGCTGGCGGGGGGTCGGGCGGGCCGGGAAGTACAGGTAGCAGACGCCACCGGTGCCCGAGACGACCTTCCCGGAGGCGTTGTACCGCTTGGTGCGGAGCCAGATGTTCTCCCACTCGCGCCGCTGGTAGACGCGGCGCACGGCCTCGTTGTCGTCCGAGGCGGGGTCGTTGGCGATCACGTCGCCGTCGGCGGTGAAGCCGATCACGGTCATCAGGTGCCCCGAGGTGCCGTAGCCCGCACCCGTCAGCTCCTCCTTCAGGAACGACTGGGAGGTGATGGCCGGGATGCCCGCCGCGATCAGCGTCTCCAGGTCGGTGAGCGACCGCAGCCGGGTGACCACGCCCTGGAGGCCGGGGAAGGTGGCCGCGTAGGCGGCGTTGAACGGCCAGTTGCCGCACCCGGCGTACTGGTAGTCGTAGGTGTGGCGGGCCGCGTGGCAGATCTGCGGGTCGGCGTACGCCGGGTCGACCCAGGAGAGCTGCTCCTCGCTGAGCCGGCCGCCCCAGTACTCGATGATCATCTGCGAGGAGGTGGGGCTGCACCAGGCCTCGCCGCCGTTGTCGTACTCCGGGTACTGGCCCTTGTGGATCTCCTGCGAGTAGCGCGGGACGAGCAGTTCCTTGGCGAGCCCGGGCGCCGACGCGGGGACGGTGAACCGGTCGGGGACGTCGGACCCCATCACGCCGAGCCGCCACACGGTCGGGGTGAGGCGGGTGCCGGGGCGGCGGTACAGGGTGAGACGCAGCCGGACCGAGGCGAGGCGCAGCCCCGAGGCGGCGTCGTCGACGGCGAACGTGTCCGTCCAGACGCTGCTCCTGCCGTCGCCCTGGTCGTCGACGGAGGTGCGCCGGATGTCGGCGTCGCCGGCCGCCCAGCGGCCCATCACGTACCAGGGGGTGTCCGTGCCGTCGGAGTACGCGCCCTTCAGCTCGATCTGGATCCAGGTGCCCTCGGGGGTGTGCGCGTTCCAGGAGGCGATCGCCTCGGTGGAGGGGACCGCGAGGCGGTGGACGGGCGAGGTCCAGGTCGCGTACTCCCAGGCGGCCGTGCGGCCGGTGTGCGGGTCGGTGTAGTCCGTGGTGCCCGCCGCGTCGGCGATCACCAGGCCGGGGCGGAGGCCGGCCACGGCGCGGGTGCCGGCGGTGGCGCCGGAGCGCCAGTCGGTGTACGTGGTCCAGGCATGGTGGTCGACGGTGCGGGCGGCGGCCCGCCCGGGCGCCGCGGGCCGGGTGGCGCCGGTGGTCGGGACGGCCGCGGACGCCGTCGCCGCGCTCCCGGCGACGGTGGCGACGACCGCCGCGGTCAGAAGGGTTCTGCGGGACGGCAGTTCGGCTCTGCTCATGGGTGGGGGACCCCCAGGTGTCGGAGTCGGGACAAGACCGGTGCACGGCCGCCGGACGGTGTGCGTCCGGCGGATGGAGCGGGTGTGCGCCCCACTATGAACGCAGCCGGGCGGGTCCTGCCAGCATCCGGGCCGCGCGGCGCCGGCCAACATGGGACTCGACCAATGGCGGAAGCGCCGCAGGTGACGGCTGCCCCGCCCGCGGCGGCCGGCATCCCGGGCGGGCGGACCCTGCCGCCCTCCGGGGCCTAGAGTGCTCCCGTCCGCCCTCCCCCACAGCCCCGGGAACCAGCCATTCACACGCTCGCCTCCCGCATCCGCCGGCTCCCTCCCTCGTGCGGCCCGGTGCGGCTCGTCGCCGTCGACGGGCACGCCGGGTCCGGGAAGTCGACGTTCGCCGGGCTGCTGGCCGACCGGCTCGGCGCGGCCCCGGTGCTGCACCTCGACGACATCGCCCGCCACGACGAGCTGTTCGACTGGACCGCACGGCTGCACGACGAGGTGATCGGCCCGCTCTCCCGCGGCGCGACCGCGCACTACGCTCCCTACGACTGGCGCGCCCGCCGCCCCGGACCCCCGCTGCCGCTGCCCGCCGCGCCGGTGGTGCTGATCGAGGGCGTCGGCGCGGGACGCGCGGCGCTGCGCCCGTATCTGGCGCTGCTGCTGTGGATGGACGTGCCGCGTGAGGAGTCCTGGGCGCGGGGGCGGGCGCGGGACGGCGAGGAGCAGCGGGAGTTCTGGGACGGCTGGGAGCGGGCGGAGCGCGCGCACTTCGCGGACGATCCCTCGCGCCCCTTCGCGCACCTGCTGGTACGGCAGCGAGAGCAGGGGTACGAGGTGGTTCCCGGGCCTGCCGGGACAGGTGAGGCACCATGTCCCCTTACGGACGGTGACGAGTCGTAGGCGATGTGGTGATCCTGTGAAGAGCGGGTCCCGGACAAGTTGCCGCAGTCCCCCAACTCGGCTTGACCGAGGGCCCGTACAGGTCTTACGTTCTCAATGTGCGGCCCTTCGGGAGCCGCCGGCAGACACGAAGCCCCCGGTTGTTCCCCCGTGACCGGGGGCTTCGTTCTGCCCTTTTCACGCTTTCCGGGCGCGCAGCGGCATATGACGATCACCCTCGGTGAGGATCACCTTCCGCGCCCCTCCCACGCGCCCCCCTTCCTCCTCCGTTCCACCTGCTCCGCACCCTGCGGACGCGGGGCCCCCGCAGGTACGATGCCCTCGGTGCGACCGGCGACGAAGCTTCGCGCACCTTGCAACTCCGGTCCGCGGCACAGCGGTTCGGCCACAGGGCGCCGGCGGCCGAAGGGCCGGCCGGCACACCGACGGGGGCACGGTTTGTGGGGGACGTGATGGACTTCGGCACGCAGGGCCCGCAGGCCCCGGCCGACCTCGCCTGGCTGCGAGGCGTGGACGCCTACACGATGGGCGCCTATCCGCAGGCGGAGGAGGAGTTCCGGACCGCCGTACGGATCGACCCGGGGATGGCGGACGGCTGGCTCGGACTGCACGCGCTGCGCGTCGACACGACGACCGCGCTGCTGCGGATGTTCCGCCACCGCGACCGCTTCGGCGAACAGCGCACCCGGCACCACCGCACCCTCAACTCCTGGTACTGGCTGGGCTGGTGGGTGCAGCCCGTCCTCGAGACCCCGCGCGACCTGCTGCTCGCCCACGCCTCGCACTGGCTGGACGGCCGGCACGTCCCCGAGCTGGACCGCGCGCTCGCCGGACTGCCCCCGGTGGACACCGACCCGCAGGTGCGCTTCCTGCACGCCTGCCGCGCCTATCTCGTCAAGGACTGGGAGCAGCTGGTCCGGCACACCGACCCGCTCGTCGACGACCCGCTGCTGGGCATCGAGGCGGGCCTGTTCGGCGGCATGGCCCGGGTGCGCCTCGAGATGTACGGGCAGGCGGAGCCGCTGCTGTCGGCGGCGCTGATGCGGTGCCGCAGCGAGCAACCGCAGCGCAAGGAGCTGCGCTACTGGCTGGCCCGCGCCCGCGAGGGCACGGGCCGCAGCGCCGCCGCGCTCCCCCTGTACCGGGCCGTGCACCGGGTCGATCCGGCCTTCATGGACACCTCCGCCCGGCTCGCGGCGATCGCCGAGGGGGACGGCTACGACGACTGCGCCGACCTCGCCGCGATCACCCTGACCGGCACCGGGCAGGAGACCGTCGACGGCCAGGACACGCTGGACCCGCTCTTCGGGACGGAGGGGCGCGACCTGAGGCTGTCCGACCCGGACCCCGCCCCTCCCCCGATGCCGTCGTTCGGCGGGTCCGGGGCGCGTGAACGCTCCGGCGGCCCCGGCCCGGTGCTGCCCCCGGGGCCCACCGATGCGGCGCTGCTGGAGGAGGCGCTCGCGGAGCTGGAGCGCATGGTGGGTCTGGAACCGGTGAAGCGCCAGGTCAAAGCCCTGTCCGCGCAGTTGAACATGGCGCGGCTGCGGGCCGGGCAGGGGCTGCCGGTGCAGCCGCCGAAACGGCACTTCGTCTTCTCCGGCCCCTCCGGCACGGGCAAGACCACGGTCGCCCGGATCCTGGGCCGGGTCTTCTACGCCCTCGGACTGCTCGGCGGCGACCACCTGGTGGAGGCGCAGCGGGCGGACCTGGTGGGCGAGTACCTGGGGCAGACGGCGGTGAAGGCCAACGAGCTGATCGACTCCGCGCTCGGCGGGGTGCTCTTCGTCGACGAGGCGTACTCCCTGTCGAACTCGGGGTACGGCAAGGGCGACGCGTACGGCGACGAGGCGCTGCAGGTGCTGCTGAAGCGGGCGGAGGACAACCGCGACCACCTGGTGGTGATCCTCGCCGGCTACCCGGAGGGCATGGACCGGCTGCTGGCCGCGAACCCCGGGCTGTCGTCCCGGTTCACCACCCGCGTCGACTTCCCCTCGTACCGGCCGCTGGAGCTGACCAGGATCGGCGAGGTGCTGGCCGCGGAGAACGGCGACGAGTGGGACGAGGAGGCCCTGGACGAGCTGCGCTCCATCGCCGGGCACGTGGTGGACCAGGGGTGGATCGACGAGCTGGGCAACGGGCGGTTCCTGCGCACCCTGTACGAGAAGAGCTGCGCCTACCGCGACCTGCGGCTGTCGGCCTACCCGGGGCCGCTGTCCCGGGACGACCTGGCGACCCTGCGGCTGCCGGACCTGATGCAGGCGTACGGGGAGGTGCTGTCGGGGCGGGGCCCGTCGGACCCGTCGGGGCCCTAGGACCCCGACGGGCATGCCGGCATGGGGCCGCGGTCAGGTGGCCAGCGCCTCCTCCGGAGCCCCGCTCGCCCGCTGCGGGGTGAGCGTGACCTCCCGGTGGGCGGGGTCCCGCACCTCGCCCACGAGCATCTCCAGCACGTCCTCCAGGGCGACCAGCCCCAGCACCTTGCCGGACGCGTCCGACACCTGCGCCAGATGGGTCGCCGCGCGGCGCATCACCGTGAGGGCGTCGTCCAGCGGCAGTTCGGGGCGCAGGGTGGTCATCGGACGCCACAGCTGCTGCGGGACGGCCCGGTCGGCGTCCTCCAGGTCCAGGACGTCCTTGACGTGCAGATAGCCCATGAAGGCGCCGCCCTCGGCGGCCACCGGGAAGCGGGAGTACCCGGTGCGTGCGGTCAGCTCCACGATCTGCCCCGGAGTGACCGCCGGGGTGACCGTCACCAGGGACTCGCGGCGCAGCAGGACGTCCGTCACCGGGCGCGAGCCCAGCTCCAGGGCGTCCTCCAGGCGCTCCGCCTCCTCCGGGTCGAGAAGACCGGCCTGGCCGGCGTCCTCCACCAGCCGGTTGAGCTGCTCGCTGGTGAAGACGGCCTCCACCTCGTCCTTGGGCTCCACGCGGAAGAGCCGCAGGACGCCCTGGGCGCAGGCGCCGAGGGCGACGGTGACCGGCTTGCACAGACGGGCGAACCACACCAGGCCCGGGCTGAGCCACAGGGCCGCCTTCCCCGGCGCGGCCATCGCCAGGTTCTTCGGGACCATCTCGCCGATGACGAGGTGGAAGAAGACCACGGCGGCGAGCGCGATGACGTAGCCGAGCGGGTGGATCACCCCGTGCGGCAGGTGCATCCACGCGAACACCGGCTCCAGCAGCCGGGCGACGGTCGGTTCGGCGACCGCGCCCAGGGTGAGCGAGCAGACGGTGATGCCGAACTGGGCGGCCGCCATCATCTGCGGCAGATGCTCCAGGCCGTACAGCACCTGGCGGGCGCGGGCGGTGCCGAGCGGCTCGATCTGGCTGCGGCGGACCGACACCAGGGCGAACTCGGCGCCGACGAAGAAGCCGTTGGCGAGCACGAGCAGTGCGGCGAACAGCAGTTGCAGGACGCTCATCCGGCGGCCTCCGCGAGAGGGACCCGGGCCGTGCGGACCAGGCGGACGCGTTCCGCGCGGTAGTGGCCGACCCGGCGCACCGACAGCCGCCAGCCCGGCAGTTCCGTGCGGTCCCCCACGGCCGGAATGCGGCCGAGCAGATCGGCGACCAGGCCGGCCACCGTCTCGTAGGGGCCCTCGGGGACCTCCAGTCCTATGCGGCGCAGGAGGTCGACCCGGGCGCCGCCGTCGACGTCCCAGGCCGGGTTGCCGTCCTCCGGCGGGGCGGGGGCGAGTTCGGGCACGTCCTGTCCGTCGTGCTCGTCGCGCACCTCGCCGACGATCTCCTCGACGATGTCCTCCAGGGTGACGACGCCGGCGGTGCCGCCGTACTCGTCGACGACGACCGCGATGGGCTGCTCGCTGCGCAGCCGGGTGAGCAGCGGGCGCACCGGCAGCGTCTCGGGGACCAGCAGCGCCGGGCGGGCGATGCGGGCGACCGGGGTGCGCAGCCGTTCGTGCGCGGGGACCGCCAGGGCGTCCTTGAGGTGGACCATGCCGGCGATCTCGTCGATCCGCTCCCGGTACACGGGGAAGCGGGACAGGCCGGTGGCGCGGGTGAGGTTGACCACGTCCTCGGCGGTCGCGGACGCCTGGAGGGCGCTGACCCGCACGCGCGGGGTCATGACGTGCTGGGCGGTCAGCTCGCCCAGGGACAGGGTGCGGACGAAGAGGTCCGCCGTGTCCTGCTCCAGGGCGCCCGCACGGGCCGAGTGCCGGGCCAGGGAGACCAGTTCGCCGGGGGTGCGGGCGGAGGCGAGCTCGTCGGCGGGCTCGATGCCCATGGCCCGCACCAGCCGGTTGGCCACGGCGTTCAGTCCGGCGATGACCGGGCGGAACAGGCGGGCGAAGGCGTGCTGCGGGCCGGCGACGAAGCGCGCGACCTGCATCGGCCGGGACACCGCCCAGTTCTTCGGCACGAGTTCGCCGATCACCATCTGCACCGCGGACGCGAGCAGCATGCCGATCACCACGGACACGCCGGAGACCGCGCCCTCGGGTATGCCGGCGCCGGTGAGCGGGCCGTCCAGCAGCTGGGCCAGGGCCGGTTCGGCGAGCATGCCGACCACCAGGGAGGTGATGGTGATGCCGAGCTGGGTGCCGGAGAGCTGGAAGGACAGTTCGCGCAGGGACGCGACGACCCGGCGGGCGCGCCGGTCGCCGGCCGCGGCGGCCTCCTCGGCGTCGGCCCGTTCGACGGTGACCAGGCCGAACTCGGCGGCCACGAAGAAGCCGTTGGCGAGGATCAGCAGGAAGGCGGCTGCGAGAAGCAGCAGAGGGGTGCTCATGATGCCGCCGCCTCCGCATGCGCGCGCACCGGGCGGTGGGCGCTATGTCGGCAGGGGGCGGCGCAGGTACTGCAGGACGATCCGTCCATCGCCGGAGAGGGTCACTCCTCGGATAGCTGGGGCCCCTCGGCGCACCGGGCGGGGCGGCAGGGGCGGAGGCGTTGTCGGCGCGCCTCCGCCCAACAGATTAATCAAGACAGGGGCGACTGCGGCAGGTCCGTTCTCCCCGCGGGACGGTGCCGGACGGCTCCGGGTCAGTCGCGGGGCGCCTCGGCCCCGGGTGCGGAGTGCGCCTCGGCGAGGGCCCGCAGGGCGCGGGCGTCGGCGACCGCTCGCTGCCGGGCGATGCCCGGCTGGATGCCGAGCGCGGGCAGGCTGGTGCCGTCGCTGAGGTCGAGGAACACCCAGGGATCACCCGAGCGGAGGTTCACCTGAAGGATCTCCGCCCACTCCAGACGGCGCCGGTTCACGATGTTGACGACCGTGACGCCCGTCTCGTCGGCGACGATCTTCGGCCGGGCCAGCAGGAACAGCACACCGGCCAGCAGCGCGGCGGTGAACACGAAGCTGATCCGCTCGCCCGGGCCGAGCCCGCCGAGGAGCAGGCCGATCAGGCTGACCACGACGAAGAGCGCGACGCCCGCGGTGAGCAGCACGGCGCGGGTGCGGCCGGGCCGGAAGGTGACGGGCAGCTCGGGGAGCTGGGTGCCGGACATGGTGGCTCTCCCTGCCCCGTCAGAGGCGGCAGGCGTGGATCGCCGTGGTGAGGATGGCGCGGGCCCCGATGTCGTACAGGTCGTCCATGATGCGCTGCGCCTCCTTGGAGGGGACCATCGCCCGGACGGCGACCCAGCCCTCGTTGTGCAGCGGGGAGACGGTCGGGGACTCGAGGCCGGGGGTCAGCGCGACGGCCTTCTCCAGCTGCTCGACCCGGCAGTCGTAGTCCATCATCACGTACGTGCGGGCGACCAGGACGCCCTGGAGGCGGCGCAGGAACTGCTGCACCTTGGGGTCCTCGCCGTCCGTGCCGGTGCGCCGGATCACCACGGCCTCGGACGTCATGATCGGCTCGCCGACGACCTCGAGGCCGGCGTTGCGCAGGGAGGTGCCGGTCTCGACGACGTCCGCGATGACCTGGGCGACGCCGAGCTGGATGGCGGTCTCGACCGCGCCGTCGAGGTGGACGACGGAGGCGTCGATGCCGTGTTCCGCGAGGTGCGCGGCGACGATGCCCTCGTAGGAGGTGGCGACGGTCTTGCCGGCGAGATCGGCGGGGCCGGTGATCGTGCCGGGCTTGGCGGCGTAGCGGAAGGTGGAGCGGGCGAAGCCGAGCGGCAGGATCTCCTCGGCGTCGGCGCCGGAGTCGATCAGCAGGTCGCGGCCGGTGATGCCGATGTCCAGCTGCCCGGAGGCGACGTAGATCGCGATGTCGCGGGGGCGGAGGTAGAAGAACTCGACCTCGTTGACCGGGTCGACGATCCGCAGCTCCTTGGACTCCCTGCGCTGCTGGTAGCCGGCCTCATGCAGCATCTCCGCCGCAGGTCCTGACAGGGAACCCTTGTTGGGGACGGCGATGCGCAGCATGAGGTCGGCTTCCTTTGCGTGGAGGGGTGGGTGGAGCGGGGTTGCTTACAGGTGGGCGTAGACGTCGTCGAGGGAGATGCCGCGGGCGACCATCATCACCTGGACGTGGTAGAGCAGCTGCGAGATCTCCTCGGCGGCCGCCTCCTTGCCCTCGTACTCGGCGGCCATCCAGACCTCGGCGGCCTCCTCGACGACCTTCTTGCCGATGGCATGGACGCCCTTGTCCACCAGTTCGGCGGTGCGGGAGGTGGCGGGGTCCCCGTGGGCGGCCTTGTGCTGGAGCTCGGTGAAGAGCTCCTCGAACGTCTTCTTGGACATGGTGGTCCTTACCCTACGCGGTGACGGGGACTGCTCACCGCCAGGGTTCGGACACCGAGCGCAGGCAGGCGGCGGTGGCGACGGCCGCGGTGACCGCCTCGTGTCCCTTGTCCTCGCGGGAGCCGGGCAGTCCGGCGCGGTCGAGGGCCTGCTGTTCGTCGTCGCATGTGAGCAGTCCGAAGCCGACGGGGACGCCGGTGTCGACGGACACCTGGGTGAGCCCCTGGGTGACGCCCTGGCACACGTAGTCGAAGTGGGGCGTGCCGCCGCGGATGACGACGCCGAGGGCGACGATCGCGTCGTAGCCCCGGCCGGCCAGGACCTTGGCGACGACGGGCAGTTCCCAGCTGCCGGGGACCCTCAGCAGGGTCGGCTCGTCGATGCCCAGGTCGTGCAGGGCGCGCAGGGCGCCGTCCACCAGTCCGTCCATCACCTTCTCGTGCCACTGTGCCGCGATGACGGCGACCCGCAGATCGCCCACGTTGCGTACCGTCAGCTCCGGTGCACCCTTGCCGCTCACGTCTCTCCTCGTGGTTCTTGTTACTGGTTGCCGCAGGCGGGCACGGTCGGCGTGTCCAGCCAGGGCAGGTCGTGGCCCATCCGGTCCCGCTTGGTGCGCAGGTAGCGGAGGTTGTGCTCGCTCGCGGTGACGGGCATCGGCTCGCGCCGGACGACGTCGATGCCGTGGCGGGCGAGCGCGTCGGACTTGTCGGGGTTGTTGGTCATCAGGCGGACGCTGCGCACGCCGAGGTCGGCGAGGATCTGCGCGCCGGCCGCGTAGTCGCGGGCGTCGGCGGGCAGGCCGAGTTCGAGGTTGGCGTCGAGGGTGTCGCGTCCGCGCTCCTGCAGTTCGTAGGCGCGCAGCTTGGACATCAGGCCGATGCCGCGCCCCTCGTGGCCGCGCAGGTAGACGACGACGCCCCGGCCCTCGGCCTGGATGCGGTCCAGGGAGGCGTCGAGCTGGGGGCCGCAGTCGCAGCGCTGGGAGCCGAAGACGTCGCCGGTGAGGCATTCGGAGTGCATGCGGACGAGGACGTCCGCGCCGTCGCCGAGGTCGCCGTGCACCAGGGCGACGTGCTCGACGCCGTCGACGGTGGAGCGGAAGCCGTACGCGGTGAAGGTGCCGTGGGCGGTGGGGAGCCGGACCTCGGCCTCGCGGCGGACGGTGGGCTCGCTGCTGCGCCGGTAGGCGATCAGGTCCTCGATGGAGATGATCGACAGGCCGTGCTTGCGGGCGAAGGGAACCAGCTCGGGCAGCCGCAGCATGCGGCCGTCCTCACCGGCGATCTCCACGATGGCGCCGGCCGGGCGCAGTCCCGCGAGGCGGGCCAGGTCGACGGCGGCCTCGGTGTGGCCGTCGCGCTCGAGCACGCCGCCGGGGCGGGCGCGCAGCGGGAAGATGTGGCCGGGGCGGACGAAGTCGTCCGGCGCCGCGGTGCCGCCGGCCAGCAGCCGGAGGGTGGTGGCCCGGTCGGAGGCGGAGATGCCGGTGGTCACGCCGTGGGCGGCGGAGGCGTCGACGGTGACGGTGAACGCGGTCCGCATGGACTCGGTGTTCTGCGCCACCATCTGCGGGATCTCCAGCCGGTCGAGCTCCTCGCCCGTCATCGGCGCGCAGATCATGCCGCGGCACTCGGTCATCATGAAGGCGACGATCTCCTCGGTCGCCTTCTCGGCGGCGACGATCAGGTCGCCCTCGTTCTCCCGGTTCTCGTCGTCGACGACCACCACGGGGCGGCCGGCGGCGATGTCGGCGATCGCCCGCTCGACGGGGTCGAGTTGGAGGCCGAGGTCCTCGGTGTCGTACAGGATCGGCGGGATCGAGGGGGTGGCGCGCAGCGCCTCGTTCGGGGCGGTGGCGGGTGACGGGCGGGCAGTCATGCCGGCGCTCCTTCCAGTGCGGGCCGCGCGTCGCGGGAGCGCAGCCACCAGTCGCGCATGCCCCACAGGACGAGTGCGCCGTAGATGACGTAGACGAAGCCGGAGAAGGCGAAGCCGTTGGCGAAGTTCAGCGGGACGCCGACGAGGTCGACGAGCAGCCAGGCGAACCAGAACTCGACCATGCCGCGGGCCTGGGCGTACATCGCGACGATCGTGCCGACGAAGATGTAGGCGTCCGGCCAGGGGTCCCAGGACAGGGACGGGTAGGCGGTGAAGAGTCCGCCGACGGCGAGGGTGCCGAGGGCGGCCCCGGCGAGCAGCACGCCCCGCTCGCGCCACGTGGCGAACCGGACGGCGACGGAGCCGTCCCGCGCCTGCTGCCGGCCGCGGTTCCACTGCCGGAAGCCCCAGACGGCGACGAGCATGACGACGACCTGCTTGCCGGCGCTGCCGGAGAGGTGGGCGGTGGCGAACGCCGTGAACAGGATGAGCCCGGAGAGGAACTGGGCGGGCCAGGTCCACAGGGAGCGGCGCCAGCCGAGGGCGAGGCCGATCAGGCCGATCACGTTGCCGATCATGTCGGCCCACTTGATGTGCTGGCCGAACAGGGTGAAGGCCTCGGAGTTGAGCCAGTTCACCGGGTGGCCCCCTCACCGGCGACGCGGTCGCCGAGCATCCGCTCGACGTACTTGGCGATGACGTCCACCTCGAGGTTGACCGGGTCCCCGGGCTTCTTGATGCCGAGGGTGGTCAGGGCGAGGGTGGTGGGGATGAGGCTGACGGTGAAGTGGTCGCGCCCGGCGTCGACGACGGTGAGGCTGATGCCGTCGACGGTGATGGAGCCCTTCTCCACGACGTAGCGGCCGAGCTCCGCGGGGAGGGAGATCTTGACGATCTCCCAGTGTTCGGACGGGGTGCGGTCGAGGATCTCGCCGGTGCCGTCGACGTGACCCTGGACGATGTGGCCGCCGAGGCGGTCGCCGACGGCGGTGGGCCGCTCGAGGTTGACGCGGGAGCCGACGGCGAGGGCGCCGAGGCTGGAGCGGTTCAGGGTCTCCGCCATGACGTCGGCGGTGAACTCGTCGCCCTCGTGCTCCACGACGGTGAGGCACACGCCGTTGACGGCGATGGAGTCGCCGTGTTTCGCGCCCTGTGTGACCACGGGGCCGCGCAGGCGGAAGCGACAGGCGTCGTCGAGGGTCTCGACGGCGGTGACCTCGCCCAGCTCTTCGACGATTCCGGTGAACACTTCCCGGGTCCTCCTGCCTCTTCGGGCACGGACTCCGGGGCTGTCGATGACGACAGGATCACGAGCGAGGACACCGGGGGCGACGCCGGACGGGGCCCGCCCGAAAGGGCGAACCGGTACGGCGGCGCGCATGGATGCCCGCCCGCCGCGCACTGCCTCCCATCCGGACTTTAACCGTCGGTCCAGGAATTTCACCTGGTCAACCGGTCGCTGGAGGCGACCGGGTCGCGGACTGTAACCGCCGGTTCGGACTTTCACCGACCCCGGAGTGCGCTGCTACTGGTACAGGCCCAGTGTGCCACGGCCGCGACTCGGCCACGCAGGTGAGGTGTGTGGAGTGGGTCACAGCGGGCGACCTAGAAGCAACCGAGGGTCGCACGATGCACAACTGCCGCGAGTGTGCGCCCCCTTGGCGCCCCCTCCCGCACCCGGCGAGTGGTCCATACCTATTGACCGGAGTGGTCTAGTCCTCTTAGGGTCCGAGCCATCTCCGCGGAGTGCCGGCCGGACCAGGGGTCCGTCGCGCTCCCCTCCCCGACCGGCCCGGCGGCGGTGACGACGGCCCTTGCCCGCCGCCGGGCCTCACCACGCGCGCGGATGCGCCCGGCGCCCGGCCCGGCGAAGCTGGATCCCTTACGGCGCCACCCGCACACCCCCAGGGCGCCGGTGTCCGAAGGGACTCGAGCAGCATGACCACGATCCTGGTGACCGGCGGTACCGGAACCCTCGGCCGGCCCGTCGTCGAACGGCTGCGGGCGGACGGCCACGAGGTGCGGGTGCTCAGTCGGCACACCCCGCCCTACGCCGTCGACCTGCGCGAGGGCGGCAGCGGACTGGACCGGGCCCTCGACGGCATGGGCACGGTGGTGCACTGCGCCACCTCGGCGCGGGGCGGCGACGAACAGGCCGCGCGGAACCTGATCGCGGCCGCGCGGCGGGCCGGGGTGCAGCACCTGGTCTACATCTCGATCGTCGGCGTGGACCGGGTGCCGTTCCCCTACTACCGCACCAAGCTGGCGGTGGAGCGGCAGATCGAGGACTCCGGGACGGGCTGGACGGTGCTGCGCGCCACCCAGTTCCACGACCTGCTGTTCCGGTTGTTCCAGGGCCTGTCGAAGTCGCCGGTGATGCCGCTGCCCGCCCGGGTGAAGGACCAGCCGGTGGAGGTCAGGGAGGTCGCGGAGCGCCTGGCCGGACTGGCGCAGGGCGCGCCCGCCGGCCGCGCCGACGACCTGGCCGGCCCTGAGATCCGCACGCTCCCCTCCCTGGCCCGCGCGTACCTGGATGCGGCGGGCCGCCGCCGCGCGCTGGTGAAGGTCCCGCTGCGCGGAGCGGCGTACGAGGCGTTCCGCGCGGGCGGCCACCTCGCCCCGGAACGGGCGGTCGGGACCCGCACGTTCGAGGAGTTCCTGGCGGAGCGGTTCACCGCGAGGGCGGGGCGCCGGTAGGGGTACGGACGGCCTCCCGCCTCGCCGGGCCGGGCGTCCCGGCGAGGAACCGCCTCGTCCGGCACCGGGCAGGCCGCCGCCCGGCCAGGGCCGGCCCGCGCGACCTGCCGCGTCCGGGCCGTCCCGGCATCGAGCGGGGGCAGGCCGCACGCTCGTCCGCCCCCCACCGAACGGATCGCGGAGAACGCGGCCCGCCGGCAGCCACCCGGCCGAGGGGGCGCCTCGCAGGACGCGACACGCACGCCCCTTCCGGTGTCGCCGGCGGGCGTCCCGCTCAGTGCTCCGGCACGCCGAAGAGTTCGTCCTGGGCGTGGTCGCGGGCCGTGAGGAGGGCGCCGCGGAGGACCGCTCCTCCGCCCAGGGTGCTGGGGCGCACCTCGACGGGGAGGGGGGACATCGCGGTCAGGCGGTCGTGGACGCGGGACGCCAGTGCCTCGCCGCCCGCCTGGCCGATCTCGCCGCCCAGGACCACGCACCCGGGGTCCAGCAGCGCGACCACGGAGGCGACGCCGACGGCGACGCGGTCGGCCAGGACGTCGAGGAAACGCGTGTGCGCCGCGCTCCCGTGCGCGGACACGGCCGCCCGCACCGCACCCGCCGCCTCCGGACCGGCCCCGGGCTCCGGCACGACGCCGCACTCGGCCGCGAGCTGTGCGACCGCCGCCGCGCCGGCCAGGGAGTGGAAGCCGCCCGCGCAGTCGGTGGCCGAGGGCAGGCCCCGGGTGCCCGGGACGGGGAGGAAGCCGATCTCGCCGGTGCCGCCCGAGGCGCCCCGGCGCAACGTGCCGTCGAGGATCACCGCGGCGCCGGTGCCGTGGCCCAGCCACAGCAGCACGAAGGTGTCCCGGTCACGGGCGGCCCCGTCGCGCTGCTCGGCGAGTGCGGCGAGGTTGGTCTCGTTCTCCACGCTGACCCGGGCCTCGGGCAGCCGTTCCTGGAGCACCGCGACCAGGCGCCGGTGCCACTGCGGCAGGCCGGTGGAGTCGCGGAGTTCGCCGGTCGCGGGGTCGATCAGGCCGGGCGCGCCGATGCCCACCGTGTGCAGCCGGTCGGCGCCGGCCTCCTTGGCCGTCCGCTCGACGAGGGCGACGGCCTGCTCGACGGCGGGGCCGGTGCCGGTGTCGTCGGCGATGGGCAGGGACGCCTCGGCCAGCACTCCGCCGACGAGGTCGGACACGGCCAGGGCGACGCCCTCGGTGCGCACGTCCAGGGCGGCGAGGTGCGCGCGGCCGGCGACGATCCCGTAGAGCCGGGCGTTGGGGCCGCGCCGCTGGGCGCGGGCCTCGCCGGCGACCTCGATCAGGCCGGCCGCGGTGAGGCGTTCGACGAGGTCGGCGACGGTGGGCCGGGAGAGTCCGGTGAGTTCCTTCAACCGCCCGGCGGTGAGCGGGCCCTCCTGCTGGAGCAGGCGCAGGGCGAGCCGGTCGTTGATGGCTCGGGCGGTGCTCGGGGATGCGGCCATGCCGGGATCCTTCCAGATCGGCGGGCCCGGCCGGCGGGCGCCGTGTCCGGGGACGGCCCGTTTCTTTCAGGCAGGGTTCCTGATAGTTTACGGCGGCGCACACGAAGCGGAGACGCGTACGACAACGGTGGATCAGGGAGGGGCGGGTCGATGAGTGCGGTGGTTCATACGCAACACGAGGTGAGGCGGGCACGGTACGCCGTGGCCGCGGTGTTCGCCGTGCACGGCGCGGTCACCGGTTCGTTCGCGACCCGGGTCCCCTGGATCCAGGACCACGCGGGGGTCAGCGCGGGCCAGCTGGGCCTGGCGCTCGCCTTCCCCGCACTGGGCGCGTCCCTGGCGATGCCGCTCGCGGGCGGCATCTCGCACCGCTTCGGCGCCCGCAACGCGCTGCGCGGGCTGCTCGCCCTGTGGACGCTCGCGCTGGTGCTGCCGGCCCTCGCCCCGAACCTGCTCACCCTGTGTCTTGCCCTGTTCGTCTACGGCGCCACCGCGGGCATGTCGGACGTGGCGATGAACGCCCTCGGCGTCGAGGTGGAGAACCGGCTCGACCGGTCGATCATGTCCGGCCTGCACGGCATGTGGAGCGTCGGCGCGGTCGTCGGCTCGGCGGCCGGCACGCTCGCCGCGCACCTGGGCTCGGACGCCCGGCTGCACCACGCGCTGGCGGCCGGCGTGCTGACGGTCGTGGGCTTCGCGGCCTGCGCCTGGGTGCTCGACCTGCAGCCGGCCGAGGACGAGGAGCCGCCGCCGCGGTTCGCGCTGCCGCCCCGCTCGGCGCTGCTCATCGGCGCGATCGGCTTCTGCGCGGTGTTCGCCGAGGGGGCGAGCCTGGACTGGTCGGCGGTCTATCTGCGCGACCAGCTGGAGACGTCCGCGGGCCTCGCGGCCGCCTGCACCACCGGTTTCACGCTCACCATGGCGGTCGCCCGCATCGCGGGCGACCGGGTGGTGGACCGCTACGGCGCGGTGCGCACGGTCCGCGCGAGCGGCGTGGTCGCCCTCCTCGGCGGCCTGCTGATCGTCTTCGCCCGTCACCCCGCCATCGCCATGACCGGGTTCGCGCTGATGGGCCTGGGCATCGCGGTGGTGGTCCCGCTGTGCTTCGCCGCCGCCGGCCGCAGCGGCTCCAACCCGAGCCTGGCCATCGCGGGCGTGGCGACCATCACCTACACCTCGGGGCTGATCGCCCCCAGCGCGATCGGCATGCTGGCCCAGGCCACCAGCCTGATGGTGTCGTTCATGCTGGTGACGCTGCTGACGTGCGGCATCGCGGGCTTCGCCGGCGTGCTGCGCGCGGGCGACCGGGTGAAGGTCACGCGTCCGGACGCAGCAGTCCCCGAGCGGCGCCCCTGAACGCCTCGCTCCAGGGCGCCGGGCGCAGGGTGGTGGCGTCCAGCCGCACCAGCACCCGGCTGCCCCGGGCGTAGGTCACGGCGCCGTCCGGCGAGCAGAACCGGAAGCCGTAGGTGAGCCCGGTCGTGCCGAGCCGGTCCAGCCACAGATGGACGGCGTAGGGGCCGGGCCGCGTCACCGGGGCCTCGTAGGTGAGGCGCAGTTCCTTGACCGCGTTGCAGGCGTCGCCGGCGGCCGCCCAGTCGCCGTCGAAGGTGACGCCGTTGGCCTGCCACAGCTCGGCCCAGGCGCGCTCGACGAGCAGCGGGTAGCGGGCGTTGTGCAGCAGCCCCAGCGCGTCGAGGTCGTCGAAGTGGACGGTCACGGGGATCAGCCGGCCGTAGGAGCGGGCGGGCGCGGGCGGGGCTTCGGCGGTCACGGGCGGTGCTCCTGGGACGTACGGGATCGGTGCCGTGTGCATCGATCGACGGCGTGCCCTCATCCTAAGCGGACGCTCAGAAGCGCCCGCGTGCCCGCCCACCTGTGCGAACCACTCCTCTCCGGGCCGCACAATGGTGCGGACACGCTGGCCGCACGACGAAAGCGACAACCCATGGATCTCGGCGTCCGCTGGAAACTGCACGGAGACGGACGCACTCCGGCACCCGGGGCGGTGGTCCGTCCCGACGAGCGCCTCTCCTGGCCGCGCACCGCGGGCCTCGGCGCCCAGCACGTGGTCGCCATGTTCGGCGCGTCCTTCGTGGCTCCCGTCCTCATGGGCCTCGACCCCAACCTGGCGATCATGATGTCGGGCGTCGCGACCGTCGTCTTCCTGCTGGCCACCCGCGGCCGGGTGCCCAGCTACCTGGGCTGTTCGCTCTCCTTCGTCGGCGTCGCCGCGGTGATCCGGGCGGACGGCGGCTCCAGCGCCACGGTGACGGGCGCGGTGTTCGTGGTGGGCGCCGCGCTGTTCCTGGCGGGCCTCGCGGTGCGGCGCTTCGGCGCGCGGATCATCCACGCGGCGATGCCGCCCGTGGTGACCGGCGCGGTGGTGATGCTGATCGGCTTCAACCTGGCGCCGGTGACCGCCTCGACGTACTGGCCGCAGGACCAGTGGACCGCGCTGTTCGTGATGCTCTTCACCGGACTGGCCGTGGTCTGCCTGCGGGGCTTCTGGTCCCGCATCGCGATCTTCCTCGGCCTGATCTTCGGATACGTGCTGTCCTGGGCGCAGGACCGGATCCTCGGGCCGATCCACTCGGCCGACGCGAGCGGCAAGGTCACCGACCACTGGCGTCTGGACCTGTCCGCCGTGGGCCGGGCGGACTGGATCGGCCTGCCCGACTTCCACGGGCCGTCCTTCGAGTGGTCGGCGATCCTGGTCGCGCTGCCGGTGGTCATCGCGCTGATCGCCGAGAACGCGGGCCATGTGAAGGCGGTCGGCGAGATGACCGGCGACGACCTCGACGGCAAGCTCGGCACGGCCATCTCCGCGGACGGCGTCGGCTCCATGCTGTCCACCGCGGTCGGCGGCCCGCCCAACACCACGTACTCCGAGAACATCGGCGTGATGGCCGCGACCCGCGTCTACTCCACCGCCGCCTACTGGGCCGCCGCCGGCTTCGCCCTGCTGTTCGGCCTGTGCCCCAAGTTCGGCGCGGTCGTGGCGGCGATCCCCGGCGGTGTGCTGGGCGGCATCACCGTCATCCTGTACGGCATGATCGGCCTGCTCGGCGCGCAGATCTGGCTCAACGCCAAGGTGGACCTGCGCAATCCGCTGAACCTGGTGCCGGCCGCGGCGGGCATCATCATCGGTGTCGGCAACGTCTCCATGGAGTTCACCGACACCTTCTCGCTCAGCGGCATCGCCCTCGGCACGGTCGTCGTCATCACCGGCTACCACGCGCTGCGCGCCTTCGCGCCCGCCCATCTGAAGACGCAGAAGCCGCTGCTCGACGAGGGCACCTCCTCCTACGACACGGGCGGCTCCGAGGAGGATCAGCGCGCCAAGTCGTAGGCGTACGACGGGCTGAAGGTCCCCGGCGCGCCCTCGCAGCCGTCGGACTCGCCGGGGAGCTTGACCCACAGGTAGGCGTCGATCCGGGACTCGCCGGTGCTGAGCGTCGGCGCCCGGCCCAGTCTGCGGCCGGCGGGGTCGCACCATGCGCCGTCGGCGGGTGCGCCGTTGCCGTTGCGGCTGGTGTCGATCACCGCGCCGAGGCCCGTCCCGCCGAGGGCGTCGAGCACGGCACGGTCGTAGGCGATCTCGTCGGCGGTGCCGTGGAAGTTGGACACGTTGCTGAAGACGCCGTCCGACGACGTGGGCGAGGCGGCCCCCGCCTGCCGCAGCAGGTCCGCCTGCTTTGCGGGCGTGTGCCAGCCGGAGTGCCCGGCGTCGTAGTAGACGCGGGCGCGGGGGTTGGCCGCCTTGAACAGGCGCCCGGCGCGGGCCAGCGAGGCGAACCGCTCGGCCCGCTGCCCGGCGGACAGACAGTCGGCCTGCGCGACCGAGTCGGGCTCCAGGATCACCACGACCTCCCCGCTGCCGAGCCCGGCGGCGAACCGGTCGATCCAGTCGTCGTAGGCGTCCAGGTCCGGGGCGCCGCCCTCGGAGTGGCCGCCGCAGTCCCGCCCGGGAATCGCGTACGGCACCACGACGGGCACCCGCCCCTGGGCGGCCCCGCCGGACGTCACCGCCCTGACCCGCGCGGTGACGGTGTCCGGCGACCAGTCCGCGAACCAGACGGCCGCCGGCCGGTCGGCTATCCGCGACTCGATGACGGGCCGGCGCGGATCGCCGGGATGCGCCCGCACCCAGTCGAGCACCCGGGAGGCGGGATGCCGGTAGAGCCGCGTGGCCGCCGCCTCGACCGTCTTCCTCTTCACACGCGGCGACGCGGAAGCCGGCGCACCGGCCCGCTCGGGCCTGACGGACGGCGACGCGGACACGGTGGCCGAAGGGGAAGCCGAGGGCACGGCGGGCAGCGGCACGAGACTGGGCGACGCGGAGGGCACGGGCCGGGCCTCCGGCGCGTCCCGCCCGTCCCCGGTCGCCGAGATCACCCCGGACACGGTGCCGGCCGCGACGACGACCGAGGCCGCCGCGACCATCGCGGCCCTCCGCGCGGCACGCCGGCGTTCCGCACGGCGCGCCGAGAGTCTCCGGGCACGCGAGCCTGCCACCTTGTGCTTCCCCCTCCCCCACGGCGGGCGCGTTCCCCCGTTCCGGGGAAGCGCCGGGCCCGCCGCCACTGGAGCCAGACTAAAGGTGTCACCCTGCGCTCATGGCGCAATGCGAACAAGTCCTCACCCCGGTCGACACGGTCGTCGCCCGTCTGCGCGCCCTCGACGCGGCCCTGCCCGCGCGGGACGGGGTCGCGGTCTTCAACCGTGTCTACCTCGCCGTGACCCGGGCCGTGGACCGGCGCGTCGACGCCGGTCTGTTCCCCGACCCGCGTGCGGTGATCACCCTGGACGTCCGTTTCGCGGAGCGCTATCTGGCGGCCGTCGACGCGGCGGCGGACGGCCGGCGTCCCCCCGCCTGCTGGCGTCCGCTGTTCCAGTCCCGCCGCCATCCCGGGGTACGTCCGGTGCAGTTCGCGCTGGCGGGCATCAACGCGCACATCGGGCACGACCTCGCGCTGGCCGTCGTGGACACCTGCCGTACGCTCGGCTGCGAACCCGCCGACCTGGAGGACGAGTTCGAGGCCGTGGGCGAACTCCTCCTGTCGCTGGAGGAGCGCATCCGCGACGAGCTGGTGCCCGGCCCCGAGTCACTGAGGATCGCCGACCCGCTGACCCATCTGCTCGGCGCGTGGAGCCTGGACCGCGCCCGGGACGCGGCCTGGACGGCGGCGCGTGCCCTGTGGGCGCTGCGCCGACTGCCCGACGTGGCAGCGGAGTTCACCGAACGGCTGGACACCGCGGTGGGGTTCGCGGGCCGCATGCTGCTCACTCCGCTGCCCGACTGACCTCAGTCCTCCGGGAGTTCGACGGGCGCGATCTCGTCGTACAGGTCGCCGGGACCCGGGTTGCCCGGGTCGGTGGCGCCCCCGAGCTGGTGCATGACGCCCCACACCGCGTTGAGCGCGGTCTGCACGGCGCCCTCGGCCCAGCCGGCCGTCCACGAGATGTCGTCGCCGGCGAGGAAGATGCCCCGCTTGTCCTCCGGCAGCCGGTCCTGCATGAAGTGGGTGAACAGCCGCCGCTGGTAGCGGTAGTGGCCCGGCAGGTTGGCCTTGAACGCGCCCATGAAGTAGGGCTCGTTCTCCCAGGAGACGGTCACCGGGTTGCCGATGATGTGCTTCCGGATGTCGACCTTGGGGTAGATCTCGCCGAGCGACTTCAGCATGACCTCCATCCGCTCGTTGGCGGACAGCGGCAGCCACTTCAGACTGTCGTCGCACCACGTGTACGACAGGCAGATGACCGCGGGCCGGTCGGGACCGTTGTCCAGCAGATAGGTGCCGCGGGTCATCCGGTCGGTGAGCGTCATCGACATGACGTCCCGCCCGGTGTCCTCGTCCTTGTCCAGCCAGAAGGGACGGTCCACGGGCACGAACAGCTTGGAGCTCTCCATGTAGTGGGTGCGCTCGATGGCGGTCCAGTGGTCGATCGGGAAGAGCGAGTCGTCGCAGTCGATCTTCGACAGCAGCATCCAGGACTGCGCGGTGAAGATGGCCGCCCGGTACGTACGGATGTCACCACGGGCGTCCGTCACGGTGATCCGGTTGCCTGCGGTCCGCCCGAGCCGCGTGACGGCGGGCCGCGGCTCGCCGTCCACGTGCAGCGACTTCAACGACGTCCCGTACGGCCAGTGGACGATCTTCTCGGGCTCCCGCTCCCACAACCTGAGCGGCAGCTGCTGCGACCCGCCGACGATCCCCCGGTGATGGTCGTCGGCCTCGGTGTAGACGACCCGCAGAATCTCCAGGATGGAATTCGGGAAATCGGTGTCCCATCCCCCGGTCCCGAACCCGACCTGCCCGAAGATCTCCCGGTGCCGGAACGACTTGAAGGCCTCCGATTCGCACAGGAACCCGTAGAACGTCTGGTTGTCGAGCTTCTCCACCAGGCGCGACCAGATCTCCCGGATCCGCGGCACGTCCCGCTCGCGCAGGGCCCGGTTCATGTCGGAGAAGTCGGCCCCCTCCTCCAGACACCGCGCCCAGGCGTCGGCGACGTCACGGTAGACCTGCGGCAGATCGTCCATCGTCTCCGCGTAGTGCGACTCCCCCTTCAGATCGACGACGGTCGAAGGGGTCGCCTCGGCCAGCGGATTCGGGAAAGGCCGGGTCTCCAGCCCCACCAGGTCGATGTAGTGCTGCAGGGCCGTGGACGACGGCGGGAACCGCATGGCGCCCATCTCCGCCGTCAGCGACGGATCGCACCCCTCGAACCCGACGGTCCGCAGCCGCCCGCCGATCTGGTCGGCCTCGTACACCACCGGCTTGAGCCCCATCTTCATCAGCTCGTAAGCGGCGACGATCCCGGACAGCCCACCGCCGATGACGGCGACCTCGGTGCCGTGCTCGGTGGCCGGCACCTGCCCGATCCCGGCGGGGTGGGCCAGGAAGTCGTCGTACGCGTACGGGAAGTCAGGGCCGAACATGGTGATCGGCGGCTGCTGCTCGTCGGCGTGCTCGACGGCGTTGGGCACCGTGGACGTCATGGGGTACGGACTCCTTGCAGTGATGGGAACCAGGAAAGATCAGACGAGGGACCCGTAGAGGCGGGGCCGCCGGTCCCGCAGATACGGGTTGTCCTCACGCGACGCGGCGAGAAGCACCGGGTCGACGTCGGCAAGGAGCAGTTCCTCGCCCCGGCCGGCGCGAGCGCGGGCGACCCCGTCGGGCCCGGCCAGCGTGGACAGCCCCACGAACTCGAACGCGCCCTCCGGGCCGACCCGGTTGACGTACGCGATGTACAGCTGGCTCTCGAAGGCGCGCACGGGCACGACGGACTCGGCGACGAACTGGTACGGGTGCAGCTGGGCCGTGGGCACCAGCAGCAGGTCGGTGCCGGCGAGGGCGTGCGCGCGGACGTTCTCCGGGAACTCCACGTCGTAGCAGATCATCAGGCCGACGGTGAGTCCGTTCAGCTCGGCCTGCACGACCGGGTTCTCGCCCGGGGTGAAGTGGTCGTGCTCGAAGCAGCCGTAGAGGTGGGTCTTGCGGTAGTTCGCGAGACGGGCGCCGTCGGGGGCGACGAGCTGGACGGAGTTGTACACCGTGTCGCCGGCGCGCTCGGGGTAGCCGTAGGCGACGGCGAGGCCGTGGCGGGCGGCGGTCTCGGCGACCGCGTCCGCGGCGTCGCCGTCGGCGGGCTCGGCGAGACGGCCGAGGTCGTCGCCGATGGCATAGCCGGTGAGGAAGAGCTCCGAGGTCACCAGCAGTTCCGCGCCCGCCGCGGCGGCGCGGGCGGCCGCGTCGTCGAGAGCCTTGAGGTTCTCGGTGACATGGCCGGGGTGGCCGGAGCTCTGGAGCAGGGCGGTGCGCATGGGGGATCCTCACCGGGCAGGCGGGGGGTCGGGGGTCAACCATGAAGGTACGGGCGGGCGGGCTCGCCCAACAAGAAGGAGCCGTTGCGCACCGGTGCGGTGGTTGTTGCGTCTCGGACGCGGTTTCCGGCGATTCGTTGCGCGGGGGTGCGGGGGTGGACGTCGGACGTCCACCCCCGCCGCTACCTCTCTCCACCACCCCCTACGGGCGTCACGCCGTGCGGCGGGGGCGGGCCGCGGTCAACCCCACCGCCAGCACCACGTACGGCACCGCCGCCACCGCGAACGCCGCCCCGTGCCCGTGACCCGAGGCGATCACCGTGTACCCCGCGAACACGGTCAGCGTCACCACCTCCGTACCCAGCCCCGCCACCGACGTCAGCGTCGCCCGCCCCGTCGCCTCGATCCGGTGCTGCACACGCGTCTCCGCCAGCACCGTCGCCGCCTGGAACGCCCCGAACGCCACCGCGACGAGCACCAGCCCCACCACGGTCCCGCCCAAGGCCCCCACCGCCAGAGCGAGCCCGCCGCCGCCCAGCAGCAGCGCCAGCCCGCCCGTACCGAACCGCTCGCCCTCCCCCGCCAGCAGACTCCCCGCGGTGGCCCCGCCCCAGATCACCAGCAGCACCCCCGGCACGGCGGCATCGCCGACGCCCGCCTCCCGCACCAGCAGCGGCGTGTACTCGTCCAGCGCCCCCCACACCGCCGCCACCGCCGGCACCAGCAGCAACGCACGCCGCACGGACCGGTCCCGCCGAGCCTCACCCAGCCCGGCCCGCAGAGCGGCGACCCATCCCCGCCGCACGCCCGTTCCCGCCCGGGCGGCCCGCTGCTCGGGAAACCGCAAGGCCGTCACCGACGTCAGCAGACACACCAGCACACTCGCCGCCCCCACGGCCGCATGGCCGCCCCACGCCAGCACAGGCCCGGCCAGCCCCATCGCCGCCATCACGGCGACCAGCCCCGCCGCCCGCGCCCGTCCGAGCACGCGGGCGTACCGGTCCGCCGCCCCGCTCCGCTCCAGCTCGTCGTAGACGAGGGCCTCCAGCGCGCCCGAGGTCAGCGCCCCGCCGATCCCCCACAGCACGAACCCCACCGCGAAGGCGGCGTACGACGGCACGAGCACCCACGAGGCGAACCCGGCGCCCGTCAGCAGCGGACCGATGACCAGCAACAGCCGCCGCGACACCGCGTCGGCCCAGGCCCCGGACGGCACCTCCAGCACCACGGCGGTGACGGACCACAGGGCGAACAGGGACGAGATCTGCCACACGGACAGCCCGGCGTCGCTGAACAGCAGCGCGTACACCGGGTACAGCAGGACGAATTCTTCGAGGAACGAGTAGCCGTACAGCGTGGTCGTCAGCCGACGCACGCGCACGTCGACGGCACGCGTGGGCGTGAGAGTCATGAGGCCTTCCCGTAAGGGCGGTTCGGACACCGGACGCTGAGGTCGAACGGAGCCCGAGGCGGCCCTCGGGAGGCACTGCGCGTGGATCAATGTCGCCAGGTCATACCCCCGAGCGTAGTCCTCCTCCCGCCGGCGGCACCACCACATTCCCCTTCCGCTTGAGCCGCTGCCAGGGCAGCCGGTACCCGCTGAGCGCGGTGAGGCAGGCCTGCACCAGCACCAGGTACATCACCTGCCGGTACACGATCTGCTGCACCGGCAGCGCCCACAGCGGCCGCAGCGGCTCCCCGTCGAGACGGAACGCGTACGCGGCGCACACCCCCTGCACCGCCAGCACCCCGCACCAGGCCAGCAGCGTGAGCGCCGCGTTCCCGAACACCAGCCCGTACACGGTCAGCAGGTCGATCAGCGGGGCGAGCAGCGGCGTGAGGATCTGGAACACCGCCAGCAACGGCAGCCCCACCCGCCCGAACCGCCCGGCGTGCCCCCGCTCGACGAGGGCGTGCCGGTGCTTCCACGCGGCCTGCATCGTGCCGTAGCTCCACCGGTACCGCTGGCGCCGGAGCTGCCGCAGGGACCCCGGCGCCTCGGTCCGGGCGACGGCGTGCTCGGCGTAGCGCACCTCCCAGCCGGCCCGGTGCAGGGCCATGGTGAGGTCGGTGTCCTCGGCGAGCGTGTCCCCGCTGAGCATCCCGGCCTCGCGCAGGGCACGGACACGGAAGGCCCCGACGGCGCCGGGCACGGTCGGCATGCAGTGCAGCAGGTCGTACATGCGCCGGTCGAGGTTGAAGCCCATGACGTACTCGATGTGCTGCCAGCGGCCGAGCATGCCGTGCCGGTTGCCGACCTTGGCGTTGCCGGCGGTGGCGCCGACGGACGGGTCGGCGAACGGCTCGACGAGGCGCCGGACGGTCGAGGGCTCGAAGACGGTGTCGGCGTCCAGCATCACGACGATCTCGTGCGAGGCCCGCAGCACACCGGTGTTCAGAGCGGCCGCCTTGCCCCGGTTGGGCGTCCGCACCACGGTCACCCCAGGCAGCCCCAGCGCCTCGGCGGCGTCGGCGGTCCCGTCGTCGGACCCGTCGTCCACGACGACGATCTCCACGGGGTGGTCGCTCACGGCCAGGGACCGCAGCGTCTTGCCGATGCACAGCACCTCGTTGCAGGCGGGCACGACCACGCTGACCGGCCCGGTGACGGGCGGACCCGGCCCGGCGCGCGGACACCGGCGTGCGAGTCGCGCGTGACGGTGGGCCAGCCCGAGCATCAGCACGCACCGCCCCAGCACCAGCCCTCCGACGACCAGCAGCAGCACGCCCAGCACCGACACCGTGGTCCCCGACACGGTCACGGCGGTCACGAACACCCACCCCTGCCACCGCGCCGCGGTGCCGGCGCCGTCCGTGAGGCGTTCGACGCCCACCAGCTCGGCGACCGTGGCGAAGCGGTAGCCGTCGGCCTTGAGCCGCGGCACCAGCGTCTCCAGCGCCCGCACGGTCTGCGAGCGGTCGCCGCCGGAGTCGTGCAGCAGGACGACCGTGCCCCGGCCGGGCGGGTCGGGGGTGGCCGCGTCGGCGATGGCCCGGGCGCCGGGGCGGCTCCAGTCCCGGGTGTCCTGGTCGACGAAGGCCAGCACGTACCCCTTCTCGCCGAGGTGCCGGGCGACGGACCAGGACGGCCCGTCCAGCGCGCCGGCGGTCGAGGAGTACGGCATCCGCACGAGCGAGCTGTGGACGCCTGCGGCCCCGGCGAGTGCGAGCTGGGTGAACGCCAGCTCGCGGTCGACCGCGTCCCCGGACTGCGTGGCCAGGTCGGGGTGGGAGAAGGTGTGCACCCCGATCTCGTGCCCCGAGCGGATCAGGTCCCGTACGAGGCCGGGGTGGCGGGCGGTCTGGCGTCCGGTGACGAAGAAGGTGCCGGGGACGCCGTGGCGGTCGAGGACCTCGCGGACGCGGGGCGTCCACATGGGGTCGGGTCCGTCGTCGAAGGTCAGCACGACCGTTCTGCCGGGCGCTCGGTAGGAGCGCGGCGGATCGTGACCGGCGTCGACGACCGGTCCCCCGTCCGCGACCTCCCGGGGCACCCCCGCCCCGCTCCGCCCGGCCCGTTCCCCGCGGCCCTCCTGGTCCCCGGCGAAGCCGCGGGAGGTGTAGCCGTCGACGGCGAGGACGGAGACGACGAAGGCCAGCAGGACGAGGGGCACCACGATGCGGAACCAGTGCCGCCGCGGTCCCGGTGCCGCGGGCGGTGAACCGGCCGGGCGGTGCGGTCGCCGCCGCATCAGGGGGTCCCGGCGGCCGGCGGGTCGTCGGGCGGGGAGGCGCCGGGGTTCTCGGTCGGCGCCTCGGGCGTGGGCTGCGGTGTTCCGGGCGGCTCGGGCGGGTTGTCCGTTCCGGGCCCGGAAGGCTCGCCGGTGCCGGGCGGCGGCGCCTCGGAGTCACCGCCGTCGGGAGGCGCGGACGGCTCGCCCGTACCGGGCTCGGCGGGCTCCTCGGGTTCGCCGCCCGGCTCCTCGGGGTCATCAGGCTCGTCGGACGGCGCCGGCTCGTCGGTGACCTCCACCCCGCCCGGGTCCGGCGGCTCCACCGGCACTCCGGCGACGCTGCCGGGACCGGCGCCGGGCGGCAGCAGCAACGAGCCCGCCGGGTCCTCCCCGGGGATCACGATCAGCGGTACGAGCGGCGATCCGGGCCCCACCGCGGCCCCGGCGTCCTCGGGCGGCCGTGCGTCCCCGTCCGCGTCCTGCCGCTGCGGCGCGGCCGGTGAGGACTCCCCGGGCAGCGGCGGCAGCAGGGCTTCCGGGGCGAACGGGGTCGCCCCCATCAGGCTCAGCGCGAGCACGCTCAGATATCCGGCGGCCAGCCCGGCGGCCCCGTAGCCGGCCCGCCGCAGCAGCCGGGCCCGCCGGCCGGAGGCGTCGACGAAAACCGGGTCCGGCCCCTCGGACTCACCGGTCACCGCACCGGCATCGGAGGGCTGCCGCATATGCCCCAGATTACGCCGGTCCGGCGACCGTCACGCGGGGGACGGCGTACCGGCGACGGCGGGCCCGGCCCACGTGTCGCGGCTCATGCCGGCGAGCCGGACGAGAACCGCCGCAGCAGCGGCGACAGCACCAGCACGGACTTGGTCCGCTCCACGAAAGGCTCGCCGGCGATGCGCTCCAGCACCCGTTCGAAGTGCCGCATGTCGGAGGCGAAGACCTGGGCGACCGCGTCCGCGTCCCCGGTGACGGTGGACGCGGCGACGACCTCCTGGTACCGCTCCAGACCCCGCTGGATGGTCTCCGGGGAGGTGTTGCTGCGGCAGTAGATCTCGACGAACCCCTCCGTCTCCCAGCCGAGGGCGGCGGGATCCACCCGCACGGTGAAACCGGTGATGGCCCCGGTGGCGCGCAGCCGGTCCACGCGCCGTTTGACGGCGGGTGCGGAGAGGCCGACGAGCTGGCCGATGTCCGCGTAGGAGCGGCGGGCGTCCTCGGCGAGGGCGTGCACGATGCGTTCGTCGAGATCGTTCAGCACTGCGGGTCGTTCACTTCGCTTCCGACGGGGCGGGGGCGGCGAGCCGGGAGCGGCGGTAGCCGTAGAGGAAGTAGAACACGAGCCCGACGGCCATCCAGACACCGAAGACGACCCAGGTGACGGTGGACAGGCTGCCCATCATCCAGAGGCAGAAGCCGAGGCCGAGGGCGGGCAGCAGCGGGGACAGCGGGACCCGGAAGGAGCGCGGCATGTCGGGGCGGCTGCGGCGCAGCACCACGACGGCGACGTTGACCAGCGCGAAGGCGAAGAGGGTGCCGATGCTGGTGGCGTCGGCGAGCTGGCCGAGCGGGACGGCGGCGGCGAGCACACCGCAGAACAGGGAGACGATCAGGGTGTTGGCGCGGGGCGTGCCGGTGCGCGGGCTGACCCGGGCGAACACCTTGGGCACCAGTCCGTCGCGGGACATGGCGAACAGGATGCGGGTCTGGCCGTAGAGCACGGTGAGGACGACGCTGGCGATGGCGACGACGGCGCAGAACGCCAGCAGGGTGCCCCAGAAGCTCTGGCCGGTGACCTCGCGCATGATCTGGGCGAGGGTGGCCTCGGAGTCGGTGAACTGCCGCCACGGCTTGGCGCCCACGGCGACGGCGGCGACCAGGACGTACAGCGCGGTGATGATCGCGAGGGACAGCAGGATCGCGCGGGGCAGGTCGCGCTGCGCGTTCTTGGCCTCCTCGCCGGCGGTGGAGGCGGCGTCGAAGCCGATGTACGAGAAGAACAGGGTGGCTCCGGCGGCACTGACGCCGGCCATGCCGAGCGGCATGAAGTTCTCGTAGTTGCCGGAGCGGAAGCCCTGGACGCCGATGGCGCAGAACAGCACGAGGGCGCCGATCTTGACGAGGACCATGACGGTGTTGGCGCGGGCGGACTCGCGGGCGCCGCCGAGCAGGAACGCCATGGCCAGCAGGACGACGATCAGCGCCGGCGCGTTGAAGATCCCGCCGTCGCCGGGCGGGGCGGACAGCGCGGCGGGCAGGGTGACGCCGATGGTGCCGTCGAGGAGTTCGTTGAGGTACTCGCCCCAGCCGACGGCGACGGCGGCGACCGAGACGCCGTACTCCAGCATCAGACACCAGCCGCAGACCCAGGCGATCAGTTCGCCCATCGTTGCGTACGCATACGAGTACGAGGAGCCGGAGACCGGGATGGTGCCGGCCAGCTCCGCATAGGAGAGGGCGGAGAAGAGGGCCGTCAGACCGGCGATGACGAAGGACAGCGTGACCGCAGGACCGGCCTTGGGGACGGCCTCCCCGAGGACGACGAAGATGCCGGTGCCGAGCGTGGCGCCGATGCTGATCATCGTCAGCTGCCACAGTCCGAGGGAGCGGCGCAGGGCGCCGCCCTCGCCGCGGCCGCCCTCGGCGACCAGGCGTTCCACGGGCTTGCGGCGCATCAGGCGCATGCCCACGCCCTCGGAGTGGGGGGCGTCGGGACCGCCGTTGTGCGGGGGTGCGCCATGGTCGAGCACGCGCTGACTCCTTGATCGCTGCCGGGCTTCCGCGGCCGGGGACCGACGGCGCCCCGCGACAGCCGGGACCCGTCGAGCGGGGTCCCCGCCACACACGTACAGCGCGTAACCCTACGAGGTTCCTCGTTGCTGCTGAAATGCAGCAACCTTGCGCACCACCGCAAGATCATTGCGTTCCTCGGGGTGAGGCGGGTGTTCGTTGCGCCGGCCGTGTGGGCCGTTCCACACCCGCCCCACCGGACGGGTCAGCTCCAGCTGGCGTGCAGCGGCTTGCCCTCGGCGTAGCCGGCCGCGCTCTGGACGCCGACGACGGCCTTCTCGGCGAACTCCGCCAGCGAGGCGGCGCCGGCGTAGGTGCAGGAGGAGCGGACGCCGGCGATGATCGAGTCGATCAGGTCCTCGACGCCGGGGCGCTCCGGGTCGAGGAACATGCGGGAGGTGGAGATGCCCTCCTCGAACAGCGCCTTGCGGGCGCGGTCGTAGGCGGACTCCTCGGAGGTGCGGTTGCGCACGGCGCGGGCGGAGGCCATGCCGAAGGACTCCTTGTAGGGGCGGCCGTTCGCGTCGTGCTGGAGGTCGCCCGGGGACTCGTAGGTGCCGGCGAACCAGGAGCCGATCATCACGTTGGACGCGCCGGCCGCGAGGGCCATGGCCACGTCGCGCGGGTGACGGACACCGCCGTCGGCCCACACGTGCTTGCCGTACTTCCTCGCCTCGGCGGCGCACTCCAGCACGGCGGAGAACTGCGGCCGGCCGACGCCGGTCATCATCCGGGTGGTGCACATGGCGCCGGGGCCGACGCCGACCTTGACGATGTCCGCGCCCGCCTCGACGAGGTCGCGGACGCCCTCGGCGGAGACGATGTTGCCGGCGACGACGGGGACCTGCGGGTCGAGCCCGCGCACCAGCCGGACGGCGTTGACCATCGACTCCTGGTGGCCGTGGGCGGTGTCGATGACGAGGGTGTCGACGCCCGCCTCGAGGAGCTGCTTGGCCTTGCCCGCCACGTCGCCGTTGATGCCGACGGCGGCGGCGATGCGCAGCCGTCCCCGGTCGTCGGTGGCGGGCCTGTAGAGGGTGGCGCGCAGGGCGCCCTTGCGGGTGAGGATGCCGGCCAGGCGGCCCTCGGCGTCCACGGCGGGCGCGTAGCGGCGGTTGGCGCCGTCGAGAGTGTTGAAGGCCTCGCGCGGGTCCATGCCGGCGTCGAGGAGGAGCAGGTCCTTGGACATGACCTCGTCGAGCTGGGTGAAGCGGTCCACGCCGGACAGGTCGGCGTCGGTGACCACGCCGACCGGACGGCGCTCCTCGTCGACGACCACGCCCGCGTTGTGCGCCCGCTTCGGCAGCAGGGACAGCGCGTCCGCGACGGTCTGGTGCGGGGCCAGCACGATCGGGGTGTCCAGCACCAGGTGGCGGGCCTTCACCCAGGAGACGACCTCGGTGACGACCTCGATCGGAATGTCCTGGGGTATGACCACGAGTCCGCCGCGCCGGGCGACCGTCTCGGCCATGCGGCGGCCGGCGATGGCGGTCATGTTGGCGACGACGAGCGGGACGGTGGTACCCGTGCCGTCCGGGGAGCTGAGGTCCACATCCTGCCGCGAGCCGACCGCGGAGCGGCTCGGCACCATGAAGACGTCGTCGTACGTCAGGTCGTAGGGGGGCTGGATGTCGTTGAGGAAACGCACGTGCTGCACATCCCAGTCGATCAGAGGTGGCCCCCGGACAGGTCAGCCAGGGGGAAGAGCACGTACTTCATTCTCCCATGGCGACCGGAATGTCAGTCCCGGTCGGATCGTCCAGCCTGGTCGGGAAGGTGCTCGGCGGATCCTCCAACGGCGAGCGCCACGGTGAGCGAGGGGTCGCGTTCCGCGGCCTCGGCGAACACCTCCTGGGCGGTCGCCCACTCCTGGGGGCGGGCGTCGGCGTAGGCCCGCCAGCCGCGGACGACGAGCAGCAGCCCGCGTCCGTCCGCGCCCTCGGGCCGGACGGTGCGGTCGGAGAGGGAGTCGACGAGGGCGTCCCAGTTGCGGCCGAACCAGTCGGGCAGGCCGAGCGCGCGGACGCAGCGGTCCATCAGGCCCGCCTTGTCGGTCACCCCGTCGAGGTCGAGGGCGACCACGAGCGGGCCGGAGGGGTCGTGGGTCATCTCGGTACCGCCGTGAACGATGTGTAGGGGTCGTCGGTGCGGTACGTCCCGCCGTTCCGGCCGGTGACGACGCGCCGGGCGCCGCGGTCGTCCGGTCCGGGCGCGGGCGCCGTGCAGGCGTGGTAGTGGCCGCGTTCGCGTTGGGGCGGCCCCCCTTCACCGCCGGACGCGGGAGGCGGGCCCGTGGCGGCGTCGTGCGGCCGATGCTGCCGGCCCTCTCCCGGTCCCACCCGCCGTCAGGGGCCGTCCGGGTCCGCGCGGTTCAGGGCGGAGCGCGGGGTGGGTCCGGCGGTCATCAGGTAGTCGGCGGCCGAGGTGTCGGTCACCAGGCTGGTGACGAGGCCGGAGCGCAGCACCGCGTCGATGGCCGGTCCCTTGCGCTGTCCGCCGGCGATGGCGACCACTTCGGGCACCTTGCGCAGCTGGTCGGTCTTGACCGTGATGCACCGCTCCCCCAGGTCGCGGCCGACCCGGCGCCCTTCGGCGTCGAAGAGGTGGGCGGACATCTCGGCGGCCACGCCGAGGGAGGCGTAGTGGGCCCGCTCCTCGTCGCTGAGCATGTCGTGCACCGTGGAGATGCCCGGCTCCCAGGAGCCGATGGACACGCAGGCGACGGTGACCTTGTCGAAGTACTCGAAGGCCCGCGCGATGCCCGTCTGGTGACGCAGCGCCTCCGCGGTGGCGGCGTCCGGCAGCAGCATCGGCGCGTAGATGGGGTGGGCGTCGCCGCCCGACACCTGCGCGGCGCGGCGCACGGCCTCGACGGAGCCGCGTTCCGCCGTGCCCGCGTCGTACACGCCGGTCAGCTGGACGACCGTGCAGGGCGGCAGCCGGTCCAGGGCCGCGGCCATGTGGATGGTGGAACGCCCCCAGGCGAGGCCCAGCACGTCCCCCTCGTTGACCAGCTCGCCGAGCAGGTCGGCGGCCACCTCTCCCAGGTTCTCGGGGTCGGGCGTCTCCTCGGCCTCGGCCGGGGACTCGACCACGACGGCGTGCCGCAGGCCGTAGCGGGCGCGGAGCGCGTCCGAGCGCTCGGCGTCCAGCTCGGCGGGCACGCGGATCTCGATGCGTACCAGATCCCGCTCGAGGGCGGTCTCCAGGACCCGGGCCACCTTGAAGCGGCTGACGCCGAACTCCTCGGCGATCTGGATCTTGGACTTGCCCTCGAGGTAGAAGCGGCGGGCCATGGCCGCCGCCTGCACCAGCTCAGCGGGTCCCATCCGCATGGCTGACCGGCCCGCCGACATACCCGACACGGCGATCTCCTCACTGCTGTTCACACTCTGGACTCGCCGTTCATCCTTGCAGATCCGGCGCTGTCGATCAGCCCTGCTGACCGCCGTTCACGTACATGACGCTCAGTGGTCGTGCAACCACGACGCCCTGGACGTCGCCGCCTCCGCCTGCTTGCGCAGGGCACGGACCGCCTCGGCCGGGTCCGACGCCCCGTACACGGCGGATCCCGCGACGAAGACGTCCGCGCCGGCGTCGGCGCACTGCTCGATGGTCGAGGCCGACACACCGCCGTCGACCTGCAGCCACAGCTCCAGGCCGTGCTTGCTGATCAGCTCACGGGTGCGGCGGATCTTTGGCAGCATGATGTCGAGGAACGCCTGCCCGCCGAAGCCCGGCTCAACCGTCATGATCAGCAGCATGTCCAGCTCGGGCAGCAGATCCTCGTACGGCTCGATCGGAGTCGCGGGCCGCAGCGCCATGGAGGCGCGGGCGCCCTTGGCGCGGATCTCCCGGGCGAGCCGGACGGGCGCGGTGGCCGCCTCGACGTGGAAGGTGACGGAGCCCGCCCCCGCCTCCACGTACTGCGGCGCCCAGCGGTCGGGCGCCTCGATCATCAGATGACAGTCCAGCGGCGTGTCCGTGGCCCGGGCGAGCGACTCGACGACCGGCACGCCGAGCGTCAGGTTCGGCACGAAGTGGTTGTCCATCACGTCGACGTGGAGCCAGTCGGCTCCCTCCACGGCCTTCGCCTCCTCGGCGAGCCGGGCGAAGTCTGCGGACAGAATGCTGGGACTGATCTGCGGGGCCATGCCCCAAGCGTATGCGCTGCGCCGCGCGGCGGTACGAACGGTCCGGGGACTGGTCAACGGCGGGCGGCGGCGCGGAGATCCACGCCGCCGCGAGACGTCGCCCACGGCGGTCGGCCACTGCGCCGCGGGGCGCCCGCGCCTCGGGGTCAGGCAGTGCGGCGCAACAGCGCCAAGTACATCGCGTCCGTTCCGTGGAGGTGGGGCCAGAGCTGGATGTCGGGGCCGTCGCCGAGGTCGGGGACGTCGGGGAGGAGGGGACGGGCGTCGATCAGTTCGGCGTCCGGGAACTGCTTCAGGAGGTCCGCCACCACCGCCCGGGTCTCCGCGAGGTGCGGTGAGCAGGTCGCGTAGCCGACGACGCCGCCGACCCGCACGGACTCCAGGGCGGTCCGCAGCAGCCCGCGCTGGAGCGGCGCGAAGCCGTCCAGGTCCTCCGGGCGTCGCCGCCACCGCGCCTCGGGCCGCCGGCGCAGGGCGCCGAGACCGGTGCACGGCACGTCGACCAGCACCCGGTCGAAGCTGCCGGGCCGCCACGGCGGACGCGTCCCGTCGGCGGCGACCACCTGGTACGGGCCGGGGTTCCCGGCCAGCGCCTTGGCCACCAGCCCCGCCCGGTGCGGCTGCTTCTCGGAGGCGAGCAGCACGGCCCCGCGCTCCGCGGCGAGGGCGCCGAGCAGCGCCGCCTTGCCGCCGGGACCCGCGCACGCGTCCAGCCACCTCCGGTCCGGCCCCTCGACGGGCGCCGCCGCGAGCGCGAGCGCCACCAGCTGGCTGCCCTCGTCCTGGACCCCGGCCCGCCCCTCGGCGACCGCCGGGACCGCGCCGGGCTCCCCGCCCTCGGTGAGCCGCACCGCGTACGGGGACCAGCGGCCGGGGACGGCGGCCTCCTCGGCGAGCAGCTCGTCGGTGGTGGCGCGCCCGGGACGCGCGACCAGCGTCACCTCGGGCCGCTCGTTGTCGGCGCGCAGCAGCTCTTCCACCCCGGCGCGCCCGCCGCCGAGGGAGTCCCACAGCGCGGAGACCACCCAGCGCGGGTGGGAGTGCACGACGGCGAGGTGGTCCTCGGGGTCCTCGTCGTACGGCGGAGCGACCCGCTCCAGCCAGCCGTCCAGGTCGTCCTGGGCGATCTTCCGCAGCACGGCGTTGACGAACTTGGCGCGCCCGTCGCCGAGCACCACCCGGGCCAGCTCGACGGTGGCGGACACGGCGGCGTGCGTCGGGATCCGCGTGCCGAGGAGCTGGTGCGCGCCGAGGCTCAGCACGTCCAGCACCGGCGGGTCGACCTCGCGCAGCGGCCGGTCGACGCACGCGGCGATGACGGCGTCGTAGGTGCCCTGGCGGCGCAGGGTGCCGTACACCAGCTCGGTGGCCAGCGCCGCGTCCCGCGCGTCGAACTTCTCGGGTCCCTCGTTCTCCCGCGCCTTGCGCAGCAGCGGGGGCAGGACGAGGTTGGCGTACGCGTCACGCTCGTCCACGGCCCTCAGCGCCTCGAAGGCGAGGACGCGGACGGGGTCCTTCTTGGGACGGCGGTAGGGCTTGGCGGGCCTGCGAGGCCGACGGGGCTGGTCGCTCACGAAAAAGGTGCTCCGGATGTGGGTGGACGTGCGCGCTCCAGCCTACGGCGTACTGCCGGGGAGGAGCCGGGGGCGTCAGTCGCCGAGGGTCTCCCCGGCCGCGATCCGCACGCCGCGCGCCCAGTCCGCGCCGCGCATCGGCTTCTTGCCCTGGGGCTGCACCCACAGCAGCTCCACGGCGTACGAACCGGTCCCGGCGTACACATTGTTCTTGCCCGCGGACAGCTGAGCGGGCGTCAGGTCCGTCCGCTCCGGCACGGGCCGGGCCTGGACGATCTTCAGCCGCTCGCCGCGGAAGGTGGTCCAGGCGCCGGGCGCGGGCGTGCAGCCGCGCACCACCCGGTCGACGCGCAGCGCCGGGGCCCGCCAGTCGACGCGCGCGTCCTCGACGTTGACCTTGGGGGCCAGGCTGACGCCCTCGGCGGGCTGCGGCACGGCCTTCAGCGTGCCGTCCTCGATGCCGTCCATGGTCGCGGCGAGCAGTCCGGCGCCGGCGAAGGCGAGCCGGGTGAGCAGGTCGCCGCTGGTGTCGGTGGGGCGGATCTCCTCGGTGACCGTGCCGTAGACGGGCCCGGAGTCCAGACCCTCCTCGATGAGGAAGGTGCTGGCGCCGGTGATCTCGTCGCCCGCCATGATCGCGTGCTGCACGGGGGCCGCGCCGCGCCAGGCCGGCAGCAGCGAGAAGTGCAGGTTGACCCAGCCGTGGGCGGGGATGTCGAGGGCCACCCGGGGCAGCAGCGCGCCGTAGGCGACGACGGGGCAGCAGTCGGGGGCGATCTCCCTGAGCCGCTCCAGGAAGTCGGGGTCCTTCGGCCGGACCGGCTTCAGCACCTCGATGCCGGCCTCCTCCGCCCGCTCGGCGACCGGCGAGGCGACCAGCCGGCGGCCGCGTCCGGCGGGCGCGTCGGGCCGCGTGACGACGGCGGCGACCTCGTGCCGCCCGGAGGCGAGAAGAGCGTCCAGTGCGGGAACGGCGACCTCGGGGGTACCGGCGAAGACGAGCTTCATGGGGTGCGGAGGGCCTCTCGGGCGGGAACGGTTCGGGCGGCGCACCAGTCTATGGGGCGGCCTTCCGCCGTGGGCGCAGGGACGGGATCCACGTCCGGGGCCGTCGCTCGCGGTGCAGGAACGTTCCGAGCTGGGGACGGTCTCGTGCGCGCCGGTTTCCGCGGGGGCGTACGCATATGCCGCCGCGCCCCAGCCCGTGACCCGGGGACCGGAACGGCGTTGGTCAAGAAAGAGTTGACCACGGGCCCCGACAGGGTCCATCCCTTTCAACGCCGGTTCGAGAGGCTTGTTCATGGCCGACCACGCAACCCACGACGCCCAGGCTCGGGCCAGCCTGCACTTGCTGGTGCGGGACATCGAGCGGGTCCGCCGGCAGGTGGACGCACTGCGCACGCTCACCGCCCAGCTCGGCAACGTCTACCGCCCGCGCCGCTCCGGTCCCTCCACGGGCTTCGTCGTCTACGGACGGGCCCCCGCCCCGACCGTCCGACTCGCCCAGGAACTGCGGGACAGCGTCGAGACCCTGGTCACGGCCGCCGTGGACTTCGACCGCTCCCTGGGCTTCTCGTGGGACGCGGTGGGCTCCGCGCTCGGGGTCACCAAGCAGGCCGTGCACCGCCGGTACGGCGCCCGCCGGGCGGCCGCGCAGGCGGCGGCAACCTCCGAGGCCGAGCGGAGCCCGGAGTCGTCGGGCGCCCGCACCGTCAACGTCGGCTCCGGCGTGACCACGGTGCCCACGGTGCCGGCGGCCCGCGCCATGCCCACCCAGCCCACCGCGGGCAGCCCGTCCCTCCGCGACGACTCCCGCCCCACGGCCTTCCCGACCCCGCGCAACGGCTGACCCCGCCCACGCCCTCCCGACCGCCGTCCCGGGAGGGCGTGCCTCACATCCGGGGCACGCCCCGTTCCTGCTCGCGTGGTGCGCGCCGAAGACGCCGCGGGGCGCGCGTCACACCCGTCGGGCACGCGCCCTACCCGATGTCCGCCGGATCGATCCGCACCCACACCGGCGTGCTGCCGCCCCGCGCCATCCGCGCCGCCTGCGCGGCCTTCAACGCCCCCGCGAGCGCCGCCCCGTTCCCCGGGGGAACGCGGATCAGAGCCCGGTCCCACTGCTCCCCCGGCGGGGGCGCCCCCGGCCGACGGGGACGCCCCGCGGAAGTGACCGGCATCGGCACCGGCCCCAGCACCTCCGCGGTGGGCGGCAGCTCCACGGCCCCGAGGAATTCGGCCACGGCCTCCCCGGGCCCGGCCACCGCCGCCATCCGTGACACCGGCGGAAAACCCAGCTCACCCCGCTCCGCCAGTTCCCGTACCGCGAATCCCGCGGGGTCCCAGCGCACCAGGGCCTGCACCGGCCTCAGGGTCGGTTCGGCGACCACGACCACCGTGCCGCCCGCCGTCTGCGGCCGGACCAGCGCCGCCGCGCCCATCCACCGCCGCAGCGCCTCCTCCCCGGCCCGCAGGTCGGGGCGGCTCAGCATGGCCCAGCCGTCCAGCAGCAGCGCCGCCGCGTACCCGCCCTCGGCGACCGGTTCCGCGCCCGGTGTGCTCACCACCACCGCGGGCGCCCCGGGCACCGTGTCCAGCACGTGTTCCCGCCCCGACGTACGGACCGGCACCGCGGGGAACGCCCGCCCCAGTTCCTCGGCGGTGCGCCGCGCCCCCACCACCTGCGCCCGCAGCCGGAAGCCGCCGCACTCGGGACAGTGCCAGCGGCTCTCCGTGCGCCCGCACCACGCGCAGCGCAGATCGTCGGAGCCATGCGCCTCGAGCGGGCCCGAACAGTGGCGGCACCGCGCCGGCGCCCGGCAGGTCGCACACGCCATCCGCGGGACGTAGCCGCGCCGGGGCACCTGGACCAGCACCGGGCCGTGCCGCAGTCCCTCCCGGACGGCCTGCCAGGCGAGCGTGGGCAGGCGGGCGGCGCGGGCGGCCTCGTCCCGTGCGAGATCCTGGTCGCCCACGGTCCGCACCAGCGGCGCGGCGGCCCGCACCCGCTCCCGCGCGGCCTGCAGCGGCCGGGCCCAGCCGGTGTCCACGAGCTGCGCGGCCTCCACCGTGCAGCTCCAGCCGCCCAGCAGGAAGCCGCACCGGTCCTGCGCGGCACGCAGCAGCAGCACCTCCCGGGCGTGCGGCTGCGGGGCGTGCTGCTCGCTGTGGTTGTCGTCGCCGTCGTCCCACACGGCGACCAGCCCGAGGTCGCGCACCGGGGCGAACATCGCCGCCCGCGTCCCGATCACCGCCCTCACCGCACCGCGCCGCACGGCGAGCCACTGGGCGTACCGCTTCTCCGGTCCGGCGTCGGCGGTGAGCACCGCGTGCCGGCCCTCCCCCAGCAGCTCGGTGAGCGCGGCGTCGAGCCGGGCCACGGCCCGCCCGTCCGGCAGGACGACCAGCGCGCCGCGCCCCGAGGACAGGGTCGCCGCGACCGCCCGGGCGATCTCCTCGCACCACAGCGGGCCGGGCAGGGCGTTCCACACGGCGCGCGGGCTGCCGCCCGTGGCCAGGGACTCCAGGAAGGCCGGACCCTGCTCGTACCGCTCCCAGGACCCGGCCGCCGGTGCCGGGGGCGGGGGCAGCGGGTCCGGCGAGGGGCGCTGCTCGGCGCGGGCGTTGCGCGGCGGCACCGCGAGCTGGAGGACGTCGGCGAGGCTGCCCGCGTACCGGTCGGCGACCGCGCGGGCGAGACCGAGCAGCTCCTCGTCCAGCACCCGCTCGGGCGAGACAACCTGGGCCAGCGCGGCCAGGGGCCCCGCGTAGTCGGATGCGGCCCGGCGCTCGACCAGGAACCCGTCGATCAGGCCCCCGCCCTCACGCCGCCCGTCCCGCACCCGGTGCCGGCCGGCGCCGAACCGCACCCGCACCCGGACCCCCGGCTGGGCGTCGGCGTCCAGCTCCTCGGGCACGGCGTAGTCGAAGTAGCGGTCGAGATGGAGGACGCCCTTGTCGACGAGGACCCGGGCGACGGGCAGCTCCTTGGCGAGGGCGGCGCCGCGCCAGGTGCGGGGCTTGGCGCGGGGGGTTTGCGCCTGGCGGACGGTCTCTCGGATGAGGGCGAGCTGTTCCGGGGGCGCGCCTTGCGCGTCCCCGGCGGTCCGTCCGTCCTCGCTGCTCACCCCTGCATTGTTCCAAACGCGACTGACAACACCGCGGCCCGCCGGGGACGCGCAAGGCGTGCCCGCAACGCACCGAGGCCCGGTGCCCTCCCGAGAGGGAGCGGCACCGGGCCTCGGCCGGGAACAGCCCGCGCCGTTACAGCCCCGCGGCCTTCTTCAGCGCGTCCACGCGGTCGGTGCGCTCCCAGGTGAAGTCCGGCAGCTCACGGCCGAAGTGGCCGTACGCCGCGGTCTGGGCGTAGATCGGACGCAGCAGGTCCAGGTCACGGATGATCGCGGCGGGGCGGAGGTCGAAGACCTCGTCGATCGCCCGCTCGATCCTCTCCACGTCGACCTTGGCGGTGCCGAAGGTCTCCACGAACAGGCCCACCGGCTCGGCCTTGCCGATCGCGTACGCGACCTGCACCTCGCAGCGTGCGGCCAGGCCGGCCGCGACCACGTTCTTGGCGACCCAGCGCATCGCGTACGCCGCGGAGCGGTCCACCTTGGAGGGGTCCTTGCCGGAGAAGGCGCCGCCGCCGTGGCGGGCCATGCCGCCGTAGGTGTCGATGATGATCTTCCGGCCGGTGAGGCCGGCGTCGCCCATCGGGCCGCCGATCTCGAAGCGTCCGGTGGGGTTCACCAGCAGCCGGTAGTTCTCGGTGTCGAGCTTGATGCCGTCGTCGAGCAGCGCCTTCAGCTCCGGCTCCACGACGAACTCGCGGATGTCGGGAGCGAGCAGCGACTCCAGGTCGATGTCGGAGGCGTGCTGCGAGGAGACGACCACGGTGTCGAGGCGGACCGCCTTGTCGCCGTCGTACTCGATGGTGACCTGGGTCTTGCCGTCCGGGCGCAGGTAGGGGATGGTCCCGTTCTTGCGCACGTCGGACAGGCGCTTGGACAGGCGGTGCGCCAGGAAGATCGGCAGCGGCATCAGCGTCGGCGTCTCGTCCGTCGCGTAGCCGAACATCAGGCCCTGGTCGCCGGCGCCCTGCCGGTCCAGCTCGTCGTCGTCGCCCTCGACCCGGGTCTCGTAGGCCGTGTCGACGCCCTGGGCGATGTCCGGGGACTGCGCGCCGATCGACACGGAGACGCCGCAGGAGGCGCCGTCGAAGCCCTTCTTCGAGGAGTCGTAACCGATCTCCAGGATCTTGCTGCGCACCAGCGTCGCGATGTCCGCGTACGTCTTGGTGGTGACCTCGCCGGCCACGTGCACGAGGCCGGTGGTGATCAGGGTCTCGACGGCGACCCGGGAGGTCGGGTCCTCGCGGAGCAGCGCGTCGAGAATGGTGTCGCTGATCTGGTCAGCGATCTTGTCGGGGTGACCCTCGGTCACGGACTCCGAGGTGAACAGACGACGGGACACAATGCTCCCTGGGGTTGCAGCGGCTGCTGGCTGATCATGGGCGGACGGCGGGGGCTGCACCCGACGCCGTCCGTGGAACAGTTTATCGGTCGTGCGTCGCCACGGGTCCCCCCGTCTCGCCTCGCGAGAGCGCTGTGACCTGCGGCACGGGCATTCTCTCCGGGCGGGGCGCGGTTCGCCAGAGGCGCCACACCCCGGATGGCGGCGTTCCGGGGAGCCGGGTCATGGATGAGCCAGTCATGCGAGCCGCTCGGCGACGAGGTCCCAGACGGTGTCGGCGAGAGCCTCCTTCGGCCCGTGCGGGACGGGCGTCTCGCTGCCGTCGGCGCCCAGCACCACGGCCTCGTTGGTCTCGGAACCGAATGTCTTCGCCTCGCCCACCTCGTTCACCACGAGGAGGTCGCAGTTCTTGCGCTTCAGCTTGGCGCGGCCGTTGGCGAGCACGTCGTCGGTCTCCGCGGCGAAGCCGACGATCACCTGTCCGGACCTCACCCGGTCGCCGGAGACCTCGGCGAGAATGTCCGGATTCCGCACCAGGGCGATGGGCTCGGGCTCCTGGTCGTCCTTCTTCTTGATCTTCCCGGCCGCGTAGACGGCGGGGCGGAAGTCGGCGACGGCGGCGGCCATGACGACCGCGTCGGCGTCGCGGGCGGCGCCGAGGACGGCCTCGCGCAGTTCCACGGCCGTGCCGACGCGGACGACGTCGACGCCGGCCGGGTCGGGCAGCGCGGTGTTGGCGGCGATCAGGGTGACGCGGGCGCCGCGGGCGGCGGCGGTGCGGGCGAGGGCGTAGCCCTGCTTGCCGGAGGAGCGATTGCCGAGGAAGCGGACCGGGTCGAGGGGCTCGCGGGTGCCTCCGGCGCTGACGACGACGTGCCGCCCGGCGAGGTCGGGGGCGGTGGCGCCGCGGGCCAGGACGCGGCGGCAGACCTCGAAGATCTCGGCGGGGTCGGGCAGCCGGCCCTTGCCGGTGTCGACGCCGGTGAGGCGGCCCACGGCCGGCTCGACGACGACGGCGCCGCGGGCGCGCAGCGTGGCGACGTTCTCCTGGGTGGCCGGGTGCTCCCACATCTCGGTGTGCATGGCGGGGGCGAAGACCACCGGGCAGCGCGCGGTGAGGAGGGTGTTGGTGAGGAGGTCGTCGGCGAGGCCGTGGGCGGCCTTGGCGAGCATGTCGGCCGTGGCGGGCGCGACGACGACCAGGTCGGCGTGCTGGCCGATGCGGACGTGCGGCACCTCGTGGACGTCGTCCCAGACCTCCGTGGAGACCGGGTTGCCGGACAGGGCGGACCAGGTGGCGGCACCGACGAAGTGCAGCGCGGAGGCGGTGGGGACGACGCGTACGTCGTGTCCCGACTCGGTGAGCCGCCTGAGCAGCTCACAGGCCTTGTAGGCGGCGATGCCGCCGCTGACCCCCAGAACGACCTTCGGCTTGTCCACCGTCTCTCCCCGCACCTCGGAATCCTGCTTCCCTCACCCATGAGACACCACAGGCCCGGCAGACGTGCTGCCGGGCCTGTGGAAAAGTCAGCTGCGAGCTGATGGTACGACGTACTGACCGATCACTGGTTGGGGCCGTCGACGGCCTCGGAGGTCAGCAGTCCCGCGTTGATCTCGCGCAGCGCGATCGACAGCGGCTTCTCGTGGACGTGGGTGTCGACGAGAGGACCGACGTACTCGAGCAGGCCTTCGCCGAGCTGCGAGTAGTACGCGTTGATCTGGCGGGCCCGCTTGGCCGCGTAGATCACGAGGCTGTACTTCGAGTCCGTGGCCTCGAGGAGCTCGTCGATCGGCGGGTTGATGATGCCCTCGGGCGCGGAGATGGAAGAGGACACGCTCTACCTTCCGATGGATGGGAAAGATTCAGTCGTTCCGACCGGCGGACAGTTGTCCACGATCACACGACGTTCATCAAGGCTAGCAGCTCGCGAGCGACCTCCTCGACGGAGGTGTTGACCAGGGTCGTGTCGAACTCCGGCTCGGCCGCGAGCTCGGTCCGCGCGGCCTCCAGCCGGCGCTCGATGACCTCGGGCGACTCGGTGCCCCGGCCGGTGAGCCTGCGCACCAGCTCCTCCCAGGAGGGCGGGGCCAGGAACACCAGCTGGGCGTCGGCCATGGACTCCTGAACCTGCCGCGCGCCCTGGAGGTCGATCTCCAGCAGCACGGGCACCCCGGCCTCCAGGTGCTCCAGCACCGCCGCGCGGGGCGTGCCGTAGCGGTTCCCCGCGAACTCGGCCCACTCCAGCAGCTCGCCGTTGGCGATCAGCTTGTCCATCTCCTCGTCGGTGACGAAGAAGTAATGGACGCCGTGCTGCTCACCGGGGCGGGGCTTGCGGGTCGTCGCCGACACCGAGAGCCAGACCTCGGGGTGTTCCTTGCGCATATGCCCGACGACCGTGCTCTTACCGACCCCGGAGGGGCCGGAGAGCACGGTCAGTCGCGGACGTTCGTCCGGGGGTACGGGGGTCGCCCCCCGGGGTGTTGCAGCCATGCGGCGATTATTCCAGCAATCGCGAGGTGTCCGGGACGCCGGTCCCGGACCGCCCGTGACTCAGGAGCCGGTGCTGCCGAACTCGCGCTCCAGGGAGGCGATCTGGTTCGACCCGAGACCCCGCACGCGGCGGCTCTCGGAGATCCCCAGACGCTCCATGATCTGCTTGGCGCGGACCTTGCCCACGCCCGGCAGGGACTCGAGCAGGGCGGAGACCTTCATCTTGCCGATGACGTCGTTCTCCTGGCCCTGCTTGATGACCTCGTGCAGGGAGGCGCCGGAGTGCTTGAGTCGATTCTTGACCTCGGCCCGCTCCCGGCGAGCCGCGGCGGCCTTTTCGAGCGCGGCTGCGCGCTGTTCAGGGGTAAGGGGCGGAAGAGCCACGCCTACGTCACCTCGGATGTCGAACTGTCGGATACGGACCGGTGAGGAACCTAGTCGCCCCACACCTGGGGAGCCACGAGCAACACGTGCCGCCCGTTCTCCCCCACTGCCTTGAAGGCGTGGGAGGTACCCCCACTCGTCGGAGACTAGCGGCCCACGGGCTCTGAGTCAGCGAGAACAGCGGAAAAGTCCTGGTCAGCCTCCGTCAGGACGGACATTTAAGACATAATTCCTCGGATTTGAGGGTGTATCCACAGTCCGACGACCACGGAGTCCCTCGGTGAGCCCTCTCAGGCGGACGTCAGCGCGGCGCGGATCTCGTCCGCGAACCGCTCCGCGGCGTCACGCAGAGCGACCGTGTCGGGACCGTGGCGCAACACCCCGCGGCTGACGTTCGGCACCACGTTGCGCACCGCGCGCCCGAACACCGCCGGGAGGTCCGCAGGCGTCGCCCCCTGCGCCCCGATGCCGGGCGCGAGGATAGGCCCGCCCATGTCGAGGTCGTACGAGGACAGGTCGCCGAGGGTGGCGCCGACGACCGCGCCGAACGAGCCGAGCGGCTCCTCCCCCGCGTTCTCCAGCGCGAGGTGGCCGAGGACCGTCGCCCCGACCGTGCGCCCGTCGGCCCGCACCGCGTGCTGCACCTCGCCGCCCTCCGGGTTGGAGGTCAGCGCCAGCACGAACAGTCCGGCGCCGGACTCCCGCGCCAGCGCGACGGCGGGGCTCAGCGAGCCGTAGCCGAGGTACGGCGAGACGGTGAGCGCGTCGGAGAACAGCGGCGCGTCCTGGTGCAGGAACGCCTCCGCGTAGGCGGCCATGGTGGAGCCGATGTCGCCGCGCTTGGCGTCCATGACGACCAGCGCCCCAGCCTCCCGGGCCTCCCGCACGGTGGTCTCCAGCACGGCGACGCCGCGCGAGCCGAACCGCTCGAAGAAGGCGCTCTGCGGCTTGAGCACGGCGACCCGGCCGGCCACGGCCTCGACGACGGTGCGGCTGAAGCGCTCCAGGCCGTCGACGTCGTCGCCCAGGCCCCACTCGGCCAGCAGGGAGGCGTGCGGGTCGATGCCCACGCACAGGGGGCCCCGCTCGTCCATCGCGCGGCGCAGCCGTGCGCCGAAGGGTTCGAGTCCGGTCATGCGGAGGTCCTCACATCGGCGCCCACCGCGTCGGCGAGCGTGGCGTAAGGGCTGGTGCGCAGCCGCGCGGCGAGCCCCTTGTGGATGGAACGGGCCCAGAGGGGTCCCTGGTAGACGAAGGCGCTGTACCCCTGGACCAGCGTGGCACCGGCCAGGACGCGCTGCCAGGCGTCCTCGGCGTTCTCGATGCCGCCGACGCCGACCAGGGTGATCCGGTCGCCCACGCGCGCGTAGAGGCGGCGCAGCACGTCGAGCGAGCGGGCCTTGAGGGGCGCGCCGGAGAGTCCGCCGGTCTCCTGGACCAGGGCCGGGTCGGAGGTCAGGCCGAGGCCCTCGCGGGCGATGGTGGTGTTGGTGGCGATGATGCCGTCGAGGCCGAGCTCCACGGCCAGGTCGGCGACGGCGTCGACGTCCTCGTCGGCCAGGTCGGGGGCGATCTTCACCAGGAGCGGCACCCGGCGCGCCGGGACCGCGCGGTCGGCGGCCTCGCGCACGGCGGTGAGCAGCGGGCGGAGCTGGTCCACGGCCTGGAGGCTGCGCAGGCCCGGGGTGTTGGGACTGGAAACGTTGACCACCAGGTAGTCGGCGTGGGGCGCGAGCCGCTCGGCGGACTTCACGTAGTCGGCGGCTGCCTCGGCCTCCGGGACGACCTTGGTCTTGCCGATGTTGACGCCCACGACCGTCCGGAACACCGGCCTGCGCGAGGCCAGGCGGGCGGCGACGGCGAGCGAGCCGTCGTTGTTGAAGCCCATGCGGTTGATCAGCGCGCGGTCGGGGACCAGCCGGAACAGCCGCTTCCTGGGGTTGCCGGGCTGCGGTTCGCCCGTCACGGTGCCGATCTCGACGTGGTCGAAGCCGAGCATCGCCAGGCCGTCGATGCCGACGGCGTTCTTGTCGAAGCCGGCGGCCAGCCCGAAGGGGCTGTGCAGGCGCAGTCCGAGGGCCTCGGTGCGCAGTTCCTCGTACCGGGGGGCGAGCACCGCGGCGACGAAGGTGCGCAGGACCGGGACGCGGGCGACGCGGCGGATCCACCGGAAGGCCAGGTGGTGGGCCTCCTCCGGGTCCATCCGCGAGAAGAGCAGGGTGAAGAGAATCCTGTACATGGTGTCCTCATGGAGAGGGGGACACCGTTTCCGGTGTCCCCCTGGGGGCTACTGGTCCTCGCGGGCCGCGGTCAGATGTTCCGCGTGTTCCTGGAGCGAGCGGACTCCCACGTCGCCCCGGTTGAGCGCGTCGATGCCCTGGACCGCGGCGGCGAGCGCCTGGACCGTGGTCAGGCAGGGCACCGAGCGGGCCACGGCCGCGGTGCGGATCTCGTAGCCGTCGAGCCGGCCGCCCGTGCCGTACGGGGTGTTGACGATGAGGTCGACCTCGCCGTCGTGGATGAGCTGGACGATGGTCTTCTCGCCGTTCGGGCCGGTGCCCTCGAACTGCTTGCGCACGACCGTTGCCTTGATGCCGTTGCGCTTGAGGACCTCGGCGGTGCCGGAGGTGGCGAGCAGCTCGAAGCCGTGCGCCACCAGCTCGCGCGCCGGGAAGATCATCGAGCGCTTGTCGCGGTTGGCGACCGAGATGAAGGCGCGGCCCTTGGTGGGCAGCGGGCCGTAGGCGCCGGCCTGCGACTTGGCGTAGGCCGTGCCGAAGACGCTGTCGATGCCCATGACCTCGCCGGTGGAGCGCATCTCCGGGCCGAGGACCGTGTCGACGCCGCGGCCGTGGATGTCCCGGAAGCGGGACCACGGCATCACGGCCTCCTTGACGGAGATCGGCGCGTCCAGCGGCAGTTCGCCGCCGTCGCCGGTGGCCGGGAGCAGGCCCTCGGCGCGCAGCTCGGCGATGGTGGTGCCGAGCGAGACGCGCGCGGCGGCCTTGGCGAGCGGCACCGCGGTCGCCTTCGAGGTGAAGGGGACGGTGCGGGAGGCGCGCGGGTTGGCCTCCAGGACGTAGAGGATGTCCCCGGCCAGGGCGAACTGGATGTTGATCAGTCCGCGCACGCCGACGCCCTTGGCGATGGCCTCGGTGGAGGCGCGCAGCCGCTTGATGTCGAAGCCGCCGAGGGTGATCGGGGGCAGGGCGCACGCCGAGTCGCCGGAGTGGATGCCGGCCTCCTCGATGTGCTCCATGACGCCGCCGAGGTAGAGCTCCTCGCCGTCGTAGAGGGCGTCGACGTCGATCTCGATGGCGTCGTCGAGGAAGCGGTCGACGAGGACCGGCCGGGAGGGGCTGATCTCGGTCGACTCGGCGATGTACGCCTCCAGCCGGTTCTCGTCGTAGACGATCTCCATGCCGCGTCCGCCGAGCACGTAGGACGGGCGGACGAGGACCGGGTAGCCGATCTCGTCGGCGATGGCCTTGGCCTCGGCGAAGGTGGTGGCGGTGCCGTGCTTGGGGGCGGGCAGGCCGGCCTCCTTGAGGACCCGGCCGAAGGCGCCGCGGTCCTCGGCGGCGTGGATGGCCTCCGGGGAGGTGCCCACGACCGGCACGCCGTTGTCCTTGAGCGCCTGGGACAGGCCCAGCGGGGTCTGGCCGCCGAGCTGGACGATCACGCCCGCGACCGGCCCCGCCTGCTGCTCGGCGTGGACGATCTCCAGGACGTCCTCCAGGGTGAGCGGCTCGAAGTAGAGCCGGTCGGAGGTGTCGTAGTCGGTGGAGACGGTCTCCGGGTTGCAGTTGACCATCACGGTCTCGTAGCCGGCGTCGCGGAGTGCGAAGGAGGCGTGGACGCAGGAGTAGTCGAACTCGATGCCCTGGCCGATGCGGTTGGGGCCGGAGCCCAGGATGATCACCGCGGGCTTCTCGCGCGGCGCGACCTCGGTCTCCTCGTCGTAGGAGGAGTAGAAGTACGGCGTCTTCGCGGCGAACTCGGCGGCGCAGGTGTCGACCGTCTTGTAGACCGGACGGATGCCGAGCGCGTGCCGCACCTCGCGGACCACGTCCTCGCGCAGGCCGCGGATCTCACCGATCTGCTGGTCGGAGAAGCCGTGCCGCTTGGCCTCGGCGAGCAGGTCGGGGGTGAGCTCCGGGGCCTCGGCCAGCTCGTCGGCGGTCTCCTTGATGAGGAAGAGCTGGTCGACGAACCACGGGTCGATCTTGGTGGCCTCGAAGACCTCCTCGGGGGTGGCGCCCGCGCGGATGGCCTGCATGACGGCGTTGATGCGGCCGTCGGTGGGGCGGACCGCCTCGCGCAGCAGCTCGTCCTTGTCGCCGGGCTCGCCGGTGAAGGTGAACTGGCTGCCCTTCTTCTCCAGCGAGCGCAGCGCCTTCTGGAACGCCTCGGTGAAGTTGCGGCCGATGGCCATGGCCTCGCCGACCGACTTCATGGTGGTGGTGAGGGTGGAGTCGGCGCTGGGGAACTTCTCGAAGGCGAACCGCGGGGCCTTCACGACCACGTAGTCGAGCGTCGGCTCGAAGGAGGCCGGGGTCTCCTGCGTGATGTCGTTCGGGATCTCGTCCAGGGTGTAGCCGACGGCGAGCTTGGCGGCGATCTTGGCGATCGGGAAGCCGGTCGCCTTGGAGGCGAGGGCCGAGGAGCGGGACACGCGCGGGTTCATCTCGATGACGATGACCCGGCCGTCCTCGGGGTTCACCGCGAACTGGATGTTGCAGCCGCCGGTGTCGACGCCGACCTCGCGGATGATCGCGATGCCGACGTCGCGCAGCACCTGGTACTCGCGGTCGGTCAGCGTCATCGCGGGCGCCACGGTGATGGAGTCGCCGGTGTGCACGCCCATGGGGTCGAAGTTCTCGATGGAGCAGACGACCACGACGTTGTCGTGCTTGTCGCGCATCAGCTCCAGCTCGTACTCCTTCCAGCCGAGGATGGACTCCTCAAGGAGCACCTCGGTGGTCGGCGAGAGGGTGAGGCCCTGGCCGGCGATGCGGCGCAGTTCCTCCTCGTCGTGTGCGAAGCCGGAGCCGGCGCCGCCCATGGTGAACGACGGGCGGACGACGACCGGGTAGCCGCCGAGCTCCTCGACGCCCTTGAGGACGTCGTCCATGGAGTGGCAGATGTAGGACCGGGCGGACTCACCGTGTCCGATCTTCTTGCGGACCTCCTCCACGACCTCCTTGAACAGGTCGCGGTCCTCGCCCTTGTGGATCGCCTCGACGTTGGCGCCGATCAGCTCGACGCCGTACTTGTCGAGGACGCCGTTCTCGTGCAGGGAGATCGCCGTGTTGAGGGCCGTCTGGCCGCCCAGGGTGGGCAGCAGCGCGTCCGGCTGCTCCTTGGCGATGATCTTCTCGACGAACTCGGGCGTGATCGGCTCGACGTAGGTCGCGTCGGCGATCTCCGGGTCGGTCATGATCGTCGCCGGGTTGGAGTTGACCAGGATCACGCGCAGGCCCTCGGCCTTGAGCACGCGGCACGCCTGGGTGCCGGAGTAGTCGAACTCCGCGGCCTGGCCGATGACGATCGGGCCGGAGCCGATGACCAGGACGGACTGGATATCGGTGCGCTTAGGCACGCTGGCCCTCCATCAGGGAGACGAAGCGGTCGAACAGGTAGGCGGCGTCGTGCGGGCCCGCGGCCGCTTCGGGGTGGTACTGGACGCTGAAGGCCGGCCTGTCGAGCAGCTGGAGGCCCTCCACCACGTTGTCGTTGAGGCAGACGTGGGACACCTCGGCGCGGCCGAACGGGGTGTCGGAGACCTTGTCGAGCGGTGCGTCGACGGCGAAGCCGTGGTTGTGCGCGGTGACCTCGACCTTGCCGGTCGTGCGGTCCTGCACCGGCTGGTTGATGCCGCGGTGGCCGTACTTCAGCTTGTAGGTGCCGAAGCCGAGGGCGCGGCCGAGGATCTGGTTGCCGAAGCAGATGCCGAACAGGGGGGTGCCGCGCTCCAGCACGCCCCGCATCACGGAGACGGCGTGGTCGGCGGTGGCGGGGTCGCCGGGGCCGTTGGAGAAGAACACGCCGTCCGGGTCCACCGCGTACACGTCGTCGACGGTGGCGGTGGCGGGCAGCACGTGCACCTCGATGCCGCGCTCGGCCATCCGGTACGGGGTCATGCCCTTGATGCCGAGGTCGACGGCGGCGACGGTGAACTTCTTCTCGCCCTGCGCGGGGACGACGTACGCCTCCTTGGTGGCCACCTCGGCGGAGAGGTCGGCGCCCTTCATCTCGGGAGCCTGGCGGACCTCGGCGAGCATGGTGCCCTCGTCGGGCAGGGCGTTGCCGGAGAAGATGCCGACGCGCATGGCGCCGCGCTCGCGCAGGTGGCGGGTGAGGGCGCGGGTGTCGACGCCGCTGATGCCGACGACGCCCTGGGCGGCCAGCTCCTCGTCGAGGGTGCGGCGGGAGCGCCAGCTGGACGGCACGCGCGCGGGGTCGCGCACGACGTAGCCGGAGACCCAGATCCGCCGGGACTCGGCGTCCTCGTCGTTGACGCCGGTGTTGCCGACGTGCGGGGCGGTCATCACCACGACCTGGCGGTGGTACGAAGGGTCGGTGAGGGTCTCCTGGTAGCCGGTCATGCCGGTGGAGAACACCGCTTCGCCGAAGGTCTCCCCCACCGCCCCGTAGGCACGGCCCCGGAAGATCCGGCCGTCCTCCAGGACGAGTACGGCGGGAACCTTGGCGGCTCCCCTGGTGGAGGTTGTCATCGTGCGCCTTCCGTCTTGTTGATCATGTTCGTGAGGGCCTCGACCCACTCGGTGTGCTCCGCCGCGTGGTCGGAGCGGAAACCGGAGTCGATGAGCCGGTCGCCGTGCTGCCAGGTGATCACCAGCAGGCCGCCCTCGGTGAGGACCTTGCCGGCGATGCCCTTGTCGAGCCGGGCCTCGCGCAGCGCGTCCGCCGGGACGAAGAAGTCGTCCGCGCCGGGGCGCACGACGTCCAGTCCGGCGTCGCTGAGCGTCAGCTCGGCACGGCTGCGGGTGCCCAGGCCGTGCGCCACGATGCGGTCCAGCCACTGACCGGCCGTGGTGGAGCCGTGGTAGCGGCCGCTCATGGTCAGTGTCGCCGGGCCGGGGTCGTCCGGCGCGCTGAGCAGCTCCGGCAGGTCGCTCTGGAGCGTGCCGCGCCACTTCCAGCCCTCGCGCATCAGCCAGTAGACGAGCGCGACGAAGAGGGCGAGGCCGACGACCCAGCCGATCCGGGCGGCCCAGTCGGTCACTTCCGCCGATTCCTTCTCGGCGGCCAGCAGGAGGAGAGATGTCACGTGAGCTTCCCGTCGACGAGCGTGGCCTTGCCCCGGAGCCAGGTGTGGGTGACACGGCCCGGCAGCTCGCGGCCCTCGTAGGGCGTGTTGCGGCTGCGCGAGGCGAAGCCCGCGGGGTCCACCGGTCCACGGTATGCCGTGTCGACGAGGGTGAGGTTGGCGGGCTCACCTGCCGAGACGGGGCGGCCGTGGCCCTCGGCGCGGCCGATGCGCGCGGGCGTGAAGGACATGCGCTCGGCGACGCCGGCCCAGTCCAGCAGGCCCGTGTCGACCATCGTCTCCTGGACCACCGACAGCGCGGTCTCCAGGCCGACCATGCCCATGGCGGCGGCGGCCCACTCGCAGTCCTTGTCCTCGTGCGGGTGCGGGGCGTGGTCGGTGGCGACGATGTCGATGGTGCCGTCGGCGAGCGCCTCGCGCAGCGCCAGCACGTCGCGCTCGGTGCGCAGCGGCGGGTTGACCTTGTAGACCGGGTTGTAGGAGCGCACCAGCTCGTCGGTGAGGAGCAGGTGGTGCGGGGTGACCTCGGCGGTGACACGGATGCCGCGGGACTTGGCCCAGCGGACGATCTCCACGGAGCCGGCGGTCGACAGGTGGCAGATGTGGACGCGGGAGCCGACGTGGTCGGCGAGCAGCACGTCGCGGGCGATGACCGACTCCTCCGCGACGGCCGGCCAGCCGCCGAGGCCCAGCTCGGCGGAGACGACGCCCTCGTTCATCTGGGCGCCCTCGGTGAGGCGGGGCTCCTGGGCGTGCTGGGCGACGACGCCGTCGAAGGCCTTCACGTACTCCAGGGCGCGGCGCATGATCACGGCGTCGTGGACGCACTTGCCGTCGTCGGAGAAGACGGTGACGCCGGCCGCGGACTCGTGCATCGCGCCCAGCTCGGCGAGCTTCTTCCCCTCCAGGCCGACGGTGACGGCGCCGATCGGCTGCACGTCGCAGTAGCCGTGCTCCTTTCCGAGCCGCCAGACCTGCTCGACGACGCCGGCGGTGTCGGCGACCGGGAAGGTGTTGGCCATGGCGAACACGGCGGTGTAGCCGCCGCTCGCGGCGGCGCGGGTGCCGGTCAGCACGGTCTCGGAGTCCTCGCGGCCGGGCTCGCGCAGATGGGTGTGCAGGTCGACCAGGCCCGGCAGCAGCACCTTGCCGCCGGCCTCGACGACCTCGGCGCCCTCGGCGGACAGCCCGCTGCCCACCTCGGCGACGGTCCCGCCGTCGATCAGCACGTCCTGCGGCTCGCCGCCGAGCACCTTCGCACCACGGATCAGGGTCTTGCTCATCGTCTCAGTTCTCCTCGGCGGTACGGGCGGGGGCGGCGGGCGTGCCGGCCGTCTGGAACTCGGCTCCGCCGAGCAGCAGGTACAGGACGGCCATCCGGATGGAGACGCCGTTGGTGACCTGTTCGACGACGGTGCAGCGGTCGGAGTCGGCGACCTCGGCGGTGATCTCCATGCCGCGGACCATCGGGCCGGGGTGCATCACGATCGCGTGCCCCGGCATCCGCGCCATGCGGTCGCCGTCGAGGCCGTAGCGGCGGGAGTACTCGCGCTCGGTGGGGAAGAACGCGGCGTTCATCCGCTCGCGCTGGACGCGCAGCATCATCACCGCGTCGGACTTGGGCAGCGTGGAGTCCAGGTCGTAGGAGACCTCGCAGGGCCAGGTCTCGACGCCGACCGGGAGCAGGGTGGGCGGGGCGACGAGCGTGACCTCGGCGCCGAGGGTGTGCAGCAGGTCGACGTTGGAGCGGGCGACCCGGCTGTGCAGGACGTCGCCGACGAGGGTGATGCGGCGGCCGTTCAGGTCCTGGCCGAGCCCGGCGTCCCGGCCGACGAGCCGGCGCCGCATGGTGAACGCGTCGAGCAGCGCCTGGGTGGGGTGCTGGTGGGTGCCGTCTCCGGCGTTGATGACGTGGGCGTCGATCCAGCCGGACGTGGCGAGCCGGTAGGGGGCGCCGGAGGCGCCGTGCCGGATGACGACCGCGTCGACGCCCATGGCCTCCAGGGTCTGGGCGGTGTCCTTCAGGGACTCGCCCTTGGAGACGCTGGAGCCCTTGGCGGAGAAGTTGATGACGTCCGCGGACAGCCGCTTCTCGGCGGCCTCGAAGGAGATCCGGGTGCGGGTGGAGTCCTCGAAGAAGAGGTTGACGACGGTACGGCCGCGCAGGGTGGGGAGTTTCTTGATCGGCCGGTCGGCCACCCGGGCCATCTCCTCGGCGGTGTCGAGGATGAGGACGGCGTCGTCGCGGGTGAGGTCGGCGGCCGAGATGAGATGACGCTGCATCTGTCAGGCTCCGTAAAGGCAGTTCAATGAGGCGAAATCGGGCAGACGGGTACGCGCGTGGGCGTGCCGCGCCGGCGCACACCCGTCCGGCGTGCGCTTCGCGGTGCTACTGGGGGGTCTGCTTGGCGCCGAGCAGCACGGTGTCGCGGCCGTCCTCCTCGGCGAGCAGGACCTTGACCGTCTCCCGCAGCGACGTGGGAAGGTTCTTGCCGACGTAGTCGGCGCGGATGGGCAGTTCGCGGTGGCCGCGGTCGACGAGCACGGCCAGCTGGACCGCGCGGGGGCGGCCGATGTCGTTCAGCGCGTCGAGGGCGGCGCGGATGGTGCGGCCGGAGAAGAGCACGTCGTCGACGAGGACGACGAGCTTGCCGTCGATGCCGTCACCGGGGATCTCGGTGCGGGCCAGCGCACGCGGCGGCTGCATGCGCAGGTCGTCGCGGTACATGGTGATGTCGAGCGAGCCGACCGGGACCTTGCGCTCGGTGATCTGCTCGAGCTTGTCGGCGAGCCGCCGGGCGAGGAAGACGCCCCGGGTCGGGATGCCGAGGAGCACCACGTCGTCGGCGCCCTTGGCGCGCTCGACGATCTCGTGGGCGATGCGGGTCATGACCCGCGCGATGTCGGGGGCCTCGAGTACGGGCCGTGCGTCCGCGTGCGACGTGGGCGGCGGCTGCGGGTCCTGCGTGTCCATACGAAACGGACCTCCTTCTCCGCCTCACGGGACGGACCTTAAAGGACGTCGGATTGCGTTCCTCAGGCTAGCAGGTCGTTCTCCGGCCGCAGCGACACCCCTGATCACCCGGATGGAGCAGCCGATCTTCGCTACCACGGAAGAGTCGGTGTGGACCATTCGGCTTGACGCACGAGAGTAACGCTGCGTAACCTCACAGTGAGTTACCAGCCGCGCGGCATGGAATCCAGCCATCCGCGTCGACACAGTGCCGGGGAGCTATATGTCCAGCGAATACGCCAAACAGCTCGGGGCCAAGCTCCGGGCGATCCGCACCCAGCAGGGCCTTTCCCTCCACGGTGTCGAGGAGAAGTCCCAGGGCCGCTGGAAGGCGGTCGTGGTCGGTTCGTACGAGCGCGGCGACCGCGCCGTGACCGTGCAGCGCCTTGCGGAGCTGGCGGACTTCTACGGCGTCCCGGTGCAGGAGCTGCTGCCGGGCACCACCCCGGGCGGCGCCGCCGAGCCGCCGCCGAAGCTGGTCCTGGACCTGGAGCGGCTGGCCACGGTGCCGGCCGAGAAGGCGGGCCCGCTCCAGCGCTACGCGGCGACGATCCAGTCGCAGCGCGGTGACTACAACGGCAAGGTGCTGTCGATCCGCCAGGACGACCTGCGCACGCTCGCCGTGATCTACGACCAGTCGCCCTCGGTCCTCACCGAGCAGCTGATCAGCTGGGGCGTGCTGGACGCGGACGCGCGCCGTGCGGTGGCGTCCCACGAGGACGCGTAGGCGCTCCGCGGGGGCGCAGAAACGTGCCGCCGGGGTGCGGGAACCTTGTGGTTCCCGCACCCCGGCGGTTTTTTCGTCTGCCGACCGCGTTTCGTTGTCGGCCGCGGGCCGTCCAGCGCTGAGCGCGCAGTTCCCCGCGCCCCTGAGGGGCGCTTACCGACGGGCGGCTTACTGGTCGCGGCGCAGGGACGGCTTGAGTTCCTTCAGGCGGCCGAGGAGGCCGTTCACGAACGAGGGGGACTCGTCCGTGGAGAACTCCTTCGCCAGCTGCACCATCTCGTCCAGCACGACCGCGTCCGGAGTCTCGTCGACCCAGATCAGCTCGTACGCGCCGAGCCGCAGGATGGAGCGGTCCACGACCGGCATCCGGTCGAGCGTCCAGCCGACCGAGTACTGGGCGATCAGCTCGTCGATCCGCTTCGCGTGCTCCGCGTAGCCCTCGACGAGCTGCATCGTGTACTCGCTCACCGGCGGCTGCCGGGTGTCCGTCCGGGAGTGCCGGATCCAGTCGGCGAGGACCGTCAGGACCTCGGTGCCGCGCTGGTCGCCCTCGAAGATGATCTGGAAGGCGCGCTTGCGGGCCGTGTTGCGGGCAGCCACGGTTAGCTGTTCACCCGGCCGAGGTAGTCGCTCGTACGGGTGTCGACCTTGATCTTCTCACCGGTGGTGATGAAGAGCGGGACCTGGATCTGGTGGCCGGTCTCCAGCGTGGCGGGCTTGGTGCCGCCGGTGGAGCGGTCGCCCTGGACGCCGGGCTCGGTCTCCTGGATGGTCAGCTCGACGGCGGCCGGCAGCTCGACGAAGAGCACCTCGCCCTCGTGCTGGGCGACGGTGGCAGTGAAGCCCTCGACGAGGAAGTTGGCGGCGTCGCCGACGGCCTTGCGGTCGACCATGAGCTGGTCGTAGGTCTCCATGTCCATGAAGACGAAGTAGTCGCCGTCCATGTAGGAGAACTGCATGTCGCGCTTGTCGACGGTGGCCGTTTCGACCTTGACGCCGGCGTTGAAGGTCTTGTCGACGACCTTGCCGGAGAGCACGTTCTTGAGCTTGGTGCGCACGAAGGCCGGGCCCTTGCCGGGCTTGACGTGCTGGAACTCGACGACGGACCAGAGCTGGCCGCCTTCGAGCTTGAGCACCATGCCGTTCTTGAGGTCGTTCGTGGAAGCCACGGTTGCGGAATCTCCTGGACTGGACTGACGTGGACGACGGCCGGGGCGAAGGCAGGCGCACTGCGCGAGGCTAGAGCGCGAGCAGCTCCTTGGTCGTGATGGTGAGTAGCTCGGGTCCGCCGTCCGCCTCGGGGCGCACGACGAGCGTGTCATCGATCCGGACCCCGCCCCGGCCGGGGAGGTGGACCCCCGGCTCGACGGTGACCGGCACGCAAGCGTCCAGTTTACCCATGGCCGCCGGGGTCAATTGAGGGTCCTCGTCGATTTCCAGTCCGACGCCGTGACCGGTGAGGACCGGAAGCGCCTCGGCGTACCCGGCGGAGTCCAGCACCTGGCGGGCCGCACGGTCCACGTCACGGCATGCGGCGCCGGGCACCAGGGATTCGCGTCCCGCGCGCTGGGCGGAGAACACCAGGTCGTACAGCTCGATCTGCCAGTCGGCCGGGGCGGTGCCGATGACGAAGGTGCGGCCGATCTCGCAGCGGTAGCCGCGGTAGGTGGCGCCGAGGCAGACGGAGAGGAAGTCGCCCTCCTCCACCCGGCGGTCGGTGGGGCGGTGGCCGGGGCGGCCGGCGTTGGGGCCGGTGGCGACCGAGGTGGGGAAGGCCGGACCGTCGGCGCCGTGGTCGACCAGGCGGCGCTCCAGTTCCAGGGCGAGGTGGCGTTCGGTGCGGCCGACCAGGATGGACTCCAGGAGTTCGCCCAGGGCCTGGTCGGCGATCTCCGCACCGATGCGCAGACAGGAGATCTCCTCCTCGTCCTTGACCACACGGAGCTGTTCGACCGCGCCGCCGACGCCGGTGAGGCGCAGCCGGGGGGCCGTCTCGCGGATCGCGCGGTGCCGGGTGACGGTGAGGTGGTGCTCCTCCACGGCGAGGACGTCGACGCCCTGGGCGAGAGCGAGGGCGGCGGCCTCCACGGCGGGGTCGCCGCCGATGCCGGTCATGACGTGCAGGCGCAGGGCCTCGTCGGGACGGTTGTGCGGGATGCGGTCGTCCGGGGGCTCCGCGCACACCAGTACGTCCTCGGTCCTGCCGAGCAGCAGCACGGCGTTCCCGCGGGCGGCGCCGGACAGGTAGCGGACGTTGGCGGGCCGGGACACCAGCGCGGCGGTGCTGCCGCTCGCGTTGCAGTGATCCCGGAGGCGCGTCCGGCGGACCGCGTAGACCTCAGACATGATTCGAGCCTAGGAGCCGCGGCGGGATGTCGCCGGTCGAGCGGGGCCGACCGGGGGCCGCGGCCGCTCCGTGCCGGGGCCCGTGCCCTCAGGAGGCCGAGGTCGCCGCTTCGGCGCTCGCCACTGCGGGGCTCACCACTTCGGGGCTCACCACTTCGGAGGGCTGGCGATCGCCCGGGTGAGGACGTCGTCGAGGATGCGGGCCGTCTCCGGTATGTCCAGCTGGGAGTTGTCGATGATCGGCAGCCCCGAGCCGTACCAGCCGGCCATACGGCCGTGGATGCGGGCCACCTCCTCGTCGCCGAGGCGGCGGTTGCCGCTGCGCTCCGCGTTGCGCTCCAGGACGACGTCCAGGCCGGGCAGGAGGACGACGGGCAGCAGGCCGGGGCCGACGTGCCGCTTCCAGCCGCCGAGACCGACGACCGGGCGGTCCGGGAAGACCGCGTCGTCGAGGATGCACGAGATGCCGTTGGCCAGGAAGTTGCGGGCGGCGAAGCCGCAGGTGCGGCGGGCCAGCCGGTACTGCGCCTCGGAGTTGTCGTTCCAGCCGGTCTGCGGGTCGGCGAAGCCGGAGCGGACCCATTCGCGGACGTCGTCGAGGCTGATGTGCGCGGTGGGCACCCGGCGGTGGTCCGCCCAGTACTTGGCCACGCTCGTCTTGCCGGCGCCCGCGGGGCCGATGAGCAGCACGGCGAGGGTCGTCGCGGTCGGGTCGGGGGTCGCCGGGGCCTGCGGCGGGCTCGGCATGCCGACCGGGCCGCCGGGCGGCAGCGTGACATGGCCGGTGGTGTCCGGCGGCGGGGGCATGGAGGCGTGCTGGGGGCCCGCCGGGGGCGGGGGCGCCGGGTAGCCGGGGTGCTGGGCGGGCATCGGGGCCGCCGGGCCCTGCTGGTGCTGACCTGGGTGGTGTGCGGCCGGTGACCAGCCGGCGGCCGGTCCGTGCCCCGGCTGGTGGGGCGGCGGCAGCGGAGAACCCACTGCGTGCTGCATCCGGTGCCACTCCGTCTCGTACAGGCAATGGGTCACTGACAGCGGGGGCCGTCCCCGCGCTACCGAACGGTACCGCCCCCTGCCGCCGTTGTGTGAACGGCCGGGGGCGGTGATGAGTGCCCGTCAGGCGGCTACTCCCCCACCTCGCCGTAGGCGGCGAGCAGGACGGCCGGGTCGGGGCCCTCCAGCACGGTGGGCTTGGCAAGCCCGTCGAGGACGATGAAGCGCAGCAGGTTGCCGCGGGACTTCTTGTCGACCTTCATGTTCTCCAGCAGCTTGGGCCACTGGTCGTAGCGGTAGTGCAGCGGGAGCCCGACGGCCTCGAGGACCGTACGGTGGCGGTCGGCGGTGGCGTCGTCCAGGCGGCCGGCGAGGCGGCCCAGTTCGGCGGCGAAGTGCATGCCGACGGCGACGGCGGCGCCGTGGCGCCACTTGTACCGCTCGTTCTTCTCGATGGCGTGGCCGAGGGTGTGGCCGTAGTTGAGGATCTCGCGGAGGCCGGACTCCTTGAGGTCGCTGGAGACCACGTCGGCCTTCACCCGGATCGAGCGTTCGATCAGCTCGGCGGTGTGCGGTCCGGCCGGGGTGCGGGCGGCCTCGGGGTCGGACTCGATCAGGTCGAGGATCACCGGGTCGGCGATGAAGCCGGCCTTGATGACCTCGGCGAGCCCGGAGACGTAGTCGTGGACCGGGAGGGAGTCGAGGGCGGCGAGGTCGCAGAGGACGCCGGCGGGCGGGTGGAAGGCGCCGACGAGGTTCTTGCCCTCGGCGGTGTTGATGCCGGTCTTGCCGCCCACGGCCGCGTCGACCATGCCCAGCACGGTGGTCGGCACGGCGATCCAGCGCACGCCCCGCAGCCAGGTCGCGGCGACGAACCCGGCCAGGTCGGTGGTGGAGCCGCCGCCGACGCCGATGACGACGTCGGTGCGGGTGAAGCCGGACTGGCCGAGCGCCTTCCAGCAGTAGGCGGCGACCTCGGCGGTCTTGGCCTCCTCCGCGTTCGGCACCTGGATGGCGACGGCCTCGTAGCCCTGCCCGGCGAGGTCGGCGCGGAGCGCCTCCCCGGTCTCGGCGAGGGCCTCGGGGTGGATGACCGCCACGCGCTGGGCCTTGTCGCCGATCAGACCGGCGAGCTCGCCGAGCAGCTGCCGGCCGACCAGGACGTCGTAGGGCTCGGTGCCCGCCGTGCCCGCGACGTGGATGCGGGTCACTGCCTCGTTGCTCATGCTTCCTTCAGCTCCAGTGCGTCCAGAACCGCCTCGGTGACTTCTTCGGGCGTGCGGCCGTCGGTCGGCACGACGGCCGTGGCCGCCTCCTCGTACAGGTGACGGCGGGCCTCCATCAGCTCGCGCCACTGCTTGCGCGGATTGACCGCGAGGAGCGGGCGTGCGGCGTTGAGGCCGGTGCGGCGGACCGCCTCCTCGACGTCCATCGACAGGTAGACGACCCGCTCCCCGGCGAGCAGCGCGCGGGTGTCCGGGTCGAGGATCGCGCCGCCGCCCAGGGCGAGGACTCCGTCGTGCGAGGCGAGCGCCTGCCGCACGGCCTCCTTCTCCAGGGCGCGGAAGGCGGGCTCGCCGTCCTCCACGAAAATGTCGGAGACGGCGCGGCCCTCGGCGGCGACGATGTCGTCGTCGGTGTCCCGGTAGCCGACACCGAGTCGCTCGGCGAGGAGCTGCCCGACGGTGGACTTGCCGACGCCCATCGGGCCGGTCAGAACGAGCCGCGGGCTCACCGGATCGCCAGGTTGTCGAGGTACGAGGTGACGTTGCGGCGGGTCTCGGTGACGCTGTCGCCGCCGAACTTCTCCGCGACCGCGTCCGCCAGCACCAGGGCCACCATGGCCTCGGCGACGATGCCGGCTGCCGGGACGGCGGAGACGTCGGAGCGCTGGTGGTGGGCCTGCGCCGGCTCGCCGGTGGTGACGTCCACCGTCCTGAGGGCGCGGGGCACGGTGGCGATGGGCTTCATCGCCGCGCGGACGCGCAGCAGCTCGCCGGTGGACAGGCCGCCCTCGGTGCCGCCGGCCCGGCCGGAGACCCGCTTGATGCCCTCGGGAGTGCCGACGATCTCGTCGTGCGCCTTGGAACCGGGCACGCGGGCCAGCTCGAAGCCGTCGCCGATCTCGACGCCCTTGATGGCCTGGATGCCCATGAGGGCGCCGGCCAGCCGGGCGTCCAGCTTGCGGTCCCAGTGCACGTGCGAGCCGAGGCCCACGGGGACGCCGTAGGCCAGCACCTCGACGACGCCGCCCAGCGTGTCGCCGTCCTTGTGCGCCTGGTCGACCTCGGCGACCATCGCCTTCGAGGTGTCCGCGTCCAGGCAGCGCAGCGGGTCGGCGTCCAGCTTCTCCACGTCGGCCGGCGTCGGGTACACGCCCTTCGGCGCCTTCACCGAGCACAGCTCGACGACGTGGCTGACGATCTCGATGCCGGCCGTCTCCTTGAGGTACGAGCGGGCCACCGCGCCGAGCGCCACGCGGGCGGCGGTCTCACGGGCGGAGGCGCGCTCCAGGATGGGACGGGCCTCGTCGAAGCCGTACTTCTGCATGCCGGCGAGGTCGGCGTGGCCGGGACGCGGACGGGTCAGCGGCGCGTTGCGCGCGAGGCCGGCCAGCACCTCAGGGTCGACCGGGTCGGCCGCCATGACCTGCTCCCACTTGGGCCACTCGGTGTTGCCCACCATGATCGCGACCGGGGAGCCCAGGGTCAGGCCGTGCCGGACGCCGCCCAGGAACGTGACCTCGTCCCGCTCGAACTTCATCCGGGCACCGCGACCGTAGCCGAGCCGCCGCCTCGCCAGGTGGTCCGCCACCATCTCCGTGCTGATCGGCACGCCGGCGGGAAGGCCCTCCAGCGTCGCGACGAGTGCGGGACCGTGGGACTCTCCCGCGGTCAGCCAGCGCAACCTGCTCAACGGTGCTCCTCCGTGTTCGCGCCCCGGTACTGCCCTGCGCACGCCCTTGTTCGCGTACGCGCGCGGCGGGACGGGGTGCGCGGGTCCCGGTCCGCCGTCCTTCGATCCTCCCACGCCGGGCGCGGGCTCCGGCCGCCGGTCCACCTGACGGACGGCCGGGATCACCGGCCGGCCGCGGGGATCAGGCCCGCTCGCCGCCCTCGCGGCGCGGGGCGTAGGCGCCGAGGAAGTCGGCGCCGCTCGGCTCGCGGGCGCCCGAGTGGGCAGCGCCGCCGTCCTGGTTCCGCGGGGCGTACGGGCCGAGGAAGTCGGCCCCGCTCGCCTGCGTCCGGACGGGCGCGCCCGCGCGCGGTGCGCGGCGGGCGGCGACGCGGCGCTTGAGCTTGACCGTCCAGGCCGTCAGGAAGGCGAGCACCACCAGCGCCAGCACGGTGATCTGCACCCAGTCGGGCAGAAAGCCCAGCAGCGACTCGAACATCTGCGTCTTCCAGGACGCCAGCGGCACGCCTGCGGACATGAAAAGGGTCCCCTCCCTCGTGTCCCGCCCCCTGCGGAACGAGCAGGGATCCTACCGGGCTGCCAGGGCCTGTTCACCCGCCCGCCGCATGGCCTCCAGCGGGGCCGGGGAGCGGCCGGTCATCTGCTCCACCTGGAGCACCGCCTGGTGCACCAGCAGGTCGAGCCCGCCGACCACGGCTCCGCCGTACGCGGACCAGCGCGCCGCGAGGGCCGTCGGCCACGGGTCGTACAGCACGTCGAAGAGGGCCGCCGGGCGCTCGGGCACGGCGTGGGCGAGGGCGTCGGTGACCCCGGCCGGGGTGGTGCTGACGACCAGCGGCGCGTGCAGGGCCTCCTCGGCGTCGTCCCAGGCGGCGATCCGCACGGTGACGTCGAGGCGTTCCGCCCACTGCCGCATCTCGTCGGCGCGGGCCTCGCTGCGCACGTGGACGGCGATCTCTCCGGTGCAGACGCGGGACAGCGCGGCGAGCGCGGAGGAGGCGGTGGCGCCCGCGCCGAGGATCGCGGCGGTGTCCACCTTGTCGATGCCGTGCTCGTGCAGCGCGGCGACCATGCCGGGGATGTCGGTGTTGTCGCCGGTGCGGCGGCCGTCCTCGGTGAGGACGACCGTGTTGACCGCGTCGACCGAGGCCGCCGTCTCGCTGATTGCGTCGAGCAGCGGGATCACGGCCCGCTTCAGCGGCATGGTCAGCGACAGCCCCGCCCACTCCGGTCCGAGGGTCTCGAAGAAGCCGGGCAACGCCTTCTCGTCGATCTCGAACCGGTCGTAGGTCCAGTCCTCCAGGCCCAGCTCGGCGTAGGCGGCGCGGTGCAGGACGGGCGAGAGGGAGTGGGCGATCGGGGAGCCGAGCACGGCGGCACGGCGGGCGGGCGCCATCAGTTGCCCCTCGACGCGTTGAACTTGTCGACGAGCCTCTGGTGCTCCGCGATGGTCTTGGCGAACTCGGTCTTGTCCATGCCGTCAGTGGCCACGAAGTACATCCAGCCGTCCCGGGTCGGTTTCAGCGCGGCCTGCAGCGCATCGTCGCCCGGGTTGCCGATCGGACCGGGCGGCAGGCCCTTGTTCGTGTACGTGTTGTACGGGTCGGGGTTGCTGTTGATCTCCGACTCGGAGATGTCGATCTCGCTCTGGCCCAAGAGGTAGTTGAAGGTCGAGTCGAACTGAAGCTTCTGGTTCGTCTCGGTGTTGGTCGGCTTGAGCCGGTTGTAGATGACCTCCGACATCTTGCGGAAGTCGTCGTGGGTCTTGCCCTCCGCCTGCACCAGGCTGGCGACCGTCACCAGTTCCCAGGGCCCTTCGAGGCCGAGGCTCTTCGCCTTGGTCTCGAAGTCCAGGGACTCGTACTTCTCGGTGGCACGAGCCACCATTTGCCTGAGCACGTCCTCCGGCTTCTGCCCCTTCGCGACGGCGTAGCTGGAGGGGAAGAGGAACCCTTCGAGCGGGTCCTTCACGTTCGGGTGGTTCACGGCCCAGTCGGGCAGTCCGAGGGTCTTCCACCTGGTCTCGGCGACCTTGGCCGTGGTGCCCTTCTCGACCTCGAGACGCGCGTCGATCAGTTCGTAGACGGCGGCGTTGCGCTTGCCCTCGGCGATGATCAGGTTGTCGCGGCTCTTCGGGCTGAGCATCAGTTCGACCGCGCTCGCGGCCGACATCTCCTTCTGGAGCGTGTAGACGCCGTCCTGGATGTTCTTGCCGTCGGGGTTGGCCGCCTGGGCCGCGACGAAGGCGTCGACGCTCTTGACCACGCCCATCTTCTTGAGCACCTGGCCGATGGCGTAGCCGCCGGAGCCCTTGGGGATGGTGACGGTGACCTGCTCGCCGTTGCCGGACCCCGCGAAGTCGGGGGCGCTGCCGAAACGATCCTGGTAGAACTGGTAGCCGAAGTAGCTCACACCGGCCAGTCCGCCGCCGAAGACCGCGACGACCACGAGACAGGCCAGTCCGCTGCGCCGCTTCTTCTCCTTGCCGCCGCCCCTGCGGTCCCCGCCGCCCCGGCGCTCGCCGCGTCCGCGCCGGTCGTCGGGCTCGCCGTCGCGGCCGTCCTCGTCGTCGCCGCCCGCGAAGAACGCGTGCTCGCCCTGGTCGGGCCCGGGGTCCCAGTCGGTCCCCGGCTCGGGCTCCCGCTCCGGCTCGGGCCGCCGGCGGCCGGGAGGCTCGGGCGGCGGGTAGGCCTCGGGGGCGCCGTAGTAGTCGGACTGCTCGCCGCCGTAGGGCGCGGGCTGCTGGGCGTATGGGTCCTGGGGGCCGCCGGCGTACGGGTCCTGGGGGTAGGAGCCCGTGGGCCAGCCGTTCTGGTCGTACTGCGGCTGCTGGTGCTGCTGCGGTGCCTGGTGCTGCTGGTGCTGAGGCTGCTGGTGCTGAGGCTGCTGGGGCGCGTACTGCTGGCCGTACTCGTCGTACTGCGGGTACGACTGATCGCCGTACCCGTGCTGCTCGCCCGTGCCCCAGTCGCCGTACTGCTGCTGCGGCTGCTGCGGGTGGTACTGCGGCTGGCCGCCGTAGGACTGCTGGGCCTGCTGGGCGGCCTGCTGTCCTCCCCATCCGCCGTCCCCGTACAACGGGTCGTCCGGATGCCACGGTTCGGAGCCTGGGCCCCGGCCATACTCAGTCATCGATCCCCTAGAGCCGCGAGGCGGCGGCAGCCCGGCCACCTGAAGACCGCGGCTTCCGCTCCGCCTCTCTCTGTGCGGGGGCTGTTCGAACACCGCCCGCATCGCGCGGAACGTTACCGTATCGCGATCAGATGACCACTTCGACGCCCTCGCCGGGTGGTCTGCCTGACACCCGTTCGGATTCCAGTGCCTGCTGGAGGATGATCACAGCGGCGGCCTGGTCGATGACGGAGCGCCCCTTCCTGGACTTCACGCCCGAGGCGCGCAGTCCCTGACTGGCCGTCACCGTGGTCATCCGCTCGTCCACGAGCCGCACCGGAACCGGGGCGATCATACGTGCCAGTTCCTGGGTGAAGCCGCGAACCTTGGCGGCGGCGGGGCCCTCGCCCCCCTTGAGGGAGCGAGGGAGACCGACGACGACCTCGATCGGCTCGTACTCCTCGACGAGCTGCCTCAGTCTGCGGTGCGCGGCCGGGACGTCCCGGCCGGGGACCGTCTCGACCGGGGTGGCGAGGATCCCGTCGGGGTCGCAGGAGGCGACCCCGATCCGGGCGTCCCCGACGTCGACCGCGAGACGGCGGCCGCGACGCATGGCCGGGCCGTCCGCCTGCTCGTGCACGGGACCGCTCACTTGGCGGTGTCCGCCACGAGACGCTCCACGGCGTCCACGGCCTCGCCGACGGCGGCCGGGTTCTGGCCGCCGCCCTGGGCCACGTCCGGCTTGCCGCCACCGCCGCCGCCGAGGGTCTTGGCGGCGGCGCGCACCAGGTCACCGGCCTTGAGCCCGCGCTCGCGGGCGGCCTCGTTGGTGGCAATGACGGTGAGCGGCTTGCCGCCGACCGTGCTGAACAGGGCGACCACGGCGGCCCGTCCGCCCTGGATGCGGCCGCGCACGTCGAGCACCAGCTTGCGCAGGTCGTCGGCGGTGGTGCCGTCCGGGACCTGTCCGGTGACCACGGCGACGCCCTTGATGTCCTTGGCGGACTCGGCGAGGCCGGCGGCGGCCTGGAGCACCTTCTCGGCGCGGAACCTCTCGATCTCCTTCTCGGCGTCCTTGAGCCGGCCGAGCATGGCGGAGACCTTCTCGGGCAGCTCCTCGGAACGGCCCTTGAGCAGCTCGGTGAGCTGGTTGACGACCGTGTGCTCGCGGGCGAGGAAGTGGTAGGCGTCCACGCCGACCAGGGCCTCGATGCGGCGCACGCCGGAGCCGATGGAGGACTCGCCGAGCAGCTTCACCAGACCCAGCTGGGCGGTGTTGTGCACGTGGGTGCCGCCGCACAGCTCCTTGGAGAAGTCGCCGATGGTGACCACGCGCACGCGGTCGCCGTACTTCTCGCCGAACTCGGCGATGGCGCCCTGCTTCTTGGCCTCGTCGATCCCCATGACGTCGGCGCGCACGTCGAGGTCGCGGGCGAGCACCTCGTTGATCTTCTGCTCGACGTCCAGCATCACCGTCTGCGGGACGGCGGACGGCGAACCGAAGTCGAAGCGGAACCGGCCGGGCTGGTTCTCCGAACCGGCCTGGGCGGCCGTCGGGCCGAGGGCGTCGCGCAGGGCCTGGTGGGTGAGGTGGGTGGCCGAGTGGGCGCGGGCGATGGCCTTGCGCCTGCGGTCGTCGATGGCGGCGTGGGCGCGGGACCCCACGGTGACCTCGCCGACCTGGACGACTCCCTTGTGGACGTAGACGCCCGGGACGGGCTTCTGGCAGTCGCGGACCTCGATCACGGCGCCGGAGTCGGTGCGGATCCGGCCGGTGTCGCCGATCTGGCCGCCGCCCTCGGCGTAGAAGGGGGTGCGGTCCAGGACGATCTCGACCTCGTCGCCCTCGGTGGCGGCGGGCGAGGAGACGCCGTCGACGAGGATGCCGACGACCGCGGACTCGCCCTCGGTGTCCGTGTAGCCGATGAAGTCGGTGGCGCCGGCCCGGTCGGCGATCTCGCGGTAGGCGCCGAGGTCGGCGTGGCCGGTCTTCTTGGCCTGGGCGTCGGCCTTGGCGCGCTCCCGCTGCTCCTTCATCAGACGGCGGAAGCCGTCCTCGTCCACGGAGAGGCCCTGCTCGGCGGCCATCTCCAGGGTGAGGTCGATGGGGAAGCCCCAGGTGTCGTGGAGCAGGAAGGCCTTGTCGCCGGGGAGCACGGCGGAGCCGGCGGCCTTGGTCTCGGACACGGCGGTGTCGAGGATGTTGGTGCCGGCCTTCAGCGTCTTGAGGAAGGCGTTCTCCTCGGCGAGGGCGACCTTCTCGATGCGCTCGCGGTCGGTGATCAGCTCCGGGTACTGCTGCCCCATCATGCCGACGACGACGTCGATGAGGTCCTTGACGACCGGGCCGGTGGCGCCGAGCAGGCGCATGTTGCGGATGGCGCGGCGCATGATGCGGCGCAGCACGTAGCCGCGGCCCTCGTTGCCGGGGGTGACGCCGTCGCCGATGAGCATGGTGGCGGTGCGCATGTGGTCGGTGACCACGCGCAGGGAGACGTCCGAGGCCTGGGCGTCGCCGTAGCGGACGCCGGTCAGCTCGGTGGCCTTCTCGATGACGGCCATGGAGGTGTCGATCTCGTACATGTTCTGCACGCCCTGCAGAATCATGGCGAGCCGCTCGAGGCCGAGGCCGGTGTCGATGTTCTTGCTGGGCAGGTCGCCGAGGATCTCGAAGTCGTCCTTGCCGGTGCCCTCACCCCGCTCGTACTGCATGAAGACGAGGTTCCAGATCTCCACGTACCGCTCGTCGTTGACGGCGGGGCCGCCCTCGGCGCCGAACTCGGGGCCGCGGTCGTAGTTGATCTCGGAGCAGGGGCCGCAGGGGCCGGGGACGCCCATGGACCAGAAGTTGTCCTTCTTGCCCAGGCGCTGGATGCGCTCCTTGGGCACGCCCACGACCTCGTGCCAGATCTGCTCGGCCTCGTCGTCGTCCTGGTAGACGGTGATCCAGAGCTTCTCGGGCTCCAGCCCGTAACCGCCCTTGTCCTGAGGGCTGGTGAGCAGCTCCCAGGCGAGCTTGATGGCGCCCTCCTTGAAGTAGTCACCGAAGGAGAAGTTGCCGCACATCTGGAAGAACGTGCCGTGGCGGGTGGTCTTGCCGACCTCTTCGATGTCGGGGGTGCGCACGCACTTCTGCACGCTGGTGGCGCGGTCGAAGGGCGGCGTGACCTCGCCGAGGAAGTAGGGCTTGAAGGGCACCATGCCGGCCGGGACGAGGAGCAGAGTCGGGTCGTCCGCGATGAGCGACGCCGACGGGACGACGGTGTGCCCGCGCTCCTCGAAGAAGCTCAGCCAGCGGCGGCGGATCTCGGCCGACTCCATCAGTGGTCCTCATTCCGGTTGTACGGGTACGTCGGGTACGTCGACTTCTTCGGGCCCTCGACGTACGGGGGGCTGTTGCGGTTCTCGATCACGGCGTAGCCGCGGGGCGCGGGCAGTTCACGGTCGGCGGGGGCGTTCAGCCCGAGCGCGTCGCCGAGTTCGGCCTCGCGCCGGTCCATGTGGTCGCGGACCTCGAGGGCGAAGTCCACCGCCCGGTCCTTGAGCCGGCCGCCGGCCTCGATCGCCTTGTTGGCCGCGGCGACCGCGAGGTGCTCGGGGGTGAGCTGCTTCAGCTTGCGGTTGACCTTGGTGGTGGCCCACACGCCGGCGGCGACGCCGGTGCTGAACCAGAACGTTCGGCGGAACATCGTCGGGTCAGTCCTTCTTTCCCCGGGTCCGCTTGTCGCGCCGCGCGCCCGGGACGGTGCGGCCCACGATCACGTCGCGCCGCGTCCTGGCCGGCGCGTCCTCCTTGCGGCCGCCGATGGCCCGGCGCACGCCGTAACCGAAGGCGGCGACCTTGACCAGGGGGCCGCCGAAGGTGGAGGCCACGGTGGTGGACAGCGCGGAGGCGTTGGAGGTGACCTCCTGGACGTCGGAGGCGATCGCGTCGACCCGTTCGATCTGGGTCTGCGCGGACCGCACCGCCGCGGAGGCGTCCGTCAGCAGGGGGACGGCCTGGTCGGTCACGTCCGCCACCAGCTTGGTGGTCGCCCGGAGCGTCTGGGCCAGCCTCGCCAGTGCGACGGCGAGGAAGGAGACCAGGATCGCCCAGAAGACGGCCACCAGGATTCCGGCCACCTCGCCACCGGACACTGTGTGCACCCGCTCCCTTGAAACGCGCCTGAACATCGAGAAAGTCGTGTCACCGAGCCTATCGCGCCGGTGACGGGTCTCCGTACCGGATTACCGTCCGCCACGGCGCCGGTCCCGGACGGAAGGCGCCGGGGCGAGGACGAGCCCGCCGCCTCCCCGCCCCGGAGGGCGGGGGGACGACGGGCTCGGGATACCGCGTGCCTGCTGGATCAGCGGGCGTAGTACTCGACGACGAGCTGCTCGTCGCAGATCACCGGGATCTCCTTGCGGTTCGGCTCGCGGTCCAGGCGGAACGCCAGGGCCTTGAGGTTCACCTGGAGGTAGCGCGGGATCTCACCGTCGGGGGCGAAGCCACCCTCACGAGCGATCGTGAAGAGGGTCTTCTCCTTGCTGCGCTCGCGGACCTCGACGACGTCGTCCGGGCGGACACGGAAGGAAGGCTTGTCGACCTTCTTGCCGTTCACCTGGATGTGGCCGTGCGTGACCATCTGGCGGGCCTGGTAGATCGTGCGGGCGATGCCCGAACGCAGGACCAGCGCGTCGAGACGGCGCTCGAGCTCGATGACCAGGGCCTCGCCGGTCTTCATCGAGGTCTTGGAGGCGCGCTCGTAGGCACGGACGAGCTGCCGCTCGGAGAGGTCGTACTGCGCGCGCAGACGCTGCTTCTCCAGCAGACGGACCTTGTAGTCCGAGTTCTGCTTGCGGCCACGGCCGTGCTCACCCGGCGGGTAGGGGCGGGCCTCGAAGTACTTGACGGCCTTCGGGGTCAGCGCGATACCGAGGGCACGCGACTTCTTGACCTTGGGGCGGGACTGGTTCGCCACTTCTTTTCCTTTTCCTGTTTCGGCTGCCTCAGGGTTACGGGAGGTCGCATCCGCAGCCCGGGAATCCCGGCAGGTCCGCGAGGGACGAGCCAGGCAGCCGCTCCCTGGACTGGGCACATACGTGCAGCACACGAACGGCCCACCGACCGGTCCCGGGACTTACGGGTGGTGGTGGGCTGCCCGCGACACCTACGACGGTGCGCGACGCTCCTGGATCGAAGATCCGGCTGGTCGTCCCGCCTGAGGCGCCGACCGGAGCCGGACACGGGACACAGCACTCCGCGTGATTCTACAGGGTGCTCAGGACCGCTTGCGACCGAGGTGCTTCCTGGTCCACTCCACGGCGTCTGCGTACCGCGCCTCGGCGCCGTGCCGGGTGGGCTCGTAGTACTCGCGGTCCTTGAGGGCGTCCGGGGCGTACTGCTGCTCGGCGATGCCCTCGGGCAGGTCGTGCGGGTAGACGTAGCCCTTGCCGTGGCCGAGCTTGCCCGCCCCCTTGTAGTGGCTGTCGCGCAGATGGGAGGGGACCGGTCCTGCCAGTCCCTTGCGGACGTCCTCCAGGGCGGCGCCGATCGCGGTGGTGGCCGCGTTGGACTTGGGGGCGAGCGCCAGGGCGATGGTGGCGTGGCTGAGGGTGAGCGCGGCCTCGGGGAAGCCGATCATGGCGACGGCCTGGGCGGCGGCGACCGCGGTCTGCAGCGCGCTCGGGTCGGCGAGGCCGATGTCCTCGCTGGCGGAGATCATCAGGCGGCGGGCGATGAAGCGGGGGTCCTCGCCGGCCTCGATCATGCGGGCCAGGTAGTGCAGCGCGGCGTCCACGTCGGAGCCGCGGATCGACTTGATCAGCGCGCTGGCGACGTCGTAGTGCTGGTCGCCGTCGCGGTCGTACTTCACGGCGGCCCGGTCGACCGTCTCCTCCAGGGTCGCCAGGGTCACCTCGGGTTCGCCCTTGTCCAGCGCGGCGCCGGCGGCGGCCTCCAGGGCGGTGAGCGCGCGGCGGGCGTCCCCGCCGGCGATGCGCAGCAGGTGGTCGGCGGTGTCGTCGGGGAGGGTGACGGCGCCCTTGAGACCGCGTTCGTCGGTGAGGGCGCGCCGCAGCAGGGAGCGGATGTCGTCGTCGGTGAGCGGTTCGAGGGTGAGCAGCAGGGAGCGGGAGAGCAGCGGGGAGATGACCGAGAAGTAGGGGTTCTCGGTGGTCGCGGCGATGAGCGTGACCCAGCGGTTCTCCACGGCGGGGAGCAGGGAGTCCTGCTGGGCCTTGCTGAAGCGGTGGATCTCGTCGAGGAAGAGGACCGTCTCCTGGCCGTACCCGCCGGAGGCGCGGCGGGCGCCGTCGATGACCGCGCGGACCTCCTTGACGCCCGCGGTGATCGCGGACAGCTCCACGAAGCGCTTGTTGGTGGCCTTGGAGACCACGTAGGCGAGGGTCGTCTTGCCCGTGCCCGGCGGGCCCCAGAGGATCACCGAGGAGGGTCCCGCGGGGCCCGAGGAGCCTTCGCCGACCAGTCTGCGCAGGGGGGAGCCCGGCTTCAGCAGGTGCTGCTGGCCCACCACCTCGTCGAGGGTGCGCGGGCGCATCCGGACCGCCAGCGGGCTGCCGGCGGGATCCTTCTCCTGGCGTTCTTCTGCTGCGGCGGTGAACAGGTCGGGCTCCACGCTGAAACCCTAAGGCACCGCGCCGACAGCCCGGCGCGGGCGGTCAGCTGGTCCAGAAGTCCCACCAGCGGGTCAGGATCAGCATGCCGATGACGCCGATGTGCAGCACCGGCAGGACCCAGGTGAACTCGCCGAAGAAGCTCTTGAGCCAGGAGGGCGCGGGCAGGAAGCCCTTGCGGATGTTGAAGGACGTCACGTACCAGAACATGACGATCGTGGCGACCCAGGCGAGGCAGCACCACAGGCACAGGGCGTTGATCCGGTACAGGGACTGGAACATCAGCCAGGCGCAGAAGCCGACGCCGAAGAGGGTGCCCGCGTTGAAGGTGAGCCAGTACCAGCGCGGGTAGCGGGCCCGGGCGAGCAGGCTCATGCCGACGCAGACCACGATGCCGTAGGTGACCAGGCCGAGCATCGGGTTGGGGAAGCCGAACACGGAGGCCTGGTCGCTCTCCATGACGCTGCCGCAGGAGACGACGGGGTTGAGGCTGCAGCCGGGGACGAACGTCTCGCCCTTGACCTTGGCCTCGAGCAGCTTGAACTTGTCGAGCGTGATCACCCAGGCGGCGAGCACGCCGGCCGCGCCGGTGATCACCAGGAGCCAGGCGAACGCCCTGCTGCCGCCCTCCGTGCGGGGCGAGGTGTCACTCCCGCCGGGGGGAGAGGATTGCGGCTCCATGTCGACGTCCCTGACTGTCGTCTTGCTCATCACGCCGATTCCGTCACTCATGAGTGTGGACCTGCTTCGGGCAGGGGCCATTGTGCCGTACGGCGCCAGGGGTTCGCTGTTGACCGGGGATAAGGACGGACAGGCGTTCGCCCCGGGGCGCGGGGTTTCGGCCGCTCCGCGCGGGGCGCCCGCACACACGCCCGACTCCGCTCCCCTCCAGGGTGGCGGCGGACGCCGTGCTGTTGACGACGCGGGCGCCGGCCCCCTGGGCAGGGGACCGGCGCCCGGGCACGGACGTCTCAGCCGAGGCGGGACTCGAGCTCCGCCACGACCTCGTTCACGCCGACCGCGGTCTGCTCGCCGGACTCCAGGTCCTTGAGCTGGATCACGCCCTGCTCCATGTCGCGCTCGCCGAGGATCAGCGCGTACCGGGCGCCCGAACGGTTGGCCGCCTTCATCGCGGCCTTGAGGCCCTTGCCGCCGTAGGCGAAGTCCGCGGCCACGCCGTTCTTGCGCAGCTCGGTGACCTTCGCGAAGAGCACCCGGCGGGCCTCGTCACCGAGCGGCACGGCGAACACGCTGGTGGCCGCGGGCAGTTCGAGCTCGACGCCCTCCGCCTCCAGGGCCAGCACCGTGCGGTCGACGCCGAGCGCCCAGCCGACGGACGGCAGCGCGGGGCCGCCGATCATCTCGGACAGGCCGTCGTAGCGGCCGCCTCCGCCCACCGCGGACTGGGAGCCGAGGCCGTCGTGGACGAACTCGAAGGTGGTGCGGGTGTAGTAGTCCAGGCCGCGCACCAGCTTGGGGTCGTCCTCGAAGGCCACACCGGCCGCCATGACCAGCTCGCGCACCTCCTCGTGGTACGCCTTGCAGGCGTCGCAGAGGTAGTCGCGCAGCAGCGGGGCGTCCCCGAGCTGCTTCTGCACCGCCTCGCGCTTGTCGTCCAGGACGCGCAGCGGGTTGATCTCCGCACGGCGCAGGGTGTCCTCGTCGAGGTCCAGGCCGCGCAGGAAGGTCTGCAGGGCCTCCCGGTAGACGGGGCGGCACTCCTTGTCGCCCAGGCTGTTGAGCAGGATGCGGAAGTTCTGCAGGCCCAGGGAGCGGTACGCCTGGTCGGCCAGGATGATCAGCTCGGCGTCGAGCGCCGGGTCCTCCGCGCCGATCGCCTCGGCGCCGACCTGGGAGAAGTGCCGGTAACGGCCCTTCTGCGGGCGCTCGTAGCGGTAGTACGAGCCCGAGTACCAGAGCTTGACCGGGAGGTTGCCCGCCTTGTGCAGGTTGGCCTCCAGGGCGGCGCGCAGCACGGAGGCGGTGCCTTCGGGGCGCAGGGCGAGCTTGGTGCCGCCCTTGGTCTCGAAGGCGTACATCTCCTTGGTGACGATGTCGGTGGACTCGCCGACACCGCGCGCGAACAGCTCGACGTTCTCGAAGCCGGGCGTCTCGATGTAGCCGTAGCCGGAGCCGCGCAGCGGGGCGGCGATCGCCTCGCGCACGGCGAGGTACTTGGCGGAATCGGGCGGCAGCAGGTCGTAGGTGCCCTTGGGTGCCTTGAAGGTGCTCACGGAAGTACTCGTCACATTCCTCGTCGGGGAGCCTCGGTCGGGGCTCCCTGGCCGGCGGCCACCTGCCGCAGATACGGGTTGGTGGCGCGCTCCTGGCCGATGGTGGTCTGGGGGCCGTGGCCGGACAGCACCACGGTCGAGTCGTCGAGCGGCAGGCACACGCGGGCCAGCGAGTCGAGCATCTCGGCCATGTCACCGCCGGGCAGGTCGGTGCGTCCGATGGAGCCGGCGAACAGCAGGTCGCCCGAGAACATGACCGGCGGGATGTCGGCCGACTCGGGCAGGTTGAAGGTCACCGACCCCTTGGTATGGCCCGGGGCGTGCGCGACGGAGAACTCCAGACCCGCCAGGTTCAGCGTGGCGCCGTCGGCGAGCTCCTTGACGTCGTCCGGCTCCCCCACCGTCAGCTCCCCCATGAGCGGCATGCCGACGGCCCGGCCTATGCCCTTCTCCGGGTCGCTCATCATGTACCGGTCCTCGGGGTGGATCCAGGCGGGCACGTCGTGCGCGCCGCAGACCGGGACCACCGAGGCGACGTGGTCGATGTGGCCGTGGGTGAGGACGACGGCGACGGGCTTGAGCCGGTGCTTGCGGACCGCCTCCGCCACACCGTCGGCGGCCTGGTGGCCCGGGTCGATGATCACGCACTCCTCACCGGCGGCGGGGGCGACGAGATAACAGTTCGTCCCCCATGCCCCGGCGGGGAACCCGGCAATGAGCACGATCGTCCTTCGTTTGTGTCGGTACGGGAGGCTTGCGACGGGCTGCGCCCGTGGTCAGAGCCTACCGGCGCTGCCGATTCCTCAGCGAACCCATATACGGTACGGGGCACACGCAGGCGGTCGGCTCACCGCACGCACGCACGCGTACCGGCCGGCACACGAGACGCATGAGGAGAGAACCCGGTGGTCAGCCAGGAGCAGCGGCGGCGTCAGCTCGCCCGGGAGAAGTTCTTGCGGCAGCAGCAGCGGCGTACCGAGGCGCGGCGCAAGTCGCGGGTCCGCAACGCGGTCATCGCGTCGGTGCTCGGTGTGACCCTGATCGGCAGCCTCGCGCTGTACACGACGGGGGTGCTCAAGCAGGACGACGACAAGACCAACGCGGCCGCGGAGGTCACGCCGGAGGCCGAGAAGACCGGCAAGGCCCCGGACCCCTGCGAGAAGCCGGCCGAGGGCACGGTCAAGAAGCAGACGTGGAAGAAGGAGCCGGCGCTGTCGATCGACAAGTCGGCGACGTACACGATGAAGCTCGAGACCACCTGCGGGACGGTGGACGTGGCGCTGAACGCGTCGGCGGCCCCGCACACGGTCAACTCGTTCCACTTCCTCGCGGGCAAGGGCTACTTCGACCACACGAAGTGCCACCGGCTCACCACCAACGGCATCTACGTCCTGCAGTGCGGCGACCCGACGGGCACGGGCACCGGCGGTCCCGGCTACACGATCCCGGACGAGAACCTGAAGGACCCGAGCCTGAAGAACAACACGTACCCGGCGGGCACGGTGGCGATGGCCAACACCGGGCAGAAGGACAGTGGCGGCAGCCAGTTCTTCCTGGTCTACGAGGACAGTCAGCTTCCGCCCAACTACACACCGTTCGGCACCGTCTCGGACGCGGGCATGAAGGTTCTGAAGAAGATCGCCGACGCCGGGGAGAGCACCGGGGCCGGCGACGGGGCGCCCAACGCGACGGTCGTGATCGACAAGGCGACCGTCACCGCATCCTGAGCCCCAACTGCGTAATTTCGGTCGCGCGGGATGCGGACAGGCATCCCGTCGGTCGCCTATGTTGGCCGTGACGAAACTGTGGACGATGCCCGGGGGAGCACACAGGCCCCTCGACGGCATCATGTGGAGGAGGCGCTGTGAGCAGCGACCCGTGGGGCCGCGTCGACGAGACGGGGACCGTGTACGTGCGTACGGCCGACGGCGAGAAGGTCGTCGGTTCCTGGCAGGCCGGCTCCCCTGACGAGGCGCTGGCCTACTTCGAGCGCAAGTACGAGGGCCTGGTTGTCGAGATCGGCCTCCTCGAGAAGCGGGTGAGGACCACCGACCTGTCGTCCAAGGACGCCATGGCCGCGATCGGCCACCTGCGCGAGCAGATCGACGCCCATCACGCGGTCGGCGACCTGGACGCCCTCAGGGTCCGGCTGGACAAGCTCGTGGAGCTGGTCGAGAAGCGCCGTGAGGAGCGCAAGGCACAGCGGGCCCGGCAGTCCGAGGAGGCGCGGCAGGCCAAGGAGGCGCTGGTCGTCGAGGCCGAGGAGCTGGCGCAGTCGGACCAGTGGCGGGCGGCCGGGGAGCGGCTGCGGGCCCTGGTGGACACCTGGAAGGGTCTGCCGCGGCTGGACCGCAAGTCCGACGACGAGCTGTGGCACCGGTTCTCCCACGCGCGGTCGGCGTTCTCCAAGCGGCGCAAGCAGCACTTCGCGCAGCTGGACGCGCAGCGCGAGGATGCCCGCCGGATCAAGGAGCAGCTGGTCGCCGAGGCCGAGGCGCTGTCGGGCTCGACGGACTGGGGTCCGACCGCGGCCCGGTACCGCGACCTGATGGCGCAGTGGAAGGCCGCCGGCCGTGCCCAGCGCGAGCACGAGGAGGAACTGTGGAACCGCTTCCGCGGCGCCCAGGACGTCTTCTTCGCGGCCCGCTCCTCGGTGTTCGCGGAGCGTGACGCGGAGCAGGCGGAGAACCTCAAGCTCAAGGAGGAGCTGGCCGGCGAGGCGGAGAAGCTGCTGCCGGTCAAGGACCTCAAGGCCGCCCGGGCCGCGTTCCGTGCGATCAACGAGCGCTGGGAGGCCATCGGCCATGTGCCGAGGGACGCCCGCCCGAAGGTCGAGGGCCGGATGCACGCCGTGGAGCGCGCGATCCAGGAGGCCGAGGAGGCCGAGTGGCGCCGGACCAACCCGGAGGCCCGTGCCCGGGCCGAGGGTCTGACTGGTCAGCTCCAGGCGGCCGTGGACAAGCTGAAGGGCCAGATCGAGCAGGCCCGCGCGCAGGGCAACACCGCGAAGGCGGAGAAGCTCGAGCGGGAGCTGGAGGGCCGCCAGGCGCTGCTGGACCAGGCCCTGAAGGGTCTCCAGGAGTTCGGCGGCTGAGCCGGGCGACGGACACGACGAAGGGGCCGCCGTACCTCGGGTACGGCGGCCCCTTCCGTGTGTCTTCCTCGCGTCCTAGCCGCGGTTGCGGGCCGAGGTGACGCGGTAGACGTCGTAGACGCCCTCCACGCCGCGTACGGCCTTCAGGACGTGGCCCAGGTGCTTGGGGTCGCCCATCTCGAAGGTGAAGCGGGAGGTGGCGACCCGGTCGCGGGAGGTCTGCACGGCCGCGGACAGGATGTTGACGTGCTGGTCGGACAGCACGCGCGTGACGTCCGACAGCAGCCGGGAGCGGTCCAGCGCCTCGACCTGGATGGCGACGAGGAACACCGAGGACTGGGTGGGCGCCCACTCGACCTCGAGGATCCGCTCGGGCTCACGGGACAGCGAGTCGACGTTCACGCAGTCGCTGCGGTGCACGGAGACACCGCTGCCGCGGGTGACGAAGCCGATGATCGGGTCGCCGGGCACCGGGGTGCAGCAGCGGGCCAGCTTGACCCACACGTCCTCGACGCCCTTGACGACGACGCCCGGGTCGGAGCTGGAGCGGCGCTTGCGGCGGCTGCGGGTGGGCGGGACCGACTCGTCGATCTCCTCGGTGGCCGCCTCCTCGCCGCCGAGGGCCTGCACCAGCTTCTGCACGATGTTCTGCGCGGAGACGTGCCCCTCGCCGATCGCCGCGTACAGCGCGGAGATGTCCGAGTAGCGCATCTCGTGCGCCAGCGTGACCAGCGAGTCGCCGGTGAGGATGCGCTGGATGGGCAGGTTCTGCTTGCGCATGGCGCGGACGATGGAGTCCTTGCCCTGCTCGATCGCCTCGTCGCGGCGCTCCTTGGAGAACCAGGCGCGGATCTTGTTGCGGGCGCGGGGCGACTTCACAAAGCCGAGCCAGTCGCGGGAGGGGCCCGCACCGGCCGCCTTGGAGGTGAAGACCTCCACCAGATCGCCGTTGTCGAGGGTCGACTCCAGCGGCACCAGACGCCCGTTGACCCGGGCGCCTATGGTGCGGTGGCCGACCTCGGTGTGCACCGCGTACGCGAAGTCCACGGGCGTGGCGCCGGCGGGCAGCGCTATGACGTCGCCCTTGGGAGTGAAGACGAAGACCTCGTTGCGCGAGAGGTCGAAGCGCAGCGACTCCAGGAACTCGCCCGGGTCCTCGGTCTCCTTCTGCCAGTCGAGGAGCTGGCGCAGCCACGCCATGTCGTTGAGGTGGTCGTCCTTGCTCTTGCCGGACGACTTGGGCGCGTCGGTGCGGATCTTGGAGGCGCCGGCGACGGCCTCCTGCTTGTACTTCCAGTGCGCGGCGATGCCGTACTCGGCGCGGCGGTGCATGTCGAAGGTGCGGATCTGCAGCTCGACGGGCTTGCCGCCGGGCCCGATGACCGTCGTGTGCAGCGACTGGTACATGTTGAACTTGGGCATCGCGATGTAGTCCTTGAACCGGCCGGGGACCGGGTTCCATCGCGCGTGCACCGTGCCGAGGGCCGCGTAGCAGTCGCGGACGGTGTCCACGAGGACGCGGATGCCCACCAGGTCGTAGATCTCCGCGAAGTCACGGCCGCGGACGATCATCTTCTGGTAGACGCTGTAGTAGTGCTTGGGGCGGCCGGTGACGGTCGCCTTGATGCGGGCGGCCCGCAGGTCCTGCTGCACCTCGTCGGTGACGATGGCGAGGTACTCGTCACGCTTGGGGGCGCGCTCGGCGACCAGGCGGACGATCTCGTCGTACATCTTGGGGTAGAGGATCGCGAAGGCGAGGTCCTCCAGCTCCCACTTGATGGTGTTCATGCCCAGGCGGTGGGCGAGCGGCGCGTAGATCTCCAGGGTCTCGCGCGCCTTCTTCTCCTGCTTCTCGCGCTTGAGGTACCGCATGGTGCGCATGTTGTGCAGGCGGTCGGCGAGCTTGATGACCAGGACGCGGGGGTCCTTGGCCATGGCGACGACCATCTTGCGCACGGTCTCGGCCTGGGCGGCCTCGCCGAACTTGACCTTGTCGAGCTTGGTGACGCCGTCGACGAGCAGCGCGACCACGTCGCCGAAGTCGCGGCGCAGATCCTCCAGGCCGTACTCGGTGTCCTCGACCGTGTCGTGCAGCAGACCGGCCATCAGCGTGGCCGGATCCATGCCGAGCTCGGCGAGGATCGTGGTGACGGCGAGCGGGTGCGTGATGTACGGGTCGCCGCTCTTGCGCTTCTGGCCGCGGTGCCAGCGCTCGGCGACCTGGTACGCCTTCTCGATCTGGCGGAGCGTGGCGTTCTCGATCTTTGGGTCGTTGCTGCGCACGATGCGCAGCAGCGGCTCCAGCACCGGGTTGTACGGGTTGGCCCGCTGGACGCCGAGCCGGGCCAGGCGGGCCCGGACGCGGTTGGAGGAGCCGGAGCGGGGCTGGCCGGTGTTGGGGCGGGCCAGGGACGCGGAGCGCTCGGGAGGGGACGGCTTGGGCCGCGGCTGCTCGGGCTTGTCCACGGGAGCCCCCTGGGCGCGCTGCACCGGCCCGCGGGTGTCGTTCTTCGCCTGGGGCGTGTCCGGTGCGGGCTTGGCCGCCGGCGCCGAGGCGGGCTCGGGCTTGGCGGCGGTCAGGTGCTGGGCCTCGTCTGGCAAGAGGGCTCCTCGTGCGCGATCCGGGTCCCCCGGTCAGGCTCCGGAGACCCCATGGTAGCGAGAGCGGACCCGTCGATCGCCTCCGGAGCGGTGTGAGGACCGTCAACAGGAGAAACACACGAGGCGGACGCCGGATTCCTCCGGGTCCGCCTGCGTGGTGCTTCCGGGGCCGTCTGCGCTGCCCCGCGGGTCCTCAGAGCCTGAGCAGCGCCTCCAGCGGGGCGCCCGCCAGGGCCGGCTCCAGCCGGGCCCGGCCGCCGAGGAAGCCCAGCTCCATCAGCACGGCGAGGCCCGCGACCTCGGCGCCCGCCCTGCGGATGAGCTGGAGGGACGCCTCGGCGGTGCCGCCGGTGGCCAGGACGTCGTCGACGACCAGGACGCGGTCCTCGGCGCCGAGGTCCTCCGCGTGGACCTCGATCTCGGCCGAGCCGTACTCCAGGTCGTACGCCTGGCTGAGGGTGGCCCCGGGGAGCTTGCCCGCCTTGCGGACGGGGATGAAGCCCAGGCCGGCGCGGACGGCGACCGGGGCGCCGAGGATGAACCCGCGGGCCTCCAGGCCGACGACCTTGGTGGCGCCGGCCCGGCGGGCGACGTCCGCGAAGGCGCCGGTGAGCGCGTCGAACGCCTTGGGGTCGGCCAGGAGCGGGGTGATGTCCTTGAACATCACGCCCGGCTCCGGGTAGTCCGCCACGTCCCGGATGCGGCTCAGCAGCAGGTCGGACAGGTCGGCGTAGTCGGTCATCGGCGCTTCCCCGAGGGTCGGCCGCGGCCACGGGCACGGGAGGCGGGCTGGTTGCGGGGCCCGACGACCGCCGCCGCGACGTCGGCGGGCTCGTCGTGCTCGTCGCCGGTCAGCGGGGCGTCCTGGCCCTCGTCCGGGTCGCCGCCGTGGGCGCGCTTGGCCAGCACGCGCTTCTTCAGGCTCTTCATGGCCGGCTCGCGCTCCTTGAGGTCGGCGACGAGCGGGGTGGCGATGAAGATCGAGGAGTACGCACCGGCGGCGAGACCCACGAACAGCGACAGGGAGATGTCGTTCAGCATGCCGGCGCCGAGGACGCCGCCGCCGATGAACAGCAGGCCCGCCACCGGCAGCAGCGCGACCACCGTGGTGTTGACCGACCGCACCAGGGTGCTGTTGATCGACCGGTTGGCGATCTCGCTGTAGGTCCAGCGGGTCTGCTTGGTGATGTCCCTGGTCTGTTCCTTGAGGCTGTCGAAGACGACCACCGTGTCGTACAGCGAGTAACCGAGGATGGTGAGCAGACCGATCACCGTGCCGGGGGTGACCTCGAAGCCGACGAGGGCGTAGATCCCGACCGTGATGGTGATGTCGTGGATCAGCGCGACGAACGCGGCGAGCGCCATGCGCCACTCGAAGGCGATCGCCAGATAGATCACCACCAGGATCAGGAAGATCCCCAGACCCTGCCAGGCCTTGTTGGCGATCTGCTCGCCCCAGCTGGGACCGACCAGTTCGGCGTTGATCTTCTCGGCGTCGACCTTGAGGTCGTCGGCGAGCCGCTCCTTGATGGTGTCCGAGGTCTTGGTGTCGATGCCCGCGACCTGGATGCGCATGCTGCCGTCGCCGAGCTTCTGGACGATGGCGTCGTGGCCGGAGGCGTCCTCCGCGTAGCCCTCGGCGGTGGACACCGAGACGCTCATGTTCTTCGGGGTGGTGAAGACCGCGCCGCCCTGGAACTCGATGCCCATGTGCAGGCCGCGCACCGCCAGGCCGACGATGGCCGTGATGGTGATGAGGATCGAGATGCCGTACCAGATCTTGCGGTTCTTGACGAAGTCGTAGCCGATCTCGCCGTGGTGCAGTCGGGCGCCGAGGGTGCCGAGCTTCGACATCTCTCACGCCTCCTTCGTCTGGGCAGGGGCGGAGGGACGACGGGTGCGGCGCAGCGGCGGTTTCGCGCCCAGCGCCTTCGGGTCGAGACCGGACCACTTGTGGCCGCTCGCGAAGAACCTGCGGCGGGCCATGAGCGTCAGCAGCGGCTTGGTGAAGAGGAACACCACCACGACGTCGAGGACGGTGGTCAGACCCAGGGTGAACGCGAAGCCCTGCACCTTGCCGACGGTGACCACGAAGAGCACGGCGGCGGCGAGGAAGGACACGAAGTCGGAGACCAGGATGGTGCGCCGGGCGCGCGGCCAGGCCCGCTCCACGGAGGGGCGCAGCGAGCGGCCCTCGCGGATCTCGTCCCGGACCCGTTCGAAGTAGACGATGAACGAGTCCGCCGTGATGCCGATGGCGACGATGGCGCCGCAGACGGCCGGCAGGTTCAGCGCGAAGCCGATGGTCGGGCCGAGCAGCGCCATGATCACGTAGGTGAGGGCCGCGGAGACCATCAGCGACGCGATGGCGATGAAGGAAAGACCGCGGTAGTAGAAGAGCAGGTACAGGATCACCAGCGCGAGGCCGATGGCGCCGGCGATCAGACCGGCCTGGAGCTGCTCGCCGCCGAGGGCGGCGGTGACGGTGGTGACGCTGTCCTCGCGGAAGGTCAGCGGCAGGGCGCCGTAGGACAGCATGTTGGCGAGTTCCTGCGCCGACTGCTGATTGAAGTTGCCGGAGATCTCGGCGTTGCCGCCGGTCAGGGCCTGCCGGACGTACGGGTCGGAGACGACCTCGCCGTCCAGAACGATCGCGAACTGGTTCTGCGGGGACTGCTTCTGCGCAAGCTGGCCGGTGATGTCGGCGAACTTCTTGGAGCCCTCACCCGTGAACTTCATGGTCACGGTCCAGCCGGCGCCGGACGTGGTGTTCAGGACGGCGTCGGCCTCGTCGACGTCGGTGCCGTCGACGGCGGCCGGGCCAAGGATGTACTTCTGCCACTGGCCCTCGGAGTTCTGGCCGCAGGCGACGGTGGACTCGGTGGCCTTGGCGCCGTCACCGGCCGTGGCGCGGACGCTCTCCTTGGTGCAGTCGAGCTTGGCGTACTCGGCCTGGAGCTTGGCGTCGGGGTCCGACGCGCCGCCCGTCGCGGACGGGGAGGGGCTGGCCTTGTCGGTAGGGGACGGGCTCTCGTCGGCCTTCAGGGCGTCGGTGACCGCGCGGCCCTGGGTGGTGGCGCTCGCCGAGGGGTCGGCGGACGCCGAGGAGCCGTCGGTGGCCTCCTGGCTCGCGCCGTCCGTCGCCTTGTCCCCGGCCTTGTCGCCGGAGGGGGCCGCGGAGGGCTCGCCGGTCGCGCTGGGCTGCGGGGCGGCGCCGCCCCCGGCCAGCTCGGTGGCGATCACGGGACGGAAGTAGAGCTTGGCGGTGGTGCCGACCTGTTCCCGGGCCTGCTTGGAATTCGTGCCCTTGGGAATGTTGACGATGATGTTGCGGTCGCCCTGCGTCTGGACCTCGGCCTCGGACACGCCCAGACCGTTGACACGCCGCTCCATGATGGAGACCGCAGTGTCCATGTTGGTCTTGTTGATCGCGGACTCCTGGCCCGCCTCGGGGACCGCTGCCAGCGTGATGCTCGTACCGCCGGCCAGGTCGATGCCGAGACGCGGAGTGGTGTGCCCGGAGGCGAACATCCCTCCGGTGAGCGCCACGATGGCGATCAGGATCAGAGCCAGCGAGCGCCACGGCTTGCTTGTGGCGCTCGCGTTCCGTCCCTTTTTGAGTGCTGCCACCTTCTCGTACTCCCTCTCGGGCCGCCTCGTCCCCGGTCGGGAGGCCGGCGGCCATGACATGGTGTCGGGATGATCCCGTGCGAGCCGGGCATGCTCCGGGGCGCGCGGGCAGCACCCGCGCGCCCCGGAACGCGGCTACTTCGCGTCGGAGTCGCCGTCGGACTTCTTCGCGCGCGCGTCCGCCGTGGCGTCGGCCGGCTCGTCCTCCGCGTCCTTCTTGCCGAGGTCGACGGGCGTGTCGTCGGAGTCGGCGGCAGCGTCGGAGGCGTCGTCGGTCTCGGTGAGGGAAGAGGCGTCGTCGGGGACGACGTCGGCGTCGGACTGCAGGTCGTGCTCGATGCCGTGCACGATGCGGTTGTACTCCTCGTCGGTCAGCACGGCACCGATCGAGTTCTTGGCGAACAGCAGCTCCACACCCGGCCCGGCGTCGAGGAGGACGGTGTCCTCGCTGACCTCCTTGACCGTGGCGTACATGCCCCCGATGGTGCGGACGCCGGAACCGGGCTGCATCTGGTTCCGCATCTCGATGGCCTGCTGCTGCTTCTTCTTGGCCGACCGGGTCATCAGGAACATGGCCCCGATGAGCACAATGAACGGGAGGAGGGTCAGGAGACTCACGGGTCGGAACTTCCTTCACACGACCGCGATGGTGAACGGCCTGATGGTTGGGGGTATGTGGTGCCGCCGACAAGGGCGGCATCGGCGGAGTCTAAGCGAGTCCGCACCAAGGGAACAACGCTCAGCATGGCACCGGGGTTCCTGCCCGGGCCAGCGTGCTCGCCGTCACGCCCCGAACAGGTCCCCTTGTCCGTTTCCGGCGGCCTGCGGGCGCGGCGGCGTGAGGCCGAGGTGCGACCATGCCGCGGGCGTCGCCACCCGTCCCCGCGGGGTACGGGCGAGCAGTCCCTCCCGCACCAGGAAGGGCTCGGCCACCTCCTCCACGGTCTCACGCTCCTCCCCCACCGCGACGGCGAGCGTGGACAGGCCCACCGGACCGCCGCCGAACAGCTTCAGCAGCGCCTCCAGCACCGCCCGGTCCAGCCGGTCCAGCCCCCGGGCGTCCACCTCGTACACCGCGAGGGCCGCGGCGGCGACGTCCTGGGTGATCCGGCCGTCCGTCTTGACCTGCGCGTAGTCGCGGACCCGGCGCAGCAGGCGGTTGGCGATGCGGGGCGTGCCGCGGGAGCGTCCGGCGATCTCGGCGGCGCCCTCGGCGTCGATCTCCACGTCGAGCAGGCTCGCCGAGCGGTGGACGACCCGCTCCAGCTCGCCCGGCTCGTAGAACTCCATGTGCGCGGTGAAGCCGAAGCGGTCGCGCAGCGGGGGCGGCAGCAGGCCGGCCCGGGTGGTGGCGCCGACCAGGGTGAAGGGCGGCAGCTCCAGCGGGATGGCGGTGGCGCCGGGGCCCTTGCCGACGATCACGTCGACGCGGAAGTCCTCCATCGCCATGTACAGCATCTCCTCGGCGGGCCGGGACATGCGGTGGATCTCGTCGAGGAAGAGGACCTCGCCCTCCTGGAGGGAGGAGAGGATCGCCGCGAGATCGCCGGCGTGCTGGATGGCGGGGCCCGAGGTGATGCGGATGGGGGCGCCCATCTCCGCGGCGATGATCATGGAGAGGGTGGTCTTGCCGAGGCCGGGGGCGCCGGAGAGCAGCACGTGGTCGGCGGTGGCGCCCCGGGCGCGGGCGGCGCGCAGCACGAGGTCGAGCTGCTCGCGGACCTTCTCCTGGCCGATGAACTCGCCCAGGTCCTTGGGACGCAGCGCGGCCTCGACGGCCTGGTCCTCGCGGTCGGCGACCGATTCCACCAGCCGCTCGGAGGCGGCGGTGTCGTTCGTGTCGTCCCAGTTCATGTGCGTGTGCCTCAGCTCTCCGTACGGACTCGGGCGCGGTCGTGGGCCGGCGGGCGGCGGTCTATCGGGCGCGGTTCAGCGTCTGCAGGGCCGCCTTGAGCAGCTGCCCCACCGGTACGGCGCCCTCGGCGGCCTCCGCCTGGGGGGTCACCGCGGCCACGGCCTCGTCGGCCTCACGGGTCGCGTACCCCAGGCCGATGAGGGCGGCGTGCAGCTGGTCGCGCCAGCCGGCGGTGACGGGCGCGCCGACGGCGGGGGCGCCGGTGGGCTCGCCGAGCCTGTCCTTCAGTTCGAGGAGCAGCTTCTGGGCGCCCTTCTTGCCGATGCCGGGGACGGTGGTGAGCGCCTTCTCGTCGCCCGTGGCCACGGCGCGGCGCAGGGCGTCGGGGCTGTGCACGGCGAGCATGGCCTGGGCGAGCCGGGGGCCGACGCCGCTGGCGGTCTGGAGCAGCTCGAAGACCTGGCGGCCGTCCTCGTCGGCGAAGCCGTACAGCGTCAGGGAGTCCTCGCGGACCACGAGGGAGGTGGCGAGCTTCGCGGGCTGTCCGACGCGGAGCGTGGACAGCGTGTCCGGCGTGCACCGGACGGCCATGCCGACGCCGCCGACCTCGACCACCGCGGTGTCGGGGGTGAGGGCGGCGACCGTGCCGCTGACGAAGGCGATCATGCCGTACGGCCTTTCGATGCGTGGCGGGCCGCGGGGGCCCGGGGGGTGGTCGGCGGGGTACGCGCCGCCTGCGCGGCGACGGCCTGCTGGAGGCGGTTCTGGGCGGGGGCGCGCCAGATGTGGCAGATGGCGAGCGCGAGGGCGTCGGCGGCGTCGGCCGGCCTGGGCGGCGCGTCGAGCCGCAGCAGGCGGGTCACCATGGCGCCGACCTGGGCCTTGTCGGCGCGGCCCGAGCCGGTGACGGCGGCCTTGACCTCGCTGGGCGTGTGCAGGGCGACGGGGATGCCGCGCCGGGAGGCGCACAGGATCGCGACGGCGCTGGCCTGGGCGGTGCCCATGACCGTGCGCACGTTGTGCTGGCTGAAGACGCGCTCCACGGCGACGAACTCCGGACGGTGCTCGTCGAGCCACTGCTCCAGGCCCTGCTCGACGGCGACCAGGCGGTGTCCGAGGTCGGCGTCGGCGGGCGTGCGGACGACTCCCACGCCGAGCATGGTGAGCGGGCGCCCCGCGACCCCTTCGACCACGCCGACACCGCATCGGGTCAGTCCCGGGTCCACCCCCAGTACGCGCACGCGTCGCCCCCTTGCTCGATCACCTGTTTGTGCAGGCTATCGGGTGCCACCGACAAAGCGGCGGGCCGACGGGGTGTGTCCCGTCGGCCCGCCGCCCTGAGACGCGTCAGGCGTCGACCTTCTCCATGATCTCGTCGCTCACGTCGAAGTTGGCGAAGACGTTCTGCACGTCGTCGCTGTCCTCCAGCGCGTCGATGAGCTTGAAGATCTTCTTCGCGCCCTCCTCGTCCAGCTCGACCTGCATGGTCGGGACGAAGTTGGCGTCGGCCGACTCGTAGTCGATGCCGGCGTCCTGGAGCGCGGTGCGGACCGCGACCAGGTCGGTGGCCTCGCTGAGCACCTCGAAGGACTCACCGAGGTCGTTGACCTCCTCGGCGCCCGCGTCGAGGACGGCGGCGAGGACGTCGTCCTCGGACAGCTCACCCTTGGGGACGATCACCACGCCCTTGCGGTTGAACAGGTACGACACGGAACCCGGGTCGGCCATGGAGCCGCCGTTGCGGGTCATCGCGACGCGCACGTCCGAGGCGGCGCGGTTGCGGTTGTCGGTGAGGCACTCGATGAGCACCGCGACGCCGTTGGGGCCGTAGCCCTCGTACATGATCGTCTCGTAGTCGGCGCCGCCGGCCTCCAGGCCGGCGCCGCGCTTGACCGCGGAGTCGATGTTCTTGTTCGGCACCGACTGCTTCTTCGCCTTCTGGATGGCGTCGTACAGCGTCGGGTTGCCTTCGGGATCGGCTCCGCCCATCCGGGCCGCGACCTCGATGTTCTTGATGAGCTTCGCGAAGAGCTTGCCGCGCTTGGCGTCGATCACGGCCTTCTTGTGCTTCGTCGTGGCCCATTTAGAGTGGCCGGACATCTGCCTGTCTCCTTCGCGTAACCCATCTCTGCAACGAACGCAGGAATCCTACAAGGACTCGCCCCGCCGGTCCGCCCGCACCATGTCGGTGAAGAGGCGGTGCACCCGGTGGTCCCCGGTCAGCTCCGGGTGGAAGGACGTCGCCAGCGCGTTGCCCTGGCGGACCGCGACGATGTGTCCGCCGTGCTCGGCGAGCACCTCGGCGGACGCGCCGACGGACTCCACCCAGGGGGCGCGGATGAAGACCCCCTCCACGGGCTCCCCGGAGACGCCCTTGACCTCGACGGCGGCCTCGAAGGACTCGTTCTGGCGTCCGAAGGCGTTGCGGCGCACGATCATGTCGATGCCGCCGACGGTCTCCTGCCCGGAGCGCGGGTCGAGGATCTTGTCGGCGAGCATGATCATGCCGGCGCAGGTGCCGTAGACGGGCATGCCGGCGCGCACGCGCGCGCGAAGGGGTTCCATCAGGCCGAAGAGCACGGCCAGCTTGGAGATCGTGGTGGACTCCCCGCCCGGGATCACCAGGCCGTCGACCTCGGCGAGCTCCTCGGGGCGCCGGACGGGCCTGGCCACGGCGTCCGCCGCGGCCAGGGCCACCAGATGCTCCCGTACGTCGCCCTGGAGTGCGAGCACTCCGATCACGGGAGCGGTCATCACCAGCCCCGGTTGGCGTAGCGCTCGGCCTCGGGCAGGGTGTCGCAGTTGATGCCGACCATGGCCTCGCCGAGGTTGCGGGAGGCGTCCGCGATGATCTTCGGGTCGTCGTAGAAGGTGGTCGCCTTCACGATGGCCGCGGCGCGCTTGGCGGGGTCGCCGGACTTGAAGATGCCCGAGCCGACGAAGACGCCCTCGGCGCCGAGCTGGCGCATCAGCGCGGCGTCGGCCGGCGTGGCCACACCGCCGGCGGAGAACAGCACGACGGGCAGCTTGCCCAGCTCGGCGACCTCCTTGACCAGCTCGTACGGGGCGCGCAGCTCCTTGGCGGCGGCGTACAGCTCGTGGTTGTCGTAGCCGCGCAGGCGGGCGATCTCGTTCTTGATCTGGCGCAGGTGGCGGACGGCCTCCACGACGTTGCCGGTGCCGGCCTCGCCCTTGGAGCGGATCATCGCGGCGCCCTCGGCGATGCGGCGCAGGGCCTCGCCCAGGTTGGTGGCGCCGCAGACGAAGGGGGTGGTGAACGCCCACTTGTCGGAGTGGTTGACCTCGTCGGCCGGGGTGAGGACCTCGGACTCGTCGATGTAGTCGACGCCGAGCGACTGGAGCACCTGGGCCTCGACGAAGTGGCCGATGCGGGACTTCGCCATCACCGGGATGGACACGGCGTCGATGATGCCCTCGATCATGTCCGGGTCGGACATACGGGCCACACCGCCGTCCTTGCGGATGTCGGCCGGGACGCGCTCCAGGGCCATGACGGCGACGGCGCCCGCGTCCTCGGCGATCTTCGCCTGCTCCGGCGTGACGACGTCCATGATCACGCCGCCCTTGAGCTGCTCGGCCATGCCGCGCTTCACGCGCGCGGTGCCGGTCTCGGGACCCTGGTTTTCGGAGAGCGTGCTGGACACGAATGACCTCGCTGGGATGAGGGGGATTCTGCAGCACTGAGGAAACGTGACCGGAGCAGGCCACAGCAAGGGCCAATGAGGACCCGGTGGCTCGTTTTCGGTCGGGGACCGGGCGTCCCGTGGCCGGAAAACGCCGTCAGGCGGCCCGCTCGATCAGCGCCGGCGGCGGCTCGTCGTCCATCTCGAAGGCCATCGGGAACGGGGCGTGTCCCGCCAGCCGGAACCAGCGCACCTTGCGGTGCAGGCGCAGCGCGCGGGCGGCGCGCACGGCGTCGTTGTGGAAGCGGCGGGCCATCGGCACCCTGCGGACGGCCTCGGCGAGCTCGAGGGCGGCCTCCTCTCCCCCGGGCGCCTCCCGGACCCCGTCCACCTGCTGGGGCTCGGCGAACACCGCCCGCAGCGCCTGGCTCAGCTCGCTCTCGGCGACCTCCCGCTGCTCCTCCACCGCCTGCCGCGCGGCGTGCGCGGCCTCGTACAGCACAATCGAGGCGGCGGGGTCGAGCACCCCGGAGGTGGCCAGTTCCTGCGCCACGGAGGCGCGGCGCAGCAGTTGCGCGTCGAGCGCGGCACGGGCGGCGTCGATCCGGGCGTGCAGCCGGTCCAGCCGCCCGGCCGTCCAGCTCAGGTACAGCCCGACGGCGACGAGGACGACGAGGATCCAGATCAGGGTTGCGGTCACGGGCGGCAAGGCTAGTACCGGCTCCGCCGGAGGCGGTCCCTGGGGCCGCACCCCGGGTGCGGGCGGGGCACATGCCTCGCGGCCTGCCGGGCGTGGTCCGACGCCGGGTGCGGGCCGTCCGTGGCCGGTCGCGCAGTTCCCCGCGCCCCTGAGGGCGTGCACCCGCCGCCGTCTGCACGAGTTCCCGCCGTCTGCGGGCAGTCGTGCCGCTGGGGCGGCACGGGTGGGCGCAGGCGGCACCCTCTCGGCGGGCCTCGCCTTCCGCGCCGTACGCCCAGTGCAGGTCGCACGTGGCCGGTCGCGCAGTTCCCCGCGCCCCTGGGGGCGTGCACCCGCCGCCGTCTGCACGAGTTCCCGCCGACTGCGGGCAGTCGTGCCGCTTGGGGCGGCACGGGTGGGCGCAGGCGGCACCCTCTCGGCGAGCCTCGCCTTCCGCGCCGTACCCGCGGCCAAGAGGGTGCCTCGCATCGTCGTACGCCGGGTGCAGGCCGTCGGGGGCTGTTCGCGCAGTTCCCCGCGCCCCTTGGGCGCGTCAGTCCCGCGTCAGCCCCAGCCGCGCTCGCAGCCCCGTCGCCCGGTCGTCCGTGGCGACCGCCGCCGCGCCCGCGGTGACCGTTTCGTAGACGGAGAGGATGTCCGCGCCGACCGTCGACCAGTCGAAGCGGCGCACATGGGCGCTGCCCCGCTCGCGGAGTTGCCCGCGGCGCTCGGGGTCGCCCAGGAGGCGCACGGCCGCGTCGGCCAGCGCGTCCGCGTCCTCGTTGGCGAACAGCTCGCCGGCCGCGCCCTGGTCGAGGACCTGGGCGAACGCGTCCAGGTCGGAGGCGAGCACCGGCGCGCCGGCCGACATCGCCTCGACCAGGATGATGCCGAAGCTCTCGCCGCCGGTGTTGGGGGCCACGTACAGGTCCACGCTGCGCAGCAGCCGCGCCTTGTCCTCGTCGCTGACCATGCCGAGGAACTCCACGCGCGGGCGCAGCTCCGCCGGCAGCGACTCGACCGCCTCCTCCTCGTCGCCGCGCCCGGCCACCAGCAGCCGGGTCTGCGGGCGGGCGGCGAGGATCTTCGGCAGCGCCCGCATCAGCACCGGCAGGCCCTTGCGGGGCTCGTCGATGCGGCCGATGAAGCCGATGGTGCCGCCCTGCCACTCGGGTCTGGGCTCGGCCTTGGCGAAGAAGTCGACGTCGACGCCGTTGGGGATGACCACCGCGTCGCCGCCGAGATGTTCGACGAGGGTGCGGCGGGCGTACTCGCTCACCGCGATCCGCGCGCTGATCTTCTCCAGGGCGGCCTGGAGGATGGCGTACGCGGCGATCATGGCCTTGGAGCGCGGGTTGGAGGTGTGGAAGGTCGCCACCAGCGGGCCCTGCGCCGCCCAGCAGGTCAGCAGGCCGAGGGACGGCGAGGACGGCTCGTGGATGTGCACCACGTCGAAGGAGCCGTCGTGCAGCCAGCGCCGCACCCGCGCGGCCGACAGGAAGCCGAAGTTCAGCCGGGCCACCGAGCCGTTGTACGGCACCGGCACGGCGCGGCCGGCGGAGACGACGTACGGGGGTAGCGGGGTGTCGTCGTCGGCCGGGGCGAGGACGGACACCTCGTGCCCGAGACGGATGAAGTACTCGGCCAGGTCGCGGATGTGGAACTGGACGCCGCCCGGCACGTCCCAGGAGTACGGGCAGACGATGCCGATCCTCACGCCGTGCCCTCCCGGTCCTGCGCGGGGGCGTGCGCGGGGTCGAGGTCCTCGGTCCACAAGCGCTGCAGCATGTGCCAGTCCTCCGGATGCTCGGCGATTCCCGTGGCGAAGGCGTCGGCCAGCGCCTGTGTCATCACAGACGTCTTCTCCGCGCGCGTGCCTGACGCGGGAACCTCGACCGGGGGGTGCACCCGGCCCTGCATCACGGGCGACTCGTCGTACCAGAGGGTCACGGGCAGCAGCCGCGCGCCGGTGTGCTGGGCCAGCAGCGCGGGTCCCGCGGGCATGCGGGCGGCGTGGCCGAAGAAGCTCACCTCGATGCCCGAGGCGGACAGGTCACGGTCGGCGACCAGGCAGACCAGGCCGCCCTCGCGCAACCGCCGGGCCAGCGTGCCGAAGGCGGAGCCGCCGCTGTGCGGCAGGACCTCCATGCCGAGACCCTCGCGGTAGGCGACGAACCGGTCGTACAGCGTCTCCGGCTTCAGGCGCTCGGCGACAGTGGTGAACGGGATGCCGAGCTTGGTGGTGACCCAGGCGCCGGCGAGGTCCCAGTTGGCCAGGTGCGGCAGCGCCAGGACGACGCCCTTGCCTGCCGCCATGCCCTCGTTGAGATGGTGCAGGTCCTTCGGGGTGAAGCAGTCGGCGATGCGCTCCGCGCTCCAGGCGGGCAGCCGGAAGGACTCCATCCAGTACCGCAGGTAGGACCGCATGCCCGCGCGGGACATCTCGGCCAGCCGCTCGGGGCCCGCGTCGGGCACCACGCGCGCGTAGTTGCTCTCCAGCCGCAGCACGCCCTTGCCGCGCTGCCTCCAGGCGGCGTCGGCGATGGTCCGGCCGAGGCGCACGGCGACCGGCTCGGGCAGCTTCTTCACCGTGCCCCAGCCCGCGCCGTACAGGGCGTCGGTGAGCCGCTCCCGTGTGCTCACTGGGCGGCCTCGCTCCCCTGCGCCTGCTGCTCCGCGGCCTCCGCCTCGGCGGACTCGCGGCGCACGGTCACCACGCGCTGGATCAGCGTGACGAGGCTGCCGACGGCGACCACCCACAGGGCGATGGGCAGCAGGTACTGGATGCCGGGCACACCGAACGTGTGCATGCCCGCGAACCCGGCCGCGACCAGCGAGATCACCAGCCGCTCGGCCCGCTCCACCAGCCCGTTGACGGCGACCGGCAGCCCGATCGACTCGCCGCGCGCCTTGGTGTACGACACCACCTGGCCGCTGGCGAGGCAGAAGATCGACACCGCGCACAGCACGTTGTCGTCGCCGGAGCCCGCGTACCAGAGGGCGAAGCCGCCGAAGACCGCGCCGTCGGCGACCCGGTCCAGGGTGGAGTCGAGGAAGGCGCCCCAGCGGCTGGAACGGCCCAGCTGGCGGGCCATGTTGCCGTCGACCAGGTCGGAGAACACGAACAGCGTGATGACGACCGTGCCCCAGAAGAACTCGCCGCGCGGGTAGAACACCAGCGCGCCGGCCACCACGCCCGCGGTGCCGATGAGCGTGACCGTGTCGGGGCTGACCCCCCGCCGGATGAGAAACGCGGCGAACGGTGTGAGGACACGCGTGAAAAATGCACGCGCGTACTTGTTCAGCATGGCCTTCCCGACGGTCGGTGTGGCCGTGTGGCCCCTGCTGGCCACCGGCGGGCCCATCGTAGTCACCGTGTGCGGGCGGGGCTGCGGGACCACCCGGGCCGCCGCGCGCGGGCGCCGTCATGATCGCCGCCGCACCCCCGGGGACCGGGGCCGCGGCGGGGATCACGTCCTTCGTATGGACGCGCCGTGACGGGAGTGGAAAGCTCGAAGGACCGCGGGCGCCGCCGGAGCCGCACCGCAGGCGATGCCCCCGGACGGGGTCCGGGGAAGGCTTCCACGGGTCCGCGCCCACAGTGACCTCACCGTGCACGGGAGGCAGGATCATGGGCGACAAGGCGCACACACACCCCGGGGCCGCCGGCAGGGCACAGGCGGCCGACCGTCCCACGTCCGTACGGAACGTGGTACTGGTCGGCCACTCCGGATCGGGCAAGACGACTCTGGTGGAGGCTCTCGCGCTGACCGCGGGGGCGGTGAACCGGGCGGGCCGCGTGGAGGACGGCGGCACCGTCTCCGACTACGACGAGATCGAGCACCGGCAGCAGCGTTCGGTGCAGCTCTCCCTGGTGCCGGTCGAGTGGAACGGCATCAAGGTCAACCTTCTGGACACCCCCGGCTACGCCGACTTCGTCGGGGAGCTCAGGGCCGGTCTGCGAGCCGCGGACGCGGCCCTTTTCGTCGTCTCGGCCGCGGACGGCGTGGACGGCTCGACCCGCATGGTGTGGGACGAGTGCGCGGCCGTCGGCATGCCGCGCGCCCTCGTGATCACGCACCTGGAGGCGGCCCGCGCCGACTTCGAGGAGATGACCCGGGTCTGCGCGGAGACCTTCGGCGGGGACGACCCGGACGCGGTACTGCCGCTGTACCTGCCGCTGCGCGGCCCCGAGGGGCCCGACGGGCACGCGCCGGTGACCGGTCTCATCGGGCTGCTGACGCGCAAGCTGTTCGACTACTCCAGCGGCGAACGCACGGTGTCCGAGCCGGTCGGGGACCAGGTGCCGCTGATCGAGGAGGCGCGCGGCCGGCTGATCGAGGGGATCATCTCCGAGAGCGAGGACGAGACCCTCATGGACCGCTACCTCGGCGGGGAGGACGTCGACGTCAAGACGCTGATCGACGACGCGGAGCGGGCGGTGGCACGGGGCGTCTTCTTCCCCGTCCTGGCCGCCGCGCCCGCCGCCCCCGGGGCCCGCCAGGGACTCGGCACGGTGGAGCTGCTCGACCTGATCACCGGCGGATTCCCGACCCCGCTGGAGCACGGCACCCCGGCGGTGACCACGCCGGACGGCCGGCCGCGCGAGCTGAAGCCGTGCGACCCGGACGCCCCGCTGGTCGCGGAGGTCGTGAAGACGTCGTCCGACCCCTACGTGGGACGGCTCTCGCTGGTCCGGGTCTTCTCCGGGACGCTGCGCGCCGACCAGACCGTGCACGTCTCCGGGCACGGGCTGACCGACCGGGGCCACGAGGACCACGACGTCGACGAGCGGGTCGGCGCGCTGTCCACGCCGTTCGGCAAGGTGCAGCGGCCGGTCTCGCACGTCATCGCGGGCGATCTGGCGTGCGTGGCGAAGCTGTCCCGCGCGGAGACCGGAGACACCCTGTCCTCGAAGGACGACCCGCTGGTCATGGAGCCGTGGGAGATGCCGGACCCGCTGCTGCCGCTGGCCATCGAGGCGCACAGCAAGGCCGACGAGGACAAGCTCTCCCAGGGGCTCGCGCGGCTGGTCGCCGAGGACCCGACGATGCGGCTCGAGCAGAACCAGGACACCCACCAGGTGGTGCTGTGGTGTCTCGGCGAGGCGCACGCCGACGTGGCGCTGGAACGGCTGCGCAGCCGGTACGGCGTGCAGGTCGACGTGGTGCCGCACCGGGTGGCGCTGCGGGAGACGTTCGGCGGCAGGGCCTCCGGGCGCGGACGGCACGTCAAACAGTCCGGCGGGCACGGGCAGTTCGCGATCTGCGAGATCGAGGTGGAGCCGCTGCCGAACGGCTCGGGCATCGAGTTCGTGGACAAGGTGGTCGGCGGCGCCGTGCCGCGGCAGTTCGTCCCGTCGGTGGAGAAAGGTGTACGGACCCAGGCACGGAAGGGAGTTGCCGCGGGACATCCGCTCGTCGACGTACGGGTGACGCTCCTGGACGGCAAGGCGCACTCGGTGGACTCCTCGGACGCCGCGTTCCAGACGGCGGGCGCGCTGGCCCTGAGGGAGGCCGCCGCGGACGCGAGGATCCATCTGCTGGAGCCGGTGGCCGAGGTGTCCGTGCTGGTCGGCGACGACTACGTGGGCGCCGTGATGAGCGACCTGTCCGGGCGCCGCGGCCGCGTGCTGGGCACCGAGCAGTCGCCCGGCGGACGCACGCTGATCCGGGCGGAGGTGCCGGAGATCGAGATCGGCCGGTACACCGTCGATCTGCGGTCGCTGTCCCACGGCACCGCCCGCTTCAGCCGCCGCTACGTCCGGCACGAACCGATGCCGCCGCAGGTCGCGGAACGGGTCAAGGGGGAGGCGCACGCGGCCTCCTGACGCGCAGGGCGCCCGCCGGTCACTCCGGCGGGCGCCCGTGTGCGCGGTCGCGCTTCCGCTTCACTCCGCGCGACCTGCCCGTACCGGAGAACGGCTTGGAACGACCCCCGGCGGACGACGGTGGCTGCCTATACGCTGAACACCTGATCAACAGGTGTGCGCAGCACGGAAGTCGGGAAGGCCGCAAGACGACAGTCGCGGCGATCGGGGGCGGGAATGACCGTTGAGAGCGGTTACGCGGAGTTCTTCGGTCCGCAGGTGCCGCGCACGGGCGACGAGGGCCAGACACCCACCTTCGCGCTGGCCTCGGCGGCCTACCGGGACAACGAGGCCGAGGAGATACTCAAGGCCAACAGCGAGTGGCACAAGTCGGAGGTGGGCAAGCCGCGGATCAAGCTGTTCCGGCCCAATCTGGGCGAGGCGTTCTCCCGGGCGATCATCGACCGGATGCTGGGCTCGGGCCGCGCCCCGCTCATCCAGTCCTTCGGCACCCAGCCCCAGGTGGTGGTGGAGCACGCGCTGGCGGCCCACCGCATCCGCCGCGAGCGCGACAACTGGCTGACCGCCGTGATGGTCCTGTGCGGGCTGCTGTTCCTGCCCGGCCTGCTCGTGTGGCTGCTGGTGTTCCAGATCCGCACGACCATGGCCAAGCGCGACGACAAGCGGGCCGGCGCGCTCGCCACCGCCCTCCTGGTCGGTGTCGGCGCCCTGGCCGTGCTGTTCCTGCTGCGCATGCCGTTCAGCGGATTCTGGGCCTGGTACGCGCGCGCGGCGGTCCTGGCCCCGGTGGTGGGCTGGTTCTGGGCCAAGCAGATCTGCGAGCGCACCGCCCGCGACCTGCGGGAGCGCTGGGACAGCCTGCTGTCGGGCAGCAGCATCGGCGCCAAGGTGCCCGAGGCGGTGCCGAGCAGCCCCGGCGAGACGGCGGCCGAGCAGCTGCGCCAGTCGCTGGCCCGGCTCAGCGCCGAGCAGCAGTCCAACTCCGTCTTCTACGCCGGTCCCAAGGGCATCCTCGGCATGGGCACCCGCTGGGGCAGCTGGCAGCTCGCCGAGGACCTGGCGCCGGCCGACCCCGGCCGGGAGATCCACCCGTTCCGCAGCTGGGACGTGATCAAGGCCATCCACGACCGGCTGCGCATGCTGGAGCGCGGCCCGCTGAACACGGGCGGCTTCCCCAAGCCGTCGATACGCCACTGGATCGTCACGCCCATCGGGGAGAACGCCACGGCGGTCACCCGGCCCGAGGGCACCGACGTCGAGGCGTACCAGGTGAAGCAGCACGCCGTGCAGGAGATCTGCAACAAGCAGCAGTTCGGCGCGGGCGACCGGCACTACCTGGGCGTGCAGTGGACGCTGTGGGACGGCCAGCTGGTGATCACGATGCTGATCACGGTGACCGTGCTGCACGAGACGCTGCGCATCGAGGTCACCGGGCACGCCCTGGGGCCGGTGCACTCGCTCTTCACCACCAAGCCGGCGGCCAAGGAGAAGGAGGTCCAGAAGTCGGTCAAGTTCTGGGAGACCCGGAAGGTCAAGCTCCCGCTGGTCGACTCGGACGAGGTGGTACGGCTGGCCGCCCGCGCGCCCCTGACCAACTACCCGCCGCTGCTGTACTGGCTGGGCGGCAAGCTGACCCTGCCCGAGCCGTTCGGGCTGCGGCACGCCTGGGCGGACAAGCCCTGGCGGCACCGGTTCATGGCGGACGACGCGCTGCGGGCGGCGACGCCGGTGCTGCGCGTGGTGCACTCCGCGGCGATCAAGGTGCTGGAGGAGAACGGCGTGGACACCACGAAGTTCGGCTCCCGCTCGTCGTCCCTGTCCACGGCGGTGCAGGAGGCGACGCCGGGCAAGGCCGACCTGTACGACGCGTAGGCGGCAGGCGGGCGGGGTGCGCGACCGCGGACCCCGCCTCCCCCGGTCCAGGGCCTCAGGCGGTCGGCCAGGCCTCCGCGAGCATCTTGCGGGTGTCGGCCAGCAGCTGCGGCAGCACCTTGGTGTGGCCGATGACCGGCATGAAGTTGGTGTCGCCGCCCCAGCGCGGGACGACGTGCTGGTGCAGGTGGGCGGCGATGCCCGCGCCCGCGACCGTGCCCTGGTTCATGCCGATGTTGAAGCCGTGCGCCCCCGACGCCGTGCGCAGCGCCGTCATCGCCTGCTTGGTGAGCACGGCGAGCTCCGCCGTCTCCTCGACGGTGAGCTCGGTGTAGTCGGCCACGTGCCGGTACGGCACGGTCATCAGATGGCCGCCGGTGTACGGGTACAGGTTGAGCACCGCGTACACCAGCTTGCCGCGGCGCAGGATCAGCCCGTCCTCGTCGGACTCGGCCGGGAGGGAACAGAAGGGGCAGCCGTCGCCGGCACCGGGGCCGCTCGGCTTGTTCTCACCCTGGATGTAGGCCATCCGGTGGGGCGTCCACAGACGCTGGAACGCGTCCTGCGTCCCCACTCCCAACTGCTGCTCCGGCTCACTCGTCATGCGTGCAGCATATGGCGTGACCTCGGGACCGCGGCAAAAAGCCCCCGGGATCGCTCCCGGGGGCTTTCTCACGTACGGGTCAGACCTGAGCCCGCTCCTCGACGACCTTCGCGATCTTGGCGATGGCCTCGTCGACGGGGATGCCGTTCTCCTGCGAGCCGTCGCGGTAGCGGAAGGACACCGCGCCGTTCGCCATGTCCTCGTCGCCCGCGATGACCATGAAGGGCACCTTCTGCTTCTGGGCGTTCCTGATTTTCTTCTGCATCCGGTCGGACGAGGAGTCCACCTCGATCCGCAGACCCTGCTTGCGGGCCGCGTCCGCGAACTTCTCCAGGTGGTCGACGTGCGCGTCGCCGATCGGGATGCCCACCGCCTGCACCGGCGCCAGCCACGCCGGGAAGGCGCCCGCGTAGTGCTCCAGGAGCACCGCGAAGAACCGCTCGATCGAGCCGAACAGCGCGCGGTGGATCATGACCGGGCGGGTCTTGGAGCCGTCCGCGGCCGTGTACTCCAGATCGAAGCGCTCCGGCAGGTTGAAGTCGAGCTGGATGGTCGACATCTGCCAGGTGCGGCCGATGGCGTCCTTCGCCTGGACGGAGATCTTCGGCCCGTAGAAGGCCGCGCCGCCCGGGTCCGGGACCAGGGGCAGGCCCTGCTTCTCGGCGACCTGGCGCAGCGTCTCGGTCGCCTCCTCCCACGCCTCGTCGCTGCCGACGAACTTCTCCGGGTCCTTGGTGGACAGCTCCAGGTAGAAGTCGGTGAGGCCGTAGTCGCGCAGCAGGTTCAGGACGAAGGTGAGGGTCCTGTCGAGCTCCTCGGACATCTGCTCGCGGGTGCAGTAGATGTGCGCGTCGTCCTGGGTGAAGCCGCGGGCCCGGGTCAGGCCGTGCACGACGCCCGACTTCTCGTACCGGTACACGGTCCCGAACTCGAAGAGGCGCAGCGGCAGTTCGCGGTAGGAGCGGCCGCGCGCGTCGAAGATCAGGTTGTGCATCGGGCAGTTCATGGGCTTGAGGTAGTAGTCCACGCCCTCGTCGAGCTGCATGGGCGGGTACATGCCGTCGGCGTACCAGTCCAGGTGGCCCGAGGTCTCGAAGAGCTTCCCCTTCGTCGCGTGCGGGGTGTAGACGAACTCGTAGCCCTCCTCCTCGTGCCGGCGGCGCGAGTAGTCCTCCATGACCCGGCGGACGATGCCGCCCTTGGGGTGGAAGACGGCGAGGCCGGAGCCGATCTGCTCCGGGATGGAGAACAGGTCGAGCTCGCTGCCGAGCTTGCGGTGGTCGCGCTTCTCCGCCTCGGCGAGGAACTCCAGGTGCGCCTTCAGCTCCTCCTTGGAGGGCCAGGCGGTGCCGTAGATGCGCTGGAGCATCGGGTTCTTCTCGCTGCCGCGCCAGTAGGCGGCCGCGTTGCGCATCAGCTTGAACGCCGGGATGTTCCGGGTGGTGGGCAGGTGGGGACCGCGGCAGAGGTCCTTCCAGCACAGCTCGCCGGTCTTGGCGTCCAGGTTGTCGTAGATCGTCAGCTCACCGGCGCCGACCTCGACGTCCGCGCCGTCGTCGTGCGAGGCGGAGCCCTTGAGGCCGATCAGCTCCAGCTTGTACGGCTCGTCGGCGAGCTCCTCGCGGGCCGTCTCGTCGGTCACCACGCGGCGGGAGAAGCGCTGGCCGCGCTTCTGGATCTCCTGCATCTTCTTCTCGATGGCCTTGAGATCCTCGGGCGTGAAGGGCTTCTCCACGTCGAAGTCGTAGTAGAAGCCGTCCCGGACCGGCGGGCCGATGCCCAGCTTGGCCTCGGGGAACAGCTCCTGAACGGCCTGGGCCATCACGTGCGCGGTGGAGTGGCGCAGGATGTTGAGGCCGTCCTCGGAGGAGATCTCGACGCCCTCGACGGTCTCGCCGTCCTGGACCTGGTACGAGAGGTCCTTGAGCTCGCCGGCCACCCGAGCGGCGATGACCGAGCGCTCGCCGGCGAAGAGCTCGGCGGCCGTAGTGCCCGTCGTCACCACGCGTTCTTCCCGCTCGGAATCGCGCTGGATGATCACACGGACGTCTGACACCGGTCTCTCCTGACTGAAGGCTGTGGTCGCGGCGCCATACCGGAGCGCACGCATGGGTGCGATCGTACCGACCCGGGACCGGTGCAGGCGAAATCAGCCGTCGCGGGAGGGGCCGAAGGCCTCGCCGAAGTCGTCCGCGCTCTCCTGGAGCGCCTTGAGCAGCCGGTCGCGTTCGGCCTCGTCGACCTGGACCGGCGCGACCTGCCGGACCTCGGTGAGACGCCGGAACCCGCCGTGTCCGGCCAGCCGCCCCCGCATCCGCACCGGCAGCCCCATGAGGTGGGCGTGTCCGGCGATCCGGTAGTCGTCCTCCCCGAGCGTGACGCGGAGGTGTCCGACGTCGGCGCCCGCCAGCACCCGCAGCCGCACCAGACCGTCGCCCCGGGGCCGCGCCCGGTACATCCGCACGACGGCACCAGTGACCGTGACGGTGACGGAGGGCTCCGCGCGCCGGTAGCGGCGGCCGGCCTCCAGCAGCACGGGCAGGTCGCCGGGCGAGAACTCCACGGGCCCGGCGGTGGCCACGCACCCCTCGGGCACCCCGGCCGCCGGCGCCCAGTCCACGCCGACGCGGGCGCCCTCGGCCCCCTGGACCAGGGCGACGAGGGCCTCGGTGAGCTCGTGGCTGACGCCCGCGCCGACGGCCGTGGCGAAGGCGTCCATGGAGCCGGTGGCCCGCCCGTGGTCGACGGCCTCGCGGGCGGCGCGCAGGGCGTGGAACAGGCACACGGCGAGCGGGCGGCCGGTGGCCATGGGCACGAAGGCGGTGAGGCGGCGGCCGTCCGGCGCGGGGCCCGCCAGCACGCCGTCCAGCGCGGCGGCGGCCGGGCGGCGGTGGCGGGCGCCGTGGTAGCCGGTGCGGGCGCGGGTGGCGAGCGCGGCGGCGAGCAGGGTGCGGCGGGCGGCGGTCCTGAGCTGTTCCTCCGCGGTCCAGGCGACGGCGTCGCCGGGGCCGGGCGGCAGGTCGCGGGACCAGCGGATCTCGTCGCTGGGCACGGCGAGGGCGAGCAGGATCTCGCGGGCGGAGGGCGTGCCGCTGCGGGACAGCGCGTCCAGGGCCTCGGCGAGCAGGTCCTCGCTGTCGGGGAAGGTCCGGCCGACCGGGACGAGCAGGCTGGTGCCGGTGCCGGGGCCTGGCGGGGCCCAGCGGCCGTAGCGCCCGGGGGCGCCGCCGCGCCGCTGCCAGCCGTGCCGGCGCAGAAGGGCGGTGAGTACGGCGGGGTCGGTGCCGGCGGCCTCGGGCGGCGGTGCGCCGGGGAAGAGGTCGGCGGGGTGCGGGCGTACGGGCCGGGCGGGTTCCCCGGTGGGGCGGTGGGTCACGGTCTGCCTCCCCTGCCGACCCGCGTCATGATCTCGCACAGCGCACGGTCGTCGAAGATGCGTGAGGTGGGGATCCGTACGGTGGTGCGGCGGCGGCCGGTGACGGGGTGTCCGGCGAGGTTGACCCAGTAGCAGCAGTGGCGCAGGTCGAGCCGGTCGTGTCCGGCGCGCAGCCAGTCGTCCTGGGAGCGCGGCAGGATCATCACGACGAGGATCTTGTGCACGGAGACCGGGGTGCGGGCGAGCTTCTCCAGGTGGGCGTTGTCCAGGGTGAAGGAGAAGGCGCGTCCCCGGGGGTGCGGGGCGATCTGCGAGGTGGCCTTGAGCTGCACCTTGATGGTGACCTCGTCGTCGACGAGGTGTCCGGGCGCGCTGTGGCTGACGTGCCAGTCGATGCCGTTGTCCGGGAAGGGCTGGGACAGCGAGCAGCCCGCCGCCGCGGCGACGGCGTGGAGGTAGCCGACCTGCAGGGTCTCCATGCAGGCGGTGGTGGCGAGGGTGCCGCGAGCGGCCGGTGTGCGCTCCGGCAGCAGCCCGCCCCGCTCGGGCTGCGCGATGGCCATGGCCAACAGCCTTCCGAAGCAGTCGAATCCCATGCGCGGGTCGCTGAACTGCAAAGACCCGTACTCCTGTTGTCTCCTCCCGGCGTAGTGCGCAAACAGCGCGGGTATCACCGGTCCGAGCAGTGGACGGCACGTCAACTGCTGGTGGTGAGCGAGGGGTTGGTGGGTATGACGTGCTGGTACGAGGGGCCGCTGGCCGCCTTCGACACGGAGACCACGGGTGTGGACGTCGAGACCGACCGGATCGTGTCGGCCGCCCTCGTCGTCCAGGACGCGCCGGGCACCCGGCCGCGGGTGACCCGCTGGCTGGTGAATCCGGGCGTGCCGGTGCCGGCCGCGGCGACCGAGGTGCACGGGCTGACGGAGGAGCATCTGCAGCGCAACGGCCGCTGGCCGGCGCCGGTGATGTACGAGGTGGCGCAGGCGCTGGCGGAGCAGGCGGCGGTGGGCCGGCCCGTGGTGGTGATGAACGCGCCGTTCGATCTGACGCTGCTGGACCGGGAGTTGCGCCGGCACCGGGCGTCGTCGCTGGCCCGCTGGTTCGAGCGGACGCCGCTGCTGGTGCTGGATCCGCGGGTGCTGGACAAGCATCTGGACCGCTACCGCAAGGGCCGTCGCACGCTGGCCGACCTGTGCGCGCACTACGAGGTGGAGCTGGAGGAGGCGCACGACGCGGCGGCGGACGCGGTGGCCGCGCTGGAGGTCACGCGGGCGGTGGGCCGCCGGTTCGCGTCCCGGCTGGAGCGGCTGTCCCCCGGTGAGCTGCACACCTTGCAGGCGGTGTGGCACGCCGCACAGGCGCGGGGCCTTCAGGCCTGGTTCCAGCGCACCGGCGCGGAGGAGACCGTCGACCCGGCCTGGCCCCTGCGCCCGGACCTGCCGGCGGCGGCGTGACCTCACACAAAGAGAGCGACGTGGTCCGCGTTTTCGGCGGACACACGTCGCTCTCGCGAGCGTGGGCGATACTGGGTTCGAACCAGTGACCTCTTCGGTGTGAACGAAGCGCTCTCCCACTGAGCTAATCGCCCGGGACGCACTGAACAATACAGGGGTCGGGACGCTTCGTTCAAACCGCTTCCAGGTGCGCCGCCAGTCCGCGCCGCCCGGCCCGCAGCATCAGCGCGTGGTTGGCCCGGAAGAGGGGCCGGCCGGGCACGGCGAGCAGACGCAGCAGCCGCGCCCGGACGTCGACCTCCTGCTCGTAGTGGGCGAGGCAGCCGTGCGCGCCCAGATCGGTGAGGGTCCACCGCGCCCAGCCGTCGATGTCGCCGGACAGCCCGGCCTCCAGCACGCCGTTCTCCCGGTCCCGCCGCCCCTCCCGCAGGGTGAAGGTCAGGTCGTACGGCAGGACGGAGCGGATCGTGACGATGCCGGTGGTGTCGTCGAGGCGGGCGACCTCCCGCACCTGCGGCCACCAGCGGGGGTAGTCCTCGATCCGCTCGAGCACGCCGTACACGGTCGCGGCGGGCGCGGACAGCGTCCACACGGTGCGGAAGCGGTAATGGTTCCGGTCCATGCACGGAGTGTGCCCGCCCGCGCCCTTCTCGTGCGTCACGGCATGCGGTCCCCCAGGAGTGCCAGGTTCTCGATGGCGGCGAGTCCGTAGAGGGCGGTGTCGTTGGTGGAGACCCAGGGGGCCTCGCTGCCGGCGACCAGGGCGGTGGGGCCGCTCACCTTCTCGGTCTTCCAGGGCGCGGACTCCTTGTAGCCGTCGGAGTCGTAGAACTTAACCCACGCCCGCTTCGCCAGCGCCTCGTCGCCGGTGCGTACGGCGGCGTAGGCGTCGAGGCGGGAGTGGCCCTGGAAGAGGATCAGGCTGCCGAAGTCGGAGCCGTAGCGTGCGGCCTGTTCCGCCTTGGTGGCGTTGAAGTAGCGGCAGTAGTCGTAGTACGCCTCTTCGAACTCCGGCATGTCGACGAGGTCGATCAGTTCGGCGCACAGCTCGTTCAGGCCGAAGACGGCGGACAGGTGGGAGACCTCCACCTTCGGGGTGCCGGCCACGGCGAACCGGCCGGTGTCGAGGTCGTACAGGCCGCTGCCCTGGACGAAGCCGTTGGGCTGGGCGGCGATGGTCTCCATGGTGGAGAGCACGCGCGCCCGGGCCTTCTGCCACTTGGGGCCCTTGCGTTCCCATTCGGTGAGCCAGGCGGAGACCAGGCCGCTCCAGTCGGTGCCGAAGCCGATGGACAGGGCGTTGCGGTCGGGGGTGTACGGCTCGGTGCGGATCTTGCGGAGCGGGTCGAGGGCGAGGAAGGTCTCGTCGGAGTCGACGTTGGCGTGCATGAGGTCGCCGGTGCGTTCGTCGGCGGTGAGGAAGTAGTAGAAGCGCCGGTAGGTGGTGTTGGCGATGCGCTGCTGCTTGGCGCTGTCGGCGTAGTGCTGGACGCCGTGGCGGGTGCCGAGTCCGGCCCATTCGCCTAGGTGGTAGACGTCGACCTCGCCGGTGTGGCGGGTCATGGCCTCGGCGAAGCGGAAGATGTCGGCGCGCCCCGAGCGCAGGTAGGCGTACCAGAGCCACAGGTCGGGCGAGAGCTCGCTGTTGTCCCAGGCGTAGCCGCCGACGTCGTAGCGCCACTGGTGCCGGACGGTGTCGTAGGTGTGCATGATGTCGCCGTAGTCCCAGAAGCCGTACCAGCGGCGCTGCTCCACCTGGTCCTTGTAGTAGGTGAAGAGGAAGTCGAGGTGGTCCTCGATCTTCGCCTTGGCGGGGGTGGAGCGGTCGGGCTCGGCGAACAGGCCCTTGCCGAAGACGCCGGCGGCGACGAGCTGCCGGGGCGGCGCGGCGAGCTGCGGCAGCACGCGTACGGCGCGCGCCCGGGCGGCGAGCCGGTCGGCGTCCGGGGTGGTGGCCTCGGCCCAGAACAGCAGCTCGGAGGTGCGGGCGATGCCGTAGGGGGTGCCGAAGCCGGGCTCGTAGTCCTCGTAGGTGATGTTGAGGCCTTCGAGCTGTTCGGGGAAGGTGTCCTGTCCCATGCCGTCGTGGTAGAAGCGCAGGTCCATGGGCTGGGCCTCGGGTGACCAGAGCCAGAGGGTGACCTCGGCGGTGTCGGTGTGCGCGTTGCGGATGTCGAGCTGGGCGGGGTGCTTCTCCCAGAAGTCGCGCAGTCCGAAGGAGAGGCCGCCGCTGACGCCGCCGACGTAGCCGAAGCCGGAGGCGCGCCGCCCGCCGCCCGCGCCGATCCAGCCGTGGCCCTTCTTGGTGCGCTTGCGGACGGTGAAGCCGTCGGCGGAGAGCTGGGAGAGGGTGTGGTCGCCCCATTCGGGGATGTACTGCAGGCGGCTGGTGACGCGCTGGTCCCAGGTGGTCGGGTCGGGCAGCTTTCGGCCCTCGAACTGGGCCTGCTGCACGGCGGTCCCGGGGTCGCGGCGCAGCCCGGTGATGCCCTTGACCGCCTCCCGGAGCATTCCCTCGCCCTCGCCGCCGAGCCGGATGTGCCGGTCGTACGTCGCGTCGCGCAGCGGGACGGAGAAGCGGACGCCGATGCCGCGCACGAAGTCGCCCTTGTCGCTGCCGGGTTCCTGCTTCCCGTCGTAGGTGATGGTGTGCACCATGCGGAAGGAGTCGGCGCCCGCGTAGAAGTAGAGGCGCACGGAGAAGGGCAGCAGGGTGTCGCGGCCCTTGCGGTGGGTGCCGTCGACGCGGACGACCGCGCGGACGGGACCGTCCTGCTCGACGGTGACGCCGGAGATCGTGCCGTCGAACCGCTCGGTCCTGACCGTGGTGCGGTCGCCGTCCTCGATCTCGGGCTGGCGCAGCACGACGAGGCGTGCGTCGCGGGCGATCTCGGTGGAGCCGCGGGTGACCGACCGGACGAGGGTGTCGCCGCCGGTGCCGATCCGGGCGGTGATGACACCGGTGGAGACGGTGACGGTGGCGCCGCGCCGGGTGACGGTGACCTTCTTCTCGGGCGCGGCGGGGGTGCCGGGCTTCAGGGTGAGCCGGCCGGTTCCGGAACTGACGGCGTGGGCGGTCCACTTGAGGGAGCCGTCGGGCCAGTGGGCGAGCGGCCAGGTCTGGACGGGGACGTCGTTGCCGTCGGCGTCCGTCACCGCGAAGGTGCGGCCCTCCGGGTGGGCGCCGCGGGGCCAGGGGACGCCGACGGTGGAACCGGGGGCGGCGCCCAGTCCGCCCTCCTCCAGCCAGTCCAGGGTCACCGGGTCGGCGCCGGCGGGTCCGGCGGCAGGCGCGGCGGCGGCGTCCCGTGTGCCGAGGGTCCAGCCGGCCTGGGTGGCGGCTCCGGCGACGGCGGCCGCCTTGATGAGAGTTCTGCGGGGGATGGGGGACATGGCCCGTCCTTTCCATGGCTGGGTAATGTCAGGCGCATGACAGCGGAGGGCTCGGCGCCGAAGCGCCCGCCCCGACGGGTGGCACCGCCCGTCAGCGGTGCCGGTGACGCTCCTCCACGGCGACGGCGGCCGCCGCGACGACCCCCAGCACGGGGACCGCGAGGGGGGTGCTGAACCAGGCGGAACAGACCACGACGGCCAGTCCGCCGATGAGCAGGAAGGATCCGGCGGGGTCGCGTACGGTGTGCCGCCCGGCCCGTGCCATGAGCGGCCGCCACGGGACACCGGGCCGCCACAGCGCCGCCGCGCGCAGCAGCGCGGCCGCCGCCCCGATCAGTGCGAGCACCCCGACGGCCCCGACCAGCGGACCGCCCGGCAGCCCGGCCCGTACGGCCCGCAGGTCGGTCCACACGACGGCGACGGCCGCCCACCCGGCGAGCCCGACGAGCCAGCCGCCGCGCACCGCCGCCCTGAAGTCGGCCGTGAACTCCCGCCACCCGCCCTGCTCGTGGGCCAGATGGCGGCGCAGGTGCCGGGCCCCCGCCGCCAGCGCGGCGGGGTAGGTGACGAGCGGAAGCGCGGCCAGCGCGATCCAGACTCCGGTCAGCAGGCACTCGGCGAAGAGCGCGAACCTCCCCCCGGTCCTCGACCCGGTGCGTGCCTGCGGCATCGTCAGCTCACTCAGCCCTTCAGTCCGGAGGTCGCCATGCCGTCGATGAGATAGCGCTGGAAGGCCAGGAAGAAGGCCAGCACCGGCAGCAGCGCGACCAGCGACATGGCGATCATGCCGCCGTAGTTGGCGAGTCCCTCCTGGTCGACGAACATCTTCAGCCCGAGGGAGACGGTGTACTTGCCCGGCTCGTTGAGGTAGATCAGCGGGCCCATGAAGTCGTTCCAGGCGTTGATGAAGGTGAAGATGGCACTGGTGATCAGCGCGGGCCGGCACAGCGGCAGCACGATCGACCAGTAGATGCGCAGATGCCCGCAGCCGTCGAGCCGGGCCGCCTCGTCCAGTTCCCGCGGCAGGTTCCGCATGAACTGCACCATCAGGAAGACGAAGAACGCCTCCGTGGCCAGGTACTTCCCCAGCAGCAGCGGGGTGTACGTGTTGATCATGTCCAGGTTGCGGAACAGCACGTACTGCGGGATCAGCAGCACGTGGTAGGGCAGCAGCAGCGTGCCGATCATCAGCGTGAAGAGCAGATTGCGGCCCGCGAACCGGATCTTGGCGAAGGCGTACGCGGTGAGCGAGCAGGAGACCAGGATGCCGATGACCGAACCGACCGCGAGGAAGAGCGAGTTGAAGAAGAAGGTGGAGATGGGGATGTCGGCGATGCCGTCGGTGAGGCTGGTGTAGTTGGACACGATCGGGTCGGCCGGGAAGAGGTCCAGGCTGCCGACGATGTCCTCGCTCCGCTTGAACGACCCGCCGACGACCCACACCACGGGGTAGAGGATCACCGCGAGGAGCGCCAGCGCCCCGATGTGCCAGGCGAGCGAGCCGGGCAGCCGGCGCCGCAGCGCCCCCTTCGCCGACGGGGCGCGGGTGATGTCGGTGGCCTGTGCGGTCATCGGCCGCCCTCCTCGTAGTGCACCCAGCGCTTCTGGGACCAGAACAGCACCGCCGTGACCAGGGCGACCGCGACCAGCAGCATCCACGCCATGGCGGAGGCCAGGCCCATCCGGCTGTTCTCGAAGCCCTGGACGTACAGGTAGCAGGTGTAGACCATGGAGCCGTCCGCCGGACCGCAGGCGTTGCCGCCCGCGCCGCCGCCGACGATGTAGGCGGAGCTGAAGATCTGGAACGAGTGGATCGTCTCCAGCAGGACGTTGAAGAACAGCACCGGCGAGATCATCGGCAGGGTGATGTTCCAGAACTGCCGCAGCCTGCCGGCCCCGTCGACGTCGGCCGCCTCGTACAGTTCCCGCGGCACCTGCTTGAGACCGGCCAGGAAGATGACCATCGGCGCGCCGAACTGCCAGACGGTCAGGGCGACCAGGCTGTAGATGATGAGGTCCGGGTCGCCGGTCCAGCCGCCGGCGTCGATGCCGAAGACCCTCTGCGTCCGGTCGACGACGGCGTCGTCCGAGAAGATCGCCTTCCAGACGATGGCGACGGAGACGCTCGCCCCGATCAGCGACGGCGCGTAGAAGGCGGCCCGGTAGAAGGCCTGCCCGCGCCGCTTCTGCGCCAGCAGCAGGGCCACGCCGAGCGCCACGAGCAGCTTGACGGGCGTGCCGACGACGACGTACCAGAGGGTGACCCGCACCGAGTGGCGCCAGCGCGGGTCGCCGAACATCTCGGAGAAATTGTCCAGGCCGATCCAGCGCGGGGCGTCGAAGAGGTTGTAGTCGGTGAAGGCGAAGTAGAGCGAGGCGGCCATCGGGCCCGCCGTCAGCAGCAGGAACCCGGCGATCCACGGGGACATGAAGAGATAGCCGGCCAGGTTCTCCCGGCGGCCCCGCCGCTTCAGGCCGGCGGGGCGCGGGGGTGTGCCCGGACCGTGCCGCGGCTCGGGGTCCTTCGCCCGGACCTCCGTCGCGGGGGCGTGTGTCACGGCGGTTCCCATCAGCTGCTCAGGGCGGTCTTCGACTCGTTGAAGAACTGCTCGACGGCGTCGGCCACCGACCGCTTGCCCAGCCCCAGCTCCTCGCCGATGCGCAGGAACGCGGCCTCGCAGATGTCGGCGCCGTTCGGGTGCGGGGTGATGGGCTCCAGCACGCCCGCCTCGACGAGGGACTCCTCGTAGGCGGCGATCGCCTTGTTCACCGGGTCGGTGGGCCGGTACGCCTCGTACTGCGCCGTGGTGGCGGGGACGCCGCGGTCGTACCCCATGATCGTGGCGACCTCGGGGTCGTGCACCATGAAGTCGATGAACTTCGCGACCTCCACCGGGTGCTGGGTGCGCTTGGAGGCGCTCAGCATCAGCGAGCCGAGGTACTGGCCGGTCCGCTTGCCGTCGGTGGTGGGGATGGGGGCGAGACCGTACTCGCTCTTGCCCTCGGAGGTGTAGCGGACGGTGAAGTTGTCCCAGGTGAACTCGGATCCCGCGAGTTCGGCGGAGAGCGCCGACTTGGGCTTGATCTGGGCGACCTTCTTGGGGTCGGCGAAGAGTCCGGACCTCACGCCCTTTTCCGCCTTCGTCCACCACCGGGTCAGATCCGTCTCGGTGAAACCGAGACCGTCCTCGGTGAAGAACGCCTTGCCGTTCTGACGCAGGTACAGGTCGTAGAGGTACATGACGCCGTACATGCCGCTGTCGCCGGCCCGGCCCGTCCGGTCGCGCACCCGGGCCATCGCCTCGTCGAAGTCGTCCCAGGTCCATCCCATGTCGGGGGTGATGCCGGCACGGGCGTAGACGGGCTTGTCGATGACGAGGGCCATCGAGTTGGACCCCACGGGCACGCCGAGGAGTTTGCCGTCGATCTCACCGAACGTGTCGAGGCCCGCCCGGAATCCCTCCATGCGCAGGTTGCCGGCCTTCACCTGCTCCTTGAGGTCCAGGAGCACATTCTTCGCATCGTATTTGCGGAGGAATCCGATGGCATTCTGGAAGACGTCCGGCGGATTCCCGCCGGAGGCCTGCGTGTTGAACTTCTTCCAGAAATCCGGGTACGGCTGGAAGTCGGTCTTGACCTTGATCTTCGGGTACTTCTTCTCGAAGAGATCGATGGTCTTGTTGATGCGCCGCGCCCGGTCCTCGGCGCCCCACCACGCATAACGGATCGTCACCGTTCCGTCCCCGGAACCGCTTCCGCCACCGCAGGCGGTCGCCGTCGCACCGAGCCCCGTGACGGCGAGCGAGGCCCCCGCCGCTTTGAGGACCGTCCGCCTCTCCACACCCTTGCCCTGCTGCATACGAGCCTCCCCGCGACGGTCCCGACCGCCTCATGAATCGTTTCAAGTAAGCGCTTGCTGGCACAAGGTACGGAGGCCCCACGGGCGCGTCAATGATTCGGACAGGATTTGATGGCGGGCCCTCGCGGGAGCCGGCCGGCGGGGGCGTCCGGCGGCCATCCGGGCCGGGAGGGAAAGCGGCAGGTCCCCGCCCCTGCGGCCGACCGGCCGAACAGCGCGGCGACGGCCGCGGCGGGCCGCGCGGAAGGTCACGGTTGGGTGAAGCGCGGGCGAAGCGGAACGGGGCGGAAGGGGGGCGTCGGCAGGCCGTCCCGGATACGACGAAGCGGCCCGGCTCACTGTTGGTGAGCCGGGCCGCTTGATCCCGGTGGGCGATACTGGGTTCGAACCAGTGACCTCTTCGGTGTGAACGAAGCGCTCTCCCACTGAGCTAATCGCCCGGGCGCAGGAAGAACATTACCCCATGTCAGGGGGTGCCCGTGACCAGCGTGACCGCCGGGGGCCGGGCGGGCCGGCCCCCGGCCCGCGTCACTGGTCCTTGATCTTCCAGGGCATCTGCAGACCGAACTTCCACAGGTAGAAGCCGGCCAGCGCGGCCACGATCACCAGGCCGACCGACGTCAGGATGATGTTGCGGCGGCGCACCCGCGGGTCCAGCGCCCGCTGGGCCGCCTCGGTGACCTTCCGCTTGGTCCAGCGCAGCACCAGCTGGGCCCAGACGAACTCGGTCGCCCAGATCGCCAGGCCGCCGAAGATCACGACCCATCCCGGGCCGGGCAGCACCAGCATCAGCGCGCCGGCCACCACCACGGCCAGGCCGACGACGAAAACCCCCACCTGCCAGCTCACGTGCAGCGCACGCCGCGCCTTCACGAACTCGGGCGCCCTCGACCCGAGCGCCCGCTCGTCCCGACGTTCGCTCTTGTCCACCGTCACCCCGTGGGCCGCGGTCACGACCTCGCCGGCCTCGTCACTCCCCGTGTTCATGCATCCCAACACTACCGGAGCGAATGACATCACCGGAATGGACGCAGGGCGCGAACGATCTCTCGGCCGGAAGAGTTACGTAATCCCACGCAAAACACTCAGAGGGGTTTACAACGGCACCGTAGGTGGCATGTCGATTTCGCCGACGTGCGAATCCCCGAGCGCACACTGAGCGAAAGGCCCTGGCGCTTATGAACACCACGGTCAGCTGCGAGCTGCACCTGCGCCTCGTTGTGTCGAGCGAGTCCTCCCTGCCTGTCCCCGCAGGCCTGCGGTACGACACGGCCGACCCCTACGCCGTGCACGCCACCTTCCACACCGGAGCCGAGGAAACCGTCGAGTGGGTGTTCGCCCGCGACCTCCTCGCCGAGGGACTTCACCGCCCCACGGGCACCGGCGACGTCCGCGTCTGGCCGTCGCGCAGTCATGGTCAGGGCGTCGTGTGCATCGCCCTGAGCTCTCCGGAGGGGGAAGCCCTGCTCGAGGCCCCGGCCCGGGCTCTGGAGTCCTTCCTGAAGCGCACAGACGCCGCCGTGCCGCCCGGCACGGAGCACCGGCACTTCGATCTCGATCAGGAGCTCTCGCACATTCTGGCGGAAAGCTAGCGAGGCCGCCGCGAAGCTGCCCGGCGCCGTCGACTCGGGGTGACGGCTCGGGCCCGGACAGCCGCATACGGATGCAGCCGCATACGGCTTGTGCATCGGCGTCGACGCCGCGGGGTTTGCCGTGGCTCGGCGCCGGTGTGCTGTTCGGCGCGCGCTGATCGCGCAGTTCCCCGCGCCCCTTCGGCCGCCGGGGTCGCGCGGTGTTTCGTTGGCGGCTGCGGGACGTCAGGGGTTGAGCGCGCCGTTCCCCGCGCCCCTGTGGGGCGCCTGAGCGCGTCGCTGGGTGGGAACCGCTGGGGTCGCTTTCGCGTGGGAATCGAAGCCATGTGCGGAGCGGGGAGGTGCGAGGTGCGGCGGAGCCACTACCATCGGCCAGCATCGGCGGGCGCCCGCCCGACCCCCAGGCCAGGGAGCGAATCGTGCTGATCACCCATGACACCCGGTGCGCGCTGGACACCGTGGTGGATCTGGTGAACACCGCACCGGAGGACGACGCGACTCCGGACGGACTGGCGGACGTCGCCGCCCTCGAGGCGTTCGTGCGGGACCACGAGGTCAGCGAGGTCGGGGTGCTGACCGAATTCGACCTGGCCGCGGTACGCAAGATCCGCGCCCGGTTCGCCGCGGTGTTCGCCGCTCCGGACGCCCGCAGCGCCGCCACGATGATCAACGAGCTGATCGCGGCCGCCGGCACCACTCCCCGGCTCACCGACCACGACGGCTACGACTGGCACGTGCACTACTTCGCCCCGGGCGCCTCCGTGGCCGACCACCTGGCCGCCGACTGCGGAATGGCGCTGGCGTTCTTCGTGGTCGCCGGGGAGCAGGAGCGCCTGCGCCGCTGCGAGGCGCCGGACTGCCGGCACGCCTTCGTCGACCTGTCCCGCAACCGCTCGCGCCGCTACTGCGACAGCCGCACCTGCGGCAACCGGCTGCACGTCGCCGCCTACCGGGCGCGCCGCAAGGAGGCGGCGGGCTGATCCACCCCCGGCCGCCACGGAGAGTGACGGGAGATGCCGGGCCGACGCGGTCCCGACGGGTGACGCCGGGAACCGCGGGTACGGCTCACAGCCACAGCAGGTCGTGCAAGGCGGCCGTGAGCAGCAGACACCCGATCACCGCAAGGAAGATCATCAGCGGTGGCTGGGATAGGGCGAAGAGACATCCGCGCGGCTCGTCCTGCTGCGGCGCGGCATCGCTCTGTGTCGTGTCCAGCATCTCGCCGCGATGATGACGCATCGGACGGGCCGGACGCGATCAACACTCGTGGAAAGCGCGTGGGCACACGGAAAGCGCGATCCAACCGGTCAGAGCGTGATCATTTCCGCGCGGTCCGGGACCCCCTGTGACGCATGTGGTCCCGCGCGGTCATATGCCGTGCTTCTTGAGGATGGCCTCGATGTCGCTGAAGTCGTCGTCCCCCTGCGCGGCCGGCTTCTGCCGGGGAGCCGGGCTCTGCCCGCGGGAGGACGCCTGTCCCAGGGCGGGCGCGGAGGCGCCGGGCGCCGTGGCGGCGGGGGCGGCCGACTCCCGTGCCGCCTTGCGTTCCTTACGGGTGCCGCCGCGCCGGCGCTCCACCGTGCGGGTCGTGGCGAACAGCAGCCAGGACAGGCCCAGCACACCGAAGCCCGCCCATGCCGTCGGGCTGAATGCGGTGTCCGCGAGCCACTCGACGACGCCGGTCATCACCAGGCCGATCGGCACCAGCGCGTACGCGGCGATGCGGGTCGCCGTGAGGTAGCGCTTGCGGTAGGCCGTGACCACCGCGATGCCCAGGCCTGCCGCGGCGACGGCGGAGCAGACGGTCTCGGCAATCATCCGGTCCTCCAGGGCAGCGGGCGTGCGGTCGCGACGGGCTTCGCTTCGTCCCTTCCATCCTGCACCCACGGCACCCACAGCGGCCATGCCCGGGGCGGACATCAGGGACATCTCCGGGTCCCGGCTCCTCCGCAGGTGCCGGTCGGCGCACACCTGGGGGATCTCGGGGCCGGGGGCCGAGGGTGCGGGCGCGGGGCCGGATTGGGTGGTGCCGGGGCGTGGCTGGAAGACTGTCGGCCATGAGTGACTCCTCCCCCGCCCGTCCCGCCGCCCCCGTCCTCGACGTGTGGTGCGAGCTGCAGTGTTCCGACTGCCGGACCGCCCTGGACGACCTCCGCGCCCTGCGGGCCCGGTACGGCGACCGGCTGGACATCCGGCTGCGGCACTTCCCGCTGGAGAAGCACAAGCACGCCTTCGCCGCGGCTCAGGCCGCCGAGGAGGCGTGGGAGCAGGGCCGGGGCTGGGACTACGCGGAGGCCGTGCTCGGCCGGGTCGAGGAGCTGGAGCGCGGGGGCGAGGCGGTCCTGGTCGAGACCGCCCGGGAGCTGGGACTGGACGCCGACGAGGTCGACACCGCCCTGATCGACGGGCGGCACATCCTGGTGGTCGACGCCGACCAGGCCGAGGGCAAGGCGATCGGGGTGACCGGGACGCCGACGTACGTCATCGGCGGGGAGCGGCTCGACGGCGGCAAGAGCCAGGAGGGGCTGCGCGAGCGGATCGAGGAGATCGCGGACCGGCTGCTGGCCGGGCCGGACGCCTGACCCCGCCGTCCTCTTCCGCCTCGGCGGCTACACCAGTGGCTTGTACAGCGAGTACCGGGTGGTGGTGTAGCCGAGCGAGTCGTAGAGCCGCTCGGCCGGGGGGTTGTCCGCGAACACGTTGAGGCCGATGGTCCGGTTGCCCGCGGCGGCGGCCTGGGCCTCGGCGAGCAGCATGAGGCTGCGCCCGTGGCCCTGGCCCCGGTGGGCGGGGAGTGTCTCCACGTCGAACACGTACGCGCGCTCCCCGCGCACGGCGAGCCACAGCGTGCCGACCACGGCGCCCTCGTGTTCGAGGACGCTGAGGAGCATGTCCTCCGTGGCGAGGCCGTCGGGCAGCAGCGCGGCCTGGTCCGCGGCGGCCTTGGCCCGCGCCTCGGCCTCGGGCACCCCGCGCCGCGCCCACTCGCGCGCGTAGTCCGCCGAGCTCTCGGCCTGCCAGGCGCCGTACTCCTCCTCGGTCATGGGCCGTGCGCGGGTGCCGTCCGGCAGGGCGGGCGGGGTGTCGCCGAGGGCCTTCTCCATGTTCCGGTTGCGCACGACGTAGCCGAGCGCCGTGGCGAGGGCCAGGGCGGTGCCCGGTTCGGCGGGGACGGTGACCTCGATGCGGCGGCAGCCCCAGCCGCGCGCCACCTCCTCCGCCGCGAGCGCGGCCACCGTGCCCCGGCCGCGCCGGCGGTCGGGTTCGTCGATGCGCAGGCTGACGATCCACGCCACGGCGTCGCCGAAGACGGGGTCCGTGCCGAGCCGCATCTCCCCCACCGGACGGCTGTTCACGCAGACGTGGAAGTGACGCGAACGTGTCCCGTCGGGGTTCCGCTGGAGCGGCTCGGTCGGCCGCAGGGTGGTCGTCATCAGGGGTGTTCTACCCCGCTGGGGCTCCCTGCTTCACCCGGTTTTCCGGCCCCTCACGGGTCGATGTCCGCCGCGGACCGCTCGTCGAAGATCCGCATGGCCTTGGCCGTCACCGGGCCGGGCGCGGCGGACAGTTCGCGGTCGTCGACGCGGTGCACGGCCTGTACGTCACGGAGGGTGGAGGTGAGGAAGATCTCGTCGGCCTCCCGCAGGACGTCCAGCGGCAGGTCGGTCTCCTTGGCGCCGGTCCACTCGACGACCAGGTGGCGGGTGATGCCCGCGAGGCAGCCGGAGGCGAGCGGCGGGGTGTGGATCTCGCCGTCGAGGACGACGAAGACGTTCGACCCGGTGCCCTCGCAGAGCTGTCCGACGGTGTTGCCGAACAGCGCCTCGGTGGCGCCGTGTTCGTGCGCGCGGGCGAGGGCGACGACGTTCTCGGCGTACGAGGTGGTCTTCAGGCCGGTGAGCGCGCCGCGCTCGTTGCGGGTCCAGGGCACGGTGACGACGGCCGTGGTGTCCGGGCGGCGGGTGGTCCCGCCGAGGGCGACGACGAGGGTCGGGCCCTGGTCGCCTCGGTCGGAGCCGAGCGGGCCGTGTCCGCCGGTGTAGGTGAGGCGCAGCCGGCCGAGCGGCACGGGGTTGGCCTCGAGGACGGCGGCACAGGCGCGGCGGACCTCGTCGAGGTCGGGGTCGGGCAGCCCGAGGCCCCGGGCGGAGCGGGTCAGCCGGTCGAGATGCCGGGTGAGGGCGAACGGCCGGCCGTCCACGGCCTTCACCGTCTCGAAGATGCCGTCGCCCACGGTCAGCCCGTGGTCGAAGACGGAGACGCGGGCGGACTCGGAGTCCCGCAGCGCGCCGTCGAGCCAGATCTTCACGTCTGGATCCTTTCGCTCACCTGGTACGTCCCCGACGCTACCGCGAGCAGCCGGGAAGCCTTCAGTTCGGTCTCCCGCCACTCCCCTTCGGGGTCGGAACCCCAGGTGATGCCGGCGCCCGTGCCGAACCGCAGCGCGGCCGCGCCGTCCGCGTCCCGGTCGATCCAGAAGGTCCGGATGCCGACGGCGAGCACCCCGGTGCCGCGGTCGGCGTCGACCCAGCCGATCCCGCCGCAGTACGGGCCGCGCGGGGCGGTCTCCAGCGCGTCGATGATCCGCAGCGCGCTGGACTTGGGCGCCCCGGTGACGGAGCCGGGCGGGAAGGCGGCGCGCAGCAGCCCGGGCCAGCCCTCGCCGTCGCGCAGCTCGCCGCGGACCGTGGAGACGAGGTGGACCAGTCCCGGGTGCTTCTCGACGGCGCAGAGGTCGGGGACGGTGACGGTGCCGGTGGCGCAGACCTGTCCGATGTCGTTGCGGACCAGGTCGACGATCATGACGTTCTCGGCGTAGTCCTTCTCCAGCAGGTCCGCCTCGGTCCGGCCGGTGCCCTTGATCGGCCCGGACTCGACGGCCCGGCCCTCGCGCCGGAGGAACAGCTCGGGCGAGGCGGTGGCGATCTCCACGCCGTGCCGCGGCAGCCGAATCGTTCCTGCGTACGGCGCCGGGTTGCCGCGGGCCAGCAGGGCGGTGAGGGCGTCCACGTCGGCGTCCGGGGGCACCGGCGCGGACAGGACACGGCAGAGGTTCGCCTGGTAGACCTCGCCCGCCGCTATGTGGTCGCGGATCCGGCGCACCGCCGCCGTGTACGCGGCGCGGTCGAGGGAGGACGTCCAGTCGCCGGCCGCCGGGCCGCGCCAGGCGCCCGGAGCGGGCGGCGGCACGGGCTGGGTGCGGACGTCCCGGAACCGGGCGCAGGTCAGGCGCCCCTCGAAGTCTGCGGCGACGGCCCAGAAGCCCGAGGAGTCCAGGGCGGCGGGGTCGTCGGTGACGTCGGCGAGGCCGGTGGCGACGCGGTCACCGAAGCGCGCGAGAGGTGGCAGGTCGAGCACGCCACGAGTCTATGGCGGGGGCGCACGGGTGACGTGACCACGCCCGTGAGCAGGCGCAGCGCAGCACGCTGCGCAAACGGGTTTTTGTACTGGCCCCGGAATCCGCTAGAGTTCAGTTCGTCGCCGGGACGCGCAAGCGGACCGAAACGACAGGCGGACGTAGCTCAGTTGGTAGAGCGCAACCTTGCCAAGGTTGAGGTCGCGAGTTCGAGCCTCGTCGTCCGCTCGAAGGAAGAGGGGGCTTCCCGGTCCCCTACACTCCTGGTGGAGTGGCCGAGAGGCGAGGCAACGGCCTGCAAAGCCGTCTACACGGGTTCAAATCCCGTCTCCACCTCCAAGGACGATTAGCTCAGCGGGAGAGCGCTTCCCTGACACGGAAGAGGTCACTGGTTCAATCCCAGTATCGTCCACTGGATCTCCGGATCCTGGGTCTGCGAAGATCCGAACCCCGCGCGATTAGCTCAGCGGGAGAGCGCTTCCCTGACACGGAAGAGGTCACTGGTTCAATCCCAGTATCGCGCACGCAGTGCCCGTGATCCGCTCCGCGGAGTGGTCATGGTCCCGAGGACGATTAGCTCAGCGGGAGAGCGCTTCCCTGACACGGAAGAGGTCACTGGTTCAATCCCAGTATCGTCCACACGGCTCGAAGCCCCCGGTCCCGCGACCGGGGGCTTCGTCGTGTGCCCGTCAGCTGGAGAAGAGCATGTGGCCGAAGCTCTTGTGACGGCGGTTGCCGTAGTGGCCCCCGTGCGGCGCTCCCCACGCCGGGGCCTGCGGCGCCGCGGCCGGGTAGGCCTGGGGTGCGGCCGGCGGGGGCGGGGCGGGCTGCGACCACTGGGACTCGAGCCGGGTCAGCGCCTCGAGCTCGCCGTAGTCGAGGAAGATCCCCCGGCACCCGCTGCACTGCTCGATCTGGACACCGTTGCGGTTGTACGTGTGCATGGGGGCACGGCACTTCGGACACTGCATCTTCGTCGTCAACTCCTCGCCGGTCGTACCTGCTTCGCGTATCAGCTGGACAGACTCCGTCCGGCTGTGGGCCGGTTGCACCGTACGTCGGGGAAATTCGTCTCAGTCCGCCGGGGCGGCGGCCGGTACGGACCGCATGCGTGCGCAGGCGTCGACCAGCCACTCCTCCACCTCGTCCAGCGGCCGGCCCGCCGCGGCCGCCTTGGTGACGGCGCGGGCGGCGGTCTGCGCGGTGAGGGCGCGGGCCGGGACGTCCAGCGCGGGCCAGGGGTCGCCGTCGGGCGGTACGGCGGGGCCGCCGGCGGCGCGGTAGGCGGCCAGGAAGCGGTGCCAGGCGCCGGGGTCGAGCATCCCCACGGCGTACCAGGCGGCGGGGCGGGCCAGGTCCCAGACCGGCGGGCCCGCGCCGAGGTCGTCCACGTCGATCAGCCGCCACGGGCCGCCCGGGGCGGGGTCGCGTATCAGCTGGCCGAGGTGGAAGTCGCCGTGGCAGAGGCGTACGGGTCCCGGCGCGGGCGCCTCTCCGCGGGCCCACGGCGGGAGGTCCGCCCAGGCGTCCAGCACGGGGCCGGCGGCCGGGTGGCGCGGGCTGAGGTCCCGGAGGAGCGCGACGGCCCGGGCGGCCTTCTCGGGTCCGCGCAGGGGAGGGACGGCCTCGGGGAGCGGGATCCGGTGCAGGCGGGCGAGGAGGGCGCCCGCCTCCTCCCAGGGGGCGGCGTCCGGGTCGTCCGGGTCCACGGGGGTGCCGTACGGCCAGTACGTGACCGGGCGGCCGTGCAGCTCGGCCGGGGCCGGGGCGAGCGGGGGCAGCAGGATGCCGGGGAGGCGGGCGGCGACGGCGAGCCGGAGGGCCAGCGCGGCGGGGTCGGTGCCGGGGGCGTGCGCCTTGGCCACGGCGGCGGCGTGCCGGACGACGGTGGTGTCCTCGCGGTGGGCGAGGGTGGCCGCGGCGCAGGCGCAGGCGGGGTCGCGGGCGTGGGCCGCCTCCGCGGCGCGGGCGGTCAGGGCGGGGAGGAGGTCCTCGGTCACGGGGTGAGGCTACGCGGGGCCCGGCGGGCGCGTATCGGGCGCGCGGGGGACGAGCGCCCGGGCAAAAGCAATGCCGGCGCAGCTCCCCAGCTGCGCCGGCATCTTGCCGTCCGCCGCACCCCCGTCCCCACGGGGTTTCATGGGTGGATGTCCCCGCCCGGACCGCTCTTCCGGGCCTGGGGTCGCTGAATCAGCGCCCCAGCATCTCGCCCACGGACGACGCCTGTGTGGTCACCGTCTCCCACCCGTCGAAGACGAGGAGGAGCAGGACCGCCAGGGGCAGGGCCATGAGCGTCGCCACCAGCGGGTGCCGGCGGCCCTCGCCGCGATCCCGCGTGCGGAGCAGCGTCCGCGGTGCCGTGTACGCCATGGTCCCTTCTCCTGACCGTTTCTGTTGTCGTTGGCAGCGGCGGGCGTCCGACCTCGGGGGACGAGTGCTGCACCCGCCGCTCGACCTCAAATCTAGGGGCCCTGGGCTCCTGGCACGTCATGCCCTCGTACCGATCCGTGGGCCTCCCCGAGGATGAGCGGGGCCCCGCGCCGTACTCCCCTGGGTGGAGACGGCGTCCTACGCCTCGGGGACATCCCCGAGGGGACGGCCGCCGCGGCCCTCTCCCTCCGAGGTGTCCTGGCGGGGGACGGGCTGCTCCACCAGGGCGAGCACCCGGTTCGCCATGAAACGCGCCGTGCGCACCACAGCCCCGGTTCGGGTGACTTCGCTCACTTCGACCACTCCTCGTCGTACCGCCGTCTCGACCCTGCGCCCCGCCCGCGAGGCCACCACCTCGTACGTCCGCGTCGTGTCCCCCGCGTCCACGACGATCTCGACCCGGTCACCCTTCACGCGATCAATCCCCCTTTCGTGTCGGGTGGTTGGGATCAGCCGGGACCGCCCTCGCGCGAACCCGGCCTGCTCACGCGCTCCCTGACCACTCTTCAAGTCTCCCACCGGCCACTGACAATCCGTCGCGCGGAGAGGGCGCGGCCTCTGCGCACGGACGGCTGTGGAAACGTAAGCTGTGGCACGTCACAGGACCGGGCAGCGGGGATGAACATGGCGATGATGCGCCTGAGGCGCGAGGACCCGCGCGTCGTCGGCTCTTTCAGGCTTCACCGACGGCTCGGCGCGGGCGGGATGGGCGTGGTCTATCTGGGCTCCGACAAGAAGGGGCAGCGGGTCGCGCTGAAGGTCATCCGCCCCGATCTCGCGGGGGACCAGGAGTTCCGCTCACGGTTCGCCCGCGAGGTCTCGGCGGCCCGGCGCATCCGCGGCGGCTGCACCGCCCGGCTGGTCGCCGCCGACCTGGAGGCGGACCGCCCCTGGTTCGCCACCCAGTACGTGCCCGGCCCGTCGCTGCACGACAAGGTCGCCGACGAGGGTCCGCTCGGCGCCGCCGAGGTGGCCGCCGTGGGCGCCGCGCTGTCCGAGGGGCTGGTCGCGGTGCACGAGGCCGGGGTGGTGCACCGGGACCTCAAGCCGTCCAACATCCTGCTGTCCCCGAAGGGGCCGCGGATCATCGACTTCGGCATCGCCTGGGCCACCGGTGCGTCGACGCTCACACATGTGGGCACGGCCGTCGGCTCGCCCGGTTTCCTCGCGCCCGAGCAGGTGCGCGGCGCGGCCGTCACGCCCGCCACGGACGTGTTCTCGCTGGGCGCCACGCTCGCGTACGCGTCGATGGGCGACTCGCCCTTCGGGCACGGCAGTTCCGAGGTGATGCTGTACCGGGTGGTGCACGAGGAGGCGCAGCTGCAGGGCGTCCCCGACGCGCTGGCCCCGCTGGTGCGGGCCTGTCTGGCGAAGGACCCCGAGGAGCGGCCGAGCACGCTGCAACTGTCGCTGCGGCTCAAGGAGATCGCCGCGCGGGAGGCGCAGGGGCTCGCCGACGTCCGGCCGCCGGCGCCGCGGACCCCCGAGTCCGAGCGGGCGGGCGGCCGGCTCGCCGACACGTACCCCGACCGGGACGCGCGCCGGCAGGGCGGCCGGGCCACTCCCCCGCGCGGCGGCTCCGTCTCCCGGAGCGGCAGCCCGTCGTCCTCGCGGGGCGGCCGGAGCGTGCCCCCGTCCCGGGGCGGCGGCTCCGGGCGCAACGGGGCACCCCGCCAGGGCACACCGGCCCGTCCCAGGTCGCGCACCGGCACACCCTCCCGCGGCGGAACCCGCCCCGGCACCGGCACAGGCGCCCGCCGCACGGGCTCCGGCCTGCGCCCGGCGAATCCACGGCTGCTGAGGCAGCGGCTGTTCGTGTTCGTGGTGGTGACGCTGGTGGTGGCGTTCGGGATCGCGCTGGTGCAGGGGTGTCAGGGACCGTCCTGAGGCGCGCCCCCGGGCTGCTGGCCGTTTAGCGGGAGACCGCTCGCCGGGCCGGCAAGCGACGGCGCCCTTACTGCTGTGGCCGCCCCGCCGTCACCGCGTAGAAGGCGACCGCCGCTGCCGCGCCCACGTTGAGGGAGTCCACTCCGTGGGCCATCGGGATGCGGACCCAGGTGTCGGCGGCGGAGAGGGCGCGGGGTGAGAGGCCCGTGCCTTCCGCGCCCAGCATCAGGGCCACCCGGTCCATCCGGTGCGGGGCCGTCTCGTCGAGGGTGCGGGCGCGTTCGTCCGGGGTGAGGGCGAGGACGGTGAAGCCCAGGTCCTGGACCGTCGTCAGGTCCTTGGGCCAGGTCTCCAGGCGGGCGTACGGGACGGAGAAGACGGCGCCCATGGAGACCTTGACGCTGCGGCGGTACAGCGGGTCGGCGCAGTCCGGGGAGAGCAGGACCGCGTCCATGCCGAGGGCGGCGGCCGAGCGGAAGATCGCGCCGATGTTGGTGTGGTCGTTGACCGACTCCATGACGACGACACGGCGGGCCGTGCGGAGCACGTCGGCGGGGTCGGGCAGCGGCCGGCGCCGCATGGAGGCGAGCGCGCCGCGGTGCACGTGGTAGCCGGTGACCTGTTCGGCGAGCGCGGGCTCCACGACGTACACCGGGGCGTCGGAGCGGGCGATCACGTCCCGCATGACGTCCACCCACTTCCGCGACAGCAGCATGGAGCGCATGGCGTAACCCGCCTCCCCGGCCCGCCTGATGACCTTCTCGCCCTCGGCGATGAACAGGCCCTCGGCGGGTTCGCGGCGGCGGCGCAGCTCGACGTCCGTGAGGTCGGTGTAGTCGTGCAGGCGCGGGTCGGCGGGGTCGTCGACGGTGATGATCTCGCCCATGTCAGCCGGCCGTCCCGTCCGGGCCGACGGCCACGACGTCGCCGATGACGATGACCGCGGGCGGCTTCACGTCCCGGGCGACGACCGTCTCGGCGACCGTGGCGAGGGTGGCGTCGACGCGGCGCTGAGCGGCGGTGGTGCCCTCCTGGACCAGGGCGACCGGGGTGTCCGGGGACTTGCCGTGCGCCACCAGGGTCTCGGCGATCCGGCCGATCTTGTCGACGCCCATGAGGATCACCAGAGTGCCGGTGAGCTTGGCCAGCGACGGCCAGTCGACCAGGGAACGCTCGTCGTCGGGGGCGACATGGCCGCTGACCACGGTGAACTCGTGCGCCACACCGCGGTGGGTGACAGGGATGCCGGCCGCGCCGGGCACGGAGATGGAACTGGAGATGCCGGGGACGACGGTGCAGGGGATGCCGGCCTCGGTGAGGGCGTGCAGTTCCTCCATGCCGCGCCCGAACACGTACGGGTCGCCGCCCTTGAGGCGGACCACGGACTTGCCCTGCTTGGCGTGCTCGATCAGCGCGTTGTTGATGGCCTCCTGGGCCATGTAACGGCCGTACGGGATCTTCGCCGCGTCGATCACCTCGACGTGCGGCGGGAGTTCGGCGAGGAGGTCGCGCGGGCCGAGCCGGTCGGCGATGACGACGTCGGCCTCGGCGAGCAGGCGGCGCCCGCGCACGGTGATGAGGTCCGGGTCACCGGGGCCGCCGCCGACGAGGGCGACTCCGGGTGTGCGCCTGCGGTGGTGCGGGGCGACGAGGGTGCCGTCGCGCAGGCCCTCGACCACGGCGTCGCGGATGGCGGCGGTGTGCCGGGGGTCGCGTCCGCGCGCGTCGGTGGTGAGCACGGCGACGGTGACGCCCTCGCTGTGACCGGTCGCGGGGGTCCAGGCGGTGGCCTGGTCGGCGTCGTCGGAGCGGACGCACCAGACGCGGTGCTGCTCCGCCTCGGCGGAGGCGGCGGTGTTGGCGTCGGGGTCGCTGGTGGCGATCAGCGCGTACCAGGCGCCGGCGAGGTCGCCCTCGGCGTAGGGGCGGCGGTGCCAGGTGATCTCACCGGTGTCCGCCATCGCCTCCACGGAGGGCGTGGCCTCCGGCGACACCAGGTGGATGTCGGCGCCCGCCTTGATCAGGGCGGGGAGACGCCGCTGGGCGACCTGGCCGCCGCCGAGGACGACGACCCGGCGTCCGGTGAGGCGGAGGCCTATGGGGTAGGGCGGGTGTTCGGCCATCAGCTGGGGCTCCTCGGACGAGCGATGGGTCAGCGGGCACGCTGCGGCGTCGGAGCGGGCCTGACGTGGCATTTTATGCCCGCGGGCGGCGTACGTGGGGTGGGTCCGGGGAGTGGGACGGGTCTCACCGAGGGCCGACCTCTCGGACCGACGGGTTCCGCCACGGACGGCGTCCCCGCGCGCCCCGTGCAGACGGGGGCGGGCGGGGACGTCCGTCTGCTACTTCTCCGTCACGCCCGCCGAGTCGAACGTGGCGACCTCGTGCATGGCGCGGGCCGTGCTCTGGACCAGCGGGAGCGCGAGCAGCGCGCCCGTGCCCTCGCCGAGGCGCAGGTCGAGGTCGACCAGCGGGCGCAGCCCCAGCTTGTTGAGCGCGGCCACGTGGCCGGGCTCGGCGCTGCGGTGGCCGGCGATGCAGGCCGCGAGGACCTCCGGCGCGATGGCGCGGGCGACCAGCGCGGCGGCGCCGGCGCTGACGCCGTCCAGGATCACCGGTGTCCGCAGCGACGCACCGCCGAGCAGCAGGCCGACCATCGCCGCGTGCTCGAAACCGCCGACCGCGGCCAGGACGCCGAGCGGGTCGGACGGGTCCGGCTGGTGCAGATCGAGGGCGCGGCGGACGACGTCGGTCTTGCGGGCGAGCGTCTCGTCGTTGATGCCGGTGCCGCGGCCGGTGACCTCGGCCGGGTCGGCGCCGGTGTAGACGGAGATGAGGGCCGCGGACGCGGTGGTGTTCGCGATGCCCATCTCCCCCGTGAGCAGCGCCTTGTTGCCGGCCGCGACGAGGTCGCGGGCCGTCTCGATGCCCACCTCGACGGCCTGCTTGGCCTCCTCGCGGGTCATCGCGGGCCCGGCGGTCATGTCGGACGTCCCGGCGCGGATCTTGCGCGGCAGCAGTCCGGGCGTGGCCGGCAGGTCGGAGGAGACGCCCACGTCGACCACGCAGACCTCGGCGCCGACCTGGGCGGCGAAGGCGTTGCACACCGCTCCCCCGCCGAGGAAGTTCGCCACCATCTGGGCGGTGACCTCCTGCGGCCAGGGGGTGACGCCCTGGGCGTGCACCCCGTGGTCGCCGGCGAAGATCGCGACGGCCGCGGGCTCCGGGATCGGCGGCGGGCACTGCCGGGACAGCCCCGACAGCTGGGCGGAGATGATCTCCAGCATGCCGAGCGCTCCGGCCGGCTTGGTCATGCGCTTCTGGCGCTCCCACGCCTCGCCGAGCGCCTTGGCGTCGAGCGGGCGGATCTGCGCGACGGTCTCGGCAAGCAGGTCGTGGGGGTCCTCTCCGGGCAGGGCGCGGCGGCCGTACGTCTCCTCGTGCACCACCCATGACAGGGGGCGGCGCTTGGACCAGCCGGCCTGCATCAGCTCGGGCTCGTCCGGGAATTCGTCGACGTAGCCGACGCACAGGTAGGCGACGACCTCCAGGTGCTCGGGCAGGTCCAGGGCGCGGACCATCTCGCGCTCGTCGAAGAAGCTGACCCAGCCGACGCCGAGACCCTCGGCGCGGGCGGCGAGCCAGAGGTTCTCCACCGCGAGCGCGGAGGAGTACGGCGCCATCTGCGGCTGGGTGTGCCGGCCGAGGGTGTGGCGTCCGCCGCGCGTGGGGTCGGCGGTGACCACGATGTTCACCGGGGTGTCGAGGATGGCCTCGATCTTCAGTTCCTTGAACTGCTTGGCCCGGCCCTTGGGGAGCGTCTTGGCGTAGGCCTCGCGCTGGCGCATCGCCAGTTCGTGCATCCGGCGCCGGGTCTCCTCGGAGCGGATGACGACGAAGTCCCACGGCTGCGAGTGCCCGACGGAGGGCGCGGTGTGGGCGGCCTCCAGGACGCGCAGCAGCACCTCGTGCGGGATGGGGTCGCTGCGGAAGCCGTTGCGGATGTCCCGGCGCTCGCGCATGACCTTCAGCACGGCCTTGCGCTCGGCGTCCGCGTAGCCGGGGGCGGCCGGTCCGGCCGGCTCCGGCCGCGGCTCGGGCTCCACGCCGGCGCCCTGGGTGTCCAGGTCGTCGCCGTTCTGCGCGACCTCGGCCCCGGCGTCGGCGGCGGGGGCGGGCGGTACGGCGGCGGGGGTCTCCTCGGGGGCGGCCTGGGGCTCCGGTGCGGGGGCCTCCGGGACGGCGGCGTCCGCTGCGGCGACGGCCTCGGCGGGCGCGGCCTCGGGGGCTGCTTCCTCGGGGACCGTCACGCCCTGCGGCGGGGTGGGAGCCAGGTGGGGCGCGGTGGGCACGGTGCCGTCCACGGGGACGAACTGGCCCAGCGGCTGGTCCGCCCCGGGCTCCAGCGGCAGGGTGCCGGGAAGCGGGGTCGCGTGCGCGGGCGTCTGCTGGGGACCCTGTACCGCCTCGGGGGCGGGCATGGGCTCCGGGGCCGCCTGGGGCTCGGGAGCGGCGGCCTGGGGTTCGACAGCGGTCGGGGGCTCCGGCGCGGCCGCGGTTTCCTCGGTGGCCGGTGCGGACTCGGGAGCCGCCGACGCTGCGTGAGCGGCCGGTCCGGCGGGAGCGGGGGCCGTCTCGGCGGCGGGCTCCTGGGACGCCGGGGCTTCGGACTCCGCCGCGGGCGCGTGCTCCGGGGCCGCCGGCGCCTCGGTGGGAGGCACGGCGGTGCCGGCGGCCTCCGCTGCCGGGGCCTCGGGGGTCTGTCCGTCCTGCGCGGCGGCGTCCGGCACCGGGGTGGTCTCGGGCGCCTCGGGGACCGGAACGGCCTCGGGCGCGGCGACCTCCGCGACGGCGGGGGTTTCCTCGGGTGCGTCGGCGTCGGCCTGGATCTCGGTGTCCGGCGCAACGGCGGTCTCGTCGGCGGCCACCTGCGGTTCCGCCGTCTGCGCTTCGGCCGTCTGCGGTTCGGCCGCCTGGGCGGCGTCGCCCTGCCCGTCCGCCGCGACGGCCTCCGGTGTCTGGGCCTGCTCGGGCCCGGCCACCGTCGCGCCGGTGTGCTGCGCCGCTTCGGGGGCGACCGGCGCCTCGGCCTGCGGGGCCTGGGGTTCCTGAGCCGCAGCCTCCTGCGGCGCCTCGGCGCCCTCGGCCTCCGGCACGGGCGCGCCACCGCCCGCCGGCTCAGCCGCAGGCGCGTCCTGCGCCTCGCCGGCCTCCGGGGTCACCGGCGCCTCCACAGCGCCCTCCGGAGCGACAGCGACGCCCGCCTGCTGAGCGGCCTCCGCCGCCTCGCCGGGCGCGGCGTCCCATGTCTCCGGGGCGCCACCCGTCGCCGCGTCCCCGGGCGCAGCCGGCCCCGGCACGACCGGCGTGACCTGCTCGCCGTACGCCGCAGGCGTCCGCTCGCCCTCGGCGGCGACCGCGGTGCCGACCGCCTGGGTGGCGACCCGGGCGACGGCCGCCTGGGCCGCGTCCGCCGGTCCCGCGACCGGAGTCGCGCCGCCCGCGCCCTGGGCGACCCAGGGCGCGGCCTGCGGTGCCGCCGCCTCGCGTGTGCGCGGGACGTCGAGGTACTCGGGGCCGAGGGTCGGCGGGCCCGGCTGGCGGGCCGGCAGGTCGGCGGGGCCACGGTCGGCGAGGGAGCGGACCGGGCTCGCGGACAGGTCGGGCAGCGGCGGGCCGAGGTGCAGCGGACGGCGCGGCGCGGCCGGTGAGGGGGCGGGCGCGGACGCCGGCTGCTGCGGCTCGGGCGGGCGGACGCCGCCGAGGTCGACGGAGCCGCTGTCGCGGCCGTCCGTCTCGTGCGGGCCCGGCTGGTGGACGGTCTCGACGACCGGCTCGGGCGCGGGCGGCGCGATCTCGTTGCCCCAGGCGCCCTGGGCGCCCGGCAGCAGCAGGTCTTCGTCCTCGGCGGGACTGTCGGAGAGGTAGGTGAACGCGTCCGGCGCGGCGACGCCCGGCTGCTCCACCCTGCCTGCGTTCTCCGGCAGTCCCTCGCCCGGGACCTGGCCGGTGTCGGTCATGCGTACCCCTCGCCCATCGGTTAGTGCTCCTACGACCAGCTCACCCGGAACGGCGCACCGACCGCCCCACACTGAAGAACGAGCGTGCGTCCCCAGCGGCACGAACGGCCCGCCCGAAAAAGGCGACAAAGCCATTCACTGGCATTGTCGCGGGCGCACCGCCGTCGCGTCAGCTTGATCGGCGACGGTTCCGCTGTGGACTGCGCCACTTTGCGCGTCCTTCGGTTCCTGCCGTACCACGACCCACCCCAAAACGGGCGCGCTTTTTGGACATTGGCCGACGAAGCGTCGGATGACCAGTGCGGTACAACGATCGGCCAGCCTACCGCGCGCAGTACGACAAACCGATCACGGGGACGGCTACGGGGCTCAGCGGCCTCGAGCGGGCAGCACCCCGCTGAGCAGGAACGCGACGCTCCGTTCCTTCTCCGTCCAGGCCCGCGTGTCGAGTTCGACGGACTGGAGGAGGGCGCACTCGACGCGGTAGCCGTGCTCCGTCAGGTTCCGGCCGATCAGTTCGGCGTCGTCGCGGGTGGCGGCGTGCGTGACGATGCGCTGCGGACGGCGGTCGGCCACGGCGGAGACCACGGCCGCTCCCCCGCCGCCGACCCGGACCACGTCGGGTTCGGGAAGGTTCTCCAGGATCTGCGGCGCGGCGCCGTGGAGGATCTGCATCTGGACGCCGTGGCGGCGTGCGGCGGCGTCGGTGCGGGCGCAGGCGTGACGGTCGCGGTCGACGGCGATGACGGCGGCCCCGGCCCGCGCGGCGTCGGTGGCGAACGCGCCGGAGCCGCAGCCGATGTCCCAGACGAGGTCGCCCAGGCCCGGTCCCAGGCGGGCGAGTTGGCCGATGCGCACGGGTTCCCGCTCGCCCTCGCCGAGGTCGCCGCCGTACTCCCCGGAGGGCAGCGTCCAGCCGCGTGGCCCCGCGGAGGGGTTGCGTCCGGCGATCCAGCCGGCGGAGTCGCCGGAGGCCACCGGGCCGCCGATGACGATCACCACGTTGGGGTCGCGCCAGGTGTGGTCGGCGGCCTTGTCGGAGGTGACGACGGTGACCTGCTCGCGGTCGGTGCCGAGTTCCTCGCAGATGACGAAGGAGCGGTGGACGCCCTCCATCAGCAGGCCGAGTTCGGCGGGTCCGGCGCCGGGCGAGGTGAGAACCGCCACTTTGGTGTGGGCCCGGCACACGTTCACGGCGCGGCGCAGGGTGCGCGGGTGGGCGACGACCACCTCCGCGTCGTCCCAGGGCATGCCGGCCCGGGCGAAGGCGGCGGCGACCGAGGAGACGGCGGGCACGACCTCGACCTCCAGGCCGAACTCCGGTGCGCGCAGGGTGCGTACGACGCCGAAGAAGCCGGGGTCGCCGTCGGCGAGCACGACCGCGGTGCCGCGGTGCGCGGCGATGCGGCGGGCGGCGAGGGAGACGGAGCCGAGGCGGATGCGCTCGGCCGCGGCGGGCACCTCGGGGAGCGCCAGGTGGTGTGCGGCGCCGGCGACCAGCGTGGCGGCGCCGAGCGCGCCGCGTGCCGCGTCGGTCAGCGGCGAGCCGTCCCAGCCGATCACCGTGACCCGGTCGGCCATCGTCGTCAGTCTCCTGAGGTTTGCGCAGGTCGTCGTCGGCTGTTCCGCCCGAAGGCGGTCTGCTGAGATTACCTGGTGCGGTCACGGGCCGCCGCGCCGGTGCGGGCCGCCGTACGCCTCTCGGACGTCAGTTCCAGTCGGTGTAGCCGGGGAAGCCGCCGCTGCCGGCCAGCTGTCCGTCCGCGCCCTCGATGTCCTCGGGCAGCAGGCTCCACACGATGTAGTCGGTGCGGACCTCGCTCCAGCCGCCGTCCTCGCCGCGGACGCGGGCTATGCAGGCGTTGCGCAGCACGCCCTCGCTGATGCAGCCGATCTTCTGGGCGACCTGCTGGGCGGCGGTGTTGTCGGCGGCGGTGCGCAGTTCGACGCGCTGGAGCTTCTGGTCGCCGAACAGCCACTGGGCGGTGGCGAGCGCGGCCTCGGAGGCGTAGCCCTCGCCGCGCGCCCAGGGGGCGACGATGTACGACAGCTCGGTGGACCGCACATGCCAGTTGGTGCGGGTGAGCCGGATGAGGCCGACCAGGCGCTGGGTGAGGAACTCGGCGACGGCGAGGTCGAGGCCGTGTCCCGCGGCGCGTTCGGCGGGGGCGTACTCGGTGATCCAGGTGCGGGCGGTGTCCTCGGTGAACGGCTGCGGGACGCCGGTCCAGGCGCCCACCTGCTCGTCGCTCATCATGGCGGCGAGGGCGGGGACGTCGTCCGCGTCGAGGGGACGCAGCACCAACCGCTCCGTGCTGAGGGAGATGTCGGGGAAGGTGCTCGTCATGCGCCGCTCCGTAACCTGAGAGACCGTCGGGTGCTGCTGAACTGCCCAGCATGCAGCATGAAAGCACCGGAACGCACCACGGGGTCCACCCCGTGCACGGAGTGGACCCCATGGGCGGCGCGAGGCCGGATCAGAAGGAGGCGAGCACCGAGCCGGCGTACTTGTCCTCGATGAACTTCTTCACCTCGGGCGAGGTGAGGAGCTTCGCGAGCTTCTTGACGCGCGGGTCGTTCTCCTGGCCCTCCTTGACGGCGAGGAGGTTGCTGTTCGGGTTGTCCTTGGCCTCCTCGAGGACCAGGGCGTCCTGGGCGGGCTTCAGGTCGGCCTCGATGGCGTAGTTGCCGTTGACCACGGCGGCGTCCACGTCGTCCAGGGAGCGCGGGGTCTGGGCGGCCTCGAGCTCCTTGAAGGTGAGCTTCTTGGGGTTCTCGGTGATGTCCGCGGGGGTCGCCGAGGTGCCGACGCCGTCCTTGAGGGTGATCAGGCCGCCCGCGGCGAGCAGCTGCAGCGCCCGGCCCTCGTTGACGGTGTCGTTCGGGATCGCGATCGTCGCGCCGCTCTTCAGCTCGTCGGCCTTCTTCACCTTGTGCGAGTAGAGGCCGAGCGGCTCCAGGTGCACATCGACGACCGACACGATGTGGGTGCCGTTCTTCTTGTTGAAGTCGTCGAGGTACGGCTGGGTCTGGAAGTAGTTGGCGCCGACCGAGCCGTCCTCCGTCGCGGTGTTCGGGGTGACGTAGTCGGTGAACTCCTTGACCTCGAGGTCGAGGCCGGCCTTCTCGGCGAGGTTGTCCTTCACGAAGTTCAGGATCTCGGCGTGCGGCACGGGGCTCGCGGCGACGACCAGCGGGCCGGAGGTGTCGGTGGCGGCGTCCTTGTCCGAGCCGCAGGCGGTGAGCCCGAGGGTGAGGGCTCCGGCGGCGAGGACGGCGGTGGTGATCTTGGCGGTGTTACGCACGAAAAGTGCCTTTCCTTGGATGGTGCGACCCCGTCTTGGTGCACGGGGGGTCAGGGGGGTGAGCCGGGCCGGCTCAGGCGGCCTTGCCGACCTCGGCGGAGGCGGGCTTCTCGCCCTTCAGCAGCCGCAGCTTCGGACCGGGTCCGGAGCGGGCGCCGCGGCGGTGCAGGGCGCGGGCGGCGAAGTCGCCGGCGAACTGGATCAGCGAGATGACCACGGCGAGGATCGCGACGGTGATCCACATCAGGCCGGTCTCGAAGCGCTGGTAGCCGTAGCGGACGGCGAGGTCGCCGAGTCCGCCGCCGCCGACGGTGCCCGCCATGGCGGAGTAGCCGATGAGCGCGATGACCGTGGTGGTGGTGGAGGCGATGAGCGAGGGCAGCGCCTCGGGGACGAGCACCTTGCGGACGATGGTCCAGGTGTTGCCGCCCATCGCCTGCACGGCCTCCACGAGCCCGTGGTCCACCTCGCGCACGGCGGTCTCGACGAGCCGCGCGAAGAAGGGGATGCCGCCGATGGCGAGCGGCACGATCGCGGCCTCGCTGCCGATGGTGGTGCCGGTCACCCAGCGGGTGAAGTTCATCAGGGCGACCATCAGGATGATGAACGGCAGCGAGCGGCCGATGTTCACGATCTGCCCGATGACCTTGTTCACCACGGTGTTCTGCAGCAGTCCGCCCCTGTCGGTGAGGACCAGCAGGATGCCGAGCGGAAGGCCGCCGACGACGGCGATCAGGGTTGACCAGCCGACCATGATCAGCGTCTCGGTACAGGCCTGCTCCAGCAGCGGCTGCATCTCGGACCAGGTCACTTGGCGCCCTCCTTCACCAGCGTGGGCTCGTCATGGTCGACGACGTCGATCTGCAGGCCCTGCTCGCGCAGGAAGCCGATGGGCACGACGTTGTCCTCGTAGCGGCCGGGCAGTTCGATGCGCATGCGGCCGACCTGGAGCCCGCCGACGGTGTCGATGGCGGCGCCGAGGATCGATATGTCGATGTTGTAGGTGCGCGAGAGCTGGGAGATGACCGGCTGGGTGGCGCTCTCGCCGTGGAAGGTCACGTCGACGACGGTGCGGTCGTCGCCGCTCGCCTCGCCGCCGACGGGGAACAGCGCGGCGGCGAGTTCCGAGCCGGGGGTGGCCAGCAGGTCGGTGACCGTGCCGGACTCGACGATGCGGCCCCGCTCCATGAGGGCGGCCGAGTCGCAGATCGACTTCACGACGTCCATCTCGTGCGTGATGAGCAGGACGGTGAGGCCGAGCTGGCGGTTGAGGTCGCGCAGCAGCTGGAGGATCGAGCGGGTGGTCTCCGGGTCCAGGGCGCTGGTGGCCTCGTCGGAGAGCAGCACCTTGGGGTCGCCGGCGAGGGCGCGGGCGATGCCGACGCGCTGCTTCTGACCGCCCGAGAGCTGGGCCGGGTAGGCCTTGGCCTTGTCGGCGAGGCCGACCAGGTCGAGCAGTTCCAGCGCCTTGCGGGAACGTTCCTTCCCGGACGTGCCGAGGATTTCCAGCGGGAGTTCGACGTTGTCCTGCACGGTGCGTGAGGACAGCAGGTTGAAGTGCTGGAAGACCATGCCGATGCGGCTGCGCGCCCGGCGGAGCTCCCGCCCGGCGCGGGGGCCGCGGCCGGCGAGCGCGGTGAGGTCCTGGCCGGCCACCGTCACGGTGCCCGAGGTGGGACGCTCCAGCAGGTTGACGCAGCGGATGAGGGAGGACTTGCCGGCGCCGGACTGGCCGATGACGCCGTAGACCTCGCCTTCGCGGACGTGCAGGTCGACGCCGTCCAGGGCGGTGACCTCGCGGCCGCGGGAGCGGTGAGTCCGATAGACCTTCGTGAGGCCCGAGGTGGTGATCACGTGGGTTTCCGTCACTGTCGAGTGCGCGGCACGTCGTGGGCGCCGGGCACGTGGCATGCAGGGAAAGGCGGCAGGCCGGCACGGCTCTCGCGGACATGCGGGAGTCCGGGAGGAGACGTGCGCGGGGCGTGGCTCGGTCGCGCGTGCGGGGCACGCGGGCGGACGTGAGCCGGCTCTCGCTTCGGGGCGCGAGGCTCAGACGGTGCGGGGGCCCTCTAGAAGGCGCGCATTCGCAGCAGACACAGACAACGAGCACCGGGCGTCATGGTCGCCTCGGTCGCAGGGATGCGGTCGCTCGTCGTGGTCATGGTGGTCAGTAAAGCAGACGTTCACTTCTGAACGGACCCGGCCGTCCGCATAGTGGACAGCCGTGGACACCCGCATCCGCACGTCAGGGCCGTACGGCGATCTCGATCCCGGCATCTGTGACCAGTGCGGACAGGGCCGACAGGTCCTTCACGACGAGGTCGGCGGTCAGCTCCTCGGCGCGGTGGGTTGTGGCCAAGGCCACGGTCGTCATGCCGGCGGCGCGGCCGGCCTGGAGCCCGGCGGGGGCGTCCTCGAAGACGACGCAGTCGGCGGGGGCGACGCCGAGCATGCGCGCCGCGAGCAGGTACGGCTCGGGGTCGGGCTTGCCGCGGGTGATGTCGTCGGCGGCGACCAGCGTCTTGGGCAGGATGCCGACGGCGCCCAGCCGGGCCTCGGCGAGCCGCCGGGTGGCGGAGGTGACCACGGCCCAGCGCTCGGCCGGCAGCCCGGCGAGGAAGTCCTTCGTCCCGGGCAGCAGGCCGACCCCGCCGTCGGCGACGTCCTCCACCTCCAGCTCCTCGATGCGCGCGACGGCCCGCGGCACGACGGGGGCGGGCAGCAGGTCGGCGGCTATCTCGGCGGCCGGCCGGCCGTGCAGCTCGATCCGCGCGAAGTCCTCGGCCGTCAGCCCGTACTCGACGGCCCACCGCGTCCAGCAGCGGTTGACCGAGTCCAGGGAGGACACGAGGGTCCCGTCGTTGTCGAAGAGCAGGGCGCGCGCATGAATGGTCATGCCATCGACCCTACGGGGCGCCGGACGCGGACCGGGAACGACGGCCGCGGGGCCGACGTCGGCGCGGCTTTTCCGGCGTAATAGGCTCCCTGCCATGCTGGATGTCCTGACCGTGGTGACCGCTGTCGCCGGGCTGCTGCTCGCCGCCTGGTGCGGCTGGGCCGCCTACCGTGACCAGCCGACGAAGGACTGGCACTTCATCGGCATGGCCGTGGTCACGCTGCTGGTGCTGGTGCAGCTGGTGGTCGGGATCGTGCAGCTGGCCCGGGGCGAGAAGCCGGACCAGGGCACGACGATCTTCGTGGCGTATCTGCTGGGCTCGTTCGCCTGCGTCCCGGCGGCGGGCTTCCTGTCGCTGGGCGAGCGCACCCGCTGGGGTTCGGTGACCGTCGCCGCGAGCGGCGTGGTGCTGGCCGTGCTCGAGGTGCGGCTGTTCGACATCTGGGGAGGCTGAGGTGACCGCGACGCAGGAGAGGCCGAACCGGACGCGGCTGGCGAGCGGGCCCGGACTGCTGCTGGTCTGGCTGTACGGGGTGATGGTGGTGGGCGCCGTGTCGCGCTCGGCCTACCAGATCGCCACCGAGTTCGACCGGGCGCCGCTCGCCTACACGCTGTCCGCGCTGGCCGGCGTGGTCTACGGCTTCATCACCTACACGCTGGTGCGCGGCGGCGAGAAGGCCCGCAGGGCGGCGCTGGTGTGCTGCGCCGCCGAGCTGGTGGGCGTGCTGACCGTCGGCACCTGGACGCTGGTGGAGCCGACCGCCTTCCCCGACGCCACCGTGTGGTCCGACTACGGGATGGGCTACCTGTTCATCCCGGTGCTGCTGCCGCTGACCGCCGTGTACTGGCTGCGCCGGGCGCGCGTCCAGGAGCCGGCCGCCTGACGGGCGGCCCGCCCCCTCGGGCGGCCGCCCCTTCCGCCTCCGGTCAGGCGGTCGTCGCGTACGTCTCCGCCTGCTTCTCCAGCACGATCATCGGTACGCCGTCGGCGCCGCGGGACGTGCCCACGCGCTGGTAGCCGACCTTGCTGTAGAGGCTGAGGTTGCTCTCGCTGCGGTGACCGGCGTGCAGCCGGAAGGTGCGGGCGCCGCGCTCGCCGGCGAGGGCGGACTCGGCGGCCTTGAGGAGCCGGGCGCCGATGCCGTGGCCCTGGAGGCGGGGGTGGACGCAGAGCTTGCCGATCGCGGCGGCGCCCTCCTCGGTGATCCTGCCGTGCACCGACCCGACGATCTCGTCGCCGAGGCGCGCGACGAACACGCAGTCCTGGGCGACCTCCTCGCGGACCGAGTCGAGGGTCTGGACCAGGGGATCGATGCGGTAGTTGCCGTAGAGGGCCGCCTCGCTCTGGAAGCACAGGTACTGCAACCTGAAGATCTGCTCCGCGTCCTGCTCGGCCGCCGCAGAGATGGTCACGCTCATGCCCATGTGCGCATGCCTCCCGCTCACCTGATCACCTGTCGTCCCTCACTCCTATCCCCGTCCTCAGCCCGTCGCAACCTCCGCCGCGAGTAAACGACGCAGACATCCCAGGCATCTGGAGCGTTCCGGGCCGAGACTGCCCTGTGAGATACCCAACTCCCCTGCGATTTCCCGGTATGTCGGATCGCGCGGGGACAGCAGCGCGGCGAGCAGACCGGGGCAGCGGCCGGGAAGCCGGCGCACCGCGTCGCGCAGGGCGCGGCGGTGGGCGGCGGCGAGCGCGAGCCGTTCCGGGTCGTGCCGGCCGGCGTCGGCGGGTTCGCAGGTCAGCGCCGTCTCGCGGCGGACGGTACGGCGGAAGCGGCGGGCCTCCGCGCGCACCGCGCGGCGCAGCCACAGCGGCGGGTCGGCGGGCGGTCCGTCACGGCGGAGCCGCTCGAGAAGCCGGAGCCAGACCGCCTGTTCCAGGTCGCCGGCCTCCGTGCCGCCGCCGGTCGTCTCGGCGGCGGCCTCGGCGGCGAGCAGCGGGCCGAGCAGGGCGATCAGGTCGCGCTCAGGGAGCGGAGCGCCCGCGGGCGGCGGGTCGTGGGTGGGGAGCGGGTCGGTTCTCACACGCGCAACGACCCGTCCGCCCCGGGCGGGGTTGCCCGGGGCGGACGTACCTCACCCCTTCCGGGGCGGTGCGGGTCAGGGGTTGACGAAGTCCTCGCGGGCCAGCAGCCCGGTGTCCGGGTGGTCGGTGAAGACGCCGTCGATGCCGGTGGCGAAGTAGGCGCGGTAGGCGCCGAAGACGTCGCCGTAGGCGTCGGGGTCGGCGCCCTCGCGGAACTCGGCGGGCAGGAAGGGGTTCTCGTTGCGCATCGTGTAGGGGTGCAGGATCAGGCCCGCGCGGTGGGCGTCCCGGACCAGGGTGGTGGGCTCGGTGAGCCGGCCCGCGGAGTCGCGCGGGATGATCAGGTTCAGGGTGGGGCCGATGCCCTGCGCGTAGGAGGCGATCTCCTTCAGGCCTTGGGGCGTGACGAGGTCGGCCGTGGTGCGCGGGTCGCCGGACTCGACGAAGTCCCAGGGGCGGCTGCCGGCGTCGGACAGCAGCACCACCAGCGGGTTGTCCACGAGCTCGCGGAGGCGCTGGACACTGGTCGGCTCGAACGACTGCAGGATCACCGGGGAGTTCCTGCGGTCCTTGCCGTGCTTGCGCAGCAGTTTCGCCACCCGCTCCTCCAGGCCGAGGCCGAACGCGCGGAAGTAGGTGGGGTGCTTGAGCTCGGGGTAGATCCACACCTGCTTGCCGCGCTTGCGCGTCTGCTCGTCCTGCCAGCGCAGCACCTCCTCGAAGGTGGGGATCTCCCAGCGGCCGTCGTAGAGGGTGTTGTGCGGGCGGTTGGCGGGGATGCGCTCCACGGCGCGCAGCCGCTTGAGCTCGGCGAGCGTGAAGTCCTCGGTGAACCAGCCGGTGACCTGGACGCCGTCCAGCGTCTTGGTGGTGCGGCGGCCGGCGAACTCGGGGTGGTCGGCGACGTCGGTGGTGCCGCCGATCTCCGGCTCGTGGCGGCAGACGAGGTGGCCGTCCTTGGTGGGGACGAGGTCGCCGGCCTCGACGATGTCCGCGCCCATGTCGAGGGCGAGCTGGTACGAACCGAAGGTGTGCTCGGGCCGGTAGCCGCTGGCGCCGCGGTGACCGATGACCGTCGGCACGGGCAGGCTGTCGAGGCCCCGGCCGCGTCCGTGCCCCTGCCCGGCGCCCCGGGCCGCGCGGGCTGGGCCGGCGAGCCCGAGGACGGTGCCGCCCGCACCGAGGACCGCCGCTCCGAGCACGGCCCGCCGGCCGGTCCCGCTCGCCTGTTCGTTCGACTCCGGTGTCGCCATGAACGCCTCCTGTGTCGGCTGGTGCGGTGCGGGCCGATCGTAGGTGCGCCCGGTTGACGCACGGGAGACCTCGGGCCGAACACACGGGTGATGTCGTATGACGTACGCCCCTCCTCCGGATGACGTACGTCTGTCGTATTCCGGTGGTGGTGTGACGGAGCGTCCGGTTCGTACCGGCGGGCGCGGGTACCCGGGCGGGGCGCGGGTCCGGGCGAGCCGCGTCACAGCGTGACGGCCGTGTTGCGCGCCACCCGCGGGCGCGGCCGCGCAGGTGAACCAGGGTCAAGAGTCCGTAAGACCTCGGTTAACTGCCACGAGCCCGATGTGCGCGACTCCCCGGACCGCGAGTAATGTCCTCACCTGCACAGACTCATACGGCATTCATCGACGTCCGCTTCCCACCGGAGGGCCCGTTGTCCCGCTTCGCGCTCATCAAGGCAGTGCTCGGTCCGATCATGCGCCTGATGTTCCGCCCACGGGTGGAGGGCGCGGAGCACATCCCGGGCGACGGTCCGGTGATCCTGGCCGGCAACCACCTCACGTTCATCGACTCGATGATCCTGCCGCTCGTGTGCGACCGGCAGGTCTTCTTCATCGGCAAGGACGAGTACGTCACCGGCAAGGGCCTCAAGGGGCGGCTGATGGCGTGGTTCTTCACCGGCGTCGGCATGATCCCCGTGGACCGCGACGGCGGCCGGGGCGGTGTGGCCGCGCTGATGACCGGGCGCCGGGTGCTGGAGGAGGGCAACGTCTTCGGGATCTACCCGGAGGGCACCCGCTCCCCCGACGGCCGCCTCTACCGCGGCCGCACCGGCATCGCCCGGCTGACGCTGATGACGGGCGCGCCGGTGGTGCCGTTCGCGATGATCGGCACGGACAAGCTGCAGCCGGGCGGGGCGGGGCTGCCCCGCCCCGGGCGGGTCACCGTCCGGTTCGGTGAGGCGATGGAGTTCTCCCGCTACGAGGGGATGGACCGCGACCGGTACGTGCTGCGGGCGGTCACCGACTCGGTGATGACGGAGGTCATGCGGCTGTCGGGGCAGGAGTACGTGGACATGTACGCCAGCAAGGCGAAGGAAGCTGCCTAGTCGGGCAGCGTTCCTTTCCGGCGGGCGCCGGTGGAGCTCTGCTCCGTCGGCGCCCGTCGCCGTTTCGGGGTCCCTGCGGACGGGTGGGGGCTTGGCGCGCAGTTCCCCGCGCCCCTCAAGGGTTTTCGGGGGGCCGGGTGCGCAGGTGTCCGCGGGTCCTGTCAGGTGTTGTCCAGCCGTTGGTGCTTCAGCATGAACCACGCTGCCGCCGAGGCTGCCAGGAGGACCGTCGCCCCTGCGCCCGCTGCCAGGGTCAGGCCGTTGACGAAGGCCTCGCGGGCCGCGTCGAGCATGGGCTCCGCCGTGGCGGGGGGCATGTGGGTCGCCGCTTCCACCGCGCTGCCCAGGGATTCGTGGGCGGCGGGTGGGGTGCCCTGGGGGGCGGGGAAGTTCCGGTAGACGCCTGTGACGATCGAGCCCAGGACGGCGATGCCCAGGGCCGCGCCCAGTTCGTAGGCCGTCTCGGAGACGGCGGAGGCCGCGCCCGCCTGTTCCTTGGGGACGCTGGAGAGGATCACGTCCGCGGTCACCGTGAAGGAGAAGCCCGCGCCCGCGCCGACCACCAGGAGGGCCGTGCCGAGCAGGGGGTAGCCGGTGGACTGGCCGATGACGGTGAGGGCGGCCAGGGCCAGGCCGATGGCCGCCAGGCCCCCGGCGACGACCGAGCGCACCGAGAAGCGGCGGGCGGTCCGGCCGGCGAGCAGGCCGGCCGCCACCGCGCCGATCGCGGCGGGCAGTTCGGCGAGACCGGCCTCGAACGGGCGTCGGCCCTGGACCAGTTGCAGGTACTGGGAGAGGAAGAGGACCAGGCCGGACAGGCCGAGGACGGTGAGGAGGTCGGCGAGCACCGCTCCGCTGAATCCCCTGCTGCGGAACAGCCGCATGTCCAGGAGGGGCTTCGGGAGGGCCAGCTGGCGGCGGACGAACAGGTACAGGGCCGTCGCGCCCAGCAGGCCTGCCGCGAGGGCGGACGCGCCGAGGCCGTGGCTCGCGGTCTCCTTCACCGCGTAGACCACGCCGATCATGCCGGCCAGGGAGAGGGCCACGCTCGTGAGGTCCCACGGGCCCGGTTCGGGGGTGCGGGACTCCGGGAGGAGCTTGATGCCGACGACCACCAGGACCGCCATGACCGGCAGGTTGATCAGGAAGACCGAGCCCCACCAGAAGTGCTCCAGCAGCAGTCCGCCGAGAATCGGTCCGACCGCCGTGCCGGCGGAGGCGGTCGCGCCCCAGATGCCGATGGCGAGACTGCGCTCGCGCGGGTCGTGGAAGAGGTTGCGGATCAGCGCGAGGGTGGCCGGCATCAGCGTGGCCCCGGCGACGCCGAGCAGGGCGCGCGCCGCGATCATCACCTCGGGCGTGTGCGCGTAGGCGTTGAGCACGGAGACCAGGCCGAACGCGGCGGCGCCGTACAGCAGGATCCGCTTGCGGCCGATGCGGTCGCCGAGGCTGCCCATCGACACCAGCAGTCCGGCGAGCACGAAGGAGTAGACGTCGCCGATCCACAGCAGCTGGGAGCCGGTGGGCGCGAGGTCCTCGCTGATGTACGGGGTGGCGAGGCCGAGGACGGTCGCGTCGACGGCCACCAGCAGGACGGCGAGCACGAGGACCGACAGGGCGAGCCAGCGGCCGGGGCGGCGCGCCGTCTCCTCGGCCGGGGTCTCCTGCCGTATGGCGCTGGTCATGATTCCTTCCTTGCCGCCGGTTCCGCCGGGCGTCGTACGCCGCCGAGCAGCAGCTCGACGATCATGTGGGTGAAGTCCTTGGGGGCGACCCGGCCCTCGGCGACCGCCCAGGCGGCGGAGGCGAGCAGGCCGTAGAGGGCCTCGGTGAGCCAGGCCGGGGTGAGGTCGATGCGGAACTCGCCGCTCGACTGGCCGCGCCGGAAGAGCGTGGCGACGCTCTCGTCGATCCTCGCCCAGCCCTCGTTCTGCTCCTCGCCCTCGAAGAGCTGGTTCTCGGAGTAGAGGAAGGCGAGCAGGCCCGCGTGCGGTTCGATCTCGGCGACCAGGCGCCGTACGGCGTCGGTGGCGGGGCCCTCGTCGGTGCGGGCGGCGGCGAGGGCGGCCTCGCACTCGGCGATGCCCAGCGCCTCCAGGGCGCGGACCAGCGCGTCCCGGCCGGCGAACTGCCGGTGCAGGGTGGCGCGGCTGATCCCTGCGGCCCTGGCGACCTCGTCCATGGTCGCGGTGGATTTGCGGGTCAGCAGGGCCGCGGCGCTGCGCAGCACGTGGTCTCGGTCGACAGCCATGAGACGACGGTACCGCACGTGAGACATTCTTGTCTCATGCGGAGTATGCATGTCTCACGGATGGGGCAGGGGGCCGCGGCGGTCAGTGCCAGGGCAGGGCGCCTCGGTGCTGCCAGTACGTCTCGGGGGTTTCCGCCAGCGGCTCCAGGCGGGCGAGCTGGTCGTCGGTGAGGTCGACGGCCGCCGCGTGCAGGTTGGAGGTCAGCTGGAGGACCGTCGCCGCGCCGGACAGGACGACGCCCGTCCACGGTTGGCGCAGGACGGCCGCGAGGGCGACGGCGTCGCAGCCCAGGCCCGTCTCCTCGGCCACGGCGCGCAGCGGCTCGGGGGCGTGCGGTGCGGCCAGGCGGCCGTTGGCCATGCCCTCCTTCACGATCACCGTGAGTCCGGCGTCGTGGGCCTCGGCCAGTGCGGTGCCCGCGGAGGTCTCCAGGACGTTGTAGGTGGACTGGACCGCGCGGAAGAGGGGTTCGCCGTCGACGGTGACGGCGAGGGCCGCGCGGATGGCGTCCGCCTGGCGGGGGCCGCTGGTGGAGAAGCCGACGGTCACGCCCTGTGCCGCCGCCTCGGCGAGGCGGGCGTGCAGGTCCTTGTCGGTGAGGGCCGGGCTGTCCGGGGTGACCGAGTGGATCTGGTAGAGGTCGAGGCGGTCGCCGAGGATCGCGCCGGTCTCGGCACGCTGGCGTTCGTACGCGGCGAGGGAGTGGTCCTTGACCTCGTGACACTCCGCGTCGGTGGTCCAATCGGCTGTGTAGGTGTAGCCCCACTTGCTGCCGACGACCACGTCGGCGGCGTCGGGGCGGCTCTTCAGCCAGTCCGCGAGGAACTCCTCGCTGCGGCCGTAGGAGCGGGCCGCGTCGATGTAGCGGACGCCTTGGGCGTAGGCGGCGTCGAGGAGTTCGTGGGTGCGGGTGCGGAGGTTCTCGACCGTGCGGTCGTCGTCCTCGCCGAGGTCGGCGGCCCGGTCGAGGGTGATGTAGCCGGGGCGGCCCACCGCGGCGAGGCCCAGGCCCAGGTGGGCGGTGGGGGTGGTGGCGGTGGCCAGGCGGGAGAAGGGCATGTCGGCTCCGTCGGTCGGCTCCGGTTCGGCGGTGCCCAACGTAACCCGCTTTGCGGGTTCGTTCTCGCCTGAGCGGTCGGGTGGTGCCGGCGTGCGGCGGTACGCGGGTTCGCCGCGCAGTTCCCCGCGCCCCTGAAGGGGCGTTCCCTCCGGGGCGCGGTGCGTGCGGCGCCCCGAAGGGGCGCCGCGCAGTCCCCGCGCCCCTTCGGGGCGCTTCGCCTACTGCTTCTTCTTCGCGGTCGACCACGTGTGCTGGAGGGACACGTTCTCCTTCAGTTCCGCGAGCTGGACCGCCACCGCGCCGGGGGCCGTGCCTCCCCTGCCGTTGCGGGAGGCCAGGGCGCCGGGGACGTCGAGGACCGAGCGGACCTCGGGAGTGAGGTGGGCCGAGATCTTCGCGAACTGCTCGTCCGTGAGGTCGTTCAGTTCCTTGCCCTCCGCCTCGGCGACCTTCACGCACTCGCCGGCCACCTCGTGGGCGACGCGGAAGGGCACGCCCTGGCGGACCAGCCACTCGGCGATGTCGGTGGCGAGGGAGAAGCCGGCGGGCGCCAGTTCCTCCATGCGCTCGCGGTGCACGGTGAGCGTGGCCATCATCCCGGTGAAGGCGGGCAGCAGGATCTCCAGCTGGTCGATGGAGTCGAAGACCGGCTCCTTGTCCTCCTGGAGGTCGCGGTTGTACGCGAGCGGGAGGGCCTTGAGGGTGGCCATCAGGCCCGTGAGGTTGCCGATCAGGCGGCCGGACTTGCCGCGCGCCAGCTCGGCGATGTCCGGGTTCTTCTTCTGCGGCATGATCGACGAGCCGGTGGAGAAGGCGTCGTGCAGGGTCACGAAGGAGAACTCCTTCGTGTTCCAGATGATGACCTCCTCGGCGATCCGGGAGATGTTCACGCCGATCATCGCGGTGATGAAGGCGAACTCGGCGACGAAGTCCCGGGAGGCCGTGCCGTCGATGGAGTTGCCGGCGCTGCCGTGCTCGAAGCCGAGGTCCTTGGCGACCGCCTCGGGGTCCAGGCCGAGGGAGGAGCCCGCCAGGGCGCCGGAGCCGTACGGGGAGACGGCGGTCCGCTCGTCCCACTGGCGCAGCCGCTCGGCGTCCCGGGAGAGGGACTGCACATGGGCGAGGACATGGTGGGCGAAGAGCACCGGCTGGGCGTGCTGGAGGTGGGTGCGGCCGGGCATCGCCACGTCCGGGTGGGCCTCGGCGAGCCCGATCAGCGCGTCCTGGAGGTCGGCGATCAGACCGCCGATGGTGCGGGCATGGTCGCGCAGGTACATCCGGAAGAGGGTGGCGACCTGGTCGTTCCGGGACCGTCCGGCGCGCAGCTTGCCGCCGAGGTCCGGGCCGAGCCGCTCCAGCAGGCCGCGCTCCAGGGCGGTGTGGACGTCCTCGTCGGCGATGGTGCCGGTGAAGGCGCCGGAGGCGACGTCGGCCTCGAGCTGGTCGAGTCCTTCGAGCATGCGGGTCAGCTCGTCCTCGGTGAGCAGGCCCGCCTGATGCAGCACGCGCGCGTGGGCGCGGGAGCCGGCGATGTCGTAGGGGGCGAGCCGCCAGTCGAAGTGGACGGACGCGGACAGCTTCTCCAGGGCCTCGGCGGGACCGTCGGCGAAACGGCCGCCCCAGAGCCGGACGTCACCGCTGTTGCTGCTCACTGCGTGCTCCTCGAGGGTTCCGGATGTGCCGCCGCCTCCCCACGGGCGCGTGGAGAGGCGGCTGTCAGGCTAGTGCGTGTGAGGGGTCGTCAGGCGCTGCGGCTCAGGCGAGGTCGCGCTTGGCCGCGATCTTCGACGACAGGCTGTAGATGTCGATGAAGCCCTTGGCCGCGGCCTGGTCGAAGGTGTCGCCGGTGTCGTAGGTGGCCAGGTTGAAGTCGTACAGGGACGACTCCGAGCGCCGGCCGGTGACGACGGCGCGGCCGCCGTGCAGCGTCATCCGGATGTCGCCGTTGACGTGCTGGTTGGCCTCGGCGATGAAGCCGTCGAGGGCGCGCTTCAGCGGGGAGAACCACTGGCCGTCGTAGACCAGCTCGCCCCAGCGCTGCTCGACCTGCCGCTTGTAGCGGGCCAGCTCACGCTCGACCGTGACGTTCTCCAGCTCCTGGTGGGCGGTGATCAGGGCGATCGCGCCGGGGGCCTCGTAGACCTCGCGGGACTTGATGCCGACGAGGCGGTCCTCGACCATGTCGATCCGGCCGATGCCCTGGGCGCCGGCGCGCTCGTTGAGCTGCTGGATGGCCTGGAGGACGGTGACGGGCTTGCCGTCGATGGCGACCGGGACGCCCTCCTTGAAGGTGATGACGACCTCGTCGGGCTCCCGGGGCACGGCCGGGTTCTGCGTGTACTCGTACACGTCCTCGATGGGCGCGTTCCAGATGTCCTCGAGGAAGCCGGTCTCGACGGCGCGCCCGAAGACGTTCTGGTCGATGGAGTACGGGGACTTCTTGGTGGTGGCGATCGGCAGGCCCTTGGCCTCACAGAAGGCGATGGCCTTGTCCCGGGTCATCGCGTAGTCGCGGACCGGGGCGATGCACTTCAGGTCGGGGGCGAGGGCGACGATGCCGGCCTCGAAGCGGACCTGGTCGTTGCCCTTGCCGGTGCAGCCGTGGGCGACGGTGGTGGCGCCGTGCTTCTGCGCGGCGGCGACGAGGTGCTTGACGATCGTCGGCCGGGACAGCGCGGAGACCAGCGGGTAGCGGTCCATGTAGAGGGCGTTGGCCTTGATCGCCGGGAGGCAGTACTCCTCGGCGAACTCGTCCTTGGCGTCCGCGACCTCGGCCTCGACGGCACCGCAGGCGAGCGCGCGCTTGCGGATGACGTCCAGGTCCTCGCCGCCCTGGCCGACGTCGACCGCAACGGCGATGACCTCGGCGCCCGTCTCCTCGGCGATCCAGCCGATGGCGACGGAGGTGTCCAGACCGCCTGAGTAGGCGAGTACGACGCGCTCGGTCACGGGTTTCTCCTCACAGTGCATTCGCTGATATGCATGAGTATGCAGGAGTCCGCATGATTCGTCAATTCGCCTGGTCGCGGGGTGCCCGCCGGGGCCGCACCGCGGTTATTTCGCGCAGCAGTTGAACGCGGGAAACCGCTTGCGCGTACTGCTCACCGGACGCAGGCGCCGCGTCGCTCCACCGAGACACCCCCGACCCCGAGTGAGGCATTCGCATGTCCAGGGCTCTTCCGAAGTACAACAAGCGCCGTGTCGGCCTGGCCGGCGGCGCCGCCGCCGTGGCACTGACCGGCGCCGTGATCGCGGGCACCGCGCTCGCGGGCGAGTCGTCCGACGGCGGCGGCGCGGACGCCAGGACCCTGGCCGGACCCGGCACGATCTCCTGCCCGGACGTCGCCTCACAGCTCCCCGCCGTCCCCGCCTCGGCGCAGGCCGAGGTCACCCGCAACCTGGCCCTGCTCGACCAGCAGATCGCCGAGGCGAACAAACGGCTGGTCGACACCGTCGGCCAGGGCGGACCCAACTTCGTCCAGAACGCCATCCTCGGCCCCCTCGAGGACAAGCGGATCGCCACCGTCAACCGCATCGCCACCGCCATCGGCCGCACCGCCGACCGCCCCGCCGGCCTGGACTCCCTCGCCGCGTGCTCGCTCGACGCGCAGGGCGACCCGGCCGCTCCGGGACAGGAGGAGACCGGCGGCGCCGGGACCGCCGCGCCACCCGCCGAGGACGCGGGCGGCGACACGGGCGCGGGCGGCGGTGACGCGGGGGCCGGCCAGGGCGGGGACGCCACAGGCGCCGGCACGATCTCCTGCCCGGACGTCGCCTCGCAGCTCCCCGCCGTCCCCGCCTCGGCACAGGCCGAGGTCACCCGCAACCTGGCCCTGCTCGACCAACAGATCGCCGAAGCGAACAAACGCCTGGTCGACACCGTCGGCCAGGGCGGACCCAACTTCGTCCAGAACGCCATCCTCGGCCCCCTCGAGGACAAGCGGATCGCCACCGTCAACCGCATCGCCACCGCCATCGGCCGCACCGCCGACCGCCCCGCCGGCCTGGACTCCCTCGCCGCCTGCACGCTCACCAAGTGACGTGACAGGCGCTGTGGCCGCCCCGTTCAAGCGCCGGCCGGGGCGGCCACGGTCGGCTTCCCGCCGGGCAGGACCGCCAAATGCTTAGACAGGCGAAAGATCTGTCCGGATAATCGGTGGACATGGGAAAAACGTATGAGCGCATCGACGGGCGTCTCCGCACCTTCATCGAGGAGCAGCCGGTCTTCTTCACCGCCACCGCTCCGCTGTCCGCCGACGGCACGGTCAACCTCTCCCCCAAAGGGCTCAAGGGTTCCTTCGCGGTCCTGGACGACCTCACCGTCGCCTACCTCGACTTCGCGGGGTCCAACGCCGAGACCGTCGCCCACCTCCGGGAGAACGGCCGGATCACCCTGATGTGGTGCGCCTTCCAGGGACCGCCGAACATCGTGCGCGTGCACGGCCGCGGGGAACCCGTGTTCCGCGACGACCCGCGGTTCAAGGAGCTGCTCGGCCACTTCCCCGGCATCGACCCGTGGACCCACGGACTGCGCGCGGTCGTGGTCGTGCGCGCCGAGCTGATCCGGGACACCTGCGGCTACGCCGTGCCCTACATGGCGTACGAGGGCGAGCGGGACCTGCACGAGAGGCGGTTCGCCAGGGAGGACGACGCCTCCCTCGACGCGTACTTCACCAAGAAGGAGCACGTCGCGACCAGCCTGGACGGACTTCCCGGGCTGCCGTTGCCGCTGCCCCCGTCCAGCATGTGAGCCATGCGCCCACGTCACGTCTCCGTCGCCGTCCTCGTGTCCCTGTCCCTGCTCTCGCTCGGCACCGCGCAGCGGCCCGCGTCGCCGTTGCCGGAGCGGATGGCGGACACCGGGGGCGGCACCCAGATCGTCACAGCCGTGGCGGCGCGGACCGGGTCCACCACCGGCACGCTCACCTGGTGGGACCGCAAGGGCGGACGCTGGGTGGCGGCCGGGTCCGCGAAGGCCCGCTTCGGCGCGAACGGACTTGCCGAGGGCACGACCCGGAAGCAGGGCACGAACACCACCCCCACCGGGCTGTACGGCCTGCCGTACGCCTTCGGCATCGAGGCGGCCCCCTCCGGCACCCGGTACAGCTACCGGCCCGTGCGGCAGAACTCCTGGTGGTGCCAGGACAACGACTCGCGCGTCTACAACCGCTGGACGGAGCCCCGGGCGGCCGACTGCCGGGCGAGCCGGGCCGAGCACCTGATCACCTACCGCACGCAGTACGCCCACGCCCTGGTCGTGGACTTCAACTACCGCCGTCCGGTGCGCGGCCGGGGCGCCGGCATCTTCCTGCACGTCAACGGCCGGGGCGCCACGGCGGGTTGCGTGTCCGTGCCGAAGAGCGCGATGCGGAAGATCCTGCGCTGGGCCGACCCCGCGCGGGCCCCCCACCTCGCGATCGGGACCACCGGCGGGCGCACCGCGATCACCCGTTACTGAACCAGGCGGCGCATTCACGGTTTCCGCTGAACACTCCGGCGTGGCGGCACGTATGTGAGAGCCAAGGGCCGAGTCCCACGGAGGAACCGTGACCACCACGCTCGCCGGCGGCCGTGCCGCCCGCCGCCAGACGATGCGCCGCATCCGTCCGCGCCGCTCCCCCGCCGTCCCGCTGCTGCTCGCCGTGGGTGCGGGAGCGGTGGCCGTGCTGTGGCTCTGGTGGACGAGCACACCGTCCATCGCGGACACCACCGGCAGGATCATCGCCGCCGGCCGGATCACCGGCCTGCTCGCCGGATACCTGATGGCCCTGGTCGTGCTGCAGATGGCGCGGGTGCCCGCGCTGGAACGGCGGGTCGGCTCGGACCGGGTCGCCCGCTGGCACGCCATGAGCGGCCGCTACACCGTCAGCCTGGTCATCGCCCATGTCTTCCTGATCATGTGGGGCTACGCCCGGCAGGCCGGCAGGACCCTCGCCGACATCGTGTCGCAGACGGTCACCTCCGTCACCACGCTGCCGGACATGGGCAAGGCCGCCGTCGGCACCGGACTGCTGTTCGTGATCGCCTTCCTGTCGGTCGGCCCGATCCGGCGCCGGCTGCCGTACGACGGCTGGTACCACGTGCACCTGCTGACGTACGCGGCGGTGTTCCTGACGTTCTGGCACCAGATCACCACCGGCAACGAGTTCGCCGTCACCCCGTCGGCGAAGACCTTCTGGTACGGGTTGTACGGCGCCGTGACCGTGCTGGTCCTGTGGTACCGGATCCTCACCCCGATCCGGCTGAACCTGCGGCACCGGCTGCGGGTCCAGGCCGTCATCGAGGAGACGCCCGGCGTCGTGTCGGTGCTGATCGGCGGGCGCCGGCTGCACCGGATGGGCGCCGAGGCCGGGCAGTTCTTCCGCTGGCGCTTCCTGGCGCCCGGGATGCGGTTCAGCTCCCACCCCTACTCGCTGTCCGCCGCGCCCCGTCCGGACATGCTGCGGATCACCGTCAAGGCGATCGGCGACCACAGCTCCCGGCTGCGCGAGCTGGAGCCCGGCACCCGGGTGTGGGCGGAGGGCCCCTACGGGGCGCTGACCGCGCAGCGCCGCAGCCGCGGCAAGGTGCTGCTGGTCGCCGGCGGGGTGGGCATCACCCCGATGCGCGCCCTGTTCGAGACACTGCCCGGCGCCTCCGGCGACATCACCCTGCTGTACCGGGCCAACAGCACGCAGGACCTGGCGCTGTGGGGCGAGCTGGCGAAGATCGCCGACGAACGCGGCGCCCGGCTGATGTACGCGGTGAACAGCCCCGACGGGGAGCGCCCGGACATCTCGGCGGAGAGCCTGCGACGCAAGATCCCCGACATCGACCGCCACGACGTCTTCATGTGCGGGCCGCCCGGATTCGCCCAGCAGGTGTACGCGGCCCTGCGGGACGCCGGGGTTCCCGCGCGCCGGATCCACCACGAGTCGTTCGAGATGTGAGCGGCGGGCCGTCGGCCCCGATCGCCCGTTACCCATCAGGAGCTTGAGAAGCGATGAGGAAGAGTCACCCCGTCCGGCGCGCCGTGCTGGCCACCGCCGCCACCGTCTCCGGGATCGTGCTGCTGCTGTCGCTGAAACCCGCGTCCGACCCGGGGTCGGCCGAGGCGGCGGGCGGCGCACCGCCCGCCGCGGAGTCCGTACAGGGCGGCGCCCGGCCCATCGGGGACGGCACCGTCACCGGCGACGCGGCGCAGACCCAGTACGGGGCGGTGCAGGTACGACTGACCGTCAGCGGCGGCAGGATCACCAAGGCCGAGGCCGTCCAGGCCCCCAAGGGCGGCCAGAGCGACCAGATCACCTCCAACGCCGTGCCCAGGCTCAACCAGGCGGCCGTGCAGACGCAGAGCGGGGACATCGACGCGGTGTCCGGCGCCACGTACACCAGCGCCGGCTACAAGGAGTCCCTCCAGTCGGCCCTGGACAAGGCGCGCGCCTCCGCGCCCGCCGACACGGGGGGCGGCGACGCGGCCCAGGCGCAGACCGTCACCGGCGACGCCGCGCAGACCCAGTACGGCCCGGTCCAGGTACGGATCACCGTCAGCGGCGGCAGGATCACCAAGGCCGAGGCCGTCCAGGCCCCCAAGGGCGGCCAGAGCGACCAGATCACCTCCAACGCCGTGCCGAAGCTGAACCAGGCGGCCGTGCAGGCCGGCACCGCGGACATCGACGCCGTGTCGGGCGCCACGTACACCAGCGCCGGCTACAAGGAGTCCCTCCAGTCGGCCCTGGACAAGGCCGGTGGCTGACACGGTGACGGACCCCGTTGAGGCGCCCGCCGCGGCGCGTCGTGTGGTGGAGACGATGGGGACCGTCTTCTCCCTCGACGTCCGCGGCGGGGAACCCGGCGCGGTGCGCGCGGCGCTGGAGGAGGCCGCCGCCGGACTGGTCCGGGTCGACGAGGTGTTCAGCACCTACCGCGAGGACACCCAGATCTCCCGGCTGGCGCGCGGCGAGCTGGACGTCGGGCAGTGCGCCCCCGAGGTCGCCGAGGTGCTGGAGCTGGCCGCGGAGGCGGAACGGATCAGCGACGGCTGGTTCAGCACCCGGTACCGGGGGCGGCTCGACCCGACCGGGATCGTCAAGGGCTGGGCCACCGAGCGCGCCGCCCGGCAGCTACTGGCGGCCGGGGCGTCCGGGGTGAGCGTCAACGGCGGCGGCGACGTCCAGCTGCTCGGCTCGCCGGGCACGGGCCGGCCCTGGCGGGTCGGCGTGTCGGACCCGCTGCGCCCGGGCGGCCTCGCCGCGGTGGTCTCCGCCGCCGGGGCGCGGGAGCTGGCGGTGGCCACGTCCGGCACCGCGGAGCGGGGCGACCACATCGTGGACCCGCGCACGGGCCGCTCGGCGGTGACCGACCTGGTCGCGGTGACGGTGGTCGCTCCCCGCCTGACCTGGGCGGACTGCTGGGCCACGGCGGCCTTCGCGATGGGCTCCCGAGAGGGCCTGCGCTGGCTGGAGTCCCTCCCCGACACGGAGGCCCTGCTGATCACAGCAGGCGACGAGGTCCGCTGCACGGCGAACCTCGCCGACTGGCTGGGCTGAGGGACACCCCCAGGGGCGCGGGGAACTGCGCGCCGAGCCCCCACGGCGGGGCACCCGGCGACGAAGGCGGAACCGCCCCCTCAGTGGCCGTTCTGAGCCAACCGCAGCAAATGATCAGCCAGAGCCTGCCCACCCGTAGGCTCCCGGCTGATCAGCAACAACGTGTCATCCCCGGCAATGGTGCCGAGAATGTCGTGCAACTCGGCCTGATCAATGGCGGACGCCAAGAACTGCGCCGCCCCCGGAGGCGTCCGAAGCACGACAAGATTCGCGGAGGCCTCCGCGGAGATCAGCAGCTCCTGTGAGAGCCTCCGCATCCGCTCTTCCTTGGCGGACTCCCCGAGCGGCGCACGCGGCGTGCGGAACCCGCCCTCGCTCGGCACCGCGTAGATCAGATCCCCTTCGTGGTTGCGGATCTTCACCGCGTTCAGCTCGTCGAGGTCGCGGGAGAGCGTCGCCTGGGTGACGCTCAGCCCGTCGTCGGCGAGCAGCTTCGCGAGCTGGCTCTGCGACCGCACCGGCTGCCGGTTGAGGATGTCCACGATCCGGCGGTGCCGCGCGGTCCGGGTCTGCGGCACGGCGGGCCCGGCCTGCCCCGCCGTCCGCTCCTGATCCTGCTCCTGGCTCATCGTCGTCTCATTCTCCGGATCGTCCTTCCCCGCCCGCGCGTCCGGCGGCGTCCAGGATGCCGGGCAGCGCCCCGAGGAGCGCGGCCACCGCGTCGTCCCCGAGGTTCAGCGGCGGCATGAGCCGGACGACGTCAGGGGCGGCGGCGTTCACGAGGAACCCGGCGTCCTGAGCCGCCTGTTGCGCCTGGGGCGCGAGCGGCTCGGTGAGCACGATACCCAGGAGCAGACCCGCTCCCCGGACGTGGTCGACCAAGGGGTGCCCGAGGCCCTCGATTCCCTCGCGCAGCTTCTCGCCCTGCCGCTTGGCGTTCTCCAGCAGTCCCTCGCCGGCGATGGTGTCGAGCACCGCGAGTCCGGCGGCGCAGGCGACCGGGTTGCCGCCGAAGGTCGTGCCGTGGTGGCCGGGCCGGAGCAGCTGGGCCGCGCGGCCGAAGGCGACGGTGGCGCCGAGCGGCAGTCCGCCGCCGAGCTGCTTGGCGAGGGTGACGACGTCCGGCAGGACGCCCTCGTGGGCCTGGTACGCGAACCAGTCGCCGGTGCGGCCGACGCCGGTCTGCACCTCGTCCAGCACGAGCAGCGCGCCCTTGGCGGCCGTGATGGCACGGGCCGCCTTGAGGTAGCCCGTCGGCGGGACGACGACGCCCAGCTCGCCCTGGATGGGTTCGAGGATGACGAGGGCCGTGTCCTCGGTGACGGCCGCGTCCAGCGCCTGGGCGTCGCCGAACGGCACGTGGGTGACGTCTCCGGGCAGCGGCAGGAACGGCTCCCGCTTGCCGGCCTGCCCGGTGAGCGCGAGGGCGCCCATGGTGCGGCCGTGGAAGGCGCCCTCCGTCGCGACGACGTGGGTGCGTCCGGTGAGGCGGCCGATCTTGAAGGCGGCCTCGTTGGCCTCGGCGCCGGAGTTGCAGAAGAAGACCCTGCCGTCCCGGCCGAAGAGCTGGAGCAGCCGCTCGGCGAGGGCGACGGTCGGCTCGGCGAGGAAGAGGTTGGAGATGTGGCCCAGGGAGGAGATCTGCCGGGTGACGGCCTCGACGATCGCCGGGTGGCCGTGACCGAGGGCGTTGGTGGCGATGCCGCCGACGAAGTCGAGGTACTCCCTGCCGTCGGCGTCCCAGAGCCGCTGTCCCTCGCCGCGCACGAGAGGGAGGCGGGGCGTGCCGTAGTTGTCCATCAGCGCGCCCTGCCACCGGGCGGTCAGTTCCGCGTTGCTCACGACTCCCCCTGTTCGTCGGGCACGACCATGGTGCCGATGCCCTCGTCCGTGAAGATCTCCAGCAGGATCGAGTGCTGGACCCGGCCGTCGATGACGCGGGCGGTGTTCACGCCGTTGCGCACGGCGTGCAGGCAGCCCTCCATCTTGGGCACCATCCCCGAGGACAGCTCCGGCAGGAGCTTCTCGAGCTGCGACGCGGTGAGACGGCTGATCACCTCGTCGCTGTTCGGCCAGTCCTCGTAGAGGCCCTCGACGTCCGTGAGGACCATGAGGGTTTCGGCGCCCAGAGCAGCAGCGAGTGCCGCAGCCGCCGTATCAGCATTGACGTTGTAGACATGGTGGTCGTCCTGGGAGCGGGCGATCGACGAGACGACCGGGATGCGGCCGTCGGCGAGCAGGGCCTCGATCGCGCCCGTGTCGATCTCGGTGATCTCGCCCACCCGCCCGATGTCGACCAGCTCTCCGTCGATCTCGGGCTGGTGCTTGACGGCGGTGAGGGTGTGCGCGTCCTCGCCGGTGAGGCCGACGGCGAGCGGGCCGTGCCGGTTGAGCAGTCCGACCAGCTCGCGCTGGACCTGTCCGGCGAGCACCATGCGTACGACGTCCATGGCGTCCTCGGTGGTGACGCGCAGGCCGGCCTTGAACTCGCTGACGATGCCGTGGGTCTCGAGCGCGCGGCTGATCTGCGGGCCGCCGCCGTGCACGACGACGGGTTTCAGGCCGGCGTGCCGCAGGAAGACGACGTCCTGGGCGAACGCGGCCTTCAGCTCCTCGTCGACCATGGCGTTGCCGCCGAACTTGATGACGACGGTCTTGCCGTGGTGCCGGGTCAGCCAGGGCAGGGCCTCGATGAGGATCTGCGCCTTGGGCAGCGCGGTGTGCTTACGGGTGCCGGTCATGAGGAATAGGCGCTGTTCTCGTGGACGTAGTCGGCGGTGAGGTCGTTGGTCCAGATGGTGGCGGTGGCGTCGCCGGCGGCCAGGTCGGCGACGATGTGCACCTCGCGGTAGCGCATGTCGACCTTGTCGCGGTCCTCGCCGACGCCGCCGTTCTTGCACACCCAGACGCCGTTGATGGCGACGTTCAGCCGGTCGGGCTCGAAGGCGGCCTTGGTGGTGCCGATGGCGGAGAGGACGCGGCCCCAGTTGGGGTCCTCGCCGTGGAGGGCGCACTTGAGGAGGTTGTTGCGGGCGATGGAGCGGCCCACCTCGACGGCGTCGTCCTCGGAGGCGGCGCCCACGACCTCGACCTTGATGTCCTTGCTGGCGCCCTCGGCGTCGCGGATGAGCTGCTGACCGAGGTCGTCGCACACCTGCCGCACGGCCTCGGCGAAGTCGTCGTACTCCGGGGTGACGTCGGAGGCTCCGGAGGCGAGCAGCAGCACGGTGTCGTTGGTGGACATGCAGCCGTCGGAGTCGACGCGGTCGAAGGTGACCCTGGTGGCGGCGCGCAGCGCCTTGTCCAGGGTCTCGCTGTCGACGTCGGCGTCGGTGGTGAGGACGACGAGCATGGTGGCGAGGCCGGGGGCGAGCATGCCCGCGCCCTTGGCCATGCCGCCGACGGTCCACCCGTCCCGGCCGGCCACCGACGTCTTGTGGACGGTGTCGGTGGTCTTGATGGCGATGGCGGCCTTCTCGCCGCCGTGCTCGGAGAGCTGGGCGGCCGCGGTACCGACGCCGGGGAGCAGCTTGTCCATGGGGAGCAGGACGCCGATGAGCCCGGTGGAGCAGACGGCGACCTCGCCGGCGCCCACGCCCAGCACCTCGGCGGCCTTCTCGGCGGTGGCGTGGGTGTCCTGGAAGCCCTTGGGCCCGGTGCAGGCGTTGGCGCCGCCGGAGTTGAGGACGACGGCGGCGAGCTGCCCGCTCCTGAGGACCTGCTCGGACCAGAGCACGGGCGCGGCCTTGACGCGGTTGGAGGTGAAGACGCCGGCGGCCGCGCGTCGGGGGCCGTTGTTGACCACGAGGGCCAGGTCGGGGTTGCCGTTCTCCTTGATCCCGGCGGCGATGCCCGCCGCCGTGAATCCCTTCGCTGCCGTCACACTCACGGCGCAACTCCGATCGTCGTCAGCCCGGTCGTCTCGTCGAGACCCAGGGCGATGTTCATGCTCTGGACGGCACCGCCCGCGGTGCCCTTGGTGAGGTTGTCGATGGCGCTGATCGCGACGATCCGGCCGGCGGCGGCGTCGTGGGCGACCTGCACCTGGACGGCGTTGGAGCCGTACACGGAGGCGGTGGCGGGCCACTGTCCCTCGGGCAGGAGGTGCACGAACGGTTCGTCGGCGAACGCCTTCTCGTAGGCGGCGCGCACGGACTCGGCGGTGACGCCGGGCCTCGCCTTCGCGGAGCAGGTGGCGAGGATGCCGCGGGGCATCGGCGCCAGGGTGGGTGTGAAGGAGACGGTGACGCGCTCGCCGGCCGCCGCGCTGAGGTTCTGGATCATCTCGGGGGTGTGCCGGTGCCCGCCTCCCACGCCGTACGGCGTCATGGAGCCCATGACCTCGCTGCCCAGCAGGTGCGGCTTGGGCGACTTGCCCGCGCCGGAGGTGCCGGACGCGGCGACGACCACGGCCTCGGTCCCGGCGAGCCCGGCGGCGTAGGCCGGGAACAGGGCGAGGGAGACGGCGGTGGGGTAGCAACCGGGCACCGCGACACGCCTGGACCCCTCCAGCGCGGCGCGGCCGCCCGGCAGTTCGGGCAGGCCGTAGGGCCAGGTGCCGGCGTGCGGGGAGCCGTAGAACGCCTCCCAGTCGGCGGCGTTCTTCAGCCGGAAGTCGGCGCCCATGTCGATCACCAGCACCTCGTCGCCGAGCTGCTCGGCGACGGCGGCGGACTGGCCGTGCGGCAGGGCGAGGAAGACGACGTCGTGCCCGGCGAGCGCCTCGGGGGTGGTCGGCTCCAGCACCCGGTCGGCCAGGGGGAGCAGGTGCGGCTGGAGCGCGCCCAGCCGCTGTCCGGCGTTGGTGTTCCCGGACAGGGCGCCGATCTCGACCCCGGGGTGGGTCAGGAGCAGACGCAGCAGCTCACCGCCCGCGTACCCGCTCGCTCCGGCCACCGCCGCACGTACCGCCATGACAACCTCCTCCTGATGGCATGACTATACGTTTCGCTGCACGTTTATGCAACGGCGAGGCCCCGCCGCCCGCACCCTGATCGGAAAGCAGTACGGGGGGCCGGGCCACGGGCTGTGCGGGGGTCACCGCCGGCAGCGAAGTACCCTCCACCAGCTCGACATACCGCTGGGGACACTCGGCAACCAACTTCAGCAGTTCGCCCTCCAAGCCGAGCCGGTCACTCACGGCGCGGCGCCGGGCGGACAGGGCATCCACCCCGGCCACAGATCGTCCAAAGTGCAACGTATCCGGGCCTCAGCCCGCGGGGCCCTCACTCCTGGTGGCGGATAGCGGCACCTGCGCACTTGGCGAAGCGGGTCGTAGGAAATGCAGGTGCGGAATCACGGGCCGTGCGGGCAGCATGCGTGCATGTCTACCGAAGTCAGCGGGATGATCGAGTGCCGGCCAGGCGCCCGCCTCTGGGGCCCCGACGACGAGGACTCCGTGTGGCACGCCGCCATCGACCTCTTCCTGCTCAACAACGGCAACGCCTACGACGCCCTCGCCTGCCTCTTCGGCATCCGGAACCACTTCGGCTTCCACCCTCTGGCCGAAAGCCGCGGCTTCCCGAGCGACGCGTCCGAGGGGCTCCAGACCGAGTACGCCGCGTACGGCGGATCTCCTGATACCCACGGCACGACATGGATCACGTGGGCCGAGCTCGCCTCGGCCGACTGGCAGGAGACAGACGGATCCGGCACGCGAAGCCGAGATTCGGTCGCCGGAAACGAAACGCACTGGGGGCCGGTGTGGAGCGTGATGCGGACACTCGGCGAACTCCATGGAGCAGAGCATGTGCGACTCGTTACCTGGTTCCACTGACCTCGACTCCGCGCCGAAGCGCTGCTTGCCCGCGTAGCCCAACGGACCGGCGGCAGCGTTGGAGTCACTACCGCGGCAGCTCGGCCAGTTCACGTGAGGGTCACGTGCATCCCGCCCTCGGTCAGAACGTCGATCACCAGGGCGACTAGGTCATATTGCTCACCCTCTGGCGCCAGGACGCGGGACAGGTGCTCGCGTGCAGTCGCAGCGTTCCTCCAGACCAGGGTCGCGGGAGCGGTATAGCCGAAGTTGCCGCGCAGACAGTCCACGAGGGCGTCCAAGCAGCCGCCGAAGTAGCCACCCGGCCCGTTGACGGCCTCGCCGAGTGCCAGGTAGAGGCCCGGTTCGTCCGTGATGTGCCGGCCATCCAGCTCGTACGCGTGTCCGGCACGGTCATGGTGCTTCAGCCGACAGCCCCGCTCCCGGACGAGATCGAGCCAGGCCCCACGTCGGCGGGTCTCGAGCCCGGCCCAAGCACCAGGGGCGTCCGGCGGGCCGGCAAGCCAGCGCTCCCATACTGGCCGGGCGTATCCCGGTACAGGTGCGAGGTATCCGTCGAGTTCCAGATCAACCAGCTCCGTCCCACGGGAGGACGGCTGCCACGCACGGACTTTGGGTCGCAGCAGACGATCGGTGAGCGGTTCGCCCCGGTCGTCCCGTATCTCAAGCCAGACCTCCTCCAGGTCCAGCGTGTGCCGGGTGCCCGTAGCCAGTGCCCGCCGTAGCCGATCACTCGGGACAAGCCCTCGCAGGACGAGAGGAGGTTCCACTGGCTCGGGCGGCAGAACGCGGGCGAACTCCCGGCAGGAACCCAGCCACCGGTACCCGTCGTGCAGCCGGACAGGCCCTCGGTGCCCCTCGGGCGGGCCCACGTAGTCGTCCAGACCGGTAAGCACAAGACCGTCCGTCCCCGGGTACGGCCCGAGACTCTCCGCGTCCTCCAGCTGCCAGGCATCGAGCGTCCTGTCCTCCGGCACCAGCCACACCCTGCTACCGACCCAGCCGCGCGGGACCTCGGCTCCATCCGGAACCCAGCCGAACAGCTCGTACGTCCCACGCAGGGGTTCCCGGAACAGTCCCTCCACCTCGGCGCAGACGCCCCAGACGTGGCCGCTTCCTGTGTCCGTCAGCGCGTACCGTCCCTGCCCGCGATGACCCCTGTCCACATGCACGGTGGGAATCATGCCCAGACCAGGGGTAGTCCGTGAAAGCTCGTTTCAAGTTCGGTCACGGTGAACCGTTCCGGGTCGGATGGAGGCTGAGCGCTCGATCTGGCGGACGGCACCATCTGAAGCGCTCAGTCACATCCCCCGATCGGCCCAGCGCCGGGTTTGCTCTGCGGGCGGACCGGAGGTGTGCCGACCATGCTGTTCCGGGGGCTGACGTGAGGAGACCCAGCCCATGCAGTCCGCGTCCCACCTCTCGCGCCGCCGACGCGCCGCCCTGCCGGTCCTGCCGGCCTTGCTGGCCCTGCTGCTGTCGGCGGTTCTTCCCGCGGCGCCCGCCCGGGCCGGCGGCTACACGCCCGACCCGGTCGTCGCCGAGCTGACCCGGGCGGCGTCGGCGCTGGCTTCCGGCGAGCCGATGGACACCCTCGGGGATCTGCGGCCGCTGGGCCGGGCCGTCGACGGTGCCGTGATCGTGGGGGTGGGAGAGGCCACGCACGGCTCCCACCAGTTCTTCGCGCTCCAGGAGCGCGTCTTCCGGTACCTGGCCGAGGAGAAGGGCTTCACCGCCCTCGCCCGGGAGGCGGGCTGGGACGCCGGCCTGCGGATCAACGAGTGGCTGCTGACCGGCAGGGGTGACATCCGCCGGATCATGCGCGAGGTCTTCCAGAGCGAGGACCGGCTCTGGAACAACGAGGAGTATCTGCATCTGTTCGAGTGGATGCGCGCCCACAACGCGCGCGGCGGCCGCCCTCTGCAGTTCGTGGGCGACGACATCGTCCCGGTCGAGCCCAGGCTGTACGACCGGGTACTGCGGTACGTCGACCGCCGCCTCCCCGAGCTGCGCGCGCGGTTCGCCGAGCTCTACCGGGACCGCCCCACTGGTGAGGTGCTGACCGCCACCCGCGAGTTCAGGAACCGGCCGCAGGACGAGCGGGTGGACATGGCCCGCCGCACCCGGCAGGCGTACGAGCTGCTCCGCTCGCAGGCGCCTGACCGGGACCGCGAGGAGTTCGACTGGACCGTCCAGCACGCCCGGGTCATCGCGCAGAGCGCCCGCTTCTACGCGTTCGACAACGCGACCGAGGGGACGCAGCAGGATCTGTACCGCGACGAGCAGATGGCCGCGAACCTCACCTGGTGGTACGAGCACACGGGCAGCAAGACCGTCCTCGCCGCGCACGACGGGCACGTGGCCCTGGTCAGCAACAGCCCCGACTACCCCCGGCCGCAGGGCGCCTTCCTGCGCGACCGGTTCGGCGCGGGGTACCTCAGCGTCCGCACGAGCTTCGGCGAGGGATCCTTCGTCGCGTACGACGGCCTCAGCACGCAGGAGCCCCTGCCGCTGGGCACCTTCACCACGGGGCCGCCCGAGCCGGGCACCAACGAGTACACCCTGGATCTCGTGCCCCACCCGGTCTACCTGCTGGACCTGCGCACGGTCCGGGAACCGGCCAGGCAGTGGCTGACCGCGTCACGTCCGACCACGGAGATCGGCACCGTGTGGCCCGCCCCCGAGGCCGACACGTCGCTGCTGATGAGCTCGGACCTGCTCGTCCACTTCCACCACGTCGACGCCGCCCGTCTCCTTCCCGCCGAGGGACGCGGCGCACCGGACGCCGAGTGCCGGGTGGCGACCTGACGGACGGCGTCGGCGCTTCGCACGGCAGGATAGGGAGGGACAGGAGTACGTGGACGGGTCGCGCGAGGGCGCGACCACGGGGAACGGGGTGTCGTGGGCGAGTTCTGGCCGGTACCCGACGCGCTGGCCTACCTGGCCGGCCGCTGGCGGGCGGAACGGACCGTGCGGGACCTGGCGAGCGGCGACGAGGGACGGTTCGCCGGGACGGTCGACTTCGGCCCGCTGGAGGACGGCGGTCTGCTGTACCGGGAGTCCGGCGACTTCACCTGGCGGGGCGTCACCCGGCCCGCCGGGCGCACGCTCCGCTTCCTGCCCGGCCCCGACGGCACGGCGGACGTGCGGTTCGCGGACGGCCGCTTCTTCCACGGCCTGGACCTCAGGTCCGGCCGCCACCTCGCCGACCACCCCTGCTCGGCGGATCTCTACCGGGGCGAGTTCACCGTCCGGGACGCCGGCCACTGGCGCGCGGTCTGGCGGGTGCGCGGCCCGGCGAAGGACCTGGAACTCGTCACGGACCACGCGCGCGTGGTCCGGCCCTAGGTGCGCAGAGGCTGGGCCGAGACGCTCTCCAGCCGCAGGCTCCAGCGGCCCGGCCGCCCGGCCACGCTGATCGTCGACAGCGAGCGGACGTCGATGTTCCAGTAGGTGGCGGGCGGCGCCTTGAGGGCGTAGACGAGCGCCGCGCGGATCACCGACGGCTCGGCGACGGCGACCACCCGGCAGCCGTCCTCGGCGGGCCGGGTGTCGAGCCAGCCGCCGACGCGTCCGATGAAGTCCAGCAGGCACTCGCCGCCGTGGGGTGTGGACCGCGGGTCGGCGAGCCAGGCGTCCACCGCCTCCGGCTCGCGGGCCATCGCCTCGCCCAGGGTCAGTCCGCGCCAGCGCCCCATGTCGCAGTCGCGCAGGGCGAGCTGGACGAGCGGCGCGTAGCCGAGCCCCTCCCCGGTGGCGCGGCTGCGGGGCGCCGGGGAGCAGTAGCGCAGGTCGGCCGCCGCCAGGGGCAGCAGTTCGTGCGCGACGCGTTGCACCTCGCTCCAACCGGCCTGGTCCAGCGGCCGGGAGTCCTCGAAGCGCTCGGACAGCACCGTGGAGCTCCCCGCTGCGGCGACGAACGTGACCCGGAGTGCCATGCGGCGATGGTCAGCCGCCGGGGTCGGCTGGTCAAGAGGTGCCGGCCGGCCATGACGCATGGTGGCGTGGCCCTCACCCTCCGGCGGGGACGTAGGGGACGAATCCGCCCGGAACGCCCGCGGGAGCGCGTTCTACGACTCCTGGAAGATCAGCGCCATCCACTGGTCGGGCCGCTCCAGTGGCCGGAACCCGAGCGGCGCGTACACCTCGTGCGCGTCGTGCGTGGCGAGCAGGACGCGCCGCACGCCGTAGTCGCGCACGTCGTCCCGTACGGCGGTGACCAGCGCGGTGCCGAGGCCCTTGCCGCGGACGGCGGGGTCCACGTACACGTCGCACAGCCAGGCGAAGGTGGCCCGGTCGGTGATGACGCGGGCGTACGCCACCTGCGCGCCGGTGACCGTGTCGTACACACCGAAGTTGAGGGAGCCGCCGATCGCCCGGTCCTGTGTGTCGCGGGGGCGGCCGAGGGCCCAGTAGGCGTCGGTGGACAGCCACCGGTGCACCGTGTCGGCGTCGATCCGGGCGGGGTCGGTGGAGAGCTCGTAGCCCTCGGGCAGGCGGGGGTCGGCAGTCATGCGCCGATGCTGGCAGCCGGTGGCGGCGGGCGTCGAGCCGTTATCCCACCACCTGGGACCAGGCGGTGCGCAGCCGGTGCACGCCCTCCGTGATCTCACCGGCGCCGGCCACGGCGGCGAAGCTCAGGCGCAGGTGTCCGGCGGGCGGTTCGGCGCTGAAGTAAGGGCGCCCCGGGGTGACGGCGACGCCCGCGCGCAGGGCGGCGGCGGTCAGGGCGGACTCGGACGCGCCGTCGGGCAGGCGCAGCCACAGGTGGTAGCCGCCGGAGGGGATGTGCGGCAGGGCCAGGCCGGGCAGGTGGAGGCGGAGCGCGGCGGTCATGGCGTCGCGGCGGGCGCGCAGGGCGGCGGCGATCGCGCGCAGGTGTCGGGGCCAGGCGGGCGAGCCGACCAGCTCCAGGGTGGCCTCCTGGAGCGGACGCGGCACGAAGAAGGTGTCGACGATCTGGATGGCCCGCAGCCGCTCCAGCACCGGGCCGTGCGCGGCGAGGGCGCTCACCCGGAAGCTCGGCGAGGTGGCCTTGGTCAGCGAGCTGACGTGCACCACCACGCCGTCGGGGTCGTCGGCGGCGAGCGGAGGCGGCAGCGGGCCCGCGTCCTCGTGCACCAGCCTCCGTACGAAGTCGTCCTCGACGACGAACGCGCCGGCCTGCCGGGCGATGCGCAGCACCTCGGCGCGCCGCTCGGGGGCGAGGACGGCGCCGGTGGGGTTCTGGAAGAGGGGCTGGCAGACGAAGACGCGGGCGCCGGTCGCGCGGAAGGCGTCGGCGAGCAGGGACGGCCGTACGCCGTCGGCGTCCACCGGGACGGGCACCGGGCGGAGTCCGGCGGCGCGGGCGATGGCCAGCATGCCCGGGTAGGTGGGCGACTCGACGAGGACGGGCGCGCCGGGCGGGGCGAGGGCGCGCAGGGCGGTGGTCAGGGCCGACTGTCCGCCCGCGGTGACCAGCACGCCGGCCGCCGTCACGGGTCCGCCGACGGCGCGCGCGAACCATTCGCGCAGCTCCGGCAGCCCTTCCATGGGCGGCCGGCCCCACGCCCCCGGCCTGCGCCCGGCGCGGGCCAGCGCCGCCGCCATGGCGCGCTCCGGCTGGAGCGAGGGGTGCAGGTAGCCGCCGTTGAACTCGATCACCCCGGGCGCGGGGGCGGCCAGCGAGACGAGGACGCCGGACGCGTCGACCGAGCGCGGTACGAGGTCGGCGGCGCCGTCGGCGCTGAGGGCGACCTCCTGCCAGGAGGTGTCCCCGGTGGGGGCGGCCGGTGTGCGGGGCACGGCACGGAAGGCGCCGGCGCCGGGGCGGGTGACGACCAGGCCCTCGGCGGCGAGCCGCGCCAGGGCCCGGGAGACGGTCACAGGGCTGACCCGGAACCGCTCGACGAGGACACGGCTGGACGGGAGCTTCTCCCCGGGAGAGTAGCGGTCCAGCTCCTGTCGAAGCTGATCCGCCAGTTCACCGACGCTGCTACTCTTATGCATGAGAGTACAGAGTAGCGCTACCGCCGCGGTTCCGATAGCAGTCCCCGTTCCCCCGCGCGGCCGTGGCTTCGGCACCCTCCAGGCCGCCCTCGGAGTGGTCGCCTTCTCCCTGACCTTCCCCGCCACCGCCTGGGGCCTGGAGGGCTTCGGCCCCTGGTCGCTGGTGGCGGTGCGCAGCGTGCTCGCGGCGGTGATCGCCGGGGGCTGTCTGCTGGCCCTGCGCGTCCCGCTCCCCGCCCGCCGCCACTGGCCGGGGCTCGCGGTCGTCGCCGCGGGGGTGGTGCTCGGCTTCCCGATGCTGACCACGCTGGCGCTGCGGACGTCCACGACGGCGCACGCCGCCGTGGTGGTCGGTCTGCTCCCGCTCACCACGGCGCTGTTCTCGTCCCTGCGAACGGGCTCACGCCCCTCGCGCACCTTCTGGGCGGCGGCCCTCGCCGGCGCGGCGGCGGTGGTGGCGTTCACCGTGCAGCAGAGCGGGGGTGCGCTGACGACGGCGGACCTGTACCTGTTCGGGGCGCTGCTGATCTGCGCGGCCGGCTACACCGAGGGCGGCCGGCTGGCCGGCGCCATGCCGGGCTGGCAGGTCATCGGCTGGGCCCTGGTGCTGTGCCTGCCGCTCACCGTGCCGGTCGCCGTGGCCGCCCTGACCGCGGAACCGGTCCAGCTGACCGCGCACAGCGTGACCGGCCTGCTGTGGGTGGCGGCGGGCTCCCAGTTCCTCGGCCTGATCGTCTGGTACCGGGGCATGGCCGCCGTCGGCATCCCGAAAGCCAGCCAACTGCAGCTCGCCCAGCCCCTGCTGACGTTGTTCTGGTCGGTGTTCCTCCTGGGCGAACACCTCCCCCTGGCGGCCCCGGTCACGGCGGTGGCGGTCCTGGTGTGCATCGCCGTGACGCAGCGGGCGCGGGGGTGAGGTGCGGCCCGCGCGGCCGGCGGAGGCTCACGATGCCGTGAGCGGACCGCTGCCGTCATGCGCCCCCCGCCGTAGACTCGAAGGAGCATGGACCGCTGCTCCCTTCAGGTGAGGAGGCGACGATGCGCGCAACCGTGGGTGACCAGCTTGTCCAGCACGGCAGGGTGGTCGGCCAGCACGACAAGGTCGGCGAGATCGTCGAAGTGCTCGGCCGGGACGGCGACCCGCCGTTCCGGGTCCGGTTCGAGGACGGGCACGAGGGCATCTGCTCCCCCGGCCCCGACACCCAGATCCGGCACCGGGAGACCGTGACCCGGCACTGATCAGGACGGGGGCCCGGCGGGCCGGCCGTAGTGGTCGGCCACCACCCGTGCCAGCGCCCCGACCGGATCGGCCGTCACCTCGCGTGCCGCGAAGAACACGTGCCCCCGCACCTCGGGGTACCGCTTCGCCAGCGTGAGGTGGCGGGACAGTTCGGCGGGGTCCTGCCAGGCAGCGGGCTGCGCCGGGTCCCCCGCCTTGTACAGCGCCTCCCCCGCGTACAGCCGCGTGCCCGAGCCGCGCACGACGTCGGCCCACCAGGGCAGCAGTGTCGCGTAGTCGGCCGCGGCGAAGCCGATGTGCCAGTACAGCTGCGGGCAGATGTAGTCGATCCAGTTCTCCTGCGCCCACTTCCGGGTGTCCGCGTGCAGATCGTCGTACGACTGCACGCCTGCGCGGGTGCCGGAGCCCCGCACGTCGACGTCGGCATTACGCCACACCCCGAAGGGGCTGATGCCGAAGCGGGCGCCGGGGCGGATCGCCCGGATGCCCTCGGCCGTCTCGTGGACCAGCCGGTCGACGTTGTCCCGCCGCCAGGCCGCGCGGTCCGGGAAGGCGGCGCCGTACCGGGCGTAGGCGGCGTCGTCGTCGAAGGTCTGCCCGGCCACCGGGTACGGGTAGAAGTAGTCGTCGAAGTGGACCCCGTCGACCGGGTAGCGGCGCACCGCGTCCAGCATCGCCTCCCGCACGAACGCCCGGACCTCGGGCAGCCCCGGGTCGTAGTACAGCTTCCCGCCGTACGGGATCACCCAGCCGGGGTTGCGGCGCGCCGGGTGGGAGGCGGCGAGCCGGGAGGGGTCGGCGTGCAGGGCGACCCGGTACGGGTTGAACCAGGCGTGCAGTTGCAGCCCGCGGGCGTGCGCCTCGGCGACCGCCGTGCCGAGCGGGTCCCAGCCGGGGTCCGCGCCCTGCGTGCCGGTGAGGTACTGCGACCACGGCTCGTGCGGGGACGGCCACAGCGCGTCGGCCGTGGGCCGCACCTGGAGCATCACCGTGTTGAGGCGGGCGCGGACGGCGGCGTCCAGGTGGGCGAGCAGCTCGGCGCGCTGCCGGCCGGCGCTCAGGCCGGGCCGGGACGGCCAGTCCCGGTTGGTGACCGTGGCCACCCACATGCCCCGCATCTCACCGGTCGCCGCGCCTCCCCGGCCGGGCCCGCCCCCGGCCCCCGTGCCCGGCGCCGACCGCGGCGCGGCGGACCCCTGCGTCATGGTCGCCAGGGCGGCCAGCGCCGCCGCCGCGAAGCCCCTGCGTGACACCCGCACCCTCACCCTCCATCCTCTTCTGTGCCGACTTCTGTCACGATCGTCCCGGAACCGCCTGGTCAGGGCGGTCTCCCGGCCAGGATGCCCGACCCCCGCGATCGATCATCGATACTTCGGAGTAACGTGCTCGAACGGAGCAGGCGCCGGGACCCGGCACCCTGCCACAGCCGTAAGCAGTAGCGAAAGGGACGATGTGACCGACATCGAACGCGTCGGAGTGGTGGGCTGCGGTCAGATGGGCGCGGGTATCGCCGAGGTGTGCGCCCGTGCCGGGCTGGACGTCAAGGTCGCCGAGACCACCGGCGAAGCCCTGGAGATCGGCCGTACCCGGCTGTTCAACTCCCTGTCGAAGGCGGCGGAGCGCGGCAAGATCAGCGAGGAGGAGCTGGCGGACACCCAGGCCCGGCTGACCTTCACCACGGACCTCGGCGAGTTCGCCGACCGTGACCTGGTGATCGAGGCCGTCGTCGAGAACGAGCAGGTGAAGACGGAGATCTTCCAGGTGCTCGACCAGGTGGTGACCCGTCCCGACGCGATCCTGGCGTCGAACACCTCCTCCATCCCGCTGGTGAAGCTGGCCGTCGCGACGTCCCGCCCGGACCACGTCATCGGCATCCACTTCTTCAACCCGGCCCCGGTGCAGAAGCTGGTCGAGCTGATCCCGGCGCTCACCACCTCCGAGGGCACCCTGAGCCGCGCGCAGGTCTTCACCGAGAAGGTGCTGGGCAAGCACGCCATCCGCGCCCAGGACCGCTCCGGCTTCGTGGTCAACGCGCTGCTGATCCCGTACCTGCTCTCCGCGATCCGGATGTTCGAGTCGGGCATCGCCAGCCGCGAGGACATCGACAACGGCATGGAGATGGGCTGCGCCCACCCGATGGGCCCGCTCAAGCTCTCCGACCTGATCGGCCTGGACACGGTCGCCTCGGTCGCGTACTCGATGTACGAGGAGTACAAGGAGCCCCTGTACGCGGCTCCTCCGCTGCTCCAGCGCATGGTCGACGCGGGCCGTCTGGGCCGCAAGACGGGGTCGGGCTTCTACACATACGACTGACGGGACGCGCGACGTCTCCTCCGCGGGTCCCCGGCCGGTCGTCCGGCCGGGGACCCGCGTCCTTCACGCCGCGCCGGAGTTCGTGCGGCCGCTTCCTAGAGGCGCAGGTGGTGCAGGAGGAGCAGGGCCGCGGCCATGTTGGCCGCGGGGACCTCGCCGCGGGTGATCAGGTCCGGGACCGCTTTCAGGGGGACCCACTCACGGCGGTCCGACTCGAAGGCGTCGACGGGGTCACCGACGTACTCGCCCTCGTGGGACCAGTAGATGTGGTGGCGGGCGTCGGTGAGTCCGTTGGACGGCTCCACGCTCATCAGGTGGTGCAGGGGGCCCGGGCGCCAGCCGGTCTCCTCCTCCAGTTCCCTCGCCGCCGCGGCGGCGACGTCCTCGCCGTCCTCCACCACGCCGGCCGCGAGTTCCCAGCCCCAGCTGTCGGTGATGAAGCGGTGCCGCCACAGCAGCAGGACCTCGTTGGCGTCGTTCACCACCGTGGCCACGGCGACGGGCCTCAGCCGTATGAGGAAGTGGTCGAGGTGACGGCCGTCCGGGAGTTCGACATCCGCGAGATTGACACTGAACCAGCGGTTTGAGTACACAGGCTGTTCGTTTTGTTTCGTCCACTGCATGGTTCTGCCGCCTTCCGATGGGTAAGGGGCAATATCGCAGCGGCGGCGGCCGTACAGCAGGCGTACGGAGGGCCGCCCGTGACGCATGGGGCGGCGCGGTGAGGCATGCGCCGGGCGCGGCGCGGCCACGGCCGCCCTCGTACGCCGGAGGCGGCCCGCGGCCGTCTACAGCGGCACGCGCAGCGCTCCGTCGATGAGTTCGGCCGCCTCGGCGGTGCCCGCGCACCCGCTGCGGATCAGATGGTCGCGCACCTCGCGCAGCCGGTCGCGCAGCCGCTGCGACTCCATGCCGCGCGCCTGTTCGGCCATCTGCACGGCGACGGCCACCGCACGGTCGGCGTTGCCCTGGCGCAGTTCGACCGTGCACAGCATGGCCAGCCGGTGCACCCGGCCCCGGTCGTGCGCCGGGCTGTCCACGGCCGCCGCCGCGTGCTCCCCCGCCGCCGCCAGCTCGCCGAGGCTCAACAACGCCTCCGCCACCTGCACGTTGACCAGGCCCGGCTGGACATAGCCGGTCTCGTCGGGCTCGTGGCCGCGGTGGATGCGCTCCGCGGACTCCTCGGCCCGCCGGATGCAGGACAACGCGCCCGCCGCGTCGCCGAGATGGGCGTACGCCTTGGCCTGCATCGCGTACAGGTCCGAGGCGAGCGCCGGAGTGATGCGGTGGCCCGCCGCGCGCAGCGCGGCCTCGGCGAAGGCGACGGCCTGCCGGAACTCCCGCATGTGCAGGGACTGGTTGACGAGCAGGGCGATGACATAGGCGCCGAGACCTCGGTCGCCGCTGGCCTTGGCGAGCCGCAGCGCCTGGTGGAAGTAGCGCTGGGCGAGGCCGTGGGCGTCGGAGTCGTAGGCGCAGATGCCCGCGACGGCCACCAGACCGCCGGTGGCGCGGTGCAGTTGGCGGCCGGTGGCGTCGGTGTAGCTGCCGCGCAGCAGCGGGGCCGCCTCGGCGTTGAGGAAGCCGACGATACGGGCGCGGGTCGCCATGCCGCCGGCCTTGCGGTACATCTGCTCGTAGTGGGCGCGGGCGGCGCGCAGCATCGCCAGGTCGCCGGGGGTGACCCGGTGCGGGCCGCCGCGGGAGACGTCCACGTCCTCGGGCGGGTTCTCCCACTCCCACACGGGCATCACGGCCGGGGTGCCGGTGACGGCGGGGGCGCCGAGCAGGTGCGGGCGGCCCTGCTGGTCGGAGCGCCACAGCGCGGTGGCCCGCTCGACGAAGCCGGAGAGCGAACCGGCGTGCGCGGCGGCCGGTTCGCCGGGGACGCCCAGGCCGACGTCGTCGAGGGTGACGGGGCGGCGCAGCCGGGCGGCGAGCACCTCGCAGATCAGGTCGGGCACCTGGCCCCGGGGGCGCTGCCCTTTCAGCCACCGGGCCACCGCGGTGTGTTCGTAGCGCAGCGTCAGACCGCGTGCCCGCCCGGCCTGGTTGACGTGCGCGGCAAGCCCCGCGTGGGAGATGCCGGCCTCGTCGAGGATCGCGTCGAGCAGAGTGTTGGGCTGCATGTCGGGCCCCCCCGGTGGCTCGGTGCGGACAGGGTAGTGGCTGCGCGTTCACACGGGGTGTGAACGGAGTGTCCGCATCCGCAGTGTGCACGCGCTGTCGCGGAGCGTGCCCGGCCGGTTGACTGAATTGCCTCGAAAGAGGCCGGCCGGGCCGCCGGCTCCCCCTCGTACAGCGGCGGCCCGTGTATCCGCCGTCCGCCCGGCCGCCTGCCCGACACTCCGTGGCGGGGCGGACGGCCCGCCGGCCCCGCGCGGCGCTACCTGTCGGCCGTGGCCGAGCGGGGGACGCCGCGGGTCTGCCGCGCGGGCGGGGAGCAGCGTTCGTTCCTGAGGATCAGCAGGGCCACGTCGTCCTTCGGCGGGCCGCCGCCGTGACCGAGCAGGGCGGTGAGGACCGTCCGCAGGACGGCCTGGGGCGTCTGCGGACGGTCGCGGGCCGCCTCGGTGAGGACCTCCCGGAGCGGGAAGAAGCGGCCGTCGGCGTCGCGGGCCTCCTCCGCGCCGTCGGTGTGCAGGACGAGGATGTCGCCGGGGAGCAGACGGCCGCAGGCGGTGGTGGGCAGCTCGCCGGGGAGCGGGAACAGGCCGAGGGGCGGGAGCGGATCGGCCCGGCCCAGCGGCTCGGCGCCCGCGCCGGTCAGCCGGTACGGCCAGGGGTGGCCGCAGTTGAGGGCGTGCACCTCGCCGTCCGGGAGGATCTCCAGCAGCAGGACGGTGACGAACTCCTCCGCGGCGGGGGCGCCGTCCGGCGCGTGGTGGTCACCGTGCGCCCGCTCGCGCAGATGCCGGTCCATGGCGCGTTCCAGGCGGCGCAGCACCCCGGCGAGGGTCTTCTCGTCGTGGGCGGCCTCGCGGAAGCAGCCGAGGACGGCGGCGCCGGTGCGGACGGCGCCCAGCCCGTGGCCCCGGACGTCGCCGATGACGGCGCGTACGCCGTGCTCGGTGGCCGTCACCTCGTACAGGTCGCCGCCGATGCGGGCGCCCCGGTCCGCGGAGAGGTGGACGGCGGCGACGGCCAGCCCTTCGACCCGGGGCGGCGGGGGCCGCAGCAGCACGCTCTGGGCGGCCTCGGCGATCCGGCGGGCGTCCCGGACCTCGCGGAGCATGCGGCGCCGGACGTGCAGGACGATGCCGGTGCCGACCGCGCACAGCACGGCGCTGCTGACCAGGCGCGCTCCGAGGGCGTCGTCCCGGGCCAGCGGGCAGGAAAGGCGGTAGGCCACCGCGACGGCGCCCCACGCCGTGGGCACCGCGAGGGAGCGCAGCCGTGACAGGAACCGGGGTGGCACCCCGCGGGGAGCCCCAGCCTTGAAGCGGATCATGCCGATGGCCCCCCAAATAGGCCCGGACAGCGCAGACCGGCCTCGAGAGGCCGGTCCGATTCTGTCGACCGCGGCCCCCGATCCGGCCGCATCACCCGGCTCAGTCACCCGAACGAGTGAGTAACCGGCGGGACGCCGAGGTTCCGCTCACTGACCAGCCCTGACATGCTCGCGCCCACTCGCATATGCCCGAACCGGAACCCGCCCTCCGGCCCTCCGGGCCGCCTGAACCCAACGGCCCTTCCGGCAGGGGCGCACGCGGTACGCCGGCACCGGCGCCGACGGGACCACCACGGGCGCCCCCCGGGTCACCACCCCGGCGGAACGGCGACCGGCGGCGTCGCTCCACCGACACCAAGGGGCGCCCACCCGATCCACGCCCCCTCCCGAGCGCCGCCCTCCGCCCGCGCCTCGCGGGCCGAAGCGCCCCGGCAACCCCCGGCCACCATGCGGCCCGCCGCCCTCACGATCCCGGGCGCCCCCGAAACACCGACCGCACGACCGCCCCCCTTCACTGCTCGCGCCTCGCGGGCCGCTCGCGTCCTCCTCGGCCGCAGCCTTCGGCTCCCCGCCGACCGCCAGGCCCCACCGCACCGCGCACGCGCCTCGCAGGGCGGCGGCCCGCAGCAGCCCTTCAGGTGCACTCGCCCCCGAGACGCACGACGGGCCGGTCCCAAGGCGTCTGCCTTGAGGACCGGCCCGTGCGTGGGACAGCCTGCGGTGTCAGCCGCGGAGCACCGCGCCCGTGCGGTCCGTCGCCAGGGCGACCGCCGCCTCTCGGGCCGCCGACGCCTCGTCGACCGTCAGGGTGCGGTCGTCCGCGCGGAAGCGCAGCGCGTAGGCCAGGGACTTGCGGCCCTCGCCCAGCTGCTCGGCGTTCTCGTAGACGTCGAACAGGCGGATGGACTCCAGCAGTTCGCCGGCGCCCTCGCGCAGGGCGGCCTCCACGTCGGCGGCGGGGACATAGGCGTCGACGACCAGGGCGACGTCCTGCGTGGCGACCGGGAAGGTGGAGATGGACGGCGCCTGGGGGACGGTGTCGCCCACCCGCTCCAGCGCGTCCAGGTCCAGCTCCATCGCGCAGGCGCGGGCGGACAGGCCCAGCGTCTTCAGGACGCGCGGGTGCAGCTCACCGGCGTGGCCGACGACGCGCTCGGCGCCGTCGACGGTGACGGTCAGCTCGGCGCAGCGGCCCGGGTGCCACGGCCCGTACTGCCCCTTGCGGATGCCCAGCTCGGCGCCGGCCTCGCGGGCGACGGTCCGGGCGGCCTCGATCGCGTCGGCCCAGTCGGCCGGGCGGCCCTTGCCCCACCAGCCGGCCTGTTCGCGGGCGCCGGCCAGGACCACGGCGACGTGCCGGGGCTGGTCGGGCAGCGCGGCGTCGAGCGCGGCGATGTCGTCGGGGCTGGGGCGCCGGTCGACGGGGAGGTTCGCGGCGGCCCTGGCGGCGTCCCGCGGCTGGAAGACCAGGCCGGTCTCGAACAGCGCCAGGTCGTGCGAGCCCCGGCCGTCGTTGCGGCGCAGCGCGGCGAGCAGCCCCGGCAGCAGGGAGGTCCGCAGCGCGGGCTCCTCGTCGCTGAGCGGGTTGACCAGCGTGACGACGCGGCGGGCCGGGTCGTCGGCCTCCAGACCGAGCTGGTCGAAGACCCGCTCGCTGACGAACGGGTAGTTCAGCGCCTCCACGTACCCGGCCCCGGCGAGCGCCCGGCCGATGCGGCGGTGCAGCCGCTGGCGGCCGGTCAGGCCCCGGCCGGCAGGCGGCCTGGGCAGGGTGGAGGGCAGGTTCTCGTAGCCCTCCAGCCGGATGACCTCCTCGGCGAGGTCGTTCGGGTCGGTGAGGTCGGGCCGCCACGACGGGACGGTGACGACCAGCTCGTCCGCCCCGTAGACGTCGCAGCCCACCTCCTGGAGGCGGCGTACGACGGTCTCCCGGCCGTAGGTCACACCGGCGACCTTGTCCGGGTGGTCGGCGGCCACGGTGATGGTGTGCGGCGCGCCCGGCGCGACGACCTCGGTGACGCCGGCCTCGGCGGTGCCGCCGGCGAGCAGCACCAGCAGGTCGACGGTGCGCTGCGCGGCGGCGGACGCGGCCTGCGGGTCCACACCGCGCTCGAAGCGGCGGGACGCCTCGGAGGACAGCTTGTGGCGGCGGGCCGTGCGGGCCACCGACACCTGGTCGAAGTGGGCCGCCTCGATGATCACGTCGGTCGTCGCCCCGGCGCCCTCCTCGGAGGGGTCGTGGTCGGCGATCTCGGTGTCGGCGCCGCCCATGACGCCGGCCAGGCCGATCGGGCCGCGGTCGTCGGTGATGACGAGGTCCTCGGCGTGCAGCTTCCGCTCGACGCCGTCGAGGGTGACGATCTTCTCGCCCTCCTGCGCGCGGCGGACGCCGATGGTGCCCTGGACCTGGTGGCGGTCGTAGGCGTGCAGCGGCTGGCCGAGCTCCATCATCACGTAGTTGGTGACGTCGACGGCGAGCGAGATCGGGCGCATGCCGACCTTCTGCAGTCGGCGCTGGAGCCAGATCGGGGAGCGCGCCTCGGGGCTGAGGCCGGTCACCGTGCGGGCGGTGAAGCGGTCGCAGCCGGCCGGGTCGGAGACCTTCACCGGGTAGCCGAAGGCGTTGGGTCCGGGCACGTCGAGCAGCGCCGGGTCGCGCAGCGGCAGGCCGTAGGCGATGGCGGTCTCGCGGGCGACGCCGCGGATGGACAGGCAGTCGCCGCGGTTGGCGGTGACGGCGATGTCCAGGACCTCGTCGACCAGTTCGAGCAGCTCGATGGCGTCCTTGCCGACCTCGGTCTCCGGCGGCAGCACGATGATGCCGTGGGTGCCGTCGTCGCCCATGCCCAGCTCGTCGCTGGAGCAGATCATGCCGTGCGAGACCTTGCCGTAGGTCTTGCGGGCGCTGATGGAGAAGCCACCGGGCAGGGTGGCGCCGGGCAGGACCACGACGACCTTGTCGCCGACGGAGAAGTTGCGGGCGCCGCAGACGATCTCCTGGGGCTCACCGGTGCCGTTGGCCTGCCCGACGTCGACGGTGCAGAAGCGGATCGGCTTCTTGAAGCCCTCCAGCTCCTCGATGGTCAGCACTTGACCGACGACCAGCGGGCCCTTGAGGTCGGCGCCGAGGTGCTCGACGGTCTCGACCTCCAGACCGGCCGAAATCAGCTTGGCCTGCACGTCGCGGCCGGTCTCGGTGGCCGGCAGGTCGACGTACTCCCGCAGCCAGGAAAGCGGGACCCGCATCAGATCTCCATCCCGAACGGCCGGGTGAACCGGACGTCACCCTCGACCATGTCTCGCATGTCCTCGACGTTGTGGCGGAACATCAGCATCCGCTCGATGCCGAACCCGAAGGCGAAGCCGCTGTACTTCTCCGGGTCGACGCCGCAGGCGGTGAGCACCCGCGGGTTGACCATGCCGCAGCCGCCGAGCTCGATCCAGCCCTCGCTGGAGCAGGTGCGGCAGGGCCGGTCGGGGTTGCCGACGGACGCGCCCTTGCAGACGTAGCAGAGCATGTCCATCTCGGCGCTGGGCTCGGTGAAGGGGAAGAAGTTCGGCCGCAGCCGGGTCTTCATCTCCGCGCCGAACAGCGACTGGACCATGTGGTCCAGGGTGCCCTTGAGGTCCGCCATGGTCAGGCCCTCGTCGACGGCGAGCAGCTCGACCTGGTGGAAGACGGGGGTGTGCGTGGCGTCCAGCTCGTCGGTGCGGTACACCCGGCCGGGGCAGATCACGTAGACCGGCAGCTCGCGGTCGAGCAGCGAGCGGATCTGCACGGGCGAGGTGTGGGTGCGCAGCACGACGCCGGCGTCGGCGCCCTCGGGGCCCTGCACGAAGAACGTGTCCGCCTCACCGCGCGCCGGGTGGTCCGGGCCGATGTTGAGCGCGTCGAAGTTGAACCACTCGGCCTCGACCTCGGGGCCCTCGGCGACCTCGTAGCCCATGGCCACGAAGATGTCCTCGATGCGCTCGGAGAGCGTGGTGAGCGGGTGGCGGGCGCCGGCCGGGACGCGGTCGTGGGGCAGCGTGACGTCCACGGACTCCTCGACGAGGACGCGGGCGTCCCGCTCGGCCTCCAGCTCCGCCTGGCGGGCGGCGAGCGCCTTGTTCACGGCACCGCGCGCCTGGCCGACGCGCTTGCCGGCCTCGGCCTTGGCGTGCGGGGGCAGCGCGCCGATCTCGCGGTTGGCCAGGGCCAGCGGGGAGGTGCCGCCGGTGTGGGCGACCTTGGCCTCCTGGAGCGCGTCGAGGGAGTCCGCGGCGGCGAAGGCGGCGAGCGCCTCGTCCCGCATGCGCTCGATCTCTTCCGGTTTCAACGCCTCGACCTCGACAGGGTCGTACGACTTATTCGGTGCCGACATCTCTTCCCGTGCTTCCGTTGGCTGGCTGATGGTCCCCGTCATCGACTCGTGGACGAATGATCGGTCGCGCGCCCGGTGTGCGCTGCGGCTTCCGTCCTCGGGACGCAAAGGTGCCAAGGGCCGAGTCTAACGGGGTGGTGGTACGCGAAGGCGCCCGTGGGGGCCGCAGGCGTCTCAGGTGAGATACGCGGGGGCCGCCACGGGCAACGTAAATCGGAACTCGGCGCCGCCGCCGGGGGCGCGTCCGACCGTGATGGTGCCGCCGTGGGCCTCGACGATGCCCTTGACGATGTACAGCCCGAGGCCCGTGCCGCCGCGCTTGCTGCCCCGCCAGAAGCGGGTGAAGACGCGGTTCATGGACTCCTCCGGGATGCCGGGCCCCTCATCGCTGACGGTGACCGACGTGGCTGCGGGCTCGGCGTGCTCGCGGTCGCGCGGCGACGCCGAGGGTGTGATGTCGATGGTGACGGTTCCCTCGCCGTGGCGCACGGCATTTTCCAGCAGGTTGCTCAGCACCTGGTCGATCTTGTCGGGGTCGGCCCACAGCGCGGGCAGCGGGTGCTGCACCCGCAGCAGGAACCGGTCGGCGGGCTGGCCTGCGGCGACGTGCGCCTGGATGTGCCGGCCCACGGCGGCCCCGATGTCGACGGGCTGGCGGCGCACCTCGAGACGCCCGGAGTCGATGCGGGATATGTCGAGGAGTTCGGCGATGAGCCGGGTGACGCGGTCGGCGTCGGCGTCGACGGTCTCCAGCATCAGCCGCTTCTGGTCGTCGGTGAAGCGTTCCCACTTGGCGAGCAGGGTGGCGGTGAAGCCCTTGACCGAGGTGAGCGGCGAGCGCAGTTCGTGCGCGACGGTCGCGATCAGCTCGGCGTGGCTGCGCTCGGTCCTGCGCCGTGCCTCGGTGTCGCGGAGGGTGACGACGACCCGGCGGACGGGCCCGGTGGGTCGGGTGCGGACGTAGCGGGCGGAGACGAGGACCTCCCGGCCGCCGTGCAGCAGGAGGTTGCGCTCGGGCTGGCCGACCCGGATGGCGAGGCCTCCGTAGGGGTCGGTGAGCTGCCACCAGCGGCGCCCCTCCAGGTCCTCTAACGGCAGCGCGGTCTCCAGGGACCGGCCGAGGGCCTGCTCGGCGGGGACGGCGGTGATGCGCACGGCGGCGGCGTTGAAGCAGATCACCCGTCCGTGCTCGTCGGCGACGACGAGTCCGTCGGGGAGCTGGTCGGGGTCGATGCCGAGGTCGGCGAGGTCACCGGGCCGGGGCGCGGGCGGGCGCGCCGTGCGCTCTGCTCCCGGTGCGCTGCTCGTGCCGACGCTCATCCCCGTACCCCACCTCTCGGAACGTCCTCGGGGCGCCCCGTTCCCGGGCCCCGGCCGAGAGCTTGGGGAGGTCCCCGAGCTGGTCAGCCTACTAGCTCTCGGTGACGGAGCGGGACCCTCCGGCGGCGCGCTGTGCACGTGCCGACGCGTAGAGACATACGGCGGCGGCGGTGGCGAGGTTCAGGCTCTCCGCCTTTCCGTGGATGGGGACCCGGACGACGGCGTCGGCGAGGGCGCGGGTCTCCTCGGGCAGGCCCCAGGCCTCGTTGCCGAAGATCCAGGCGGTGGGGCCGCCCATGGTGCCCTTGTCGAGCTCCTCGTCGAGGTCGCGGTCGCCGGCCCCGTCGGCGGCGAGCAGCCGTACGCCGGCGTCGCGCAGGCCGGTGACGGCGCGTTCGACGGGTACGCCCACGGCGACGGGCAGGTGGAAGTGGGAGCCGACGGAGGCGCGCACGGCCTTGGGGTTGTACAGGTCGACGGAGGCGTCGGTGAGGACGACGGCGTCGGCCCCGGCGGCGTCGGCGCAGCGCAGCACGGTGCCGGCGTTCCCGGGGTCGCGGACGTGGGCGAGGACGGCGACGAGGCGGGGACGGGCGGCGAGGATCTCTTCGAACGGCGTGTCCAGGAAGCGGCAGACACCGACCAGGCCCTGCGGGGTGACGGTGGTGGAGATGTCGGCGACGACCTCCTCGGAGGCGAGGTGGACACGCGCGCCCGCGTCCCGGGCTGCCCCGACGATGTCGGCGTACCGGTCGGCGGCCTCGGGGGTGGTGAACAGCTCCACGAGGGTGGCGGTGTCCCCGGCGCGGTGCGCGGCGGCCTCGCGGACGGCCTGCGGTCCCTCGGCGAGGAACAGCCGCTCCTTCCCCCGGAAGTTCCGCCTGGCGAGCCGCCGCGCGGCACTCACCCGGGCGGAACGGGGAGAAATCAGCTCAGGACCAGCGGACACCATTTGAGTCACCTTCAACTTCTCGACCGGGGGCCGGCACAACGCCCTCAGGGGCGCGGGGAACTGCGCGACCAGCCACCACCCACCCGCAGCCGACGAGCGGGCCGGGGCAACGACACAGCACGGGACCCGCAGGCCGAAGCCTGCGGGTCCCGAAGATCAGAACGTCGGCCAAGGCCGACGACCTCACGCAGCCTTGGGCGCGTTCACGTCCGCCGGCAGCGCCTTCTGCGCGACCTCGACGAGCGCGGCGAAGGCGGTGGCGTCGTTGACAGCCAGCTCGGCCAGGATCTTGCGGTCCACCTCGACGTTGGCGGCCTTCAGACCCTGGATGAAGCGGTTGTACGTGATGCCGTTGGCGCGGGCAGCGGCGTTGATGCGCTGGATCCACAGCTGACGGAAGTCGCCCTTGCGCTTCTTGCGGTCGTTGTAGTTGTAGACCAGCGAGTGGGTGACCTGCTCCTTGGCCTTGCGGTACAGGCGCGAGCGCTGACCGCGGTAGCCGGAGGCCTGCTCGAGGATCGCCCGGCGCTTCTTGTGGGCGTTGACTGCCCGCTTGACGCGTGCCACTTGTTAACTCCTTGTAGCGGGGCCGTGGTGGTGCTCACACGGCCCGGAATCGATTGGGTCCCGGTCTGACGTACGTACGGCGCTCACGCGCCGGGGCGTCACTTGCCGAGAAGCTTCTTGATCTTCGCGGCGTCGCCCGGGGCCATCTCGGCGTTGCCGGTGAGGCGACGCGTCACACGGGACGACTTGTGCTCGAGCAGGTGGCGCTTGCCGGCACGCTCGCGGAGCACCTTGCCGGAGCCGGTGATCTTGAAGCGCTTGCTGGCACCGCTGTGCGACTTGTTCTTCGGCATAGCGCCGTTCTCTCCTCGTCGGTGGCGCTCCTGTGCCCGGTCGTGAAACCGGGCACACGGTGGAGCGTCGTACTTGTATCGGGTTGCTTCCTGGGACTCACGCCCCGGGGAGTCACGCCTCGGCCGGCTCCTCGGCCGCCTGCACGGAGTCCGCGTCGGCGGCGTTCTGCGACTTGCCGGGGTTGGCCCTCGCTTCTGCCTTGCGGGCTTCCTGTGCCTGGCGGGCCTCGGCCATCGCCTCGGTCTTCTTCTTGTGCGGACCGAGAACCATGATCATGTTTCGGCCGTCCTGCTTCGGGTTCGACTCGACGAACCCGAGGTCGGCCACGTCCTCCGCGAGACGCTGCAGCAGTCGGTAGCCGAGTTCCGGCCGGGACTGCTCGCGACCACGGAACATGATCGTGATCTTGACCTTGTCGCCCTGCTTGAGGAACCGGACGACGTGACCCTTCTTGGTGTCGTAGTCGTGCGGGTCGATCTTCGGCCGGAGCTTCATCTCCTTGATGACCGTGTGCGCCTGGTTCTTGCGCGCCTCACGGGCCTTCATGGCCGACTCGTACTTGAACTTCCCGTAGTCCATGAGCTTGCACACGGGCGGACGGGCGTTCGCCGCGACCTCCACGAGGTCGAGGTCGTACTCCTGCGCAAGCTCCAGGGCCTTGGCAAGCGGGACAATCCCGACCTGCTCGCCGCTGGGACCGACAAGTCGCACCTCGGGAACGCGAATCCGGTCGTTGATGCGGGGCTCGGCGCTGATGGATCCTCCTCGGTAGCACCACGCGACGGTCTGGCGGACAGCCGCGTAACGTCTGTGTTCGTTAGACCTAACCGCGCCGAGACACGAAAAATGCCCCGGACGATCACAGGCGGGGCTCCTCGAACTACCGGAGCACCGCCACGGAGACCGCGGGGCGCGCTTTCGGGCCGATCGCCGACTCGGGGACGGGATCTGCCTGACCGGTGACCCGCCGCCCTGAGGGCAGCCAGGTGGGAGTTCGAAAGCCTCCACTTGTGGGCCGGGCTCGTGTGTGGTGAGACATACGGGTCCGACCGGTCGTTACACAAGGTTAGCAGCTCCCGGAGACGGGCACCAACCGGCCGTCCGCCCGGCTCCTGGCGTCGGCGGCGCGCCGGGCTGCGCCTATCGTGTGGGGCATGAGTGAGACCTCCCCCTCGGACACCCCCGAGACCCCCGGCAGCCCCGACTTCGACGCCATGGCCCGCGACATCGCGGAGGTCCCGGCGGTCGAGGTGATCGTGACGGTCGCCGTCAACCTGATGAGCGCCGCCGCCGTGAAGCTCGGTCTGACCGAGGAGGGCGACACGTACAAGGACCTGGACGAGGCCCGCAAGCTGGTGCACGCGCTGGCCGGTCTGCTGGACGCCTCCGCGACCGAGATCAGCTCGTTCCACGCGGCGCCGCTGCGGGACGGCCTGAAGTCGCTGCAGCTCGCCTTCCGCGAGGCTTCCTTGGTCCCGGACGAGCCGGGCAAGGGTCCGGGCGAGAAGTACACGGGCGCGATCTACGGCTGACGCGGCGGGCGCCCCGGTGCCGGGGCGCCCCACCGTTTTCGCTCAGCCGCGTACGTACAGGGGCTCGCCGGGAGGCGTCGCCTCGGCCGGCAGGACTGCCAGGTCGAGGCCGCGCACCAGGCGGGCCCTCAGTGTCTCGTCGGCGGCGAGCCGCTGGGCCACGGCTCGGGCGGCCTCGGCGACCGGCGCGGCCGGGTCGAGGACGAGGGCGAGGGTGCCGTCGGCCTGTCCCGGCCCGAGGTGGGCGCGGACCACGGAGGGCTCGGCGGCGACGGCGTTCCGTACGGCCTCGGCGACGGCGGGGTCCTTCAGCGGGTCGGTGCTGGTGCGGCCCTCGGCGAGGGCGAGCAGCGCGGGCCCGGTCAGTTCGAACGGCACCGGACCGGCCAGGTCGAGGACGACCGTGTCCGCCTTCTCGTGCGCGGCCGCCTGGAGCGCCTGGTGCAGCGGTACGGCGACGGGGCGGGCCTGTGCGTCCCAGCGGGCGAGGGAGTCGGTGGAGGTGAAGGCGGGCAGCGCGGTGCGGCCGCCGGCCTTCAGGGTGGGGACGGCCATGTCGCTCGTCTTCTCGCGGCGCAGCCCGTTCTCGTCCTCCTCGACCTCTCCGAGCACGGCCACCACGGGAACGAGCAGCCGGGCGCCCTTGAGGGCTTCCAGGACCGGGCCGACGGCGTTGCCGTCCTCCGCCCAGGCGGCGAGCGCGGCGCTCAGCCGGGGGTCGGCGGAGCCGTCGTCGTCGCGGAAGGGGGAGTCGGGAATGTTCTTGTTCGCCACGGTCACCGACCTTAGCGGCCGTGGGCGGGACGCCCGGAGGCGGGCGGGAGGGAGCGCGAGGTGACGGACGGGCCGAGGGTGTCGGCGGCGGCGCTGGATCCGGCGAGCGGGGAGACGTACGCATCGGGCGAGGGGCTTTTCGTGACCGCGAGCGTGGTGAAGGCGGACATCCTGACCGCGCTGCTGCTGACCGCGCGGGACGCGGGGCGTGACCTGACCGCCGCGGAGCGGGGGCTCGCGGAGGCGATGATCGTGCGCAGCGACAACGACGCGGCGACGGCGCTGTGGCAGGTCGTCGGGCGGGCGGCGGGGCTGGACGCGGCGAACGCCCGGCTCGGCCTCACCCGCACCGTGGCCGACGTGCGCTGGGGACTGACCAGCACCACGGCCGTGGACCGGGTCACGCTGCTGCAACGGATCTTCACGCCTGACGCTGTTCTGGACGAGGTCTCGCGGGCGTACGTACGGGAGTTGATGGAGCGGGTCGTGCCGGAACAGGCCTGGGGCGTGCCGGCCCTGGCGGACCCGGGCACGTGGTGGGCCGTGAAGAACGGCTGGCTGCCCCGGGACGCGACGGGCCTGTGGGTGGTGAACAGCACGGGGTGTGTCACGGCCGCCGGGCGCGCGTACGCGGTGGCGGTGCTGTCGGACGGCCACGCGTCGATGGCGGAGGGGGTGGCGCGGGTGGAGGAAGCGGCGCGGGAGGCCGTGGACGCGCTGGCACGGCGCGCCGGGAACGTCGGGCGAAACGTCTAGAACGTCTCGTTCTCGGGGCGGCGGCCTCGCCACAGGACGACCGCCGCGACGAGGAGGACGCCGCCGGCGCCACCGGCCAGGGGGGCGGCCCAGTCGGCGGTGTCGTCGCCGGGGGTGTCCGCGGCCGGGCCCGGGCCGAAGTACTCGTCGCCGTACGCCGCCGCCCTGAGGCCCTCCGGCTTCAGACGGCCCGCGGCCTCGATCGCGGCGGCCGGGTCGATGAAGCCGAAGCCGCGGGAGTCGTCGCGTCCGGCGGCGGGCGCGTTGCGGGCGGTGTCCTCCAGGAGCCGCTTGATCTGCGCCGGGGTCAGGTCCGGGTGTGCGGCCTTCACCAGGGCGACGGCGCCGGAGACGAACGCGGCGGCGGCGCTGGTGCCCCAGCCCTCGTAGTACTTGTGGTCGGGGTCGGCGATGATCACGTCGACGCCGGGGGCGCTGACCGTGGCGTACCAGCGGCGGGTGGAGAAGGGTGCGCGGGTGCCGTAGCGGTCGACGGCGGTGGCGGCGATGACGCCCGGGTAGGCCGCCGGGTAGGAGATCCGGTCGCCCTTCTCGCCGCCGTTGCCGGCGGAGGCGACGACGACCACGCCCTTGCGCAGGGCGTACTGGATCGCCTCGTCCTCACCCTGCTCCGGGTGCGCGGAGGCGGAGTCGTCGCCGAGGGAGAGGTTGATGACGTCGGCGCCGTGGTCGGCGGCCCAGCGGATGCCCTCGGCGAGGGCGTTGCCGCGGGTGCTGCGGGCCTTGGCGCGGGCCGGGTCCTTGTCCTCGAGGATGACGCGGACGGGGAGGATCCTCGCCTCGGGGGCGACGCCCAGGACGCCGTCGCCGTTGCCCGGGCCGTGCCCGTGACCGGCGATGATGCCGGCCATGGCGGTGCCGTGCCGGGCCCACGCCTCGTCGCCCTCGCGCGCGCCGAAGCCGACGAGGTCCTTGCCCTCCAGGACGTTGCCGTCGAGGTCGGGGTGGTCGGCCTCGACACCGGTGTCCAGGACGGCGACGGTGACGCCCGCGCCGCGCGTGGTGGGCCACACCTGGTCGGTGTGCAGGGCGTCCAGGGCCCACTGCCGGTCGCGGATGCCGTCGGCGTACGCGGGGGTCGCGGGGATCAGGACGAGGGCCGCGGCGAGCAGGCCGCCGAGGGCGGCGGGGCGCTTCCTCATGACGGACGCTCCGTGGGGGTGCCGGCCCGCTGGCGCAGGGCGCGTTCGAAGCGGTCGGCGAGACCGCGGGCCTCGTGGCCCAGGCCCGCCTGGGCGGGGGCGGTGGTGGCTCCGGACCGCATGGCGTCCTCGGCGGGCTGCGGCTCGTCGGCTCTCCGGCCGTCGGCCCAGCCGGAGACGGCGTAGACGACGACGGGAGCGTCGGTGAGCACGGAGATCGCCCAGGAGGCCCGCTGCTCCGGGCCGAAGCCCTCGGCCGCGGTGTCCTTCGCCGCGTACGGCAGCGGCATCAGGTCGCTGCGGCGGTCAAGGCGCTCCCGGTCGAAGCGGCGGGCGAGGGCCTCCATGCCGGCCGCGTCGGCTTCGGTGAACAGCAGGCCGACGGTGGTGACATGGCTCTGCGTGGCGTCGGTGTAGGTGGCGCGCAGCAGGCGCTCGCAGCCGACGGGGGCGAGGGCGCGGGTGAGCAGGGCGTCGAAGGCGCCCTCGCAGCCGCTGTCGGGGGCGACGGCGATCCGCGTCCAGACGCGGTCGGCCTCCCCGGGGCCCGCGCCACGGCCCTGGACGGTGGGCGGGAACAGCTGGTCGACGGGCACCTCGTGCCACAGGTCGCCCGCGACCGCGAAGGCGTGCCGGGTGCCGGGTCCCTCGGGCCCGTCGGCGAGCCAGGCGCCGGTGACGGCGCCGCCGATCAGCCCGGTGCCGAGCACGAGACAGACGGCCGCGGCGACGACCTGGGCGCGGGTGCGGCGGGCGAACGGCCACGGGCGGCTCTTGGGTTCCCCGAACGACACGGCGGCGGGACGTCCCGCGCCGGGGACGCCGCCCGGGGACATGGGCGCGCTCCAGGACAGCGCGGGGTCCGGCCCGGCGGGGACGGGGCGCAGCCGGGTGGTCGTCTCGGATGGGGTCTCCGTACGGGGCCGGTGCGCGGGCCGGGGCGGCGCGGAGGGTGCGGGCGGCGTCCGGGACACGCGCTGCCCGACGCCGGGGGGCGCGGACACGCCCCGCCCGACGGTGGGCGGCGCGTCCGGGAACCGCGCGGAGGCCCGCGGCGGAGGCGCGGACCGGTCGGGGGCGTCGCCCCCGATCCGGGGGTAGCGGGGGCGCGCCCCGGCGGCGGGGGGTGTGACCTCGCGGTTCGGGGTGCTGTCGCCGGTGGGGCGGTAGGGGGGTTCGGCGGGGGCCATGCCCGTGCGGCGCGCTTCGGACGCGGTGGGCCCGTGCGCGGGTTCGGCGGGGGCCGTGCCCGTGCGGCGCGCCTCGGACGCGGTAGGCCCGTGCGCGGGCTCGGCGGGAGCCCCGCCCGTGCGGCGCGCCTCGGACCCGGCGGGCGTGGTCGGGCGGCCGGTGGGGCCGTCGCCGGACGGGCGGTACGGGCGCTCGGCGGTGCCCGCGCCGCGCGCGTCGACGGCGGCAGGGGGTGTCGGGTGGTGCGTCGGTTCGGCAGGGGCCGCGCCGCTGGGGTCGCCGGCGTGCCAGGCGTGGGGCGCACGACGCTGGGCGCCGACGGCGCCGTTGTCGGTGGCAGTGCCGGACGGACGGTGCGGCCGCTCTGTGCGGGGCGCGCCCGGGCCGCGGGCGTCGTCGGACGCGCGGGGCGTCGCCGTGCCGTGGTCAGCGGTGCTGTCACCGGTCGCTGTGCCCGCGCCCGTGTCCCACGCCCCGGTGGTTCCCCGGTCACCGGACGCGTCCGCGGCGCCCGGCCCGGGGCGCTGAGCCTCGACGCGGTCCGTGCCGGCCGTGCCGGACGGCCGGTACGCCCGGTCGTCGCCACCCGCGCCCGTGTCCGGTCCGTCGGACGCGGGGCGCGGGGCGACCACCCGGCCCGTGTCCTCGGAAGCGGGCCGGTCCGTCTGCTCGTCCAGCGGGGTGCGGGGGTCGAAGGGCCCCGGGTTGCCTGCGGTGCGGGGGGTGTGGGGCGGGCGCGGGGGGAGGGAGGCGCGGCGCGCTTCCGTGCTCATGCACCCCCCGTTTCCTCGAGCCCGGGCCGGTCCTCGTCGTCCGCGGCCGGTGTGTCGCTGCCAGGTGGCCCGGCGCGGACGCGTCCCGGGCACAGATACCCGCACGACCGGCGCGTCATCCCGCCCGGACGACCGGGCCGGCCCCGTACCGCCGTGCGTGCGCGTCACTCTACGGCGTGCGGCGCGCCGAACGGGAACCAGTCCACAGGCCCGCGGCATCTGCCCGGAACGTCCCCCTACCCTGCGGTAATCCGGTCTGGCAGGCTGCGGTCATGACTGCGCGCGCCGCCGACCGGGCCCGTTACGACCGGGCCACCGCCCAGCTCGACGCCCCCGTCGCGATCGTGGATCTCGACGCCTTCGACGCCAATGCGGACGATCTGGTCCGCCGTGCCGGGGGCAAGCCGATCCGGGTCGCCAGCAAGTCCGTGCGCTGCCGGGCGCTGCTCGAACGGGTCCTGGCCCGCGAGGGTTTCGCGGGCATCATGTCGTTCACGCTCGCCGAGTCGCTGTGGCTGGCCCGCTCCGGATTCGACGACGTCCTCCTCGCCTACCCGTCCGCCGACCGCGCCGGGTACGCCGAACTCGCCGCCGATCCCAAGCTCGCCGCCGCCGTCACCGTGATGGTCGACGATCCGGCGCAGCTGGACCTGATCGACGCGGCGCGGGCCGGCGGCGGTGAAGTGGTGCGGGTGTGCCTGGAGTTGGACACCGCGCTCAAGCTGCTCGGCGGGCGGGTGCGGATCGGCGCCCGCCGCTCCCCGCTGCACTCCCCCGCCCAGGTCGCCGAGGTGGCCCGCGCGGTGGCCCGCCGACCGGGGTTCCAGCTCGTCGGGATCATGGCGTACGAGGGCCATGTGGCCGGGGTCGGGGACGCGGTGGCCGGGCGGCCGCTGCGGTCGCGCGCGGTGCGGCTGATGCAGGCCGCCGCGCGCCGCGAACTCGCCGAGCGGCGGGCCGCGGTGGTGCGGGCGGTCCGGGAGGTCGTGCCGGACCTGGAGTTCGTCAACGGCGGCGGCACGGGCAGTGTGCAGCACACGGCGGCCGAGGACGCGGTGACCGAGATCGCGGCCGGTTCGGGGCTGTACGTGCCGCGGCTGTTCGACAACTACACGTCGTTCAGGGGCCGTCCGGCCGCGCTGTTCGCCCTGCCGGTGGTGCGGCGGCCCGGGGTGGGCGTGGTCACGGTGCTGGGCGGCGGCTACCCGGCGTCCGGCGCGCCCGGCGCGGACCGGCTGCCGGTGCCGTATCTGCCCGAGGGGCTGCGCTACGACCCGCAGGAGGGCGCCGGCGAGGTGCAGACGCCGCTGCTGGGGCCGGTCGCGGACGATCTGCTGATCGGCGACAAGGTGTGGTTCCGGCACGCCAAGGCGGGCGAGCTGTGCGAGCGGTTCGACACGCTGCGTCTGGTGGAGGGGGACGCCGTGACGGCGACCGTCCCGACGTACCGGGGTGAGGGGCACACCTTCCTCTAGCCTCCAGCGGTCCTGCGCCCGCCCCTCGGCTGATCAGCCGGTCGGGCCGATGCTGCTGCCGACCCCGCCGCCGGACGCCTGGTCGGCGGTCGAGCGGATGCCCTTGGTGATGCGGTCCATGTCGGCCACGGGCGGCCCGTCCGGGCCCGCCTCGAAGACGAACCGGACGAGGACCGGGGACTCGGTGCCGACGCTGGACGGGAAGACGAGGGACTGGACGTAGCCGCCGGGGCCCTCGGCGGTGGTCACCCGCCAGCGCACCAGGTAGCCGGCGCGGCCCGCCACCGCGACCGGGGCCGCCTTGACGACCTGATGGGACGTCATGCCGCCGTAGGGGCGGTTGCCGAGGGTGTCCTCGTCGAAGGCCTCCTCGGCGGCGTCGGGGATGTCCGCCTCGGCGAGGGCGCGGGGCGAGGACTCGTCGGTGGCGGTCACCGTGCGGGAGATGACGAGGCCGCCGCGGCAGAGGGAGCCCTCGCCGGGGCAGTCGTGGGTGCCGTCGGTGGTCATGACGGCGTCCTTCTCGGCCACGTGCTGCGGGCGGACCCAGCCGTCGAGGAGCGGGAAGGTGACGCCGTTCAGCTCGTCCACGACCACGCCCTCGTCCTCCGGAGCGGGCTCGGAGGCGGACGGCGAGGACGGCCGCGTGGACTCCGTCGTGGGCGCGGGGGCCGTCGGGCTGGGCCCGGTGCGGACCTCGGGGTCCTCGTCGTCACGGGTGAGCGCCACCGCCCCGGCGACGACGGCGGCGACCAGCACGGCCCCGGCTACGGTCAGCGCGACGGCCTTGGCCCCGCCGGACCCGCCCGTGCCGCCACCGCCGGGCGCGGCCGGAGGACCGAAGCCACCCGCCCCCGCCCCGGACGCCGGCGCGGAAGCGGCCGCCGGCGTCCGCCGGTGGTCGGTCCAGGACGTGCCGTCCCACCAGCGCTCCAGGTGCGGGGCGTGCGGGTCGGGGTACCAGCCGGGCGGGGGCGTCATGCTCACCCGGGCACTGTAACGACGGGCGCCGTCACCGTGGGACGGGCACTACAGGGGTGTGACGTACGCCCCCGAGATGCCGCCGTCGACGAGGAAGTCGGTGGCGTTGACGAAGGACGAGTCGTCGCTGGCCAGGAAGGCGACGGCGGCGGCGATCTCCTCGGCCTCGGCGAACCGGCCGAGCGGGATGTGCACCAGCCGGCGCGCGGCCCGCTCCGGGTCCTTGGCGAACAGCTCCCGCAGCAGCGGGGTGTTCACCGGCCCGGGGCACAGCGCGTTGACCCGGATGCCCTCACGGGCGAACTGCACGCCGAGCTCACGGGACAGGGCGAGGACGCCGCCCTTGGACGCGGTGTACGAGATCTGCGAGGTCGCCGCGCCCATCCGGGCCACGAAGGACGCGGTGTTGATGACGGAGCCCCTGCCCTGCTCCCGCATGTAGGGGATGGCGGCCTTGCAGCACAGGTAGACGGAGGTGAGATTGACCTCCTGGACCCGCTTCCACGCCTCCAGGCCCGTCTCCAGGATGGAGTCGTCGTCGGGCGGCGAGATGCCCGCGTTGTTGAACGCGACGTCCACGCTGCCGTACGTCTCGTACGCGGTGCGGAACAGCGCCTCGACCTGCTCGGGGTCGGTGACGTCGGTGTGGACGAAGATGCCGCCGGTCTCCTCGGCGGCCGCCTTGCCGCGGACCTCGTCGACGTCCGCGCAGACCACGTTCGCCCCCTCGGAGGCGAGGCGGCGCGCGGAGGCGAGCCCGATGCCGCTGCCGGCTCCGGTGACGACGGCGGTGCGGCCGGTCAGGCGGCGGCAGATGATGTCCTCGCTCATGTGCGGTCAGGCCTCCGTGCTGATGAAGACGTTCTTGGTTTCGGTGAAGGCGGTCAGGGCGTCCGGGCCCAGCTCGCGGCCCACGCCGGACTGCTTGAACCCGCCGAAGGGGGTCCAATAGCGCACGCTGGAATGCGAGTTGACCGACAGGTTGCCCGCGCGCACGGCGCGGGAGACGCGCAGGGCGCGGCCGACGTCCCGGGTCCACAGCGAGCCGGCGAGTCCGTAGTCGGTGGCGTTGGCGAGGCGGACGGCGTCGGCCTCGTCGTCGAAGGGCAGGACGACGGCGACGGGTCCGAAGACCTCCTCGACGGCGACGCGGTCGTCGGGGCGGACACCGGTGAGGACCGTGGGCGGGAACCAGTGGCCGGGGCCCTCGGGGGCCTTGCCGCGGATGCCGTCGAGGGTGTCGGGGACGTAGGCGCGGACGCGGTCGAGCTGGGTGCGGGAGATCAGCGGGCCCATGTCGACGTCCGCGTCGCCGCCGGGGTCGCCGACGCGGACGGCCTCGATCGCGGGGGCGAGCAGCTCCAGGAAGCGGTCGTGGGCGGAGCGTTCGACGAGGATGCGGGTGCGGGCGCAGCAGTCCTGTCCGGCGTTGTCGAGGAAGGACATGGGGGCGGCGGCCGCGGCGGCCTCCAGGTCGGCGTCGGCGAAGACGATGTTGGGGCTCTTGCCGCCGAGTTCGAGGGTGACGCGCTTGAGGTGCGCGGCGCCCTTGGCCCACACCTGCTTGCCGACGGCCGTCGACCCGGTGAAGACGATCTTGGCGATGCCGGGGTGTTCGACGAGGGCGTTCCCGGCGACCGCGCCGTGCCCGGGGAGCACCTGGAACAGGCCCTCGGGAAGGCCGGCCTCCAGGGCGAGTCCGGCGAGGCGCAGGGCGGTGAGGGGGGTGGTCTCGGCGGGTTTGAGGAGGACCGCGTTCCCGGCGGCGAGGGCGGGTGCGGCGCCCCAGGCCGCGATGGGCATGGGGAAGTTCCAGGGGGCGATGACGCCGACGACGCCGAGCGGTTCGAGGAAGGTGACGTCGACGCCGCCCGGGACGGGGATCTGCCGGCCGGTGAGGCGTTCCACTCCCCCGGCCGCGTAGTCGAGCAGATCGCGGACGTTGCCCGCCTCCCAGCGGGCGTTGCCGAGGGTGTGGCCGGCCTCGCGGACCTCCAGCCGGGCGAGTTCCTCGACGTGGTCGTCGACGGCGGCGGCGAACCGGCGCAGCAGGCGGGCGCGTTCGCCGGGCGCGAGGGCGGCCCAGACGGTCTGCGCGCGGGCCGCGCGGGCGACGGCGGCGTCCACGTCGGCGGGGCTCGCGGCCGGGACGGTGGCGATGACCTCCTCGGTGGCGGGGTTGCACACCTGGAGCTCGGCGGACTGGTCGGACACTCGGGGCCTCACATGCGTTCGAAGGAGCGGCGCAGCTCCCAGTCGGTGACCGCGGCGTCGAAGGCGTCGGTCTCGACGCGCGCCATGTTGCGGTAGTGGGCGACGACCTCCTCGCCGAAGGCGGCCTTGGCGATCTCGCTGTGCTCCCACAGTTCGGCGGCCTCGCGCAGCGTGGTGGGGACGTGCTCAAAACCGGCGGTGTAGGCGTTGCCCGCGCAGGGCTCGGGCAGTTCGAGGCGCTGCTCGATGCCGTGCAGGCCCGCGGCGACCATGCCGGCCACGGCCAGGTACGGGTTGACGTCGCCGCCGGGCAGCCGGTTCTCGAAGCGCAGGGAGCGGCCGTGGCCGACCACGCGCAGCGCGCAGGTGCGGTTGTCGTGACCCCAGGCGACGGCGGTCGGGGCGAAGGAGCCCGGCTGGAACCGCTTGTAGCTGTTGATGTGCGGGGCGTAGAGCAGGGAGAACTCGCGAAGCGCGGCGAGCTGGCCGGCGAGGAAGTGCCGCATCACCTCCGACATGCTGTCCGGGTCCTCCGGGGAGTCCGGCATGACGCTCTCCCCGGCGAGGTCGGCGAGCGAGAGGTGGATGTGGCAGGAGTTGCCCTCGCGTTCGTCGTACTTGGCCATGAAGGTGATCGAGACGCCCTCCTGGGCGGCGATCTCCTTGGCGCCGGTCTTGTAGATCGCGTGCTGGTCGCAGGTGACCAGGGCCTCGTCGTAGCGGAAGACGATCTCGTGCTGGCCGGGGTTGCACTCGCCCTTGGCGGACTCGACGGTGAGGCCGGCGCCGGCCATCTCGTTGCGGATGCGGCGCAGCAGGGGCTCGACGCGGCCGGTGCCGAGCACCGAGTAGTCGACGTTGTACCGGTTGGCCGGGGTGAGGCCGCGGTAGCCGGAGTCCCAGGCCTGTTCGTAGGTGTCCTTGAAGACGATGAACTCCAGCTCGGTGCCGGCCTGGGCGGTGTGGCCGAGGGCGGCGAGCCGGTCGAGCTGCCGGCGCAGTATCTGCCGGGGCGCGGCGGCCACCGGGGAGCCGTCGGCCCAGGCGAGGTCGGCGACGACCATCGCGGTGCCCTCGTTCCAGGGGACGCGGCGCAGCGTGTCCAGGTCGGGGTACATGGCGAAGTCGCCGTAGCCGGTCTCCCAGGAGGACATGGCGTAGCCGTCGACGGTGTTCATGTCGGCGTCGACGGCGAGCAGGTAGTTGCAGCCCTCGGTGCCGTGGTGGAGGACCTCGTCGAGGAAGAAGCGGGCGGCGAACCTCTTGCCCTGGAGGCGGCCTTGCATGTCGGGGAAGGCCAGGACGACAGTGTCGATCTCGCCGCCCGCGACGAGGGCGTGCAGCTCCTCGACGGCAAGCGGGGGTGTGCGGTCTGCCACGGGAGGGCCTCCTGGGGCTTCTTCGGTCAGCCGGGAGCCATAAGGTATTGCCGGGAACCATTGCTTGGGAAGGGGGCACGACCAGATGCCGGAGAATGCGGTCGGCGCGGTCGGGGACCGGCTGGCGCCGGTGCTGCGGCAGGTCCGTGCGGGCAACGGCTTCGAGGAGGCGCTGGAGCAGATCCTCCAGGTGGTGCGGCTGGGCCTGGTGGCGGGCGGGGAGCGGCTGCCGGCCGAGCGGGAGCTGGCGGAGCGGCTGGGGATCAGCCGGGTGACGCTGCGCGAGGTGCTGAAGGTGCTCCAGGACCAGGGTCTGGTGGAGTCGCGGCGCGGCCGGTACGGCGGGACGTTCGTGCTGCCCCGTCCGACGGACACCGGCGAGGAGGAGCTGCGGCGGCGGATCGCCGAGGTGGACATCGAGGACGTGCTGCGCTTCCGGGAGGTGCTGGAGGTGGGCGCGGCGGGCCTGTGCGCGGCGCACGGGCTGACGGAGGGGCAGGCGGAGCGGCTGCGTGAGGCGCTGGCGGGCACGCAGGAGGCGCCGCTGGGCGACTACCGGCGGGCGGACACGCTGTTCCACCTCACCCTGGCGGAGCTGTCCGGCTCGCCCTCGCTGACCGCGCAGTACGCGGCCGTCCGGGCGACGGTGAACGACCTGCTGGACTGCATCCCGCTGCTGGTGCGCAACCTGGAGCACTCGCAGCGGCAGCACGCGGCGCTGGTCGAGGCGGTGGTCGAGGGGGACGCGGACGGGGCGCGCGAGGTGATGCGGGAGCACTGTGCGGGGACGGCGGCACTGCTGCGGGGGTTCCTCGCCTGACGGCGTGGCGCGCGGCGGGCGCGGGCAGTTTTACCGCGGCTTAACGCACGGGGGTTGCGCGCACGTCGGGTGCGCCACGAAGGTATGGGCCCACAAAGGTCTGGATCCGTGCCATTACCACCTTCCGTGCCACACCGTCTCCTGGGGAGCCGTGCCGTGAGCCTTCCATCCGCATCCCGTGAACCCGCCGGCGAGCCCGACGACTACCTGGAGCGCCGGAGACTGCGCCGGGGCAGCGCGGGCTGGCTGCTGCTGACCGGCCTCGGCGTCGCCTACGTCGTCTCCGGCGACTACTCCGGCTGGAACTTCGGCCTGGCCGAGGGCGGCTTCGGCGGCCTGGCGATCGCCATGGTCCTGATGGGCGCCATGTACACCTGCATGGTGTTCGCCCTCGCCGAGCTGTCGTCGGTACTGCCCACGGCGGGCGGCGGCTACGGGTTCGCCCGCCGGGCGCTCGGCCCGTGGGGCGGCTTCCTCACCGGCACCGCCATCCTCATCGAGTACGTCCTCGCGCCGGCCGCGATCTCCATCTTCATCGGCGACTACGTCGAGTCCCTCGGCCTGTTCGGCCTGGAGTCGGGCTGGCCGGTGTACCTGGCCTGCTTCATCGTGTTCACCGGCATCCACCTGTGGGGCGTGGGCGAGGCGCTGCGGTTCAGCTTCGTCGTCACCGGCATCGCGGTGGCCGCGCTGGTGGTGTTCGCGCTGGCCGCGCTGCCCGAGTTCGACGCGTCCTCGCTGGACGACATCCCGGTGGACACCTCGGCGCTGGGCGCCAGTTCCTGGCTGCCGATGGGGCTGCTCGGGATCTGGGCGGCGTTCCCGTTCGGCATGTGGTTCTTCCTGGGTGTGGAGGGCGTGCCGCTGGCCGCCGAGGAGACCCGGGAGCCGGCCCGTACGCTGCCGCGCGCGATCCGCTGGTCGATGGGCATCCTGGTGGTGCTGGCCCTGATGACCTTCTTCACGGCGGCCGGGGCGCGCGGCTCGTCCGCGATCCAGGACGCGGGCAACCCGCTGGTCGAGGCGCTCCAGCCGGACGGCGAGGCGACGGTGCTGAGCAGGATCGTGAACTACGCGGGACTCGCGGGGCTCATCGCCTCGTTCTTCTCCCTGATCTACGCCGGCTCGCGGCAGCTGTTCGCCCTGTCCCGGGCGGGCTATCTGCCCCGGTTCCTGTCCCTGACCAGCAGCCGGCGCGCCCCGTACCTCGGGCTGCTGGTGCCGGGCGCGATCGGGTTCGCGCTGGCCGCGAGCACGGGCAACGGGGCGCGGATGCTGAACATCGCCGTGTTCGGTGCGACGATCTCCTACGCGCTGATGTCGCTGTCGCACATCGTGCTGCGGCGCCGTGAGCCGGAGCTGCCGCGGCCGTACCGGACGCCGGGCGGCGTGCTGACCTCGTCGGTGGCGCTGGTGCTGGCCTGCGCGGCGCTGGTGGCGACGTTCCTGGTGGACGTGACGGCGGCGTTCATCGCGCTGGCGGTGTACATCGTGGCGCTGGCCTACTTCGGGCTGTACAGCCGCAGGCATCTGGTGGCGAAGGCGCCGGAGGAGGAGTTCGCGGCGCTGGCGGCAGCCGAGGCGGAGCTGGCGCGGGACTGAGGAAGAGGAGGTGCCCGGTGTCGGGCAGGCCACTGATCGGCATCAGTACCTACGCGGAGTCGGGCGTGCGGTGGGGCGTGTGGCAGCTGGACGCCGCGCTGCTGCCGGCCGGCTATCCGCGGCTGGTGCAGCGGGCGGGCGGTCTGGCGGCGATGCTCCCGCCGGACGCGCCGGAGCACGCGGCGGCGGCCGTGGCCCGGCTGGACGGCCTGGTCGTCGCGGGCGGCCCGGACGTGGAGCCCGTCCACTACGGCGCCGAGCCCGACCCGCGCACGGGGCCTCCGGCCCGGGCACGGGACGCCTGGGAGCTGGCGCTCATCCGGGCGGCCCTGGAGCGGGGCGTGCCGCTGCTCGGCGTCTGCCGGGGCATGCAGCTGCTGAACGTCGCCCTGGGCGGCACCCTGGTCCAGCACATCGACGGCCACGCGGAGGTGCCGGGCGTCTTCGGCCACCACCCGGTCAAGCCGGTCCCGGGCACGCGGTACGCCGAGGCCGTCCCCGAGGAGACGTCGGTCCCCACCTACCACCACCAGGCGGTCGACCGCCTCGGCGCCGGCCTGATCCCGTCCGCCCACGCGGAGGACGGCACGGTGGAAGCGGTCGAACGACCGGACGGCCCCTGGGTGGTGGGGGTGCAGTGGCATCCGGAGATGGGGGACGACGAACGGGTGGTGTCCGCGCTGATCACGGCGGCGGGTGTCTGACAGGGCGCCCGGCCAGTCGGACCGGCGCCGCCGGACGCCCGGGGCTGGGGGGCCGACAGCCGGGGAAACGGGTTCTACGGGAGCCGGAGACGCCGCGTCCCCCTCCGTCGGGCGCGGGCCCGCGTCCTCAGCCGCGGGTCAGTGAGAGCAGGTCCCGTGCCGGGCCCGTCGGGCGATGGCCCGTGGGCCAGACCGCGCGGAGGTCCCGGGCCAGGGCGACCGCCTGGACCGGGATCCGGACCAGGCGCCGCATGCCCAGCTCCTCCCCCACCGCCAGTTCGCTCAGCACCGCCGGTCCCGCGCCGCCGACGGCCGCCGCCTTGACCGCCGTCGTCGAGGACAGCTCGATCAGCGGGCGGGCCAGCCCGCCGAGCGCCGCGTCCAGCACCTGCCGCGTGCCGGAGCCCTCCTCCCGCAGGACCAGCGGTGTGACGGCCAGTTCCTCCGCCGCGAGGGGGCGCCTGCGGCGGGCCCAGGGGTGCGAGGGGGCCGTGACCACGACCAGCCGGTCGTGGGCGATCACCGCGGAGTCCAGTCCGGCCGGCACCGTCAGCCCTTCCACGAAGCCGAGGTCCGCCTCCCCCGCCAGCAGCCGTTCCGCGACCGCCGTGGAGTTGCCGGCGAGCAGGGACACCGCTGTGTCCGGCCGCTGCGCGCGCAGCGCGACCAGCCACCCGGGCAGCAGGTACTCGGCGATCGTCATGCTCGCCGCCACCCGCAGCCGTGAGTCCCTGCGGTCCCGCAGCGCCTGCGCGCCCGCGTCGAACGCCTCGGCCGCCTCGACGATCCGCAGGGCCCAGTCGGTGACCAGGGCGCCCGCGTCGGTGAGCCGCGACCCGCGGGGCGAGCGGTCGACGAGGGCGACGCCGAGCTGCCGTTCCATCGACCGGATCCGGCTGCTCGCGGCGGGCTGGGTGATGCCCAGCTCCCGCGCGGCCCGGCCCAGGCTCCCCACCCGTGCCACGGCGAGCAGCAGCTCGAGCGCGCCGAGGTCGGGCACCCGGTGCGCCAGCGAACCGCCGCTCCCGGGCCGTTCGTCGCCGTGGTCTTCCGTCCTGCTCATAAGCTCAGCTTATGCAACGCCCGGCATCCGCCCGCCGCACGAGCGCCGGCCGTCAGCGGCGGACCGTCCGCAACGCCCGCCCCAGCACCTCCGGCGCCTTGGCCAACGACGGGCCGTACCAGGTCAGATGGCGCCCGCTGAGAAGGGCGCACGGCAGGCCGGGGAAGGCCTCAGGGCCGTCGTCGGCCGTGAAGCGGTACGGCTCGTCGGGGAGGACGACCACGTCGGGCCGGGCCGCGCGCAACTCGTCGAGCGGGATGCGCGGATACCGTTCGGAGTGGTCCGCGTACAGCGTGCGCACCCCGAGGCGGGCCAGCAGGTCCCCCGCGAAGGTGTCGCGGCCGAGCACCATCCACGGGCGGCGCCAGATCGGCACCACCGCCGTGCGCGGCTCCTGGAACGCCGGCGGCGCCTCCCACGCCGCCTCCGCCGCGTCCAGCCAGCCGGGCCGGCTCCGCACCCCGCACGCCGTCAGGACGCGGTCCAGCTCGGTGAAGGCCTGCGGCAGGGTCCGTACATGCGTGACCAGCACGTCGAGGCCCGCCGCGCGCAGGGCGTCCAGGTCGGGCTGCCGGTTCTCCTCCTCGTTGGCGATCACCAGGTCGGGGGCGAGGGCCGTGATGCGGTCCACGGCGGGGTTCTTGGTGCCGCCGGCACGGGCCACGTCGAGCCCGGCGGGGTGCGTGCACCAGTCGGTCGCCGCGACGAGCGCGCCGGGCGCGGACACGGCCACGGCCTCCGTCAGCGACGGGACGAGGGAGACGACCCGTACGCGGCTCATCGGCGCGGCTTGGTGTCCCGCAGCGCCTCGATGTGCTCGGCGACGGCGACGACCAGCAGCCGGGTCTCCGGCACCGTGGCCCGCCAGCGGTGCCGGACGCCTCCGGTGAGGTACAGGGTGTCGCCGCGTCCGAGGCGGTAGGCGCGCCCCTCTGCCTCGATCTCCACGGCGCCTTCCGCGACGTACATCAACTGGTCGTTGCGGAACTGCAGTTCGCGTCCGGCGTCGTGGTCGCCGGTGAACTCCGAGGCGTGCATCTGGTGGTGGCCGCGGACCAGGGACCGTACCCGTGGCTCGGTCCACTCCTCGGCGCCCTCCGAGCGGACGACGTCCACGCTGCACGCCGGGTCGGCGGCCGCGAGCAGCTCGACCGCGGTGGTGCGCAGCGCGTCGGCGAGCTTCTCCAGGGAGGTCTGGCTGGGACGCGCGCGCTCGTTCTCGATCTGGCTGAGGAACGGGACCGACAGACCGCTGCGCTCGGCCACGACGGCGAGGGTGAGGTCCAGCGCGCGGCGTCGCCGCCGCACGGCCGCGCCCACCCGCAGGGGCTGTTCTTTGTGGTCGCCCATCGCTCCGGCTCCCTCCTTCGCCGCTCGTCGCACCCGACCGCCGGGGTTCCGGCGCTCTTCCCTTGCCGAGTTGGTCTGCACCCTACGCATGTTCGGCAGACCGTTTCAGGCACCTGTCACGTCGGGGTCATGTGCGGCCGGTGCGGACCTCTCGGTTCACGCCGGCCTCCTGCCGGGCCCCTCGGCACACCTCGGATGCGAAGAGACGTGCTCCAGCCATTGTTCACCGTGTTCGCCGGAAGGTCACGGGGGAGGTCCGGGATGGCGCTGGCACTGTGTGGTTGACCGGATTCATACGGTGGCGGGGGCGGGTCCGGAGAGCGCGAGGGGCGGGTCCGCGCGCCCCGGAGGGACGCTTCGGGACCCGCCCCTCGCAGGACGTGACCGGTACGGCGGCGGCTACTGCGGCGTCATCCGCTCCACCATGTCCGGGTGCTCCTCGAGCCAGGCGGCGACGGCCTCCTCCTCGTGTCCCTGGCCGCGGTTCTTGATCTCCGCCTCCAGGGACCCGAGCTCGTCCTCACTCATGTGGAAACCCTTGATCCACTCGGTGAGCCGGGGGTACTGCTCGGGGAACTTCTTGCTGGCGATGGTGTGGATGGTGTTGCTCTCGCCCCAGGCGCGCTTCGGGTCCGCGAGCTTGGTCAGCTCGTAGTCGTTGTAGGCCCAGTGCGGCGACCACAGGGTGACGGCCACCGGCTTCTTCTTGGCGTAGGAGCGCTTGAGCTCGGCCAGCATCGCCGGCGAGGAGCCGTCGACGACCTCGTACTCCTCGTCCAGGCCGTAGGCCGGCAGCACCTTGTTCTTCAGGATGTCCATCTGGCCGGTGCCCGCCTCGATGCCGACGATCCGCCCGCCGAACAGGTCGGCCTTGCCCTTCAGGTCGGCCAGGGACTTGACGTCCTTGACGTAGGAGGGGACGGAGATCTCCAGCGAGACCGGTTCGTACCAGGTGCCGAGGTCGGTGAGTTGGTCCTTGTTCGGCTCGTAGAAGTTCTTCTGCGAGTGCGGCAGCCACGCGTCGAAGTTGAGGTCGATGTCCCCGGACGCGAGGCCGGTGTAGACCGGACCGACCTCCATCTGCTTGAGGTTCAGCTGGTAACCGCGCCGCTCCAGGACGTTCTTCCACAGGTAGGTGACGGCGACGTCCTCCTCCCACGGGAACCACGCCACGTCCAGGGCGCGCTTCGCCTCGGCGGGGGTGTCACCGCCCGAACCGGACTCCACCGGAGCCAGCTTGTCGACGATGCCCGGGTGGTCCTTCAGCCAGGCGCGCACGGCGTCCTGCTGGCGGCCCTTGCCGGCCTTGTTGATCTCGGCCTCCAGGCCGGTGAGTTCCTTCTCGCTCATCGAGAAGTCCTTCAGCCACTTCCCGACAACCGGGTTCTCACCGGCGAAGCCCTTACGGGACACCAGGTGCACCGCGTCGCCCTCGCCCCAGGAGCCCTTGGGATCCTTCAGCTTCTTCAGGTCGTAGTCGCTGTACGCCCAGTGCGGGGACCAGAGCGTGACGACCACCGGCTCCTTCTTGCTGTAGGCGCGCTTGAGCTCGGCCAGCATCGCCGGGGTGGAGCTGTCGACGACCTTGTACTCCTTGTCGAGGCCGTAGTCGCCGAGCACCTTGCTCTTCAGCAGGCCCATCATGCCCGCGCTGGACTCGATGCCGGTGATCTTCCCGTCGAAGGTTGCGGCCTTGCCCTTCAGGTCCTCCAGTGAGTCGATGCCCTCCATGTAAGCGGGGACGGTCAGCTCCAGGCTCGTCTCCTCGTACCAGGCGCCGAGGTCGTCGAGCCGGTCGCCGTACTTCTTCCAGTACTCGGCGTGCGTGGTGGGCAGCCAGGCGTCGGTCTGGAAGTCGACGTCGCCCTGCGCCAGCGCGGTGTACAGCGGCCCGGCGTCCAGTTGCTTGGCCTCGACCTCGAAGCCGCGCCGCTCGAGGATCTCCTTCCACAGGTACGTGGAGGCGACGCCCTCGTCCCACGGGATGTAGCCGATGCTGATCTTCTTGCCGTCGCCGACGTTCTTGTCGTTGGCCGTGGTGCCGCCGGACCCGGCGGAACCGCCGAACAGGCCCATGCCTCCGGCCACCAGGGCCAGCACGACGATGCCGATCACGGCGACCTGCGGCCGGGGCCGGTAGGACCAGATCTTCAGGCCCTGGGCGGCGCGTGCCTTGGCGGCCGCGCGGCGGCCCAGCGGGGACACCTGGGTGCCCAGGGCGCTGGTCATGCGGTCCAGGTAGATCGCCAGGATGACGATGGCCAGACCGGACTCGGCGCCGAGGCCGATGTTGAGCTGGCCGATGGCCTCGATGACGGCGCCGCCGAGGCCGCCGGTGCCGACCATGCCGGCGATCGCGGCCATGGACAGGCCGAGCATGATGACCTGGTTGACGCCCGCCATCACCGTGGGCAGCGCCAGCGGGAGCTGGACGCGCAGCAGGGTGTTGCGGGGGGTGGTGCCGAACGCCTCGGCCGCCTCGACCAGTTCCTTGTCGACCTGGCGGATGCCCAGCTCGGTCATGCGCACGCCCGGGGCGAGCGCGAAGATCAGCGTGGCGACGATGCCCGGGGCGGATCCCGTCCCGAAGAACAGGATCGCCGGGATCAGGTAGATCATCGCCGGCAGCGTCTGCATGAAGTCGAGAATCGGCCGGACGAAGGCGCTGACCCGGTCGGAGCGGGCCGCCCAGACGCCCACCGGCACGGAGATCACCAGGGCGATCACGGTGGCGACGATCACCAGCGCCAGCGTCACCATCGAGTCCTCCCACAACTCCATGGAGTCGAGGAAGGCGAAGCCGACGAAGGTGAGGACACCGGCGAGGGTGCCGCGCAGCCAGAAGGCGATGACCGCGAAGATGCCGCAGAGGATCAGCGGCTCCGGAGCCTGGAGGACGGCGTTGACACCGTCGTAGGCGCCGGTGAAGACGGCCTTGAAGAAGTCGAACAGCCAGGTGAGGTTGGAGAGCAGCCAGTCGACCGAGCTGTTGACCCAGTCGCCGAGCGGGATCCTAGGCACGGGCCATCACCTTGCCGCCCTGGTCCTTGGGGCTGTCGCAGACGCCGGGGTCCGCCTCCTCGTCGCCGAGGAAGCCGACCAGGCGCTGCCGGGGCACGACGCCGACGAGGTCGCCGTCGTCGACCACGGCCACCGGGTGCGGCACGCGCGCGCTGATGGCGCACAGGTCGGTGAAGGAGGTGCCGGGCGCGGCGGTCTCGCAGCCGCAGTCGGCCTCGTCGCCGCGCACCTCGGGATCCATGACCGCCTGGGCGGTCAGCACGCGGGAGCGGTCGACGTCCTGGGTGAAGGAGGCCACGTAGTCGTTGTCCGGCCGGATCAGGATGTCCTGCGCGGTGCCGATCTGCACGATGCGACCGTCCCGCATGACGGCGATGCGGTCACCGAGGCGCATGGCCTCGTTGAGGTCGTGGGTGATGAAGACGATGGTCTTCTTCAGCTTCTTCTGCAGCTCGATCAGCTGGTCCTGCATGTCGCGGCGGATCAGCGGGTCCAGGGCGCTGAAGGACTCGTCCATCAGCAGCAGGTCGGCGTCGGTGGCGAGCGCGCGGGCGAGGCCGACGCGCTGCTGCATGCCGCCGGACAGCTCGTCGGGCCACGCGTCCTCCCAGCCGGCCAGGCCGCACAGGGCGAGCGCCTCGTCGGCGCGGCGTTCGCGCTCGGCGCGGGGCACGCCCTGCACTTCAAGACCGTAGGCAGCGTTGTCACGGACGCTGCGGTGCGGGAAGAGCGCGAAGTGCTGGAAGACCATGCTGATCTTCCGGGACCTGACGTCCCGCAGCTCGCGGTCGGACAGGGCGGTGAGGTCCTGTCCGTCGAAGCGGACGTGTCCGGCGGTCGGCTCCAGCAGACCGTTCAGCATCCGCAGCAGGGTCGACTTGCCGGAGCCCGAGAGGCCCATGACGACGAAGATCTCGCCCGGCTCCACGGAGAAGGACGCGTCGATGACGGCGGCGGTGACGCCGTCGGCCCGCAGTTCCTCGCGGTCCGCCGTGTTGTTGCGCAGCCGTTCGACTGCCTGGTCCGGTCGTCTGCCGAACACCTTGAACAGGTGCTCGGCCTCAAGCCTTGATGACACACGTACCTCTCGTCTCGGCGACAGATGCCGGAGCGATGCGGCGGACCAGCGGTCCGCACCAGGTTGAGACAGCAACCGGCATCGTTCCGCCGCCGCGCCTCCCCGGATTCGAACGGCGCAAACGCTTCGTGGGCCGCCTCACAGATGTGGCGCACTGCGCAACACGTCGCGCGAAGGGCCACGCGGGCGTGCCGACGGGGCGGTGCTGTCGGTGGGGTGGGGCATGATGCGGGACGTGACCGGACTGATGCTTCTCGACACCGCCTCCCTCTATTTCCGCGCCTACTTCGGCGTCCCGGAGTCCGTCAAGGCGCCGGACGGCACGCCGGTGAACGCCGTGCGCGGGCTGCTGGACTTCATCGACCGCCTGGTCAGGGACCACCGGCCGGAGGGCCTGGTGGCCTGCATGGACGCCGACTGGCGCCCGCAGTGGCGGGTGGAGCTCATCCCCTCCTACAAGGCGCACCGGGTCGCCGAGGAGCAGGAGACGGGGCCGGACGTGGAGGAGGTGCCGGACACGCTGTCGCCGCAGGTGCCGGTGATCGAGGAGGTGCTCGACGCGCTGGGCATCGCCCGGGTGGGCGTCGCCGGGTACGAGGCGGACGACGTGATCGGCACGTTCACCGCGCGGGCGGACGGCCCGGTCGACATCGTCACCGGCGACCGGGACCTCTACCAGCTGGTGGACGACGCGCGCGGGGTGCGGGTGCTGTACCCGGTGAAGGGCGTCGGCACGCTGCAGGTCACCGACGAGGCGGCGCTGCGCGCGAAGTATGGGGTGGACGGCAAGGGGTACGCGGATCTCGCGCTGCTGCGCGGCGACCCGAGCGACGGCCTGCCGGGCGTGCCCGGCATCGGGGAGAAGACGGCGGCCAAGCTGCTGGCCGAGTTCACGGACCTGGCCGGGATCCTGGCGGCCGTGGACGACCCGCGGTCGAAGCTCACACCGACGCAGCGCAGGCGTCTGGACGAGGCGCGGCCGTATCTCGCGGTGGCGCCGAAGGTCGTCCGGGTCGCGGACGACGTCCCGGTCCCGGACGTCGACACGGTCCTGCCGCGCGTCCCGCGCGACCCGGCCGCCGTGGAATCCCTGGCCGCGCGCTGGGGTCTGGGCGGGTCGGTCACCCGCCTGCTGGCGACTCTCGCGGAGCGGTAGGTGCTAACTTAGGCATACCTAACTGTGACTGGGAGGCCCTCATGGCTGAGCGACCGGCACGCGCGTCGCGCACCCCGCACACCGGCGTGGTGGTCCGCACCGAGCGGCTGACCCCGCACATGCAGCGCGTGGTGCTGGGCGGCGAGGGCCTCGCGCGCGTCTCGGCGGACACCTGCACCGACCACTACGTCAAGCTGTTGTTCCCGGCGCCGGGGGCGGTCTACCCGGACCCCTTCGACCTGGAGCGGATCCGCGCCGAATTCCCGCGCGAGCAGTGGCCGGTGACCCGGACGTACACGATCCGCCACTGGGACCCCGAACACCGCGAGATGACCCTCGACTTCGTGATCCACGGCGACGAGGGTCTGGCCGGCCCGTGGGCGACGAACGCCCGCCCCGGCGACGTCGTCCGCTTCCTCGGTCCCGGCGGCGCCTACGCCCCCGACCCGGCCGCCGACTGGCACCTCCTGGCCGGTGACGAGAGCGCGCTCCCCGCCATCGCCCGCGCCCTGGAGTCGCTGCCGCAGGGCGCCCGCGCGTACGCGTTCCTCGAGATCGCGGGCCCTGAGGAGGAGCAGAAGATCGACTCCGACGCGGAGATCCGCTGGCTGCACCGCGGCGACCGCAGGGTCGGCGAAGCCCTGGTGGAGGCCGTCCGCGCCCTCGACCGGCCGGAGGGCCGCGTGCACGCCTTCGTGCACGGCGAGGCGCACTTCGTGAAGGAACTGCGCCGCCTGCTCCGCGTGGACCGCGCGATCCCCCGCGAGGACCTCTCCATCTCCGGCTACTGGCGCCTGGGCCACAACGAGGACGGCTGGCAGGCCTCGAAGAAGGAATGGAACGCCCGCATCGAGGCGGAACAGGAAGACACGCCCGCTGCGTAGACGCCCCGCACACCCCCGTACCCTTGCCCCACGTGAGACGCCGACGTACCCCCACCCCTCCCCCGCCCCTGCCGCAACGCGACGGCGTGGACCCGGTCCGGGTGCGTCTCCCCGCAGACGGCCCGGGATCAACGGTGCGCGAGCACCTGGTCCTGCGGCTGGCCGCACACACCGCCGTGATCGACGGCATGTTCGATGCCGGGGAGATCGTCGGCTCCGACGGGACCCCCGTCCCCCCGGACACCCCCTACACTCCCGGCCTCTGCGTCTGGTTCCACCGCGACATGCCCGAGGAACCCCCGGTCCCGTTCCCCCTGCACGTGGTGCACCAGGACGACCACCTCGTCGTCGCGGACAAGCCCCATTTCCTGGCCACCACCCCCCGCGGCAGCCACGTCCGCCAGACGGCGCTGGCCCGCCTCCGCCACGACCTCGGCCTGCCGGAACTGACCGCGGCGCACCGCCTGGACCGCCTCACCGCCGGACTGGTGCTGTTCATCGTGCGCCCCGAGGAGCGCGGCGCGTACCAGACGCTGTTCCGCGACCGGCGGGTGCGCAAGGAGTACGAGGCCGTGGCCGCGTACGACCCGGACCTCGGCCTCCCCCGCACCGTGTGCAGCCGGATCGTGAAGGAGCGCGGGGTGCTGACCGCGAGGGAGGTCGACGGGGAGCCGAACGCGGAGACCCGGGTGGAGCTGCTCGCGCACCGGGCGGACGGCCTGGGCCGGTACCGGCTGGTGCCCGGCACCGGCCAGACCCACCAGCTCCGGGTGCACATGAGCGCCCTCGGGGTGCCGATCCTCGGCGACCCCCTCTACCCCGAGGTGACCGCTCCGGTCCCGGCCGGCGACTTCCGTCGCCCGCTGCAACTGCTGGCGCGGGAACTGGCGTTCACGGATCCGGTGACGGGGGCGGAACGCCGGTTCACCAGCGGCCGGGTGCTGGAGGCATGGGCCTCGTACGAGGAGTGGGCGGCGGATCAGTAGCCGCGCCACCACCGCAGGAACCGCTGCCAGGCGCCCTTCGGCGGCTCCGGCCGCGCGGGCGGAGGCGGCACGGGCACCGCGGCCGGTGCCGGACCGGCGTCCGGAACCCCGCCGACGCTCGCACCCCCGCCCGGGTCCCGGCCCCCCTCGGAAACTCCGGCCGATACGGCCGCGGGCGCCGGAGCCGTCGCCTGCCTCGGAACTCCCCCGATCTGCCAGTCGTACGCCGCAGGTGCCCCCGCGCCGTTCTCGTGGCTCGGCGCCTGCGTGATCTCCTGCTGCGGCCGTGGCGTGAAGTGCACCGGCAGCGACACCAGATGGCGTGAGGCGATCGACTCGGTGAACGTCAGCTCCTCCTCGTCGCAGCTCAGCTCCACGTCCGGCAGCCGCATGAGCAGGGCGTCGACGCCGACCTCGGCGATGACACGGCCGATGTCCTGGCCGGGGCACTCGTGGGTGCCGCCGCCGAACGCGAGGTGCGAGCGGTTGCCCTGCATGTCGGCGGTCGGGTCGGGGCGGACCCGGGGGTCGACGTTGGCCGGCGCGGGCGCGAACAGCAGCCCGTCGCCCTTGCGGATGCGCTGCCCGCCCAGCTCGGTGTCCTGCTTGGCGTAGTAGGCGAAGATGGTGCTGAACGGCGGTTCATCCCAGAGGAGTTGCTCCACGGCCTGGGGCACGGTCATCTGGCCGCCGTTGAGCTGGGACCGGAAGCGCGGGTCGATCAGCACCTGGCGCAGCACGTTGGCGAGCAGGTTCGCCGTGGCCTCGTAGGCGGCGATCAGCACCACCCGCAGGTGCTGGCTGACCTCCTCGTCGGACAGTCCGGCCGGGTGGCTGACGAGGTGGCCGGTGAAGTCGTTCCGGGGTTCCTCGCGGCGGCGGGCGGTGAGGCGGTTCAGCGCCTCCATCACATAGGCGTTGCTGGCGATGGCGGTCTCGGTGCCGCGGATCATGTCGCGGGCGGCCTGCACCATGCGGTCGTCGTACTCGTCGGGCATGCCGAGGACGTGGCACATCACGGCCATCGGCAGGTGCTCGGCGTACTGGCTCACCAGGTCGGCCTCGCCGGACTCGCAGAACCGGTTGACGACGCGCTGGACGCTGCGGTTGACGTACCGGCGCAGGCTGCGGAAGTCGGTGGCGGAGACGGCGGTGTCGATGGCGCCGCGCCAGCGCCGGTGCTGCTCGCCCTCGGTGTGGGCGCACATCGGCTGCCAGGCGATGTGCGGCATCAGCGGGTGGTCCGGCTTGACCAGGCCGTCGCGGAGCGCGGACCAGATGCGGCTGTCCTTGGTGAACTGCGCGGGGCTGCGCACCAGTTGCTGGCTCTCGGCGTGACCGAGCACCACCCACAGCGGTACGTCGTCGTGAATGAGCGCGGGCGCCACCGGGCCGTGCTCCTCGCGCAGCCGCTCGTAGAGCTTCTTGAGGTCGTCCGACTCGTGGAGCCGGGCGAGTCCGCCGGGGCCCAGGCCGTGCGCGGGGCATCCGGGGGGCGGTCCGGGCCGGGCGTCGTCACCGGCCGGGCGGTCCGGCGTCTGGGAGTGGGAGTCAGGCGTCACTGTGGTCGCTCCGAAAAGGGGGAAAGCCCAAAGGGTCCGGGGAGGGGGAGGGTGCCGCGTGTCAGGTCAGCGAGCCCGTCATGGCGAGCGAGTGCAGGAAGCGCATCAGGGTCATCAGCACGTCACGGCTCGAGGCGCGGCGCCGCACGTCGCACTCCACGATGGGGATCACCTCGGACAGGTCGAGCGCGGCCCGCAGGTCGGCGACGGGGTAACGGGGCGCGTCCGGGAAGGAGTTGACCGCGACGACGAAGGGCACGCCGCGTTCCTCCAGGCGGCCCATGACGTCGAAACTGACCTCCAGACGGCGGGTGTCGACCAGCACGACCGCGCCGAGCGCGCCCTCGAACAGGCCGTTCCACAGGAACCAGAAGCGTTCCTGGCCCGGCGTGCCGAACAGGTACAGCACCAGTTCGTCGGTGATCCTGATGCGGCCGAAGTCCATGGCGACGGTGGTGGCCGTCTTGGACGCGGAGCCGTAGTTGTCGTCGACCCCGATGCCGGCCTGCGTCATGGTCTCCTCGGTGGTCAGCGGTTTGATCTCGCTGACCGAGCCGACCATCGTGGTCTTGCCGACGCCGAACCCGCCGACGATCACGATCTTCACCGCGGACTGCGCCGTGTGGGGCAGCTGGTCCTCGGCGCGTGGGCCCGGGATGGTGTCAGAGCCGTTGAAGTCCATGCATCACCGCTTCGAGAAGGGAACGGTCCGGGAGCGCCTTGCGGACGATCGGGGAGCGCGCCTGGACCAGTTCCGCCGTCAGCAGTTCGGTGATCAGCACGGTCACCACGCTGAACGGCAGACTGAGATAGGCCGACAGCTCGGCCACGGACAGGGGGGCGACGCAGAGCCGGAGCAGCGCCGCCTGCTCGGGGGTGGCGGAGGGCGGGAGGTCGGGGGAACGCGCCACGATCAGCGTGACCAGGTCGATGTCGGCGCGCTCGCCGTCCGGTCCCGCCACGACGTACAGCCGCTCCGGGTTGCCGCCCTCGCCCTCCTTCCGGGCCGGGGCGGCCGGCTGTGCGGGGGTGCCCTGCCCGGGAGTGCGCCTCTGGCGTTGGGGAGGAGTCATACGGTCTGCCCGTTCCGTCGGGGCGGACTGGTCAGATGGGCGCCGATGCGGACGACGAGGTCGCGCATCATGCCGCCCATGCGGCCGGGTTCGCAGGTCATGTCGGAGAGCACCGCGAGGTAGGCGTTGGCGCCGGCCGCCATCAGGTAGAAGTAGCCCTCGTCGATCTCGATGAGCACCATCTTCATCTCGCCGTCGCCGTGCGGAAGTTCCTGCGCGACGGCGGCGGCGAGGCTCTGCACTCCGGCGCAGGCGGCCGCGACCCGGTCGGCGGCGTCCGGCTCGCCTCCGTAGCGGGCGATGCGCAGGCCGTCGGCGGAGAGCACCACGATCATCTCGACGCCGGGTACGCCGTCGGCGAGCTCCTTGAGCATCCAGTCGAAGTTGGCTCGTTGCTGGATCACTTGAGGTCCCCCTCGTCCTCGGCCTCGGTGCGGGCCGGTTCGTTGATGAGATGCAGGTAGGCGGTCGGGTTCCGGGTGAAGTCGGTGGGGTGGACGTCCGGGTCGAGGTCCTTCTTCAGCCCCTCCCAGAAGGCGTCGACCCACAGCCCGGGTTCACGGTCGGGTCGCTTCTTCTTCTCGGGCTCGGCCGCGGCCCAGATGTCGTGGTACTCCTCGCCGCGCTCCCTGGCCTCGCGTTCGGCGCGCTCGGCGGCGGCCTGCTCGGCGTAGCGCTGGGCGAGCGGGGTCTTGACGCGGCTGCGGCGCTGCGGGAGGCCGCCCGCGGTCCACTCGGTGACCTCGGGGACGTCGTCCTCGACGGCGGCCGTGGCGGGGATGCGGGGGCTGGTGGGGCGGCGCTTCTTGGGGGCGCGCTGCGGGCCGGGGAGGGCGTCGACGGGGCGGGGCACGGCGGTGGCGCCGATACCGTGGGCGAGGCCGACGCCGGGTTCGTCGGTGATCATCTCGCTGGGGACGATCAGGACGGCGCGGACGCCGCCGTAGGCGGAGGCGCGCAGCGACACCTGCATGCTGAACTGGGTGCACAGGCGGCCGACGACGGCGAGGCCGAGGCGCGGGTTGGCGCCGATCTCCTGGAGGTCGACGCCGCGCTGGGCGCGGTCGAGGATGCCCTCGATGCGGGCGCGGGCCTGCTCGTCGAGGCTGACGCCGGCGTCCTCGATCTCGATGGCGACGCCGGTCTGCACCTCGGTGGCGGTGACGCTGACCTTGCTGGTGGGCGGCGAGTAGCGGGTGGCGTTGTCGAGGAGTTCGGCGGCGGCGTGGATGACCGGCTCGACGTGGATGCCCTTGATGTTGATCTTGGCGATCGACTTCAGGTCGATGCGGCGGTACTCGAGGATGCGGGACATGGCGCCGCGCAGCACGCTGTAGAGCGCGACCGGCTTGGGCCACTGGCGTCCGGGCCGGCCGCCGCCGAGGACGGAGATGGAGTCGGCGAGGCGGCCGATCAGCGCGGTGCCGTGGTCGATGCGCAGCAGGTCGTCGAAGACCTCGGGGTTGCGGCCGTGGTCCTCCTCCATCTCCCGCAGTTCCTTGGCCTGCTGGTGGACGATCGCCTGGACGCGGCGGGCGATGGAGACGAAGGAGCGCTGCGAGGAGTCACGCAGGTTCTCCTCGTCGTCGATGATCTTGAGGACCGTGCGCAGCAGCACCTGCTGGTATCCGGGCAGGTCCCGCCAGGACGGGTTGAGCCGCGGCAGGTCGCGCATCACCTCGTCCGGCTCGTTGCCGGCGTGCAGGTGGTCCAGACAGGCGGGGAAGACCTTCTGGATGAAGTACTCGGTCTCCGTGTCGTGGGCGGCGATCCGCGCCTCCAGATACGCACGGTGACGCTCGTGTTCGGCCCGCGCCTCCCGCAGCACGCGGCCGCGGCGCGCCGCCTCGGTCGCGGTGGAGGCCACCAGCAGGGTCGCCACGGCGCCGCAGACGCCGACGGCGATCCGGGCGGGCTCCGTCACCAGGGCGACGGCGGCTCCGGTCGCCGTGGCCATCACTATGGCCGGCAGCAACAGCACGCGTGCGTAAGGAAGATGGACACTCGCCATGTGAGCCCTCTGAAGCGTATCGACTGACGGTCGGGAACGTGCACATAAGGGAACAGGCGCACGAATTCACCTCAACTCGGTGCGCTGCGGGCGAGCTTAGTCCGACGGGATCATCGCCATGTCATATTCAGCGAGTGCCGGAAACGGCCCCTGGGGGCGGAGTACGCTCGGAGCCATTTGCACGGCCCGGAACTGTTCGAACACAGCACGTCACGGCGTACAGACGTACGACGGCCACTCACCGTCACGGGTGAACCGGGCCTTCGGAACGGCGGTCCACGGCCTCTCGGAGGCGTCCTCATCCCTTCCCGCGTACGCGGCCGTTGATGCGGCCGCACGAGGGCGCGCACAGGGCAGAAGCCCGGCGCGCGAGGGGCGCACCGGGCTTCCGGAGAGAATGTCGAGCGGGGTCAGCCCACGGAGGAGTAGGCCACCACCCCGCGCAGCAGACCCTCCACGGCCTTGCGGGCGTTCTTGGCGACCGTCGAGCCCTCGGCCACCGGGGCCGCCGCGGCGATCTGCCCCAGCACGTCGATGACCTGCTTGCACCAGCGCACGAAGTCGCCGGCCGGCATCTCCGCCTCGCGCAGCACCTCGTCCAGGCCCTTGCCGGAGGCCCACATGTAGGCGGCCCAGGCGAAGCCGAGGTCGGGCTCGCGCTGGCCCACGCCCTCGGTCTGGCTGATCCGGAAGTCCTCCTCCAGCGCGTCCAGCCGGCCCCAGATGCGGACCATCTCGCCGAGCGCCGCCTTCGCCTTGCCCGACGGCAGCTTGGGCGCCATCGCGTCGTCGGCGACCCGCGACTCGTACACCAGCGCCGAGACGCACGCGGCGAGCTCGGCGGGGCCGAGGCCCTCCCAGACCCGCTCGCGCAGGCATTCGCTGGCCAGCAGGTCGAGTTCGCCGTACAGCCGGGCCAGCCGCCTGCCGTGCTCGGTGACCTCGTCGCCGCGCAGGTAGTCCATCTCCGTCAGCAGCGCGACGATCCGGTCGAAGGTGCGGGCGATGGTGTTCGTCCGGCCCTCGATGCGCCGCTCCAGCTGCGAGGTGTCCCGCAGCAGCCGGTGGTAGCGCTCCGCCCAGCGGGCGTGGTCCTCGCGGTCCTGGCAGCCGTGGCACGGGTGCGCCCGCAGCGCCTTGCGCAGCCGTGCGATCTCCCGGTCGTCGGCGGCCGGGGCGCGCTTCTTGCCGTGCCGGTCCGGCACGATGTGGCCGGCCTTGGTGCGCAGCGCGGAGGCGAGGTCCCGGCGGGACTGCGGGGAGCGCGGGTTGAAGGACTTCGGGATCCGCATCCGCTCCAGCGCCTCCACGGGCACCGGGAAGTCGATCGACGCCAGCCGCTTCACCTGCCGCTCGGCGGTCAGCACCAGCGGGCGCGGACCGTCGTGGTACTCCAGGCCCCGGTGGCCGTTGGTGCGGCCCGCGGGCAGCCCCGGGTCGAGCACCAGCGCCAGCCCGGCGTACTTGCCGGTGGGCACGTGGATGACGTCGCCGGGCTTGAGCTTCTCCAGCGCGACGGCGGCCTCCGCGCGCCGCTGCACCTGGCCCTGGCGGGCCAGTTCGTTCTCCCGGTCCTTCAGCTCCCTGCGCAGCCGCGCGTACTCCTCGAAGTCGCCGAGGTGGCAGGTCATCGAGGCCTTGTAGCCCTCCAGGCCCTCCTCGTTGCGCTGCACCTGGCGCGAGATGCCGACGACCGACTTGTCCGCCTGGAACTGCGCGAACGACGTCTCCAGCAGCTCCCGCGAGCGGTGCCGCCCGAACTGCTCGACCAGGTTGACCGCCATGTTGTACGACGGCTTGAAGCTGGAGCGCAGCGGATACGTGCGCGTGCCGGCCAGTCCCGCGAGGTGGTCGGGGTTCATCCCGCGCTGCCACAGCACCACGGCGTGGCCCTCGACGTCGATGCCGCGGCGGCCCGCCCGGCCGGTCAGCTGGGTGTACTCGCCGGGGGTGATGTCGGCGTGCTGCTCGCCGTTCCACTTGACCAGCTTCTCCAGCACCACCGAGCGCGCGGGCATGTTGATGCCCAGCGCCAGGGTCTCGGTCGCGAACACGGCCTTCACCAGACCGCGCACGAACAGCTCCTCGACGACCTCCTTGAAGGTCGGCAGCATGCCCGCGTGGTGGGCGGCTATGCCCCGCTCGAGGCCCTCCAGCCACTCGTAGTAGCCGAGGACGTGCAGGTCCTCCGTCGGGATGGAGGCGGTGCGCTCCTCGACCAGGTCGCGGACCCGGATCCGCGCCTCCTCGTCGTTGAGCCGCAGGCCCGCGTACAGGCACTGCTGCACGGCGGCCTCGCAGGCGGCCCGGCTGAAGATGAAGGTGATGGCGGGCAGCAGGCCCTCGGCGTCGAGGCGCTCGATGACCTCCGGCCGGCTCGGCGTCCACACGCGCGAGCGCTGTCTGCGCTCCCGCTCGCGGTCCGCCTCCCGCATGCCGTTGCGGCCCCGGCGGCGGTCGCCCCAGGACGGGCGGCTCGCCTCCAGCCGGGCCATGCGCGTCAGGTCGGGGTTGACGGCCTTCTTGTGGCCCTCCCCCTCCTCGAACAGGTCGTACATCCGGCGGCCGGCCAGCACGTGCTGGAACAGCGGCACGGGCCGGTGCTCGGAGACGATCACCTCGGTGTCCCCGCGGACGGTGTCCAGCCAGTCGCCGAACTCCTCGGCGTTGGAGACGGTCGCCGACAGGGAGACCAGCGTCACCGACTCCGGGAGGTGGATGATCACTTCCTCCCAGACGGCGCCCCGGAAGCGGTCGGACAGGTAGTGCACCTCGTCCATCACCACGTAGCCCAGGCCGAGCAGGGTCTGGGACCCGGCGTACAGCATGTTCCGCAGGACCTCGGTGGTCATCACGACCACGGGCGCGTCGGAGTTGACGCTGTTGTCACCGGTGAGCAGGCCCACCTTGTCGGTGCCGTACCGGCGGCACAGGTCGGCGTACTTCTGGTTCGACAGCGCCTTGATGGGCGTCGTGTAGAAGCACTTCTTGCCCTGCTGGAGGGCGAGGTGGACGGCGAACTCGCCGACGATCGTCTTGCCGGATCCGGTGGGGGCGGCGACCAGCACGCCCTTCCCGGCCTCCAGGGCCCGGCAGGCCTCCACCTGGAAGGGGTCGAGGCCGAAGTCGTACATCTCGCGGAAGGAGGCGAGCGAGGTGGCCTGCTCGGCAGCGCGCCTGCGTGCTGCCGCGTACCGCTCGGCCGGTGAGAGGTCCTCTGTCATCGTGCTTTCGAGCGTACCGGGCCGCACCGACAACGTGACGATCATTATCCGGATCGGCCGCGTGAGGTGCGGCGACGCCGCTCAGGGGCCGACGACCCGGACCGCCCCCGGCACACAGCGGGCGGTCAGCGGCAGCGGCCCGACGTACTCGCCGTCCGCGTACCCGGTGACGTCCTCGGCGACCAGTTCCACGCTCGCCGTCCGCAGCACGGTCACCACCGGGTGGTCCACGTGCGTCCCCCGGTAGACGCGCGGGAACACCCGCAGCAGCGTGGCCCGGCTGCACTCGCCGACCACCGTGATGTCGAACAGCCCGTCGGTGAGGTCGGCTCCCGGGCATATCCGCATGCCCCCGCCGTACGACGGCCCGTTCCCCACGGCCACGAGCGTCGCCTCGACCTCGCGGACCTCCCCGCCGTCCAGGGTGATCCGGTACGGCAGCGGCCGGAAGGCGGCCAGCTCGGCGACCATCGCCAGGTCGTACTTGAAGCGGCCGAGCGGGGCGCGCATCCGGTTGCCCCGGTCGTTGACCCGGGAGTCGAAGCCGGAGGCGAGCACGGCGCCGAACCAGCGGTCGCCGATCCGCCCGAGGTCGATGTCACGGGAGCGCCCGCTCTTGAGCGCGTCGGCGATCATCCGGCCGGACGTGTCGGGTTCGCCCAGGGGCATGCCGAGCGCCCGGGCGAAGTCGTTGCCGGTACCGGCGGCCACCAGGCCGAAGGGGGTGCCGGTGCCGACGACGGCCTGCAGGGCGAGGTTGGCCATGCCGTCGCCGCCGACGGCGATCAGGGCCCCCGTGCCCTCCTCGACGGCGGTACGCGCCCGGGACAGCGCGTCCTCGGGGCCGTCGCCCGTCACGGTGGTGACGTGGAAGCCGGCGTCGCGCAGCGCGGAGGCGGCCGACCGCGCCGCGCGGGCGCCCCGGCCGCCGCCCGCGGTGGGGTTCACGAAGAGGGTGATCTCGCTGGTCACGGGAGTGACCCTACGAGGTGCCGGACCGTCCTCAGGTCACGTCGTCATAACCGTTGACGCGGTCCCGGGAGGTCTGCTCGGGCAGTGTGGTGACCGGTTCGGCCGGTGCGACGGCTTCGGGGATGTGATCAAGCTCCGAGGCCTCGTCGTCCGCGGGGCCCTCGGCCTCCTTGCGGGCGCGCCGTCTGTCGTTCAGCAGGGAGAAGCCCACGGCGACGAAGTACAGGACGACGATCGGCCCGGACAGCGCCAGCATGCCCACCGGGTCGGTGGTGGGCGTGGCCACCGCGCCGAAGACGAAGACGCCCATGACGACACCGCGCCACCAGCCCGCCATCCGGCGGCCGGACACGATGCCCACCATGTTCAGCATGATCAGCAGCAGCGGCAGCTCGAAGGCCAGGCCGAAGACCAGCACCATGCGGATGGTGAAGTCGAGGACCTCGTCGAGCGACAGGATGTTCGCCGATCCCCCGGGCGTGAGGCTGAGCAGCACCTTGATGCTGACCGGGAGGATGACGTACGAGAGGAGGGCGCCGCCGGCGAACAGCGGCACGGCGGCCGCGGTGAAGACGTAGGTGTACTTCTTCTCGTGCCGGTGCAGACCGGGGGCGACGAAGGCCCACAGCTGGTAGAGCCAGACCGGGCTGGAGACGACCAGGCCCGCCATGAGGCTCACCTTGATCGTCGTGGTGAACGGCGACGTCAGTGTGTTGAACGACACGATGGCGCAGTTGCCGCCGTCGCTGTTCGTCAGGTCGTCGCACTTGGGCACCGGATCGGCCAGGAACTGCATGAGCTGTTCGCTGTAGAACGCGGCGACGACCGACACCACGACGATCGCGAGCACGGCCTTGGCCAGGCGGTTCCGCAGCTCACGCAGGTGTTCCACCAGAGGCATGCGCCCCTCGGGATCCCTCTGCTGTGTGCGGGCAGACTTGAGCAACCCACGTTCCCATCTCGTGCGGCGGGCCGGACGTCACCGGCCCTGCGTCAGCGCTTGGTCGTGTCCGTCGGCTCGGTGACCGGGCGGGAGCTGGTCACGTCGCCGGGGGCGGCCTGGATGGTGCGCTGCGCCGGGGGCTGCTCGCCGGTGGCCGGCGGGTCGGCCGGAGCGGAGGACTTGTTGTCCTCCTTCATCGCCTTCGCCTCGCTCTTCAGGATGCGGGCGGACTTGCCGAGCGACCGCGCCATGTCGGGAAGCTTCTTCGCACCGAACAGCAGGATGATGACGACGAGGATCAGAATGATCTCGGTGGGTCCGAGCCGTCCCATAAGTCTTTACCTTCTCACCGAGGCGGGTGGGTGGGGGGCTGTCCGACCGGTCGGACATGCGTCCGAAGGACGGTACAGACAGCGATCGTAACGCCCAAGGGTGAACGTGCGGCAATCCCTGTGCGTACTCCCGTCCGCGGTCCGGGCCTCGTTCTCCGGGCCGCGATCAGCAGCGTACCTGCCGGGCCCCGGCCGGTGACAGGGCGGCGACGGCGGCCCGTCCGGACGACGGTCCCGCCGGTGCGGCGCCGCGGGGCTACAGGGCCTCCGCCGAGCGGGCCGTGCTCGCGGCCGCGCGCTCCAGATCCTCGGCCGCGCGGCCGATGCGGCGGGCCGAGTCCGCGACCTGCCTGCCGAGGCGCTCCGCCTCGACGAAGACCCGGACGGCGAGCACTGCGAGCACCGCCAGCCCCAGGAACCCCAGGGCCACGGCGAACATCGGCCAGAACATGGGTCGAGCCTAGACGGTCGAGTGGAGCCGGAGCGTACGCACCCCGCCGCCGGTCAGCAGCTCGACGATCCGCTCCCCCGCCGGCTTGCGGACGGCGGCGCCGCACTCGGGGCAGGTGAAGGAGTAGAACGTGGTGCGGCTGCTGGCGCCGATGGCCAGCCGCAGCGCGCTCGCGGAGAGTTCGAAGCGCTCCCGGCAGTCCGGGCAGCCCGCCCGGAACATCACCGGGGCCACGTTCCTCATCCCGGAGAACGCGGACGCCGCCGTCATGCCCCGTGTCCCTGTGGTCGCCGACTCGCTCAAAGCCCTCGCTCCTGACTGTCGTGCTGCCCGGTCATCCCGCCGTCACGGCCCCGTCGTACGCCGCCAGCGCCTCACGCGCCGCCCGGCGGGCACTTTCGGCCAGCTCCCGCGGCTCCACGATGCGCCCGTCGCGGCCGAGCCGCAGCGCCAGCCGCTTCAGCGACGCGGGGTCGGGGGTGCGCAGGGTGATACGGAGCCCGCCGTCGGGAAGCTCATCGGCGCTGTCGTGCGGGTAGTACTCGGCGACCCAGCGCCCGCCAGGACCGACCTCGACGACCACCTCCGGGTCCTCGGCGGAGGGCTGCACCAGCCCCTCGGACAGGTCGCGCAGCTCCACCTCGGGCGGTGCGGAGGGCTCGTCCAGGATCTTGATCTCGGCGACCCGGTCCAGCCGGAAGGTGCGGCGCGCCTCGGAGCGACGGCACCACGCCTCGACGTACGTGTGCCCGACGCTGACCAGGCGGATGGGGTCGATCTCCCGCTCGGTGACCTCGTCGCGGGCGGGCGAGTAGTAGCGGATCCACAGCCGGCGGCGCTCGGCGATGGCCCGGTCGACGTCCGCGAAGACGCCGCCCTCGGACTCGAAGGTCACCGAGAGCCGGGAGCTGGCGCCGGCCGTCTCGCCGGCCGCGGTCTCCACCTTGGCGGTGGCCCGCAGCAGCGCCTGACGGTCGCTCTCGCGCAGCCCCGGCAGCGTGGCCACGGCGCGGGCGGCGACGAGCAGCGCGGTGGCCTCGTCGGCGGCCAGGCGCAGCGGCTCGGCGGCGTCGGCGCCCAGGGCGGCCGGGTTGTGCCACCAGATGCGCTCGCCGTCGGTGTCGATGTCCAGCAGGTCGCCGCCGCGGAAGCTGGTGCCGCACATCGGCAGCACGTCGAGGTCGGAGACCAGCTCGTCCTCGGTGATGCCGAAGGCGCGCGCCACGTCCTCGATACGGGCGCCGGGCCGCTCGCGCAGATACGTCACCAGGGACAGCATCCGCCGGGTCTGGTCGATGGCGTTCACGGGCCTGACCGGTTTGCCTGCCACGTTGTCGTCCGCTCCCCCTCAGCCCTTGGCCACGGCACGCAGCCGGTCCACCACGTCGGCCCGCAGTTCCTCGGGCTCCAGCACCACCACGTCCGGTCCGAACTCCACCAGCCAGGCGTCCAGTCCGTGCCCGTACGGGATCTCCAACTCGTCCCAGCCGTCGCCGAGTTCCCGGACCGAGGTGGCCTTGGCCCGAAGCGGGAAGCCGGCGTCGGAGCGCAGCCGGATGCGCGCCGAGCGGTCGGCGGTCTCCCCGGCCCAGCTCGCCACGGTCTCCCGCACGGTGACGACGTCCGGCGCCGGCACGGTGAACCGGCCGGCGCGCGAGCGCACCTTGCCCGTGATCCGGGAGAGCCGGAAGACCCGCTCGGCGCCGCGGTCGCGGTCCCAGCCGGCCAGGTACCAGTGGCCGCGCCAGCACTCCAGCGCCCACGGTTCGACGTGCCGCTGCTCGGGCTGGGCGGCGTTGGCCTTGCGGTAGTCGAAGACGACGGGGCGGCGGTCCCGGCAGGCCAGCATCAGCGGCTCGAACGCGGCCTCGTGCACCGGGATGCGCGGCTCCAGCGCGCTGTGCGCGCCGTACGGGTCGACGTCCTCGGGGAGTCCGGCCGCGCGCAGCTTCTGCAGGGCGCCGGAGGCCGCGCCGGCCAGCCGGGCCTGCTGCCACACCTTCGCGGCGAGCCCGAGGGCGGCGGCCTCCTCGGCGTCCAGGGTGATGGGCGGCAGCCGGTTGCTGTCGCGGCGGGCGAGGTAACCCGTCTCGCCCTCGAGGTTCTCGACGGTCTCGATGACCAGTCCGAGTTCGCGCAGGTCGTCCTTGTCGCGCTCGAACATGCGGTTGAAGGAGTCGTCGGAGCCCGCCTCGAGGTACGCCTCGATGGACTCACGCAGTTCGCGCTTGGTGAGCGGCCGCCGCGTCCCGAGCAGACACAGCGCCAGATTCATCAGCCGCTCGGCCTTGGCAATGGCCATCGACGCGCTTCGCCTCCCTATGGTGCTTACGACCGATGACCGTACCGCCCCGGGGTGGCATGGTAAAAGCCGAGGACCCGTGCCCGGACAGGCATGGGCCCTCGGCGATCGACTCCGGTCGGATCAGACGCCGAGCAGGTCGACCACGAAGATCAGGGTCTCACCGGGCTGGATCGCCGGGGTGGGGCTCTGGTTGCCGTAGGCGAGGTGGGCCGGGATGGTCAGCTGGCGGCGGCCGCCGACCTTCATGCCCTGCACGCCCTGGTCCCAGCCCTTGATGACCCGGCCCGCGCCGAGCGGGAAGCGGAAGGGGGTGCCACGGTTCCAGCTGGCGTCGAACTCCTCGCCGGTGCTGAAGGCGACGCCCACGTAGTGGACGGTGACGGTGTCACCCGCCTTCGCCACCTCGCCGTCGCCCTCCCAGATGTCCTTGATCTCGAGGTCCGCCGGGGGCTCGCCGCCCGGGAAGTCGATCTCGGGCTTGTCGATGCTCACGTCTTCATGCTCCTGCTTGTCTGCGGAAAGGCGAACACGCACAGTCTTGCATCCCGGCGGGGGTCACAGCTTCGCGAGGATGTCCACGGAGAAGACCAGCGTGGAGTCCTTCTGGATGCCGCTGCCCTGCGGCGGGTTGTCGCCGTAGCCCAGCTCCGGCGGGATCACGATGAGGACGCGGCTGCCGACCTTCTTGCCGGTCAGGCCCTGCGCCCAGCCCTTGACGACCTGCTGGAGCGAGAAGGACGTCAGCTGGCCGCGGCCGTACGTGGAGTCGAACTCCTTGCCGCCGTCCCACAGCACGCCCTTGTACTGCACCAGGACGCTGTCCTCGGCGCCGACCTTCTCGCCGTCGCCCTCGATGACGTAGTTCGCCACGAGCTTCTTCGGCGCCTGGGCGTCGGGCACCTCGATGGAGGGGGCCTTGCCATCGGTGTTGGTGCCGACCTTCGGCAGGTCGATGTTGTCCTGGGCGACGTCGGTGCCCTTGGCGGAGCTCTTGGCGTTGAACGTGTCCTGCACGTCGACCACGAACACCAGCGTGTCGGTGCCCTTGATACCCGCCTGCGCGTTGCCCTGCTCGCCGTAGCCCCAGGTGGGCGGGACCGCCATCTGGACACGGCTGCCGGTCTTCTTCCCCACGAGCCCGTAGCGCCAGCCGTCGATGATCGTGCCCTGGGCGAGCTGGATGGCCAGGGGCTCCTTGCGGTCGTAGGAGTTGTCGAACACCTTGGCGGTGCTCCAGACCTGGCCCAGGTAGTGGGCGACGATGAAGTCGTTCTCCGCGATCGTGCGCCCGCCGCCCGCGATGACCGTCTTGACCGCGAGGTCCTTGGAGGGGTCACCGCTGCCCTTGGCGACGGTCGGCTTCTCCCCGAACTTCGTCCCGGCCGTGATCGCCGGCAGCGGGCCCTCGACGATCTTCGGGGACGGCGCCGCCGACGTCTCGGGCTCGGAGGGCGAGGCCGTCTCGCTGGCCTTGCCGGAATCGGACTTGTCGTCGCCGCACGCGGCGAGGGTGGCCAGTCCAGCGGGAACGGCAATGAGAAGTGAGCGTCGGCGCACGGTGGGGGCCTCGTAATCATCGATCTTGTGGATGGCGTCCGCGCAACTCTACGGCGTGAGAAGGGCGCCGCACGGTGTAACGTACGGCGCCCGTGTGACGTTCCGGGTGTTTCGTCAACTCCCGGGGGCACGTCCTCTCACATGCCGGCGATCAGCTTCTCCACCCGCTCGTCCACCGAACGGAACGGGTCCTTGCACAAGACGGTGCGCTGCGCCTGGTCGTTCAGCTTGAGGTGCACCCAGTCGACGGTGAAGTCCCGCCGCTGCTCCTGGGCGCGCCGGATGAAGTCACCGCGCAGCCGGGCCCGAGTGGTCTGCGGCGGCACGGACTTGCCCTCGAAGATCTTCAGGTCGTTGCAGATCCGGGCGGCTTGTCCCTTCTTCTCGAGCAGGTAGTACAGGCCACGACGGCGGTGGATGTCGTGGTACGCGAGGTCTATCTGCGCGACCCGCGGGTGCGACATGGTCATGTTGTGCTTGGCGCGGTAGCGCTCGAGCAGCTTGTACTTCATGACCCAGTCGATCTCGGTGCCGATGCGGTCGAGGTCCTCGGACTCGATCGCGTCCAGCGTGCGGCCCCACAGCTCCAGCACCTGGTCGACGGTGCCGGTGCGGATGCCGCGGCGCTCGCAGAAGTCCAGCGCCTTCTCGTAGTACTCGCGCTGCACCTCCAGCGCGGACGCCTCCCGGCCGCTGGCCAGGCGCACCTTCCTGCGCCCGGTGATGTCGTGGCTGACCTCGCGGATCGCCCGGATCGGGTTCTCCAGGGTGAGGTCGCGCATGACGGTGCCCGCCTCGATCATGCGCAGCACCAGGTCGGTGGCGCCGACCTTGAGCAGCATGGTCGTCTCGGACATGTTCGAGTCGCCGACGATGACGTGCAGCCGGCGGTAGCGCTCGGCGTCGGCGTGCGGCTCGTCGCGCGTGTTGATGATCGGCCGGGAGCGGGTCGTCGCCGAGGAGACGCCCTCCCAGATGTGCTCGGCACGCTGGCTGACGCAGTAGACGGCGCCGCGCGGCGTCTGCAGCACCTTGCCGGCCCCGCACAGCAGCTGCCTCGTCACCAGGAACGGGATGAGGATGTCCGCGAGCCGGGAGAACTCCCCGTGCCGGGCCACGAGGTAGTTCTCGTGGCATCCGTAGGAGTTGCCCGCCGAGTCGGTGTTGTTCTTGAAGAGGTAGACGTCGCCCGCGATTCCCTCCTCGTGCAGGCGTCGTTCGGCGTCCACCAGGAGTCCTTCGAGAATGCGCTCGCCGGCCTTGTCGTGGGTGACCAGTTCGGTCACGTTGTCACATTCCGGCGTTGCGTATTCCGGATGTGACCCCACGTCGAGATAGAGGCGAGCGCCGTTCCGCAGAAAGACATTGCTGCTTCGGCCCCATGACACGACACGCCGGAAGAGGTACCGCGCCACCTCGTCAGGCGACAGGCGGCGCTGTCCCCTGAACGTGCACGTGACGCCGTACTCGTTCTCCAGCCCGAAAATGCGGCGGTCCATGAGGGAACATTACGCCCGATCCTTCGAGCTGAAACGGGGTTCGACGGCACGGTTCGGATCATTTTCCGATCCGGCCGCGACAACCGCCGTCCTCGCCGGAACCGCCAATACCCGTCCGGTGGCGGTCAAAACCAGTAGCGACACGCCCCCCGCGGCGCCCGGTACGGCGAATCCCCACAGCGCCCCTCCCGCCTCGACCACGGGCCCGGTCACTCCGGTGCCGAGCGACGCGCCGACGGTGAAGGTGGTCACCAGCCAGGAGAACGCCTCGGTGACCGTCCCGCGCGGCGCGTGCCGGTCCACCAGCACGAACGCGCACGCGATCGCCGGGGCCAGGAACACCCCGGCGACCACGGTGAGCAGCGTCATGGCCACCGGCCCCGGCATCAGCATCAGCGGCAGATAGAACACGGCCAGCAGCGCCACGATCACCTGGAGCCGCCGCGCGGGCTCCCCGGCCCACTGCCGCGCCCCGTACGCGATGCCGCCGACCAGCGCGCCCAGCCCGATCCCGGCCATCAGCCAGCCGTAGACGGCGTCGCCGCCGTGGTCGTCGGCGTACGTCACGGCGGCCACCGTGATGGACCCCAGCGCCATGCCGACGGCCAGGAAGGCCCCGAGCAGCGCGATGAGGCCGGGCGAGCGCAGCGCCCCCAGCCAGTGCGCCTCACGCGGCGCGGACCGCCAGGCCCGCGAGGGCGGCGAGACGACCACGGACAGCGCCCCGAGCACTCCGATGACGTTCAGCACGAGCAGCGCGGCCTGGGCCGACCACAGGGAGGTGCACACCGTCACGAGCAGCGGCCCGACGGCGAACATCACCTCCTGGGCCACGGCGTCGAGGGCGTACGCCCGGTGCACATGCTCCTCCTTGGGCAGCACCGAGGACCACAACGCCCGCAGCCCGCCTTCCAGCGGCGGCGTGAACAGCCCCGCCAGGGCGACGGCGCCGTACGCCACGACCAGAGACCCGGTCCCCGTGAAGGCGAACACGGCCATCGCCAGCGCCGACAACAGGGCCGCCGGCAGCTGCACCCGGGGCTGCCCCTTCAGATCGACCAGCCGCCCCAGCACCGGCTGCCCAACGGCGTTGGACAGGCCGTAGACCGCGGCGAGCACGCCGGCCAGGCTGTACGACCCGCCTTCCGCCCGTACGAACAGCACGATCGCGATCGGAGCCGTCGCGTTGGGCAGCCGCCCGATCAGCGTGCCCACGAGCAGCCGGGTGGCGTGCCGTGCCCGGAGAATGTCCAGGTATCCCGTCGCCATCCCGACCCTCTCACCGACGTGTTACGTATAACTAGGTCCTCCATACGTACCATGACCGCGGTTCACCAGTCCAGACGAAGGAGCGCCGGTGCCCAGAGCCAGGACCCGTCCCACGAGCCGGGACGTCGCCCGGGAAGCAGGCGTCTCCCAGGCCGCGGTGTCCCTGGTGCTGGGCGACAAGTGGCGCGGCCGGGTCTCCGAGGCCACGGCGGAACGCGTCCGCGAGGCCGCCCGCACGCTGGGCTACCGCCCCAACCTCGCGGCCCGCAACCTCCGGCTGGGACGCACGCGTACGGTCCTCCTGGTCGTGCCGGCCCTGACCACGGAGTTCTTCGCGGGCGTGTACACGGGCGCGGCCCGCGTGGCGTCCCGTCACGGCTTCGGCGTGGTGCTCTACCCCTCCCCGGAGGGCATCGGCCCGGCCCGCGACCCGTTCGCGTCCGCGCAGGCCGCCCTGGACGGCGTCATCGCGTCCTCGATGGCGGCGGAGGCGCTCTCCGCGATCCGCGGCGACCAGCTGCCCCTGGTCATGCTGGACAGCGACCCCGGTGCCGACGGAGTCACGGTGAACCTGGACATCGCGGACGGCGTCCGCCAAGTGGCCGAGCACCTTCTCGGGCTGGGCCACCGCCACTTCCTGCATCTCGGGGCGGACGTACCGTCCTGGACCTTCGAGGTCCGGGCGCGGGAGCTGGAGGCGCGGCTCCGCCGCGTCCCGGGCGCGTCGCTGCGCACGGCGCGTTCGCCGATCTCCATCAAGGGGGCGGAGGCCGCCGCGGAGGCCGCGCTGACCTCGAGGGACCGGGTGACGGCGGTCGTCTGCGACGACGACCAGCTCGCCGCCGGCACCTACAAAGCTGCCCGCCGCCTGGGACTGCGCGTCCCGGCGGACCTTTCGGTCACGGGGATGGACGACTTGGCCCTGGCGACGGCGATCGACCCGGAACTGACGACCGTCCGCCTGGACGCGGAACTCTTCGGCGAACGGGGCATGCAGGCTCTGCTCGCCGTCCTGAACGGCGAACAGCCCTCCGGGACGGGCATCCCGGTCCACCTGGAGGTACGGGGTTCGACGACCCGGGTCCCGTGAGGAGGGGGCGTGGGTGCGGGCCGGGGGTGTCGGCGCAGCCCGGCGCTTACGGGGTGCCGCCGCGCCCACCCGTGCCGCCCTGGGGGTACCTCCCAGGCCCTTAAGGCACTGGGGGAGGCACGAATGCCCGCGGTTGGCGGCAGCTTGCGCCCGCCGCCCGGCCGCGCGTGCGCGGGTGACGGGGGCCACGCCCGCCACCGGGGCCGTGCAGCCGCCCGCGGCGGGGAGGGGACGGGGTGGGGGTGGGCGCCCGCAGCGGCTGGCGCGTCAACGCCCTGGACCTCTCCAGCACGCACTCTCGCGCCAGACCGAGGACGACCACCCCCACCGCGGCCCCGAACACCACCCCACCCCGGGCGCCACCTCAACCCCCACCGGACAGGACACTGCGCCGCAGGCGTCAGCCCCCAGCCCCCACCGGCGATTACTCCACGTCCCCGCCGGACTCCGTCTTGTCCGAGCCGCCAGAGCCGCCAGAGCCGCCCGAGCCGCCCGCCGCCTCCAGGAGGCGAACCAGCTGTCGCCCCTCGATCCGCTTGAACTTCCGCTTCTGCGGCCGCGTCCGGTCCAGCACCGCCACCTCCAGCCGCTCCGCGGGAATCTCCCGCTCGCTGCCGTTCGTGTCCCGCGACAACGCCTGGACCGCCAGCTTCAGCGCCTCCGCCAGCGTCATCCCGTCCCGGTGCCGCTGGTCGAGGTACCCGCTGATCTGCTCCGCGTTACCCCCCACCGCCACCGAGCCGTGCTCGTCCACGATCGACCCGTCGTGCGGCAGCCGGTAGATCTGGTCCTGCTCCGGGGTCTCCCCGACCTCGGCCACCACCAGCTCCACCTCGTACGGCTTCTCCCCCACGCTGGAGAAGATCGTGCCGAGCGTCTGCGCGTACACGTTCGCCAGACCCCGCGCGGTGACGTCACCGCGGTCGTAGGTGTAACCCCGCAGATCGGCGTACCGCACCCCACCGATCCGCAGATTCTCGTACTCGTTGTACTTGCCGGCCGCGGCGAACCCGATCCGGTCGTAGATCTCGCTGAACTTGTGCAGCGCACGGGACGGGTTCTCACCGACGAACACGATCCCGTCGGCGTACTGCAGCACGACCAGGCTGCGGCCACGGGCGATGCCCTTGCGGGCGTACTCCGCCCGGTCCGCCATCGCCTGCTGAGGTGAGACATAGAACGGCGTCGACACCGGTTACCCGTCCCTTTCTGTCGAAGTCACTGGACCACCCTGAACTACAGCAACGAGGCCCGCGGGCCGTCCGGCTGCTCCAGCCTGCGCTCCAGCACGGACCGGGCGATGTCGGACGACTCGTCCTCGGAGAGCCGGCGGTAGCCGTCCTCGGTGATCACGGTGACGATCGGATAGATCCGGCGGGCGACATCGGGACCACCGGTCGCCGAGTCGTCGTCTGCCGCGTCGTACAGCGCCTGCACCACCAGCGTGGTGGCCTCGGCCTCGCTCAGATCCTCACGGAACAGCTTCTTCATCGCACCGCGCGCGAAGATCGACCCGGACCCGGTCGCGGCGAACCCGTGCTCCTCGGACCGCCCGCCGGTGACGTCGTAGGAGAAGATGCGCCCCTTCTCCCGGTCCACGTCGTACCCGGCGAACAGGGGCACCACGGCCAGGCCCTGCATGGCCATGCCCAGGTTCGAGCGGATCATCGTCGACAGCCGGTTCGCCTTGCCCTCCAGCGACAGCTGCGCGCCCTCGACCTTCTCGAAGTGCTCGAGCTCGAGCTGGAACAGCTTGACCATCTCCACGGCCAGACCCGCCGTGCCGGCGATGCCGACCGCCGAGTACTCGTCGGCCGGGAACACCTTCTCGATGTCCCGCTGCGCGATCACGTTCCCCATGGTGGCCCGCCGGTCACCGGCGAGGACCACACCGCCGGGGAAGGTGACGGCCACGATGGTCGTGCCGTGCGGCGCCTCGATCACGCCCTGCACGGGCGGCAACGTCCTCCTGCCCGGCAGCAGCTCCGGCTGGTGCTCGGAGAGGAAGTCCATGAAGGAGGAGGAGCCCGGCGTCAGGAAGGCAGCCGGCAGACGCCCGGTGCCAGAAGTATTGGCTTCCACGAAGTTCCTTCCAGGTAGGCAGCTGCCCGACGAACAGCGTCGGGATCATCTCCCAACTTGCCGATGGCCGAATTGCAGTTGAAGCACATTACGCCACGGACCCTACCCGCCCCACAGCAATGATCCACATTTCCGGCACCAGCTTCTGGAACGGCCCGCCGCACGCCGCGGAGCCGGGCGGACGCCGCCCGCGGCCGGTCGCAGGACCGGCCGCGGACAGCGCCCTCTCCGTACCGTTCACCGCTGACCGCGGTGACTGCCGAACCGGCGAAGCCGGTGAGGCTTACTCGCCGCCCTTCTGCACGAAGGACCGCACGAAGTCCTCGGCATTGGCCTCGAGCACGTCGTCGATCTCGTCCAGGACGTCGTCCACGTCGTCGCTGAGCTTCTCGTGACGCTCCTTGAGGTCCTCCGAAGCCTGCGCCTCTGCCGCCTGCTCCTCGACCTCCTCGGTGGACCGCGTGGCCTTCTGCTGTCCGCCGCCGGTGTCCTTGGTCGCCATCACCCTCACCCCGCTCGGTTCGCCCGACACAGTTGCTCGGTCAAGATCAGACCCTACAAGCCGGGTCCGACAATGCCCCCGCAGTTGCTCCAACGTACGGGGACCACCTCGATGATTCCCGGACGGGCGGCTTTCCACCCCGTCCGGCCGGTCCTCCCGGGTACCCGCAGGTGCCCGGGCGGGCGCGGATCACCCGCTCACCCGCCGGAAAGCACCCTGACCAGGTCTTCCGCCGTCCGGCAGCGGTCCAGGAGCGCCTTGACGTGATTACGCGTTCCGCGAAGCGGTTCCAGGGTTGGGACCCGCTGCAGCGAGTCCCGGCCCGGCAGATCGAAGATCACCGAGTCCCAGGAGGCCGCCGCGACGTCGTCCGCGTACTGCTCCAGGCACCGCCCGCGGAAGTAGGCGCGGGTGTCCTCCGGAGGCGCCGTGCGGGCCCGCTCGACCTCGGCCTCGTCGAGCAGCCGCTTCATCCGTCCGCGGGCCACCAGACGGTTGTAGAGGCCCTTCTCGGGACGCACGTCGGCGTACTGCAGGTCGACCAGGTGCAGCCGGGCCGCGTCCCAGTCGAGGCCGTCCCGGCGCCGGTACCCCTCCATGAGCTCCCGCTTGGCGACCCAGTCCAGCTCGCCGGCGAGGCTCATCGGGTCGTTCTCCAGCCGTGTGAGCGTGTCCTCCCAGCGGGCGAGGACGTCCTTGGTCTGCTCGTCGGCGTCGTCCCCGAAGCGCTCCTCGACGTACTTGCGGCCGAGCTCGTAGTACTCCATCTGGAGCTGCACGGCGGTCAGGGTCCGCCCGCTGCGCAGCGTGACGAGGTGCTTCAGGGACGGGTCGTGCGACACCTGGTGCAGGGTCCGGACCGGCTGGTCGACGGCCAGGTCCACCGCGATGAACCCGTCCTCGATCATGGACAGCACCAGCGCCGTCGTGCCGAGCTTGAGATAGGTCGAGATCTCGGAAAGGTTGGCGTCGCCGATGATCACATGCAGCCGCCGGTACTTCTCGGCGTCCGCGTGCGGCTCGTCGCGCGTGTTGATGATGGGGCGCTTCAGCGTGGTCTCGAGGCCGACCTCGACCTCGAAGTAGTCCGCCCGCTGACTGATCTGGAAGCCGTGCTCGTGGCCGTCCTGGCCGATGCCGACCCGGCCGGCGCCGGTGAAGACCTGCCGGGAGACGAAGAACGGCGTCAGATGGCGCACGATGTCCGAGAAGGGGGTCTCCCGCTTCATCAGGTAGTTCTCGTGCGTGCCGTAGGACGCGCCCTTGTTGTCGGTGTTGTTCTTGTACAGGTGGATCGGCTGGGCGCCCGGCAGCTGAGCGGCCCGCTCCGCCGCCTCCGCCATGATCCGCTCGCCGGCCTTGTCCCACAGCACGGCGTCCCGCGGGTTGGTCACCTCGGGAGCGCTGTACTCCGGATGGGCGTGGTCGACGTAGAGCCGCGCGCCGTTGGTCAGGATGACGTTGGCCAGGCCGATGTCCTCGTCGGTGAGCTGGCTGGTGTCGGCGGCCTCGCGGGCGAGGTCGAACCCTCGCGCGTCCCGCAGCGGATTCTCCTCCTCGAAGTCCCAGCGGGCCCGGCGGGCCCGGTGCATCGCCGCCGCGTAGGCGTTCACGATCTGGGACGAGGTGAGCATGGCATTGGCGTTGGGGTGACCGGGGACGGAGATTCCGTACTCCGTCTCGATGCCCATTACTCGCCGTACGGTCATGCGGCCCTCCTTGCCCGGCGGCGTCCCCGGTCGGGGGCGCCGCAGTACCGCTGGCGCTCCGGTGCGTGTGCGGTGCCCGTCCCCGCACTGCGCGACTCGGCGGTACGGAAGAGCCTAGAACGCCTTTGCGCTGGTGGGGAGATCATTTGCGTCATTGCTGTGCTCCAGCCGTGGCACCGGAAAGCAGTGGGCTGCGGGTACCCGTGGTGGGCACCCGCAGCCACCCTCGCTTTTACAGGTACTGTCCGGTGTTCGCCACCGTGTCGATGGAGCGTCCGGTGTCCGCGCCCTGCTTTCCGGTGATGAGGGTGCGGATGTAAACAATCCGCTCGCCCTTCTTTCCGGAGATCCGGGCCCAGTCGTCCGGGTTGGTGGTGTTGGGCAGGTCCTCGTTCTCCTTGAACTCGTCCACGCAGGCCTGGAGCAGGTGGGAGACGCGGAGGCCCTTCTGATTCTTCTCGAGGAAGTCCTTGATCGCCATCTTCTTGGCCCGGCCCACGATGTTCTCGATCATGGCGCCGGAATTGAAGTCCTTGAAGTACAGGACTTCCTTGTCGCCGTTGGCGTAGGTGACTTCCAGGAAGCGGTTCTCCTCGGATTCCGCGTACATCTGTTCCACGGCGGTCTGGATCATGCTCTGGACCGTCATGGCCTTGTCGCTGCCGTGCTCGGCGAGGTCGTCGGCGTGCAGCGGGAGGCGCTCGGTGAGGTACTTGCCGAAGATGTCCTTGGCCGCCTCGGCGTCCGGACGCTCGATCTTGATCTTCACGTCCAGCCGGCCGGGGCGCAGGATGGCCGGATCGATCATGTCCTCACGGTTGGAGGCGCCGATCACGACCACGTTCTGCAGACCCTCGACGCCGTCGATCTCGGCGAGCAGCTGCGGGACGATGGTGTTCTCCACGTCCGAACTGACGCCGGATCCGCGGGTGCGGAAGAGGGACTCCATCTCGTCGAAGAAGACGATGACGGGGGTGCCCTCGCTGGCCTTCTCCCGGGCCCGCTGGAAGACCAGGCGGATCTGCCGCTCGGTCTCACCGACGTACTTGTTCAGCAGCTCGGGGCCCTTGATGTTGAGGAAGAAGCTCTTGCCTGCGGCCTGACCGGTGACCTCGGCGACCTTCTTGGCCAGCGAGTTCGCCACGGCCTTGGCGATGAGCGTCTTGCCGCAACCGGGGGGCCCGTAGAGCAGCACGCCCTTGGGCGGCCGCAGCTCGTGCTCCTTGAACAGGTCCGGGTAGAGGTACGGCAGCTCGACCGCGTCGCGGATGGCCTCGATCTGGTTGCCGAGGCCGCCGATCTGCTCGTAGCCGATGTCGGGGACTTCCTCGAGGACGAGCTCCTCGACCTCGCTCTTGGGCACGACCTCGTAGACGTACCCGGAGCGGGGCTCCAGGAGCAGGGCGTCACCGGCGCGGATGGTGACGTCCAGCAGCGGCTCGGCGAGCCGCACCACCCGTTCCTCGTCGGTGTGGCCCAGGACCAGGGCCCGCTCTCCGTCCTCGAGGATCTCCTTGAGGGTGACGATCTCGCCGACGCGCTCGAACTCCATGGCCTCGACCACGTTGAGCGCTTCGTTGAGCATCACTTCCTGGCCGCGCCGGAGCTCCTCCAGCTCGACGTTCGGGCTGACGTTCACCCGCAGCTTGCGGCCGCCGGTGAAGATGTCGGCCGTGCCGTCCTCGTTCGCCGTGAGGAAGACACCGAAGCCGGCCGGGGGCTGGGCGAGCCGGTCGACCTCCTCCTTGAGGGCCACGATCTGGTCGCGGGCCTCACGGAGGGTGCTCGCCAGCCGTTCGTTCTGGGCGGACACGCCGGCCAGGTTGGTCTGCAGCTCGACGATCCGCTCTTCGAGAATTCTCGTGTGCCGCGGAGAGTCGGCGAGCTTGCGTCGCAGGACGGCGATCTCCTGCTCAAGGTAGGCGATCTGCCCGGCCGGGTCGTCGGACCCGCGTCCCGGGCGGATGCCGCGGTTCATGTCGTCGTCGTGGGCTGCCACGGTCCTCACCTCCTCCAAGGGGAGCTGGACGCTTCCAGACCCTACCTGGGCGGGTGTCGATTGAAACCCCTAGATCACAAAGACGGTCGAGGTGTGTCCGATCTTCACCCTTGCGCTCTCCCTCACGCCAGGGGAATACCCATCGAGAATGATCGGAACCCAGTCGGCGTTAGGGTCGACGTGTTCAACACCCGTCAGAGCTGGCCGGATTCCCGCACGGCTCGGCGAACCCAACGGCAGGAGAGACGATCGTGCAGCAGGAGGCCGCAACCGGCGCCGAGGCCCTGGAGGTCTGGATCGACCAGGATCTGTGTACCGGCGACGGCATCTGCGCCCAGTACGCGCCCGAGGTGTTCGAGCTGGACATCGACGGCCTGGCGTACGTGAAGAACGAGCAGGACGAGCTGCTTCAGGACAAGGGCGCGGCAACGCCCGTCCCGCTGCCGCTCCTCACGGACGTCGTCGACTCCGCGAAGGAGTGCCCCGGCGAGTGCATCCACGTCCGACGCGTTTCGGACAGCGTCGAGGTGTACGGACCCGACGCCGGGTGACCGTCGTCGCACGGCGGGTCACGTCTGTCTGATGCCTCACACGCCGGGGAGCACGCGATCGGCGCGCGCCCGCGTGCGGGTCACACGCTCCGCGCGTCGGACGGCGCGGACCGCACGAACGCGCCGTTCTCCCAGCGCCACTTCACCGTCTCGCGCACGTCGGGACAGCAACGGGGCACGTCGGTGGAGGAGTAGCCGAGCAGCGTGGCGACGACCTCCCCGCCGCGTACGGTGAAGTCCTCGACGCTGGTGCGGTCCTCGGGGTCGACGAGGGTGGCCACCACGCGCGGCTCCGCACCGGAGGCCTGGGTGAGCACGTAGACGCCGTCGGGCGGAGTGCCCATCGGGGCGTCGCAGTGGACCGCGGCCACCGTCTCGGGGCGGCCGTCGCCGTCGAGGTCGCCGGACGCCTGCTTCTTCACCACCAGCTTCACGGGACCGCAGTCGAGCGGGAACCGCACGTCGGCCGGGTCCGGCGGCAGCGCCTGCGCCGGGGCGTTCTTCGTGTGCGGGGCGCCCGGCGCGGCGGCGGTCGCGTGGTCGGGCTGCAGGACGGAGGAGAGCGCCACGACACCGGCGACGGCCGTGGCGGTGGCGACCCAGTGGATGGGCCGGGCGTGCGTGTGGGCGAGTTCCGGAACGGCGGAAGACTGCACGAGGAGTGTCTCCTGTGAGGGCTGTGCCGGTGGGGGTGGCCAGCATCGTGCCACACGTCACAGGACGGAGGGAACGGCGGGGTCCGCAGTCGTCGCGCGGAGCTGCCGTGGAGGTCCGGTGCGGGCCGGGACGCCAAAGCGTCGGCGCCGTGGCGCAGTTCCCTCCGCGGTACGGGAACTGCGCCACGGCGCCGGAGCGTTGTAGGGGTGCGGTCCGCGTCAGCGGCCGGTGCCTCCGTCGGCGTTGGGGCCGGAGTAGTCCTCGCCGTAGGCGCCCTTGGCCGGGCGGCGCCGGCGCATGGGCGGCTCGACGCCGTCGGCGAGCCGGCGGGCGGTGAGCAGGAAGCCGGTGTGGCCGATCATCCGGTGGTCGGGGCGGACGGCCAGGCCCTCGATGTGCCAGTTGCGGATCATCGTCTCCCAGGCGGTCGGCTCGTTGAAGCAGCCGATCTCCCGGATGGACTCGACGGTCCGGGCGAGCTGGGTGGTGGTGGCCACGTAGCAGCAGAGGATGCCGCCGGGGACGAGCGCCTTGGAGACGGCCTCCAGGCACTCCCAGGGGGCGAGCATGTCGAGGATGACGCGGTCGACGTCCGTGTCGGACAGGTTGTCCTGGAGGTCGCCCACGGTGAGCTGCCAGGCGGGGTGCGGGCCTCCGAAGTAGCGCTCGACGTTCTGCCGGGCGATGTCGGCGAAGTCCTCGCGGCGCTCGTACGAGTGCAGCATGCCCTGGTCGCCGATGGCGCGCAGCAGGAAGCTGCTGAGCGAGCCGGAGCCCACGCCGGCCTCGACGACGCGCGCGCCGGGGAAGATGTCGGCGAAGGCGAGGATCTGCCCCGCGTCCTTCGGGTAGACGACGGCTGCCCCTCGGGGCATGGACAGGACGTAGTCGGGGAGCAGGGGGCGCAGCGCGAGATAGGCGACGTTCCCGGTGGTGCGGACCACGCTGCCCTCGGGAGCGCCGATCAGTTCGTCGTGGGGGAAGGAACCCTTGTGGGTGTGGAAGTTCTTCCCGGCCTCGAGCGTGAACGTGTAGTGGCGGCCCTTGGGGTCGGTCAGCTGTACCTGGTCCCCGACCTTGAAGGGCCCGCGCCTGCGGGCGGCACCGGTCGGTTCGGACATGTGACCAGCCTACCGGTCCCCGGAGGGCCCGCCGACCACGGACGGCGGCCGGGACGGCGGGTCAGGAGGGGCGCGCCATGGCCTTCACGAAGGCCCGCTCCACGTCGGCGGCGGACAGCACGCCGTAGATCTCGCCGGTCTCCTCGACCACCAGGTACTCGGTGGCGGGCGTCGCGCGCAGCGCGTCCAGCAGCTCCTCCCCGGCCAGTTCCGCGGAGACGCGCATGCCGTCGGTGATGTCCTGGGCGAGGGTGCCGACCGGCACCCAGGGGCGCCGGTGCTCCGGCACGCCGACGATCGCGGCCTCGCGGACCAGGGAGACCGGCACGCCGTCGGCGTCGACGACGACCAGGGCGCGGGCGCCGGCCGCGTTGGCCCGGCGCAGCGCCTCGGAGAGCGGGGTGTCGCTCTCCACGGGGACCGCGCGGCGGGTGAGGGTGCGGGCCCGCAGCTCGGGCAGGTGCTCGCGCAGGCGGGCCATGCGCAGGCTGTTCCCGGCGCCGGTCCAGATGATCGCGGCGAGGATCGCGGCGAGCAGGGCGTCCAGGACGGTGTCCATGCCGACGTTGTCCACGGCGTCGGAGCCGAGTGCCCCGGACTGGGTGAGCAGCGGCAGCCCGATCAGCACGCAGACGGCGAGGGCGCGGCCCACCCAGGCGGCGGCGACGGTGCCGGTCATGGGTTTGCCGGTGATCGCCCAGACGACCGCGCGGAGCATCCGGCCGCCGTCCAGCGGCAGGCCGGGCAGCAGGTTGAAGGCGGCCACGATGAGGTTGGACACCATCAGTCCGGCCAGCAGCACGCCGGGCACGCTGCTCGGGTCGACCGCGAGCAGGCCGAGGTAGAACAGCCCGGCCAGCACCAGGGAGAGCAGCGGGCCGACGAACGCCAGCACGAACTCTCTGCCGGGCGTCTCGGCCTCCTTCTCGATCTCGGAGACGCCGCCGAAGAACTGGAGCTGGATGCGGCGCACCGGGAGCTTGAAGCGGAGGGCGGCGAGGGTGTGGGCGAGCTCGTGCACCAGCACGGAGGCGTAGAAGGCCACCGCGAAGAACAGGGAGACCAGGTAGCTGGCCGCGCCCAGCTCGGGCAGGACGCGGTCGATCTGGCCGCCGAACACCCAGGTGATGAGGATCGCGACGAGGAACCAGCTGGGCGCGACGTAGACGGGCACGCCGAAGGGGCGGCCCATCAGCAGTCCGCCGCGGCGCCGCTCCTCGGGGCGTTGCGGAGCTTGTCCCTTGCCGCTGCCGGAGTGGGCGAACGGGTGGTCGGGGTGCTCGGGCCGCCCGGCGGGGGCGCGAGCGGGGCGGTCCGCCGGGGGTTCGGGGTGCTCCGGAGCGCGGTCCCGGCCGTGCGCGGGGGCGCCGCGGTCCGGGGCGCCGTGGTCCGGGGCGGCGCCGGTGTCCTGCGGCGTTCCGCTCCCGGGGGCCGGGGCACCGGCGTCGGGCGTGGGGCCCTCGGGCCGGGCGTCCTTCGCGTCGGCGGGCGTCGGAGCGGAGGGGGCCGTGGGAGCGTCGCCGGTGCCGCCGGGGGCCGGGGCCTCGGGGCCGGTGTGCTCGGCCGACTCGTCGTTGCCGGGCCGCGGCTGTCCGCGCCCGCCGCTTACGTCCACCGGTGTCCCCTCGTTCGCTGCGTCTCCCGCGCCTGCCGGACGGGAGGGTCCTGGGTCGATGGTATGCGGCGTTCGCCGCCCCTTCCGCCCCGCACCCCTGTCTCTACCCCCTCGTTCCCCTTCCTCCCCACGCTCCCCCGTCGCGCACTCCCCGCCCGCGTGCCCCGGGGCTCTGTCCACAGGGTCACCGCGATGTCGGCGGCGGGCCGTAAGGTCTGTGGTCATGGAGACGAGCACCGAGGGCGCGACGCGGCCCGACATCAGCCCGGCCGGGTCCGGCGAGGCCGTGGACACGGTCGTGGTGGCCGGTCCCCCCGCCGCGCCGCCCGCCTCGCTGTCCCCGTCCCGTGCGAGTGACTTCATGCAGTGCCCGCTGCTGTACCGGTTCCGGGTGATCGACCGGCTGCCGGAGAAGCCGAGCGAGGCGGCGACCCGGGGCACGCTGGTGCACGCGGTGCTTGAGCGGCTGTTCGACGCCCCGGCCGCCGACCGCACCGTGCCGCGCGCGAAGTCGCTGGTCCCCGGCCAGTGGGACCGGCTGCGCGAGAGCAGACCGGAGGTCGCGGAGCTGTTCGCGGACGACCCGGAGGGCGAGCGGCTGGCGCGCTGGCTGACGGAGGCCGAGGCGCTGGTCGAGCGGTGGTTCACGCTGGAGGACCCGAGCCGGCTGGAGCCCGCCGAGCGGGAGCTGTTCGTGGAGGCGGAGCTGGACTCCGGGCTGCGGCTGCGCGGCATCATCGACCGGGTGGACGTAGCGCCCACCGGCGAGGTGCGGATCGTCGACTACAAGACGGGCAAGGCGCCCCGCCCGGAGTACGCCGAGGGCGCGCTGTTCCAGATGAAGTTCTACGCCCTGGTGGTGTGGCGCCTGAAGAAGGTGATCCCGCGCCGGCTCCAGCTGGTGTACCTGGGCAGTGGGGACGTGCTGACCTACGACCCGGTGCTCGCCGATCTGGAGCGGGTGGAGCGCAAGCTGCTCGCGCTGTGGGAGGCGATCCGGCAGGCGACCGAGACGGGCGACTGGCGGCCCCGCCCGACGAAGCTGTGCGGCTGGTGCGACCACCAGGCGCACTGCCCGGAGTTCGGCGGCACTCCCCCGCCCTACCCCCTGCCCTTGAGGGCGCCTGAGTCCGGCGCGGCCGAGCAGGGCAGAATGGGGCCGGACTAGCGAAGGAGACTTACGTGGCCATCCGCGTCCTACTGGTCGACGACCAGCCGCTGCTGCGCACCGGATTCCGGATGATCCTGGAGGCCGAGCAGGACCTCGCGGTCGTCGGCGAGGCCGGGGACGGCCTCCAGGCCCTGGACCAGGTGCGGGCGCTGCAGCCCGACGTGGTGCTCATGGACATCCGTATGCCGCGGATGGACGGGGTGGAGGCCACCCGCCAGATCACCGGCCCCGAGCGGAACGGCCCGGCGAAGGTGCTGGTGCTGACGACGTTCGATCTCGACGAGTACGTGGTGGAGGCGCTGAAGGCGGGGGCCAGCGGCTTCCTCCTGAAGGACGCCCCGGCCAACGAGCTGGTGCAGGCGATCCGCGTGGTGGCCGCCGGGGAGGCGATGCTCGCGCCGAGCATCACGCGCCGGCTGCTGGACAAGTACGCCACGCATCTGCCGTCCGGCGAGGAGCCCGTGCCGGACACGCTGCACACGCTGACCGACCGCGAGGTCGAGGTGCTGAAGCTGGTGGCGCGCGGGCTGTCCAACGCGGAGATCGCCGCCGACCTGTTCGTCAGCGAGACCACCGTGAAGACGCACGTCGGTCATGTGCTGACCAAACTGGGGCTGCGCGACCGCGTGCAGGCCGCGGTGTACGCGTACGAGAGCGGGCTGGTGCGCCCCGGCGCCCAGTAGCGCGTCCGTCGTCCGCATACGGACGTGGGGGCGCCCTCCTGGCCGGGAGGGCGCCCCCACGTTCGTGTGTGCGGCGGGTCAGCTGCTCTTGCTCAGCTCCCAGAACCGGAACACGGTGGACGCGTCGAGGCAGTACTCCAGTCCGTAGACGCCGTCCTGGACGACCGCGTACTGCTTGCCCTGCCAGATGGGCAGCAGCGGGACGTCCTCGGCGACCTGGTCCTGGATCGCACCGAACTCCTTGTCGGTGGCGCCGCGGTCGCTCTCGGCGGCGGTGCGCGGCAGGAGCGTCTCGGTGATCTCGCCCGCGTCGTAGTTGTTGTCGAGGACGTTGCCCTCGCCGAAGAACGGACCCGTGAAGTTGTCGGCGTCCGGGTAGTCCGGCACCCAGCCCTTCACGTAGACGCCGTACTTGCCGGCCGCGACGTCCTTCTCGTACTGGGCGAACTCGACCGACTTCACGTCGGCGTCGAACAGCCCGCTGGCGTTGAGCTGCTTGGCGATCGCCTCGAGCTGCTGGTCGGTGGCCGGGCCGTAACGGTCCGGGGTGGACCAGAGGGTCAGCTCCACCTTCCCGGTGATGCCCTCCTCCTTCAGCGCGGCCTTGGCCTTGGCCTTGGAGGGGCGGGCGCCGTAGGTGTCGAAGAAGGCCGTGTTGTGGCCGGCCACACCGGCCGGGATGATCGAGTACAGCGGGGTGGCCGTGCCCTCGTACACGTCGTGCATCAGGGCGTCGCGGTCGATCAGGTACGCCATGGCCTTGCGGACGCCGAGCCGGCCGGCGACGGGGTCGTCCATGTTGAAGACCAGGTGCTGCACCTCGGCGCTGCTGCCCTCGACGACCTCGATGCCGCCGTTGCCGCGGTCGGCCTCCTCGATCTCGTTGATGGCCCGGGCGGTGAGACCGCGGTAGGCGATGTCGACCTCGCCCTTCTCCAGGGCCTTCTTCAGACCGTCCTGGTCGCCGTGGAAGAACTGCAGCGTCACACCGGAGTTCTGCGGCTCGGCCGAGCCGCTGTAGTGCTCGTTGACGGAGAACACGGCCTTGTTGTCGTCGAACGAGTCCAGCTTGTACGGACCGGAGCCGACCGCCTTGCCGTCCTCGCGCAGACCGTTCGCGTCGTACGCGCGGTGGTTGACGATGGAGCCGGCGCCGGAGGCGATCTTGCTGGGGAAGGTGGCGTCGGCCGTGTTCAGCCGGAAGACGACCGTCTTCTCGTCCGGCGTCTCCACCTTCTCCAGGGTCGGGAACATGACCGCGGGACCGTCGGGGTCGTCGATCTTCAGCATGCGGTCGAAGGAGAACTTCACGTCCTCGGAGGTGAGCGGGTCACCGTTGCTGAACTTCAGTCCGTCCCGCAGCGTGCAGGTGTAGACCCGGGTGGCGGTGTCGGAGAACGCGCAGCTCTGCGCGGCGTCCGGCTGCGGCTCGGTGCCGCCTTTGGGGAAGCCGAGCAGCGACTGGAACACGTTGTTGAACAGCAGCCAGGATCCGGGGTCGTAACCGGAGGCGGGGTCGGTGGCCAGGACGTCGTCGGACATACCGACGACGATCTTGGAGCCGTTCGACGCCGCGTCCCCGTCCTCGGAGCCGCAGCCGGTCAGCAGGCCGGAGGCCAGCACGGCCACGAGGGGCAGTGCCGGCCACTGGGTGCGCAGGTTCACGAGTGTTGCCTTGTCGTTTCCATCGGGTCCGGACCGAGCCACCGGATCCCGGCGTACGGATGCGTCAGCCGCTGACGCCGCGTCCGAGCTCCCACAGCTGGAGCGTGGAGGAGGAGTTGAGCGCGTAGGCGGTGCCGGTGATGTCGTCACGGGCGGCGAGGTACTGCTTGCCCTGCCACAGCGGCAGCACGGGGACGTCGTCGGCGACGATGTTCTGGATCTCCGTGAAGCTCTTCAAGGCGTTGAGGCGGTCGGCCTGGCGGCGCGACTCGGGGATGAGGTCCTTGCGGACCTCGGTGTTGACGTAGGGCGAGTTGAGGAAGTTGTCCTCGTCCAGGAAGGGCGCGACGAAGGCGTCGGCGTCCGGGTAGTCCGGGAACCAGCCCATGCCGTAGACGTCGTACTTGCCCTTCTGGCCGGCCGGGCGGAACTTGTCCCAGGAGGTGCCCTTGATGTCCGTGCGGAACAGGCCGGTTTCGTTGAGCTGCTTGCTGAGCTGCTCGAACTCCGTCTTGGTGGCCGGACCGTAGTGGTCGGTCGTGTAGTGGAGCGTGAGCTTCACCGGCGTGTCGATGCCGGCTTCCTCGAGCAGCTCGCGGGCCTTGCCCACGTTCGGGTCGCCGTACGTGTTGAAGAACGCGTTGGAGTGGCCGGTGACGCCGGCGGGCACCAGCGAGAACAGCGGCTCGGCCTGGCTGCCGTAGACCTTGGCGACGAGCTCGTCGCGGTTGATCACCTGGGCCATCGCCTGGCGGACGGCCTTGTCCTTCACCGACTCGGCCTTGGTGTTGAAGGCCAGGTAGCGGATCTCCAGACCGGGGGACTCCACCAGCTCGACGTCGCCGTCGGCGGCGTTGGCCAGCCGCTGGATCTGCTCCGGCGACATGCTGCGGGACATGACGTCGATGTCGCCGTCCTCGAGCGCGTCGCCCATGGCGTCGGCGCTGTCGTAGGCGACGAGTTCGACCTTGTCGTTGTTGACCTGGAGCGCGCCCTTGTACGACGGGTTCTTGGTGAAGGTGGCGCGGACCAGGGCGCCGTCCTTGACCTCGGTCTCCATGGTGTACGGGCCGGAGCCGTCGACGTCGAAGCCCTCGCGGAGCTTCTTCTGGGCGTAGTCGTCCTTGTTGACGATGCCCGCGACCGGGGTGGACAGCTTGTACGGGAAGGTGGCGTCGGCCGCCTTGAGGTGGAAGATCACCTCGCGGTCGCCCTGCGTCTCGACGGTGTCGATGGTGGACAGCAGGGCGAAGACACCGCTGTCGCCCTTGAGGGAGAGGGCGCGGTCGATGGAGTACTTCACGTCCTGCGCGGTGATCGGGTCGCCGTTCGAGAACTTGAGGCCGTCGCGCAGGGTGCAGCTGTAGCGCTCGTTGCCGGCGTCCGTGAAGCCGCAGGACTCGGCCGCCTCGGGCACGGGTTCGCCGTCGCCGCGGGGCTGCACCATGAGGGTCTGGACGGTCTGCCGCAGGATGTTCCAGGTGCCGACGTCGTAGGCCCAGGCGGGGTCGAGGGGGGCGAGCCCTTCTTCCTCGGATGCGGTGAACCGGTCCGTGGTGCCCACGACGATCGCGTCGCCGTCGCCGCTGCCGCTCTCGGTGTCACCACAGGCGGCGAGCACCGGCGCGAGCAGGCCCATCGCGGCCGCCAGCACCAAAGTCTTGCGGTTCATGCTCGAGTTTCTCCAGGACGTTGTCGACTCCGTGCCGTCCGCGCGCGCAGGGGTCGGCGCGGCGGAGGACAGGGAGGGGTGTGGTTCTCGCGACGACATTAGTCCGCGTCCGCAGGAGGGTTCGCAGCCCCCGGAGTTGGGGCCTCATCACGCAGTGGAACCAGGTGTGAACGGACCGACAGGGATGACAGGGGAAGGATTAGTGCAGCTTCCCACCAATCGGGACACATGGGCGCGCCGGTGATCTCCTGAATCGGGCGGGATGCACGCCCGGACATCGTTGTCGACCCGTGTGAATGTGGTGAAGATCACATGTGAAAGGGGCTTCGGTGACTCTGCATATTCGGCCACCCGCGGCCGGAAACGCATGCGGACGGCTCGGACGGAACGGCCCCTGGACGGAGCGCCGCGCATGCCGGTTCCGACGGCGGTGCACACCGCGTGAACGGTCAGCGCAGGTCTGTCATCAGACCTCGCAGGAACGGCAGGTCCACGACGTCGAGCGACGGGACGACCGTGCGCCGGGCGGCGGGGGTGATCGGGCCCACCGAGGGCACCGCGACGACCTGGCAGCCGGCGGCCTCGGCGGCGGTGACGCCGGTGACCGTGTCCTCGACGACCGCGCAGCGCACGGGGTCGGCGCCGAGTCCGACGGCCGCCGCGAGGTAGGGGTCGGGGTGCGGCTTGGTGCGCGGCACCTCGTCACCGGCGACGGACAGGGCGAAGTACTCGGCGCCCAGGACGGGCAGCACCCGGTCGATGATGCGCCGGTGGGAGGCGGAGACGAGCGCCGTCGGGATCTCGTGCTCGGCCAGCTCGTCGAGCAGGCGCGCGGCGCCCGGCATCAGCGGCAGGGCGTGGTCGATGCGGCTCTCGAAGGCGTCGTTGAGCAGGACCGTGAGCTCGTCGAGGCCGATGTCGGCCCCGGTCGCCTCGATCAGGAATCCCGCGCTGCGGGTCATGGGGCCGCCGACCACCACATGGCGCCAGGCGTCGTCGAGGGTGTGGCCGAGGGAGCTGAAGACCTCCACCTCGACGTCCCACCAGAAGCCCTCGGTGTCCACCAGGGTGCCGTCCATGTCGAGGAGCACGGCCTGGAGGGCCGAGCCTTGGGCCGTCAGGGTTCCGAATGCGGGGACCGTACTGGTCATCCACCAACCTCCTGTAGGGACGATCAGGCCGGTTCCCCAGGGGGAACCGGCCTGCAGTGGACCGACCAGTATACGTCGGGTGCGCCGGACGTGCCTGGTGCGGCCGCCGGGGCGGCGGCCGCACGGGCCCGGCGGGCGTCGCCGGACCCGCTCAGCGGGCGTTGAAGTACTTCGCCTCCGGGTGGTGGATCACGATGGCGTCGGTGGACTGCTCGGGGTGGAGCTGGAACTCCTCGGAGAGCTGTACGCCGATGCGTTCCGGCTGGAGCAGGTCCGCGATCTTCGCGCGGTCCTCCAGGTCGGGGCAGGCGCCGTAGCCGAGGGAGAAGCGGGCGCCCCGGTACTTCAGGGCGAACATGTCCTCCATGGCGTCCGGGTCCTCGCCCCCGAAGCCGAGCTCGGAGCGCACGCGGGCGTGCCAGTACTCGGCGAGGGCCTCGGCGAGCTGGACGGACAGGCCGTGCAGCTCCAGGTACTCGCGGTAGGCGTTGGCCTCGAAGAGCCGGGCGGTCTCCTCGCCGATGCGGGAGCCGACGGTGACGACCTGGAACCCGACGACGTCCGTCTCGCCGGACTCCTCCGGCCGGAAGAAGTCGGCCAGGCACAGACGGCGGCCGCGGCGCTGGCGCGGGAAGGTGAAGCGGGTGCGCTCGTTGCCCTCCTCGTCCAGGATGATCAGGTCGTCGTCCTTGGAGACGCACGGGAAGTAGCCGTAGACCACGGCCGCCTCCAGCAGGTTCTCCGTCTGGAGCCGGTCCAGCAGACCGCGCAGCCGCGGCCGGCCCTCGGTCTCCACCAGTTCCTCGTAGGTGGGGCCGTCGCCGGTGCGGGCCTGCTTCAGACCCCACTGGCCCTTGAACAGCGCGCCCTCGTCGAGCCAGGAGGCGTACTCCTTGAGCTGGATGCCCTTGACGACGCGGGTGCCGCGGAAGG
>BMVA01000012.1:0-112909 GCA_014650475.1 Streptomyces albogriseolus
ACCCGGCGCATGATCGAGATCCGCAAGCAGAACCCGGCGTTCGGCCTCGGCTCCTACACCGAACTCCCCTCCTCCAACCCCGCCGTCCTCGCCTTCCTCCGCGAATTCGAGGACGACCTCGTCCTCTGCGTCAACAACTTCTCCCGCTTCGCGCAGCCCACCGAGCTCGACCTGCGCGAGTTCGAGGGGCGGCACCCGGTGGAGCTGTTCGGCGGGGTGCGCTTCCCGGCCATCGGCGAACTGCCCTACCTGCTGACCCTCGGGGGCCACGGCTTCTACTGGTTCCGGCTCACCCGGGTCGCGTCCCGCATCGGCCGACGACTGTGAGCGTGTGCCGGCGAGAGGAGGCGTCACGATGACGAAGACCGCATTCCTGCGCCCGCGGAGCGCGCCCGCCGAGTCCATGGAGTCGCTCGCGGGGCTGCTGCGCGAGTGGCTGCCGTTGCAGCGCTGGTTCGCGGGCAAGGACCGTCCCGTCACCGATCTCGGCGTGCTGTCCACGACCGAGCTGTTCCCGGGCTGTCTGCACGTACTGGTGCACGCCGCGCACGGCGGGGTGCCCGCTCCCGGGGGCGCCACCCCCGCCGGCGACTGCTACCAGCTGCTGCTCGGGGTGCGCGAGCGGCCCTCGCCCCGCCTGGGCAAGGCCCTGATCGGCACCGTGCGGGACGGCCTGCTGGCCGGGCTGACGGTCCACGACGCCCTCCAGGATCCGCGCGCCGCCCAGCTCCTGCTGGAGCGGCTACGCCGGCCGGGCACCGCGGGCCCGCTGCACTTCGAGGGCGACCCGGCCCAGGAGGTCCCCTCGGGCCTGGTGCCGCGGCTGCTGAACGCCGAGCAGTCCAACTCCTCGCTGGTGTACGGCGACGAGTACATCCTGAAGGTCTTCCGGCGCATCCAGCCCGGCGTCAACCCCGACCTTGAGGTGCCCGGGGCGCTGGCCCGGCAGGGCTGCCACCGGGTGCCCGCGCCGGTGGCCTGGCTGCGCACCACGCACCCGTTCAAGGCGACGCTCGGCGTGCTCCAGCCCTATCTGCGCAACGCCGCCGACGGCTGGACCCTGGCCCTCGACGCGCTGGCCTCGGGCGACGACTTCACCGCGCAGGCGCACGCCCTCGGCCGCGCCACGGCGGACGTGCACCTGGCGCTGTCCTCCGCGTTCCCCGTCGGGGCGCCCGGCGAGAACGGGCGGACGGCGGCGGCCATGACCGAGCGGCTGACCGCCGCCGCGCACGCCGTGCCCGCGCTCCAGCCGTACGTGCCGGGGCTGCGGAGCGCCTTCGCCGCGCTCGCCACCTGCGACGCCGGGCCGCCCGCCCAACGCATCCACGGCGACCTGCACCTCGGCCAGGTGCTGCGGGCGGGCCGCGAGTGGTTCGTGATCGACTTCGAGGGCGAGCCGTCCCGGCCGCTCTCCGAACGGCGCAGCGCCCACTCCCCCGTGCGGGACATCGCCGGGATGCTGCGCTCCTTCGACTATGCCGCCCGGCAGCGCCGCCCCTGGCGCCCGGAGTGGGCGCGGCGCTGCCGCGAGGCCTACTGCGCGGGCTACGCGGCCCGTGCCGGCTGGGACCCGCGCAAGAAGCACGGGCTGCTCCGCGCCTACGAGACGGACCGGGCCGTGTACGAGGTGCTGTACGAGGCCCGGCACCGACCCGACTGGCTGCCCGTACCCATGGCGGCGATCGAGCGCCTCGCCGTGAGAGGAGACTGAAGCCGTGGCCCTGCACGAAACGCCGCTGCCCGGATCGGACGGGTCCGCCCCGTCCGCCGCCACCGACGGGGCGGCCGCACCCGCCCTCGACCCGCACGACCGGGGCCGCCTGCTGGCGGGCGCCCACCACGATCCGCACGCCCTGCTGGGCGCCCACCCGGTGCCCGGCGGCATCGCCTTCCGGGCGCTGCGCCCCTTCGCCCGCGAGGTGAGCGTGGTCGTCGACGGCGCCCGCACCCCGCTGGTGTCGGAGGGCGACGGGCTGTTCTCCGCCGTGCTGCCGCTGGACGGGATCCCCGCGTACACGCTCGCGGTGGCGTACGGGGACGACGAGCCGGTGGAGACGGACGACCCGTACCGGTTCCTGCCCGCGCTCGGCGACTTCGACCTGCACCTGATCCGCGAGGGCCGGCACGAGGAGCTGTGGACGGCGCTCGGCGCGCACCCCATGACCCACCAGGGCGTGGCCGGCACCCGCTTCACCGTGTGGGCGCCCAACGCGCTCGGGGTGCGGCTCGCCGCGGACTTCACGTACTGGGACGGGACGGCGTTCCCGATGCGGTCGCTGGGCTCGTCCGGGGTGTGGGAGCTGTTCCTGCCGGGCGTCGGCGAGGGCACCCGCTACAAGTTCGAGATCCACTCGCGCCACGGCCACCGGTTCCTCAAGGCGGACCCGATGGCCCGCCGCACCGAGGCGCCGCCGAACACCGCGTCGGTGGTGACCGCCTCGCACCACGAGTGGGGCGACGCGGAGTGGATGGCGCGGCGCGGGGACACGCCGGTGCACGAGGCGCCGTTCTCGGTGTACGAGGTGCACCTGCCGTCCTGGCGGCCGGGGCTCACCTACCGCGAGCTCGCCGAGGTGCTGCCCGCGTACGTCACGGACATGGGGTTCACCCACGTCGAGCTGATGCCCGTCGCCGAGCACCCGTACGGGCCGTCCTGGGGGTACCAGGTCACCGGCTTCTACGCGCCGACCGCGCGGCTCGGCACCCCGGACGACTTCAAGTACCTGGTCGACGCCCTGCACCGGGCCGGGATCGGCGTGATCATGGACTGGGTGCCCGCGCACTTCCCGCGCGACGACTGGGCGCTGGCCCGCTTCGACGGGGAGCCGCTGTACGAGCCCGGCGACTCGCGGCGCGCCGACCACCCCGACTGGGGGACGTTCACCTTCGACTACGCCCGCACCGAGGTGCGCAACTTCCTGGTCGCGAACGCCGTGTACTGGTGCCAGGAGTTCCACATCGACGGGCTGCGGGTCGACGCGGTCGCCTCCATGCTCTACCTCGACTACTCGCGTGAGGACGGCGGCTGGGAGCCGAACGCCTACGGCGGCCGGGAGGACCTGGCCGCGATGGCGTTCCTCCAGGAGATGAACGCGACCGTGTACCGGCGGTGCCCCGGCGTGGTGACCATCGCCGAGGAGTCCACGGCGTGGGGCGGGGTGACCCGGCCCACCGACACCGGCGGGCTCGGGTTCGGACTGAAGTGGAACATGGGCTGGATGCACGACTCGCTGGAGTACGTCTCCCACGAGCCGGTGCACCGCAAGTACCACCACCACGAGATGACCTTCGCGATGGTGTACGCCTACAGCGAGAACTACGTGCTGCCGATCTCGCACGACGAGGTGGTGCACGGCAAGCAGGCGCTGGTGTCGAAGATGCCCGGCGACTGGTGGCAGCGGCGCGCCAACGTCCGTGCCTATCTCGGCTTCATGTGGGCCCACCCGGGCAAGCAACTCCTGTTCATGGGGCAGGAGTTCGCCCAGGGTGCGGAGTGGTCCGAGAAGGCGGGTCCTGAGTGGTGGCTGCTGGACGAGGGTTACCACTCGGCGGGTGATCACCGCGGGGTGCAGGACCTGGTGCGCGATCTCAACGCGCACTACCGGCGGCTTCCGTCGCTGTGGCAGCGCGACACCGACCCGTCCGGCTTCCGCTGGGCCGCGGTGGACGCGGCCGACGACAACGTCTTCGCGTTCCTGCGGTACGACGCGGAGGGCCGGCCGATGCTCGCGGTGTCGAACTTCTCCCCCGTGGTCCGGCACGACTACCGGCTCGCCGTCGGCGACGACGTGGTGGCCTGGGAGGAGATCCTCAACACCGACGCCGCCCGCTACGGCGGCAGCGACGTGGGGAACCCGGACCCGGTCAAGCCCGAGGACGGGCACGTCCGGCTCACCCTCCCTCCGCTGGCGACGGTCTGGCTGGCGCCCACGCCGCTGTGAGGCCGCGCGCCGTCGCCCGGCGGGCCCCGGCCGCGACACCAGGTGTTCCGCGCCCCGCGCGGGGCATGCGGGTCGTACGGCCGAGGACCGCTCGGCGTCGACGCGGCAGGCAGAAGGGCGAGCATCAGGTGCGCACCGTGGGTGTGGAGGAGGAGCTCCTCCTGGTCGATCCGGAGACGGGTGAACCGCGGGCGATGTCCGCGGCGGTGCTCGCCCGGGCCGAGCGGGAGGACGCCGGGCAGGACGTCTTCGAGAAGGAACTGCACGAGCAGATGGTGGAGTTCGCCACCCATCCGCAGTCGTCCATGGAGCGCCTGCACGCGGAGATATCCCGCTGCCGCAAGGAGGCCGCGGGTCACGCCGAGGAGATCGGCTGCACGGTCGCCGCGCTGGCCACGTCGCCGCTGCCGGTCAGCCCGGCGGTCGGCGTCAACGAGCGGTACCGGTGGATGGAGCGGCAGTACGGCATCGCCACCCGTGAGCAGCTCGTCCTGGGCTGTCACGTGCATGTGTCGGTGGAGTCCGACGAGGAGGGCGTCGCCGTCCTCGACCGGCTGCGGCCGTGGCTGGCGGTGCTGACCGCGCTGAGCGCGAACTCGCCGTTCTGGCAGGGCAAGGACTCGGGGTACGCCAGCTACCGCAGCCGGGTGTGGCAGCGGTGGCCGTCGGCGGGGCCGACCGAGCTGTTCGAGTCGCCGGAGCGGTACCACCGGCGGGTCGCGGACATGGTGGCGACCGGCGTGATCCTCGACGAGGGGATGATCTACTTCGACGCCCGGCTGTCCGAGCGGTACCCGACGGTGGAGGTACGGGTTTCGGACGTCGCGCTGCACGCGGAGACCGCGGCGCTGGTGGCCACGCTGACGCGGGCGCTGGTGGAGACGGCGGCGAGGGAGCGGCGGGACGGCCGGGAGCCGGTCGACCCGGGGGTCTCCCTGCTGCGGCTGTCCGCCTGGCAGGCGGCCCGCTCCGGCCTCACCGGCGAGCTGCTGCACCCGGAGACGATGCGGAGGATGCCCGCCGAGGCGGTCGTCCGCGCCCTCCTCGACCACGTCGCGGACGCCCTCGTCGACCACGGCGACCTGGACCGCGCCCGCGAGGGCTGCGCACGCCTGCTCCGCGACGGCAACGGCGCGATGATCCAGCGCGCCCTCCTGGAACGCACGGAAAGCCTCCGGGACGTGGTCACGGAGTGCGTCCGCCATACGCAGGAATAGGCGACGACGGTAGGCTGCCGACACCTTCCACGCCCGCGCAGGGCCCGGATGCCGGAGGTCAGCATGGCCGACCAGCCGCTTCAGGCGCACTTCGTCGCCGATCCGATAGTGCTGCCGGACGGCCGGCGGATACGCGTCAGCGCCTACCCCGACGGCAGCATCCGCCTCCGCGTCGGCGGCCTGCCCTATGTCCTCACCGAGGCGTACCTCAGCGGCGACCCGGACAAGGACGAGGCGATCGTGAAGCTCTCCCCCGGCAAGCAGGGCAGCGCCGCGGCGTACAACTACACCGAGGAGCTGGCGAAGCGGAACCGCGGCTAGGCACAGGGCCGCACGCGGCACCGCCGCCGGCCTGTGCGGCCGGTGGCCGGGGTGGCGGGGGTCGTCAGAGGAGCAGGATGATCGCGTAGACCAGGAAGAAGGCCGCGACGAGGGCCACCACGACGAGGATCGCGGTCAGGGGGCCCTTGCCCCAGCCCTTGGCGGGGTTGTGGGACAGCTCGTACGGGCCTGCCTCGGGCATGCTGCTCTCCGCGGGCGGGGTTTCACCCGGGGGGACGCCGCCACCCGCCTCCAGGCCGGTGGTGCGGTCCGGATCGGGATCGGGATTGACGTAGGTCATGGGGACCGGGTCCCCCGAAAGCGGCCGGATCATCAGTGCGGACACACTTGACGTGATCCCGGCCCAGGGCCCGGCCCGCTGGACTACATTCATGCACCGCCACCCCCCGTCACCGTGAGGAGCAGTGCATGCGCGACCTCGCTCTCGCTCCGCCGTCCGCCTCTCCCCTGACCGGCGGCCTCGCCGACAGCCTGTTCGCGAGGGCGGCCGAGAGTCCGACCATGCCGGTGCTGGCCCGCCGCACCGGTCCGGCCTCCGCCACCTGGGAGGAGGTCAGCGCCGTGGAGTTCCGCGACGAGGTGGTCGATCTGGCCAAGGGCCTCATCGCGTCCGGCATCTCACCGGGCACCCGCGTCGCGATCATGGCGCGCACCCGCTACGAGTGGACCGTCCTGTGCCACGCCCTGTGGACGGTGGGCGCCGAGGTCGTGCCGATCTATCCCACCTCCTCGCGGGAACAGGTCGAGTGGATCCTGCGCGACTCCGGCTGTGTGGCCGTGCTGGTCGAGGACGAGCAGAGCGTGATGACCGTGGGCTCGGTGTGCGCGAAGCTGCCCCGGCTGCGGCATGTGTGGCAGCTCGACGCGGGCGCGCTCGACCAGCTGGTCGCGCGGGGCGAGGCCATCCCGGCGGCCACCGTCGACTCGATGCGGCGGATCGTGCTGCCCGACGCCACGGCCGTGGTGGCGTACACCTCCGGCACCTCGGGGCACGCCATGGGCTGCGCCCTCAGCCACCGCGGGCTGGCGTTCATCTGCGACACGCTGCTGGCGGGCTGGGGCCATGTCGCGGCGCCGCCCGGGGAGCAGGGGTCCGTGCTGGCGTTCCTGCCGTTCTCCCACGTGTACGGGCTGATGATCCAGAGCCTGTGCATCCGCGGCGGCCTGCTGATGGGGCACGAGCCGGATCTGGGCGCGGACGCGCTGTCCACGTCCCTGCGCTCGTTCCGGCCCACCTATCTGTACGCGGTGCCGTCCCTGCTGGAGAAGATCTACAAGAACTTCCTGCGCGCCTCGCAGCTGTCGGGGCGCGGGGCGCTGTTCGAGCGGGCCGCCGACACCGCCCGGCACTTCGCGGCGGCGACGGAGCGGCAGCGGCTCGGACGCGGCTCCGGTCCGGGTTTCGACCTGCGGATGCAGCACGCCCTGTACGAGCGGACCGTGTACCGCAAGCTGCGGGCGACCCTCGGCGGCCGGGTGCTGCGGGCCACCTCCGGCGGCTCGCCGCTCTCCCGCGACCTGTCCCTCTTCTACGAGGGCATCGGCATCTTCGTGCACGACGGCTACGGCCTGACCGAGACCAGCGGCGGCGTGACCATGCAGCCGTACGGCCGGGAGAAGTCGGGCACGGTCGGGCAGCCGCTGCCGGGCACCGCGGTCAAGGTGGCCGAGGACGGGGAGATCCTGGTGCGCGGGCCGTCGGTGTTCCAGGGGTATCTCGGCGACCCGGCGGCCACCCGGGCCGCCCTGCGGGACGGCTGGCTGGCCACCGGCGACCTGGGCCGGCTGGACGGCGAGGGCTACCTCACGATCACCGGCCGCAAGAAGGACATCATCATCACCAGCAGCGGCAAGAGCGTGGCCCCGGCCGCCCTGGAGCAGCGGCTGCGGATGCACCCCCTCGTCCACCAGGCCGTGGTGGTGGGCGACAACCGGCCGTGCGTGGGCGCCCTGATCACGCTGGACCCGGACTTCCTGGCGGACTGGCGGGCGGCGCTGTCGCTGCAGGGCGACGCCCCGGCGCGCGAGGCACGGGAGGAGAACGCGCTGCGGGAGGAGATCGGGCGGGCGGTCGCCGCGGCCAACAGCAGCGTGTCACGCTCGGAGTCGATCCGTGTGTTCCGTGTGCTGCCGGAGCCGTTCGACGTGTCCAACGGCCTGCTGACGCCGTCGATGAAGCTGCGGCGGGACGAGATCGTGCGCCGTTACGCGCTGGAGATCGACGCCATGTACCAGTCCCGTACGCGCCCGGCGCGCACCCCGGTGCCGGCCGACGCGTCGGTGTGGGACGAGGACGACGTGTTCCGCTGATCATCGCGCGACGCGGTGCGGGGTTTGTCACCCCGCACCGTCGGGCAGGCGGGCGCGTAGGCTCCGCCCGCACGGGAACCCACAGATCGGGGAACGCAACACCAGCGACGACCGCCCCGGCAGTGACCGGGGCCTGGAAGGCGACATGGCACCCGAGTCGCGTAGGGACAGGACACTGGCCGGCGAGGAGATCACGAACCGCATCGCCAGCTTCCCGGGGGAGCTGCACGATGTGACGGACGCACGTCTGGTCGCGGAGGAATTCCTCTTCGACCTGGCCCGTGCGTCGGCGCCGTCGGCGCCGGAGCACTGGGACGACATACTCCTGGTGGTCACGGAACTGGCCGCGAACGCGGTGCAGTACGCCCCCGGACCGTTCGAGCTGCGGCTGCGCCGCACGTTCGACGGGGTGCATGTCGTGATGCACGACACCAGCACCACCGAGCCGGCCCCGCGCCCGTTCCATCCGCACAGCGGCGGGGGCGGCATCGGGTGGCATCTGATCCACACGCTCTGCGACCAGGTGAGCGTCGTGACCCACGAGCGCGGGAAGGACATCCACGTCTTCCTGCCGTGGTGAGCGCCTCGGCGGCGGAGCCGCCGGGGCGCGTGCTCAGCCGGCGGGCCGCTCCTCACGGGGCAGCTCGCCGTAGTAGAGGCCGACGGTGGTGAGATAGACGAGGTCCATGGTCTCGCTGTCGGTGCGGAAGCGCGGCGCGGCCTTCAGCTCGGCCCGGGTGCAGGACACCGTCAGCTTCCGCTCCGCGGTGTCGACGGAGGTGATCACCCCGACGGGGACCAGGAGGCTGCGGCCGAACACCCACACGCCGGTGTCCACGACGAGGTGCGGCATGCCGTGGTGGCCGGCCTGACGGTCGACGTGGCCGGCGGTTCCGTCGCGCGCGACGACGGTGTAACCCGTGAGGTCCGCCCCGCGGGCGTGGTCCAGGCCCGGCGCGTACGACCAGATGCTGTCGGTGGGCACTGCTTCCGGCCTCCCCGAAGAACGACTGCTCCTCATGAACTGCTCCCCCTTCACAGGAGCGGGGCCGGACTCCGCCCCCCTCCACCCGAGCAGATACCCCTCCGACGGGCACACATTCGAACGGCGCCCGCCGAAAGCGGCCGGCCTGGCGGGGCGGACGTGAAATCCGTTCAGGTACCCCGCCTCGGCGGGAACATGCACACCGGGAACCGTGATTCTCGACGGGTCCCGACGGCCGGCGTCCTGCTTTGTCGCATGCCCGCCAGGTGGGTTAGTCTGCGGCGTATTTCTCTCCGCGCGACTCCGCTGATCTGCGGAAATGCGCTCTTAATGGGGCCGGAACGAGGGTGCGCATGACCAGCAGAAGCACCGAGGGGACCGACACGGTGCCGGGGGACAAGGAGCTGAGGCAGCTCCTCGCGGGACTGACGGCCGTACGGGACGGGGACTTCGGTACCCGGCTCCCCGCTGACGCCGACGGACTCATGGGGGACATCGCCAAGGTCTTCAACGGCATGGTGGACCAGCTGTCGCTGTTCACCTCCGAAGTCACCCGTGTCGCCCGAGAGGTGGGTACGGAGGGGACGCTCGGCGGTCAGGCGCAGGTGCCGGGGGTCTCGGGCACCTGGGCGGACCTCACCGACTCGGTGAACGCCATGGCGGGCAACCTCACGGCGCAGGTCCGCAACGTCGCCCAGGTGACGACGGCGGTGGCGAAGGGCGACCTGTCGCAGAAGATCACCGTGGACGCCCGCGGCGAGATCCTCGAACTCAAGAACACCATCAACACGATGGTCGACCAGCTCTCCGCCTTCGCCGACGAGGTCACCCGCGTCGCCCGCGAGGTCGGCACCGAAGGACGCCTCGGCGGACAGGCGGACGTGCAGGGGGTCAGGGGCACCTGGCGCGATCTGACCGACTCGGTGAACTTCATGGCCGGCAACCTCACCGGCCAGGTGCGCAACATCGCGCTGGTGGCGACGGCGGTGGCGCAGGGCGACCTGTCGCAGAAGATCACCGTGGACGCCCGCGGCGAGATCCTCGAACTCAAGAACACCATCAACACGATGGTCGACCAGCTCTCCGCCTTCGCCGACGAGGTCACCCGCGTCGCCCGCGAGGTCGGCACCGAGGGGCGCCTCGGCGGACAGGCCCAGGTGCGGGGGGTGTCAGGCACCTGGAAGGACCTCACCGACAACGTCAACGTGATGGCGTCCAACCTGACCGGCCAGGTGCGCTCCATCGCCCAGGTCGCCTCCGCGGTGGGCCGGGGCGACCTGTCGCAGCGGATCCGCGTCGAGGCGGCCGGCGAGGTCGCGGCGCTCGCCGACGTCATCAACACGATGGTGGACACGCTGTCCGCGTTCGCCGACGAGGTCACCCGTGTCGCCCGCGAGGTCGGCACCGAGGGACGCCTCGGCGGACAGGCGCACGTGCCGGGTGTCGCGGGCACCTGGAAGGACCTCACCGACAACGTCAACTCCATGGCGAACAACCTCACCGGCCAGGTGCGCAACATCGCGCTGGTGACGACCGCGGTGGCCCGGGGCGACCTGTCGAAGAAGATCGACGTCGACGCGCGCGGCGAGATCCTGGAGCTGAAGACGACCATCAACACGATGGTCGACCAGCTCTCCGCCTTCGCCCAGGAGGTCACCCGCGTCGCCCGCGAGGTCGGCACCGAGGGACGCCTCGGCGGGCAGGCGGAGGTCGAGGGCGTCTCCGGCACCTGGAAGCGGCTCACCGAGAACGTCAACGAGCTGGCCGGGAACCTCACCCGGCAGGTCCGCGCGATCGCCGAGGTGACCAGCGCGGTCGCCGAGGGCGACCTGACCCGCTCGGTGAACGTGGAGGCGTCCGGCGAGGTCGCCGAACTCAAGGACAACATCAACGCGATGGTGGAGTCCCTGCGCGAGACCACCCGGGCCAACCAGGAACAGGACTGGCTCAAGACCAACCTGGCCCGGGTGTCCGGGCTGATGCAGGGTCACCGCGACCTGCCCGTGGTCGCCGAACTGATCATGGACGAGCTGGTGCCGCTGGTGTCGGCCCAGTACGGCGCCTTCTACCTCGCGGAGGACGGCGAGGACGGCCCCGAGCTGCGCCTCGTCGGCTCCTACGGCTACCCGGACGACAGCGGGCGGCCGACGCGCATCCCCTTCGGCAAGACGCTCGTCGGGCAGGCCGCGCGCAGTCGGCGCACCATCATGGTGGACGCACTGCCGCCGGACTACGTGACCATCTCCTCCGGGCTCGGCCAGGTGGTGCCGACCGCCCTGGTGCTGCTGCCGATCGTGGTCGAGGGCCAGGTGCTCGGCGTGATCGAGCTGGCCTCGGTGACCCCGTTCACCCAGATCCACCAGGACTTCCTCGCGCAGCTGATGGAGACCATCGGCGTCAACGTCAACACCATCGTGGCGAACGCCCGCACCGACGAGCTGCTGGTGGAGTCGCAGCGGCTCACCGGCGAACTTCAGGAGCGGTCCGCGGAGTTGCAGACCCAGCAGGAGGAACTGCAGCGCTCCAACGCCGAACTGGAGGACAAGGCGGCGCTGCTGGCCGCGCAGAACCGGGACATCGAGGCGAAGAACCTGCAGATCGAGCAGGCCCGGCAGGAACTCGAGGCGCGGGCGCAGCAGCTGTCGCTCGCCTCGAAGTACAAGTCGGAGTTCCTGGCGAACATGAGCCACGAGCTGCGCACCCCGCTCAACAGCCTGCTGATCCTGGCCCAGTTGCTCGCACAGAACCCCTCGCGCAACCTCTCCCCCAAGCAGGTGGAGTACGCGCAGATCATCCACTCGGCGGGCTCGGACCTGCTGCAGCTGATCAACGACATCCTCGACCTGTCGAAGGTCGAGGCGGGGAAGATGGACGTCAGCCCCGAGCGGGTGGAGCTGCGCCGCCTCGTCGAGTACGTCGAGGCCACGTTCCGGCCGATGACCATGCAGAAGAGCCTGGACTTCACGGTGACGACCGCGCCGGGCGCGCCCGCGGACCTGCTCACCGACGACTCGCGGCTGCGTCAGGTGCTGCGCAACCTGTTGTCCAACGCGGTGAAGTTCACCGAGCGCGGCCAGGTGGAGCTGCGGATCGAGCCGGCCCCGGACGACGAGGTGCCCCAGCAGGTGCTGCGGGGCGGCCCCGTGGTCGCCTTCCGGGTGCGGGACACCGGCGTGGGCATCCCGGAGCAGCACCTGGAGTCGATCTTCGGCGCCTTCCAGCAGGCCGACGGCACCACCAGCCGCAAGTACGGCGGCACGGGCCTGGGCCTGTCCATCACGCGGGAGATCGCGCACCTGCTGGGCGGCGCGGTCACCGTGGACAGCGTCGCGGGCCAGGGCTCCACGTTCACGCTGTTCCTGCCGGTGGCCCGGCCCGACTTCGAGCAGCAGCTGCGGCCCGCGCCGGCCGTGGAGGGCGAGCCGGCCGGGGAGGAGCTGCCCGAGGCCGCGTCCGGCCGGACGCCCGCGATCGAGGCGGCCCCCTCCCAGCAGGGCCGGCGTCCGCGCCGGCTGCTGGTGGTGGAGGAGCGGCCCCGGGGGCTGCTCACCCTGGTCGCGGAGAGCGTGGTCCAGGACGTCGCGCACACGGGCGGCGGCTCCCGTCCGGCGGTCGACATCATCACCGCCGTCGGCGCCCAGGAGGCGGCCGGTGCGCTGGCCGCCGACCCCTGCCACTGCGTGGTGCTGGAGCTGGGCATGGCGGAGGCGGAGGTGACCCGCTTCCTGGAGGCGCTGCGCGGCGACTCCGCCCTGGCGAGCGTGCCCGTCCTGGTGCACAGCGGGCACCGCGCCGACGCCGGGGTGGAGGCGAGCCTGCGCGAACGCGCCTCGGGCACGGCGCTGGAGTTCCTGTCCAGCCTGGACGAGCTGCGGGAGCGGATCGCGCTGCACCTGTCGGCGGAGGAGCCCGGTGACGTGCTGTCGCTGGTGCGCCCGGACGAGGCGCAGCGGACCGCGCCGGAGGCCGTGGTGGACGGCTCGTTCGCGGGCCGGACCGTGCTGGTCGTCGACGACGACGCGCGCAACCTCTTCGCGCTCAGCGGCATCCTGGAGCTGCACGGCTTCCGGGTGCTGCACGCCGAGGACGGCCGCAAGGGCATCGAGAGACTGGTGGACAACCCGGACGTGGCGCTGGTCCTGATGGACGTGATGATGCCCGAGCTGGACGGGTACGCCGCCACGGCCGAGATCCGGTCGATGCCGCAGTACGCGGACCTGCCGATCATCGCGGTGACCGCGAAGGCGATGCCCGGGGACCGGGAGAAGAGCCTCGCGTCGGGCGCCAGCGACTACGTCACCAAGCCGGTCGACAGCCGTGAGCTGATCGCCTGCGTGCGCCGCTGGCTGCCGGCATGAGCGTCCAGGACCACGTGGGCGAGCCGGCGCCCGAGGAGATGGAGCTGCGGCGCACCCCGGCGGGTCCGGCCGGGGTGCCCGCCGACTCCCCCGTGGGCCGGCTGGCCGCGACGGTGGACCGGCTGAGCCGTGAGGTGCGGGCCGCACAGGCGGAGGCCGAGGGGCGGGCGCTGATCGAGCTCGCCAAGGGCATCCTCGTGGAGCGTCTCGGGTGCGGTCCGGCGCAGGCGGCGCGGCAGCTCGCCGAGCTGACCGAGCAGGCCGGGTCGACCCAGCTGGAGTTCGCCGTCGAGGTGATCAACCAGGCCGCCCGGGACCGGATGTCCGAGGTGACGGACGCCTTCCTGGCCGCGACCCGGGCGGCCGGTGAGGCGGAGGCGGACCCGGCTGCCGTGCGGCTGCGGGCGGCGGAGAGCGGGGCGCTCGCCGCCGACGACACCCAGGCGGTGGCCGAGTCGCTGCTGGAGCAGGCGCTGCGTCCGCTGGGCGCGGTGGCCGTGGCGATCTGGGCGGCGGGGGCCGACGGGTCGCTGACCCTGGCCGGCAGTGCGGGCTTCTCCCCCGCCGAGGCGGCGCGCTGGTGCTACGTGCCGCCGGACGTGGCGACGGTCGCGCGGTGCGGTCTGGCCGAGCGTGAGGGGCTGTGGATCGAGTCGCTGTCGGAGCGGGGGCTGCCGAGCGTGGGCCGGCACCACCACCCCGACGGCGGGCGGGCCGCCGTGCCCGCCGGCACCGGCGGGCGTGTGTACGGCGTGCTGGAGATCGTCTGGCCGGCGCCGCTGCCCCCGCAGCCGCCGCAGATCGTGCGTCAGGTGGAGGCGCTGGCCGAGCTGTGCGCGCACACCTTGGAGACGTACACGGCGCCCGGCGGGCCCGCCCGTCCGCAGCGGGTGCTGCCGGACGCGGCCGAGCTGATGGACCTGGCCGACGGGCTGTACGACCCGGCCCTGGTGCTGGTGCCGCACCTGGACGAGTCGGGGAACCTGCTCGACTTCCGCATCCAGCACGTCAACAGCCGCTTCCTGGACCCGGCGGGCCGGCCGCGCGGCATGGTCGGCGGGGCCCTGCTGCTGGAGGCGTACCCGATGGCCGCCGGGGAGAGCGAGCTGTTCCAGCGGATCGAGCGGGTGTACGCCACGGGTGAGCCGTTCCGCGCCCGGCGCATGCATCTGACCGCGCTGGTCGACCAGGTGCCGCTGTCTGCCGTCGCGGACATCAGCGTCAGCCGGCACGGTGCGGGGATCCTGTTCATCTGGCGGATCGAGGACGAGACGGCACGGCTGGCCAGTCTCCTTCAGCACGCGCAGCGGCTCGGCCGGATCGGCGGGTTCGAGGAGAACCTGCTGACCGGGGAGATCACCTGGAACGACCAGCTGTTCGACCTGTACGGGCGTCCGGAGATCAGTCCGCCGGTGCCGCTGGAGGACCTGCCGGCGCACGCGCACCCGGACGACGCGGTCGCCATCGGCCGTTTCCTGCGCACGCTGCTGCACCACCGGCGCCCGGCCTCGGCCGCGTTCCGGCTCCAGCGGCCGGACGGTGTGACCCGGCACATCCGGGTGGTCGCCGAGCCGGTGCTGGACACCGACGGGCGGCTGCTCACCGTACGGGGCGCCTACCAGGACATCTCGGCGCAGCACTGGACCGAGGTGGCGCTGGCGGCGACCAGGGACCAGCTCGCGCACACCGAGCAGCAGGCGAGCGAGCGGGACCGGCTGGCGCTGCAGCTGCAGCGCGCGATCATGCCGCCGACGCAGGCGCCGCTGCAGATGCCCGACCTGGACGTGGCCGTGCGCTACCGGCCCGCCGAGGCGGAGCAGCTGGTGGGTGGCGACTGGTACGACGCGGTGGTGCTGCCGTCCCGTCTGGTGCTGCTGTGCGTGGGCGACGTCGCCGGTCACGGCATCGAGGCGGCGACCAGCATGGTCGTGCTGCGCAACGCGCTGCGCGGGCTCGCCGTCACCGGCGCGGGTCCCGGGCAGCTGCTGTCGTGGCTGAACATGGTGACGCACCATCTGACCGGCGGGGTCACGGCCACGGCGGTCTGCGGCCTGTACGACCCGGCCACCCGCGTCCTGCGGTGGGCGCGGGCGGGTCATCTGCCGCCGGTGCTGGTGCGCGGCTCCGAGGCGGCCCCGCTGCCGGCGGTGAGCGGTCTGCTGCTGGGCGCCCTCCCCGAGGCGCGCTACGAGGAGGGCGAGGTGCAGCTCGCCGCGGAGGACAACCTGCTGATGTACACGGACGGGCTGATCGAGCGCCGGGACCGCTCGGTGGAGGAGTCGCTGACGCATCTCCTCACCACCGCGGCCACGGTGCCGGGCACGCTCGACCAGCGGCTCGACCGGCTGCTCACGTACAGCAGGTCGGACACCGACGACGACACCTGCATCGTGGGGATCAGGGTGGGGTAGGTCACCCGGGCGGCCGATCGGGCGGACGGAGGAATGAGCGGGCGATTCGGGGGTACGCGCGGCTGCGCGACGAAGAGCTTGATCACCTTGTTGGAGGTACTCGTGCCCATTGCCCAGGACCCGTTGTCCGTCGAGGTGACACTTCCTCGTGAGGATGTGGCCCTCGTCACCGTCGAGGGCTACTTGGACGTCGACACGGCGACCGAGTTCCAGCACCACCTGGCGAACCAGCTGCACCACGGGCGCCGGCACTTCCTGCTGGATCTGTCGGAGGTTCCGTTCATGGACTCCTCCGGCATGAACATCATCCTGCGCGTCTACCAGGAGGCGCGGGAGCTGCCGGGGAGCGTGCACATCATCTCCCCCACCCCCGCGGTGCGCCGGATCCTCGATCTGACGGGCGTCAGCATCACCGTGCCGGTGTCGGACAGCGTCGACGAGGCGCTGGAGCGCGTCGACCGGTTCCAGGCGGCCCCGTCCGAGCCCGAGGCCTGAGCGGGACCGCCCCGCCCGGTCCCGGCACGGGTCCGGGCGCTTGTGACGACGAGGAAGAGAGCAGACAGGTGCAGGAGCACGAAGCGGACGCGACCCAGGCGAGCCCCGCCCGGGAGGTCGGGGACTTCCTGCGGCGGCGACGGGAGCAGGTCGCCCAGCGATGGGCCGACGAGCCCCTGTTCCGCACGGTGTTCACCGTCTCGCGCGACGAGGCGGTGGACGCGGGCCGGGTGATCGTGGACGCGCTGGCCCAGGTGGCCGACGCGCAGCGGATCGAGGACCCGGACGCCGCGGGATTCACCGGGGTCCGCGAGCAGCTCGCCCGGATGGGGGCGGCCCGCTCCCGCGCGGGGCTGTCCACCACCCAGGTCTCCAGCGAGCTGGCCGCGCTGCTGCCGCCGGTGGAGAACCTGCTGGTGGCCGATCTGGCACAGGAGGACCCCGAGCGGCGGCGGGAGTGCGCGACCGCGCTGAGCGTGCTGATGGGCACGCTGCGGCTGGTCACCATGCAGACCGCGCTCAGCGAGAACCAGGCCCTGATAGACCGGCAGCGGCTGCAGCTGCTGGAGGTGGCGACACCGGTGATCAAGCTCTGGGACGGGATCGTGGCGGTCCCGCTGATCGGGACGCTGGACAGCGCCCGCAGCCAGGTGGTGATGGAGACGCTGCTGAACGCGGTCGTCGACCAGCACGCCCGGTTCGCGATCCTCGACATCACCGGCGTGCCGACGGTCGACTCGCTGGTCGCGCAGCACCTGATGAAGACGGTCGCCGCCGCCCGGCTGATGGGCGCGGAGTGCGTCGTCTCCGGCATCCGCCCGGCGATCGCGCAGACCATCGTCCACCTCGGCCTCGACCTCGGCACGGTCAAGACCCGCGCGAGCCTCGCCGACGCGCTCGGGTACTGCCTCCACGAGCTGGGGGCGAACATCGTGAACGCCCCGGCCGAGGGTGCGGTCCGGCGGTGAGCGAACACTACGCCCGCCCGGTCGCGGGCCATGTGCCGGTGCTGCGGCTCGGGGACGTGCTGCTGGTCACCCTCCAGGGCGACCTGCACGACGGCATGGCGTCCCAGCTCCAGCAGGACCTGGCCGAGACGATCGCCGCCAGCCGGGTCACGGGGGTGGTCATCGACATCTCCGGAGTGGAGATCGTCGACTCCTTCCTGGGCCGGGTGCTGGCCGAGACCGCGGCGCAGACCGAGCTGCTGGCCGCGCGGACCGTGGTGGCGGGGATGCGGCCGGCGGTCGCCATCACGCTGGTGGAGCTGGGCCTGACGTTCCCGGAGCTGCGTACGGCGCTGAACACCGAGGCGGCGCTGGCGCTGCTGGCGCAGCCCGTCGTGGCGAACCGGCCCGACGGCGAGGGGAGACCGTGATGGACACCGCCGCGGACGTCGAGGCGCGGCTGCCCATCCGGTCGGACATGGACCTCGCGTGGGTGCGTCAGCACGTGCGGCAGGCCGCGACCCGGGTCGGCTTCGGTCTGGTGGACCAGACGAAGCTGGTGACGGCCGCCAGCGAGCTGGCCCGCAACACGCTGGTGCACGGCGGGGGCGGCGTGCTGGAGACGTCGCGGGTCACCGCCGCCGACGGCACGGCCGGGCTGCGGCTGACCTTCTCCGACGAGGGCCCCGGGATCCCGGATCTCGAGCGGGCCCTCAGTGACGGCTACACCTCGGGCGACGGACTGGGCATGGGGCTGGGCGGGTCGAGGCGCCTGGTGCACGACTTCGAGGTGGACAGCACCCCGGGGGCGGGCACCACCGTGCGGGTGACCTCCTGGGTGTCCCGGCCGGTCCGGCCGCGCGGGGGCGCGTGATGCCGCGCGTCCGGCACGTGCCGGTGCACGACGCGACCCGGGTGCGCGACGTCAGGGTGGCGGCGGAGGAGGCCGCGGCCCGCGCCGGGCTGGACGAGCAGCGCCGGGCGGCGTGCGCGCTGGTGGCGACGGAACTGGCGACCAACCTGCTCAAACACGCGACGGCGGGCGAGGTGGTGGTCGACGTCGTCGATCCCGCCGTGCTGCCCGAGGGGCGGCTGGGACGGGCCGTGCAGATCACCGCCCTCGACCACGGGCCGGGCATCGCCGACGTGGCCGGCGCGTTCGAGGACGGCTTCACCACCGGCGGCTCGCTCGGCGCGGGTCTGGGGACGTGCCGGCGGATCGCCGACGCGTTCGGCCTGCACAGCGTGGTGGGCCGGGGCACGGTCGCGGTGGCCCGGATAGGGCCCGCCACGGCCGGACCGGTCCCCGCGGAGGGGGAGCCGGTGCGGTCGCTCGGCGTACACGCGGGCGGTGTCAACGTGCCGTTCGCGGGCGCGGAGCTGTCCGGGGACGCCTGGTCGTGGGTGCGGTCGGGCGACCGGGTGACGCTGATGCTGGCGGACGGTCTCGGCCATGGCGCCGAGGCCGCCCGCGCCTCCGACGCCGCCGTCGAGGAGCTGCGCCACTGCGCCCGGCTGCCGCCCGCCGAGCTGCTCCAGCGGCTGCACACCGCGCTGTCCGGGACCCGCGGCGCGGCGGTCGCCGCGGTGCAGCTCGACACCTGGACCGGGCGGCTGCGCTTCGCGGGCATCGGCAACGTGACCGCGCGGCTGCGGGACGGCGGGCGCTGGCGGACGCTGCTGTCCCGGCCCGGGATCGTCGGCGCGCACCGGCCCCGCACGGTCCGCGAGGACGAGGCGGACTGGACCCGTGAGAGCCTGCTGATCCTGCACACGGACGGGCTGCCGTCCCGCTGGACGCCGCCCGCGGACACCGGCGTGCCCCCGGCCGACCCGGCCGTGACGGCCGCCGTGGCGGTCCGCGACGCGGGCAGCGCGGCGCGTCCGGTACGGGACGACACCGCCGTGGCCGTGCTCGCCAACGTCCCGGAGGCTTCTTCATGACGCGTGCCTGGCGCATCGCGACCGTCACCGACGCGGCCCGCGCCCGGATCGCCGTGGCGCGGCTGGCCGCCGCGTGCGGGGTGCCCACCGTGGCCCGGACCCGGCTGGCCACCGCCCTGAGCGGGCAGCTGCGGCAGTGCCTCACCAAGGGCGGCACATGGCTGCTCACCGTGGAGGGCACCGGCGGCGCGGACGGCGGCCCGGGCGAGCTGCACGTGGTGGTCGTCCCTGCCCCGGACGGCGCCGCCGGGGAGCGCGCCCCGTGGACGACGGGCGTGCCCTGCCCCGAGCCGGGACGGCTGTCCGAGCCGTGCCCGGTGCCGGAGGAGGCGGCCGCGCTGTCCGAGGGGCTGCTCGGAGCCGACGAGGACACCTCGGTGGTGCTGGAGGAGCTGACCGAGCAGGAGCGGCTGGTCGCCTTCCACCGGGAGGAGCTGCACCAGACCAACCAGGGCGTCCTGGCGCTGCACGCCGAGCTGGACGCGGCGGGCAGGGCGCAGCGGGAGGCGTTCGCGGCGGAGCGCCGGGCCCGCACGGAGGCGGAGAACGCGCGGCGGCGGCTGACGTTCCTCGCGGACGCCAGCGCCGTGCTGACCGCGTCGCTGAACCACGACGAAATTCTGCGCCGGCTGCCGGAGCTGCTGGTGCCGCGGTACGCCGACGGCGTCGACGTCTGGCTGTTCGACCACGAGGACGGCCGGTCGCTGCCCTCCGCCCACCCGGGCGCGGCGGTGCAGGCGGCCCGCACCGGGCGCCCGCAGTACGCCGCCGACCACCCCGGGAACCTGCCGGGCGTGGAGGACCGGCCGCCGTCGGCGCTGGCTCCGGACCGGCCGCTGCTGTGCGTGCCGCTGCTGACGCCGCGCCGGGCGCCGGTGGGCGTGCTGACGCTGTCGCCGCAGGGCGAGCGGTGGGACCCGGACGACGCGGTGATGCTGATCGAGCTCGCCCGGCGGGCCGGGATCGCCCTGGACAACGCCCGCCGCTTCGAGCACAACCGGGACATCGCGGAGACGCTGCAGCGCGCCCTGCTGACGGAGCTGCCGTCGGCCCCGGGCGTGGGCCTGGCGGCGCGCTATCTGCCGGCCACACACGGGCTGAACATCGGCGGCGACTGGTACGACGCGTTCCGGCAGCGGGACGGCAGCCTGGTCACCGTCATCGGCGACGTGACCGGGCACGGGCTGCACGCGGCGGTGATGATGAGCCAGCTGCGCACCGCGCTGCGCGCCTACGCCGTGGACGGCGACAGCCCCGGACGGCTTCTGACCCGGCTGCACGGCTATCTGCGCCAGCTCCAGCCGGACCTGTTCGCGACGGCCGTCATCGCCCGCTTCCACCCGGACGACCGCACCCTCACCTGGGCCGCGGCGGGCCACCCGCCGCCGGTGCTGCGGCTGCCGGACGGCGAGGTGCGCACGCTGGACGCCAAGCCGGGCGCGATGCTGGGCATCCCGCTGAGCCAGGACATCCCCGACCACACCGAGCGGCTGGCGCCCGGCTCGACGCTGGCCCTGTACACCGACGGGCTGGTGGAGCGGCGCTCCCGGGGCATCGACCCGGGCATCGAGCGCCTCGGCGCGGCCCTCGCCTCGTTCGAACGCGCGGAGCTGGACACGGATCTGGAGGACGCGGCGGACCGTGTCCTGCAGCCCCTGCTCAGCGACTCCGAGCGCGACGACGACGTGTGCCTGCTGCTCTGTCACCTGCGCGGCTGAGACCCCGGGCACGGCCCGGTGCGGGCGCCGGTGCGGGCCCCCCGCCCCGGCGCTCCCGGTGCGGTCCGGGGCCGGGGCGGGCATCGTGGACCTGAAGAGGGGCACGCGTCAGGCATCGACGTTCGAGGCGGACCGCCTGAAGCCGCACGAAGGGATGGACACCGTGACACGACCCAGGATCCTCGTGGTGGGCGCCGGTTTCGCCGGCGTGGAGTGCGTGCGACGGCTGGAGCGCAGGCTCACTCCGGGCGAGGCGGAGCTGACGCTGGTGACGCCGATGTCCTACCAGCTGTATCTGCCGCTGCTCCCCCAGGTCGCCTCCGGGGTGCTGACCCCCCAGTCGATCGCGATCTCCCTGCGGACCAGCACGAAGTACCGGACCCGGATCATCCCGGGCGGCGCGATCGGCGTGGACCTCCGGGCCAAGGTGTGCGTCATCCGGACCATCGCCGGGGAGATCGTCGACGAGCCGTACGACTACATCGTGCTGGCGCCCGGCAGCGTCACCCGCACCTTCGACATCCCGGGCCTCACCGACCACGCCTTCGGGCTGAAGTCGCTGGCCGAGGCCGCCTACCTGCGCGACCACGTGATCTCCCAGCTGGACCTGGCGGACGCCTGCACCGACCCGGCGGCGCGCGCCTCGCGGCTGCAGTTCGTGGTGGTCGGCGGCGGTTACGCGGGCACCGAGACCGCGGCCTGCCTGCAGCGGCTGACGCACGCCGCCGTCAAGCGCTACCCGCGGCTGGACCCGGGCCTGATCAAGTGGCATCTGATCGACATCGCGCCCAAGCTGATGCCCGAACTGGGCGAGAAGCTGGGCCGCAGCGCGCAGGAGATCCTCACCCGGCGCGGCATCGAGATCTCGCTGGGCGTGTCCATCGCCAAGGCGGGCGCCGAGGAGGTCACCTTCACCGACGGCCGGGTGGTGCCCACCCGCACGCTGATCTGGACCGCCGGGGTGGTGGCCAGCCCGCTGATCGGCACGCTCGACGCGGAGACCGTACGGGGCCGGCTCGCGGTGAACGCGGACATGCGGCTTCCGGGGCACGACGGGGTGTTCGCGCTCGGCGACTCGGCCGCGGTGCCGGACCTGGCCAAGGGCGACGGGGCGGTGTGCCCGCCGACCGCGCAGCACGCGCTGCGGCAGGGCCGGCATGTGGCGGAGAACGTCATCGCCGCCCTGCGGGGCCGGCCGACCCGGCCGTACATGCACCATGACCTGGGGCTCGTGGTGGACCTCGGCGGCACCGACGCGGTGTCCAAGCCGCTCGGCTACGAGCTGCACGGCCTGCCCGCCCAGGCGGTGGCCCGCGGCTACCACTGGTCCGCGCTGCGCACGGGTGTCGCCAAGACCCGCGTGATGACCAACTGGCTGCTGAACGCGGTGGCCGGCGACGACTTCGTGCGCACCGGTTTCCAGGCGCACCGGCCGGGCAACCTGCGCGACTTCGAGTACCTGGACGCCTACCTGACACCGGAGCAGGTGCGGGCGCACGTCGAGGAAGCGGGCCGGGCGGCTCGGTGACCCGGCGCACGGAGGCCGGGGCGACGGACGGAGCGGTGACGACGGGGGAGCGTGCGCGGGCGTGAAGGCGGCGGGACGCCGGTCGGGCACACGGCTGCGCGACCACCTGGCGGCGTCCGATCCCGGGCTGCTGCGGCTGACCGCCGGGCTGCGCACGGTGGGGGCCATCGCACTGACGCTGGCCGTGCTCGCCCCGACCGGCGCGGAGATCACCCATCTGGTGGCGGGCGCGATGACGTCGATGGCCGCCACCTTCGCCATCCGGGAGCGGCGGCGCGGGGCGCAGGCGGTCACGCTGGCGCTCGGGCTGCCGGTGGCGCTGGTGTCGGTGTCGCTGGGCGCGCTGCTGAGCGAACGGGTCGTGGTGGGCGACGTCTTCGCCGTCGCCCTGGTCTTCTGCGCGGTGTACGGCCGCCGGTTCGGCGACCGCGGGATGACGCTGGGCCTGATCGGCTTCCAGATGTACTTCGTGTCCCTGTTCGTGGGTGCGACGCCCGGTCAGCTCCCGGCGCTGTGGGCGGTCATGACGGTCGGCTTCGCGTGCAGCGCCCTGGTGCGGTTCGCCGTCGTGCCGGTGACGCCGGCCGGGCTGCTGGCGCGGCTGCGGCAGGCGTTCCGGGTGCGGCTGGCGCGGCTGGTGTCCGCGCAGATCGCGCTGCTGGACGCGGGGCCCGACGAGGCCGACAAGGCGCTGGAGGAGGTGCGCGAGGGCACCGCCCGGCTGCACGAGACGGCGCTGATGATCCAGAGCCGGCTGGAGGAGGGCACGCCCGACGAGCCGACCGCGCGCCTGGTGCAGCGGCGCGTCGCCGACGCGGAGATCGCCGCCGAGCGGCTCGGACTGCTGCTGCTGTCCGCCCGTAGCGCGGAGCGGGCGGACACCCTGACCCTGCATCTGCCGGGCGCCCCCGCCCCTGAGGTGGGCCGGCTGCCCGGCCCGGAGGAGGCGACCGCGCTGCTCCGCCGCGATCTGCGGGCGCTGCGCGCGCTGGTGCTGCGGACCGGGAGGGCCGGCGCGGGCGTGGCCCAGGTGCGGAACCGGCTGCTCGGCTACCGGGACGAGGAGAACCTCCCGGCCGGCTCCGCGCCGGTACGGGACGTGTTCCGGGGCATCGGCGAGGCGGCCCGCGCGGTGATGGGGCTGCGGATCGCCCTGGACGGCCCGCAGGACGAGTCGGACGACAGTCCGGCGACGGCCAGGTCGCGGGAGGAGCTGGACGCCGAGGACGCCGCCATCGACGCCGAGGAGGCGGAGGAGGCCGAGGAGGCGAAGGGGCTGCAGCGGCCCACCACGCGGGCCGCCGTGCAGGTGTCCGTCGGCTCGGCGCTGGCCATCGCCGGCGGTGAGCTGCTGTCCACGGACCGCTGGTACTGGGCGGTGCTGACCTGCTGGATCGTCTTCATCAACACCGCGTCCACCGGGGAGATCCTGGTCAAGGGCTACCGGCGGCTGCTGGGCACGGTGTTCGGCGTGGTGGCCGGGATCCTGCTGGCCGGGCTGGTCGGCGGGAACACCGTGCTGGCGTTCGCGCTGGTGCTGGCGCTGATCTTCGCCATGTTCTACACGGCGCCCCTCTCGTACACGCTGATGTCGTTCTTCGTCACCGCGATGCTGGGGCTGCTGTACACGCTGCTGCACACCTACAGCTGGGAGGTGCTGGTGCTGCGGGTGGAGGAGACGGCGCTGGGCGCGGTGTGCGGGGTGGTGGCGGCGGCGCTGGTGCTGCCGGTGCGGACGGACCGGCGCACCAACGAGCTGCTGGTGACGGTGCTGGAGCGGCTGTCGGACGTCACGGACGCGGCCGTGGCGCAGCTCAGCGGCGGGCCCGCGGACGAGCTGCTGGACAAGGCGCGGGAGCTGGACCAGGCGCTGGGCGACCTGCGCTCGGCCACCAAGCCGCTGACGCACCCGGTCACCCCGCTGCGGGCCCGTCGCACCACCGCCCGGTACGTGGTGGCGCTGCTGGAGACCTGCGCGTACCACGCGCGCTCGCTGGCCGCGACGGCGCAACTGCTGCCGACCCACCCGTCCATCGCCGCGGACCCCCGGCTACGGGGCGCGGCGGGCCGCACGGTCCGCAACATCCGCACGATCGCCGCCCGCGTCTCCGACGACGAGGTCACGGCCCCCGTGGAGTCGGGCCCGAGCATCGCGTCCCTCCTGGCCGACGACGACGCGTCCCGCTACGGCCGCATCACCGGCCGGGTCCTGCGCCACCTGGAACGCCTGGACGAGGCGGTGGTGGGCCTGGCCCGCCCGCTGGACGTGCCGGTCAGGGCACCGGAGCACTGAGGTCATGACGCCGGGGCCGCGGATCAGCGGATCCGCGGCCCCGGCGGTGAGGGGGAGGGGTGGCTCAGAAGTCGGTGGGGAGTCCGCTGGCCTCGGCGATGCCTCGCAGCTCCTCGTTCTGGCGGTGGCGGTCGCGGATGATGCCGGCGATCTCGCCCAGCCGGGACGGGTCCGCGGCGGTCTCCGCGTCGGTGACCACCCGCACCGGCCCGGTGTCGTCGTCGACGTCGAGCTCGACCACCTCGTTGTCTAGGCGGCCGGTGACCGCCGTGGCGATGACCAGGGCGGCCTCGTCGCGGACCTCCTGGGGCAGTTCCTCGTCCCCGCCGTCCAGCGCCAGGTCCAGGCCCGACAGACGGTGCTCGTCGATGGCCTCGAGGACCGGCTCCACCAGACGGAGCAGAAGCCGGTAGTCCTCCGTGTCCATCCGCACCCGCAGCAGGTCGAGATACACGTCCACGGGGCGGTTCTCCGGGGTGAACTCGGATTCGCTCATGGGCCTCGGGTTCCCTTCCTGCGTCGGGTCACACGGCGGCCGGTGCGGCCGCCGCGGCGGTGTCGCTCCCGTCCTCCGGCCCCAGCCAGGCGCGTGCCGTGGCGAGCGCCCTGCCCACGTCCCGGGTTCCGGTCGACACGCACAGCGTGTAGGCCAGGTCGGCGATCCGCGACCCGGAAGCGGTGGCCGGGGCCGCCGTCAGGGTCTCGTACTCCTCGACGAGGCGGCGCAGCACGGTGGGGTGGGGCTTCAGCATGGGACTCGCTTTCCTGGGCGGACGGTGCGGACGGTGCGGGGGTCGAGAGGGGTCAGGCGGTGGGCCGGCCGCCGCCGCGGGCGGAGCGCTGTCCCAGCACGTCGGCGCGCACACGGGCGCAGCTGCGGCTGATCAGGCGGGAGACGTGCATCTGGGAGATGCCCAGCCGGTCGGCGATCCGGCTCTGGGTCATGTCCTCGAAGAAGCGCATGTAGAGGATGGCGCGCTCCCGCTCCGGCAGGCGCCGCAGCCCCTCCTTGGCCGACTCGCGGTCGACCACCACGTCGTAGGAGGAGTCGGAGGCGCCGAGGGTGTCGGCGAGGCTGTAGCCGTCGTCGTCGGTGGAGAGTTCGGCGTCCAGGGACAGGGTGCTGAAGCTCTCCAGCGCCTCCATGCCGGCGGACACCTCCTCCTCGGTCAGCCCGGTGTGGGCGGCGATGTCCGCCACGGACGGCTCGGGGCTGCCGGGGTTCTGGGTGAGCTCGCGGCGGGCGACGCGCACCTTGTTGCGCAGCTCCTGGATCCGGCGGGGCACGCGCAGCGCCCACATGCGGTCCCGGAAGTGGCGCTTGACCTCGCCGGTGATGGTGGGGACGGCGTAGCTCTCGAAGGCCCCGCGGCTCGGGTCGAACCGGTCGATGGCCTTGACCAGGCCGAGGGCCGCGACCTGGCGCAGGTCCTCGATGGACTCGCCGCGGTCGCGGAAGCGGCCGGCGATCCGGTGCGCCATGGGCAGCCAGGCGGTGACGAGCTCGTCCCGGACCGCGTCCCGCTCGGGTCCGTCCTCGAGGGACGCCAGCCGGGTGAAGAGCGTCGTGGTGTCGGGGGCGTCGTCGTGCCGCCGGCGGGCCGCGGCGGCGGTCGTCCCGGAGGAGGAGCCGGGACGGGGTGCGGACGTGTCAATGAGCATGCGGTTCAGCTCCCGAACGGTGGTTTCAGGGATCTACCGCGGGGTGGTCGTCGTGGGGACGCACGGAGGGGTCCCGGTGCGGTCGTACCACTCCCGCCGGCGCGCCTCCGGTCCGAAGCACGAACCTCCGATTGCCCCCGGACCGGTAGAACAAACTCCACTTCTTCGCGGAAATTGCCGGGGGCCCGGGAGGGCGCCCGAAGCGGCCTCACACCAGGGAGACCAGGGCGGTGATCCGCTTGCCGCCGGAGGGCAGATCGGACACCCGGACGTCGCGGGCCAGCCGGCACACGATGGGCCAGCCGTGGCCACCGGGGCGGCGCCGGCCCTCCTGGTCGACGGGCGGCACGGCGACGGGCAGGGCGTCGCTGCGGTCGCTGACGGACAGCCGGACCCCGGGGCCGTCGACGTCGACCTCGAAGCCGGTGACTCCCCCGCCGTGCAGGATCGCGTTGGTGGTGAGTTCCGATGCGACGAGCAGGGCGTCGGCCAGCGCCTCGGTGTCGCAGGGGGTGCGGGTGGCCAGGCAGCGTTCGGCCACCGCCCGCAGCACGGCCTCGCGCACCTCGGCGGGCCGGGACGGGCACGGCTGCCCGGCGGGCCGGTCGCCGGGCGGCCGGACAACGGGTTCGGTGAGGTGCTCCTCGCTCATGGGACGGCTCCCTGGATCGTGACAGCGGTAGGCGTTCTTTGCCTCGGATCTCCCTTTTCGGCTCACCTGTCACGGTTCAGGCAAACCTCCCGGACGTTTCCCGCCTGCCCGTCATCCCGCGGCCCACCGCGGGTACCCGGGACGCATGACCGATGTGGTGGACTCGGACGAACTGCTGCGACGCATCCAGCGGGCGCGGGCCTGCGCGGCACAGGAGGAGCGGGCCTGGCGGGCCCGGGGCGAGCGGCTGGACCGGGAGGATCCGGGGGACGCCGGCGCGGCGCGGGACGCGGAGATCCGCACGGTGGCCTACGGGGTGGTGCTGCGGGTGCTGGACGAGATCCTGACGCCGGGCAAGCACGCCACGCCCGGCTGACGCGCCCGCCCGCGGCGCGGCGGATTGGCGCCGCGGGGGCGGGGAACCCGGCGCCGCATGACTGCCGATCACCACCGGGCACCGGTTCTGGAAGCGCTGGAGGAGTACCACCGCAGCGGACGGCTGGGGTTCACGCCCCCGGGCCACAAGCAGGCGCGGGGAGCCGATCCTGCGGTGCGCGAGATCCTCTGGGACGCCGTCTTCCTGGGCGACGTGCTGGCGACGGGCGGCCTGGACGACCGGCTCACCCGGGGCCGGGTGCTGCAGTCGGCGCAGGAACTGATGGCCGACGCGGTGCACGCGGAGCACACCTTCTTCAGCACGTGCGGCAGCTCCCTGTCGGTCAAGGCGGCCATGCTGTCGGTCGCCGGGCCCCACGAGAAGCTGCTGATCGGCCGGGACGCCCACAAGTCGGTGGTGTCGGGGCTGATCCTGTCCGGCATCGTGCCGGTCTGGGTGGAGCCGCGGTGGGACGCCGAACGGCATGTCGCGCATCCCCCGTCGGCCGCGGAGTTCGAGGCGGCCTTCGAGGCCCATCCGGACGCGCGCGGCGCCCTGGTGACCAGTCCGACGCCGTACGGCGCGACGGCGGCGCTGCGGGACATCGCCGAGGTGTGCCACCGGCGCGGGCGCCCGCTGATCGTGGACGAGGCGTGGGGCGCGCATCTGCCCTTCCATCCGGGGCTGCCGTCGTGGGCGATGGACGCGGGCGCGGACATCTGCGTGACCAGCATCCACAAGATGGGCAGCGGTCTGGAGCAGGGCTCGGTGTTCCATCTGCGCGGAGACCTGGTGCCGCCGGCCCTGCTGGGCACGCGCGCCGACCTGCTGGGCACCACCAGCCCCTCGGTGCTGATCTACGCCGGTCTGGACGGCTGGCGGCGGCAGATGGCGCTGCGCGGCGAGGAGCTGATGGGGTCGGCCCTGGCGCTGGCGGCCGAGGTGCGGGCGGCCGTCGAGGAGATCGACGGGATGCACGTGGACGGCCGGGACGACTACTGCGGGCCGGGTCTCGCCGACGACTTCGACCCGCTGCCGTGTGTGATCGACATCCAGGACCTGGGCATCACGGGCTACCGGGCGGCGGACTGGCTGCGCGAGCACCGGGCGGTCGACGCCCATCTGGTCGACCATCGCCGCATCGGCGCACAGATCACGCACGGCGACGACCGGGAGACCACCGGGGAACTGCTGTCGGCGCTGCGCGAACTGAGCCGGGCGGCGCCCGGGCTGCGCGGGGGCCCGCGGGTCGCGGTGCCGGAGCCGGGCGAGCTGCGGATGGAGCAGGCGGTGCTGCCGCGGGACGCGTTCTTCGGCCCGGCCGAGGACGTGCCGGTGGAGAAGGCCGCCGGGCGGGTCGCGGCGGAGATGGTCACGCCGTATCCGCCGGGGATCCCGGCGGTGCTGCCGGGCGAGCGGCTGACCGAGCCGGTGCTGCGCTACCTGCGGACCGGTCTCGAGGCGGGGATGTATCTGCCGGACCCGACGGACCCGGGCCTGGAGACCGTCCGGGTCGTCGCGTAGGACGGGCGGAGCCTCCCGGTCACAGAACGCACAGCCCCCCCCGATTACGCGAACCCCTGGGGAATGGTTTATCGTTCACTCATACGTGGTGACGGAGTCGACCAGGCTCCTCCGGACACCACCGCTCACGGCCCTGGCTGGCTTCCCCCGTCCAGCCAGGGCTTTTTCATGCCCGCACACGGGCCGGCGCCGCAGTTTCCGGACCCGTTCCTTCCGTCGAGGTGCCCCGAACGGCGGCAGCGGCTGAAATGAGTAGGGAGGGAAAGCACCCGGACCACCCCGGCGAGGAGCCCCGTCCCATGACCAAAGCGATCAAACTCCTGCACGCCCTCCCCCACCACCAGCGCGAGCGCCTGATGACGCTGGCCCATGAGGTGTACTTCCCGGAGGACACCCGCATCTTCGAGTCCGGAGGGCACGCCGACCGCTTCTGGGTCATACGCTCCGGCGCCGTCTCGCTGGACCAGCGGCTGAACGAGGTACAGCGGATCACCGTCGCCGGGCTCGGCACGGGCGACCTGCTGGGCTGGTCCTGGCTGTTCCCTCCGTACGAGTGGGACTTCGGCGCGGTGGCGTTCAGCCCGGTCCGCGCCTACGAGTTCGACGCGGCGACCGTACTGCGGGTGTGCGAGGCGGACACCGCCCTCGGGCTGTCGCTGGTCCGCTGTGTCGCCGAGGTGCTCGCGCACCGGCTGGAGATGACCCGCGGCCAGCTGATGGAGCAGTACGCGATGCGACGCGGCGGGGTGCTGTAGCGGGCGGTCAGATCCGGTAGTGGCGCAGCGCCGGCACGGCGGCGGCCAGGGCCAGCATCACCACGACGACCAGGATCCCGCCGCCCGCGACGGCCGTGCGGGGGCCGAGGACGGACCCGGCGGCGCCGTGCAGGACGTCCGCGAGGCGGGGCCCTCCGGCCACGACGACGGTGAAGACGCCCTGCATGCGGCCGCGCATCTCGTCGGTGGCGGCGGACAGCAGGATCGCCCCGCGGAACACCATGGACACCATGTCGGCGACCCCGGCGAGGGCGAGGAACGCGACCGCGGGCCACAGGCTGTCGCTGAGCCCGAACCCGGCGACGGCCAGCCCCCACACCACCACCGAGCCGATCACCATCCAGCCGTGCCGCCGCGCCCGGGAGAACGTGCCGGAGAACAGGCCGCCCAGCACCGCGCCGAGCGGGATCGCGGCGAACAGCAGGCCCAGCGCGAAGCCCTCCCCGTAGGGGGCGTAGGTCTCGGAGGCGAGCTGCGGGAACAGGGCGCGGGGCATGCCGAGGACCATGGCGACGATGTCGGCGAGGAACGACAGCAGCAGCACCGCGTGCCCCGAGATGTAGCGGAAGCCCTCCAGGACGCCGCGCAGCCCGGCGCTCCCGGCCTTGGCGGGGGTGAGCGGCGGGAGGGCGGGCAGCCGGTACACCGCCCAGACGGTGACGCACAGCGCGAGGGCGTCGATCAGGTACAGCTCGGCCAGCCCGATCGCGGGGATGAGGGCGCCGGCGAGCAGCGGCCCGGCGATCTGGCCGGTCTGCATGACGGTGGAGCCCAGCGCGTTGGCGGCGGGCAGTTCGTCCGCGGGGACCAGGCGGGCGACGGAGGCGCTGCGGGCGGGCGCGTTCAGTCCCCAGAAGGCCTGCTGCAGGGCGAGCAGCAGCATCAGCGTCCACACGGACCCCGGTCCGGCGACGGCCTGGACCCAGAACAGCAGCGAGGTGACCGCGATGCCGGTGTTGGTGAGCAGCAGCAGCTTGCGGCGGTCCATGCTGTCGGCGATCGCCCCGCCCCACAGGGCGAACACGATCAGCGGCAGCAGTCCGGCGAGGCTCGCGGCGCCGACCCAGGCGGAGGAGCCGGTGATGTCGTAGATCTGCTTGGGCACCGCGACGGCGGTGAGCTGGCTGCCGACCGCCGTGACCACGGTGGAGGCCCACAGCCTGCGGTAGGCGGGGCGGCGCAGCGGGCGGGTGTCCATGGCCCAGCGGCGCCGGCCGCGCGGTCCGCCCTTCTTCTGCTCCCCGTCGGCTGTCCGGGGCCCGGTACTGCTCTCGCTGGTGTCCACGACCGTCCTGGTTGGTGCTTACATCCACGTGGCCGGGACTCACTATGGCAGGCGCCGGGGGCGGCGCGTCCTCAGGCTCCCGCGATGAGCGTCACACCGAGGACGATCATCGTGGCGGCCACCAGGGCGTCCAGCACCCGCCAGGCGGCGGGGCGGGCCAGGAACCGGCCGAGGAGCCGCGCGCCGAAGCCGAGCGCGGCGAACCAGCAGAGGCTGGCCAGCACGGCCCCCGCGCCGAAGATCCAGCGCGCCGGGCCGTGGTCGGCGGCGACCGAGCCGACGAGGAACACCGTGTCCAGGTAGACGTGCGGGTTGAGCCAGGTCAGGGCGAGACAGGTGAGCACGGCCCGGCGCCGCGACCCGGCCGCCGCGCCGCCCTCCGCCTCGAGGCCCGTGCCGGCCGGGCGGACCACCCTGCGCGCGGCCAGGGCGCCGTAGCCGAGCAGGAAGACGCCACCGATCCAGCCCACCACCGTCAGCGCCGCGGGCCACGCCACCACGAGCGCGCCGACGCCTCCGACGCCCAGGGCGATGAGGACGGCGTCGGACAGGGCGCAGATGCCGACCACGGCGAGCACGGCGTCCCTGCGGATGCCCTGGCGCAGCACGAAGGCGTTCTGCGCGCCGATGGCGACGATGAGGGACAGTCCGGTGCCGAAACCGGCGAAGGCGGGGGCGAAAGCGCTGGTCATGAGGAGGACGCTAGGCCGGACAGCCTCGTTCAGTACAGCTAAAGGTTGTTACGTACCCTTAGCCGGTGTGATGGAGGACCTTCCGCTGGACCAGGTACGGACGCTGCTCGCGGTGGTCGACGAGGGGACGTTCGACGCGGCCGCCGCCGCGCTGCACGTGACGCCCTCGGCGGTGAGCCAGCGGGTCAAGTCGCTGGAGCAGCGCACCGGGAGGGTGCTGCTGCTGCGCACCCGCCCGGTGCGGCCCACCGAGTCCGGCGAGGTGCTGGTGCGGCTGGCCCGGCAGGTGGCCCGGCTGGAGCGGGACGCGTACGCGGAGCTGGGGCTGAGCGGCGCCGGGGAGCCGACGCGGGTGTCGATCGCGGTCAACGCGGACTCGCTCGCCACCTGGTTCCTGGACGCCCTGGTCCGGCTCCCGGCCCGGTCCCGGCTCTGCTTCGAGCTGCGCCGGGAGGACGAGTCGCACACGGCGGCGCTGCTGCGCGAGGGGACCGTGATGGCCGCGGTGACCTCCTCCCCCGACCCGGTGCCGGGCTGCTCGGTACGGCGCCTGGGGACGATGCGCTACCTGCCGGTGGCGCACCCGGAGTTCGCCGCGGAGCTGCTGGCGGAGCCGCTGGAGGAGTCGGTGGCGGCGGCGCCGGTGGTGGTCTTCGACCGGCGGGACGACTTCCAGGACGGGTTCGTGCGCCGGCTCACCGGGGGCCGCACGGGGGCGAGCACCCTGCGTCACTTCGTGCCGACGTCGGAAGGGTTCGCCGAGGCGGTGGCGGCGGGACTGGGCTGGGGCATGGTGCCGGAGGCGCAGGCGGTGCCGCTGCTGCGGGCGGGCCGGGTCACGGTGTTCGCCCCGGACCGGGCGGTCGACGCGCCCCTGTACTGGCAGCAGTGGAAGCTGGACTCCCCCGCCCTCGCGGCGGTCGCCGACGCGGTCACGGTGACGGCGGCCCGGGCTCTGCACCCCTGACCCCGAGGCGGGCCAGCTCCCGCTCCGCGCTCGACAGCAGCATGTCGAGCACCGTGGGACAGGCGCTCTCGACCATGCGGGCGGCGAGCAGCGGCGCGGTCTCGGCGATGCGCGGATGGGTGGCGGCGGGCAGCCGGGCGTAGGTCGAGCGCCACATGTCCTCGTCGGCCCGCCGCGCCGCGTCGGGCAGCGCCAGGGAGGCGGCGTCGAGGGCGGCGAACGCCAGCGTGGTGTCGATGAAGGCCTGGTAGACGCGGACGGCGCCGGCGGGCGGGAAGCCGGCGGTGCGCAGCACGTCCAGCACCGCCTCGTCGGCGGCCAGTTCGTTGGCCCGGCCGGAGACCCGGCTCGCGGTGAGGACCGCCGCCTGCGGGTGGGAGACGTAGGCGGCGTGGATGCGCAGACCCAGGGTCCGCAGGTCGTGACGCCACCGCCCGGTGCGGTGCCAGCCCTCCAGCGCCTGACCGATCAGCGCGTCGCCGATGGCGAGGGTCAGGTCGTCCATGCCGCGGAAGTACCGGTAGAGCGTGCTCGGGTCGCAGTCGAGGGCGAGTCCGAGGCGGCGGGCGGTGAGGCCCGCGCTGCCGTGCTCCCGCAGCAGCCGCAGCGCGGCCTCCACGATCAGCCGCTCCGACAGCACGACCCCGCTCCTGGTCGGCCTGCGGCGCCGCCGCCGCTCCTCGGGCACCACACGCTTGGCCATGTCCCCGCTCCTCCCGCCCCTGCCGCCCTTATGCCAACGCCATTGACCTTACGTCCTGGCGCGGCGTTTCATCACGTCAGGGGCCCCGCAGAACATTCCGGATCCAGGCGGATCCATGAGGAGGAAAGGGAGTGCTCCGTCATGCGCGTACTGCTGGTGGGAGCGGGCGGTGTGGGGACCGCGGTCACGCGGATCGCGGCCCGGCGGCCGTTCTTCGAGCTGATGGTGGTGGCCGACTACGACCCGGCCCGGGCGGAGGCGGCCGTGGCGGCGCTCGGCGCGGACGGTGACCGGTTCCGCGCCGAGCGGGTCGACGCCGGCGACGAGGCGCAGGTGGCGGCGCTGCTGGAGCAGCACGGCTGCGACGTGCTGCTGAACGCCACCGACCCCCGTTTCGTGATGCCGCTGTTCCGCGCGGCGCGGGCGGGCGGCGCCGCCTATCTCGACATGGCGATGTCGCTGTCCCGCCCGCACGGCGAGCGGCCGTACGAGGAGTGCGGGGTGAAGCTGGGCGACGAGCAGTTCGCGCAGGCCGCCGCGTGGGAGGAGGCCGGGCTGCTGGCGCTGGTGGGCATGGGCGTGGAGCCGGGTCTGTCGGACGTGTTCGCCCGCTACGCGGCCGACGAACTGTTCGACGAGATCGAGGAGATCGGCGTCCGCGACGGCGCGGACCTCACGGTGGACGGCTACGACTTCGCGCCGTCGTTCAACATCTGGACGACCATCGAGGAGTGCCTCAACCCGCCCGTGGTCTACGAGAAGGACCGCGGCTGGTTCACCACCGAACCCTTCAGCGAGCCCGAGGTGTTCGACTTCCCCGAGGGCATCGGCCCGGTGGAGTGCGTGAACGTGGAGCACGAGGAGGTGCTGCTGGTGCCCCGCTGGGTGGACGCCCGCCGGGTCACCTTCAAGTACGGCCTGGGCCGCGAGTTCACCGACACCCTCCGCACGCTGCACCTGCTGGGCCTGGACCGCACCGAGCCGGTGACCGTGCCCGGCCCCGACGGGCCCGTGAAGGTGTCCCCGCGGGACGTCGTCGCGGCCTGCCTGCCCGACCCGGCGACCCTGGGCGACCGGATGCGGGGCAAGACCTGCGCGGGCACCTGGGTGCGCGGCACCAAGGACGGGGCGCCGCGCGAGGTGTACCTGTACCACGTGGTCGACAACCAGTGGTCGATGAGCGAGTACGGCTGCCAGGCGGTGGTGTGGCAGACGGCCGTCAACCCGGTGGTCGCCCTGGAGTTGCTGGCGGCCGGCGCCTGGTCCGGGGCGGGCGTGCTCGGCCCCGAGGCGTTCCCGGCCGGCCCCTTCCTGGACCTCCTCACCGCGTACGGATCGCCGTGGGGGCTGCGCGAGCAGTGACCGTTTCCCCGCGGATCGCGCTGTTTCACCCTGACTTGACAGGTCACCCGAAAGGAAGCAAGGCATCCGAAAGGGTGCGCACCGACTTCGGACGCAGGTGACTTTCGATGGACAACTGGCGGCACAGCGCGGCCTGCCGGACCGAGGACCCCGAGCTGTTCTTCCCGATCGGCACCTCCGGGCCCGCCCTGTTGCAGACCGAGCAGGCCAAGGCGGTCTGCCGGCGCTGCCCCGTGCAGGAGCAGTGCCTGGAGTGGGCCCTGGAGACCGGGCAGTCCATCGGTGTGTGGGGCGGCACGAGCGAGACGGAACGCCGGGCGCTCAAGCGGCGCATCGCGGCCCGCCGTTCGTCGGGCAGGGCCTGACGGACGCGGCGGGCGGTCAGCGGGTGGCACGGCGCAGTGGCCCCCAGGGATTCTCCTGGCGGGCCACTTCCGTGTGCGCCTCCTCGATCACCGCGTCGGCGAGCCGGCAGATCGGGCGTACATCGGTGACCAGCGGCTCGTTGTCCGGGCCGCGCCCCGCCTCGCGCCCCTTGAGCACCCAGGGCCGGATGCCGGCGCCCTTCTCGCGCGGCAGGTGTTCGTAGTCGTACAGCCGGCGTGCCACCCACAGGGCAGGCGACCGGTCCTGCCACCACTCCTCCACGTCGAGCGGGTTGGCGGACAGGCCGGGCATGGCCACGCCGGTGAGGTCGTCGATGCTGGACACGGCGTGCAGGTCGATCGCCGGTCCCCTGGACCAGCGGACGTACAGTCCCCGCTCGCGCTCCACCAGCGCGGTGAGTTCGGCGAGCGTGCCGACGACCGGCAGGTCGTCCGTGGCCTCCATCCGTCACCTCCGGCATCACGGTCGTCCCAGGCGGAGGGAGTACCCGCTCCCCCGGGGACGATTCAGCGGTCCCGCTCGTCGTGCCCGGTCCCGTGCGCCGCAGTAGGCTCGCAGCGACCGAGGCGGAAGGGGTCCCCATGAGCGTGCGCGTGCGCCGTGTGTACGAACCGCCCGAGCCGGACGACGGGGTGCGGGTCCTCGTCGACCGGCTGTGGCCGCGCGGCCTGGCGAAGGACGCGGCCCGGGTCGACGAGTGGCCGAAGGGGCTGACCCCCTCCACGGAGCTGCGCCGCTGGTACCACGCCGACGAGGGCTCCTTCGAGGAGTTCCGCGAGCGCTACGAGGCGGAGCTGGCCGCCCCGGAGGCGGCGGAACCGCTGGAGCGGGTGCGGGAGCTGGCCGGGAAGGGCCCGGTGACCCTGCTGACCGCCTCCAGGCAGCCGGACCGCAGTCACGCGGAGGTGCTGGCCCGGCTGCTCTCGGAGTGAGGGGACGTACCGGCCGGCGCTACGCCGTCTGCGCGGCCGCCGCCCGGCCCGCCGCGCGGCCCGAGAAGAGGCAGCCGCCGAGGAAGGTGCCCTCCAGCGCGTTGTAGCCGTGGACGCCTCCGCCGCCGAAGCCCGCGACCTCGCCGGCCGCGTACAGCCCGTCGACCGGGCTGCCGTCGGCGCCCAGCGCGCGGGAGTCCAGGTCGGTCTGGATGCCGCCGAGCGTCTTGCGGGTGAGGATGTGCAGCTTGACGCCGATCAGCGGGCCCGCCGCCGGGTCGAGGATGCGGTGCGGGGTGGCGACCCGTCCGAGCCGGTCGCCGATGTAGCGGCGGGCGTTGCGGATGCCCTGCACCTGGGCGTCCTTGCTGTAGCTGTTGGCGAGCTGCCGGTCGCGCGCCTCGATCTGGCGCCGGAGGAGGGCCGCGTCGAGCAGCGGCTCGTCGGTGAGGGCGTTCATCCTCTCGACGAGTTCCTCGACGGTGGCGGCGGTGACGAAGTCCGCGCCCTTGCGCAGGAAGGCGTCGACCGGGCCGGGCGCGCCCTTGCCGAGGACGCGTTCCCGCAGGAACCCGGCGCGGTCCTTGGCGGTGATGTCCGGGTTCTGCTCGGAGCCGGAGAGCGCGAACTCCTTCTCGACGATCTTCTGGGTGAGGACGAACCAGGAGTGATCGTACGGGGCGATGTCCTCGGTGGTGCGCAGGTGCCTGAGCGTGCCGAGGGTGTCGTAGCCGGGCAGGCAGGGCTCGGGCAGCCGGCGGCCCAGCGCGTCGAACCACAGGGAGGAGGGGCCGGGCAGGATGCGGATGCCGTGGCCGGGCCAGATCGGGTCCCAGTTCCGGATGCCTTCGGTGTAGTGCCACATGCGGTCGCGGTTGACCAGCCGCACCCCCGCGCGGGCGCTGATGTCGAGCATCCGCCCGTCGACGTAGGCGGGGACGCCGGTGACCATCTCGCGCGGCGGGGTGCCCAGCCGCTCGGGCCAGTACTTCCGGACGATGTCGTGGTCGGCGCCGATGCCGCCGCTGGTGACGATCACGGCCTGGGCGGTCAGCTCGAACTCGCCGATCGCCTCGCGGCTGGAGGCGACGCCGCGCGGCGCGTCGTCCTCGGCCAGCACGGTGCCGCGCACCCCGCGTGCGGCCCCGTTCTCCAGGACCAGTTCGTCGACGCGGTGGCGGTGGTGGAAGGTGAGCAGTCCGTCACGCTCGGCCTCCCGGGCGTACCGCGTGAAGGGGGCGACGACGCCGGTGCCGGTGCCCCAGGCGATGTGGAAGCGGGGCACGGAGTTGCCGTGGCCGCCGGCGCGCAGGTCGCCGCGCTCGGCCCAGCCGACGGTGGGCAGGAAGGTGATGCCGTGGCCGTCCAGCCAGGACCGCTTCTCCCCCGCCGCCCACTCGACGTAGGCGCGCGCCCAGCGCACCGCCCAGGAGTCCTCGTCGTCGGTCCGGTCGAAGGCGGCGCTGCCCTGCCAGTCGCTCCAGGCCAGCTCGAAGGAGTCCTTGACGCCGAGGCGGCGCTGCTCGGGCGACCCCACGAGGAACAGCCCGCCGAAGGACCAGTAGGCCTGGCCGCCGAGGTTGGCGGCGTTCTCCTGGTCGACCAGGGCGACCCTGCGCCCCTTGCTGGTCAGTTCATGGGCCGCGACGAGGCCCGCGAGGCCCGCTCCGACGACGATGACGTCGGCATCCATGGCGACCGTCCCTTCCTTCTGGCGTCCGGTGGCTGTCATCCGGGGACTTCATCCGGTGAGCAGCGCGGTGAGCAGTTGTCCCAGCCAGGCCCGGGCGCGCTCGGCGTCCCGGTCCAGCAGCAGTTGGGTGGTGACGCCGTCGTAGGCGGCGACCACGGCGTGCGCCGCGCCCTCGGCGTCGCCGAGCACGGCGGGCAGGGCGGTGTGGCCGCGGGCCCGCTCCAGCCGGTCGGCGACGGCCCGCCGCAGCCGGGCCCGGTGGTCCAGCAGCGTGTGCGCCACACGGGGGTCGCGGGCGGCGTGCACCAGGAAGTCGGTCTTCACCAGCAGCCAGTCGCGGTCCAGCAGCAGCACTTCGGCGACCCGGTTCACGGCGGCGGCCACGTCGAGGTCGGGCCCGTCGGAGGCGAGGGCGCCGGCGACCTGCTCCGCGATCAGGTCGGCGCGCTGGGCGTAGAGCGCGAAGAACAGCTCGTCCAGGCCGGCGAAGTTGGAGTAGAAGGCGCCGCGGGTGTAGCCGGCGGCCTCGCAGATCTCCTCGATGGAGACGTGCCCGAACCCCTTGGCGGCGAAGACGGTGAAGGCGGCGTCCAGCAGGTTGGCGCGGGTGCGCAGCCGGCGCGCGGTGACGCGCCCGGTGCCGGTGTCCGCCATGCCCGCCCCTTCCGTCGCTCCGCCGCCTGCGTCACGCGGTCGATACAGGAACGTATCCGATGCACCGGTGTATCGGACAGCCCTGGGAGCGGGGTGATCGCCGAACGGAGACCGATCTAGAACGTATTTTCGATTAGGGGTACGCTGGTCCCCATGAGCACGCACCACCTCCCGGCGCTCCAGGGCTCGCTCTTCGACCAGGACGACGAGCTGCGGCTCGGCCCGCTCGACGGCGTGCGCCGCACCGAACTCGGCCGGGGCGCTTGGATCGACCTGCTCCCCGGCTGGCTGCACGGGTCCGACGCGCTCTTCGACCACCTGGCCGCCGAGGTCCCCTGGCGGGCCGAGCGGCGCCAGATGTACGACCAGGTCGTCTCCGTGCCCCGGCTGCTGGCGTACTACGGCGTCGGCGCCCCTCTCCCCCACCCGGTCCTCACCGAGGCCCGCGACGCGCTGAGCGACCACTACGCGCAGGAGCTGGGCGAGCCGTTCGCCACGGCCGGGCTCTGCTACTACCGCGACGGCCGGGACAGCGTCGCCTGGCACGGCGACCGGATCGGCCGGGGCGCCCGCGAGGACACCATGGTCGCCATCCTGTCCGTGGGCGCGCCCCGAGACCTGCTGCTGCGGCCCATGGGCGGCGGCGGGACCGTGCGCCGGCCGCTGGGCCACGGCGACCTGGTCGTGATGGGCGGCTCCTGCCAGCGGACCTGGGAGCACTGCGTACCGAAGAGCACCAAGGCCGCCGGGCCGCGCGTCTCGGTCCAGTTCCGCCCGCGCGGGGTGAACTGACCCCGCCGGAACCGTGGCGGAAGCGGGGTCCGGCCGCCGGGAGCGGACGGCGCCGTTCGTGATCTGCTTTCCTGTGCTCGTTCGACCGGTACGGGCACGACACGCGAGGCGGTCATGAAGGCAACGGTGCGGCAGGTGGCGGACGGCACCTATCTGGTGCACGGCACGAGCACGAACTGGGTGATCCTCACCGAGGGGGACGCCGTCACGCTGATCGACACCGGCTACCCCGGCGACCGCGAGGGGCTGCTCGGCTCGCTCGCGGAGGTGGGCGCCGCACCGGAGGCGGTGACGGCCGTGCTGATCACCCACGCGCACAGCGACCACCTGGGCTCCGCCGAGTTCCTGAGCGCGGCCCACGGCACCCCCGTGCACACCCACAAGGAGGAAGTGCCGCACGCCCGGCGGGACTTCCTGCACCAGGTGACCGTGGCACGGGTGCTGCGCAACGGCTGGCGTCCCGGCGTGCTGCCGTGGGCCGCGCACGCCCTGCGCGCCGGCGGCACGGCGAACGTGGCGGTCACCTCGCCCGAGCCGTTCCCGGGCTCCGGCGACGGCGAGCCGCTCGATCTGCCGGGCCGGCCCGTGCCCGTGCACACGCCCGGCCACACCGCCGGGCACTGCGCCTTCCACCTGCCGCACGTCGGGGCGGTGGTGTCCGGCGACGCCCTGGTCACCGGACACCCCGTCTCCCGTGTGGGGGGCCCGCAGATGCTGACCGACATGTTCCACCGCGAGCGCGCCGCCGCCGTACGGTCGCTGGACGTGCTGGCGGGGCTGGACGGCGACCTGCTGCTGCCCGGCCACGGCCCGGTGCACCGGGGGCCGGTGCGGGACGCCGCCCTGCTCGCCCGGGAACGCGCGCAATAGGCTGAGGTGACGATCACTTCACGGACGATCACCTTCGAGACGAGGACACCGCCGCCATGGCACTGCAGATCAACGCCACCAACCCGGAGCACCCCGCGCTCCTGTTGGAACTGCCGTGGCACCTGCCGCTGGAGGAGTGGCCCGAGAAGTACCTGGTGCCGCTGCCGCGCGGCATCTCCCGGCACGTGGTGCGCTACGCCCACACCGGCGACGAGGTGATCGCGGTGAAGGAGCTCGCCCAGCGTCCCGCGCTGCGCGAGTACGAGCTGCTGCGCGACCTGGACCGGCTCGGCATCCCCGCGGTGGACCCGCTCGCCGTGGTGACCGGCCGCACCGACCCGCACGGGGAGCCGCTGGAGAGCGTGCTGATCACCCGGCACCTCGGCGGGTCGATGCCGTACCGGTCGATGTTCGAGACGACGATGCGGCCGGCCACCATGCACCGGCTGATGGACGCGCTCGCCGTGCTGCTGGTGCGGCTGCACCTGGCCGGCTTCGCCTGGGGCGACTGCTCGCTCTCCAACACGCTGTTCCGGCGCGACGCGGGCGCCTTCGCCGCCTATCTGGTGGACGCCGAGACCGGCGACCTGCACCCCGAACTGACGCGCGGCCAGCGGGAGTACGACCTGGACCTGGCGCGGGTCAACATCAGCGGCGAGCTGCTCGACCTGGAGGCGTCCGGCGCGCTGCACCCCTCCGTGGACCCGATCGACTTCGGCACCGAGATCTGCGCCCGCTACCAGGAGCTGTGGAAGGAGCTGACCCGCACCTCGGTGTACCCGGCCGGCAAGCACCACTACATCGAGCGCCGCATCCGGCGGCTGAACGAACTCGGCTTCGACGTGGCCGAGATGCAGATCGAGCACGCCCCCAACGGCGACACGGTGACCTTCGTGCCGAAGGTCGTGGACGCCGGCCACCACCAGCGCCAGCTGCTGCGGCTCACCGGTCTGGACACCGAGGAGAACCAGGCCAGGCGGTTGCTGAACGACCTGGAGAGCTGGATGGCCACCCAGGACGACTACGCCCCGGGCGACCCCCTCGGCGCCCGTCCCGAGGTGCTCGCCCACCGCTGGGTGCGCGAGGTGTTCCGGCCCACCGTGCGGTCCGTGCCGCCCGAGCTGCGCGGGCAGATGGATCCCGCGCAGATCTACCACGAGCTGCTGGAGCACCGCTGGTACCTGTCCGAGCGGGCCCAGCACGACATCGGTCTGGACACCGCCGTCGAGGACTACATCCGCAAGGTGCTGCCGAAGCGGCGGGAGCCGCTGCGGCCCCTGGAGGAGTAGCCGGGCCCGCCCCGGGTCAGGCGGGCGGGACGACAGCCACCGGGCAGTCCGCGTGGTGCAGCACGCCGTGCGCCACCGAGCCGATGCGGGCGCCCACGGCCGAGCGGCGGGCGCGGCGGCCGACGACCATCAGCTGGGCCGTGCCCGACACCGACAGCAGCACCTGCCCGGCGCTGCCCATCTCCACGTGCTCCACGACGTGCACGTCCGGGTAGCGCTCCCGCCACGGAGCGAGCGCGGCGGCCAGGTTCTTCCGCTCGAACGGCTCGAGACCGCCGGCCTCGTCGAGGAGCTGGAGCGAGGAGGGGCTGTAGGCGAACACCGGCGGCAGCGTCCAGGCGCGCACCGCCCGCACGGTCGCGCCGCGCCGGGCCGCGGTCTCGAAGGCGAAGCCGAGCGCGGCGGCGCTGTCCTCCGGGTCGCCCTCCTGACCGACCACGACCTCGTGCCCGGCCACCTCGTCGGAGGCCTTGTCGCCGGCCCGGACGAACACCACCGGGCGTTCGGCGTCCACGATGACCTGCTGGCCGACCGAGCCCACCAGGAAGCCCATGAGCCGCCCGTGCCCGCGCGAGCCCAGCACCAGCATCTCGGCGCCGGCCGCGGCGGCGGTCAGGGTCTCCACGGCGTCGCCCTCCCGCACGTCCGTGGTGACGTCCAGGCCGCCGTGGCGTTCCCGGACGGCGCGGACCGCCTCCTCGGCGGCCTCCCGCACCCACTGCTCCTGGGCGGCCCTGTCCCCGACGTCCAGCGCGTCGTGCGCCTGGAACCGCCAGGCGTGCACCACCCTGAGCGGCAGGTCCCGGCGGACCGCCTCCCTGGCCGCCCAGGCCAGCGCGGCGAGACTCTCCTCGCTGCCGTCGGTCCCTGCCGTGATGGGGCGCGTCATGCCGTTCCTCCCGGTGTCGTGTTCCTGCGCGGACCAGTCTTCCCTACCGGGCCGGCGCCCCCGCACCGCGGTCACCTGGTACGAAGCGCCGCGCGCCCGCCTTCCCGCGCGGTCCCCGCGCACGCCCGCGCGCCCGGCGGCGACCGCGCATACGATGGGCGCGGGCCGGTGCGGAGGCCGCGACGGGATCTGGGCCCGCCGCGCCGGGGATCCGACCACGCTGTGGGGGACGCATGGCACAGCCCGCCGACGCCGCCCGGACCGTCATCATGACCGTGGACGACGACCCGGGTGTCTCCCGCGCCGTGGCGCGGGACCTCCGGCGGCGCTACGGGGCGTCGTACCGGATCGTGCGCGCCGAGTCCGGCGAGTCCGCACTGGAGGCGCTGCGCGAACTGAAGCTGCGCGGCGACCTGGTGGCGGTGATCCTCGCCGACTACCGGATGCCCCGGATGAACGGCATCGAGTTCCTGGAGCGCGCCATGGACGTGCATCCGGGGGCCCGCCGGGTGCTGCTCACCGCGTACGCGGACACCGGCGCGGCCATCGACGCGATCAATGTCGTCGACCTCGACCACTACCTCCTCAAGCCGTGGGACCCGCCGGAGGAGAAGCTGTACCCGGTGGTGGACGACCTGCTGGAGGCGTGGAAGCGCAGCGACCACCGGCCGGTGCCCAGCACCAAGGTGGTCGGGCACCGCTGGTCGGCGCGCTCCTCCGACGTGCGGGAGTTCCTGGCCCGCAACCAGGTGCCCTACCGCTGGTACTCCTCCGACGAGCCCGAGGGGCGGCGGCTGCTGGCGGCGGCGGAGGAGGACGGGATGCGGCTGCCGCTGGTGATCACCCCGGACGGGACGCCGCTGGTGGAGCCGGAGCCCGCCGACCTCGCCGCGCACGTGGGTCTCGCCACCACGCCGGCGGCCGACTTCTACGACCTGGTGGTGATCGGCGGCGGTCCGGCGGGGCTGGGCGCGGCCGTGTACGGGGCGTCGGAGGGGCTGCGCACGGTGCTGGTGGAGCGGTCGGCGACCGGCGGGCAGGCGGGTCAGAGCTCGCGGATCGAGAACTACCTGGGCTTCCCCGACGGGGTGTCGGGGGCGCAGCTCACCGACCGGGCGCGGCGGCAGGCCACCCGGTTCGGCGCGGAGATCCTCACCGCCCGGGAGGTGACCGGCCTGGAGGTGGGCGGCGCGGCCCGGGTGGTGCGGTTCTCCGACGGGTCGCGGATCGCCGCGCACAGCGTGATCCTGGCGACCGGGGTGTCCTACCGGCGGCTCGCGGCGCCGGGCTGCGAGGAACTGGGCGGCTGCGGCGTCTACTACGGCTCCGCGCTGACCGAGGCGCCCGCCTGCCAGGACCAGGACGTGTACATCGTGGGCGGCGCCAACTCGGCCGGGCAGGCGGCCATGTACCTGTCCCGGTTCGCCAAGTCGGTGACGCTGCTGGTGCGCGGCCCGGACCTGTCGGCGTCGATGTCGTACTACCTGATCGAGCAGATCGGCCGGGTGCCGAACATCGCGGTGCGGTGCGGCACGGTCGTCGAGGAGGCGCACGGCGACGGCCATCTGGAGCGGCTGACGCTGCGCGGGACGGGCGGCGGGCAGACCGACGTGGTGGACGCGCAGTGGCTGTTCGTGTTCATCGGGGCCGCCCCGCTGACCGACTGGCTGGACGGCACCGTGCTGCGCGACGAGCGAGGCTTCATCCTGGCCGGGCCCGACCTGACCGCCGACGGGCGCCCGCCGGCCGGCTGGGAGCTGGACCGGCCGCCGTATCACCTGGAGACCAACGTCCCCGGCGTGTTCGTCGCGGGCGACGCGCGCGCGGAGTCCGCCAAGCGGGTCGCCTCCGCCGTCGGAGAGGGAGCCATGGCCGTGATGCTCGTCCACCGTTACCTGGAGCAGTCGTGAGCGCGCGGCGGACGGAGTGCGTGCCGGACGAGATCGGCTCCCTGTTCCTGTTCGAGAAGCTCACCCCCGAGCAGCTCCGGCGGCTGTGCGAGGCCGGCCGGGTGGAGCGGTACGAGCCCGGCACGGTCTACACCGAGGGCGACCCGGCCACCTGCTTCTACGTGATGGTGGAGGGCACGGTCGTGCTGTCCCGGCGGGTCGGCGGGGACGACGTGGAGGTCGCCCGCACCTCGCAGCGGGGGGTGTACGCGGGGGCGATGCAGGCGTACCTCGGGGACCGGGTGCCGCAGGTCTACAACAACTCGCTGCGGGTGACGGAGCCGACGCGGTTCTTCGTGCTGCCCGCGGACACGTTCGCGGACATCATGCAGGACTGGTTCCCGATGGCGGTGCATCTGCTGGAGGGGCTGTTCTTCGGGGCGAAGAGCGCGCAGCAGGCGATCGGCCAGCGGGAGCGGCTGCTTGCTCTGGGCTCGCTGTCCGCGGGGCTCACCCATGAGCTCAACAACCCGGCCGCGGCGGCCGTGCGGGCGACGGCGTCGCTGCGCGAGCGGGTGGGGAAGATGCGCCGCAAGCTGCGCGTGATCTCCGAGGGCGCCTACGACCGGGAGACGCTGGCGGGGCTGATCGAGATCCAGGAGCGCACGGCCGAGCGGGTCGCGAAGGCGCCGGTGCTCAGCCCGCTGGAGGCGTCCGACCGGGAGGACCTCCTCTCCGACTGGCTGGACGACCACGGCGTGACCGAGGGCTGGCGGATCGCCCCGACGTTCGTGCAGGCCGGACTGGATGTGGACTGGCTGGAGCAGGTGGCCGCGGCCGTGGACGAGGAGACGCTGCCCGGCGCGGTCGGCTGGCTCAACTACACCGTGGAGACCGAGCTGCTCATGGACGAGATCCAGGACAGCGCGGCCCGCATCTCGCACCTGGTCGACGCCGCCAAGCAGTACTCGCAGCTCGACCGCGCCCCCTTCCAGGTCGCCGACGTGCATGAACTCCTCGACAGCACCCTGCTGATGCTGTCCGGGAAGCTCAAGGGCATCCGGGTGGCCAAGGAGTACGACCGCGCCCTGCCCCGCGTCCCGGCGTACCCGGCGGAGCTGAACCAGGTGTGGACCAACCTCGTGGACAACGCGGTCGCGGCGATGCGCGAGGCGGACGGGGAGGGCACGCTGACCGTGCGCACGGCGCGGGAGAACGACCGGCTGCTGGTGGAGTTCGGCGACACCGGCCCCGGCATCCCGGCGGAGATCCGCGACCGGGTGTTCGACCCGTTCTTCACCACCAAGCCCGTGGGCGAGGGCACCGGGCTGGGCCTGGACATCTCCTGGCGGATCGTGGTCAACAAGCACCACGGCAGCCTCCGGTTCGAGTCCGAGCCGGGCGACACCCGCTTCCAGGTGCTCCTGCCGCTCACCGCTCCCGCCTCCGGCCACCCACAGGAGGAGCCCGTATGACCACCGAACACGCCATCGACCCCAGCGTGCCGCCCTCGGGCGCGGGCTGCGCCGAGTGCGACGCCGCCGGCGGCTGGTGGTTCCATCTGCGGCGGTGCGCGCAGTGCGGCCACGTCGGCTGCTGCGACAGCTCGCCGGGACAGCACGCCACCGCCCACTTCCAGGCCACCGGGCACCCGGTGGTGAGCAGTTACGAACCGGGCGAGGACTGGTTCTGGAACTACGCCACCAACGAGCTGTACGAGTCGGGGCCGTCCCTGGCGCCGCCGGTCAGCCACCCGGCCGGCCAGCCCGCCCCCGGACCCGCGGACCGGGTGCCGGCCGACTGGGCGCGGGCCCTGCACCGCTGAGCCGCCCCGGGAACCCGCGGGCCCCGCCCGTCGTTGTCCGGACACCCCCCACACCGGTCGGACGACGACGAACAGGGCGGTGCCATGAGCGAGTTGGTCCCCGGCGGCAACATCCGGCTCCCGGGCGGTGCGGTGACCGTCCGGGTGCCGGGGCCGTTCGACGTGTCCGCGCTGATCACGGACGACGGCCGGAAGGTGTCCGGGGACGCCGACTTCGTCTTCTACAACCAGCCCGCCGCGCCCGGCGCGCGGCTCGGCGGCGACACGCTCGTCGTCGACCCGGCGGCGCTGCGCGCGGGCGCCACCCGGGTCACGGTCGCCGTGAGCCCCGAGGAGCCCGGCACCCCGCTCAGCGCCCTCCCCGCCCCCGTCCTGGAGGTCACCGGCCCCGGCGGGCGCGCCCTGGCCCGCTTCCGCCCGCCGCGCCCCGACCGGGAGACGGTGCTGCTGCTCGCGGAGATCTACCGGCGCGGCGACGGCTGGAAGCTGCGCGCCCTCGGACAGGGATACGCGGACGGACTGGCCGGTCTCGCCCGGGACTTCGGCGTCGACGTGGAGGACGACGAGGGCGCGGTGTCCACCCGTACCGCCCCGGTCGTCACCGGCAGGGCGCCGGTGAGCCCCGGCACGACGCCCCAGGCCGCCCCGCGGACGCACCCGGTGGTGCCGCCCCGTCCGGCGGCCCCGCCGTCCGCCGGGGACGACTTCCTGACCCTGGTCAACTCCGCCCGCCGGGCCGCCGGTTCGCCGCCGGTGTCGCACGACGGGCGGCTGGCCGAGGCGGCCCGGGAGCACGCGCGGGCGATGGCGCGCGGGGGGCGTCTCGGCGTCGAGGGCCCGGACGGCGTCTCCGTGCACCAGCGCGTGGTCCTCGCCGGCTACCCGTACCTCACCGTCGGCGAGCACCTGGTGTCCGGGCCGCTGTCCGTCGACCGGTTCGTGGGCCACTGCCTGCGCCACGAGGCGGCCCGCCGCACGGTGTGCGACCCGGCGTTCACGCATGCCGCCGTCGCCTCCCGCGAGGGCGCCGGGGACACGTACTGGACGGCGCTGTGGGCGCGTCCGCTCACCCCGGAGGGCCTGGACCGCACGGTGGCGGAGGTCGTCGAGCTGACCAACCGGGAGCGCACGCGGGCAGGCCTGCGGCCGCTGTCCCGCGACCCGCTGCTGGCCACGGCCGCGCAGGCGCACAGCGCCGACATGGTGGCGCGCGACTTCTACGCGCACACCGCGCCCGACGGCAGCAAGCCCTGGGACCGGGCGGCCGCCGCGGGCTCCCGGTGCCGCACGGTCGGCGAGAACATCGCGTGCGGACAGCGGTCGGCCGCCGAGGTGGTGCGCGGCTGGATGAACAGCCCGGGGCACCGGGCGAACATCCTCAAGCCGGAGTTCACGCACATCGGCGTGGGCTTCGCGGGCGGCGGCCGGGCGGGCACGTACTGGACCCAGCTGTTCGGCGGCTGAGCGCGCGGCCGGATCCGGTGCCGTGTCGTACACGCCGGCTTCTGGCGGGGGCGGAGCCGGCCGGGTGAGGATGGCCCTCATGAAGGGTGACCTGTTTTCCAGTGAGCACATGGTGCAGCCGGCCACGGCCCCGGGCATGGCGGTGGAGAACGCCAAATGCCTGCGTTACACCGTCGACGGCGAGATGCTCGCCCGCCAGGGCGCGATGGTCGCCTACCGCGGCAACCTCCAGTTCGAGCGCAAGGGCCAGGGCGTGGGCGGCATGCTCAAGCGCGCGGTGACCGGCGAGGGGCTGCCGCTGATGGCCGTGCGCGGGCAGGGCGAGGCGTGGTTCGCGCAGGAGGCGCAGAACTGCTTCGTCGTCGAGATCGGCCCCGGCGACGAGTTCACCGTCAACGGCCGCAACGTGCTGTGCTTCGACGCCACGCTGTCCTACCGCATCTCCACCGTGAAGGGCGCCGGCATCACCGGCGGCGGCCTGTTCAACAGCGTCTTCACCGGGCACGGCAAGCTGGGCCTGGTCTGCGAGGGCAGCCCGCTGGTGATCCCGGTGACGCCGCAGAGCCCGGTGTACGTGGACACCGACGCGATCGTCGGCTGGACGGCGGGCCTGTCCACCTCGCTGCACCGCTCGCAGTCGCTGGGCTCGATGCTGCGCGGCGGCTCCGGCGAGGCCGTTCAGCTGGTGCTCCAGGGGCAGGGGCACGTCGTGGTCCGGCCGAGCGAGGCGCCGCCGCACAAGGCGCAGCAGCGCTGAACCGCGTTGACCCCGGCCGCCCGCCGGGTGAGGCTGGGGCACGGCGCGGATCACGCCCCCCGCGCCGGAAAGGTGACAGTCGTGATCGAGATCGCCGACATCGAAACCGCTGCCGAGCGGATCGCCGGGCACGTGGTGCGCACCCCGACCGTGCCGAGCCCCGGTCTGTCGGCACTGCTCGGTGTGCCGGTGACGGCCAAGCTGGAACTGCTGCAGCACACCGGGTCGTTCAAGGTGCGGGGCGCGGCGGCGAAGCTGCTGGCGCTGAGCGAGGCGGAGCGGGCCGCCGGGGTGGTCGCGGTGAGCGGCGGCAACCACGGCATCGCGCTGGCGGTGACGGCCGCCGCGCTCGATGTGAAGGCGACCGTGGTGATGCCGCGTTCGGCGCCCGTGCGGGCCGTGGAGATCGCGCAGGCGTCGGGCGCCACGGTACGGGTCACGGACGACATGGCCGGGGCGTTCGCCCTCACTGCCGAGCTGCGGCAGGAGGGCCTCACCCTGGTGCACCCCTTCGACGACCCGGTGGTGATCGCCGGTCAGGGCACCGTGGGGCTGGAGTTCGCCGAGGACGCCGGTGAGCTGACCGACGTGCTGGTCAGCATCGGCGGCGGGGGCCTGATCTCCGGGGTCGCGGCGGCGCTGCGCGCTCGCCGGCCCGGGGTGCGGGTGTGGGGCGTGGAGACCGAAGGGGCGCAGGCGATGTCCGAGGCGCTGGCGGCGGGCGGCCCGGTGCCGGTCGCGCTCTCCTCGATCGTCTCCACCCTCAGCGCGCCCGCCGTGTCGCAGCTGACGTACGACCATGTCGCGGAGCTGGTCACCGAGGTGCTGGTGGTGCCGGACCGGGACGCGGTGCGGGGCTCGCTGGACCTGGCGGACCACGCCAAGGTGTGGGCGGAGCCGGCCGCGGGCTGTCTGCTCCCGGCCGCCCGCAGGGTGCTGGAGCGGGCCGGCGAGGACGTCCGCCTGGGTCTCGTGGTGTGCGGCGGGAACGCCACCACCGCCGACATGGCGGCCTGGACTGACCACTTCTCCCTGCGCTGAACCCGGCGGTGCGTGAAGGGCGTCGCGCCCGGCGTTGAACGCACCGGGCCCTTCCTCGCGTATGAGGGGGGACGGAAGTCAGCGGTTCGACGAGGGATCACCATGGGCTGGGCGCACGCCTCCACCGATCGGCCGGTCGCCGGCCGCTACCGGCTGGTCGAGATCACGCACCGCGAGACCAACCGGGTCAGCTGGTACGCCGACGATCTGCGGACGGGCCGGCCGTGCCTGGCCACCCGCATCGAGCTGCCGGCGGACGCCGCGGAGGGCGTGCGCCACGCCTCCTCCCGGATCCTGCGGGCCACCGAGAACGTGGCCCGGCTCTGCCCGGACCGGATCGCGGGCGTCATCGACGCGATCGGTGAGGGCGGCTGCCTGTGGACGGTCACCGCCTGGATCGACGGCACCCCGCTGGACGAGGTCCTGCTCCAGCACGGCACGTTCACGCCCGCGCGGGCGGCGCGCGTCGGCCTGGACCTGCTCGACGTGCTGGACGCGGCGCACGCGGAGGCCGTCACCCACGGCGAGCTGAGCCCCGGGCAGCTCCATCTGCGCGAGACCGGCCCGGTGGTCGTCACCGGTTACGGGGTGGCCGGCACGACGTCGGCGCCCCGGCTCACCGCGCCGTCGTACGCGGCGCCGGAACAGGCGCGGAACGAGCAGGTCGGCCCGGCGGCCGACCTGTGGGCGCTGGGCGCGATCCTCTACACGATGCTGGAGGGGCGCCCGCCGTTCCGGGACCGGGGCAGGATCGCGGCCACCCTGCGCGGGGTGGACCGGCTGCCGCTGCGCCCGCCGGTGCGCTGCGGGCCGCTCACCGAGGTCGTCACGGGGCTGCTGCGCAAGGAGCCTCGGGAGCGCCCGGGCCGCCAGGCGGTGCGGGACGTGCTCACCCGGGTGCTGCGCGAGGCCCCCGGCGACGGTGCCGAGCCGGGGGAGGCGTACGCGCCGGCCGGGCGGGGGCGGATGCGGAAGGGCGTGCTCGTCGGCACGTCCCTCGCGGTGGTCACGGTGACGGCGGCCGTGGTCGCGGCGGCGACGGGGCTGCCCGGCGGCGACGGCCGGGCCGACGCCGGACCCGCCGCGTCGGTGTCCGCGTCGGCCGGAGGGACCGGTGCGGCGGACACCGCCCCGCGCGTCCCGCCGTCGTCGGGCGCCGCCCCTCCGTCGTCCGCGGCTCCCTCGCCGTCCCCGTCGTCCTCCCCGTCGTCCTCCGCGTCCCGGACCGCCTCACCGTCCCCGTCGGATCCCGGCGCCCTGCCCGCGGGCTTCCGCACCTACCGGGCGCCGGAGGGGTTCTCCGTCGCGCTGCCCGAGGGCTGGGAGCGGCAGCGGACCTCCCGCGCCACCCGGCTGTCCTACCGCGTCACCTTCGGCGCCGACGACGACCCGCGCACCCTCGCCGTCACCTACAGCGAGCGCGTGGGACCGGACCCGGTCGCCGTGTGGCGGGACACCGTGGAGCCGGGCCTCGCGCGCGCCGGCGCCTACCAGCGGATCGGCGCCATCGAGCCCACGACGTACCAGGGCCGTGAGGCCGCCGACATGCAGTGGATCACCACGGGCGACGGCGCCCCGGTGCGCACCTTCGGCCGCGGCTTCCTGCTGGGCGACGGCCGGGGCTTCTCCCTGCGCTGGACCACCCCGGCCGCCGACTGGGCGAGCGCCGGCAGCCAGGAGGTCCTGCGCACGGTGCTGCGGACCTTCCGGCCCGGTACGGGGGGCTAGCCCCGCGGGGCGCGCAGCGCGCGCAGCGGCCAGGGGACCAGCGGTGTGGTGAGCCAGTGCGCGCGGAAGGTGCGGTCGGTGAGGGAGCAGGTGACGCGCAGCCGGTGCGGGGTCTCCAGGAAGGCGATGTCGGCGGTGAGGGCGTCCGGGCCGTCCCAGCCGCCGGTCACCGCGACCGGCACCCTGCCCTCGGTGACGGTCCAGTCCGTGCCGGTCCAGCGGGCCGCCAGCCGGTGGCCGTCCTCGTCGAGGGTCAGCGTCCAGCCGCCGTCGTCGTCCGCCGTCAGCTCGGCGGCGGTCAGCTTGGGCTGCCCGGCGCAGAGCCCGCCCTCCGGGGTGAAGGCCGCCCCGGACCATTCGCCGGTCCCCCCGGCCGGTGCGGGGGCGCCGTCCGTCGCCGGCAGGGCGAGGTGCTCCAGGCGCTCGCGCAGGGCCGCGTCCTCGGCGTCGCGCCCGGTCAGCGGGGCGTCGCCGAAGGCGGGCAGCAGGTGCCGCCACACCAGTTCGAGGTAGCGCTGCATCTCCGCGGTGGCCGACGTCGCGGCGATCACCGCGTCGTGCTCGGGCAGCACCAGGCAGTACTGGCCGTAGGCGCCGTCGCCGCGGAAGCCGTGCCGGCCCCGCCAGAACTGGTAGCCGTAGCCCTGGTCCCAGTCGGAGCGGTCGTCGCCGCCCATGGCCCCGGCGGTGTCGATGTGCGCGCGGGTGGCGCGCTCCACCCATCCCTCGGGCAGCAGCCGCTCTCCCTGCCAGACGCCGTCGTTCAGGTACAGCAGTCCGAAGCGCGCTATCGCGTCGGTGGTGGTGTGCAGCCCGGCGAAGCCGATGTCGCGTCCCGCGCGGTCGCGGGACCACAGCGCCTCGCCGATGCCCAGCGGGTCGAACAGCCGCGACCGCAGATACTCCACGAGGGTCTGCCCGGTGACCCGCTGCACGATCGCGCCGAGGGTGTACGTACAGGGCTGGTTGTAGGTGAACAGGGTGCCCGGGTCGTGCTGCGGCGGCTGGAGCAGGAAGCCGCGCACGGGTTCGGCCGGGTCGGCGCCGAACGCCTCGTCGACGGTCTCGTGGTCGTGTCCGCTGGCCATGGACGCCACGTGGCGCACCAGCATCGACCGGCTGCGCGGCTCGGTGATGTCCGCGTCGATCTCCGGGAAGTACGACAGCACGGGGGCGTCGAAGTCGATCAGCCCTTCCGCCTCGGCGAGCCCTGCGGCGGTCGAGGTGAAGCTCTTGCTGAGCGAGTACAGCAGATGGGGGCGCGCGGCGGTGTAGGGCGCCCACGACCCCGAGGCCACGACGCGGCCGTGGCGCACGATCGTCAGTCCGTGCGGCTCGATGTCCGGGTCGGCCTCGAGTGCGTCGAGGAAGGCGTGGACGCCGGACGCGTCGACGCCCTGGGTCGCGGGGTCTGCGGTCGGAAGGGCTCGCTGGGTCATGGGGGCATCCTGCCCGGGGCACGGGCGGGTGATCCACCGTTTTCGCCGGTCGCCGCGGGGGACCCGGACGCCATGGTGCGAATCGGGTACACGATGATGACCGAGCAGGCCGGGCCGCGTGAGCTGGTGGAGCACGTGGTGCGCGCCGAGGAGGCGGGCTTCGACTTCTCGGTGACCTCGGACCACTACTTCCCGTGGCTGTCCGAGCAGGGTCACTCGCCGTACGCGTGGAGCGTGCTGGGCGCGGCCGCGCAGGCCACCTCGCGGATCCCGCTGATGACGTACGTGACATGCCCGACGATGCGCTACCACCCGGCGGTGGTGGCGCAGAAGGCGGCGACGATGCAGCTGCTGTCGGGCGGCCGGTTCCGGCTGGGCCTGGGGTCCGGCGAGAACCTCAACGAGCACGTGGTGGGCGGCGGCTGGCCGCCGGTGGACGTGCGCCACCGGATGCTCGAGGAGGCGGTGGAGATCATCCGCGCGCTGTTCGAGGGCGGTCATGTCAACCACCGGGGCGAGCACTTCGACGTGGAGTCGGCGCGGCTGTGGGACCTGCCGGACCAGCCGCCGCCCCTCGGGATCGCGGTGTCGGGGAAGCGGTCGTGCGCCCTCGCGGGGCGGCTGGCCGACCTGGTGATCGCCACCGAGCCGAAGCCGGAGCTGCTGGAGGCGTTCGACCGGCACGGCGGCGAGGGCAAGCCGCGGGTGGGCCAGCTTCCGGTGTGCCACGACCCGGACCGGGACGCGGCGGTGGAGCGCGCGCACGCCCAGTTCCGCTGGTTCGGCAACGGCTGGAAGGTGAACTCCGAGCTGCCGCACCCCGATGCCTTCGCGTCGGCGACGCAGTTCGTGCGCCCCGACGACGTCGCCGCGTCCATTCCCTGCGGCAGCGACCCGGACGACTTCGTCGAGGCGGTGCGCCCGTACGCCGAGGCCGGGTTCACGGAGGTCGCCCTGGTGCAGATCGGCGGGGAGTCGCAGCCGGCCTTTCTGGACTGGTCGGCGAGGACCCTGCTGCCGGCGCTCCGGAAGGCCTTCGGCTGAGGGTCTGTGCGTGAGGTGTGACGGATTCACCCGGAGAGCTGAGCATCTCGCGGGGATCCGGGGTACTAGAGGGCTCTACGTCGGTACGTCCCGGAGGCACCTCGTGAACTCGTTCGTGCACAAGACCCTGGTGGTGGAGCTCCAGGCGGGCGACACGGAGCGCTTCCCCGTGCTCGCCCACCTGAGCTACGACCCGTCGGACCCGTTCGCCGTCACGGTCGTGTTCACCCTCGACGGCCGGGTGCTGGCGCGCTGGCAGCTGGACCGGGAGATGGTCACCGACGGTCTGACCCGCCCGGTCGGCATCGGCGACGTGCGGCTGCGCCCGCAGGCCCGCGGTGTGGGGCGGGAGCTGCGCATGGAGTTCCTGGGCGAGGCGCGCGCCGACGGCGGCCGGCACCACGCGGTGGTGTTCGCCTGGGCGGAGGCCGTCGGGGGGTTCCTGACCGAGACCCACCGGGTCGTGCCGCCCGGGTGCGAGGAGGTCCGGGTGGACGACTTCCTCGCGGACGTCTTCGCGGGGAGCTGAGCCGAGCCGGGGCGAGCTCCCCGCGCTCCTTCAGGAGTTCAGCGCGTGGTGTGGCGGTAGCGGGCCCACATCGGCAGCCCGAGCCAGCACAGCAGGTACCAGCACACCACCCCGGCCACCAGGTACGGCACGTAGTCGTCGTGGGTGGCCACCCGCAGGATGAGCAGCAGCGAGGAGCTGGTGGTGACCAGCAGCAGCGCGAGTCCCAGCAGGGTGAGCCGTGAAGCCCACCGCACCGCCTGCGGTTTGATGCGCCGTCCGCTGACGAGCCGGTGCAGCGACACCGGTCCGATGAGCGCCCCGGTCGCGCAGGCGCCGAGCACCACCGTGACGATGTAGATGGTCTTGTCGGCGTCGGACAGGTCCGCGTAGGTCGGGGTGAACACGACCGTCAGCAGGAAGCCGAACAGGATCTGCACGCCCATCTGGGCCACGCGGACCTCCTGGATGAGCTCGGTCCACATCCGGTCCGCTCTCTCCTCCTCGGTCTCGTTCCGCCCTCGGCGCCTGCTCCCGCCCTGCTCCGTGTCCGGCACGGTGCCTCCTTCGATCGGGTCTCCCCCCTTCGGTTTCCCCGAAAAGGGAGCCTCCTCCCACCACCGGTTTGGCGGCGCGGGGCACGGTTACACGGTCGGCGACACGACCAGGCCGGACGAAAGTGGGACATATGTCGGACACCCAGCTCACCGTGACACTCAGCGGCGGGGACGCCGACGACGCCCGGGCGGTCGTCGGGGCGCTGGAGGGCACGTTCGGACCGCCGCAGGAGCGGCCCTCGGACACGGACGCGACCGTCCGCATGGCGACGTTCGGCGGCGAGGGCCGGGGCACGGGCGCGGGGCGGGCGGACACGCGGCCCCTGTCGGAGCCGGTGACCGTCACCGTGCAGGGCACCCCGGAGGCGGTGCGCCGGGCGAGCGACGCGCTGGCGCGGTTCTTCACGGCCCGCAACGAGGGCGCCGCCGCCGGCGACCAGGAGCAGGAGCGGCAGCTTCTGCTGGAGTCCTGACGCACCCTCGCTACCAGCGGCTCTCCACCTGCTCGCGGATCCGCCGGTCGTACAGGCCGGCGATCGCGGTGAGGGTGGCGTCGGACAGCTCCGGCAGCCGGGCGGCGGCCGCGTTGGCGCGGGCCTGCTCGGGCGAGCGGGCGCCCGGGATGACGGTGGTGACGCCGGGCTGCCGGACGATCCAGCGCAGCGCGAGCTGGGCCGGGGTGTATCCCTCGGGGGCCAGCGCGGCGAACTCGGCGGCGGCCTCCACGCCGGTCGCCCAGTCCACGCCGGAGAAGGTCTCGCCCTGGTCGAAGGCCTCGCCGTGCCGGTTGAAGGTGCGGTGGTCGTTCTCCGGGAAGACGGTGTCCTTGGTGTACTTGCCGGACAGCAGGCCGGAGGCGAGCGGGACGCGGGCGATGACGCCGACGCCGGCCTCGCGCGCGGCGGGGAGCACCTCGCGCAGCGGCTTCATGCGGAACGGGTTGAGGATGATCTGCACGCTGGCCACGTTCGGCCGGGCGATGGCGGTCAGCGCCTCGGCGCAGGTCTCCACGCTCACGCCGTAGGCGGCGACGCGCTCCTCCTCGACCAGGGTGTCGAGGGCGTCGAAGACCTCGTCGGTGGAGTAGACGGGGGTGGGCGGGCAGTGCAGCTGCACCAGGTCGATGCGGTCGACGCCCAGGTTGCGCCGGGAACGGTCGTTCCAGGCGCGGAAGTTGTCCAGGACGTAGTTCTCGGGGATCTGGTCGACGCGGCGGCCCATCTTGGTGGCCACCAGCACGTGCAGGTCGGGCCGTCCGCTGAGGAACGAGGCGATGGTCTGCTCGCTGCGCCCGTCGCCGTACACGTCGGCGGTGTCGAAGAAGGTGACGCCCGACTCGGCGGCGGCCTCCAGCACCGCGAGGGCTTCCTTGTCGTCGACGTCGCCCCAGTCGGCGCCGAGCTGCCATGTGCCGAGGCCGATCACGGAGGCGTGCTGACCCGACCTGTCGAAAGTGCGCTCTTCCATGCCGGTCAGTCTGTCATCCGTCCCGGCCCGGCGACCGGCGGCTCCCCCGCCGGGGCGGCGGCTCAGGCGCCGACGGCCGTCCGGCACTCGGGGTGGCCCCAGCCCTTGTCGTTCTTGGCGATGGGCTCGCCGGCCGCGTACGTCCGTCCGCACGGGCAGCGGCCGGGGAACTTCGCCTTGATGGTGCGGGAGGAACCCCCGGACCTGCGGGCCGGCTTGGCGCCGCCCGAGGCGCGGCGGGCGGAACCGCCGGAGGACGGGCGCGGGACGGACGGCGGCGGCTCGGGCGAGCCCTGTGCGCTGCCCGCGTCCTGCTGGGCGGAGGCCGCCTGGCCGGCGGCGCGGTCGGCGAAGTCGTTGAGCCGGTCGCCGTCGACCTGGTGGGCGGGCACGTAGCGGAACTCGACGGAGCGGTCCTGGAGCAGGCCGTCGATGCGGACGACGAGTTCCTGGTTGGCGACGGGCTTCCCGGCGGCGGTGCGCCAGCCGTTGCGCTTCCAGCCGGGCAGCCAGGTGGTGACGGCCTTCATGGCGTACTGCGAGTCCATCCGCACCTCGAGCGGCACGCCGGGGTCGGTGGCCGCGAGCAGCCGCTCCAGGGCGGTGAGTTCGGCGACGTTGTTGGTGGCGGTGCCGAGGGCGCCGGCTTCCCAGCGGTCCGGGGTCCCGGAGCCGTCCGCGATGACCCAGGCCCAGCCGGCCGGCCCGGGGTTTCCCTTCGAGGCCCCGTCGCACGCGGCCACCACACGTTCACCCATGCGCCCGATCATGCCATGACCGGGCGGGTGTCCCGGTTCCGCTCAGTCGACGGTGCTCGTGCCCGGCATCTCCCCCGTGGTCCTGGTGAGGTCGATGACCGAGAAGTGGGCGCCCTGCGGGTCGCTGATCGCCGCGAACCGGCCGAACGGCGAGTCCGTCGGCCCGAACCGCAGCACCCCGCCGCGGTCGGTCGCCCGGGCCACCGCCGCGTCGCAGTCGTCCACCCCGAAGTACACGTTGATGTACGGCGGCACCTCGGGCGGGAAGTCGTCGGTCATCCGCATCCGGCCGAGGACGCTGCGCTCCCCCAGGTCGTAGAGGCGGAAGTCCGTCTCGCCCTCGAGCTGCTTCGAGCGGTAGGAGAAGACGGCGGGGAAGAACGCGTCGGACTTCTCCGCCTCGCGGGTGAAGACCTCCGCCCAGCAGTACGCGCCCGGCGTCCCCGTCGTCCGGAACCCCTCGTGGGTGCCGGCCTGCCACACCCCGAAGACGGCTCCGCCGGGGTCGCGGGCGAGACACATGGTGCCGTAGTCGGCCACCTGCACGGGCTCCATCAGCAGTTCGCCGCCGTGCTCGCGGATGCGGGCGGCGGTGGCGGAGGCGTCCCGGGCGGCGAGGTAGAGGCACCACTGGGAGGCGCCCTTCTGGCCGGGCATCGGCGGGACGACGGCGGCCACCGCCTTGCCGTCGGCGTACGCCTGCGTGTAGCCGCCCTGCTCGGACGACGTCTCGCCGAAGGTCCAGCCGAGGACGTGACCGTAGAAGTCCTTGGCCGCGTCGAGATCGTCGAACATGGCGTCGGCCCAGCAGGGGGTTCCTTCCGGTGGTGCGGCCATGGCTGCGGCCCTCCGCGTCACGGGTGGTCTGTCGTCTCCTCACGCTAGCCACGGCCGGGCGGACCCGCGCGCCGGACGTCTTCCGCCGGGGCGCGGTCTGTGCTTGCCTGGTGAGCCGTTTCGCCGGCCGGGCGGGGGACGCCGAATGCGCAGAGCGTGGACCGTGACCGTGGCGGCGCTCGCCGCCGGGCTGCTGGGGGCGTGCACCGATCCGTCGTCGGCGCCGGGCGCGCCGCCGACGTCCGCCGCGGCGCCGCGGCCGTCGGCCACCACCCATCAGCGTCCGGCCGCCTCCCCGGCCCCGTCCCCCTCCGTCGAACCGCCCACGGTGCTGTACCTCGGGGACTCCCTGGCCGTGGAGGCCCAGGAGGTGCTCGGCCGGGAGCTGCGCCGGCAGGTCCGCGCCCGGTACACCGCCGCTCCCCACTCGGGCACCACGCTGTGCGACTACCTGGAGGGCACGGGCGGGCGGTCCCTGGTCCCGCCGCGGGACAAGGCGGCCACGCTGGTGCGGGCGCTGCGCCCGGACTACGTGGTGCTCCAGTTCTGGGGCAACGCGTGGGGCTACACGCCGTGCATGGACGGGATCACCCATGACGCCGCGCCGGAGCGCTACCTGGAGCGGTACGCGGCGGACGCGCGGCGGCTGACGGAGCAGATCGCCGAGGCGGGCGGCGACCGGCGGCCCCGGATCGTCTGGGTGCTCCAGGGTCCCGACCCGCTCGTCCCGGACCGGGTGCGCCGGGTGAACGGGATCTACGAGCGCCGGGCGGCCGCCTCGGGCGACCTGGTCGCCGACGCGGGCCGGGCGGTGACCGCGCCGGGCGCCCGTCACGCCTGGACGCGGTACGTGCCGTGCGACGCCGTCGAGCGGGCGCACCCGGACCTCTGCACCGATCCGGCCCGCGGCCGCACGGCCCTGCACCGCGCGGACGACCCGCTGCACTTCTGTCTCGCGCCCACGACGTCCGCACCGCGGCCGTGTCCGGTCCCGTCCCCGGGCGTCCTGCGCACGGCCGGCGAGATCGCCCGCGTGGTCACGGAGGACGCGGGCGGGCCGGGGTGAGCGCGGGGCGGCGCGGGGCCGGGAGCGTGCCCCGGCCCCCTGCCGTCGTCACGCCTCGCCCGCGTACGCCTTCTCCAGCTCCGCGACGTCCAGCTTGCCCATCGTCATCATGGCCTTCAGCGCGCGGTCGGCCTTCTCGCGGTCCGGGTCGCCGATCATCTGCGTGAGCCGCTTGGAGTTGACCTGCCAGGAGACGCCGTAGCGGTCCTTGAGCCAGCCGCACGGGCCGTGCTCGCCGCCGCCCTCGGCCAGCTTCTCCCAGTAGTGGTCGATCTCCGCCTGGTCGTCGCAGTCGAGCTGGAAGGAGATCGCCTCGTTGAACGTGAACTCCGGCCCGCCGTTCAGGGCGACGAACCTCTGGCCGTTGGCCGTGAACTCCACGGTGAGCACGGAGCCCGCCTCGCCGGGGGTGGCGTCGGTGTTGCGGACCACCTCGCCGAGCTTGGAGTTGCCGAACACGGAGACGTAGAACTGCGCCGCCTCCTCGGCCTGGCCGTCGAACCAGAGGCAGGTGGTGAATCCGTCGGTGTCCATGAGTACCTCCCGGGTGGGGCGTTCCCCTCGGGAACGCGGTCACCGGTGCAGACCGTCGGGGGCGGCGGAACTCATCGGTGGCCCGCACACCGGCCGTCACGGCCTGTCCGGGGCGGCTCTGCCCTGGGCGAATCTGCCGCGGGCAGAGATTCCCCCGGCGGCGGGTCCCGCGCGCCGACAGTGGACGCACACGGCCGTCCGGCCGTGCTCCGACCAGTGATCCACGGGAGCGTCCATGTCACCACTCACCGCCGGCCCCCGGCCGGCCGCACCCCGCGCGGAGGACGGCGACACCCCGCCGACCCGCTTCGACGACCACCTCGCCGCCCAGTTGCTCGCCCAGCGGATCGTGCTGCTCGGCACCCAGGTCGACGAGGTGTCCGCCAACCGGGTGTGCGCGCAGCTGCTGCTCCTGTCCGCCGAGGACCCGCGCACCGACATCAGCCTGTACATCAACAGCCCCGGCGGCTCGGTGCACGCGGGGCTCGCCATCTACGACACGATGCGGCTGATCCCCAACGACGTCGCCACCCTGGCCATGGGCTTCGCGGCCAGCATGGGGCAGTTCCTGCTCTGCGTCGGCGCGCCCGGCAAGCGCTACGCCCTGCCGAACGCGCGGATCATGATGCACCAGCCGTCGGGCGGCATCGGCGGGACCGCCGCCGACATCGAGATCCAGGCGGAGAACCTGGAGTTCACCAAGCGGACCATCGAGCGGATCACCGCCGAGCACACCGGTCAGACCCCGGAGACCGTCTCGCGGGACGGCGACCGGGACCGCTGGTTCACGGCCGAACAGGCCCGCGCGTACGGAATGGTCGACCGGGTGCTGGACTCGCTGGACGACGTCCGTCCGGCGGCCACGCGACCCAGGATGGGGCTGCGCTGATGGGGACGTACACGATTCCGAACGTCGTCGAGCGCACCGCGCGCGGCGAGCGGTCCTACGACGTGTTCAGCAGGCTGCTGGCCGAGCGGATCGTCTTCCTGGGCACGGAGATCGACGACGGCGTCGCCAACGTGGTCGTGGCGCAGCTGCTGCATCTGGAGTCGGAGGCGCCGGAGAGCGAGATCGCGGTGTACCTCAACTCCCCCGGCGGCTCGTACACCTCGCTCATGGCGATCTACGACACCATGACGTTCGTCCGGGCCCCGATCTCCACGTTCTGCGTGGGGCAGGCGGCGTCCACGGCGGCCGTGCTGCTGGCCGGCGGGGACCCGGGGCGGCGGTTCGTGCTGGAACACGCGCGCGTGCTGCTCGGCCAGCCGGCCTCCGGCGGGATGCAGGGCACGGCGTCCGACCTGGCGCTGCGCGCGAAGGAGATGACGCGGATCCGCGCGCAGGTCGAGGAGGTGCTGGCCCGGCACACGCACCACGACGTGGCGACCCTGCGGGCGGACATGGACCGCGACAAGGTGTTCACCGCGCAGGAGGCCGTGGCGTACGGCCTGGCGGACGAGGTGCTGACCCGGCGTCCGGCACCGGTCTGAGCGGCCGCCGGGCCGTGGGGCGCTTCCCGGTCAGGCGGCCAGGCAGAGCCCGTCGTGCGCGGAGCCGTTCCGCACGGCGCGGGCGGGGACGGCGGACCGGCGCGACGTGACCCGGACCAGCTCCGCGTGCGTACGGGCGAGCAGATCGCCGAGGCCGAGGCCGAGCGCCCCGGCGGCGGCCGCGAGGACCTCCGAGGACGCCTCCTTGCGGCCGCGCTCCACCTCCGACAGGTAGGGCATGGAGATGCGCGCCGCGTCGGCGACGTCCTTGAGGGTCCGCTCCTGGGCCTGCCGCTCCTTGCGCAGCACGTCGCCGACGAGGTGGCGCCACAGCGGCTCCCTGGGCGCGGCGGCGGGCGGGGCCGGCGGGCCGGAGGCGGCCGGGCCGGGTCGCAGGGGAATGACGCGGGCTTCGTTCGGCGTGTGATCGGTCACGTCCTCAGCCTAGGAATCCCGCTCCCGCGGGCAAGGGAGCGGGATTCCGCCCTGAGTGAAGCCGGAAAAGCGGACGGATTCCCTCCGCCCTGATGGTGCTGTGCCGCACCGGCGGCCGTACCATCGGACGAGCAGGTGTGACGGCCGGTGCGCACCGCGTCCCCCCGAGCGGTCCGGCGCCTTCCGGCCACGGAGAAAATCGACGGGCATACGTCCGCGGAACCGGGGTAGTCGAGTGACCCAGTCGCGTGGCAGCCATGACGTTCGTGGGGAGAGGGCAATGAGGACCGCCGTGATCCGGTCGCAGGAGCGGACCGTCGACGGGCATACCAGGGCCGGCGCCGTCGGCGAGGACCTTCGCGGTCCCGGCGACCCGCGCGCCGTCGCGCCCCACGACGCCCGCGAGCTCTCCCGGCAGTTCTTCCGTCGCCTCGCGGAGCTGGAGGAAGGCACCCGCGAGTACCAGTACGCGCGCAACACGCTGATCGAGATGAACATGTCCCTCGTGCGCTTCGCGGCCGGGCGGTTCCGCGGCCGGGGCGACGACATGGAGGACGTGGTCCAGACCGGCATGATCGGCCTGATCAAGGCCATCGACCGGTTCGAGCTGTCCCGCGAGGTCGAGTTCACCTCCTTCGCGCTGCCCTACATCGTCGGCGAGATCAAGCGCTTCTTCCGCGACACCACCTGGGCCGTGCACGTGCCGCGGCGGCTCCAGGAGCTGCGTGTGGAGCTGGCCAAGGCCCGCGAGGAGCTGTCGAGCCGGCTGGACCGCGAGCCCACCGTCCCCGAGCTGGCGACCCTGATGAACATCAGCGAGCAGCAGGTCGTCGAGGGACAGATCGCCGCGAACGGCTACAACTCCTCCTCCCTGGACGCCGCGCTCACCGGGGACGGCCCGGAGCACGGCGAGGCCGTCCTGGCCGACTTCATCGGCGTCGAGGAGGAGCGGCTGGCCCTGGTGGAGGACTTCCACGCGCTCGCCCCGCTGATGGCGGAGCTGAGCGACCGGGACCGCGAGATCCTCCACATGCGATTCGTCGAGGAGGCCACGCAGGCGGAGATCGGCGAGCGGCTGGGCTGCTCGCAGATGCACGTGTCCCGGCTGATCAAGCGGATCATCACCCGGCTGCGGACCGGCATGCTCGGCGAGCTGGGCTGCGCCTGACGACCGCCCCGACGGCACACCGAAGGCGCCCCTGACGGTCCCGGTCCGGTCCAGGGGCGCTGCTGTGGGAAACGGGCGCGCCGCCGGTCAGCCGCCGGTGAGGTCGATCACCGCGCGGACGCGTTTGCCGACCGGTACGCGCTCCACGCCGACGTCCCGCGCCAGCGCGCGCACGATCTCCAGTCCATGGCGTCCGATCCGCTGCGGGTCGCGCGGGAACACGCGGGGCAGGGTGCCGTTGCTGTCGTAGACGGCCACCGTGAGGGTGGTGTCCGTGCCCTCCAGCTCCAGGATGTACGGCCCGTCGCTGTGCCGGTCGGCGTTGGTGACCAGCTCGCTCACCACCAGGAGCACGGCTCCTTCCGCCTTGGCGCCGATCGTGGCGCACCACTCGGTCCTCAGCTGCTCGAGGAACTGTGCCGCGACATGCCGCGCCTCGGCGATGCACCCCGGCTCGCCGGTGAAGTGTGCCGCCCGCCGCAGCGGTTCCACGGGCACGTCGAAACCAGTCGGTATCACTACCCCGTCCAAGCGATAGGTCATGCGTTTCCCTCTGCGACGCCGGGCCGGCCGGACGATCCGCACCGGTCCTGGTACCCCGAGTCGGCCGGGGCAGTCCTCCTGATCCGCGTCCGGATTTCCCGGGGCCGCGGACCCGCGCGGACGGACCCTGCCGACGGGCGGGCGGGGAGGACGCTGCTTAGCGTGCACACGTGAGCGCACACTCCCCTTCTCCTCCGCGGTCCCCCCTTCACGGCTGGATTCCGGCGCTGGTCGCGGTGGCCGGGTCACTGGCCGCGATGGCAGCGGTGGCGGCGCTGGGGGTCTGGGCGGCCGGGGCCGCGGACCTCCCGGAGGGCGCCTTCGGGCCGGTGCTCGCCGCCGTGCTGGTGCTCGCCGTCGGCGGCACGGTACGGCTCTCCGGGGACGCCGGCGGCCTGGCCGGGACCGAGGGCGGCCTGACGGCGATCCCGCTGACCGTCACCCTCACCGGGGCGCTGCTGCTCGGCTGGTTCTTCCTGCGTCCGCTGCGCCGCCGCACGGTGGTGGGCGCGCCCGGGCTGGCGGGGTGGGCGGCGCGGATCGCCGTGCTGTGGCTGCTCGCCGTCCTGGGTCTGGCTCTGGCGGCGCGGCGCACGTTCGAGGTGTCGCTCGGGGACGACCTGCTCGGCGACCTGGGCGAGCTGTTCGGGGTGACGCCCGTGGTCGGCTTCGCCGCGGACGTGCTGCCGACCGTGCTGATCGGCCTGGTGTGGCTGGCGGGCGTGCTGGTGGTGGCGGTCCTGGTGTCGCGCGGCGCGCCGCTGCCGCACGAGCTGATGCGGTTCCAGGCGGGGGCGCGGCCCGCGGCGCGCGCGACGCTGGGGCTGCTGCTCGCCGCCGTGGCCGTGGCGCTCGTCGTCGCCCTGGTGGTGGCCGCCACCGAGGGACACACGGCCGAGACGTTCGCCGTGATCCTTCTGGGGCTGCCCAACGTGGCCTGGCTCGGGCTGACCGTCGGGCTGGGGGCGACCTGGGAGGGCAGGGTGGAGGGGCCGTTCGGACTGCCCATGCCGCAGGTGCTGGACGAGGTGCTGCGCACCCCGGACGTCTCCGAGCTGAACCTGGGCTCGCTCGTCGACCACGACGGCGGCCGCTGGTGGTGGCTGCTGGTGGGCGCCGCGGTGCTGGTGGCGGCCGCGGCCTGTTTCATGGCGGCCGCCTCCCCCGCGCGGGTGCCGCCCTGGCAGCAGGCCCTGCGGCTGGCGGTGGCGCTGGCGCTGGCGGTGCTGACGATCGGGCCGACGGCCCGCGTCTCCGCGCGGATCGGCCTGTCGGTGCTCGGCATCGGCGACCTGGGCGAGGGGCTGACCGGGCAGGTGCTGCTGGAGCCGCAGCTGTGGGGCGCGCTGGGGCTGGCCCTGCTGTGGGGCCTGGTGGCGGGCTTCGCGGGCGCCTGGGCCGTACGGGGTGTGCGGCGGCGCAGGCGCTGAGGAGCGGTTCTGTCTCAGGCGACCGGGACGCCGAGGACACGGGCGGCCCGCTGCATCCGCAGGGCGTCGACGGACTCGGCGAGGAGTTCGTACTCCGTGGTGTCGTCGCCGGTGGCGACCCGCACCATCCGTCCGGCGGCGAGCGCCTCGGCCACTTCCTCCTGCCGGTCGACGTCACCGCACCAGGTGCGCAGCACGGTGGGCACGTCGGTCACGTCGTCGGCCACGGGGACGAGCGCGCCCGGGGGTAAGTGCTCGGCGTCGGGCTGCGGGTCGAGCCGCTCGGCGATCCACAGGGCGCGGTCGCGCAGCCACCACAGGGCGAGCGCGAGGGTCGGCGCCCGGTAGGTGCCCAGCGGCACCCCGATGCGCCGGCCGTCGCAGACCCCGTACGCCGTGACGTGGCAAAGGAATTCGTCGTGCACGTTCCCTCCCCCGCTGCGTGCTCGCCCGCCGGTTCCGGGCCGGCTGCCCGCTCCGTGGCTCGCGTGCTGTGCGTGAGGGCGCCGTCGCTCGGGGTGAAGCGCTCTCGTTGTCGAGTATGTTCACCGCTGAAACACTGTCACCATGTGTTTCCGGCCAGTCTCCTGGCATATGCGCCCCGCTTCCTGGCCGAAACGGCACGGGTCCGCGCATCATCCGAGGTGACCGCCGTGCGGCCGGCCCCACGGGGAGGAACGCACCGGCCGCCGCCCCCGTGCGGGGGACGACGGCCGGTGACGGACGGGGCTACGGCTCGACGATCGCGTCGATCCGCGCCAGCTCCTCCTCGGAGAAGTCGAGGTTGCGGGTGGCCGCGACGCTGTCCTCCAGCTGCCGCGGGCTGCTCGCGCCGACCAGGGCGGAGGTGAGGCGGCCGCCGCGCAGCACCCAGGACAGGGCCATCTGCGCCAGGCTCTGGCCCCGGGCGGACGCGATGTCGGCGAGCGCGCGCAGCCGGCCCACCAGCTCCTCGGTGAGGGCGTCCGTGTCGAGGAAGGGGCTGTCGCTCGCGGCCCGGGAGTCCTCGGGGATGCCGTCCAGATAGCGGGAGGTCAGCAGGCCCTGCTCCAGCGGGGAGTAGGCGATCGACCCGACCTGGAGCTCGTCGAGGGCGTCCATCAGCCCCTCGTCCTCCGGGCGCCGGTCGAGCATCGAGTAGCGCGGCTGGTTGATCAGCAGCGGGGTGCCCAGCTCGCCGAGGATGCGGGCGGCCTCCCGGGTCTGCTCGGCGTTGTAGTTGGAGACGCCGACGTAGAGCGCCTTGCCCTGCTGCACCGCCGTGTGCAGGGCGCCCATCGTCTCCTCGAGCGGGGTGTCCGGGTCGAAGCGGTGCGAGTAGAAGATGTCGACGTGGTCGAGGCCCATGCGGCTCAGGCTCTGGTCCAGCGAGGACAGCAGGTACTTGCGCGAACCCCATTCGCCGTACGGCCCCGGCCACATCAGGTAGCCCGCCTTGGTGGAGATCACCAGCTCGTCCCGGTACCGCGCGAAGTCGGCCTTCAGCGCCTCGCCGAGGACGGACTCGGCGGCGCCGGGCGGCGGGCCGTAGTTGTTGGCGAGGTCGAAGTGGGTGACGCCCAGGTCGAAGGCGCGGCGCAGGATGGCCCGCTGGGTCTCGACCGGGCGGTCGGGACCGAAGTTGTGCCACAGGCCGAGCGAGAGCGCGGGGAGCTTCAGGCCGCTGCGTCCGGCGCGCCGGTAGGGCATGTCCGCGTAACGGTCGGGGTGTGCGGTGTACAACGCGACTCCAGGGGGTTGGCACACGTCGAGACGTTCGTCGTGGCGGTTCGTCGGACCGCCCGTCCACTCTGTCGTGACCTGCGGGGAGTGGTCCAACAGGAGAATCCGATGGAATTCAGCGGCTACGCTTCTCAATCATGGAACTGCGCCATCTCCAGCACTTCGTGGCCGTCGCCGAGGACCAGCACTTCACCCGTGCGGCGGAGCGGCTGATGGTCTCCCAGTCGGGCCTGTCGGCGTCCGTCCGGGCGCTGGAGCGCGAGCTGCAGACGCCGCTGTTCGTGCGGACCACCCGCAGGGTGACGCTCACCGAGGCAGGGCGGGCGCTGCTCGCGGAGGCCGAACGCATCCTGGCACAGGTGCGGGCCGCGCACGAGGCGGTGGCCGCGGTGCAAGGGGTGCTGCGCGGCACCCTCGCGGTGGGGACGGAGCAGTGCATCGCCGGGGTGAACGTGGCGGAGCTGCTCGCCGCGTTCCGGCGGCGCCACCCGGGCGTGGAGATACGGCTGCGGCAGTGGGGTTCGGCCGCGCTCGCCGAGGAGGTCGCGGCCGGGCGGCTGGACCTCGCCTTCGCCTACCGCACCGACGCCGACCCGGACCAGCTGCGCACCGTGCCGCTGACCGGCGAGCCGATGACGGTGCTGTGCCACCCCCACCACCGGCTCGCCCGCGCCGGGGCGCCCGTCACCCCGCGGGACCTGGCCGACGAGGTGTTCGTCGACTTCCATCCCGACTGGGGTCCGCGCCGCGCCACGGACGCGGCGTTCGCGGTCGCGGGCGTACGGCGCACGGTGGCGCTGGAGGTGAACGACGTGCACAGCCTGCTCGACCTGGTCGACGAGAACCTCGGCGTGGCGGTGGCGCCGAGCCACTTCCGGCACAAGCGCCCCTCGCTCACCGCGCTGCCGCTGAAGGACACCGGCGAGGCGGCGTACGAGACGGTGGCGCTGGTGCCGTCGCCGCGCGCCACCAGCCCGGCGGCGCGGGCGCTGATGGAACTGCTGGACACCGGGGCGCGCGACGCCGGGAGGTGAGCGAGTCTGGAGGCATGCATGCCAAGGACATCCTCATCGACGGCTTCGGGCGCGTCCGGGAAGAGGTCCACGCCGCCGTCGGGGGCCTCGGCCCCGACGAGCTCGCCGCCCGGCCCGCGCCGGAGGCCAACAGCATCGCGTGGCTGGTGTGGCACCTCACCCGGATCCAGGACGACCACGTCGCGGACGCCTTCGGCCTGGAGCAGGTGTGGCCGGCCGACGGCTGGGAGAAGCGGTTCGGGCTCGGTCTGCCGCGCGGCTCGACCGGGTTCGGGCACACCCCGGCGCAGGTCGCCAAGGTGCGCGTCGACTCCCCCGACCTGCTGACCGGCTACCACGACGCCGTCCATGCGCAGACCCTGGGTGCGCTGCGGACGCTCACCGCGAAGGACCTGGAACGCGTCGTCGACGAGAACTGGGACCCGCCGGTCACCCTGGGCGTACGGCTGGTCAGCGTCCTGTCCGACGACCTCCAGCACGTCGGACAGGCCGCCTACGCCCGCGGGCTGCTCGGGAGCACGGCGTCGTAACCGGGCAGGACGACATCCCGGATCAGCGCGACGCGCTCGTCGTACGGCAGGAACGCGCTCTTCACCGCGTTCAGGGTGACCGTGCGCAGGTCCTCGGCGGTCCAGCCGGCCTGCTCCGCCAGCAGGGTCATCTCGCGGGTCATGGTGGTGCCGGAGACCAGGCGGTTGTCGGTGTTGACGGTGACGCGGAAGCCGAGGTCCTTCAGCGGGGTGATCGGGTGCTCGGCGATCGAGGCCGCGGCGCCGGTCTGGAGGTTGGAGGTGGGGCACATCTCCAGGGCGATGCGGCGGTCGCGGACCCAGGAGGCGAGCGGGCCGAGCTTGCCGCCCGCGAGGTCCGGGATGTCCTCGGTGATGCGCACGCCGTGCCCGATGCGCTGGGCGCCGCACACCTGGACGGCCTGGTGGATGCTGGGCAGTCCGTGGGCCTCGCCGGCGTGGACGGTGAACGGCACGCTCTCGCGGCGCAGGTGCTCGAAGGCGGCGAGGTGGTCGGCGGCCGGGAAGCCGTCCTCGGCGCCGGCGATGTCGAAGCCGACGACGCCGGCGTCCCGGAACGCGACGGCCAGGTCGGCGGCCTCGCGGACCCGGTCGAACATCCGCATGCCGCACAGCAGCGTGCCGACCCGGACGGGCGTCCCGGCGGCGGCCGCCTTGGCCATGCCGGCGGCCAGCCCCTCCTGGACCGTCTCCACGACCTCGGCCATGGTGAGCCCGCCGCGGGTGTTCAGCTCGGGGGCGTAGCGCACCTCGCCGTAGACGACGCCGTCGGCGGCGAGGTCCAGGACGTACTCCTCGGCGGTGCGCAGCAGGCCCTCGCGGGTCTGCATCACGGCCAGGGTGTGCTCGAAGGTGGCGATGTAGCGCACCAGGTCGCCCGAGTCGGCGGCCTCCACGTACCAGGCGGCGAGCTCGTCCGGGTCGGTGGTGGGCAGGCTGTGGCCGACGGACTCGGCCAGCTCCACGACCGTGGCCGGGCGCAGGCCGCCGTCGAGGTGGTCGTGCAGGACCGCCTTGGGGAGGCGGCGGATCGTGTCGGCGTCTATGCGCGTAGATGACATGGCTGGCGGTTCCTCGGCGTGTGGTTCGGCGTGATGGATCAGTCGGCGGACTGGAGCAGGTCCCAGCGGTTGCCGTAGAGGTCCTGGAAGACGGCGACCGAGCCGTACGGCTCGTGGCGCGGCTCCTCCAGGAAGGTCACCCCGGCGGCCGTCATGCGGGCGTGGTCGCGGGCGAAGTCGTCGGTGTGCAGGAAGAAGCCCACACGCCCGCCGGTCTGGTCGCCCACCCGGGCCCGCTGCTCGTCCCCCGCGGCGCGGGCCAGCAGCAGCGCGGCGCCGGTGTGCCCGGCGCCGGGCTCGACGACGACCCAGCGGCCGCCGTCCGGCCGGGGCGCGTCCTCGGCGAGCCGGAAGCCGAGGGACTCGGTGTAGAAGCGGATCGCCTCGTCGTAGTCGTGGACGACGAGGGTGACCAGGGCAATGCGTCTCATCGTCACCTCTCGCAGGGGTTGACCGGAGAGGTTATACGTAAAACTGCGGGAAACGCCAGTCCCGCCCCGACAGCCGTGCCGGGGCGGGACTGCGTGTCCCTCACGGGTAGGTGTAGGTGTTCAGCGCGTCGACGGCGGCCGCGGGGTTGCCCAGGTCGTAGCGGTCGACGGCGAGGTACGTGGGCTTCTTGCGGGCGGCCGGCTGGCAGAACCGGCGGGCGCGGTCGGCGAGCTTGGCGTTGTCGGTCGCGGCGGTGGAGGCGACGGCGGCGTCCCGGAAGTGGTTCATGACGAAGAGGGGCCGGAAGCCGGGCTCGGTGCGGGTCAGCGGGATCGTGGTGTTCGCGTCGTACCAGCGGCTGTAGCAGGACCAGTCGGAGGAGCCGACGCCCGGTCCCATGGACCAGTGATTCTCGACGGTCCACTCCCGCTGGTACATCACGCCGAAGGTGTCCCGCGTCAGCCCGGCCGAGCGGTCGGCCTCCCGGCTGTGGTCGGTGAAGATCAGCAGCCGGTGCCCGTCTGCGGCCAGTTCGTCCGTCGTGGGCCAGCCGTTCTCCCGCACCCCGGTTCGGTCCGGGCGGAACAGAACCTCCGACAGCCCTTGGACCCGGTCCAGTTCGGCGCGCAGGACGCCCGGGTCCACGTAGTCCTCCAGGAAGACGGTGACGAACTCGTCCGGGCGGGCGCGCAGGAAGTCGACGATCCGCTGGAGGTCGACCCACAGGGCGACGGGTCTGCGCACCAGGGTGCAGCTGTTGTGGCAGAGGATGGCGCCGTCCGGCGTCTGGTGGACGTCCAGCATGAAGCCGCGGACGCCGTCGGCGAGTTGCTGCTGGATGCCCCGGCTCTGGTTGGGGAAGAGGTCGACGAAGGGCGGGGCGAAACCGCCGTCGACGCCGTTCGCGTAGGCGTTGTGGGCGGTGAGGAACGTGACCTGGTCCAGGGTGCGGTGCCCCCGCGGCGGCATCGGGCCGCCGGGCGCGTCGGCCGGGGTGAGGTACCAGGCGGCCAGGTCGCCGGCGCCGCTGCCGACGGACAGCGGGGCGGGGTGGGTGGCGCCGGCGGGCTTGGGCGCGACGGTGAGGCGCCGGTCGGCGCCGGGGTCGGCGAGCGCGTACCGGTCGGCGCCGAGGGGGGTGATCTGCCAGCGCGCCTCGGCGGCCGTGCAGGAGACGGTGCGGGCCCGGTCGCCGGCCCGTCCGAGGCAGGAGCCGGGGCTGTCGGTGTTCTCCAGCAGGTGTCCGGCGCCGTCGGGGCGCAGGATCCACTGCTGGCGGCCCTCGTTGCCGCGCGGGCGGTGCTGTTCGACCGTTCCGGAGGCGTCGGCGGCGTTGAGGCCGGTGACGACGCTCTGGACGTAGTACGTGCCGGGCGGCGGCACGGCGTCGGCGCCCGCGGCGGGCGCGGGGGTCACGGCCGCCGCGGCGAGCGCGGCGGCCGTGACGGCGGTGGCGAGCAGGGCGTGGGGGGTGCGCATGCGGTTCCCTTCGTCCGGAGGGGCGGGCCGTGCACGGGGGCGAGGCCCGCCCCGGAGTTAGGTCAGGTGCATGACACCACGCCGCGCCGTCCGCGTCAGCAGTACAGGTTGCCGCCGGGGGTCGTCCCGAGGATCTGGGTGAACTGCTGGTACTTCGTCACCCGGCTCTGCACCTGCGCCGGGTTCCTGCCGTCGCACTCCAGGGAGCCGTTGATGCTGCGGATCGTCTGGCCGAAGCCGGCGCCGTTCACCATGGCGGCGTGGCCGGTCATGGTGCCCGGACCGGACTGGGTGTTCCAGTACCAGAGGGCGGTCTTCCAGGCGACGGCCGCGTCGTTCTGCACCAGCCAGGGGTTGCCCAGCAGGTCGATGCCCAACGCGTCCCCCGCGGCCTTGTAGTTGAAGTTCCAGCTCAGCTGGATCGGACCGCGCCCGTAGTAGGCGGCCTGGCCGGCCGGGCAGCCGTACGGCTGGCTCCAGTCGCAGTAGTGCGGGTAGTTGGCCTGGTTCTGCTCCACCACGTGCACCAGACCGCCGGTCTCGTGGCTGACGTTGGCCAGGAAGGCGGCGGCCTCCTGCTTCTTCACCGTGTCGCTGCCGGTGTTGGCGAAGCCGGGGTAGGCGCTCAGCGCGGCGGTGAGGCCGCTGTACGTGTAGAAGGGATTCCGGTTCGGGAACATCTGGTTGAACTGCGCCTCGGTCACGACGAAGTTCCCGACGGGCGTCCCGGGCCCGTTGTCACAGGCGTAGGGCTCCCAGTACCAGGTGCTGATGGTCGGGTCGTAGCCCGGGTTGGCGTGCTCGGCGATGTACGCCTTGCCATCGGTGTAACGGACGACGGCGCCCGCCTCGTACCACTGTCCGGCGACCCAGGCGGGGTAGCTGGAACACGCGGCCGCGGCGGCGGCCGAGGCGGTGCCGGCCGCGGCGGGGAGCAGCAGCGGCGCGCTGCCGGCGAGGACGAGGGCGGCGGTCACGGCGGCGATACGACGTCTCGACAAGGGATCAACTCCTTCGCGGAACACGGCCGCTCCCGCGACGAGGACATGCCGGGGCGAGGCCTCGCCCGCACGCGCCGACGGGGCCGGTCACGGCGTGGGGGCGGCCGTGGTGGGGGGTGTGCAGCACACTCAAGCGCTTTGGTCTGTACCAGTCAAGGGTTTAGACCAGTCATCGTGGCGCATACACGTCCACGCGGCAGCGTCACGAGATGCGGCGGCTCACCCTCACGGCGCCGGCCGGCCTGCCATGATCACTCGATGGCCCGCCGCGCACGCCGTCCCGGCGGCCCGGGCCGCACCCGACCGCCCGACAACGGAGAAGGACCCCGTATGCGCAAGCTCGTCCATTACGTCGCCATCACGCTCGACGGCTTCATCGCGGGCCCCGACGGCGCGGACCCCACCGGCCCGGACGGCTTCTGGCCGATACCGGAGGACTACGTCCAGCACCTCGCGGCCGAGTATCCGGAGACGCTGCCCGTCCACGCCCGGCAGGCGCTGTCGATCACGGCCGAGGGCACGCGCTTCGACACCGTGCTGGAGGGGCGGCGCAGCTACGAGATCGGCCTCGCGGCCGGCATCCCCGACGCCTACCCCCATCTGCGGCACCTCGTCTTCTCCCGGACCCTGACCGAGAGCCCGGCCCCGGCCGTCGAACTGGTCGCCGACGACCCGGTGGCCACCGTGCAGGAGCTCAAGCGGCAGGAGGGCAAGGACATCTGGCTGCTCGGCGGCGCCGAGCTCGCGGGCTCCCTGTACGCCGAGATCGACACGCTGATCCTCAAGGTCGGCCCGGTGACGATCGGCGACGGGATCCCGCTGTTCTCCCGCAAGGCCGCCTTCGACCCGCGCACCTGGACGCTCGCGGACCACACGGTGCTCAAGGGCGGCGCGGTGTTCCTCACGTACACACGGACCGGCGAGTAGCCGCCGGCGCGGGGCCGGCGGCCAGGCGCTCCGGGCGGGCCGCTCCCCCCTACACATAAAGGAGAAATAAGAGCACAATGGGACTAACGCGGCGCTTACCGCATACCGCACCAGCCGCGGCCAGGCCTGCTAGTCGAAGGAGACGACCATGGCCAACGTCTCTCACCAACGCGGAGATCTCTCCAGCCATCCGGACGCACCGGAGATGCGGGCACGCTACGAACGCGTCCTCGGCAGCCGTGACGTGGCCTTCGTGGACGGGCCGGTGTTCCTGCTCGGCCTCTACTGCGCGGTGTCACCGTGGATCCTCCACTACACGACGAGCCAGCCGCCGCTCGTGACGCACAACCTGATCGTCGGCATCGCGATCGGTCTGCTCGCCCTCGGGTTCACGGCGGCCCCCTCGCGCATGTACGGCCTCAGCGGAGCCATGTGCGCGCTGGGCATCTGGATGATCATCTCTCCATGGGTCGTGGGCACCAACCCTGATGCCGGGGTGATCTGGAACAACGTCGTCATCGGCGCCCTCACCGTGATCCTGGGCACGGCCTGCGCCGCCACGGCGGCCAGGGCGGCATCCAAGTCGTCGTAGAGGCCCGACCCCCGCTCCCCCCGGCCGGTCCGCGTCGCCTCGCGGGCCGGCCTCTCTGCGACTGCCGCCACGGGCAGCGGGAAGACGCTCCTCAGCGGAGGACAGGGAAAGGGGAGACATGGAGATCGACGGCATCATCAGCGCCCTCGTCATCGGCATCGTCATCGGCGTCCTGGGCCGCCTGGTCGTCCCGGGCCGCCAGCGCATCGGCATCCTGTGGACCATCCTCGTCGGCATCGCCGCCGCCCTCATCGGCTCGGCCCTCGCGTCGGCGCTCGGGGTGGCGGACACCAACGGCGTGGACTGGGTGGAGTGGCTGATCCAGATCGCCCTCGCGGCGGTGGGCGTGGCGGCCCTGGACCGGGCGAAGCTGAACCGCTGAGACGCGGCGTCCTTTCCGGCGGCGGTGGCTGTCCCACGGGCGGTGACGTTTCACGCCTCGTGGGACAGCCACCGTTCGTGCGCGTCCCCCCGGCCGGGTCCCGGTCTACGGGGCGTAGACGTACGGTGTCGTCACCGTCAGCTCGGTGAAGCCCAGGCGGCTCAGGATGGGGCGGCTCCGGGGGGACGCGTCCACATGGAGGCGGGAGTAGCCGCGGGCGGCGGCCATACGCGCCCGGTGGGTGATCAAGGCGCGGTAGACGCCTCGGCCCCGCCACTCCGGCACCGTGCCGCCGCCCCACAGGCCCGCGAAGCTCGTGCCCGGGGTCAGTTCCATGCGGGCCGCGCCGACCGGGACGTCGCCGGCCAGGGCGAGGACGGCGACGACCGTGTCCGGGGTGCCGGTCAGGGCGTCGAGCAGCTGGCGGCGGAGGCGGGACGCGTCGTCGCCGAAGGCGCGTTCGTGCACCTCGGCGACCTGGTCCACGCCGGTGCGGTCGGTGACCGGGAGGACGCGGACGCCGTCGGGGACCTCCGCGGTCAGCGCGAGCGCGTCGATCTCCGCCGCCATCAGCGTCTCGTCCGGCCCGGGCGTGAAGCCGGCCGCCACGAGACGCCGGCCCAGGTCCGCCGGGAGGTCGTGGGCGTACAGCTTCCACTCGAAGGGGAGGCCCCGGGCCGTGCAGTGCGCGATCTGCTCCGTGATCGCCGCGTCCGCCTCCTCCGCCGAGGTGAAGCCGGACCAGACGACTCCGTTCCAGCCGTGTGCGGGGGCTGTGCGGCGTACCACCCGGCCCACGCGTTCCACGACGTCGTCGGGGCCGTCGGCGTGGGCTCCCTGGCGTGTCTCGCGGTCGTAGAGGGTGAGCAGGGCGGCCGGTGCGCTGGTGGAGGGCATGGCGGGAGTGCATCATCCGCCGGTCGCGGCGGCAACGGATTAAGGTGGCCGGCGATCACGCCGTCGAGAGGACGGCCGGAGGGACGGGACGACGACCATGGCTGTGCGGGACGACGAACTGCCGTACCTGCGGCGCTGCGTGGAGCTCGCCGCCGAGGCGCTGGAGGCGGGCGACGAGCCGTTCGGGTCGGTGCTGGTGTCCGGGGACGGCACCGTGCTCGCCGAGGACCACAACCGGGTGGCCTCCGGCGACCGCACCCGGCACCCCGAGTTCGAGCTGGCGCGCTGGGCGGCCGCGCACATGACGCCCGAGGAGCGGGCCGCCGCCACCGTCTACACCTCGGGCGAGCACTGCCCGATGTGCGCCGCCGCCCACGCCTGGGTGGGCCTGGGACGCATCGTGTACGTCGCCTCCTCCGAGCAGCTGACGTCCTGGCTGACGGAGCTGGGAGCGGCCGCGCCGCCCGTGCGGCCGCTGCCGGTCTCCGCGATCGCCCCGGAGGTGACCGTGGACGGGCCGGTGCCCGAACTGACCGACGCGATCGCGGCGTTGCACCGGCGGTTCCATCGGCAGGGCGACTGACGCGGCCCGCCCCCGGTCCGGCCGGCGCGGCGGACCCGGGGGCGGGGGGAGCGTTTGTGTGAGGGCGGTCAGACGCCCGCGCGGAGCCGGGCGCGGCGGTAGAGGGCGACTCCGCCCAGGAACATCGCGGCGCCGCTGGCCAGCACCGGGAGCGTGTGGTCGACGCCGGTCTCGGCGAGCGCGACCTGCTCCGCCGGGGCCGCGTGCCGCGGCGCCGGGGCGGGCAGCGTGCGGGCCGGCACGGTCCGCTCGGGCTCGGGCTCCGGGTGCTCACCAGGGGTGTTGACGGAACTGTTGTCCGTCGACGGGTTGCCGATGCCGACCACGTTCACGCTGTTCCCCGTCACGTTGACCGGGGCGTGCACCGGGAGCTGCACGCCGTTGCCGGACAGCAGGCCCGGCGAGCCGTGCGCGTCGCCCTCGGCGGAGGCGCCGGACACGCCGGAGGCGCCCTGCGCGGAGCCGGACGAACCGTGCGAGGCGTCCTCGTGCCGTACGTCCTCGTTGACGCAGGTGTTGCCCGCGGCCGGGTTGAGGAGGCCCACCACGTTCACCGTGTTCCCGCACACGTTCACCGGGACGTGCACCGGGAGCTGAACGCTGTTCCCGGACGCCACTCCGGGCGATCCGGCCGCGACGCCCTCCGCCCCGGAATCGGCGTACGCCGGCATCGCCACGGCCATCGCGCCGGACGCGGCGGCGACGGCGATCACACCGTTTCGGGTAACCCTTCGCATAGGTTCCCTGCCCTTCCAGACTTGGTCGCGAGCGTTCGCCCGCCACCGGATAGAACGCGGACGTGGCATCCGGGTTATGGCTCCTCCGTATGCCGCAGCCGGTTCACCCCATAGGGGGTCCCGGGGTTCGAACCTCCGGCAAAGCGCGTCGAACTCCCGGTGCCCGAACGCGGGGACGCGGGCCGGTCACCGGCGGCGCACGGCCGACGGGCGGGCGCGGCGGGGCCCGCTTATGGTGGGCGAGGGCGCCGGTCGGGGCGCCTTGGGAGGCTTCGATGCTGGGCGAGCTGTCCGAGCGACTCCGGGGCGGTCACCACGCGAACGCGCTGCCGCCCTCCTTCCGGCGCGGCGCGGCGGCCGGAGCGGCCGGGCTGGTCCTGCTGGCGACGGGTCTGACGGCCACCGCGCGCGACGAGCCCGGCCTGAGCCGCTTCTACGACCAGAAGATCGAGTGGGCCGCCTGCGAGGGCACGGAGCTGCCGCAGGACCTCCAGTGCGGGACGGTCACCGTGCCGCTCGACTACGCCGACCCCGGCAAGGGCACCCTGGAGCTGGCGCTCGCCCGCTACCGCGCGTCCTCCGACGACCCTCGCGGCTCGGTGCTGCTCAACTTCGGCGGTCCGGGCGGCTCCGGGGTGCAGGGCCTGGCCTACGGCCGCGAGGACTTCCTCGGTCTGACCGACGACTACGACGTGGTGTCGTTCGACCCGCGGGGCGTGGGCCGTTCCTCCCCCGTGAGCTGCGGGGCCGATGCCACCAGCCGTGCGCTGGAGGCGACCGGCGGCGAGGAGACGGACGATCCGCGCGACGCGCTGCGGCAGTTGCGCGAGGTGGCGGCGGAGTGCGAGAAGCGCTCCGGGCCGGTCCTCGCCCACATGGGCACCGTGGACGTGGCCCGCGACCTGGACGTGATGCGCCAGGCGCTGGGCGACAGGAAGCTCAACTACCTCGGGTTCTCCTACGGGACCCGGCTCGGCGCGGTGTACGCGGCCCGGTTCCCCGACAAGGTGGGCCGGATGGCGCTGGACGGCGTGGACACGCTCACCGAGCCCCTGGCCGAGCAGGGGCTCGCCGGCGCGCGGGGGCAGCAGACGGCGCTGGAGAACTTCGTCGCCTGGTGCACCGAGGAGCTCGCCTGCCCGTTCGGGCAGGACGCGCGCGCCGCCCGCGAGCAGGTCGTGGACCTGGTGCGCTCCCTCGACGACACCCCGGTGCCGACCGACTTCGGCTACGAGTTCACCGGCCAGGACCTGGCCGGCGCCCTCGCGCAGGGCCTCTACACCAAGGAGATGTGGCCGGTGCTGCAGCAGGCGCTCGCCCAGCTGATGGAGGACGGCGACACCAGCGGTGTGGAGTCCCTCGCCTCCGGCGGGATGGCACCCGCGCCCGCCCCGGCACCGGCACCGGCACGCGACGACGAGCCCCTCGCCGACGAGGAGGACATCCCCCTGGACAACCTCCCGGCGGCGCTGATGGCGGTGAACTGCGCCGACGACCCCGACCGTCCGGACGAGGAGCAACTCACCGAGGAGCTCACCCGCTTGCGCGCCGCGTACGAGGAGGCCTCCCCGGTGTTCGGGCCGTACCGGCTGGCACAGGTGGTGCTGTGTCACGGCCGTCCGAAGGGGACCGACTACATCCGGGAGAAGGTCAAGGACCTCGACACCCCGAAGATGCTGCTGGTCGGCACCCGCGGCGACCCCGCCACCCCGTACCACTGGACGGAGCAGACGGCGAAGCGGCTGGGTCCGTCGGCCGTGGTGCTGGACAACCGCAACGACGGCCACACCGGCTACGGTTCGTCCGACTGCGTCCACCGCAAGGTCGACGACTTCCTGCTCTACGGCTCCCTGCCGCCGAGCGGCAGTTCCTGCGGCACGGAGGACGAGGACCGCATCTGACGCGGCCCCCGCTACCCGGAGGCCTCCTCGGCACCGCCCGCCTCGTCCCTGTCCGCGTCCCCGCCGGGCAGCAGTGACCGGGCGGCCTCCCCGGCGTCCGGCACGGACACCGCGAGCCGTACGAACGGCGCCGGGGGCCGGAGGTCCAGGAGCACCACCGGGACGCCCGCCCGTACGGCGACGAAGTCGCGGCCCCGCACATGCTCCCGCTCCCCCACGCAGAACCGGCCCGGCCGGCAGCGCCCGACCACCGGCGTGCCGCGCATCGCGCGCCACCAGTCGGGCTCCACCCCGGTCGCCGCCACCCACGCCCGCGGCACCCGCACCGCGCGGCGGCGTGCGAGCAGCGCCTCCCGCCACGCCAGCCGGACGACGACGGTCCACCCGTCCGCGTCCCGCTCCACGACCAAGCGCGCCATCGGCGGTCACCTCCCCCACCAGCGTGCACCCGCGGCCCGCCGGGCCGCCGTGCGCCCGACGGGCGCTTTGCCCCGAATGCCCTACCGCGGATTCCGCCCTATGGTGCTGTCATGGAGCACGATCTGAGTCCCTCCGCCCTCGCCGAGCTTCGCCGGCCGCGCCCCTACCCGGCGGTGTCGGTGCTGACGCCGACCCACCGCCGCGACCCGCTGAGCACCGAGGACGCGGTGCGGCTGCGCACCATGGTGGCCGAGGCGAAGAAGAGGCTGGAGTCCGATCCCGCGGTCCCCCGGGACCGGCGCGCCGACGTGGCCGCCCAGCTGGACCGGGCCCTGGCCGAGGTCGATCTCGCGCACACCGAGGACGGCCTGGTCATCTTCGCGGCCCCGGGCGAGCACCAGGTGTGGTCGCTGGCGCGCAGCGTCCCGGAGCGCGTGGTGCTCTCGGACACGTTTCTGACCCGCAACCTGGTCTCCGCGCAGACGGCGGAGCGCCCGTTCTGGGTGCTGTCCGTCGCCGCCGACCGGGCCACGCTGTGGAGCGGCGGCCCGGACCGGGTGACGGAGGAGCGCGCCGGCGGCTTCCCGCTGATCCGCGAGGAGCCCAACTTCGACCCGGAGCGGCTGGAGCGGGTCGGCGACCAGCCCAGCAGCTACCGGGACGAGGACACCCGCCGCTTCCTGAAGGAGGCGGCCACGGCGCTGACGTCCCTGGTGCGCGCCCATCCGAGGCCGCTGTACCTCACCGGCGAGCCGGCGGCGCTGTCGCTGCTGTGCGAGTTCGGCGGCGCCTGCAAGGACGCCGTGCAGGTGCCGCGCGGCGGACTGGTGCACGGAACGCCGGAGATGGTGTGGCAGGCGGTGCGGCCGGTGCTCGAGGAGCAGGACCGCAGGCGGGCCGAGGACGTGGCGCGGGAGCTGGAATCCGCGCGCAGCCGCAAGGAGTTCGCGGCCGGTGTCGACGAGCTGTGGCAGAACGCCCGCGAGGGGCGGATCCGGCTGCTGGCCGTCGAGGAGAACTACCGGATCACGGTCCGCGACGACGGCGACCATCTGATCGTCGCCGAGGACGGCGACCTCGACGCCCGCGAGGACATCGTGGACGAGATCGTCGAGCAGTGCCTGGAGACCGGCGCCGAGGTGCGTTTCGTGCCGGACGGCGCGCTCGGGGACGCGCAGGGCATGGCGGCGGTGCTGCGCTACTGACGGGCGGGGGTGGTACGCGGAGCGACCGCCGCGTACCACCCTCGAACCAACACCCGAATCTCGAACAGGTGAGTGAGCCGGACAGGGCTGCCTGACAGCCCGTCAGTTCACTTGCGTACCATGGGAGTTGCGGCGTCCGGCGAGCACCGGGTGACTACCTCGCGGTAACTCCGTGAAGACGGTGGCATATGCCAAAGGCACCACCTTATCGTGTGTTGCCGAATCCCTTACAGGCCGTGGCGGGCTGTGCAACAGTCGTAACGGTCCCTCCGCCCGCCCGAAGGCCGTACCGTCCCGCATCGGAGCCCGTCATGCCGTCCCCCCTCTCCGCGGACCGCCCCGCCGCCCGGCCGCCGGGAGGCGGCCCGGTCGACGCGCTCATCTCGCAGACCCGGCGGCTCAAGGGCGAGGTGGACGCGGTGCGCCGGGACACCCCGGCCGACGCGGGGGATCCCCGGGAGCGGTGGCGTCGCGCGCTGTACGACCTGGCGATGCACCAGCTCGACGACCTGGACGAGCACCTGGCGCAGCTGCGGGACGACCCGCCGCCCGCGCCCGGCGCGTCCGCCGAGGAGTCGCCCGCGCCGTCGGCCGCGCCCCGCGCCTCCCTGCTCAGCCGGGTCGGCAGCGCGGAGTGGGACCTCCTCACGGACGAGGTGAGCTGGTCCGGCGAGCTGTACCGGATCCTCGGCCGCGACCCGGCCGCTCCCCCGCTCACCCTCGACGAACTGCCCTCCCTCGTGTGCGACGAGGACCGGCCGCGACTGACCGAGATGGTCACCGGCTGCCTGGTCGACGGCCGCCCCATCGACGGGGAGTTCCGCGTGGTGCACGCGGACGACGGCATACGGACCGTGCACATGATGGGCGAACCGGTGCTCGGCGCCGACGGCAGCACCGTCTCCATGTGGGCGGTCCTGCGCGACGTCGGCGAACTGCGCCGCTGCCGGAGAACGGTGAGCGAGACCCGTGACTCGCTGCACCGGCACCGGCACGCCGCCGCGCGGAGCGAGCACCGGCTCGCGGTCGAGCTGCAGGAGGCCGTGCTTCCGGCGTGGCACGGCTCCCTGCGGTTCCCGCGGCGCGGCTCACGCGCCCTGGACGTGGCCGCCGCCCAACTGCCGCCCTCCGCACAGGCGTCGGTCGGCGGCGACTGGTACGACGCCCTCGAACTGTCCGACGGCGCCACCCTGCTCGGCGTCGGCGAGCTGACCGGACACGGCGTGGGCGCCGCGTCCGGCGTGGCCATGCTGCTCGGCGCGGTCCGGGGCATGGCGCTGGCCGGCACCGCGCCCGGCCCGCTGCTCGACTGCCTCGACCGGCTGCTCGACACCACCGCCCAGCCGGCCCTGGCCGGCGCCGTCTGCCTGCGCTACCGGCACGACACCCGCACCGCGGTGTGGGCACGCGCCGGCCTCCCCGCCCCGCTGCTCTACCGCGGCCGGGCGGGGCGGGCGCTCGACGCGCCGCAGGGTGCGCTGCTGGGCGCCGCCCCGGGCTCCGTACACGGGCAGGCCGAGGAGACCCTCGAGGTCGGCGACCTGCTCCTGCTGCACACCGACGGCCTGGTGCCCGGGCACACCGGGACGGCCGCCGTCCACCGGCTCCTCGCCCTGGCGCCCCGGTTCGCCGGGGGCCGTTCCGCCCAGGACTGCGTCCGGGAGGTCGTACGGGAGTTCGGTGAAGGGGAGCGTGCCGAGCACGCCTGTGTGCTGGTGGCGCGCGTCGCCTCCTGACGGGGGCGTACGCGTGACAGGTGGCGCGTGACCCTCAGGCCCGCGCGGTCCCGCCCTTGCCCCGCGGTCTGGGCAGCGTCAGCTCGATCTCCTCCCGCAGTTCCTTGATCCGCGGGTACGAGGCGTACTCGGCGGTCAGCCGGTACATCTGGCGCAGCCGGTCCCAGGTGCGGCGCGAGGAGTTCTGGCCCATCGACACCAGGGCGAGCCGCGCGAAGCGGTCGGCCTGCTCCGGGTCGTCGGCGATGAAGCACGCGGAGGCCATCGACAGGAAGTCGAAGATCTTCGACCGCTGCTGGGCGTCCACCCGCAGGGCCAGCGCCTTGTCCGCGTAGTGCTGGGCGTGGACGGCCGCGCCCGGCTCGAACTCCGCGAGCGTGCGGTAGGCGAGGGCCTGCATGCCGTACAGATCCGCCTCGTTGAATAGCTGCATCCAGTTCGGCGGCGGCACGTCGCCCTTGTCGGAGACGAACAGGTCCTCCGCCTGGCCCAGGGTGCGGCGCATGGCCTGGCCCTTGCCCATGGACGCCTGCGCCCAGGCCTCGATGGTGTGGAACATGGCGCGGGTGCGCGGCAGGACCTGCTCGCCCGAGCCGGACTGGGCGAGCTTCATCAGGTCCAGCGCCTCGTCGGGCCGGCCCAGGTGCACCATCTGGCGGGCCGCGCGGGACAGCGCCTCGCCGGCGCGCGGGCGGTCGCCGCCCTCCCGTGCCGCGTGGGCGGCGATGACGAAGTACTTCTGCGCCGTCGGCTCCATGCCGACGTCGTGCGACATCCAGCCGGCGAGGACGGCCAGGTTGGCGGCGACGCCCCACAGGCGCCGCTGCAGATGGGGCGGGTGGTGGTAGGCGAGCATGCCGCCCACCTCGTTGAGCTGTCCCACGACCGCCTTGCGCTGGAGTCCGCCGCCGCGGGCGGCGTCCCAGGCGCGGAACACCTCCACGGAGCGCTCCAGTTCCTCGATCTCCTGCGACCCGATGGGGGCGGCCTCGTAGCGGTCGAACCCGGCGGGTTCGGCGTGCAGGGGATCGTGCAGGCGGGGGGCGTCTGCGGTCAGGGCCGGATCGGTGTGCAGCCAGTCGTGCATGGCGCTGCTGAGTGCGGAGCCCGCGGTGAGGGCGGCGCCCGCACCCACCAGGCCGCGTCGGTTGAGCATGAGGTCCATTCCCGTGAATTCGGTGAGGACCTCGGCCGTCCGCTCGGGCGCCCACGGCATTCCGTCGGGATGTTCCGCACTCCCGGCGCGTGGCCGTTTCCCCGTACGCCCGTGCCGGACCAGACCGAGATCCTCGATGGTCACGACACGGCCGAGACGCTCGGTGAACAGAGCCGCCAGCACCCGCGGCACCGGATCGCGCGGGATCTCTCCCATGTCGATCCACCGCCGCACCCGGGAGGTGTCGGTCGCCAGCTGCGGATGGCCCATGGCCGCCGCCTGCCGGTTCACCAGCCTCGCGAGTTCGCCCTTGGACCAGCCGGCCAGGCCGAACAGGTCCGAGAGCCGGGTGTTGGGTTGTCCGCTCACGTCAAGCCCCCAGGTTCTCGGCTGAGTTGACAGTAGCCCGGTGGGGTGTGCCGGGCGACTATTCGCCAGGGTTCGCCAGGGTCCGCCAGATGGTGTGCCAGGGGCCCTCGGGTGTCGAGTAGGAACGCGCCACCACGACCCCGTCGCCGCAGGGGCATTCCCCCAGGGTGCGGCCGGGCGGCCGGGTTGGGTGGTGCGCTGACGTCGCAGGCACACGAAGGGATCTGTATCACCCATGTACGCAGCATCGTCCTCCGTGTCCGCCCCGCCCCGGCCGCTGCGTCCGCGTCCGTCGGACAGCGGCCCCTACCTCGCCCCCGCGCGCCCGGCGGCCCCCGTGCTCGGCGCGGGCAACGCACGGCGCCTCGCGGGACCGGGCACCCAACCGCTCAGCGGGAGGCTCGACCTGTCCGGCGCACAGGGCGCGCAGCTGCGCACGGCGCTCGCGTCGGTGCACCGCATCTGTCCGGAGTTCGCGCCGGTCCAGGTGCTGCGCCGCACCGGCCGGTCGGTCCTTCTGGTCGGCACCACGGGCCGCAGCACGGCGGTCGCCAAGTGCTTACTGGACCACTCCCCCGCGTGGAGCGAGCGCATCCGGCACGAGATAGCGGCATACCGCTCGTTCGTCCGGCAGCGTCCGCCCGTACGGGCGCCCCGGCTGATCGCAGCGGACCCGGACAACTGCACGCTCGTCATCGAACGCCTGCCGGGACGAGTGGCGGCGCTCCAGCGGCATCCGGCTCAGGCGCCGCCGAGGGCGGACATCAGGGCGGCACTCGGCGCGATCTGCCGGCTCAACTCCTGGCGGCCGCCCGCCGGGACGTTCCACGCGCCGCTGGACTACGCGGCCCGCATCAACCGGTACCACGAGCTGGGTCTGCTCACCGACCGGGACCTCGGGGACCTGCAGAAGCTGCTGCACGGCATCGCCGTGGCGACGGGCCGGCAGGGCATGGGGCAGTTCTGCCACGGCGACGCGCTGCTCTCCAACATCCTCATCTCACCGGCCGGTCCGGTGCTGGTGGACTGGGAGCACGCGGGCTGGTACCTGCCGGGCTACGACCTGGCGACCCTGTGGTCGGTGCTCGGGGACGCCCCGGCGGCCCGGCGCCAGATCAGCCAGATCGCCCAGTCGGCCGGCCCCGCCTCGCGCGACGCGTTCCTGGTGAACCTGATGCTCGTGCTGACCCGGGAGATCCGCACCTGCGAGACGGCCGTGCAGCGTTCGATGCACGAGCCGGCGGCAGTGCCCGCGGGGGGCCAGCCGGGCGGCGTGCCGTCCGGTGAGGAGCAGCGGCTGCTGCTGCGCCGGCTGCACGACGACTGCCAGATGGCCCGCAAGGCCGTGCGCGCCGCGGTCGGCACCCGCTGAGCCGCGCGGCGCGACCGCCCCGCCGACGCCCGTACGACTGCCCGCAGGCGACGACCGCCGCGGGCAGTCGGGCCGTTCCGGGGCAGGGACGGTATACGGCCACATACGGCCCTCGCACGAGGGCGGGCGGGGACGCCACCGGTGTAGACCGCTGACGCGCCGCAGGTCCGCCGGGGCCCGCCACGAAACCTCGCCACACCCCGATTGACGAGGGAATTCGCCTCCTCCTGGGCATGATTGACGGATCATCGGCCTGCCGGTACCACTGACGGGTCGCACGACCGTCCCCAGGAGGCTGCATTGCGAGATCTCGCCACCGAGCCCGGCCGTGCGGCCGGGCCGTCCCGACGCGCCGTCCGGGGCGCCCTCGGCGCCCTGGCCGCGGCCGCGTTGACGCTGCCCCTGCTGGGCGCGGCGCCCGACCCGGCCCCGCCGGCCACCGCCCGGCTGCAACAGGCGTTCGCCTCCGCGGCGGCCGCGTACGACGTCCCGGAGAGCGTGCTGCTGGGCGTCTCCTATCTGCAGTCCCGCTGGGACGCGCACGGCGGCGCCCCGAGCGTCACCGGCGGCTACGGGCCCATGCACCTGACCGACGCGCGTACCGCGCTCGCCTCCGCCGGGCACCACGCGACCGGGTCCGAGGACCCGCGCGGCGACGACGCCCGTCCCGCGCTGCGCCCCTCGGAGCTCGGCCTGGACACGGCCGAGCTGCCGGACCGGCTGACCACCCTGCCGAGGGCGGCCCGGCTGACCGGCCTGGACGCGGAGACGCTGCGCGAGGACCCGGCGGCGAACGTGGCGGGCGGCGCCGCCCTGCTGGCCGAGGCGCAGCGCCGCCTGGGCGAGCCGGCCGGCGACGACCCGGCCGACTGGTACGGGGCGGTGGCGCTGTTCTCCGGCGCCGACGACCAGGCCTCGGCGACGGCGTACGCGAACGAGGTGTTCGCGGTGATCCGGGACGGCGAGGAGCGGGTCACGGACGCCGGGCAGCGGGTCGCCCTGGACGCGGACCCGGACCTGGCGCCCGACCCCTCGGCGCTGGAGCGTGCCGGGCTGCGCGAGGGCTCCTCGGCCGGCACGGAGTGCCCGCGGACGGTGTCCTGCGAGTGGATCCCGGCGCCGTACGAGGAGTTCGGCGACGGCGACTACGGCAACCACGACCTGGGGAACCGGCCCGCCTCGCAGCGGATCCGCTACATCGTCGTGCACGACACGGAGGGCGCCTGGGAGGGCGTCCTCGACATGGTCCAGGACCCGACGTACGTGTCCTGGCAGTACAGCCTGCGCTCCACCGACGGCCACATCGCGCAGCATGTGAAGGCGAAGGACGTCGCCTGGCACGCGGGCAACTGGTACGTCAACGCGGCGTCGATCGGCCTGGAGCACGAAGGATTCCTCACCGACCCGGACGCCTGGTACACGGAGGCCATGTACCGGTCCTCGGCCCGGCTGGTGACGTACCTGGCCGGCACGTACGGCATCCCGCTGGACCGGCAGCACATCCTCGGCCACGACACGGTGCCGGGCACCACCACGGCCACCATCCCGGGCATGCACACCGACCCCGGCCCGTACTGGGACTGGCGGCACTACTTCGAGCTGCTCGGCAGCCCGCTGAAGGCCACGGGCACGAAGAACTCGGGAGTCGTCACGATCCGCCCCGACTACGCCACCCACCGGCCCGTCTTCACCGGCTGCGAGACCGCCGGGGAGCCCTGCGCCCCGCACGGGTCGAGCGCGGTGCGGCTGTACTCCGACCACGACGTGAACTCCCCGCTGATCAGGGACGTCGGCCTCGGCTCCACGCCCACCACCGGGGTGAACGACCTGTCCTCGCGGGTGTCCACGGGCCAGCAGTACGCGGTGGCGGACCGCTGGGGCGACTGGACGGCGATCTGGTACCTGGGGCAGAAGGCCTGGTTCCACAACCCGGCGGAGAACCCGGTCGCCGTGCCGGCCAGGGCGAGGGTGATCACCCCGCGCGAGGGCCTGGAGTCCGTCCCCGTGTACGGGCGCGCGTACCCGGAGGCGTCGGCCTACCCGCCGGGGGTGCCGGCGCAGACCGTGTCGCCGCTGCCGTACAAGGTGCTCGCCGGGCAGCGGTACGTGACCGGCGGCAAGGTGCCGGCCGAGTACTACTACGCGGTGACCTTCGACCCGGCCTCGCACCAGGTGGTGCGCGGGAAGGAGCAGTACTACGAGGTCCAGTTCGGCCACCGGGTCGGCTTCGTGCGGGCGGCGGACGTGGCGGTGGTGTCGTCGTAGCGCGGGAGCGCCCGCCGTCGTCCGTGGGTGGGGTCAGCCCTGCTGGAACAGCTCCGCCGGCAGCGGCTTGAGGAGGGCGTACAGGTCGTCGGTGATCGGGCGGTCCCAGGCGGCGATGGTCACCAGGACGTTGTCGCTGCGGTCGAACTGCACGCAGGAGATCCGGTTCTCGGACAGCTTGACGCGGCGGACGATCAGCAGGTTGTCGCCCTGCATCACGGGCACGTCCTCCGTGCCGACGACGGTGACCTCCTCGTCGTTCTCCAGCGCCAGCAGCAGCTGACCGACCTCGAAGGGCACCTCGCCCTCGGGGACGTCACGCGCCGGGGAGCCCTCGGGGAGGTTGCCGATGATCATCGCGGGACCACGGCCGCCGAACAGGTCGTAGCGCAGGAAGACGCCCTGGCAGGTTCCGTCGGGGGCGGGCAGCAGCCCCGCGCCCAGGTTGCCGGGCCAGTCGCCCGGGTCCATGGCCAGTACGTCGAAATCGGGCCCGGCGGGTGTGGCACTACGGCGGCGGAGGAACGACATGCCGCCATGGTACGTGGCCGGTACGCGATGCGGACGGTCGGGCGGAAGCCTCGTGACCCCCTCCGGTGCCCGGTCCGGCGGTTCCCGGGTCACTCCTCCGCGGGTGCGGGCGGGACGACCGCGACCGGGCTCCGCGCGTGCAGCAGGACCGCCTGGGTGACCGAGCCCATCATGCGGGCGGGCGCGAACAGACGGCGGCGGTGGCGGCCCACCACGACCACCGAGGCGTCCGAGGACTCGCCGACCAGGTGACCGGCGGCGTCCCCGGGCAGGACGACGACCTCGGCGGCGACCTCCGGGTGCCGCTCACGGCAGGGGGCGAGCAGACCGTCGGCGAGGACACGCGTCTCGTGCTCCATGGCCTCCTGGTCGACCTGCGCGGGCACCACCTCGCCGGGCAGCAGCACCGTCTGCAGCGGCCACGGGTACGCGGTGACGACGCGCAGGCCGGTGCGGCGCAGGGCGGCCTCGGTGAAGGCGAACTCCAGCGTCGCCGTGTCGGGGCTGTCGGCGCTCACCCCGACGACCACCGGGCCGTCCTGGTGCAGCGGCGCCTCCTCCTCGCCGCCGCGCCCCGGGCGGGGCACCACGACCACCGGGCACCCGGCGTCCCTGGCGGCGGCCAGGGAGTTCGACCCGAGCAGCAGGCTGGCGAAGCCGCCGCGGCCCCGCGAGCCGAGCACCAGCAGCCGGGCCTCCGTGCCGGTCTCGGGCAGCAGCGCGCCCGGCACGCCCTCGGTGACGACGTACTCGACGGACGCCGTGCCGCCGAGTTCGTCCACCCGGGCGCGGGCCTGCGCGAGCACCGGGTCCTCGTCCGCGCCGGGCGGCCCGGCGTCCTGTGCGTCAAGCCGGGTGCGGGGCGGGTCCGCGCGGACGTGGAGGACGCGCAGGGTGGCCCTGTGCCGCCGGGCGGCGTCCAGGGCCCACTCCAGGGCGCGCAGTCCGTCCGAGGATCCGTCCACCGCCGCGACCACCGGCTGGTCGTCCATGTGCCTCGCCTCCGGATACGGCATCGGGTCCGCGCCGTTCCCTGGCGGTCCGGCGTGGCTCTCTGCTGATCACGTGTCCGGAAACGCGCGCGGCACACGTCGCGGAGCGGGTCGAGTCAGGTCAGGTCAGGTCGAAGTCGCCCTCCCGCGCGCCCGACACGAAGGCGCCCCACTCGGCGGGGGTGAAGATCAGGGAGGGGCTCTCCGGCCGGCCGCTGTTGCGCATGGCGATGAAGCCCTCCACGAAGGCGATCTGGACATCGCCCAGACCCCTGCTGCCGGACTGCCACTGTGCGTTGCTGAGGTCCAGCTCGGGCTTGTCCCAGCCCGTGAGCGGGCGCTGCTGGGTGGTGCTCTCGGCCACGTCCGTGCTCCTCCCGGTTGTCGTCCGCGGCCAGCCTAGCGAGGGGTGTGTCCTGCGGACAGTGCACGTGAGGGGGGCGTTGCGGGCGCCACGCCCTTGGCCCCGTCCCTTCGGGAGAAGTGCAGGCCGGGCTCTTGCACCGGGCGGGGGTCGGCTGCGTTACTGGGGCCCGTGGCAAGCGACCGAATGATCGGTCGTCCGGAATGGGATGGCGAAGGGAAGGTCCTGATGACTCAGGCGGCGGACCTGCTGGACCCGGCGGAGCGGCTCGACCTCGACGGGTTGCGGGCCCTCCAGCTGGAGCGGCTGCGGAACTCCTTGCGGCACGCGTACGAGAACGTGCCGTTCTACCGGGAGTCCTTCGACAAGGCGGGCGTCCACCCCGACGACTGCCGTTCGCTGTCCGACCTGTCCCGCTTCCCCTTCACCACCAAGGCGGACCTGCGGGAGCACTACCCGTACGGGATGTTCGCCGTCCCCCGCGAGCGGATCCGCCGGCTGCACGCCTCCAGCGGCACCACCGGCCGCCCCACGGTCGTCGGGTACACGGAGAACGATGTGTCCATGTGGGCCGACATGGTCGCCCGGTCGCTGCGCGCGGCGGGCGGCAGGCCCGGCGACGTGGCGCACATCGCCTACGGGTACGGCCTGTTCACGGGCGGCCTCGGCGCCCACTACGGCGCCGAGCGGCTCGGCTGCACGGTGATCCCCGCGTCCGGCGGCATGACGTCCCGGCAGGTCACGCTGATCCAGGACCTGAAGCCGTCGGTCATCATGGTGACCCCGTCCTACATGCTGACCCTGCTCGACGAGTTCGAGCGCCAGGGCGTCGACCCGCGCTCCACGTCGCTGCGGGTGGGCGTCTTCGGCGCCGAGCCGTGGACGGAGCACATGCGCCGCGAGATCGAGGAGCGGTTCGCGATCGACGCGGTCGACATATACGGGCTGTCGGAGGTGATCGGCCCGGGCGTGGCGCAGGAATGCGTGGAGACCAAGGACGGGCTGCACATCTGGGAGGACCACTTCTTCCCGGAGGTCGTCGACCCGATCACGGGCGAGGTGCTGCCCGAGGGCGAGCGGGGCGAGCTGGTGTTCACCTCGCTCACCAAGGAGGCCATGCCGGTCGTCCGCTACCGGACGCGGGACCTGACCCGGCTGCTGCCGGGCACGGCGCGGGTGTTCCGGCGGATGGAGAAGGTGACCGGGCGCAGCGACGACATGGTGATCCTGCGCGGGGTGAACCTCTTCCCGACGCAGATCGAGGAAATTGTGCTGCGCACCCCGGGCGTGGCGCCGCACTTCCAGCTGCGGCTGACCACGAACGGCCGTATGGACGCGCTGACGGTGCGTGCGGAGGCCCGCCCGGACGCGGACGCGGCGACCCGTGAGGCGGCGGCCCGGTCCATCGTGCAGGCGGTGAAGGACGGCATCGGCGTCTCGGTCGGGGCGGAGATCGTCGACCCGGAGTCGCTGGAGCGGTCGGTGGGCAAGATCAGGCGCATCGTGGACCTGCGGGAGCGGCGGGACTGAACCCTCGCGCCTCTGTCCACAGCCATTGACATCCGACACCCCTGACAGGAAAGTTTCATCCGGCGCGGCGATCTCCGGAAGTTACTTTCAGACGGCTCGGGGACAGGACTCGGGAGGGTGGACGGATGGCGGACGCGAGTGGAATGAGCCGGCGTCAAGTGGGCGTGGGGGCGCTGGCGTTGGGGGGTGGGCTGGCGTTCGCTGCGCTGCCCGCGGATCAGGCCGCCGCGGCGGCGCCGTCCCGCGGGGGCGGCCGTCCCGCGCTGCGGCACGGGTCGGCGCGGGAGGCCGGGCTGCTGCCCGCACCGCTGAGGCAACTCGTCGCCGACGCCCAGGCGTTCCTCCAGCCGTCCCCGCAACACCCCTGGTACGCGGGCGCCGTTCTGCTCGCCGGGCGGGGGCACACGGTGGCGCTGCACCAGCCCATCGGCATGGCCGTGCGCTACCAGGCGTACGACGAGGAGACGGACACCGGTGTCGAGTTCCCCGCGGACCGGCAGATCCCGATGGCCGGGGACACCGTCTTCGACCTGGCGTCGGTGTCGAAGCTGTTCACCTCGATCCTCGCCGTGCAGCAGATCGAGCGGGGCCGGCTGGCGCTGGAGGCGCCGGTCGCCTCGTACCTGCCGGACTTCGGCCGGGCCGGGAAGCAGGACGTGACGCTACGCCAGCTCCTCACCCACACGTCCGGGTTCCGCGCGTGGATCCCGCTGTACGAGGCGCCGACGTACGAGGAGAAGGTGCGACGCGTCTACGACGAGGCGCTCGCCGCCCCGCCGGGTACCGCGTACCTGTACTCCGACCTGAACCTGATCTCCCTGCAACTGGTGCTGGAGCACGTCACCGGCCGGCCGCTGGACGTGCTGCTCCGCGAGGAGATCACCGAGCCGCTCGGCATGCGCCGTACCCGCTACAACCCTCCGGCGTCCTGGAAGCCGAAGATCGCGGCCACCGAGGACGCGCGCAAGCCGTGGTCCGGGCTGGACCGCGGGCTGGTGTGGGGCGAGGTGCACGACGAGAACGCGTACAGCCTCGGCGGGGTCGCTGGTCACGCCGGTGTGTTCTCCGACGCGTGGGACCTGGCGGTCCTCGCGCGGACCCTGCTCGACGGCGGTGTCCACGGCCGGAACCGGATCCTGCGCCCGGAGTCGGTGGAGCTGATGTTCACCGACTTCAACACCGCGTTCCCGGGCGACGAGCACGGTCTGGGCTTCGAGCTCCACCAGCACTGGTACATGGGCGCGATGGCCACCCCGCGCACGGCCGGCCACACCGGTTTCACCGGCACCGCGCTGGTGCTCGACCCGACCACCGACTCGTTCCTCGTGGTCCTCGGCAACTCCGTCCACCCGGTGCGCAGATGGCGCTCCGGTTCGGCGCCCCGGGTGGCCGCCGCCAACCAGCTGGCCCGCGCGGTGCCGGTCCGCCCCGCCCGGGGACGCACGGCGTGGTTCTCCGGGATGGCGAGCGCGGCCACCGCGACCCTCGCGCTGCCGGCGCTGGACACCTCGTCCGGCGCGGCCCGGCTGAGCTGCGCGCTGTGGTGGGACACGGAGCCGAGGGCCGACGTCCTGGTGCTGGAGTCCTCGGCGGACGGCGGGACGACCTGGGAGCCGGTGCCGTTCACGACGCGGCGGCGCGGCGCCGGACCTGAGCAGCACCCCGGGGGCACGGCCACCGGCTGGTCGGGCCGCGTCTGGCACGACCTGACCGCCGACCTGCCCGCCGCGCCCGGCCTGGTCGTGCGCTGGCGGTACACCACGGACCGCCTGTACGTCGGGCGCGGCGCCTACGTCGACGGAATGCGCGTCGAGAAGGGCCGGCGGCGGCTCTTCGACGAGGCCCGCCCCGCCGACGCGGCCCGGCTCCGGGCGGAGGGCTGGAGCCGGGAGGACGGCTGAGGCGGACCCCCGGCCGGCCGGGCCCTCAGGCCTGGCCGGCCTCCAGCACGGCCATCGCCGCGTTGTGCCCCGGCACCCCGCTGACCCCGCCGCCGCGCACCGCTCCGGCGCCGCAGAGCAGCACATTGGCGTGGGCCGTCTCCACTCCCCAGCGGCCGGTGCCGTCCTGGGCGTGGGGCCAGGACAGGTCGCGGTGGAAGATGTTGCCGCCGGGCAGCCCCAGGTCGCGTTCCAGGTCGAGCGGCGACTTGGCCTCGATGCAGGGGCGGCCGTCGGCGTCCGTGGCGAGGCAGTCGGCGATCGGCTCGGCCAGATGGGCGTCGAGCTGGGCCAGCGTCGACGTCAGCAGCTCCTCGCGCACCGCGTCGTTGTCCCGCTCGAACAGCCGCGCGGGGGTGTGCAGTCCGAACAGGGTGAGGGTCTGGTAGCCCTGCGCCGCGAGCTCGGGCCCGAGGATGGACGGGTCGGTGAGCGAGTGGCAGTAGATCTCCGAGGGCGGCGCGTCGGGCAGCCGGCCCGCGGCGGCCTGGGCGTGCGCGGTGGCCAGCTGCTGGTAGCCCTCGGCGATGTGGAAGGTGCCGGCGAACGCCTCGCGGGGGTCGACGGAGCTGTCGCGCAGCCGGGGCAGCCGCTTGAGCAGCATGTTCACCTTGAGCTGGGCGCCCTCGGCGTGTGGCGGGGGCGTGTCGCCGGTGAGCCGCGCCAGCTCCTCCGGGGAGGCGTTGACGAGGACGTGGCCCGCGGTGACGACGCCCTCGCCGTCGGCCGTACGGTGGGTGACCTCGGCGGTCCGGCCGTCGGTCTCGATGCGCACGGCCTCGTGGCCGGTGGCGATGACGGCGCCGGCCGCGCGGGCGGCGTCGGCCAGCGCGTCGGTGACCGCGCCCATTCCGCCGACCGGGACGTCCCAGGCGCCGGTGCCGCCGCCGATGACGTGGTAGAGGAAGCAGCGGTTCTGCTTGAGGGACGGGTCGTGGGCGTCGGCGAAGGTGCCGATGAGGGCGTCGGTGAGGACGACGCCCCGCACCAGGTCGTCGGAGAAGCGCTCCTCGACGGCGACGCCCAGGGGCTCCTCGAAGAGGATCCGCCAGGCCTCCGCGTCGTCCACCGTGCGGCGCAGCTCCTCGCGGGTGGGCAGCGGCTCGGTGAGGGTGGGGAAGACCCGGCGGGCGACCCGGCCGGTCAGGTCGTAGAAGCCCTGCCACGCCCGGTACTCGCGGTCGGAGCCGGTGAGCCGGACGAACGCCTCACGCGTGCGCTCCTCTCCGCCGCCGACGAGCAGGCCGGTGGGCCGTCCGTCGCGCTCGGTGGGCGTGTACGAGGAGATGGTGCGGGTGCCCAGCCGGACGTCGAGCCCCAGGTCGGTGAGGATCTTCCGGGGCAGCAGGCTGACCAGGTACGAGTAGCGGGACAGGCGTGCGTCGACGCCGGCGAAGGGGCGGGTGGAGATCGCCGCTCCGCCGGTGTGGTCCAGCCGCTCCAGCACCAGTACGGAGCGCCCGGCACGGGCGAGATAGGCGGCGGCGACGAGACCGTTGTGGCCTCCGCCGACGATGACGGCGTCGTACGTCCGGGACTCCTGGGCTGCGGTCATGCCTCTTCGTAACACGTGATGATCGTCCGCGGCCAGAGGGGACCGGGGGCGGACGGCCGGGAGCGGAGGAGAAACGGACTACGCGCCTCCGGCCAGCCCGTGTCCGCGCGGCGACGCCAGCCGTCCGTACAGGTCCGCCGCCTCCCTGAGGTGGCCCAGGCGCTCCAGGCAGTGGGCCTCGTCCTCGCGGGCGGCGAGCGTGTCGGGGTGGTCCGGGCCGAGGGCTCGTTCCCGGGCGTCGGCCACCCGCCGGTACTCGGCGAGCGCGTGCGCCCAGTCGCCCAGCCAGCCCAGCGCGACGGCGACCTCGCGGCGGCTGACCAGGGTGTCCGGGTGCTCCGGGCCGAGCACCCGCTCGCGCAGGGCGGCCACCTCCCGGGACTCGGCGAGGGCGTCCGTCCACCGGCCGAGCCGGCCGAGGCTGACCCCGGCGCCGTGCCGGGCGCGCAGCGTCTCGGGGTGGTGGGGGCCGTGCACCCGGGTGCGGTCCGCGACCAGGCGGCGGTACACGTCGAGGGCCTGACCGGCGCGCCCGAGACGGCCGAGGCCGACGCCCACCTCGTGCCGGGCGGCGAGCGTGTCGGCGTGGTCGGGACCGAGCACGCGGGTGCGGACCGCGGCCACGTCGCGGTAGGTGTCCAGGGCCTCCTTCCAGCGGCCCAGGCGGCCGAGGACGTAGGCGGCCTCGCACCGGGTGACGAGGGTGTCGGGGTGCTCGGGGCCGAGCACCCGGGCGCGCGCCTCGGCCACCTCGCACGCCATGGCGTGGGCGTCCTCCACGCGGCCGAGTCTGCTGAGGCTGAGGGCGAGGTTGTGCCGGCAGCGCAGGGTGTCGGGGTGGTCGGGGCCCATGGTCCGCTCACGGGCCTCCAGCACCGACAGGTACACACGGTGGGCGTCGGCCGGGCGGCCCAGCCGGGCGAGGACGTACCCCATCTCCTGACGCGCGGCGAGGGTGTCGGGGTGGTCGGGTCCGAGGACGCGGATACGGGCCTCGGCGACGTTCTTGTAGGCGCGCAGGGCGTCGGCGGGCCGGCCGGTGCGGCCGAGGGCGAACGCCGCCTCGTAGCGGCTGGCGAGGGTGTCCGGGTGCTCCGGGCCGAGGAGGCGCTCGCGTTCGGCGGCGATCTCGCCGTGCAGCTCGCCGGCCTCCTCCCAGCGGCCGAGGCGGCCGAGGCGGAGGGCGGCGTGGTGGCGCTCGGCGAGGGCGGTGAGGACGGTCGGCGAGGGGGTGGGCCGGGGGTCGTCGGCGGAGGCGGGCGGCGCGGCTCCGCCGACGCGGACGGCGTTCACCCCGCGGCTCCAGGACGGCAGCCGCTCGGGGCGTCCCGCCGCGTCGGCCGTAGGTCCGGTGGACGGCCCGCGTGCGGGAACCGGGAGCGCCGGACGCCCGGCCGTGCCCGGCGCGGACCGTAACTCCTCGATGCGTCCGGCCAGTTCGACGGCGCTGTCCGGACGGTCGGCCGGGTCCTTGGCCAGCAGGTCGAGGATGACGCGCTCCAGCCGCTCGGGCAGCTCCGCGCGGTGGCGGCGCGGCGGCCGGGGCGGGGTGTCGCGGTGGCCGACGAGGACGGCCCAGGGGTCGTCCAGGTCGAACGGCGGCGCCCCGGTGGCGATCTCGTAGAGCACGCATCCGAAGGAGTACAGGTCGCTGCGCCGGTCGACCTCTCCCCCGGCGATCTGTTCCGGCGACATGTAGTGCGGGGTGCCCATGGCGACGCCGGTGCCGGTGAGCCGGGAGGTGAGGCCGATGTCGTGCCCGAGGCGGGCGATGCCGAAGTCGCAGATCTTCACCGTGCCGTCGTCGAGCCGCACGATGTTGGCCGGCTTCAGGTCGCGGTGCACGACGCCCTGGCCGTGGGTGTAGGCGAGGGCGGCGGCGACCTGGGCGGCCACCTCCACCACCTCGTCGACGGGCAGCGGGTGGTGCTTGTTGTCCTCCAGGAGCCGGCTGAGGTCACGGCCCTGGAGCAGCTCCATGACCAGGTGGAGCACGCCCTCCGACTCGCCGAAGTCGTGCACCACGGTGATCCCGCGGTGCTGAAGCGAGGCCGCCACCCGCGCCTCGCGGCGGAACCGCTCGCGCAGCACCCGCCCGGACGTCGGGTCGCGCTGCGAGCCGAGCGGGTCGAGGAACTTCACCGCGACCTGCCGGCCGAGCGCCTCGTCGCGCGCCCGCCAGACCTCCCCCATGCCGCCGCGTCCGATGCGGTCCAGCAGCCGGTACCGGCCGCCGATCAGCCTTGTGCCGTCCCCCATGTCCTACGCCGCCCCCGTCGCAGTCCGTCCGGCCTCCCCCTGTCCCGTCCAGTATGGCGACAACCCGTCCGCATTCGTACGGGGCCGGGCGGCGGCCGGGGCGGGGCGGAAGGGTGGGTCAGTCGAGGGTGTCGAGGAATTCGGTGCAGGCCCGGGCGCAGGCGCGGCAGGCCTCCGCCGTGCGTTCCGCGCCGGGGTGCCCGTCGAAGACCTGGGCGCTCTCCAGGCACACCTGACGGCACCACTCGACCTGCATCCGGATGGTGGCCTCGTCGGCCTGGTTCTGCTCGGACAGCACCCGGCAGGTCGCGTCGCAGACCTCCGCGCACATGATGCCCTTGCGTCGTACGAGTTCCTGGTTCTCGGCGCCGTCGGGGTCCACGAGGCCGGCCCGGCTCGCGCAGGCCCGGGCGCACTCGGTGCAGGCCTGGGCGCAGGCGAACCGGTCCTCGAGGAACCGGAACAGCTCCTCCTGCGATGTCGTCGTCACACCGCGCGGGTTGCCGATGTGCGGGGCGTCAAACCGTCGGACGTCGAACACGGTCTGGTTCGGGGCGGGGTCCCGGGGTACCCGCGAGGACATGATGAACGCGATGGAGACAGCCGACCTGGCGGCGGGACGCGGTGCCATGGGCGCCGGTCTGGTGGTGGCCGGGATCGTGGTCCTGGCGCTGCTGATCGGCATGTTCCTGTTCGGCAGCCGCAGGGTGCGCGCCAACGACTCGCGCCGGCCGCGGCCCGAGGAGCAGCCCCGGATGCCCGAGGGCGGTCCGGTCCGTGAGGTGCGGGAGCACCGGGAGCCGGAGGAGATGCCCCGGACCGACGAGCGGCTGACCCCGCACGAGCTGAAGGGCCACGGCAACGCCGGCACCCGCACCGGCGCCGGTGAGGGGCGTCCCCGCTGGCACGAGGGCGGCAGCGGAGGCTTCGGCAGCGGCGGGCCCGGCGCCCACTGACCCACGGCAACGACGACGGCCCCGGCATCCGCCGGGGCCGTCGTCGTTGCCGTGTCAGCCGGTCCCGTTCGGGACGAAGCCGAGGCCGACCGGGATGGCCGGAGCGCCCGCCCTGCGCACCTCTGCCAGCAGGTCCGGCAGTTGCGGCGGCCACAAGACGAGGCCGGTCCACCCGGTCTCCTCCCGCGCCTCCCGCCCGGCGGCCTCCAGCGGTGACTCGCCCGGTTCCGGGTCCAGCACCGCGACGCGTGCTGCTCGTCCGGGTCTGCGCATCGGATCACCCTGACAGTGCCTCGGGGCACTGTCATACGCGTTTCGGGACGTGAGGCGGGTCACAGCTGTTCGCTGCATCGTTTCCCCCTCCCCAGTGCCTTCTTCCAGGTGCAAGGGCTTGTACGGACACGGGGCGGTAAGGGATGCAGCGGTTTCGGGCCGACGGCTTCGACGAGTTCGTGGCCGCCCGCTGGTCGGCGCTGCTGCATGTCGCGCGTCTGCTCACCGGCGGCGACCGCCAGCGCGCCGAGGACCTGGTGCAGGAGTCCCTGGTGAAGCTGTGGTTCGCCTGGCCGAAGGTCGCCGAGCAGGCGCCGGAGGCGTACGTCCGTCAGGTGCTGGTGCGGCTGGCCGCCCGCTCGGCCCGGCGGCGCTGGTGGGGCGAACGCCCCGTGGGCGAACTCCCCGACCGGCCAGGACCGGGCGACGTGTCCGCGGCCGTCGCCGAACGCTCGCGCCTCGAATCGGCCCTGGCCCTGCTGACGCCCCGGCAACGGGCGGCCGTGGTGCTGCGGTACTACGAGGACCTGCCCGAGGGCCAGGTGGCGCAGGCGCTCGGCTGCCCCGTGGGCACGGCCCGCTCCCACGCGTCGCGCGGTGTGGCGCGGCTGCGGGAGATCCTGTCCGACTCCGCCCGGCCCGTGAAGTGAGGGGAGCAGCGATGGACGACTTCGAGCGCGAGCTGACACGCATGATGCGCGAAGGCCGGGCGCACACCCCCTTCGACCCCGGGCGCCGCGCACGCCTGTACGAGGGCATCCGGGCCCGCCGCCGGACACGGGTGCTGGTGCGGGCGGGCGGTTCCGCCCTCGCGGTGGCCGGGCTGAGCGTCGGTCTGGCCTTCCTGCCGCACCTCGGCTCCGGCCCCGCGCCGGCCGACCTGCCGCTGCCCGCGACCGGGTCGACGGCTCCCCCGCGCTCCGGTGGACCCACCGGGCCCGCGTCCGGCACCGCGGAGCCGAGCACGTCGGCGCCGCCGACCCGGGGTACCGGGGCCGGTACGCCGGGCGACACCCCCCCGGGGACGACCGAACCGGCCACGACGGCCCCCGGCTCGACGCCCTCGGGACCCGTGTCCCCGCCGGCGACGGAGCCGGGAACCTCCGGGCCCAGCCCCGGCAGCACCCCGACCTACCCGCCGCCGAGCGGGTGACGCCGCACGGGCGGCCGTAGGCCCGGCCCGGCTCTCCGCACCCCTCCGCCTGCCGCACCCCGGGCCACCCGACGGGCGTACTTGGCATGCCCATACCAATCCCACCGTCCCCTCGACCCCAGGCGTACGCCGGAAAAGGACCCCGTCATGAGAACCGTCCGGCGGCCCGCACCGCCCCTCGAGCCCGTGCTCCCCCACCCCGAGCCCGTCCTGGAGGTGGTCGTGCCCGTGCACAACGAGGAGCACGACCTCGAACCCTGTGTCCGGCGGCTGCACGCCCACCTCGCGGAGACCTTCCCCTACCCGTTCCGGATCACCGTCGCCGACAACGCCAGCACCGACCGGACCCCGTGGATCGCCGCCCGCCTGGCCGGGGAACTCCCCGGCACCCAGTGGGTGCGGCTGGAGCAGAAGGGACGCGGACGCGCCCTGCACACCGCCTGGTCCCGCTCCCCCGCCCCGGTGCTGGCGTATCTCGACGTGGACCTGTCCACCGACCTCGCGGCGCTGCTGCCGCTGGTCGCCCCGCTGATCTCCGGCCACTCGGACCTCGCGATCGGCACGCGTCTCGCCCGTGGCTCACGGGTGGTGCGCGGGCCGAAGCGGGAGATCGTCTCCCGCTGCTACAACGGGCTGCTGCGCGGCACGCTCTCGGTGGGGTTCACCGACGCGCAGTGCGGTTTCAAGGCGGTCCGGCGGGAGGTGGCCGAGCGGCTGCTGCCGCTGGTGGAGGACCGGGAGTGGTTCTTCGACACGGAGCTGCTGGTGATCGCCGAGCGGGCCGGGCTGCGCATCCACGAGGTGCCGGTGGACTGGGTGGACGACCCCGACAGCCGGGTGGACCTCCTCCCCACGGCACTCGCGGACCTGCGCGGCATGGCCCGGCTGGGGCGGGCGCTGGCGCGCGGCCGGCTGCCGCTGGCCGCGCTGGGCGGCGCCGGGACGACGGCCGGCGCCGCCGCGGTCCCGCCGCCCGGCCGGCTCGCGCAGCTGCTCCGCTTCGCCGCCGTGGGGGCCGCCGGCACGCTGCTGCACCTCGCCCTGTACGTGCTGCTGCGGCCGGCCGCCGGGGCCCAGGCGGGCAACGCGCTCGCCCTGCTCCTGTGCACCGTCCTCAACACCGCCGCCAACCGGCGTTTCACCTTCGGCGTGCGCGGACGCGCGGGGCTGCCGGCCCACCATCTCGGCGGCCTCCTGGCCCTGCCGGCCGGTCTCGCCCTCACCGGCGGTGCGCTGGCCGTCCTGCGCCACACGGCCCCGGGCGCCGGTCCCGGAACCGAGCTGCCGGTGCTGGTCGCCGCGAACCTCGCCGCCGCCCTGCTCCGCTTCCACCTGCTGCGCGCCTGGATGCTCCCCGGCCGCGGCTCCCGCCGTACGACAGGGACCTCCGCCTCATGAGCAGCACGACGACCCGCCTCCCCGGACCGGGGGCGGCCCCCTCCGCCGCGCCGTCCGAGCCCGCGCCCGGTCCGCGTGAGCGGCTGCGCCGCCTCGCCGCCCGCCTCGGACCCGTGCTCGCCGTGTACGGCGTGCTCAAGCTGGCGGGCTTCACCGTGTTCCTGGCGCTGTTGGACACGGCCGGCGACTTCCGGGAGAAGCACCCCCGGTTCGGCGGCGGCGCGCACCCGTGGGACGTGCTGGGGAGCTGGGACGGCTGGTGGTACCAGCAGATCGCCCTGCACGGTTACGACCCCGCCCTGGAGCCGGTCCCCGGGGCGACCGGGCTGATCACGCTGGAGGGCAACTCGGCGGCGTTCTTCCCGCTGTACCCGGCGCTGATGCGGCTGGTCTCGGAGGTCACCGGGCTCGGCCCGTACGGCGCCGGAATGGCCGTGTCCGTGGTGTGCTCGTTCGTCGCCGCGCTCGGCATCCACGCCGTGACGGCGCGGCTGGGCGGGCGCCGGGCCGGGCTGGTCGCCGTCGGCCTGTGGGCGGTGTGGCCGGGGTCCGGCACGGAGTGGGCGGTGTACTCCGAGTCGCTGTACACGGCGCTGGCCGCCTGGGCGTGCTGGGCCGTGACGACCCGCCGCTGGGCGGCCGCCGGTGTGCTGGTCCTCGCCGCCGGGCTGACCCGGCCGACGGCGGTCGCCCTGGTCGCGGCGCTCGCCGTCGCGGGCCTGGTCGCGGTGGTCCGGCGGCGGGAGGACTGGCGGCAGCCGCTCGCCGCCGTGGCGGTCGCCCCGCTGGGCGTGGCCGGCTATCTGGCCTGGGTGGGGTACCGGATGGGCGACTGGGGCGGGTACACCACGCTCCAGGAGGGCGCCTGGGGCCACACCTTCGACTACGGCCGGCACAGCCTCGACGTGCTGACCTCCGTGCCGGTGGGCCACTTCGACTACCTGTTCGCCATGCCGATGGAGGACACGATCGGCGTCGGGGTGGTGCTGCTGGTGCCGGTGCTGACCGTGCTGCTGGTGCGGCTGCGGCCGCCGTCCGTGCTGGTGGTGTACACGGTGCTGTCGTACCTGACGGTGATGGGCACGCAGCAGTACTTCGGCAATGTCTCGCGCTATCTGCTGCCGCTGTTCCCGCTGTTCGTGCCGCTCGCCGTGGCCATGCGGCGGCTGAGCGGGCCCGTGCTGACCGCGGTGCTGGGCACGGCGGCGGTGGCGTCCGGGTCGTACGCCGGGTACGTGCTGTTCGAGCTGGGCGTGCCGTAGGCCCGGTGGCGGGGCGGGCCGTTCGCCGCCGGGTGGACGGCGGCCCCGCGCAGTACGCTGAGCACAGTCGGCCACCGGGAGCCTTCGATGGGGAAGCGCGGGAAGCACGCACGTCGATCCGTCGCCGCCGCGACCGAGTTGTGCGACCTCTGCGCGAGAACGTTCCCTGCTCAGGAGGCGGTGCGCGGTCATGTGGCCGACTCCTCGGCCGTGCATCCCGACGACCCGCTGCACGACGGTCTGCGCCGCGTCACCGCGTGCTGCGAGGCCCACCTGGAGCTGGTCCGCGCCGCCTACCGGCAGCGGCCCTTCGTCCAGGAGGAGCTCTGGGCGGGCAAGATCAGCCGCGTCCTGACGTCCCGCCGCCCGGTCCTCGCCCTGAGGGAACTGGCCTGCCGTACCGGGCTGGACGAGCCCGACATCCGCAGGGCCATCGCCTGGCACAACGAGCGGCGGCGGCGCATGGACGCCTGACGGCCCGCGCACAGGACCGCGGCCCCGGCCGGACAGATGTCCGGCCGGGGCCGCGGGGTGCCGGCGGAACGGGCGTCAGGCCGTGGCCGGGGCCGCCGGGCCGACCAGTTCCGTCAGGACGTCCTCCATCGTCACGAAGCCGATGACCTTGCCGTTCTCGCCGACGGCCGCGGCGAGATGGCTGCCCTCCGCGCGGAGCGCGGTGAGCGTGTCGTCGAGCGGGGTGTCGATCCGGACCCGGGTGACCTTGTGCAGCGCGGTGCGCGGGAACGGGCGGTCCCGTTCGGTCACGCCGAGGGTGTCCTTGATGTGCAGATAGCCCAGAAGCGCGCCGTCGGGGCCGGTGACCGGGAAGCGGGACAGGCCCGCCTCGGCGGCCACGCGCTCCAGGCGTGCCGGGGTGACCGTGTGGTCGACGGTGTGCATCCGCCGGGCCGGGACGAGGATCTCGCCGACCGGGCGGGTGCCCAGCTCCAGCGCGTCCCGCAGCCGCTCCCCGTCCGCCGGGGTGAGCAGTCCGGCCTCGCTGGAGTCGACGACCATCCGGGCGAGCTGGTGGTCGGTGAACACCGACTCCACTTCGTCCTTCGGTTCGACCCGCAGCAGCCGCAGCAGGACGTTGGCGAAGGCGTTGATGCCGAACACGAAGGGCCGCAGTGCCCGGGTCAGCCACACCAGCGGCGGGCCGAGCAGCAGCGCGCTGGGCACGGGCGCGGCGAGCGCGATGTTCTTCGGCACCATCTCGCCGATCAGCATGTGCAGATACGTGGCGAGGGTCAGGGCGATCACGAACGCGATCGGGTGCACCAGCGCGTCCGGGACGTTCAACGCCTCGAACGGCGGCTCCAGCAGATGCGCGATGGCCGGTTCGGCGACCGCGCCGAGCACCAGCGAGGACACCGTGATGCCGAGCTGGGCCGTGGCCATCATCGCGGACAGGTGTTCCAGCGCCCAGAGGGTCATCCTGGCGCGCTTCTCGCCCGCGAGGGCGCGCGGCTCGATCTGGCTGCGGCGCACCGAGATCAGGGCGAACTCGGCGCCCACGAAGAACGCGTTGGTCAGCAGGGTGAGAACGCCGATGGCGAGCTGCAGGACGGTCATCGGGCCTCCTCCATGACCTCGTCGCGTACGGGGGCGGGGGCGGTGACGCGTATGCGGTCGGCACGGTGGTGCTCGACCTCCAGCACGTCGAGCCGCCAGCCGTCGACGTCCACGGAGTCACCCTTGACGGGGATCCGGGCCAGGCGGGTGGCGATCAGTCCGGCGACCGTCTCGTACGGGCCGTCCGGGGCGGTGAGGCCCAGGGCGGTGAGCCGGTCGATACGGAGGCCGCCGTCGGCCTCCCACACCTCGCGGCCGTCGGCCGTGGGGGGCGCGGGCGCCAGCTCCGGCACCTCGACGGGGTCGTGCTCGTCGCGGACCTCGCCGACGACCTCCTCGACGATGTCCTCCACGGTGGCGACGCCCGCCGTGCCGCCGTACTCGTCGATGACGACGGCCATGGCGCGGTGGGCGCGCATGCGCTCCAGCAGCCGGTCGGCCGGGAGGCTGTCGGGGACCAGCAGCGGCGGTGTGGTCAGCTCGGTGACGGGCGTGGTGGCGCGCCGCTCGGGCTCCAGGGCCAGCACGTCCCGGATGTGGACGGTGCCGACGACCTCGTCCAGGCTGTCGCGGTACACCGGGAAGCGGGACAGGCCGGTGGCGTGGCTGAGCGCGGCGGCGTCGGCGGCGGTGGCGTGCGCCTCCAGGGCGCGGACGTCGACCCGCGGGGTCATCACGTTCTCGGCGGTCAGCTCGCCCAGGTGCAGGGTGCGCACGAACAGCTCCGCCGAGTCCGCCTCCAGGGCGCCCTCGGCGGCGGAGTGCCGGGCCAGCGCGCTCAGCTCCTCGGCGGTGCGGGCGGACGCCAGCTCCTCCGCGGGCTCGAGGCCGAAGCGCCGCACGAAGCGGTTCGCGGTGCCGTTGAGGTGGTTGATGAACGGGCCGAAGGCGGCCGTGAAGGCGCGCTGCGGTCCCGCGACGACCTTGGCGACCGCCGCGGGACGCGAGATGGCCCAGTTCTTCGGGACCAGCTCGCCGATCACCATCAGCACCACCGTGGACAGCGCCACGCCGAGCAGCGTCGCCACGGTCGGGGCGGCGGAGCCGAGGCCGGCCGCCCGCAGCGGGCCGCGCAGCAGGGCGGAGAGGGACGGCTCGGCGAGCATGCCGATCACCAGGGAGGTGACGGTGATGCCGAGCTGGGCGCCGGACAGCTGGACCGTCAGGCGGCGTACGGCGGCCAGCGCACCGGCCGCGCCCCGCTCACCGGCGTCGGCGGCGCGCTCGAGTTCGGCGCGCTCGACGGTGGTGAGGGAGAACTCGGCCGCGACGAACACCGCGCAGGCCAGCGTCAGCAGCAGGGCGAGCAGGAGCAGCAGGACCTCGGTCACCGTGCCACCCCCGCTCCCTGTCGGGCCGCATGACGCGGACTGCGGGTGGTGGCACGGTTACTACTGGGAGGATCACCCATCGGGGGACCGTCGCTCCTTTTCGAACAGTACGAAGATGTGTGGAAGCAGAATGGACTGCTTCCACACCAACTGTAAAGGACCCGCAAAACATCCCGCTCGCGCGTGCGGGTCAGGGCCGGGTCAGCCGTCCCACATCCAGTCGGTGACCTCCGGCAGGTCGGTGCCGTGTTCGCGGATCCACTCGTGGTGGCGCAGCCGTACGTCCTCCATCCGCTGCCGTACCGCGGCGGCCCGCACCGCCAGGCCGGGGACGCGGTCGATGACGTCCATCACCAGCCGGTAGCGGTCCAGGTCGTTGCGGACCACCATGTCGAACGGCGTGGTCGTGGTGCCGATCTCCTTGTAGCCGCGCACGTGCAGGTGCGGGTGCCCGGTGCGGCGGTAGGCGAGCCTGTGGATCAGCCACGGGTAGCCGTGGTACGCGAAGATCACCGGCTTGTCCGCGGTGAACAGGCCGTCGTACTCGAAGTCGGACATGCCGTGCGGATGCTCCTCGCGCGGCAGCAGACGGGCGATGTCGACGACGTTGACGACCCGCACCGCCAGCTCGGGCAGATGCCGGCGCAGCAGCTGCGCGGCCGCCATGACCTCCTGGGTGGGGACGTCGCCCGCGCAGGCCAGCACCACATCGGGTTCGCGGTCGCCGGTCTCGGTGCCCGCCCAGTCCCAGATGCCGAAGCCGCGCGCGCAGTGCGCCTTCGCCTGCTCCATGGTCAGCCAGTCGAAGCAGGGCTGCTTGCCGGCCACGACGACGTTGACGTAGTCACGGCTGCGCAGCACGTGGTCGGCGACCGACAGCAGGGTGTTGGCGTCCGGCGGCAGGTAGATCCGTACCGCCTCCGGGCTCTTGTTGATGATGTGGTCGACGAAGCCGGGGTCCTGGTGGGAGAAGCCGTTGTGGTCCTGGCGCCAGACGTGCGAGGTCAGCAGGTAGTTCAGGGAGGCGATGGGGGCGCGCCAGGGCAGGCGGCGGGTGACGCGCAGCCACTTGATGTGCTGGTTGACCATCGAGTCGACGATGTGCACGAACGCCTCGTAGCAGGAGAAGAGGCCGTGCCGGCCGGTGAGGAGGTAGCCCTCCAGCCAGCCCTGGCAGGTGTGCTCGGAGAGGATCTCCATCACCCGGCCGTGCCGGTCGAGGTCCTCGTCCACGTCGAGCCTGTCGGCCTGCCATGCCTTGCCGCTGGCCTCGTACACGGCCTGGAGGCGGTTGGAGGCGGTCTCGTCGGGGCCGACCAGCCGGAAGTCGCGGCGGTCCGCGGTGGCCCGCATGACGTCCCGGAGGAGGTCGCCGAGGAGGCGGGTCGGCTCGTGCATGGTCGCGCCCGGCTTGTCGACCGGGACGGCGTGCCGTTCCAGCGGCGGCATCGGCAGCTCGCGCAGCATCAGCCCGCCGTTGGCGTACGGGGTGGAGCCGAGGCGGCGGGCGCCGGCGGGGACGCAGGCCAGGACGTCGGCGCGGGGGCGGCCGTCCTCGTCGAACAGCTCCTCCGGCCGGTACGACCGCAGCCACGCCTCCAGCTGCCGCAGGTGGTCGGGGTTGTCGCGGACGCCGGACAGCGGCACCTGGTGGGAGCGCCAGGTGTTCTCGACGGGCAGCCCGTCGACCTCGGCGGGTCCCGTCCAGCCCTTCGGGGTGCGCAGCACGATCATCGGCCAGCGGGGGCGCTCGGTCGCGCCGTCCTCGCGCGCGGCGCGCTGGACGGCGGCGATGCGGTCGAGGGCGGTGTCCATGGCGCGCGCCATCGCCCGGTGCACGGCGGCCGGGTCGTCGCCGGTCACGTGGAGCGGGTCGTGGCCGTAGCCGCGGAGCAGCGCGTCCAGTTCGTCGCCGGGGATCCTGGCGAGCACGGTCGGGTTGGCGATCTTGTAGCCGTTGAGGTGGAGGATCGGCAGGACGGCGCCGTCGTGGACGGGGTCGAGGAACTTGTTGGAGTGCCAGGAGGCCGCCAGCGGCCCGGTCTCCGCCTCCCCGTCGCCGACCACGCAGGCCACCACCAGGTCCGGGTGGTCCAGCGCGGCGCCGTACGCGTGCGACAGGGAGTAGCCGAGCTCGCCGCCCTCGTGGATGGAGCCGGGGGTCTCGGGGGCGACGTGACTGGGGACGCCGCCGGGGAACGAGAACTGCTTGAACAGCCGCGCCATCCCCGCCGCGTCCCGCGTGACGTCGGGATACGTCTCCGTGTACGACCCCTCCAGCCAGGACCCCGCGACCACCGCGGGCCCGCCGTGCCCGGGACCCCACACGCACAGGGCGTCCAGCTCACGGGCGCGGATCACCCGGTTGAGGTGGGTGTAGACGAGGTTGAGACCGGGCGACGTGCCCCAGTGGCCGAGCAGCCGCGGCTTCACGTGCTCCGGGCGCAGCGGCTCGGTGAGCAGGGGGTTCGCCATGAGGTAGATCTGGCCGACGGCCAGGTAGTTCGCGGCGCGCCAGTGCGCGTCCAGCGTCCTGAGCTCGTCGTCGCCGAGCGCAGCGGGATGGGGGTCCCCCCGGCCGGAGGCTGGGGGAGGGGCGGAGGCCTGGTGCGTGTCGACGGACATCGTGTGTCCTTCCGCGTCGGGGGGTCTCGGGTGCCTGGAGGTCGGTGTGCCTGAGGGTGCGTACCCTCCTCACCTTCCCCATGAGGCGGGGCTCCCGACAGGGCCACGTGGGCCATCTGCGGCCCCCCGCCCTCAGTCCCCCTCCTCTCCGTGCGGGACCACCGCCACCGGGCAGGCGGAGCGGTGGAGGGCCGTGTGGGTGACGCGACCGAGGTGAGGGCTCAGGCGGCCCTCGTGGCGGCGGGCGCCGACGACCAGCAGGTCGGCCGTGTGCGAGGCGTCGACGAGGACCTCGCGTGCGGGCCCCTCGACCGTGCGGGCGTGGACCTCCACGCCCGCCGGGACGTCCGCCAGAGCGGCGTGCAGTTCCTCGGCGGCCCGCTTCTCGTGCAGGTGGGCGGCCTCACCGGCCGCGAGGGGGAGGTCGGTGGTCTCGTACGCCGGGCACCGCCAGGCCCGTACCGCCTCCAGGGGCACCCCGCGCCGGCGGGCCTCGTCGGCGGCGAACCGCAGGGCCGCCGGGTGCTCGCCGACGCCCACGACGACCCGGCCGCGCACCGGCGGCGCCGCCTGGCTGTCGTGGCTGCCGCGCAGCACCACCACCGGGCAGCCGGCCTGCGCGGCGACGGCCAGGGCCACCGAGCCGAGCAGCACCTCGGCGACGCCGCCCCGGCCTCGCGTGCCCACGACCAGCACGGACGCCGTGCGTGCCGCGCGCACCAGCGCGTACTGCGGCTCGTCCGGCACGACCTCTTCCTCCACCCGCAGGCCGGGGCGGCGGGTGCGCACCCGCCGGGCGGCGTCGGCGAGGACGCCTCCGGCGGGCGGCGGGACCGTCGCTTCGGCGCCCGGGTACCGGTCCGGCGACGCCGCGTGCACCAGCCGCAACGGCACCCCGCGCAGGTCGGCCTCGTCGGCCGCCCAGTCGACGGCCCGCAGGCTCGGCGCGGACCCGTCCACGCCGATCACCAGCGGCCACGAGGCGTCGGGCGCGGTGACGGCTTCCGGCTCCATGGTCATCGGATTCTTCCGCACGGCGGTCAGTCGTGCGCGACGACGGCGACGGGGGCGGTGGCGTGGTGCAGCACCGCGTGGGTGACGGGTCCGATGTGCGCGCCGATCGGGCTGCGGCGGACCCGTCGGCCGACGACGACCAGCGAGGCGTCGCCGGCGGCCTCGACGATCCGGACGGCCGCGCTGCCGGCGCGGGACTCCTCGGCGACCTCCACGTCGGGGAACTTCTCCCGCCAGGGGCGCAGCACCTCGGCCAGGGCCTCGGACTGCTCCCCGCCCAGATCGGCGGCGAGCGCGGGGTAGGCGGGGAGGGCGTAGGCGTAGTACGGCGGGACGGTCCAGCCGTGCACGGCCTTCAGCACGGCGCCGCGGCGGGCGGCCTCCTCGAAGGCGAAGGTGAGGACCGTGCCGTTCGGCTTGTCCGTGTCGACGCCCACCACCACGGGCCCGGCGGCCTTCGCGGACGTGGCATCGCGGACGAGGACGACCGGGGTGGTGGTGTGCGCGATCACCACCATGCCGACGGAGCCGACGAGGAAGCCGCCGATGCCGCCGAGACCGCGGGAGCCGAGGACGAGCAGGTCGGCGTCCTTGGCCACCTCGGGGAGGATGTCCATGGGGCCGCCGGGGATCTGTTCGGCGACGACCTCCAGTTCCGGGTGGCGCGCCCGCAGCGTCTCGCCCGCCTCGCGCGGGAGACGTTCGGCGCGCTGCCGGAAGGTGCCGTCGGCCATGAGGTCGGACTCGGCGATGTGCCCGGGGATCGGCTCCCGGACGTTGACCAGCCGCAGCGGCAGACCGCGCAGCAGCGCCTCTCGGGCGGCCCACTCTGCGGCGGCGCGGCTCTCGGACGAGCCGTCGTAGCCCACGGTGACGTTGCGGAGCATGGGATCCACCTCTCGTTTCGGGACCCCTCTGCGTCGGGCGCCCCTCCGCTGCCTACGATCCCGGCACGGCACGCCCCATGGCAGAGGCCGCCGGTCCCGACCGCCCGGGCCGTTGGGCCCTCCGTCCGGGGCCCGCCGGGACCGGGGCGGCGACCACCCGCCTCACGGCTCCGCCACGAACGGCTGCTCGGTCCAGATGATCTTTCCGGTCGCCGTGTGCCGGGTGCCCCAGCGGTGGGCGAGCTGGGCGACGATCATCAGGCCGCGGCCGCCCTCGTCCGTGGTGCGGGCGTGGCGCGGGCGCGGGGAGGTGCCGCTGCCGTCGGCGACCTCGCAGATGAGGCCGCGGTCGCGGATCAGCCGCAGGGAGACCGGCCCGGAGGCGTGCCGGATCGCGTTGGTGACGAGTTCGCTGACGATGAGTTCCGTGGTGAACGCCAGGTCGTCCAGGCCCCACTCGGACAGCTTCCGCACCGCGGCCGTGCGGGCGGTGCCGACCGCCGCCGGGTCGCTGGGCAGGTCCCAGGACGCCACCCGGTCCGCCGGCAGCGACCGGGTGCGGGCCAGCAGCAGCGCCGCGTCGTCCGGCGGCGGCCCGGTGAGCAGGGTGTCGACCACGCCCCGTCCGATCTCCCGCAGCGTGGGGCGGGGCACGGCGAGGGCGGCGCCCAGCCGGGCGATCCCCTCGTCGATGTCCCGGTCCGGGGTCTCGACGAGACCGTCGGTGTAGAACGCCAGCAGGCTGCCCTCGGCCAGGTCCCACTCGCACGACTCGAAGGTCAGGTAGCCGAGCCCCAGCGGGGGCCCCGCGGGCAGGTCGAGGATCTCGGCGGTGCCGTCCGGGGTGACGAGGACGGGCGGGAGGTGTCCCGCGCGCGCCATCGAGCACCTCCCGCTGACCGGGTCGTACACGGCGTACAGGCAGGTCGCGCCGAGGAAGGCGGCGCCCGCGGCGGCGGGCTCCTGGTCGTCGTGGGCGCCCATCAGCCCGATGACCAGGTCGTCGAGGTGGGCGAGCAGTTCGTCCGGCGGCATGTCGAGGTTGGCGAGGGTGCGGACCGCGGTGCGCAGGCGTCCCATGGTCGCGGCGGCGTCCATGCCGTGCCCGACGACGTCGCCGACGACGAGGGCGACCCGGGCGCCGGACAGCGGGATGACGTCGAACCAGTCGCCGCCGACGCCGTTCGGGGCGTCGGCCGGCTGGTACCAGGACGCCACGTCCACCGCGGACCCGCCGGTGAGCGCCTGGGGCAGCAGCGCCTGCTGCATGGCGCGGGCGGCGGTCCGCTCACGGGTGTAGCGGCGGGCGTTGTCCACGGCCACCGCGGCGCGGGAGACGATCTCCTCCGCGAGCCGCACGTCGTCGTCGCCGAACGGGCCGGACCGTTCGGTGCGGGCGAAGGTGGCCACGCCGAGGGTGACGCCCCGGGCCCGGACCGGCACGACCATCAGGGAGTTGTAGCCGTACTTGAGGATGGACGCACCGAGCGAGGGGTCCTCGGTGACCCAGGGGCTGGTCTCGCGGTCGAGGGTGCGCTCGACGAGGGTGCGGCTCTCCAGGAGGCAGCGGGTGACGGGCGAGGAGGAAGCCCGCCGGACGGCCTCCCCGAGGGCGAGGCTGCCGCCGCAGCCGCCCTCCCTCGCCGACGCCTGCCCGGCGCGGCGGATGACCGGGGACAGGCCGACGGGTCCGGGCGCGGGTTCCTCGCCGCGCATCACGGTGTCCAGCAGGTCCACGGCGACGAAGTCGGCCACGTCCGGCACGGCCTCGTCGGCGAGTTCCTGCGCGGTGCGGGGGACGTCGAGGGTGCTGCCGATACGGGCGCCTACGTCGTTCAGCAGGGCGAGTCTGCTCTGCGCCCGCCACCGCTCGGTGACGTCGACGACCATGTACAGGACGCCCACGGTGGTGTCGTGGCGGTCGGTCACCCCGAAGAACGACACGGAGACCGCGCGGGCGTCCCTGGGTTGCTCCTCCTGGCTGCGGAACTCCCAGTCCATGACGGGCTCGCCGGTCTCCAGCACCCGCCGCATCTGCTCCTCGAAGAGCCGGTACTCGGCGGTCGGCCGGAGTTCGCTCAGCCGCCGTCCGATGCGCCGTTCCAGCGGGATCAGCTGGGCCAGAGGTTCGTTCACCCACACGAACCGCAGGTCCGTGTCGAGCATGGCCAGGCCGACGGGCGCGCGGGTGAGGAAGGGGGTGAGCACCACGGAGCTGGTGCCGCCGCCGGGCATCCGCCAGAAGGCGCGTTTCGGCGGCCGTCCGACGTACCGGCCGAAGACGAGGGCGGCGACCGTGGCGGCGAGGACGCCCGGGACCATCTCGTAGACGCTGGTCTCGAGCGGGCCGAGCAGCGGGTTGACCCATTCCCACGCCAGGACGGTGCCGGCGCCGGCGACGATGCCCGCCATGGCGCCGGCCCAGGTCATGCGGGGCCAGTACAGCGAGAGCAGCACCACAGGGCCGAAGGCGGCCCCGAATCCGGCCCAGGCGTGGGCGACGATGTTCAGCAGCCCCCCGCCTCTGAGGGCGATGACGTACGCCACCACGATGACCAGGACGACGGTGGCGCGCCCCACCCATACGAGCAACCGGTCGGGGGCTCTGCGGTGGAGGAACGCCCGGTAGAAGTCCTCGGTGAGCGCCACGGAGGACACCAGCAGCTGGCTGTCCGCGGTGGACACGACGGCGGCGAGCACCGCGACCAGCATGATCCCGGCGATCCACGGGTCGAGGAGCAGACGGCTGAGCGCGATGTACACGGTGTCGGGGGCGGACAGCGCCGGCGACAGCTCGCCGATGCCGGCCAGGCCCACGAGGGTGGCGCCGGTGAGGACGAGGACCACCCAGCCGGTGCCGATACGGCGGGCCGCGGGGATGTCCCGGGTGCTGCGGATGCTCATGAAGCGGGCCAGGATGTGCGGCTGGCCGAAGTAGCCGAGCCCCCAGGCGAGCAGCGAGACGATCGCCAGCACCCCGAGCGGCCCCTCGGGCGTCCAGGACCCTCCCGAGTACGCGACACGGGAGCTGAACTCGCGCAGCGCGGGCTGTCTGCCGTCGAGGGTGTCCCCGAGCGCGCCGAAGCCGCCGAGGCGCGCGATCGCGACGGCGGGCAGCACGACCAGGCCGAGCAGCATCAGCGAGGCCTGGAGGACGTGCGTGAGGCTCACCGCGAGGAAGCCGCCCAGGCACGAGTAGATGACGATCAGCAGTCCGGTGAGGGTGACGCCGACGGTGAAGCGCAGGTCGAAGACGGTCTGGAACAGCAGCCCGCCGGCCACCAGGCCGCTGCCGACGTACACGGTGAAGAAGACGAGGGTGACCGCGGCGGAGACCAGCCGCAGCATGCGGGTGCGGTCCTCGAACCGTTCCTCCAGATAGCCGGACAGGGTCACCGCGTTCCCGGCGCGCTCGGTGTAGGTGCGCAGGCGTGGCGCGACGAACAGCCAGTTCAGGTACGTCCCGACGACCAGGCCGACGGGGAGCCACACGGAGCCGAGCCCGGCCGCGTAGACGGCGCCGGGGAGCGCCAGGAACAGCCAGCCGGACATGTCGCTGGCGCCCGCGGACAGCGCGGCGACCCAGGGACCGAAGCGGCGGCCGCCGAGGGCGAAGTCCTCGAAGGTGTGCGTGCGCGTGTAGGCCCGGATCCCCGTCCCGATCAGGGCGAGCACGTACAGGACGAACGTGGCGATGATCGGCGCGCTCAGCTGGAACATGTGGTCCTCGCCCGGAAGTCCCGCGATGCGCGGCACACCCTCGGTCCGGCGGGCAAAACATGACTTCGGCGCTAAATCTACTCAAGTCGGGCGGGTGCAACCAGGGGAACGCCGGTTCCGGGACCTCCGGCCGTGCGGTGGAAGGAACCTTCGGCTCCCTCGGCCGGCCGTGCCTCCCGTGACCGGGACGGCGGGTGACGCGAAGGGCCCGGGGCGCCTCACGGCACCCCGGGCCCGGTGCGCCGCCGTCAGCGGAGCCAGCGGTGGCGGGCGACGACGGGGACGCGGGCCCACAGACGGCCCAGACCCCACACCGCGCCCGCGCCCGTCGCCGCCAGGGCGACGAGAGCCGCCGCGTACACCAGGTGGTAGTCGGCGAAGGGGTTCGTCGACATGCTCGGTGAGCCGTCGGACAGATGGCGGGCCGGCGGCCACTCCGCCATCCACATGAGCGCCATCATCAGCGTGCCCGCCGCGGCCGCGGGCCACAGCGCCACGCCCGCGAGCAGCGCGGCCCCGACGCCGAGCAGCCCCAGCATGAACAGCCAGTCCGCCCAGGCCGCCCCGGCCCAGGCGTGGAACGTCGACTCCAGCGGCCCGACCGCCACGGAGGACAGGAAGCCCTTCGTGGGCTCACCGCCGTCGATCCAGCCGCGGCCGGACTGCGTCGCGTAGCCCAGCCCGAACGTCTTGTCGAGGAAGGCCCAGAGGAAGACGAAGCCCGTCAGCAGCCGCAGCCCGGCGAGCGCGTACGCGCCCGTCGCCGCGTGGGTGCCGTCGGCGGACGACGGCCGGTGGAACACAGGCGAGCGGTGCGGGTGATCGTGGACTGCCATGGTGTCCGTCCCCTCCCAGGAACTGCCCGACATCTGAACGCTTCTCGTTGCGTCTTCAATGTCTCGCCGCCGGGGCGCGCGCCCCAGGGACCGCGGGTCCCGGGCCGGGCCCGAACGTCCCTGGGAAGAGGGGGCGGACCGGGAGCGTCACTTCCCCCGCAGCGCGGCGAGCGCACCCTCGAGGTTCGTCCCGCGCGGGCGGTTGGGGGGCAGCTTGCCGAGGACGACGGCCATGCCGCAGGTGTCGGTGAGGGCGGAGAAGACCAGCCCGCCCGCGATGCCCGCGGAGAGGAGCTGGAACGCGGGGTGCACCAGCAGGCCGAGCACCAGACCGAGCAGCACCAGGGTGCCGGCGGTGAAGCGCACCTGGCGCTCCATGCCCCACACCGCGCGGGTGTCGCAGGCCACGGGACGCTCCAGGTCCCGCCCCTCGGACGCCCATGCGGCGGTGCCGCCGGCGAGGGTGGCGGCGGGCACACCCTCGGCGGCGATGAGACCGGACGCCTTCTCCGAGCGCGCCCCGGAGGCGCACACCACGAGGAGGCCGCCGCGCTCGGCGGCCTGCCGGATCTCCGGCAGGGCGCGCTTGACCTGGTCCAGGGGCACGTTCAGGGCGCCGGGCAGGTGCCCGGTGGCGTACTCGGCGGGGGTGCGGACGTCGATGACGGTGAAGTCGTCCAGGCGGGCGGCGGCCTGGACGACGGTGAGGGTGTCCGGGGTGACGGGGGCGGCCATGGCGGGTGGGTGGTCCTTTTCGGTCGGCGGTCGACGGGACGGGGGAAGCGGACAGGGTACCCCATGGGGTATTTCGTCCGGGAGTGGACGTGGACCGCCACGGGCCTGCGGAGGTGCGTGGCGGATTGACGCCCGCCCCTGTACGACACGAGCTTTGAGGCCGCTCGCCGCGCCCCCCCCCCCCCCCCCCCCCC
>BMVA01000012.1:112923-269596 GCA_014650475.1 Streptomyces albogriseolus
CCCCCCCCCCGCTTCCGCAGGCCGACGTCAGTGCGCCCGCGCCGGGCGGTACGGCGGGGAAGCCTCCGCCGACGCCGAGGCCGGTGACCGCGCCGAGGCCCGCTCCCGCGCCGGCTGCCCGGCCGCGGGGAGCCGCCGGGCGGGGAGCCGGCCGGGGAGCCGCGGAGCGTGGCCGCCACGGCGGCGAGGCCCGCCGTCGGCGCGGCTGCGGGCAGGTGGCCGGAGAGAGGCCGGCGCCCAGCATGGTCGGGACCGGTCCCGACCGCCGCGAAGAGGTGCGCGGCCGGTGCCGTCCGGATCTCAGGTGTGCGGAACGACGGCCAGGGGGCAGCGGGCCTGGTGGATCATCGCGTGGGTGACGGGACCGGTGCGCGGCAGCGCGGGACGGCCGGGGATCCGGTGCCCGACGACCAGCAACCGTGCGTCGAAGGCCGCCTTGAGCAGGGTGCCCGCGGGTTTGCCCTCGGCCACCGTCTCCACCACCTCGACGTCGGGATACTTGTCCCGCCAGACCTGGAGCACGGCGGACAGGAAGCGCAGCCACTCCTCGGCCCGCTCCTGGTCACCGGCCGGGCCCGGGCCGGCCGCGCCCAGGGTGAGCCGGTCGGGCGCACGCCAGGCGTGCAGTGCGCGCAGCCGCGCACGGCGCCGGCGGGCCGCCTCGAAGGCGTACGCGAGCACCTCGTCGCAGGGTTCGATGACGTCCACCGCGAGCACGACGTCCCCCCGCCCGTCGCCGCCGGCCCCTGTCCCCTCCCCCGCCGGGTCCGTCCGTACGAGCACGACGGGACGGGTGGCCCGCGCCACGACGCCGAGCGAGACGGAACCGGCGAGGAGACCGGCGACCCGGCCGAGCCCGCGCGAGCCGAGCACCAGCGGATCGGCGTCCTCCGCGGCCCGCGCGAGGGCGGCGGCAGCGGACCCCTCGGCCTGCGCCCCGCGCACCCGCACGTCCGGCCGGACGGTGCGGACGCGTTTCGCCGCCGTCTCCAGGACCCGCAGCGCCCGACGGTGGTCGGCGGAGCGGGTGGTGTCCGTACCGCCCTGCCGCGGATTCCGGTCCCGTACGTGCAGCAGCCGCAGGTCGGCTCCACGGCGCGCGGCCTCGCGGGCGGCCCATTCGGCGGCCGCGAGACTCTCGGCGGAACCGTCCACACCGACGACTACCGGCGACTCCATGACATGCACCTTTCGCTCGGAGCGTTCCCCCGCCGACGCCCAGCGTCGCCGGAGGCGGTGGCGGACGGGGAGGGGCCACCAGGTCCCGGCCCGGGTCCGACAGGCCCCGGCGGCGACATCTCGGACATCCGGGCCGTTCGGCCCTGCTGCACCTGCCCCTGGGGGCCCTGGGATCCCCGCGGCGGGCGCCGGAGGCTGAACCCAACCGCTCCCGGCGAGGGTCCGTCCCGGCCGCCGGCACCCGACACAGCCAGGAGGTTCGGCGATGAAGACCACCGATGTCGGCGCCGTGATGACCACGGACGTGGTCACCGCCGCGTACGGCACTCCGCTCAGGGACGTGATCCGCGCACTCGGGGAGCACCGCGTCGGCGGCCTCCCGGTGACGGACGAGGAGGACCGGGTGATCGGCGTGGTCTCCACGTCGGACCTCACGCGGTCCCGCCCGCACGCGGCGGGGCCGGACGGCACGACTCGCCCCTGGTGGACCCGTCTGCCCCGCAGGGTGCCCGGCCTCCGCCGGGCCCGCACCGCGGGCGTCGTGATGACCGCCCCCGCGGTCACCGTGAGGGCGCGTGCCACCGTCACCGAGGCGTCCTGGCTCATGACCAGGCACGGCGTCGAACGGCTGCCGGTGGTGGACGACGAGGAGCGGCTCGTCGGCATCGTGACCCGCAACGACCTGCTCCAGGCCGTGCTGCGCACCGACGGCGACATCGAGCGCGCCGTGCGCAGGGACGTCCTCGGGACGACGCTCTGGCTGACGCCGCGGGTGCTCGCCGTCACCGTCGAGGACGGCGTGGTGACCCTCACCGGCCGGCTGGAGCGGCGCAGCGACGTCGACATGGCGGTGCGGGCGGCGAGCCGGCTCGACGGTGTGGTCGCGGTCGTCGACCAGCTGTCGTACCGGGTCGACGACAGGCGTCCGCTGTCGGCCGGAGCGGCGGCCGAGGCCGAGGAACCGGTCGCCGGGGCGTGACCGGCACCGGTGGCAGGGGTTCCGGGGTACCCGGGTCCCACGACACGTTCCCGGGACTTTCGGCCCTGTGCCCCGCGTCCGCCGGAGTCGGACGGTGGAGGTGAAGCGACCGGCACATCCCGGGCCGCTCGGCTGAGGAGACAGTCATGTCGCACACCCTGGAATGGAAGACCCGTCTCTACCTCTTCGAGGAGGACGGTACGACGACGGCGCGCGCCACCCTCGACACCGGGACGACGGTCCTCACCGGTCACGGCGCCGCCCACCGGAACCCGGCGGACGCGGACGTACCGGAGATCGGCGACGAACTGGCCGCGGGCCGCGCCCTGCGCGACCTGGGCCGTCAGCTCCTCGACATCGCGGAAGGCGACGTCGGGAGCGCGGACGCGCGGAGCCACGCGGAGGCCGGCCCGGTCCTGGGCTGGTCCCTGTAGCCCGGCCGCGCCCGCGCGCACGCCGCCCCGGTGACCACCGCGACGCCCGCCGGCCACCGGGTGCGCGCCAGCAGCGCGCCGAGCCGCGCGCACGACCGCGGGAGTACACGCTGGACCGGCCGCCGGTGAAACCCGGTGACGCCCCCTTGGAACGCACCGGTGCAGGGCCGATCCTGAGCTGTGGCCGTATCGCCGGCCGAGATCGTCCGGCTCGCCGGACGCCGTCTCGCGTGCCCTCTCCGGGCGCAAGGCCGATACTGCCCCTGTGGGGCTCCTGCCGGTACGCGGTCGCCCCGCGACAGCTCAGCAGCACGGACAGCTCCGACAGCTCGGCACCGCCCGACCGGCACCACCGGTTCGACGACCCACCTGCTCAGCCCCCAGGAGGTACCCATGAAGATGCTGATCAACGTTCCGGAGACCGTGGTGGCGGACGCGCTGCGCGGTATGGCGGCGGCCCATCCCGAGCTGACGGTGGACGTGGAGAACCGGGTGGTGGTCCGGGGGGACGCCCCGGTGGCGGGCAAGGTGGGCCTGGTGTCCGGCGGCGGTTCGGGGCACGAGCCGCTGCACGGCGGGTTCGTCGGCCCCGGCATGCTGTCGGCGGCCTGTCCCGGCGAGGTGTTCACCTCCCCGGTGCCCGACCAGATGGTGCGGGCCGCGGCGGCCGTGGACAGCGGCGCCGGGGTGCTGTTCATCGTGAAGAACTACACCGGCGACGTGCTCAACTTCGACATGGCGGCCGAACTCGCCGAGGACGAGGGCGTCCAGGTCGCGAAGGTGCTCGTCAACGATGACGTGGCGGTGACCGACAGCCTGTACACGGCGGGCCGCCGGGGCACCGGGGCGACGCTGTTCGTGGAGAAGATCGCGGGCGCGGCGGCCGAGGAGGGGCAGCCGCTGGAGCGGGTGGCGGCGCTCGCGAAGCAGGTGAACGAGAACTCCCGCAGCTTCGGCGTGGCGCTCAGCGCGGTCACCACGCCCGCCAAGGGCGCGCCGACGTTCGACCTGCCGGCCGGCGAGCTGGAACTGGGCATCGGCATCCACGGCGAGCCGGGCCGCGAGCGGCGTCCGATGATGACGTCCGGCGAGATCGCCGACTTCGCCGTCGGCGCGATCCTCGACGACCTCACCCCGCGCAACCCGGTGCTGGTGCTGGTCAACGGCATGGGCGCCACGCCGCTGCTGGAGCTGTACGGCTTCAACGCCGAGGTGCAGCGGGTGCTCGGCGAGCGCGGCGTCCCGGTGGCCCGGGTCCTCGTCGGCAACTACGTCACGTCCCTGGACATGGCGGGCGCCTCGGTCACCCTCTGCCAGGTCGACGAGGAGCTGCTGCGCCTGTGGGACGCGCCGGTGCGTACGCCCGGGCTGCGCTGGGGTATGTGATCCACCCGGGAAAGATCCACACCGGGGCCGGCGCCCCGGTCACCTACCACGCGAGGAGTTCCCGTGCTGGACGCCGACTTCTTCCGCCGTTGGATGACGGTCACCGCCGCATCCGTGGACCGCGAGGCGGAACGGCTCACCGCCCTCGACTCGGAGATCGGCGACGCCGATCACGGCAGCAATCTGCAGCGCGGATTCCGGGCGGTGAAGGACGCGCTGGAGAAGGAGCCGCCCGCCACGCCCGGGGCGGTGCTCACCCAGGCCGGACGCCTGCTGGTGTCCACGGTGGGCGGCGCGTCCGGTCCGCTGTACGGGACGCTGCTGCGCCGCACCGGCAAGACGCTGGGCGAGGCCGCCGAGGTGGACCGGCAGCAGTTCGCCGAGGCGCTGCGGGCCGGGGTGGACGCCGTGATGAAGCTGGGCGGAGCAGCGGCGGGCGACAAGACGATGATCGACGCGCTGCTCCCCGCGGTGGACGCGCTCGGCGAGTCGTTCGCGGCGGCGCGGGACGCCGCGCGGGAGGGCGCGGTCGCGACGACGCCGATGCTGGCCCGCAAGGGCAGGGCGAGCTATCTCGGCGAGCGCAGCATCGGGCACCAGGACCCCGGCGCCACCTCGTCGGCGCTGCTGATCTCCGCGCTGCTGGACGCCGGACCCGGCGACGCGGAAGCGGGCGGCGGTGAGTGAGGTGAGCGACGAGAAGCTGGTCGGGATCGTCCTGGTGTCGCACAGCGCGGCGGTCGCGGCCTCCGTGGCGGAGCTGGCGCAGGGGCTCTCCGGCGCGGGGGCGTCGGTGCCGGTCGCGCCCGCGGGCGGCACCGGGAGCGGCGAGCTCGGCACCAGCGCGGAGCTGATCGCCGCGGCGGCGGCGTCCGTGGACCGGGGCGCGGGCGTCGCGGTGCTGACCGACCTGGGCAGCGCGGTGCTCACCGTGAAGGCGCTGCTGGCCGAGGGCGACGAACTTCCCGGGAACACGCGGCTGGTGGACGCGCCGTTCCTTGAGGGTGCGGTGGCCGCGGTGGTCACCGCCTCCACGGGCGCCGACCTCGCCGCGGTGGCGGCGGCGGCCTCGGAGGCGTACGGCTACCGGAAGGTGTGAGGGGCCCGGGGCGGTCCCGTACGCGGGTCAGTCCGCGGCGTCGACGAACTCCCGCGCGAGACGCTCCCCTTGGGTCTCCGCGGCCTCCCGGTCCTCCAGCGGGGTGACCCGGCTGTCCTTGAACACGATGTACGTCACCCCGGACGGAGTGCCGCCGGAGCGCGGGTCCGGGTCGATGCCCAGGGACGTGGCCGCCGCGTAGGACGCCTCGCCGATGATGTCGGCCGGGCCGGTGTCGCCGACGACCGCGTAGCTGACCCGGTCGTGGTAGACCACGGCCGCGACCGATCCGCCGCGCACGCCGTGCTCGCGGTAGTCCCAGATGCCGCTGGGCGCGGGGACCACGACGTAGGGCAGCTTCTCGGAGCTGAGCGCGCGGCCGTCGGACTGCGCGAACGCCGTGGACGAGGAGAAGTTCGGGTCGGTGCCGGCGTTGCAGTGGCGGCCCGGGCGGCCGTCGCAGTCGATGTCCATGTCCGCCTTCCAGTACACCGCCTCACGCGTGCCGCACACCGGCACGGTGGCCGCGCGGCCGCGGTCCTTGCGGTAGTGACCCTGGGAGACGGGGGTACAGCCGCTCACCCTGGCCAGCAGGTCGGCGGCGGTGACGGGGGCGGGGGAAGCGGGGGCGGAGGGCTGGGAGTCCGACGGGGCGGGGTCGGGGGCCGTAGGGCCCGGAGTGGCCGAGGCGGGGGCGGGCGTGGCGGAGCCCGCCGTCGTCGCGGAGCCGGAGGCCGCGGCGTCCGAGGTCGCGGGGCCGGCGATGCCGGGACCGTGCGTCCCCGGTCCCGGGGTCGCGGAGCCCCCCGGCCCCTCCCCCGGCGTCAGCACCTCCCGCGTCCCGTCCCGGGCGACCGGCTCGATGCGGTCCCGGTGCGGTACGGCGACGTGCGTCAGGGCGGTGGGGAAGGCGGAGCCGGCGGCGACGCGCCGCGCCTCGGCCCTGGACGGACGGATGTGGACCGACTCCGCGGCGGAGGACGCCGAGGGGGCCAGCAGTGCCACGCCGGCCACGGCGACGGTGAGCGTCTGGACACGGGACACGGTCAGATGAGCCTCTCGTCGGGAACAGGGACGCACACCCAGGGAACTTTGCCCCATTTCGTCCCGTCGCGAGGAGGGTGACCGCCCCGAAAGGGGCCGGACGGGGCACCCGGACACCGATGGAGGCGGAGGGCGCCGGAGACCCGGGCGCGCGTCGGCCCGGACCGTCCGGCCTCCCGTGGCGGCGCGGGATCAGCGACGACAGCGGTCCGCGCCTCGAGCCCGAACACCCGGTATTCCAAAGGCGGTTCGGTCCGTTTCATGTTCAGGATACGTAACCCGCCGCCGCGTTCGACCCGCACCATCCCCTTGATGTGGGCGCGTCAGTGGGCTCATATTGGTACGGACCTTTGAACGGACCGGTCCTCCGTGGACCCCCAGGAGGCGAAGTCGTGCGTGGCGTTACCCCAACCGCGTCATCCGGCCGCCTGCTCGCGCTCTGCGCGGTCGTGCTGCTGGCCGTCTCCTGCCGCTGGGGCGGTCAGGACGCCTCCGGCGGCGAACGGCCGCCCGGGGCGCCGACGGGTGTCACCGCGGAAGCGGGCAGCTCCACCAGCGTCCACGTCATGTGGAACCGGGCCGCCCCGGCGGGATCCGAGGTGACCGGCTACGAGGTGTACCGGGGCCCCACCAAGGTCAAGGACGTACCCGCTTCCACCCACATGGTGGACGTCACCAGGCTCCGCCCCGCCACCACCTACGTCTTCACGGTGCGCGCCCGGGACGCGGACGGGCGGCTCGGACCGCCCAGCCGGGAGGTGCGGGCCACGACCCCCGCGGCCGTCCGGGCGGACACCGCGCCGCCCACCGGTCCGGGGGACCTGGAAGGACGCGCGGCCGGCAGCCGGGCGGTCCAGCTCTCCTGGACCGCGGCGCGGGACGACCGCGGTGTGGTGTCGTACACCATCTACCAAGGGGATTCGCCCATCCACAGTGTGGGCGGGAACCAGACGGCCGCCGTGGTGACGGGGCTGCGGCCGGGCACCCGGTACGTCTTCACGGTCCGTGCCAGGGACGCGGCGGACAACCTCTCGCCGCCCGCCCCCGCCGTCCGCCTCACCACGGCCGAGGGCGCGGACGGAGGCGCCACGGCCACGGCGCCCGCCGACTTCCGCGCGACGACCCGGAGTTCGGGCGGGGCCTACTACATCGCGCTCTCCTGGACGCCGCCGCGCGTCGACGGGACCGTCGCCGAGTACGAGGTCCGGCTGGACGGACGGCCCGTCACCTCACTGGTGTACGGCGGCGCGGCGCCCCGCGACCGGGCGACCTACCGCTTCTACGCGGGCGAGGAGGCGGGGGTCACGCACCGGGTCCGGATCAGGGCGCTGCTGCCCGACGGCACCTGGGGCGCCTTCTCGGCCGAGCGGACGGTGACGACGGGCGCCGGCGGGTGACGCCGGCACGGCCTCGCTGAGCCGCCCGGAGGACGCCGTCACCTGCACGGATGCAGCCGGAGTGCGCGGCGGGCGGGCTGCCCGTTGGCTGGCGTCGTGGCGGCACGGGCGCTCCCCGACCTCGGCGGCGCAAGGGATGTACCGCCGGCCGTGCCGCCGGAAGGCAGTCCACATGAGCATCTCGAAGCCTCTGCTCCGCCTCGGACCGACCGTGGCAGCCGCCGCCGCGCTCGCCCTGATGCCGGCCGGACCGGCGGCCGCGGACGGAATCTCCGTCAGCACCACCGGGAACACGGTCTCGGTGAGCACCACCGCGTGCAGCCAGATCAACGGCCACTGGGGCACCGCCTCGCTGCTCAGCAGCGGTCAGGCGAATTTCTCGCAGGGCCGCCAGGTGGCGCTGTCCGGGACGTCCGCGGGGCAGTCCGCGGCCTGGTCCAACGTCAGCGCGGGCACGTACACGGTGATCGTGGTGTGCTCCAACGGCAGCACCGCGGGCACCCAGTCCGTGGTCGTGTCCCCGGCGCCCAGCCCCTCGGTCTCCCCCACGGCGTCGCCGTCCCGCGGTGTGATGGGCGGTGTCGGCGGCGGTTCGAAGGACTACGGCACGGTCACGGCGGTGGCGGGCGGCGCGCTGGTCGGCGCCGGTGTCCTCGGCACGGTCTGGTACCTGCGCCGCCGCACCACCGCCCGCCCGGGCCACCTGTAGACCCGGCGCCGGCCGCCCACGTCCGATGCGCTCCGGCCGGGCGGCCGGCGTCGACCCTCCCCGCGCCCCGAAGGGGCGCGGGGAACTGCGCGACCAGCCCCCACACACCCGCACGCACGCGGCTACCCCTCGCGCCCCCGCACATCCAACGCGGCGAACTCCGCCAACGCATGATCGAGCCACTGCGTCCAGAACGTCTCCAGATCGATCCCGGCCCGCAGCACAAGGTGCCGCAGCCGATCCTCCGTCCCGCCCTTCCCGGGAGGGAAATCCCTCCGCTCGATCTCCCGGTACGTCTCCAACTGCCGTGCGTGCAGCTCCCGATGACGCCGGAGATCGTCTTCCAGCCCCTCCGTCCCCACCACGGCAGCGGCCCGCAGCCGCAGCAGCAGCGCGTCCCGGTGCGGCTTCGGGTCCTGGGACGCGGCCGTCCAGCGGGCCAGTTCCTCCCGTCCCGCCGGCAGCACCTCGTACGCCTTCTTCTGCCCGCGCGCGGGCTGCTCCGAGGGGAGGGCCCGGATCAGGCCCTCCCCCTCCAGCCTCCCCAGCTCCCGATAGATCTGCTGATGCGTCGCGGACCAGAAGTAGCCGATCGACCGGTCGAAGCGGCGGGTCAGCTCCAGCCCCGACGACGGCTTCTCGAGCAGGGCGGTGAGGATCGCGTGCGGGAGTGACATGCGCTCATCCTAGGGACGGGCCGCGCCGGCCCTAGAGGGCCGCCGCGAGCTCGGTTCCCTGCTTGATGGCGCGCTTGGCGTCGAGTTCGGCGGCCACGTCGGCGCCGCCGATGAGATGGACGGGGCTGCCCGCCGCGACCAGCTCCTCGTAGAGGTCCCGGCGCGGTTCCTGACCGGTGCACAGCACGACCGTGTCGACCTCGAGGACGGTGCTCTCGTCGCCGACGGTGATGTGCAGTCCGGCGTCGTCGATCCGGTCGTAGCGCACGCCGGGGACCATGGTGACGCCGCGGTGGCGCAGTTCGGTGCGGTGGATCCAGCCGGTGGTCTTGCCGAGCCCGGCGCCGACCTTGGAGGTCTTGCGCTGGAGCAGGTGGACGGTGCGCGGCGGGGCGGGCCGCTCGGGGGCGGCGAGGCCGCCGGGCGCGCGGTAGTCGAGGTCGACGCCCCACTGGCGGAAGTACGTCTCGGGGTCCTCGTGCGCCTTGTCTCCGCCGTCGGTGAGGTACTCGGCGACGTCGAAGCCGATGCCGCCGGCGCCGAGGATCGCGACGCGGTCGCCGACGGGCGCCCCGTCGCGCAGCACGTCGAGGTAGCCGACGACGCTCGGGTGGTCCACGCCGGGGATGTCGGGGAGGCGGGGGGTGACGCCGGTGGCGACGACGACCTCGTCGTAGCCGGTGACGTCGTCGGAGGTGACGCGCGTGCCGAGGCGGACGTCGACGGCGAGGTCGGCGAGGCGGGTGCGGAAGTAGCGCAGGGTCTCGTCGAACTCCTGCTTGCCGGGGACCTTACGGGCGACGTTGAGCTGCCCGCCTATCTCGCTCGCGGCGTCGAACAGGGTCACGTCGTGGCCGCGTTCGGCGGCGGAGACCGCGCAGGCCAGGCCGGCCGGGCCGGCGCCGACGACGGCGACGCGCTTGCGGCGGCGGGTCGGCGAGAGCACCAGCTCGGTCTCGTGGCAGGCGCGCGGGTTGACCAGGCAGGAGGTGATCTGGCCGCTGAACGTGTGGTCGAGGCAGGCCTGGTTGCAGCCGATGCAGGTGTTGATGGCCTCGGGGCGGCCGTCGGCGGCCTTGGCGACGAAGTCGGGGTCGGCGAGCATCGGGCGGGCCATGGACACCATGTCCGCGGTGCCGTCGGCGAGCAGCTGCTCGGCCAGCTCGGGGGTGTTGATGCGGTTGGTGGTGACCAGCGGGACGGACACCTCGCCCATGAGCCGCTTGGTGACCCAGGTGTAGGCGCCGCGCGGGACGGAGGTGGCGATGGTGGGGATGCGGGCCTCGTGCCAGCCGATGCCGGTGTTGATGATCGTGGCGCCGGCCGCCTCGACGGCCTTGGCGAGGGTGACGACCTCGTCGAGGGTGGAGCCGCCGGGCACCAGGTCGAGCATGGAGAGCCGGTAGATCAGGATGAAGTCGTCGCCGACCGCCTCGCGGACGCGGCGGACGATCTCGACCGGGAAGCGCATCCGGTTCTCGTAGGAGCCGCCCCAGCGGTCGGTGCGGTGGTTGGTCTGCCGGGCGATGAACTCGTTGATGAGGTAGCCCTCGGAGCCCATGATCTCGACGCCGTCGTAGCCGGCCTGCCGGGCGAGGCGGGCGGCGCGCACGTAGTCGTCGATGGTCCGCTCGACGTCGGCGTCGGTGAGCTCGCGCGGCGGGAAGGGGCTGATGGGCGCCTGGACCGGGCTCGGGGCGACCAGGTCCCGGTGGTAGGCGTACCGGCCGAAGTGCAGGATCTGCAGGGCGATGCGGCCGCCCTCGCGGTGGACGGCCGCGGTGACGACCCGGTGCTGCTCGGCCTCCTCGTCGGTGGTGAGCTTGGCGCCGCCCTCGTAGGGGCGTCCCTCGTCGTTGGGGGCGATGCCGCCGGTGACGATGAGGCCCACGCCGCCGCGGGCGCGCGCGGCGTAGAACTCGGCCATGCGGGAGAAGCCGCCCTCGGCCTCCTCGAGACCGACGTGCATGGAACCCATGAGGACTCGGTTGGGCAGCGTGGTGAAGCCCAGGTCCAAGGGGGTCAGCAGGTGGGGGTAACGGCTCATCTGGCCCTCCGTGCGCGGTGTGGTGCCTGTAGTTGTAGGGCACGCGCACCGGCTTATGCAACTAGTTGCACAATGGAGGTGACGGAGGGCACAGCGTTCCGGCCCGGCTCGTCCGCCGCACTCACCTGCTCTCTAGGCGGACGTGCAGTTCGCGCTCCTGGTCGCCGGAGACCCCGCTCAGCTCGCTCACCCGGAACAGGTCGTCCAGCGTGCTGCGGAACCGGTCGATCGCCCAGTAGCCGCCGTACACGTCGGCGTCGACCGAGGAGGACAGCCGTGCGGGCCTGGCCTTCCCCTCGCGCGCGTCGGCCACGTCGAACGTGCCGAGCCACACCGTGGGCCGGGTCTCGTGCAGTTCCTCGGGCACGTCGTCGGCGCACCGGTCCGACGAGAAGCAGGCGCACAGGGTGTCGAAGACGATCCGGGCGTCGTCCTTGCCGCATCCGCTGATCTCGACCGACACGGATTCCGGGTGCTTGGGTTCGTTGACCATCGTGATCGCTCCTTCCGTGGTCGCACCGCCGCCCCCGCCCTCCCTCAGCAAAGCACCGCACACCGGAACGCACTACCCGCGCGCCCCCCGCGCGCTCCTCCCACGGTGACGCGGCCGCCGTCACCGGCGAGGATGGGGGGAGCGCGGGAACGGGACGGCAGGAGCGGCGGAAAATCGCCCTCGCGCGCGGTACAACAAAGGGACGGCGGCGCGGCGACGGCGTGCCGCGGACTCGGCGAAGGCGGGGCGTGGGATGAGCGCAGCGTGGTCACTCCCGGCCGGCGGGGACGGTCCGGCGCGTCCCAGCGGGCTGCTCGACGTCCTGCGCGTGGCCTCGGTCGTCCTGGACGCCGAGGGGCGGATCGTGCTGTGGAGTCCCCAGGCGGAGGAGCTGTTCGGCTACACCGCTCAGGAGGCGCTGGGCCGGTACGCCGCCCGGATCATGGTGCACGAGGAGCACCTCGACCTGGTCAAGAAGCTGTTCGCCGAGGTGATGCGCACCGGACGGAGCTGGGCGGGCGCCTTCCCGATCCGGCGCAAGGACGGCGGGACCCGGCTGGTGGAGTTCCGCAACATGCGGCTGCTGGACGACCGGGGGCAGGTGTACGCCCTCGGTCTCGCGGTCGACCAGTCGACGGTGCGGCGCCTGGAGCAGGACGTGGCGCTGTCCACCCGGATCGTCGCCCAGTCCCCCATCGGACTGGCCGTCCTGGACGCGGAGCTGCGCTATGTGTCGGTGAACCCGGCGCTGGAGCAGATGAACGGCCTGCCGGCCGACGAGCACCTGGGCCGCACGATGCGGGAGACGCTGCCGCTGGTGGACGCGGCGGCCATCGAGGAGGCGGCCCAGGAGGTGCTGCGGACCGGGCGGCCGGTGGTGGACCGGTCGATGACCGGCCGTACCCCGGCCGATCCGGACGCCGACCACGCCTGGACGGTGTCCCTGTACCGGCTGGAGAACACCCTCGGCACGGTGCTGGGCGTGGCCGTGTCGGTGGTGGACATCACCGACCAGCACCGCGCGAACGCCGAGGCGGAGACGGCGCGCCGGCGGATCGCGCTGATCGCCGACGCCTCCGTACGGATCGGCACCACGCTGGATCTGGACCGCACGTCCGGCGAGCTCGCCGACGTGGCCGTCCCCGAACTGGCCGACGCGGCCGCGGTGGACCTGCTCGACGCGGTCGTACGGGGCCGGCGCACCGTCCTCGGCCCGGCCGAGCCGGCGCTGATGCGGGCGCTGGCGGTGCGCTGGGCCGGCGCGTCCGACGTGGTGCCGGCCGCCGACCCGCCGGGCCGGGTGATCCGGTACGCGCCGGACCGGCTGATCACCGAGTGCGTGCGCACGGGGCTGCCGGTGATGGTGCCGCAGGTGAAGGACGAGGACCTGCTGCGGATCGCCCGTTCCCCCGAGGCCGCCGAGATACTGGCCCGGGCGGGCGTCCACTCGTACCTGGCCGTGCCGCTGATCGCGCGCGGGGAGGTGCTGGGCGCGCTCGACCTGATCCGCACACGCGATCCCCGGCCGTTCGACGAGGACGACCTGCTGCTCGCCCGGGAGCTGGCCTCGCGGGCGGCCTTGCAGATCGACAACGCGCGCTGGTACCAGAACGCCCGCGACACCGCGCTCACGCTCCAGCGCAGCCTGCTGCCCAGCCATCCGTCCGTGACGGGCGGTCTCGAGGTCGCCTCCCGCTACCAGCCGGCGGGCGCCACCAGCGAGGTCGGCGGCGACTGGTTCGACGTGATCCCGCTGGACGGCGACCGTACGGCGCTCGTCGTGGGCGACGTGATGGGCAGCGGCATCCCGGCCGCCGCCACCATGGGCCGGCTGCGCACGGCCACCCATACCCTGGCATCCCTCGGCCTCGACCCCGCGGTCCTGCTGGAGCACCTGAACCGGATCACCGTGGAGCTGGACGAGGCGATCGCCACGTGCGTCTACGCCGTCCACGACCCGCGCGAGCGGCGCTGTGTCATCTCCAACGCGGGGCATCTCCCCCCGGCCCGCATCCGCGCCGGCCGGACGCCCGAGCTGCTGGACCTGCCCACGGGTGTGCCGCTGGGCGTGGGCGGGGTCGCCTTCTCCACGACCGAGGTGGACCTGGAGCCGGGCGACCGCCTCGTCCTCTACACCGACGGCCTGGTCGAGACCCGCCGCGACCCCCTCGACGCCCGCCTCGACCGCCTTCTCACCCTGCTCGACACCCCGGCCCACTCCCTGGACGAGGTCTGCGAACTCCTCCTCCGCACCCTGCACGAGCCGGACAACTTCGACGACGTGGCGCTGCTGATCGCCCGGGTCACGGCACCCGGGTACTGAGAACGCGGGACGCGTCGGGGGCGCCCACGAGGGGCCGCCCACGGCGGTGGCCGGACGCGCGGGGCGGCGGAGGCCGGACCTGCGGGGCTGAGGGCGACTCCGGGCAGTCGGCGGGCGGCGGGGCGGCCCGGGCGGATCGCGCGAACGGAGGGCGTGGGTCGCGGACGGGACGTCCCACTCCCCCGAGAAAGCACACCCGTCGGGCAGCCGTACGTCCGGGTGGACCTCGGCGGCGAACCAGGCGACGCCGCGCACCCGGGCGGCGGCCCGCAGGCCGAACACGGGCAGCGGCCGGCGCTCCGCGAGCACCCGCCCCGCCCTCCGCACGGGCGCGGGGTCGGCCGGCGCCTCCGCGAGCGCCTGGCGCGGAGGTGCCGCGGCAGCGTGAAGCGTCGGGCTCGCGGGCCGGCCAGTCCGCGCCCCCCGGGGGCCCTGACTCGCAGGAGGACGCCTGGCGCGTCACCGCGTTGTGCGCGCCTCACGGCCGTGTGCCGATCACCACCTGGGCCGGGCGGTCCTCGCAGACCTCGACGTGTGCGTGGAGACCTGCGCCGGTGAAGGCGGACAGGGCCCTCCGGGTCTGGTGCGGGCTTGTCTCGACCAGGAGCCGGCCGCCCGGCGCCAGCCACGCCGGCGCCTCCGCGGCGACGCGGCGGAGGATGTCGAGGCCGTCCGCGCCGCCGTCGAGGGCGACGCGCGGCTCGTGGTCGCGGGCCTCCGCCGGGAGGAGGGCGATCTCGTCGCTGGGCACGTACGGGACGTTGGCGGCGAGGATGTCCACCCGGCCCCGCAGCCGTGCGGGCAGCGCGTCGAACAGGTCGCCCTGGTGGACGTGTCCGCCGAGGGACGCGACGTTGCGGCGGGCGCAGCGCACGGCGGCCGGCTCGATGTCGGCGGCGTGCAGGTCCACCGCGCCGAGCGCGGCCGCCAGCGCCGCGCCGACCGCGCCCGAGCCGCAGCACAGGTCCACGACGACGGAGGCGTCGGGCGCGAGGGCGAGCGCCTGCTCGACGAGGAACTCGGTGCGCCGGCGCGGCACGAACACGCCTGGTTCCACGAGGATCCGCCGGCCTCCGAACTCGGCCCAGCCGACGACGAGTTCGAGGGGCAGTCCGGCGGCGCGGCGGTCCACCATCCCGTCGACGGCGCACGGGTCGCCGCCCGCCGCGGCGAGGATCATGTCGGCCTCGTCCTCGGCGAAGACGCAGCCCGCCGCGCGCAGCGTGGCCGCGACGGCGTCACGGGACGGGAGGGCGGGAGAAGAGGGGGAAGGGTCGCAGCGGTGGGGCAAGAGCCTGGCCTTTCGGAAGCCGAAGGGCGCTCTCGGGGTCACCCGCTCCGGGTGGACCGTGTCGCTCGGACGTGAGAGCACCTGACCTGACAAGCGGTAATGGGTCTCACCTCCTCGGTGGACGGCCGGGTCGGTCCGCGGCCGGACGGCCACCCTATCCGACGATCACCGCGGCGGGTACGGCGCCCGCACAGGACGGTCGCGGACCGTCACGGGCCCCCCTGTGCACGGCGCCACACCGCCCCGTGCCGTGCGAGCGGCGGGCACCCCGTACCGTGGAGCGCGGAAACGCACCAGCACCACCCGCAACGGAAAACGCCGATCACGTGAACATCACCCGAGGCTTCACCGGCCGTCCCCGCGCGCACAACCCCGGGCTGCCGCCCGGCCAGTACGACGCGCGGGACGAATGGCCCGTCCTGTCCGCCGAGGTCACCCCCGACCTGGCGCCCGAGGACTGGACCTTCCGGATCGACGGCCTGGTGGCCGAGGACCGCACCTGGGACTGGGAGCAGGCCCACGCGCTGCCCGCCGACGCGTACGAGGGCGACATCCACTGTGTGACCGGCTGGTCGAAGTTCGGGGTGCGGTTCGGCGGTGTCTCCCTGGACGCCTTCCTGGACCAGGTCCGTCCGCTGCCGTCGGCCACGCACGTGGTGGCGTACGCGCACACCGGGTACACCACGAACCTCCCGCTCGCCGACGTGACCGGCGGTCGCGCCTGGATCGTCTGGGAGTACGGCCGCGAGCCGCTGCCCGCCGAGCACGGGGGCCCGGCGCGGCTGATCGTGCCGCACCTGTACTTCTGGAAGAGCGCCAAGTGGATCGCCGGGCTGCGGCTGCTGGACCACGACGAGCCGGGCTTCTGGGAGGGCAACGGCTATCACGCGCGGGGCAACCCGTGGGAGGAGCAGCGGTACTCCGGTGACTGAGCAGATGACGCGGCCGACGGCGCCGGCCACACGCTTCGCCGTGCCCGGGCGCATCGGCGTGAGCGAGCGGACCGCGTCGGTGTGGCGGACGGCCACGCTGACGGAGATCCGCCGGGAGACGCCCCGCGTGTCGACCTTCCGGTTCGCGGTGCCCGGCTGGCCGGGGCATGTGCCCGGCCAGCACCTGATGGTGCGGCTGGTCGCGGAGGACGGGTACACGGCGCAGCGCCACTACTCGATCGCCTCGGCGCCGGACGACTCCGGGCACATCGAGCTGACCCTCGACCATGTGCGGGACGGCGAGGTCTCCGGGTGGTTCCACACGGTGGCCCGTCCCGGGGACCGGATCGAGATGCGCGGCCCGCTCAGCGGCTTCTTCGCCTGGCCGGGCGACCGGCCCGCGCTGCTGCTGGGCGCCGGCTCGGGCGTGGTCCCGCTGATGTCGATGGTGCGGCACCACCGCGCCCGCGGTCTGACCCTGCCCCTGCGCCTGCTGGTGTCGGCGCGTGGTCCGGAGGACCTCATCTACGCGGACGAGTACGGGCCGGAGACCACACCGGTGTTCACCCGGACCGCCCCGGAGGGCGTGGCCGTCGGACGTCTGGCCGCCGCACATGTGGCGCCGCTCCTGGCCGAGCAGCCTCCCAGTGGGTGGGAGGCCTATGTGTGCGGCTCCAACTCCTTCGCCGAGCACGCCTCCAGGCTGCTGGTGGCCGCCGGCCAGCCCGTCGAGCGCATCCGCATCGAACGCTTCGGCTGACCCGGTCCCACCCGTACGCCGGACCTGCGGACGGCGTCGTTTCGCGCGCCCGCCGCCGGGGCACCCGGCCCGGACCTGTTCCGCGGGTGCCGTGAGACGCGCCCCGGAGCCGCTGGGTCCGCCGCCCCGCCCGGCCTGTCACCCTCCTCGGCCGCGGTGGACGGCGAGGGGAGGCAGAAGATGCGAACGCGGGTGCTGTCCCGGCGGCGGCGCGGCCCGCTGTGCCGCCGGTCGGACGTCGTCGAGGCGTGGACGGCCGTGGCCGTGGCCGTGCTGCTGTGCCTGACGGTTCCGTCGGCGGGCGTGCTCACCACCCGGTGGGCGTACGAGGACGCGCGGGCGGCCGCCGACCAGCAGCGCGCCGAACGCCATCGGGTGCGCGCCGAGGTCCTGGAGCGCCCTTCGAGGGCACGCCCCCCGTCGGAGGCGGAGTCCGGTTCGGAGCGGCGGCGCGCCTCCCGGGCGGCCGTCCGCTGGGCGGACCCGGACGAGGGCACGCGGACGGCCCTGGTGCGGGTCCCGGCCCATGCCCGCCCGGGCGACCCGGTGCATGTCTGGCTGGACTCGCGGGGCCGCGAGGTGCTGCCGCCGGTCGACGACGCGTCGGTGTGGCAGTACGGGGTCGGCATGGGCACCCTGGCCGGAGGCAGCACGGCGGCCGTGCTCCTGCTCGCGCACCGCGCGGTGCGGCGGGTGGCGCTGCGCCGCCGGCTCGGGGAGTGGGAGCGGGACTGGGCCCGCACCGGACCGCTGTGGACGCACCGCGGCGTCTGAGAGCCCCTCGCGCCCCTGCACGGAGCAACCGCTTTCCAGACCGTCCACCAGCGCCTTCTCCGCCGAACCCTGGCGAGGCGCCGCATGATCCACGTACCGTGTCCTCGCTTCGCACGGTCCCTTCACGAAGGCGGTCCCAGATGGCCCTGTTCGACCTTTCCCTCGACAAGCTGCGCACGTACCGCAGCGCGTCCACGGAGCCCGAGGACTTCGACGCGTTCTGGTCCGGCACGCTTGACGAGGCGCGCCGGCACGACCTGGACGCGCGGTTCGAGCCGGTCGACACGGGACTGACGACCGTGGAGGTCTTCGACGTGACGTTCGCCGGGTTCGGCGGCCACCCCGTCAAGGGCTGGCTGACCCTGCCCGCCGGCGCCGGCGCGCCGCTGCCGCTGGTGGTGGAGTTCGTCGGGTACGGCGGCGGCCGCGGGCTGCCGCACGAGCATCTGCTGTGGGCGTCCACCGGGCGGGCGCACTTCGTGATGGACACCCGCGGCCAGGGCAGCGCGTGGGGCGGGGGCGGGGGCACCGAGGACCCGGTGGGCTCCGGTCCGGCGTTCCCCGGTTTCATGACGCGCGGCATCGACGCCCCGGAAACCTACTACTACCGGCGGGTGTTCACCGACGCGGTGCGCGCGGTGGAGGCGGCGCGGTCGCACCCGCTGACCGACGCGAGCCGTACCGTGGCCATGGGCGGCAGCCAGGGCGGCGGCATCACGCTCGCGGTGGGCGGCCTCGTCCCGGACCTGGCGGGCATCGCGCCGGACGTGCCGTTCCTGTGCGACTTCCCGCGCGCCACGACCCTCACCGACCGCAACCCGTACCGGGAGATCGGCAGCTTCCTCAAGACGCACCGCGGCCGCGCGGCGGACGTCCGGCGCACCCTGTCGTACTTCGACGGCGTGCACTTCGCCGCCCGCGGCACCGCGCCCGCCCTGTTCTCGGCGGCGCTGGAGGACCAGACGTGTCCGCCCTCCACGGTGTTCGCCGCCTTCAACGCCTGGGCGCACGAGGACAAGACGATCGAGGTGTACGACTTCAACGACCACGAGGGCGGCGGCCCCTACCAGGAGGCGGCGCAGCTGCGCTGGATGCGGGACCGCGCCTGACGTACCGCACGGTTCCGGCCGAACTGCCGGACCGGCCTTCCCTGTTGGTGTAGACCACTGCTAGATCTGGTGGCTCAACGGGCCCGCACGGCCACGGAACGTCACCTACAGGAGGGCGCGGCATGGCCCGCACCACCCCGCACCAGCATGTCCATCCCCGACGGACCCTCGGCGACGGGGAGCCGCTCTACCGGAGGGTCGCCGCCGAACTGCTCGGCGAACTGCGCACCGGCGCCGTACCGCCCGGCGAACGGCTGCCCGGCGAGCGCCAGTTGGCCGAGTACTTCGGGGTCAGCAGGGAGACCGTACGGCAGGCGCTGCAACTGCTGCGGCGGGAAGGGCTGGTCGCCACCGACCGGCGGGGCAGCCATGCCGCGCTGCCGGGCGTGCCGGTGGAGGCGCCGGCCGCCGCCGGTTTCCCGCTCGGCGCGCGGCAGGCGGGGCGGGACACGGTGGCGCGGGCCACCGTCGCCTGGGAGGTCCCGCCGCCGGGTCACGCGGAACCTCTCGGGCTCACGCCCGGCCGGCCCACGCTCGTGCACCGGTACTGGTCCGCGTCGCCCGGCGGGCGGGAGCGGCGCACGGCGGTGACATCGTTTTCCGCGGTGGCGCTCGCGGAGGTGGAGGAGCTGGCCCGCTACCGCGACCGGGCCGACGGCACCGGCGCCGCCGAACTGCGCCGGACCTACGACTGGATGCGCCGGGCGGGCCTGTCGCTGCACCACCGCGACACCATCACCCGCATCGCGAGCACCCCGTCGGTGCGGGTCACCCGGCAGGTGCACGACCAGCACGCCCGGCCGCTGGAGCTGACGGAACTGGTGATGGACGCCCAGCAGGACGTGCTGGTCTACGAGTTCATGGTGCCGGCGGCGGTCTGAGGGGCCATCGGCTCGCGCACCACGCGGGCCTGCCGGGCCGCCGCGAGGAGGCGCCGGTCCGCCGACCACACGGCGCTGTCGTCGACCGCCCAGCCACCGCCCGCGTGGTCGGTGCGGATGCGGACCAGGCTCCAGCCGTGCGCCGCGCCGTCGTCGAGGGCGTCGGTGAAGTGCACGGTCATCTCGGCGGTCGGGACCGGGCGCGGGGTCTTCCAGCGGGCGTAGAGGGCGGGCGGCAGGACGTCCGCGAGCGTGGCGACGGCCGCCGCGTCCACCGGCCGGTCGTCCCGGAAGCGTACCCACGCGACGAGCACGGCCCGGGGGCCGCCGGTCAGCGGGAGGTCGGCGGTGGCGGGGCGTATCTCCAGCTGGCGGGCGAAGAGCGCGAGGTCGGCGGGGAGTTCGACGGGGACGCAGTCGTCCGGGCCGGGCACCTCGGGGGCGGTGAGCCCGGCGTGCGCGGGGCCGCCGCGGCCGGTCCCGAACAGCGCGGAGCCGAGGACGACCGGCTCGCCGTCCTGGTGCCCGGTGAAGAGGCAGGTGGCGGTGCGCCGGCCGGCCGCGGGCGCGGTCCCGGAGAAGCGCAGCGGGCCGGTCCCGACCGGGGCCAGGTAGTGCGTGGTCAGCGAGCGCACCGGCCGGTCCCGGCCGGCGAACGAGTCGCGTACGGCGGTCAGCGCCGCACCGGCGACCCAGCCCCCGTGCATGCCCTCCCAGGACCACCAGCGGGGGTCGGTCTGCGTCGCGTCATAGGCAGTCGTCGTCACGCGAGCCACTCTAGGCGGGTGAGTTGGAAAATCCAACTGATTCTTGGGATCTGCGTGTGAAGAGCAGACTCAGGAGGTGAGCGGCGGCCCGGCCTCCCGCTTCTCCGCCACGATCAGCCGCACCTTGGGGCTGCCGTCCCGTCTGCGGCCGAACTCGGGGAGAGCCAGGAACTCCACGCGGAACCCCGTGCGCTCCAGCCCGCGCCACAGGTCGCCGAAGCGCACGGCGCGGTAGTACATGACGAACGGCGGGCGCCACACGGCGTTGCGCACCCGCATGACGGCGTCGAACCCGAGCAGCATCGCGTGGGCGAGGGAGCCGGGCCGGGGCGGCGCGACGACCGGCAGGACGAACCGGCCGCCGGGCCGCAGCACCTTGTGCACCTGCGCGAACAGCCGCGGCAGCTCGGACGGCAGGAAGTGTCCGAGCGCCCCGAAGCTGACCACGAGGTCGAACTCCGGCCCGAACGGCAGCGCCCGCGCGTCCGCCCGGACCCAGGACACGTCGGGGCCCTCGGGCCGCCTGTACGAGCGGGCGACCTCCAGCATCCCGGCGCTGAAGTCCACGCCGGTGACGTGGTCCCGGCACACCTGACGCAGCACGTCGACGCCCGCGCCGGTGCCGCAGCACAGGTCGAGCCCGGTGCCGTAGGGGCCGGACTCCAGCAGCGCGGCGACGGTGGCATCCAGCACGGAGTCGGGGGTGCGGAAGGGGGTGTGGTCGAACTTCGGGGCGAGAAGGTCGTAGCCGCGCTCGACGGACGACAGCGCCTGGACGGCCAGTTCGCTCAGTCGGGGGCCTTCGGGGCTGAACATCCGCCCAGCCTAGAGCGCGCTCCCCCCGGTCGCCCCGTGAATCTCGCGTACCGGGGGCGAGCCCGGTCGTCGGACAGCCGCAAGCCGGGCAGCGCATCCGAGTGCTCGCGCGCGGCTCCCGGCCGGGGCAGCACGCTGTTCGGGCCACCCCTTCCTACGTTTGCGATATGACTATCGGATTTGCTTCGCGGGCTGCCGTGTCGGGGTGCGTGCTCTGCGCGGCGGGCCTGCTGGCGCTCGCGCCCGCCGCGGCGACCACCGGTCCCGGCGCCGACCCCGGGCCGCGGACGAGGGACGCGCCCACGTCCCTGCTGTACCGGCCCGGCACGCACGTCCGTCCGCGCGCGGGGGCGCCCGAGGTCCCGGACCTGTCCGCCCGCTCCTGGCTGGTCGCGGACGCGGACACCGGCGCGGTGCTCGCCGCGCACGACGCGCACCGCAGGCTGCCGCCCGCCAGCACCCTCAAGACGCTCTTCGCGCTGACCGTGATGCCGGCCCTGCCGTCCGGCATCCGGCACCGCGTCGACCCTGAGGAACTGGCGGACATCGGCCCGGGGAGCAGTCTCGTCGGGGTCGCCGAGTACCGGACGTACCGGGTCTCCGACCTCTGGAACGGGGTCTTCCTCAACTCCGGCAACGACGCCGTGCGGGTGCTGGCGGCTCTCAGCGGCGGCTGGCGGGCCACGGCCGAGCGGATGGAGGAGAAGGCGCGGGCCCTGGGCGCCCGCGACACCCAGGTGAGGTCGCCCGACGGCTACGACGCGCCCGGCCAGGTGTCGTCGGCGTTCGACCTGGCCGTGTTCGGCCGGGCGGGGCTGCGCAACCCCGAGTTCGCGGAGTACTGCGCGCGGGCGGAGGCGAGCTTCCCGGCCCGCGACGGCGGCAGTTACCCCATCGTCAACACCAACCGGCTGCTCACCGGGGCGGACGGGGTCGCCCCGTACCGGGGGCTGATCGGCGTGAAGAACGGCTACACCAGCCACGCGGGGAACACCCTGGTCGCGGCCGCCCGCCGCGACGGCCGGACCCTGGTGGCGACGGTCATGAACCCCCGCTCGGACGGCGGGCACGCGGTGTACGAGGAGACGCGCGCGCTCCTCGACTGGGGCTTCGAGGCGGCCGGCCGCGTGAACCCGGTGGGCTCCCTGGACGCCCTGCGCAGCGCCCCGCCGGGCGGCCCGGAGGCGGACGCGGTGGCCGTGCCCGCGTCCCGCCGGGACGACACGGACGACCGTCCGGTGTGGTGGACGATCACCGGGGCGGGTCTGCTGGGCGGCGCGGGCGTGGCGGTGTACCTGCGGCTCAGGTGGGGGCCGGTGCCGAGGGACTGAGTACGGTCGGCCGGCCGCCCGCGAGGGCACGCCTCGGTGCGCGGCGGCCCGGTGCGAAGAACGCGACGGGGCCGCCGGGCCCCGTCGGCGTCAGCCAAGGGCGGTCCGGCACCGGAGGCACGGCTGCTGACCGGCAGCCGCCTGCCCTGCCGCCTCGGACGCACAACCACCCGGCCTTGCCGCCTCGGACGCACAGCGGCCCGGTGCCCGCCGGACTCAGTCCAGGCGGGCGACCGCCCGGCCCGCACCGTCCCGCGCGCGGCGGCGGAGCCGAGAGACTGTCGTCGGCGGGCGGACACCAGGCTCGCGCCACGAGCGCGGGCCGTACCCGCCGCGGACGCGGACGGCACGGCGCCGGGAACCGGCCTGCCCCCCGCCTCACCGCGGAGCGGCCCGCTGCCGACAACCCCCGGCCCACCCGGTCACGTCCGTTCAGACGCACACCGCGTCCGCCGCCGCACCCAGTCCCGCAACCGGCCGCACCCCGCCCACCGGGCGGCCTCCGCCCAGGACCGTCTCGCCCGCGAACGCGGTGAGCAACGCCGGGTCCACGCCCGCGTGGGTGAGGGCCGCCGCGGTGACCGGGACGCGGGCACGGCCGGCGCCGTCGGCGATCTTCACGGCGACGGCGCGGCCGTCGGGCAGCGCGGCGATTTGGACGCCCTCGAAGCCGTCCTTGGCGAGCAGCCCCGGCACCGCGCGCATCAGCGCGGCCACGTCCCGGCCCGCGCCGGACGCCATCTCGGCGTGCGTGCGCATGGCGTCGGCGACCCGGCCCTCGGGGGTGCCGGGCGCGCCGCCGGCGATCCGGGCGGCGGCGCGGGCCAGGCCCTCCAGGGACACCGCGAACAGAGGCGCGCCGCACCCGTCGACGGTGACCGTGGCGACGCGTCGTCCGGTGAGGTCCTCGACGGTCTCGGCGACCGCCTGCTGAAGGGGGTGGGCCGGGTCGAGGTAGTCGTCCAGCGGCCAGCCGTTCAGCTTCGCGGTGTACAGCATCGCGGCGTGCTTGCCCGAGCAGTTCTGGGCGAGCCGGGAGGGGCCGCGGCCCGCGCGTACCCAGGTGTCCCGGACGGCGGGGTCGAAGGGCAGGTCGGGGACGTTGCGCAGGTGCTCCTCGGCCAGGCCCGCCTGCTGGAGGATGCGGCGCGCGCCGTCCAGGTGGCGTTCCTCGCCGGAGTGGCTGGCCGCCGCGAGGGACAGCAGTGCGCCGTCGAGCGGGAGGCCGGCGCGGACCATGGCCACCGCCTGGACGGGCTTGAGCGCGGAGCGCGGGTAGAACGCCGCCTCCGGGTCGCCGAGGCGGAAGCCGGCCGTGCCGTCGGCGTCGAGGACGACGACGGAGCCGTAGTGGACGCCTTCGACGACCCCGCCGCGTATCAGGTGGGCGACGGGGGCGTGGCGGGGTGCGCGGACCGGGGGTGCGGCCGCGGGGAGACTGCTGTGCATCACACTGCCTGCGGGTTGTCGTGGCGGGCCGGCTCGGGGGTGGTGCGCGGGCCCGGTGTGCGTGCGGAGCGCACGATGTCGGTGAGGGTGGTCCCGACACGGTCGAGGTGGTGGGTCATGGCCCGCACGGCGTCCTGTTCGGAGCCGGCGGCCAGGGCCTCCACGATGGCCCGGTGCTCGCGGTCGGAGTGGGCGCGACGGCCGCCGAGCTCGTTGAGGAAGGCGGACTGGCGGGCCAGCGCGTCCCGGATCTCCTCGATGACCCGACGGAACACGGGGTTCTGCGCGGCCTCGGCCACGGCGAGGTGGAACAGGGTGTCCATGGCCGCCCAGGCGGTGGTGTCGGTCTCCCGCTCCATCCGCGCCAGCAGGCCCCGCAGCCGGGCCAGGTCCTCCGGGGTGCGGCGGCGTGCGGCGTACCCGGCGACCGGGATCTCGACGTGCCGGCGCACCTCCATGAGGTGTCCGGCCGTGTAGTCGCCGAAGGTGGGGTCCTGCACGGCGTCGGCGACCACGAAGGTGCCCTTGCCGGTGCGGGACACGGTCAGGCCCATGGTCTGCAGCGCCCGCAGCGCCTCGCGCAGCACCGGGCGGGACACCTCGAGTTCGCGGCAGAGCTCGGCCTCGGAGGGCAGCTTGTCGCCGATCGCGTAGTCGCCGCGCTCGATGGCGTCGCGGAGGTGGACGAGCACCGCCTCCGTCGCGCTGACGCGCCGCGGCCCCGTACCACCTGTCTGGCTGTCTGACAGGTTCACGGGCCGATCGTGCGGTCCGTCCGCACGCACTGTCAAGCGGGGGCGGGTGCGGGGTGGTGCCGGCCACACCGCCGCCCGGGGGGCACCACCCCTCTCCCCCTGGGGGCGACCGTCCCTCCTCATGCGGGTGCCACCGCCCTTCTTCGCCCAGGAAATCACCCCCCATACTGAGCGCATGGCGCATTCGACGGCACTGGCCGGCATTCATTCCCCCGCCGAGGACGAAAAGCAGACAAACCCTCGGGGGGACGGACGGAAAAGGGAGCGGGAGAAAAGCTCCGGAAGAGGGAGTGACTTCTCCGAACTGTCCCGGCGAATAGCCGAGGCGGATCTGCTGCGCCGCCGTCCGTTGTACTACACGGTGCGCTTCACCGCCGTGGGCCTTGCGCTCGCCGGAGGCGTCGCCGCGTTCCTCGTCCTCGGCGACAGCTGGAGCCAGCTGCTCGTCGCCGCCGCACTGGCCGTCGTGTTCGGGCAGCTCGGGCTGGCCGCGCACGACCTGGCGCACCGCCAGGTGTTCTCCCGCCGGCGCCCCAGCGAGATCGGCGGTCTGGTGGTGGCCGACGTGCTGCTCGGCATGAGCTACGGCTGGTGGATGAACAAGCACACCCGCCACCACGCGAACCCCAATCACGAGAACAAGGACCCGGACGTCGCGCCCGACATCATCGTGTGGTCACGCCGTCAGGCGCGGCAGGCAAAGGGGCCGGCCCGGTTCATCGGGAAACACCAGGCGGCGCTCTTCTTCCCGCTGCTGACCCTCGAGGGCCTGAATCTGAGTGTCAGCAGTTTCCGGGCGCTGCGGAGTCCGTCGATGAAACGGCCCGTTCTGGAGGGCGCCCTCCTCGTCGCGCATTTCGCCGTCTATTTCGGCGGACTTTTCACACTTCTCTCCCCCGGCAAGGCGCTCGCGTTCATCGCCGTCCACCAGGGGCTGTTCGGCCTCTACCTCGGTTCCGTGTTCGCCCCGAACCACAAGGGCATGCCGATGATCGAGGCGGGGACCGAGCTGGACTTCCTGCGCCGTCAGGTGCTGACCTCCCGCAACGTGGACGGCGGTGCGCTGACCGACGTGTTCATGGGCGGCCTCAACTACCAGATCGAGCACCACCTCTTCCCCAGCATGCCCACGCCCGCCCTCGCGAAGGCCCAGGTGATCACCGAGCGGTACTGCGCCGAGCTGGGCATCCCGTACTGCCGGTCGGGTCTGATCGCCTCGCACCGCACGGCGCTGCGCCATCTGCGGGAGGCGGGCGAACCCCTGCGCGAGGCCGGACACTGACCCTACGGCCACACCGCCCCGGCCAGCGCCGCCCCCGCGAAGGCGGCGCCCAGGCCGGCGGCCGTGCTCACCAGGACATTGGCCGCCGCGTACCCGAGGGCGCCGCTCCCGGCCAGGCGGAGGGTCTCGTAGGAGAAGGTCGAGTAGGTGGTGAGGGCGCCGCACAGACCGGTGCCGAGCAGCGCCTGGGCACCGGGTCCCGCGACGCCCGCGGCCGCCGCACCGGTGAGCAGGCCGAGGACCAGACTGCCGGCGACGTTGACGGTGAAGGTCCCCCAGGGAAGGTCCGACCGGGTCCGGGACTGCACGGCCCGGTCGGTGAGATACCGCAAGGGCGCCCCGGCCATCGCGCCGACCACCACGTACAGCCAGGTCACCCCCGGCCCTCCCGCACCGCGTCGTCGCGCCCTGGCCGGGGGACGATCTCGCACCGCTCGAGGAACACCAGCCCTTCCGGGACGAGCGCGTCGACCTCCGGCAGGAAGGCCCGCACCCGTTCCTCGGTGTCGACGACGACGACCGCCACCGGCATGTCCTCGCTCAGCGACAGCAGCCGGGAGGTGTGCACGAGTGACGACGCGCCGAAGCCCTCGATGCCGCGGAACACGCTGGCTCCGGCCAGTCCCGCCGCGTGCGCCCGGTGGACGATCTCCGAGTAGAGCGGCCGGTGGCGGCGGGTGTCGCACTCGCCGACGAGCACGGTGAGGCGGAGCGCGCCGGTGGTCGGAGTGGTCATGACTGCCTCCTGAACAGTGCCCGGCGGGTGGCCGCGGTGGCCGCCCAGACGGCGGCCAGGGCCACGACGGGGGTGGCGGCCAGGTAGAGGAGCGCGCTCGCGTGACGGCCGGCCTCGAACAGGCCGCGGACGTCCACCGCGTACGTCGAGAAGGTCGTGAAGCCGCCGAGGACGCCGGTGCCGAAGAAGGGGCGGAGGAGGCGGTGCGCGGTGCGCGCCTCGGCGACGATCACCATGAACGCGCCGATCACGGCGCAGCCGAGGACGTTGACCCAGAGGATCGTCCACGGGAAGGAACCCGCCGGGGTCGGCCACCAGACGACGGCCGCGTACCGGGCCGCGGCTCCCACTCCGCCGCCCACCGCGACCACGCCGACGACGGGTGCCTGGGCCCGTACGGCGGAGCGGACCCGGGGTCGCCCGGCCTCCGCCGCGGTCACGGTCGTACGTCTCCTGCTCGCACGGGATCAGCGTAGTCCAGGCCGCGGAGGCGAGGCGTCCGGGCCTGTCCGCGGAGGCCGGGACGGGCTACCAGCCCTTCTCGAACAGCTGGGTCACCTCGGCGAGGCGGATCTCGTCGCGGTGGTAGCGGGGGTCGTCGTCCTGGCCGGTGAGGCGGAGCAGGCCGAGGGAGGTGAGCAGCCGGAGGTGGGCGAGCGCCGCGGTACGGGGCACGCCGAGGCGGGCGGCGACGTCGTCCGCGGTGAGTCCTCGTCCGGCGGTGTCCGGTTCGCCCAGCCAGGCGAGGATGCGCAGTCGTGTCCCGTCGGCGGGAGTTTTCAGCATGTCGTCCACCTCCCCGCCGGGCTTCCTCGTCTCCGGCGCCCTCCCACTGTGCCGCGCCCGGGGTCCCCGTGTCGCGTGCCGCGGGAAGCTTGTCCGGAGTCAACGCCCTTGCTGGGCAAGGTGGTTGAACGTGGGAACGGTGACCGGGGGCCAGGCCCCCGGTCACCGCGCCGGCGTCAGCGGTGACGGAACCACTCCATGGCGGGCAGCGCGCGGTCGTCGTAGTCGAACAGCGCCTGGTTCTCCCAGCCGTTGCCGGAGGACGGGTCGGCCGGGTCCCAGCCGTTGCCGGGGCGGGCCGTCCAGGTGGCCTCCCAGTGGAAGACGCCGAGGCCGCGTCCGCCGGGGACCGCCTCCACGACGGCGGCCACGTCGTTCATCCAGCGGGTCTGCCCGGCGGGGGTGGCCGGGTAGCCGGGGACGAGCTCGCTCTCGCGGTCGATGATGTTCTCCAGCGCGTCCTCGCTGTCCAGGCGGAACGGGTAGGCCGTCTCGGCGACGAACACGGGTCTGCCGTAGCGGGCGGCCGCGTCGTCCAGGGTGGTCTGCACGTCGTGCAGGGTGCCGTGCCAGTAGCCGTAGTAGGACAGCCCGATGACGTCGAAACGCACCCCGTGGGAGACCGCCCGGTCGAACCACCAGCGGGTCCCGTCGCGGTCGCCGCCCTCGGCGAGGTGCAGCGCGACGGACGTGGACGGGCTGACCGCCTTCACGGCGGCGTACCCGGAGTTGAGCAGTCCGGCGAGCTGGGACCAGTTCGAGGTGGAGCCCTCGCTCCAGAGCATGCCGCCGTTGATCTCGTTGCCGACCTGCACCATGTCGGCCGTCGTGCCCTGGGCCTCGAGGGCGTTCAGCACGTCGTAGGTGTGGTCGTACACGTCCTTCTTGAGCTGCTCGTAGCCGTGTCCGGCCCAGGCGGCGGGCTTGGTCTGCTTGCCGGGATCGGCCCAGGCGTCCGAGTAGTGGAAGTCGACCAGCAGCTTCATGCCCCGCGCCTTGACGCGCTTGGCCAGGGCCAGGACGTGCGTCTTGTCGTTGTAGCCGTCGGCCGGGTTCACCCAGACCTTCACGCGGGCGTAGTTCATGCCGGAGGAGCGGAGAATGGCGAGCGGGTCGCCGACGCTGCCGGACGCCGTGCGGTACACCCCGCCGCGGTCCTCGCTCTTGGAGAGGGAGGAGATGTCGGCGCCCTTGACGCTCAGGCCGGAGGTGCCGCGTTCGAAGGTGAGGTCGTCGACGTTGATCCAGTCGCCGGGGCCCGCGTCGCTGACGACGGCGACCGTGCACCGGCCGCCGCTCACCGTGACCGGCACGACGATCCGCAGCCACCCGGAGCCGGAGACGGGCAGAGCGGTGCGCTGTTCGGCGCCGCCGCAGTCGCGCAGGGCGAGGTGGGCGGAGTTCTGGCCGCCGCCGGAGCGGACCCAGGCGGTGAGCCGGTAGTCGCCGGCGGCCAGCCCGGTCAGCTGCTGGTACGTCTCGACCCGGTAGGCGGAGGAGGACCAGTGGGCGAGGCGGTGGCCGCCGTCGCGCCCGCCCGCCTCGGTGTACGACGCCGCCGTGTCGCCGGATTCTGACCAGCCTGCCGGGGTCGCGGCGCCGGTGCCGCCGGATTCGAAGCCCGCGTTGGTGAGGGTGCGCGCGGCCGACGCGGCGGGGGCGGGCAGGGCGGTGAGGGTGAGTCCTGCCACGAGCGGCGGCAGCAGGGCCCGGAGTGTGCGTCTGGGATGGAACATCGGTGTTCGTCGTCCCTTCGACGTGGGGGGGGAGGAGTGCCCGCGCCCGGTGGGCGAGGGCCCCCTCCGCCCGCGGCCGTACGCCCGCGCGGACGGAGGGGAGTCGGGTCTCAGCCGTCGAGCCGGACGACCCGGACGGCTCCGGCGGGCACCGCGAGCCGTCCGGCGGCGCGCTCGCCGGTCAGCAGCTCGGTGCCGGGGGCCTCCAGCGGGACCTTGGCGTCGGCGGCGGAGTGGTTGATCGCGAAGAGGAAGCGGCCGGATTCGCCGCTGCGGCGGACCACTTCGACGTCGTGCGGCAGGTCGTGGCGCGGGGGGACGCCCGCGTCCTCGGCGGCGCGGGCGAGGACGGTGGCGAGGCCGTCCGTGCCGAGCCGGGTGGAGACGTACCAGGCGGCGCCCTCGCCGAGGCGGTGCCGGGTGACCGCGGGCCGGCCGGCGGCCGGTCCTCCGGTGTACGTCCACACGGTCTCGGCGCCGCGCGGCACCACGAACTCGGTCCACACGTCGGCGTCCAGCTCCGCGCCGCCGGGGCCGGTCAGGCGTACCCGCTCGCCCTCCAGCAGCGGCGAGAACTCCTCGACGGTGAGGCCCAGGACGTCCCGCAGGGCGCCCGGGTGCGGGCCTTCGTGCACGGCGTCGTGCTCGTCGACGATCCCCGAGAAGTACGACACGACGAGCGTGCCGCCGCCCTCGACGTACCGCCGCAGGTTGTCCCCGGCCTCCTGGGTCATCAGGTACAGCGCCGGTGCGACGACAAGGGGATACCTCGACACGTCGGCGTCGGGGCGGGCGAAGTCGACGGTGAGGTGGTGGTCGTAGAGGGCCTCGTAGAAGGCGTCGGCGCGTTCGCGGGCGTCGTGGTCCTGGCTGGGGCGCCAGTCGAGGTTCTGCGCCCACCAGGACTGCCAGTCCCACAGCACGGCGACGTCCGCCTCGGTGCGGGTGCCGCGCAGGGACGCCAACGACCGCACGGACGCGCCGAGTTCGGTCACCTCGCGGAAGACGCGGGTCTCGGTGCCGCCGTGCGGCAGCATCGCGGAGTGGAACTTCTCGGCCCCGCGCCGGGACTGGCGCCACTGGAAGAACATGGCGCCGTCGGAGCCGCGCGCCACATGGGCGAGGGAGTTGCGGGCCATCTGGCCGGGGGCCTTGGCGGGGTTGCGGGGCTGCCAGTTGACGCCCGAGGTGGAGTGCTCCAGCAGCAGCCAGGGGGCGCCCCCGGCGACGGAGCGGGTGAGGTCGGCGGCCATGGCGAGGTTGACGTGGGTGCGGCGGCCGTCGGTGATCAGGTAGTGGTCGTTGGTGACCAGGTCCACCTCGCGGCCCCAGGCCCAGTAGTCGACGGAGTCGCACTGGCTGAGGGCGGTCATGAAGTTGGTGGTGACGGGGACGCCGGGTGTCAGGCGGTGCAGGATGTCCCGCTCGGCGGTGAAGTTCTCCCGCATGGTGGCGTCGGCGAACCGCCGGTAGTCCAGCGCCTGGGCCGGGTTGCCGACGGTGGGGGTGGCGCGCGGCGGGTTGATCTCGTCGAGCGAGGCGTAGCGCTGGCCCCAGAAGGCGGTCCCCCAGGCCTCGTTGACGGCCTCCACACCGCCGTACGTCCGCTCCAGCCAGCGGCGGAAGTGTCCGGCGCAGGTGTCGCAGTAGCAGGCGGAGACGGGGACGCCGTACTCGTTGTGGACGTGCCACATCGCCAGCGCCGGGTGGTCGCCGTAGCGCTCGGCGAGGCGGGTGGTGATGTCCGCGGCGGCGGCCCGGTAGGCGGGGTTGCTGTGGCAGATGGCGCCGCGGGAGCCGAACTCCAGGCGCACCCCGTCCGCGGTGACGGGCAGCGCGTCGGGGTGGGCGCGGTAGAACCAGGCGGGCGGCACCACGGTGGGCGTGCCGAGGTCGACGCGGATCCCGGCGCCGTGCAGCAGGTCCAGGCTGCGGTCGAGCCAGCCGAAGTCGTGGGCGCCGGGGGCGGGTTCGAGCAGAGCCCAGGAGAAGATGCCGACGCTCACCAGGGTGACGCCGGCCTCGCGCATCAGCCGTACGTCCTCCTCCCAGACGGCCTCCGGCCACTGCTCGGGGTTGTAGTCCCCGCCGAAGGCGAGCCCGGTCAGGCCCCTGGGGGTGATCTCCGGCATCGATGGTCTCCCGTTTGTGATCGATCGCTTGGGAACGTGCACACACATTCTCGGTGGTGTGGAGCCCACATAACCGCACAGCATCAACCATTGACAAGTGTCCGATGTGTTTCTCTACTGTGAACGCTCACAGATGCAGCGCGAGCCGCGCACCGCACGCATCCGGTCCCCGCAGTCGGCGGGGGCCCCAGGTCAGGGGAGACATCCATGCCGTACACGAAGCGCCGTCGCCTCGTGAGTTCCGCCGTCGCCGTGGCCCTCGGCGCCACCGCACTCGCCGCCTGCGGCTCGTCGTCGGACGACGACGGCGCCGCGTCGGGTCCGGTGATGCTGACGTACTGGAGCTGGGCCCCCGGCATGGACAAGGTCGTGGACCTGTGGAACAAGGGGCCCGGCAAGGAGCAGCAGATCACCGTCACGGTGAAGAAGCAGGCGTCCGGCGACACCCTCGTCACCAAGATCCTCACCGCGCACAAGGCCGGCAAGGCGCCCGACCTGGTGCAGGCCGAGTACCAGGCGCTGCCCACCCTGGTCAGCAACGACGCGCTCGCCGACATATCAGGCGAGGTCGGCGACGCGAAGAAGGAGTTCGCCGACGGGGTCTGGCAGCAGACCACCCTGGGCACGGACGCGGTGTACGCGGTCCCGCAGGACATCGGGCCGATGATGTTCTTCTACCGCGAGGACCTGTTCGAGAAGTACAAGCTGACGGTCCCCACCACCTGGGACGAGTTCGCCGACACCGCCCGCAAGCTGAAGAAGGCGGCTCCCGGCAAGGACCTGACCACCTTCTCCGCCAACGACTCCGGGCTGTTCGCGGGCCTCGCCCAGCAGGCCGGCGCGCAGTGGTGGACCACCTCCGGCGACACATGGAAGGTCGGCATCAACGACGCGGCCACCAAGAAGGTCGCCGAGTTCTGGGGCGGCCTGGTCGAGGAGGGCGCCATCGACAACCAGCCGATGTACACGCCCGCCTGGAACAAGGCGCTGGACACCGGGCAGCAGATCGCCTGGGTCAGCGCCGTGTGGGCGCCCGGCACGCTCACCACCGCCGCTCCCGCCACCAAGGGCAAGTGGGCCATGGCGCCACTCCCCCAGTGGACCAAGGGCGAGAACCGCACGGGCAGTTGGGGCGGATCCTCCACCGCTGTCACCACCGACTCGACCCACAAGGACGCCGCCGCCACGTTCGCGGCCTGGCTGAACACCGACGCCCGGGCGCTCAACGCCCTGGCGAAGGAGAGCGGCATCTACCCGGCCTCCACGGCCGCCCAGACCAGCGGCGCCTTCGCCGCCCCGCCGGAGTTCTTCGCCAACCAGCCCGACTTCTGCACGAAGGCCGCCGAGATCGCGGAGACCACCGCGCCGTCCGCCTGGGGCCCGAACGTCAACGTCGCCTACACGACGTTCAAGAACGCCTTCGGCGCCGCCGCGAAGAACAAGTCGGACTTCACCGCCGCCTTGGACGCCATGCAGGAGGACACCGTCGCCGACCTGAAGAAGCAGGGCTTCGGAGTCGCGGAGTGAGGTCCCCCGCCCGCCGTGCGCGCCACGCCCCCTACCTGTTCCTGGTGCCGGCGATCACGCTGTTCCTGCTGTTCTTCGCGCTGCCCATCGGCTACGCGGTGTGGCTCAGCTTCCGCAAGGTCCAGGTCTCCGGGCTCGGCCTGGGGGCCGGGGCCCGCGAGGAGGTGTGGGCCGGGCTGGAGAACTACACCGGCGCGCTGTCCGACAGCGAGCTGCTGCACGGCGCGCTGCGCGTGCTCGGCTACGGCTGCATCGTGGTGCCGGTGATGCTGGGGCTCGCGCTGCTGTTCGCGCTGATGCTGGACGCCGAGCGGGTGCGGCTCGCGCCCTTCACCCGCCTCGCGATCTTCCTGCCGTACGCCGTGCCGGGCGTGGTGGCGGCGCTGCTGTGGGGCTTCCTGTACCTGCCGGGCGTCAGCCCGTTCCACTTCGTGCTGGACGCCCTGGGGCTGCCGCAGCCGGACCTGCTGGACGGCGGCCCGCTGTACGCGGCGCTGTCCAACATCGCGGTCTGGGGCGGCACCGGCTTCAACATGATCGTCATCTACACCGCGCTGCGGGCCGTCCCCGCCGAGGTGTACGAGGCGGCGAAGCTGGACGGCGCGACGCCGCTGCAGATCGCGCTGCGGATCAAGATCCCGATGGTGGCGCCGTCGCTGGTGCTGACCTTCTTCTTCTCGATCATCGCGACGCTGCAGGTGTTCAGCGAGCCCACCACCCTCAAGCCGCTCACCAACTCCGTCTCCACCACCTGGAGTCCGCTGATGAAGGTCTACCAGGACGCCTTCGGCAACGGCGACATCCACGCCGCCGCCGCGCAGGCCACGCTGATCGCGGTCGCCACCCTGGTGCTGTCCTTCGGGTTCCTGCGCACCGCCGACCGACGCACGAAGCAGGAGGCGGGCCGATGAGTTCCCTCACCCTCGACCGGGCCGCCGCCACGGACGCCACGGGCTCCGGCCCGGGACCGGGCCGCCCCCGCCGCCGGATCGCGCTGATCCCGACGGTGACCCTGCTGCTCGGGGCGGTCTACTGCCTGCTGCCGGTGATGTGGGTGGTCATCGCGTCCACCAAGTCCGGCCGCGAGCTGTTCTCCACGTTCACCTTCTGGCCGGGCACCGGCTTCGCCGAGAACCTCACGGACCTCAACTCCTACCGCGAGGGCGTCTACTGGCAGTGGATGGCCAACTCCGCCGTGTACGCCGGGCTGGGCGCGCTGCTGTCGACGTGCGTGTCCGCCGTCAGCGGCTACGCCCTGGCCACGTACCGCTTCCGGGGCCGCGAGACGGTGTTCCACATCCTGCTCGCGGGGGTGCTGATGCCGCCGGTGATCCTGGCGATCCCGCAGTACCTGCTGATGGCGGAGGCGGACCTCACGGACTCGTACCTGTCCGTGCTGCTGCCGCAGATCCTCTCCCCGTACGGGGTCTACCTGGCGCGGATCTACGCCGCGGCGGCGGTGCCGTCGGACGTGGTGGAAGCCGGCCGGATGGACGGGGCGGGCGAGTGGCGGATCTTCACCCGGGTCGCGCTGCCGATGATGCTGCCGGGGCTGGTGACGGTGTTCCTGTTCCAGTTCGTGGCCGTGTGGAACAACTTCCTGCTGCCGTTCGTCATGCTCAGCGACGACGAGAGGTTCCCGATCACCCTGGGCCTGTACACGCTCCTGGAGCAGGGATCGAGTCAGCCCGCCCTCTACACCCTGGTGATCACGGGCGCGTTCCTCGCGGTGGTGCCGCTGGTGGCGCTGTTCCTGGTCGTGCAGCGGTTCTGGAGTCTGGATCTGCTGTCCGGGGCCGTAAAGTCGTGACCATGAGCAACACGGGGGGCAGGCGCAAGCCGCCGACGATCCACGACGTGGCGCGCGAGGCGGGGGTCTCGCGCGGCACCGTCTCGCGCGTGCTCAACGGCGGCCACTACGTCAGCCCCGCCGCGGCGGAGGCGGTCAACGCCGCGATCCGGCGCACCGGGTACGTCGTGAACCGGCACGCGCGCTCCCTGATCACCGGCCGCTCCGACTCGGTGGGGTTCCTGCTCACCGAGCCGCAGGAGCGGTTCTTCGAGGACCCCAACTTCAACGTGCTGCTGCGCGGCTGCACCCAGGCGCTGGCCGCGCACGACATCCCGCTGCTGCTGATGCTCGCCGGCACGGACGACGAGCGGCGGCGGATCACGCGGTACATCACCGCCGGGCACGTGGACGGGGTGCTGTTGGTGTCGAGCCACTCCGGCGACCCGGTCGCGGAGGAGCTGCGCGCGGCGGGCGTCCCGCTGGTCGCGTGCGGCAAGCCGATCGGGCTGGGCTCGAAGGTCAGTTACGTGGCGGCCGACGACCGGGACGGCGCCCGTGACATGGTGCGGCACCTGCTGGGCCTGGGGCGCCGCCGGATCGGCGTGGTGACCGGCCCGCTGGACACCCCGGGCGGGGTGGAGCGGCTGGCCGGCTACCGGGAGGTGCTCGCGGAGGCGGGCGTCGAGGAGGACGAGCGGCTGATCGTCTCCGGCGACTACAGCCGGGCGAGCGGTGAGGCGGCCGCGGAGCGGCTGCTGGGGCGGGCGCCGGACGTGGACGCGGTGTTCGTGGCGTCCGACCTCATGGCCCAGGGTGTGCTCGCCGCGTTGCAGCGGGCGGGCCGCCGGGTGCCGGAGGACGTGGCGGTGGGCGGCTTCGACGACAGCCCCGCGGCCGTCGCGGCCAGCCCCGCCCTGACCACGATCCGCCAGCCCTGGGACCGCATCAGCGCCGAGATGGTCCGGGTGCTGCTGGCACAGATCTCCGGCGAGGACACGGCGGCGGTCATCCTGCCCACGGAGCTGGTGAGACGGGCGTCGGCCTGACCCGCCAGGCCGTTCATTGAATTTCGAACAAATGTTACGGTTCCCGTATGGCAGGGACGACCGACGAGGCGCGGCTCGAGGAACGGTGGCGTGACATCCTCGCCGTGCACGCCCGCACCCAGGGCGAGATCGACCGCGCCCTGCACCCCTACGGCCTGGGCGCCTCGGACTTCGAGGTGCTCGACCTGCTCGCGTCCGCCACTCCCCCGCGCGGGGAGCAGTGCCGGGTGCAGAACCTGGTCGGCCGGGTGCATCTGAGCCAGAGCGCGCTGTCCCGGCTGATCGCCCGCCTGGAGAAGCACGGCCTGGTCGAGCGCAGCGCCTGCCCGACGGACCGGCGCGGCGTCTACGTGCAGCTCACCGCGCGGGGCCGCGAGCTGCACGCCGAGACCCTCCCGGTCCAGCGCGCGGCCCTGGCCCGGGCGCTCGGGGACTGAGCGAAGGGATCGGCCCGTGCCTGACGCGCGGGCACGGGCCGACGGGTCACCGCCCGGCTCAGGGGCGGGCCAGCAGGGTGCGGACCCCCTCCGAGGTCAGGGTCAGGCGGTGTTCGGAGCTGCCGTCGATGGTGAGGGACAGGTCGTCGGTCGGCCACTGGGCGGCGAGGGCGCCGAGCGGGACCAGCCGGTAGCGGGAGACGAACGGGAGCAGTCCGGCCATCTCCAGCTCGGAGGTGAAGACGGGCACCACCTGGGTGCCGCCCGGCTGCTCCAGCACGGGGAGCGCGACGGCGCCGGGGTCGGCGGCCTCCTCGTCGCCCGCGTCGTCGGGGACCGGGATCAGTACGTCGCTGTTGGCCAGGGCGTCCAGCGCGGCCGTGTCCTCGGTGTTCTCCGACAGTGCGTCCAGGGCCCGCTGCGCGGGCGTGGGGGCGTTGTTCTCGTGCGCGGGTGTTTCCATGACGAATTCCCTGGTAGCGGCGGTTGTCGGGCCGCCCGGGGCCCGCTCGGGCCCGGGCACAGTAGGGGACGCGTACCCGTTCGCCTCTCGCGCAACCCTGCGACGGGGGAGCCTCCCGCGCGGCCCGCCGAGTCCCTCCGCACCTCGGGGACGGGCCCCCTCCGAACCCCTCCGAGCGGCATGACTATCATATGAGCACCCTCTAGCTCGAAAGATGATGCTGTGACTGTCAACGAAGACTCGTTCACGAACTGGAAGCACCGCGAGGAGATCGCGGAGTCGATGATCCCGATCATCGGGAAGCTGCACCGGGAGCGGGACGTCACCGTCCTGCTGCACAGCCGCTCCCTGGTGAACAAGTCGGTGGTCAGCATCCTCAAGACGCACCGCTTCGCCCGGCAGATCGCCGGCGAGGAGCTCTCCGTCACCGAGACCCTGCCGTTCCTCCAGGCGCTCACCACGCTGGACCTCGGCCCCTCGCAGATCGACATCGGCCTGCTCGCGGAGGCCTACCGCGCGGACGACCAGGGCAAGTCCGTCGCCGAGTTCACCGCCGAGGCCGTCGCCGGCGCGACCGGCGCGCACAAGATCGAGCGCCGCGAACCGCGCGACGTCGTCCTCTACGGCTTCGGCCGCATCGGCCGTCTCCTCGCCCGGCTGCTGATCGAGAAGTCCGGCTCCGGCAACGGCCTGCGGCTGCGCGCGATCGTCGTCCGCCGGGGCGGCGAGCAGGACATCGTCAAGCGCGCCTCGCTGCTGCGCCGCGACTCCGTGCACGGCCAGTTCCAGGGCACGATCACCGTCGACGAGGCGAACAGCGCGATCATCGCCAACGGCAACGTCATCAAGGTCATCTACGCCAACGACCCGGCCGAGATCGACTACACCGCGTACGGCATCGACAACGCGATCCTGATCGACAACACCGGCAAGTGGCGCGACCGGGAGGGCCTGTCGCAGCACCTGCGGCCCGGCGTCGACAAGGTGGTGCTGACCGCGCCCGGCAAGGGCGACGTGCCGAACATCGTGCACGGGGTCAACCACGACACCCTCAAGCCGGACGAGCGCATCCTGTCCTGCGCGTCCTGCACCACCAACGCGATCGTGCCGCCGCTGAAGGCGATGGCGGACGAGTACGGCGTGCTGCGCGGCCACGTGGAGACCGTCCACTCGTTCACCAACGACCAGAACCTGCTGGACAACTACCACAAGTCCGAGCGCCGGGGCCGGTCCGCGCCGCTCAACATGGTGATCACCGAGACCGGCGCCGCGTCGGCCGTCGCCAAGGCGCTGCCCGACCTGAAGGCGCCGATCACCGGCAGCTCCATCCGTGTGCCGGTGCCGGACGTGTCGATCGCCATCCTCAACCTCCAGCTGGGCCGCGCGGCCGACCGCGAGGAGGTCCTCGACTACCTGCGCAACGTGTCGCTGACCTCCCCGCTGAAGCGTCAGATCGACTTCATCAGCGCACCCGACGCGGTCTCCAGCGACTTCATCGGCTCGCGGCACGCGTCGATCGTCGACGCCGGCGCCCTGAAGGTCGACGGCGACAACGCGATCCTCTACCTCTGGTACGACAACGAGTTCGGCTACTCGTGCCAGGTCGTCCGCGTCGTCCAGTACGTGTCCGGCGTGGAGTACCCGACGTACCCGGCCCCCGCGGCCTGAGTCGCGCGCGACGGACGGGGCGGGGCCGGCGAGTTGTCCGGCCCCGCCCCGGTCTGCCCGGCTGACCGGCGGCAAGGGCCAGATCGATAACGATCACCCCGTTCCGGTTGAACGGACCGATCCGCTTCCTAGTCTTCGGATATGCCCCTCTTCAGCACGCGCCCCGGCCGACGTCCCCGCCTCTCCCGTTCTCTCGGGGACGCCCAACTGGCCAAGGTCCTGGGCAAGCTGAGCAAGCGGGGCAGTGGCAAGGCCGCCGACGCCGATCTGATCGCCGGCCTGCTGGAGGAGACCGGGAGCGACTGGGACCTCCGCGGTCACCGGGTGTCCGTGCTGGCCGCGGCCGCCGCCGGCACGGGCATCGCCCAAACCTGGCTGGAGCGCGACCCGGACGACGTGGACGCGCTGGTGTTCCACTCCTGGACCACGCTGGTGCGCGCCCTGGAGGAGCGGCGTCTGGAGGACACCGACGCGGTGATCTCCCGGTGTCACCGGGCCGCCGAGCTGTGGCCGGAGGACCCGCTGCCCTGGGTGGTCCTGCTCGGCACCGCGCGCGTCGAGCGGTACGACCACAAGGACGTCGACGCCCTGTGGCGGCAGGCCACCGCCCGCGACCCCTGGAACCGCGAGGCGTTCCTGCAGATGCTCGCCCTGCTGTCGCCCGAGGAGGGCGGCTCCAGCGCCTCGGTGCTGGACTTCGTCGACGCGGTCCGCACCCGCATCCCGGCCAACGCCCCGTGCGCCGCCGTCGAGCTCACCGCGGCTGTACGGCAGTACCAGGGGCTGCTCGCGCAGGGCGGGATGCGGGCGATGACCGCGGGCCAGCTCTTCGAGACCGGACACCTGGCGGCGGCCCTGCACCAGGCCGCGGCGCTGTGGCCGAAGCCGGGGTTCTTCCAGCACGCGGCGGCGCCGGCCGACCTCAACGTCCTGGCGTACGCGCTGTGCGCCGCCGGACGCGCCGCCGACGCCCATCCCGTGTTCCAGGCCCTCCAGGGCATGGTCACGTCCTGGCCCTGGGATGTCGACGGCCCCGCCCTCCAGCGCTTCGAGCAGCATCTGGCCAAGTCGGAACGGGGCCGCCAGGGCGGCATCGGCGGTTCGTGAGCCACGGGTCCGGCGCCCTCGCCGGTCGCCTCAGGGACGGCTCAGGATCGTTTCGACCGCCTCGCGCAGGGCCTTCGCCGGGTCGGCGGGGCGCGCCGGGTGGCGCCAGGCGACGAAGCCGTCGGGACGGACCAGGACCGCGCCGTCCTCGGTGATGCCGTGGGCGCCGGCCCAGTCCGTGTCCGGGTCGGGGGTCAGGTCGGCGTGGGGCCCGTCGCCGATCCGGTACGCGTCGAGCGGTACGGACAGCTGCGCCGCCACCTCGGAGGCCGCTGCCTGCCAGGGGCCGTTCTCCGCGCTGAGCAGGACCAGCGACCTCTCGTACAGGTCGAGGGTGGAGACGCGGGTGCCGGCGCGGTCCAGCCAGAGGTGCGGGGCACGGCTGCCGGGCTCGCCGTTCAGCACGACGCCGTCGGGGACGACCGGCGTCGCGGGGTCGGTGCCCAGGACCGCGCCGCGCGGATAGCGGTAGGCGAGCGCCACGTTGAGGATGCCGCCCTTGCGGCCACCGGGCCCACCGCCACCGGGACCGCCGGGGCCACCGGGGCCGCCGGGGCCGCCGGGGCCACCGGGACCAGCAGCACCGGGACCACCGGGACGGCCCCCGGGACCTCCTGGGCCGGCGGCACCGGGCCCACCCGGACCACCGGGACCGCCCCCGGGACCTCCGGGACCGCCAGGCCCGCCGGGCCCGCCCGCGGGCGTGTACCCGGGGTGGCTGTGCTCGCTCGAGCGTGAGGAGGCACGGGCGCCGGTCGCCTCCGCCACAGGGCGCCGTTCGGCGTCGTAGGACTCCAACAGGCCGGGCCCGGCCCAGCCGCCGAGCACGGCGGCCAGCTTCCAGGCGAGGTTGTGGGCGTCCTGGATGCCGGTGTTGGAGCCGAACGCCCCGGTCGGCGACATCTCGTGGGCCGAGTCCCCGGCCAGGAACACCCGGCCCTGTCCGTACCGTTCGGCGACCCGCTCGGCGGCGTGCCAGGCGGCCCGGCCGGTGATCTTCACGTCGAGGTCCGGCACGCCGACGGCCTTGCGGATGTGGGCGACGCACCGCTCGTCGGTGAACGACTCGAGGGTCTCGCCGTGCTCGGGGTGCCAGGGGGCGTGGAACACCCAGTTCTCCCGGTTGTCGACCGGCAGCAGGGCGCCGTCCGCCTCCGGGTTGGTGAGGTAGCAGATGATGAACCGCCGGTCCCCGACGTAGCCGGCGAGGTCACGCGAGCTGAACGTGAGGCTCACGTTGTGGAACAGGTCGCCCGGACCCTTCTGCCCGATGCCCAGCGCCTCACGCACGGGGCTGCGCGGGCCGTCGGCGGCGACGAGGTAGTCCGCCCGGATCCTGGTGTGCTCACCGGTCTCCCGGCTCTTGACCAGCGCCGTCACGCCCTCCGCGTCCTGCTCGAAGGACAGCATCTCCGTCCCGAAGCGCAGGTCCCCGCCGAGCTCCCGGGCTCCCTCGAGAATCACCGGCTCGAGGTCGTTCTGGCTGCACAGGCACCACCCGGCGGGGCTGAAGCGGGCGATGCCGCCGCCCGGGTCGATCTCCTGGAGCAGCCACTCCCCCTCGTCGCCCACCAGGCTCGGGGTCTGCAGGATGCCGTGGTTGTCCGCCAGGGTCGACGCCGCCCGGCCGATGCGCTGCTCAAGACCGGCCGTCCGGAACAGCTCCATGGTGCGCACGTTGTTCCCCCGTCCGCGGGGGTGGTGCGACGTGCCCGCGTGGCGTTCGACGAGCGTGTGCGGCACGCCGAGGCGTCCCAGGAACAGGGACATGGACAGGCCCACCAGGGAGCCGCCGACGATGAGGACCGGCGTGCGGTGATCCGCCCGGCCGGCCGTATCCGATCGATGCATTGAAACGCCTCCAGCGTCGCCCTCGACGGGCTGTGGAAAGGGACGCCCCATTTCATCCCCGGTACCGGGGAGTTCGCGTCCCGGCGGCACCCGTATGACACGCGGTTCACCCACCTGCCCCGTGTCGCTCGCGCGCACCGGAAGGTCGCGTCAACGATCGACACATGGCGACCCCGGCCCTCCGGACACGGCGGTCGTTCCTGACCTTCCGACCAAGAGGAGAGGTGCGCCGGATGACCAAGTCGGCACGCATTTCGCAGTCGGCGTTCGACGGCTCGAGGCTGCGGGTGATCCTGCTGCTCGACCTGTACGAGGGCGCCCAGGAGCAGTTCCTCGACGCGTACGAGCACATGCGCAACACGGTCGCGTCCGTTCCCGGTCACATCAGTGACCAACTGTGCCAGTCGATCGAGAACCCCTCGCAGTGGCTCATCACCAGCGAGTGGGAGAGCGCCCTGCCGTTCCTCGACTGGGTGAACAGCGAGGAGCACATCCAGATCGTCCGGCCGATGCACAGCTGCGTCCGCGACACCCGGTCGATGCGCTACAGCGTCCTGCGTGAGACCCGCCCGGAGCAGCCGCTCACTCCCGAGGCGGCGCGGGCGAACCTGCAGACGGCGGCCCGCGTGGGCGCCGGCCGGACCCGTCACGCGCTCACCTTCACCGTCAAGCCCGGCTCCGAGTCCAAGGTCGTGGACATCCTGGCCAACTACGACGCGCCGGAGCCACGGATCAACGGCACCACGCGCCTGCACCGCACCTCTCTCTTCATGCACGGCAACCGCGTGGTGCGGGCCGTGGAGGTGGAGGGCGATCTGCTGGCCACCCTGTGCCACGTGGCCGCACAGCCCGAGGTCCAGGCCGTGGAAGAGGCCATCAACCCCTATCTCGAGCAGGACCGGGACCTGTCCGACCCCGACTCCGCGCGGGTGTTCTTCACCCGGGCGGCGCTCCCGGCGATGCAGCACGTGGAGGCCGGCCGCCCGGAACCCGCCGGTCTGCGGCGGCACATGCTCTACTACCCGGCCGTGGCGGGCCACGGGCTGGAGATGGCCCGGTTCCTCGCCCGGCAGGACGAGGACGCGGCGAACGACCCGGACAGCCTGGTGTACGCGAGCACCGTCTTTCAGCGTCACGACGTCGTGACCCGCATGATCGACGTCACGGGCGAACTCGATCTCGACCCGCTCTCCGCCCTCGGCATCAAGGGCCAGGGCAAGGCCGCCGAGCTGGAGCGTCTGCTGGACGGCGCCGCGATCGGCGTCGAGGGCTCTCTGGACTCGGAGCGCACCCTGCACCGGCTTCTGGCGCACGCCGACATGATGCCCGTCACCGACCGCGTCTCGGCGGACTCCTGACGCCGACCGTGGCGACGTCCGCGGCCGTGTCCGGCCCCGACGTCGCCGCTCCCACCCGGAGGTATCAACCATGTCCAAGCAGCACCCACGCATCGTGGATCTGAGCGAGACGGAACCCAACCGACGGCGCGGAGGTGACCTCAGGACCTTGCTCACGCCGGCCACTGTGGGCTCCACCAGCGGCTTCATGGGGCTGGCCATCATCAAGCCCGGCGAGCGGATCGGCGAGCACTACCACCCGTACTCCGAGGAGTTCGTGTACGTCGTCAGCGGTGCGCTCGAGGTGGACCTGGACGGCGAGCCGTTCGCGCTCCGCGCCGAGCAGGGGCTGATGATCCCGGTCGACATGCGGCACCGCTTCCGCAACGTCGGCGACGAGGAGGCCCGCATGGTGTTCCACCTGGGTCCCCTGGCCCCCCACCCGAGCCTCGGGCACGTCGACACGGAGGAGACCGAAAGCGCTCTGTCCGGGCCGCAGTTGACGGTGGGCGGGCCGGACGCGGGCCGGACGGCCGAGCCGAGCGAGGTCATAAAATGACCCGGCGGGTGGCCGTCACCGGTACAGGTGTGGTCGCTCCCGGCGGCATCGGGGCGACGGCGTTCTGGGACCTGCTGGCCGCAGGCCGCACCGCGACCCGCGGCATCACCCTGTTCGACCCGGCGGGCCTGCGCTCGCGCATCGCCGCCGAGTGCGACTTCGACCCGTTCGAGCACGGCCTGGACGCGGACCTGTGCCAGCACGCCGACCGCTACATCCAGTTCGCCGTGGTCGCGGCCCGGGAGGCGGTACGGCAGTCCGGGCTCGACACCGGGTCCCTGGACCCGTGGCGCACCGCGGTGTCGCTGGGCAGCGCGGTCGGCGGGACGACCCGGCTGGAACACGACTACGTGCTGGTCAGCGAGAGCGGCCGGCGCTGGGACGTGGACCACACCAAGGCGGAGCCCCAGCTGCACCTGGCGTTCTCGCCGAGCACCCTCGCCTCCACGGTGGCCGAGCAGTTCGGCGCGCGGGGCCCGGTGCAGACGGTGTCCACCGGCTGCACCTCCGGACTCGACGCGGTCGGCTACGCCTTCCACACCGTCGCCGAGGGCCGGGCGGACGTCTGCATCGCGGGGGCGTCGGACTCGCCGATCTCCCCGATCACGATGGCCTGCTTCGACGCCATCAAGGCGACGTCGCCCAACAACGACGACGCCGAGCACGCGTCGCGGCCGTTCGACGCCCACCGCGACGGGTTCGTGATGGGCGAGGGCGCGGCGGTGCTGGTGCTGGAGGAGTACGAGCACGCGCGGGCGCGCGGCGCGGACATCCTCTGCGAGATCAGCGGCTACGCCACCTACGGCAACGCCTACCACATGACCGGCCTGACCAGCGAGGGCCTGGAGATGGCCCGCGCCATCGACACCACCCTCGACCAGGCCCGGATCGATCCCACCCTGATCGACTACGTCAACGCGCACGGTTCCGGCACCCGGCAGAACGACCGGCACGAGACGGCCGCGGTGAAGCGGTCGCTGGGGGCGCACGCGTACGAGACGCCCATGAGCTCCATCAAGTCGATGGTGGGGCACTCCCTCGGCGCCATCGGCGCGATCGAGGTGGTCGCCTGCGTGCTCGCGCTGCAGCACCAGGTCGTGCCGCCGACGGCGAACTACGAGACCCCCGACCCGGAGTGCGACCTGGACTACGTGCCGCGCACCGCCCGCCCGCGGAAGCTGGAGCACGTGCTCTCCGTCGGCAGCGGGTTCGGCGGTTTCCAGTCCGCGGTGCTGCTGTCCGGTACGGGCGGGAGGACACGATGAGCAAGCGGCGTTCCGGGCGTGCGGCCGTCACCGGCATCGGTGTGGTCGCGCCCAACGGACTGCGGACCGACGCCTACTGGAAGTCCGTCCGCGAAGGTCTCGGCGTACTGGACCTGATCACCCGTGAGGGCTGCGGGCATCTGCCGCTGCGGGTGGCGGGCGAGGTGCGGGCTTTCGACCCGGCGGCCCTGATCGAGGACCGCTTCCTGGTGCAGACCGACCGGTTCAGCCATTTCGCGATGGCCGCTGCGGCGCTCGCCCTCGACGACGCCGGGCTGGGCGGCGAGCCCGCCGACCCCTACTCGGTCGGCGTGGTCACCGCGGCCGGCTCCGGCGGCGGCGAGTTCGGCCAGCGCGAGCTGCAGAAGCTGTGGGGCCAGGGCTCCAAGTTCGTCGGCCCCTACCAGTCGATCGCCTGGTTCTACGCGGCGAGCACCGGCCAGATCTCCATCCGTGGCGGCCTGAAGGGGCCGTGCGGGGTGGTGGCGAGCGACGAGGCGGGCGGTCTGGACTCCCTCGCGCACGCGGCCCGGGCGGTGGGGCGCGGCACCGACGTGATGGTGGTGGGGGCGGCGGAGGCGCCGCTGGCCCCGTACTCGATGGTCTGCCAGCTCGGCTACCCCGAGCTCAGCACCCTCGACGACCCCGACCGCGCCTACCGCCCGTTCACCGAGAAGGCGTGCGGTTTTGTACCCGCGGAGGGCGGTGCCCTGCTCGTCGTCGAGGACGAGGAGCGGGCCCGTGACCGCGGGGTGCCCGTACGGGGTGTCGTGGCCGGTCACGCGGCCACGTTCACCGGGGCCTCCCGCTGGGCGGAGTCCCGCGAGGGCCTCGCCCACGCGATCACCGGCGCCCTCGACGAGGCGGGCGTCGCCCCGGAGGAGATCGACGTCGTGTTCGCCGACGCCCTGGGCGTGCCCGAGGCGGACCGCGCGGAGGCGCTGGCGATCGCCGACGCCCTCGGCGCGCACGGCACGCGGGTGCCCGTGACGGCGCCCAAGACCGGTTTCGGCCGCGCCCACTGCGCGGCGCCGGTGCTGGACACGGTGGCGGCGCTGCTGGCCATGGAGCACGGCCTGGTGCCGCCCACGCCCAACGTGTTCGACATCTGCCACGACCTCGATCTGGTGACGTCGCACGCTCGCCCCGCCGAGCTGCGCACCGCCCTCGTCCTCAGCCGGGGACTGATGGGCTCCAACGCGGCGCTGGTCGTGCGCCGCGGTGACGATTCCGCCCGGTGATCCGGGCGGGGAAGGAGCAGTCACCCATGATCACCACCGAAGTGACCTTCGACGAACTGGCCGCCCTGATGAAGCAGGCGGCCGGCATCACCGTCGACCCCAAGGAACTCAAGGACGCCGCGGAGTCCCCCTTCGACTCCTTCGGTCTCGACTCGCTCGGCCTGCTCGGCATCGTCGGCGAGCTGGAGAACCGGTACGGCGCGTCCCTGCCGCCCGACTCGGAGCGGTGCAGGACGCCCCGGGAGTTCCTCGCCCTCGTCAACAGCACCCTCACGGCTGGAGCCTGAAAGTGGCAGGACACACCGAGAACAGCATCACCATCGACGCTCCCTTCGACCTCGTCTGGGAGATGACCAACGACCTCGAGAACTGGCCGCGGCTGTTCAGCGAGTACGCGTCGGTGGACATCCTCTCCCGGGAGGGCGACACGACGACGTTCCGGCTGACCATGCACCCGGACGAGAACGGCAAGGTGTGGAGCTGGGTGTCGGAGCGCACCCCGGACCGCGGGAAGCGGATGGTGCGCGCCCGCCGCGTCGAGACCGGCCCGTTCGCCCACATGGACATCGTGTGGGAGTACGAGCAGGTGCCGGGCGGGATCGAGATGCGCTGGACGCAGGACTTCGCGATGAAGCCCGACGCGCCGGTCGACGACGACTGGATGACGGACAACATCAACCGCAACTCCCGCACCCAGATGGCGCTCATCCGGGACAAGATCGAGCAGGCCGCCCGCGAGTCCGAGACCGCGTCCGTCGCGTCCTCGCGCTGAGCACCGGTCCCTGCGGGGACCCGGAAGGAATCCCATGCACCACGCCCTGATCGTCGCCCGGATGAAGCCCGGTTCGGCGCCGGACATCGCCGACGTGTTCGCCGCGTCGGACCGGGGTGAGCTCCCTCACCTGGTCGGCGTCAGCCGGCGCCGTCTCTTCCAGTTCGGGGACGACGTGTACCTGCACCTCATCGAGTCGGAGCAGGACCCGGCGCCCGCCATCGCGAAGGTGGCCTCGCACCCCGAGTTCCGCCGCATCAGCCAGGAGCTGGAGGCGTACGTCAGCCCGTACGACCCGGCCACGTGGCGCGGCCCGAAGGACGCCATGGCGCAGTGCTTCTACCGTTGGGAGCGCGGCGCCGGCTCCTGAGCCGCCGCACTCGGGACACCGCACCACGAGGCCGCCGGTTCCGCGTCAGTCGCGGAGCCGGCGGCCTCGTGGTGTGCGCCCGTGCGTGGGGGATCAGCCGGGGACGGTGCACTCGAAGGCGTGCAGATACGGGTTGACCGGGCGGATCTCGCCGATGACCAGGCCCGCGCCGGTGAGCCGGTCCACCATGCTCTGCCGGGTGTGCTTGGCGCCCCCGACGTTCAGGAGCAGCAGCAGGTCCATGGCGGTGGTGAAGCGCATGGACGGGGTGTCGTCGACGAGGTTCTCGATCACTACGACGCGGGCCTCGGGGCGCGCCGAGCGGCGGATGGCGGCGAGCACGCGGCGGGTGCTGTCGTCGTCCCACTCCAGTACGTTCTTGATGATGTACACGTCCGCCTCGACGGGGACGTCCTCGCGGCAGTCGCCGGCCACGACGCGGGCCCGGTCGGCGAGCGCGCCGCCGTCCCGCAGCCGGGGGTCGGCGTTCTCGACGACGCCCGGCAGGTCGAGCAGCGTGCCCCTCAGGCGGGGGTGCTTCTCCAGAAGGCTGGCCAGGACGTGCCCCTGGCCGCCGCCGATGTCCACGACGGAGTCGGCGTCGTCCAGGTCGAGCAGCCGGGCGACGTCCCGCGCGGACTGCTCGCTGGAGGTGGTCATGGCCCGGTTGAAGACATGGGCGGACTCGGGCGCCGACTCGTTGAGGTAGGTGAAGAACTCCTGGTCGTACACCTCCTCGAAGACGTTGCCGCCGGTGCGCACCGCCTCGTCCAGCCGCGGCCAGACGTTCCAGGTCCAGGGCTCGGTGCACCACAGGGCGATGTAGCGCAGGCTGTGCGGGTCGTCCTCGCGCAGCAGCCGGGACATCTCGGTGTGCTCGAAGGTGCCGTCGGGGTTCTCGGTGAAGACGCCCTGGCACGACAGCGCGCGCAGCAGCCGCCGCAGGGTGTGCGGCTGGGTCTTCACCGCCGCCGCCAGGTCGTCGACGGTCATGGGGCTGTCGTCCAGCGCGTCGGGCACGCCCAGACGGACGGCCGCGCGTACGGCGGCCGCGCACGCCGCTCCGAATACGAGCTCCCTCAGCCGCATGGGCGGCGGGGGAGCCGGATCAACGGTGGTCATCCGTTGCCTCGCTTCTGCTGTTGCGCCGTGGATGGGGCAGGTCGGTCGGTCAGCACATTCCGGTGGGTTCGGAGAGCGTGCAGGTGTTGCGGCTGAAGGTGTTGGTGGTGGAGGTGTCGCGGTTGGCGAGGTCGGCGGGGCTGTTGCCGGTCACCAGGTTGTCGCGGATGTCGTTGCGCTCGCTGGGCGTGCCGACGAGGCTCTTGAACAGCACGATGCCGCCGGACAGCGGGGAGGTGCCCTTGTTGTTCTCGACCCGGTTGAACGCCACCCGGGTCTCCTCGACGCCGGTGAGGACGATGCCCGAGCCCTGGAGGAAGGGCAGCCGGGGCGTCTTGGCGCAGTACTTGTTGTTGGCGTGGACGTGGTTCCAGGCGACGCTCAGGTTTCCGGCGCGGGGCTTCGACTCGTCGCCGACGACGAACACGGCGGCGCAGTTGCCGGTGGCCTCGTTGTGGTCGACGCTGAGGTTCCGCAGCCGCCGGACGGTGACTCCGACCCGGTTCTCCGCCGTCTCGTTGAAGCGGACCACCGTCCTCTTCGCGTCGCGCGCGCCTTCCTCGGTGTCGACGGTGTTGGCGACGAACACTCCGGCGTCGCCGTTCTTCCGGGTGACGTTGTGGCTGATCACGCTGTGCGTGGAGCGTTCGGTGGCGATGCCCCACTGGCCGTTCTTCTCGGAGGTCACGTAGCGCACCTTGAGGTTCTCGGTGCCGGTCGCCCACACGCCGTTCTTCGCGAACCCGCGCACGGTCAGGGACCGTACGGAGACGTTCTTCACCGGCTTCTTGTCGGTGCCGGTGACGCAGACGCCGTTGCCCGCCTTGGCGCAGGCGGACGTGCCGGCGCTCGCGGGGGGTCGCAGGACGGTGCGGCCGTCGGCGTCGCCGCGCAGGGTGATGCCCGAGCGGGTGATGTCGACGCTCTGCTTGTAGGTGCCGGCCGCGATCAGGACCGTGTCCCCCGGCTTGGCGGCGTCCACGGCCTTCTGGATGGACTGCCCTGGCTGTACGCGGTGCACGGCCCACTGGTGGGTCGAGGTCGAGGGCGCGGCGCCGATCCCCACTGCCACGATGGCGGTGGTGCAGGCGAGATACGCGATGTGACGTTTGTTCATGAGGCCGAAGCTATGAGCGGCCCTGACGGCCCGCCACCGGTGATCGCCCAGCCGGGCGCGGGCCCGTCGGCGTCCTCCCCGGGCCGTGTTCCGCACGTCCGCGGCACCGGTTCCGAGCCTCCCCGATCCGACCGCTCACCCGTTCGACTGGTGGGCGGGTGTCCCCCGCTGTAGCGTCGGGAACGCGGCCCCGGCGGCGCGACGCCCGGCCGCCCGTCCCGCGCATCCACGTCGGGAGGCGCCCATGGCGACCGGCACCCCACTCCCTCAGGACCTCGCGGACCAGTCCGTGGTGGTGATCGGAGCGAGCTCCGGCATCGGGCTCGCGACGGCACGTCAGGTACGCCGGCACGGCGGGCGGGTCGTGATGGCGGGACGCGATCCGCAGCGGCTGGAGCGCGCGGCGGAGGAGGTCGGGGCCGAGCGGTCCGCGCCCCTCGACGCCGCCGACACGAGCCGCCTCCGGGAGTTCTTCGACGCCCTGCCCGGCCCCGTCGACCACGTCGTGTCGACCGCCGGGTCCCCCTTCTACGCGACGCTCGCCGACCTCGACGTCGACGAGGCGCGCGCCCATGTCGCGGAGCGTCTGGCCCTCACCCTCGGGGTCGCCAAGTACGGCGGCGCCGCGGTGCGGGACGCCGGGACGCTGGTGTTCGTCGGCGGGACCGGCGGCCGGCGTCCAGGCGTCGGCGCGTCCGTGACCTCGGCGCTGACGGCCGCCCTGCCCGCGCTCACCTCGAGTCTGGCGGTGGAGCTGGCGCCGGTCCGGGTCAACCTCGTCGCGCCCGGCTTCGTCGACACGCCCCTGTCCGCGTCCCTCCTCGGCGACCGGCTCGAGGCGCGCCGCGAGCGACTGCGCGCCACCCTCCCGATACGGCGGGTCGTCGGCCCGGACGACGTGGCCGCGGTGATCCTGCACCTCATGGTCAACGAGGCCGTGACGGGCGCGACGTACGACGTCGACGGCGGCCAGCAGCTGGTGTCGCCCTGACCACGCGGCGGCGGTCGTGACCGGTGCGTCCCGGCCCGCCCGTGCGGATGCGTACCGCCCCGCCCGCACGCCGGGCGAGGTCCTGCCCGGAGGTGGACACTGGAAGGACGTCGCCCAGTCGACCATCCGAGATCACGGAGGCGGGCATGAACGGCACTTCCCCGGCCTACGACGTGGTGGTTCTCGGAGCGGGACCGACGGGGGAGAACCTCGCCGACCGCACCCGCGCCGCCGGCCTCACCACGGTGATCGTGGAGAACGAACTGCTGGGCGGCGAATGCTCGTTCTGGGCGTGCGAACCGAGCAAGGCGCTGCTGCGCCCGGTGCTGGCGCGCGCCGACGCCCGGCGCGTCCCGGGTCTGCGCCGGGCGGTCGAGGGCCCCCTCGACGTGCCCGCCGTCTTCGAGCACCGTGACGCGATGGCCGCGCACTGGCAGGACGCGGATCAGGTGGAATGGCTGGACTCGGTCTCCGTGGACCTGGTGCGCGGGCACGGCCGGCTGAACGGCCCCCGCAAGGTCGTCGTGGACACGCCGGACGGGGAGCGTGTGGAGCTGACCGCGCGGCACGCGGTCGGGGTGTGCACGGGCACGGTCACCGCGTTCCCGGACCTGCCGGGGCTCGCGGACGTCCGTGCGTGGACCAACCGGCAGGCGACGGCGGCGCGGCAGGTGCCGGAGCGGCTCGCGGTGGTCGGCGGCGGGGTGGTGGCCGTGGAGATGGCCACGGCGTTCCGGGCGCTCGGCTCCCGGGTGACGATGCTGGTCCGCGGCGGGCTGCTGGGCCGGATGGAGCCGTTCGCCGGGGAGATGGTGACGGACGCGCTGCGCGAGGCCGGGGTGGACGTGCGATTCGGCAGGTCGGTGGCCGCGGTGGAGCGCGAGGACGGCGGGGACGGGCCCGTGCGGATCACGACGGACGACGGGGACACCGTGGTCGCGGACGAGATCCTGTTCGCCACCGGCCGCGCTCCGCACACCGGGGACATCGGTCTGGAGACGGTCGGTCTCACCCCGGGCGACTGGCTGCCGGTGGACGACTCCTACCGTGTGCCGGAGGTCCCGGAGGGCTGGCTGTACGCCGTCGGGGACGTCAACCACCGCGCCCTGATGACCCATCAGGGCAAGTACCAGGCGCGGATCGCGGGCGCCGTGATCGGGGCGCGCGCCAAGGGGGAGCCGCTCGACGACGGCAAGTGGGGACGGCACGCCCCGACCGCCGACAGCGCCGCGGTGCCGCAGGTCGTCTTCACCGAGCCGGAGGTGGCGTCGGTGGGTCCGACCGCGCGGGAGGCGGAGCGGGCGGGGCTGAAGGTCGACGTCGTGGACTACGACATCGGGAAGATCGCCGGCGCGGTGCAGTACGCGGAGGGGTACCGGGGCCGGGCGCGGGTGATCGTCGACACCGAGCGGCGCAACGTCGTCGGGGCGACCTTCGTCGGTCCCGGCGTCCAGGAGCTGCTGTACTCGGCGACCGTCGCCGTCACCAGCGAGGTGCCGGTGGACCGGCTGTGGCACGCCGTCCCGGCGTTCCCCACGATCAGCGAGGTGTGGCTGCGCATCCTGGAGACGTACCGGGACAGCGACGGCACGGCGGCCTGAGGGGCCGCGGGGGTCGGGGGTCAGCCGGGGGTGAGCACCATACGGAAGCGGGCGCTGCCGTCCAGCATCTTCCGGTAGGCCGTGTCCGCCTCGCCGAGCGGCAGGATCTCCGTCATGGGGCGGATCCCGTGCCGGGCGGCGAAGGTCATGGTGTCCCGCACGTCCTGTGCGGTCCCGGAGGGGTGGCCGCGTACCAGCCGTCCCTTGAGGATCAGCTGGAAGGGGCTGATGGGCATCGGGTCGGCGGTCGCCCCGATGACGACCAGCTCACCGCGCGGGGTGAGGCCGTCGACCGTCTCCGCGATGGCCTCGGAGTCGCCCGCGGTGGCGAGGACCACCTTCGCCCCGCCGAGCGCCTGCAGCGCCTCCGCCACGGGCCCCGCCGTGCTGTCGATGTAGTGATGGGCGCCCAGCTGCCCGGCGAGGTCGGCCTTCTCCGCGCCGCGCGCGATCGCGACCGTCTCGTAGCCCATGGCCGCCGCGAACCGCACGGCCAGGTGGCCGAGGCCGCCGATGCCCTGGATCGCCACGAGGTCGTCCGGCCGCGCACTGCTGCGCCGCAGCCCGTTGTACGTGGTGACGCCCGCGCAGGCCATGGGTCCCGCGTCGGCCGCGGAGAGCGCGTCGGGGATGCGGGCCAGGGCGTCGACGGGCGCGACGATCGCCTCGGCGAACCCGCCGTCGTAGGCGTAGCCGGGGATCTTGAGGGTGTCGCAGACGATGAAGTCGCCCCGGCGGCACGGGACGCAGTGACCGCAGCTGCCGCCGAACCAGCCGACGGTGACCCGGTCCCCCACCTGCCAGCCCATCTCGTCGGCGCCGTCGCCGAGTTCGTCGATGCGGCCGGCGACCTCGTGCCCCGGCACGAGCGGGAACCGCACGCCGGGCATGCCGGCGGAGACGAACAGGGCGTCGCTGTGGCAGACCCCGCAGGCCTCCACGGCGATGCGTACGTGCCGCGGGCCCGGCCGGGGCACCTCGCGTTCCACGATCTCGAACGTCCCATTGGCGGCGGGCACTTGGGCGACTCGGTACGTGTTCATGGTGTCACTCCGGGGCCGGCGGCGACCGTGCGGGGGTGTCGTCCGCGCACCGGACGGGCCGGAGCGGACGCAGGGTCCATCCCACCATCGGTGCACGGGGGCGGCAACACGGGACGGCCGGACCCCGCCGGGTGGACCGGCGGCGGTCAGTCGCCGCGCCAGATGTTGTCGAAGGCCGCGGTCTCGATGGTGCGGCGCTGCCGTTCACCGGCCAGCTCCGTGACCGCCTGGAGCACCGCGGCCAGCACCGTCGTCCGGTCGTCGGCGAGTCCGTCGGGCGCCTCGGCGCCCTGCTCGGTCAGTCCGGCGGCGGCCGCGAGGACGCCGAGCACGGGCTCGCCCGACGAGCGGCGCTCCCCCGCCGCCCGGGCCGCCGACGGGTCGGCCGGTGCGGTGCGCTGCCGCCGCAGCGGGTTGCGGTTCCGCCGCTCGGGCGCGACGAGTCCCTCCTCCTCCAGGACGGTCCGGTAGCGCCCCGCGAGGTCGCGGCCCCGGCGCCAGAGCCAGTCGTCCACGGTCTCGCCGGGTCCGCCGTCCGCCAGCCACCGCGCGGCCTCGGACAGCAGGGGGTCGCCGGCCGGCGCGGGCCCGGCCGGGATCAGGAGGGTGCCGTCGAGGGCGAGGGCCTCGGCGTCGAGGAGGTCGATCAGCTCCGCCCCCGCGAGGGCGAGCGACAGGTCGCCCTGCTCCACCACGGTCCTGTCCTGCGGGTCGGCGGCGACGAGGGCCAGGTCACGCGCTGTGGTCATGGTCAACTCCGGTCCGGGCGGGAGGCCGTCACCTCCACGGTCGCACACCCGTGCCCGCCCGGCGCGTCCCGCACGAACTGCCGCTGCCGCACCGAGAGTTCGTCACGCCGTCACGCCGTCACGCCGTCACGCCGTCACGCCGTCACGCGGCGAGCGTCTCGTCCCCCCGGCGGAGTCCGGCGGCGCGACCCGCCGTGTACCGGTCGAGCAGGGCGTCGGCGACGCGCAGGGCCTGCTCGACGGTACGGGAGCCGGTGATCACGCACAGCGTGTAGGTGGCGTCCTCGAGCGCCCGGCTGGTACGGCCGGTGGGCAGCACGTCGTGCTCGATCCGCGCCTGCGCGAACCGCGCCAGCACAGCCCGCAGCTCCTTCTCCGCCGGCATGATCATGATCGCTCCGTCTCCCCTCGTCGAAAGCGGCCCCCCGGTGGGGTGCCAGGCTTCCGGTTGCCCCGCGGGGAGAGGTCTATTCCTGTCAGGGTGTGGTGTCCGGCGGTCCGCTCGACGGGTACGTGGTGAGTGGGCCCGCGTTTCGTGCGGGTGCGAGGAGGAGCCATGGCCGTGCGACAGCTCGACGAGAAGACGGTGACCACACTGGTGGCCGAGGCCACGCTGGCGCCGTCCATGCACAACGCCCAGCCATGGCGCTTCCGTTTCCTGACCGGCGAACGCCTCCTGCTGCTCCACGCCGATCTGGAGCGAGCCATGCCCCGCTCCGACCCCGGTGACCGGGCGCTGCACATCGGCTGCGGGGCGGCACTGCTGAACATGCGGGTCGCCGCCGCGCACGCGGGCCTCGCCCCGGAGGTCCGGCTGCTGCCCGAGCCGCAGGATCCGCTGTTGCTCGCCGCCGTCCGTCTGACCGAGCAGACCGGGCGCGCGCGGGACGACGAGCTGGCGCGGCTGCATGCGGCGATCCGGCAGCGGCACACCAGCCGTCACCCCTTCGCGGAGAAGGACCTCCCCGAGGACGTGCGGACCATGCTGCGGGACGCTGCCGCGCGTGAGTCGGCCACTCTGCTCTTCCCGGGTGCCTGGCATGCCGAGACGGTGCTGGACCTGATTCGCGACGCGGAGAGCCGGGACGTCATGGACGCCGACGCCCGTGAGGACCTCATCCGCTGGACCCGGCTGGGGGCGGAGGCGGACACGGCCGTCGACGGCGTCCCCGAGTACGCGTTCGGGCCTCGCAAACGGGACGGCAGAGCTCCGGTACGGGACTTCGCCGGGCGCCGGCCGGTGGCCGACCGCGGCACCACCACCTTCGAGTACACCCCGCACCTGGCCCTGCTGAGCACCTCCGGTGACGGCCCTGCCGACTGGCTGCGCGCCGGGCAGGCGCTCGAACGGGTACTGCTGGAGGCCACTCTGGCCGACCTGGCCACCTCGCTGACGTCCCACGCCCTGGAGACCCCCGAGCTGCGCCTGCTGGTCCGCGACCCGGGATCGGGCACGGGGCAGGTGCAGATGGTGCTGCGCATCGGCTACGGCCCGAGGGGCCCGGCGACCCCCCGCCGCCCGGTGTCGGACGTTCTCGACATCGTGTGACCGGCCCGCCGCCGGCGCGGGCTAGCCGGCGTGACCGGCGGAGAGGCGGGCGTCCACCGCGACGACACCGTCGACGCCCTGGCACAGGCCGACGACCACCGGGATGAGACGCGGTTCCGGGACGTGTCCCCGAAGGGTGACGACCCCGTCCTGGGCCTCGACGGCGACGGTGCCCTCCTCCAGGCCGAGGATGCGCCCCAGGACGTCCTGCTCGACCTCGCCGCGGATCTCGGCGTCCGGGCGGATGAAGGCGTCGAGCAGGTCGCTGCGGGTGACGATGCCGGTGAGAAGCCCGTCGTCGCCGACCACCGGCAGCTGTTTGACGTGTCGCCTGCGGAGTTCCCGCGCGGCCCGGGGGATCGTCCAGTCGGCGCGGGCGGTGAAGACGGGGCTGCTCATGAGCTCGCCCGCGGTCCGTGCCCGGGCCTTGCTCCAGGCGCGCTCGTCGGTCCCGCCCTGTCCCTGCGGATCAGGCGTGCCGGTCTCGTGACGCAGCACGTCGGACGCGGACACGACGCCGACGAGGGCGCCGCCGTCGTCGACGACCGGTGCCGCGACGATGTCGTTCGCGTCCAGCAGGGCGGCCGCCTCCTGGACCGGTGTGGTGGGGCGGAGGGTGACGACCTCCTCGGTCATCACGTCTCCGACCGTGCGACGGTGCAGCATGACATCGGTCTCCTCCGCGTCACGACGGGGCGGCCGCGGTCGGACCGCCCGGGCGGACCACGTGCGGTGCGTCGACACCCCTGCACGCCGCCTTCCCTACCCATGACAACACCGCGCTGCTCAGGTGACCAGTGACGGCCGGTCTGGCAGGGAGGTGCGTGCAGCCGTACGGGCGTGGCCGGGTGCTCACGACGGCAGGCTGACTCCGTAGCAGGTGCGCCCGCCGACCAGCTCCCGGCCCGTGACCAGTTCCGGCTCGATCCGCACGAAGACCTCCACGGGCCAGGGCACCCAGGACCGGGGCCCGGTGCGGACCAGGCGCTCGTGCTCGTCGGGGTCGGTCACCACCGAGGCGGAGCCGGTGACGACGACGCTCCAGCCGGACTGTGCCGCGACGTCGACCTCGTCGGCCTCGAAGGCGACCACGGCGCCGTCGACGGCGCGGACGAGCTCCGAGGAGGCCGAGGTGCGCAGCAGCACGGCGCCGCTCTCCTCCAGGAGGAAGTTGACCGGCAGGACGGCGGGCAGAGCGTCACGCGTGTGCACGATGCGGCCCACGGTCACCTGGGCCAGCCGGCTCAGGCTCTCCCGCCGGTTCAGTTCGCGGAATCCGTCGTTGCGGTACATCAGCCAGTCGTCTTCCCGTGCGTGGTCCGGTGCCGTCTTCCATCCTTCCCGTGTGCGGTGGCCGGCGGCGAGGGCCGACCGTCCCCGGCCTGCCGCGGAACGGCCCTCGCCCGGTCGGGCCGGCGGCGCGGGCTCGAGTCGCTCTCAGCCTCCGGCGCCGAGGTCGAACACGATGCGGGCCTTGACCTGACCGCGCAGGACCTCGTCGATGCAGTCGTTGACGGCGGTGAGCGGGCGGGTCTCCAGGATGACCCGCGTGCGGCCCTCGGCGTGGAGCTGGAAGACCTCGGCGAGGTCCTGGCGGGTGCCGACGATGGAGCCGATCACCGATGTGCCGTTCAGGACGGTGTCGAAGATCGGGACCGGGAGGGTGCCGTGTGCCGGCAGGGCCACCATCACGAGTTTCCCGCCGCGCCGCAGCCCGGAGTTGACGGCTGTGAAGGCGGCCGGGTTCACGGCGAGGGCGAGGGCCGCGTGTGCGCCGCCGTGCCGCTTCAGCTCGGCGCCGACGTCCTGGGTGCGGGCGTCGACGATGATGTCCGCGCCCAGTTCCCGGGCGAGTGCGAGCTTGTCGTCGGTGACGTCGATCGCGGCGACCCGCGCCCCGGCGATCTTCGCGTACTGCACCGCCAGGTGGCCCAGTCCGCCCACGCCCGAGACGGCGACGAGCTGGGCGGGCCGGACGTCCGCGACCTTGAGCGCCTTGTAGGTGGTGACACCCGCGCAGGTCAGGGGGGCGGCGTCGAGGGCACTGACGCCCTCGGGCACCGGCTGGGCGAAGTCGGCCCAGGCGAGCATCTTCTCGGCGTACCCGCCGTCGCAGCCGTACCCGGTGTTGATCTGGCTCTCGCAGAGGGTCTCCCAGCCGGACCGGCAGTGCTCGCACCGTCCGCACGCCTTGCCGAGCCAGGGCACCGCGACGCGCTGCCCCACGGCGAGGTGCGTCACGCCGTCGCCGAGCTTCTCGACGAGGCCGACGCCCTCGTGGCCGGGCACGAACGGCAGGGTGGGCTTGACGGGCCAGTCGCCGTGCGCGGCGTGGATGTCGGTGTGGCACAGACCGGACGCCTCGACACGGACACGGACCTGACCGGGGCCGGGTTCCGGGTCGGGGCGCTCCTCGATGACCAGGGGCTTGCCGAACTCCCGGACGACCGCTGCCTTCATGATGCCTTCTCCTTCGGTGTCTCTTGGCCGGCCGCGTCAGTCGTGCGCGACGACGTCGACGGGGGCGGTGGCGTGGCAGGTCGGTGGGACGGGTCCTTCGGAGGAACCGCCCCACCGGCCGTGTTCAGCGCAGCCACCGGTGGTCACGGACGATCGGGAGCCGGGCCCACAGCCGGCCCAGACCCAGCGCGTCACCGGCCGAGACCGCGGCCAGCGCGATCAGGACCACCGCGTAGATCAGGTGGTAGTCGACGAACGGGTTCGTCGACATGCTCGCCGACCCGTCCGACAGGTGCTTCGCCGGCGGCCACTCCGCCACCCACATCAGCGCCATCATCACCGACCCCGCCAGCGCCGCCAGGCGCAGCGCCACTCCGGCGGTCAACGCCAGTCCGACCCCGAGCAGGCCGAGCATGAACAGCCAGTCCGCCCAGGCGTCCCCGGCCCAGGCATGGAACGTCGACTCCATCGGACCGACCGCGACGTGCCCGAGGAAGCCCTCGGTGGGCGAACCACCGTCGACCCAGCCCTTCCCCGAGGCGGTGGCGTAACCGAAGCCGAACGTCTTGTCGAGGAACGCCCACAGGAAGACGAACCCCATCAGCACCCGCACCGAGGCGAGCACGCCGGCCCGTGCGGTGAACGCGCCGACTTCCGCCGACACCGCCTCCCCCGGCGCGGAAACGGCGCGGTTCCCGCGGAACGACGGCAGATGGAAACCTGAACCACGATGTGTGGGCTGGTGCACGGACATGACGGTGATCCCTTCAGACGGACTCCGGTCGGTTCCTGACACCACCCACTCTCCCGGCTCCCGTCACCCCGCACCCGACGCCGAAGGTCCGCACCCGAAGACTCAACAGCCCCTGACGACAGGGACCTTCGGCCACCCCCCTGCGGCACGGCGGGACGGCGGCGCGGGACCCCGGCTCGGCCGCAGGCGGCTGACGCCGTGCGTCACGAGGCGGGACCGACGTCGTCCGCGGACCGTCCCAGCGGCGCGTGCCACAGGAGCCGTGCTCCCCCTCCTGCCGGGTTCTCCAGCTCCATGTCGCCGCCGAGCTTCCGTGCTCGCTCGGCCATGTTGGTCAGACCGCTGCGGCGGCCTCCGGCCGGGATGCCGACGCCGTTGTCCGTGACCGTCAGGCGGACCTCCTTGCCGTCGGTCTCCAGCACCACGTCGGCGCGGTCCGCGCGGGCGTGCCGGGCGATGTTGGCCAGGGACTCGGTGAGGACGGCCAGGACGTGGTCGGTGGTCTCCGCGGGCACATGCGTGTCGAGCAGGCCCTCCATGCGGACGCTGGGGGCGAAGCCCAGCAGCGGGGTGGCCTCGCCCACCGCGCGCACCGCGCGGGAGCGCAGGCCGGGCGCCGCGTCGTCCTCGCGGGAGCGCAGGCCGAAGATCGTCGACCTGATGATCTTGATGGTCTCGTCGAGGTCGTTCACGGCCCGCTGGACCCGGTCCGAGGCCCCTTCGTGCTGGATGAACCGGTCGGCGCTCTGCAGCGTCATGCCGGTGGCGAAGAGCCGTTGGATCGCCAGGTCGTGCAGGTCACGGGCGATCCGGTCACGGTCCTCCAGCAGGGCGATCTGCTCGGCGTCCGCGCGGCGTTCCGCCAGCTCCATCGCGACGGCGGCCTGGGCGGCGAAGACCTCGAGCGGCTCGGTCTCCTTCTCGGAGAACTCATGGCCACCCGACTGCCGGACCAGCAGAACCACACCGCGGACGTCGTCGCCCGAGCCGATCGGCACGGCGACGGCCGGCCCGAGCCCCTCGAAACGCGGAAGTCCGGCCGAGAGCCGCGCGTCACGTGCGAGGTCCGGGCTGTTGACGGACGCCCGTTGGACGAACGCCTGCCCGATGAGGGTCCCCTCCGCGGGCAGGACGACCCCGCGCCACGCGTCGGCCTCCTGGCCCACCGCGAGTTCCACGGCGAGTGTGTCCGTACCCCTCACCGGCATGGCCACCACACTCAGGGCGGAGCCGGTGATCTCCCTGGCCCGTTCGGCGATCAGCGGCAGCACCCCGCCCTGGTCCGCGCCGGACATGAGGGTGTGCGTGATCTCGGCGTTCACCTGGAGCCAGCGTTCGCGCAGCCGGGACTCCTCGTACAGGCGGGCGTTGTCGATCGCCACGCCGGCCGCCACGGCCAGGGTGGCCAGCACCGACTCGTCGTCCTCGTCGAACTGCTGGCCGCCGCGCTTCTCGGTCAGGTACAGATTGCCGAAGACGTGGTCCCGCACCCGGATCGGAACACCGAGGAAGCTGTTCATCGGCGGATGGTGGGCCGGGAAGCCGTACGAGGCGGGGTGGTCGGAGAGCTTCGCCAGCCGCAGCGGCTCCGGGCGGCGGATCAGCTCGCCGAGGATGCCGTGCCCCTCCGGGTAGGGGCCGATGCGGGCGATCTGCTCGTCGCTGACCCCCACGGTGTGGAAGGCGGACAGCCGCTCGCCGTCCGGACCGATCACGCCGAGGGCCGCGTACTCCGCGTCGACCAGTGCCGCCGCCGCTTCCACGATGCTGTGCAGCGCCTGCTCCAGGTCCAGCTCACGGCCGACGGACAGCACCGCCTCCAGCAGACTGTGCACCCGGTCCCTGGTGCCGCGGGCCGCGTCCAGCCGGGCCTGCAGCTCCTCCAGCAACTCGTCCAGCCGCAGTTGCGGCAGTCGCACCCGTGCCTCACGGGCTTCCTCGGCGTTCTCCACCGCTACTCCTCCAACGCCTCACCGCGTGCCGGCAGCCGTATCGCTCAACCGTCACGGTAGCGGCTCGAACAGGGAGAACGACAAGGGATCAGCGATCACCCTGCCGCCCGGCCGACCGGAACTGTCAGTTCCGGCGGCCGGGCCGCCCTGTGCGAGGGGAGGAGGACGAGCAAGCGGCCGGTGCGACGCGACCGTCGGCGGACCACGCCCCTATCGGTCTTCGGTCCGCATGCGGTCACGCGCCTGGGTGGCGATGACGGCGGCCTGCACGCGGCGTTCCACGCCGAGCTTGGAGAGCAGCCGGGAGATGTGGTTCTTGACCGTCTTCTCCGCCAGGTACAGCCGCTGACCGATCTGCCGGTTGGTCAGCCCCTCGCCTATGAGGTCCAGGATCTCGCGTTCCCGGTCGGTCAGGCCGGGCAGGACGTCCGGCTCCTCGGCCGGCTGCTCCCCGGCGCTTCGCAGCCGTGCCATCAGTTTGGCCGTGGCGCTGGCGTCCAGCAGCGACTGGCCCCGGGCCACCGTCCGCACGGCCGTGACCAGGTCGGATCCCTGGATCTGCTTCAACACGTACCCGGCCGCGCCTGCCATGATCGAATCCAGCAGCGCCTCCTCGTCGTCGAAGGAGGTCAGCATCAGGCAGGCCAGGTCCGGCATCCTCGACCGCAGCTCACGGCAGACGGTCACTCCGTCTCCGTCGGGCAGGCGCACGTCGAGGACGGCCACGTCGGGGCGCAGGGCAGGAACCCGGATAAGAGCCTGCTCCACCGTCGCCGCCTCTCCGACCACCGTGATGTCCGGTTCGTCGTTCAGCAGGTCGTGCACTCCTCGCCGTACCACCTCATGGTCGTCCAGGAGGAAAACCTTGACCGGGTTCCCCGTGCTGTCGTCCTGCTCGCTGTGCGCCATCGCATGCTCCTCGTGATGCCTCGGTCTCCGTCGGACTCCTCATCCTCCCAGGACCGCCGAGGACCGGGGCCGTCCGGCCCGCTCCCGCCCGCCTCAGTGGGCCGCGAGGCCGTGTCCGCGGAACTGGGCCCGTACCCGCTCCACGAGCGCCCTGTCGGGGACCGGGGTGTCCCGCAGGGTGAAGGGGACGCCCAGCGCCTCGTACTTGGCGGCGCCGAGTTTGTGGAACGGCAGGATGTCGACCCGCTCGACGCAGCCCAGGCCGGAGAGGAATCCGGCGAGTCCCTCGACGGCGTCCTCGTCGTCGGTCCAGCCGGGCACCAGGACGTACCTGATCCACACGCGCTTGCCCAACCGGTCGAGGCGGGCGGCGAAGTCAAGGGTGGGAGCGAGGTCGCCGCCGGTCAGCTTCCGGTAGGTGCGGGCGTCGAAGGACTTGACGTCCAGCAGCACCAGGTCGGTGTCGGCGAGGAGTTCGTCCGTGGCGCGGGCGCCCAGGAAGCCGGAGGTGTCGAGGGCGGTGTGCAGGCCGAGTTCCTTGCAGCGGCGGAGGAGCGCGGCCGTGAAGACCGGCTGGAGGAGGGCCTCGCCGCCGGTGAGGGTCACTCCCCCGCCGGCGGTGGTGACGAAGCCCCGGTACTTCTCGATCTCGGCCATCACCTCGTCGACGGTGGCCGGTTCGCCGTCCCGCATGTGCCAGGTGTCGGGGTTGGCGCAGTACAGACAGCGCAGGGGGCAGCCGCTGAGGAACAGCACGAACCGGGTCCCGGGACCGTCCACCCCCGTGGACAGGTCCCAGGAGTGGATCCGGCCCGTCACCGGTTCGACCGTGGTGTTCACAGCGATCCGTGGAAGGTGCGGCTGATCACGTCGAGCTGCTGCTCGCGGGTGAGGCGGACGAAGTTGACGGCGTACCCGGAGACCCGGACCGTCAGCTCGGGGTACCTCTCCGGGTGTTCCATGGCGTCCTCCAGGGTCGCCCGGTCCAGCACGTTGACGTTCATGTGGAAGCCGCCCGAGGACATGTAGGCGTCGAGGATGCCGACCAGGTGACCGGCGCGTTCCGCGGGGACGTGCCCGAGGCCCTCCGGGGTGATCGTGGTGGTCAGGGAGATGCCGTCCCGCGCCGCCTCGTACGGGAGCTTGGCCACCGAGAGGGCCGAGGCGGCGACCCCGTGCCGGTCACGGCCGTTCATCGGGTTGGCGCCGGGGGCGAACGGGGCGCCCGCGCGCCGGCCGTCGGGGGTGTTGCCGGTGTGCTTGCCGTAGACCACGTTCGAGGTGATGGTCAGCACGGACTGCGTGTGCTCGGCGTCGCGGTAGGTGGGGTGCCTGCGCACCTTCGCCATGAACGACTCCACCAGGTCGACGGCGAGCGCGTCGACGCGGTCGTCGTTGTTGCCGTAGGCCGGGAACTCGCCCTCGGTCTTGAAGTCCACGGCCAGTCCGGTGGCGTCGCGGAACACCTTCACCCGGGCGTGCTTGACGGCGGACAGGCTGTCCACGGCGACCGACAGGCCGGCGATGCCGCACGCCATGAAGCGGTGCACGGGGTGGTCGTGCAGGGCCATCTCGATGCGCTCGTAGGCGTACTTGTCGTGCATGTAGTGGATGACGTTCAGCGCGTCCACGTACGTCTGCGCGAGCCAGTCCAGGACGCGGTCGTACGCGGCGGACAGCTCGTCGTAGTCCAGGTACTCCCCCGTCAGCGGCGGCGTCTCCGGGGCCACCTGCTCGCCGGTCATCTCGTCCCGGCCGCCGTTGACCGCGTACAGCAGCGCCTTGGCGAGGTTGACCCGCGCGCCGAAGAACTGCATCTGCTTGCCGACCGCCATCGCCGAGACGCAGCAGGCGATCGCGGTGTCGTCACCGGTGCGCGGGCGCATCAGCTCGTCCGACTCGTACTGGACGGCGCTGGTGTCGATGGAGACCTGGGCGCAGAACTCCTTGAAGCCGTCCGGGAGCCGCGGCGACCACAGCACGGTCAGGTTGGGCTCGGGGGCGGGTCCGAGGTTGTACAGGGTCTGCAGGAAGCGGAAGGAGGTGCGGGTGACCAGCGTGCGTCCGTCGGTGCCGATGCCGCCGATGGACTCCGTGACCCAGGTGGGGTCGCCGGAGAAGAGGGCGTCGTACTCCGGGGTGCGCAGGAACCGCACGATCCGCAGTTTGATCACGAAGTCGTCGATCAGCTCCTGGGCGCGGCTCTCGTCGAGGATCCCTTCGTCCAGGTCCCTCTGGAGGTAGACGTCCAGGAAGGTGGAGGTGCGGCCCAGTGACATCGCGGCGCCGTTCTGCTCCTTCACCGCCGCCAGGAAGCCCAGGTAGAGCCACTGCACCGCCTCGTGCGCGGTGGTCGCGGGCCGGGTGACGTCGCAGCCGTACGAGGCCGCCATCTCGGCCAGTTCGCCCAGTGCGCGGATCTGTTCGGCCAGTTCCTCGCGGTCGCGGACGACGTCCGCGGTGGACGGCCGCGCGTCCAGCAGGGCGCGCTCGGCCCGCTTGGCCTCGATCAACCGGCCGGTGCCGTAGAGCGCGACGCGCCGGTAGTCGCCGATGATCCGGCCCCGGCCGTAGGCGTCCGGCAGCCCGGTGATGATGCCTGCCTTGCGGGCGGCCCGCATCGCCGGGGTGTAGGCGTCGAAGACGCCGTCGTTGTGGGTCTTGCGGTAGGTCCCGAACACCTTCGACACGAAGGGGTCGGTCTCGTAGCCGTACGCCCTCAGACCGTTCTCCACCATGCGCAGCCCGCCGCCCGGCATGATCGCCCGCTTGAGCGGTGCGTCGGTCTGCAGGCCGACGACCAGTTCGCGGTCCCGGTCGATGTAGCCCGGCGCGTGCGAGGTGATCGTGGAGGGGGTGGCGGTGTCCACGTCGAGGATGCCCCGGCGCCGCTCCTCGGGGAAGAGCGCGCTGACCTTCTCCCAGACGGCGCGCGTGCGGTCCGTGGGGCCGGTCAGAAAGGCGGCGTCACCCTCGTACGGGGTGTAGTTGGCCTGGATGAAGTCGCGCACGTCGATGCGCTCGCGCCATCCGCTTCCGGCGAACTGCCGCCAGGCATCGGCGGTTCGGGGGCCGGCCGGCACCGTCGCGGTCATCAGAGGTCCTCTCGTCGAACGGCCTTGTCACGGTCGATGCTCGTCGTGCGGGCCCGCGGCGAGGAGTGCCGGACAGGGCACAGGGCGGGTCCCTCCGCCCTCGTCCGGCCGGGACCTTCGGCCCCCTGTGCCGAACGGCGCGCAGCGCGGCTCGGGGCCGTCGGGTGGTGGCGGACGACCGGAGAGCAGGGTGTGCGCCCGGCCATGACGCGGCAGGGCCCCCGAAGGTCCTTCCGGCACGGACGGCGTGAACCCGGGCCGACCGGTCCCCCGGGCAGGACGGCCGGCACCTCGCGCCGGGCACGCCCCCGCCCGACGCTGGGACCGTCACGCCCCCACGCTTAGGAGCGCAGCGTCATGGCCCGTTACGTGTACGACTTCACCGAGGGCGGCCGGGACATGGCCGACCTCCTCGGCGGCAAGGGTTCGAACCTGGCCGAGATGACCCGGCTCGGGCTCCCCGTACCGCCAGGCTTCACCCTCACCACCGAGGCGTGCCGCGCCTTCCTGGCCACGGGCGGCGAGCCCGCCGGCCTGTGGGAGGAGGTCTCCGCGCACCTGTCGGCCCTGGAAGCGTCCGCCGGCCGGGTGCTGGGAGAGCCGGACGACCCGCTGCTGCTGTCCGTCCGCTCCGGCGCGAAGTTCTCCATGCCCGGCATGATGGAGACGATCCTCGACATCGGCCTGAACGACGAGTCCGTGCACGGGCTGGCCAAGGTCTCCGGCAGCGAACGCTTCGCCTGGGACTCCTACCGTCGCCTCGTCCAGATGTTCGGCAGCACGGTCATGGGCGTCGACTCCGCCTTGTTCGAGCGCTCCCTCGCCCTTCTGAAGGATCTGCGCGGTGTGCGGGACGACGTGCACCTGACGGCGTCCGACCTGACCGAGCTGGTCGAGACGTACAAGAACCTGATCCACCTGGAGACCGGGGAGCACTTCCCGCAGTCCCCCGCCGAGCAGCTGCGCCGGGCGGTGCTGGCCGTGTTCGGGTCCTGGAACGGCGACCGCGCCCGTCTGTACCGGCGGCGCGAGCACATCGCCGACGACCTGGGCACCGCCGTCAACGTGCAGCGCATGGTCTTCGGCAACCTCGGGCCCGACTCCGGCAGCGGCGTCGCCTTCACCCGCGACCCGGCCACCGGGCGTCCCGGCCTGTACGGCGACTACCTGCCCGACGCGCAGGGCGAGGACGTCGTCGCCGGCATCCGCAACACCGTGCCCCTGAGCGAGCTGGCACGTCTGGACCCCGAGTCGTACGCCCGCCTGCGGGCGCACACGGACACCCTGGAGCGGCACTACCGCGACCTGTGCGACATCGAGTTCACCATCGAGCGCGGCACCCTGTGGATGCTCCAGACGCGGGTCGGCAAGCGCACCGCCGAGGCCGCGTTCGTCCTCGCCGCCGAACTGGCCGACGAGGGGCTGATCACCCCGGACGAGGCGCTGGCCCGGGTGAGCGGTGACGGACTCGCCCGGCTGATGTTCCCGCGGTTCGACGCCTCGGCGACCGGCACCGCGCTCGCCCGAGGCGTCCCGGCCTCCCCCGGCGCGGCGGTCGGCGCGGTGGTCTTCGACACGGCCCGTGCCGTACGGCGTGCCGCGGCCGGCGAGAAGGTGGTCCTGGTCCGGCAGGAGACCACCCCCGACGACCTGCCCGGCATGATCGCCGCCCAGGCGGTGCTCACCAGCCGGGGCGGCAAGACCAGTCACGCGGCCGTCGTGGCCCGGGGCATGGGCAAGGTCTGCGTGTGCGGCGCCGAGGAACTCACCGTGGACACGGAGGCCCGCCGCTTCACCACCGCCGACGGCGCCGTCGTGGAGGAGGGCACGGTCGTCTCGGTGGACGGCTCCGCGGGAGCGGTGTACGCGGGGGCCGTACCGCTGGTGGACTCGGCGGTCATCCGGTACCTGGAGGACGGCCGGGGCGACGAAGGCGCGCGGCACATGGTCGGCGCGGTGGCCCGGGCGCTGTCCCGGGCGGACACCGTCCGGCGCCTGGAGGTGCGGGCCAACGCCGACACCCCCGAGGACGCCGCCCGTGCCCGCCGGTTCGGGGCGCAGGGCATCGGCCTGTGCCGCACCGAGCACATGTTCCTCGGCGAGCGCCGCAAGCTGGTCGAGCAGATGATCCTGGCCGGCACGGACGCCGAGCGCGACCGGGCCCTGGCGGACCTGCTGCCCCTCCAGCGGCGGGACTTCGCCGGCATCCTGGAGGCGATGGACGGCCTGCCGGTCACCATCCGCCTCCTCGACCCGCCGCTGCACGAGTTCCTGCCCGACCGCACCGACCTGGCGGTGCGGATCGCCGCGGCCGAGGCCCGTGGCGAGGAACCGGACGCCCACCACGTCGCGCTGCTGACCGCCGTGAACCGCATGCACGAGGAGAACCCGATGCTCGGGCTGCGCGGTGTGCGGCTGGGGCTGGTCGTCCCCGGCCTGGTCGCCATGCAGGTCCGGGCGATCGGTGAGGCCGTCGCCGGGCGTCTCCTGTCCGGCGGCGCCCCCGAGGCGGAGATCATGGTCCCGCTCGTCGGTGACGTGCGGGAGCTGCGCCTGGTACGCGAGGAGGTGCGAGAGGTGCTGGCCGACGTCTCGCGGGCGACGGGCGTCACCGTCGACTGCCCCGTCGGCACCATGATCGAGCTGCCCAGGGCCGCGCTGACGGCCGGCCGGATCGCCGAGGAGGCCGAGTTCTTCTCCTTCGGCACCAACGACCTGACCCAGACCACGTGGGGCTTCTCCCGCGACGACGTCGAGGCCGAGTTCTTCTCCGCCTACCTCGACAAGGGCGTCTTCCCCACGTCGCCGTTCGAGACGCTCGACCGCGACGGGGTCGGCCGGCTGGTGGGCATCGCCGTCGCCGAGGGCCGCGCCGCCCGCCCGGACCTCAAGATCGGCGTGTGCGGCGAGCACGGGGGTGACCCCGACTCGGTGCACTTCTTCCACACCGCGGGACTGGACTACGTCTCCTGCTCGCCGTTCCGGGTGCCGGTGGCGCGCCTGGAGGCGGGCCGGGCGGCGCTGGAGGGGACCGAGGGGAGCGACAGCAGGTGAGGCCCGGGGGCTCCTCGGCCCTGGGGTCAGGGGCCGAGGAGCCCCGGTGCCGGGGCCGACCGCCTCTGGGGCGCCGACGGGAAACGCAGCAGTCTTGAGGTGTTCGCAGAACGATCAGAGGGAGCGGAACACATGACTGCCAAGGACATCGGCGACCAGGGGACCACCGCCGCCGTGCGGGTGCGTGCCGACGGCGGGCTGGACGAGGAGTCGCTCGCCTATCTCCGCGAGAAGGTCGCCGCCGCCCTGGACCGGCCGGGACTGCCGCCCGTGAGTGGTGAGGTGCGCGTCCAGCGGGCCGAGGCCCACCACGTGGACCTGCCCTGGTCCGCCGTCGCCGACATCCGGGTCGGACGCCGCCTCGTGACCGTCCACGCCCGCGAGGCGAGCGCACGCGAACTCGCCGACCGGCTCCACGACCGGCTGTGCGCCGGTACCGGACGCGCCGTCCACCGGGACGACGCCGGCCGCCGGGCGGCCGCGCCGCCCCCGTGGCGCGGCGGCCCGCGGAGGTAGGCGCCGCGCGGCGTCCGCCCGGACCGGCGGGGGAGCCGGCCTCCGGCGCCGGCCCTCCCCGTCCCGCTTGTGAAGGAGAATCCGCCATGACCGCTCACACCGTCGGTGAAGTGATGACCAGGGACGTCGTGCAGGCCCGCCGGACGACGCCGTTCAAGGAGGTGGTGCGCCTGCTCGACCTCCACCGGATCAGCGGACTGCCGGTGGTCGACGCCGACGACAAGGTCCTCGGCGTCCTGTCCGGCAGCGATCTGGTACGCGCTCAGGCCTACCGGGACGGCACCGTTCCGCCTCCGGCCGTGACGGCGGGGGACGTGATGTCGAGTCCCGCGGTCACCGTGCACCCGGAGCAGTCCGTCCCGGACGCCGCCCGGCTGATGGAGCGCCGTGGCATCGAGCGGCTGCCCGTGGTGGACGAGGAGGACCGGCTCATCGGCATCGCCACCCGCCGGGATCTGCTCCGGGTCTTTCTGCGCGCGGACGACGACATCCGCCGCCAGGTGACCGCGGAGATCGTCGTCGGCGCGCTGGACCTGCCGTCCGACGCCGTCCGCGTCTCCGTGCGCGACGGTGTCGTCACCCTCGTCGGCCGCGTCGAGCGGCGCAGTCAGGTGCCGGAGCTCGTCCACGCCGTCTGGCGCCTCGAAGGCGTGGTCGGCGTGGTGAACCGGCTCGGCTTCCGCACCGACGACTGCGCGGCGTCCACCCGGCTCGTCCGGACCGGGAATCCGTGAGCGGAGCGGCGAGCGGTCCCGTGGCTCGGCCGGCCGGGGCCGACGGTCCCTGCGGGGCCGGGCCGGACGGACACGGGAGGGGTCCTTCGGCGGCCCCTGCGGAGGGCGGACCCGGAGGACAGTGAAGGCAGAGAGCGCCGCCGTACACCACGGCGGCCCCTGACGACGGAGGCGGACCACCATGACCCGACAGGACGTGCGGACCAGAGACCGCGTCGAGGCCGACGCGCCCTCGGACACCGCGGTCGCCGTGGACCGTCTGGTCACGGCCGGCCTCAAGGCACTCGCCGATTACGAGGGTCTCAGCCAGGAGCAGGTCGACCACATCGTGAAGAAGGCGTCGGTCGCCGCCCTGGACCAGCACACCGCACTGGCCCTTCTGGCGGTCGAGGAGACCGGGCGGGGGGTGTTCGAGGACAAGGCGGCCAAGAACATGTTCGCCTGCGAGCACGTCACGCACAGCATGGGCCCCATGAAGACCGTCGGCGTCATCGCCCGCGACGACATCGAGGACATGGTCGAGATCGCCGAACCGGTGGGCGTCGTGTGCGCGATCACCCCCGTCACCAACCCGACCTCCACCACGATCTTCAAGGCGCTGATGGCCCTGAAGACCCGCAACCCGGTCGTCTTCGCCTTCCACCCCTCCGCCCAGCGGTGCAGTGCCGAAGCCGCCCGCATCGTGCGCGACGCGGCCGTCGCCGCGGGCGCGCCGGAGCACTGCGTGCAGTGGATCGAGCAGCCGTCGGTCGAGGCCACCGGCACGCTGATGCGCCACCCGGGCGTCTCGCTGATCCTCGCCACCGGCGGCAACGCCATGGTCAAGGCCGCCTACTCGGCCGGCAAGCCCGCCCTCGGCGTGGGCGCGGGCAACGTCCCGGCCTATGTCCACAAGAGCGCGAAGCTGCGCCGTGCCGTCAACGACCTGGTGCTGTCGAAGTCGTTCGACAACGGCATGATCTGCGCCTCCGAGCAGGCCGTCATCCTGGACGACGAGATCTACGACGCGGCGCTGGCGGAGTTCCGGACCCTGCACGCCCATCTGGCGACCGCCGAGGAGAAGGCGAAGCTGGAGTCCTTCCTGTTCCCCTCCTCCGGAGGCTCGGGCGCCGGCTGCGAACCCAAGGTCAACGCCGCCGCCGTCGGCCAGAGCCCCGCCTGGATCGCCGAGCGGGCCGGATTCTCCGTGCCGGAGGACACGTCGGTCATCCTCGTCGAGGCCGGACGGGTCGGCCCGGACGAGCCGCTGACCCGGGAGAAGCTCTGCCCCGTGCTGGCCGTGCTCCGGGCCGCGGACGAACAGCAGGGATTCGGCCTGGCCGCCGACATGGTCGCCTTCCACGGCCAGGGCCACAGCGCCGTCATCCACACCGAGGACCGCGCCCTGGCCGAGGCGTACGGCACCCGCATGAAGACCGTGCGCGTCATCGTCAACGCCCCGTCCTCCCAAGGGGCGATCGGCGGCATCTACAACGGCCTGCTGCCGTCGCTGACCCTCGGCTGCGGCTCCTGGGGGAGCACATCGGTGTCCAACAACGTCTCCGCCGCCCAGCTTCTCAACGTCAAGCGGGTCGGTACGCGCCGCAACAACCTGCAGTGGTTCAAGGTCCCGCCGAAGATCTACTTCGAGCCGCAGGCCATCCGCTATCTGACCTCCATGCCGGACGTCCACCGCGTCACCGTCGTCACCGACGCGACCATGACCCGCCTCGGCTTCGTCGACCGGATCACGCGGGTGCTGCAGCGGCGGCGTGAGCCCGTGACCGTGCAGATCATCGACAGCGTCGAACCGGAACCCAGCATCGACTCCGTGCAGCGCGGCGCCGCCCTCATGCGGGAATTCCGCCCCGACACGATCATCGCGCTGGGCGGTGGCTCCCCCATGGACGCGGCCAAGGTGATGTGGCTGCTGTACGAGCAGCCCGACGTCGACTTCGCCGACATGCGGCAGAAGTTCTCCGACATCCGCAAGCGCGCCTTCCGCTTCCCGGCCCTGGGCGAGCTGGCCCGCCTGGTGTGCGTGCCCACCACCTCCGGTACCGGCGCCGAGGTCACCCCCTTCGCCGTGATCTCCGACCCCGCCACCGGCAAGAAGTACCCGCTGGCCGACTACGCGCTCACCCCCAGCGTGGCCATCGTGGACCCGCTCCTCACCACCGCCCTGCCCCCGGCGCTGGCCGCCGACAGCGGCTTCGACGCCCTCACCCACGCCATCGAGGCGTACGTGTCCGTCTACGCCAACGACTTCACCGACGGTCTCGCCCTGCACGCGATCCGCCTGGTCTTCGGCCATCTCGAGGCGGCCGTGAACGACCGTGGGGACGCGGCGGAGGCCCGGGAAAAGATGCACAACGCCGGCACCATCGCCGGCATGGCCTTCGGCAACGCCTTCCTCGGCATCGTCCACGCCATGTCCCACACCCTCGGCGCCACCTTCCACATCGCGCACGGCCGCACCAACGCGGTCCTGCTTCCCCACGTCATCCGCTACAACGGCACCGTGCCCACGAAGCTCACGGGCTGGCCCAAGTACGAGAACTACCGCGCCCCCGAACGCTTCCAGGACATCGCCCGCGCCCTGGGACTGCCCGCCGCCACCCCGGCCGAGGGCGTGGAGTCCCTCGCCGCCGCCGTCGAACGCCTGCGCGACGCCGTCGGCATCGAGCCGACGTTCGCGGCTGTGGGAATCGACGAGCGGACCTTCCTGGACGCCCTGCCGCAGCAAGCCCTCAACGCCTACGAGGACCAGTGCGCACCGGCCAACCCGCGCATGCCGATGCTGGACGACATGCAGGACATCATGCGCGCCGCCTACCGCGGCTGAACACGGTGCTCGTCGCCGGGGAACCCCGTGCGGGTGCCCCGGCGTCGCCCGTCCGGAGGGGCACCGTCTCCCGGCCGGTCGGCGGGCCGGGTCAGGGCCGAGTGGCCCGGGTCCCGGCCCTGTCGGTCCCTGGCCGGGGTGATCGTCCTGCTGGAGAGTGGAACCGTAAGGCCGCGTCCGCGGCCTGCCTATGAGGGAGAGCACAGTGAGTGATCCGGTGATCGTCGGAGTGGACGGTTCGGCGTCGAGCCTCACCGCGGTCGATGTCGCGGCCCGCGAGGCCCGCCTGCGCGGCACCTCGCTGCGCATCGTCCACGCCATCGGCCGCCCGTCCGCCCACCTGCCGTCCGGCGCGGCGCCGTGGAGTCCGGCCGACCACGGCCTGGAGCCGCTGGTGCACGGACAACTGGCCCAGGCGGAGGAGCGGGCGCACGCGGTCGCGCCGGGAGTCGAGATCACTCGCTCGGTGGTGACCGGTGACGCGATCGAGGTCCTGGAGATCGAGTCACGGTCGGCGGCGCTGACCGTGGTCGGCAGTCGCGGCCTGACGGGCTTCTCCGGGCTGCTGCTCGGCTCGACGGCGGTGCATCTGGCCGCGCACGGCCACGGCCCGCTGATGGTGGTACGCGGCCGTCCGGACCCGGACGGGCCGGTGCTGCTCGCCGTGGACGGTTCCCCGGCCGGGGAGCGGGCGGTGGAGTTCGCGTTCGCCGAGGCCGCGCTGCGCGGTGCCCCGCTCGTGGCACTGCATGTGTGGAACACCTGGAGCGAAGGCGCCTACGATGGGTCCCTCGATCCGCTGGCCTCGATGGTGGCGAACGCCGACCAGCTGCAAGAGGCCGAACAGCGGGTCCTCGACCGGACCGTGACCCCCTGGCAGGAGGCCTATCCGCAGGTCACCGTCGAGCGCCGCCTGGTGCGGTCCCGGATCCGCAACGCGCTGATCGACGCCAGCAAGGAGGCTGGGCTGGTGGTGGCCGGCGCCCGGGGCAGCGGCGGCTTCACCGGCCTGCTCCTGGGATCGGTCAGCCAGGCGCTGCTGCACCACGCCCACTGCCCCGTCACCGTCGTCCGCGGCAAGGAGTGACCGTGCCCGAGCGGACCGCGGTCCCCGTCCCGCCCTCGCTTCACTGCGAGGACGCCTACGCGCGGGAGGCCACCGACGTGGCCGACCTGCTGGGCGTCGCTCCGGCCACGGGCCTGACCACGGCCGAGGCCGAGCGGCGGGCCGCCGACCACGGAGCCAACGAACTGGCCGAACCGGCCCGCAGGCCGCAGTGGCTGCGCCTGCTGGACCAGTTCCGCAGCTGGCTGATCGGCATCCTGCTCGCCGCGGCGGTCGTCGCCGGCGTCATCGGCGAGATCAAGGACGCGGTCGTCATCACCGTCGTGCTGTTCGTCAACGCCGTCATCGGCTATGCGCAGGAACGCCGCGCCGAGCGCAGCCTGGAAGCGCTGCGCCGCATGCTCGTCGCCGTCGCCCGGGTGCGCCGCGACGGCCGGGTGCTGAACATTCCGGCCGGCGCCCTCGTACCGGGCGACATCGTCCTGCTGGAAGCCGGCGACCGCGTACCGGCCGACGGGCGGCTGACGGTCGCGGTGTCCGTCGAGGCCGCCGAGGCCGCGCTGACCGGCGAGTCGCACCCGGTAGCGAAATCGACCGCGCCCGCCGTCGGGGAAGGCGACGGCGAGGCGCCCGTCGCCGAGCGCACCGCCATGCTCTTCATGAACACGGTGCTGACCCGGGGCCGTGCCGAGATGATCGTCACCGCCACCGGCATGCACACCGCGGTCGGCGCGATCGCCGAGGAACTGCGCACGGGGGGCGACGCGCCCAGTCCGCTGCAGATCCAGATGGACAGTCTCGGCAGGAGACTCGCGCTCGTCAGCGGGGCCGCCGTGAGCGCCTACGTGCTCGTGTCGCTCGTCCGCGGCGAACCGCTCGCCGACCTCGCGCTGCGGGCCGTCGCGCTGGCGGTCGCGGCCATCCCCGAAGGGCTGCCCGCGGTCCTCGCGCTCACCCTCGCCCTGGGCGTCTACCGCATGGCCCGCCGCGGCGCCATCGTCAAGCGTCTGGCGTCCGTGGAGGCGCTCGGCTCGGCGACCGTGGTGTGCAGCGACAAGACCGGCACGCTGACGATGAACGAGATGACCACCCGGGCCCTGTGGGTCGCCGGACGCCGGTACGACGTGACGGGTGAGGGCTACGACACCGCCGGGGCCGTCCGCGCGGCCGAAGGGCAGCCCGTCCCCGACCTGCGCGACGCGGTCCTGCCCTTCGCCCTGTGCAACGACGCCCGGCCCGGCGCCGAGGGCATGACCGGCGATCCCACCGAGGCCGCCCTGCTCGTCCTCGCCGCGAAGGCGGGCCTCGACACCGGCCTGCACACCCGGACCCCGCGCGTCGGGGAGATCCCCTTCGACCCCGCCGCGAAGTACATGGCCACCTTCCACCCGGGCCCGCACGGATCCGTCCACGTGCACGCCAAGGGCGCGGTCGACGTCCTGCTGGACCGGTGCACCCACCTGATGACCGACCAGGGTCCCGCCCCCCTCACCGCGGAGCGCCGCCGCGAGGTCTTCGACGTCGCACGGCAGATGGGCGAAGAGGGCCTGCGCGTCCTCGGTGCCGCCACCGCCGTGAGCGACCGGCCCGACACCGGTCAGGTGACCGGACTGACGCTCACCGCTGTCGCGGGCATCACCGACCCACCGCGTCCCCAGGCGCGCGACGCCGTCGCCCTCGCCCAGGCCGCCGGCGTCACCGTGAAGATGATCACGGGGGACCATGCGGACACCGCCACCGCCATCGCCCGCGAGCTGGGCATCACCGGCGACGTCGTCACCGGGGCCGAGCTGACCCGGATGGGCGAGCAGGACCTCGCGGACCGCGTCGAGGGCATCGGGGTCTTCGCCCGCGTCGCGCCCGAGCACAAGGTCTCCATCGTCCGCGCCCTCTCCCGGCGCGGGCACATCGTGGCCATGACCGGCGACGGCGTCAACGACGCGGCCGCCCTGCGCGCCGCGCACATCGGCGTCGCCATGGGCGTCACCGGCACCGACGTCGCCAAGGAAGCCGCCGACATGGTGCTCACGGACGACGACTTCTCCACCATCGTGCGCGCGGTCCGAGAGGGCCGTTCCATCTACGACAACATCGTCACCTTCGTGCGCTTCCAGCTGTCCACCAACATCGGCGCCATCCTCACCCTGCTCGCCACCGTGCTGGCCGGACTGCCCGCCCCCATGTCGGCGATCCAGCTGCTGTGGGTCAACATCATCATGGACGGACCGCCCGCCATGGCGCTCGGCATCGACCCGCCACGGGACGACGTGATGCGGCGTCCGCCCCGTCCGCCCGGCGAGCGCATCCTCAACGGCCGACGCCTGATCGCCATCACCCGCTCCGGCGTGGTCATGGCCGCCGGCACCGTGGCCGTGTTCGCCTCCGCCCGTGCCCTCACCGACGACACCGCGACAGCGACGACGATGGCGTTCACCACGTTCGTACTGTTCCAGCTCTTCAACGCCCTGGCCGTCCGCAGCGAGGGCGGCCCGGTGCTGGGGCGCCATCAGCTGCACAACCGCACCCTCTGGATCTGCCTGGCGGCAGTGCTCGTCCTTCAGGTCATCGCCGTTCAGGCCCCGTTCGCCCAGGACGTCTTCGACACCGTCGCCCTCAGCGCCGCCCAGTGGGCCGTCTGCCTGCTCACCGCCTCCAGCGTGCTCCTGACGGAACACGCCTGGCGCGCCGTGCACGCACGACGCGGCACCACAGGTGACGCGGGCGGGTCGAGCCGCCTCGGGAACTGAACGGACGGCCGGCGCGGGCACCGCACCTCCAGCCGACCGAGTACGAGCCACGCGTGCCGACGCGCCCGCCGCTCGGCGCCCCCGCGTGACGTCGCCTCGTCCGCCGGTCCGGACGGCCGCCGGCACCGAGGACCGTCCGGATCCCGCCGCTCCGGGTCACGACCAGCTCAGTGCACGTGCGGGCCACCGGTCGACCGCGGTGTGCCTGGCGGGACGAGCCCCAGGGACACGGCGGCGCCGAGAGCGGCCGCCACGGCGCACACCGTGAACGCGTCGCCGAAGCCTTCCACCGAGCCGCGCTCGAAGCCGGAGGCTGCCACGGTCGAGACGACGGCGACGCCGACCGAGCCACCCACCTCGTGGAAGGTGTTGACGACTCCGGAGGCGAGCCCTGCCTCCTGGTGCCCGACCATGCCCAGGGCGGTCGTGGTGGCGGTGACGAAGACCGCGCCGAGGCCGAGGGAGGCGATGACGAAACCCGGCAGAAGCCCGCCGTACACACTGCCGGTCTCGGACAACCGGGTCAGCGGGAGGGTGCCGACGGCCGCGAGGGCCATGCCGGCGACGGCCGTCGGACGGCTGCCGATCCGCCCCACGAGCCGGGAGGCGAGGTGGGCGCCCGTACCGGTGGCCACGGCGACGGGCAGGAAGACCACGCCGGTCTTCAGCGCACTGAGGCCGCGGATGTGCTGGAGGTAGACGGACCCGAGGAAGAAGTACGCGATCAGCAGCCCCGTCGCGATCAGCATCAGGAACGCTCCCGCCAGCACCGGCCGCCGAGTGAACATCCGCAGGTCCATCAGAGGGGCGCGACTGGTTCGTTCGACCGCCGCGAAGGCCGCGTACGCGACCGCCGCACCGGCCAGTGGCAGCAGGGTCGAGGCGTCCGCCCAGCCGGCCTCCCCCGCCTCGACCAGGCCGTAGATCAGAGCGGCCGTGCCCGTGGTGACGAGCAGCGCACCAGGGACGTCGAGCCGCGCGGGCCGCGGGGCCCGGGCCGGCACGAAGGCGGGCAGGGCGGCCAGCAGGAGCAGTCCGACCGGCACGTTGACGAAGAACACCCACGGCCAGCCGGGGCCGTCGGTCAGAGCCCCGCCGAGGAGCACGCCGGCCGCCGAACCGGTCCCGCCGATCGCCGCCCAGACACCGAGGGCCTTGGTGCGTTCCGCGCCGTGGAAGGTCGTGGTGACGATGGACAGCGCGGCCGGGGACAGCAAGGCCGCGCCGACGCCCTGGCCGATCCTGCCGCCGAGCAGTGCCGGGGCGTTCTGGGCCAGACCGGTGACCAGTGAGGCGGCGGTGAAGAGGGCGAGTCCGGCGAGCAGGGTCCGGCGGGCGCCGAGAGCGTCGGCGAGTCGGCCGCCGAGCAGCATCAGCCCGCCGAAGCAGAGGGTGTAGGCGGTGACCGCCCAGGTCAGCGTCTCCCGGCCGAGGCCGAGGTCGGCCGCCATGTCGGGCAGGGCGACGTTCACGACGGTGACGTCGAGGATCAGCATGAACTGGGCGAGGCAGACCAGTGCGAGGGCTGCCCAGCGGCGTGGGTCGGCGGGCGGGTGGTGGCCGTGTTCGGCCGTGTGCGCGGCACCGGCTGCGGAGTGGGTCATGGCGAGTCCTTCTGGTGCGTTGTTCCGGTCGTGTCCGCGCCTCGGGACGGCGCGAGGAGAAGGGCGAGGAGCACGCCGGCCGCGGTGACGCCTGCTCCGGCGGCCATCGCCGGCCCCATGCCGTCGACGAAGGCGCGGCGGGCGGCTTCGGCGAACACGGTCCCGGCGTCGCCGGGCAGGTGCTCGGCGAGGGCGAGCGCGGTGCCCAGGGAGTCCATGGCGGATTCGAGGAGCCTCTCGGGAACAGGGGCAGGGACGGCTCCGGTTTCGAGTCCGCTGCGGTAGCGGTCGGAGAGCAGGCTGCCCATGACCGCGACTCCGGTCGCCGCTCCGAGCTGGATGGCGGCGCTGTTGGTGGCCGAGCCGACGCCGAGGTCGGTTTCCGGCAGCGAGCCGACGATGGCGTCGCTGGTGGCCGTGATGACGAGCCCGGCGCCCGCTCCCAGCAGCAGCGTCGCCACAAGCGCCCGGCCGTAGCCGTCCGTCGCCTCGGTGGTGGCGAGCACCGCGGCGGAGGCAGAGAGCAGGGCGAGCCCTGCGGCCGACACCGCGCGCATGCCGAGGCGCGGTGCGAGCACGCCTGCCAGCGGGCCGGCGACCAGCAGGGCGAGCGCGGCGGGGCCGAGCCGCACTCCGGTCTGTCCGGCGCTGTACCCGAGCACGAACTGGAAGTGCTGTACGGCCACGAACAGCGTGCCGATCAGTGCGAACGCTCCCAGCATGACCAGCAGGTCACCGGCCGCGAGCGCACGGTGCCGGAAGATCCGGGGCGGCAGCATGGGAGAGGCGGACCTGCGCTGCCAGACGACGAAGGCGGTCAGCAGGAGGGCGCCCGCCGCGAAGGCGGTCCGCACCGCGGGGCTCGTCCAGCCGCGGTCGGGCCCTTCGATGACTGCCCACAGCACACTCCCCACGGCCGCGACGGACAGCAGGGCCCCGGCCGGGTCCAGCCGCCCGCTCCCGGGGGCGCGGGAGTCGGGCACCAGCAGCGCGGCGGCGATCAGGCCCGCGACACCGAGGGGGAGATTGATCAGGAACACCGAGCCCCACCAGTAGTGGCTCAGCAGCCAGCCGCCGACCATCGGCCCGATCACCGTCCCGACGCCGACGGCCGCCGACCAGATGCCGATCGCCTTGGTGCGTTCGGCACCGCGCGGGAAGACCGTCCCGATGACGGCGAGCGTGGCCGGCATGATCAACGCCTCCCCGACCCCCATGGCCCCACGCGCGAGCACGAGGGTGGTGACGGAGCCGGCATACGCGGCGAGCACGGACGCCGCCGTGAACAGCGCCAGCCCCGACATGAAGATCCATTTGCGGCCGAGCCGGTCCGCCAGGCTGCCGCAGAACAGCACCAGGCTGCCCGACATCAACGCATAGCTGTCGACGATCCACTGCAACTGGCTGGTGGAGGCGCCGAGTTCACCGACGAGGGTCGGCAGGGCCACGTTCAGCACGGTGGTGTCGAGCCCGACGACCAGCATGCTCACACTCACGACGGCGAGGGTGAGCCATCGCCGGGCCGGCGGGTCGCCGGTCCGTGGCGGGGCGGTCACCGGGTGAGTCACGGAGGGCATGGGGTCCCCTTTCGTACGCATGGCCTTGCTCGACGGGCTCTCATCTGAACCATACCGTTCAGTTCACTTGAACTCAACAGTTCAGTTCAGTGGGTGTTAGGGTCGAGGCATGAGCGTGGACAGCGTCAAACGGCCCCCCAGCGGGCCCCGCGCGGAGCTCAAGCGGCAGGCCATCCTGCGGGCCGCCCGCGAGCTGTTCCTGCGGGAGGGCTTCGGCGTGGGCATGGACAGCATCGCCGCCGAGGCAGGCGTGTCGAAGGTGACCGTCTACAACCACTTCGGCAGCAAGGAAGCCCTGTTCACCTCGGTGATCACGAGCGCACTCGACGAACCGCTCGCCGGAGAGTCGTCCGCCGCGCTGGAGGGCCTGGCCGACGCCGGGGACCTGCGGGCCGCCCTCGTCGAGGCGGCCCGCACGTGGGTGCACGCCGTCCGCGCCAACCACGAGGTCACCGCCCTGCGCAACCTCGTCGCCGCCGAGCTCCACCGCTTCCCCGAGCTGGGCGAGGCCTGGAGACACCGCGGCACGGAAGGCCACCACCCCGCGGTCGCGGGCGCCCTGCGCACCCTCGCGGATCAGGGCCGGCTCGTGATCCCCGACCTCCAGGTGGCGGTCATCCAGTTCTACGGGCTTCTGGTCTTTCCCCACGTGGTCTTCAGTTCCTACGGCACACAGATCGACGAGGATCTGACCGACCGTCTCATCACCGGCGGCGTCGACATGTTCCTGGCCCACTACGGCACACAGAGCACATAGCGGCACACCCGCGTCGAGGCAGGCCGGCGCCCGGACCAGGGTGACGGCGGCGGCTCACTCGGCGGCCCGCCTCCAGGCCGCTTCGCGCAGCAGCCGCAGTCCGTTGAGTCCGACGATGACGGTGGAGCCCTCGTGTCCCGCGACGCCGAGCGGCAACGGCAGGCTGCCGGCCAGGTCCCAGATCACCAGGCCGGTGATGAAGACCCCGGCGATGACCAGGTTCTGCACGACAAGCCTGCGGGCGCGCCGGGACAGGGCGATCACGGCGGGGACGGTGGCGAGTTCGTCGCGGACGACGACGGCGTCGGCGGTCTCCAGAGCGAGGTCGGAGCCCGCCCGTCCCATCGCGACGCCGGTGTGCGCGGCTGCCAGCGCCGGGGCGTCGTTGACGCCGTCGCCGACCACCATCACCTTGCGGCCGGCGTTCTCCAGTTCCCGGACCGCGCTCACCTTGTGCTGGGGCAGCAGTCCGGCCCGTACGTCCTCGATGCCGACCTCGGCGGCCAGGCGGGCGGCAGCGCGCGGGGCGTCACCGGTCAGCAGTACGGGTGCGGTCCCCGTGAGGGACGTCAGCGAGGTGACGGTGGCGGTGGCGTCGGGGCGCAGCCGGTCCGCGATGCCGAGCACACCCGCCGGCGTGCCGTCCACCGTGACCAGCACGGCGGTCCGCCCGCCGTCCTCCAGCTCCCCGGCGAGCACCGCCGCACGGGCGGCGTCCACGTCCGCCGCTCCGCCGAGGAACCGCCCAGGGGCTCCGACGGCGACCACGCGTCCGTCGACGGTGGCGATCACCCCGACGCCGGGGGTGGAGCCGAAGTCCTCCGCCACCGGCAGCACGAGCCCGCGTTCGCGTGCCGCGTCCACGACGGCACGGGCCAGCGGATGCTCGCTCGGGTGCTCCACGGCGGCCGCGAGGCGCAGCAACTCGCCCTCGTCCAGCCCGGATCCGGCCAGCGGGCGGACATCGGTGACCCGCGGCGTGCCCTCGGTCAGGGTGCCGGTCTTGTCGAGCGCCACCGCGTCGACCTGCCCCAGCCGCTCCATCACCACCGCCGACTTGACCAGCACGCCGTGCCGTCCGGCGTTCGCGATGGCCGACAGCAGGGGCGGCATCGTCGCCAGGACGACCGCGCACGGCGAGGCCACGATCATGAAGGTCATCGCTCGCAACAGCGCGTCGGCGAGGTTCGCGCCGAAGAACAGCGGGACGAGGAACACCGCGAGGGTCGCCACCACCATGCCCAGTGAGTAGCGCTGTTCGACCTTCTCGATGAACAACTGGGTCGGCGCCTTGGTCTCGGACGCCTCCTCCACCATCCGCACGATCCGGGCGATCACCGTGTCGGAGGCGTCGCGCTCGACGCGGATCCGCAGGGCGCCGGTGCCGTTGAGGGTGCCCGCGAAGACCTCGTCGCCCCGCTCCTTGGCCACGGGCAGCGGCTCACCGGTGATGGTCGCCTGGTCGACGTCGCTCGCTCCGTCGAGCACACGGCCGTCGGCGCCGATGCGCTCTCCGGGCCGTACGAGGACGGTGTCCCCGACGGCCAGCTCCGCCACGCCGACGGACGCCTCGCCGCCGTCGGCGTCGACGCGGGTGGCCGTGGCCGGCGCCAGGTCGAGCAGACCGCGCACCGAGTCGGCGGTCCGTGCCGTGGCCAGGGCCTCCAGCGCACCGGACGTGGCGAAGATGACGATCAGCAGCGCGCCGTCCATCACCTGTCCGATCGACGCCGCCCCGAGAGCGGCGACGACCATCAGCAGGTCGACATCGAGGGTCTTCTCCCGCAGCGCCCGCAGGCCCGCCCACCCCGGCTCCCAGCCGCCGGCCGCGTACGTCACCGCGTACAGCGGACCCCACGCCCAGGCCGGGGCGCCGGCCAGCTGCAGCGGCAGCGCGAGCAGGAAGAAGACGGTGGCCGCGGCCGCCCAGCGCGCCTCGGGCAGGGCGAGGACGCGGGTACGGCGCCGGGGCGCCGCGCCGTCGCGCGGAGAAAGGGCCTGGTCGGCCGGGGCGGGAGCGAGGGCGGAAGTCATCGCAGCGTTGTTCCTTCACGACGGCATGACGGCATGACGGCACAGCGGTCGGCCGGAACGCCGGCGCCGCTCGCTCCACGCTACAGGACCACTTGAAGAGCCATTCATGTGTTCATGGGTTGTGCTCGTCGTACTCCGTAGGATGAGGGCCATGGGCCATGGAGCTGACGCCAAGAACACCACCACCGCGCGGGAGCGGCTCGAGACCGTAGGCGCCGCTGACGTGGCCGCCACCCTCCAGGCCCTCGCCACGCCCTCCCGGCTGCGGATCCTGGCCCGCCTCCAGGAAGGCCCGTGCGCGGCGACCGAACTCGCCGACGCCGTCGGCATGGAACAGTCCGCCTGCTCCCATCAACTGCGCCTGCTCCGCAACCTCGGCCTGGTCACCGGTGAGCGCCGGGGCCGCTCGATCATCTACGCCCTCTACGACAACCACGTCGCCGAACTTCTCGAGCAGGCCCTCTACCACGTCGAGCACCTGCGCGTCGGCCTGCGCGACACCCCGGCCTCGGCCCCGACCGCCGTCACGTGAGGCCCGCATCGTCGCCCCGCCGACACCGTCATGGTGCCCCCACGCACTCCCACTTCCAGAACTATGGTGTCCCACCACATACGCCACTGATCTGCGGCTTCCTACGGTATGGCGACACGCAAACGTCCCCGCAACGCCAGGAAGTGGTGCCGATGTCGTCGCCCTCTACCGCCCCACCAGCACCGAGCAACCTCAAGCGCATCGTCGCCGCGTCCCTCATCGGCACCACCATCGAGTGGTACGACTTCTTCCTCTACGGGTCGGCCGCCGCGCTCGTCTTCAACGAGCTGTTCTTCCCGGACTCCGATCCGCTGGTCGGCACGCTGCTGTCGTTCCTGACGTACGCCGTCGGGTTCGCCGCGCGGCCGATCGGCGCGCTGGTGTTCGGGCACTACGGCGACCGGCTCGGACGCAAGAAGCTGCTGGTGCTGAGTCTGCTGATGATGGGCGGGGCGACCTTCGCCATCGGCCTGCTGCCCACCCACGCCACCATCGGCAGCATGGCGCCGGTCCTGCTGACCGTGCTCCGGCTGGTGCAGGGCTTCGCGCTCGGCGGTGAGTGGGGCGGCGCCGTGCTGCTGGTGTCCGAGCACGGCGACGCGCGACGGCGCGGTTTCTGGGCGTCGTGGCCGCAGACCGGCGCGCCGGCCGGGCAGTTGCTGGCGACCGGTGTGCTGGCGCTGCTGACCGCCGTGCTGTCGGAGTCGGCGTTCGGCTCCTGGGGCTGGCGGATCCCGTTCCTGCTGTCCGGTGTGCTGGTGATCGTCGGTCTGTGGATCCGGCTCTCCGTCGACGAGTCGCCGGTGTTCAAGCAGGCGCTGAAGCGTGCCGAGGCACGCAAGGCGGACGCCCCCGCCGAGCGCATGCCGCTCGTCGCCGTGCTCAAGCACCACTGGCGTGACGTGCTGGTGGCGATGGGCGCGCGGATGGCGGAGAACATCAGCTACTACGTGATCACCGCGTTCATCCTGGTGTACGCCACCACCTCGGCCGGGGTGTCCAAGCAGACCGCCCTCAACGCGGTGCTCATCGCCTCCGCGGTGCATTTCGCCGTGATCCCCGCCTGGGGCGCCCTGTCGGACCGGCTGGGCCGGCGTCCGGTGTATCTGATCGGCGCGGTCGGCGTGGGGCTGTGGATGTTCCCCTTCTTCGCGCTCATCGACACCGGCGGCTTCGGCGCCCTGCTGCTCGCGGTGACCGTGGGTCTCGTCATGCACGGGGCGATGTACGCGCCGCAGGCGGCCTTCTTCTCCGAGATGTTCGCGACCCGGATGCGCTACTCCGGCGCCTCCATCGGCGCCCAGTTCGCCTCGGTCGCGGCCGGCGCCCCCGCCCCGCTGATCGCCACCGCGCTGCTGTCGGACTACGGCACCTCCACCCCGATCGCCCTCTACGTCATCGCCGCGAGCCTGCTCACGGTCGTCGCGATCCTGGCGGCCAAGGAGACCCGGCACCGGGATCTCGCGGACGTGTCCCCCGGGACGGAGGACGGGGCGGACGCCCCCGTGAAGACCGGGGCCGCGGAGGACGCGCGCGCCCTCTGATCACCCGAGCCGCATCCCCGGCCCCCGTGTCCGCCCCGGCGGCGCGGGGGTCAGCGCTGTGCGGGCGGCGGCTGCGTGACGCCGGACAGCCGGTGCAGACGCAGGGCCAGCTGTATCTCCAGGGCGCGCTCCGGGCTCTGCCAGTCGCCGCCGAGGAGCCGGCCGACGCGGTCGAGGCGCTGCGCCACCGTGTTGACGTGGACGTGCAGTTCGTCCTTGGTGCGGGCCGGGCTCATCCCGCACGCGAAGTAGGCGTCCAGCGTGCGCAGCAGCTCCGTGCCGCGCCGCTCGTCGTACGCCACGACCCGGCCGATGGTGCGGTCGACGAAGCCGGCGATGTCCCGCTCACCCGCCAGCAGCAGCCCGAGGAATCCGAAGTCCTCGGCGGCCGAGCCGTCGCCCGCGCGGCCGAGCAGCCGCAGGGTGTCGAGGCAGCGCCGGGCCTCCGCGTACGCCGAGGCGACCGTGTCCGGGCGGGCGAGGAGCTGACCGACCGGGGCGGAGGCGCCGACCGTGACCGGTTCGTGGACGGCGGTGCCCAGCTCGCGGGCGGTGCGGCGGGCCAGGTCGGTGGCGGTGTGCCCGGGGGCGAGGGGCAGCAGCAGGACCGTGCCGCCGTCGCGGGCGGCGGCGAGGCCGTGCCGGGTCGCGGCGAGGTGGGAGGCGGCGGCCCACAGGCGTCTGCGGGCGTCGGCCTCCTGGTCGGCGTCGGCGGTGCCGCCCTCCAGCCGGGCGGCGAGCACCGCGTGCGTGGCGTCGAGGTCGGCGCGCAGCCGGGTGGCGCGGTCCCGCAGGAGGCGGGGGTCGCGGTCACGGGCGTCGAGCAGGTCGTCGAGCAGCTCGCCGCGGACGCGCTGCTCGGCCTCGGCGGCGGAGCGGCGGGCCAGCAGCAGCAGCGAGGTGACCAAGGCGGCGCGCTCGAGAGTGCGCTGGTCGACGGGGTCGAGGCCCGGGTGGCCGCGCAGCACGAGGGCGCCCGGCAGTTCGTCCCCGGCGGCGACGGCGGCGATCCAGTCGTCCCCGTGCCGCACGGCGTGGCCCTCGGCGCGGGAGGACTCCAGGGCGCGCGCGGGCGCCGCCGGGGCCTCGGTGAACTCGACGGTGCCGTCCAGCACCTCGGAGACGGCGGCGGCCACGTCGTGCACCCCGCCGCCGCGCAGGACCAGCTCGGCGAGCCGGTCGTGGACGTCGGAGGCACGCTCGATGACGGCGCTGCGGTCCTGGATGATCTCGTTGGCCCGCTCCAGGCCGGCGAGGGCCTCGCGGGTCTCGGCGAGCAGGTTGGCCGTGTCGATGGCGGCCGCGGCGAGCGCCGCGAACGAGCCGAGCAGGGCGATCTGCTCCCGCTCGAACACCCGGGAGCGGCGGTCGGCGGCGAACAGCACGCCGATGACGTGGTCCCCGAGCGTCAGGGGCACCCCGAGGATCGCGACGAGCCCTTCGTCGCGGACCCCGGTGTCGATGGAGTGGGTGTGCTGGAAGCGGTCGTCGCGGAAGTAGTCGTCCGTGACGTACGGCCGGGCGGTCTGGGCGACGAGGCCGCCGAGGCCCTCGCCCATGCCCAGGCGCAGCTGCTGGAAGCGGGCCGCCACCGAGCCCTCGGTGACCCGCATGTAGGTGTCGCCCCGCTCCGGGTCGTTGAGGCTGAGGTAGGCGACGTCGGTGCCGAGCAGGGAGCGGGCGCGCTGCACGATCGCGCGCAGCACGGCGTCCAGGTCGCGCAGTCCGGCGAGGTCGTGAGCCGTCTCGAACAGGGCGGACAGCTCGGCCTCCCGGCGGCGGCGCCCCTCGATCTCGGAGCGCACGCGCAGGGCGAGCAGCTTGGCCCGCTCCAGGGCCGCGACCCGCTCGGCGGGGCGGCCCTCGGCGCGGGCGAGCAGCACCGGCTGCTCGTAGGCCTCGGCGGGGGCGCCGCGGGCGAGCAGCTCCAGGAACGGCGCCTCGGCGCCGTCGGCGGCGGGCAGGCCGGCGTCGGGGCGGGTCCGGGCCGGTGTGCCGGCGGAGGCGGACCGTTCGGCGGACTGCAGGTGATCGCGGGGCATGGGTCTCAGGATTCCTCATCCGGCGGCCGCCCCGTCAGCCCTGTGGAAAACTCCGCCGGCCGACGGCCGGCCGCGGTCGGTGCCGGGTCTAGTGCGCGGTCCAGCCGCCGTCCAGGACCAGCGAGGTGCCGGTGACGAACGACGCCTGCGGGCCGCACAGGTAGGCGACCGCCTGGGCGACCTCCTCCGGTTCGATCAGGCGCTTGACGGCGCTGTCCTGGAGCAGCACCTCGGCCACGACGCGTTCCTCGGGGATGCCGTGGGCGCGGGCCTGGTCGGCGATCTGCTTCTCGACCAGTGCGGTGCGCACATAGCCGGGGTTCACACAGTTGGAGGTGACGCCGTGGGACGCGCCCTCCAGGGCGGTGGTCTTGGACAGCCCCTCCAGGCCGTGCTTGGCGGTCACGTACGCGGACTTGTAGGCCGAGGCGCGCAGACCGTGCACGGAGGAGATGTTGACGACGCGGCCCCAGCCCTGCCCGTACATGTGCGGCAGGGCGCCCCTGATGAGGCGGAAGGGCGCCTCCAGCATCACGGTGAGCACCGTGTGGAAGACGTCCGGCGGGAACTCCTCGATGGGCCGCACCAGCTGGAGTCCGGCGTTGTTGACCAGGACGTCCGTCCCGGCGGCGGCGGACTCGGCGGCGTCCAGGTCGGTGAGGTCCAGGACGTGCGGCTCGACGGCGCCGCCGAGGTCCGCGGCTGCCGCGGCGAGCGCCTCCAGTCCCGCGGCGTCCCGGTCGACGGCTCTGACCTTGGCGCCGGCGGCCGCGAGGCGCAGCGCGCAGGCGCGGCCGATGCCGCCGGCGGCGCCGGTGACGAGCGCGGTACGGCCGCCGAGGTCGAGAGGGGTGTCGTGGGGAGCCGGGAGGGCACTGGGCGCGGTCATGGGGTTGACCCTAGGCAGCACGCCTCGGTCGACCCATGTGGTCGCACCCCACAGTTCAGCCGTTTCCAGTGGGGTCGAGCCATGTGGGTGCCGGCTCGAACCAGGTGGGGGCGTCGGCCAGGGCCTGCTTGATGCGGAAGCTCGCGAACTCGTTCAGCTGGGGTAGCGCGTCCACCGCGAACCAGGCGACGTCCAGCGACTCGTCGTCGTTCACCCGCGCCTCGCCGCCGACGGCACGGCAGCGGAAGGTGATGTCCATGTACTGGCAGATGTCGCCGTTGTCGTACGTCACCGGCTGCAGGGCCTGGACCAGCACCACCCGCTCCACCGCGCAGCACACGGCGGTCTCCTCCTCGACCTCCCGCACCGCGCAGGCCGCGGGCTGCTCCCCCGGGTCGGGGATGCCCCCGATCACCGACCACGTGCGGGTGTCGGCCCGGCGGTTGAGCAGCACGCGGCCCTCGTCGTCGAAGACGAGGGCGGTGACGCCGGGCAGCCACAGCAGCTGATGGCCGGCCGAGGCGCGCAGGGTGCGGATGAAGTCAGGAGTAGCCATGCCCCGACCCTAACCGGCGCCCGGGGGCGCATCCGGGCACGTCGGGGGGCGTTCCCCTACTGCTCGCCGGTGCGCCGGGCGCGTACCGCGGCGGCCACGCCCCAGCCGAGGCCGCCCGCGGCGAGGAGGACGACGAGGCCCTCCGGGAGGGCGCCGAGGCGGGTGGCGGGGGTCTGCGAGGTGCGCAGCGGCACCTCCTGCACCAGGGAGTCGGCGACGAACATGCCGGTCCTCTGCGTGATTTCCCCGTCCGGCATGATGACGGCGCTGACGCCGCTGGTGACCGGCACGGTGACCGCGCGGCTGTGCTCGACGGCACGGACCCGGGACATGGCGAGCTGCTGGTAGGTCATCTCGCTGCGGCCGAAGGTGGCGTTGTTGCTGGGCACGGAGATCATCTTCGCGCCGTCGGTGACGGTGTCGCGCACGGCCCAGTCGAAGGCGGCCTCGTAGCAGGTGACCAGGCCGACGGCGGCGCCGTCCCGGTCGAACACGCCCGGCTCGGAGCCGCGGCTGAAGTCCTGGCGGACCATCGAGGTCCACTCCCCGTTGATCGCGCCGACCAGGGAGCGCAGCGGGAGGTACTCGCCGAACGGCTGGATCTGCCGCTTGTCGTAGACGTCGACGGGGCCCTTCACCGGGTCCCAGAGAATCTGCTCGTTGAGCAGCTTCCCGTCCCGGGAGACCACGGCGCCGACCGAGATGGGCGCTCCGACGGCCTTCGCGGCGCGGTCGACGACCTCGCGGGCGTCGTCGTTGGCGAAGGGGTCGATGTCGGAGGAGTTCTCCGGCCACAGCACGATGTCCGGGCGCTCGACGCGGCCCGCCGCGACCTCGGCGGCCAGCCGCTCCGTCTCGCGCGCGTGGTAGTCGAGGACGGCCCGGCGCTGGGAGTTGAAGTCGAGGCCGAGGCGGGGCACGTTGCCCTGGATCACCGCGACGGTGACCGTGCCGCTCTCGGCCTTGTCGCCGACCAGCGTGCGCGCCGCGAACGCCCCGGCGACCGGAACGGCGACGCTCAGCACGCCGGCGACCGCGGCGGCCCGGTGCAGGTCTCCCGTGCGCCGCGCCCTCACGGCGAGCCGCACCACCTCGTACAGACCGAAGCCGCACAGCACCACGGCGAAGCCGAGCACCGGCGTGCCGCCGAGCGCGGCGAGCGGCAGGAACACGCCGTCCGCCTGACCGAAGGCGATCTTGCCCCAGGGGAAGCCGCTGAACGGCACGCGCGCGCGTGCCGCCTCGCCGGCGATCCACAGCGCCGCCGCCCACACCGGCCACGCGGGCAGCCGCGACACCACGGTGATGCCCGCGCCGACCAGCGCGACGTACACCGCCTCGATCACCACCAGCGCGATCCACGGGCCGGGGCCGACCTCCACTCCGGTCCACACCAGCAGCGGCAGCAGGAAGCCGAGGCCGAAGAGGTAGCCGAGGCCCAGGCCCGCCTTCCAGCTCCGGCCGCGCAGCACCCGGCCGAGGACGGCGAAGGCGGGCAGGGCCAGCCACCACAGGGTGCGCGGCGGGAAGCTGACGTAGAGGAGGAGGCCCGCGAGCGCGGCGGCGCCGGGCGGGAGGAGGCGCGCGCGCCACTTCTGCCAGGCCGAGGGCGTGGTCTGCGGCGGCATGGGGTCCGACGCGCCGACGGAGGTTGCGGTGACGGTCACCCGGGGAGTCTACGGCGCGTGACCTGGGGCCCGACAGCACGGTCGTACGGCCCCGGGGCGGCGGGACGATGCTCGCCGGCGGCACCCGTCGCCGTTTCCCGGGAGTCGTCACCAGGCGTCCCCAAACGGGCCACCAGCCGTTACCGTGTGCCGGTGCCTTGTCCGCGCGGCCCGACGGGGGGTCCGCGGGCGGGGACCGTCACAGGGGGCCGGGGGCACGACGTGGGCGGGGTGCGGGGTGGGTTCAGGTTCGACGGAGAGGGCGTCCGCGGGTGCGGACGCGGACGGCGGGAGACGGACGGGGCCGGACGCGGCGGGCGTGGTGGTGCTGGGCGCGTGCGCGGCCTGGCCCCTGATCACCGCGGCGGCCCGTGACGGCCGGCCGGAGGGGATGCTGCTCGCGGTGCTGGCCGTGGCCGCGGGATACGCGGCGGGCCGCATGGGCGGGGCGCTGCTGCCGGTGGCCGCGCCCTGCGCGGGAGCGCTGGCCGGCATCACGCTCATGACATGGGTCCCCCATCTGGCGCCGGGCCCGCAGATCACCGCCCCGCTCGGGCACGCCGGGGCGACGACCGCCATGGTGATCCTGTCGGCGGGGGCCGCCTGCTGCGCGGCCTCGGGAGCCTCCGGACCGGCGGTACGGTCCGCGATGCGGCTGCTCGCGGCGGGCATCGCGGTGACGGCGGCGGTGCTGGGCTCGGTCATGGGATGCGTGGCCGCGGCACTGGTGCTGGCGTGCTCGCTGGCCGCCGGCCGGGTACGACGCCGTGGCGCCGCCCTCGCCGGACTGGGACTTGCCGCCGCCGTGGCGGCCGGGCTGGCCTGGGCCGTCGCCGGGAACGCGGTGCCGGAAGGTTTCGCCGCGTCGCTCGAGGGCCGGCTCACCCCGCACCGCGTGGCGTTGTGGCACGACGCGCTCGACCTGGCCCGTACGCACGCGGGCCTGGGCGTGGGACCGGGACGCTTCGGCGAGCTGAGCGTGGCGTCCCTCGGGTCGCCGCTGTCCGACGGCAAGCCGCACTCCGCTCCGCTCCAGCTCGCGGCGGAACAGGGCGTCGTCGGGGTGCTGCTGCTGGCAGCGGCGTTCGGCTGGCTGCTGTACGCGCTGTGGCGCAGTCCGCGCCCGACGCCGGTGGTGCTGACCGCGGCCGCCGCCCTGACCGCGCTGGCCGTCGTCGCCACGGTGGGCAACGCGCTCAGCTTCACGGCGGTCGCGGTCGGCGCGGGTTACCTCGCGGGCCTCGCCACGTCCCGCCCCTTCGCCCTGGACACGGCCCGCCGTGCGGGGGAGGTGCGGGGCGGGGCCGTCCGATGAGGGTCCAGGCTCGCCGTGCGCCCGAAGCGCCGGCGGCTCACAGCTTGGTGCCCGGCCTCCTCGGCCGCAGGCGGTCGCGGATGACGCGGACCGCCGCCTCCGCGTCGTCCACCGTCACGGTGAACGTGTGGCCGTCGGCGAGACGGAGGACCACGCCCTCGCCACGGCGGACGACGACCGCCGTGCCCTTCTCGGGGCGCCAGCGGTAACCCCAGCCGCCCCAGTTGCGGGGCGTGACGTGCGGGGCGAAATCGGCGCCGGCGACGTGGGACAGCGGGATGCGGCGGCGCGGCACGCCGATGTGGCCGCAGCGCACCTCGAGGTGGTCCTCGTCGACCCGCAGCGCGACATGCACGAAGGCGAGGGTGCCGAACAGCACCAGGAGTCCGGCAGCGATGCACCCGACGACGGCCATGGCGAGCGGTGCGACTCCGGACGTCCACGCGGAGTCGACGGCCAGGCCGATGCCGAGCGCCATGCAGGCGGCGCCGATCAGCGCCAGAAGCCACTGGAAGCGGGCGGTGGCGCGACCGGTCCAGACCTCGGAGTACGGGCCGTGCTCGCCTGAGCGGTGGTCCCTCATGCCTCGAGGTTACTCAGGATCCGCTCGGTCGGTACCGCGTCGCAGTGCGTCACTGAGCCGTCCGGGCGGGGACGGCCGCCTGGAGCAGTCCGCCCTCCGGATAGGTGAGGGCGGCCTCGGGCAGCGGGCCCGGGCGTCCGCTGAGCAGCACGGTCAGCGAGCCCGTGGCGGGGGCGTCGGGGGCCGGCTGCTCGCCGAGCCGCCGCAGGGCCTGGGCGGCCACCGCGCCGGCGGAGCCGTGCAGGGCGAGCGGCTGCGGCCCCGGGCTCGGCACGGCGGCCCGGATACGGTCGGCGACCAGTTCGTAGTGGGTGCAGCCGAGGACGACGGTGGTCACGTCGTCCGGGGTGAGCGCGGCGGCCGCGGCGACCGCCTCGTCGATCGCCGTGTCGTCCGCGCGCTCCACGGCCTCGGCCAGTCCCCAGCAGGGCACCTCGGTGACGGTGACGTCCGCGGCGAACCGCTTGATCAGGTCTCTCTGGTAGGGGCTGCCCGTGGTCGCGGGGGTGGCCCAGATGGCCAGCGGGCCGCCGCCGGCCGCGGCCGGCTTGATGGCGGGGACGGTGCCGACGACCGGCAGGTCGGGTTCGTGACGGTCGCGCAGGGCGGTGAGGGCGTGCACGGTGGCCGTGTTGCAGCCGACGATCAGGGCGTCGGGCCGGTGCACGGCGGCCGCCTCGGCGACGGCCAGGGCGCGCCGGGTGAGGTCGGCCGGCGTCCTCGGTCCCCACGGCATGCCGTCGGGGTCGAGGGAGAGCACCAGATCGGCGTCGGGGCGCAGTCGCCGTACCGCGGCGGTGGCCGCCAGCAGCCCGATTCCGGAGTCCATGAGCGCGATTTTCACCCGGCCACGATAGACGATGGGCCGCTGCCGGGCCGTGCCGTGGGGCAGACTGCGCACGTGAGCGCCGTCGTGTGGAGTGCCGCCGTGTCCCTCGCCGCGTGGCTGTGGCTGCTGCTGTTCCAGGGGTGGTTCTGGCGCACCGACGTGCGGCTTCCGGCGTCGCGCGAGCCGGACGGGTGGCCGGACGTGTGCGTGGTGGTCCCCGCGCGGGACGAGGCGGCGGTGCTGCCCGCGAGCCTGCCGTCGCTGCTCGCCCAGGACTATCCCGGCCGGGCGGAGGTCTTCCTGGTCGACGACGGCAGCACGGACGGCACCGGGGACCTCGCGCGGGAGCTGGCGCGGCGGCGGGGCGGGCTTCCGCTCACCGTGGTCCCGCCCGGCGAGCCGCCGGCCGGGTGGACGGGCAAGCTGTGGGCGGTGCGGCACGGCATGGAGCTGGCCCTCGCCCGGGACCCGGAGTACCTGCTGCTGACGGACGCCGACATCGCGCACGCCCCGGACAGTCTGCGGCGGCTGGTGGCGGCGGCCGGGACCGGCGGGTTCGACCTCGTGTCCCAGATGGCGCGGCTGCGGGTGGAGAGCCGGTGGGAGCGGCTGGTCGTGCCGGCGTTCGTGTACTTCTTCGCGCAGCTCTACCCGTTCCGCCGGATCTCCCGGCCGGGTTCGAGGACGGCCGCGGCGGCCGGCGGCTGTGTGCTGCTGCGCGCCGACGCCGCCGCGCGGGCGCGGATCCCGGACGCCGTACGGCACGCCGTGATCGACGACGTGGCCGTGGCCCGCGCGGTCAAGCGGAGCGGCGGGCGCGTCTGGCTGGGTCTCGCGGACGGCGTGGACAGCGTGCGCCCCTATCCGCGGCTGGGTGACCTGTGGCGCATGGTGTCGCGCAGCGCGTACGCGCAGCTGCGGCACAGCCCGCTGCTGCTGGCGGGGACGGTCGCCGGTCTGGCGCTGGTGTACCTGGTGCCGCCGGCCGCGGTGGCCGTGGGCGCGGCGGCGGGGAGTCCGCCGTGCGTGCTGCTGGGTGCGGCGGCGTGGCTGGTGATGGCGGGGACGTACGTCCCGATACTGCGGTACTACCGGCAGCCGCTGTGGCTCGCCCCGCTGCTGCCGGTGACCGCGTTCCTCTATCTGCTGATGACGGTGGACTCGGCGGTGCAGCACCGCCGCGGGCGTGGCGCCGCCTGGAAGGGCCGCACCTACGCCCGCCCGGAGGCCGCCGCCGAAGAGGCCTGACCGGCCGTCACTTGCGGCCGGGCGTCCAGTTCATGCCCCAGCCGTAGGCGTGGTCGACGGTGCGCTGCGGGCTGACGCCGCGCTCCGGGACGAGGTAGCGGGCCTCGCGCTGGACGACCAGGTCGCCGCCGTTGTTGGTGATGAGCGCGAGCGCGCACACCGTGGAGGGGACGGTGCACTCGTCGAGGGAGAAGTCGATGGGCGCGCCGTGCTGCGGGCGGAGCGTGACCGTCGCGTGCAGGTCGGCGAAGGAGCGTGCGCCCTCGTAGACGGTGACGAAGACGAGGATGCGCCGGAACTGGTGCTTGTGGTCGAGGTTGACGGTGAGGTTCTCGCCGCTCGCGGCCGCACCGGTGCGGTCGTCGCCGTCGAGGTGGATGAACGGCGGGTGGTGCAGCGAGCCGAAGGCGTTGCCGAGGGCCTGGACGACGCCCTTCCTGCCGTCGGTGAGCTCCCACAGGGCGCACAGGTCGAGGTCGAGGTCGGAGTGCATGGCGACCGGGCGGCCCAGCTTGGCGGCCCAGCCGGAGAACTGCTTGCGCACCTCCCAGTTGAGGTTGACGTGCAGGGAGCCCGAGGTGCCGCCCTGCTTGGTCAGCGACACGGAGGGCGCGGCCTTGGTGAGCGTCACCTTGGTGAGCTGGACGGGCGCCGGGGGTGCGACGGGCGGGGGCGGCGGCTGCGGCACGGTGACCGGAGGCGCGACCGGCGTGACCGGCGGGGGCGCCACGGGCGGCGCGGCGGGCGGCGCGGCGTGCTGCGGTTCGTCCACGGTGATGCCGTAGTCGGTGGCGAGTCCCTCGAGCCCGCTGCTGTAGCCCTGTCCGACGGCGCGGAACTTCCAGGCGCCCTGGCGCCGGTAGAACTCGCCGAGCACGAAGGCCGTCTCGGTGGTGGCGCCGGCGCTGTCGAAGCGGGCGGCCACGGCGCCGTTCGCCGCGTCCTTCACCTCGATGAAGAGGTCCGGGACCTGCCCGAAGGCGCCGCCGTCGCTGGAGGCGGCGAGGAGGACGGTCTCGATGCCGGGCTCGACGCGCGTGAGGTCGACGAGCAGGGTGTCGGTGACCCGGCCCCCGTCCTGCCGCTTGCCCTCGTGTCGTACGGCGCCGGAGGCGTGGGCCGGCTGGTTGTAGAAGACGAAGTCGCCGTCGGAGCGGACCTTGCCGCCGGCCAGCAGCAGCGCCGAGGCGTCCGCGTCCGGCACGCCGGGGCCGGAGCGCCAGCCCACGTCGACCCGGAGCGCCGTGGCCGGCACCGGTGTGTTCGATCCCTTCGACATGGACATGTCCCGCCCCCATCACAGGTCGCCGCGCCGGGCGAGTCCCCGGCATCCGTCGGTGTGCGTCCGCCCAACCTATTCCCCCGCGCGCGGGACGCCCACGCCCGCGGGTGCGGACCACCCGGGAGCCACCCCCTGCGACCGCCGGTAACGCCCTCGGAACTCGGCCTTTACACGAAATTCGCGCGGCAGTACGCCCGTTTTCCATAAGTTCGCTCACATTGGGGATCGCGAGTCACCCGGGGCGCGGAAAACAACCCTCTTATCGGTCTCCCCAACCAGCACATCGTGGGCTTAACTTATGTGCCATGACCTCCCCCCGCTCCATGTATGGCGGCGGCTACTCCTCCGCTGCTTTCCCGGACACCCCGATCTACGACTCGCTCGTGGCCGAGCGGGGCACCCCGCAGATCGCCCCGATCCGGGTCCCCGCCGCGTACGAGGCGCCGGCCAGTCACCTGCCCGCGCTTCCCTCGGCGTTGCCGGCCCTCCCGGCGGCACCGTCCCAGCCGTCCTACGGCTACCCCCAGCCCTCCGTGCCGCAGCCCGCCCCGCTCCAGCAGGCGCACACGGCGTACATCCCGCAGCAGGCCACCGCGCCGCGCGGCTACCCCGGCCCCCAGCCGCAGCCGCCGCGCCCGCCGCAGCCCGCCGGGTACGAGGCGATGCGCCCCGCGGCCGCCCCGCGGCCGGCGCCCGTGCCGTACCAGGACCCGTACAACAACCAGCAGTACCGGGGGTACTGAGCGGCCGAGCCGCGCCGAACGGGCCGGGGCCGTCGTCCGCCGATGGCACGATGGCCCCATGGGGAACGCTCGTGTGCGCTCGATCCACGTTCATCCGGTCAAGGCCTTCCGGAGCCTGCCGCTCCGGGAGGTCGTCGTGGAGCGCTGGGGTCCGGCCGGTGACCGGCGCTGGATGCTGATCGACGACGGGGGAAAGGTCGTCACCCAGCGCCGCCATCCGCGCCTGGCCCTCGCCGCCGCCGAGCTGCTGCCCGGCGGCGGCGTCGTGCTGTCGGCGCCCGGCTGTGACCCGGTCACCGTGCCCGTGCCGGCGCCCGGCGCGACCGTCCCGGCGGACGTGTTCGGCGACAAGGTGGAGGCCGTCCCCGCGGAGGACGCGGCCGTGCACGCCTGGTGCGGCGACTTCCTGGGCACACCGGTGCGGCTGGTGCACCTCGACGACCCGGCCGTGCGGCGGCCGGTGGACCCCGCGTACGCGCTCCCCGGCGAGACGGTCACGTTCGCCGACGGATACCCGCTGCTGCTCACCACGACCGCCTCCCTGGACCGGCTCAACTCCCTCGTCGCGCAGGGCGAGCACGCGCACGAGGGCCCGCTGCCGATGAGCCGCTTCCGGCCCAACGTGGTCATCGAGGGGACGGAGCCGTGGGCCGAGGACCGCTGGACCCGCGTCACCGTCGGCGAGGTGGCGTTCCGGATCCCCAAGGCCAGCGGACGGTGTGTGGTCACCACCACCGACCAGGACACCGCCCGCCGCGGACGCGAACCCCTGCACACCCTGGGCCGGCACCGGTCCGTCGGCGGCCGGCTCCTCTTCGGCGTGAACCTGGTGCCCCTCTCCCCCGGCACCCTGCGCGTCGGCGATCCGCTGGAGGTCGTGGCCTGACGCGCGCTCAGATCCTCCGGGCGCCGTCCCGCGACGCGGGAACCCGTGCCCGCTCCGGTGCGTTGGGCAGCGTGAGGGAACCGGGGAGGGGGTGCGTGCCGTGCGGGCGGTCAGCGGTCTCTGGCGCTGGCGGCGCAACCCGCTGCGCCGCGCCACCGACCTCGCGGAGGCCTGGCTGGCGCTCACCGCGCTCCTGCTGGTCACGCTCGCCGCGCCACTGATCGGCGTCCTCTCCGGGAGCGCCGCCCACACGTGGCTGCAGCGGTCGGTCCGCGTCCAGCAGCAGTCCCGGCACCTGGTCACGGCCGCGGTGGTGCGCGAGCTGGACCCGGCCCCGGCGGCCACGGACCCGGAGCTGGTGGGCGGAGCCCCGGGCAGCCGCGTCCTGGCCCGCTGGACCGCCCCGGACGGCACCGCCCGGCGGGAGGCCGTGCAGGCGCGCCTGCCGGATCCCCGGCCGGGCGACACCTTCCGGATATGGACCGACGGACACGGGGACCGGGTCGCGCGCCCGCTGGACCCCGGCACCGCGACGGCGCACGCGGTGCTGGCGGGCGCGGGGGCCGCGCTGCTGGCCGCCGGACTGTTCGAGGGCGGCCGGCGTCTGGTGCTGCGGCGGATGCTCCTGCGCCGGTACGCCTGCTGGGGCCGGGAGTGGGGCCGCGTGGGCCCGGACTGGGGCAGGACGGGCGCCGGCAGCTGACGGCGTTCCGCCTCTGGTCAACTCGCCGCCCCCGCGCACGCTACGGTGGTCCGGCCGAACGGATCGGCAGCGACTCGGTCGGGAACGAGCCACAGGTACGACGAGGTGGGGGCACGGCAACACGATGGCACAGGGCACGGTCCAGGTGACGCACACCGGCACATCGAGGTGGCGCCGCCGCACGGGTGAGTACCCATCGCTCGCCGCCGCCCTGGAGGCCGCGGGCGAGGGCGACGTGCTCACCGTCGCTCCCGGCACCTACCGGGAGAACCTCGTGGTGCGGCGGGCGGTGACCCTGCGCGGCCCCGAGGGGGCGCCCGGCTCGGTGCGCATCGCGCCGCCGGACGGCGTGCCGCTCACCGTGCGCGCCTCCGCGGTGGTGCAGGACCTGCACGTGGAGGGGCAGGACGCCACCGCCCCGGCCGTGCTGGTGGAGGAGGGCACCCCCGAGCTGCGGGACATCCGCGTGGTCAGCCGGTCCGCGGCCGGCATCGAGGTGCGCGGCGCCGCGCGGCCCACGGTGCGCCGGTGCACGGTCGACAACCCGGCGGGCGCCGGCATCGCCGTGGTGGACGGCGGGGGCGGGGTGTTCGAGGACTGCGAGGTGGTCGCCGCCGGACAGGCGGGCGTCGCCGTGCGCGGCGGAGGCCACCCCCGCCTGGAGCGCTGCACGGTGCATCACGCCTCCGGTTCCGGCCTGACCGCGACCGGGGAGAACTCGGCGCTGGAGGCCGTCGGCTGCGAGGTGTACGAGGTGCGCGGCAGCGGGGTGCAGGTGACCGGCCGCGCCACCGCCCATCTCACCGACTGCGACGTGCACCGCACCACCGGGGACGGCGTCACGCTCGACACGGACGCCGTGCTGACGCTGGCCGACTGCCGCATCCACGACATCCCGGAGAACGCGGTCGACCTGCGTTCCCGCTCGGTGCTCACCCTGACCCGCACCACGGTGCGTCAGTTCGGCCGCAACGGCCTGTCGGTGTGGGACCCGGGGACGCGGGTGGACGCCAACCAGTGCGAGATCTTCGACAGCACGGGCGACTACCCGGCGGTGTGGGTGAGCGACGGCGCGACGGCCGTCCTGGACTCCTGCCGGGTGCACGACGTGCCCGACGCGCTGTTCGTGCTCGACCGCGGCTCGCGCGCGGACGTCGTCGACAGCGACCTCTCCCAGGTGCGCAACACGGCGGTCTCGGTGAGCGACGGCGCGACCGCCCAGCTCGACGACTGCCGCATCCGGGAGGCCGCGACCGGCGCCTGGTTCCGCGACCACGGCAGCGGCGGCACCCTCAGCAACTGCACCCTGGACGGCACCCAGACCGGTGTCATCGTCACCAAGGGCGCCGACCCGACCGTCGAGCGCTGCACGGTCGACTCCCCCGCCGAGGCCGGCGTGTACGTGTCCGCGGGCGGCCGCGGCACCTTCGAGCACTGCCGGGTCACCGGCAGCGGCGGCTACGGCTTCCACGTCATCGACGGCAGCCGTACGACGCTGCGCAAGTGCCGCACCGAGCGCTGCGCGCGCGGGGGTTACGAGTTCGCCGAGGGCGCCGACGGGACGTCCGGCTCGGGCGGGCCGGTCGTCGAGGACTGCACGAGCGACGAGTCCGGCAGCCTGCGCGCCGAACCGCCCGCGCCGGAGCCCGCGGTGCAGACGACCGGGCACACCACGGGACTGCTGGGCACGGTCCCCGCCCCGGCCGGCGCCCCGGCGCCGGCCGCCCCCGCCGCCGTGCCGGAACCGCGGCGCGAGACGCGCACCTCCAAGGACGTCCTCGGCGAACTCGACGCCCTGGTGGGCCTGGAGAGCGTCAAGCGCGAGGTGCGGGCCCTCACCGACATGATCGAGGTGGGCCGGCGCCGGCAGCAGGCCGGGCTGAAGGCCGCGTCCGTGAAGCGGCACCTCGTGTTCACCGGTTCCCCCGGCACCGGCAAGACCACCGTGGCGCGCCTGTACGGCGAGATCCTCGCCTCGCTCGGGGTGCTGGAGCAGGGCCATCTGGTCGAGGTGTCCCGGGTGGACCTGGTGGGCGAGCACATCGGCTCGACGGCGATCCGCACCCAGGAGGCGTTCGAGAGGGCGCGCGGCGGGGTGCTGTTCATCGACGAGGCGTACGCGCTGTCGCCGGAGGACGCGGGCCGGGACTTCGGCAAGGAGGCCATCGACACGCTGGTGAAGCTGATGGAGGACCAGCGGGACGCGGTGGTGGTCATCGTGGCCGGTTACACGGCCGAGATGGAGCGCTTCCTGTCGGTCAACCCCGGTGTGGCGTCCCGTTTCTCGCGGACGATCACGTTCGGCGACTACGGCCCCGAGGAGTTGCTGCGGATCGTGGAGCAGCAGGCCGAGGAGCACGAGTACCGGCTGGCGCCGGGCGCCGCGGAGGCGCTGCTGAAGTACTTCGCCGACCTCCCCAAGGGGCCCGCGTTCGGCAACGGACGTACGGCGCGGCAGACGTTCGAGGCGATGGTGGAGCGGCACGCGAGCCGTGTCGCCCAGCTCGACGAGCCCACCACCGACGACCTGACGCTGCTCTACGCGGAGGACCTGCCCGCGCTGCCCTGAGCGCGGGCCGTCAGGCCGCCGGACCGGGCTCCCCGGTCCGGCGCGGGGCGGGCACCTCGGGCCGCAGCCGGGCGAGCAGGCGCCGGCGTTCCTCCGCGAACGCCGGGTCGGCCCGGTAGTCGGAGTGGCCGAGGATCGGCGCGGGCAGCGGGTGTTCCGCGGTGCGGCCGTAGGCGAGGGGGTCCTTCAGCGGCGGGCGGTCCACGTCGGGTCCGCCGTCGCCGGGCAGTCGCACGGGGCCGCCGATGGGGTCGGTGCGCCGGTACAGGTTGCGCCAGCAGACGACGTCGCGGTGCAGGGAGTCCAGCGCGTCCGGCCCGAAGTGCGCGGGGAACCAGCGGCCGTACAGCCGCTCCAGCGGGGAGCCGTAGGTGAGCAGGGCGACGCGTCTGCGGGCGGACGGCGGGAGCTGCCAGGCCGCGGCGGCGGCGAGCACGCTGCCCTGGGAGTGCCCGGAGAGCACCAGCCGTCCTCCGGTGGCGCCGGTCCAGGTGGCGATCCGCCAGGTCAGGTCGGGCACCGCGCGCTCGGCGTAGCAGGGCGGCGCGAAGGGGTGCGCGGCGCGCGGCCAGAAGGTGCCGACGTCCCACAGGATCCCTATGGTGCGGCGGGCGGAGGCGTCCTTGTAGGCGCGCCGGCCCCAGGTGACGAGGAGGACGAAGCCGAGGCCGATCAGCCAGGAGCCGAGGGCCTGCGCGGTCTGCGCGGCGCCGTGCACGACGGGGTGGGCGCCGCGCGCCGCCTCGCCCGGCGTCTCCCCGGTGGCCGTCGCGCCGACCAGGGCCCCGGCGCCCAGCAGCAGGGTGGCGGCGGAGGTGGCGGCGAGGATGCGCGGCCCCCGGTCGGTGAGGGCGGCCATGGCGCGTACGGAGGCGATCCGCCGGGTGCGGCCGGGATCGCCTGTCTCACCGGCGTACTCCTCCTCGACGGCGGCGCGTTCGGCCCGTGCGAGGTGCCAGGCGCGGCGGGCGAGCCAGCAGCACATGACGAGCAGCAGCAGGAGCAACGGCGGGATGACGGACGCCTGCCAGGTGAGCAGCACCGGCGGCCCCGGGAGGGAGGCACGGGTGCCGTCCAGCCAGTCGGACACCCGCTGCGAGACCCCGCCCGACATCACTCCGCCGAGGGCGCAGGCGAGCATGGCGACCGCCGGCCCGGCCAGCCCGCGCAGCGCGGCGCGCCGGTCGGGGTCGGTGCGGTGCAGGGCGTGCGCGACGCCGGCCAGGACGGTCACCAGCAGGCCCTGCGCGAGGGTGAGGGCGCCGAAGGTGACGTTGCCGGGCAGCCGGCCCGCCGACTCCCAGCCGGGCCGCTCCCACCCCGAGTAGAGCGCGCCGAGGACGAGCAGGGCGAGGGCGGCGAGGGGCAGCCCTCGCACCAGCCGGCGGTCGGCGTCGCCGTCGGGGCGGCGTTCGCTGCGGCCGCGGCGGCAGACCACCCACACCACCGCGCCCGCCCCGGCGGCCAGGGCGGCCTCCAGCAGCACGCCCAGGACGGCGAGGACGGCCGGGCCGCCCGGCTCGCGGTCGTAGCGGGCGGCGGCGGAGCCCACGGCCGCGGCGACCGTCAGCAGCGCGGCGGCGGTGTGGGCGGCGCGCAGCCGGGCGCCCAGGCGGCGGCCGTACCAGAAGCCGGGGCGGCTCAGCGCGGTCGGGCCGGTGTCCTCCTCCGCCTCGGAGCCGCCGGGCGGCTGCTGCGACTCGTACGCGCTCCAGGTGCGCAAGGACAGGAACCACAGCAGCCCGGTCAGGGCGGCGGGCACCACGGCCGCGAGGGCGAGCCGGCGGCCGGGCGCGCCCCACCAGCCGCCCTCGGGCGACAGGAAGCCGAGCCAGGAGTGCCGGTCGGCGCAGGCGGGCGTGCCGGCGCACTGCCAGGCGGTGAGGTCGAGGGCGACCTCGCAGGCGGCGGCGACGAGGAGCACGGTGAGGCTGAGGCCGGTCAGCCGCACCAGCAGCCCGTACAGCCGGACCGTGCGGCGGCGGCCGTGGGCGCTGGGGCGCATCCAGTGGGCCAGGTTGACCACCATGAACGGCAGGAGCAGCAGCCACAGGGCACGGGTGCCGTTGCCGGAGGTGAGGTTGCACCAGACGTACGCCTCCGGGACGGGCCCGTCGCGGCGGGCGCCGGGGTCCCGTTCGGCGTCGGCGTCGTCGGCGCGGCGGAACACGGCGGCGATGCCGTCGCCGGTGACCCGGACCGTGCGCGGGTCGTCGAGCATCTGCTCCGGGGTGGTGCCGCCCACCCCGTGGACCAGGAGTTCCAGCGCGGCACCGGGCCCGCCGGGCCCCTCTCCGGCCGGTTCTCCGCCGTCCTCGGCCGGTCTGTGCTGCTGTGCGTTCTCCACCGTGCGGCCTCCCCCGTGACGCCCCGTCGGATCCGTCCGTGCGGGACAGGATCTCCCGCGCCCGGACGCTGTGCGTCCGTCGTCACTCAATCTCCCCGATCCGTGTGACACGCACGCCCCGCGCGGGCCCCCAGAACCGCCATGTACGCGACGAGCGACCGGTGGCGCCGCCGGGGGCCCGGCATGGGAGGATGGGGCGTCCGCGCACCGGTGCCCGGGAGGATGCCGCCCGAGGCCGTGGACGCGCGGGAGTGTCGGACGGCTGTGCGGCGAAAGGACCGGAGCGTACGTGAGCGAGAATCAGAACCTGCTCGCCGAGCAGCGGCGCACCCTGATCCTCGACGAGGTCCGGCGGCGGGGCGGGGTCCGGGTCAACGAGCTGACCCGCAGGCTCGGTGTGTCGGACATGACGGTCCGCCGCGACCTCGACGCGCTGGCCCGGCAGGGCGTTCTGGAGAAGGTGCACGGCGGCGCGGTCCCGGTGGTCGAGGCGAGCACCCACGAGCCGGGGTTCGAGGCCAAGTCGGGACTGGAGCTGACCGCCAAGGAGGACATCGCGCGCACGGCGGCCGAGCTGGTCCCGCCGGGCGCGGCGATCGCGCTGTCCGGCGGCACGACGACGTTCGCGCTGGCGCACCGGCTGACCGAGGTCCCCGATCTCACGGTGGTCACCAACTCGGTGCGTGTGGCGGACGTCTTCCACGCGGCGCAGCGCTCCTCGGGCAGCCGGCAGGGGGCGGCCACGGTGGTCCTGACCGGCGGGGTGCGCACCCCGTCCGACTCGCTGGTGGGCCCGGTGGCCGACCAGGCGATCGCGGCGCTCCACTTCGACCTGCTGTTCCTCGGGGTGCACGGGATATCGGTCGAGGCGGGGCTGTCGACGCCGAACCTCGCGGAGGCGGAGACCAACCGGCGGCTGGTCCAGTCGGCCCGGCGGGTGATCGTGGTCGCCGACCACACCAAGTGGGGGACCGTCGGCCTGAGTTCGTTCGCCTCGCTGGAGCAGGTGGACACGCTGGTCACGGACTCCGGGCTGTCCGCCGAGGCCCGCGCGGAGGTCTCCGAGCATCTGCGTCGGCTGGTGGTGGCCGGCGAGTCCGAGCGGTCCGAGGACGAGCCGGCGGCGGCCGCCGACGCCTGACCGGGGCGCCGCTCCCGCTCGCCGTCCCCCGACCTCACCGGACCGCCGGCTCGCGGGGTGATCCCTCGGGCCAGACGCCCGTGCGCAGCAGGGAGTCGATGGCCTCCGCGTACGGCGTCACGTCCAGGCCCTGTCCGGCCAGCCAGGCGTCCGAGTAGTACTTGTCGAGGTAGCGGTCGCCCGGGTCGCACAGCAGTGTGACCACGCTGCCCCGCCTGCCCTCCGCGGCCATCTCCGCCACGATCTTCAGCGCGCTCCACAGCCCGGTGCCGGTGGAACCGCCCGCCTTGCGGCCGATGACCCGCTCCAGGGCCCGTACGGCGGCGACGGCGGCCGCGTCGGGCACCTTCATCATCCGGTCGACGGCGCCGGGCACGAAGCTCGGCTCCATCCGGGGGCGTCCGATGCCCTCGATGCGGGAGGCGCTGTCGCAGGAGACGTCCGGGTCGCCGGTCGTCCAGCCCTGGAAGAAGCAGGAGTTCTCCGGGTCGGCGACGCAGATGCGGGTGTCGTACTGCATGTAGTGCACGTAGCGGGCGAGGGTCGCGGAGGTGCCGCCGGTGCCGGCGGTGGCGACGATCCACTCGGGCTGCGGGAACCGCTCCATCCGCAGCTGACGGAAGATCGACTCGGCGATGTTGTTGTTGCCGCGCCAGTCCGTGGCCCGTTCCGCGTAGGTGAACTGGTCCATGTAGTGGCCGCCGGTCTCCGCCGCCAGGGCGGCGGACGCCTCGTACATCGTGCGCGGGTCGTCCACGAAGTGGCAGCGGCCGCCGTGGAACTCGATCAGGCGGCACTTCTCGGCGCTCGTCGTACGCGGCATGACGGCGATGAAGGGCACGCCGATCAGCTTCGCGAAGTACGCCTCGGACACGGCGGTCGAGCCGCTGGACGCCTCGATCACCGGGCGGCCCGGACGGATCCAGCCGTTGCACAGGCCGTACAGGAACAGCGAGCGGGCCAGCCGGTGCTTGAGGCTGCCGGTGGGGTGGGTCGACTCGTCCTTGAGGTAGAGGTCGATGCCCCACCGCTCGGGCAGCGGGAAGAGCAGCAGATGGGTGTCGGCCGAGCGGTTGGCGTCGGCCTGCACCCGGCGCACGGCCTCTTTCAGCCAGGCACGGTAGGCGGGGTCGCTGCGGTCGACGTCGGGAGTGGCGCCGGTCGGGGTCTGTTGGGGAGTGCTCACGACTGGGCTCCTTACACTGAGCGCCGACGGCGTCCAGCGCGGCCGACACTCCGATCATAAGCACCTCGCGCACCACCTCTCACCTGCATAAACACATCTTTGGTGGCCTGAAAGCAAGTGCTGGGGCGGCGGGGGCGCGCGGGTGGGGGCGCATGGACGCGAGTGCCCCCCGCGCTCCGGCCGGCGGGGGCGCGGGCTCTGGTGCTCGGCGGCGGGTGCGGGCAGACTGCACCGGCGGGAGCAGGGGCACACTGGTTCTGGACAGTGGCCGGCCCGCGCAGCGCGGGCCGGTACACCGACGCGCACAGAGGGGGCGGGTGGCAATGGCGGAGCCGGAGTTCAAGGCCACGGGCGTGCGGATCGGCCGGCGGCTGCGGTCGCTCACCCGGGCCGGACAGGTCCGGATCAGCGACGGGCGGCTGGAGTTGCTCACCAGCTACGGCACCGAGATAGACAGCGCGCCGGTGCAGGCCGTGCGGGCCACGCGGCCCTGGTTCGCACCCGACGGCCGGGCGCTGGCCGACCTCAACGGCCACCGGTACCTGCTGACCCTCGGGGACCACGACCCGGCGCCCGGGGAGCCCGGCCCGCCCGCGGCCCGCCGATTCATCGAGGCCGTCCGCCGGGCGGCGGGGCGCGGCGCCTGAGATGTCCGTGAGTTGCGCCACATCCTCCGCTGGGTCACGCTGTTCTCACGTCACTCTGGGTTTACCGGCGATAACGCTGCGAACCAGCCCGCCGGCCACGACAGCAGGCGGCAGCGTCACGCAGGCGCCCTGCTGGATCCGTACTCCGTGTTCTTCCGGACCTCACGTCGGGGAGTCGCAGCCGTGATCAGTCACCCAAGCAGGCACTGCACGGTGGAGCTCCAAGCCCTGCCGTCGCGGATCGGCCAGGTCCGCAGAATCGTCTCTGCGCAGTTGCGCTACTGGCACATGGATGTCCTGATAGACCGGGCCTCGCTCGGTGTGACGGAGCTGTTGTCCAACGTCCACCGGCATGCCCAGCCCGACAAGACGTGCACCGTGGAGATCGAACTGCTCCTCGACCGGCTGAAGGTGTCGGTGCACGACCACGATCCGCGGCTGCCGGTCGTCGCGGACGCCGGACCGCTCGCCACCTGTGGCCGCGGACTGGCGATGGTGGCCGCCATGAGCGAGAGCTGGGGCGTGCTGCCGGACGACCCGGGCAAGGTCGTGTGGTTCACCTTGCCGACGCCCTCGGCGGCCGAACCGGCGGCCTGGGACCGGCGCCCGCACCTCACGGCCGCCGCACCGGACCGGCCACGGTTCACGGAGGTCGCGCTCGGCGACCACGTGGCCGGGGTCCACCGGCCCGAACCCGCTCCCGCCCGGTCCGCCGTTCCGGGCTGACCGGGCGGTGACACAACTAGGCGCCACCGACGGGCGCGGTGTCCGGCGGACCTCCTGTCCGCCGGACACCGCGCCCCGGCCGGCTGCCTCATGCGGCGGCTACCTGATGTAGACCAGACCGTCCGTGGTGATGGTGGGCCGGCCGCTGGTGCCGACGACCACGATCTTCACGGTGTGCTGGGCGTTGGCCGTCCAGGTCTTCGTCCAGATCGCCTGCCGGTAGCTCGTGGCCGTCGACCTCAGGTCCACCGTGGCGGCCTTGACACCGTCGACGTACACGTACGCCTGCCCCGAACTCGACGCCCGGGAGACCACCCAGGCCGCCGAGCGTCCGGTGAACGTCCAGCTCAGGCTGGCGCCCTTGGAGGCGCTGGAGTACGACCTGCCGCCGAGGTAGCCGGTGGAGCTGCGCGTGCTCCAGGTGCCCGTCCGGACCGCCGCGCTCTCCTGGAGGATCACCGGGGTGTAGGTGGCCGCCGCGTCGCGGTAGTTGCCGGCGTAGTCGTACGCCCGCATCGACCAGGTGGATGCGGTGCCCGGCCTCGCGGTCCGGCTGGACAGGTAGGCGGCCGCGCTGAACGTGGCGGTCTGCGGGGCCAGCAACTGCACCTGGCGCAGGGCCTGGTCGTCGGTCGCCTTCCAGCGCAGGGTGACCGGGACGGACCCGGTGTACACGGTGCCGGCACGCAGGCCGAGCGTCGGCGTGGCGGTGAACACCGGCGCGGTCGTCTCCGCCACGACGGTCAGCGCGTCGGTGGTCGAGACGGCGCCGGACTGGTGCGTGGCGCGCACGCTCACGGTGTGGCTTCCGGGGGTGAGGGTGATGCGCTTGGCGTAGCCGGCGCCGGAGGTGCCGGCGACGGACTGGCCGTCGACGAGCACGTCGTACCTCTTGATCAGCGCCGCCGGTGTGGTGGCCGACCAGCGCACCACCGGCGTGCCCTTGGTGTAGTACGTCGAGCCCTTGGCGGTCGCGTCGGTGAGGGACACGATCCGCAGCCCGTCGACGGGGCCCGCGGCCCAGGTGCGGACGGTCGGCAGCTGGGCGTACAGGGCGTCGCCCGGGCACTGGGTGTTGAAGCCGTCGCGGTGCCCGGACACCCGGTGGAACGTGTACTGCTCGCCCGCGGTGAAGGCGGTGTTGAAGTAGTTGGTCTGCGTCGCGCCGGCGGTGAGCATCACGGAGCCCGCCGGGTCGGCGCCGTACTGGCCGAGCTTCCAGGCCGTCACGCGCGCCACGGACGCCAGGGCGGCGTCGGAGGCGGCGCCGGTGCCGTGCGTGCCGAGGACGGCGATGCCGGCGGACTCACGGTTGAAGCCGTAGGTGTGGGCGCCGAGCACGGGCCGGTCGATGCCGCCCTTGCGGCCCTCGAAGACCGTGCCGCACTTGTCGACGAGGAAGTTGTAGCCGACGTCGTTCCACCCGTTGACCTCGGTGTGGTACGCGTAGATGCCCCGCACGATCGCCGCCGACTCCGCGCAGTCGTAGTCGTTGGCGCCGTCGGTGTGGTGCACGAACACCGCCTTCACCTCGGCGTTGTACTCCGACGGGTCGGGGCTCTTCGACTCGTCCGCGCCCCAGTCGGCACGCGAGGTGACGGGCGGCTGCGGCATCGTGGACGGCGGCGCGGTGGGCTCCGGCGACGGGGACGGGGACGGCGACTCCTCCACGGCGAACGCGGCCGGCTCGGGCGCGTCGACGCGCGTCTCGGCCTCGGTCACCACGCCCGGGTCGACCAGGTTCACCTCCAGGCCCTTGGGCAGCGCGGCGGTGGTGCCGTCCTCGTGGACGACGCGGGCCTCCACACCGTCGGAGGGTCCGACCCACAGCGGCTGGGACGCGCCGCGCATGCCGGCCTCGGCCTCCTCCGGCGGGGCGGCGTTCAGCTCCAGGTCCTGCCAGGTCCCCCACTCGCCCGTCTCCAGGCCTCGGGTGCGCACCTGCGCGGTGCCCTCCAGCGGCTTCAGCGCCCCGGTCCAGGAGACGCCGACCAGCGAGAACTGCTCCGTCTCGGTGCGGGGCAGCTTGCGCTCGCCGGCCGCGGTGCCCTTCAGGGCCAGGCCGTAGACCTCGACCGGCCGCCGCTCCTGCCCGGGGGCGCCGGAACCGCCGGACGGGCTGGCCGTGGCGTAGGTGACGACGCCCCCTCCCCCGATGAGCACGGCGCCGAGCGTCAGCCACGCCCGGCGTCTCATGCTCAGCGGTCTGTACGCGTGCGACACGGCACGACGCCGGCTACGACGGCTCAAAGAGATCCCCACCCTGAGAAGCGGCCCGTACGGGCCGACGGAAGTCACGGCCGTCGCACGGGATTCGTCCGCCTCGTACGACGCCTCACCTCTCCAGCGCCGCCCGTGCCCCGTCCGTCACAGGGTGGGATGGTGATATGGATCACTTGTGCGGGCCGGGGGCCTCGCGGGGGCCTCTCAGCCGCGTCGTCCGAACTCCTCCTCCAGGACCGACAGACGGCGCCAGTACTCGTCCTCGTCGATCTCGCCGGAGGCGAAGCGGCGGCCGAGGACGGCGAGCGGCGAGTCGTCGCGGGCGGCGGGTCCGTGCGGGCCGCGGCGGCCGCGCCACCCCGTGCGGCGCAGCAGGGTGATGCCGAACCCCACGACGAGGGCCCAGAACAGGGGGAAGAGCAGGATCCACGGGCCGGGCCCGCCGTCACCGAAGTGCGCCAGGGTCTGCATGATCGTTCAACTCCTCGGGTGCGGTGTCCCGTCGCCCCTCGGCGACACTTCGAGACTCGCTCCGAAGAGGGGGTCCGGTCGTCGTGCGGCCGGCGGCAGCCGGCGTACCACCCGGGGAGTACGCGGATGGTGCGCGGCTGCTCCCGCGACCCGGTTCAGCCGGTCAGCCGGTCTGGTCGCTGTCCTTCATCGCGCCCCAGCCGTGCCACCGCTCGACCTCGACCCAGGCGCTGACGCGGCGGCGCTCACGGTCGGGGTACGCGTCGCCGCCGTAGTGGCGGGAGAGGCGGTCGATGTCGGCGAGGTCCTCGTCGTCGCGCATCTCGGTGACCCGGCCGATCAGGGTGACGTGGGTGTACCAGTTGTCCGCGTCGAGGACGGTGAGGGTGACGCGCGGGTCGCGGCGGAGGTGGCGCAGACGGACCCGTCCCTCGTCGAGGTTGACCAGGACGCGGCCGTCCTCCCAGAGGTACCAGGTGGGGGTGGAGACGGGCGAGCCGTCGGAGCGGAGGGTGGCCATCACGCACGGGTTGGGCTTGCGCAGCAGCGCCTCGGCCTCCGGCGGCAGTGGGGGCTTGGACACGTGAACTCCTCGTTGTGCGGGGGGGATCGGGGGAGGTGGTGCAGGCGGTCAGGTGGCGGACGCGGGACCGTCGTCGAAGCTCGCGTAGTAGGCGGCGGCCATGTCCTCGTCGCCGTGCCCCTGGGCGGCGGCCCGCTCCAGACGGCGGGCGCTCGCGGCGGCGACGTCGAGGCGGGCGCCGTGGCGCTCACCGGCCCACACGATGAGTCCGGCGTCCTTGGCGGCGGTCTTCACCGCGAACTGGGCCGGGGACAGCCGCTCCTCGAGGATCAGCCGCGCCTTGGCGTGCAGATAGCCCATGTCGAGCGGTCCGCCGGCGATGAGGCCGAAGAAGTCGTCCGGTGCGACGTCGAGGGCTCGGGCCAGCGCGAGCGTCTCGCCCGCGGCGGCGGTGGCCGCGAGCACCCAGCTGTTGGCGACGAGCTTCAGCCGGGTGGCGCTCGCCGCGGCGCCGTCCTCGCCGGTCCACACGGTGCGGGCGCCCACCGCGTCGAACACCGGGGCCACCGTGTCCCGGCCCTCGGCGGGGCCGGCGGCGAGCACGGTGAGCTGCCCGTCCTCGGCGGGCTTGCGGGTGCCGAGAACCGGCGCGTCGTAGAAGCGCAGGCCGTGGTCGCGGGCGAAGGCGGCCATCTCGGCGACGTCCTCGATGCCGCTGGTGGTGCACTGCGCCCAGACGGCTCCGCGGGGGAGCGCCGGGGCGGCGGCGCGCATGGTCTCCAGGGTCGCGGGGCCGTCGTACAGCATGGTGAGGACCACGTCGGCGGACTCGACCGCCTCGGCGGGGGCGCCGGCGACGTGGGCGCCGGCGGCGGCGAGCGGGTCCGCCTTGGCGCGGGTGCGGTTCCACGCGCGGACGGTGTGTCCCGCCCTCAGGAGATTGCGGGCCATCGCGGCGCCCATGATGCCGGTGCCCAGGACGGTGACGGTGAGCGTGTCGGTCATACGGTCGGCCTTCCGTCGTGCGGTCGTCGTCCTTACGCCAGTGCCCCGAGAGGATCGTCCAGCACCGGCTGCCAGGCCAGCTCCGCCGCCCCGACCAGACTGTTGTGGTCCAGCGTGCAGGCGAGGATCGGCACCCCGCCACTGCGGCCCCACAGGCTGCGGTCGGCGACGACGGCCCGCAGCCGGTCGGGGTCGGCCTCCAGGAGGGTGCGGTGCAGGCCGCCGAGGATGATCCGGTCGGGGTTGAGGATGTTGACCAGCCCGGCCAGTCCGAGGCCGAGCCGGTCGATGAGCTGTTCGGTGGCGGTGCGCACCCGCGGGTCGCCGTACTGGCCGCGGATCAGGTCGTCGGCCTGCTTCAGCAGCGACATCTCCGGGCCCGGCTCGCGGCCGGCCGCGGTGAGCAGGGCCAGCGGGTCCGCCTCGACGTCGAGACAGCCCCGGCTGCCGCAGTGGCAGGGGCGGCCGTCGGGGTTGACGCCGAGGTGGCCGACCTCCAGGGCGAGGCCCGAACTGCCGGTGTGCAGGCGGCCGTCGAGGACCAGCGCGCCGCCGACGCCGCGGTGGCCGGTGGCCACGCACAGCAGGTCGCGCGCGCCCCGCCCGGCGCCGTGCCGGTGTTCGGCGAGGGCGGCGAGGTTGACGTCGTTGGCGGCGAAGGCGGGTCCGTCGAGGCCGGCGGCGCGCACCTGCTCGGCGAAGATCTCCCGCACCGGGGCCCCGGCGGGCCAGGCCAGGTGCAGCGGGTTGAGCGCCAGCCCTTCCGGTTCGGCGACCGCCGACGGCACGGCGAGCCCGGCGCCCACGCAGCGCCGTCCGGTCTCCCGCAGCAGTTCCGCGCCGGCCGCGACGACGGAGCCCAGCACCTTCGCCGGGTCGGGGTCGACGACCTCGCAGCCGGGCGCGGTGGCGACGATCCGGCCGCCGAGCCCGACCAGGGCGGCGCGGAAGCCGTCGGCGTGGATCTGCGCGGCGAGCGCCACGGGGCCGTCCTCGGCGACGGACAGCCGGTGCGAGGGGCGTCCCTGGGAGCCGGCGGCCGCGCCGGGCCTGGCGTCCACCCGGATCAGTCCGAGCGCCTCCAGTTCGGCGGCCACCGCGCCGGCCGTGGCACGGGTGACGCCGAGCTCCGCGGTGAGCACCGCGCGGGTCGGGGCGCGTCCGGTGTGCACCAGCTCCAGCGCGGGTCCGAGCGCCCCCCGCCCCCGGTCCAGCCGCGTCCTCGAGGTGGTCCCTTCCCCCGCCGGCCGGGGGTCCGCCTTCCCGCTCATGGGGGCGAGTCTCCCATGATCCGCAACGCTCGCGGACGACAGGCCGCCGACGTGCGGGACCCCGGCGGGGCGTACGGGGCGCACGGGGCGTGTGCCCACGGCGGCCGCGCCCGTCCGCCGCGCCGGACCCGTCCGGGGCTCGGCTAGCCTGGCTGCACGATGAACGACCGTATGACGACTCCCTGGGGCGAGCCGGTGCTGTCCCGCTTCCCCGAGGACCCGCGGGACAGGCTGCGCGCCTGGGACGCCTCCGACGAGTATCTCCTCAGGCATCTCGCCGAGCGGCGGACGCCGTTGTCCGGGACGGTCGTGGTGGTAGGCGACCGGTGGGGCGCGCTGGTCACGGCGCTGGCCGCGCACCGGCCGACGCAGATCACCGACTCCTGGCTCGGTCAGGAGGCGACCCGCGCCAACCTCGCCCGCAACGGCGTCGAGCCCGGCACGGTGCGGCTGCTGACCACGCAGGACGCCCCGCCGGAGCGGATCGACGTGCTGCTGGTGCGGGTGCCCAAGAGTTTGGCGCTGCTGGAGGACCAGCTGCTGCGGCTGGCGCCGTCGGTGCACGCGGACACGGTCGTGGCCGGCACGGGCATGGTGAAGGAGATCCACACCTCGACGCTGAAGCTGTTCGAGCGGATCCTCGGCCCGACCCGCACCTCCCTGGCGGAGAGGAAGGCCCGGCTGATCTTCTGCACGCCGGACCCGTCCCTGGTCCGCCCGCCGAACCCGTGGCCGTACCGCTACACGCTGCCCGGGGACGTCGGTGCCGTGTCGGGCCGTACGGTCGTCAACCACGCCGGGGTGTTCTGCGCGGACCGGCTCGACATCGGCACCCGCTTCTTCCTGCGCCATCTGCCCGCCGGGCGGGACGGCGGCCGGGTGGTGGACCTGGGCTGCGGCAACGGCGTGGTGGGGACGGCGATGGCGCTGGCCGACCCGAAGGCCGAGGTGCTGTTCGTGGACGAGTCCTTCCAGGCGGTGGCGTCGGCGCAGGACACCTACCGGGCGAACGACGTGAGCGGGCAGGCCGAGTTCCGGGTCGGCGACGGTCTGACGGGCGTCCCGGCGGGCAGCGTCGACCTGGTGCTCAACAATCCGCCCTTCCACTCCCACCAGGCGACCACCGACGCCACGGCCTGGCGCATGTTCACCGGCGCCCGCCGCACCCTGCGCCCGGGCGGCGAGCTCTGGGTGGTCGGCAACCGGCACCTCGGCCACCATGTGAGGCTGCGCCGCCTGTTCGGCAACAGCGAGGTGGTGGCGTCGGACCCGAAGTTCGTGATCCTCAGGGCCGTCCGCCGGTAGGTCCTTCAGGGTGCGCCGCCCGCCGGAAGGCCGGCCCCGCTCCCCCTGCCTAAGCTGGCAGGAGGACACGCGCCGGCCGAGGAGGCTGCGATGGACGGGACGACGAACCGGCCGGGCGACGGATCCGGCGGCCGGCGGTACATGCCCATCGCCGACCACGGGCTGATCGGCGACCTGCGCAGCGTGGCGCTGGTGGCGACGGACGGCACCATCGACTGGTACTGCGCGCCGCGCTTCGACGCGCCGAGCGTGTTCGCCGCGCTGCTGGACGCCGACCGGGGCGGCTGCTTCGAGCTGGGGACGGCCGTGCCGGCCCGCACCAAGCAGTTCTACTTCCCCGACACGAACGTGCTGATCACCCGGTACTTCACCGAGGACGGCGTCGGCGAGGTGCAGGACTTCATGCCCGTGTCCGGCGACTCGGTGCAGGAGGACCGGCACCGGCTGATCCGGCGGGTGCTGTGCGTGCGCGGGTCGCTGCCGTTCCGCGCGCTGGTGGCGCCGCGGTTCGGTTACGCCGCGCTGCCGCACACGCTGCGGGTGACCGGGGACGTCGCCGTCTTCGCGTCCGGCGCGCTGGACCTCGCCCTGACCGCCACGGTCCCGCTGGAGCAGGACGGGCTCGACGTGCGGTCCGACTTCAAGCTGGCCGAGGGTGAGACGGCGGTGTTCGCGCTGGACCAGGTCGGCGGGGAGCTGGCGCCACGCGGGTGCGCCCACGAGGAGGCGGAGCAGGAGTTCGCCGCGACGGTGCGCTACTGGCGGGACTGGCTGTCCGCGTCCCGCTACCGGGGCCGCTGGCGGGAGATGGTGCACCGCTCGGCGCTCACCCTGAAGCTGCTCACATTCGCGCCCACCGGGGCGATCGTCGCCGCGCCGACGACGAGTCTGCCGGAGGAGTTCGGCGGCGAACGCAACTGGGACTACCGGTACATGTGGGTGCGCGACGCGGCGTTTTGCGTCTACGCCATGCTGCGGCTGGGCTTCACCGAGGAGGCGGAGGCGTTCATGGCGTTCGTCTCCCGGCACATCAGCCCCGGCGAGGGCAAACCGTCGGGCCCGCTCCAGATCATGTACGGCATCGACGGCCGCACCGACCTGTCCGAACAGACCCTGGACCACCTGGAGGGCCACTGCGGCTCACGCCCGGTCCGGGTGGGCAACGCGGCGGCCGACCAGCTCCAGCTGGACGTCTACGGCGCGCTGATCGACTCGATCTACCTGTACGACAAGTGGGCCGAGCCGATCTCCAGCGAACAGTGGGACCATGTGACGGCGCTGGTCGACTGGGTGTGCGGGAACTGGGACCAGCCCGACGAGGGCATCTGGGAGACGCGGGGCGGGCGGAAGAACTTCCTGTACTCGCGGCTGATGTGCTGGGTGGCGATCGAGCGCGGCGTCCGCATGGCCCGCCGCCGGGGCCTGCCCGCGGACCTGCCGCGCTGGACGGCGTGCCGGGACGTGATCTACCGGCGGATCATGACCGAGTGCTGGTCGGACGAGCTGCGGGCGTTCGTCCAGCACGAGGGCGGCGAGGTGCTGGACGCGGCGCTGCTGATGATGCCGATGGCGAAGTTCATCGCGCCGAAGGACCCCAAGTGGCTGTCCACGCTGGACTGTCTGACCCGTGAGCTGGTCTCCGACTCGCTGGTCTACCGCTACGACCCGAACGTGAGCCCCGACGGCCTGCACGGTGCGGAGGGCACGTTCTCCATCTGCTCGTTCTGGTACGTCGAGGCCCTCACCCGCGCCGGCCGTCTGGACGAGGCCCGGCTGGCCTTCGAGAAGATGCTCACCTACGGCAACCATCTCGGCCTCTACGCCGAGGAGATCGGCCACACCGGCCGGCAACAGGGCAACTTCCCCCAGGCGTTCACCCACCTCGCCCTGATCAGCGCGGCGTACAACCTGGACCGGGCGCTGGGCTGACCCTCAGTGGCCGTGCCCGTCGGAGTGTCCGGGCGACTCCGTGTGGCCGGGTGAGGTGGAAGCGGGCTTCTCCGGCGCGGCCTTGCCCGCCTCGACGGTGAAGGCGGCCGTGCGGACGACTCCGTTGTGCTTGAAGTCCAGGAACAGGCGGTAGCTGCCGCCGCTGGGCGCCGTGGCGGTGAAGGAGACGTGCGGTCCCGGCCTGGTCGTGCCGTCGCCCGGTTCCCCCTCGGGGTGGACGTGCAGGTAGGCGAGGTCTCCGGCGCGCAGGGCGACCAGGTGGCCGTAGGCGCCCAGGTAGGGCTGGAGGTCGGTGACCGGCTTGCCGTCGCGGGAGACGGTCAGGCGCAGCTCGCCCGCCCGGCCGGGCGTGAGCGCCCCGGTCAGCTTCACGTCGTAGCCGTCGACGCGGGCCGTGGCGGAGGGCCGCGGCAGCTCGCGAGGGCTGTAGGGGCCGGAGGCGGCCAGGTCGGCGCCGAGGGTGAGGTTCTCCGCGCCCGGCCGGTCCGGGGTGAAGTCGGCGAACACCCGGTAGCCGCCGGCGCGGGGCAGGTCGACGGGTGTGCTCCAGGTGCCGTCGGGGGCGCGCTCGGGGTGGAGGTGGCGGTAGGTCACCAGGTCGCGGGAGGCCACGATCAGGTGCAGTTCCTTGTCGTGCTCCCGGCGGTAGTCGTCGACGGCCCGCCCGTCCGCTTCCCGCACGGTGAACCGCAGTTCGGCCCGCTCGCCGGCGGTGACCGCCGGGGTGTCCAGGTCGAGGGTGTAGCCGCCCTCGGAGATCTGCAGCCCGCCGGGCGCCTGCGCGGCGGCGGTCCCGCCGTGTTCGCTCTCCCCCGCCCCCGACGGATGCCGCTCCTCGTGCGCCGGGGGACGTTCCGCGACGACCGGGTCGAAGGTCTGGCCGACCCCGTAGGCGGTGCCGAACGCGCCGGCCAGTGCGGCGGCGAACGCGGTGATCTTCAATCCGGTCTTCATGGCCGTCTCTCCCCTGGAAGCAGCGGCCCGCAACCCGTCACGAGCCGATCGACACAGCTCACCATACCCCTAGGGGGTACCAAGTCAAGTCGACGGACGCCTTGCGTTGCATACCCCACCGGGGTATACAGGTAACCCCTCGGGCGATACCCCTGCCCCGTATCTGCAAGGAGCCAGCGATGACTGTCCGTACGACAACCGGTGCCGATGCCGAGGTGGAACTCTCCGTCGGAGGGATGACCTGCGCCTCGTGCGCCGCGCGGATCGAGAGGAAGCTCAACCGGATGGAGGGCGTCACCGCCACGGTCAACTACGCCACCGAGAAGGCCCGGATCAGCTACGGCGCCGGCGTGACCGTCCCCGATCTGATCGCCACGGTCGAGGCGACCGGATACACGGCGAGGGAACCCTCCCCGCCCGACGTCGGCGAGCAGCGGTCGGAACCGGACGAGCTCCGCCCGCTGCGCGACCGCCTGCTGACGGCCGTCGTGCTGTCGGCGCCCGTCGTCGCGATGGCGATGATCCCGGCCCTGCAGTTCGAGTACTGGCAGTGGCTGTCCCTGACCCTCGCGGCGCCCGTCGTCACCTACGCGGCCTGGCCGTTCCATCGCGCGGCCCTCACCAACGCCCGTCACGGCGCGGCCACGATGGACACGCTGGTCTCCGTCGGCACGACGGCCGCGTTCCTGTGGTCCGTCTGGGCCCTGTTCCTGGGCACCGCGGGCACCCCGGGCATGACGCACCCCTTCGAGTTCACGGTGGCCCGCTCGGACGGCGCCGGGAACCTCTACCTGGAGGCGGCGGCAGGCGTCACGACGTTCATCCTGGCCGGCCGTTACTTCGAGGCCCGCGCCAAGCGCAGGGCCGGAGCCGCCCTGCGCGCGCTGCTGGAGCTGGGCGCGAAGGACGTCACCGTCCTCCTGCCGGACGGCGGCGAGGAGACCCGCCCGGTGTCGGATCTGGCCGTCGGGGACCACTTCCTGGTCCGCCCCGGCGAGAAGATCGCGACCGACGGCACGGTCGTGGAGGGCTCCTCCGCGGTGGACGCGTCGATGCTGACGGGCGAGTCGGTCCCGGTGGAGGTCACCGCCGGGGACGCGGTCACGGGCGCCACGGTCAACGCCGGCGGCCGTCTCGTCGTGCGGGCCACCCGGGTCGGCGCGGACACCCAACTTGCGCGCATGGCACGGCTGGTGGAGGACGCGCAGAACGGCAAGGCGTCCGCCCAGCGGCTCGCCGACCGCATCTCCGCCGTCTTCGTCCCCGTGGTCATCGCCCTCGCCCTGGCCACCCTGGGCTTCTGGATCGGCAACGGCGCGGGCACCACGGCCGCGTTCACCGCGGCGGTGGCCGTCCTGATCATCGCCTGCCCCTGCGCCCTCGGGCTGGCCACCCCGACCGCGCTGATGGTCGGCACCGGCCGGGGCGCCCAGCTCGGCATCCTCATCAAGGGCCCGGAGGTCCTGGAGTCCACCCGCCGCGTCGACACGGTGGTCCTGGACAAGACCGGAACCGTCACCACCGGCCGGATGAGCCTGGTGGCCGTCCACTCCCCCGACACCGACGAGACGGACGTCCTGCGCCTGGCCGGCGCCCTGGAGCACGCCTCGGAACACCCGATCGCCCGGGCCGTGGCGGACGCGGCCCTGGCCAAGCTGGGCACCCTGCCCACCCCGGAGGACTTCACGGCCGTGCCCGGCCTGGGCGTCCAGGGCATCGTCGAGGGCCACGCGGTCCTGGTGGGCCGCCCCCGCCTGATGGCGGAATGGTCCCTCCCCCTTCCCGCCCACCTGGCCGGCACCCTCACCGCAACCGAGACGACGGGCCACACAGCCGTCCTGGTCGCATGGGACGGCGAGGTACGCGCCGTGCTGGAGATCGCCGACACGGTGAAGGAGACCAGCCCGGAGGCGATCCGCCGCCTGCGCGCACTGGGCCTGCGCCCCGTCCTCCTGACCGGCGACAACGAGGCGGTGGCGCATTCGGTGGCCCGCGAGCTGGACATCGCCCCCGACGACGTGATCGCGGAGGTGCTCCCCCAGGACAAGGTGGACGTCGTCAAGCGCCTGCAGTCACAGGGCCACTCCGTGGCGATGGTCGGCGACGGAGTGAACGACGCGGCGGCCCTCGCCCAGGCCGACCTGGGCCTGGCGATGGGCACCGGCACGGACGCGGCGATCGAGGCGGGCGACCTCACGCTGGTCCGCGGCGACCTGCGGGCCGCGGCGGACGCCGTCCGGCTCGCCCGCCGCACCCTGGGCACGATCAGGTCCAACCTGTTCTGGGCGTTCGCCTACAACGTCGCCGCGCTGCCCCTCGCGGCGTCCGGTCTGCTGAACCCCATGATCGCGGGGGCGGCCATGGCGTTCTCGTCGGTGTTCGTGGTGGGCAACTCCCTGCGGCTGCGGACGTTCCGGGCGGCCTGAAGGGCGTACGGGCGGGGCGGCCGGGCCCGTGGCGTGGACCATGCGTACCGTGGGCACCCGGTGCACCCCGCCCCACGGTGCGGGTGGGCCACTGGACGATGTCACCGCGGGAGAGAGAGATGAGCGAGCTCACCAGACCCGTACCGCCCGCCGACGGCCTGCGCAGGATCGCCCGCAACGTCCTGAGCGACCTGAGAGCGGTGGACGGCGCGCTGTACGCGGCGGTCGCCGCGACCCCGACGCCGACGCTCGACCGCGCGCTGCGCCGGCTCTCCCACGCGGCCGACCACTCCAAGATCTCGTTCGCCATCGCCGGCGCGCTGGCCCTGGCCGGCTCCCGCCCCCGCAGGGCGGCGCTCGCCGGGGTCGGCGCCGTGGCGGTGGCCTCCGCCTCGGCCAACCTGCTCGGCAAACGGCTGGTCCGCCGGGACCGTCCGGACCGGGAGGCGGCGCGGGTGACGGTGGACCGGCATGTTCCGATGCCGATGTCGGCGTCGTTCCCGTCCGGGCACACGGCGTCCGCGGTCGCCTTCGCGACGGCGGTGGGGACGGTGCTGCCCGCGGCGTCCGTGCCGTTGGGGGCGTTGGCGGGGGCGGTGGGATATTCCCGTATCCATACGGGGGTGCACTACCCGGGGGACGTGGCGGCGGGGGCGGTGCTGGGAGTGGCGTCGGCGGCCACGGCCCTGGCGGTCGCCTCGGCACGGCTCCCGGCCTCCTACCCACGGGGGCGGCGCCCCAGGTAACCGGGGCGGTCGCCCCCGGGCGGGAGCAGTTGACGAAACCCGGTGTCGTGCAGCCGCCCGCGGCGGGGAGGGGACGGGGTGGGGGTGGGCGCCCGCAGCGGCTGGCGCGTCAACGCCCCGGACCTCTCCAGCACGCACTCTCGCGCCAGACCGAGGACGACCACCCCCACCGCGGCCCCGCACCACGACCCGCCCCCAGGCGCTACCCCAACCCCCACCGGACAGGACACCGCGCCGCAGGCGTGCGTCCACCGGCAGAGGCCCCCGGCAACGGCATCACCACGGCACCCCCGCCAAGAACTCCTCCACCCGCTCACTCCCCCACGCCCCGTCGGCGACCACCACCCGGTACCGATACGCGAACGACTCCCCCGCCCGCAGCCCGAACTCCTCGAAGAACGCCCACGAGAACGCCACCGACGGAATCGGTTCCGACCGCACGAACCAGTGCGACGGATTGACGGCCCGACCACCGTCCAGATTCCCGGGCGCATGCGCGAACACCACCGTCGACGCCCCGTCGACCTCGTCCCGCTCGGCCGTGAACCCCAGCCACAGCCCCCGCGTCCCCATGAACCGCTCCCCCGGCCCACCCCCCTCCACCCCCGGCGCGAACACCGTCCCCCCGGTGAAGTCCCGCGGCCCCCGCCACTGCAGCCCGGTGTACCCGGCCATCTCCCGCCCGGCCGTGGTCGGGGACCCGAACCGCAACTCCTCGCCCCGCACGTTGGTCAGCCGTATCGACCAGTCCAACACCCACACCCCACGCGCCGCGTCCACGGAGTGGACGCTCAGCCCCCGCTCCTCACGCGCCCACTCCGCACCCCCGTTCTCCACCCACGTGAGCTCCTCCACGCAATCGAACCGCTCGTCGGCCACCTCGAACGACGAGAACCCGTCGTGCCGCATCCACCCGATCCGCTCCGGCAGGGGCAGGTAACCCCGGCCGTGCACATACGAGTTGCCGCCCCAGAAGTTCTGCCCGGACAGATGACTGGCCGTCATCTGCAACCCCTTGTGCCACCGGTGATCGTTCGGCCGGTACCCGGTCACCACCCTCCCCCCGAGCGTCCGCACCGGATGCGCGTACGGCTTGCGCGACTCGAACGCAACGGGATCGGGCCGGTACACGTACCGCAGAATCTCGACGTCCCCCACGCTCACGCCCACGGCGTCCCCGTGCGCGTGCACCACCCGAAGCGTCACGCCCTCCCCACCCCGCGCCCGCTCCACGTCTCCCCGAACCCCCCGTGCATGACCTCGTAGAAGGAATCCCCGGGACCGATCTCACCGGCCCGCACCGCCCGCCCCGTGAACGCGGCCTTGTACAGCGCCGCGGCGAACTCCAGCGTGTCCCGCGCCTCCCGCCCGCTCCCGGGCGGCCGCACCCCCGCGTCCCAGGCGTCCAGCACGTACCCCAGCTGGGCGGTATGCGAACTGGGCACGTCCACCCCCGCCTCACGCCATGCGGCGACCCGCTCCCGCGCCACATGCGGCGCGGGCGTGTACACCCAGTCGGCGTTCCTGTGCCCGTAGAGATGCGTCACCTCGACGGTCGCGGCCGCACAGTCCACCCGTACCCGGCTCACCTCGTCCGGGGACAGCACACTGTTGACGACCGTCGCCAACGCCCCGCCGGCAAAACGCACCAACGCCGTCGACACGTCCTCGCTCTCCGTGTCGTGCACCAGCCGCGCCGCCATCGCCTGCACCTCCTCCCACTCCCCGAGCAGATGCAGCAGCAGGTCGTACTGGTGAATCCCGTGGCCCATCGTCGGCCCGCCGCCCTCGGTGTCCCACCGCCCGCGCCAGGGCACGGAGTAGTACCCGGCGTCCCGATGCCAGGTGGTCTGGCAGTGGGCGACCAGCGGCGCGCCCAGTTCCCCGCTCCGGATCAGCTCCCGTGCGCGCACGGCGCCACTGCCGTACCGGTGCTGGAAGATCACCGACGCGTACGCCCCGGAGGCGGTCTCCGCCGCCGCGATCTCGTCGTACTCGGCGAGCGACAGGCACAGCGGCTTCTCGCACAGCACCCAGGCCCCCGCCTTCAGCGCGGCGACGATCTGCTCGCGGTGCAGCGACGGCGGCGTGCCGATGAGCACGAGATCCGGCCGTACGGCGTCCAGCATCGCCTCCGTCGAGGCGAACCCGACCACCTCCTCCCCGGCCTCCGCGCGGAACGCGTCCAGCCGACCGGGGTCGACGTCGACCGCGGCGACGAGTTCGACGCGGTCGGCGTGCGCCCGCAGCGCGGGCAGATGTCCGCCGACGACGATGGCGCCGGTGCCGATGACGGCCGCACGACGGCGGCCGGAGGACGGGGTCATGCGGCGCTCCTCGGAACGAAAGGGCACTCCACGAGCCGGATCGACAGGGCACTCTGCGAGCCGGAACCTCGCAGAAAGCGCTTACCGTCGCCGCTCGAACCCCGACCCTAGGCCCGGCTCCCCCCGGAGACAACCCCTCGCCCCGCCCCCACGAACCGGTACCGCCGCTCAGGCCGCCCGGTCGCCCCGTACCGCAACGACACCTCCGCCGCCCCCACGGCGTGGAAGTACTCCAGGTACCGCCGCGCACTGACCCGCGAGACACCGGTCAGCCGCGCGCACTCGCTCGCCGACAGACTCCCCTCCGCCTCCCGCAGCGTCCGCTCCACCAGCCCGGCGGTCTCCGCACTCATCCCCTTGGGCAGCCTGTGCGGCCTGGGCAGCGCGGACGGTACGGACATCGCCGCCCCCGCCAGCACCCGGTCGACGTCCTCCTGCCCCCGCACCACGGTGTCCCGCAGCATCCCCCGCTGCACTACGTACCGCTCCAGCCTGCCCCGCAGGTCCTCGAAGTCGAAGGGCTTGAGCAGGTAGTCGACGACACCGTGCCGCACCGCACCACGCACCGCGTCCGCCTCGCGCGCGGCGCTGACGACCATGACGTCGCATTCGTGTCCGGCGGTCCGCAGCCGGGGGATGAGATCGAGGCCGAACACATCGGGCAGATACAGATCGAGCAGCACGAGATCCGGACGGAGTTCGCCGACGGCGCCCAGGGCCTGCTCACCACTGCCGGCGACGCCGACCACCCGGAAGCAGTCGACGCGCTCGACGTACGCCCGGTGCACGCGCGCCACCCGGAAGTCGTCGTCCACCACGAGCACCCCGATGGCCCCGGTCGTCCCACCGGGCTCGACGGCCTCGCCGACCCCGACAGCCCCGCCGGCCCCGCGCGCATCCTCCCTGTCCCGCATAAGCCCCATCATCACCCCCGCCCCCCACCGGGCAAAGGGCCTGCGACAGACCTGCACCGGCGGCAACCGCCCCGCTGACACAACGACCACAACCTCCATTGCTTCCGTAACCGCGACAGCCCGCCCCCGCCCAGGCACCATGTGGCCCGCGTCACCCTCCCCCTCCGCGGGTCACGCATCCCGGAACACACCCCGTACAACCCGACCGACAGGTGGTGGCACCCGTGCGCCTGCGCACACCCCTCGCCCTGCTCGGCGCCGCCCTGCTCGTCCTCGTGGGCCCACCGCTGCTCACGACCGGCAGCGGCGCCGGGAGCGGCACCCACATCCCGGGCCTGCGCCTCATGGTTCCCAACTCGCCCGGCGGCGGCTACGACATCACCGCCCGCACCGCCGCGAAGAACGCCGAGGACGCCGGACTCACCCGCTCCGTCGAGGTGTTCAACCTGCCCGGCGCCGGCGGCACGGTCGGCCTGAGCCGCCTGGTGAACGAGCGCGGCAACGGCAAGCTGGCGATGTCGATGGGGCTCGGCGTCGTCGGCGCCGTCCGCTCCAACCACGCGCCGCGCACCCTCGCGGACACCACGCCCATCGCCCGGCTCACCGAGGAGCAGGACGTGGTGGTGGTAGCCAAGGACTCCCCGTACCGGACCGTCGACGACCTCGTCAAGGCGTGGAAGGCGGCTCCCGGCCGGCTCCCCGTGGGCGGCGGTTCGTCCCCCGGCGGCCCGGACCACCTCGCGCCGATGCTGATGGCGCGGGCCGCCGGGATCGCTCCGAAGGACGTCAACTACATCCCGTTCGACGGCGGCGGCGAGCTGCTCGCCTCGATCCTCGGCAGCAAGGTCGCCTTCGGCGTCTCCGGGGTCGGCGAGTACCGCGACCAGATCGAGGCGGGCGAACTGCGGCTGCTGGCGGTGACCGGCCCGGAGCGCGTGCCGGGCCTCGACGCGCCCACGCTCAAGGAGTCCGGCTACGACGTGGAGTTCACGAACTGGCGGGGCGTCGTCGCCCCGCCCGGCCTCACCGACGCCGAACGCGGCAAGCTCGTGCGGCTGCTGGAGGCGCTGCACGACTCGAAGGAGTGGCAGGAGTCCATGAAGCGCAACGGCTGGGACGACGCGTTCCTGACCGGCGACGAGTTCGGCGCGTTCCTGGCCGCCGAGGACAAGCGCGTGGTGTCGGTACTGAAGGAGCTCGGCCTGTGACCACTGCCTCCACCCCGACGCCCGGGCCCGGGGCGAAGCCGGCGCCGGAGACTAAGCCCACCGCTCCCCGAACCCCCCGCTCCTGGCTCCGCGACCACTCCGAACTGGGCGTCGGCGCCCTCCTCCTCGCCCTCGGCGTGCTGGTCCTCAACGACGCCCTCACCATGGACGTCGACATCACCCAACGCGGCCCGGTCGGGCCGAAGACCGTTCCCGTCGTCGTCGGGGTCGGCCTGCTCGTCGTCGCCGCCCTCCTCGCCGTCGACGTGCTGCGCGGCGGCCGGGGCCAGGCGGAGACCGGGGAGGACGTCGACCTCGGCGAACCTGCCGACTGGCGCACGGTCCTGCTGCTCTCCGGCGTGTTCCTCGGCTCCGCCGTCCTCATCGAGCCGCTCGGCTTCCCCGCCGCGGGCGCCCTGCTGTTCTGGGGCGCCGCGTACGCGCTCGGCAGCCGCCGGGTGGACCGTGACCCGCTGATCGCGGCGGTGCTCTCGCTGGCCGCCTACGCCCTGTTCGACAAGCTGCTCGGAGTGCCGCTGCCCGGCGGTCCGCTGATGGGAGTGCTGTGACATGAACGCCCTCAACTCCCTGATGGACGGCTTCGGTACCGCCCTCACCCCGCTCAACCTCCTCTGGGCCGCGGTGGGTGTGCTGCTCGGCACGGCGATCGGCGTGCTGCCGGGCATCGGCCCGGCGATGGCGGTGGCCCTGCTGCTGCCGGTGACGTACGGGCTCGACCCGACCGGCGCGTTCATCATGTTCGCCGGCATCTACTACGGCGCGATGTTCGGCGGTTCGACGACCTCGATCCTGCTGAACACGCCCGGGGAGAGCGCCGCCGTGGTCGCCGCCATGGAGGGCAACCCGATGGCGAAGTCGGGGCGCGGCGCGCAGGCCCTCGCGGCCGCCGCCGTCGGCCACTTCGCGGGCGGCATGGTGGGCACGCTGCTGCTGGTCGCGCTCGCGCCGACGGTCGCCGAGCTGGCGGTGGACATCGGCGCGCCGGACTACTTCGCCATCATGGTGCTGGCGTTCATCGCCGTGACGTCGGTGCTCGGCTCGTCGCGGATCCGGGGCCTGGCCTCGCTGCTGATCGGTCTGACCATCGGCCTGATCGGCCTGGACCAGATGACCGGGCAGCAGCGGCTGACCTTCGGTTCGCTGCACCTGGCCGACGGTGTGGACGTGGTGATCGTCGCGGTGGGCCTGTTCGCGATCGGTGAGGCGCTGTGGGTGGCCGCCCATCTGCGGCGCCGGCCGCCGGAGCCGATCCCGGTGGGCCGGCCGTGGCTGGGCCGCGCCGATCTGCGGCGTGCCTGGAAGTCCTGGGCGCGCGGTCCGTTCATCGGCTTCCCGTTCGGCGCGATCCCGGCGGGCGGCGCGGAGATCCCGACGTTCCTGTCGTACGTGACGGAGAAGCGGCTGTCGAAGCACAAGGACGAGTGGGGCAAGGGCGCCATCGAGGGTGTGGCGGGGCCGGAGTCGGCGGCGTCGGCCTCGGCGGCGGGCACGCTGGTGTCGATGCTGACGCTGGGTCTGCCGACCACGGCGGTCGCGGCGGTGATGCTGGCCGCGTTCCAGCAGTACGGCATCCAGCCGGGCCCGCTGCTCTTCGAGCGGGAGCCCGACCTGGTGTGGGGCCTGATCGCCTCGCTGTTCGTCGGCATGGTGCTGCTGCTCGCCCTGAACCTGCCGCTCGCGCCGCTGTGGGCGAAGCTGCTGCGCGTCCCGCGGCCGTACCTGTACGCCGGGATCATGTTCTTCGCGGCGGTGGGCGCGTACGCGGTCGGCGGCGAGGTGATCGACCTGGTGCTGCTGCTGGTCATCGGTCTGATCGGGTTCGGCATGCGGCGCTACGGACTGCCGGTGCTCCCGGCCGTCATCGGCGTCATCCTCGGCCCGGCCGCCGAGCAGCAGCTGCGCCGCGCGCTGCAGATCAGCGACGGCAGCGTCACCGGTCTGGTGAACACGCCGTTCTCGGTCACCGTCTACGCGGTCGTGGTGCTGCTGCTCGCCTGGCCGCTGCTCCGCAAGGCGCTGCCGCGTCGTACGACCACGACGCCCGAGGCGCCCGAACCCCGTACGCCGTCCGGTCGAAGCGCCTGAGTCGTCGAACGGCGGTCGAACTCCCCGGTACCGGGCCGGGACGCCCCGCGGCGTCCCGGCCCGACGCCTCTCACCCCCACAGGTCACGCGACCGATCCACGCCGCACCTCTTGACGCGTAACCGACAACGGTGGCTTCATGACCCCTTGATGGGAGCGCTCCCACCTCCACTCCGGGAAGGGGACACCATGCGCGACACCCGCCGACTGCGCTTACCCCGCTTGTCCATCCGTTCGTTGCCCGGCCTGCTGGCCGCCCTGCTCCTGCCGCTCGGCCTGCTCACCCCGGCCGCGGCGGCCGCCTCCCCGCCGGACGCGACCGCGGCCGCCGACCCCGTGCGGATCATGCCGCTCGGCGACTCCATCACCGGCTCACCCGGCTGCTGGCGCGCCCTGCTGTGGAACCGGCTCCAGGACGCCGGACACACCGGCATCGACTTCGTCGGCACCCTGCCCCCGCAGGGCTGCGGGATCGCGCACGACGGCGACAACGAGGGCCACGGCGGCGAACTGGTCACCAACGTGGCGAGCCAGGGCCTGCTGCCCGCACGGCTGGCCGCCACCCGTCCGGACATCGTTGTCATGCACTTCGGCACGAACGACGTCTGGAGCAACGTCGCGCCCGACCGCATCCTGGCCGCCTACGACACGCTGCTGGCGCAGATGCGGGAGTCCAACCCGGACATACGCGTCCTGGTGGCCCAGCTGATCCCCATGCACCCCGCCACCTGCGCCGCGTGCGCCCAGCGGGTCGTCGACCTCAACGCCCGCATCCCGGCCTGGGCCGCCGGCGCGCACACCAGCCGCTCCCCCGTCGTCGTCGTGGACCAGTGGACGGGCTTCGACACCGCCACCGACACCTACGACGGCGTCCACCCCGACGCCTCCGGGGACGAGAAGATCGCCGCCCGCTGGTTCCCCGCCCTCGCCGCGCAGTTGGAGAGCACCCCGGGCGACCCAGGCGACCCCGGTGACCCCACCCTCACCTGCACCGCGTCCTTCCGGTCCGTTTCCGTCTGGCAGGGCGGCTACCAGGCCGAGGTGACCGTGCGGAACACCTCCGCCGCCCCCGTCCGCGGCTGGACGGTGACGCTGCGGCCGGCCGACGGCGCCCGGGTCACCCAGGTCTGGAACGGCACGCTGAAGTCGGCCGCCGACGGCACCGCCACCGTCGCCGACGCGGGCTGGAACGGCGCCCTCGCCCCCGGCGCGAGCACGGCGTTCGGACTCATCGCCACCACCACCGCGGGGCCGGCCGCCCCCGCCGCCACCGCCGACTGCGCGGCCACACCCGCCTCCTGACCCGGCACACACTCCGACACGGGAACATCCCCTCGCCCACCCCTCTCCTGGAGCCGCCATGAGAACCCCCGACCGCACCGTCCCCCGGGCCGCCGCCCTCCTCGCGGCGCTCGCGGGTCTGCTCCTGACGCTGCTCGTCCCGACCACCCCGGCCCACGCGGCGCCCACCGGATTCCGGGTGCAGAACGGACGGCTCCTCGAGGCGTCCGGGAACGACTTCGTGATGCGGGGCGTCAACCACGCCCACACCTGGTACGCCGACCGCCTCGACGCGCTGGACCACATCAAGGCCAAGGGCGCCAACACCGTGCGTGTGGTGCTGTCCAGCGGCGACCGGTGGACCCGCAACGACACCGCCGACGTGGCGAACGTCGTCGCGCAGTGCAAGCGGAACCGGCTGATCTGCGTCCTGGAGGTGCACGACACCACCGGCTACGGCGAGCAGAGCGGAGCGGTGACGCTGTCCCGCGCCGCCGACTACTGGATCGAGGTGCGGGACGCGCTCGCCGGCCAGGAGGACTACGTCATCGTCAACATCGGCAACGAGCCGCACGGCAACACCGACTACACGCGCTGGACCGCCGACACCAAGGCGGCCGTCCAGAAGCTGCGGGCCGCCGGGTTCGGCCACACGCTGATGGTCGACGCCCCCAACTGGGGCCAGGACTGGGCGTTCACCATGCGCGACAACGCGGCTTCCGTGTTCGCGGCCGACCCGGACGCCAACACGGTGTTCTCCATCCACATGTACGGCGTCTTCGACACCGCCGCGGAGGTGAGCGACTACCTCGGCCGCTTCGTCGCCGCGAAACTCCCCGTCGTGGTCGGCGAGTTCGGACACAACCACTCCGACGGCAACCCGGACGAGGACGCCATCCTGTCGGTGACCCGGCAGCTCGGCATCGGCTACCTGGGCTGGTCCTGGAGCGGCAACGGCGGCGGGGTCGAGTACCTGGACATGGTCGAGAACTTCGACCCGGCCCGGACGACCAGCTGGGGGCAGCGCCTCTTCGACGGCCCGGACGGAATCGCGGCCACGTCCGAGGAGGCCGCGGTCTACCGGGGCGGCCCGGGCGAGGACACCACGGCGCCGACCGCTCCGGGCGCTCCCGCGGCGTCCGCGGTGACGTCCTCGTCCGTGACGCTCACCTGGGGCGCGGCCACCGACACGGTCGGCGTGACCGGCTACGACGTCGTGCGGGTCGCCGGCGGTCAGGAGACCGTCGTCGCCTCGTCCTCCGGCACCACGGCCACGGTGACCGGTCTCGCGGCGGACACCTCGTACACCTTCGCCGTCTACGCCCGGGACGCGGCCGGGAACCGTTCGGCGCGCTCCGCGACGGCGACCGTGACCACCGCGTCGGGTCCGGCGGCCGGATCCTGCGCGGTCACCTACCGGGTGACGGGTGAGTGGCCCGGCGGCTTCCAGGGCGAGGTCGTCGTCCGCAACACCGGGAGCACGGCGGTCGACGGGTGGACGCTGCGCTGGACCTTCCCGGACGGCCAGCGGATCACCAGCCTGTGGGGCGGGACGGTGACGCAGAGCGGTGCGGAGGTGAGCGTCGCGGCGGCCCCGTACACCGCGACGATCCCGCCGTCCGGTGCGGTGTCGCTGGGCTTCACGGGCTCAAGGGCGGGGACCAACACCGATCCGACGGTGTTCCTGCTGAACGGCGCGGAGTGCTCCGCGGCGTGACAGAGCCGGCTGCCCGGAGGGTCCCTCCCCCTCCGGGCAGCCGTTCACCGGTCCGGGTCGTCGAGGTCAGACGAGGCGGGCGAAGACCACCAGGTTCTCGGTGTAGTCCTTGGCGGCGTGGTCGTAGGCGCCGGCGCAGGTGATGAGCCGGACCTGCGCGTCGGGGGTGTCGGCGTACACGCGCTCGTTCGGGAAGTCGTCCTTCTCGAAGGACTCCGCCTCGTCGACGACGAACGTGGCCCTGGTGCCGTCGGCGCGCCGCACCTGGAAGCGGTCGCCCTTCTCCAGTTCGCCGAGGCGCGCGAAGACGGCCGCGGAGGTCTTGGTGTCCACGTGCCCGGCGATGATCGCCGTGCCCAGCTCGCCCGGGGAGACGCCCCTGGCGTACCAGCCGACGAGGTTGGTGTCGTTCGCCGGGGGCGCTTCGAGCCGGCCCTCACTGTCGGTGTCGAGTGCGGTGAAGGGGGCGTTCACGCCGATGGAGGGGATGACCAGCCGGGTCGGCGCCGAGCGCGGCAGGTGCTTGCGGGGGGGTCGTTCGGCGGGGGACGCCGAGGCGGCGGACCCGCCCTCGGCCGGTCCGGTGGACGCGTCGGCCGAGGGCGCCGCGGCGACCGTGCGGGAGGCGCGCGGTCCGTGGGCGTCGTCGGGCGGGTCCTCGCCGCCGCCCATCAGCGTGGTGGCCAGCAGCAGGCCGGCCCCGCCCCAGAAGACCGCGGTCATGACGGAGCGCACTCTGCGCCTCGTCGGGGACGCCTGGTCGGGTTCGGCGGGAGTGGGGGGACTGGCCGGCATCGGGGGAACCACCTCATTCGGGCGCGGCGGAGGGCTCTTCAGGGGAGGGAGGACTCGGGAGGGGCGAGCGGGGCCGTCGTGCCGCGTGGTGCGCGGGGACGGCCCCGGCCGCTATGTCCCCGGGCATGGCTCAGGCCATGTTCCCGGAGACCTTCTTACGGCGCAGCGCGTAGGCGCCGGTGCCGAGGACCGCGAGCGCGGCCAGGCCGCCCGCCGTGACACCGGGCTGCGAGGCGAGACCGCCGCCGCCGGTGTGCACGCCGCCGTGCGGCTTGTCGTGCTTCCACTCCTTGTCCTTCTTGCTGTAGGACTCCTCGCCCTCCGAGTCGCCCTTCTCCTTGGTGCCCCAGTCGTCGCTGCTCACCGCGGACAGGGCGCCGCCGCCCGCGTGGACTCCGCCGTGCGGCTTGTCGTACTTGTCGTCCTTGTCGTGCTTGCTCTCCTTGTCGTACTCCTTGCCGTAGGAAGACTTGTCGTGTCCGCTGTCGCCGTCGTGGTCGGCGTAGGCCGCGGGCGCGGCGATGGCGAGAGCCGCCGTGGCCGTCGCGGCGGCGAGCACCATGCGGGCAGAGCGCATCTGAGAGTCCTTCCGCTGGAGGCCGGGCAGCTGACTCCGCGTCAGCACACCACTCCCGGGCTCCTGCCTGATCTACGCTCAGCCATGTCGCGCGGCCCCACCATCCGAGACGATCACACGGGTTAACCCCCCACTCCTCCGGCCGTGCGCCGGCTCACTCAGCCGCGTCCCGCGACCCCTTGCCGCCGCATCGGGACGCCGCCTAGCCTGCTTTTGTGCCGCTAATAAACAAAACCCGTCCGCACAGTGCCGTGCCGGGTACCGACCTCGTCCGGCTCCGACTCGCCCTGACCGCCTTCTTCGCCCTGGACGGCTTCGTCTTCGCCGGCTGGGTCGTGCGCATCCCCGCCGTCAAGGAACAGACCGGGGCGTCCGCGAGCGCCCTGGGTCTCGCGCTGCTCGGGGTCTCCGCGGGCGCCGTGATCACCATGACGCTGACCGGCCGGCTGTGCCGCCGGTACGGCAGCCACCTGGTCACCGTGGTCTGCGCGGTGCTCCTGAGCGTCAGCGTGGCCCTGCCGCCGCTGACCCACTCCACGCTCGCCCTGGGCGCCGTCCTGCTTGTGTTCGGCGCCGCCTACGGCGGGATCAACGTCGCCTTCAACAGCGCGGCCGTCGACCTGGTGGCGGCGCTGGGACGGCCGATCATGCCGGGCTTCCACGCCGCGTTCAGCCTGGGCGGCATGATCGGCGCGGGGCTGGGCGCCCTGGTCGCCGGCTCCCTGTCGCCGGCCCGGCACCTCACCGGGCTCGCCGTGATCGCGCTGCTGGTGACGGCGGTGGCGGGGCGGGCGCTGATGCGGTGCGAGCCGCTGACCCCGGCGGACGGGGGACGCCCCGCCGAGGGCTCCGCTCCCCGGCGCGACCGGCGTACCCGCGCCCTGGTGGTCGTCTTCGGGCTCATCGCGCTGTGCACCGCGTACGGCGAGGGCGCGCTGGCCGACTGGGGCGCGCTCCATCTGGAGCAGGACCTGGGCGCCTCGCCGGGCGCGGCGGCCGTCGGGTACCTCTGCTTCGCGCTGGCGATGACGATCGGCAGGCTGAGCGGCACCACCCTGCTCGAACGGCTGGGCCGGACCCGCACGATCCTGGCGGGCGGCTCCATCGCCGCGGCCGGCATGCTGCTGGGCGCGCTGGCCCCCTGTCTGTGGGCGGCGCTGCTGGGGTACGCCGTGACCGGGCTGGGGCTCGCCAACCTCTTCCCCGTCGCCGTGGAGAGGGCGGGCGCGCTGGCGGGCCCGAGCGGGGTGGCGACCGCCTCCACGCTGGGCTACGGCGGGATGCTGCTCGGCCCGCCCGCCATCGGTTTCATGGCCGACTGGTACAGCCTCCCGGCCGCCCTGACGAGCGTGGCGGTGCTGGCGGCGGTCGCCACCACCATCGGGTTCACGACGCGGCACGTGCGGACGGACTGAGCGCCCGGCGGGGATCGTCGGGCGGTGCCCGGGTACCCGGTCGTCGGCGTCCGACGGTCCTCCGCCCGGCGGACGCCGCAAGCGACCACCGCGCGGAGCCGGGAGAGAACGTGAGCGAGCAGCAGAACCCCGTCGACCAGCACCCCACCCCCGACTTCCCCTCCCAGGACCAGCCGCACCCGGGCTGGACCGGGCCCATGGACCCGCCGCCGGACCACGGTGAGGACTCCTACAAGGGCAGCGGACGCCTGACCGGCCGAACGGCCGTGATCACGGGCGGGGACTCCGGCATCGGCCGCGCGGTCGCCCTGGCGTTCGCCCGCGAGGGGGCCGACGTGGTCTTCACGTACCTGGACAGCGAGAAGGACGAGGCGGACGAGACCGCACGCTGGGTGAAGGAGGCCGGGAGGCGTGCCGTGGCCGTGTCCTGCGACATCCGGGAGGAGGAGAACTGCCGGGCGCTGATCGACCGGGCGGTCTCCGAGTTCGGCGGCATCGACATCCTGGTGAACAACGCCGCGTACCAGATGTCCCAGCCGGACGGCATCGAGGCGATCACCACCGAGCAGTTCGACCGGGTGCTGCGCACCAACCTGTACGGCATGTTCTGGCTGTGCAAGTTCGCCGTGCCGCACATGAACGAGGGCGGCAGCATCATCAACTCGGCCTCCGTGCAGGCGTACAAGCCGAGTCCGCATCTGCTGGACTACGCGACCACCAAGGGCGCCATCGTCACGTTCACCCAAGGGCTGGCGCAGATGCTGATCGGGCGGGGCATCCGGGTCAACGCCGTGGCGCCGGGGCCGGTGTGGACGCCGCTGATCCCGGCGACGCTGCCGGACACCGCGGAGTTCGGCAAGCAGGCCCCGATCGGGCGTCCGGCCCAGCCGGCCGAGATGGCCCCGGCGTACGTGTTCCTCGCCTCGCAGGAGGCGTCGTACATCACCGCCGAGATCGTGAACGCGACCGGCGGGACGCCGCTGCCGTAGGGCACCGGGAAAAGCACTGACCGCACCGGCCCCGCGTGGGGCAGACTCCCGGCCATGGAGAGTGCCTGGTACCTGGGAACACTTGAGCGCGAGGGCCGGTCGCTGGCCGACGCCGCGGAGCAGGCGGGGCCCGACGCCCCCGTCCCCGCCTGCCCGGACTGGCGGGTGCGGGACCTGTTGCGGCACACCGGCGTGGTGCACCGGTGGGCGGCGGGCTTCGTCGCCGACGCCTGCCCGACGCCCCGCCCGATGGAGGAGCACCCGGACCTGGACGGTGCGGAACTGGTCGCCTGGTACCGCGCCTGCCACCGCGCGCTGCTCGACACGCTCCGCGAGGCGGAGCCGGACGTGGAGTGCTGGGCCTTCCTGCCCGGCGCGGTCTCCGGCCCCGGCTTCTGGGCCCGCCGCCAGGCCCACGAGACGGCCGTGCACCGTTACGACGCGGAGGCGGCGCGCGGTGGCGAACCGACGCCGGTCGACACGGACTTCGCGGTGGACGGCGTCGACGAACTGCTGCGCGGCTTCCACGCCCGCCGCAGAAGCCGGGTCCGCACCCCCGAGCCGCGCGTGCTCCGGGTGCGCGCGACGGACGCGGACGCGGTGTGGACGGTAAGGCTGTCGCAGGAGCCGCCGGTGACCACGCGGGACGCGGCCGGGGACGCGGAGTGCGAGGTGTCCGGTCCGGCCGCCGAGCTGTACCTGTCGCTGTGGAACCGGCTCCCGGTACCGGAGGTGACGGGCGACGCGGCGCTCGCGGCGCTGTGGCGGGAGACGTCCGCGATCGTCTGAGGCCGTGGCGCTTGCCCGCCGGCCGTCCGCCTGTTTCACTGCCGGAATGCGTGAGCGGGGGGACCATGAGACGCGCGGGGGCGGCCGGCGCGGCCAGGCCGAGCGGGACGCGATCACCGTCGAGACCGGGTACGCGCTGTGCAGCGCGGCCTTCGCGGCGGCCGTGGTGTTCGGCGCCGTGGCGGGTCCGGCGCTGCTGTTCGCGCTGCCGGGGGCGGTGGAGGCCGTGCTGGTGCGCGCGGGCGGTGTGCTCGCGGGAGTGCTGTTCGCCGTCCGGACCGTGTCCGTCCTGGTGCGGTTCCGGCGGTCGGCTCAGCCCAGCCAGCCCGGCCGTACCAGCCCCGACTCGTAGGCGAGGACGACCAGTTGGGCGCGGTCGCGGGCGCCCAGCTTGACCATGGTGCGGCTGACGTGGGTCTTGGCGGTGAGCGGGCTCACCACCAGGCGGCGGGCGATCTCGTCGTTGGTCAGGCCGAGTCCGACCAGCGCCATCACCTCCCGTTCCCGCTCGGTCAGCTCCGACAGGGCGTCCGCGGCGGCCGGTTCCTTGGAGCGGGCGGCGAACTCGGCGATCAGCCGGCGCGTCACACTGGGCGAGAGCAGGGCGTCGCCGTCGACCACCGCCCGTACCGCGCGCAGCAGTTCGCCGGGCTCGGTGTCCTTCACCAGGAAGCCGGAGGCGCCCGAGCGGATCGCCTCGAAGACGTACTCGTCCAGTTCGAAGGTGGTGAGCATGACCACCTTCACGCCGGCCAGGTCCGGGTCCCCGGTGACGCGGCGGGTCGCGGCGAGGCCGTCCAGTGCGGGCATGCGGATGTCCATCAGCACGACGTCGGGCCGCAGCTCGCGGATCAGGCGCAGGGCCTCCTCGCCGTCGGCCGCCTCCCCGGCCACCCCGATGTCCGGCTGCGCGTCCAGCAGGGCGCGGAATCCCGCCCTGACCAGCGACTGGTCGTCGGCGAGCACCACACGGATCACCGGTCCTCCTCGGAGTCGATCGGCAGGAGGGCGAGCACGCGGAACCCTCCGTCCGGGCGGGTGCCCGCCTCGATGGTGCCACCGAGCGCGGCGGCCCTCTCCCGCATCCCGGCGAGCCCGTTGCCGGTGCCGCCCGCGTCGGCGCCGGTGGCGGGCCCGTCGTCGTCGACCAGCAGCCGCAGCCGCCGCTCGCGCCGTTCGATGTGCACGCGCGCCTCACGGGAGCCGGAGTGCCGTACGACGTTGGTGAGGGCCTCCTGGACGATGCGGAAGGCGGCCAGGTCGGCGCCGGGCGACAGCCGGGGCGGCGCTCCCTCGACGGTGACGGTCAGTCCCGCGCTCGCGGCCTGTTCCACCAGTTCGGGCAGCCGGTCGAGGCCGGGCGCGGGGGTGCGCGGGGCGGCGCCGGGGGCGCGCAGGGTGTCGAGCACCTGGCGCACCTCGCCGAGCGCCTCCTTGCTCTTGGCCTTGATGGTGGTGAGCGCGGTGCGGGCCTGTTCGGGATCGCTGTCCAGCAGGGCGAGTCCGACGCCGGCCTGCACGTTGATGACGGAAATGCTGTGCGCGAGCACGTCGTGCAGTTCGCGGGCGATGCGCAGCCGCTCCTCGTCGGCGCGCCGCCGCTCCGCACGGGCCCGCTCGGCCCGCTCGCGCGCCCACTGTTCCCGGCGGACGCGGGCCAGTTCGGACACGGCGAGGAGCGCCACCGCCCAGGTGGCGACGACGATCTCCTCGGTCCAGGGGGCCGCGTCGTCGCCCGACGGGGGCAGCCACCGGTACAGGACGTGGACGGTGAGCAGGTGCCCGGCCCACAGCGCCCCCATCGCCGCCCAGGCCGCGTAGCGCCGCCCCGAGACGACGGCGGTGAAACAGGCCACCGCGACGGTCAGGAGGACGGGCCCGTACGGATATCCGGCCCCGAGGTAGAGGAGGACGGCGGCCACCGTGCCGCACAGCACGGCGACGGGATGCCGCCACCGCCACAGCAGCAGCGCACCCGACACAAGCAGCAGCACCCGGCCCGGCGGGTCGAGGGCGACCCGCTCGCCCGTCTGGGCGTGGTCGGCGAAGCCGGAGCCGATCAGCACGAAGGCGGTGAGCAGCACGGTGGAGGGCCACGGCCACCGGGCGCGGCCGGCCGGCTCGGGGTCCTCGTCCCGTCCGGCGGCGCGGCGGATCCAGCCGGGCGGGCCGTGCCTCCGCCACCGGGGCGGCCCGCCGGGGCGCCACCGCTCCGGCGGGCCGGCGCCGGGCCCACGCTGTTCGTCCATGTCCGCCACGCTAGACGCCGCGTCCGCCCGGTGGCGTCGGCCGGACGGCGTGATCACGCGTACTCCCGGGGAAGTACGCCCGGCCGGGGTGCGGAGCCCAGGGCCTTCCGCTCAGGGGTCGCCCCCGTGCGAGCGCAGCCGGAACCCGGGGCGTCGGCGATCGACGGCCAGGCCGCAGACCTGTGTGCCGGGCCCCGCGACGCCGGAACGATCCGGACGACAGTCCTCAGGAGGCGCCGGCCGGCCGCAGCCCCACCGTGCGGGCGAGACCGCCGACCGTGTGGCGGAAGAACGCGTCCCGTTCCTCCACGATCCGGGTGAACTGGCCGAACACCTCGAAGCCGATCAGGCCGAGCAGCTGCGCCCAGACGGCCACGCAGGCCGGCGCCACCGCGGGCGGCAGTCCGGGGACGAAGTCCGCCGCCATGCGCGCGGCCTCCGCCTCCAGGTCCGCCGGAACGGACGGGACGTTGAGCTCCCCGGCCCGGTGGGCGTCGCGGACGACGTCGATGAGGGCGAAGCCGACGCGTGAGGCGGCCGGGACGGTGGTGGCCGGCGCGGCATACCCCGGCACGGGCGAGCCGTAGATCAGCGCGTACTCGTGCGGGTGCGCCAGCGCCCAGCCGCGGACGGCCTCGCACACGGCGGTCCAGCGCTCCCCCGGGGCGGCGCCGGCGGACGCCTTCAAGGCCGCCTCGGCCGCCTCGCCGAGGGAGTCGTAGGCGTCGGTGATGAGAGCGGTCAGCAGGTCGTCACGGCTGGGGAAGTAGCGGTAGATCGCGGAGGAGGCCATGCCGAGCGTTCTGGCCACGGCCCGCAGGGACAGCTCGGCGGCGCCCTGCTCGGCGAGCCGCCGACGCGCCTCCTCCTTGATGGCCGCGGTGATCTCGTTCCTCGCCCGCGCGCGGGCGCCGTGTGGGGTGCTCGTCATGCCGTCAGTGTTCCATGAAAACAGAGCGGTGCACACAAACGAGAGCACTGCTCTTGCAATGCCTCATGGAACACGGCACACTCGAAACGAAGCGAGAGCAGTGCTCACAAAATAGAGCGGCGCTCTCATCGCCTGTCCCGGAGGTCCCGATGCCGTCGTCCACGCCGTACTACCTCACCGCCGGTCCCGTCGCCGCCCGCTTCAACCGGATCGTCGGCCGGCTGGCCCGGCACGGCGTCAGTGTCGCCGGCACCGCGGAGCTGTCCGTCCGCGGCCGCAAGAGCGGGCAGATGCAGCGCATTCCGGTCAACCCGCACACCTACGAGGGGGCGCGGTACCTGGTCTCGGCGCGCGGGCACTCCCAGTGGGTGCGCAACATGCGGGCCGCCGGCGGCGGTGAGCTGCGCGTGGGCCGCAGGGTGCGCACCTTCACGGCGGTGGAGATCCCCGACGAGGAGAAGCTGACGGTGCTGCGCACCTACCTGGAGAAGTGGGGCTGGGAGGTCAACCAGTACTTCAAAGGGGTCACCGCCAAGTCCTCCGACGAGGAGATCCTGGCGGCGGCGCCCGACCACCCGGTCTTCCGGATCACTGTCCGGGGCTGACCTCGCCGCCGCCCGCGGGACGCCGGTCCAGCGCCATCAGCGCGCGGTGGGCCATCGGATGGGTGCGGACCAGCTCGCCCAGCGTCGTCGAGCCCCGCGTGATGTCCTTGAACGCCTTCCATGCCGGGCGGAAGCCGGTCAGCACCGCGTGGAAGACGCCCGGCCGCTGCTCGAACGCCGCCAGCATCCGCTTGCCCACGCTCATCTCCACGCCGAGGCCCGCCTTCACGGCGAACGCGTAGTTGAGGGCCTGGCGCCGGGCGTCCACGGCGTCGTGCGCCTCGGCGACGCGCACCGCCCACTCCCCCGCCAGCCGGCCGGAGCGCAGCGCGAAGGAGATGCCCTCGCGGGTCCACGGCTCCAGCAGCCCCGCCGCGTCACCGCAGACCAGCACCCGGCCGCGGGACAGCGGCGAGTCGTCGGCCCGGCAGCGGGTCAGATGCCCGGAGGAGATGGCCGGTTCGAAGCCGGCGAGACCCAGCCGGGCGATGAAGTCCTCCAAGTAGCGCTTGGTGGCGGCGCCTTCGCCACGCCGCGAGATGACGCCCACGGTCAACGTGTCGCCCTTGGGGAAGACCCAGCCGTAACTGCCGGGCATGGGGCCCCAGTCGATGAGCACCCTGCCCTTCCAGTCCTCGGCGACCGTCTCCGGCACCGGGATCTCCGCCTCCAGGCCCAGGTCCACCTGGTCCAGCTTCACCCCGACGTGCGCCCCTATGCGGCCGGCGCTGCCGTCGGCGCCGACCACGGCCCGCGCGAGCACCGTCTCGCCGCCCTGGAGGACGACGGCGACCGTGCGCCGGTCCGGCACGGCCGAGCCGTGCTGCTCCACGCGCTGCACGGCGACGCCGGTGCGCAGTTCGGCCCCGGCCTTCTGCGCGTGCTCGACGAGCTGCTGGTCGAACTCCGGCCGGTTGATCAGACCGAAGAGCATCTGCCGTGAGCGGCGGGTGCGGGTGAAGCGGCCGTTGCTGGAGAACGTCACGGCGTGCACCCGGTCCTTGAGCGGCAGCTCGAAGCCGGGCGGCAGCGCGTCGCGCGACGGACCGATGATGCCGCCGCCGCAGGTTTTGTAGCGGGGCAGCTCCGCCTTCTCCAGCAGCAGCACGCGCCGCCCCGCGACCGCCGCCGCGTAGGCCGCCGACGCCCCCGCGGGTCCCGCGCCCACCACGACGACGTCCCACACCTGCCGCACGTCGTCCGCCGAAGAGTTGTCGCTGCTCACGATGGTCTGCCGCTCCGTCCACGCCGCCTGCCGCTGCTGTCCTCCCGCATCCTACGGCGGCGGTCGTCACGGTCCGCTGTGGGAGGATCGGCGGCGTGAGTGGCCCTTACATGGGTCACTCACGCACACCGACACGATCATCGCGTACCGAGAAGTACGCACCTGCACAACGTCGCACCCACAAGGAGCGTGCCCATGTCGTCGAATCCGGTCGCCGTGACCGTCGCCTCACTGATGCCCAGGGCGAAGGAGGAGCTCACCGAGCTGGTGGCCTTCAAGTCGGTGGCGGACTTCGACCAGTTCCCCCGCGAGGAGAGCGAGGCCGCGGCCCACTGGATCGCCGACGCGCTCACCGCCGAGGGCTTCCAGGACGTGGCCCTGCTCGACACCCCGGACGGCACCCAGTCGGTCTACGGTTTCCTGCCCGGCCCGGAGGGCGCGAAGACCGTGCTGCTGTACGCGCACTACGACGTGCAGCCGCCGCTGGACGAGGCCGGCTGGACCACGCCGCCGTTCGAGCTGACCGAGCGCGACGGCCGCTGGTACGGGCGCGGTGCCGCCGACTGCAAGGGCGGGGTCATCATGCACCTGCTGGCGCTGCGCGCCCTGAAGGCGAACGGCGGCGTGCCGGTCCACGTCAAGATCATCGTGGAGGGCTCGGAGGAACAGGGCACCGGCGGCCTGGAGCGGTACGCCGAGGAGCACCCGGACCTGCTCACCGCCGACACCGTCGTCATCGGCGACGCGGGCAACTTCCGCGCCGGCCTGCCGACCGTCACCACCACCCTGCGCGGCATGACGCTGGTGCGGGTGCGCATCGACACCCTGGAAGGCAACCTGCACTCCGGACAGTTCGGAGGGGCCGCGCCCGACGCGCTGGCCGCGCTGGTGCGGGTGCTGGACTCGCTGCGCGCCGAGGACGGCAGCACGACCGTGGACGGGCTGACCGGCGACAGCGTCTGGCAGGGCATCCAGTACGACGAAGAGCAGTTCCGCAAGGACGCCAAGGTGCTGGACGGGGTGCAGCTGATCGGCTCCGGCACGGTCGCCGACCGCATCTGGGCCCGCCCCGCGGTCACCGTGCTCGGCATCGACTGCCCGCCGGTGGTCGGCGCCACGCCGTCCGTGCAGGCGAACGCACGGGCACTGCTCAGCCTGCGGGTGCCGCCGGGTGTGGACGCGGCGAAGGCGACCGAACTGCTGCGCGCGCACGTGGAATCGCACACACCGTGGGGCGCGCGGGTCACCGTCGAGCAGATCGGCCAGGGCCAGGCGTTCCGCGCCGACCCGGCCAGCCCGGCGTACCAGGCCATGGCGGACGCGATGGCGGTCGCCTACCCGGGCGAGGAGATGCAGTACGCGGGCCAGGGCGGTTCGATCCCGCTGTGCAACACGCTCGCCGCCCTCTACCCGAAGGCGGAGATCCTGCTGATCGGGCTGAGCGAGCCGGAGGCGCAGATCCACGCGGTGAACGAGAGCGTGTCCCCCGACGAGCTGGAGCGGCTGTCGGTCGCGGAGGCGCTGTTCCTGCGCAACTACGCGGGCGGGGCGGCCTGACCGGCCGCCCACGGTCGAGGCCGGAGCGTCCCGCTCGGGCGAGCGGGACGCTCCGGCCTACGGGCGTTGAGCGCGGGCGTGGGCGTGGTGGTGACGCGGCTCGGCCACGGCGACGGCGATCGCACGGCACGCGGGTCGGAGGCGCACCGTAGGTGGCGGGGCCGGCGGACCGCGAGTCCCCACACGCAGGTGCAACGCGGCTCAGCCTCGGCGACGACGAGGGCCAGGCAGCACGTGAGCGTCAGGCGCTCCGCGGGGAACGGCGGTCCCCTGGGCCGTAAGTCCCCTCACCCCACCGGCACTCCGCCCTCCAGGTACATCGCCCGGCCGCGTTCACGGGCCCGCAGCGCCCGCCGCAGGCGTTCGTAGCGGACGGGCGGCAGCAGGTGCGCCGCCTCCGCCTCGGAGGCGAAGCGCCAGGCCCGCAGTTCGGGGCCGGGCAGCAGCATGCGGCCGGCGTCCTCGGAGTCGAGGCGGCCGCCGTCGAACAGCAGCCGGAGTCCGCCGAAGGCGGGCGGCGCGGGCGGCTCCCAGTCCACGACGAGGAGGGCCGGCACGTCGTCGAGCCGTATGCCGGTCTCCTCCGCGACCTCCCGCATGCCGGCCCGCGCCGGGGCCTCACCGCGTTCGACGACCCCGCCGGGGAACTCCCAGCCGGCCTTGTAGGTCGGGTCGACGAGCAGCACCCGGTCCTGCTCGTCGAAGAGCAGCACCCCCGCGGCGACGGTCTCCGCCGTCGGCTCGGGCGTCTGCACGATGTCGCAGGCGGGCACCTCTCCGCTGCCGACCGCCTCGGCGATGCGGCGGGCGGTGTCGCGCGGGGTGAGGCAGCCGCTGTCGATCGGATAGGCGTCGGCCGTGAGCCACGCGGCGAGCGCCGCCTTGAACGGCTCGATCCGGTCGTACGACCACTGCCGGACCCGCATCTCCCCGTCGGGGAGGTCGTCCGGGACCTCCCGGCCGGCTATCCGCTCGCGCAGGATCGTTTCGGCCGGGGCGAGCAGGACATGCCGGACCGGTATGCGCCGGGCGGCGAGGCCGCCGAAGATCTCGTCGCGGTACTCCTGGCGCAGCAGGGTCATGGGGACCACCAGGGTCCCGCCGAGCTCGGCGAGCATCGCGGCCGCGGTGTCGATCACGAGGCGTCGCCAGATCGGGAGGTCCTGGAAGTCGCCGACCTCGGCGAGGTGCTTGGGCGGGAGCAGCTGGTCCAGTGCTCCGCCGATGACCTCGGGGTCGAAGAGCGTGCTGTTCGGGATCAGCTCGATCAGTTCGCGCGCGGTGGAGGTCTTCCCCGCACCGTACGCCCCGTTGATCCAGACGATCACGGTTCCCCCTCTTCTGTTGGCCCCCTGAGGCTTGCCCGTTCCACCCTGCCACGGAAACCAGATCACGGTGAGAACACGTGACGGCGGCGCCGGCACCCCGTCACGGAGGGGTGCCGGCGCCGCCGTCGACGCCGCGTGGGGGCTGTCAGGCGTTGCCGTCCCGGTCGACGTCCAGCTCCAGCGTGTTGTTCTCCGCGACCATGCGGTCGAGGGAGCCGACCGTGTCCTCGACGTCGAGCGCGCCGAGAGCGGGGGTGTCGGTGAGCGCGTGTGACGGAGTGACGGCCGCGACGACGAAACCGGTGGCCAGGGAGGCGATGGCGAGCATGCTGCGCTTCTTCATGCCCGGCTCAACTGCGGAACCCCCCGTCTGGTCACGCCCGCCTCCGAACGAGCCCCCCTGCGGGCCTTGACCGAGCATGCCCGCGCGCCCGGCCGAGTCCGGCCGGACCCCTCACACCCCCGCGACCGCCGGGTTTGGACGGGCCCCCCGCCGGGCTCCGACGCGCCCCTGGCAAGGCCCGGACGAACCTCCGACCGGACTCGGACGAGCCCCGACCAGGCCCCGACGCATCCCCGGCCACGCCCCCACGAAGCCCCGCCGGACCACTCATCTCCCCGCGACCGCCAGGTTTGGACGGCCCCCCGCCGGGCTCCGACGCGCCCCTGCCAAGGCCCGGACGAACCTCCGACCGGACTCGGACGAGCCCCGACCAGGCCCCGACGCATCCCCGGCCACGCCCCCACGAAGCCCGGCCGGACTCGGTCCGGCCCAGCCGCACCGCTTGCGCTCCCGCGACCGACGGGCCCGGACGAGCCCCAACCGAACCCCGACGCGTCCCCGGCCACGCCCACACGAAGCCCCGCCGGACCACTCATCTCCCCGCGACCGCCGGGACCGGACGTGGGTCCCGGTGGAGCTGAACGCGTCCCCGGGCGGACTCGGCCGAGCCCGGCCGGCTCCTCACACCCCCGCGACCGCCGCATCCGTGCGGCTGATCAGCGCCGCCGCTGCCGCCCCCACCAGGCCCGCGTCGGTGCCCGTCCGGGCCGGGACGACCGCGAGGCGCTGCACGAAGGACAGCGTGGCGTACTCGGTCAGCGCCTTCCGCAGCGGCGCGAACAGCACCTCGCCCGCCTTGCCCACGCCGCCGCCGATCACCGCGATGTCGATCTCGACGAGCGTCGCCGTGGCCGCGATGCCCGCGGCGAGGGCCCTGGCCGCCCGCTCGAAGGAGGCCACGGCGACCGGGTCGCCGGCGCGGGCGGCGGCGGCCACCGCAGCGGCGGAGGTGTCACCGTCCGGAGCGGGCCGCCAGCCGTTCTCCAGCGCGCGCCGGGCGATGTTGGGACCGCTCGCGATCCGCTCCACGCAGCCGCGCGCGCCGCACGGGCACGGGTCGCCGTCGAGGTCCACGCTGATGTGGCCGATGTGCCCGGCGTTGCCGGTGGGTCCGGGGTGCAGCCGCCCGCCGAGCACCAGGCCGCCGCCGACCCCCGTGGAGACGACCATGCACAGCGCGTTGTCGTGGCCGCGTGCGGCGCCCTGCCAGTGTTCGGCGGCCGTGATGGCGACCCCGTCGCCGATCAGCTCGACGGGCAGGCCGCCGGCCGCGTCCCGCACCTTGGCGACCAGCGGGTAGTCGCGCCACCCGGGGACGTTGACCGGGCTCACCGTGCCGGCGGAGGCGTCGACGGGGCCCGCGCTGCCGATGCCGACCGCGCCCGCGCGCTCCCAGAGGGGGGACGCGGTGAGGCCGCCGATCACCTCCTCGACGGCCGCCATGACGGTGTCACCGTCCTCCCGTGCGGGGGTCGGCCGCTGGGCGCGGGCCAGGATCCGGCCCTCACGGTCCACCAGCGCGCCGGCGATCTTGGTGCCGCCGATGTCGAGCGCAGCCACGAGGTCGGTGTGCATCAGAGTCGGATCTCCCCGTCAACCATCGGAAACCATCAGAGAACACGCTGGGAGCGGCCATGCGCGACCAGGAGGCAACACATGGAGCACGGGCAACGGCCCGGTCGGGCGGTGAGGTGCGGGCCGAAGTGTGCGTCGGACAGTGTCCCCCGAGCCTGACAACGTTGTCCAGGCTCTATGCTCGACGCCACATCCTCATACAAGCCCATGGACTCACGCATCCCCGTGGCCGACAGGACAGGACACCGCAACGTGCCGGAGACGACCCGCCGCACCGACCGCTTCCCAGGGACCCGCTACGGCAACCGTCCGACGATGAAGGACGTGGCCGCCCGCGCCGGAGTGGGCCTGAAGACGGTCTCCCGTGTGGTGAACGGCGAGCCGGGCGTGACGCCGGAGACCGAGAGGCGGGTGCAGGAGGCGATCGAGGCGCTCGGCTTCCGCCGCAACGACAGCGCGCGGGTGCTGCGCAAGGGCCGTACGGCCAGCATCGGCCTGGTCCTGGAGGACCTCGCGGACCCGTTCTACGGCCCGCTGAGCCGGGCGGTGGAAGAGGTGGCCCGCGCCCACGGTGCGTTGCTGATCAACGGGTCGAGCGCGGAGGACGCCGACCGTGAGCAGGAGCTGGTGCTGGCGCTGTGCGCCCGCCGGGTGGACGGCCTGGTGGTGATCCCGGCCGGCGACGACCACCGCTATCTGGAGCCGGAGATCAAGGCAGGCGTCGCCACGGTGTTCGTGGACCGGCCGGCCGGGCACATCGACGCCGACGTGGTGGTGTCGGACAACTTCGGGGGCGCGCGCGACGGCGTGCGCCATCTGATCGCGCACGGGCACCGCAGGATCGGCTTCATCGGCGACATGCCCCGCATCCACACGGCGGCCGAACGGCTGCGCGGCTACCGCACCGCCATGGAGGACGCGGGAATACCGGTGGCGGACGCATGGATGTCGCTGGGCGTCACGGACCCCGAGCGGGTGCGCCGGGCCGCGCAGGAGATGCTCACCGGACCCGAGCCGGTCACCGCGATCTTCACCGGCAACAACCGGGTGACGGTCACGGTGATCCGGGTGCTGGCCGGACACGCCCGTCCGGTCGCCCTGGTCGGCTTCGACGACATCGAGCTGGCCGACCTGCTGCAGCCCGGTGTCACGGTCGTGGCGCAGGACGCCGCCGCCCTCGGCCGGACCGCCGCCGAGCGGCTGTTCCGCCAGCTGGACGGGACGCTGATCGCCCCGGAGCGCATCGAGCTGCCGACCCGGCTGATCACCCGCGGCTCGGGCGAGCTGCCCCCGGCGGACTGAGCGGGGCGATGCCGATGGAGGACCGTACGCTGCGGGCGCTGGGGCTGGACGTGGTGCCGCGCGAGCATCCGCTGGAGTATCCGGGCGCCTGGCCGCGCGAGTCGGGGCTGCTCGACGGGGACCGGCTGCTGCCGCTGGACCGGTGGGCGTTCGAGGACCGGGTGCCGGTGATCTCGGTCGGCTCCAACGCCTGCCCCGCGCAACTGCGCCACAAGCTGGCCGAGTCGGGGATCACCTCCCCGCTGCCCATGGTGCGGGCCCGGGTGTCGGGCATCGGCATCGGCGTCTCGGCGCACGTGAGCCTCGCGGGCTACGTCTCCAACTCCCCCGTGGCGACGCCGAAGCGGGTGAGCGAGCTGTTCGTGCTCTGGCTGGACGCCCGGCAGCTCACGGTGATCGACGCGAGCGAGGGCGTCCCGCTGCCGCACGGCAACTTCCGCCGCGCCTGGCTTCCCGCGCCCGACGTCCGCGTCGAACTCCCCGACGGCAGCACGCTCCCCGGCGCGTACGCCTACGTCAACCGCCGGGGCGTCCTCCACGACGGCGCCGGCGCCCCCCGCACCCACCCGGGCCAACGCCCTCTCCTGACCGGCCTCCTGTCCACACTCCCCCGCCTGCGGGACCTGTTCGGCACCACACCGGAAGCCTTCTCCGCCCGAGCGCGCGCGGACCGCGGACTCTGCGAGAAGGGGACACGGCTGTTCGCGGAGGAGGGGCTGGTGACGGCGGGGGGCCTGGAGCGGTACGTGACCCCGCACGGGGCCGGCGCTCCGGGCACCTTGCCCGGTGCGGGGCGCCGGCGCTACGCCGGGTTCGTCGCCGGCTCCGCCGGCGCGTGGTCGGGTTCGTAGCGGAGCAGGTCGCCCGGCTGGCAGTCCAGCACCTCGCACAGCGCGGCGAGCGTCGTGAAGCGGACCGCCTTCGCCCGGCCGTTCTTCAGGACGGCCAGGTTCGCCGGGGTGATGCCGACGCGTTCGGCGAGTTCACCCACGGACATCTTGCGCCGGGCGAGCATCACGTCGATGTCGACGGCGATCGGCATCAGATCACCTCGGCCAGCTCGGCCCGCATCCGCGACGCCTCCAGCTCCCGTGCCACGGCCTGGGCCAGCAGCATCCGCAGGACGAGGACGACGAGCGCGATGCCCACGATCGCGAGGCCGACCCCGCCCACCAGGAGCACCACACCGGGCGCGACGGCCTCCCCCGGCGCCAGCAGCGCGCCGAGCGTGAAGACCATCAGGGCCGCGGCGACGAACGCGCCGATCACGATGTGGACGTAGCGGAAGGCGGCGTAGGAGAAGACCGTGCCGCGCCGGGCCATGGTCACCAGCCGCCAGACGCAGATCAGCACGGTCTGGGCCGCCAGCACGGTGAGGACCACGATGACCAGGAGCGGCGTCCGCAGCGGGGCGTACCGCTCGCCGAGCCCGTCCAGGTCGCCCGCCAGCAGCGGCACCATCACCGTCTGCACCGCCAGGGAGCCCGCCAGCAGCACCGCGATCACCGCGCGCAGCGCGAGCACGGTCATGTGTCCCATCGCCTCTCCTCCACTCGAAGTACGATGGGAATCTATCGATTTTCGATAGACTCCGCAATCGCCGCCGGAGGACGAGCGTCCCTGCCGTCGCGACGCCGGGACCGTCACACGCCGCGTCGCGGCGAGGCGAACGCCTCCAGGTCCGCACGCCCCAGACCGGTCGCGCGGGACACCTCCGCGTCGTCCAGGGCGCCGCAGTCGAGGCCGCGCAGCAGATACCCGGCGAGGGCCTTGGCGGTGGCGGGCTCGTCCATCACGTCGCCCCCGGTCCGCTCGGCGTACCGGGAGATCCGGGCGGCGGCCTGCTCGAAGCCCTCCCGGTAGAAGGCGAAGACGGCGGCGTAGCGGGTGGGGAGATGGCCGGGGTGCATGTCCCAGCCCTGGTAGTAGGCGCGGGCGAGGGCGCGGCGGACGAGGCCGTGGTGCAGCCGCCAGGCGTCGTGGACCTGCGCGGTGGGGCCGACCGGGAGCACGTTGGTGGAGCCGTCGGAGAGCCGCACCCCGGTGCCGGCGGCGGCGACCTGCATGACGGCCTTGGCATGGTCGGCGACGGGATGGTCGCAGGACTGGTACGCGGCCGGGACGCCGAGGCAGGCGCTGTAGTCGAAGGTGCCGTAGTGCAGCCCGGTGGCGCGGCCGTCGGCGGCCTGGATCATGCGGGCGACGGTCGCGGTGCCGTCGGCGGCGAGGATGGACTGACTGGTCTCGATCTGGATCTCGAACCCGATGCGGCCGGGTGCGAGGCCCCAGGTCTTCTCGAAGACGTCGAGCAGCCGTGCCAGGGCGGCGACCTGCTCGGCGTAGGTGACCTTGGGGAGGGTGAGGACGAGCCCGTCGGGCAGTCCGCCGGCCTGGAGCAGACCGGTGAGGAAGATGTCGAGGGTGCGGATGCCGCGGTGGCGTACGGCCGCCTCCATGCACTTCATGCGGATGCCGGTCCAGGGGGCCGCGGTGGCCGCCGTGCCGTGCGCGGAGGCCTCGGCGACCAGCCGGGCGGCGCGGGCGGCGGTCTCGTCCTCCTCGGCGTCGGGACGGTGGCCGTAGCCGTCCTCGAAGTCGACGCGCAGGTCCTCGACCGGTTCGCGCTCCAGCTTGGCGCGGACCCGGGCGTACACGTCCTCGGCGAGGGCGCCGTCGAGGCCGAGGACGGCGCCGAAGGACGCGGCGTCGGGTGCGTGTTCGTCCAGTGCCGCGAGGGCCTGGTCGCCCCAGGCGCGCACGGTGCCGGCGGTGAACCGGTCGCCGGGGACGTACACGGTGTGGACGGGCCGGCGGGTGTTGGGGTCGCCGGGATACAGGCGCTCCAGTGCGGCGTCGACCGGTGCGAGGGAGGCGCCGATCTCCTCGGCGACGGCGCCCGCGAGACTCGTCGCCACCCGCTCCTGCCGGTCCTGGCCCATGCCACCCTCCCAGACGTCCGCGGCCCTGATCCCGCCGTCGCGTTTCCGCGCTACGGATTCAACAATTCGTTGAAGGACGGTATCCGGCGGTCTCCGTGCCGGTCAACACCGTCCTACGGGCCGGCCCGCCCCGCCACCGCGCCCGGCGCGGGACGACGAGGCCCCCGCGACCGGTGCGGTCGTGGGGGCCTCGGACGGTTCCGGGGTGATCAGCCCTTGCGGGCCTTGACCTCCTCGGTCAGCTGCGGGACGACGTCGAACAGGTCGCCGACGACGCCGAAGTCGACCAGCTCGAAGATCGGGGCCTCGGCGTCCTTGTTGACGGCCACGATGGTCTTCGAGGTCTGCATGCCCGCGCGGTGCTGGATCGCGCCGGAGATGCCGTTGGCGATGTACAGCTGCGGGGAGACCGACTTGCCGGTCTGGCCGACCTGGTTGGTGTGCGGGTACCAGCCGGCGTCGACGGCGGCACGCGAGGCGCCGACGGCCGCGCCGAGCGAGTCGGCGAGCGCCTCGATGATCGCGAAGTTCTCCGCGCCGTTGACACCGCGGCCGCCGGAGACGACGATCGCGGCCTCGGTGAGCTCCGGACGGCCGGTCGACTCACGCGGCGTGCGGCCGGTGACCTTGGTGCCGGTCGCCTGCTCGGAGAAGGTGACGCTCAGGGACTCGACCGCGCCGGCGGCCGGGGCGGCCTCCACGGCGGCCGAGTTCGGCTTGACCGTGATGACCGGGGTGCCCTTGGAGACGCGGGACTTGGTGGTGTAGCTGGCGGCGAACACCGACTGGGTGGCCACCGGACCCTCGTCGCCGGCCTCGAGGTCGACGGCGTCGGTGATGACGCCCGATCCCAGACGCAGCGCCAGACGGGCGGCGATCTCCTTGCCCTCGGCGGAGGACGGGACCAGCACGGCGGCCGGGGAGACGGCCTCGTGGGCGGCCTGGAGGGCGTCCACCTTCGGCACGACCAGGTAGTCGGCGTACTCGGCGGCCTCGTGGGTGAGGACCTTGACCGCGCCGTGCTCGGCGAGCGTGGCGGCGGTGTCGCCGGCGCCGCTGCCCAGCGCCACGGCGACCGGCTCGCCGATGCGGCGGGCGAGGGTCAGCAGCTCCAGGGTCGGCTTGCGGACGGCGCCGTCCACGTGGTCGACGTAGACGAGAACTTCAGCCATGGGACTTCTTCTCTCCTGCTTGCGAAGTATGAGGGGCGGGAAGCGAGCCGTGCCTTGCGGCTCAGATGAACTTCTGGCTCGCGAGGAACTCGGCGAGCTGCTTGCCGCCCTCGCCCTCGTCCTTGACGATCGTGCCCGCGGTACGGGCCGGACGCTCGGACGCCGACTCCACCGTGGTGTAGGCGTTCTCCAGGCCGACCTCGTCCGCGTCGATGTCGAGGTCGGAGAGGTCCCAGGACTCCACCGGCTTCTTCTTGGCCGCCATGATGCCCTTGAAGGAGGGGTAACGCGCCTCGCCCGACTGGTCGGTGACCGACACGACCGCGGGGAGGGACGCCTCGAGCTGCTCGGAGGCGGCGTCGCCGTCACGGCGGCCGGTGACCTTGCCGTCCTCGACGTTCACCTCGGACAGGAGCGTCACCTGCGGCACACCGAGGCGCTCCGCGAGCAGCGCAGGGACGACGCCCATGGTGCCGTCGGTGGAGGCCATGCCGGAGACGACCAGGTCGTAACCCGCCTTCTCGACGGCCTTGGCCAGGACCAGGGAGGTGCCGATGGCGTCCGTGCCGTGCAGGTCGTCGTCCTCGACGTGGATGGCCTTGTCGGCGCCCATGGACAGCGCCTTGCGCAGCGCGTCCTTGGCGTCCTCGGGACCCACGGTCAGGACGGTGACCTCCACGTCGTCGTCCGAGTTCTCCGCGATCTGCAGCGCCTGCTCGACCGCGTACTCGTCCAGCTCGGAGAGCAGACCGTCCACGTCGTCACGGTCGACGGTCAGGTCATCGGCGAAGTGCCGGTCGCCAGTGGCGTCGGGCACGTACTTCACAGTGACAACGATCCTCAAGCTCACGCCGGCTCTCCTACTGCATCGTCATTTCTGGCTGCCTGCCTGCAGGCAGCATAGGCGCCTCAAGCGGGCGGTCCCGGTCGGGGCGACCCACGCTCCGATCGAAATATTACTCGTCAGTACACTCAGTTCCTGCCCGCTAAGCAAGCGCTTTGAACTGTGACCTTCGCAACGCAGCGTAACCGGAACTCCTCCGGTCCGCGACCGAGGTCCCCGCGTCTCAGCCGGGCAGCCCGCTGAAGCGTCCCTGGTGGTAGACGAGGGGACGGCCGTGCCCCGTGGGGTCGCCGAGCAGCACCTCGGCCACCACGATCCGGTGATCGCCCGCGGGCACCCGCGCCACCACCCGGCACACCATCCAGGCGGGCACGCCGTCCAGCACCGGCACCCCCTCCGGCCCCTCCCGCCATTCCGTGCCCGGACCGAAGCGGTCGGCGCCCCGGCGCGCGAACGTGGCCGCGAGGTCCTGCTGGTGCTCGCCCAGCAGATGCACGCCGACATGGCCGGTGTCCGATATCGCGGGCCAGCTGGAACCGCCCGTGGACACGCCGAACGACAGCATGGGCGGCTCGGCGGACACGGAGGCGAGGGAGGTGGCGGTGAAGCCGACCGGACCGGAACGGCCGCGCGCCGTGACCACCGCGACCCCCGCCGGGTGCCGGCGGAAGACGGAGCGCAGCAGGTCGGGCGAGGCGGGCCGGGCGGCGCCGAGGTCGGACGTTGCCGTCATGAAACAGTCCTTCTGGGAGGGGTCACGAGCGGGTGCGCGGCTGCTCACCGGCCCGGCCGGAACGCACGCGGGGCGCGGGCGTCGGCCGGGAGGGGGCCGGGTACCCGACGGCGGCGAAGGAGTCCCGACGACCCCGCCGACTTGGTGTCAGGCTGACGACAACGAGCGCGCGGCGTCAAGTGGGCCCCTACGGATGGGAGATGTCTCACCATGATCGCAACGGCCGTCACAGCGCCGCGCCCAGGGCGGCGATCACGTCGGCCTTGCGCGGCTGCCCGGCCGCGCGCCGCACGACCCGGCCGTCCGCGTCGAGGACCAGCACGGTCGGGGTGCGCTCGACGCCCAGCCGCCGTACGAGGTCCAGGCGGGCCTCGGCGTCGATCTCGACGTGGGTCACGCCCGGGACCATGTCCGCGACCTCGCCCAGCACCCGGCGGGTGGCCCGGCACGGCGCGCAGAAGGCGCTGGAGAACTGCACGAGCGTGGCGCGTTCGCCCATCTCCGCGCCGAGTTCGGCCGCGAGACCGGGCCGCGCCCCGCCGTCGCCAGACCGTCCCGTGTCGTCACTGCCTCGCACTCGCCGCTCCCGCCCTGGATGTCACTCCCGAACCACCCCCAGCGTCCCAGGGGCCGCGAACATTCCCGCCCGCACCGCAAAACCCGAGGTGAATCGGTGGAACGTGACGAGAATCTCCGCCTCTCACCGGCACCGGGGCTGGTTCACCGGCCGTTCTTGGGGCAGCATCAGCGACAGGCCGTAAACCTACGGCTGCGTAACTTCGACTGGGAGCGCCCCGTCCCAGGCAGAGAAGGAAGGGTTCCGACCCGCCCATGGCAGAACTTGTCTACCGGCCAGTGATCGGCTTCGCCCGCACCTTGTTCAAGGTCTGGGACCTCAAGATCGATTGCCAGGGGTCGGAGAACATCCCGCGCTCGGGCGGCGCCGTGCTGGTGAGCAACCACATCAGCTATCTCGACTTCGTGTTCAACGGACTGGCGGCGCTTCCGCAGAAGCGGCTCGTCCGCTTCATGGCCAAGGAGTCGGTGTTCCGGCACCGTGTCTCCGGCCCGCTGATGCGCGGCATGAAGCACATCCCGGTCGACCGCACGCAGGGCGAGGCCGCGTACGAGCACGCGCTGCGCTCCCTGCGGTCCGGCGAGATCGTGGGCGTCTTCCCCGAGGCGACGATCTCCCAGTCGTTCACGCTGAAGAGCTTCAAGTCCGGTGCCGCGCGCATGGCCCAGGAGGCGGGCGTCCCGCTGATCCCGATGGCCGTGTGGGGCACGCAGCGGCTGTGGACCAAGGGCCACCCGCGCAACTTCAAGCGCAGCCACACCCCGGTCACGATCCGCGTGGGCGAGGCCGTCGAGGCGTCCAAGGACAAGTACGCGGGCGCGATCACCCGTCAGCTGCGCGAGCGGGTGCAGGAGCTGCTGGAGGCGGCGCAGCGGGCGTACCCGGTGCGGCCGAAGAGCCAGGACGACACCTGGTGGATGCCGGCCCACCTCGGCGGCACGGCGCCCACCCCGGAGCAGGTCCGCGAGACAGAGGCCCGCTGAGCCGTCTCTTCCCAGGTCCCGGGCAGCCGTGCGGAGCACGCGCCCGGGACCTGCCGCGTTCCCGGGGCGTGGCGCGTGGGCTTCCGGCCGCGTCGACCGCTGACCGGACGTCAGAGTTCGGTGGGAAGCGTCCGCCAGAGGTGCGCCCGGTCGGGGGCGTTCCGGAGGGCGTGCAGGACGGCCGGGTGCGGGGCGGCGTACAGGACCGGGTGGTCCCTCTCGCCGTTCGAGGGGTCGGGGGTGAAGGCCAGCCGCTCGCCGTCGAGGGAGAAGCGCGCGTCCACCCCGGGCTTGTTGCCGCGCGGGTCCTGGCGGTGCCAGGCGCCGTGGAAGCGCACGGCGACCAGACCGTGCACCACGCCGAGGTGCTGGTAGCAGAGCGCGGTCGGGATGTCCTCGGCGCGCAGCAGGGCGGCCAGGGCGTGGGCCTTCGCGTAGCAGACGCCGGTGCCCTGCTCCAGCACGTCGGAGGCGCGCCAGGTCACGCGGGGGTCGTCGGCGTCCTGCGAGTGCGTGATGCGGTCGCGCACGTACGCGAAGGCCGACCGCGCATACTCATACGAGTCGCGGACGTCGGCGGCCAGGCGTGCGGACACCTCCCGGACCAGCGGATGGTGATGGTCGATCGCCTCGTCGGCGGCCAAGTAGGCGGAGAGGTCCGGGTTTTCCTGGATGAGCTGCATGGTGCCGGAGCATAGGTATGCGACCGCCCGAGAGTCAATGACTTTTCGGTCCGCCGCATACCTATGCATAACCTGGGATCCGGCGCGTCAGCGGGCCATCTCCTCCTTGAGAGCGGCCACGAACCGGTCCACGTCGTCCTCGGTGGTGTCGAAGGCGCACATCCAGCGGACGTCGCCCGCCGCCTCGTCCCAGAAGTAGAAGCGGAACCGCTTCTGCAGCCGCTCGCTCACGTCGTGCGGAAGCCGCGCGAACACGGCGTTGGCCTGCACCGGGTAGAGGATCTCCACGCCGTGCACCGCGCGCACGCCCTCGGCGAGGCGCTGGGCCATCTCGTTGGCGTGCCGGGCGTTGCGCAGCCACAGGTCCCGGGCCAGCAGGGCCTCCAACTGCACCGACACGAAGCGCATCTTGGAGGCGAGCTGCATGGACAGCTTGCGCAGGTGCTTCATGTGCTTGATCCCGTCCGGGTCCAGCACCACGACCGCCTCGCCGAACAGCGCGCCGTTCTTGGTGCCGCCCAGCGAGAGCAGGTCGACGCCCACCGCGTTGGTGAAGGTGCGCAGCGGCACGTCCAGCGTGGCGGCGGCGTTGGCCAGCCGGGATCCGTCGACGTGCACCTTCATGCCGTGCGCGTGCGCGTGTTCGCAGATCGCGCGGATCTCGTCGGGGGTGTACACCGTGCCCAGCTCGGTCGCCTGGGCCAGGGAGACGACCTGCGGCATGGCCCGGTGCTCGTCGTCCCAGCCGTACGCCTGCCGGTCGATGAGCTCCGGGGTGAGCTTGCCGTCCGGGGTGGGCACGGTGAGCAGCTTGATGCCGCCGACCCGCTCCGGGGCGCCGCCCTCGTCCACGTTGATGTGGGCGCTCTCCGCACAGATCACCGCGCCCCACCGGTCGGTGACCGCCTGGAGCGCCACCACGTTGGCGCCGGTGCCGTTGAAGACCGGGAAGGCCTCGGCGGTGGGCCCGAAGTGGCTCCGGATCACCTGCTGGAGGTTCTCGGTGTACGCGTCCTCGCCGTAGGCGACCTGGTGCCCGCCGTTGGCGAGGGCCAGGGCGGCGAGCACCTCCGGGTGGGCGCCGGCGTAGTTGTCGCTGGCGAAACCGCGGACCTCCGGGTCGTGATGACGACGCGCGTCGGTCCGCGGCGGGTTCACGGCTTCTCGGTCAGCCACAGACGTTTTCCGTTCACTTCCGCGGCGGGCTGGTCCCAGACGCCGACGATGGACTCGGCCAGGTCCTTGACGTCCGTGAAGCCCGCGAACTTCGCGTTGGGGCGGTCGGCGCGCATCGCGTCGTGCACCAACGCCTTCACCACCAGGATGGCAGCAGCCGACGTCGGCCCCTGCTCGCCCCCGGCCTTGCGGAAGTAGTCGGCCATGGCCAGCGTCCACGCCTCGGCGGCCGCCTTGCCGGCCGCGTACGCGGCGTTGCCGGCGGTCGGCTTCGTCGCGCCGGCGGCGCTGATGAGGACGTACCGGCCGCGGTCGCTGCGCTGGAGCGCCTCGTGGAAGGCGAGCGTGGTGTGCTGCACGGTGCGCACCAGCAGCAGCTCCAGGAAGTCCCAGTCGTCCAGGCTGGTCTTGGTGAACGTCTCGCTGCCGCGCCAGCCGCCGACGAGGTGGACCAGGCCGTCGACGCGGCCGAACTCCTTCTCGGTGCGGGCGGCCCAGTCGCGGGTCGACTCCAGGTCGAGCAGGTCGACCGTCTCACCGGTGACGGTGGCGCCTCCGTGCGCGTACCGCGCCGCGTCCACGGCCGCCGCCAGCCGCTCCGGATCGTTGTCCGAGCCGACGACGACGGCCCCCGCCTCGGCGAGCCTGAGCAGAGCCGCGCGTCCCGCGGGCCCGCCCGCGCCGGCCACCGCGATCACCGCGCCTTCGAGCGCCCCGTTCCCCATGGTTCTCGCCTCCTGAGCAGTGTTGTGGACGAGATCGCTCACGCGGCGACCCGCTCGGCGCCGTCCGCCGTGATGCCCTTGGTCGAGGCGATCACGTTCTTCAGCTTCTTGGACAGGGCCTCATAGAACATGCTCAGCGGAAACTCGTCCGGAAGCACGTCATCGACGAGTTTCCGCGGCGGCAGCGACAGGTCCAGGGCCTCGGGGCCCTTGGCCCACTTGGAGCCGGGGTGCGGGGAGAGGTACCGGGAGACCAGCTCGTAGCCGGCGAACCAGTGGACGAGCTTGGGGCGGTCGATGCCGTCGCGGTAGAGGGTCTCGATCTCCGCGCACAGCTCGTTGGTGACCTGCGGGGCGCGCTCCCAGTCGATGGAGAGCTTGTTGTCGGTCCAGCGGACGACATCGTGCTTGTGCAGGTAGGCGAAGAGCAGCTGGCCGCCGAGGCCGTCGTAGTTGCGCACCCGCTCGCCGGTGACCGGGAAGCGGAACATGCGGTCGAAGATGACCGCGATCTGCACGTCACGGGCCTGCGGCACGCCCTCGCCCGCGAGCTTCACGGCCTCCTTGAAGGCGGTGAGGTCGCAGCGCAGTTCCTCCAGGCCGTACATCCAGAACGGCTGGCGCTGCTTGATCATGAACGGGTCGAACGGCAGGTCGCCGTGGCTGTGCGTGCGGTCGTGGATCATGTCCCACAGGACGAAGGCCTCTTCGCAGCGCTTCTGGTCGTGGACCATGGCGGCGACGTCCTCGGGCAGTTCGAGGCCCAGGATGTCGACGGCGGCCTCGGTGACCCGGCGGAAGCGGGCGGCCTCGCGGTCGCAGAAGATGGCGCCCCAGGTGAAGCGCTCGGGGGCCTCGCGCACGGCGATGGTCTCGGGGAAGAGGACCGCGGAGTTGGTGTCGTAGCCCGCGGTGAAGTCCTCGAAGGTGATGCCGCAGAACAGCGGGTTGTCGTAGCGGGTGCGCTCCAGCTCGGCGAGCCATCCGGGCCAGACCATGCGGAACACGACCGCCTCGAGGTTGCGGTCCGGGTTGCCGTTCTGCGTGTACATCGGGAAGACGACCAGGTGCTGGAGGCCGTCCTCGCGGTGCGCGGCGGGCTGGAAGGCCAGCAGCGAGTCGAGGAAGTCGGGCACCTCGAAGCCGCCCTCGGCCCAGCGGGCCAGGTCCTTGCCCAGGGCCTCGTGGTACGCACGATCGTGCGGGAGCAGCGGGGACAGTTCGCCGACCGCGCCGATCACGGTGCTCACGGCGTGCTCCGCGTCGGCGCGCGACGGAGCGCCCTCGGCCTCGAAGTCGATCGAGCCGTCCTTGGACTGCCAGGGCCGGATCCGCTCCACGGCATCCTTGAGCACGGGCCATGCCGGGTGCTCCACCACCCTGGTCGTCGAAGGAACCCGCTCCCCCGAAGCCTGCTGCACAAGAATTTCCGTCATGTCCCATCCTCCACAGGAGAACCTTGCGTACGCCTGACCGTATACACAGGGCGTTCCTCCCAGCAAGGGGCACCTCAGGAAATTATCCTGCCCTACCCGGGTCGTCGCCGCATTTTTTCCTGTCCGTTACCCCGTCCGACGGCGCTCCATGCGTTCCGGGTTCAGCCTCTGGACGCGGGGGGCTGAGGCGATACGGTCCCAGAGGGCCGTAGGGACGCGGCCCCCCGCCGCCGTCGACGGAAGCGAGTCGGATCTTGAACTTCCTCACCATCGGTCACCGCGGAGTCATGGGCGTCGAGCCCGAGAACACCCTTCGGTCCTTCGTCGCCGCCCAGGAGGCCGGGCTCGACGTCATCGAACTGGATCTGCATCTGAGCAAGGACGGCGCGCTCGTGGTGATGCACGACGCGCGCGTGGACCGCACCACGGACGGCACGGGCGCCATCGCCGACAAGACCCTCGACGAACTGCGCGCCCTGGACGCCGGGCGCGGCGAGCGCGTCCCCCTGTTCGTGGAGGTGCTGGACGCGGTCCGGACACCGCTGCAGGCGGAGATCAAGGACGTCCGGGCGGCCCGGGCGCTGGCCGAGGTGATGAACGACCGGGGGCTGGCGGACCGCGTGGAGGTCGCGTCGTTCCACGACGAGGCGATCGCCGAGATCGCCCGGCTGGTGCCCGGGGTGCGCACGGCGCTCGTGGCGGGACGCTACGGCACGGACGTGGTGGACCGGGCGGTGGCCGTCGGCGCCTCGCGGCTGTGCCTCAACATCCGCCGGATCACCCTGGAGGTCGTGGAGCACGCCCGCAAGGCGGACCTGTCGGTGTTCGGCTGGGTGGTCAACACCCAGGACCATCTGCGGCTGGTGCGGGCGCTGGAGCTGGACGGGGCGACCACCGACTACCCGGAGATCAAACGCACCGGCCGCTTCACGGCGTGAGCGGCCGGACGCCGTACGCCGGTCAGACCAGCTCCTTGACCAGCAGCTCGAACGCCAGGTCGTCGCGCTGCGGGATGCCGAAGCGCTCGTCGCCGTACGGGAACGGAGTGGTCCGTCCCGTACGGCGGTAGCCGCGCCGCTCGTACCAGGCGATCAGGTCCTCGCGCACGGTGATCACCGTCATGTGCATCTCGGTTACGCCCCAGCTCTCACGGGCCTGCCGCTCCGCCTCCGCGATGACCGCCCGGCCGAGCCCCGCGCCCTGGAGGGCGGGGCTGACCGCGAACATCCCGAAGTAGGCGTGGTCACCGCGGTGCTCGAGCTGGCAGCAGGCCACGATCCGGCCCTCGCGCTCCACGGTGAGCAGCCGGCTGTCCGGCGCCTTGACGACCTCCAGCACGCCCTCGGGGTCGGTCCGCTGCCCCTGCAGGATGTCCGCCTCGGTGGTCCACCCCGCGCGGCTGGACTCCCCCCGGTAGGCCGACTCGATCAGCTCGACGAGGGCGTCCACGTCGGCGTCGGTGGCATCACGGAAGGTCAGTGCGGCGTCGGCGGCGGTTCCCATGGAGCGGTTCCTCGATTCGTGCGTGTGTCGTACGACGTGGCCGGGACGGGCCGAGGTTAACGCGCCGCTCCCGGCCCCCGAAGGGGCGGTCCACCCTCCGGACGGCGGGTCGGCGGCGGCGTCCGGCCACTCCCCCTAGGCTCGGCCGCATGGTGCATGTACTCAGCAGCCGTGTCCTGCTCCGCCCCTCCGACCCCGAGCGCTCCCGCGACTTCTACGGCCGCCGCCTCGGCCTCGCCGTCCACCGGGAGTTCGGCACCGGCCCGGAGCGCGGCACCGTGTACTTCCTCGGCGGCGGCTTCCTGGAGCTCTCGGGCCGCGCGGACGCGGCGCCGGCGGGCTCGCCCGACGTGCGGCTGTGGCTCCAGGTGGAGGACGCGGAGGCGGCGCGGGAGGAACTGACCGCACGGGGCGTGGAGATCGTCCGCCCTCCGGTGAAGGAGCCGTGGGGTCTGATCGAGATGTGGATCGAGGACCCGGACGGGACACCGATCGTCCTGGTCGAGATCCCGGCGGAGCACCCCCTGCGGTACCGGCCGGGGATCTGAATCATCCTCCCCCACCCCGGAACGGTCACCGGCTACACCCGCACCGCGCTCAGCCGTCCCTCCAACTGCGCGAGCAGCCCACCGAGCAGACCGGCCAGGTCACCGAGTTCGGCCGGGCCGAGCCCGGACAGCACCGCGTTCTCGTAGGCGAGCTGCGACGGCAGGATGCCGTCCACCGCCTCACGCCCCGCGTCGGTGAGACGCACGTGCGCCACCCTCCGGTCCCGGGTGTCGCCCCGGCGCTCGACCAGCCCCCGCTCCGTGAGCTGCTTCAGCCGTTTGGTGACGGCGGCGCCCGAGGAGAACGTCTCGCGGGCCAGCTCGCTGGGCGTCAGCTCGTGCCCCGTGCGGCGCAGCGCGCCGAGCAGGTCGAACTCCGGGCGGGTGAGCCCGGCCCGCCGCAGCGGGGCGTCCTCGGCCTGCTGGAAGAGCGCCGCGCAGCGGTTGATGCGGCCGATGATCTCCATGGGGCCGGTGTCGAGGTCGGGGTGGACCGCCCGCCACTGCCGGACGACCTCGGCGACGGTGTCGCGCCCAGGGGCGGACGTGTCCGCGGTGCTCGAGGTGTCCGGCGTGCCGGTGACACCGTCGCCGGCCGATGGCCCTTGGGTCGCCGTCATGGCGATGTGTCCTCCGTGTGCGTCTGCGTGCTGGTGGTGCCGGGGTCCGGGAGGAGACCCTGGCGTCGTACCGTCGCCGCGAGCGTACGGTGTGCCGCCTGCTCGGCGAGCACCACCCGTTCCTGGGGCAGCGCGCGCTGCCACCATTCTCCGGCCGCGGCGTCGGCCGTCGCGCGCAGGTCGACGACGGCGGCGGCGA
>BMVA01000013.1 GCA_014650475.1 Streptomyces albogriseolus
ACACCGCGCTGAAAGGCCAGCCACCCGCCAGCCGCGTCCCCAACCTCACAGGGCAATACACCTAGTCGGCAATCCGACGAAGCGGACTTGTAGCTCGTGGGCCGGTCCGCGCGTCGCCGCTTCCGTCTTCCTCACATTCCACGTCTCGTAGGAGGCCCAAGCTATTCATGTCCGAATCCATAAAACCTCCTGACGAGGGGGAGTTGGAGCCGGTTCGTATTCCCGATCCGCAGCTGGAAGGAATCGAGGCGAGCGTCCGACGGCTCATGGAGCAGTCGGCGCAACAGGCGCAGCAAATCGACCACCTGGCGTCCGCCCCAGCACCGAGCGGATCGCCGTTCGCCGCGTTCGGCATGCCAGGGCTCGGCGGGCCGCCTGCCGCAGCTCCGCCGGAGCCCCGCCCGATCCTGGAACTCGACGGGGAGGAACGCGAAGACGAACTCGATGCCTTGTCGGACTGGGTCGACGACTTCTTCCTCCCGGTGTACGGGGCGGAGGTCACGACCGCGGCGCCCTGGTGTCTGCAGTGGCAGGAGCACGACGACGTCGTGGCTTGGCTTCACTCTCTTTGGCTGGCGTACCAGCAGCACAAGGACCCCGAAGCCGGATTGAGCGGCCTGTTCGTGTGGCACCGGGACTTCCTCACCCACGCGGTGGCGGCGATCCGCGCACCGGGCGGGCCGCTGTCGGCCTGCATGACCTCTCCCGACCGGCCCGCGCACCGTCTTCTGCCCGGCCCGCCGCCGTCCGTGCGCACGGAGACAGCGTCCATGGCGGAAGCCGCCGGGACACCCGAGCCGGACGAGCCGACGTCATGACCGCGGGACAGGGACAGCCCGCCTTCGGACTGAGCTTCGACCCCCGCGCGCTGACCGATCTCCTCCAAGCCCCCAGCGATATCCGCGACCTCACCCTCGCCTACCTCCAGGAAGTCGTGAACGCGCAGCGCTTCGGGCTACGCCTCGACGGTGACCTGGAGGGCTACCGCAAGCTGTTCGTGGACTCGCGCAAGGACTGGCGCGTCGTCTACGGCGTCCGCCCGGCGCCCGCAGAGTCCGCACACCCGAAGGAGATCCACGTCGTCGCCATCCGGCCGCGTGCGGGCAACGACGTCTACGACGAGGTCGGCCGCCGCCTGGGGATGACCCGCCGGCCGCTGAGCGCCCGCACCCACGCGGCACGCACCCGCTCCCCGCAGCTGACCACCCGCGGCCCCGCGCCCCGGCCCGGTCCACCGCCCACCGCACTGCCGGGTCTGCCCCGTCCCGCACAGAACCCCGCGCACCATCACACCCGCTGAACGCACGGAGCCTCGCCTATGCCCCCTGCACCCGCGCCGACACTAGCCCGGCGTGCGGTCTCCCCGCTCGACCACCGCATCGAAGCCGTCACCGGCCACGACATCGACACCCTGTGGGTCTACCGCGACCGCGGCATCCTCGACGAGCCACACGCCCACCTGGTCGACCGGCACCGTGAGCTGGCCAAGTCCCAGACCGGCGTCACCTTCTACCTACGCCTCCTCAACCGCCTGTCCAGCGGCGAGTTCGACGTCGATGACGCCCTGTTCACGCGCATCGACCGCACCGTGGACCAGCTGGAGGGGGCCACCGACGCGCGCGACGCCGCTGCCCGGAAGGTGCTCGCCGCCCTGGAGCCCATTGAGGCCGCTGCAGCGGCCTGCGCGCCCGACGCGAAGCCACTCGCGACCGACGACCAGGCGGCGCTGCTCGCCATCGCTGGCGGCGCCAAGCTCTACGAACACCTGCTGACCGGCCGGATGTCCGTCACCGCTGCCTCCGGCACCCGCATCCCTCACGCCAAGCTGCAGCGGCTGGAGGACGCCGGCCTGGTCGTCCGGGATACCGACCGCCCCGTGCACGCCGGCCAGCCGGTCTCGCTCACCGACGCCGGACGTACCGCGCTGTTCGCCGCCCGACGGACGCCCACGACCCAGGCGCCGAAGGTCCCGGCTCGACCCGGCACATCGCCGTCCACCCCGGCGCAGCGGCACTGAACTCCATCGAAAGGCCCTTGTTGGCTCCTACCGAACCGGCCCCGGCTCGGAAGTCCATCCCCCAAGTCGACTTCGCATTGGACGACTTCGATGCCGACGAGGAGACGTACCTCGACTTCTACCGCCAGGTCGCCGTCCGAGAGGACATGCTCGTCCCCCTCGCCGAACACCACACCCCCAACGGCGCGCACAGCTACTACGTCCTCTTCGACCGCACCGCCACTTACGGGCACCCAGGCATGCCGCACTACGTCGCCGTCCACCTGAAGCGGGACCGGGAGAAGGAGACGTTCGACTTCGAGCAGGCCCTGCTGCCGCTGCCCGCGATGGCGCAGTCCTGGCTCATCCACCGCGGCTGCCCGCATGATGCCATCGCCCCGAGCTGGGCCCACCGCCGGCGGACGAGGCGACTCGCGCGCTGGAGCGACGCCTCGCGGGCGACGGCGACCACTACGCCATGGGCTACTCCTACACCTGCGACGACCCGGACGACATGGTCACCGTCGTGGCCCTGCGCGCCCTGGACGAGCGAGCCCCCAGCCCGTTCCGCGTCGTGGTCGAGGAGGTCGACACCCACGCGTGGACGCACACCTTGCGCGAGGGTGGCTTCGACACGGTGGGCGAGGCCCTGCAGTGGTGCGACGACCGGCTTACCGGCGAGGCCGGTCCTCTCCCACCGGTCCGCCCGGCAGCCGCAGCCAGCCGCCCGGCCGGTGTGCCGAAGGCCCCTGTTCCGCGCCCGCCCGGCCGCTCGCGCTGAGCGCCAAGGCCGACGCGGGCGGCGAAACATAGCCGACGATCGCCGGTTAGCCAAACCGGCGATTCTCCGGACTCTTATACAGCCGCCGGGACAACTCCCGCGGCGCCATCCCCATGCAATCCCTATGCCTTCACGGAGGTTTCTTCCGCATGCGCTCCACCCGAATTGCCATATCCGCGGCGATGCTCGGAACACTCGCTCTTCCGATGCTGTCCACCACGCCCGCGACTGCGGCCCCCGCCGCTGCCGCCTCGACGGCCACGAGCATTGGTACGCCCTGCCCGGACCTCCCGCCGCTGCCGTACAAGGTCCACGCGTCGGCTGTGACCATCCGGTCCAAGGCGACCACGAAGTCCACCGCGGTCGGAGTGCTCTACAAGAGCCACAAGTTCACCGTGCACAAGAAGAGCGGCAACTGGCTCTACATCACAGACAAGTCGACCGGCGTCAAGGGCTGGGTCTCCGGCACGTACGTCTACCGCGACACCCGTATGTGCCTGGACTGACAGGGATTCAGCAGGTGGCCGTAAGCGACTGAGCCGCCGGGTACGGCCGCCCCTCACATTCCCCCAGGCATCGGCCTTTCCAGAACAGGAGTTTTCCTTTTGCCCGACGGCATATCCGATGACGCTGAGGATGTCGTGGGCGTCCTCACCGAACGGATCGAAGCGCGCTTCGCCATGGACATGGACCAGCTGAAGGCCGCGGTGGCCGCCGCGCCGACCGCGAACCCTGACGCCACCGACGTCGTCAAGTGGCACGGCCTTCTCGTCGAGGCCCAGTCCGTGCTCAACAGCGCGGAGGACGACCTTCTCGCCGCGCTGGAAACCCAACCCAGCGAGGTCGACGACCCGACGATGGGCCTCGCCCACCGCGTGAACGCGGCCGTCACCGCACGCGACGGCCGGGCCATGGTCGTACGGTGGCTCCTCGACCCGGACGCTCCGGGCAAGAAGGACCTCGCCGCCGAACGGCTCGCCCGCCTTCGCCCCCGAACCGGGCCGGCGGTGCAGACAAGCGCGCCCCACCGCCCCGTGGGTACACCCGCGCCGGCGTCGGCGTGGCGGGCGGGAAGGCCCGCCCGATGAGCCCGGTCAAGGCCAGCACCATGGACGGCGACCTGCAGAAAGTCTTCGGGAACCCGATTCCCGAGCTGTACGAGGCGGCTGTCGGCCACGATGCCTCGCCCGCCCTCGCCCGTGCCCTGGAACTGCGCTCCTTCCTGGCTCTGACCGAGGAGCAGGTCGCCCGCGTCCGCGACCGAGTTCACGCGGACATGGATCCGGACCGCGACATGGGCGACCTGTCGGCGGACAAGCTCCGCTTCGACGCGCAGTGGCTGGAGGCGGCGCTCGACGCTCGCGACGGCTACCGCGCCGCCCTCGATGAGCTGCTGCGCACCATGCCCCCGCCCGAACAGCGGGCTCGTCCCGTCCGCACGGCACAACTCAGGGCCGCCACCGCATCCCTGCCCCCGTCCGCCGCCCCGGCACCCCAGCGTGCCGGGGCGGCCCGGGCCCGCCGACCGTGAAAGCCCCCGCTTGTCCCACCTCACGTCCACCGAGATAGCCGGACGGATCGAGGACCTGTACGGCGCACCGCTCGCCGACCTCGAGGCCCACGCCCAGGACCAGCCGCCCGGCATGCTCTCCGCCCTGCTCGGCATGCACGACGACCTCGCCAATGCCGAGCGCAGCATCGACTTCCACCGCGACCACCTCGCCCGGCTCATCCACCCCGAGCGGCAGATCGGCCGCCACGAGGTCTCCCACCTTCTCGACGGCTCCCGCCGGCTCGCCGAGGCAGTCGCAGTCCGCGACGTCCAGGCCAAGTCGGTCTTGGCCGTTCTGCAGAGCCTGGACCGCGTCCCGGCCTCAGCGCCGTCCCCGCCGACTCCCTCGCCGCCCGTTCCGGCTCCGCCTCTTCCGGCCCAGAGCACGGCGCACAGCCGCTGACCCGCAGGCGATCCCCCCTTCATTCACCCAGGAGTTCCTCCCTTGGCCATCACCGCTCTGCCTCCCGACACCGACGCCGACATCGCCCGGGTCACCGAGGCCCTCGCCATGATCACTCCCCGCTGGAACGTGAGGATCCTGCTGGCACTCTCCGGCCCGCCACAGCGTTACAGCGAGCTGGCGGTCAAGGTGTCCTGGCTGCAGAACGGCCAGCTCCACCCCAAGCTCAAGTCTCTGTGCGACGCCGGTCTTGTCGAGCGCACCGAACACACCGCACGGCACGTGACCTACGGCCACACCGAGCGTGGTGCCGCCCTGCTGCCGGTCCTGCCGATGATCGTCACCTGGGCCGAGGAGCATCTGGAGAAGGCGGACCGCCCGCTGCCCGCGATCGAGCAGATCGAGGACAGCCTCACCCTGCTCACCCGGCGGCACGCCGCCGCCATCCTGTGGGTGCTGAAGTCCCGCGAGGAGGTCAGCGGGCGGGCCCTGGCCCGGATCGTGATGCCCAGCAGCGACTGGACCAACGTGTACCCGCCGCTGCGGCAGCTCGTCGCCGACGGCCTGGTCGACACCGAGGGCATCGGCCGGCCCTACCGGCTGTCCGCGGCGGGCGACGGCCTGGGCCCCGTTCTCGGCGCCCTGTCCGCGTGGTCCGCCGGGCAGCCGCTCAACCAGGCGCGCCAACACCCAGTCTGGGGGCACCCGCAGGCGAAGCCCGCGCCGAGGCCGTGGATAAGCAGCCAGTCCCGGCCAGCCCCCGCAACCCTCCCGCAGGCCCGGACGGGTGAGTCCTCTCCGGCGTGGCACAACCGCGATCTCTTCTCCCATGCCATGACCGCCCGCCCGAAGGCGGCCGTCCAGGCGGGAGGTCCGCGCCGATGACCACCCTCTTCACCCCTGCCGAAGTACGCAACGCGGTCGAGCTGCTGGCGTCGCGCTCCTTGATCCGCCTGGTCACCGAGATCGACGACAACGGGGCGATACCGCCACGCCGACTGGCCGCCACCCTCCCCGACCTCTCCTCGGACCAACTGCGCCGCGCTGCTGAAGCGGCCCGCGCCCACGGTCTCGTCCGGACCGCACCCGGCGCCGGACTTGAACTCACCGAGTCGGGCTCGGAGTTGGCCGACCTGTACGACGCGGCTGCGCGCTGGGGCCGACGCCACGCCTACCCGGGACCGGTCTGCGAGTTCAGCAGTCGCATCCGCCACGTCCTCGACCTCCTGGCGCCCTCGCTCGCGGCCGAGCGCGCCGACGGCCTCCCGCGGCCGTCCGCCGCGCGGCTGCCCAGCGACGAGGCCGAGGCGGACCTTGCCCGTCCTTGCGCTCTCCTGATCCAGTGGCTGTCCGGCAACCCCCAGGTCACCCGGGTGTCCGAGCCCGAGCCGGTCGCGTGAGCGCAGCAGTTGCACCCCGGCATGCCCGCCACGCCGCCGGGCTGATGCGCAGCATCTACCTGCCGCGCACGGCGGACGCTCTCGCGTTCGCGATGTCCACCTACGGCATTCCGCTGTTGGTCCTCGCCACCACGCGCTCCGCCGCGCTGACGGGCGCCGCGTTCGCCCTGGAATGGATCCCGAGGCTGGCGGCCTTCGGATGGGCCGGATCGATCGTCGACCGGCGCGGGGCGGCCGTCGTCTTCCACCTCGCCTCTCTGGGACGCGCGCTGGCCCTCGCCACAGGCGCGGTCCTGCTCCACCTCCACCCGTCCGGCACCGTGGCGAGCGCAACGGTGATGGTGCTTGCCGCCACGACCGGCGTGCTCACGGAGTTCAGTTACATCGCGGCCGAGACGGCGGGCGCCGCCGCCAGCCGCCGAGCAGGAAATCGGGCCCATCGCGTCCAGGCCGTCCTGCTCGGCATCGACCAGACCGCGACCCTGGCCGGCCCAGCCCTCGCAGGGATACTCCTGATCGCCGGTCCGCCGCCGATGCTCGCGGTGATCACCGTGCTCTCGCTTCTCGCCGCGCTGCTCGCCCTACGCACACCCCCCTCACCCGTCGCCCCGGCCCGCGCGCCGAAGGGGCAATCCGGTGCGGGACTCCTCACCGGGTGGCGCACCATCCGCTCTCTTCCCCCGCTCGGCTGGCTCGTGACCGGGCTGACCCTGTCCAACCTGGCCATCGGGCTTCTCCAAGCGGCCGGCCCGGTGATCGTTGTCAAGCACTTCGGGCAGTCCACCACTGCCGTCGGCCTGGTCTGGTCCGCCGCCGCTGGCGCGACGCTCGTCAGCGTCACGCTCTGCCGGTTCGCGCTCGACCGCCTGGGCCTGTGGCCGGTCGGCGCCGCCTGCGCCGCCCTCGCCTCGCTCGCCTGCCTAGCCGCCGCTCAGGCCCCCGACTACCTGTCCTACCTGGTCCTGGTCGCGGTCCTCATGGCGGCCGAAGGCGGCATGACGGTCGTCCTGCGCACCCTGCGCTCCCGCCTGATCCCCCCGGACCGGTTCGGCAGCACCCTGTCGGCGACCATCCTCATCCTCCTGCTGCCCTTCCCCGTCGCCGGCGTACTCACCGCGCTCACCCCGCCCGGCGCGCTGGGCCACGCAATGACCGTCTGCGCCGGCCTGCAGGCCATCGGCCTGTTGTGCGCCTTCGCCCGCCTGCGCACCGATCCCGCCCTGCGCATCTGACGCTGTCGCGTCCCAGCCTGTGGAGAACCTCATGCCCACCACCATCCTCGGGACGAACCGCGCGAGCGGTCGCACCATCACCGAGCAGTTCACCGCCCTCTACGCCCGCCGCCTGATCGACGACCACCCCCACTGGGCCGGCGTGTTCGAGCTGCGCCGCCGCCGAGCCGCCTGAGACGCCGGTCTCTCTTCCCTCGTCCTGCCGCCTACCGACTCGGAGAACCCCTTCTTGTCCGCTCGCCCCCTCGTACTCGTCGTCTCTCCGGGCGATGAGGCGGATCGCGGCTACTGCCTTGAGCAGGTGGCCGCCGCATACGACATCGTCCTGCTGACCGGCGCCGAGCCGTCGTGGGAGAAGCCGTACATCATCGACCACGCCGTAGCCGATCTGAACGACACCACTGCGCTGCTCTCCGCCGGTCGGGCTCTGGCGGACCGACACGACCTTGCCGGCGTTGTCACCTGGGACGAATGGCGCCTCATCTCCACCGCCCGCCTCGCTCGCGCGCTCGGTCTGGCCGCGAACTCCGTCGAGGTGATGCGGGCCTGCCGCAACAAGGCCACCGCCCGGACTCTGTTCGCCCGTCACGGAGTGCCGTCGGCCGCCTCTATGAAGGCGCGGACCCTGCGGGAGGCCGAACTGGCGACGAGGACCCTCGGCTTCCCCGCCGTCCTCAAGCCCGCCGCAGCGGCCGGCAGCATCGGCGTGATCCGCATCGACCGGCCCGAAGAGCTGCCCACGGCCTTCGAGTTCGCCTCTGTCGGCGCAAGCCGCAGCCGCGAGGACAGCGGCGTCCTGGTCGAGGAGTACCTCGACGGCCCCGAAGTCTCCGTCGAATGCGTCACCCACCGCGGCACCACCACGGCCGTCGCCGTGACCCGCAAGCGCCTAGGCCCCGCACCCTACTTCGACGAGACCGGCCACACCGTCGACGCCACCGATCCGCTCCTCGCAAAGGTCGCACCGACCGCCGCTGCTGCCATCAAGGCCCTGGGAATCACCGACGGCGTGCAGCACGTCGAGATACGCCTGGTCGGCGGCCGGCCCCGGCTGATCGAGGTCAACGCACGCCTGGGCGGCGACATGATCGGCCACCTCGTCCACCTGGCCACCGGCGTCGACCTCGCCCGGGCCGCCGCAGACATCGCCTGCGGACGTACCCCCGACCTGACGCCCACCCGCCACCAGACCGCGGCGATCCGCTTCATCTACCCCGCCTACTCCGGCACCCTCACCGCCCGCCGTGTCACGAAGCCCACCGGGGGAGTGGAACGCGTGCGCTTCCAGCGACAGGCCGGCGACCCGCTCGTGCTGCCACAGGACGGCGGCGATCTGTACAGCGCCCGTATCGGCTTCCTGATCACCACCGGACTGACCGCCGCCGTCGCCGAAGCCCGCGCCCAGGAGGTGTACCGCAACCTCGACGTCCAGGTTGCCCCGGTCCCGCCGGCGGCCCTGACCACCGGGGAGCACGCCGCGTGAGGCAGACCGCAGCGCCCGAGCTGATGTGTAGCCGCCGCCTGCTGACTGGGTACTTCGCCGGACTGGGTGTGGTGATGGCCGTCTGGGGCGCGCGTATGCCCGCCGTTCAGAACGCCGCCGAAGTGAGTACCGCCGGGCTTGCCCTGGTCCTGCTGTCCGCCGCCCTCGGCATGGTCGCCGGGCTCCAGGCGGGCGGACGCCTCGCCCGCCCGGCCCGTCTGCCCGTGCTGCTGACCTGCGGTGCCATTGCCCTCGTCGCCTGTCTTGCCGTCCTCGGGGCCTGCCGCAGTTTGGAGAGCCTCCTGGCGGCTGCGTTCGTCTTCGGCGTCGCGCATGGCGTCCTTGATGTCGCCGCCAATTCCGCGGCGGTCCGCTGCCAGAACGCCCACGGCCGGCCCATCATGGGCCGACTGCACGCGAGTTACAGCCTCGGCGCCCTCCTCGGTGCCGCGCTGGCCGCGGCCACCGCTCACACCTCACACACCGTTCTGTTTGCCGCGGTGGCAGCTTGCGCCGCTGCGGCGGCAGGCGCGACCACGCGGCTCACCCGCACCGTCGCCAGCCCTGCGCTCGAGTCCGTCCACCACGGTGCTGCACTGGGCTCGGGCGAGCAGAGGGGGTTGTCCCGGCGCCGATTGTGGCTGCTGGGTGCGCTTGCTGCTGCCACGCTGCTGGGCGAAGGAACCGCTGCCGACTGGGCGTCTGTCCACCTGCATGACCTCGGCGCGTCGGCCGCGACCAGTGCCGCGGCGTACGGCTTCTACAGCGCCGCCATGGCCGCAGGCCGTCTCGCCGGGGACCGGCTCACCGCCCGCTTCGGCGCGGACGCCGTCGTGCGCGTCGGCGCCGCTTTGGCCGCGCTCGGCCTCGCCACCGGACTGGCCGGCTCCACCATCGCCTTCGCCCTCCTCGGCTGGACGGCCTTCGGCCTGGGCCTGTCCGTCACCATCCCCAGCCTGATAACCGCCGCCGGCGCTGGCGGACCCCGCGCGGTCGCCACCGTCGCGGTCACCGGTTACGTCGGCCTGCTCACGGGCCCCGCCCTCATCGGCGCTCTCGCCACCGTCACCGCACTGCCGCACGCGCTGCTGCTGCCCGCCCTCCTCGCCGCAAGCGTCGCCGTGTTCGCACCCAAAGCCCTGGAGAAGACGACCCCTTGACCCGCTCCTCCGCCTCCCCGACTGGCGTGGACGCCCTGATCCTCGACTACAACGGGGTTCCGGGCCTGCAACCCACGCCTGCCATGTGGACCCGTCTCGCCGACCTCGCCGAGTGGCCCGGCCGACATCTCCCCTCGTTCCAGGACGCCTTCTGGGCTCCCCGCAACGCGTACGACGCAGGGGAACTCAGCGATCTGGCCTACTGGGCCAAGGTGCTCGGACACCACCCCGGCCCGCGATGGCTGCGCACCCTGCGCGATGCCGACACCGCCATGTGGACCCGCACCGACCCGCGCGTCCTCGACATCCTGTACCGCGCCCGGGCCGCGGGGCTGACGATGGTGCTGCTCTCCAACGCCCCGGCCCACCTCAGCAACGTCCTGGACGCCACCGACTGGCGGCGCGAGCTGATGGACGACGCCCTGTACTCCGCCCGCATGGGCCTGTGCAAGCCCGACCCGGCCACGTACAAACACGCCCTGGCCGCCACCGGCATCGCCGACCCAGCACGTGTGCTGTTCGTCGACGACCGCGAAGACAACTGCCAGGCCGCCGCCGAGCTGGGCCTGCGCACCCTGCACTACACCGGCCAACCCGCAGATCTGGAAGCGCAGTTGCTGCCCGCCCCGGTCAACGACCTCTGCGTTTGACACGCATGCAGCGCCACCGACTACCGCCCCGACCACCAGGACTTTCGTGCCCGACACCAACGAGATAGACGGCGACGTCTACATCTCCCCGCGCCATCTCGCCTCCACCACCGGAACCGGCGACCCCGCCCTCGCCCCGCTGCTCGACCTCGGCTGGGACCTCCGGTACGACGAGGACTCCAACGTGTACCTGAGCGCTCCCGACCGGCGCGTTCGCCTGGGTTACCTGCCCGAGGGCGAGGACGACGGGCTGTGGCGTATCAACGCCTACAAGGACTCGTTCGGCCCGCCAGCGTGGGGCGTCTGTTTCAACGATCGCGTCCCCACCGAGTTCGTCCAAGCGTTCACCACCGTCCTCGCCACGGCGTACGAGCAGGGTCCGGACACCTACCTCGCCCGGCCGGTCTCCGGGACCGACGAGCACGACCCCTTCCTCGCCGTCGTCCCGCTCCTGAAACAGGGCTGGGAGATCGACCGTCCGCGCTGGGGCGTCTTCGCGGTCCAGGCCCCGGACGGACACGCCGGCCTGGAGTTCACCACCGGCGACCTCGATCCGGAAGCCGAACTGACAACGCGGGACGCCCGCTGGCAGCTGTGGGCGGGCAAGTCCATCGACCGGCCCGTCTGGTACGCCACGGCCAGCACCGACACCCCCGTCACCCTGCTCACCGCCGTCACTGAGTGCGTCGCCGATCCGGCGCCGCTGCCCCGGTGGCGCGAGGAGACCTTCAGCTACATCAAGGGCATGGCCGAGCTCACCCCGATCCTTCCGCCAGGACCGCCGACCCCCACCCCGCTCGACGTGCAGCGGTCCGTCGCGTCCCGCCGCCCGGCCGCGCTCCCCGCGGCCAGCGTCCCGCGCTGGAGCACCACCAGCCGACCGGCCCTGCCCGGTCCACGCCGGTAGGACCAGCCCGCCCCCTACCGGAGACCCCCTTGTCCCTGCAGGCCCCTGAGTTCTTCGCGGAGCTGTGCCTCCCCTTCCACGACAGCACCGTCGTGGGCAACACCTACTTCGCCGCTCCCGTCCCCGGCGTACCGCTGCGGCTGCGGATCGATTTCACACGCACCATCCACGCGGACACCTACGGCGGGTTGCGTGCGGCGATCGTCCACCCGGAACGCGGCGAGATCGACGCGGTGGCGCTCAGCTTCGTGGATCACGGAACCTTCCACCGCCGTGACGAAGCCACCAACACCCGGCCGAACACCAAGCAGTACGGCACCTTCGACAAGTACCACCGCCCCGGCCGACCCCCGTGGGACGGGGCCGTCACCACCGGGCTGCGCGACGCCATCGAGCAGTACACCGCCGTCTGGTTCCCCGGCGCCTGGACCGCGTCCGAGCCGAGCCGCGCCGCAGGCCGGACCGCGCACACGGCTCCCGCCATGCCGGTCGCCCGCAGCGGCACCCGTGCCCGATGAGCCGCGCCTACACCGCCAGCTTGGCGTGTTCCGCACTTTTCCACATCTGTTGCCCCGCCGCCTCCCGCCCCGGTTTCAGGCCGAACCCGATGACCTTTCCCGCAACCTGATCCAAGGAGTCCTCCTCCTCGTGCACGCACGCTTCGTCCGATCCGCCGCCGTCGCCATCGCGGTGACCGGCACCCTCACCTGGGCGCCGGCCGCGAGTGCTCAGCCCTCCGAACCGCCCCCCTCGGCCTCCGCCGCCCCCACCGAGACACCGGCTCCGGACGCGGGCAGTGTCGAGATCACCACCAAGGACACGGCCGGCGACGCGCTCCCCGGCGCCGCGTTCCTGCTGCTCGACTCCGCCGGCGAAGAAGCCGGACGCGGGACGACCGACGCACAGGGGAAGCTGACCTTCGCCGACCTGGCGCCGGGCGTCTACCGGCTCAAGGAGACGGCGTCCGGCAGTCCCCTCCACGAGGTCGTCGCCGACCAGGACGTCATCGTCACCCCGGGCGCGACCACACGGCTGACGGTCACCGACCCGTTCAAGGCCGCCAAGGTTCTCCTGCAGGCCAAGGACGACAAGACCGGCAAGCTCCTGACCGGGGCGACAGTGAACATCGGCACCGGCACCTCGACGCTGCTCACCCTGACCACCGGAGCCAAGGGCACGGCTTCCGGAGAACTGCCGGTGACGAGCCGGAAGACGCAGTTCTGGGTTAGGGAGATCAAGGCCCCCGCCGGGTACGACCTCTACAAGCCGACGAAGACGTTCACCGCGGGCCCCGGCGCCCCGGTGACCGTGACCGTCACCAACGCCAAGACTGCGACTGACCCGAAGCCCGACCCCTCGGATAAGCCGACGGACAAGCCCACCAACGCCCCGTCCGCCCCGGGCAAGCCGAGCAGTGGTACCGGCCGGGCCACGCCCTCCGCGCCGGGCACCGGCACACCGGATACCGACTCTTCGTCCACCGCCGCTGTGACCCCGGCTGGCGACTCCACGCAGAAGGCACCGACAGGCTCCCTGGCCCACACCGGCGCCGACGCCACCCCGTGGCTGATCGGCGGCGCCGGAGCCCTGATCGCTGCCGGCGGAGGCGCACTCTTCGCGGCCCGTCGCCGACGCGCGGACAACTCCACCGACGACGGCTCCACCACGAGCTGACCTCACCCGCTTCACTCCGCAAAGCCCCCGGAATCGGATTGTTCGATTCCGGGGGCTTTGTCGTGGGTGCCTATATGGGGCCAGCTGATGGAGGCGTTGGAGGCGGCGCCACCGCCCCGACTGGCCCGTACCGCCGATAGCCGCCGTGGCCGTGAAGGCTCGTACTGATATTCGCCTTCAAGGGTGGACTCGCCGTCCCGTTCTGTTCGGGCGGTACCGAACGAGTGCGACGACCGGGCACCGCGCCGTTCCGAACGCCGCATCAGGGCCGCGGCCTTCCCGAGGGAGAAGTCCCTGCGGGCGTTCGACTTCGATGCCAACCCCAGCGTTGACCCGGCCACCGTCAACACGCTCGCGACCTGCGAATGGGTGAAGAAGGGTGAGCTGCTCTGTCTGATCGGCGACTCCGGCACCGGCAAGTCCCACCTGCTGATCGCCCTGGGCACGAAGGCCGCCATGCAGGGCTTCCGCGTTCGCTACGTGCTGGCCACCAAGCTGGTCAACGAGCTGGTGGAGGCCGCGGACGAAAAGCAGCTGTCGAAGACGATCGCCCGCTACCCCGGCAATTCGCTCTGCCCGCGCTCCCCGCGGTGCGGGATGACCAGGCCGGTGCCCCAGTAGCCGCCGTCGGCGATCACGCTGGTGCGGCCGACGGCGGCCTTGGCTCCGGACAGTGCCCACGCCTTGCAGTCGTTGCGGTTGCCGGGCAACGGCTGGCCGACCACGACGATGCGCCGGGTGTCGGCGTCGATGACGACCTGGTGGTTGGTGGAGTAGCGGTAGTTCTTCGACCGCTCGGCCACCGGGTGGGAACCAGGGTTCCGTCCACGATGAGCACGGTGTCCTTGCGAAACCGCCTGCGAGGCTTGAGCGCGAGCAGGGGACCAAGGTGGCTGATGATGCGGTCAGCTGCGGACTTCGAGACGCCGAACAGCGGTGCGAGCTGTCGCAGCGTCAAGTTGGTGCGCCAGTACGCCGTGACCAGCAGCACCCGGTCCTCCAGTGGCAGGCTCCACGGCCGACCTCTGCGGACCGCGTCAGCTCCTTCGTGCCGCAACTGCGCCACCAACGTGCCGAAACAGCGAGGGCTCAACCCGGTGAACGGGGCTATCCAGGACGGCTGCGACGCCGTGATCACAGCAGACATCGCGAGATCATTTCACTCGTCGCCAGGTACCCCGCTCATGGCAGTTCTGGACGGTCCCACCGAACCTTGAGCGGCGCTCCTCACCGGCCCTGGTGACCTGGTCAGTCGAAGAGGGCAACGACTCCATTCACCCAGATCGCGAGGAACGCAAGGGCCCCCACCAGGCAGCCGACGCCCGCCAGCACACCGCCGACCGTCCACGGCTCGGCGGGCGCCTCGTACTTCTCCTCCAGGCCGTCCCGGTAGGAGGCGGGGTCGTCCCAGTCGACCGGGTGCCCCAGCTCCTCGGCGCAGGCGGTCCGCACTGCGACCAGCTGCCCCTCCGCGAAGGCGGTGGCAGCCATCGCCTCGGGGCCGCGCCAGGCGAGGGCTTTCATCCGCCATCCGGGAGACCCGTACCGCGCCTCGAAGGCGGCGGCCTCGTCGGCGTTGCGGTCCTCTTCGAGGTACATCCAGCGTCCGGCTTCGGCGGCGTCGCCGTAGAGCCGGTACACCTCGGCCAGACGCCGGCGGAGCGTCAGGTCGTACGGGAATGACGAGACGAGACCGCGCAAACGCTGGCGCGCGACGGGCACCCGGCCGGCGGCCAGGTCTGCATCGACTCGGGCAAGGGTCTCTCTCAGGGGCATGAACACATGATCTGGTACCGCACTGATCCGCGTCGACCGGGTTTGTCGCTCAGCACTCGCTCGCTCTCAACGGCATCGGCTGAACACCACTGAGACGGGACACCATCACTTAGGGGACAGCCCCTATTAGGCGAGGTCTGATCCATGCCGCGCCCGTCTGACCAACCGGTCTCGGACTGCGGCCGATCGGCCACTGGGGCCATTGGTAGTGAGATTCGGTCACGGAACCTGAGATCCCACAATGGCAAGGGACAGCAGTTGTCCGTTGCCATTGAACCCAGTCGGCGCCGATCCTTGCCATCCAACCGAGTCGTCCCAGATCAGCCGGGTCTGAGCCACCCAGTTCGGCAGGACCGGCTTTGACAGTCAACCCAGTCCGCGCAGGTCGGAGTCTTTGACCGGACTGGGTTGGCTGTCGACGGACAGCAGTTCGCCGGGGGCAGACAGGAAAGATCGCGGAAAGACTGGCCAACGCGGGCGAGGGCATGTCAACGTAGACGACCTTGCAAGAAACCCCAGGTCAGAGAGGTGATTACCCGTGACCGTAGCGCCCGTCGGCCCCGGTTTCTCTACCACCGTCGAAGCCCTGCGGCTGCGCGAGTGGCAGCTCGGCCCCGGCCAGCCCACGCTCGTCATGGACCAGTTCTCCGCAGAGGACTTCCACTTGATTGTGGACGACCGCGCGGACGTGCACGTCAGCTCGAAGGACGGCCGCTTCTACCTCGGCTGGTTCCCGCTCGGCCGCCCCGGCACCGACGGCGAGGGATGGAAGATCGCCGTCACCGGCACGGCCAAGGTGCGCGGCTACCACATGTCGTTCGACACCGAGACGCCGGCCGACATCGTCGCCGCCGCTGTGGCGCGCGTGCTGGAGACCTCACGTCGCGTACGACAGCCAAGCGCCCACGAGTAGCCCTCACTCTGGCGGGCGGCCGGCCGGCTGTCGGGCTTCCGCCCCTTTCATCGCTCACCGTTTCCCCTCACCCCAGGAGGCTGTTCGTGACGTCCTCGGAGATGACCGTCGGTGATCTCATCGACCTGCTGTCCGCCTGCGACCGGGATGCTCCGGTCCGCCAGGCCATGAACCCGTTCTTTCCGATGGCGCACCGCCTGGCGCAGGTCGTGCAGTCCGTGGACGAGGCCGGCCGGACCGTCGTCTACCTCGCCGAGGGGCGGGACGAGGACGCACAGCTCGGCCATCTGCCGCCCGAGGTCGCCGTCGCCCTGACCTGGCAGGGCCCCGTCCAGTCGCCCCCGCGCCGCCCCCGCCGCCGCGCCGGCGGCGACTAGACCCGCACCGAGCCCTTGGAGGCGCCCCTGTACCCCGACTTCCCGCTCGACCCGTCCATTCCGCCCGGCGGCCAGCCCGCGTTCTGGGTCGGTCCCCGGCATCTGGCCGGTGACGATGGGCGCCTCTACGACACCGTCGCCGACACGCTCGCCGGCCTGGGCTGGACGAGCCTGACGATCGTCCGCGGACGGCACGAGCCCGACGAGGCGCCGGAGGACCGCCAGGTCCTGCGCAGTACCGTCCTGCACATCAGCCCCGACACCCTCCGATGGGCCCAGTGGAGCCTGGCGGACGAGCCGTTCCACCTGGGAGATTTGCCGATCGCCTGGCAGATCTCCACCCGCGCCGAGACGAACACCCCGCTCGCTCAATGGTCGGCCTACTTCACTCCCGATGTCCCCGGCGAGGCCGTGGCCGACTTCCTCGTTGCGCTCGACGCCCGAGACCAGCCCGCCGTGCCGCTCGCTGGCCCCGAGCTGGTCCTCGACACCGTCGCCGCACACGGCTGGCTCCGCGACATCGACCAGCCCCACGTGGCAGCGACGGACCCGACGTTCACCTCGCACATCAGCCTCGGCGAGGTACCGCCCCTCATCCAGGACGCCGACCCGCGCGCCCTGACGACCGAGGCCGATGAGGCGGGACCGGCCGGATGGCAGGCATGGGCCGAGCCCGCGCTCGGCGCACCCTGCCTTTGGGCGGCGAGCTTCGGTTCCAGCGTCCCGCACGACCTCGTGGCAGCCTTCGGCGCCTCCCTCAGCTCGACCGCACCGGTCCTGCGCCGGGTGCTGCCCGAGGCCACCCGGGAGCGACTGCTGCGGGCGCCGGCGTAGCGATCGACGGCGCCCCTCAGCCCGACGGAAGAAGCCCGGTCCTCCCGAATGGGGGCCGGGCTTCTGGCATTTCCCTCCGGGGCTCGGGCGAGCCATCGAGTCGGAGGAGGGCGGCCCGGCGACGAGTACAAGGTGTCGGGGCTGCCCGTCTCAAGCGGGGCAAAGTGGCCACGCTTTGGCGTGGCGGTGCCGCTCAACATGTTGTAATCGGTGGCACGTTGAAGCGGGGCAAGGTGGCCACGTTTTGGCGTAGTGGTGCCACATTCCTGTGCGGCTGAATAGTCGTATGCCTCGAACCGAAGAGAAGCAGCAGCCAGCCCTTGAACTCCGTTGCGGTGGAGTGCAGGTCATCGTTCAACGCATCTCGCTCTGGCTGGTGGCGGCCGTCGCCACGGCCTTCGTCACGACGATGGGGAGTGGACTCGCAGCATGGTTCACGTCCCGTTAAGAACCTGCTGGACCGTGCAGCGTGGCGAGCCGCACAGCACTGCTGCCCCCCGACCATCTTGGTCGGGGGGCAGCAGTGCGTCGGGTTCGGTCAGCCGGCTGCCGTGGCCTTGGCGAGGGCCTTGTCGAGGTGGCGGTCGACGAGGGCCGGGGAGCCGGAGACGATCAGCAGCAGGCTGCCGTCGCGGATCGCGGTCTGCTTGACCACGGTGCTCCGTCCTCCGGTGGAGAACGTCAGGAGCTGGCTCCACTGCTCGTCACCGAGGCCGTGGGGTGTCGGCAGCTTCTGCGAGGCCATGTCGATCGGGGTGCCACCCACGACGACCTGATAGGTCGGGCAGCCGGTCATGGCGTCGAAGATCCAGCCGATGCCGTCGGACAGTTTCTCCGCGCTGTCGCTGTACAGCTCCTCCGAGATCTCTGAGGAGCTGCCGCCGTAGGTGAAGGCCGTCTTCGCCTTGTGTGGGAAGGTGAGCGTGCCGCCGCCGGTTGCCGCGTCGCCGCCCAGCTCGCTCAGGGCCGGGCAGCCGATGACGGTGACGTCGTCGTGCTGGGTGGGGCGCTCCGGCTTGCGCAGGTAGCCGCTGCCGAGGTCGCCCTGGTTGAGCAGCCGCGTCTCCAGCGCGGCCGACGTGAGCGGAGCAGCCTGCTGGGCTGCGTCGGCGGGCTTCCCGGTACGGGCGGAGGCGCCGGTGCCGGGCTTGGTGCCGGTGGTGTCGGTGGAGCAGGCGGGCACGGCGAGGAGGGCGGCGGTGATGCCGAAGACGGTGGTGGCGACGCGAACGCGCATGACGGAACTGACCCCTTGGTGCTAGGCGACGGGTGGTCAGTGCGGGCCCGCGGGCCCGGTGGGGTCGTAGGAGTGGAGGTCAGTGCCCGAGGTGGCGCAGGCAGTCTTCGAACGTGGCGTGCGTCGCGTCCGCCGGCCCGGAGTTCCGGTTGAACCAGGCGGTGTCGAGGCGGGATTCCTGCTGCTGGTGGCCGACCCGGCAACGCAACCAGATCTGGTCGCGGGTGGAGAGGATGAGCCAGTCCCGATACGCGCCGCACTCGGAGCAGGCGACCATCTCACCGTCGAGGACGAGTGGCTGCTTCCACGGCATCATCTTGCCGTCGAGCTGGTCGTGGCTGGGCACCCGCAGCTCCGGCGGAAGGAAGTCGTCCACCACGGTGGTCGGCTCGGTGCGCTCCGCCTCGGCCGACGGCACCCCGAACCCGGGCGGGACCTGGTTCTGCAGCCGCGCATGCAACTCGGCGAACTGGCGTTGTGCCTCGCTGGGCTGCTTGGTCCGGCGGCGTGTTCGGTGAAACACCCTGGCGTCCTCCTTTGCCTCGTCCTGCTCGCTTCATGATCGTGCCCGACGCCCCCGGCGGTTTCAATTCACAAAGTCCACAGTCGCCTTCGCGCAGGTCACAGGGCATCTCCTCGCTCGGGGCAGGGGATGACGAGTTGGCCACGGAGCGTGTCTCCGAACTGCGCGGTGACGTTCCCAGGGTGTGCCCGAACGCACCTCGTGCTCTCCGGCCGTCCACCTTCGCGGCGCCTGCTCGCTCGACTCGAGGCACCTGCGCCACTCTCTTCCCTCCTGTGTGCGCACCCGTGCTCCCACTCCGCAGCGTGGGCCCGCACGCCGCCGGGGGCCGTCGTGGCGTACGGCCATGCCGTGGGCGGCGAGCGCGGCGGTGGCGGTGTCCTTGCTCTCGGTGGTGCGCTGAGACTGCACTCAGGCACTCGCAAGGCTCACCGGGTCTTGCCCGATGTCTCCTCCCCGCTGCGGTGCCTGCCGGGCGAGTTGGGGCGGGTCGCCGTTCTGCGCGTAGAGGACTTGCGCCCTGTGGTGCCGTTCTCGGACAAGGGCGAGGCGTCGGCGGGCAGATCGGCCGTCCGCCGCAGCCGCCACACCAGCACGTCGCTCACCGAGTCCGCGGTGTCGAGTTCACGGCGCCCTGCGGCGTCGGACAGGAGGGCGGCCGGGTCGTGGCCGGCGGCTTCGGCGTCCGCGATGGTCGCGGCCAGGGCGTACCACCCGGGCTCGGCGAGGATCTGCTCGGCGAGTTGGGGCAGCGCCTCGCGCAGCAGCACGGTCTGCCGCTGGAGCACCGGCCGGCTCAGACGCCGGCCTCGCTGGTAGAGCACGCCGAGCGGCTGGGCGGCGGCGGCCTGGTAGGCGGTGCGCAGGTGCTCGGCGGCCCGCGCGGCGGCTTCGGCCTGCTGGGCGTGGCCCTTTCTCGCGTGCCAGTGGGCGGCGGCGGTGATGAGGAAGAACAGCATGTCGATCGCCATCGCGGTGGTGGCACCGTCCTCACCGCGGCCGAGGGCGGGCCCTCCGTGGACGAGGTCGCGGGCGGCCTGCCGCAGCGCGCGGTCGTGCCCGCGTACGGCGCGTACGTGGGAGCGGGAGGCCCGCTCGAACGCTGTTGCGGCGTCTCGCAGTTCGCGGCGGGTGTGTGCGGCGGAGGTCTTCGCGAGCGCGTCCAGGACCTCGCCGGCGGCGGCGATGTGGGCGGCGGCGACCGCGTCGTCGCCGTGCTCGACGATGAGCACGGCCTGCCCCGCGGCCGATGCCGTCCTGCGGCGGGCGGAGGCCGGGGTGCCGGGCCCGGTCCGGGCCGTGTCCTTCTGCCGTGGAGTCGGATCGGCCCAGGTGTCGCCGGACCAGCGCTCCCGGATGCGGGGCAGCGACAGGTCGGGGGCCAGGCGCGCGCCGGGGTAGAACACCGGCTCGCCGTCCTTGTTGAGGTCGTCGGGCAGAGCGACCTTGTATCCGAGGAGGTCTCCGGAGGGCGCGGCGCGCTTACGGATCAGGAGGCCGGCGGCGGCGAGCCGGTCGAAGAACTCCTCGTCACTCCTGGCACCGGACACCGCGCGCCGTACCGTCTCGCGCAGCTCCTCGCGGGCGGTGCGCTCGCGACCCTGGCGTTCGGCCTTGTGCCGTTCGGCACTGGTGGGCCGCTGTGCGGCGGTGCCGTCGCCGGGGGCGACCTGCCGGAGCCCGAGTTCCTTCTCGATGAGACGGGCTTCGGCCTGCGCCCGTTTACCGGATCGGTGGTGGTCGGGGCGTCGGCCGTCTTCGCGCACGAGGGTGGCAACGATGTGGATGTGGTCGTCAGCGTGCCGCACGGCGGCCCAGCGGCAGCCCGCGCCGTCGCGCGGGTCGATCCCTGTGGCGGCGACGATGCGGCGCGCGATGTCCGCCCACTGGTCGTCGGTCAGGATCGGGTCGTCGGGCGCAGCGCGCACTGAGCAGTGCCATACGTGCTTGTCGGGGCGTTGATCCGCGGCAAGGAGATGGAGGGGCTGGTCGAGCAGTTGCCCGAGATCCTTCTTGGTAGCTGTCGCATCGCGTCCGGGGTCGGGCGACATGCCGTCGAAGGAGGCGACGAGATGTGGATCTACGTGTTCCTCGTGGGTTCCCTTGCCGTAGAGGTAGTACAGCAGGCCCAGGGTGTGGCTGCCCTGCTTGTGGATCTGTGGAATCAAGGCGCCTCGTCTGCCTGCCGGTTGGCTACCTTGTCGGCAGCCATCCTCACCGCGTCGGCCGCTCGGTGGACGTCGGCCATCACCTGGGTCAGCTGGGGAACGTCACCGCCGGAGTTGAGGATCTTGGCGGCTTGGTTGAGGTTGCTGCCGGCCCAGCCGAGCTGCCGCCTCATCGCGAACAGTTCGGTGAGCACGTCGCGTTCGGTGGCGATGGCGACGGCGGTACGGGACTGGTCGCGGGCCATGGCTAGCCCGGCGTAGGCGAGGAACCCCGCCACGCTCATACCGGCGGCGTCTGCTCCGGCCTGGATGAGAGCGAGTTCGGACGGGTTGAGGCGGACGCTGTGCGCGCGACGCTGCTTCTTGTCGCGCGGACGAGCTCGCCCCTTCGGCCGCCCCTTGTGGGCGGCTTTTGGCTGCGATCCGCCCTCGGTCGCAGCCTTCCCGACTGGCGCCCCCTGGTGCCAGTCGGGCCCCGCCACCCCAGGGGCGGGGACGGGTTCGGACACTGCCCCCTCGGGGGAGTGTCCGAACCTCCATCTTGCTCGCCCCGAGACCGAGTTGGAGTTGCGAGCAGGTTCCGGGGTGGTGCCGGTCTGGGTGGGATTCGTCATCGGATTTCGGGCCTCATGGTTCGGGTGTGGTGCTGGATGGTCGCGGCCAGCGCGACGACGTCGGCCGGTCCCGTGAGGACGCGGACGGGTCCGTCGGGCCGGTTCTGGACGAGCCACTGGCCGGTCGGCGTGAGGACGGCGGCGTGGAGGAGCTGTCGGCGGACCAGGACGTCCGCCCAGGCGCTGGCCTCGGCGGCGGTGGGCTCGGAAGTGCGAGGGGGACGCGAAATCACTGCGTGTCTCCTGGAACGGGGCGGTGGCCCGGCACGGAGCCGGGCCACCCTTTGCCGATAGGGCGTTGAGCTGGGGCTTTACCGGTTCAGCCGCACTCGGGGCAGCGCCCGACGTGGGTGCTGAGCGCCCGGGCCATCCGCTGCTTCGTCGAGGCAGCCTGCTTTGCGCTCGACTTCGCCGCCGGCCTGCCCTCGTGCCGCTTGGAGTGGGCGAGCATGAAGCCGATCTCCCGCTCGTACTCCGCACGGACGGTGTCGAACTCATGGCAGGTCTTCATCAGGCGGTGCTCCTTGTCTTCGTGGTGTCGTCGCTCCGCAGTTCCCGGAGGACGAGGCTCAGCCGGTCGTTCCGGCCGCCCTTCAGGCCCTCGCGGCGGAGGATCTCCCGCAGCTGGACCCGGGTGACGGCCTCGTTTCCGTCCCGTTCGAGCAGGGCGGGGACATGGGGGCGGACCTGCTGGACGAGCTGGTCCACCGACTGCTCCAACTCACGTGGCGTGCGCTGTGTCTGCGGGGTGCGGGACCGGCCGCGCTTCCCCTTGCTCTTCGTCCTGGTCTTCGTGGTCGTCTTCCGCCGGAGGGGGACCTTGTGTCCCCGGTCCCCGGTGGGCTCGGTCCCCGTGTCGGTGTCGGTCGGTCCCCGGTCCCCGGTGGGCTCGGTCCCCGACTCGGCGGCGTTCGGTCCCCGACGCGGATCTGGGCCCTGAGCAGGCACTTCTCGCGTCAGGCGCTCGGTCCCCACGCCTCGGGCGTCCCCCTCCGAGGCTTCCGGATTGGCGGGACCGGTCCCCGGGACCGCGCCTCCTTCTTGGGCCTCGGTCCCCACCCCGGTCCCCGCGTTCTCGCCTTCGGTCCCCACGCCTGCCGACGTCTTCGAGTCCGCAATTTCGGGGACCGGTCCCCTCGGGGCGCTCGGTCCCGCGCCCCCGTCCGACTCGTCGGGACCGTGGGGACCAGCTACGGGGACCGGCGCCTTCGACGCCGGCTGCGAGGGGACCGTGGCTGCCGTTGCGGTGCTCTGCACGGGGGACCAGGGCGAGGGCAGCGGGACCGTAGCGAGCGCGAGCGCGTGCCGGCGGGCGGCGAGCTGGTCGAGCAGCTGCGCGCGCTGGAGGGGGTCGGTGCCGACCGATGCCCTGCCGACCGCCTTCGACAGGCGCCGCGTGAGGTGCCGGCCGCGCCAGCTCCGCTGCTGCTCGGGTGTGCGCTCGGCTAGGCGGGCGGCGAGGGCGACCGCGCGGGTGGTGGCCCGGTCCCGTGTGATCTGCGCAGCGTCGCGGTCTCGCGCGGCGATGCCGAGGCGGGACAGGAGACGCTCGCGTGCCTCCCGGCCCAGGACGGCGATCAGTCCATGGGAGGCGGCGCCCGGGGTGCGCAGGCGCAGCTCGATCCCCATCGCGAGGTGCCACAGCATCGCCGCCATGACCGGCCCGACGAAGGCCCTAACCGTGCCGCCGACAGGACCGCTCTCGGCGTAGGCGGGGATCACCTGCACACCGGTAATCACCCAGACCAGGGTGCCCGGCAGACCAGGAGCACCCTGAGTGGCCAGGTTCTGGCGTGCCATCAGCGCGGTCGCGAAGAGCGCCAGCTCGGCCGCGGCGAACATGCCGGCCCGCTCGGCGGTGCCGGCCATGTCGAGGAAGTCGGCCGCGAAGCGCCACGAGGTGTCGGCGCTGTAGGCGGTGCAGCCGAGAGCAGCAAGGGCAGCGACCTTGACCGCCGGACCGCCGAGACGTTTCTGCGGGCGCGCACCCCGGCGCCGGATCGTCCAAGCGACCAGCACCACCACCAGCACGAGGGCGGCGGGCACGCCGGCGGCGAGGAGGAGAGGGAGGTCCGGAGCGGCGCTGAGGGCGAGGACGGGGTGGGTCATGCGACCTTTCCGAGAGAGGCGTGCGCCGGAGTCGACGCTGCCGGACGGGCTACCGGCTGCTGTGTGCCGGGTGCAGCGGGCGCGGGGCTGCCTGCTGCCGGGGTGGTCTTCTTCCGCTTCTTCTTGGGCCGCGGCACGCCGTAGGTGCGGTCGCGGTCGAAGACCTTGTTGGCGGCCTGCCGGAGCAGGTCTCGGGCGTGCTTGTGGCTGATCTGCAGGGCGGCGGCGAGCCGGCCGGGCCGCCAGCCGCGTACGTAGGCGTGGTCGATGACGACCTGCCGCTCGGCCTCGGTCAGGTGCACGTCGCGTCCCTGGAAGAAGGCCGTTACGCGCCGGTAGTCGAGGCGCTGGGGTAGTCCGTCGTGCAGGGGGCGCCGCTCGGCTTCGGTGAGGCCGCCCCAGACGCCCTCCTTGAGGGCGTTCTCCAGGGCGAAGTCGAGGCAGTCGCGGCGTACCGGGCACCAGCCGCACAGCTCCTTCGCTTCGGCGATGTCCTCGTGGTCCCGGGGCCCGGGGAAGAAGACGGCGTCGGCGTCCTCGACGTCCATGCCGTGGCACGCTCCGCGGGTGTGCCAGCTGGTGTCTCCGATGCCGCGCAGGCCAGTGGCCGGCGCGTCGTGGGTGGTGATGTGGCGCAAGGCGATCTCCGATGTGCTGCCGCGTCGGCCGAACCGGGACGGTGCTCGGCGGGGCGGCGTCGGGTGCCGGCTGCGGCGCGCGGGCGTACGCCGCAGCCGGGGCGGGACGGTGATGTTGGGAGGCGGTGCACCGGACGAGATGCACGCCCCGGATGCGCTGGTCAGGCCATGGCGGGCTGTTGAGCCTGCTCGTTCTGCTGGGCCTGCTGGGCGGCGGCGAGGTCGAGGCGGCCGGGGTGTGGGGTGGCACGCGGGGCCGTTCCGCGTACCCCGTCGTCGGGGCCGATCCGGCGGCGGCGACACGGCTCGCCAGGCTGGGCCAGGCACCACCCGCAGCGAACGCTCAGGGCGTCGGGCAGCCCCTGCGCGACGGCGGCCTCACGGGCAGCTCGGGCGGGCCGGTAGGGCGCGAGGGCGGCTCGGGCAGCGGGCGGTATGCAGGAGCCGATCTCCCGCAGCCGCGCCTCCAGCCTCGGGTCGATCCCGTCGCGACCGCTGGTGATCGCCCGGGCTTGCGAGGGCTGCGCGGTGCCGGCGGCGACGGCGCGGCGGGTGCCGACCAGCTCGGCGGTCCAGGCGGCCTGGTCGTCCGGGTCGACGGACGGCGTGGGATCGGAGTGCCGGGCCAGGCGGTCGCGCCGGTAGCTCTCCCAGGGCCGGACGACGTCCGCGGGCAGGATCTGGTACGGCGAGGTACGGATGTGCTGGCGGGCGGCGACGCGGGCGTCCCAGCCGTGCGGGGTGGCCATCGGCACGTCGCCGAGCAGCTCGTGCCACTGGGCGAGCTGGTCGCGGGCCTCGCCCTGGTCGGTGCGGATGGTGCGAGGGTCGAGTCGGCCGATGTAGGCCAGCAGGGCGGCGGTTTCGCGGCGGTCCACGGTCAGCCCTCCGTTCCGGTCGGCTCGTCGAGGGCGGCGAGGAGGGCGGCGGTGTGTGCCTCGGCCCGCGTCATGCCGCTCGGCGCGGCAGTGGCCTTGCCGGGCACGGCGTAGAGGTTCGGGCGGCTGGGGGCGTGCTCTCGGGCGATCCAGGAGCGCCAGTCGGCAGCCCAGGCTTCCGCCGGCCTCGGCTTGAAGTCGGCGCGGTGGGCACGCCACTTCGCGTCGGCTGCCTGCAGGCCCTGCTCGCCGAGGCGGTCGAGGTGTCCCTGCTGGCGGGCCCAGGTGTGGGTGGCAGGGTCGACCTGCCACTCGGCAGCCGCGATGACGGCAGCACCACCACTGCTGCTGTACCTACGGTTCAGATCCGGTTCACTACGGTTCTGTGTGCCGGTTTCCGGTACATCGCTGTGCCGGTTTCCGGTACGTCGAGGTGCCGGTTTCCGTCGGGACCTGCCGGATTCCGGTACTGCCGGTTTCCGGACCCTCGCGGGGGATTCCGGCACCTCACGGGGGCGGATTCCGCACCGCCGCAGGGCCGAGATCCGGAGCGCTGGGGTGGCCTCGGGCCCCTCCGCCGGCGCCTGGTCGGCTTCCTCGTCCTCCGCGGTCTCTGCCACGGCCTTGGCGGCGAGGGGGAGGCGGTAGACGGTGCTGCGCTGCGGGCCGGTGAGGTCGTCGAGTTGCTCCAGCTCACCGGCGTGGACCAGGCGCTCGATGGCTTCGCGCACCGTGGAGACGGAAGCGCGCGTGCGCTTGGCCAGGCTCGACAGCGAGGCCCAGGAGACGCACTGCTCGTCGGCCACCCGGTCGGCGATCGACAGCAGGACCAGACGCGCGGTCCCCCGGCTGGAGCTGTGCTCCCACACCCACTCGCGGGCTTCGCTGCTCATCGGCCGCTCCCGATGAGCAGTCGGGGCCGACGGCCCGCCGAGGCCGGGATGGTGTGTTCCGGCTCGGGGCGCTGAAGCGCCGAGGCGGAGGTGGCTGCCGCGCAGGTCAGGCGGAAGGGCCTTTTGCGCAGGGCAGGAGGCATGCGATACTCCCCTTTGCAGTGTTGCCACGCTGACGCGCCCCTTGGAAGGACTCAGCGTGGTGATGGTGGGCAGTCACCGCCCTTGCCGGGGCGGGTATGCCACTTAGCGTTCGGCGTCCGTGAGTTACCGCTCTCGGGCGCCGTCGCTGTATTACGGGACCTTCTCGGTCCGGTCCGTGCTTACTGGCTCCTCACGTCCGTCATCGCGGGCGGCTGCCCGGGGACGACGAACATACGCACGGGCCCCTGTCAAGATCCAGACTTGGTTCTTAAACTCTGTACTGGTTGCAGACAGTCACCGCATGATCTACCGCCGGAGCCATCTGTGGCACTCGGCGCGGCCTGCCCCCTGGCGTCGAGGAGCACCGTTGCCGCGGTTGTCTCGTACGCCAAGAGCGTGCCACTGTGTCCGAAATGGAGCGGGTGTCTGGTATTTCCCGCAGCGGAAAAGCGATGTGAATGAGGTGTTTCCACTGTCGCCCCCACGCTTTCCGGTCGAAGATCAAAGCCTTGCGTGCCAGACGTGACATATGTCGCTGGGCGAATGTGGTTCGTGCCACGTCGCCTGGCATGCTCCTGCCGGTAGAAACGGACAGGCCGACCTGAAACAGGCGGTACACGCCACACGGAAACGTGCTGGCGAGGAAGAACTTTCCATATGCGGGATCATCCCGTCAACTGGTGTTTATGGCGGGGTAGGGTTATCGAAGTGACGGCGAAGTCCACCCGGGAAAGGATCATGAAAGACTCCACCGAAGGTCAGGTGAACCCCAAGGGGCTCATGGACCGCCTTAACCGCCTGTTCGACACGGTGCACCCGCCCGGTCGCGGCCCCTTCAGTAACGCCGAAGTGGCCGAACTGATGGAGAAGCGGGGGCTGGGCAAGCTGTCGGCCCAGTATCTGTGGCTCCTGCGGACGGGGCAGCGCGATAACCCGACGAAGCGTCATCTTGAAGCGCTCGCAGGGTTTTTCGGTGTGGAGCCCGCCTATTGGTTCGATGACGCCGTCGCCGAAAAGACCGTGCAGGAGCTTGAGTTGCTCGCGCTGCTTCGCGACGCGAAGATCAAGAACGTTCTTCTTCGTCTATCCGACGTATCCGCAGACGGAAAGGATGCCGTCTTGGGGATCGTCGAGAGCGTACGAAAATCCGAGGGGCTGCCGCCCTCAACTGGCGTGTAAAACGGGCTTAGTTCAGTAAGTGATCAAGGAAAACCAATGTGGTCTGCACGTAGGCTCCGCCAGCCTGACCTCCTGGCCGAGCTGAAGCTCCCGGACGTCATCAATATCCGCGATCTCAGCGACGAGGTCTCTCGCCGCACGGGACGGAAGGTGGTCCTAGAGGCCCGGGAGCAGGCACCCTCGGTGTGCGGGGCATGCGCCATCACAGAGAGTGCTGTCCACGTGTTCTACGACCCGCGGACCAGCCCTCTGCATCAGGACCACATCATCGCCCACGAGTTCAGCCACCTCCTGCTCGGCCACCACGAAAGCCGACCGGTGTCCGCGCTGGCCCCGACGTTCATCACCAGCGTGGACCCGGCCACCGTGCAGATGATGCTGGGGCGCACCAAGTACGACGAGGACGAGGAGCGGGACACCGAACTCCTCGCTTCGCTGCTCCAGCGCCGGATCATCGACCGGTGGCTGCGCAGCGACGAGTCCTCCGGGGACGAAGTGCAGGACCGGGTCACACACACGCTCCTGCGCCGGCGGGAGGCCAGGTCGTGAAGGACCTGCTCCATCCGATCAGCCTCGTCGTCGCCACGCTCGGCTTCCTCTGCCTCCTGCGGGACGTGCCGACCCGCCGCCGAGACCCCGCCTCCACCGCATTGGCCGCCGTCTTCCTGCTGTCGGGACTGTCGTTCCTGTTCTCCATCACGCCGATGTGGAACTACCTCGACCGCGTCCTTGGCACCGTCAACCTCTCCGTGCCCCTCGCGCAAGGCTGCGTGGTCGCCCTCCTGGCCTGCCAGCAGGTGGTCCTCACCTACTGGGGATCCCCGCCCGAGGTCGCCCGCCGGCTCAGTCGCCGGTGGCTCGGGGCCGGCTTCGCAGTGATCGCCGGGCTGCTGGTGCTGTTCGCCCTGCTGACGCCCAGCGCGCCTCATCCGATCGACTTCACGCTGTACTACGCGCACGATGACTGGTACGCCGCGTACCTCACCCTGTACGTCACGGCCTACACCATCGGGGAGCTGTTCCTCGCCCGCGCCTGCTGGCGCCTGGCCAGCCGCAGCACCCGCGGGTCCGTCCGCTACGGCCTGCGCATCGTCGCCCTCGGCGCCACCGTCACCCTCGGATACAGCGCGGTCCGCATCGGCAACGTCATCGCCGGCGCCTTCGACGCCTCCCTCGCAGACTGGGAGGGCTTCGCCTGGACCTGCGGCGATGTCGGCGCCATGCTCACGCTCATCGGCTGGCTCGTACCCACCATCAGCGACCAGGCCCAGAGCGTCCAGTACCGGATCAAGCAGTACCGCAGCTACTACGGCCTGCGCCCCCTGTGGCTGGCGTTCTACAGCGAAGCGCCCGAGATCCAGCTGCCGATCGACCGAGTCGACCCGGCCCAGAGGCGCCGCTTCCGCCGCATCTCGATCCGGCTCTACCGCCGAGCAGTCGAAATCCGGGACGGCCGGTTCGTGATCCGCCAGTACCTCGATGCCGCCGTACGCGAGGCCAGTGAAGCGCACCACCGGGCCCGAGGGCTTCACGGCCACGAGCTGTCGGCCGCCGTCACGGCCGACCAGATCCTCGCCGGAATCGCCGCCAGGGCCGAAGGCGCCCGCCCGGCGCCCGACCAGCTCACCGAATTCGCCGACTCCGAACGCCAGACCAGTCGGCCCATGGACGACATCGACGCTCTCCTCGATGTCGCGCGCCACCTGCCCCGCCAGCCCGCACGAGCCCTCCACCTTGAGCGAGTCTCCGCATGACGACCGATCTCACCCACCAACCGGCTCACGTCCAGCTCCAAGCCCTGGACCGTCGCGAGATCTCCAGCCGCGAGCTGCTCGACCTCCACCTCGACCGGATCGACGCCAGCCACGTCAACGCCGTCATCACCCGGGACGACGAGGCGGCCCAGGCCGCCGCACAAGCGGCAGACGAACGCCGCGCCCGAAACGAGAAGAGGGGAACCCTCGACGGCCTTCCCCTCACGATCAAGGACAGTTTCGAGACGGCCGACCTGCGTACTACCAGCGGCGCCGAGGACCTGGCGGATCACGTACCCGCACGTGACGCCGACGCGGTTGCTCGGCTTCGCTATCAAGGCGCCGTGATTATGGGCAAGACCAACACCCCGGTGTACTGCCAGGACCTGCACACGGACAACAGCCTGTTCGGGCCCACGCTCAACCCGCACGACCCCAAGCACACCGCCGGCGGTTCCTCCGGCGGCCCCGCCGCCGCAGTCGCCGCCCACCTGACCCCCGCCGACCTCGGCAGTGACCTCGCCGGTTCGCTTCGGCTTCCGGCTCACTATTGCGGCGTCTACGGCCTGCGTCCCACGCACGGAATCATCCCGGCCCGCGGCCACATCCCCCGCCCGCCAGGATGGATCACCAGCAGTGACATGGTCACCCCCGGCCCCCTGGCACGCCACCCCCGCGACCTCGACCTGCTCCTCGACGCGCTGACGACACCGTCACCCGCAGAGAACAGCCCCTGGCGCGTCAATCTGCCCACGGCACGTCGTGCAGTCGGCCAGCTCCGTGTGGCGGTGTGGGCCGAGGACGCACGCTGCCCCGTCGACCGCGAAACGGCCGATGCTCTCGCCACTGTCGAGCAGGCACTGGCCTCCGCAGGAGCGGACGTCCGCCGCACCGTGGGGCCGGTCGGCTTCGCCGACTCTCTCCGCCTCTTCGAGCAGCTGCTCCACGCCACCGCGACGGCCACCACCGACGACGAAGCGGGCGCGGCCGAACTCGCAGCAGCGCGTGACCTGCACGAGGATGACGTGAGCCCACGGGCCACCTTCCTCCGCCACCGAACGCAGACACACCGCGCCTGGCTCCGCGCCGACGAGGAGCGCCTCCAGTTTCGAGGGGCGTGGCACCGGTTCTTCGCCGACGCCGAGCACGATGTCCTCATCACCCCCGCCGCTCCCACTGCGGCGATCCCGGCCGGCACCCGCTCTCTCATGGTCGACGGCATCGAGCGGAGCTTCTTCGACCAGACAGGCTGGGCCAACCTCACCAGCCATGTCGGCCTGCCCAGCCTCGTCATGCCGGTTGCGCGAAACGCGGACGGCCTCCCGATCGGCGTCCAGCTCGTGGGGCCGGCCTACTCGGACCGGAACTTGCTCGCACTGGCTGAAGATCTGGCGTCGCTTCTTGGAGGGACAGCCGGGGGAATCTGATGTCCGCTGGCTTCGCGAATGGTCTCGTCCACGCGTCGCGGTCGGAGCGGAGCCACAGGCCGTGGTCGAGGACGTTCGGCCTGCTTGGAGGTGCTGGACGAGTTGCGCGGGCACAGCTGACGTGACACACCAGCTGCGACGACGGGCGCTTCTCGCGCGAAGCAGGTGAGCTCGGGGTGCTTGACGCCATACCGGCCATGGAGGCGTCCACACGCGAGTTGGATCGGACTTCGGCAATTCCCCACGGCCAGGGACCGGCGTCTCACCGCTTTCGGGTACGACCCTATGTGTGCTGTTCGGACAGGTTAAGGGGGTCAGGGCGGGCTCCGTGGCAGCCACCGACGCGGCGACGATCCCGCCCGCGCACGCGACGGCCGCCAACACGGGCGGGGAGGGCAAGGCGGCGGCCAGAGAGTCCGGCCGCCTTGCCCTGGCCGGTGGGCGTCAGCGCGCCCAGACCACGAAGGTGATCACAGCCTTGCCCTTGCCGAAGTCACGCACGTAGGTGTCGCCGTTGGACGAGCGCGCAACCCGCTTGCCCCAGCTCGCCTTGTCGTTACCGACCTGCGGTACGGCTGCGGACTGGTCGACCGTGCTCGTCGAGTCGAGGTGGGCGTAGATGGTGGCCAGTTGGTCATAGTCGTGTGTGTTGGGGTGGAGGTTGCTGGGCGGCCCGTCGGGGGTGTTGGTGTAGTCCATACACGTGCCCAGGTTGGGGTTGGTCTGGGTCTCGTCCTGGTGGTTCAGACCGAAGGTGTGCCCGACCTCCTGGCACATCACCAGGGTTCTCCAGGACGGCGTGTTGTACGTCGCGGTGTTGAAGTAGGTGTCGTTGAGCTTGACCGTGCCCGAGCTGATGTGCGTGCCGCCGGTCACGGATATCGAGGCGAGGCCAAGCCAGCCGTTGTTCCCGTACGTTCTGTTGCACACCTCGACCCGGCCGCTGGTGGCCCGGCAGCTGTTGTTGGACTGCCCGGCAACCACGGTGGTGTCGAGCGCCGAGGACGTGGACCAGTCGCTCGAAGCCGTGCTCAGGTAGCTCTTCCAGGAGGAGCTGAGGTTGTCGCCGAGCTTGAGGGTGAAGGGGTTCGAGGTGCGAGCCCAGTGGTAGCTCCCCCACGAGTGGTTGGCCTGGGCGGAGGTGCTGAACGTCAGCGTGGCGGCGGCCGCGGTGGTGACGGCGGCGAGCAGCTTCATGCGCACGAGGGGTCTCCTCAGTGGTCGGGGATGGAAGCCACACGCGACCCTGGATGAGCCCCTTCGTCGTCGGCACAGCCAGAATCGCGAACTACCGTGCGGGTGTTGCGGTGGTGACTGACCGTTCGACCGGGTGGCATGCGACGTAGGCATGCCAGTGGGGCTCCAGCCGATCAGAGGTACCAAGCGCTAAGCAGATTAGGGGAATCGACATGAGTTTGTCATGTGCACAGCTTGAAAGATTCATCCACTACTAAGCGACCTACACGCACGGAGGTCGAGTCGCCGCACAGAGAGGAGGCGTCGGATGCGAGGAAGAGCCCCATCCGATAAAGGGGTTGCGTCCTGCGGGCAGCGGTACCGCGCCCATGCGTCCGCCCCGAGAGTGGGGCCTTCTATCTCAACTGGCCGCCTGCACGGCCTCGGCGGCGTGAGAGCTTCGGTCTCAGCACCGGAACCGGCCTTTCTGGAGGGGGCCATGCAGTGCAAGGCTGTGCTGAGACGTGGGACACAGTGTTGGACAGTCCCTCGGCGATGAGGACGACTGCGGCGTGCGCGCGTTCGGTCAACCGGGCGACACCGCGGCGGCCGCTTCTCGGGGGACCGTTGTCCAGGTAGCCGTCCACGACGGCGCGGGTGACCCGGGATGACGGGACGGCGCCGCCGTCGGCCAAGGAGCACAGCACAAGCGGCAGTTGGACGGGATCGGTGTCCTTGAGTGGGAACCCGGCTGACCGACGGCCCAGGCGCCGACAAGCGGGTACTCCTCGCCCGGTCCGACAGTCGGGTTGCCGTCCTCGCGGTCTCCATCACGGCCGCGTACGACCACCGGCATCCGGACATCCATACCGATGAGTGCCTGGACCACGCGCTGCTCGGTGACGGTGCCACAGCCCGGTCGGCGGACCGGACCGGCGCGGCACTGCTGAGCGTCAGGACATGCCGGGCATGCCCTCCATGTCGTCAGACGAACCGGACCCGCCCGAGGTGCCATCGGACGAGCCGGAGCCGTCCGAGGACATCGCGGCCTTGTCGCCGGCGGGCGTGACCGCGTACCACTTGCTGTCCTTGGCCTGGCCCTTCATCTCACCGGCCTTGGCATCGCCCATGTAGCGGTACAGCGGGCGGCCGGCGAGGGTGAGCTGCTTCATTCCGTCCGAGCGGTCTACCGAGCCGACGAGGCTCTGCTCCACGCCCATCGCCTTGACGGAGTCCTGCGCCATGACCGGCATCCAGGTCTTCGCGCAGTCACCCGTACACATCGACTTGGACGGGGACGCCTGGTCCATCTCGTAGCGATAGAGAGTCATCCCCTTGTCGTCGGTGACGAAGGTGCCCATGCCCTCCATCTCCTCGGTCATCAGCATGGAGGTGGTGGCCATGCCCATGCCGTCCGCATCACCGCTGCCAGCCGGGGCGGAGGACGCGGGAGTCGAGGAGGCCGCGGCGGCGCCGGAGTCCGTACTGGAGGAACTGTCCCCGGAGCTGCCGCACGCGGTCAGGAGGAGTGCGGAGGTGACGCCTGCAGCTGCGGCCAGGACAACACGTTGCCGGATCACGGAGGTTCCCTTCACTGAGCCCTGTTTCTACTTACTCACTTAGTACGTCGGATCTCCGTGGACCGTTCAGTCACGGACGCCTCACATCGCAAAGCCTTGCCCGCCGGCACACGGCCGTCGGGCAAGGCTCTCGTCGGGTGCGTGGTTTGTCAGGCCAGCGCGCTGCCCTTCTTCCAGGACTCCCAGTCGACGTTCCAGGCGCCGTAGCCGTTGTTCACGGCCACGGTGTCCGTGGACTTGATGACGGTCACGGGGTCGCCGTAGTTCACGCGGTCGTAGAACCACTTGGCGTTGGCGGTGCTCAGGCCGATGCAGCCGTGGCTGGCGTTGACCTTGCCGAATTTGCCCTCGTTCCACGGGGCGGCGTGGGCGTAGGTGCCCGAGGGGGTGAGCTGGACATCCCATTTGACGGCGCCGAGGTCATACGCCTCGGGGCCGAAGATGCCGACCGTGGCGGAGTTCATCCGGATCGTCGGGACCTTGCTGAGCACCACCATGGTGCCGTTCCATGTCTCGAAGGTCTTCTTGCCCGTGGAGACGGGAAGGGTCTTGACGACCTTGCCGTTCTCGGCCACGGTCATCGTCTTCTTGACCACGTCCACCGTGCTGACGACCGACTTGCCGATGGTGAAGTCGATCTCGCGCTTCTGCGTGCCGACCAGGTCGCCGTTCTTCAGGCCGACCAGGTCCATCCGCAGCTTCACCTTGGTGCCGGGCTTCCAGAACTCCTTGGGCCGGTAGTCCACGCGGTCCTTGCCGTCCCGGTCCTTCATCCAGCTCCACGCGCCCTCGACGGCCGGGGACGAGGTGACACTGAGCTTGCGCTCCACTGCCGCCTTGTCGTGGATCGCCTTGTTGAAGACGATCGAGACTGGCAGGGCGACGCCGACGGTGGAGCCCTTGTTGACGTTGTAGGTGCCGACGAAGATCTCGTCCTTGCTGAGCGTCGTGAAGCTGCTGGTGCGGGTCGTCTTCTTGCCATCAGACGCGGCGAGTTGGGCCTTGAGTGTGTAGGTGGCGCCGTATCCGGTGGCGTGGGACGAGGTCCAGGAGGTGCCGTCGGAGGACAGTGAGCCGTCGAGTGTCTTGCCGTCGCTGGCGGTGACCGTGACCGACGTCAGCTTCCCGTCGCTCGGCTTTACTGTGAGCGGCTCACCGGGTATGACGTCCTTGCCGTCGGTGGCAGGAGAGACCGTGACGGCGGCCGACCCGTTCTTGCCGGAATCTGCGTCCACCTCTGACCCGGGCTTCGAATCCGAGGCCGGTGATTCCTTCGAGGCGCCATTGGCGGCCTGACTGCAGGCGGCCAGAGTCACGACCCCGGCCAGGGCGAGCGCCGCGAATCCCAGCCGCCTGCGCCGAGGCCGTCGCTCTGCGGGCTCCATGTGCCCCCGTCGGCTGTCTTGCACAGTCATCCTCCATCCAAGATGTAGCTAAGTGGTTTAGTAGACGAGCGCGGAGCGTGCTCGGTTCCCGCAGTCTGGGGCTCGTGATTCAGGCGGTCTCCCTGTGGGGCCGTCTCAACCGAATGGTTTGCGGCCGTCGAGATCAAGAAGGTGGCCCGCACTACTACGAAGTATATTCGTAGTATAAGGTCATGTTTCATCGTCGGCCGGACGAGCGGTCACCCCCCGTGCCGCTCGTCCGGCCGACGGTCTTCGTGTTCCTCTGCGTGATCCGGGGCGCGTACGCCCCGGATCACGCTCTCTCTACTGCCTTCCCTCCCCGTCGACTCCAGTCGCTTCGTCGAGCAGGACACCTACTGCATCCACATCCTTACCCAGGTCTCGGCCACTACCTGAGCCCTGCAGTCCTTCGCCCTTCAGATGCTCGGCGAGCACATGGCGACGTGCGTGAGTGACGCTGTGGAAAAGGGCGGTGAGGACAAGGCTCTGAAGCTCAAGGAGGCGTCCGATGCCATCGCCCGGCTGGTTCGTTCCTGACGGGCGGTTGGCTCGAGGCTCGCGCTGCCATTGACCAGCCCGTACGCGGACTCGTGGCGCGGCGGACGGTTCGGCAGCGAGGTGGCGGGTCATCCGCGACGGCGGGTGGATTCCTGGTGCCCGATCCGTAGCGGGCCTGCGGAGGCGACGGCCTTTGCGGCCATCGCGACTCCGCGGTGCCCGTCTGCCGTCAGTCGGCATGCCGGCCTTGGGGCGGCGTGCCTGTGGCCTGGTGCGGGTCACCCAAGCTCTCGCGCTCTGCCCGAGCGGAGTGCGGGCCCGTGGTCCTCGTTATGTCTGATTCGGGCCGTAGTGGTCCAGGAACATGTCGACGCCACCGATGACGAGGCGGTTGGTGAGGTCGTCGTCGATCTGCGTGCCGTAGGAGCCGAAGACCATGTGGGGGAAGACCAGCAGTGCGTAGAGCTGGATGATCGCGGTCTCCAGGTCGGGGATGACCAGCCGTCCCTGGTCGGCCAGGGTGCGCAGCGCACCCGCTACGGCGGGGTGGTGACTTGCCGGACCGTGGCTCTTCCAAGCGTGGCCGAGCTCGGGGAAGCGGTGGGCTTCGGCGGCGATGAGGTTGCGCAGGGCGGCGACTTCGCGGTTGGTCCGGACGGCGTGGACCCACGCGCGGGCGGCGTCGATGAATGCGGCGCGGAGGTCCTCGGCTTCGGTCAGACCCTCGAGTGTGGCCGGTGAGGCGCCGGCGAGGGGCTCGTCGAGCGCGCTGGTGATGACCGCCGTGAACAGTGCTTCCTTGCTGCCGAAGTGGTTGTAGACGGTCACCTTGGACACGCCCGCCTCGGCGGCGATGGCGTCCATGCCGACACCGAATCCCTCGCGCAGGAACAGTTCACGGGCGGCCCGGACGATGGCCTGCCGCTTGGCTTCGGCGCGGGGCCCGCTCGGGGGCCGCTTGACCGTCTCGCTGCTCATGACCGAATCCTAGCAACCAACTGAACTGAACCGTTGAGTTCATCTGAACTGAGACGTACAGTTCAGTTCAGGGGTTCGTACGGACAAGACCGTGCGGAGCAGCAGCCCCGTCATGTCCTGTACGGGGAGGAATCTCGTGTCTTCGACCACTCGTCCCGCACCGTTGCGGTCCGGCGCCGCCCCGCCCGACGGCAGGCGATGGCTGATCCTCGCCGTGCTCGGTGTGAGCCTGCTGGTGGTCGGCCTCGACACCACCGTGCTGAACGTCGCCCTGCCCACGCTGGTGAGTGAACTGGGCGCCTCCACCAGCCAGTTGCAGTGGATCGTCGACAGCTATCTGCTGATGGCCGGCAGCCTCGTGCTGTTCTGCGGCAGCCTCGCGGACCGACTAGGCCGCAAGTGGGTGTTCATGACCGGCCTTGCACTGTTCACCACGGCGTCCGTGGTCGCCGCGTACGCCGGGTCGGTGACGACGCTCGTCGTGGCGCGCGGTCTGATGGGCGTCGGCGAGGCGCTGATCATGCCCGCCACGCTCGCGATCATCGGGAACGTCTTCCCGCGCGGTGCCCAGCGGACCAAGGCGATAGGCATCTGGTCGGCGGCGGTCGGCGTCGGCACGGTGATCGGGCCGATGGTGGGCGGCTGGCTGCTGGGCACCTTCTGGTGGGGCTCGGTGTTCCTGATCAACCTGCCCATCGGGATCGCCGGTCTGATCGCCGCCGCGTTCCTGGTGCCGAACTCGAAGGCGGCGGACGCCAGAAGGCTGGATCCGGCCGGTGCCCTGCTGTCGGTGGCGGCCGTCGCCGCTGTGCTGTGGGCGGTGATCGAGGGCCCGGACCGGGGCTGGACCAGTTCCGCCGTGCTGACCGCCTTCGCGGCGGGTGCCCTGCTGGCCGGCGCGTTCATCGCCTGGCAGCGGCGCGGTGCGTCACCGATGCTGCCGCTGCGGATCTTCCGGCACCGGGCCCTCGCGGCCGGCGATGTACTCATCCTGCTGGGAGCGTTCGCCCTCATCGGCACTCTGTTCGTGGTCGTGCAGTACTTCCAGTTCGTACTCGGATACAGCGCCGCGCAGACGGGGCTGCGGCTCGGTCCTGCGGCACTGGCACTGCTGATCGCGGGGCCGCTGGCCGGCGTACTGGCGCCGCGGATCGGCATGCGGGCGGTGTCGGCGGCCGGGCTCGCGCTGCTGCTCGGCTCCTCAGCCGTGCTCGCCACCACCGGCACCGGGGACGGCTACGGGCGGGCACTGCTGGCGATGTTGCTCCTGGGCGCCGGCGCCGGATTCGTCATCACCTCCACCAGCGACGCCATCGTCGGATCACTGCCGGAGGCGGATCTCGGCGTCGGCTCGGCCACCAACAGCGCGTCCATCCAACTCGGCGCGGCGGCGGGCGTGGCGGTCGCGGGCAGTCTGCTGTCCGATCGCTACCGCTCCGGCCTCGCCGAAGCCCCGCACAGCGCCGCTCTGCCGCCCGAACTCCTGGCCTCCGCACAGGAATCGGTCGGGACCGCGCTCGCGGTCGCCGAGAAGTTGCCCGGTGAGGCCGGGGCCGCCTTCGCGGACGCGGCACGCCGGGCGTTCACCGACGGCATGGGCCCGGCGATGGCTGCGGCGGTCGGCGTCACCGCGGTGGGCATCGCCGTCGCGCTCGCCTTCGCTCCCTCCCGCCCTACGGACTCTGCCACTGATCGCCGTACGAACTCCAAGGAGTCGTCATGACCCACCCCGCTCCCGGCGCCCCGCACGCGCCGGAAGACCAACACGACCATCCACCCGCCGATCCGCGCCGCTGGATCGCCCTGGCACTGATCTGCCTGGCCCAGTTCATGCTGATCCTCGACGTCACCGTGGTGAACGTCGCGCTGCCCGACATGGCCGCCGATCTCGACCTCGGCCGGGAGAGCCTGACCTGGGTGGTCACCGCGTACACGCTGTGCTTCGGCGGGCTCATGCTGCTCGGCGGCCGGCTCGCCGACGCCCTCGGCGCCCGCCGCACCCTGCTCGCCGGGCTTGCCGTCTTCACCGGCGCCTCACTGGTCACCGGACTGGCCGAGAACGCCGAGACCCTGCTCGGTGGCCGGATCGCCCAGGGCATCGGCGCCGCGCTGCTCTCCCCTTCGGCGCTGTCCATCGTCACCACCACCTTCCACGGCGAGGAGCGCAACAAGGCCCTCGGCGTGTGGGCGGCCATCGGCGGCACCGGCGCGGCGGCCGGCGTACTGGTCGGCGGGGCTCTGACGGACGGGCCGGGCTGGGAGTGGGTCTTCTACGTCAACGTGCCGGTCGGTCTCCTCGTACTCGCCGCCGTTCCCGCCTTCGTAGCGGCCCGGCTTCCGCAGCCCGCCCGGCTCGACTTCCCTGGCGCGCTGCTGGTCACGGTGGGCACCGGTGCCCTGATCTACGGGCTCGTCGAGGCGGGGGACTCGGGCTGGACGGACCCCGCCACGCTGCTGCCGCTGGCCGGCGCGGTGGTGGTGTACGCCACCTTCGCGGCGGTCGAACGGGTAAGCCGCGCCCCGCTGATGGACCTGCGGATGTTCACCCGGCGGCCGGTGCTCGCGGGCGCCTTCCTGATGCTGATCGCCACCGCGCTGCTGATCGCCTTCTTCTTCCTCGGATCGGTCTACCTCCAGCACGTGCGTGGCTTCAGTCCGCTGAGGACCGGACTGGTCTTCCTCCCGGTCGCCGTCGCCACCGGAATCGGCGCCCACCTCGGATCCCGGCTCGTCGGCAGGATCGGCAGCCGCACGACAGCCGTCGGGGGCATGGTGATCGCGGCCGCCGGAACCATTCCGCTGACGCAGTTGTCGGAAACCGGCAGCGTGTACGCCGGCCTGCTGCCGGGCTTGGTGGTCGCCTCCGTCGGCATCGGCGCGGTCTTCGTCACCGCCACCACCACCGCGCTCGCCATGGTCGAGCACCGGGAGGCGGGACTCGCCTCCGGCGTCGTCAACACCTTCCACGAGGTGGGCGGCTCCATCGGTGTCGCTGTCGTGTCCACCGTCGCTGCGGCGGGCTTCGAGCGCGGCTTGGTCAGCGGTTTCGCGGACGCGTTCACTGTATGCGCGGTGGCGGCCGCTGTGAGCGCGGCTGTGTCTCTGGGGCTCGTACCGCGGGGCAAGCCGCAGATGACCGGCGGCCCTCACGTGCACTGACGTTTGGGCGAGAGAGACGACAGCACGTGGATGGGGGCATCGGGCGGACGCCTCATGAACTCGGTCGGGCCTGGGGCGTTTCTCACGGACCGCTCCTGCCATCGGCGGTTGTCGTTGATGATGTACATGTGGCCAACCGCATCAGCACGTTGATCTCAGCCTTCGGCGTCCTTGCCGGCACGATGCTTCTCCTCCTCGCCGTTCGTGAGTACCGGGCTGGGGCATCAGTTCTCTGGGTGGGATTGGGAGCACTGATCCTCACGAGCGCCGTCGCGACGCTTGTGCGCGATGTTCCACACTCGCGCCAGAACGCCTCGGCTTGAAGTCTGGTCGAGACGCCGTGCCCCTTGGGCGGCGAGGACGTTGATCCGATGGGCCGTTGACCGATGCGCAGTGGCGCGGATCGAACCGTTGCTGCCGGACCAGGTCCATTGGCGGGGCGGTCGGTGGCGGTATCAAACGACGGGCTCCTGCGGGCAGTAGCCTAGCCGTCCGGCGTACGACACCATGCCGGCGTCCGCGGCCAGCGCGCCGACGAGGATCTTCATCAGGGTGCTCTTGCCGGAGCCGTTCTCGCCGACCAAGCCGACCACCTCATCGGGGGCAGGGTCAGGCCGGCGCCGCGCAGTACCGGGACGTGGTGGCGCAGGGGCCACATTCCGCCGGGGTAGGCCTTCTCGATCCCGTGGGCTTTCAGGAGCCGGCTGTCGGTGGCTTCGGCCGTTGCGGGGCCTTTGCCCGAGACCGTCTCGGTGCTCATGCCGATCGCCTCTGTCCTCATGCCCCATGCCCCATGCCTCATGCGGCTGTCGTGCCGCGTGACCGGGCTGCTGCCCGCGCGCGGGGAAGGTCGCGGTTCGTGTCCGCGGCGGCGTAGACCAGGGCGGCGGCGGTGTAGCCGACGCCCCACAGGCCCCAGAGCAGGGCGAGTGCGTCTATGGGGAGGAGGGCCGCGAGGGGCAGCACGCCGGTGAGGAGCAGGAACGGGGCCGTGCGGTGGATCGTGCGCGGGAGTTGGGCGGGGTCGTGCCGGTGGCGCCGGGTGAGGTGAGCGGCGCTGGCGGCGGTGGTGAGGAGCTGTGCCGTGACCAGGATCCAGGCCAGGGTTTCCATGACGGTTCACCTCCAGGCCGCCGGCGGGCGGGCGCCGGGCTTGCGGGCGGCCGTTCCCGTGGGGCGGTGGTGCGGCTGATCGGGGTGGCGGAATCGGGGCCGGAAGGCGGGCGTGCGGGCGGCATAGGCGGCCCAGTCGCCGCCGAACTCCTTGGCCACCTCGCGTTCCTCGCTGCGGGCCAGCCATGCGTAGACGTACACCAGGATCGGGAACATGATCAAGGTGGGGATGGTGGGCCACTGCAGCAGGAACCCGATCATGATGAGCAGGAAGCCGTCGTACTGGGGGTGGCGCACCCAGGCGTACGGGCCGGTGGTGGCCAGACGGTTGTGTTAGGCGGCTTCGTGCAGGACCTTCCAGGCCGCGGCGATCAGCCAGAAGCCGACGCCGATGCCGACGTAGCTGGCCAGGTGGAAGGGGCTCAGGTGCGGGTCACCCTGCCAGTTGGTCAGGTCGTTCCACAGGTGTCCGCCCGCGTGGGTGTCCTTCAGCAGCGGGAACTGGGAGCCGAACCAGCTGCCGAGCAGGTAGAAGCGTGGTGCCGTACATCTCGGTGAACAGCGCGACCAGGAACGCGGAATAGGCGCCCATGGCTCGCCAGTCCCGTTTGGTCTTCGGGTGGAACAGGCTGACGGCGAAGACGATGAACAGGATGGTGTTGAGGATCACCAGGGGCCACAGGCCGTAGGCGGCGTCAGCCATGACGGACTCCCTCAGGGTGTGGCGTGCGGTGGGCGAGGCCGGTCAGCCGACGGCGTAGGTGGTGGCGTCGATCCGGCCGGTCAGCAGCCGACGGGCGAGCTGCCGCTCGGTGGCGACGGCTGCGGCCCGGCGGCCGCCCAGCCGGGCCAGTGATGGCCGGTGCCGGGCGGCGAGGGCGAGCAGCCGCACCGTGTCGTGGGCCAGAACTGCCAGCACCAGTACGAACAGCAGCCTGCCGATCAGTGTGGTGATCACGTCTCACCACCTCCTTCACCCGGGACCGGCGCGGAGGCCGGTCACAGATGCTTGTGCAGCCGGTCCTGGCTGTCGGTGGGGCGGTCGTCGTGCTGGTGGCCTTCGTGGCCGCTGTGCTGGTCGTGGCCGCCGCCTCCGTGCATGCCGCGCATCATCAACATCATCAGCGGGCAGGCGGCGAAGACGGCCAGAAGCAGCAGGGTGCTCAGGGGCGCCCCAGCGCGACGAGTCCCACGACGAGGATCGCCGCGGCGATCGCGTACGGGGCGAAGTTCTTGTGCTGCGTGGTGACCTCCTGTGGCGCCCGTTTCCGGACTGTTTGGATACCTCTACTGGGTATCTGTGAACACTGTCGATGCTGCTCTTGCCTGTGCTGCGGGGGCAGGGGCCGGGCGGGCCTGTATCGGGCCGGGAGTCCCTTTCGTTCAGGGCCGTTCCGGCCCCGGTCCCCGCCGGGCCTCAGGCAGGCTGGCGACGAGAGGCCGAACGGCGGTGGCGTCGGAGGGGCAGTCGAACGCTCGTAGGGCTTTCACCGGGAAGCTCCCCCGAGTGGGCAGTGGAAGGCGGGGAGTTGCTGTGGGCTGTTCAGCCGTGGGTGGTGCTCGGCGCCACGGGTGTACGTGGCTCGGCTTCGGCGGGTGAGGCTGGCGCTGCGGGCAGCCGCAGCCGTTTCAGGGCAAGGGCGTTGACCGCGACGATGATGCTGGAGCCGGACATGGACACGGCGGCGATCTCGGGGCGCAGGACCAGGCCGAGGGCGGGTTCGAAGACGCCGGCGGCGATGGGCAGGGCGATGGAGTTGTAGCCGATGGCCCAGGCGAGGTTCTGGCGCATCTTGCGCAGGGTGCCGCGGCCGATGCGCAGGGCGGTGGGGACGTCGAGGGGGTCGGAGCGCATCAGGACGAGGTCGGCGGTCTCGATGGCGACGTCGGTGCCGGCGCCGATGGCGATGCCGAGGTCGGCCTGGGCCAGGGCGGGCGCGTCGTTGACGCCGTCGCCGACCATGGCGACCTTGCGGCCGCCGGCCTGCAGTTCGGCGACCTTGGCGGCCTTGTCGCCGGGGAGGACCTCGGCGATCACGGTGTCGATGCCGAGCTGTTCGGCGATGCGGTTGGCGGTGGCCTGGTTGTCGCCGGTGAGCATGACCACCTCGACGCCGAGGGCGTGCAGTTCGGCCACGGCCTGGGCGGACGTTTCGCGGGGTGCGTCGGCGATGCCGATCAGGCCGGTGGCGTGTCCGTCGACGGCGGCGATGACGACGGTGCGACCTGTCGTGGCCAACTCCTTTCGGTGCTGGGCCAGTTCGCCCAGGTCGATCTCTTCCCGCTCGGCCAGGCGGCGGTTGCCGACGACGACGCGGTGACCGTCGACCTCGGCGATCGCGCCATGTCCCGGGACGTTCTCGAAGCCTTCGGCGCGCACCCCGTCCACACCCTGCCCATCGGCGTACCGGACGATGGCCTCAGCCAGTGGGTGTTCGGACTCCCGTTCCACCGCGGCAACCAGGCGCAGTAGTTCGCCCTCGGCCATGCCGTCGGCGGTGACCACGTCGGTCACCTCGGGTTCGCCCTTGGTCAGGGTGCCGGTCTTGTCCATGACGACGACCTGGATACGGGCGGAGGCCTCCAGGCCGATGGCGTTCTTGAAAAGGACGCCGCGTTGGGCGCCCAGCCCGGTGCCGACCATGATCGCGGTGGGGGTGGCCAGGCCCAGGGCGTCGGGGCAGGTGACGACCACGACCGTGATGGCGAACAGCATGGCGGTGCCGAGTGAGCGGTCGGTGGCCAGCAGCCAGACCGCCAGGGTCGCCGCTCCGCCGAGCAGCGCGACGAAGACCAGCCAGAACGCGGCCCGGTCGGCGAGCCGCTGGCCGGGGGCCTTGGAGTTCTGGGCCTGCTGGACGAGCTTGACGATCTGCGCCAGCGCGGTGTCGGACCCGACCTTGGTGGCGCGGACGCGCAGGGTGCCGTTGGCGTTGATGGTCGCGCCGACGACCTGGGAGCCGGGGGCCTTGTGCACGGGCAGGCTCTCGCCGGTGACCATCGACTCGTCGACGTCGCTCTCGCCCTCCTCCACGACGCCGTCGACGGCGATCTTCGCGCCGGGGCGGACCAGCAGCAGGTCACCGACCACCACTTCGGCGGTGGGTATCTCGACCGGCTCGCCGTCGCGCAGCACGAGCGCCTTGGGCGGGGCGAGGTCGAGCAGGGTGCGGATGGCGTCGTTGGCGCCGCCGCGGGCGCGCATCTCGAACCAGTGGCCGAGCAGGACGAAGGAGGCGAGCACGGTGGCCGCCTCGTAGAAGACGTCGCCGCCCCCAGTGAGCGTGACGATCAGCGAGTACGTCCATCCCGAGCCGACGGCGACCGCGACCAGCACCATCATGTCCAGGGTGCGGGCGCGGAGCGCGCGTACGGCGCCGTCGAAGAAGATCGTGCACGAGTAGAAGATCACCGGCAGGCTCAGCAGCAGCGCCCACACGTCCTCGCGCAGACCGAACGGGACCGGCACGTCCAGGCCGAAGACGTCCTCGCCGATCGGCGACCAGATGACGATGGGGATGGAGAAGAGCACGGCGACGAGGAAGCGGTTGCGCATGTCGGCGACCATCTGGGCCATCGACATGCCCTCGTGCCCGCCGTGGCCCATCACCTCGTGCGGAGAGGGCATCTCCTCCGGTGCGGCGTGCGCCTCGTGCTCGGCGTGGGCGACATGTCCCGCGTGAGCAGCAGCGGGAGTCGGCGGCTCGGCGACCGCCGTATGCCCCTCATGGCCCACGTGTCCGTCCGCTGCCGCGACATGCGGAGGGTCCGGCTCGGTCATCGGATCGCAAAGGTGGGCCGGAACGGACTGTCCCGCGCAGTGGTAGCCGCACTCCTCCACCCACTGGCGCAGCTCGGCCAGCGAGGTGAGGTTCGGGTCGAAGACCACGTTCGCCGTCTCCGACACCGGATTGACCTCGACCTCCAGCACTCCTGGTCGGCGCCCCAGGACGGAGGCGGCGACGTTCTGCTGGGACGCCCAGCGAACCCCGCCCAGTTCGAGCACCGCGGTGCTGCGCTCCTTGCGGTGACCCATCGGATGATCCACGTGATGCTGCACGGGTTGTCCTCCTTCGGGTGACGGGTGTGCGTACCGAGCACCGACCGCGACCCTCGCCCTCAAACTAATGGTTTTAGTATTCCTGTGCGAGCGCGTGAGTGCGGGTAGTCCCGCTATCTGCGCCGCACGCCCGCGGGGCGGCGGCCCCGGTGCGTACGGAGCCGGTGCGGCATCCGGGGCGGGCCGGTGAGTGCGGTCAGGATCCGGGCGGCCTGGACCGTGGACGCGACGAGCACAAGGGCGCTGACCGCCACGAGGATGCCGGTGCCTGGACTGGGCTCGGCGCGCAGGCCCAGGTAGAGGGCGCCCATCGCGAGCACGGCGAGGGTGAGCAGGGCCCAGAACCAGCGCCGGGCGCGCCGCGGGTTGAAGGCGTACATCAGTGCCCCTTGGGGTTGTTGACCCACACGTTGATGGTGATGGCGGCCAGCGTGAGGAGCAGGACGACAGCGATGGCCATCGCCGTCTTCCGCTCCCGCCAGAGGCGCTTCGGGCCGCGGTCGAGGAAGGGGACCAGGAAGATCAGTCCGAAGACACCCGCGATGACGTAGGCGATCGAGGCGACACCGAACCACTCCTCCAGGGGGAAGAACCACCAGAACATCCACAGTGGCCGGGTGATCTCGATGCCCTCGACCGGGGTCGGACCGAGTACCGGCGGCAGCACCACGGCCAGGATCGACAGCACGCCCAGCAACGCGAGGCCGAACGCGGCCACCCGCTTCAGATGCGCGGTGAAGGGCTCGGGGACCTCCTCCTCCGGCTTCGGGATTGCCGGGTGCGGGGAGATCTTGTGCCGCTTGACGAGCAGCGCGTGCCAGACGAACAGCAGCACGATCAGGCCAGGGACGATGACCGCGTGCGCGACGTACAGGCGCAGCACGATGGACACCCGGTCGGTGAGTTCGGGGGTGAACCAGATGCCGACGCCGCCCAGGAGCTTGGCGACGTCGAGGTTGTGCACCAGCGCCTCGTATCCCTCCTGGTCCCACTTGATGACGGTGCCGGTGAAGATCGCGAGGAAGGTGAGCAGGAACATGGCGCTGCCGATGATCCAGTTGCCCTCGCGCGGCTTCTTGAAGGAGGCGTGGAAGAACACGCGCAGCAGGTGCAGCAGGGCGAGGACGAACATCGCCTGTGCCGCCCAGTAGTGCAGGCCGCGGGCGAAGCCGCCCAGCCAGACATCGGTGACCAGGTCGCGGACGGACTGGTTGGCGTCCTCCGCGGTCGGTGAGTAGAACTGCGCCATGTAGATCCCGGTGACCAGCAGCGTCACGAAGGACACGGCGGTCAGTCCGCCCAGGCTCCAGGTCAGGTTGTTGGCGTGCTCGGGCACCGGATAGGCAAGCGCCTTGATGCCCATGCGCTCGTCGACCGCGTCGACGGCCCGCCGGAACCGGCCAGGACGGGCGGACTGGGGTGCGGCGGTCTCCTGGCCGGCGGCGGCAGCGCGCTCGGGGCGGTGCGTGCTCATGACGCCTCCCGGTGCCCGCGGTCGCGGTGTTCCAGTTCGCGGAGGGTGTGCGGCGGGCGCAGCCGGTACGACAGCCACAGGCCGCCGCCGATCGCCGCGGCCCCCAGACCCAGCAATACGGCGCCGCCGCCGTCGGAGATGCCGCGCTCGGGCCGGAACTCGTCGAGGACGACGCTGGTGCCGGTCTCGTCACCGGTCGCGGGGCGGCCGGCCTCGGGTGCGGAGGGCAGCTTGCCGCCGAGCGAGTCCAGCAGCAGTCCCTTCACCTGACGGCTGACGGCGGCGCTGTAGCCCGGCTCCTCCACCAGCTCCTGCGCCTCGCGGACCTTGGACAGCTGGACGCCCTCCTTGTCCGGGGCCATCAGGGCGTCCTCGATGCGCTCGGCCACCTGGTCCTCGTCGGCACCGTTGGCGACCAGGGCGATGGCCTGCTCGGTGAGCACGGCCGACTCGGCGCTCTCTTCCTCGTCCGCCCAGGCCATACCGGGCACACCGACGGGGATCAGCAGGGCGGCCGCGACGACCGCCCCTGACAGGAACACACGCGGCCCTCGCCGGAGGGCTGGACGTCTACGCATGGCAGTCAGCCTCGCTCATGACGCGTTTCCGCGCCCCTTGAGGAATGACGGGTCCGCGGGCCCGCCTGCGCCCGCGGTCGGGAGCGGGAGTTGTCCGCTCGGTTCAGTGCTTGGTGAGATCGGCACCGGTGGAGTGCAGCACCCGTAGCCGGCGCTGGTACTCCTCCTCGTCGATCTCGCCGCGTGCGAACCGCTCGGCGAGCAGTTGCTGGGCGGAGGGCGGTGTCGGCGGCGCCCCAGGGGTGACGTCGTGCGGGCCGCCGGGGGCCGGTCGGCTGAGGGCGCGGAAGAGCAGGACGAAGGCCGTAATGATCAGGCCCCAGAAGACGATCATGCCGAGGGACATCCCGAACCATCCCCAGCCGCTCATGTTGCCGTCGTACCAGAACATCATGGTGATCCCTTCAAGGATCTGAGGGGCGAACTCGGATGGCAGCCACCCTCTGAAGGGCGGTTTACAGCCACCGTCCTCTCACTAAGGGATTTAGTGCATGGGCCGGGTGGCCCTATGCCCGGGGACGGTGGGCCCCTACAGGGTGGGGGTACACGGGGACGACAGTGGATCTCGTAGCGCCCACAGGGTGAAGGAGTCCGCCATGAACGTGGCCGACCTGGTCGTGATCGCCGTCTCCGTCATCGCCGTCGCCGCGATGGGCTGGTTCTTCTTCGGGCCGCGCCGGGCGCGGGCGGCAGAGCTCGCCCATGGTGTGCAGCGCGTCGAAGTGACCGTGCGCGGGGGCTACAGCCCCGACGTGATCCGGCTGCGGCAGGGGGTTCCGGCCGAGCTGGTCTTCGACCGGCAGGAATCCGGGGAGTGCACGAACCGGGTGGTCTTCCCGGAGCTGCGCGTGAGCGCCGCGTTGCCGGCCCACGCACGCACGACGGTGCGGCTGAACCCGGCGGAGGCCGGGTCGTACGCCTTCGCGTGCGGGATGAACATGATCCACGGCACGGTGCTGGTCGAACCCGGCGACGGCTCGGGTGTGAACGGCGCGGCTCCACCCGGTGACGAGGACCGGGTGGTGGGCACGCACGCCCCCTTCGCCGGCCCGAGCGAGGGACAGGCGGCCGAGGCGGAAGCGGCCGAGGCGGCCGAGCGGCGTGCGGAGATCCGGGATCTGAGCCGTCGCGTGGCCTTCGGCGCCGTACTGACCGCGCCGGTGCTGTTCGCGGTGATGGCCGAGTCCCTCTTCAACGCGGACTGGGTGCCCGGCTGGATGCTCAACAACTGGCTGCAACTGGCGCTGATCACTCCCGTGATGTTCTACACGGGATGGCCGATCCACCGCACCGGCTGGCTGACCCTGGCACACCGCTCCGCGGACATGAACTCGCTGATCACCCTGGGCACGGTGGCGGCCTATGGTTACAGCCTGCTGGTCACCCTCGCTCCGACCGCGCTGCCGGAGGACGTGCGCGAGGTGTACTTCGAGGCCGTCGGGGTGATCCTGACGCTGATCCTGCTGGGCCGGCTGCTGGAGGCAAGGGCCAAGGCCGGCACCGGCGAGGCGATCCGCGCCCTGCTGGGGCTGCAGGCCCGTACCGCCCGCGTCGTCCGCGACGGCGTCGAGACCGAGATCCCGGTGGAGGACGTGGCCGTCGGCGACGAGGTCGTCGTCCGGCCCGGCGAGAAGATCCCGGTGGACGCCGAGGTGATCTCCGGGTCCTCCGCGGTGGACGAGTCGATGGTGACCGGAGAGCCCATGCCCGTGACCAAGCGGGCCGGGGACACGGTCATCGGCGCGACCGTCAACGGCACCGGATCACTTCGGGTGCGGGCGGCCAAGGTCGGGGCCGACACCATGCTGGCCCAGATCATCCGGCTGGTGCGGCAGGCGCAGGCCTCCAAGGCGCCGATCCAGCGGCTGGCCGACGCCACCTCGGCGTACTTCGTGCCCGCCGTGATCGCTATCGCGATCGGCACCTTCGCGCTCTGGTACGTCGTGGGCCCGGCTCCGGCGCTGACCCTGGCGCTCGTGTCGGCCGTCGCCGTACTGATCATCGCCTGCCCGTGCGCACTGGGCCTTGCCACCCCGATGTCCATCATGGTCGGCACCGGCAAGGGCGCCCGCGCGGGCATCCTGATCCGCTCGGCCGAGGCCCTGGAGACCGCGCACAAGCTGGACACGGTCGTCCTGGACAAGACCGGCACGATCACCGCGGGAACGCCCGTCCTCACCGACATCCGCCCGGTCGGCGATGTGGAGCCCGACCGCCTGCTGGTCTTGGTCGCCGGGGCCGAACGCGACAGCGAGCACCCTCTGGCCGCCGCCATCGCCGCCGGGGCGCGTGAGCAGGGGCTGGAGGTGCCGACCGCGACCGGTTTCGACTCGGTGACCGGCAAGGGCGTGCAGGCCACGGTCGACGGGCACGCGGTGCTGGTCGGCGCGGCGCGGCTGCTCGCCGATGTCGGGATCGACACCGCCGAACTGGCCTCGGCCGCAGCTGAGTTGTCCGCGCAGGGCAAGACGCCGGTGATGGCGGCGGTCGACGGCCGGCCCGCCGGAGTGCTCGCGGTCGCCGACACCGTCAAGGAGGACTCGGCAGCGGCCATCACCGCCCTGCACGAGATGGGCGTACAGGTGGTCATGCTCACCGGCGACAACCGGCGCACGGCCGCCGCGATCGCCGCCGAGGTCGGCATCGAGCGCGCGCTCGCCGAGGTTCTGCCCGAGCACAAGGCCGACGCCATACGGGGGCTGCAGGCCGAGGGACGCCGGGTGGGCATGGTCGGCGACGGCATCAACGACGCCCCCGCACTGGCCGCCGCCGACGTGGGCTTCGCCATCGGCACCGGCACGGACGTCGCCATCGAGGCCGCCGACGTCACCCTCATCTCCGGCTCTCTGTCCGGCGTGGTCACCGCGATCCGGCTGTCGCGGGCGACCATGCGCAACATCCGGCAAAACCTGTTCTTCGCCCTGGTCTACAACGCCGTGGGCGTGCCCGTCGCCGCCGGGGCCCTCTACCCGTGGCTCGGCCTGCGGCTCAGCCCGATCATCGCCGCCGCCGCGATGGCCCTGTCCTCCCTGTCCGTGGTCACCAACGCCAACCGGCTGCGCCGCTGGCGCTCCGCGCCGTTGCCCAGCGCCGCCCCTGCCGCGGTCCAGCCGCGGGTGGAGGTACCCGAGGACCGTGACATCCGGCCCGGTACGACACCCGACCGCGCCGCTCAGCCCGACACGGCCATGGAGCGACCTGACCCAACCACGGAGACCGATATGAGCATCTTCAAGCGCCACGCTCGCCACAGCCACGATGCCCCGGCCGAGACCGAGACCGAAACCGCGACAGTCACCGACCCGGTCTGTGGCATGCAGATCACCCCGGACGCCGCTGCCGAACAGCGCGAAGTGGACGGCCATACCTACTACTTCTGCTCCCGGCAGTGCGTCACCGACTTCGACGCCGACCCCGCCCGCTACATCCGCGCCGGAGCGTAGCCGCGTCCCGTCGCCCGAGACCGTACGGAGTCCGCCATGACCAAGCAGGCCGAACCCCCGCCCCCGGGCGACCGGCCGACGCCGACCGCGCCACCGCCCCCGCCCGCCTGGCGGCACTGGCTATGGCCGCTGGCCGTCCTCCTGGCCGTCGGCCTGTGGGCGTGGCTGCCGGGGCTGCGCTCCGACGAGCCGGTGAAGATGGACCTGACGTACTCGAAGTTCATCGACCAGGTCGACGACGGCAAGGTCAAGTCAGTCACGATCAAGGCCAACGGTGAGACCAGCGGCACTCTCACCAACGGGCACACCTTCACCACGGCCGTCCCGGTCCAGCTGGCCGGTGACCAACTGCTGGACCGGCTGGAGGACAAGAAGGTGGCGGTGACGGCCAAGCCGCCGTCCACCTCCCCCTCCGCCGGCTCCCAGATCGTGTCCTGGATCCTGATCCTGGGCCCGTTCCTGCTCATCATCTGGTTCTGGCGCCGGATGTCGAAGGGCGCGGCCGGACACATGCAGGGCATGCTGGGCGGGGTCGGCAAGTCCAAGGTCAAGGTCTTCGACGCGGAACGGCCCGAGACCACGTTCGTGGACGTCGCGGGCTACCAGGGTGCCAAGTCCGAGATCGCCGAAGTGGTCGACTTCCTACGTAGGCCCGAACGCTACCGCCGCGCCGGGGCGATGGCGCCGCGCGGTGTGCTGATGGTCGGCCCGCCCGGCACCGGCAAGACCCTGCTGGCCCGCGCCGTCGCGGGCGAGGCGGAGGTGCCGTTCCTGTCGGTGGCCGGGTCGAGTTTCGTCGAGATGTACGTCGGTGTCGGTGCCGCACGCGTACGGGACCTGTTCACCGAGGCCCGCAAGCGGGCGCCCGCCATCGTCTTCGTCGACGAGATCGACGCGCTCGGCGGCCGCCGCGCCGCGGCCGGGCAGATCGTCTCCAACGACGAGCGGGAGCAGACCCTCAACCAACTCCTGTCCGAGATGGACGGCTTCGAGGCCACCGAAGGCATCGTCGTGCTCGCCGCCACCAACCGACCCGAGGTCCTCGACCCGGCGCTGCTTCGCCCCGGACGCTTCGACCGGCAGGTCACCATCCCGCTGCCCACCCTGGCCGAACGTGCCGCCATCCTGGCCGTGCACTGCCAGGACAAACAGCTGGGCAAGGACGTCGACCTGGAGAAGGTGGCGCGCGGCACGCCCGGCTTCTCCGGCGCGGACCTGGCCAACCTGGCCAACGAGGCCGCCATCGTCGCCGTACGCGACGGCCGAGAGGTCCTTCTCGCGGACGACTTCGACGCGGCCCGCGACCGCATCCTGCTCGGCCGCCGAGAGGGCTCCAACGTGCTGCTGCCCGCCGAGAAGGAAGCTGTCGCCGTCCACGAGGCCGGTCACGCCCTGGTCGCCGCGCTGTCCCCGCACGCCGACCCGGTGGCCAAGGTGACCATCCTGCCCGCTGGGCAGGCCCTCGGCGTCACCGAGCAACTTCCGCTGGTGGAACGCCACTTGTACGGCGAGGACTACCTGAACCAGACCCTGTCGGTGCGGCTCGGCGGTCGTGCGGCCGAACTTGTCGTCTTCGGCCAGGGCTCCACCGGAGCCGCCAACGACCTGGCGGGAGCCACCGAGTTGGCCACCAAGATGGTCCGCGAGTTCGGCCTGTCGCCCGCGCTCGGCCCGGTGGGCTATCCGCAGGGCGGCTCGGTATTCCTGGGCAGCGGCGGGACCGCCATGTCCAGCCGCCCCTTCGCCGAGGCCACGCAGGCCGCCATCGACGCGGAGATCGCCCGGCTGCTGCGCGAGGCCGAACAGCGGGCCACCGGCCTGCTCACCGAACACCGTGGGCAACTGGATGAGCTGGCCGGCCTGCTCCTCACGCAGGAGACCGTGGACGGCACGGTGGTCTACGACCTGCTGGGCACCGAGCCGCCGAGTGCGCACCCGACGGGGGAGACGATCGCGCCGCGCCGCGTCTCCGTCGCCAAGGAGCCCGCCGCGCATCGCACCCGTCACGCACACGCGACGCCCGCTGCCGGCCGGGACCGGTCCGACACGCCTCCGAAGGCCGCGTCATGACCCGCGCCGACACCCACCGGGAGCCCCCGAATGCGGCGCACCGCTGGTGGATGCTGACGTCCGTCTGCCTGGCTTGGTTCCTGGTCCTGGCCGACGACACCGCCGTCGCTATCGCCATGCCCCCGATCGGGCGGGACCTCGGCCTCGACCTGACCGGCCTGGAGTGGGTGGTCAACCTCTACACCCTCGCCTTCGCGGTCCTGACCCTGTGGGGCGGGATGCTCGCCGACCGGTACGGGGCCAGGCCGGTCTTCCTCACCGGGCTGATGGCGTTCACCGTCTTCTCGCTGGCCGCCGGACTGTCCCCCGACGGCCCGGCGCTGATCGGGCTGCGCGCCGCCCAGGGCGCCGGAGCGGCGCTGATGGGTCCTGCCGCCCTGTCCTTGCTGCTCGCCGCGTTCACCGGTCCGTCGCGGGCCCTCGCCCTGGGCGTGTGGTCCGGGGCCGGTGCCACGGCGCTGGCCGGAGGCCCGCTGCTCGGCGCGGCGCTCACCGCGGGCTTCGGCTGGCGGTCGATCTTCCTGCTCAACGTCGTCCTCGGACCCGTACTGTGGGCGATCGCGCGCCGTACGCTGCCTGCCCCGCAACCCCGCGCCCGCACCGGGCCGTTGGACCTCGCCGGTGGTGTCGCCTCCGCGGTCGGCCTGTCCGCCCTGATCTTCGCGCTGACCCGGGCGACCGTCTACGGCTGGACCTCGCCGAGGCTGTGGGCGCTGCTGGCCGGCGCCGTGGCGGCCCTTGCTCTCTTCGTCGTGATCGAACGCCGGGCGGCCGCACCGTTGCTGGACCTGTCGCTGCTGCGCAGGCCGAACTTCCTGGTCGGCAACGTGCTGGGGCTGGTCAGCCTCGCCGTCATGTGCAGCGTGTTCTTCTTCCTGGCGCTGTACCTCCAACTGGCCACCGGCGCCACACCGATCCGGGCGGGCCTGGCCCTGCTGCCGCTGACCCTGCTCGGCGCGGTGGTCGCACCGGCCACCGGATGGCTCGTCCCTCGTGTCGGCACCCGTGTCCTGATCGGCGCCGGGCTGCTGCTGACCGCCACCGGGCTGATCCTGCTGGCCGGCATCGACCCAGGCTGGGGGAGCTGGCAGCTGCTTCCGGGGTTGCTGGTCACCGGCCTGGGCATCGGGCTGTCGACCACCCCGATCACCACCGCCACGCTCGGCCACGTCCCCGACCACCACACCGGCATCGCGAGCGCCGCCCTGAACGCCTCCCGCACCATCGGTCTGTCGCTCGGCATCGCCGTCATGGGCACGATCGTCGCCGCCCAGTGGCCCGACGACCTCACCAAGACCAGCCCCGCCGGCACCGATCTCACCACCGGCATCGCCGACGGTATGTGGATCAACGCCGCGCTCGCGCTGGCCGCCGCGGCTCTCGCGGCCGCCGCCGTCCGCGCCGGGTCACGGCCACGGGCCGCAGTGCCGGAGGGCGCCCCCGCGCGCTCAGTGGACGGGCGGGTTCCGGCGAACCCGGGAACACCCCGGCAGTACCCCCGAGAAACTCCCACTCACCGGCGAGGAGAAAGGTGACCGACCATGCTGCAGAACGTGGATGTCGGCCGACGGCGTCTGGACGCCTACCGCCGGTGCGCGGGGGACGCGGTCGTGGACGAGCTGCACCGCCTCGCCGCGCCGCTGGACGGCGTACGCGTCCTGCACGTCAACGCGACCTCCTACGGCGGCGGGGTGGCGGAGATCCTGCGCTCCGAGGTGCCGTTGCTGCGTGACCTGGGCGTGGTCGCCGACTGGAAGACCATCACCGCCGAGCAGGGCTTCTTCGAGGTGACCAAGGCCCTCCACAACGGCCTGCAGGGCGATCCGCGGGGCCTGACCGACGAGCAGTGGCAGGTGTACGACGCCGCCTCGGAGCAGGTCGCCGCCCAGCTGGAGGAGTCGTACGACATCGTCATCGTGCACGACCCGCAGCCGCTGGCCCTGCCGCACCGGCACGGCCGGGGCGGGGCGAAGTGGGTGTGGCGCTGCCACATCGACAGCTCCCAGCCCAACCCGCACGTCTGGGATCGCCTGCGCCCGCTGCTCTCCGTCTACGACGCCGCCGTCTTCACCCTGGGAGCGTTCGTCCCGCCCGGCATCCCGGTGAACCGGGTGGAGATCATTCCACCGGCCATCGATCCGCTCAGCCCGAAGAACATGCCCATCGATGAGGCATTCGCCGCCGGCGTGCTGGACTGGATCGGCGTGGACACCGCACGCCCGCTGCTGGTGCAGGTCTCCCGCTTCGACCCCTGGAAGGACCCGCTCGGCGTCATCGACGCCTACCGGACGGTCAAACGCCAGGTGCCGGGCGTGCAGCTGGCACTGGTCGGGTCGATGGCGCTGGACGACCCGGAGGGCTGGCGGGTCTACCGGCAGATCACGTCCGCCGCGGCCGATGATCCGGACATCTCGCTGTTCACCAACCTCACCGGGGTGGGTAACATCGAGGTCAACGCCTTCCAGAGGCACGCGGACGTGGTCATCCAGAAGTCGCTGCGGGAGGGCTTCGGCCTGGTGGTCTCCGAGGCGACCTGGAAGGGCACTCCGGTGGTCGCGGGCCGGGCCGGAGGCATCCCGCTGCAACTGCCGGACGGGGTCGGCGGACTCCTGGTGGACACGCCTGACGAGTGCGCCGATGCCGTCCTCGGCCTGCTCGCCGACCCGGGGAAAGCCCGCCGCTTCGCCGCCGCGGGGCGGGAGCTGGTGCGCGAGCGTTTCCTGCTGCCCCGCCTGATCGGCGACGAACTTCGGCTGATCACCAGCCTGCTCGGCCACACCCTGGCCGCCCCCAGGGCGCTGGCGGCCGCAGGCACGGCGGGTGAGGCGAGGGACCCGGTCTGCGGGATGCGGGTGGACGGTGCTGGGGTCCACCGCACGGAATACCGGGGACAGGAGTTCCGGTTCTGCTCCGCCTCCTGCGCCCGCCAGTTCGCCGCCGATCCCGACCTGTTCTGGCGCGCCGTGGCACGAGCCGCCCGCGGCGCGTCCGCCACCGCGTGAGCCGTGAAGGAGCGGCCGTCATGTCCGAGTTGCGCCGGGACCCGTTCACCCGCGACTGGGTGGCCATCGCGCCCGGACGCCGCGAGCGCCCTCAGCGGATGCCCACGCCGGCCGGATCGCCGGTACGCCGGCTTCCTGCCGCTGATCCGGCCTGCCCCTTCTGCCCCGGCCGTGAGGAGGCCACCCCGCCCGAGCTGTGGCGCCTGCCCGCCGCCGTCGACACCGCGCCCGGCGCCTGGCGGCTGCGGGTGGTGCCCAACCGCTACCCCGTGGTGGCCCCCGCCGCCCGGCCCGCCCGCCACCACACCACCGGACTGCACACCGAAGCGGAGGGCATCGGCAGCCACGAGGTCGTCATCGAATCACCCGACCACGACTGGGACCTGCCCGACGGCGACGACACCGCCGTCGCCGACATCCTGCGCGCCTACCGCACCCGCTGCCTCGCTCTGCGCGACCGCCGCCCCGGCCTCGTCCTGCCCTTCCGCAACCACGGAGCCGCGGCTGGCACCTCGCTGCCCCACCCGCACTCGCAGATCGTCGCCACCCCAATCGTGCCCGCCCGCTTCCGTCAGCTGTTCGATGTCGCCCGCGCCTACTACGACGACCACGGCAACTGCCTGTACGTCGACCACACTGCCGCCGAACTCGCCGATGGCGAGCGCGTCATCACCGCCACCGACCACACCGCCGCGCTGGCCCCGTACGCCGCCCGTACCCCGTACGAGACCTGGATCGTGCCCCGCCGCCACCAGGCATCCTTCGCCGACGCCTGTGACGAGGACCTGGAGCAGACCGCCGTACTCCTGCGCCGGGTCCTCACGGGGCTGCGCGATCTGCTCGGCGACGTCCCCTACAACTACGCTTTGATCAGTGCCCCCAACGGCGAGGAGATGACCGCCTACTTCGCCTGGCACCTCCAGATCGCCCCCCGTCTGACCGAGCCCGCCGGCTTCGAACTCGGCACCGGCATCGCGGTCAATCCCGTCCCTCCCGAACAGGCCGCCGCGGAGCTGCGTCAGGTCCTGGCGGCCCGCCCGGCTCGCATCGGCAGCAGCAGACCATGACAACGACCGGCAGCGAAGCGAGCGACCTTCCCGTGTCCTCGGACGATCTTCGCCACGGACCGGCCCCGCCGACCGCCACCGCGAAGACGGCCCGGCGGCCCCGGTGGCAGGTGTGGGCATGGTGGGCCGGTGCGATCGCCGTCGTCGCGGTCGCAGCCGTGGCGGCCGTCACGCATCGCCATGAACTGGCCGCCACCTCCCGTCTTCTCGCGCACGTCAGCATCCCGAAACTGACGGTGGCCCTCGTCCTCGAAGCGGCCTCCTTCGTCTGGCTCGCCGCTCTCCAGCGGTGGTTGCTGCGCGGCGCGCGGGCACGGCCGGGCCTGGCCACGATGACGGGGCTCGCGTTCGGAGCCAACGCGATGGCTGGCGCGCTTCCGGGCGGTAGCGCCCTGGCCGTCGCGTGGGTGATCCGCCAGCTGCGCCGCCGGGGCATCGACCTGGCGCTCGCCGCCGCCATGCTGGTCGTCGCCGGGGCCCTGTCCGTACTGGCCCTCGCGCTGCTGCTGGCGCTGGGTGCCCTGCTGGCCGACCCGGGTGGACCGGGTGCGGGACTGCGGACCGTGGTGCTCACGTCTGCGGCGGTGCTTGCGGCCGTGATCGTGGCGGCCGTCTGCCTCACCCGGTCATCACGTTTGCGCCGCGCGATACGGCGCGTGGGGCGGTACGTCGGCGCGCGATGGCGTGCTGGTGAACGGCTGGGACGACTCCTCGCCGACGTCCTGCACCAGGCCGAGACCATCCAGCCCGGCGTCTGGGGCTGGCGCCGCCCCTTCGGAATGGCGCTGGGCAACTGGGTGTGCGACGCCGCCGCGCTGACGGCCGCCCTGTGGGCACTCGGCATCGACGTGCCGTGGCGAAGCCTCCTCATCGCCTACGGGCTGACCCAGATCTCCATCAGCCTGCGCCTGACCCCCGGCAGCCTGGGCATCGCCGAGGCCAGCCTGAGCACCCTGCTCGTCGTCCAAGGCATTCCTGCCGACCAGGCGATCGCCGCCGCGCTGCTGTACCGCGTCGTCAGCTTCTGGGCCGCTCAGCCGGTCGGCTGGGGCTGCTGGCTCCGCCTCACACTCCACACCAACCGTGCTGGGGAGACGGGGTCGGAATGAGCGGAATCGGGACGAGGGCCTTTCGGCCCAGTGCTAATGCCCTTAGTACCCATGCGGGGTTGCCCTAGGCGAGGGAACGTGGAGGTCAAGGGAATTCTGGCCACAAAGAACCTTGGGAGCCGGAGATGAAACCGAAACTGCTCACCGGCATCGCGGTCGCGGCCGTCGCCGCCGTCGTACTGCTCTGGCTCGGTGTCCCCCCGTACGTACTGCTCCTCATTGCCCTCGTGGCGGCCTGCCCGCTCAGCATGGCCTTCATGCACGGAGGTCATGGCGGTCATGGCAAGGCGCCGTACAAGCGCGGGGACGAGACGAGCCATCCGGACCACCAGCCTGACGGCCCAGGGCGGACCGGATTGACGAAGAAGGGCCCGCACCAGCACTGAGCGGCACGCGCACCAGAGGTACTCACCTCGGACCACGAAGAAGGGACGGGCCGACCATGAGCAGCATCGCTCGTCGTATCGCGGATCTGTTCCGGATCAAGGCGAACAAGGCGCTGGACCGCGCCGAGGATCCGCGTGAGGTGCTGGACTACTCCTACGGGCAGCAGCAGGAGTTGCTGCTGCGGGTGCGTCGCGGCGTCGCGGACGTCGCTACCAGCCGCAAGCGCCTCGAACTGCAGATGGCCACCTTGGAGCAGGCCGGCGGCAAGCTCCAGGGGCAGGCCCAACAGGCTCTCGCCGTCGGGCGGGAAGACCTCGCCCGCGAAGCCCTGGGACGTCGGACGACGGTGACCGCGCAGCTCGCCGACCTGCAAGGCCAGCATGTCGCGCTGCAGGCCCAGGAGGAGAAACTCACCCTGGCCTCGCAACGCCTCGAGGCGAAGGTGGATGCCTTCCGGACCCGCAAGGAGACCATCAAGGCCACCTACACCGCCGCCGAGGCGCAGACCCGGATCACCGAGGCGGTCACCGGCATCGGTGAGGAGATGGGTGATGTCGGGATGGCCATCCAGCGGGCCGAGGACAAGACCGAGCAGTTGCAGGCCCGTGCCGGAGCGCTGGACGAGCTGATCGCCTCCGGCGCCCTGGAGGACGCCACTCTCCCGGCCGGCCGTGACGACATCCAGGCCGAGCTGGACAGGGCGTCCGCGGGCGGTGACATCGAGCTGGAGCTGGCCCGGATGAAGGGCGAGCTCACCGCCGCCTCCGAACCGACGCCCGCACTGGAGAGCCGCGATGACGCGGACGCGGACCGGGGGCCTGGCAAGGAGGCACCGTCGTGATCATGCGGATTCTCGGCGAGGGCCAGTACGAGATCGCCGACACCCACCTGGACAAGCTCAACGAGTTGGACGCCGTGCTGCAGTCGGTCGCCGCCGACGGCGACGAGTCGGCGTTCGCCATCTGGCTGCGGGAGCTGCTGGACGCCGTACGCGCCCTGGGCACCCCGCTCCCGGCCGACACGCTCGCGCCCTCCGACCTGATCCTCCCCGACGAGGACACCAGCCTGCACGAGGTGCGGGCGCTGCTGGCCGACGAGGGCCTGATCCCGGGCTGATGAGGGGTGATGACCGTGCGCAGCCGCTTCGCTCCCGACCGGGGGCTGACCGCCCGTATGGGCCTGACGATGTTCCTGCTCGGCCTGCTGTACGTGGCGTTCGTCGCCGTGCTGATCGCGCTGCTGAGGTCGTGGGTGCTGGTGGTGGTCATCGCCGCCGGTCTGCTGGCGGCGCAGTTCTGGTTCTCCGACCGGATCGCCCTGTTCGCGATGCGCGGCCGCATCGTCACTCCCGAGGAGCAGCCCCAGCTGCACGGCGTCATCGACCGGCTGTGCGCCACCGCGGACATGCCCAAACCGCGCGTGGCCGTCTCCCGGATGGACCTGCCCAACGCGTTCGCCACCGGCCGCAACGCCGACCACGCCGTCGTCTGCGTCACCACCGGGCTCCAGCGCCGCCTGGAACCCGAAGAGCTGGAGGGCGTCCTCGCCCACGAGCTGTCCCACGTCGCGCACCGCGACGTCGCGGTGATCACCATCGCCTCCTTCCTGGGCGTGATCGCCGGACTCATGGTCCGCTTCGCCTTCTACTCCCAGCTCTTCGGAGGCCGCGACCGCCGCGACGACGACCAGAACACCGCCGCGCTGCTGTTCGCGGTCATGGCGGTCTCCGCCCTCGTCTACGCCCTCAGCTTCCTGCTCATCCGCGCCCTGTCCCGCTACCGCGAACTGGCCGCCGACCGGGCCGCCGCCCTGCTCACCGGCCGCCCCTCCGCGCTGGCGTCGGCGCTGACCAAGGTCACGGGAGACATCGCCCGCATCCCCACCCAGGACCTTCGCACCGCGCAGGCCTTCAACGCCTTCTTCTTCACCCCCGCCCTCGGACCGGGCTCGACCGTGGCGAACCTGTTCTCCACCCACCCCACCCTGGAGCGCCGCCTCGACCAACTCGCCGAGATCTCCGCCGAGCTGGGCCGCCCGGCGCCATGACCCTGAAGCGCACACCGTCAGGAGTACGGGACATGAGCGACGACTCGGCACCGACGGCCCAGCGGGCCCTGGTGGTCGACGACGAGGTGGAACTCGGCCGCCTGGTCGGGGACTACCTGTCCCGCGAGGGCTTCGCCGTGGACGTCGTACGCAACGGCGCCGACGCGTTGGAGCTGGCCCGTACGACAGCGCCGGACGTCGTCGTGCTCGATGTATGTGGGGAGCGTCCGCCAACGGCAAGAAGGACGGCACCCTGCCGGTCCGGCAGGGTGAGCGGATCAGGCTGGTCCTGGTGAACAAGTCCATGATGTGGCACCCGATCCATCTGCACGGCCACACCTTCCAGGTGGACACCGGCTCCACCCCGGGACCGCGCAAGGACTCGGTCATCGTCCCGCCCATGAGCCGGATCACCGTGGAGTTGGACGCGAACAACCCGGGCCAGTGGGCGCTGCACTGCCACAACATCTACCACGCGGAGGCGGGCATGTTGACCATGCTCTCCTACGTCAAGTAGCCGCCATCCCCTCCCCGGGGGACCGCCGCTGCCACGGCAGCGGCGGTCAAGCGCTGTGTAAACGGGGGCCGCTAAGGGGGTGGGCGCAGCGGCAGGACGAGGGTGAAGCGCGCACCCTGCCCTCGCCCCGGTGAGGACGCCGTGACGTCTCCGCCGTGCGCACGTGCGATTCCCCGGGCGATCGTCAGGCCGACGCCCGAACCGGAGGAGCGGCGGGGCTGACCGGGTGCGCGGTAGAAGCGTTCGAAGACGCGCTCGACGTCCTCTGCGGCCAGACCCACGCCGGTGTCCGTCACGACGACCTCACCGAGGCTGCCGGAGCCGCGTGCGCTGATCGTGACGGTGCCGTCGGCGGGGGTGGCGAGCAGGGCGTTGCCCAGCAGGTTGGTCAGTACCTGGGTGATCCGGTCCGGATCGGCGCGTACCGGTACGACCGTGTCGGCGTCGACGACCAGCGTGAGGTGCGCATCGTCGAACTGGGGCGCGAGCCGCGCGGCGGCGCGTCGGGCCAGGTCCGACAGGTCGGCGTCGACGAGATGTAGGTCGAGGCGCTGTTCCTCGGCGCGGGACAGGCCGGACAGGTCGTCGGCGAGCCGGTGCAGCCGGCGCAGTTCCTCGCTGAGGGAGGCCAGGGTGTCCGGGCTCGCGGTGAACACACCGTCGATCAGGCCCTCGACGTAGCCGTCGAGTGCGGTCAGGGGGGTCCGCATCTCGTGGGCGACGTCGCCGAGCAGGCGGGTGCGCCGTGTCTCGGTGTCGGCCAGGGTGTGCCCGAGGGTGTTGACGTCGGTTGCCAGCGCGGCCAGTTCCGGTTCGGACGGAAGCGGGACGTCGACGTCGTACCGTCCGCCGGCGATCCTCCGGGTCGCGGTACGCACGGCATCCAGCGGGCGCAGCAGGCGGCGGGTGGCGAACGCCGCGAGGACTCCGGCGGCGGCGACACCGGCCAGGACGCCCACGAGCAGGGCGGTGTTGAGCGCGGTCTGGAAGGCGGCGTGCACCTGTGCGCCCGTCGCCGGGCCCACGCCGGGCATGTGGCCGTTCATCATCCCCATACGCTGGTCGAACAGATGCGGCGCGAGCAGCCGTACTGTCAGATAGGCCACGAGGGCGCCGACCACGGCCACGGCGGTGTGGGAGACGAACAGCCGCAGGGGCAGGCGCGCCCTCATCGCGGCCGGCCCACGAACTTGTAGCCCACGCCGCGCACCGTGGCGATCAGATGGGGATCGCTCGCGTCGTCACCCAGCCGTGCCCGCAGACTGCGGATGTGGACGTCGACGACGCGCTCGTCGCCGTAGAAGTCGTAACCCCATACGCGCTGCAGCAGTTGCGCGCGTGAGAACACCCGGCCCGGCGCGTCGGCCAGCGCGGCGAGTAGGTCGAACTCAAGGCTCGACAGAGCCACTTGCTTCCCTTCCACCGTCACCTCGCGGCCGGCGGGGTCGATGGTCAGGCCGTCGAAACGCAGCGGTGCGTCCTGGTCGGCCTGTGTTCCCCTGCCGCGGCGCAGCACCGCCTTCACCCGGGCCGTGACCTCGCGCGGGCTGAACGGCTTGGTCACGTAGTCGTCCGCACCCACGCCGAGTCCGACGAGCTTGTCGACCTCCTCCGCCCGTGCCGTGACCATGATCACGTAGGTGTCGGTGAAGCCGCGCAGCTGCCGGAGGACCTCCAGTCCGTCGATCCCCGGCAGCATCACGTCCAGGAGCACCAGGTCGGGCGGATCGCCGCGGAGCGCGGCGAGCGCCGTCTCCCCGTCGGCGGCCTCCGCCACCTGGAATCCGTCCGCCTCCAGATAGCCCCGCAGGACTCTCCGGATGTGCGGCTCGTCGTCGACCACCAGCACCCGCCGCATGGGCTCACTCCTCAAACGACACCACGACCAGGCAGCACCGTATGCGTGACTGCCTGGCCGCACCCAACCACTCACCCTCGGACAGAGGGCAGGGCCGGTGTCACATGCTGCCCATCCGCATGCCCATCGGTCCGTGACCCGCGCCGGTGCCATGGGCGTTGTCCACCATGCTGTCGATGTGGCTCTTGGCCTGCACGAGCTTCGACTTCCTCTGCTCGGCCGTCAGCGTGGTGTTGTCGTCGAGCTCGCTCTCGACCGCCGCGAGCATCGCGTCCTTGAGCCCGGAGACCGACTTGCCCTGCGCCTTGGCGATGTCCGCGAGCGACTTGCCCGCGTGCATCTGGCTCTGCAGGTCGGTGCGGCTCAGGCCGAGGTACTTCGCAGCGGCGTCCATGGGCGCGTGTTCGCCGAACCCCATGCCGTGCATGCCGCCGCCGCACATCCGGTTCGGCGAGGCGGACGCCGTGCTTGCGGCAGGCGAGCCCGTCGTGCCAGTCGCCGCCTGCGCGATACCGACGCCGCCGGCGAGTGCTCCGGCAACCCCGAGCGCCACCAGTCCTCGCGTCACGTCCTTACGGTTCAGCTTCATCGCTCTCGGCTCCCTGGTTCGTGTTCCGGCACTTGTCGAGCAGGTTCATCGGTGGCGCCCGACCCGGCGTGCGTAGCCCCGTCCCGGCCCGATGTCCCTACTCACCAGCATCGGAGCGGGCCGTGAAGCAACGACCGGCGCTCGTATGAAGCGTCTGTGAAGGCAGACCGGAACCTCACGTGGCGGTGGTGCGCACGGCCCGGCGGAACAGCAGCGCGGCCGTGAACGTGAGGCCCGCGAGCCAGGCGAGGGCGATGAGCAGCGGGCCGGTCTCGTCGAAGGACGCGGTGAGCGCGGCGTCGTACAGGACCCGCGAGGCGCCGTAGCCGGGCAGGGCCCGACCCAGGCCGGACACCTCGGAGTTGAGCATGGGACTCTGCTCGATGCCGAGGTCGAGGAACGGCACCAGGAAGGCGATGAACACGCCACCGACCCGCCCGACGAACGAGCCGATCAGCACGCCGATGAGGCCGTAGGTGAGACCTAGCAAGAGGTTGGCGACGAGGTAGAGACCCCATTGGCGGGCGTCGAACAGGGCCGCCGTGACGGCCACGGAGGCCGCGGTCGCGATCAGCGCACCCAGGGCGACGACGGACAGCCGGGCCACGAGCAGGCTGCGCGCTCGCAGCCCGGCCAGGACGAGACGCTGGTCGCCGGAGCGCGCCTGAAGGACGGTGAACAGTCCGACGAGCGCGGCGAGCGAGGCAATGGAGACCGGGGCCATGAAGCCGGGATGGGCGTCGGGGAACCAGAACCGCACCGCGACCCGGCGGCCGTTCTCGGGGAGCAGCATGGACTGGTACTCCTCCGGGGTGGTGACCGCGGCGAGCAGGATGAAGACGGTCGGCACGGCGATCAGCAGCGCCCACAGCACGCGATTGCGGCCGGCTTCGCGCAGCCCCATCCGCAGGGCGGTGGCCAGTTGGCCCGCCCGGTGGCGCGGCCGTGCGGCACGGCTGGTGGCGGCGACGACCGTCCAGCTGACGGTGAGCGCGGCGGCGGTCCATACGAGCGCCCAGCCGAGGTCACCGATGCGGCCACCGTGGCGGGACGGCAGGTCCATCATCCACAGCGCCGCGAAGTGCGTCGGCAGGGGACGCGTCACCACCCGGTCCGCTGAGCCGAACGCCGGCCCGAGGAAGACGTCCAGGATCCACACGAAGAAGACGAGGACGGTGCCGTTGACCGGCCCTGGGACGAGAGCGCCGACCAGAGCCCCGATGCCCAGATAGATCACCGCGAACATCAGCGTCCCCGCAATGGTCCGGCCCGGTGCGTCGATGCCGGTGCGAGCTGCCAGGGTCACCAGGGCCGCGGCGGTGGCGGTGACGGCGAGCGCGAGCCCCGTGGCGAGCCGGGCGGCGACCAGCCGGGCGGGAGCCAGTCCCGCCAGCACCAGACGGCGGTCGGTGGCGCGGGCGGAGCGTATCTGGAAGTACATGGCGATGGCCGAGATGAACGCGGCCGCCCACCCGGCGGTGACCGTCTCCACCTCCACCCCGCCCTGCCCGCCGAGCAGTTCGGCGGCGTCCGCGATCTTCTGCGCGGCGATCGCCACGAACACGACCGGCACGATGACCAGCATCGACACGGTGACCGGATTGCGTGCCGTCTCGCTGACGTAGCGGCGTATGAGCAGGCCGGTGGTGGTCATCACGCCACCGCCTTGCCGTCTCGCGGCTGCGTCTTTCCGTCTCGCAGTTGCACGATGCGGTCGAAACGCTCCTCGTCGGTGACGAAGTGACTGATGATCAGCACGGACCGGCCCGCCTGCCGCCGTTGCCCGACGAGGTCCCAGAACTTCAGGTAGGTGTCGAAGTCGAAGCCCGCGTACGGCTCGTCCAGCAGCAGCACCTCGGGATCGGCCAGCAGTGCGAGGCCGAGGTTGAGCTTGGACAGCGTGCCGCCGGACAGCTGGTCGGAGCGGGTGGCGGCGTGCCGCTCGAAGCTGAGCGACTCGTAGATCGCCCGGCGGGCGCGTCGCTCGGCCTCGGGGGCCATCCCGTAGGCGCGGCCGAACAGCTCGAAGTGCTCGTCGCAGGTGAGGCGTTCGTAGACGATGGGCTCCTGGGGACAGTAGCCCAGCCGGCCGTCGTACGACACGGTGCCGGCGTCCGGCCGCAGCGCGCCCACGAGGATCTTCATCAGGGTGCTCTTGCCGGAGCCGTTCTCCCCGACCAGGCCCACGACCTCACCGTGGGCCAGCGACAGATCCGCGCCTCGCAGTACCGTCAGGCTGCGCCTGGCCGGCCAGACGCCGCGCCGGTAGGCCTTCTCGATCCCGGTGGCGGTCAGGACGGACTGCAGTTGCTGCGTCGACGATGCGTAGGCGGTCGACACGGGTGTGGCGGGGCTCATGGCTCCCTCCTCGGCTTCCCGGATGTGCCTCTCAGGCAGTGCCCGTTGACGTGCGGGACGGGATGTCGCGCATCGTGTCGGCGAAGGCGTGCACCAGCGCGGCGGAGGTGTAGCCGACTCCCCACAGACCCCAGGCCGCGGCGGGGGCGTCGATCGCCAGGAGCGCGGGCACCGGGGCCGCACAGATGGCAACCAGGGCAATCGCGGTACGGCCGACGGGGTGCACCTCGGCCGGGGCGCCCAGGTGCCCGAGGCGGATGAGACGGTAGGCGTACAGTCCGACGACGAGCACCTGCAGAGCGATCAGGGACCAGACGAGAGCGATCACGTCCCTCACCTCCGTGCGGTGGTGTGGCGCTCGTGCCGTGCCGGCGGGCCACTGCGCGGCGCGGGCGGACGGGTGCGCCACCTGGGCCAGAACTTGGGTGTGTGGGCGGCGTACGCGTCCCAGTCGGCGCCGAACTTCTCGGCGACCTCGCGCTCCTCGCTGCGGGCCAGCCGTGCGTAGACGTACACCAGGATCGGGAACATGATCAGGGTGGGGATGGTGGGCCACTGCAGCAGGAACCCGATCATGATGAGCAGGAAGCCGTCGTACTGCGGGTGGCGCACCCAGGCGTACGGGCCGGTCGTGGCCAGGCGGTCGTGCTGGGCGGCGTCGTGCAGCACCCTCCACGCGGCGGCGATCAACCAGAAGCCGACGGCAATGCCGACATAGCTGGCCAGGTGGAAGGGGCTCAGATGCGGGTCACCCTGCCAGTTGGTCAGATCGTTCCACAGGTGCCCGCCGGCGTGGGTGTCCTTCAGCAGCGGGAACTGGGAGCCGAGCCAGCTGCCGAGCAGGTAGATAGTCAGCGGAGTGCCGTACATCTCGGTGAACAGCGCCACCATGAAGGCGCTGTAGGCGCCCATCGCCCGCCAGTCCCGCTTGCTCTTCGGATGGAAGAAGCTCGCGGCGAAGACGATGAACAGCAGGGTGTTGAGCACCACCAGCGGCCACAGGCCGTATGCGGCGTCAGCCATCACGTCCTCCTTGGGGTGCGCTCGCCAAGAGCGAGGCCGTGCATCCTCGTGCGGTAAGTGGTCGCGTCGATCCGGCCGTGCAGTCGCAGTCCGACCAGCCACATCTCGGCGCTCTCCAGGGCGGCACGACGGCCCCTGATCCGGGCCAGCGGCGGGCAACGGCTTTCACTCGGCGTCACCAGCCGGGCGATGTCGTAGACCACGGCGGCCAGGATCAGCGAGCCGATCAGCACCGCCACCATGGCAGTCATGGCGCCTCTCTCACTGTTGCCGCATGGTGGCGGGGGCGACGGTGGTCCGGATCCCGCGCTATGAGCGGCCATGGCCGTAGGGGTGCTGATGACCGTCTTGATCGTGCTTGCGCAGCGGATCGCGGTCTCGGTCGGTGGACTCGTCCGTGTGGTCGTGTCCGCCGTGCATGCCTCCACCGTGCATGCCGCGCATCATGAAGATCATCATCAGCGGGCAGGCGGCCAGGACGGCCAGAAGTACGATCGTCCCAATGGGCACGCCCAGGGCCACGAGCCCGACGATCCCGATCGCTGCGGCGAGTGCGTACAGCGGACGCTTGTCGTTCGTCATGACGTCGCCTCCTTGGCTTCGTCTCGGATACCTCCACCCGGTACGGGTGGTCTATTTCCAGGCTGAGCCTGTTGTTGGCCGGTGGGCAGGGGCTGAGCGTGCCTAGGGGAGGGCCGAAGGTCCTCTGTCAGGAGGGCCGGACGGCCCCGCGCGCCTCATCTCGTCTGTCCCCGGGCCCCGAGTACGCGACGGATCGCCACTGTGCGTACATCGGGCTGGCGGCTCTTGTGCGCGAGCTCGTCCATCGCCCGGCGATAGGCGGCGCGATCGATCCGCTCCGCCAACACCAGGCGCACCCAACGACATTCGGCAGCGCCATCGCCGGCACGCCGGCCTCCGAGCCGGGCCAGCAGCACGCCGCAACGGCCCCGCGCGGCGACGACGCGCCGTACGGTGTCGACAGCGATCCATGCCAGCAGCGCCAGTCCGATCAGTGTCGACATGGCCGTCTCCGCTCTCGAGCCGGGCCGCCGGCGGGCTGTGGCTCTTGTGATCAGAGCCTTTGCCTGGCCGGTGCGGACTCCTCCACCGTGGCCCCGGCGGGCCGCGAATGCTATGGCGCTAAGGTCCTTAGTAATGGGTCGAACGGCCCCATCACGAGGACTCCGCCGGATGGGCGCCGGTCACCGTGCCGGGGGTTCCTCCTCAGCCGTCCGCAGCGCCACGGTCTCCGGCATCGAGGCGGGCCGGTCCTCCCGTTCGCGGTGGTTGCGGACAAGTGAGGGCAGGAAAACGCGGCCGGGACGAGGGCGACCCCGAAACGGGCGGTAACCACCCGCCCAGTTCGTGTCGCGCGCGGTACCGCAGACAGGGGCCTGTCGGCCCCGCGGACGGGACGGCAGGCCCCTACGTGGTGGGGGTATCCACGGTCAGGATGGAATCCGCACCTCGTACATGCGGTACACGCGGTACACGCGGAGAGATGGAGAGGAGGCGCACGGCGATGACCACAGCCCCCGGTCGCGGTCTCCGCCCGCGGGTGTCCGAACCGCCGGGCTATCACAGCCAGAAGGCCGATCACCTGTCCCGGCTGCACAAGATCGAAGGCCAGGTGCGAGGCGTATCGCGCATGGTCGACGAGGACCGGTACTGCATCGATGTCCTCACCCAGATCGGCGCCGTCACCCGGGCGCTCCAGGAGGTCGCCCTGGGTCTGCTCGACGACCACACCAGGAACTGCCTGCTGACCGCTGCCCGTTCGGACCCGGAGGAGGCCGACGCGAGGCTCGACGAACTCGCCCTCGCCATGCGCCGGTTGACGCGGATGTGACCTCGGCCGTTCGTCGGCGGTCCGCCACGGTCTTCCTCGGCTACGACTTGGCGTCCATGGCGCCCGCCAGAGCCCGCTGACGGCCGCCACGACGCCGCCCGCCAGGGAGGACAGGTGGAAGGCGGAGGGTCGTCCTTGGTGCGATCCGGCATGCCGCCGGGGCTCGGGGCGGTCCGTCCGTCGTCACCTGCCTGCCACCGGCGTTTCGGGCCGCGGTCCCGCGCCTGTGCCTGCTCAGTCGGCGCAGGGCATCCCGTCCCAGCCGGCGTAGCCCTGGTGCATGCCAGGGTTGTGGGTTCCGGAGAATCCCATGGTCTGCGCGCACTGCCGCACGTGCTGGCCGAACCCGGAACCCGAATCCGCGGGAGCGTCGGCCCTCGCGGTCGCCGGTGCGAGAGCCACGGCGGCCAGAGCCGCGAGTCCGACGCCGATCCGCGCAATCACTCGCATGTCAGTTCCTCCTCTTCGAGGTGAGCCGGTTCTGCCCTTGGCGGGCTCTGGTCACCGCTTGGTCAGGGTGGGCCCGCCGGTGCGCAGCACCTCCAGGCGGCGCCGGTACTCGTCCTCGTCGATCTCGCCGCGGGCGAACCGCTCGGCGAGCAGCTGCTCCGGGGTGGCGGACGCCGGGGGAGCGGACGGCGGGGTGGGGGCACCGGTGTGCTCGGGCGACCGATTCAGGGCACGGAAGAGCAGCACGAAGACCGTGATGATCAGGCCCCAGAAGACAACCATGCCGAGGGACATGCCGAACCAGCCCCAGCCGCTGATGTCGTGGTCGTTGTACCAGAACATCACAGTGATCCCTTCTCTCGGTGAGGGGCGGAAGGACTCCGTCTGCCCGCGCTGGTGGCGCGGTACTAGCAAGTTCCCTCGTAGTAGCGGGCGGGCACATGGGGCCACTCGGCCCTTGTGACCGGGACAGACGACCCCTACGCAGTGGGGGTATGCCGGGCGAGGGTGGAGGTGGATTACGTATCGCTTCCCAGGCCCGAAGGAGTCCGTCATGGGTGTGGCCTGTCTCGTCGGCGGGCTCGCCTCGGCCATCGGCCTGTCCGCCCTGATCTACCCCCTGACCCAGGCGAACGCCAACGGCTGGACCTCGGTGGGCTTGTGGGTCCCGCTCGTGGCCGCGGCAGCGGGGTTCACGCTCTTCTGGCTGATCGAACGCCGCGCGACGGCGCCGCTGCGGATGGCTGCCGGGGACATCGCCTGCGGGCCGGCCTGCCCCTCCTGGGCGCCATCGTGGCCGCCCAGTGGCCCGGCGACCTGGCCCGCACCCGCCCCGCCGGCACCGCCTTCACCGACGAGATTGCCGACAGCCTGCTGATCAACGCGGCCATCGCCCTGGTCGCGGCGGTGCTGGCCATCGCGACCGTACACACCACGCGCACACCCTGTGAGGATCACGCCGCGGCTCCGGCCGCCCAGCGACAGAAGGGAGTTGAACGGTGATGCCCACCGCCACCGACAGCGACCACGCCCGGCACCCGGCACCGCCCGGATACCACGACCACAAGGCCGACCACCTCGCCCGGCTGCACCGGGTGGAGGGACAGGTACGCGGGATCACCCGCATGGTCGACGACGACCGGTACTGCATCGACGTGCTCACCCAGATCGGCGCCGTCACCCACGCGTTGCAGGAAGTCGCCCTGGGCCTGCTCGACGGCCATGTACGGCACCGCGTGCTGGACGCGGCGCGGGCGGAACCCGCCGACGCCGAAGCCAAGTTCGACGAGATCACCATCGCCTTGCGCCGCTCCCTGCGGCTGTGAACCGCAGGCAGACCGCCCGGGCCGCCGACTGCGGCACGATCCGCCGCGCGCCCACGAAGGAGGAAGAGCCGTGCTGATGAACCGGATGGAGACGGTACTGGTCAACTCCCCGCCCCGGCGCTGGCTGCAGCGCTGGTACGAGGTGCCCGCGCTGCGGCGCATGGGCGGGGAGTTGCCGCCCGGCGCCCACGTCCTGGAGATCGGCTGCGGCCCCGGCTACGGCACCCAGCTGCTCCTGCGCGACATGGGCGCGGCACGGGTCGACGCCGTCGACCTCGACCCGGCGATGATCGCCCGGGCACGCCGCCGCCTGGCGCCGCTCGCCGACCGCGTCCGGCTGGCCACCGGCAGCGCCACCGACCTGCGCACGGCGCTGGGCGCCGGGGATGACACCTACGACGCGGTCTTCGACTTCGCGATCATCCACCACATCCCCGACTGGCGTGCAGCACTCGACGAGATCGCCCGCGTCCTGCGCCCCGGAGGGACCTTCTACTTCGACGAGGTCACCGCGCTCGCCCTGGCCACCCGCACCTACCGCCTGCTGTTCGACCATCCCCGCGAAGACCGGTTCACCCCGGCCGACTTCCTCACCGAACTCGACCGGCGCGGCTTCGTGACCGGCGGCCACCACCGGACCTGGCGGGCCGACCACTACCTGATCGGCGCCGCAGCGTACCGGCGTCCGCAGGCCTGAGCGACAGGAGTGCGAGCGGAGGCGGGTGTGCCCGCGACGCCGGTGAGTGTTGGGCGGCAGAGCCCTCCGGAGTGCGGCGGTGGGCCATACGGCCCCACTGCCGCCGCCCCGCCGCGACGGCCGCGCCTTCAGATGTAGCCTCTCGCCATGAATACCCACCCGGGTATTTCGGGTTCGAGCACGTCTGCCCGGGCAATTCGGCGCAGGAAAGGAGAGCGGACATGGCGTACGACCGGATGAAGGTCGAGGTGGCGGCGCCCTTCGGTGAGACCGTGGAGCGGGTGCGCACCGCACTGGCGGAGCAGGGCTTCGGTGTGCTGACCGAGATCGACGTGACGGCGACGCTGCGTGCGAAACTCGGCGCCGAGATGGAGGACTACCTGATCCTGGGCGCCTGCAACCCGCCGCTCGCTCACCGGGCACTGGAGACAGACCGGTCGATCGGGCTGTTGCTGCCCTGCAACGTCGTCGTCCGCAGCGCAGGCGACCGGACCGTCGTCCAGGTGCTGGACCCGCAGTCCATGGTCGATCTCACCCGGCTGGAGGCCCTGAAACCGGTGGCCGATGAAGCGGCCGCCCGGCTGCAGGCGGCCCTGGCGTCGCTCGCGTGACGCTGCGGGCGCGGCAGTAGGCGGGCTGCGGAGCGGGCCCTGCGCACACCCGGGGTGGTCTCGGGGATTGCGGTCAGTCCGTGCGGCAGCCGATGAGCGTCGAGGCGGCCGGCCGGAAGGCGGTGCCGGTGAGCGCCCTGGCCAGGACCGTGATGAGTCAGCCGTGAGCGGCGATGAGCTGGTCCAGGCGGACGCCGGGGAAGTCGCGCTGGAGGAGGTCGGCCTGCCAGTGGTTGCGGAAGAGGGCGAGCTGGGCCTTGTCGCGGACGCGGGTGAGCGCCTCGCCCCTGATCCGGGAACGGCCCAGCGCCTCGGCGCCGGCCGCATCGGTGGCCAGTGCGAGGCGGTACGGCAGTGGCTCCAGCCTGACCGGGGCGGAGAACTCGCCCGCCATCCGGGCGGTGACCACCTCGAACTGCATCGGGCCGACCGCGGCCAGGACGGGGGCCTGTTCGCCGCGCAGATCGGAGACGAGCACCTGCACCACGCCCTCCTCGTCCAGTTGGGCGATACTCCGTCGGAACTGCTTGGAGCGGCTGACGTCGACGGGCCGGGCGACGGCGAAGTGCTCGGGTGCGAAGGAGGGGATGGGCGGGAAGACGGCGGCCTGGCCCGCGTAGAGAGTGTCGCCCACCCGAAGGCTGTGGGCGTTGACCAGGCCGACCACGTCGCCGGGGTAGGCGATGTCGACGGTGGAGCGGTCCTGTCCGAACAGGCTGTGCGCGTACTTGGTGGCGAACGGTCTTCCGGTGGCGGCGCGCGTGAGGGTCATGCCGCGTTCGAAGACGCCGGAGCACACCCGTATGAAGGCGATCCGGTCTCGGTGCCCGGGGTTCATGTTCGCCTGCACCTTGAACACCAGCCCCGCGAATGGCGCGTCGACGGGGCGGGTGCCGCCGCCCGCCAGCTCCCGCGGCCCCGGGGGCGGGGCGAGGTCGATGACGGCCTCCAGCAGCAGGCGTACGCCGATGTTGGATATGGCCGCGCCGAAGAACACCGGCGTGGTCCGGCCCGCCAGGAACGCCTCCTGGTCGTGCACGGCGCCGGCGGCCCGCAGCAGCTCCAGCTCCTCCACCGCCTGGTCCCAGTCCGTGCCCTCCTCGGCCGCTGCCTGCTCGGCCGGGATCGCTTCCTCGACGGCCTCCTGGGCTCCGCCCAGGGTGCGGGTATAGCGCAGCATCTGACCGGGCGTTCGTACGGCGATCAGGCCGCGCAGATTCCCGGCGTCCCCGACCGGCCAGGTGACCGGGGTGGGCCTGAGGCGGAACTCGCGCTCGATCTCGTCCAGCAGCTGCAGCGCCTCACGACCGGGCCGGTCCCACTTGTTGACAAACGTGATCACGGGAATGCCGCGGTGGCGGCAGACGTCGAAGAGCTTGCGGGTCTGCTCCTCCAGGCCCTTGGCCGCGTCGATGAGCATCACCGCGCAGTCCACCGCGGCCAGGACGCGATAGGTGTCCTCGGAGAAGTCCGCGTGGCCGGGGGTGTCCAGCAGGTTGAGCACGCACCCGCGGTGCGCGAACTGCAGCACGGCGGCGGTGATCGAGATGCCGCGGGCCTTCTCCATCTCCATCCAGTCCGAGGCCACCCGACGCCTACCCGCCTTGCCGTGTACCGCCCCTGCCCTGGTGATGGCGTGGGCGTGCAGCGCGAGAGCCTCGGTGAGGGTGGACTTGCCCGCGTCGGGATGGCTGATCACCGCGAAGGTGCGCCGCCGCGCCGCCTCATGGGCCGCAGCCGCTCTGACGTCCGGGATCACCGCACCGCCTCCGCACCGGTGATGGCAGCCGCCACGGCGCCATGAGCCGGGTGAGGCATCCGAACCGAGAGTGGACGACGCCGTACGCCGACGTCCGCTCCCGGCACGGGTATGTGCACCGTGCGGCGACCTCGACCCGGTACGTGCCCCATGCAGCCAGTTCCTTGTGCCTGTTCGTCAGTCTCCGGATCGGGGTGTCCTCTGCTCAACGGAGTCGAGAGCTCGGGGCAGATGTTCCTTCGCCGGGCGGTTCCTCCATATTCCATGGTGTCCGCCTGCTGGTCCACGGCCTGACCACATCTGATCGTGGATCGGCGACGTGCGAGCGGTCACGCCTTCAGGGCGCCATGCGCTCGCCGGGCTGGAGTAATGCGGCGGAGCTCCTCTTGATCGCCCTCAGAGATTCGGCGCCCGCGCGATCGGGTCAGGGCGCTGTCGACCGTTCCTGATACGAAGGCGCAGCCGCGACCTCGACCGCGCTGAACCGGCGGCCTGACCTTCCGCCCCAGCTGGCCCGTACCTTGGCGGCGTGCCGACCGGCCCACCCAGTTGGCCACATGCTCGGGCAGCGGAGCACCGACGCGTCGGGATGGCCGCGAGCGGGCATGCGGCGAGAAGCGCCTACGACTTCGCGTCCATCACGCCGGCCCGCCAGAGCCCGATGACGGCTGCCACCACACCGCCCGCCAGGTAGAAAACGGAGTGACCGCCGGGGAGGACCTCCAGGTCGCTGAACTCCTCGATCCAGTTCACCACGATGACCACCAGGCTCAGGCAGAACAGGGACCATCCGAAGATCCTGTTCGGCACGGACCGGGTGTGCACCCTCCCGATCTTGACCTTGTTGTGCTTGATGCTGCTGCTGTCGCTCATGCGCTCGCCTTCTCCGCTGCGGGGGCATCCGCCCCGGTGTCCCTCTGCGTGATGTCCTCCACGCCCGGGCGCCGCCGGGCCGAGATGACCAGGTAGGCGACGGCGCCGGCGAACACCGCGACCGAGGTCCAGTTGTTCAGCCGCAGGCCCAGGAACTGGTGCGCCTCGTCGATCCGCAGGTACTCGATCCAGAACCGGCCCGCGGTGTACGCGGCCACGTAGAGCGCGAAGGCCCGTCCGTGGCCCATGGCGAAGCGCGCGCCGGCCCAGATGACCAGTACCGCGACGCCCACGTCCCACAGCGACTCGTACAGGAAGGTGGGGTGGAACGTCGCCACGTCCGCGTAGCCCTCAGGTCGCTTGTCCGGGGAGATCTCCAGGCCCCAGGGGAGGGTCGTCGGGCGGCCGAAGAGTTCCTGGTTGAACCAGTTGCCCCACCGCCCGATGGCCTGCGCGATGGCGATGCCGGGCGCGACCGCGTCCGCGTACGCCGGGAACGAGACCCCGTGGCGGCGGCACGCGATCCAGGCGCCGAGGCCGCCCAGCGCGATGGCGCCCCAGATGCCGAGGCCGCCCTCCCAGACGTACAGGGCCTTGATGGGCTCGCCGCCCTCGCCGAAGTACGCGTCCGGGCTGGTGATCACGTGGTAAATGCGGCCGCCGACGAGCCCGAAGGGCACGGCCCAGATGGCGATGTCGGCGACCGTCTCCTTCTTGCCGCCGCGGGCCACCCAGCGGCGCGTGCCGAGCCAGACGGCGACGAAGACGCCGATGATGATGCAGAAGGCGTACGCCCTGAGCGGTACCGGACCCAGGTACAGGACTCCGGTCGAGGGGCTGGGCAGTGCGGCGAGTTGCATATCCGCACTATAGGCGATTCAGCTAAGTAGATTAGTAAATTGCCGGTCATGCTCGGACCCACCGTCGGTCGTCGTGGGCGGGACGGCAACGCGCCGGGCGCGCCGTACGAACAGCAGGAGCCCGACGAGCACGGGCGCCCCCAGCAGCACCTCGGGCCATACGCCGAGCCACTCGGAGAGGGTGAGCTGCGAAGCGAGCGGCACGCGCTCCACCAGGTGACCGCCACGCCAGGTCCCCAGCCGGTCCATGACCTGTCCGTCCGGCCCGACGATGGCGCTGACCCCGCTCGTCGAGGCGAGGGCGACCGCGCGTCCGTACTCGATCGCGCGGATGCGGGCCATCGCGAGCTGCTGCTCGGACTGCCCGGCCTGGATGCCGCGCTCGTACGTCGCGTTGTTCGTCTGGACGACGAGGAGGTTGGCGCCCGCCCGTACGGTGTCGCGGACCCGGTCGTCGTACGCGATCTCGTAGCAGATCACGTCACCGAGCCGCGCCCGCCCCGCCTCCAGTGGGGCCGTCGAGGTGCCCGGCAGCAGGTCGCGGGGGATGAGTTGGAGCGCGCCGAGACCGCCGAGGAGCGAGCGTGCCGGGATGTACTCGCCGAAGGGGACGAGCTGGCGCTTGGCATACCAGGAGGCCGGGCCCTGGCCGGGCAGCCACAGCTGGCCGGCGTTGTAGGCCCGGTCGCCGGGGGCTTCCAGCATGGCGCCGATCAGGAGGGGGCTGTCCAGTTCCCGGACCGAGTCGGCGACCAGCGAGCCGAGCTCCGGATTGCGTCCCGGATCGCCGTCGAGGGAGTTCTCCGGCCACAGGACGACGTCCGGACGTGGGACCTCGCCGCGACGTACGGCGTCGGCCAGGGCCTTGGTCTCACGGGCATGGTTTTGTGCGACGCCGCGCACTCGGGCCTGCTCCTCCAGCGTGCGCTCGCGTTCGACGTTGCCCTGGACGACGGCGACCACGGCGCTCGGCCCGGATGGTCCCGGGGTGGGGAGGACGACCGGTGTCGTGATCAGGGCGACCGAGCCGAGGCCCACGGCCGCGCTGATGTGCCGACGGCCGCCGCGCCACTCCGTCACGCCGTACACCAGCAGTGATCCCAGGAGCGCGACGACGAAGGAGAGGGCTGGGCCGCCGCCGACTGCGGCCCAGCCCGCATAGGGGGCATCCGCCTGCGCGAAGGCCAGTCGTCCCCAGGGGAAGCCGCCGAGCGGGGCCCGACCACGTACCGCCTCCAGGGCCACCCACCACGCGGCGGTGTACAGCGGCCAGGCCGGCAGCGCGAGCAAGCGGGGCAGCGGCATCGCGGCGAGCGCGAAGAACAGGGCCTGGACCGCCGTGAGGGCGAGCCACGGGACCAGGCCGAGGTTCGCCAGCCAGATGATCAGCGGGGCGAGGAAGGCGAGGCCGAAGATCCCGCCCGCGGCGAAGGCGGACCGGGCGCGCCGCCCGTGCACCGCCATGATCAGCAGAGCCGGACCGAGCGGGGCCAGGAACCACCATCCGACCGGCGGGAACGAGGCGTAAAGCAGCAGTCCACCGGTGGAGGCCGCTGCCCAGGAACGGAGCGTGGCCGCACTGGGGCGGGGCACGCGCGGAGGACCGGCCCTCACGAAGGCACTGCGCAGACGTTCGCGGTGCGCAGTCGCCGGACCAGCGCATGGACGAGCAGGGCTACCGACGCCACGGCGAGCACCGGCTGCACCGGCGCGAAGTACGACAGGGCGCCGCTGACACCAATGGCCAGCACCACGAGCTTGTTGCAGATCGGACAGCCGACCGCGAAGGCCGACAGCAGTCCCGCGCCGAGGGCGCGAACGGTACGGGGACGCTCGGGCGGCCCGGCCGCGGGGACGTCGGCCGGGCCGATGCGGACGTACGTGGCCACCAGGAGCCCCTCGAGCGCGGAGCTGACCAGCCACACCGGGTAGTTCCACCACAACACCGGAGTCATCCGCGTGTAGAAGGGGGTCGGTACGACGCCTGTTGGGACGCCGATGACGAGTGCGGCGATCAGTGTCACCGCTACTGCCACGACCCATCTGCGGGCGGGCCAGGTGCGCATGGGGCTGCTCCTCGGGATCGGACCGCCGACCGGAGGGCCCGGCGAACGGGGGGCGCCTAGGGACGTCTCCGGTCGGCGTCTGGCGGCCATGCTAAGTCACTAATCGCCTTAGTAGCAATGAGGGCTTGATCGATGGATCAATGGCGAGAATGGCGGGGCCGAGGCTCGATGACGCGCTGGCCATGGGCAAGGCCGGTCATGCGTCGCTGGTAGGAGGCTGTGTCGATCCGTCCGTGCAGCAGTAGGCCGGCGCACCACCGCTCCTCATCCTCAAGCGCCGCGCGCCTGCCCCTGATACGGGACAGGGGAGGGCGCCGGCTCTGGTATGTGCTGACCAGCCGAGCTATGTCGTAGAAGATCGCGGCGAGAAGCAGGCCGCCGATCAGTATCGCTATCGCGGCCATGGGACCAAGGCCCAGTTCACAAGGTTTCGCGTGTGTCCTTCTGTGCGGCGCGCAGCTCGGCGACTTCCTTGCGCAGCTCGTCCAGCTCGGAGTGCGTCGCGGGTGAGTCGATCGAGCCGCTTCGCCGTGATGTGTGCAGCCCCCCGCGCGTCATGAACCACATCATCAGGCCCATGCCGATCGGGCAGGCCAGGAGGAGCAGTGGATAGAGGGACTGAGGCATAGGGGCCTCCGGGTGCACTGTGGAGCGCTCATCGAAACCGCTGCACGGCTTCTACTAAGTAGGCTAGATGGGGGGAGGGGTACGTGCCAGCCTGCCGTGCCCATTGCGCCGTGTGGCGGCTTGGTCGCTAAGTGCATCTCTCGATGTCGCTCGCGTGCTGGTTGCGGTGTGACTGGTGAAGTTGACGGTGAGTTTCGTGGGCGTGGGCGGCGGAGGTGCGACGTCCGGGCCGCATTGCTGGGCATTTGGTCCGGGGGCGGTGCGGTCTGCGCGAGTGAGGCGCGCGCCTTCCCTTGCGGGGGTGAGAGGTGGGCGCCAGCTCTGGTGCGAGGTGACCGTGCGGGCCGTGGCGTAGAGGGTCGCGGCGAAGGGCAGTGCAGCGGTCACTGCCGCTGCCGTGGCCATGGGGTTGTTGTCGCTCCCGGGCTCAGTTCCGCAAAGGCTGCGGCGTGTCCTTCTGCGCGGCGCGCAACTCCGCGATCTCCCTGCGCAGCTCGTCAAGCTCGGCCCGGCTCGATGCCGAGTCGTTTCGCTGCAGCGCGTGCGAGCCTCCTCGCATCATGAACCACATCATCAGGCCCATGCCGATCGGGCAGGCCAGGAGGAGTAGCGGATACAGAACCTGAGGCATGGGGCCCCTCCCGGTGGGGTGTGGATCGCTCGCCGAACCCACGGAAGCTACTAAGAAGTTTAGATAGTTGGGGGAGTTGGCGCCAGTCTCCCGATATCCATGCGCGGAAGGTGGCTGCGGGACTGTTACGTCCGGGGTGGGCTGGCTTGCTTGCGTCAGTCTACTAGCTTACTTAGTGTGGCATCGCGTCCTCCGCCGGACCCCGCACGGGCGATCACCGGTTGGGATCTGGCCATCGCGCGTCACTCCGCGCCTCGGGGAAGTCTCGGGGGCCACCGACGGAAAGGGGGGAAGCCGTGGGGTCAGGACAGTCATCGGGTCCGTCGCTCTCGGCCGGCGGTGCCCTCGAGGATCTGATGCGCGAGCGGCTCGGCCGGGAGTGCGTGTATGTCCCGTCGTGTCGACTGGGTGTGTACCTGGCACTACGTCGCTGGTGCCCTCCCGGGGGAAGCGTGCTGATGTCGCCGGTCAACGACGACGTGATGCTGTTCGTCGTGCTGGCGGCGGGGCTGCGTCCCGTTATGGCGCCGGTGTCCCCTCGGGACGGCAACATCGACATCCGCGCGGTACCGGCATCGACCTGGCGCAGCGTGGATGCCGTTCTGACGACCAACCTGTACGGGATGCCGGACGACGCGGCCGAGTTGCGCAGGCGGTGCGACCGCATGGGCATTCCTCTCCTGGAGGACGCGGCACACGCGATCGGTACGGCGCTGGGCGACCGCCCGATCGGCACCTTCGGAACCGCTGCGGCCTTCAGCCTGGGCAAGCACGCGGGGGCGACCGGCGGCGGATTCCTGGCTCCGGAGGATCCGGGCGACCGCAAGGCGCTTGAACACCTGCGTGATGAGCTGCTGACGCCGCGACAACTGCACCAGGACCTGGCAAACGCCCTGCGCCCCATCGCGCGCGCCGCGGTACAGCGGCTTCATCTGGTCCGGCCCGTGTGGGAGACCATGCGCGCCCTGGGGCTGCTGGAGCGCGAACACTTCCGTATGGAGCTGCACGAACGCCTTCTGCGGGTGACGACGGGCCACAGTCCGGACCTTGGGGCCTTCGACCGCTGGGTGCGAGTCGATCTGCACGGATACCGCAGGGACCATGGACGCGTACTGCAGCGCGCGCTGCGGCGGCGGATGAGCGGCCTGGACGCGGACCTGTCCCGGCGCCGTGAGGGGACGAGGCTGCTGGGCGGCACGGTATGGGCCGCCGCGGGTGTGCGTGGCGCGGTCGCGGAGGGGGTTGAGGACCGCCATGTGCCGCCGCTGTTCCGCGTACCCCTGATGGTGCGCGATCGGGACACGCTGGTAGCCCGTCTGGAGCGGCGCGGTGTGGTGACCGGGTATGTGTACGACCCGCCCCTGGACGACTTCGCCGGACCGGAGTTCGTGGAGCCGTCGCCGGCGCCTGAAGCGGCCCGCTGGTTCGCGGCGCACGCGCTGCCGGTGGACCCCCTCCAGGCGCGGAGGATGATGCGGTTGCTGCAACGGGAGGATCCGCAACCGGCGGAACCGGTGTCCGGCTCAACCCTCCGGGATCAGGCGCCGGGGCTGTGACCCCGGGTTCGGGCCTCGCCAGCGTCGTCCTTCCCGCGCTGCTTCTCGGCGACGGCCGTTTCGTTTGGATCACTCATGCTGAGCGGGTTCGTCGTTGATGATGTCCATGTGGCTCACCGCATCAGCATTCTGATCTCGGTCTTCGGGGTCCTCGTCAGCATGGCGCTTCTCATGCTTGCCATTCGTGAGTACAGAACCGGGGCATCGGCTGTCTGGATCGGAGCCGGAGCTGCGATCTTCCTGAGCGCGCTCTACGCGCTTGTGCAGGATGTGCGGCGCTCTCGCACGGGTCCTTCGGCCTGAAGGGCCTCAAGCGAAACTGCCTGGTGCGAGCCAATGGACGAGAGTCGCCCGTGCCGGTCGGCTCGGCGGTTTCTCCGGGTGGGGGACCGGCCTGCCCCTCGCGCGACGGGCCCATTACAGCGGGAGCTGGAAGCCGGTGATGAGGGTCTGAAGCTCGGCGATCAGCTGCCCCCACCAGCCGGTCACCTGCATGATCCCCACTGCCACCAGCAGGACTCCGCCGCCTCGCATCACCGTCCGTGCGTGCCGCCGTGCCCAGGCGAAGCGCCGCATCGCGCCATCGAACGATGCCGCCGCGAGCAGAAAGGGGATGCCGAGGCCGAGGCTGTACGTGAACGACAGGACGGCCCCGCGCCCGGCGCTCGCACTGTCCGCCGCCAGGGACAGGACGGCCGCGAGCGTAGGGCCGATGCACGGTGTCCAGCCGATCGCGAAGAGGGCTCCGAGCAGCGGCGCCCCCGCGAGGCCCGCGCCGGGCCGGAAGGAGGGCCGCCAGCTGAACCCGGCCAGCGGCAGCTTGTCGAGCAGCCCCGCGAAGACCAGGCCGAGCACGATGGTCAGCGAGCCCAGCACGATGCCGAGTGTGCGCTGCTGCGCCAGCAGCACGGCGCCGGCACCACCGAACAGCGCGCCGTAGCTGGTGAAGACGGCGGCGAAACCGACCACGAACAGCAGGCACCCGACCAGGACCCGCCAGCGCGCCGCTCGCCTCGCCGCATCGGCGGCACCCGCGCCGGACATGCCGGCGACGTACGAGAGGTAGCCCGGGACCAGTGGAAGGCAGCAGGGCGAGAAGAAGGACAGGGCTCCGGCGGCGAGGGCCAGGAGGAGGGCGAGGACGAGCGGGCCCGCCAGGACCGTCTCGCCGACACCGGCGGCGAGCGTCACTTGGCAGTACCTCCGCCGTTCTTCTCCGCCTTCTGCGCTTCCTCCGCGGCGAGATCCTTCACCAGCTCGCGCAGCGTCGCATAGGTGATCGCGCCGATCACGCGGGCGGCGATACGCCCGTCGCGGTCGATCAACACAGTGCTGGGGACCGCCGCGAGCGGGATGCGGCCGTTGAAGCGCAGGAGCAGCTTTCCGTCGGGGTCGCGGAAGCTGGGGTACGTGATGCCGTAGTTCCGCTCGAAGGCCCGCGCCGCCGCGTCGTTGTCGCGCGTGTCGATGCCGACGAACCGCACGCCGAGGTCGTATGCCTCCTCGGACACCTTCTTCAGATCGGGCGCCTCGGCGCGGCACGGCGCGCACCAGGACCCCCACACGTTGAGCACGATCACCTTGCCGCGCAGGTCGGCCAGGTCCAGCCGGTCGCCGGTGATCGTCTTGCCGCTGAGGTCGGGGGCCATGGGGCGCTTGCCTGCCGGGTACTGGGTGAGCCCCTGCTGGCTGCCGGAGCCGGCTGCCTGCTTGGCGTCCGAGGAACCAGATGTCGTACTCGTCCCGCACGCGGCGAGCAGCAGAGCGGCCGCGATCACACCCGCAGCCTGCCGCCGCGTTCGGGGACGTGCCTCTGCCCGGCCGGCGCCCCACTCCACCCGTGACGTCATGGGAGCGGACTGCGTGTGGGGTGCCGTTGGGGCCACGGCTGTCTCTCCTTCACCAATAGCGAGAAGCTGCTAAGTACCTTAGGTGTACTTCTCGGGCTTCCTTCAGCCGGGGGCACCGAAGGGTGGCCGGGGCTGTGATCCCACCGCGTGTGGCGGGCGTGTTCAGGCCGACGCCTGCTCGGAGGGCGGGTGGCTTGTACGCGATGGTGGGGGCGAGGATGCCGCCGCCGTCGACGTACGGCCATACGGAGAGCCCGCGGCGAGGACGGGTCCGCACGTCCAGTGCGGCGGAAGTAACTCAGCGGGGGTCTCCGCCATCCCCGGGAGCCCTGCCGCACTCGGTGCTGCCGCCGCTCGTATATTCGCCACAGCGGATCGCCGAGTGGCTCGATCCTGCCTGTGGAGCGAGGGGTGGGTCACGGTGGTCGGTTATCTGGTGTTCATGGTCTGCGCAGGTCTGGCCGTCGTACTGGCGAACGCCTTGGCGGACTGGCGGGACCGACCGCTGTGGCCCGGCCCGGGCCGCGCGGGGTCGCTGGGTATACGGGCCAGGCTGGCGGGCGACGGGGAGTCCTGGCCGGCCCGGCCGATCAAGGGTGACCTGTGGGTGCCGGACGGGGACGGTCCGCCGTACTTCGTCGACGACTTGCGCGGTCCGTTCCCGGTGGCCCGTGGCGGGCGGGTGCTGGACACGGTCCCCCTCCGGGGATTCCCTCACGAAGGGTCGCTTGCCGCGCGGCAGGTGACCATCGTCTACGGGCCGCCGGACGGGGCCGCCGTGCTGCGCCTGCGCGTTCCGGAATTGGCGGTGCCGTTCCTGGCGGGCGTGCTCACCGAGCCGGCGGGTCCGGCCGCCGGATCGGCGACCAGGCCGCCGCACGAGGCGTTCCGCCTCTCCGCGCGGCGGGCGCTGAGAGTGCCCCGTCCGGCCGCGCTGGCGCTGATGGCGGCACTGCTGCTCGGTCTCTTCGGCCTGCACACCTTCGTCCTCGGCAAGTCCGTCACCGCGGAGGTCACCGCCAAGCGCGACGGCGTCTGCTCGGTGCGCTGGCAGGACCCGTGGAGCGGCGACACGCGTACGGCGGGCGTCGACTGCTACGGCGATGAACGGGCCGGCGATCCGCTGCGGATATCCGCCCGGCCGTGGCCCGTGCGCGGCGAGGCCGCCGACCTCGAAGACTCGCCGTTCATCCTGACGCTGGGCCTGGTGGTGACCGGCACGGGCGGACTCGTCGGCACCGCGACCGCCTCGCTCGGCGATGTCGCCCGGCTGCGGGCGCTGCGCCGGTATCTGCGCGACGGCCCGGCGAGCCGGGAGCCGTCCGCCCTTCGGAGGGCCGCCGCCATGGTCCCGTGGTGGAGCGTCGTGGCCGGGGTGCTCGGGCTGGCCGGCGCGGGGGTGCTGCTCTCCGCGTACGGCTTCGGCGCGACGGTGCGGGCCACGGTCACGGGCACCGAGGAGTACGTCTGCGAGGTCAGCTGGCGGGATCCCTGGGACGGGACCCGGCAGAGCGCAGGGGTCGACTGCGACGACCGTGCTGTCGAGGCCGGCCAGTCCCTGGAGGTCACCGCACCAGCCGGGCCGCTGCGCGGCGAGGCATTCGACCGTGGGATCACTCCGTGGGTGCTCGGTGGCGGCACGGCGGTCTTCCTGGGCCTCGCGGCGGCGGGCATCGTGTTCCGGGTTCGTGCGGCGGGCGGGCGGTCCGATGTCCCGTCCCGATCGGGGCCGGGGACCCGGGACGCCGACCGGGACGCTCCGGTGCCCCTGGGGAAGCCGGTCCTGGCGCTCGCTGGTGGCGACGCCCGCTCGGAGGACGTACTGGATCGTGCCCATCTAGCCGCCGTCTCCCGCTGGCTCACCTCACGCTTGAACGGCGGGGCGGCAGCCACCCGCCCGGGACCGGCCGAGCCCGACATCCGTACCACGGGGTGGTGGCGCTCGCCGCGGCTGCGGCGGCTGGCGCTGGCGTCCGGGGTCTCCTGGGGCGGTCTCTTCGTCCTCGCTGCCACGGCGGGTCTCTCGGGCTGGTGGTGGGCGACGGCGTTGCAGCTGTGGGGTTCCGAGACGGCGACCGCGCGGGCCACCGTGACCATTCGCTACGACGACGGCTTCCCGCTCTCCCCGTGGCTCGTGCCCAGTGACGCCGAGGTCACCTTCCGTACGGCCGACGGCCGTAAGGTCACCACGGACCTCTTCTACGGGGACGAACCCGCCGCAGGCGAAGGTGATTGGCTCACCGTCGAGTACGCCGTGGAGTCTCCGTCCGCCGCCCGCCTCCCCGGCGATTCGGGCCTCGATCGCGGGCTGTGGATCAGTGGTGGGGTCGCGGCGGCCGCGCTGATCCGCATGGGGTGGTGCGGTGTGTCCGGCTCGCGGGTCATGCGCCGCGTGCTGGCGGCCGCCCGCGGCGCCGAGACCAGGACGGCCGACTATCTGCTGCTGCCCGACACCGAGGACCCGGCCAAGGCGCCGCCGCAGCTGGTGTTCTTCGCCGAGGGCGAGAACCGCCCCTTCGCCCTGCTGGAAGCCGTGCCGGGCACGCTCCGCTCTCGCCTGGTCGACTGGCTGCCCCGGGAGGGCACGGCCGAACTTCGTTCCGTGCCGGGGGATTTCGAAACGGTCGCGCCGTGGGTCGACGGGCGCCCGGTCTGGCCGCTCAGTCCGCTCTTCGATCTCTCGGATCCGGAGGAGGAGCGGGACTTCCGGGAGTACGTGGAGGATCTGGCGCCGCCGTGGATCGCGCTGCCCGGGCCGCAGGAGCTACGTGAGGGCGAGGGCGCCGCATGACGGTGAGCGGCCCTCTGACGGCAAGGGGGCCCTGCGCTCCGAGCCCGCTCCCCAATCGGCCAGGACGCCGTCATGTTACCCCCTAGGGGTATGCTCTCCTTTATGCGTATCGGAGAGCTTTCGCTGACTCCCTCGAGTCGCCCCTGCCGATCGGTGTGCGGTGTGGGGTCGGTCGAAATCGTCCTGCTCAAGAGGATGTTGGGCCTGTGCCTGAGGCTGCGCCTCGTCGTGTCCGGTGACTGTTCCAGGGCTACTGGCTGACGTGCGGGGCCGAAAGCTCTCCCGTTGTCGACCTGGCGAGGGGACCGGACCGACCCCGTGGACCTTGCATGAGGTGCGCGCCGGGCGGGGCCCCGCCTCTGGCTCTGATGCCGTGTGGGACCCCGCCGCGCTCAGATCACCTCAGTGTCCCGTGTACTGGAAGATGTAGAGCCCGAAGTCTCGGTCGGATGCCGCGACGTACTCCTTCCCGAAGGAGTTGAAGGTCTCGACGCCCCAGAAGTTGTTGCCGCCTTCGTCTATGAAGCGGCCGACTTCCACGAGCTTGTCGTTCTTGATCTTCGTGACCCGGAATCCGCCGGCGTAGTAGGAGAAGTAAGCCAGGTCGGGCCGGACGCCCGAGGTCGCCACCTCGTGGACGCTCAGGTCACCGAAGCCGGAGGCGTACGCGGGGTCCTGGCCCTCCGGGATGGCATAGGTGTCCAGCTCGGTCATCTTCCCGCCCTTGTTGCGGTAGAGGTGGACATAGCCCCAGCCGTCGAAGTACGACGAGAAGGTGAGCCTGTCGCCCTTCGTGCCGATGTCCACCGGCAGGGTGGCGGGACCGGTGCCGGCGAGGCAGTCGTCGTTGCTGTACGGCTGGTCGAAGACGGCGAAGCCCTGCCCGCGCGGTGCGACGCCGAAGGTCGGGAGGGTGCCCTCGACGGTCATGCCGCTCTGCGTGTCGCAGGCGTCCGAGCCCGGGCGGTTGAAGACGAGGATGGCGTCGTAGCCGCCCGCCGCCTCGACGTTGGCGACCTTTTCAGTGAAGGTGCACACGCCTCGCTCCACAACGGCGATGTCCACCGCGGCCGGGTCGCCCGCGGGGACGGCAGGGCTGTCGTTGCAACCGAGGCCGACGTACACCGTGTCGCCGGTGATGCTCTTGCCCGTCTCCAGCGGGATGCCCTGGCCGGCCGTGATGGCTGTGCCGTCGTCCAGGTTGCGTGCCGACAGCGCGTACGGGCCGAAGTCCTCGTCGGCGCCGATCACATACCGGTTGCCGAGAGTGAACTCCGCCTGGTGGCCATTGCCTTCCGGTGCCACGTCACGCCCAGCCGCGGTGCCCTCGGGATCGGGGTTGGTGAAGTCCGTGTCGCCGATGTACTTGAGGTTCTTGGGGTCGGTCGCGTCGAGCGCCACGTAACCCGCGTCCCAGTAGGAGGCCAGCAGGACCTGTCGGCCGCGGATGTTCTTGACGACCATGTCGTGCAGGAAGACCTCGGTGAGGTTGTCCGGGGCGGCCTGGAGGATCTGCGGGAAGGTTTCGTCGAGGTCGTACTCGGCTATGAGCTGCGGCTTGGTCGGGTCGGTGATGTCCATGATGTCGACGTCGGTGCCCTCTTCGTTGTCGACGATCACGGCGTACGCCTTGCGGCCCGCGTCCCAAGCGAACACGCTGTGGATCTGGCGGGCGGTCTCCGTCGTCTCGCCCTCGAGGGTGAAGTCGCCGACGCCCTCGGCGAGCGTCTTCGGCTTGGTGGGGTCTGTGACGTCGTAGATGTTCATGCCGCCGGAGCCGGTCTCGCCGCAGATCTCGTTGTTGCTGACGAGTACGTCGCCGTTGAAGGACGGCGTGGACAGGTGCACCGTCTGGATGCCCTCGCCGGGAGCGCTGCCGGCCGGGGCGGGGATGAAGCCGACCTCCTTGGGCTTGCTGGGCTTGCGGATGTCGACCACGTACACGCCGGTGTTGTCGCAGCCGACGCCGCCCCAGGAGGCGAGGTAGGCGTAGCCCTTGTAGACGCCGACGTCGGCGATCTTTCCCTCGACGACGTTGCTCAGCTTGAGTTTGCTGACCAGGCGGACGTTCTTCTGGGTGGCCGGCAGGTGTCCTTCGCTGCCGCCGTGCTGGTCGTGGCCGTGTGTGGCCGCAGCGTTGTCGATGGCGCCGTCGGTCGCTGAAACGCCGTCATGTGCCTGTGAGGAACCGGCGAGAGCTGTCGTGGCGAAGAGTGCCGCCGCGAGCACGCCCACGCCGGTCCGTCTGTGGGCCTTGCGCATGCTTGACCTCCCACTCGTGCGGCCGGGGTTACCGGCCCATAACGAGGTGATGCCGGTCACCAACTGACCGGCATCCGGAAGGTACTTAGTGCAAAGCTCTACCGAAAGGTCTTTTACGAGATCGTATTTTGCCGGGACTTGGCGGAGGCACCCGCGGTCACGGCGTAGCTGCCGATGGGTGACCGGGCCCTGGGCCTGCGGCGCGGAGGTGCGTCCACTTCCCTTCGGTACCGCGACGTAATACCCTTGGGGGGTATGGAGCAAGTGGAACAAGTCGAGGTCGACCAGGCGCCGCCGGGCTACCACGACGACAAGGACGCCGTCCTCAAGCGACTCCGTCGTATCGAGGGGCAGGTTCGTGGCCTGCAGCGCTTGGTGCAGGAGGATAAGTACTGCATCGACGTGCTCACGCAGGTCGCGGCGACCACGAAGAGTCTCCAGGCCGTGGCCATGCAGCTGCTGGAGAAGCACCTGGACCACTGCGTGCGCGAAGCCATGGTGGCCGGGGGAGAGGTGGCCCGGGACAAGGTCACCGAGGCGTCGCAGGCCATCGAACGACTGCTGCGTACGTGATCCCGGCCGGGGAGCTTGTGGCGGCCGGCGCCTCAGTGGCGGCGCATGGTTCGTGCCGGACCTGTGCGGCTGGTGGCAGGCTAGTCCGTAGACTCACCTTCGCCGGTTGTGGGCGCCAGGAGTAGCGGTGGCACCGACCGGTGTTCCCGCAGTCTCACCCCACATGCCGCGCGCACGGGCAGGGGAGGTGGACACGTCCTCCGAGGCGCCTGCCCGTGCGCGCATCCTTCGGCGCGTCGGCAGGGGAGATGCCCAGTGTCCATCCACCCGCCCCCGCGCACTGTTGCTTACGCGAGTGACTACTCACCCGTCTCTCGGCTGGGAGGCTGCGCGCGTGCCACCGCCCCGCTGGAGACCGTCATTCTCGAACGCACCGGCCACATGCCCATGCTGGAACGCCCGGACGCCTTCAAAACCGAGGTGGGGCACCTCCTGGACACACTCGGCGACTGAGTGGACAGGGCCCCCGAGACGACCCAACGGCGCGGCGCCCGGCTGGAAGAGCCGGGCGCCGCAGTCAACCGTCTTGCCGACGCGCTTACTTGAAGGACCGAAGCCGCAGGCTGTTGGTCACCACGAAGACCGAGGAGAACGCCATCGCGGCGCCCGCGATCATCGGGTTGAGCATGCCGAGGGCGGCGAGCGGGATGGCTGCGACGTTGTAGCCGAAGGCCCAGAAGAGGTTGCCCTTGATGGTGGACAGGGTCCTGCGGGAGAGGCGGATCGCGTCGGCCGCCACCCGCAGGTCGCCGCGCACGAGGGTGAGGTCGCCGGCCTCGATCGCCGCGTCCGTGCCGGTGCCCATGGCCAGGCCCAGGTCGGCGGTGGCGAGGGCGGCCGCGTCGTTGACGCCGTCGCCGACCATCGCGACCGTACGGCCCTCGCTCTGCAGTCGCTTGACGACGTCCACCTTGTCCTCGGGCAGGACTTCGGCGATGACCTCGTCGATGCCGACGGTCCTGGCCACGGACTCGGCGACGAGCTGGTTGTCGCCGGTCAGCAGCACGGGCTTCAGGCCCAGCCGGCGCAGTTCGGCCACCGCTTCCGCACTGGTCTCCTTGATGGCGTCGGCGACCGTGAGGACACCGCGCGCCTCGCCGTCCCAGGCCACGGCGACCGCAGTGCGGCCCTCGGCCTCTGCGGCGGCCTTGGCCTCGGCCAGTTCCGTGGGCAGTTCGATGACCCACTCCTTCAGGAGCTTCTCGCGGCCCACAACCACCGCGTGCCCGTCGACGACGCCCTGCACCCCGAGGCCGGCGACGTTCTCGAAGTTCTCCGGCACCGGAAGGTTTCCGGCCCGATCGGCCGCACCGGAGGCGATGGCCTGGGCGATCGGGTGCTCCGAGGCGTGCTCCAACGCGCCCGCCAGCCGCAGCAGTTCGCCTTCCTCCACGCCTGGTGCGGTGAACACGTCCTGCAGCTGCATCCGTCCCGTGGTCACCGTGCCGGTCTTGTCCAGGACGATCGTGTCGACGCGGCGGGTGGACTCCAGGACCTCGGGGCCCTTGATGAGGATGCCGAGCTGGGCGCCCCGGCCGGTGCCGACCATGAGGGCGGTCGGAGTGGCCAGGCCCAGCGCGCACGGGCAGGCGATGATCAGGACCGCGACAGCGGCGGTGAAGGCGGCGGTCGCGTCCCCGGTCACGAACAGCCAGGTCAGCAGGGTGCCGAGGGCGAGGAGAATGACCACGGGGACGAAGACGGAGGAGATCCGGTCGGCGAGGCGCTGCACCTCGGCCTTGCCGTTCTGCGCGTCCTCGACGAGCCTGGCCATGCGGGCGAGCTGCGTGTCGGAGCCCACCCGGGTTGCCTCGACGACGATTCGGCCCCCGGCGTTCACGGTCGCGCCGGTCACGGCGTCGCCGACGGTCACGTCGACCGGCACGGACTCGCCGGTCAGCATGGAGGCGTCCACCGCCGACGCGCCCTCGACGACGGTCCCGTCGGTGGCGACCTTCTCCCCGGGCCGTACGACGAAGCGGTCACCGACGGCCAACTGCGCGACAGGGATGCGTACTTCCTTGCCCCCGCGTAGAACCGAGACGTCCTTCGCGCCCAGTTCCATGAGCGCCCGCAGTGCCGCCCCCGCCTTGCGCTTGGACTTCGCCTCCAGGTAGCGCCCGGCGAGGATGAAGGTGGTCACACCGGCCGCAGCCTCCAAGTAGATGGAGGAGGAGCCGTCCCCGCGGGAGATGGTGAACTCGAAGCCGTGCCGCATGCCCGGCATCCCGGCGTGTCCGAAGAACAGTGCCCACAGCGACCAGCCGAGTGCGGCGAGCGTGCCGATGGACACCAGGGTGTCCATGGTCGCGGCGCCGTGGCGGGCGTTCGTCCAGGCGGCCTTGTGGAAGGGGAAGGCGCCCCAGACCACGACCGGTGCGGCCAGGGTCAGCGACAGCCACTGCCAGTTGTCGAACTGCAGGGCCGGGACCATCGCCATCGCCACGACGGGCACGGTGAGCACCAGCGACACGTACAGACGCTGCCGCAGCGACAGCAGTTCACCGTCCGCCGCCGGAGCCGCCTCGCCCGCACGCTCATCGGCGGTGGCGGGCACGGGCGGAGGCGGCTCCTCGGCGGTGTACCCAGTCTTCTCTACGGTGGCGATGAGATCGGCGATCTCGATGCCATCCGGGTAGGAGACCTTCGCCTTCTCGGTGGCGTAGTTGACAGTCGCCGTAACACCGTCCATGCGGTTGAGCTTCTTCTCGATGCGGGCCGCGCACGAGGCGCAGGTCATGCCGCCGATGGAGAGCTCGATCTCGGAGGTGGGTACGGGCGCTGTGTCGCGGACTGCCTTCTCGGGAGCCGTGCTGGTCATGTGCGTATCTCCAGGGGGAGGCCGGGACGCACAGCGTCCGTATGAGCGGAGCGATACGTCCCGGCGCGGGGAGGAATTCGCGTATCCGGAGCCGTCGTGGACCCCGGCTGAGCTGTCAGGCGCGGCCGACGAGCTCGTAGCCCGCCTCGTCGACGGCGGCGCGTACGGCCTCCTCGTCGAGCGGGGCGGTGGAGGTGACGGTCACCTCACCGGTCTTGGCGACGGCTTGGACCGCGGTGACGCCGTCCAGCTCGGAGATCTCCTTCGAGACCGCGCCCTCACAGTGGCCGCAGGTCATGCCGGACACCTTGTAGACGGTGGTGACGCCGACGCCCTGGACGTCGACCGTGGTGCCGGAGCCGCAGGAACCGCAGCAGGAGCCGGCGGCCGTCTCGGTGGTGTTCGTCTCGGTGGTCATGGCTTCTTCCTCGGGGTCTGGATGCGTGGGTCGTTTCCGGGAGGGACGCCGCTTCCCTGCCTCTCCCGGCCAATGCCAACACTATACCCCCTAGGGGTATTCCGTCACCCTGTGATGCTGCCCACGCGATCTACTTGAAGCGGGCCCCGCTCGCTAATTTGCTTAGTAGGCTGTCGTGACCTGCGACGACAACGCCACATCGCGTCGACGGTGAGCAGTAACCGGGTGAGAATCCGGGACGGTCCCGCCACTGTGGACGGGGTTGCCCCGGGAGTCAGACGCTGCCCCGTCGTCCTCCTGAACGGGGGGTGTGCACCCCGAGGCGCTGACGGTCATCAGGTTGGCATCCCTGACCCACGGACCGAGTCTCATCGGGCAGTCACAGGCCAGGGGCGCCCCAGAGGGGGAACCAGCGAGTCAGGTCCTGCTCGAGGCGCAGGTCGTCCTTGACGATGGCCTTGACCTGTAGTTCGAGCGGGCTGTCGCGCTTCTCACCGGGCAGGGGCGCGAAGGGGTAGAAGGTGCCCCGTTTGTAGAGGTAGACCAGTGCGAGGGGGCGGAGCTCGGCGTCACGGAAGGTGACGAGGGAGCAGAGCAGCTGGGGACCGAAGCCGCTGTCCTGCAGGGCGGTGTTCACCGCGTGCAGGTCGTTGACGAGGGCCGGCAGGTCGTCGGGGTCGCGGCGGGAGAGCAGCCACGAGTAGCCGTAGTCGTCGCGGCTGAACTCCACGGGCATCCCGCTGCGTTCGGGGTCCGCGTCCAGCAGGGCCCGAACGTCCCGTTGGACTTGCGCGAACGCGCCGCCTTCGATGCTGGCGAAGCAGACCGAGCCCGTTCCCGTCGAGGTGAAGCCGACGGCCGCCTGAAGGGTGATCGCCGCCGAGGGCAGGCCGAAGAGCTGGTCGAGGTCAGGTTTGACCGGCTTGCTCCGCCCGAACAGGACATCCAGAAAACCCACGCCGATCAGCTCCTTTCTGTCGGTTCCGGTTCACCGTGCTCATGCCGTCTCGCCCAGCTCTGTGGAGATCTCCGCGAGCGCCTCCAGGCGGCGTTCCAGGGTGGGGTGCGTGGAGAACAGGTTGGCCACCGTGGTGCCGGGCCCGAGGGCGGGGGTGAAGAAGAAGGCGTTGAACGCCTGGGCGGTGCGCAGGTCCTGGGTGGGGATGCGGGCGACGTCGCCGGTGACTTTGGTCAGGGCCGAGGCCAGGGCGGAGGGCTTCGCGGTGAGCATGGCGCCGGCGCGGTCGGCGGCCAGTTCGCGGTAGCGGGACAGTGCCCGGATCAGCAGGAAGCTGATCGCGTAGACCAGGGCGGAGACCGCCATGACCAGGGCGAGCGCCACTGCGGTGTTCTGGTCGCGGCTGCGGCCGCCGAACAGCTGGGAGTAGAAGGCGAAGCGGACGATGAGCCCGGCGATCACGCCCAGGAAGGAGGCGATGGTGATCACCGCGACGTCGCGGTGCGCGACGTGGGACAGCTCGTGGGCGAGGACGCCCTCCAGCTCTTCGGGTTCCAGGCGGCGCTGGAGCCCGGTGGTGACGCAGACGACGGCGTGGTCGGCGTTGCGGCCGGTGGCGAACGCGTTGGGCAGGTCCATCCGGGAGACGGCCACGCGCGGTTTGGGCATGTCCGCGGTGGCGCACAGCCGGTCGATGACGCCGTGCAGCTGAGGCGCCTCCTCCCGGGTGACCAGGCGGCCGCGCATGGCATACAGGGCGATCCGGTCGGAGTACCAGTACTGCGCACCCAGCAGCCCGGCGGCGATGACCACGACCAGGACCACCGACTTGAGCAGCACGATCAGCGCGGCGACGAACACCACGTACAGCAGCCCGAGCAGGAACATGGTGACCAGCATCCGGGCGGTCAGCTGCCGGTCGGGCTCAAAACGGCTGCGCATCGTCATCACCCTGGGATCAGGCCCTCGTCGGAGAGCAGGTCGCGCACCTGCGTGAGGCTGGTGTCCGCGTCGGGCAGCACCAGGTCGGACGGCGTGATCGTCTCGTCCGGCACGGGCGTGCCGAGGCTGCGCACCGCGTCCAGCAGGGCAGACAGGGCGGTGGTGAACGCCGTCTCGTCGCCCGCGTCGGCGGCCGGCTGCAGGGCGGAGTCCAGCTCGTTGAGCCGGTCCAGATGCTCATCGGCGATCTCGTACTGGCCCTCACCGAGAATCCGCATGATCATGATGTCCCCTCCTGGTCCGGCGAGCCCTGCTCGGTGCCCTTGCCTTCCAGGGCCGGTGGGGTGGCGGATGCGGGGAGCTCGGCCTTCATCCGGGCCAGTTCCTTGTCCACGTCGCTGCCCGCGGTGACGCGCTCGAGTTCGGCCTGGATGTCGTCGCGGCCGGCCGGGAGGGTGGCGTCCTCCAGAGCACCGGAGGCGAGCAGCTCGTCCAGTGCGCCGGCGCGCGCCTGCAGTTCCTCGGTCTTGTCCTGGGCGCGCTGCATGGCCAGGCCCACATCGCCCATCTCCTCACCGATACCGGTGACGGCCTCGGTGATACGGGTCTGGGCCTCGGCCGCGGTATAGGTGGCCTTGATGGTCTCCTTGCGGGTGCGGAAGGCGTCTACCTTCGCCTGCAGGCGCTGGGAGGCGAGGGTGAGCTTCTCCTCCTCCGCCTGAAGGGAGGACCGCTGAGCCTCCAGGTCCGTGAGCTGCGAGGCCACGCCCGTGCGCCGGGTCAGGGCCTCGCGGGCGAGATCCTCGCGTCCGGCGGCGAGCGCCTGCTGGGCCTGCCCCTCCAGCTTGCCGCCGGACAGCCGCAACTGGTTGATCTGCAGGTCGATACGTTTGCGGCTGGTGGCCACGTCCGCCACGCCGCGCCGTACCTTCTGCAGCAGTTCCTGTTGCTGGGCGTAGGAGTAGTCCAGTACCTCGCGCGGGTCCTCGGCCCGGTCCAGGGCCTTGTTCGCCTTGATTCGGAACAGGGCGGCTATGCGCTTGGGAATGCTGGTCACAGGGCCGCCTCCTCTCGACTGGTGAGGAATCAGCCAGGCCACGCCATGTGGATGGACACCTTCAGGCTCCGGCCCGGTGACCTGGGCCGCAACCTTGGCCTGGGCAGTACCTGACCTTCCGGCGGAAGGTCGGCCGAAGCCGCCGGCGGCACGCTCGGCCTGGAAACCATCCTTGCTCCACGATACCCAGCGGGGGTAGGGACGAGCGGCCCATACCCGGGGTCCTTCAGCCCTCGTGTGAGGCCCGCGTGCGGGATACAGGCGCGACGAAGCCAGCGCCTGTACTGGTCAGGGAGGCAGCAGATCGACGACGACCGATGCCAGGCCATCCGCCCTCGACATCGCCGCCGTGCTCTTGCATCCCCATCCGGATGGGACGTCTCAGCGGACGATCAGAGTGCCTGTCATGTTCGGGTGGAAGGTGCAGACGAAGTCATACTCGCCGGGCTCGGACGGCGCGGTGAACGTCCCGGACTTCCCGCCGGCGATGCTCCCCGTGTCGAAGGCGTCGCCTTCCGTGGCCGTGACGGTGTGGGCGGCGGAGTCCTTGTTGACCACGGTGATCTTCTCGCCCGCCCGCACTTCCGGATTTGCCGGGCTGAACGCGAAGTCCTCCATCGTGATGGTCTTCGTCTCTGCGGTGGGGGACGCGGGGCTCGACGCGGAGGTGGCGGGGCTGGGAGAAGTCGCGGCGGGTTCGTCGTTCCCGTCGGCACAGGCGGTCGCGAGCAGCAGTACGGCGGCTGCTCCGAGCGCCAGCGGGACGGCACGCCTGCGGCGGGGTGAAGGCGACATCGGACCGGACCCTTCGGACGGGCGCCGGCGGGCGGCTTGCACGGGGGATCATGAAGTCCGAGCCTGCCCGGGCGCGTGGAGTGCTTCCGTCCATTCTCTCCGTCCCGGGCGTCAAATACGAAGATGCTTCGCAGATTCGGGCCGTGTCGAGTCCACTCCGTGCTGATGCCGACACCCCCACCCTGCTCGACGCTCTCTCGCCGCAGTGAGCGATGCCGTCCCCGCGTTGTCAGCGATGGCGACCCTCACGCGGCCATCATCAGGAGCATCGCCGACATGATCCCGCCCATGCCGATATGGGCCGCCAGCGCCGCGTCCGGCGCGGCTCCGAGCTTGCGGCGGCGGCCGTGGCCCGGCCGGTCCGGCTGCTGCGCCAACCTGGTTTTGTCCCACACCGAGAGCGTCAGCGACGCCAGGAAGACGAACACCGTGTCCGGCATGGCGAGCAGCCAGCGGCTCACGCCCCGTGAGCCGCTGCCCCGGCCGCCGCGCTTGCCGGTGCCGCGGGCCCTCGCCCACACGGAGGCGCCGATCGACATCAGGAAGTACACGGCGAGCACCGCGATCACCCACCGCCACACAGCACCGGATCCCCCTGCGGAACCCGCGTCGGCTGCGGCGTTCGCCATCCCCGACATGTCCATTCCGTCGTGCATGGAGCCCATGCCGTCCATGGATTCCATCCCCTCCATGGAATCCATGCCGGCCATCTGGTGCGTACCCGTCGTGCTCGCCGTGTTCTCCATGCCCGGCATGTGCGCCATGGAGTGCCCGCTGCCGAGGGCGAGCACCGGTCCGGACGATGTACTCGTCATGGCGAGCGTCATGATCACCATGCCGAAACTGCCGACGATGAGGTGGACCCAGTGACGGCCGTGCTTCCACCCGCCGTCGCGCGTGTGTTTGACCGCCATCGCCACTGCCACGAGCCCGAGGACGCCGAACGCAACCGACCACCACATGCCGTAGCCCGCGTACCAGCCGACCGTCGCCGGGAGTGCCATGGCGGCCATGCACACGCCCATCAGCAGGTCGCCGCCCGCCGCGAACCGGATCTCACCGCTGGTGGTCGCCACCCGGACCGCACTGACGGCGGCCACCAGGGCGGCGACCAGCGCGATGGCCCAACTGAGCGTCAGAGTTCCCATCTTCACCTTCCCGATCGTCCGAGCACGGCGGGTCCGCACGGCCGACGCCCGCCCCGTCGTACGAGCGCCACGGGGCGCTGCATGGGCATTAGCTGCTAGTGCCCTTAGTACGTTGCTCGGGCGGAGGGTGTTCAGGTGGTCGGTGGGATTTCGCCCTGCGGGCCTTACTGGCAGGGCGCCGGACGGTTCGTAGGAACACGGGAAGCCTGCTGACGGGCCCCGTGTCAGCCGAAGTCGTTGACCTGGTCGACCGTCGCAGGGCGGGTCTCCTGCCACTGCCGCGAGCTGAGCAAACGGGTTCGCTCGGCGAGCCGTCGAAGGGCGCCGATCGCGCCCCGGTCGAGGGGCGCACCGCTGTATCCGACATAAGCGACCACACCAGGCTCTGGCTCCCAGGCCAGCACAGCGTTGCCGACGAGTCCGGACGTCACGACCGCGGGCTTGCCGCGCACTCTGCCGGCAGGCTGCGTGCCCACGGCGTACAACCGGTCCTCGATGCCCCCACAACGGGCCACGCCGGTGAAGGTCAGACCGCCGGAGAGCTCCCCGGCCTCTCCCACCTCGTCGGAGCCGTAGCGTGCCTCGCGCAGGAGGTGCGGGCGTGCGGCACCCGTCGACACCACCGAGAACCCGGACGGTGCCCTGACCTTCGGACGCCCGGATGAGACCGTTGTCGCGGCGGCGATTCCCACCAGTTGCGGCCGAGGCAGATCGCCGCGCACGCGTGCGTACGCCCCTGAGACAGGCCAGATGATCTCGCCGCTACGGTTCCACCCCGACGCGTCGCCGATCCGGATCGGGCGGCCAACCCGAGGCTTCGACACAGGGAACGTCACCACCGCACCATTCCGTGCCAACGATCCATCCGACCGCCGCACCGTCACCGTCCAAGGACCGGCATCAGCCCGCCGGTCGTGCCGGTTCAGGGAGCCCTGGCCCAAGGCGACTCCGTTGATCAACAGGCCGGGCGTCTCATCCTGCCTGACGGACGCGTTCGGACCGTCCGGGGTGGGAACGCCGGTCGGCGACGACAGCGACGGCGAACTCCGGGGCTTTGCCGACTGAGGGGCGTCTTCGCCATTCGCGACGATGAGGCTGACCACCAGGGCTGCGATCGTCACCACAGCCACGGCCGCCATGACCAACCAGCGAGGGGGTCTCCAAGGTGGCCGCTCCGGCCCGCCGCTGAGAATCTCGCTCATGCGCGCAGCCTCCTCCCCGGTTGGACAGGCACACGGCACGGGGCGGCGCCGGCTTCTTCGGCCTCTCCATGTTCTGTGTACACCGCTCGCCGCTCATAGGTTCCCGCCTGGACAAAGCCGCACGGCCACATGGGGGTGGAGGGAGACAAGTGGTTTCATCGCAGCGGGATTCGTCACATTCTTCTGCAACCAGCTTGCTGCCGCTGCCGGTTGTCTACCGCACCACGTTGCTGCCCAGGACCAGATCAGCGTCGACGCCGAGCCTGGCAGAACACACCCTCTCAGCGTACGAGGGTGTCCGCCACGGCCTTGAACAGGCGGTCTTCTGTGGCTGGCAAGAGAACCTCAAGCTGTCGTCCGGCCACGTTGCACAGGACCATTGAGAGCTCATTGACGACCTCGACGGTGGCGCCAGGAGTCCCGAGCTGCAGGTTCGAGACGGTGCCATCAGTGGTGGAGAGGAAGACGCCTTCGGCTTGCACCACGAGGCGAGCGCGCTGTCGCTCTCCGCCGGAGTTGCGGAATCGTGCGTCACAGCGGATGCGGATGGTTCCCCCACGGTTCAGCGCGGCGATCGTTTGGGAAATGTGGCGCTCGCGCCGTAGCCCGCGTATGCGGCGAAGGAGCGGAGCGGCTCAACCACGACCGCGAAGCCGACAATGACGACGAGGGTTTCCCACACGGGCATCTCCAGCGGCTCGGCTTTGATCAACGACAGGACGTCGATACACGCCTACGTCGGGTCGAGGCCATGGCTGCGCAGCCACGGCAGCGGATCCACGGCATCGCCGGCGCCCGGATGCACTTCCAGGTGGAGATGAGGCCCCGACGAGTTGCCGGTGCTGCCCGCATAGGCGATGACGGTCCCTGCCTTGACGTAACCGGAGCGGAGCCTGAAGCCGGCGAGGTGGGCGTACCAGGTCTGCGTGCCGTCCGGGGCGGTCACCTTGACGAGGTTGCCGTAGGACGGATGCCACATGGCCTCGACTGTGCCGTCTGTTACCGCCATCACCGGCGTGTTCATGGGCACGGGGAAGTCGAGGCCGGTGTGCCGGTTCGCCCACATGGACCCGGCCGCCCCGAACAGCTCGCCGACTCCTTTCTGTGCGACGGGGAGTGCGAACTTCGGGCGCAGTGCCTCTCTGCGCGCGGCCTCCGCCTTCTTGCGTGCCGCCTCCTCTTGCCTGAGCCTCTGCTCCTCACGCCGCCGCTGTTCGAGGTCGACGCGCTCCTGCGCCCGGCTCGCACGCCCGGCGAAGTCGTCGGCGCCCCGGCTGAGTGCGGTGAGCTGGGTGTCGAGCTCGCTGTTGGCCGCGGAGGGTTCGACGGCCGGGTCGTCGGCGGCCTCCACGGTCTTGACGCCGCCGCCGAGGCCGATGGAGGCCGCGGCCATCCCGGCCATGCCCACGAAGGCGACGGAGGGTGCGACGACCGTCAGGAAAGCGGAGCTTCGGCGAGGCGCCCGGCGATCGCGGCGGCCGGCGCGGCGCGTCGTCGGCCGGGCTGGGGGAGTGGCGGGAGTCGACGAGGCTTCGGACGTGTCCTGGAGCGTGCCTGGCGCGTCGTACTCCGGCGCTCTGTTTACAGGCTCCTCATCGGGACCGTCGTGGAAGTCGACGGGGGCGGCAGCGTTGAGTGAACCGAGGGCGTCGGAGCTGTCCGGGATCGTCGGGGAGAAGGTGGGACCGTTGTGATCCGCCCACTGGCCCGGGTACCCGTGACCGCTCGGGTTGGTGTGGTAGCCGGATATCTCCCACGACGGGGCCGCGTCGTGGCCGCCGCTGTGCTCGTGCCATGTGTGGTGGGCGAAGGGCCCGGTACCAGGCGCACCGGCGCCGTACGTGCCCGGTAGCGGACCGAACAGCGGGTCCGCCTCGGTGTATGCGGCATCGGTCAGGCCGAGGTCGTGGGCGGGGTGTCCGTAGGGCTCGTGCGGGACCGCCCACCGAGGGTTTTCCGGCCATGCGACGTGTGTCGTGTCGGAGTGGGGGACCGTCGAGGCCCAGCCCCCCGACGCATACCGATCGTCCACCAGCACCTTCTCTTTCACCTCGACAGCCGGAGGACGAGCGGCGACTGCACTCGCGGAGAGACCGCTGAACGCCGGATCGGACCTCATGCCAGGCGGGGATACTAAACCACTACGTAGTTTTGATGGATGGCCGGACTCGGAAGTGGGGCGCGAGGCACGCGAAGCGGCCGGGAGATGACCTGCGGAGTTGAGTGCGCTGAGTGACGTTGGTCACGCCGTGGCGGTGAGCGGGACCAAGTGCGGCGTCCTTCGTTTGTCAGAGCACTGCTGGCCGTCGAGACGGCAGAAGCAGTCGAAACGCACGAGCCACCGTCGATCGGTACGGTGGCCGACGAACAGGGGATCACTTCATGCGCTTGCCGCGCCCGCACCTGAGTGCCGTCCTCAGGCCGCGTCTGCCGCGTACGCGTGCGGGGCAGCGGCGGACCGTGCAGGCGTTGATGCTGCTGTGCGTGCTGGCGCTGATACCCGCGACGTGGGTGTTCACGGCTGCGGACGACCGGCTGCGGACGACGACCGAGGCCCCCCGCACCGATGTTGCCGTGGTTTTCGGTGCGGGCCTGTTATGGAACGGCGAGCCGTCGATCTTCCTCGCCAACCGCCTCGACGCCGCGGCCGAGTTGTATCGCGAGGGCCGCGTCAAGGTGGTTCTGGTCACCGGCGACAACAGCAGCCACCACTACAACGAGCCGCACACCATGCGCCACTACCTCATCGATCGCGGCGTGCCCCACGCTCACATCGTCAGCGACTACGCCGGCTTCGACACCTGGGACTCCTGCGTGCGCGCCAAGAAGATCTTCGGTGTCGACCGCGCGATCCTCGTCAGCCAGGGCTTCCACATCCGCCGGGCGGTCGCTCTGTGCCAGGGGGCCGGCGTCGACTCGTACGGCGTCAGTGCGGCCGACCACCACGACGCGATCTACTACTACGGCGCCACCCGCGAACTGTTCGCCGCGAGCAAGGCGGCCCTGGACGCGGCGTTCGAGCCGGACCCCCAGTTCCTCGGGCCGAAGGAACCGGGCGTGGCGCGGGCGCTGGCCGACGCCCGGTGATCAGGCGTCGGCCGACGAGTCGTTGAGCCGCGGCGTGTGCTTCTCCGAGTAGCTGCGCCGCCCCCCTCCTGTCCTCGGGTGAGGACAGGACAGGGCGTGTGACACGCTCTGCCCGCAGAGCACGCCGCCGGGTCCAGGTCATGCTCATCCAGCCGGAACCCGGCGACATGCTCATCCCTGCGGGAGCGGTGTACGGCGCCCGGAGCGGGCGACGGCGAGCAGAATCGCCGCCGACAGTCCGTACAGCGCGACGGTGGCCGCCGTCCTGCCCGCGCCGTCCTTCCGCGGGGCGGGAGGTATGTACAGCGGCCGGGCCTCTTGCAGGATCTGTGAGGAGTCGGCCTCGACCGGGATCCAAGTCTCCGTCGTGGACGTTCCGGTGCCGCGGAAGGCGGCGTAGACGAACCAGCGGCCGGGCTCCGGCACCGTGATGTCCCCGCGGTACACGCCGTTCTCGAATGTCTCGAGGGGTGCGGTCAACTCCTGCCCGGCGCGGCGTGCGACCAGGCTGGCGCGGCCGGATGCGCCCGGTTCGGGAGTCACCCTGACGTCGATCCGGGAACCCTGAACCGACGTCCGCCAGTGAGCCTTACCTGCCTCGGTTCCCTGACCGGGGTCATGGGCCGCCGCTCGCCCGGCGGACAGCAGGGGCAGTGGCAGGGCCAGCGTCAGCGCGGCGACCGTCAGCCCGGCTGCTCGGATCACAGGGAGCCCTGGGCGTGGCAGTCCCTCGGCGGTGAGGATGACCAGTGCCGAGCCGCCTATCGAAACGAGCAGGGACGGGACGAACTGGTGGGCGTCGACGATCGTGCCGTGCGGCAGGACGGGAAGCAGCGGCATGTATGTCGCGTGCACAGCGAGAGGAACGATCAGGGCGAGCCACCACGGTGACCAACTCCCGTTCCTCCCACGGGCCAGGTCGACCGCCAGGGCCACGAGGAGCACGGGCGGCACGATCGGCGTGGAGTACCCGAGACCGGCGAGGACCGGAATCACCGCCAGCCGCACGGCCGTGACGACCAGCGCCGCCCGCGTGACGGCCCACGGATTCGGGTCGAACCGCCGGATCAGCACGATCGCCAGTGTGATCCCGGTGGTGGCGGCCGGCAGGAACCAGACGGCCGAGTACTGCGGTACGTCGGACTCGTACTCCATGACCGGTGCCAGCGAGGCCGCCAGGACGAGCCCGCCGCCGAGCATCAGCGACCCGCCGCCGCCCTCGGCGGCGATCGCCCGCAGGAGGGTGACGGCCAGGGCGAAGGTGGCGACGATGGCCAGTAGGTGGGGCGGGCTCCACAGCACCGCGTCCCGGCCGAACGCGATGTGCCAGGCCTCGTCCGCCGGAGCCGAGATGCCGATGGCTCCGGCGGAGATGGCCGCCCATCGCAGCAGCGGGTCCGCCGCGGCCGCACGAAGGCCCCGGCCGCGGATCCTTCCGACGGCCCACCAGGCGGTGGCGCCGAGCGTCACCGTCAGGGAGCCGTAGAGCAGCACATGGGGGGCGCTCCAGAAGGTGTCCCGACCCACGTCGGTGTGCAGCGAGTCGTCCCAGTACATGCTGAACAGCGCCAGTAGTCCGCCGGCCGCCGCGGTGATGAGCCGGTTCATGGTCCCCGCCTGCCTTCAGGGTTGGTGATGGCCAATGCGGCGAGAATATACCCCCTAGGGGTATATGGAAACCGGTGACGTCAGTTCAGCGCGCTGCCCTTCTTCCAGGTCTCCCAGTCGACGTTCCAGTCGCCGTAGCCGTTATTGACCGCCACGGTGTCCGTGGAATTGACGACGGTGACCGGGTCACCGAGATGGACCTGGTCGTAGAACCACTTGGCATCCGTCGTGCTCATGCCGATGCAGCCGTGGCTCGCGTTGATGCGGCCGAACTTGCCTTCGTTCCAGGGTGCCGCGTGGGCGTATGTGCCGGAGGGGGTGAGCTGGACGTCCCACTTCACCGACCTCATGTCGTACGCCTCGGCGCCGAAGATGCCGACCGTGGCGGAGTTCATGCGGATGCTGGGGACCTTGCCCAGCACGACCATCGTCCCGTTCCAGGTCTCGAAGTCCTTCTTGCCGGTGGAGACCTTCAGCGTGCGGAGCGTCTTGCCGTTCTTCGCCACCGTCATGGTCTTCTTCACGACGTCGACGGTGCTGGTCACCGCGTCGCCGATGGTGAAGTTCACGACGCGCTGCTGGGTGCCGTAGATCCCGTTGCCCGCGTCGACGCCCGCGAGGTCCATGCGCAGGGTGACCTTGGTGCCGGACTTCCAGAACTCCTTGGGGCGGTAGTCGATACGGTCCTTGCCGTCGCGGTCCTTCATCCAGCTCCAGGCGCCCTCGACCGCGGGCGAAGCGGTGACCTTGAGCTTCTTCTCGACCGCCGCCTTGTCGTGGATCGGCTTGTTGAACGTGATCGACACCGGCATGGCGACCCCGACCTTCGCTCCCTTGTCGGGGTTGTAGGTGCCGACGAAGGTGTTCTTGGCCGCCTCGGTGGTGAAGGAGGCGTTCTCGGTGAGGGGCGAGCCGTCGGACGCCTTGCCCTTGGCGTTCACCGTGTAGGTGGCGCCCGGGGCGAGCGGTGTGCTGGAGGTCCATACGGACTTGTCCTTGGACCAGGTGCCTGAGAGCTTGCCCGGGCCGGGGGAGCTGACCTCGACGGACGACAGGGACCCGCCCTGGGCGCGCACGGTCACCTTCCGGCTGACCGGCACCTTCTCGCTGTCCGCGCCCGGCTCCACGACTATCGCGGCCGGCCCGCCGTTCTTCCCCCCGTCGGCCGCCAAGTCGGAGCTGCTGTCCGCCTTGGGGCCGGCGCTGCACGCGGCGAGGACGACGGCGGCGGCCGAGGCGAGCGCGAGCGGCTGTACGGTCCGGCGGTTCAGCCGTGCTGGCAGGCGCTGTCGCATAGGACCCCTCTCAGGTTCTCTAAAGGGCTAAGTGAGTTCGTAGACGTGTGACGTAGCTTCCCGGTTCCTGGTCGCGATTGGGGAATGACGGGGGTGGTCGCAGAACGGATTCTGTCGTGTGTCAGACTCCCTCCGTGGCTACTAATAACTTTCGTAGTCTCGCCGATCCTCCCGCGCAAGGCGACAGCGATACGAGCGAATCCGCGCCGGCGGCCCACCCCAGGGGTCTGGGGCCGGTCGGCTGGCTGCGCTGGGCTTGGCGTTCGCTGACCACGATGCGCACGGCGCTCGTCCTGCTGCTCCTGCTCGCGCTCGCAGCTGTACCCGGCTCCCTGGTGCCCCAGGAGGGGCGGCAGCCCGCCCAGGCCGCGGACTTCCGCAGGCGGAACCCGGATCTCGCGCCGCTCCTGGACACGCTCGGCTTCTTCGACGTCTACTCGTCGCCCTGGTTCGCCGCCGTCTACCTGCTGCTCTTCGTCTCACTCGCCGGCTGCATCGTGCCGCGGACCGTGCAGTACGTCCGCACGCTCCGGGCCCGACCGCCTGCCGCCCCGCGCCGACTGGACCGGCTGCCGCAGCACGCCGTCTGGACGGCGTCGGCCGACCGCGGCGAAGTGCTGCTCACCGCCGCGGACCTGCTGCGGCGGCGCCGCTTCCGGGCCGACCTCGATGTGGGCGGCTCGGTCGCGGGGGAGAAGGGGTACCTGCGTGAGGCCGGAAACCTGGTGTTCCACGCGTCTCTGTTCGGGCTGCTCGTCGCGCTCGCCGTCGGCAGTCTCTTCGGCACGACCGGTCAGAAGCTCGTCCTGGAGGGGGACAGCTTCACCAACACCCTCACGCAGTACGACGACTTCACCCCGGGCACGCTGGCCTCGGCCGACAGCCTTCAGCCGTTCAGCTTCCAGCTCAAGGGGTTCTCCGCGACGTACCAGCGCAGCGGCCCGCAGCGCGGCACCGCCAGCTCCTTCGTCGCGCGCCTGAACTACAGCAAGAGCGACGGCGGGCCGGCGCGGGACACCCTGGTCGAAGTCAACAAGCCGCTGGAGGTGGACGGCGCCAAGGTCTTCCTCCTCGGCCACGGCTACGCCCCGGTCGTCACCGTCCGCGACGGCAAAGGCGACATCGCCTGGCAGGGGCCCGCCGCCTTCCTTCCGCAGGACGCCAACCTGACCTCCGTGGGCGTGATCAAGGCGCCGGACGCCCGCGACCGCGACGGCAAGCGCGACGGCCTCGGCTTCACCGGGCTCTTCCTGCCCACCGTGCAGCTGACCCAGACCGGCTGGGCGTCGTCCTTCCCCGCCACGGACGACCCGGTACTGGTCCTGACCGCCTACCACGGTGATCTCGGCATGGACAGCGGCCGACCGCAGAACGTCTACCAGCTCGACTCCAGCCGCATGACGCAGTTCCGCAAGGCCGACGGCTCCCCGTTCGCGCAGGCCCTGCGCCCCGGCGACCGGATGCAACTCCCCGGTGGTGCGGGCTCGCTCACCTTCGACGGCATCAAACAGTGGGCGAGCTTCCAGATCGCCCGCAACCCCAGCAACAGCACGGCTCTGTGGAGTGCGGTGGCCATGGGCCTCGGCCTGTGTGCCTCGCTCTTCGTCCGCCGGCGGCGGGTGTGGGTGCGTGCGGAAGCCATGCTGTCCGGCCGGGTGCGGATCGTGGTCGCCGGACTGGACCCCGGTGGGACCGACCGGACGGCCGAGGAAGTGGCCGAACTCGCCGAGGAGTTGCGGGAGCGGTTCCCCGCTTTGAAGGCCGCCGAGTCGGACGTGAAAAACCTTGAGCCCCTGCCCCAGGAGCAGAAATGAGCAACGCCCCTCTCGCCGACCAGAACCTGGCCCAGCTCGCCAACTGGCTGATGTACTCGGCGATCGCCGTCTATCTGCTCGCCTTCGTCGCCGCCTGCGCGGAGTGGGCGTTCGGAAGCCGGGGTCCGGGGATGCGGGCCTCCGCCGCCTCTCCGGCGGTACGGGCGGCACAACAGACTCCGGTCGCGCCCTCACGCGGCCGGACAAGGAGCGCGGCCGTGGGCGGTGCAACAGGAAGCAGCACGCAGGTGCTGGCACCGCCCGCGACCGCGCGTCCGGAAGCCCTCGTCACGGGCACGGGTGACGGCCCCGGAGCGGCCGGTGGCAGTCCCCGGGCCGACCTCGTTGGGCGGATCGCCGTCTCACTCACCGTGCTGGCGCTCCTGCTCCACTTCGGCTCGGTGCTGGCCCGCGGCCTCGCGGTGAGCCGGCCGCCGTGGGGCAACATGTACGAGTTCTCCACCGCCTTCGCCCTGATGGCATCGGCCGCGTACGTCGGCCTGCTCGCGGCCCGCAGACCTGTGCGGTGGCTGGGGGTTCCGGTCCTCTTCTCGGTCCTGCTCACCCTCGGCCTCGCGGTGTCGGTGCTGTACGTCGACTCCGCACAGCTCGTGCCCGCCCTGCACTCGTACTGGCTGTGGATCCACGTCTCCGCCGCGATCATCTCGGGCGGCGTGTTCCACACGGCGGCCGTCGTCAGCATCCTGTACCTGGTGCGCGACCGCTGGGAACGGGCGGTCGCCGGGGGCGGGGCTGAGGGACGAGGCGCTGTGCTGTGGCGGCGGCTGCCGTCCAGCCAGACGCTCGACAAGCTGGCCTACCGCCTGACTGGCCTCGTCTTCCCTCTGTGGACCTTCGCGGTCATCGCGGGCGCGGTATGGGCGGAAGCCGCGTGGGGCCGCTACTGGGGCTGGGACCCCAAGGAGACCTGGGCCTTCATCACGTGGGTCGCCTACGCCGCGTACCTGCACGCCCGGGCCACCGCCGGGTGGAAGGGACGGCGCGCGGCGGTGCTCGGACTGGTGGCGTTCGCCACCTTCGTCTTCAATTACTACGGCGTCAACATCCTCATCACCGGTCTGCACTCCTACGGAGGACTGCCGACCAACTGAAGATCTCATCAGTCCGTCGACCCCTGTAAGGTACCCCCAGGGGGTAAGATTCCGACGTCGGCGTCCGCAAGCGCGACCAGGGTGGAGACCGTGGCGATACAGGCAGCTCACAGGGGCGGCAGTGCCGTCCGCTGGACGTATGGGGCGTTCCTCGCCCTGTTCGTCGCGCTGGCCGTGCTCGTCCACCACGAGACTGCTGCGACGGGCGCCTCGCGCATGATGAGCGCTTCGTCCATGGCCGTGATGGATGGCGCCCCCATGCAGGGTGCTGCCCATGCCGGCCACACCATGCCGGGCGAGGCGACGCCGACCGCCTGGGAGCCGTCCTCCTCGCACAGCATGGACGCCGGTGGTTGCGCTGCGCCCGACATGCAGCACTGCACCACGGCGAGCATCGGCTCCGTGCAACTCGTCGCCCCCGCCGAAAACGAGTTCTCACCGCTCACGGACCTTCCCGAGGCCGTGGCGGCATCCGTGCCCGTCGGTACGGTCGGCCGCGCCCCGCCCGACCTGTCCGTTCTCTCCCTGCTGCGTATATAGGCCGCCCCGGACGGCGCGCGATGTGCCGTCCCTCCGCGACCACGTCGGCAGTTACGAGAACAGAGGACACAACCCATGAACAGCATCAATCGCCGCTCCGTCCTGCTCGCCGGACTGGGAGTCGCCGGTGCCGGCGCTCTTGCCGCCTGCAGCAGCGGGAGCGGCTCCGATGGCGGCAATGCCCTGGTCAACCCCTCCGGCTCGGCGGTCGCCGCGGGGGAGAAGAAGCGCAAGAGCACCGGACGCCAGCAGAAGCTCACCCTGACCGCGGCACCCGCCATGATCGACCTGGGCGGCGGCGTCATGCCCAAGACCTGGGCATTCGACGGACGCACCCCGGGCAAGGAGATCCGGCTCTCCGTCGGCGACACCCTTGTGGCCGAGCTGTCCAACCAGCTCCCGAACAAGACCACCACGTCCATCCACTGGCACGGCATCGCCCTGCGCAACGACATGGACGGCGTGCCCCCGGCCACCCAGACCGCCGTCCGGGCCGGCTCCACCTTCACCTACCAGTTCATCACCGACGCCCCGGGCACGTACTTCTTCCACCCACACGTCGGCGTCCAGCTCGACCGCGGTCTGTACGCCCCGCTGATCATCGAGGACCCCAAGGAGACCCTCGCGTACGACGACGAGTGGGTCGTCCTCCTCGACGACTGGGTCGACGGCGTCACCGGCACGCCCGACGAGGTCTTCGCCGAACTCCGGCAGGGCATGGGCGGCATGGAAGGCCACGACATGGGAGACATGGGCGGGATGGACATGGGGGACTCCCCGTCCCCGTCCGCCTCGTCCGGCGGCATGTCGATGAGGTTCATGCTCATGGGCGCCGAGAGCGAACTGCTCGGCGGCGACGCCGGCGACGTCAAGTACCCGCACCACCTGATCAACGGCCGAGTGGCCACCGACCCGGACATCTACACCGGCAAGCCCGGCAAGAAGGTGCGCCTGCGGATCATCAACGCGGGCGGAGACACCGCCTACCGCGTCGCCCTCGGCGGCCACAAAATGACCATCACCCACACCGACGGCTTCCCGGTCCAGCACCAGGAAGTCGACGCCCTGCTGATCGGCATGGGCGAGCGCTACGACGCCCTCGTCACCCTCGGCGACGGTGTCTTCCCGCTCGTCGCCCTGGCCGAGGGCAAGAACGCCAACGGCTTCGCTCTGGTGCGTACGGGCTCCGGGAGCGCGCCGAAGCCGACCGTCCGTCCGAAGGAACTGGGCGGCATGATCATGTCGGCGTCCCAGCTGCGTGCCGCCGACGACGTGCGGTTCAAGTCGGCCAAGACCGACGTGACGCACCAGATCAAGCTGACCGGCGGCATGGACAAGTACAACTGGGCCATCAACGGCAGGCCGTTCGACATGAAGGACCCCGAGGCGAACCCGATCCTCATCGAGGAGGGCCAGCGCGTACGGCTCGACTTCTTCAACGACACCGACATGTGGCACCCGATGCACCTGCACGGCCACACCTACCAGATCGGTGACTCCGGGCCACGTAAGGACACCGCCATCGTGCTGCCCAAGAAGAAGCTGTCCGTGTTCTTCGACGCGGACAACCCGGGGCAGTGGATGCTGCACTGCCACAACGCCTACCACGGCGAGGCCGGGATGATGGCGAACGTGGCCTACAAGGCCTGAGGTTCGCCTCGCGCCGTCCGGGCGGGCTCATCGGTTGGCTGATGGGCGCGTCCGGAGGCGGCGTGCCGTGGGCGCATCAGTTCTCCGGCTTGCGTGCGACCCCGATGACGCACGGGGAGCTGGGCGTGGTACGGCCGTTGATGAGGAAGTCGAAGTGCCGCGCCTGCTCGACGGTGAAACCGGCGTCCCTGATGGCCTGTTCGCTGTCCCGGTCGAGGTTGCAGCCGCCGGTCAGCAGCGGCCACACCATGTTGATCCTGCGCTGCTTCTTGGCGAACCGCGGATCGGCCGAGCGTACGTGTTCGTAGAAGTAGAGGCGCCCTCCCGGTCGCAGGACCCGAGCCGCCTCCGCCAGCGCCGCGGGGACGTCGGCGATGCTGCACAGGACAAGTGAGGCGACGACTCCGTCGACCGAGCTGTCCGGCACCGGCAGTTCCTCCGCCCGGCCCTCGCGTACCTCGACGGGCGCGGACGACTCGGCCGCCGCCCGCGTCGCGAGCTCGCGCAGGCGTGGTTCCGGCTCCACTGCGATGACCTTCTCCACTGTGGCGGGGTAGTGGCGAAAGTTGGCGCCGTTGCCCGCACCCACCTCGATGACACGGCCCTCGGTGTCCGCGAGGAGTTCCTTGCGGTGGTCAAGTCCGCCGTGGGTTTCGGCGAAGGCGTTGATCCTCGGGTAGATCCGAGCGAAGAAAGGGTGCTTGACCTTCGGACGCTTGGCTGCGGCTGTGGGCATGACGGCAACTCCTCATCAGTCAGCGACACCCGTCAAGCTACTACGCGCACGTAGTAGATACTATGGGTGTGTAGTAGATGGGTCAGGCCCCGACGGGCATGCAGCTCAACGGAGTTGCCGCAACCAGCGCCGCGGAACCTGCCAGTGCCCAGGCGTAGACGGCGGCCCCGGCGACGGAGGAGGCCACCCGCCATCGGGCGGGCGGTGCCAGGCGCGGCGGGTGTCCGTCTTCCAGCTGGGCGATGCGGGCGTCGAGCAGGTCGGGAGCTGCCATGGCGCTGGCCGGTACGGCGAGCGCCCAGCCGGGCACGGCGGACACCTTGAGCAGAGCACCGGCGACCGCAGGCGTACCGCAGTGGGCGACCGCCCGGCGATCGGCCGTGAGTTCTCGGTCGGCGGCGAAGGCTGCCCGCAGGTGACCCAGCAGGGGAAGGGCGAAGTGGTGCGCCGTCAGGAGGCCGGCGATCAACGCCCGGAGCGGGTCGCGACCGCGGACGTGAGCGGCCTCATGGGCGAGCACCGCGTGTAGTTCGCGCTCGGTGACGGTCGTCGTCAGACCGCTGCTGACCGCCACCCGGGGGCGGAGCAGGCCGTATGTGAACGCGAAGGGCGCCTTGGAGTCGACCACAGTGACACGGCCTGCCAAGCTCGCGCGTGCGGCCGCGTCACTCACCCTGGCCGCGCTCACTGTGGTGCTGTCGCCGCGAGCGAGCACCTCCTGGCTCACGGCGCGCGTCGCCCGCAGCCCTTTCCAGAGACCGACGGCCGACCGCGCGCCACCCGCGACCGAAAGAGCCAACAGCACGGTTCCTGCCCAGGCGGTACCGGCCAGCAGGACGCTCGTGCCACGATGCCCCACCTGCCACGCGAGCGCCAGGGTCAGACAGCACGCGACATAGACCACCGCGGCACGGATAGCCGCGGTACGGCGACCAGTGTCCAGAAGGCGCGGTTCCCGCGGTCGAGCACCGCGGCGCCGATCACGGCGATTCCTCCAACAGGCGCCGCAGCCGGTCGCGGAGCCCCGGATCGAGGACCGCCTCGGCGGCGAAGTGCGTGATCGCGGCGTCTCCATGGTTGCGCAATACCTCGCGTACGGCGAGTGCGGCCTCGTCCGGCACCGCGGGGGAGTACGCATAACTGCGCCCCTGAGTAGTGCGGTTGAGTACGTCCTTCTCCGCGAGCCGGCTCATCACCGTCATGACGGTCGTGTACGCGAGTGGCTGGGCGCGGCCCTTGTTCAGCCCGTCGAGCACTTCCCGAACGGTGACCGGGTGTTCCGCATTCCAGCAGACCCGCATGACCTCGCCCTCAAGTGCTCCAAGGACCACCGCGCCACCCTTCCAGGACCGTTCCTACTATGCGAGCGTAGTACGCCTGGGGTTTGAGCAGGGGCCCGGCAGCCCGCTGCGGTAGCGGAAGCGGTTCCCGGGACCGCAGCGGACTCAGTCCGTCACACGCCAGACGTGACCTTCACGGGCTCGGTGCCGGCCGCGCTGTGCCGTGTCGCCCAGTTCTCCATGGCCATACGGCAGGCGTGGTCGAGGTGGTGTACTCCGGACAGGTCGACCTCGACGGGGCGGTTCTGCGGCAGCGCCTCCAGGCTGTCGAGGATCTTCGGCAGTCGCAGGAAGGTGGCGTTCCCGATCAGGTGCGCCTGGATGGGGCCGGCGCCCTTGTCGACGATCTCCAGCCGGACGTGGGAGGCATCCCACGCCGTCTTGACCACGGCGAGCGCGAGGCCGATGAGCACGCCCTCGAACATGCTCACTGCGACGATCGACACCGCGGTGACGACGAGGATCACGACCTCGCCGCGGTGTTCCCGCCACAGCTCCTTCATCTCCTTGACGGGGATCAGCTTGAAGCCCGAGTAGACGAGGACGCCCGCGAGGGCGGGGATCGGGATGACTCCCAGCGCGGCCGGGAAGAGCGCCGCGAACAGCAGCAGCCACACGCCGTGCAGGACCCGGGACGCCTTGGTGCGGGCGCCCGCCTGAACGTTCGCCGCACTGCGCACGATGACGGCGGTCATCGGCAGCGCGCCAAGCAGCCCGCACACGGTGTTGCCCGCGCCCTGCGCCATCAGCTCCTTGTCGTACTGGGTACGCGGCCCGTCGTGCAGCCGGTCCACCGCGGCGGCGCTGAACAGGCTCTCGGCTGAGGCGATCAGCGTGAAGGCGAGGACTGTACCGAGGAGACCGACGTCCATCAGACGTCCGAAGGCGTCGGGCGTCGGAGGCTGGATGGCGCCCAGCAGACCCCGCACCTCCACCTTGGCCACCGGCAGGGAGAGGAACACCGAGGGCGGCCGTCGCGAGTCCGACGGCGGCGAGGGGTCCCGGGACGACCTGAACCACCTTCGGCAGCTTCTTCCACAGCACGAGTACGGCGATGGTGCCCACACCCAGGCCGAGAGCGGCTCGCGCGCCGGGCGACTGCGCGGCATCGGCGAGCATCCCCGGCAGCCCGGCGATCTTGGCCAGCCCCTCGGCGGGAGCCTTGATCCCCGCCATGGAGTACAGCTGGCCCGCGATCAGCACCAGGCCGATTCCGGCCAGCATGCCCTCGACGACCGCCACCGAGATCGCCCGGAAGTAACGCCCGAACTTCAGGGCCCCCATGAGGAGTTGAAGCAGGCCCGTGGCGAGCACGATGGCACCGAGGGCCGGGAGACCGAATTCCCTGACGGCTTCGAAGACCAGCACGGTCAGCCCCGCGGCGGGACCGCTGACCTGGAGGCTGCTGCCGGGCAGCAGGCCGGCGACAAGGCCGCCCACGATGCCGGTGACGAGCCCGAGCTCTGCCGGCACGCCGGACGCGACGGCGACGCCCACGCACAGCGGCAGGGCGACGAGGAAGACGACGAGTGAGGCGGCGAAGTCCTGCCGCAGAGTGGATCCGGAGCCTGCGGCCTTCGTGCGACGCCGCTGCCCGCTCTGCTTGTGGGGCGACGCCTGACCGGCGGCCCTCCTGTGCGCGCTCACAGCGCGACGAAGGTGTCGGCGTGCGGCTCGTGAGCCAGCACGGTGCCGGTGTGGATCTCGTAGAACCAGGCGTGCAGGCGCAGTTCACCCGCGTCGAGCCGCCGCGCGACGCACGGATACGAGCGCAGCCTGAGGATCTGCGCAAGAACGTGCGACTGCACTGCATCGGCGACCGCGGGGTCGTCCTGGCTCTTCGTGCCGTCCTGCCGGGGCGCGGTGTGCGCGAGCCAGTCGCGGACGGCGGGGACGGCGTTCAGGTCGTCGCCGCGCACGAGGGCGCCGACGGCACCGCAGTGGGAGTGGCCGCAGACGACCACATCGGTGACTCCGAGCACTTCCACGGCGTACTCGATGGTGGCGGCCTCACCGGACGGCTGGCCCGACCCGTACGGAGGGACGATGTTGCCGGCGGTGCGCAGCTCGAAAAGCTCGCCCGGGCGGGCCCCGGTGATCAGGGACGGTATGACCCGGGAGTCGGAGCAGGTGATGAACAGGGCCTGGGGGGCCTGGCCTTCGGCAAGGCGGGCGAACTCCTCGGGACGGGCCGCGGTCTGGTGCCGGAATGTGCGGGCGTAGTCGATGAGGGGTTGCATGTGAGATGCCTCCTGGGCGCGCCAAGGCGCGTCTGGGCGCACCACAAGGGTGCGTCGGTTGTCAGGGGTGGAATGTCACTGCGGCGGGCAGGAGATAGCGCCCGAGCGCTGGGTGAGCGCGCGAGGTGTGGGGCGGCGGGAATCTGGCCCCGGCCGCCCGGAATGGCGCTTGCCGCCCGTGGGTCGGATCAGCAGCGGAAGACCTGGAGTGCCGCCTGTGAGAGGTCCGTGACCGGTCTTGACGGGCGGAGCGTGTCTCTGGCCGCCGAGATTGTCGGCGATGCCACAACCGCGTCGGCGTCCATGACCTGGCTGCTGCTGTACGAAGGGCCGTCCGGGGCGTACTCGCCGGCACGCTGACGGTCGCGGGTCAGGCGGTGCTCGGACATCTCCTCGGAGCCGTGCGCGTCGCCGCAGACCGCGGCTTCGCCTTGAGACGTCGTCGTCTCCTGCGCGTGGGCGACCGCCATGGGCGCCGTGTGCGTGAAGAGCTGAAGCGCCAGCAACGCGGCGGCGAGGGCTGCGAACACGGCCCAGACCCGCTTGCCTCGTGACACGGCGTTCAGCTCCTGGTCGTACGTCGTTCTGTGCAGCGAGGGGCTGCGCCGCGAAGACAAGTGCTCCGCTAAGTTCATTAGTACATTAACCGTACGCGGTGCGCCGTATGGTTACCGTGAGGTTTCACCCTTGTGGGGGTCGCGTTCAGAGGTCGGCTCCGTCCGCTCTTCTCGTCTGCGCTGTCGCCGCTCCCTCCACGCCAGCTCTACCGTCAGGAACACCGCCAGGGCGACGACCAGCACCATTGCGATGATGCCGGCGGCGGAGGCCCATGAGACGAGACCGCTCTGGTCCTCCTTCGTGTCTGATGCGACTTGGATGGCGCTGATGATGCTGTGCGGGGCGTAGGCGCCGCTGTGTCCGGTCATATCCCCCTCCGGTTCGCACCCGTGTGGGGGCGCGGCGCCCACGTTACCCGACTGAAGCTAAGTGGCTTAGTAGGTGGTTGATTGTGCCGCCCTCGGCCTCAGTGGCTGTGGCCGTCCTCCGCGTGACCGGATTCCGCCTCGGTAGAGGCGGCCGTCTCCGGTGCCGCGGGTTCGGAGGAGGGCGCGGAGGACTCCTGCCCGGCTTCGTGCTCGTCCGGTTCCTCTTCCGTACCTTCGCCGTGGCTGTGCCCGCTCTCGCCGGAGGCTTCGCCGAGCCCTTCGGCGATGGTGCGCAGGCCGAAGAAGCTGACGGTGGCGGTGAGGAGGACGGCGAGCCCCAGAGGGCCGAAGATGCGGCGCCAGGACGACTCGGGGTCCTTCAGTACGAAGGCGATGAACGAGACCGTGATCCCCAGAGGGACGAGCACGGCACCGCGGGCGGGGAAGTCCTCGAAGTGCTGCAGCCCGCCGCTGAGCATGCCTATGCCGAACGAGAGCAGCAGCGAGGCCGCGATGATGAGGATCGCGCGCGGCAGCGCCGGCCGGTTGGCGGCGAGCAGGAACTCGTTGACCAGCGTCGCCACCAGGAACACCAGGACGCCGATGACGGCGATCTTCGTGTACCGGGCCGGATCCAGCGGGTGGTGGACCACGGCGCCGCTGATGAGGCCCGCCCCGACGAAGTACAACACGTATCCGATGTAGCGGCCCGCGAGCGGTGCAGGCTTGCGGGCGCGGCGGCGGCGCCCCCGACGGGCGGCGGCTCTGCCGCCACCAGGGGGCGGCTGAGGCGCGGAGGGTGCGGGGTGTGCGGGGCGTTCGGTGACAAGGGACAAGACAGGGGCCTTTCGGCGGCTCGGAGGATAGGGGAACGGGCAAGACGGCTGGTGGGGCAGGGCGCGGGTGAGGAACCCGGTGCTCGGCTGAAGGCGAAGGTGTGATGCTCACTGCCCGGCTGGGCAGGGCGTGCGAAGCCCGTCGCGGAGCTGGCGCAGGCGTATGCCTGGGCGCAGGTGGGCAGCACCCCACCCGGCAGGGGGGAGGGCTCCTGCCCGCCTAGGTCCGTCTAAATACGCAATACGGTTGTCGCGCCCGGAGGCCTGGTGTCCGGGGCGGCGATGTCGGCACGGATGCCGGAGTGCGGCGACACGTGGCAGTGGTCGACCGCTGGTGAAGTACCGGGGGATGGTACGGGGAGCGCGTCGTCCGGTTGGCCGGGTGCGCAGTTGTTGTGCGCGGACTCCTCGGACTCGCCGTCCTTGTGCTGGCGCTGATCGTGATCGGCGGAGGACTCCGTGTCATGGACGAGAAGCGATGCGGAAACGCCTGCCTCAAGGTGTCCGGCGGCACTCTCGCCCTGCAGTCCGTGTGCGAGCAGCAGGCTGAACAGCAGCATCGCGAGCCACGCGAGACGGGTCAGCTGCGGAGCCCGCGTGCGGGCTCGCGGCAGGGCTGTGGCCGTCTGGTCCGTGAGCACGGCGTGATCATAGCGAGTCCGAACGGTGCTGTGTCACCGACTTCAGTGCCAGCCACTCGCCCTGGCTCCCACTTTCGGAATTCCCGCATCGGCGGTCCTGGAGTCATACATCGCGCCACTAGAGAGACACTCTGGATTGACAGAGACAGAGTGTCTCGATAAAGCTGGTTGGTGTACATGAGGCCCGGACGGCGATCCGGACCGCCCGACGCAACGGAAGGACACCGGCATGGGCGGCTCACCCCGCTACCCCCACCACCTCGGCTCCGGCTCCGAGGAGCGGCCGGAGCCCGACGACCTGTACGCCAGCCCACCGCCCTGGGACATCGGCCGGCCGCAGCCGGCGTTCCTGGCTCTCGCCGAGGCGGGTGCCATCCGGGGCCGGGTGCTGGACGTCGGCTGCGGGACCGGCGAGCACGCGCTCATGTGTGCCGGGCTCGGCCTGGACGCCACAGGCGTCGACCTCGCCTCCCGGGCTCTGCGCGCCGCCGAGGAGAAGGCGCATGAGCGGGGCCGCACGGCGCGGTTCCTCTACGGGGACGCCTTGAAGCTGGCCGACCTGCGCGAAACCTTCGACACTGTGCTCGACTGCGGGCTCTTCCACATCTTCGACGGCGACGACCGCGCCGCCTACGTCGACAGCCTGCGCGCCGTGATCCGCCCGGGCGGCCGGTACTTCATGCTGTGCTTCAGCGACCGGCAGGCCGGCGAGTGGGGACGAGTGCACAAGCTCACGCGGGCCGAGATCGAGGCCGCCTTCGCCGAAGGATGGCTGATCGACTCCATCGAACCCGGCACGATCGACATCACCACGGACCCGGACGGTATTCGGGCCTGGCTCGTCGCCCTCACCAGGATCTGAACCTGTGAGCGGTCCGGAGAGGAACGCCATGCTGACCGCGGAAGCCAGCGTCGAGACCGAACGCGCAAGCCGCTACCTCGACCAACTCTGCCGACATGCCCAGCAGATGGAACGCCACCCCCACTATCGGCAGGGCGCGCGCGGCGGCGGTGGCACGCACAAGCCCCCTGAGGTGCATCACGTCGAATGGTCCGACACTAACGGGACCGTCCTCCTCAGCCTGGGCCAGTGGACCTTGCGGGCCACCCCGGACGCCCTCGTGCTGCACATCGAGGCCGCCACCGAGGAGGACCTGCAGCGGATGCGGGATCTCATCGCCGCACGCGTCGAGAAGATCGGCAGGCGTAACCACCTGACGGTGGCCTGGCAACAGATCGAAGCGCCCAGCACTCTCCCCGGCGTGGGCGACCAGGCGGACGCCCCGCATCAGAAGGAGCTCAGTCACGCAGGCGGCATGACCCGCCGCTGGACCGTCAGGGCGGTTGTTGGAGCCGTGGCGCTGCTGGTCGTCGCGCACCTGGTGTTGGGCGGCTCCGTGCTGGCGGCTTCGCAATGGCTGGGCTGGGGCGCCGGTGCCGTCGTCGTGGCGGTCGTCGTTGCGAAGGTCATCGGGATGGGCGGCTTCGTCGCGCACCATCGCCGCAGGCGTAGCCGGTGACGTGGACGCGGGCCATCGCCTGCTCGCGGAAACGAGAAACGGAAGCGAGGCACCTATGAGCACCCTCGACGTTCCCGGTGCACAGCTCTACTACGAGACCCGTGGCAGTGGCCCGCTCATGCTCATGATCCCGGGCGCCAACGGCGACGCCGACGCCTTCGGAGCGGTGGCGGACCACCTGGCGGCGCACCACACCGTCGTCACCTACGACCGGCGCGGCTTTTCCCGGAGCCGACTCGATGGTCCGCAGGACTACGACCGCCGCCTCGAGACCGACGCCGACGATGCCCGGCGCTTGAGCGAGCACCTGAGCGATGAGCCCGCGACCGTCTTCGGCAGCAGCTCCGGAGGACTCGTCGCCCTGGAACTCCTCGCCCGGCACCCCTCCACGGTCCACACGCTTGTGCCGTACGAGCCACCGGCTGTGAAACTCCTGCCCGACGGCCAGAACTGGGTCGACTTCTTCACTGAGCTGTACGACCTCTACCGCCGATCCGGCATCCAGCCGGCACTTGAGAGGTTCCGTGAAGAAGCCTTCGCGGAGCCGGATCGGCAGGCCATGGCCGCGCTACGGGCGAAGGATCCCAAGAAGGGCAAGTACCTTCTTGCCAACGCCACCTATTGGTTCGAGCACGAGCTGCGCCAGTACCCAGCGGTTGAACTCGACGTCGATGTCCTCACTTCGCACGCCGATCGGGTCGTTCTCGCGGCGGGGCGGGAGTCACACGGCTATCCCGCTCATGACGCAACCGTCGCCCTGGGACTCAGGATCGGCCTGGACGTGATCGAGATGCCGGGCGGCCACCTCGGCCACGTGACCCACCCCGGCCGGTTCGCCGATGCGTTGGTGTCGGCTCTGAGGCTCGGCGGACACGGACCGAAGGCGTGACGTGCCGCACGGCATGCCCGGAGGCGTGGCTCAGCAATGCCCGGTCGCAGATGGCGAAGGGCCGTGCGGCTGAGCGGAGTTCATGGTCTCCTCCAGGCAGTTCTCTGTCCGCGGATCGGTGTGGGCGTGGTCGGCGACCTGCGGGGTGGCGAGTACGAGCACGGCGACCCGGTGGTCGGACTGGACCAGCGTGACGCGCAGCGGGGCTTCCGCACCGTGGGTGAGGACGTATTCGTAGAGCGCAGGCGCTTTCGAGTCGTGGTCTTGTGCATGGGGACTTCGGGTCTGGTGCCAGCCGCACTTGTGCAGGGCTTCGGCGAGCTGCTCGACGGCGTGCTGGGCGGCGGAGTTGTCCGCGTACGCCACGATGCGGTGCTGTGCGGTCGCATCGCTGTCACCTCTGTAGGAACGGGCGATCTGCTCCTCGGCGCCGGTCCCGTCGAACCACCGCAGAGCGCAGTCCTCCGTCCCCCCGGTGGGCAGGGGAGTGGTGGCGCTGTTACTGGTGGTTGTGGTCCGCCAGTGATAGGCGGCGTTCCAGGGCAGGGCGGAGGGGGACAGCAGATCTGTACGGGGGAGGCCGCCACCGCTGTCCGGTGCGGGCAGGATCGAGGCGGCCGAGACCAGGCCGGGGCTGGTCTCCTGGGGACGGTCGGCGGATGTGCCGTCGAGCAGAGGCGGGAGGCCCCAGAGGCCGAGGGAGAGCAGGGCGGCGCAGCCCGCCGTGGTGACCGCCAGCCGGCGGCGGGTCCGGTGGCGGCGTACGCGCTTGTGCACGTCGGCGACGCCCCCGCTGACGGTGATCAGCGGCTCGGCCTCGTCGGCGTAGCCGTGGAGCAGCGTGCCGAGGTCGTCCTGCGGGGGACGGCGGGTTTCGTCACTCATGGGGGAGGACCTCCTGCCGGGGCTGTGCGGTGGCCGCGGTGCGGCTTGCTCGGGCCGTCGGTGTGTCCGGCGAGTCGGTGAGATGGGTGCTGAGGATGCGGCGGGCCCGCATGAGCCGTGAGCGTACCGCCGTGCTCGTCGACCCGGTCTGGCGGGCGACCTCCTCCACCGGGAGGTCGAGGAGGTGGTGCAGCACCACCGCGCGCCGCTGTTCGGGGTTGAGGTGCCGCAGTGCGGCGACCAGGGCGACGTGGTCGGGTGCGAGGCCGGGCAGGTCGGGCGGTGGACCGTGCCGGAAGTGGGCGCGGAGCCGATTGCGGGCCCTGCGCCAGGAGCTGACCGCCAGACGCAGGGCGACCGTACGCACCCATGGCGTCGGATCCCCTTCCGCGACCAGCTGCTCCCACCGCGGCCAGGCCCTCGCGTACGCCTCCTGGACCGCGTCCTCCGCCTCGCCGAGGTCGCCCGTCACGGCGTACACGACGGCGACGAGCCGCTTGACGCTCTCGGCGTAGAAGCGCTCGAAGTCCCGGCGGGCGGCCGATGCCTGATCCTGGCTGTCCGTCATCGCCCCCTCCTGTGACGGCCGCTCGATCCGAAACGGCGAGTCAGTGGCGCAACGAGCTCACCGACCTCGGGGATGCGCAGCGGGCTCGCCAACACCACGACCGACAGGCCGATGACGACGGCGCCGACCACCAGGCCGGAGGCGTCTCCGGCGAGGCCGCCGCCCAGCTGCTCCGTGAACCAGCCGCTCGTCGCGTAGGCCAAGGCAGCGCCCGGCAGGCACGCGACGCCGAGGCGAAGGTGCGTGCCGAGCGTCCGCTCCAGGGAATGGCCCAGCCTGCGGCGCAGCACGAGCGCGGTGCAGCACAGGCCCGCCGTGCAGGCGATCGCGTACGCGGCCGCGATGCCGGTGACCGCCCAGCGTGCGGGCAGCAGGGCGTACGAGGTCACGGACAGCCCCGCGTTGACGCCGGCGATGACCAGGGTCAGCAGGAACGGCGTGCGGGTGTCGCCGAGTGCGTAGAAGCCGCGGGAGAGCACGTACTGCGCGGAGAAGGCCGCCAGCCCGGGCGCGAACGCCGCCAGCACCCAGCCGATCGCCTTGGCGTCGGCGTCGCTCACCTGCCCGTACTGGTAAGCGAGGCCGGTGAGTTGGGGCGCGAGCACCAGGAAGAGGAACACGGCGGGCACGATCGCCACCGCTGTCGTGCGCAGGGTCCGGGACAGGCCGGCGGCGACCTGCGCCAGGTCGCCGTCGGTGGCGGCGCGGCTCATCCGCGGCAGCAGCGCGGTGACCAGGGAGACGGTGATGATGCCCTGCGGGACCACCCACAGCTGATAGGCGCTGCTGTACGCGGTGTAGCCGACGCCTTCTGTGACGCCCTCGGCGACTGCGCGTACCCCGGCGGAGGTGGACAGTCGGGTCACCACCCAGTACGCGACCTGGTTGACCAGGACCAGCAGAAGGGTCCACACGGCGGCCCGTACCGGACGCCCGAGCCCCGATCCGCGCCAGTCGAACCGCAGCCGCCACCGGAACCCGGCCGCGCGCAGCGACGGCAGCAGTGCCAGCGCCTGGACGGCGATGCCCGCTGTACTGCCCAGGCCGAGCAGGAGCAGCTGGCCGTCCGTGACCTCGCCCGCCGTGCTCGCGGTGCGGGCGATCACCAGGTACAGCCCGAACACCGCGATCACGGTGACGTTGTTGAGGACCGGGGTCCACATCATCGCCCCGAACCGGTCGCGGGCGTTGAGGACCTGGCCGAGCACGGTGAACACGCCGTAGAAGAAGATCTGCGGCAGGCAGTAGCGGGCGAGCGCGACGGTCAGGTCGCGCTGGGCGCCCGTGTAGTCGGTGTACGCGGAGACGACCCAGGGCGCGGCGAGGACAGCGAGCGTCGTGATCGCGGTCAGGGCGGTCAGGCACAGCGTGAGCAGCCGGTCGGTGTACGCGGCCCCGCCGTCCGCGTGCTCCTTCGCCGCCCGCACCAGCTCCGGCACGAACACCGAGTTCAGCGCCCCGCCGATCAGCAGGATGTAGACGATGTTCGGCACCGTGTTGGCGACGTTGTAGGCATCGCCGAGCAACGCCGTACCCAGGGCCGCCACCACGACCGCACCGCGGACGAACCCGGTGGCCCGCGACGTCAGCGAGCCCAGCATCATCACGGCCCCGCCGCGCAGCCGGCGCGCCAAGCCGGCCTTCGGAGCCGCGCCGCTGGCGGCCTCCACCTGTTCCTGAGCCGTCACGCCGTGTGTCCTCCCCGCCACTCGAGCAACTCAGCGAAATTCCCCGCCACAACCCGGGGCCGCCACGCGTGCAAGAGACAGGCGGGTCTGTCCCGCCGCCCTCCCGGCGGAGGAGTACGGAACAGATCGAGGAGACCTCCCACATGGCCGTGACAGAGGCGCAGATGTCCGAAACCACACACACCCGCAGCTACGTGGTGCGCAGCACCACCACCGAGCGGCACCTGGGATATCTGGACTCTCTCCCCGGACAGGCGAGCTTCCTGCAGTACCCGTCCTGGGCCGCGGTGAAGGCAGGCTGGAAGGCGGAACGGCTCGGCTGGTTCGACAGCTCCGGACGCCAGTGCGGCGCCGCCCAGGTGCTGTACCGGCCACTGCCCGGAACACGCCGGTACTTCGCCTACCTGCCGGAAGGGCCGGTGCTGGACTGGGCGGACCCGCGGCTGCCGCACCTGCTTCAGCCTCTGCTGGACCATCTGCGGTCGGCCGGCGCCTTCGCGGTACGGATGGGGCCACCGCTGCCGTACCGCCGCTGGAACGCCGCGACCCTCAAGGCGGCGGTCGGTCCGGGGCGCCGCGTCGGCGATGTGCTGCCGGACCTCGTCGACCCGGTCGGCGCCGCCGTCGCGGACCGGCTGCGGGCGGGCGGATGGCGGCGCTGCGGCGAGGAGGGGAACGCCGGCGACGCACAGCCCCGTTACCTCTTCGAGGTGCCGCTGGCCGGCCGCACCCTCGACGACCTGTGGGCGGGGCTGAACCAGGAGTGGCGGCGCAACATAAAGAAGGCGGCGAAGGCCGACGTCGAGCCCTGCGTCGGTACGGCCGACTATCTGTCGGAGTTCTACCGGCTGCTGCAGCTCACCGAGCAGCGCGACGGCTTCCGGCTCGGCCGCTCGCTGGAGTACTTCCAGCGCCAGTACCGCGAGCTCAACGCCGAAGAGTCCGGCCGCATGCGGCTGTACCTGGCGTGGCACGATGGGGAGGTGCTCGCCGCCCACACGCTGATCGTGGCGGGGCGCAGGGCCTGGTACCAGACGGGAGCGTCCGCGGACCACCGCCGCGAGGTGCGGCCGAGCAACGCCCTGCAGTGGCGGATGCTCCGCGACGCGCACACGCTGGGCGCCCAGGTGTACGACATGCGGGGCGTGCCCGACGTACTCGATCCGCAGGAGCGGTCGTACGGCCTGATGCGCTGGAAGCTCGGCACGGGAGGCCAGGTCGTCGAGACGCTCGGTGAATGGGAGCTGGCGCTTGAGGGTGCCGTCAACAAGACGCTGCACCGTGCCATGCAGAAGTATCTGGCACGGCGCTGAGGGCAGCTCCGGGGCGCGCGGATCGGTCATGGGGCAACATTAGCCGCAGAGTGCTAAGTAATTTAGTAGGGTGGCGTTGCCTCGATGGGTGGTGGGGAGCCCGTGGGTGCGAAAGAGGTGCGCCCGGCGGTCGGGCGCCTGCTGACACCGAGGGTGGAGACGACCGGGGGTGCCTGATGAGGGCGGCGGGCAGGAGAACGTCAGTATTGAAGTCGGGGGTCAAGCGGCTCTTGGGGCGTGCTGGATTCGACATCGTGCGCAGTACCAACCACCTGGGTGGCGTCGACGACTTCATCCCGTTCGAGGCAACGGTGCGGGCTGCACGGGCGGCCGGTCTGTCGGTCGGTGACTACATCGACGAGGTCATGAACGGGACGCCTGGCGCCACCCAGTCCACCATCGATGAACTAAGCGCCCTCGGCGTCTTCGCTGCCAACCCGAACACGGTGCTGGAGATCGGTCCCGGGTCCGGACGGTACCTGGAGAAGACGCTGAAGGAGTGTGCACCAGACCGCTACGAGATCTACGAGACGGCAGAGCCCTGGGCCAACTACCTGACGGATACATTCGGCGTGGTCGCCCAACCGACCGCAGGAAGCAGTCTCGCCCCGACACCCGACGGCAGCATCGACCTTGTGCAGGCCCATAAGGTCTTCAACACTGTGACCTTCCTCTGCGCCTCCCGCTACTTCTTCGAGATGGCGCGTGTCACGCGACCCGGTGGTCGGATCGTCTTCGACGTGATGACAGAGACCTGCCTGGAGCCGGCCGCGGTGGGCGCCTGGGCGACGCAGGGCGGCGCCGGGCACGACTCCTACCCAGCCGCCATGCCCCGCCGGACATGCGTGGACCTCTTCGCGGCCCTCGGCTGCAGCCTGGAGGCCAGTTTCCTGGCGCCCATGGGCGTCGCCTCCACGGAGGTGCTTGTCTTCAGGAAGGGGACTTGACCCTCAGAAGGATTCAGCCTGCCGATCGGCGGGGCCGGGGTGGCGTCGACGTAGAGCCGGTCGCGGTAGCCGCTGCCTTCGCGGTAGGGCCCGGTGCAGGTGACCAGCACCAGCCGGGGAGGCCCGATAGTGGTGATGAACTCGCCCGGCAGTGCGGCGCCGCGGCGCACGGTGACCGCCCGAACCCTGTAGCCCACTCTGGCGGCCGCGGTGGTGACCGTGACCCGGTCACCCGGCTTGGCCCGGGTCAGGGGTGCGAAGACGGCGGCCCCGCGTGGGGTGTCGAGGTGCCCGGCGATGATGGTGCTGCCCTGTCGGCTGCCCGGCGGGGCGGTGTCCTCCCACCAGCCGGCCGCCTTGCCGTCACCGGGCACGGCCAGGCGCCCATCGGCCCTCACCACGATGGGCATCACCGCCGCATCCAGACCCACTCGGGCCAGAGTCAGGCGTACCGGGCTCGCCGTCGAGGTCGTGTGGGAAGCGGACCGCTGGGGCGGCACCGGCCGGAGCGATGCCGCCCCAGCGGCGACGGCAGGGCGCGCCGGGGCGCTGGCGGCCGCCAATGCGACGACCCAGAGCGACAGTGTGGCCAGCGCCCACAGAGTGTGCCCGGCGCGCCCGCCGGTCACTGGCGGCGCAGGCGCCGGCCCAGGGCGGCGGTACCCACTGCCGCGGCCACGCCACCGGCGGCCAGCCACCCTGCTCCGCCGGTGCCGGCGCCTCGCGAGCCGGCGGTGGCCAGGCCGCCGCTACCGGTGTCGACGGTGATCGGCTTACCGGCGATGACCGCCTCGAACTTGCCGATCTCCTCCGTCTGGGTCTTGTGCATCGTGTCGCACAAGTCGCGCAACTCGCTGTGCTTGGCGTGCTTGCGGCACTTGTCCGCCTCGGGCAGGAACTCGCGGTGGTGCTGGGCGAAGTGGCGGGAGAGCGTCACGTCGAAGGCCCGACCCGACAGACCCTCAAGCTCGTGCATCATGGGCATGGCCTCGTGTGGCACGCTCGGTTCCTCATCGGTGCTGTACCAGGCCTTCAGCCACGAACGCATCGTGGCGATCTCCTTGGCCTGCGTGTGCTTGATCTCCGAGCAGAGGCCCTTGAGATCCGCCCGCGTGGTCTTCTGCACACACATCTCGGCCATGTGGACGCCGCCGAAGTGATGGTCGACGGTCATGGCGAGGAACTCTTTTTCGTTGAACTCGCTGTCGCCGTCCGCGACGGCAGTGGGTGCTGCGGCAAGGGCGAGTCCGGCAGCCATCAACAGGGCTGCACCCACACGGCCCACGGATGTTATTCGGCAGTGCATGCAAACTCCGATCGATCGGTCGGTGGCACGGTGCCGAAACCTGCCTTCCGTGCAACCAGCGAGTAACCGATGCGGAGCCGTGCGATTCACCCGGATGCCCGGCGTGTCCCACTCGCCCAGCCGGTCAGTCTCCCGTGGACTGCGGGGCGACTGCCCATTTCTCCTCAATGCGGCCGTATCGCCAGATGAGCAGCGCGGCGGCCCAGGTGACGACGAAGAGGAGGACTACGGCGTACCCGACGCTGTTGAGGTCGATGCCGCCGATCCAGTCCCAGAAGGCGCCGTGCAGGGAGAGCTTCTCCGCGGCGATCGACAGCAGCTCGACTGTGCCGATGAGGAGCGCGGCGGCGACCGACAGCCCGGTGATGGTGATGTTGTAGAAGACCTTGCGGACCGGGTTGGAGAAGGCCCACGAGTACGCGAAGTTCATGAACGAGCCGTCGATCGTGTCGAGCAGGCTCATCCCGGCCGCGAACAGCACCGGCAGGCACAGGATCGCGTACCAGGGGATGCCGGCCCCGGCCGCGCCTGCCGCGAGGAACAGGAGCGAGACCTCGGTGGCGGTGTCGAAGCCGAGGCCGAAGAGGAAGCCCAGCGGGTACATGTGCCAGGGCTTGCCGACGGCCCGGGTCGCCCGGCCCAGGATCCGGGTCATGACCCCGCCGCCGTTGCTGAGCTGCGCCTCCAGGTCTGCCTCGCTGTGGTCACCCGTGCGCATCCGGCGGAAGACCTTCAGGATCCCGAGCAGGGCGACGAGGTTGAAGGCCGCGATGACATAGAGGAAGACACCGGAGACCGAGGTGCCGATAAGGCCGAGCGTCTGCTGCAGCGCGGAGCCGTCATCCTGCACGGGTCCGGCGAGCGAGCGCACGCCGAGCGCGAAGAGCAGGGCGAGCAGGAAGACGACGGTCGAGTGGCCGAGGGAGAAGAAGAAGCCGACGGACAGCGGGCGCTGGCCGTCGGAGATCAGCTTGCGGGTGGTGTTGTCGATCGCTGCGATGTGGTCGGCGTCGAAGGCGTGCCGCATGCCGAGCACGTACGCGGTGACGCCGAGACCGATGCCGAACGCCCCCTGGCTGCCCAGGTCGAAGTGCTGCGGAACGACGAAGAACAGCAGCGTGCCCCAGCCAATGACGTGCAGGGCGAGGATCGCTGCGGCCAGGCCGCCGGCCCGGGCCCATTCGCGGGGAGTGAGTGCTCCGCGTATACGCCGGACGAGGCCGGGCTGAGGGTTGGGCGCAGCGGTCATGGCGGTGTCCTTGATCCGAGTCGTGCTTACGTCGCAGACCATTCTCTATGGAATTTAGTAGTTAGCTGCAAAGAGATCGCAATAACTTCTAGGACGCTGCTGCCCAACCCATGCGGGCTCGTGGAGAAGAGTGGGTGAGCTCAGTGGGCTGAGTGCCCTGAGTGGTGACCGTGGCGTGCGTGCCCGCTCGTCGGCTTCTGGTCTTCCGGCATGGGGTGACCGTCGCGCAGCCCGGACAGGGTCACCGTGACGAGACGGTCCGCCGCCGCTTCGGAGGGCAGGGCCGCAGCGGCGGTCAAGGCGTGAAGGCAGTACGTCGCCAGCTCGTCGGGCGCGACGTCGGCACGGAAGACGCCGGCCTGCGCGCCCTCGGCCAGCAGATCCCGGATCATGCCGTGTAGCTGCTCCTGCGCTCGGACGACCCGCTCGTCCCGGTGAAGGAACGCCGCGAGCTCGGTGCCGTGGTGTCCGCGGGACTGGCGCGAGATGTGGGCGAACGCCCTCAGAACCACCTCGAGCTGCTCGCCGGGCCCATCGGCCTGGTCCCGGACCTCCGCCAGCTGGGCCAGGTGCTCGGTGATCTGGCGGTCGTGCCAGGCGAGCAGGATCGCCTCGACGTCCGGGAAGTACTTGTACAGCGTGGCCCGGCCGATGCCGGCCTGTTCGGCGATCTGCGACATCGTCACCGACCGCACGCCGCGCTCGGCGGCCAGCTCCGCCGTGGTGTTCAGAATCGCGTCGCGCACCGCGCGGCGGTGCGCCTCGATCGTCTCGTTCCACAGCTTGGGCACGGCGTCAGTGTACGCGGCGGCGATGTTGATACACCCTGGTTGACACCATGGACAGAGTGTCTCGTAAAGTGCGCGTGTCGACCGTCCGGCAATCGAGCACCCAAGGACGCACACATGGCTGACTCGCCCTCCCGTACCGAAGCCGCCGACCACACGCCAGGTCCCACGACGCATCCCGGCATGCCCCGCTGGGTGAAGGTCTTCGGTATCGCCGCCGGATCCGCGCTGCTGGTGGCGTTCGTGCTCATGCACGCGTTCGGTGGCGGGATGGGTGGCCACTGAACGCCATGGCCATGAACCCCCGCCTCCGCAAGCTCAACCTCACCGCACACGTCACCTCCTCGGTCGGCTGGCTCGGCGCTGTCGTCGTGTTCGTCGTCCTCGCTGCCGTGGGTCTTGCCGGCCAGGACCCCCAGAGGGTGCGCGGTGCCTACCTGGCGATGGAACTGACCGGCTGGTTCGCGCTGGTTCCCCTCAGCCTCGCCTCGCTGTTCACCGGGCTCGTCCAAGCCCTGGGGACGACCTGGGGTCTGTTCCGTTACTACTGGGTCGTCATCAAGCTGCTGATCAACGTGGTCGCGACCGCTCTGCTGCTCGTACACATGCAGGTGGTCGGCCATGTCGCCGACGCCGCGGCCCGGGCCACGCTTTCGAGTGATGACCTGGTAGGGATGAGGATCCAGCTGCTGGCCGACGCCGCCGCGGCCCTCCTCGTGCTGCTCGTCGCCGTGACGCTGTCGGTGTACAAACCGAAGGGGCTGACCCGTTACGGGTGGCGCAGGCAGCACCAGTCACGGGCGCCGCAGCGGCCGGTCGTCCAGGAGGATCCGGCGGCCGTCTGACGATGCGCCGGCGCCCCCGCGCTTGGTACAGCGGCCAGCCGCCGAGGGTGAGCTGCTTCATGCCGTCCGCTCGGTCGACGGTGCCGAGCAGGCTCTTCTCCACGTGGCTGAGCGCCGATGAGAAAATCTGGGCCCACGTCAAGCGCAGCTGGCCAACCTCGCCGTCACGGCCCTCGACCGGCTCGAAACTCTGGTGCGCAATCGGCTCAAGCGCCTTCAGTACCGGCCCGGCACCCTCGACGGCTTCATAGTAGGAACGGGCCTCGCCCTCGACGCCCCTACGTCACCCTGGCAAGCCGAAGTCAGTATCGGCTTCCTGCTCGCTGGGCTGGTCGTCTCGACCGCCGCCCTCGAAGACGATCGCACCCGGCGCCGAGCCACGGGGCCAGCCAGCGCGGTGCAGCTACGCGGTGACGCCGCGCAGACGCATCCACGCCTGATGTGATCTTCCTCCCATCACGGGGTGGGGACGCCTCCGGCTGGCAATTTCGCTACCAAGCCCGCCTATGGTCCTGAAGCGTGATTTCAGGCCAGGTCCGTCGCGGCCACCGCACGGGAGCGTTGCTGATGGCAACGCTCTTCGCGGTGGTGCTTGCCGTATTCGCGATGCACGCCCTGACCACACATCACCATTCCCACAGCTGCCACGCCGCCGCGATGCCCCTCACTGACGCCGGGGACAAGACTCAGCACGCCCACACTGCCGTCGCTCCCGGTGAAGCCACCAAAACACCGGACGGCCCGGACGGCGAATCCCCCTGCGACCACGGCGGAGCCGGAGACAGCTGCCTGGCGCTGTTGGGCATTGTTGCCGCCTTGCTCGCGTTCGCCCTCAGGCGCGGGATCTCCAACCGCGTCCTCTGCGTGCTCCGCCGATGGGCAGCACCCGCGCACCGCTGGATCAGCCGCACCGGCGACCCACCGTGCCTACACCGACTTTCGATCCTGCGCTGCTGAGAGCTGCACCAACGTGACGCCGCACCACTGGTGTCGGCGCGCTTCTGCCTGCTCTCACACACCAAGATCTGAAAGGCCTTACCCGCGTGACCACCGTTCTCCAGCCCGAGCGCCACCAGACTCCCCCCTCGAGACATCGCCGCCCTGCCTTCGACAAGAAGTCGCTCCCGGCTCGCTACAGCGGCCAGATGCTCTACTTCATGGGCGCCGCCCTGATCGCCGGCGCCGTCGTCCACTACCCGATCGATCCGTCGCTGTACACGATCATCTGCGTCGTCGGCGCCTTCGTGTTCCTCCTCGGCACCATCGTCAACGAGTTCGTGCTGGCCGATGAGCGTCCGGCGCTGAGCCAGGCAGTCTCGCTGGTCGCGTTCTCCCTGCTGCTGTCCTTCGGTGTCGGCCTGGTCGGCGGCGGCATCCAGCACTTCGAGCAGTTCCCCGAGCGCAGTGCCTGGATGACCCCCATCGGCCTGCTCATGTCGTACGTCGCGTTCGTCGCCAAGGACTCCAAGGGCCGCTGGCGGCACCTCGTCAGCCCGTTCGCGGCAGGCGTCGTCGTCCTCTCGGCCCTCACCTGGCTGGGCATGAACGCCCTCGCCGGCACCATCAGCTCCGATGGCCACAGCCACGATCACGGCTCCACGACCCAGACGCCCGCAGAGCAGGACCAGCCCTCCGCAGAGCAGGACCAGACTCCCGTTGAGCAGGACCGGCCGGCCGAGGCCCCCGCGGAGCCGGCAGAGGATGGTCATACGTCCCATAGCCACTGACTCGTAGCCGTTCTCGCGGGCCTACGCGTGGACCCACGCTGGGCTCGTAGGCCACTCATGGCGCCTGCGCTTGCCGTCGGCGGGCTCGGGGATGTGGCGTGCTCCTGCGAGCGCGCAGCTCGGCGAGGCGTTCCTCCAGACGTCTCCTCGCTGGTGATCTTCCCCAGCTCGCCGCGGCGGGTGGGCCCTTGATCAAGGACATGGCCTGGTCGGCTGCCTGGCGACCGCCGGGGTGGCGGCTTCTTCCGTGGAGCGGGCCACGCGGAGACCAAGGCTTCCCGGACAGTGCGCCGATTAATGCAATGCGCCTGGGCCTGCTCATCAGCCATGAATTCCACCTGCACGCGGCGGCGGTAGCCGCCCCTCACATGTGATCGACGATCTCCCTGAGAACCCCGGAGCGACCGCCCGGTGACTGTGCTAGCCGACCTTGATCGTTCTCGCCGACAACCGCTGTACCGATGTTCAAGGCCGAGCACGGCGGCCGGCCGCCGGTCATCACCGACGACATGCTGCACACCGTGCTCCGCCGGCGGGCGAACCGGCGAGTCCGTGGAGCAGATCCAGCCCGACCTGATCATCTCCACCGGCAAGCTCAAGGGTCAGAACCCCTCCATCGCCGGCATCTGCCGGGCGATCACGCCAAGCGCGAGGCATACCCCGAAGCCGTCGATCAGGCCCACGCCGACTTCGCCGCCCTCCAGGTCGGCGAACTCCCCAGGCAGCTCATCCTGACCGAACGTCACTCTGACTACCACATCTGGTGGGTGGTGCCGGGGTCGTCCCGCCACCGGCGTATGAGGGCACCGACAGACTCATGGTCGAGGCCGAGCACGGCGGACGAAGCGGAGGAACAATGCGCACGAGATCCGCGCAGACCTCGTACAGCGGCCTGGACGGGTCGTCTCGCAGCCGGGTGCCGACACGCGCCCGTGCTGCTCTCGCCCGGCCGCGGCCACGGCACGCACCATGGGCAGGACGGGGGCGATGCCGATTCCGCCGGCGATGAACAAGTAGTCGTCCGTCAGGACAGGCGGGAACCTGTTGCGCGGCCTTTTGATCCCGGGCTGGTCTAGTACCAGTTGTTGGCCTGCCAGAACTGCCAGGCGCCGCAGGGGCCGTCGTAGCGGCTGTTCATGTAGTTCAGGCCCCACTTGATCTGGGTGGCCGGGTTGGTCGCCCAGTCGGCGCCGGCGGAGGACATCTTGGAGCCTGGCAGCGCTTGCATGAGGCCGTAGGCGTCGGATGTGGGGTTGTCTGCCTGGTAGTTCCAGCTGGACTCGCGCTCCACGATGTCGCTGAAGCACTGCCACTGGTCGGCGGGCACCATCTGGCGTGCCATCGCCTGCACCTCTGCGACGGTGTATGTGCTCTGGACCGGGAAAGAGGAGGAATCACGGGCCGAGCGGCTGACGGCCTCCTGCTGGGCCTCCTCCCGCTCCTTGGCGAGCTTCTCCGCCGCAGCCTTCTTCTCCGCAGCGTCCTTCTTGGCCGCAGCATCCTCGGCCGCCTGCCTGCGCGCAGCCTCTTCCGCGGACTTCTTCGTCGCGGCGTCCGCCGAGACGGCCTGGGCGTCGGCCTGCTGGACCAGCGAGCCGACCTGGACCTGGGCCTGCTGGCCCGCGGGTATGTCCGAGAGGAGGGTCGCGTCGGCCGCGGTCGCATCGAAGTCGTTCGACGACTGCGCGGTGTTGCCCGAGGCAATTCCCGCGACGGCGCCGACGGTGGTGACCGCGGTGGCGGACACCACGGCGAATCCCCGGATCCGGCTCACACGTTTTCCTTCCGACATCGTCCGCTTCGCGCGGGGTGACCTCGCGGGCGCGATCGCGCCTCTGCCGCTGGCCTCCGCTGCTGACAGGTCAGCAGAAGTTCCTTGGGCGGTGCGGGTGGTGGGGCTCAGGGCCTGCTGGCGGCGAAGAACGGCATGGAGTCCAACGGGACGATCTCCACGTTCTTTCCGGTACGCGGCGCGTGGATGGCCTTGCCGTTGCCGACGTACATGCCGTTGTGCTGGTTGTCGTTGTACCAGTAGATGATGTCGCCCGGCTGCAGATCGGACTTGGCCACTTTGCGGCCGACGTCGTACTGCTGCTTGACGGTGCGCGGCAGCGAGACGCCCGCCGCGCGCCATGAGGCGCCGGTCAGGCCCGAGCAGTCGTAGGAGTTGGGTCCGGTGGATCCCCACTCGTAGGGCTTGCCGAGCTGGGCGTACGCGAAGTCGAGCGCGACCTTGGCGCGGCCGCTGGCCGGGCCGTTGTAGGTGGCGGCGGAGTCGCTGGCGCCCGCGGCGGCGTCCTCGCGCTCCTGGTCGGCTTCCATCTTGGCGCGCTGGGCGGCGGTCAGGCTGTTGAGGAGCTTGCGGGCCTTGGCGAGCTTGCCCTGGACCTCGTCCTTCTTCTCCTTGGCCTTCGCTCGCGTCTCCTGCAGGTCCTGCAGCTGCTCCTGGACGGTCGCGCGTTCCTGCGCGAGTTCGCGCTGCATGTTCTGCATCGCCCGCAGGGCGTCGGCCTGTCGGCTGCTCGTGCGGTCGAGCATCTCGGCCTGGTGGAGATAGTCGTCCGGGTCGCCGGAGAGGAAGAGCTCCACGCTCGGATCGATGCCGCCGCTGCGGTACTGCGCCGCCGCCAACGGGCCTATCTTCTCGCGCAGTTCGTTGATCTCCTGCTGCTTGCGGGCCAGGCGCTCCCGCGCGCGTTCGGCTTCGCGCTGCAGCTCCTTCTGCTTCTCACGGATGCCGTTGTACTCCTCGGTGGGAGCCTCGGCCTCCTCGTAGAGCAGCTCGACTTGCTTGCGCACCTCGTCCACCGTGGGCTTGGGCGCCGCCTGGCTCTGCGTCGGCAGGAGGCTGACCGCGCCGGCCGCCATGCCGATGGTGGCTATTCGGGCGCGGCTGGGCGGCTTCGGCCTACGGTGCGTTCCCATCGTGGGCTGACTCCTTAGCGCGTCTGTGGACCGAGCGACGGGTTTTGGCCGTCGGGCCGACGCCAGTCAGCTTCGGCACTGTCCCGCGGACCCGACGCTGGGCACAGGCCCCAGCCCGCGCCCAGCGCCGTATTCATCGAGCGGGTTAGAACTTAGTAGCTTCGTAATACGCACCGCAAGTGAGACTGGGTCACACCAGCCTCACCAGTAGCGGTCAGCCGAGTCCGGGCGGGCAGGCGACCAGCAGCGGCAGCAGCGGCACCGTCAGGGCGGCCGCAGCCACGGAGCCCCACAGGGCGGGATGCGCGGTCTTGCGCGGGCCGAGGACACGCTTCAGGCGGATCAGAGCGCTCTGACCACCCGCCGCCAGGGCACCCTTCGGCGTCCGGGCCGCCGCCATCTCGTACATCGCGGTGGCCAGCGCCTCGTGGGAGTGGCTGCGCAGCGCGCGGTCGTCGGCGATCATCTCCAGCAGCAACGCCGTCTGCTCCCGGGCGTGGCGGGCCAGCGGCACCCACCGGAAGACGGAGTAGAAGGCCTCCACCGTGGCCAGGACCAGGTGGTGGCGGCCCGCGATATGGGCCTGCTCGTGCTCCAGCACGGCGCCGAGCTGCTCGGGTGTCAGATGGCGCACAGCCGCATCGCTGATCACGATCCGGGGATCGCGGCCCGGCAGACAGTAGGCGGCGGGAGTGTCGTACGGCAGGACGGTGGCGCACAGACGGGCCGAGTGCCGGCCCACCAGGTCGACGGCTTCCCGGTGTTCGCTCCGCACGCGACGGGCTCGTACGACATGGAAGGCGAAGCTCGCGACGAGGGCGATCCCGATGGCGGCCGGAACGCCGACGGCCAAACGGGCCGCGATTTCGGGATCGGGCCGACCCACTCCCACATCCAGCCCGCAGGCGTGCAGCAGGCCGACCATGCCCGCGTGCAGGTGCTCGGCCGGCATGGCCAGGCTGGCCGCGGAGAGCGCGGCCCCGAACGAGAACGAGACGGCCAGGGCATGCCACACCGCCGCCGCCAAGGCCGGCGCCCGATGCGGCCAGTCGGCGCGCAGGAGCAGGTACGGGGCAGCGAAGCCCACCGCCGCCGTGTAGCCGACAAGGGCGGGCGCGGCGTTCACGAGTCCGCCTCGGCCTGGCCCGCCTGGCGTCCCGTGTTCCGCAGGGCCTTGCGCAGGGCGGCCTGCTCCTCGTCGGACATGTTCTCCACGAAGGCGACCAGCGCGGCCCGGCGGTCCTTGCTCTCTCCCAAACCGTCCTCCATGAGCGCGGCGGCGTACGCCTCGCGGCTGCGCACCGGCGAGTACAGCCAGGCCCGGCCCTGCTTGCCACGCAGCAGCCAGCCCTTGCCGTACAGGATGTTGGTGACGGTCATCACCGTGGTGTACGCGACGGGGCGATTCCTGTTGATGTCATCGACTATCTCGCGCACCGTCGCCGGACGGTTCCACGTCCAGAGACGATCCATGATTTCCGCTTCAAGATCCCCGAGCCGCCGCATGGCCCTGACTTCCCTTCGCCACCGAATACGCAAGGCCATAGTAGTCGGCCGCAAGGGCAGTCTTTCGGGACGGAGGCGGAACCTCATACTCGGCCGGTGAGTTCGTAGCCCGCCTCGTCGATCGCCTCGCGTATCCGCGAATCGTCGAGCGGTGTGGTGGACGTCACGGTGACGCGGCCCGTGGGGACGTCGACCTGCACGTCGACGACGGTTTCGAGCGCTGAGACCTCCTGCTTCACGGCGTTCTCGGTCATGCCGGACACGTGATATTCGGTGGTCAGTAGGTCGGGCACGATGCCTCCCCTCCGGGTTGTCATACCCTGGGTGGGTATGACGTCTCCGTGTCTACTCCGGTTGGTCCCCGGGATGCAAGCGACCGCTGATCCATGCCTAGGATGAGGCCCGTGACCCGCCTCCGACAGTTCATGCGACCGCACTCGATGGTGCGGTCTTTTGGGCTGCTCGTGTGGGCTGTGCTCTTGGGGCTGCTCGGTATGCACGGGCTCGGGCCGGTTTCCGGTGCCGCCGCTGCCATGTCCGGGCATGACCGGGCGGCTGTGGTCGCGCATACGGACGTCATGGCGTCGATGCCGGGCGGATGCGATCACGGCGACGGTGGCTGTACTGGCCACACGGCCCATGCGGATCCCACGTGCGCCTCGGCGTCAGTCGGCGGGGCTCCGGCGATGGTGCCGACGCTGCTCCCTGACGTGGTGGCGTGTGCCGAACCGGGGGAGACACGTACGTCTCCTGACGGCAGCGGTCCCGACGGCGGTCGCGCCCCGCCCTCACTCTCCGAACTCCAGCTCCTGCGGATATAGAGCGGCCCGCGCGTCGCCGCATACCCACTTCTGTGGACGCGGCGAGGTGCCTCGGCATGTCCTTCGCAGATCCGAACTCAGGAGCTCAACCATGACTGCACGCCGCAAGCTCGTCCGCCGTACCGCACTCGCCGTCACCGCTGGTGCGGCCGCTCTCGTCCTGTCCGCCTGCGGCGGTGGCGGACACGACATGTCCTCGATGGGGGGCGACTCCGACTCCAGCCCTTCCGCGACCGCCTCGGCGAAGGCCGGCGACCACAACGACCAGGACATCTCCTTCGCCAAGGAGATGATCCAGCACCACCGTCAGGCCGTGGAGATGGCCGACCTGGCCGCCGACCGCGCCTCCTCGCAGGAGGTCAAGGACCTCGCCACGAAGATCAAGGGCGCGCAGGACCCGGAGATCAAGACGATGTCCGGCTGGCTCACCTCGTGGGGCGAGGAGGTCCCCGCGGACATGTCCGGCATGGAGGGCCACGACATGTCGTCCGGCATGCCCGGCATGATGAGCAGCGAGGACATGGACAAGCTGGAGAAGGCCTCCGGCGCCGAGTTCGACAAGATGTTCCTCGAGATGATGGTCAAGCACCACGAGGGCGCCGTCGAGATGGCCAACACGCAGAAGGCCGAGGGCAAGTACGGTCCCGCCGTGAAGCTCGCGGACGCCGTGATCACGGCCCAGACCGCCGAGATCGAGCAGATGAACAAGATCCTCGGCAAGAGCTGACGCAGCGACAGAAACGGTGTGGCCGACGGCGCCTGGACGCCGTCGGCCACACCGCTTTTCGGGTCTCCCAGTGCCACGGTGTGGCCGCATTGATGTCGCTCGGCCGCCACTCTGTGGCATCCATCGCCGCCGCACCGAAAGGAACCGGTCCGCCTTAGGCGGTCAGGCCCCCGCTGCAGGTTGCGCCCAGCTCGGGAGTCTGAGCACCCTGGACGTACTTGGTAAGGAACTGCTCGACCCTGGGGTCGGATGCCTTGTCGACGCTGAGCTGGGTGCCCCAAGCCGAAAGCGTGATCGTTCCGGACTGGCTGGTGTCCGGGCTCATCAGGGTGTAGGGCGTCTTGGAGACCTTGTCGCTGAGTGTCCTGATGTCGGCGTCGGTGGCCTTGTCGTTGTACGTGACCCAGACCGCTCCGTGCTCCAGTGAGTGCACGGCGTTCTCATTGGCTATGGGCTTGTTGTAGACGGTGCCGTCGCAGGTCATCCACGCCTTGTTGTGGTCGCCGCCGACGGGCGGATTCATTGGGTATTCGACGGCCGTCTTGACGTGGTTGCGGCCGAGCTTCTTCGCGTCCCAGGTCTTCTCGCCGCGTACGGGCTTCTTGGCCGCGGCGGCCTGCTGCTCCTCCTTCTCGTTTGCGCTGTTGATGGCGTAACCGCCCCAGCCGATCAGTCCTCCGACGATGAGAGTGCTGAGAGTGATGGTGATGATGCGGTTGCGGCGTTCGCGGGCGCGTTCGACCTTGCGCATCTCTTCTATCTTGGCCCTCCGCGCCTGGGAGGCCGCCTTCTTGTTGGTCTTGCTCATGACTGTGTGTTCCTCGTCCCCGCCGTGCGGCGGTGGGTGCAGGGGTGGTGGGTGGGCGAACGTCGCTCGCCGTACGCGTGAGTGCGCGGCAGGCGTGTGTCTACGTCCGTTGCACCTGGAGGACGTGGAGATTGGGAGCGCGGTCGGTCGCCGCTGTCAGCTCGGGGAGGGAGAGGGCGTCCGGCTGCCGGGGGAGATCCGGCATGCGAGGCAGAGCCATTGCCACTGGCTGGGCGGGGGTGGCGAGCACCGCGCGTACGCCGTCGACGGCTGGGCGGCAGCACACATAACCGGAAGGGCAGTCGGCGGTGTGGGCGACTGCCGACCCATGCTGATCAGTCGAGGTGTCGGCAGGCATCGCTGCGGCGGACACGGCGGTCAGGGAGGCAGTGTCGGCGTCGCTGTTGCCGGGTGCCAGGCACGCCAGGCACACCGTCAGCGCGGCGAGCAGGACAGCCAAGGCAGAGCAGAGCCCCGCAGTCCGCGTGGTCTGCCACGCCGCGCGGGTCGTCTGCTGTCTCCAGGGCTTCATTACTGGTGATATTAGGCGGTCGTTGTGGGGGAACTACCAGGTCACGGTTGCGGCGAACACGGTCGCGGCAAGTGGGAGCCGGATGCTCGTCATGCCGGGCTGTCGTGCCGTGTGGTGTCCCGCGACGCCAGCTCGCCGCGCAGAGCCTCGATTCCCTTACGGAGGCGGATCAGCTCCTGGCGATCCGCAGCAGGGGCGGTCTGTGCCCCGTGCTTCGAGCGCATCATGAACCACATCATGGCGCCCATGACCAGCGGGCAGGCCAGCAGTGGCAGGGCATAAAGCAGTCCATCCATCGCGGGTCTCCTTCCTACTTCGACGAGGACAGGGTGACGGGACGTGGCCAGGTGGGGTGCGACGCTGCCGGCCGCCTGCTCCTGCACGGACACGAATCCGCAGTCAATCTTACTGATGTATAACTAATCCACTTAGTTTGCTAGGAGCGTGATGGGTTCTGTGTCGATCAGCCGAGGAACCGGCCCGGCCACGAGTCCGGAGGGCACCGCCGTATCGGGTTCCCGCCGAAGAGCAGGCAGGGCCTCCTGTGTCCGTAGCGCATGTCGTCGGCCGGGCCCACTGGTCCTGGGTGGCTCTGTCGTCTGCACTCCGAGGCCCTCGGCGTTCACGGCAGCGACCGCAGGCTCCCTGGACGCGGCTCTGTGCGGTGCCCCGCGCTGTGCCGGCGGTGAGGCCGAAGCCGTCATAGCCGGTGAGTCGCATCTCGTACTGCTCTGGTCGCTCAGTCGTTTCGAGAGTGCCCCGATGACAGAGCTTACGTAATCGCCACAAAAGTCTTCTCATCATCGCCCGGCATACGGCCCGCTACGCGAGCCCTGCCTGCGCCACGCGCCAGTCACACACAAGGAGAACCAGTGCTGAGTTCATCGCGCCTCGGCCCGCCCGCCGAGACCGCCCCGCCCGCGGACGCCGGGCCGGCCGGTCGCAACCGAATAGGCCGTGTCGCGCTCGTGGCGGGGACGGCGGTCGGTGTCGGCTTCGGCGGCCTGTATCTGGTGGGCCTGCTGGCATCCAGTGAGGAGGTCCCCGCAGGGACCCGGGTGAGCGGTGTGGACATCGGAGGGCTGAGCCGTTCGGAGGCGCGCGAGAAGCTGGACGGCAGCCTGGGCAGGACCTGGTCCGAGCCCATGAAGGTGCGCCTCGGCGACAGCGTCGACACCATCCACGTGTCCGGCATCTCTCTGGACAGCGAGGAGACCGTCGCCCGCGCCGCGCAGACGGGGTCCGACCCGTTCACCGTGATCGGCCGCCTCTTCACGAGCGGCGACCGCGAGGTCGAACCGGTCATCCGTGTGGATGAGGAGAAGGCCCGCGCGTCACTGGCCGAGAAGGCGAAGACGTACGACCGTAAGGCGCGGGAGGGCGAGGTCACGTTCCACGCGGGCGAGGCGGTGCCGGTGCGGCCGGTCACCGGGCGGGCCCTGGACGTGGACGGTGCGGTAGGGGCGTTGGCGTCGGCGGCACCAGGCAAGGGGAGTGACCCGGTACGGCTGCCTGTCCGTACGTCCGAACCCAAGGTCGGCGCGGAGGAGGTGAACCGCGCGATGAAGGAGTTCGCCACCCCCGCCATGTCTGCACCAGTCACGCTCGCCGTGGGCGGCCGGGAGGTCGAGATCAGCCCGGCGACCATCGGCAAGCACCTCACCATGAAGCCGGACGGAGACAACCGGCTGACACCCGCACTCGACGGCAGCGGACTCCTGACCGATCCGAAGGTGGCCAGCCCGCTCGCGCTGGCCACCGACAAGGCCGTCAACGCCAAGCTGCGCCTGGACGGCGGGCGAGTGGTGGTGGCCTCGGACGGCAAGACCGGGCAGGAGGTCACGGCCAAGGCGCTCCAGAAAGCCGTACTGCCGCTGCTGACCGAGACCGGGGCGGCCCGCACCGGGGCGGTGGCCACCGAGGAGGTGCAGCCCAAACTGACCCGGGACAACGTCGGCCGCCTGGGCATCAAGGAGCAGATGTCGACCTTCACGGTCAACTTCGAGCCCGCCCCCTACCGCGTCACGAACATCGGCCGCGCCGCGGAACTGATCAACGGGTCGGTCGTACTGCCGGGCGAGACCTGGAGCTTCAACCGCACCGTGGGCGAGCGGACCGAGGCCAACGGGTTCGTCGAGGGCATCATCATCAACAACGACCAGTTCGAGAAGGCCGCCGGAGGCGGCGTCTCCGCGGTCGCCACCACCACCTTCAACGCCATCTTCTTCGCCGGAGTCAAGCCGGTGGAGTACGGCGCCCACTCCTTCTACATCGAGCGCTACCCGGAGGGCCGGGAGGCGACGGTGGCCTGGGGCAGCCTCGACCTGAAGTTCAAGAACGACTCGGGCAACGCCATCTACATCGACGCGCGCGCTACGGACAGCTCCGTGACCGTGAGCTTCCTCGGCGCCAAGAAGTACGACGCGGTGGAAGCGGCCAAGGGCCCGCGCACGAACGTGAAGCAGCCGGCAACCCGCGAGGGCTCCGGGGACAAGTGCGTGCCGCAGACCCCCCTCGAAGGCTTCGACGTCGCGGTCGACCGGGTTTTCAAGGACGGCGGCAAGGAAGTGAAGCGGGAGACCTTCAAGACGCGGTACGTGCCCCGCGACAAGGTCACCTGCGACGGAGCGACCGACGAGTGACGAGCGCCGGAACGCGGGGGCGGACCTCCGGGCCGTCCCCGTGCCCGTCACGCGGCGCGTCCACAGCCCGGGAATCAACCTCGCAGGATGAGCGCGGGGAGACCGGTCGACGTCGTGTGGCGACGCGACTGCCACGGCGCGCTCCATGGAGTGACTGCTGGACTCGTGCACGGACTGCGCCAGCTGCTGCCGTCCTGCCCGCCGGACCGTGTGGGTCCGTGTTTTGACGATTACGTCCCACGTCCGGCCGGATCTTGAGGACTCTCCTGCTACGCGGACGCCTCCGCGCCCTGACCTCGGGCTGCGCCTCCTCCTATGTACCGACTACCGGGTCGGTCAGGGCCGGCGTGGCTACCCACCGTTGGAGAACGGCTGATCCGTCGTCGAGAGACATCAGGCGCCCCTGGGACCGCTCAACTCTGAGGCGCTGCTTTCGTTTCGTTTAGGATTCATGCTCCTCACAATGTGTTCACATCTTGTTAACTCGTGATTCCAGGGTGACGTCGGTGTTGTGTCGCGAGGCGCGCTAGGATCACGGCGTGGTTACGAACTGGTCTCCCCGCGGAGCGCGGCAGGCACGCCCATGGGCTGGTCTGCTGCATCTCTTCGGGTTGGCCGCCCTGCTGTTCGGCCTTGTATACGCCCACAGTGTGAGCACCGAGGGTGTCGCAGGGCATATCAATGCCACTGCGGCAACCGCCTCGCAGGGCGCCGTCGACGGGCAGGTCACGACGCTGGTCGCCGATGCTGAGCAGACGCTCAAAGGTGCGTCGTTCGACTCGCACGACCACGATCAAGCCCCCTCCCACCCTGCGCAGGAGTGCACGCCAGGGCAGCCCCAGCAGGGGGTCGCCTTTAGTGCTCCCTGTCTTTCTCCGTTGAGCGAGGAGTTGCAGCCTCGCGGGGCGGACATCCGTCGGATTTTCCCGGAAAGGGCAGGGGTGACTGTCTCGTCGCCCATGGAGTCCAGAACCTCCACCGTGCTGCAGGTCTAGATTCGGCACGCCTCCGCTGGTCAATCCCGCGCAGTAAAGCGAATGGACCGCTACTGTCCGTTGCGTGCGGCTTTGGCCGGATTGTGGCGCCCGACTTCCCGTACGGCCGCTCGCAGGCTGAACGGTCCGGACGACGGCGCTCGCCCACTGCTCGCCGACCTCTTGCTGCTCTCCCTAGTCCACAGTGCCGGGAGACGGCAGCCGCACGGAGGACCTGTGCCGAACGACCAGTCCCTCGCACCTCCAGCCCAACCTGCTCGGCCATCGCCGCGCCGGTTGCTGGCCTGGGTGCTGGGTGCCCTACTGCTGACGGGGCTCTTTCACTGTCCTGCCCTTCCGCATGACGGAGACCATGGTCATCTTCCGTCGTTGGTGCTGGCCAGTGGCACAGCGCCGGAAGTCGAATCTGCACTTCAGAACGAGTCCGGGCATTCGCATGGCGGTGCCTTCTGCACATCCCCCGGACTGATCCCCCAGGTTCAGGGTGGCCCGGATTCGCCGACCCGCGCGGGAGCGCTGCTCCCTGCCACCGCAGTACCGGCAGTTGCGGCCGTAGGGCTCTTCGCGCTTCAGCCCCGGCGCCGTAGACATCGGATAGCCACGCCCGGCCGCTCCACGCTCACGATCGTCTGTCGGTGGCGGATTTAGACCTCTCGGTCGCAGCCGTACACAACGGCTGCCGCATGCTGCCCGCGAAGGCGAGGACTGCTCCCTGCCCTGCTCGGGCCGCATGCGAGATGAGCGAACACCTGACGCACATCATCGAACGAGAGCGGACAATGCATTCTCCGACCACTGACATGACACCCCCCACCCGCTCTGCCCTGTCCGGGCTGGTCGGCAACACCCCGCTGCTGCGGGTATCGGAGCCTCTCGCCCCGGAGGGGCGAGGTTTCTGGGCCAAGCTGGAGGGCTTCAATCCCGGCGGTATCAAGGACCGTCCGGGCCTGCACATGGTCGAACGGGCCCGTGCCCGCGGTGAGCTGCGGCCGGGCGCCCGGATCATCGAGTCGACCAGCGGCACGCTCGGCCTGGGGCTCGCCCTGGCCGGCATGGTCTACGGCCACCCCGTCACCCTGGTCACCGACCCGGGCCTGGAAATGTCCATGTCCAAGCTGCTGATGGCGTACGGAGCCCAGGTCAACGTCGTCTCCGAGCCGCACCCCACTGGGGGCTGGCAGCAGGCGCGCCGGGACCGGGTCGCCAAGCTCATGGAGCAGCACCCCGGTTCCTGGTGCCCGGACCAGTACAACAACCCGGACAACACGACCGCCTACACCCCGCTGGCCCTGGAACTGGCCACGGAGCTGGGCCACATCGACGTACTGGTGTGCAGTGTGGGCACCGGCGGGCACTCCGCCGGAGTCTCCCGGGTGCTCCAGCAGCTCTACCCGGATCTGAAGCTGGTCGGCGTGGACACCATCGGGTCGACGATCTTCGGTCAGCCCGCCCGTCCCCGGCTGATGCGTGGCCTGGGCTCCAGCATCTACCCGCGCAACGTGGCGTACGACAACTTCAGCGAGGTGCACTGGGTCTCCCCGGCCGAGTCGGTGTGGACCTGCCGTCAGCTCGCCTCCTCCCACTACGCAACGGGTGGCTGGAGCGTGGGCGCGGTGGCGCTGGTCGCGGGTTGGCTGGCCCGGACCCTGCCCGCGGACGCCCGGATCGCGGCGGTCTTCCCCGACGGTCCGCAGCGTTACCTGGGCACCGTCTATGACGACGATTACTGCGCCGCCCATGGCCTGCTCGATTCCCCGCCCGCGCCGGAGCCGGAGGTGATCGGCCGCCTGGACGAGAAGGAGGTCAGCCGCTGGACGCGGTGCGAGAACGTCGTGGACCCGCTGACGCTGGCCGAGTCTGAGCCGCAGCAGTACGACACGGTCGGTCTGCTCGACGCGACCGACACGGAAGCCGAGGCGTTGGCGGACAGCGACATCACCGAGCAGGGTGACGACCTCGACGAGGTCGAGGAGGGCAACCGGTGAAGGGCACCCTCGCGCAGGTGCGTTCCTACGAGCGCAGCGTCCAGTTGTTGATGGTGAACCAGTTCACCATCAACCTCGGCTTCTACATGCTGATGCCGTACCTGGCGGCGTATCTGGCAGGGCCCGTGGGGCTGGCGGGTTGGCTGGTCGGGCTGATCCTCGGCGTGCGGAACTTCAGCCAGCAGGGGATGTTCCTGCTCGGTGGAACGCTCGCCGACCGGCTCGGATACAAGCCCATGATCATCGCCGGTCTGGTGTTGCGCATCGTCGGCTTCGCGACCCTCGGGTTGGTGGAGTCCGTACCCGCTCTGCTGGCCGCGTCGGCGGCGACGGGACTGGCCGGGGCGCTGTTCAACCCGGCCGTACGAGCCTATGTCGCGGCGGACGCGGGTGAACGCCGGGTCGAGGCGTTCGCGCTGTTCAACGTCTTCTACCAGGCCGGGATTCTGCTCGGCCCGCTGGTGGGCATGCTGCTGACCGGCGTGAGCTTCCGTGTCACGTGCCTTACCGCGGCCGGGATCTTCGCTCTGCTGAGCATCGTCCAGATCCGGGCCCTGCCTGCCCGCCGGGGCGACGACGCGGGGCGCGGACAGGACCAGGAGGGCGTGCTGTCCCAGTGGCGGGGCATCGTGTCCAACCGGCCGTTCCTGCTGTTCTCGGTTGCCATGATCGGCTTCTACGTCATGCAGTTCCAGGTCTATCTGGCCCTGCCGCTGGAGGTACGGCGCCTGGGTGGCGACGGGACGTTCGGCACGGGGGCGGTGGCGGTGCTGTTTGCCGTCTCGGGGTTGAGCACGATCCTCTTCCAGACCAAGGTGACCGCCTGGTGCAAGGCCCGCATGGAACCGGGCCGCGCGCTGACCTGGGGGCTGCTGACCATGGGGTTGGGGTTCGTTCCGCTGCTGGTGGCCACTGCGGTCCCGGTGCCGGACGGCGGGGTGGGGCTGTGGCTGCTCGCGGCCGTGCCGCCGGCGCTGTCCGCGCTGCTCCTCGCGATCGGCACGATGATCGCGTACCCCTTCGAGATGGACACCATCGTCCGCCTCTCCGGCAACCGCCTCGTCGCCACCCACTACGGCCTGTACAACACCATCTGCGGCATCGGCATCACCCTCGGCAACCTGCTGACGGGTGCCGCGCTCGACGCCGCGCGGGCCGCCGGGATGTCCGCACTGCCGTGGGTGGCGCTGTGCGCGCTCGGCCTCGCCTGCGCGGCCGCCCTCTACGGGCTGCACCGCACGGGCCGCCTGGCACCACCCGTGCGCGAGGCGCAGCCAGAGCCCGCGCACGCATAACACGACGTCCTGCGCTGGAGGGGGCGGACGAGTTCGCTGCCGCCCCCTCCGGCCGGCCACGCCCACGTCGATGGGCGGGCGTGTGCGCCCACGGACACAAGCACCGCCAGGCCCTCGCCCGCCCGTGCCAGGCCACCGATCACCTGCCACGCCTCGTACGGGCCGGTCGTGGAGCCGTCGGGCTGTGTCGGCCGCACTCCTCCCGCCCCCGCAGAACCCCATCGCAAGTCGCCACCGCCTTCGGCCGCCGAGACGGCCGTCCGCGAAGGAATAGGTAAGGACTGAAGACCACCGTGAGCCCGAAACCCGTCGTACTGATAGCTGAAGAGCTGTCGCCCGCCACCGTTGACGCACTCGGTCCGGACTTCGAGATCCGGCACTGCAACGGCGCCGACCGAGCCGAGCTCATCCCGGCGATCGCCGACGTCGACGCGATCCTTGTGCGCAGCGCGACCAAGGTCGACGCCGAGGCCATCGCCGCGGCCAGGAAACTGAAAGTCGTCGCCCGCGCCGGCGTCGGCCTGGACAACGTCGACGTACCCGCCGCCACCCAGGCCGGTGTGATGGTCGTCAACGCCCCCACCTCCAACATCGTCACGGCCGCGGAGCTCGCCTGCGGCCTGCTGATCGCCACCGCCCGCAACATCCCGCAGGCCGACACCGCCCTGAAGAACGGCGAGTGGAAGCGCAGCAAGTACACGGGCGTGGAGCTGAGCGAGAAGACCCTCGGCGTCGTCGGCCTCGGCCGCATCGGTGCCCTGGTCGCCCAGCGCATGTCCGCCTTCGGCATGAAAATCGTCGCCTACGACCCCTATGTACGGCCCGCGCTGGCGGCGCAGATGGGCGTCAAGCTGCTCTCACTGGACGAGCTGCTGGAGGTCTCGGACTTCATCACCGTGCACCTGCCGAAGACCCCCGAGACGCTGGGCCTGATCGGCGAGGAGGCGCTGCACAAGGTCCAGCCGCACGTCCGGATCGTCAACGCCGCGCGCGGCGGGATCGTCGACGAGCAGGCGCTGTTCAACGCGCTGAAGGAGGGCCGGGTCGCGGGCGCGGGCCTGGACGTGTACGCGCAGGAGCCCTGCACGGACTCCCCGCTCTTCCAGTTCGACCAGGTCGTCTGCACCCCGCACCTCGGCGCCTCCACGGACGAGGCCCAGGAGAAGGCGGGCATCGCCGTCGCCCGTTCCGTCCGGCTGGCGCTCGCGGGCGAGTTGGTCCCCGACGCGGTCAACGTGCAAAGCGGCGTCATCGCAGAAGACATACGTCCCTGGCTGCCGCTCGCCGAGAAGCTCGGCAGGATCTTCACCGCCCTGGCGGGCGAGGTCGCGGTCCGGCTCGACGTCGAGGTGTACGGCGAGATCATCCAGCACGACGTCAAGGTCCTCGAACTCTCCGCGCTCAAGGGCGTCTTCCAGGATGTCGTGGAGGACACTGTGTCCTACGTGAACGCCCCGCTCTTCGCACAGGAGCGCGGCGTCGAGCTTCGTCTCACCACCAGCTCCAAGTCCCCGGACCACCGCAACATGGTCACTGTCCGCGGCACACTCGCAGATGGTGAGGAGGCCTCGGTCTCCGGCACTCTTGTCGGCCCCAAGCACATCCAGAAAATCGTGTCGGTGGGTAAGTACGACATCGACGTCCCGGTCGCCGACCACATTGTCTTCCTGCGCTACACCGACCGCCCCGGCGTCGTCGGCACCGTCGGCCGGATCCTCGGCGAGTCGGGCCTCAACATCGCCGGGATGCAGGTCTCCCGCCTGGACGAGGGCGGTGAGGCGCTGGTCGTGCTGACCATCGACAACGAGGTCCCGACCGACGTCCGCAGTGAAATCGCCCAGGAGATCGGCGCCACCTCGGCCCGCTCAGTCAACCTCGACTGACCGACAGCACCCGCTGAACGGCGCGGAGTGCCGTTCAGCGGGTCACCGGGTACTGGGCGTCCGGACCGCCCTGGCGCACCTGCTCGATCTGCATCCCTTTTTGTCCGGGCTCGCCCTGTATCCAACTGATCCGGGACGACGTTAAACGACCCGGCGACGGCGTCGCCGTCTGCCCTGCGTGCCTGGTCGGCGGTATGGCTGGCGCTGACCAGGGACTCCCTTGGCTTGTAGCTCAGGCGCTCCGCAATACCGGCGCCAGCGGGCCGTAGCCGGCGGTGCCTAGCGGCCATGCGTATCGGCGTAGCGCGCGTCACATTCCAGGGTTATGGGATCTCGCCGTCCGGTGATGTGCCCCACAGGATGTTTATCCCTTACTAGGTGGAATAGTGGCGAAAATTGCAGTAAATGGAGGCGTTTTCGCTGCGTAGCTTTGGCGATGGTTTGGGCTCCAGGGTCCGGAGTGACGGAACGGCGGCCAAGTGGGCATTATGCGCCGCTTGTGCGGTGTATGTAAGCCTCTTCGTCAAGGTGGCCCGGTGTTCGTTTTGGGGTGATTTGGCCACGAGGGTCATAGGTGCCGAAGAGGTCGAGATCCGAACGCCCGTCTACGGCCCTGGCTAGTAGAACGGCTCTTTGAGCAATGGAGGGAGCGCGGGTACCAAGGGGTGGCCCGCCCGGCATGTGGCTTGTGTGCCGGGTCCATTCATGCCCGGAGGTAATCCCGAATGTCCCAGCGCACTCGCTCCCACAATCCCGGCTCGTCACTGCTCCGCACTCGGGCGGCCGTCATAGCCGTCGGCCTCGGAGCGTCGGCGGTGCTCGGCGTGGGCGCCGCGGTGGCTGCGGGAACGGGCAAGACCGCCGCCGCGCTTCCTGGCTCGGCCACGGCTCAGGTCGCTGAGAAGTCCGCCGAGCAGGCCGCAGCCGTCAAGACGGCCGCGAAGAAGGCGCCCTCATGGGTCGCCCCGGTCAAGAAGTACAAGCTCACCGCGGGCTACGCCCAGACGGGCAGCAGGTGGTCGTCGACCCACTCCGGGCAGGACTTTGCCGTGCCGCTCGGTACCCCGGTCGGCGCCGTGCGCGGCGGTACCGTCGTCAAGGCCGGGCCGAACGGTGGCGGGGACGGACCGGCGTACGGCAATGCCATCGTGATCAAGCACGGCAACGGGACGTACTCGCAGTACGCGCACCTGTCCCGGATCGATGTGAAGGCCGGGCAGACCGTGAAGACCGGGCAGACCATCGCCCGGTCCGGCAACACCGGCAACTCCAGCGGTCCCCACCTGCACCTCGAGATCCGCACGAGCCCGAACTTCGGCACCGCGATCAACCCCCTCGCGTTTCTGCGCTCGCAGGGCCTCACCGTCTGACGCGCGGTCCGAAGCGCAGCCCGAGGCGTGAGACAGGGTGCTCACGCGCATCAGGACGCGGTTGCCGGCGTGCGGGCGTACGCGGCCATGTCGTCGTCGGCGACCTGGGGCCGTCGGAGGTGGCACCGCGCTCGCGGGTAGATGCCTGGACTTCGAGGACGCGCGCTGCACCGCCGCAGGAGGGTGATAGCGCGCTGTCCTGGCAGAGACCGCAGCAGCGACTGGTCGGCCACGAGTAGCGCGATGTGGTCGGGGTGGAGGTCACCGCGGTCGGGCGGGCCCTGGCGATCGGTGTGATCGTGGCGCTGGTCGCCCTTGATCTGGCGCTGAGCATAGTGCGTCCACCGGCGGTGCGATCATGCCCAACTGGCGGCGGATTTCCTACGGAATCGCGGGAGTGCCCGGGCTGCCCGCGTGTTGGGCAGTCACTCGTCTCCGAAATTTCTTAGTAAATCTTATTGACACTCGTTGTCGTTTTCAGCGAGCGTGGGGTCATGCACCTGCGCTTCTCCATACCCGCCGCTGCCGTCACCAGCGCCGTGGCACTCTCACTGGTCGGCTTGTCCGCCTGCAGCTCCTCTGACACCGCCGCCGGGAGCGACGATGGCGGCAGGGTCGATGTGGTGGCCTCGTTCTATCCCATGCAGTACCTCGTTGAGGAGATCGGTCGCGACCACGTCTCCGTGACGACTCTCACCAGGCCCGGTGTCGAGCCCCATGACCTGGAGCTCACCCCGCAGCAGACGGCCCAGCTCGGCGAGTCCGACTTCGTTCTCTATCTCAAGGGCCTCCAGCCTGCCGTTGACGAGGCCGTTGCTCAGTCCGGCGTGAAGGACGCCGTCGATGCCACGGCCCTCACCACTCTCGAAGATCTCGGCACGGCGGACACCGAAGACGGGGAAGAGGGCGGTGAGGCCGCCGCCTCGCTCGACCCGCACATCTGGCTCGACCCGGTCAAGTACGCCGAGGTCGCCAAGGGTGTCGGCGCAGCCCTGGAGAAGGCCGATCCGGAAAACGCCGCCGCGTACAGGAAGAACACCGAGGCCCTGGTCGCCAAGCTCGACAGCCTCGACGCCAGATTCGCCGACGGTCTGGAGAACTCCGCGAGCAAGGTCTTCATCACCTCCCACACGGCTTTCGGTTATCTCGCCCAGCGGTACGGTCTTGAGCAGCAGGGCATCGCCGGGCTCGACCCGGAGTCCGAGCCGAGCGCGGCACGGATGAAAGAGCTGCAGGAGATCGCCAAGCGGGACAAGGTCACCACCGTCTTCTTCGAGACCCTCGCCAGCGACAAAACCGCGAAGACCCTTGCCCGGGACACCGGCCTGAAGACCGATCTCCTCGACCCGGTCGAGGGAATCACCGAGCAGTCGCGCGGTGACGACTACATCGAGGTCATGGGCGCCAACCTCGCTGCGCTGCAGAAGGCGCTCGGCGCGAAGTGACGGGGCCTGCTCTGCCCGTCCCCCGTCGTCCCTCGGGTGCCGGCCCCGAAGGCCGCCCCTGCTGGGGCTGCTTCGCGTGGTCGGGGGCGGCTGCTCCGCCTCAGGGTAAACAACTGAACTACTAAGTTGCTACGAGGTGTAGTAATTTCTGTCGAGTGGAAGCCGACACGCGCTCAGCCGCCTACCCGAGTCCTGCACTCTCCGCCCCGCGTCAGTCCCCCGAAGGGCCTCCGATCGGGCCGAGGAGAGCCGACCCTCGGCCGGCGGACAGCGGCTTCCGGATCCGGTTCATGGACCCGGAAGATCTCCCGTTCGTGGTGGCCGAGCACCTGAGACACTTTCCGGACAGCTTCTTCGCGCGCCTCGGGCCGAGGTTCCTGACCGCGTACGACCGGACCTACCTCACCAGCCCGGACGCGCGTGCTTACGTCGCGGAAATGGGCGGGCAGCCGGTGGGCTTCCTCATCGGTGGGATCGACCCGGCGGCGCACCGCCGCCATGTGCTGCGCGACTACGGCCGCGGACTGCTGCTGCGCGCATTGGGCAGCCTGTGTCTGCGGCCCCGCCTCGCGCTGCACTTCCTGCGTACCCGGCTGGTGCGCTACGGCCGCAAGCTGATACCGAACCGGGCGACCCGGCAGGCTCCCGCCGTCGGTACCACCGGCGTCACCGCTGTCCTGGACTATGTCGTCGTGGCCGAGCACGCCCGCTGCCGTGGCATAGGGGCTCGGTTGATCGCGCGGTTCGTCAAGGACGCCACCGATGCGGGCTGCGCGCGTGTCACTCTCGTCACCGCCGCCGAGGGCGGGGCTGGACCGTACTACGAGCGGCACGGCTGGCTGCCTCAGGGAGAAGTCCGCACGCCCGAGGGCCGCCGCCTCCTCACCTACGATTTCCCGCTGCACGAGGGCCCGACACCCGAGCACCCCTGAGGCGCCGGCCTCGTCCGCCCCGCCCAGGACCGACCAGATCACCCCCACCGGAACCGCCGTCTGCTCGGCACGGCTGTCCCGGAAGCACTCCAGGAGATCCTGCTTGACCAGCCACGCACCGGAGACGGGGCACACGCGCACCGCGGCCCGCCCTCACCACCCGCACAGGGCCACGGCATCGTCCACCCGAATGCGCCGCCTGAAGCTCACCCTCGGAGGAGTGGCGCTGCTCTCCGCGACCGCGCTTCTGGTCAGCGGCTGCTCGTCCTCGTCGGCGTCCGATGACGCGCCGTCCACGCCGACTGCCGGCACTTCTGAGGCGACCTCGCCGATCCCCTCCCCGACTCCCACCTCCTCCCCGACCCCTTCCCTCACACCGTCCCTGGAAGCCGCCGTCAAGGAGATCACGGACGCTCAGTGGTCCCGCATGGTGGCGGCAGGACTGTGGCGCAAGGGCTGCCCAGACGTCCGTGACCAACTGCGCCGCGTGGAGATGAACTACCTCGGCTTCGACGGCAAGGTGCACCGCGGCGTCCTCGTGGTCAACGCCGATGTGACGGCCAGCGTGGTCCGCATCTTCACGCGACTGTTCGAGGAAGGCTTCCCCATCCGCCGGATGGAGCCGATGGAGGTCTACGACGGAGACCTCAACGCCAGCCTGGCCGCCGACAACACCTCCGCGTTCAACTGCCGGCGCCCCGACCAGATCAACGCCCCGTTCAGGGAGTCCCCGCACGCCAACGGCCGCGCGATCGACATCAACCCGTTCGAGAACCCGTGGATCAACCTGCGGACCAAGAAGTGGTCGCCGAGCGCCGAGTACGCCGAGCGCACCGAGGGGAAGGGCAAGATCCTCGAGGGCGGGCTGGTCTGGCAGGCGTTCACGGAGGAGGGATGGGTCTGGCAGGACATCAAGGTGCCCGACTACATGCACTTCGACACCGGGTACCCGTCCGTGCCCTTCAAGGGGCCCACCGCGAGTCCGTCCGCTGCCAGTCCGTCGACAGCGGGGTCGACAGCGGGGCAGTCCGCCCCGGCCGGGTGAGCCGGTCCGGCCGCGCCGCTGACATGCGTTCACATCATGACCCGGGTCCAGGACGCGGCTTCCGGGTCCCCGGGCTTCCGGTTCCTGCTTCCTTTTCCGCTGCACTGAGGTGAGAACACTCATGACACGTCTTCCCGGCCGGTCGCGTAAGTCCCGTCGCCTCCTTGTCCTTGCCGGTGTCTCTGCGGGAGCCGTGCTTCTCGGCGCGTGCGGCGGTGGCATGGGAGGCATGGACATGGGTGACGGCACGTCCGGTTCGCCGTCTGCCTCCACGGCCGCCCATGAGGGCGCGATGGTCATGCCGACGACTGCGCCGGGTCCGTTCAACGACGCGGACGTGGCCTACGCACAGGGCATGATCGCCCACTGCTCGCAGCTCGTGGAGATGTCGGGCCTGGCCCCCGGCCGCGCCTCGAACCAGGAAGTCAAGGATCTGGCGAGCAGGACCATGACCAACGAGAAGACGGAACTCGCCGCCGCACGAGGCTGGCTCAGGTACTGGAACAGGCCCGAGTCCGCCGCCGAGGGCGGCATGGACATGGGCGGCGATGACGGCGGCGACATGAAGATGGCCGACTCGATGTCCGAGGCCGACATGGAGAAGCTCAAGACCGCCGAGGGGGTCGCCTTCGACCGCGCCTTCCTGAAGGCGATGATCGAGCACCGCAATGGCGAGATCGAGATGACCCGGGGCGTGCTCGGGGACGGCCGCAATGCGACCGTGAAGCAGCAGGCAGTCATGATGGCCGCCATGCAGAAGGGCGAGGTCCAGAGCCTGACGCGACTTCTCGCCAAGCTCTGAGCCTGTGCCAGAGGAGCCCGCCGTGGGCGTCGGCCATCGCGTGTGGCAGGAAGGACGGACGCGTTCCCTGCCACCCAATATCACAGGTGTGGGGGCGCGTGACGCCAGCCGTCGCGGACCCCGTCGGCCTGCGTGCGCAGCCGGTTCAGCCCCATGGCGGCAGGCCGCACCTCATGGCCGCAGGCAGACCTCCTGGCCTGGGAAGTGTCCCGGCGGAGTCGGCGCCGCCCTCGCCTCGGCCCGGGAAACGCCCCGAGCGGCGGACCACCGTACGGCAGCGGCCGGACTGTCAGGGTCGACCGGCCCGCCTGATCAGCAGCAGGACCAGGAGCACCACGGCTGCGGCCAGAGGCAGGGTGACCGACAGCAGCAGCCAGGCGGACGGCGCGCGGCCCGGTCCGGAGCTCAGCAGGTCGGCGTGTGCCTGCTGATTCGCCTCCAGTGCCACCAGGAGCACGACACCGGTCGCGACCGCCGCCCCGCGGTTGCGGACCCGGAGGTTCGGCCACCGGCCGCGCAGTCGGCCGACTGCCTCGCGCCCCAGCACTCCGGCCGCACCCAGTACAAGGAGCAGGCTGAGCGGGTTGTAGCGCCATGCCGTGACGAAGTCCCCGAACATCGCCGCGTGTACGCCCCGGGTCCCGCCGCACAGCGGGTCCATCACGCCCGCGTGGTGCAGTGGGCTGTGCAAGTCCACCGGCGGCAGCCCGAGGACGGCCAGCAGCGCACCGGAGGCGAGGCCGACGGCGGCCAGCGGCCCGGCCCACCGGTGTCGGTCGTGCCCCTCCAGATGCACCTGCAACGGCAGCCATCGCCGCCGGCCCTCCGCCCCAGCCGTCGCCGTGTCACTCATCCCGACGTCCTCCATCGCCTGCGGTCTCAAGTCGCCGTTTCGGGCCGCCGTCAGGGTGCCTCCGCGCCCTCATTGTGGACGCTTGGCGGACCGGCCGTGCGCCCGGCGTCGCCCGCCGCGCAGTGAGACGCGGCACGGCAGTGGCCCGGCCGCTCGTCCTACAGCTGTCGGCATCAGCCGCGCTGGGCGGGCTACCGGACATCGGTGCCGGTGAACTGCTGGACTATCAGCAGCCTGACGCATCCGTTGAACGAACGGAACCGCGTGGCGAGGGACTTCATCGCACGGCCTCCTCCGGCACGGTGACGTGGGTGCACCGGGTCCACCGTGCGACCGTGCGCTCGCCGGGGTGGGCGATCGCGTCCGGGTCGGTAGCCGAGAAGGTGCCCAGGAGGTCGTGGGCGCGGCAGTACTCGTCGCTGTAGACGGTGTTCCAGTAGCGGTGCACGCCGTCGGGGAAGACTGCGGCGATCCGGGTGCGCTCGGGCTCGGTGCGGGCCAGCCAGCCCGCGACCAGGGCGACCGCGCCCACGCTCCAGCCGCCGCTGGCGTAGTGGCCGCGGGCCAGTTGGCGGCAGGTCCACACGGCCTCGCCCGGTGCCACCCAGTGAACCTCGTCGAAGGCCGTGTGGTCGACGTTGCCGGGGTGGATGCTGCTGCCCAGGCCGCGCATGAGGCGCGGTCCCGCGGGCTGGCCGAAGACCGTGGAGTTGACCGAGTCGACGCCGACGAGCTTCAGTTCCGGGTTGAAGGTGCGCAGGGTGCGGGCGATGCCGGCCGAGTGGCCGCCGGTGCCGACTGCCGCGACCAGGACGTCGATCCGGCCGAGCTGGACCATCAGTTCGAGGGCGAGCGGGGCGTAGGCGGCGACGTTGTCGGGGTTGTTGTACTGGTCGGGGCACCAGGCCGACGGCGTACGGGCGAGCAGTTCGCGTACGCGCTGCCGGCGGGCTTCCTGCCAGCCGCCCACGGGGTGGGGCTCGGTGACGATGTCCACGTGCGCGCCCAAGGCCCGCAGTTGGTGCACCATCAGCGGCTCCATGCCGGGGTCGGTGACCAGGGTGACCGGGTGGCCGTAGGTGATGCCGGCCAGGGCGAGGCCGAGGCCGAGGGTGCCGCTGGTGGACTCGATGACGGGCGCGCCCGGTGCCAGGTCGCCGCGTTTGCGGGCGGTGGCGACCATGTGCAGGCCCGGGCGGTCTTTGATGCCGCCGGGGTTGGCGCCCTCCAGCTTTGCCCAGAAGCCGCGTCCCGGAGGGTTGAGGGGTTCCCCCACCCACAGGACGGGGGTGTTGCCGACCATGCCAGCAGGGGAGCGGCGCGGGGCCCCGGCCGGTTGGGGGACTTCGTGTGCCGCGAGGAACGAGGTGATGTCGCGCGAGGAGATGCCGCGCAGGGCCGTGCTCATGAGTGGTCCTTCCGCGGCCCGCTCATGGCGGGGCCGCACGTCCGTGCCGTCCGTGGGGGGTGCCGGAACGCCCGGCGGAGACGCCGGGCGGGCACGGTCACGTACGGCTGACGCAGACCAGTTGCAGCAGAGTGAGGCCGGAGGACCCGGGAGCGCGGGACCCTTCCCCGGGCCCCGGGGGAGCCCCGGACGCCGTCGGGTCCTCCGGGCGGCGGCCCAGCGAGAGGAGCGCGAGGAACGGGAACGCCAGGAGCATCGACCCGCTCGCCGCGCGGAGGTCCGCGGGCAGGTCCGCCGGATCGCAGCACAGGTCGGCGTCCTGCCCCGGATGCTCGTCGGCCCAGCCGACCGGGGAACAGGCGGGTCCGGCAGCGAGGGTCCCGTGGGTGTGCGCCCCGTGCTTCCCGTGCGTTGGCGAGGCGGCCGACACCGCGGGACCGTGGTCCTCCGCGGCGTGCACGGCGCACGCCACCAGATGGGCCGTGAGCGTCAGCACCAGGCCCACCAGGAGGACGAGGGCCGGCTTGCGCGACGCCGCGCGGCCGACGGATCCCTGCGGCATGCCACTGATCGTAACTGGAATGTCACGATCAGTCACCTTTTATGCATCTTCGAGTGAAGAGTTCGCTCCTGCCGTGACTCCACCCCGTGTGCTACGAAGGCGTTTAGCGCAGGGCTGGGGGTGAGGATGTCGGGCAGGCGCGACGGGCCGACCGCGCGCGGCTGTTCGCGTGGGCGTGATCAGGTGCAGCTTCGCACCGCGCGGGCCAGGGCGGCGACCTCCTCCTCCGTGTTGTAGTAGTGCACCGACGCCCTGACGACCTCCCCGAGGCCGCGGTCGTCCATGTCCAGCCGGGTGGAGGCCGTCCGGGACACGCTGACGTTGATCCCCTGTGCGGCCAGGGTTGTCCTGACCCGGTCCGCCGCCACGCCGTCCAGCGTGAATGTGGTGATGCCACAGCGCCGTACGCCCAGGTCCCGGACGTTGACGCCGGGGATCTCGGCGAGCCGTTCCCGGAGCGTCCCGGCGAGGCGGGTCACGCGTGCCTGGATCCTCGGCAGGCCCCACCCCAGGGCATGGTCGATGGCGGCGCCGAGGCCGAGCTGGGCGGCGTAGTTGGCCTCCCAGGTCTCGAACCGGCGTGCGTCCGGCCGCATTTCGTACCGGTCGCGCGCGGTCCAGGTGGCGGCGTGCAGGTCGAGCACGGGCGGGACCAACTGGTCGAGTACGTCCTTGCGCACGTAGAGCAGCCCGGTCCCGCGTGGTCCGCGCAGGTACTTGCGGCCGGTGGTGGAGAGCATGTCGCAGCCGATCTCCCCTACGTCGACGGCGAGTTGGCCCACCGACTGGCAGGCGTCCAGGAGATACAGCGCGCCCGCCTCACGGGCGATCTTCCCCACCTCGGCGGCGGGGTTCACGAGCCCTCCGTTGGTGGGGACATGGGTCAGCGAGATGACCCGTACCCGCTCGTCCACCGCCGCGCTCAGGGCGTCGACCGAGATCTGGCCGTGCTCGTCGTTGGGGACGACGTCGACCTGGACGCCGTACCGCTCGGCGACCTGGAGATAGGCGATGAAGTTGCTGCCGTACTCGGCCATGCTGGTCAGGACGCGGTCCCCGGGACGGAACGGGATGCCGTAGAAGGCCATGTCCCAGGCCCGGGTGGCGTTGTCGACCAGGGCGATCTCGTCGCGGCCGCAACCGAGGAGCCGCGCCGCAGAGTCGTACACCGCCTCGATGCGCTCAGCGGCGTGGGCGGCCGCCTCGTAGCCGCCCATGTCCGCCTCCAGGCGCAGGTGGTGTACGGACGCGTCGATGACCTGCCGGGGCATCAGGGCGGCGCCGGCGTTGTTGAAATGGGCCACCTTGGCGCATCCCGGGGTGTCGGCGCGGGCCCGGGCGACCTCCCCGGATGTGAAGTCCCTGTTCTCCTCGGCCTGCCTGTCTTCTCGCGTGTCCGTCAACTCGCCCGCTCCCATCGTGTCGGCTTGTCCGGGCCCTCGTCGTCGGCCCCTTCCTCGGGCAGGTCGTGTGCGACCAGGCGGAGGAACGCCTGCGCCCGCGGGTGGGCCGGACGGCTCAGGAACTCCCGGGGCGGTCCTTCTTCGAGAACGACGCCGCCGTCCATGAAGACCACCCGGTCCGACACCTCCCGCGCGAACTCGACCTCGTGCGTGACGACGACCATGGTCATGCCGTCGCGCGCGAGTTCGCGCATCACCTGAAGGACCTCGGCGTGCAGTTCGGGATCGAGCGCCGAGGTCGGCTCGTCGAAGAGGACGACCTCCGGCTCCATGGCCAGCGCCCGGGCGATGGCGACCCGCTGCTTCTGGCCGCCCGACAGCCGCGCCGGGTACTCGGCGGCCTTGTCGGCCAGGCCGACCCGGTCGAGCAGTCGCCGGGCGAGCGCCTCCGCGTCGGCCCTGGGCATACGCCGTACCGACAGGGGCCCTTCGGCCACGTTGCCCAGGGCGGTCAGGTGGGGGAAGAGGTTGAACTGCTGGAACACCATGGCCGTACGGTGCCGGATCTCCCTCACCTGCCGGGCGCGTTCACGCCGGCGCGCCCGGTCGCCGCACTCCACCGAGCAGCCGCAGACGGCGACGGTGCCGGCGTCGGGCTCCTCCAGCAGGTTCATGCAGCGGATGAGTGTGGTCTTCCCGGAGCCGGAGGGCCCCATCACCACGACCACCTCCCCGCGGGCCACGGTGAGATCGACGCCCTTGAGCACCTCCAGCGCGCCGAATCGCTTTTGAAGGCCGCGTATGTGTATCGGGCTGTCCGTCCGGCCCGGTGTGCCGGGCTGGTCCGTCGTGTTCATGCGTAGGCCCTCCCCAGTCGGCGCTCCAGGGCGCCCTGGCCCAGCGAGAGCGCGGTGTTGATCAGCCAGTAGGCCGCGGCGGCCACGAGGAACGCCTCCATGTAGCGGAAGGTGGAACTGCCGATGGTCTCGGCCGCCCGGGTGAGTTCGACGACGGTCACCGCGGAGGCCAGCGAGGTGTCCTTCATCAGCGCGATGAATCGGCTGCCGATGGGCGGCAGCGCGACCCGGATCGCCTGGGGGGCGACGATCCGCCGGAGCATTCGCCAGTACGGCATGCCCATCGAGTGGGCCGCCTCCCACTGGCCGCGGTCGACGGCGATGATCCCGGCGCGGAAGTTCTCGCTGAGGTACGCCGCGGCGTACAGCGTGAGGGCGAGGATCGCCGAGGGGATCGGCTCGATCAGGATGCCGAGCTGCGGAAGGCCGTAGTAGACGAGCATGATCTGGATCAGCAGCGGTGTGCCGCGGAACACCGACACGTAGGCGATGGCGAGGCCCTTGAGCAGTCGGAACCGGGAGATCCTGGCCAGCCCGACGAGGGCGCCGAGGATGCAGCCGAGCACGAACGACACCACGCCGAGCAGGAGCGTGACGCCCATCGCGCGCAGGAGGTCGGGGAAGTCGCGGACGATCAGATCCATGGCTGTTCTCCTCCCTCCCGTCAACCCGCTTGGCCGGCGGGCAGCTTGCGCAGCTCGGCGGCCATGTCGAGGCCGCCGAGCCAGCGGCGCGAGATGGCCGACAGCGTGCCGTCGCCGATCATGTCGTTCAGCGCCTTGTCGACCTTCCCCTTGAGGTCCTGCTGGCCCTTGCGGAACGTCATGCCGTTGACCTCGGTCTCCAGCAGCGCTCCGGTGGCCTTCACCCGCAGGTCGTTCTTGTCGGCGAGGTAGGCGCCCTGGAACTTCGACACGAGCGCGGCGTCGGCCCGGCCCTGTCCGACGTCCGTCAGGGCGAGCGTGGCGTTCTTGTACGTCTTGATCCGCGCGCCCGGGATCTTCGTACGGGCGTACTCGGCCTGCGTGGTGCCCTCGGTCACCGCGATCCGTCTGCCCTTCAGGGAGGCGAGCCCGGTGATGGAGGTGTTGCCCGTGCCGACGAAGACGGAGATGCCGTTGACCTCGTACGGACGTGAGAAGTCGACCTGCTGCCTGCGCTCCGCGGTGATCGTCTGGCCCGAGATGACGATGTCGAACCGGTTGGCCCGCACTCCCTCGATGAAGCTGCCGAAGTCCGAGCCGACGAACTCGACCTTGCCGATGCCGAGCCGCTTCGCCAGCTCACGGGCCACGTCGACGTCGTAGCCGACCGGTTCGTTGTCGCCGTCAAGGAAGTTCCACGGCGGGTTGGCCTGGGTGAGGGCGACCCTCAGGGTGCCCTTGGAGCGCGCGTTGTCGAGGGTGCTGTCGCTCGCAGCGGCCGAGCACCCGGTGGCTGTCACTGCGCCGGTCACGAGCAGTGCCGCGAGTTGGAGACATCGGGAGGTCTGACGGTTGTTCACAGTCGCGGTCCTTCCTGATCACAGCAGCCCGGGCCGCTCCAAGCGGGGGCACCGGTCCACGTCGTCTTCGGCGACGCGTGAACCGGGTAGGAAGGTAGAGGGCTGCTGCCGACGGAATTGTGAGGGGCGCATCGGCAGAGTGCTCCTTACTCGCAGGGAGCGTCAAGTACCCCGTGGGGGTATTTACTTCAGGGAAACCGGCGTTTCGAGCGCGTGTCCGCCGGACGGTCGGCGTGGGCGGCCCCGATCGGTGGCGAGGATACGAGCGGTCCGGCGGTCGGCCCGGGCGAGAGCCGGCGGTGACCGTCCTGCCGTACGGGGTGGCCCGCTACCTGTCCTCGCTCGTACTCGGGCCTGGTCTCGCGCCCGTGACCGTCGGCACGCTGGGGGCGTGAAGGGCGGATCGTGGGCCGACCGGGTGAAGACCTCGTAGGTACACTCGGCGCGTGCGTATGACACCGGCCGCTCGGCTGGCTCTGCTTCTCATGGTCCTGGCGGCAGCGGCCGGTTCCCTGTTTCTGTGGAATCCCCGGCGGCTCCTCACTCAGGGGCTGCTCGCGCCGGACGTTCCCGCGGTCTGGGCAGGGCTCGGCTTCGTACTCGTGTTCGCGATCGGCACCCTGGCCTTCTTCCCCAAGCCGGTGCTGAACATCGCGGCCGGGGTCTTCTTCGGCATCCCCGCAGGGTTGGTGCTCGCGGTGGCGGGGACGACTCTCGGCGCGGTCCTGGCGTTCGCGCTCGGTCGGGGGCTGGGCCGTGAGGCGCTTCAGCCGTTCCTCAGGGGAAAGGTGCTGGGGGCGCTGGACCGGCGGCTCACCGAGCAGGGGTTCCGAAGCGTCTTCCTGCTGCGCGTCGTGCCGGGCGTTCCCTTCCAGGCGGTGAACTTCGCGGCGGCCTTCTCCGGTGTGCGGCTGCACTCCTTCGCCGCCGCGACGGCACTGGGTGTGCTGCCCGGGACGGCGGCCTACGTCGTCGCCGGGTCCTCGGCCTCGTCGCCGACCTCGCCGGCGTTCCTGATCTCGGCCGGTGTCATGGTCGCGCTCGCAGTACTGACCTTCGGCTCCATGTGGCGGTCCCGGCGGGCGATCACCGCGCCCACGGCTCATGGGGTGGCCTGACGGGGCTGATCGGTTGGTCGCCGCGACGTCCGCCTCGAGAGTCCAGGGGACCCGGTTCCGGCGAACCAGAGGATCCGGTGGCCGGCCGAGTCGTCGGGGCCCGTTCGCGCCGCTGTCGTGGACAGCCGGGGTCGCGCTGGGGTGGACCGCCGCCCGCGCAGTCGCTGGTCCGATCTGCGTCTTGCGCATCGCGCCGCAGCGAGCGCAGCTGGACACAGCGTCCTGACGACCTCAGTTCCTATACGCCTTAGTACCTAAGTCACATAGGATGTGAGTGTTGACTGCCATCGTTCGCACAGAAGCGCGGAGATGACTGAGCCGCCGCGCGGTACGGCCTGCGCCGACAGGCCACACCGTTCGCGCCGAAGGGAGAAGCCTGATGAGTCAGTTGCTCACCGTCCTGCCCCTGCTGGCCTGCCCGCTGGGCATGGGCCTCATGATGTGGTTCATGAGCCGGTCCGGCCGCCGCCAGGCCGAGACCTACACGGCGGAGGGCACAACAGCGTCGGCCCCGAGTGATCCGCGACGCAAGGAGCTGGAGGCGCTGCGCGCCGAGGTCGAGGAGCTGCGGGCCGAGGTCGGCCATCGGCCTGACGTCCCGGTTCGGGAGCGGACACTGTGAGCGGCTACGCGCTGCCCCTCCTCCTCGCCGTGGCGTCGGCGGCGATGATGTATTTCTGCTGCGTGCGGCCGATGCGCCGGGGTGCCGCCGGGCACGCGGGCCCGGATCGGCAGGCCGCGGCGCGATCGTGCTGCGGGGCGCCGGGCGCACAGTCGGCCCCGGACACGGACGTCGACGCCGAGATCAAGCGACTGCGGGAAGAGGCCCGGCTGCTGCGTCACGAGGCGGATCTGCGCTCCGACGACACCGGGCAGCCCGTGAAGGATGAGATCCGCTGACCAGATCGCTCCTTCCCGTACGGCGTCCCGACGCCGTCTCCCGCCCCGTGGGCGCGTCGGGACGGCACGTGTGCGCCGTCGGCGTGCTGGGGGCCGCGACCTTCACCGCTTGCGGTGCTGCCAAGGGCTCGCAGCAGAGCAGAGGCATTCCCGCGGCGGCGACCGGCGCCTCGGTGTCCCGCTACTTCCCGTCGGCGAGGCGCAGGCTCACTCCCGCCCTGTCCGGCACCACGCTCACCGGGCGTCCGTGCTCGCGCTCCAGCGCGGCTACGGCATCACGTATCCGAGCATCTTCGGCCCCGGACGGCCGTACCCTGCCGGCTTCCGGTGCATGGCCCCGAGAGCCCTCCCCACCGCCTACGTACTCGACCGCTCCGGAAAGGTGGCCGCGTTCTCCTTCGGCCCCCTGACATTCAGGGACTTCTTCCCGATCATCCAGTGCGTCGCCGCCGGGAGGCGGCGACCGTCCAACCCGGCGGGATGTACGCGGGCCGCCCGCGCCGACTGTCTCCGCCCTCACGACCCCTGCGAAGGAAGCACGATCATGTCCTCCACATCGTCCCGCAAGACGAAGCCGTCGGCCGCGGCAGCCAAGTCGACGGCAGCCGCCAGGCCCACCAAGGGCGAACGCCGCCGGGCCAGGGCAGCCGAGCAGGCCGCCGCGGCACGGCGCGCCGAGCAGCGGGCGCGGCGGCTGCGCTGGGGCGGCGCGGCCCTGGCCGTGGTGGCGGTCGCGGCGGGCGGGGTCTTCCTGACCACCCGCGGCGACGGCGGCGGCGGCTCGTCCAGCGGGTCGGCGACCAGGCCCCTCGTGGGCGGGGACCTGCACACGGTGTCGGTGGTCGGCAGCCGGCTCTACGTGGGCGGGCACGCGGCCGTCGCCGCCTCCGGCAACGGGGGCAAGACCTGGCAGGACGTGCCCTCGCTGCGCGGGGCCGACGCCATGGGGTGGGCGAGCACGAACGACGCCGTGCTGGTGGGCGGGCACCCGGGGCTGTACCGGTCGACCGACGGCGGAGCCACCTTCACCAAGGTGACCGGCAAGAACGCGCTCGGTGACGTCCACGCCATCGGCGGCGCCGGCGACACCGTCTACGTCGGCTCTCCCGAGTCCGGGCTGCTCGCCTCCACCGACGGCGGCACGACCTGGAAGGCGGTCAACGTCGAGGCGGGCCGCTCCTTCATGGGCACCATCCTGGTCGACCCGAAGGACCCGCAGCGCCTCATCGCCCCCGACATGTCCAGCGGCCTGCAGACCAGCGCCGACGGCGGGAAGACCTGGAAGGAGCTGGGCGGCCCGATGGGCGCGATGGCCGCTGCCTGGAACCCCAAGGACATCAACCGGATCATCGCCGTCGGCATGGACGGCGCCCAGCTGAGCACCGACGGCGGCAAGACCTGGAAGGACGCCGACGTGCCCAAGGGCACCAGCGCGGTCGGCTACGACGCCACCGGCAGCACCCTGTACGCGGGCGCGCTCGACGGCAAGACCGCTCGCGTCTACCGCAGCACCGACGGCGGCACCAGTTGGAAGGCCACTTCGTGACGACGCGCCGCGACGCGGAAGAGGTCGAAGAGGACCGCAGCGGGGCCGCCGCCGGCAGACCCGACTCCGCGGCGGGGCCCGCCGCCCCGCCGCTCAGCCGCAGGGCGGGTCTGCTGCTGTCGGTGGTGGCCGCCGCCGTGGTGCTCGCCCTGGCCACCTCCGCAGTGGTGGCCCTGCGGGGCGGTTCCGGCGGCGGTACTGGTTCGGCCGCCACTGCCGAGCCGAGCGCCACGGCGTCCTTCGTCACCCCGCCCTCCGCCCAGGTCCGTCCCGTGCACGAGGCCCTCCACGACATCGACGCCACATGCCGCGCCAAGGACAAGAGCGCCAGGCAGACGTCGCTCACCCGGGACGTCGACACGATCATCGACTTCTCCCGGCGCTACCCCGACGCACGCTTCCCGATCGACGACGAGACCGGAACCACGCTGTCCCTGCTGCTGGTGACCAGGCAGAGCATGCGTACGTGCGCACCGGCCCTGGTGACCCGCGTGGACGGCGCACTGCCGCCCGACTTCCGCGACCCCGCCGCCAGCACGGCCTCGTGACGAGGGCGACCGCACGCCGGGGGAGTGCTGGCCCCGCCGGGCACGGCTATTTCTCCGGCACGTCGCCGTCGGTCACGTGCGCGGGTCCCGGCACGGGCAGACGTATGCCGCGGGCCTCGGCGACGCGCAGCACGCACGTGGGGCAGGCATTCGGCGGATCGCACCCGAGGTCGCCATGGGACATGCGGACGGGCCCGCAGGAGGTGTCCCCGGCGGGCCCGTCAGTCCGGCATTCTCAGTGGGGTGCGGGGGCTGCTTGCGGTGGGACAGCCTGCTGGGTGGGTGCGTTGGCGGTACGCGGTTCCAGGACCCGCTCGGCGAGGTGGCCGAAGATCAGGCCGAAGGATGCCCACAGAAGAAGCTGCATGCCGGCCGCGGCGACGCGGAAGTCCCAGACCACATTGGCCGGGAAGCCCTCGGGCATCTCGTTGACCGCGGGGAGGAACGCAAGCGCGAGGCCGACTGCCACCACGAAGGCCACGGAGGCGGTGATGGTCGCGTTCCAGTTGCCCAGGCGTGGGGCCAGCCGCTGGCCCAGGACGACGGCCGCGATGCCGATCAGCACACTGAGCGCGATCATCAGCCAGTACAGGGCGGTGCGCTGGTTGAGGGTGTCGGGGCTGCTGACCGCCGGGGGACTCGCCGGGTACTTGAGGAACGGCACCAGGAACACGGTGACGAAGCCGCCCAGGGCGACCAGGCCCGCGGTGGCCCGCGGACCGAAGCGGCCTATGCGGCCCAGGGCGAAGCAGAAGGCCAGGGCGGCGATTCCGGCGAACGCGGTGGTGAAGAAGAGCACGCCGGTGGCCAGGCCGGCGGTCTCCTGCAGGGTTCGGCTGACCAGTTCCGGGCCGTGTTCGGTCTCGTGGGCGGCTTCGAAGACGAGTGCGGACCTCAGCGGCGATTCACCCACGAGGTAGGCGAACCCGAAGACCAGCACCCCGGTGGCGATGCCGGTGAGCATGCCACGGACCAGGAGGGTTCTGACGGTGGCGGAGTTCATGTGCGCGGCCTCGTCTCAGTGGCAGGGGAAGCCGAGCAGGTGGCGTCCGTCGTGCACCCACTCGTGCACGCCCTCGCCGGAGAAGACAGCCGCCGTGCCGCCTTCGGCGCCGACGAAGTACAGCAGGATCAGCATCAGGATGCCGAAGAACGCCGCCCAGGGCAGGATCGCCCGGACGGGGAGGGTGAGGGGTGCGTCGGGGGCAACGGCCGGCGGGGCTGCGGACTGCGCCATGGCAGGACCTCCTGGGGGAACTCGCGTCCCATGTCGTTGGAGCTCGAAGCGACGGCTGCGGGTCTGACTTGCCCGGCGATCAGCGCCCCTGGCGGGGGCGGCTCCTGCTGGGCTTACAGTGGCGCGACCGTGCCGGATTCTCACCGGACTTCCGTCATGCCGTCGTCAATGTCGTGGTGAAGGTAGCGCGGGGCGGCATTCCCGCCAAGAGCGCGCGGGTGGCACCGACGTGCGCCGGATCCGCTCCCGTACGCCCAAGTTCCGGTGTTTGCAAGCTCGTTCGGCGGTAGGAGGAGGGTGCATGACAAGCCGGGTGATGTTGATCTCACCAGCGGTCAGCGCGGCGCTACGGGAAGCGCGGTTCGACGATTGTTGCTCGTTGGACGCCGCTGGGCTGCGGCGGGCGCAGTCCGCCGCCGGAACACTGCCGACGGCCGACCGGGTGTTCGCCTCCCCCTCGGTGCGCTGCCGGGAGACGGCCGCCGGGCTCGGGCTGGAGGCGGTGCCGCTGCCCGACGTCGCCGGGTGGGCGGTGGGCCGGTGGCAGGGCAGGAACTTGGAAGAGGTGACCGCCGCCGAGCCGGAGGCGGTCGCGGCCTGGCTGACGGATCCGGGATGCGCGCCGCACGGCGGGGAGTCGCTGCTGGAGCTGTGCGACAGGGTCGGAGGGTGGCTGGATGCGGTGGCCGGTGAGGCGGGGCGGGTGATCGCCGTCGTGGAGCCGGAGGCCGTCCGCGCGGCGGCGGTGCGGGCGTTGGGGGTGACGGCGGAGGCCTTCTGGCGGATCGACGTACCGCCGTTGACCGCCTTGGAGTTCAGCGGGCGCGCCAGTCGGTGGAATCTGCGGGCAGGACGGCCGCTGGGGGACGCCGAGTAGGTTGGGGACGCAGTTGCATCGTCCCGCCCGCCAAAGGCGCGGCGCGCACCCGAGGACCACCTGGCCTCGTTCCGCTGGTGCGGCACTACGTTGTCACGCATGGAGATGGCGCCGTGGCGGCCGGACAGGCCCACCGGCCGACCCGCCCGCACCGCCAGGACCACGCTGCCGAGTCCGCGCCCGCGGCGACCGAACCGCCAGGGCCCCGGGCAGCGCTGGCCGGGAGCAGCCGACGCACCACCCGAAGACCCAACGCGTCCGGCCGTCCGGCGTCGCTCACCACATCGGGCGGCTTGAACGGCCGGTGAGGGATGACGGCGTACCTCGATCGGGTGGGCGGCGCGCGTCTTGCTTGCACTTGCCCCAGGGGGAGCCTCCTAGCGTCCGGGCATGAGCACAGAGCAAGGCGGCGGCGGGGCCGCCCTGACGGTGACTCCGCTCAGCGCCCGGTGCGCCGAGGCGGTCGAGCGGGGCGAGCACGTCTGTTTCGGGATCAGCCCGTTCAACGGCTACTTCTCCACGGCACGGATCCGGGAACTGGCGGCCTGGGGTCTCGCCGGGTTCGAGCGGGTGGACTTCTTCGTGCCGGATGCGCCCAGTGCCTTCACGCTCGAGGCGGTGGGGTACTCCCCGGAGAAGGCCGCGTGGAAGGCGCGGCGGCAGGGGCAGTACACCCGCAACAAGATCGTCACGGCGCTTGCGTCGCTCGGTGTGGTGGACGCGGGGGCGCGGGTGCTGGGGTGGGCCGAGTTGGAGCGCAATGCGGCGTTCCAGCGGCTGCATGAGGGCGGGCTGCGGCGGTACGCCGAGGATCCGGGCTTCCGGGACGCGTGCCGGGAGGCCACCGGTTGGGTGCTGGCCGGGAAGCTCCCGCCGGGGCGGGTGCCGGAGGCGGGGCAGGTCGAGCGGGCGGTGCGGTATTTCCTGGCGGAGCTGCCGCTGTTCCTCGACACCCCGTCGATCGTCGGGGCCGGGGCGTCGGTGTTCTGCTATCACCGGCCGCCTGAGGTGCTGCGCCGCCTGTACGCGGGGGAGTTGGGCTGGCGGCCTGCGGAGGGGCAGGGCTTCGCCGCCGTCGTACCGGCAGGGCCGGAACCCGTCACTCGGTGACGGCGGGCCCGGTGGGCTCGGCAGGGTCGGTTTCGAGGATCCAGCAGACGCCGGCCCGGTCGTGATCGGTCGGCCGGCCCTGGGCGGCGTGCGCCAGGAGGGATTCCAGGTGGGCCTCGAGGGTGACGAGTTCGGCGATCTGGGCGCGGACGTTGTCCAGCCGCTCGGTCAGGACGCGGCTGACGTGGCCGCAAGGGCTTTCGCCGCTGTCGTGGACGGTGAGGATCTGGCGTACTTCCTGCAGCGTCATGCCGGCGGCCTGGCAGCGGCGGATGAAGCGGAGCCGGTCGGTGGTCTCGGGGCCGTAGACGCGGTGGCCACTGGGGGTGCGGGCCGGGGGAGGCACCAGGCCGGAGTCCTCGTAGAAGCGGATGGTCTTGGTGCTGGTCCCTGTGAGCTCGGCCACTTCGCCGATTTTCATGGGGCTCCTCACTTGAAGTTCCAGTGGGCTGGAAGTGTAACGCTGTGGGCGTCCAGAGGTGCCTGAGACGTTGTGCCGCCCTTCCCGGTGGTCGTTCTCATGGAGCGAGGAGCGTTTGATGAGCAAGTGCACCTACACGGTCACCGGCATGACCTGCGGCCACTGCGCCGATGCCATCACCGAGGAGCTCACGACCCTCTCCGGGGTGCAGAAGGTCGAGGTCGACGTCGAGGCGGGCCGTGTCACGGTGGCCAGCGACGGCCCGCTGGCGACCGAGGACGTCCGGGCGGCCCTGACGGAGGCGGGCGACTACGAGTTGGTCGGGGTCTGACGCCTCGTCCGGCCCCCGGTCCCCGCACATGAATGACGAGCCTTGCATGACTACCACGACCACCCAGTTGCCCACGGCGGAGTCCCCCGACGAGAGTGCTCCGGCGCAGACCGTCGACCTGTCCATCACCGGCATGACCTGCGCCTCATGCGCGAACCGCATCGAGCGCAAGCTGAACAAGATGCCAGGCGTCAGCGCGACGGTGAACTTCGCCACCGCCAGCGCCCGCGTCGGCTACCCCGAGGACCTGACGCCCGAGGACCTGATCGCCACGGTGAAGGCCACCGGTTACGGCGCCAGCCTGCCCGCGCCGCCGGCCTCTGCCGCCCCGGGGAGCCAGGATGCGGCCGGTGACGGGGCGGTCAGCGAGGAAGAGCGGCATGTGCGGGCGCTGCAGGACCGGCTGCTGGCCTCGGCGGTGCTGACCCTGCCGGTCGTGGCGCTGTCGATGATCCCGCCCCTGCAGTTCCGGTTCTGGCAGTGGCTGGCCTTCGCGCTGGCCTCCCCGGTGGCGCTGTGGGGCGCCTGGCCCTTCCACCGCGCCGCCGCGCTGAACCTGCGGCACCGGGCGACGACCATGGACACCCTGGTCTCGCTCGGCGTGCTGGCGGCCTGGGCCTGGAGCGTCTACGCCCTGTTCTGGGGCGGCGCGGGCGAACCCGGCATGAGCATGGGCTTCTCCCTGCTGCCGCGCTCGGGCGAGCACGCCGGGCAGCCGGAGATCTACCTGGAAGTGGCCGCCGCGCTGACCGCGTTCATCCTGGCCGGCCGCTACTTCGAGGCCCGTGCACGGCGCCGGGCCGGTGAGGCGATCCGGGCCCTGATGGACCTGGGGGCCAAGGACGTCGCCGTGCTGCGGGGCGGGCGTGAAGTGCGGGTGCCGATCGAGCAGTTGGCGGTCGGGGACGAGTTCGTGGTGCGGCCCGGGGAGAAGATCGCCAGCGACGGCATCGTCGTCGAGGGCACCTCGGCAGTGGACGAGTCGCTGCTGACCGGCGAGTCGCTGCCGGTGGAAGTCGGCCCGGACGACGCCGTCACCGGCGCCACCGTCAACGCCGGGGGCCGTCTGGTCGTACGGGCCACACGCGTGGGCTCGGACACCAAGCTCGCGCAGATCGCCCGGCTGGTGGAGGAGGCGCAGACCGGCAAGGCCGAGGTGCAGCGTCTTGCCGACTCCATCTCCGCGATATTCGTGCCGATCGTGATCCTGCTGGCGGTCGAGACCCTGTTCGCCTGGTTGATCCTGGGCTACCCGGCCGCCATGGCGCTCACCGCGGCGGTGGCGGTGCTGATCATCGCCTGTCCGTGTTCGCTGGGCCTGGCCACTCCGACCGCGCTGATGGTCGGCACAGGGCGCGGCGCCCAGCTCGGCCTGCTGATCCGGGGGCCGGAGGTGCTGGAGTCCACCCGCCGGATCGACACCATCGTGCTGGACAAGACCGGCACCGTCACCGAGGGGAAGATGCGCCTGGTCGACGTGGTCACCGTCGACGGCGAGGAGCGGGCCGAGGTCCTGCGGCTGGCCGGGGCGCTGGAGCACGCCAGTGAGCACCCGATCGCCAAGGCGATCGCGGACGCCGCCGAAGACGAGGCCGGGGACCTCGCGCCTGTCGCCGACTTCGCCAACCACGCCGGCCGGGGCGTGACGGGCATGGTCGACGGACACCAGGTACTGGCCGGACGGGCGAGTTGGCTGTCCGACGACCAGGACCTGGAGGTCCCCGCGGACCTGCTCCAGGCGCAGAAGAAGGCCGAACGCACCGGCCGTACGGTCGTGTTCGCCGCCTGGGACGGCCGAGTGCGCGCCGCGCTGGTGGTCGCCGACACCGTCAAGCCCACCAGCGCGCAGGCGGTCGCCCAGTTCAAGGAGCTGGGCCTGACCCCGGTGCTGCTGACCGGTGACAACACCGCGGCAGCCGAGCACGTCGCGGGCGAAGTCGGCATCGAGCAGGTCATCGCCGAGGTGCACCCCGAGGACAAGGTCGCCGAGGTCAAACGGCTGCAGGAGCAGGGCAAGGTCGTGGCGATGGTCGGCGACGGGGTCAACGACGCCGCCGCCCTCGCCCAGGCCGACCTGGGGCTGGCGATGGGCACGGGGACGGACACGGCGATCGCGGCAGCCGATCTCACCCTGGTCAAGGGCGACTTGAGGGGTGCCGCCGATGCGATTCGCCTCGCTCGCCGGACGCTGTCGACCATCAAGGGCAACCTGTTCTGGGCGTTCGCCTACAACGTCGCCGCCCTGCCGCTGGCCGCGCTCGGCCTGCTCAACCCGCTCATCGCCGGGGCAGCGATGGCCAGTTCCTCGGTGTTCGTCGTCAGCAACAGCCTGCGGCTGCGGCGCTTCCAGCCCGCCCACCGCGCCTGAGCCGCCGCCTCTGATACCCGGCAGCCCCACCGAGCGGGCCTGGGACCAAACCGACCTCACAACCTAAACAACTAAGGGGACTGAGATTCATCTCTGTCCCTCGCCAAGCAGCCCACGGAATTCGACAGAAAGAGGAGCAACTCCATGGCAGGCACCATCACGCACCGCACCGCCCTCGCCGTCGCGGCAGCTGTCGTGACGGTCGGCGTCACCGCTGTCGTCGCCACCGCGGCCGTCGCCGGCGGTGGGCCGGACACCCCGCCCCCCTCCATGTCGGGCATGGCGAGCCCCTCGCCATCCAGCAGCTCGACCGTCCCGGCATCCCCGGCTCCGGCGGCCCCCGCCGCACCGTCCCAGCCGGCCGACGGTACGCCCAGCCCGGCGCCCAGCACCCCCGGCACCGGTAACGGTATGGACGGCATGCAGAGCAACGGCGGCGGCATGAGCGAGATGGAGATGCGCATGTGGATGGAGGCCATGCGCATGGGCATGGAGGCCGGCATGAACATGCGCATGGACCAGGACAAGGGCACGGACAAGAGCTCCGGCGGTATGGGCATGGGCGGGCAGGACGGCTCGGGCATGGGCCAGAACGGAAGCGGCTCAGGCATGGGCGGCATGAACGGTATGGACGAGGAGGACGACGGCATGGACATGGATATGGGCATGGGCGACATGTAGTGGCGCACTGATCACCAAGCCGGTCGTCCCGTCGGGAGAGAGCACATCGTCTATGCGCAGGAGTAGTTCGTTCATCGGGAAGGTGGGGTCTCGCATGGCACTCGCCGCTGTTGGTGGAGCCGCCGTCGTGGCCGCCTCCGTGGCCGTCGCCACCGCCGCGGTGGCCGGCGGCGGACCGGACACCCCGGTTCCCTCGACCGCCTCGGTAACGGCAGCCGCCGCGTCCTCACTCCCCGGTTCTGGCATCCCAGGCACCGGGCCCGGCGACACGTCAGTCCGGGACGGGGACGACATGGGCGACGACAGCTGGGGCCAGGAGGACGACGGCTTGGAGGGGAACGGAGCCGACATGGAGATGGGCGATGGCTGACCACTCCAACCCCGACGAACGGGACCGGCGTACAGCGATACGGATCACGGTGGCCAGCGCGAGCCTGGCCGGTGCGGCCTTGCTGACCACGGCCCTGGTGGTCGCGGCCGAGCCCTCCGCCGCGACCACGTCACCAGCAGCTGTCTCCAGCCCGGTCCCTCCCTCGTCCGCTTCTCCGACAGCCGCAACTCCTGCCCCGGCGCAGTCCCAGGTCTCGCCGTCCACCCCAGTGACGCGCAGCAGCGGCAGCGGCTGCGGAAAGACGAAGCCCGCGGCTCAGACACCCACGGCTCCGACACCGACCCAGGCCCAGCCCCCGGCCCAGCAGGGCCAAGGCGAGGGCCAGTTGGCGCCCCCGTCCGCCCCGATGACGCGCAGCAGTGGCAGCTGAAGCGCGCTTCGCGGCGATGGGCTCCACCGGCCATCTCCTGGTGGCCGGAGGCCGCGAGCCAGAACTCGTGCAGAGGGCACGCAGCCGTCTGGAAGAGCTGGAGTCCCTCTGGTCCCGCTTCCGTCCCGACAGCGAGCTGTGCCGCCTCAACGCCTCGCCCGGCCGGTGGGTCGCCCTGTCGCCGCCGACCGTCGCACTCGTACGGCAGGCGATACGGGCGTGGGAGGCGACCGGCGGCCTGTTCGACCCGACGATCCTGCCCGCCCTCGAAGCCGCCGGATACACCGACAGCTTCGACGCACTGCCGCAGGAGCAGCCGGACAGGCCGCGGCCTGACCCCGTGCCAGGCTGCGCAGGTATCGAGATCCGCGACGATCGGGTGCGCGTACCGCCCGGCGTGCGACTCGACCTCGGCGGCATCGGCAAGGGGTACGCGGCCGACCTCATCGCGCAGGAACTGATGGCCGCAGGTGCCGACGGGGCCTGCGTCAACCTGGGCGGCGACGTACGGACGACGGGAGCGGCCCCCGGCTCCGATGCCTGGGTGGTTGCCGTCGAGAACGAGGCCCACCCCGGGACGGACCTGGCGTGGCTGGCCCTCGGTGAGGGAGCCGTCGCCACCTCCACCCGGCTGCGCCGCCGATGGCAGAGCCAGGGGCGGGAGTTGCACCACCTGATCGATCCGGGCAGCGGGGCGCCCGCCACCAGCGACGTGGACAGCGTGACCGTGGTGGCCGGCGAGGCGCACTGGGCCGAGGTGCTCGCGAAGGCGGCGCTGATCGTCGGGCTGCCCGCCGGAGTGGCCCTGCTGGAGACCCACGGGGTCGCCGGCCTGCTCGTGACCGAAGACGGCACGGCGCACCGCGCCGGGCCCTGGGAAAGGTTTGTGAAGTGGTCTCCCAACTGTCCTGGTATCTCGCCCGCGTCGGCGGGTTGATGTCCTGGTGGCTGTTGTCGGCCACGGTGGTGTGGGGACTGCTGCTGTCCACCCGGGTACTGGGCCCGAAGGCGGTGCCGGGGCGCCTGCTGGATCTGCACCGCTTTCTGTCCGCGCTCTCCCTGGTCTTCCTGGGCATCCACCTGCTCGGCCTGCTCGCCGACTCCTGGGTGGACATCGGCCTGGTCCAGATCATTTTCCCGTTCACCTCCGACTACCGGCCGGTGGCGGTGGCCTGGGGTGTGATCGCGCTGTACCTGTTCGCCGCGGTCCAGGCCACCTCGCTGCTCAGGTCGCGTATCCCGCACCAGTGGTGGCGGTACGTCCACACGAGCACCTTCGCTCTGTTCGTGCTCGGCACCGTGCATGCGCTAACCGCTGGAACCGATGAGGGCACGGTGCGCTGGACCGCACTCGTGCTGGCCTCGGTCGTCGCCTTCCTGACCATCTACCGGCTACTGGTCGGACGCCGCACGTTCAGCACTGTCAGTGCGAAGCCCGCGGCGACGGGGGAAGCCGCCCCGCCGCCGGTGCGCCGCGAGGAGCCCGCAGGGCGGCGCGTCGTCGTCAGCGAGCTGCGGCATGCCGCCGACGGCGTTGTGGCCGTCGAACTCGCCGCCGCGGACGGCGCGTCACTGCCCGCGTGGGAACCGGGCGCCCACGTCGACTTGGTGCTGCCCTCCGGTCTGGTCCGGTCGTACTCGCTGTGCGGGGACCCGGCCGACCGGGACAGCTACCGCGTCGGTGTCCTGGACGTAGCGGACGGGCGCGGCGGATCGGCGGAGGTGCACAGTCTGCGAGCCGGGCAGGGGATCGCCGTCCGGGGCCCCCGCAACAGGTTCCCGCTGGTCCTGGCGAACCACTACCTGTTCATCGCGGGCGGCATCGGCATCACTCCGATCCTGCCGATGATCCGCGCGGTGGCCGCGGCCGGGCGCGAATGGCGCCTGATCTACGGCGGCCGGTCTCGCGCCGCCATGGCGTTCGCCGACGAACTGGCCGCCTACGGTAGCGGCCTGGTCCAGCTGGTCCCCGAGGACACCGACGGCCTGCCCGACCTCGCCGCCGCCCTGGCCGACACCCCGCGCGGCGCCCCGGTCTACGCCTGCGGCCCAGAACCACTGCTCGCCGCCCTGGAGAAGACCATCGCGGACTTCCCCGACCGGCATCTGCACACCGAACGCTTCGGCGCCTACCGAGCCGACCGACATCACCCGGACGTCGGCGAGTTCAAAGTCGAGCTGAGACGCACCGGACGAATCCTGCCCGTCCCGGCCGATCGCAGCCTGCTGCAGGTGATCCGGGAGGCGGTTCCCGAAGCGCCCGCCTCCTGCGAGGAGGGCTTCTGCGGCAGCTGCGAGCTGCGCGTCTTGGAGGGGACTCCCGACCACCGCGACACCGTGCTGGCCGTGAGCGAGCGTGAGCGTCGCGATGTGATCTATCCGTGCGTCTCACGTGCCCGCAGCCCGATCCTGGCGGTGGACCTGTGACCCGACAGCGGGAATGCGAACCCCGACCGGGGCAGACCGGTGAATAGGTGAAACCGCCGCTGCCTTCCCGGCAAGCACATGGACGCTTCACAGGGCCTTCATCCCCTTGCGCATAGTTTTGTTCCTGCCGTGGCTGTGCCACTGCCGCCTGGTGTCACGGACCGCATCAGGCAGGAGATGCGTTGCGAGGAGAATCCGATGAACCGCGACCTCAGCGACAGCGGCGCGTGTGGTGTCCTTCCCGACGCGACGCCTGCCGGGTCTGCCCGGTCGGCCTGTGGCTCCGTGCCCGCACTGGGGAGCCCGGGGAACACCGATGACGCGGCAGTCGGCCTCCTCGAGCGGCGCCGACTCCCCAGCGGTCGTTCGGATGCCGTGCCCGGCGCCCACAACGGCCCCGCCGGAGAGGTGTGGACCATGCCGAGCTGGGACGAGATCGTCCGCCGCCACGCCCACCAGGTCTACCGGCTCGCGTACCGGCTCTCCGGCAACCAGCACGATGCCGAGGACCTGACTCAAGAGGTCTTCATACGGGTCTTCCGGTCACTGGACCGGTACCGACCCGGCACCTTCCAGGGGTGGCTGCACCGGATCACCGTGAACCTCTTCCTCGACATGGCCCGGCGGCGGCCCCGTATCCGGTTCGAGCACCTGACCGACGCCGCCGCCGAGCGGGTGCCGGCCAGGGAACAGGATCCGGCGCGGGCTCACCACGACGCCCAGCTCGACACCGAGGTGCAGGCCGCTCTCGACGCACTGCCCGCGGAGTGCCGTGCGGCGATCGTTCTGTGCGACATCGAGGGCCTGCCGTACGAGGAGATCGCCACGACACTCGGCGTGAAGCTCGGGACGGTGCGCAGCCGCATCCACCGCGGCCGCGCCCGGCTGCGCACCGAGCTGGTCCATCGTGCCGTGGCCGGCAGGGGATCCGCCGGGGCTGCCGTGGCGTTCCCTGGTCCCTCGCGGGTCTCGGCGAGGCAGTCCTGAACCCGTTCCGGGTTATCGACTCGGATCGGGCACCGGACAACCAGCGGTCAACGGTGGCGCTGTCCCGCCCGGGACGGCTCGTGTCTGTCTGCGACAGCCCGGGACCGGCACTTGAGGCGCGCGACTCAACACGGCCGTACCCACGACGAGGGCAAGGGCGACCCAGCCCTCAACCGGCTGCCGTCGCCTGACGCTCGATGATCGGGCAGACCGCTCCGCCCGGCTGCGACGCGGGACTCGCCTCCGCCGCGTCCCGGCGGGTGGCGACCAGGCTTGCACGCAGGGCCCGCAGGTCGGCGATGGTCCGGTCGATCTCGGCGATGCGGGCATCGACGAGCTCCTGTACGGCGGTGCAGGGAGCGGTGCCGCCGCGGCGCAGGGCGAGGATGGCGGCGATGTCGTCGAGGGGGAGGTCGAGGGCGCGGGCTCGGCGGATGAAGACCAGGGTGTCGATGTCGTCCTGGTCGTACAGGCGGTAGCCGGCCGCGGTGCGCGGGGCGGAGGCCAGCAGGCCACGCTCCTCGTACAGCCGCACGGCCCGGCGGGTGACCCCAGCCGCCTGCGCTGCCTGTCCCACGGTCATGGTCCCGGCCATCGCACGCCTCCGTTCCCGGCTTGACCTTCACCCCGGGTGAAGGTTCTAGCGTCTCCAGCGTACGACGACGCCACGGAAGGAGGCGCAGGTCATGCCACTCGTCGAGGGCGAGGTGTACCGGTGCCCGGACCCGGAGTGCGGCTGTGAGATCACGGTGACCAAGGGCGCGGCCCCCGGTCACGGCGGAGACCGCAACCCCACCTGCTGCTGCGGGCACGTGATGGAGAAGGTCCGCTGAGCCGGACCCGGCCGGGCAGGGTGAACACCGGCCTGCGTCAGGTGTTCGCCCTGCCCGGCTACCGTCGCCTGTGGTTCGCGCGGACCGCCTCCGCCTGGGGCGATGCCTTCGCCACCGTCGCGCTGAGTCTGTTGGTGTGGGAGCGCACGGGTTCCGGGCTGGGCGTGGCCGGGGTGGTCGCCGCCGAGATCGCGCCGGTGCTGCTGCTCGCTCCGGTCGCCGGGGTGGTCGTCGACCGGCTTGCGCCGGTGCGGGTGATGGTGATCGCCGATCTGGCCCGGATGCTGCTGGCCGCGGCGCTGCCGCTGGTGGACCACTCGGTGCCGGGCATCTACGCGGTGGCGTTCGCGATGTCGGGGGCGTCGGCGTTCTTCAACCCGGCCGCCGGGGCGGTGCTGCCCGCGCTGGTGGACGAGGAGGAACTGATCGCTGCCAACTCCGGGATCTGGACCGCCGCGGTGCTGTCCCAGATCGTGCTGGCCCCGGCCGCCGGTTTGGTGGTTGCCGCTATCGGCTACGGCCCCGCGTTCTGGATGAACGCGGCCAGCTTTGCCGCCTCCGCCGCCGTGCTGGCCCGCCTGCGCCTGCCACGCCGCCCGGTGGGCGCGACCCGGGGCGGTTTCTGGCGGCAGGCCCGCGACGGTATCGGGGTGCTGGCCGGGCACCGGGTGCTGCGGGCCCTGGCCGCTGGGCAAGGACTGGCCGCGCTGTCGGCCGGAGCGACGAGCGCCTTGCTGGTCGTGCTGGTGCGCGACCGGCTCGGGCTGGGCCCGTCCGGCTATGGCATGGCCTTGGCCTCTATCGGGGTCGGTGCCGCCGCCGGTCCGCTGCTGCTCACCCGGTACGTGTCCGACCCGCACCGACCGGCGTTCGTCTTCGGCCCCTACCTGCTGCGCGCGGTCGTGGACGCGGTCCTCGCCCTGGTGCGCGTCCCGGTCGTGGCACTGGGCAGCCTGGCCGGGTACGGGGTGGCCACCTCCACCGGCGCGGTCACCTTCAACTCGCTGCTCCAGGCCAAGACTCCGCCCGCCGCCCGGGGCCGCGTATTCGCCGCATTCGACCTGATCTGGCAGCTCGGCCGCCTCGCCTCCCTCGCTCTGGGCGGCTGGCTGGCCGACGCGGCCGGCATCACCGCCGTCTACGCCATCGGAGCAGCCCTGCTGGCCGCGGCCGCGCTCATCGGCCGGGCCGCCTCGGCCACGACCGTCACGACACAGAGGTAACTCCCTCTCTACGCCGTTCAGTCACTGCGCTGACCCACCCCGCTTCCCTGGGCTTCTTGGGTTTCAGGGTTTGAGGGTGGCGGGAACGGACGCGCAATGGCGTGCTTATGGCGTGGATCGCGGGGACTGTCCCGGCTTGCGGGGGCGTGCTGAGCTGGTGGCGGGCAGCCGGGTGGTGAAGGTGGCGCCCTGGCCGGGTGCGCTGTCGGCGGTGAGGGTGCCGCTGTGGGCGGCGGTGAGTTCTGCTGCGACGGCGAGGCCGATGCCGGAGCCGTCGGCGCGGGCGGTGCGGCTGCGGAAGAAGCGGTCGAAGATGCGGGGCAGGTCCTCGGCGGGGATGCCGGGCCCGGTGTCGGCCACGCGCAGTTCGGCCCAGTCGCCGTCGCGGCGCAGGGTGACGTTGACGGTGCCGCCAGCGGGGACGAACTTGAGGGCGTTGGTGAGCTGGTTGGTGACGATCTGCCGCAGGCGTACCCCCATGGCGGCCACCCTGCTGTATCGGATCTCCAGCTACTGGGTGCTGCAGCCGATCGGCTGGGCCACGTGGCTCGGGCTGACCCTCCGCGCCAGGCAACCCGCACCACGCCGCGCATGAGGGCGGCTGCACGAGAGCCCAATAGGCGCCCGACAGCTGGCTCACTGCTGGGTTTGGTGTGCGTGGTTCAGGGCGTCGGTGAGTTGTTCCACGCTCGGGGCACCGATGGTGCGTCCGTCGGCGTCGCGGTAAATCCGGCACGAGACGCTGACGGTGGTGTCCTGCGAGGCGAAGGGATCGGTGCCGTTGATCAGCAGGGTCGGGGATCCGTGCATGCCGTAGCGGGCCGCCTCCGCCTCGCTGCTGATCACGTGTACGTCCACCGGGGCGGCGTCGTCGGGCAGTGCCTGTTCGAGGCGCTCAAGCATCGCGGCGACGTTCGGGCAGTCGGGCACCGCGAGCACGATGAGATCCATGGTCATCTCCCTTCGGCGGCGCGGGGCGGCCTCCTCCCGGCCACGGTAGATCTCCTCCCGGATGGGAACCGTGAGCGCGGTCACCGAACCGGGGTGCTGTCCTGCGTAGCGTGGCATCGCGAGGTGGGTCTCCACCCTGGTTCGAGGAGGAGCGGGGCCATGTTGCGGGCTGTATGGAACGGCACGGTGATCGCGGAAGCGGACCGTACGGTGATCGTCGAGGGCAACCACTACTTCCCGCCCGAATCGCTGCACCGCCAGTACTTCACGGCGAGTTCGACGTGGTCGCTGTGCTTCTGGAAGGGGCTCGCCCGGTACTACACGGTCACCGTGGACGGCGCGGTGAACCCGGATGCGGCCTGGTACTACCCGCATCCGAGCCCGCTGGCCCGCCGGATCAAGAACCATGTGGCGTTCTGGCGGGGGATCACGGTGGAGGGGGAGCCGGGGACCGCGCCGTGACCGACCCGCCGCCGCGCACGGCACGCTCGGCCACGTCCTGCTGATCCCGTGGAATCGACCTGACGTACCCCTACCGCCGGGTACGTAAGCGCCCTCACATACTTGTACATGCCATCGCTCCTAGCGTCGGGATCGAAGCAAGGATCCCGACCAGGAGAGGACACATTGTCATGGCAACCACGCTGCGGGTATCTCCTGCCACCGCGGTCATCCCGGTCCACGCCGTGTGGGGCGCGGCGGCCGGACTGGTCGGTGGCGTCGGGTTCGGCATCTGGATGTCGGTGTCTCGCCCGATGGCGGACACCGCGATGATCACCATGGTGGCCGGGCTGCTCGGCTCCACCAACGCCTTCGTCGGCTGGCTGATCCACCTTTCCATCGCCCTCTTCGCCGGCATCGGCTTCGGCGTCCTGCTCGGCCAGTACGCACAGAAGCTCGCCCCCGCCATCGTGCTCGGCCTGGTTTACGGCGCCGTGTGGTGGACCGTCGGCGCCCTGTGGATCATGCCCGCCAACATGGGCATGCCGGTCTTCGAGTGGAACGACGTCACCAGCTCCAGCCTCGGTGGCCACCTGGTCTTCGGGCTGCTGGCTGGCCTGACCTTCTCCTGCATCGCCCAAGTGATGGGCAAGCGCACCACCACGGCCGGAGGATGAGCCCCGAACCGCCCGCGTCAACACCCGGCCCCGGCAGCCCGCCCTTGGGGGCCGCGCCGCGCCGCATGGGCGACGACGGGAACGCGGTGCCCTACTGTCTGGCGGACAGCGCGGACGCGCTGGCCAGCCCGGCATGGGGCGCCGCGCCGCCGCCCTGGGCCCCGGGACGACGCGAGGAGACGCACACCATGATCGACGCCGGTTCGGACGCCGATGCAGCGGAGCGGACCTGGTGCCTGGCCGAGGTCGACATCTTCTGCGACCTGTCCGAGAAGGAGATGGCGGGCATCGCGGAGGCCGCGCCGATGAAGACGTACCACGCGGGCGAGATCCTGTACTCCCCGTCCCAGCCCAGCGAGGTGCTGTTCATCCTCAAGAAGGGCCGCGTGCGCGTCTTCCGGGTCTCCGCGGACGGCCGGGCACTCACCACCGCGATCATCACTCCGGGCACCATCTTCGGCGAGATGGTGCTGCTCGGACAGCACATGTACGACAACTACGCCGAGGCCCTCGACGACGTCACCGTCTGCGTGATGAGCCGCACCGACGTGAACCGGCTGCTGCTCACCGACGCCCGGATCGCCGCCCGCATCACCGAGATCCTCGGCCGCCGCCTCGCCGACCTCGAACAGCGGCTGTCCGACAGCGTCTTCAAGACCGTCGCCCAGCGCATCGCCACTACCCTCGACACCCTCACCGCCGCCCAGCCGCCGACAAGCCCACTGCGGCCCGGCGGACGGCACCCGCAGATCGCTCTCACCCACGAACAGCTCGCCGCCCTCGCCGGCACCTCCCGCGAGACCTGCACCAAGGTCCTGCGCGACTACGCCGACCACGGTCTGATCCGCCTCGCCCGCGGCCGCATCACCGTCCTCGACTCCGACCGCCTCAAGGACGCCGCAGGCTGACGTCATCGACATCGTTGCGCCCACGCCTGGCTGCGACCTTGACCAGTTGGTCACGGCTGCGGCGGTCGGGCCCGCTCCCTGGCGGAGCCGGAGAGCTGGAGACCGATGGTCCCGACGATCACCAATGTGATCGAGACGATCTTGAGGGTGGAGACCACGTCGCCGAGGAAGGCCATGCCGTAGATCGCCGTGCCCGACGCGCCGATGCCGGTCCACACCGCATACGCGGGGCCGACGTCCAGTTTCTTCAGCGAGAGCGTCAGCAGACCGAAGCTGGCCAATGCGAAAACACAGAACCCGATGGTCGGCCACAACCGGGTGAAGCCCTGGGACAGCTTGAGGCTCACCGCGAAGCCGGTCTCGAACAGTCCAGCGACAATGACGAGCAGCCACGCCATGGCCATGGGTGAGTCCCTCCACGCCTCGGGGCGGCACGTGGGTGACCGCTTCACCGACCGGTTCATCCCCTTGGTGCGAGTATGCACTGACTCGTCGCGGTTGCCGGGACTCCTGCAAGGGCCTTCCGGGTCGGTTGGAGCATATGTGCGGCCCCGGCATCGGAGGAGTTCTCGGGCGATCCGGTGAGGGGCGGCCGGCATATCGGCGGAGTGGCGACGACGACGGCGGTGACGGCCGTCGCCGGGATGCCGACCGGCGATGATCGTCGATGTACTCGAACAGCGCCAGGTCCGCCTTCGGCCCGGTGGCGAAGAGGCGGCCGCTGACCCATTCGGTCTTGATCAGCACCCACAGGTTCTCAGTCAGTGGATAGTGCCCGACAGCGTGGGCCGGCCGGGGTCTCCCAGCCGGTCCGCGCCGCCTTCGTCTGTCAGCCGACGGGCTGGGCCGTGTACTCGCCGGCGCGCCGCACCGCGGCGACAAGGGCGTCGGTATCCACGGTCGCCTCTTCCTCCAGGCGGATGGTGGAGCGTCCGCTGCGCACGTCGGTGTGGGCTGAGCGGATGCCGGGCACCTCTTCCAGCTCGTCGTCGATGGAGAGGCCGCAGCTGCTGCAGTGCATGCCCTCCACCTGCAGGACGACCACCGGTCCGGTTTCGGTGTTTCGCTTACGACTGAACAGTGCCATTACGCGTCTTTCTGGAAGGTGATGGTGCCGGTCTGCATGCCCATGGCGCAGGAGAAGCGCAGCACACCGGGATCGCGGGTGCCGAGATCGATCTTCGTGTCGCCGTTGCGCTTGACGATCTCCTGGACGCCGAGCTCGGGGATGGTGAAGGCGCGGGCGCAGCCGCCGGAGTCCTTGCCGCGTAGCACCAGTGTGGTGGGCACGCCCGCCTGCGCGGTGAACTCGGTGGGCACGTAGAAGTCGGTGACCGTGAGGGTGACGATCTGCGTGCCGGAGGCGTCCATGCTCACCGGCCCGCTGGTGACCGACTTCTTCTGGCCGCTGCCCTGCGCGGTTTCGTCGGAGGCCGGCGGCGTGGCGGCGGAGGCCGCTTCGGGTGAGCCGCCCGGGTTGAAGGTGGCCCAGCCGCCGGCCTGGACGCCGGTGGCCACCGTCCAGGTGGCGACGGCGAGCACGACCACGCCGGTGAGGGCCGCGAGCTGCCCGGACAGTGCCCGGCTGGTGCGGCGGAACAGGTAGCCGAGGGCGGCGAACAGCGGGGCGGTGCCCAGCACGAATCCCGCCATGACGGCGGCACCGGCCAACGGCGAGCCGGAGGTGACCGCGATCAGCTCGACCGACAGCGTGACCCCGCACGGCACCAGCACGGTCGCCAGCCCGATCAGCGCCGGCGTGGCGACAGACTCGGTCTTGGCGCTGCGGCGCAGCAGCCGGCCGAAGGAGGCGGGGGGCCTGGGCACCAGCCGGGCCACCGCCTTGACGCCGAACAGGTCCAGGGCGAACAGCACCATCAACAATCCGGCGGCGATGAGCATCACGGCCCGGGCGCGCGGGCTGGGCTGCAACGCGTCGCCGAAGACGCCGAGCAGGGCACCGAGCACGGTGTGGGAGACGAGCTTGCCCGCCAGGAACGCGCCGACCGGCACCAGCGCCTTCGGCTCAGCCGGCGGATCGTTGGCCGGTGACGGGGAGGGACGGCGGTCTTTCACCGCGACCCGGGAGGCGCCGCGCGCCCTGGCCGCGGCAGGGACCGGTGTGGGAGTGGCGGTGGAGCTGCGGCGGGTGACTGCGCCGGCGAGCAGGCCGCCCTGCACGGCGGCGCAGGACGCGCCCCCGGCGATCAGACCAGTACCGACGCTGGTGACGAACAGAGTGAGAGTCGAGGCCATACTCGGAGAACTCCGTGGTGGCAGAAGACGGCACGCGCGCATGGCGGCATGCCGAAGCGGATCGGGCAGCGGAACCCGCTGAGCCGTACGGCCGGGCGGGCGTGCTCGATCAGCTCCGACTTATGCAGAGTCTGTGGATATCTGGCCCTGTGCGGGAAGCGGGAGTCGGCGGTGCCCGCTGAACATCCGTCGGCAGGGTGAGGCCCTGCCCGGCTGGCGAGGGGGCATGCGCAGCAAAGGCGAGCGGGGCGCCGGACGGCCTGTGTGTGGCGGAGGGCCGGCAGCTCATGACCATGGTGTCCATGGAGCCCACGGACCCGGCCCTCTCTTCGGCGTCCGCTCTGTCGGTCCGCACCGAGGACACCAAGGACGCCGGGGACACTCGGCCCCCCGGGGACGATGTCATCGGAGCGGCGGGCGCCGTCTCCATCGCGCTCATCGGCCCCATGAGGTCCATGGGAGCCGCCATCGCGGCCGGCATGAGCCCGGCACCGCACAGGGCCAGGGCCAGCACGGCCAGCAGCCCGGCCCACCGCCGGGCTGGGGACAATCGCACGCGTGTCCTGGCCACGGCACGGGATGCTAGCCCGTGCAGACCCTCCAGCCTGGCCATTTGGTGATTCACAGCGCCGGTTGGTAGCCCGCGACCCAGTAACGCAGCAGCCCGGTCAGGTACGCCCAGGCGCCGCTGACCTGCAGAATGCCGACGATCACCAGCATCGCTCCGCCGAAGCGCATGACGTTCCGCGCGTTGCGACGCGCGAACCCGAAGGCCTGCAGCGCACGCCGGAAGCCGAGGGCGGCGACGAGGAAGGGCAGGCCCAGGCCGACGCTGTAGACGAAGGCGAGCAGAGCGCCGCGCCCGGCGCTGCCGGTGGTGAAGGACAGGCTCATCACGGCGGCGAGGGTCGGGCCGATACACGGGGTCCAGCCCAGCCCGAACATCACCCCGAGCAGCGGGGCCCCGGCCAGACCCGCACGCGGGTGGTAGGTCATTCGGAACGTGCGTCCGGCGAACGGGATGCGTTCGAAGGCGCCGACGAAGAGCAGGCCCAGCAGGATGGTCAGCACGCCGAGGATCCGGGTGATGAGGTCCTGGTGGTCGAGCAGAGTGTTCCCGACGTAGCCGAGCGCGGCCCCGTAGCTCGCGAACAGGGCGGAGAAGCCGAGAATGAACAGCGCCGTCCCGGCGACCATCCGGCCCTTGCCCTCCCGCCCGTCCTGTACGTCGGCCGCCGACATGCCGGTGGCGTACGAGACATAGCCGGGCACCAGCGGCAGACAGCACGGCGAGAAGAACGACACCCCGCCCGCGAGGAGCGCGAGCGGCGCCGCCAGCAGCAGCGGGCCGCTGGAGACGAGGTCGGGTATGCCTTGGCTCAAGGACGGCCTCCGGGGCAGGGTGGAACTGAGGCGGCACGTCACGCCAGACCGCCCGGGCGAGCATACTCCCAACCTTCTTAGGAGAAACCTCGGGGGTGCCCGCCTCCGCCCGCCACCGAGGAGGACGTCATGGCCAAAGCGATGTCGCATCCGGTGTTCGCCCGTCTGTATCCGCGCATTGCCGCCTTCGCCGACGCGCACGGCTCGATCGAGCACCGCCAGGAGATGCTGACGGGCGTGCGTGGCCGGGTGGTGGAGATCGGGGCCGGTACGGGCTCGAACTTCCGGCATTACCCGCCCGAGGTGACCCAGGTCGTGGCAGTGGAGCCGGAGCCGAGGCTGCGGGCGCTGGCCGAGAAGGCGGCGGCGGAGGCGCCTGTGCCGGTGGACGTGGTGGCTGGGCTGGCGGAGGAGCTGCCGCTGGAGGACGACGGCTTCGACGTGGCGGTGTGCTCGCTGGTGCTGTGCACCGTCAAGGACGTACCGGGTGCCCTGGCGGAGGCCCGTCGGGTGCTGAAGCCGAGCGGTGAGCTGCGCTTCTACGAGCACGTCCGCTCCGAGCGGCCCGGTTTCCGTCGGGCTCAGAAGGCACTGGCCCTGCCGTGGCGGCTGGCCGGCGGCGGCTGCCACCTCACCCGCGACACCGAACACGCCATCCAGGAGGCGGGCTTCGCCATCCAGGACATCCGCCGCTTCTACTTCCTGATCAACGGCCGGGCCAACCCGGCCTCCCCGTCGATCATCGGGACGGCCCGGCCGTCCACCTAGGCCGCTTAGGATGTCCGGGAGTATTCCGGTTCGGGAGGAGGACACGTGGCGCAGTTCGGCGAGCTGGAGGCCGCGATCATGGATGCGGTGTGGGCGGCGGGCAAACCGCTGCGCGTGCGCGAGGTCCTCGAACGCCTCAGTCGGGACCCCGAGCCTGCCTACAACACCGTCCACACGGTCACCGAAATCCTGCACCGCAAGGGCTGGCTGTCGAAGGAGAAGGACGGCCGCGCATTCCGGTACGGCGCCACCAGGAGCCGCGAGGACTACGTCGCCGGACTGATGGGCGAGGCCCTCGCCGTGGCCGAGAACCGCACGGCGACGCTCGCCCGCTTCGTACAGCAGATGCCGCACGGAGAGGCCGAGGAACTGCACCGCCTGCTCGATCAGGCCGTGGCCAGGGAGGCGTCGAAGTGATCGTCGCCGCCATCCTGTTCGTGTACGCCGCCCTGTTGAGCACGGTGGCGCCGCGGCTGCTGCGCGGCGCCCACTGGGCCGAGCGGGCTCCGCGGCTGGGCATCGTGGTCTGGCAGGTGCTCGGCGCCTCGGCGCTCAGCGCCGCCGTTCTGGCCGGCCTCGCGCTGAGCGTGCCCACCGTGCGCGTGAGCACGGACCTCGCCGAACTGCTGCAGGCGTGCGTGATGGCGCTGACTGCGCAGTACGCCACCCCCGGCGGGGCATCGGCCGGAGCGGCCGGGGCCGTGCTCGCGCTCGCGGTGCTGGGCCGGGTGGCGTGGTGCACAGGTGCTGCCCTGCTGCGCATCCGCCGGGAGCGGCAGACACACCGCGAGGTGCTCGACATCGTCGGTCGGCCGGACACGGCCCGCGGACTGGTCATCCTCGACCACGAGGAACCCGCCGCCTACTGCCTCCCCGGCCGCCACCGCCGCACCGTGATCACCACCGGCGCACTGCGCGCCCTCGCAGCCGACGACCAACTCGAAGCAGTCCTGGCCCACGAGCGTGCCCACCAGGCCGAGCGGCACGACGCCGTACTGGCCTGGGCGCAGGCACTGGCCCGCGCCTTCCCGCGCGTGCCGCTGTTCCACATCGCCGAGGCGGAGATCGGCCGGCTGGTGGAGATGCGCGCCGACGACGTCGCGGCGGCCCGCTCCGGGCGCCTGACCACTGCGGCCGCACTCCTGGCGGTCGCCGGCGGGAGTGCCCCGGCCGTGGCCCTCTCGGCAGGCGGCTCGACCGCCGCTCGCCGGGTACGTCGCCTCATCGAGCCGCACCGCCCGCTCAGCCGCCTGCGCATCGCGGCCGGTTCCCTGACCGCGGTCATCGCGCTCGCCGTGCCGCTGCTGGTCGTCGGCGGCCCGGCGGCGGCCGCGACCCAGCTGAACTACTGCCCGGACGGCACCCCGGCCGCCCAGGTCACCACCATGCGCTGACCCTCCCCGCGCCCAGTCGGCTGAAGACTCCCGTACCTCCGCTGCTCTTTTAGACCATTTCGCGGGAGATGCGACCCTTATCCGATGATGGCCACCGGGGCGTCCCAGGCGTTGCGGTCGACGGTGATGGTGTAGCCACCGCGGGTCTCCTTGCTGTTGACCATGTACTGGTGTGCACGGCTGTGGTTGGTGTACAGCTTGGGGTCCCAGGGCCAGTCCGCGGTTGTGGTGTTCTGCTTGTTCCACAGCGCATACCACAGGTTCCCCGGGAGGTCGGTCCGGTTGGTGGCGGTGGCGACGGCATTGGCGCTTGAGCTGCTGAAGCCGTAGTACCCGGCGCGGTAGGTCTTGGCTCGCAGGGTCTTGGTGAAGGAGCGCACGTACGTCAGGACGGCGTCGTTGCACGCTTTGTTCGTGATGTCGTACGGCTCCATGTCGAGGTAGACGGCGCTGCCGGGCTTCATGCCGAGTGCGGACGCCTTGGCGATCGCGTCCTTGGCGTTGCTCGCCCCGAGAGAGGCTGCCGTGGTGGCGGTGAATTTCTCCGGGTTCTTGCTGGTCTGGCAGGGCGGCTGGGCGCCGACGTAGAGCGGGATGATCTTCCACCCGGCTGCACTGACCGACTTCACCCAGGACTGGGTGAGGTTGGGCTGGGCGCAGCCGCGGTTCTTGCCGCCGATGTAGACCGCGGCCGCACCGTAGAAGCCGTTATTCCAGGCCTTCATCGCGGCGAGGGAGGGCGCCGTGCAGGTGTCGAACGCCCTGCCCGTGTACGTCTTCTGCGCCGGCCAGCTCGTGGCGGCCATGGAGGTCTGCGCAGCGACCCCGGCGCCCGCGACCACGACGACGCCGGTTGCGACCCACGCGATGTAACGGCTTCTCTTGGACAGCCGGTGACTGGCCATTCCCACCCCATTCGGAACGCAGCCCACGGCCGCATTTGGTGCACCGGCGGAAGGTTTTCAGAGCGGTGACACACCCTGCGGTATGGCTGCAGCACTCGGCGTCTTCTGTGGCGGCGCGGTTGAGCTCCGAGTCGGAGTCCTCCACACCCTATCCAAGGTCTACATGCTGGTCGGCAGCGGAGGAGCGTCCATGCGCTGCCAGGAGCTGCACAACGGCTGACCGTCGCCCAACAAGAAGCCAAGGCGTCGCGTCAGGAGGTCAAATGGGCAGTGTGCCGTAGGTAACCACACCCACAGCGGCTGGGAACGGCCGACCCATTGGTGCGCCTTTCCGCCGCGTGGGCGAGGGTCACGGCGGCCATACGGGCCACAGAATGCTGAAGGGATCGGGGCCGGAAGAGATATGGCGCGGCGACTGAGTACCTGGCGATCGCCGCTTTTGCTGTCCCCGGGGAAACCGTACCGAACGGCTTCCAGGGGGGAGCTGTCTCCTCGCCAGTTGACTCGGACGGAGAGTGCAGTGGGCGTAATCAGGGCGGCGGCCGCGGCTGCGTCCAGCTCTACGGGCACGACCGGGCGGGCTGGGCGAGTCCGTGCGGATCCCTTCTGACGGACACGGCACAGGCTGGTTCGATGCTCTCCGCACAGATGACGGCGGCCTTCGAGACCATGGTCTCGAAGGCCGCCGTCATCCAAGGTGTGCCCGGGTCATGGGGACAGCCGGGCGTCTCAGTCGCCGATGAAGCGATCGACTCTCACTTCGGTGAGTGAGTCCAGCGCATCGAGCTGTGCGGCCGCCGCGGCGATCTGGTCGTACTCCGTTCGCGAGATGCGGATGCGGTAATACCCGATCACTCGCGCGAGGTCGTCCACGGCCAGTTCGGCCTCGTCATTGTCGATCATGTGGACGACCGACCGCAGTGCTGCTACGGGACCTTCCTCTCCTGCCAGCCGGCCCGAGATGCTCTCGGCGGCTGCCCTGATGAGTGCATCGGGCGAGTCCGGTTCGTTCATCTGCTGAGACATTCTCCCTCCGAAGGTCACCCGGTCCGGTTGATGTAGGCAGTGGTCACGCCCAGAGGCTTTCCGTCGGATGCCGGTGTGGTGCGGTAGTACACGTAGACCGTGTACTTCTTTTTCTTGCGGCACCCACAGCCGGTCCAGTACGAGTACGTGATGTCCCACTTTCCGTCATAGACACCGCCCCAGGCGTTCCGCCACTTGCCTGATATGAGCGCCTTCTTCAGGTCGCTGATCATGGTGGAGCTGGATCTCCACGCGGAGCGCTTCCCTGCTCCGACGTGCTTGTCCTTGATGTGCCGCAGACCGAACTTGCCGTACTTCTTGCCGTTCACGGTGACGTTGGTGGTACTTCCCTCACGGATGGTCTTCCAATGGCTTCCGGGAGAGCGCGACCACATCAGGATGCGCCACTTGTCGCAGGGCTTGAAGGGGTTGCCCCAGGCGCCGCACCGGCCGTCGAGGTCGGTGCCGTTGACCGGGTCGGCGCAGACGAAATCGTAGGCGTTGCAGTTGCCGCCGAAGACCGGGTCCAGCTGGAGGAACCGCGCGGTGTTCGGGTCGTACAGCCGCGCGCCCATCAGGACGATTCCGGTGAGCGTCTCGCCGGAGCGCTGGTTGGAGCCGAACCATCCGTAGCGCTGGGCGGTCTTGCCCGTGCGGGAGGCGCCGTTCTCGTTGCTGTCGACGACCGTCGGCGCGACCGCCGAGTCCAGCGGCAGCTGGAGGGCGACGTCGCCGTGGTTGCTGGTCAGCTGGAGGACGGTGCCGCCGGTCTTGCCGGTGGTCGCGCTGAACGTGCCCGTGGCCGAGGTGACGTTGCGGGTCACGGTGCCCTGGGCGGCGTTCTCCACGATCCAGCTCGGGCTGTCCGTGTCGTTGCCGTAGTGGTTGGTCTTGGCTGCCGTCTGGCTCCAGGTGCCGGCGTTGTTGGTCTCCACTGTCCAGGAGCGGAACCGCAGTGCGGCGTCGAGTTGCCACGTCTGGCGCTGGGAACCGGCGGTCTGCCGTTGCACCAGGTCGTTGGCGTAGTACGACAGGGTCGAGCCCGGGAGCGCGGTCGTGCGCCCGAAGGCGTCGTAGGTGTAGCCCGAGTCGACGATGCGGTCCGCGGTGTCGCAGGTGCGGCTCTTCACCGTGCCCGCGCTGGTCGGGCAGAGCAGCCCGGGAGCGGCCGCGGCCTCGGTCGTGCCGGTCCGGTTGGAGCGGCTGTCCAGGGCGTACGTCCGCAGGGTGCAGATGTTGTCGCTGGTGTCCTCGACCCGGGTGAGGCGTCCGGCGTCGTCGTAGCCGAACTCCTGGTGCGACCAGCCGGAGCGGGTGGCGGCCTGGCCGTGGATGGTGGAGGTGGCGGCGTCGTTGTAGACGGTCACCCCGTCGCTGTCCCGGGTGTACGTGCGCTCGACGACGGCGCCCGTGGCGTCCTTGGCCTGCTTGAGCGTGTAGCCGCCCGGCAGCTTCTCGGAGGCCACCGCGCCGTCCGCGTCGTACGTGGCGGTGAAGGCGCCGGCGATCGAGTCGGTCACCTTGGTGGCCAGCCCTCGTGGCTCAAGGGTCGAGTCGTAGGTGTAGGTGACCGTGCTGGGGACGCTGTTGCCGACATTTACGGGGCGGTTGCGCCGGTCGTACGTGGTGGTGGTGGTGCCTCCGTCCGCGTCGGTGTAGGAGATCTCCCGGCCGAGCTTGTCGTAGGCGCGGGTCAGGGTGCCGCCGGTGGACGACGCCGTCTTGATCGCGCGGCCCGAATCGGGGTCGTAGCTCGTCGTGGTGGACGGTACGGCCGCACCGAGGCCGGTCGTCTGCACGGTGGTGGGTCGGCCTGCCTCGTCGTAGCCGCGGGTGATGGTGCGGGTGGCCGTGCCGGCCCTCTCGGTGGTCTTCGCGGTGTTGCCCCACCAGTCGTATTCGGCGGTCATCGTGGGCAGCTGGGCCGGGTTGGTCCCACCCAACTATCAACCCTTATAGCCAAATCGGCTCGTTCGGGCGCGGCCACGACCAGGGCTTGAGGGCGAAAGCGAGGGCCGCCAGCACTGTCAGGCCGAGGGAGAGAGCGCAGTATCCGGCGATGAGCCGGGCGGCGCGGTGCAGGGGAGGGGAGATGTGGAGGACTGTGCCGCCGCCGACGCAGAGGACCAGGCCGGCCAGGAAGAGCGTCGCGAGCGGTGCGGCTGCGTGCAGTGCCCCGAGCAGTCCGACCGTCCCGGAGCCGATCAGGAGTAGGCCGAGCAGGTCGCGCAACGATGCGACGCCGGGGTGCCCGGTGGCTTGGGGGGGCGGAGACTGCGTTGGAGGATTCACGCGGCGGACTGTAAGAACCCGCCGTGCTTGCGTCTCGGGCCTACTCGGAGCCGAAGCAGAAGATCACGGTAGCGATGCCGAGCCAGGTGGCGACTGCGGCCACGATGCCCACGGAGGCGGCGAGCTGTGGGTGCCCGGTGTAGTGGTGGGTGACGCCTGCGGAGAGGCCGCCGAGAAGAAGACCTAGGAAGAAGGTGCGCACGTGTCCCCCTACCGGGCTGGCCGGGAGACGCCGCTGACGTACGCGCCGATGCCGCGCCGCTGAATGACCCCGCCGGGCACGATGCGGGCGTTCGAGGGCGGTTGAGGGATCTTGCGCTTCGCGCGCTGGGTCTGGTCGCCGCCGATCAGGTGCCGGTTGTCGATCAGGGCCTCGCAGTCGTCCTCTGCCACGTCTTCGTACGGCCGTCGGCAGTTGCGGCAGTACACCTCAAGGGCGTCCACGCGGGTGCCCGCCACGGTGGTGAAGCTGCCGCGGAAGTCGGCGAGCTTGGCGACGCGCTCCTCGACCTTGATCTCGGCCGCGACGATCCAGGCGTGGGCCAGGGCCTGGTCCAGTTCTTCGGCGGCGGTCGGCGGCGTGGGCTGTTCCGGGGGGGGTGCCCCTATGACTTTGGTCAAGGGGTGATCGGGGTTGGTGGTTGGTAGAAGGCGCCGTCGCGGAGCATTGCGAAGAGCACGTCGGCCCGGCGGCGGGCGAGGCAGAGGATGGCCTGGGTGTGGTGCTTGCCCTGGGTGATCTTCTTGTCGTAGTAGCTGCGGGAGGCCGGGTCGGCCAGTGCGGCGAACGCGGAGAGGAAGAAGGCCCGTTTGAGCTGCTTGTTTCCTCTCCGAGAGGGTTGTTCGCCGCGGATGGAGGACCCGGAGGTCCGGGTCGCTGGAGCGAGGCCGGCATAGGCGGCGAGGTGGGCGGCGGACGGGAACGCGGTGCCGTCGCCGACGTCGATGAGGATGCGGGCGCCGGTCCTGATGCCGATGCCGGGCATGGACATCAGGACCTTGGAAAGAGGGTGGGCCTCCAGCAGTTCCTCGATCCGGTGGGCCAGCAGTTTGCGCTGGTCGAGCACGGCCTGGAGCGAGGAGGCGAGGCTGGGGACGATCAGTGCGGCCGCATCGGTGCCCGGGACGACGACGGTCTGTTCGTCGAGCGCGGTGAAGACGTCATCGATCAGCCGCTCGGCCATGCGCGGTGCTTTCGGCCGGATCAGGGTGATGAGCCGTCGGCGTCCGGCCTTGCGGATCTGGGCCGGCGAGCCGAACTGGTCCAGCAGCCTGAGCACGGCTGGGTGCTGCATGCGCGGGCCGAGGACCCGTTCCAGATGCGGGTGGATCTGTGTGAACAGGCCCCGCAGCCGGTTGGACAGGCGGGTCGCCTCGGCGGCGAGGTCGTCATCGAACCCGACAAGCATCTGCAGCTCGGCGATCGTCTCGTCGTCGAGGTCGACCGATCGCAGTGTGTGGGGCATCGACCTGGCCGCGTCGGCAATGATGAACGCGTCCTTCGCGTCGGTCTTTGCCTCGCCGGGATAGAGGTCGGCGATCCTGCGCATCGTCAGGCCGGGCAGATAGGCGACGTGGCAGCCCAGGTCACGGGCGACGGTCAGCGGCAGGGCGCCGATGGAGGCCACCTGGTCGACGATGACGAGAACGGTGCCGTGCTTGGCCTGCAGCTTGGCGAAGACCTCGCGGAGCTTGGGCTCGCTGTTGGGCCGACGACGGTCGAAGGTCTTCTTCCCGGCCGGAGTGAGCGCGGTGGCGTGGTGTTCGCCCTTGCCGACGTCCAGGCCGAGGTAGACGTCGATGTCGCCGGTATCGATCACGTGCTGTGTCCTCCGGTCGTACTCACCCGGCCCTGCCACGGCACTGAGCGCCACATCCACATTACGAAGAGCCTCCCGACCTGCGAAGAAGTCGGTGGTCATGCCCCTAATCAGCGGTCTGTCAGTGCCTTTGGAGCTGGTGACACCACCCCCCAGGCCATGCACTCGACAAGGGGAGGTAGTCATGCCAACTCCGAAGGCCAGTAACCCCGTTGCGGGGCTACGAAGACGGTAATGGGGGGGGAGAAGAGGTCGGCGAACGGCTCGAAGAAGAGCTGTTCGGTTCCGTCGAGAACTGGGGTCGACACAGTCAGGTTCCTCCCGGCGGCGATACATCAGATCGTGGCCGAGCGCCAACGCCTGGCCGTCTCATGGACGGAGTCACTCCGGCAGGCGTTACACCCCATGATGGGAAAGATCTCCGAGTTGCATGGAAGCGGGCTGCGCAAGGGCCAAACGAAGCAGTGTTTGGGCGTAGCGCTCGACTGGCATGTTCGCGGCTGCTGCGTTGACCGCCAGAGTGCGATGGTCAGCTGGATCTAACGGGATAAGCAGACAGCGTGCCGGGCCGATCCCGAGGAGCTGTGGCGTGTAAGGCCGACCCAGTTCTTCCGTCAAAAGGTCGGCAAGGAGTCCAGGAACAGGGGCGCGGGGCTTCTCGCCGTGGCGAATCCATCGGCCGACCCGGGAGCGGTCAACGGCGACGCTTCGATGGCCTCGCTCCCGCGCCCGGGTGTTGATACGGCGAGCCGTCTCGCTGTTGTTCCATCCGGCCTCGGAGAGGGCAAGAGCGAGCGCGTAGTTGGGGGCCCTCATTGCGTGCCATCCGGGCGCATGGGGCGGAGGTGACGCGTGTGAGCGTGTTGCGGATGCATTCGCAACATCGCAGGTCGTAGACGGTCTGAGGGGCTGCGCGGGACTGTTGCCGTGCGCCCAATTAGGAGGCGTTTCGTGCCAGTTGAGGCGGCTGGGGCCGCCTCGGAGGAGGCTGACTCATGGCAGAAACCGCAATCCCCACGATCGTCCCGAGCCTGTCGGCCGGTGAGCCCGTCGACCTGTCCCGCCCGCACTTCGTCGGGATCGCCGGTACCGGCATGCTGCCCGTGGCGCGGGTCTGCGCGGAGCGCGGGCTGTCCGTCTCCGGCAGCGACGTCACGGCTTCGCAGCGAGTGGAGGAGCTGGCTCGGCTGGGCGTGACCGTGCACACCGGGCACGCCGCCGAGCAACTGCCGGCGGACGCCACCGCGGTGGTGTTCACGCACGCCATCGCACCGGACAACCCCGAGATCCTCGCGGCACGGGAGCGGGGCGTTCCCGTGGTGCACCGGTCGGCGGCGCTGGACGCTCTGATGTCCGGGCGCCGCGCTGTCGGGGTGCTCGGAACGCACGGCAAGTCCAGCACGGCGGGCATGCTGGCCGTAACGCTCAGCCGCATGGGCGAGAGCCCGTCGTACGCGGTCGGCGCCGACCTCGAAGGCCCGGGAAGCGGTGGCCGCGCGGGCGACGGCAGCGTGTTCATCGCCGAGGTCGATGAGTCGGACCGCACGCTCCTCGGGGTCAGGGTGAACGTCGCGGTGGTGACGAACATCGACTACGACCACCCGGAGAACTACGCCAGCGCAGCGGACTACCTGAACGCGTTCGAGGCGTCCGCCCGGGGCATGGGGGCGGAAGGCACGGTCGTACTGAACGCCGACTCCGCCGGCTGCATCGAGTTGGCGTCCCGGCTGAAGACCGGGGAAGGGCCGCGGGTCGTGATGTTCGGTGCGTCGTCCTCGGCGGACTGGTGCCTGTCGGAGATGGCCAGCGCCGACGGGCGCAGCTCGGCGCTGCTGTGCGGGCCGCAGGGTCGGCAGTTCCATCTGTCGCTGCGAATCCCGGGCGTGCATCAGCTGATGAACGCTGCTGCGGCTGTCGCCGCCCTGCACGTCCTGGACCAGGATCTCGACCTGGCGATGGAGCAGTTGGGCTACTACGGCAGCGTGCAGAGGCGGATGACCTCGGCGGGCATGATGGCGGGAGTGCGGATCTACGACTCCTACGCGCACCACCCCACCGAGGTCGCCGCGGACCTGAGCGCCGCGCGCAGCCTGGCGGGGACGGGTCGGCTGATCATGCTGTTCCGCCCCACCGGCCAGGCCCGGCTCGACACGTTCGGCGCCGAGGTCGGCAAGGCGCTGGCCGGGAGCGACGCCGTGGTGCTCACGGGCGACGCGCGTCTCAGCGAGGCGTCGCTGCGTGAGCTGTCCGTCTCCATCGGCCAGGCCGGGGGCTCGGTCCTGGCCGTGGAGACGGCGCGGGAGGACGCCGTGGTGTGCGCCTCGAAGGCGGCGCAGGCCGACGACGTGGTGGTGCTGATGGGGACCGGCGACCTGAGTGAGTGCGGGCTGATGCTCCGGCGCACTCTGGCCGACATGGCCCCCGTCGCCTAAGCGTCCGCGGGGTAGGGGTCCGGTTCCAGCAGCCGGTCGGCGAGCTGCTGCAACTGGACCCCTCGGCTTGCCTTGACCAGGACGACGTCGCCGGGACGGAGGATCGAGTGGAGCAGGTCCAGCGCGGTGTCCTGGTCGGGCAGGTGGATGGCCTTCCCGCCGACGCTGCTCACGCCCTGCTGCATCCATCCGGCTTCGTCCCCTCCCACCAGGATGATCCGGTCCAAGCCCAGCGTGGCGGCGTACTTGCCGATCTCCTCGTGCTCGGTGCGTGCGTCGTCGCCGAGCTCGTTCATCCGGCCGAGGACGGCGATGGAGCGCTGGTCATGGCCGCCGGTCATGGAGGCCAGGGCGTCCAGGGAGTGGCGCATCGAGGTGGGGTTGGCGTTGTAGGCGTCGTTGACGATCGTGACCCCGTCGGCCCTGGTGGTCGTCTCCATCCGCCAGCGGGAGCGCGGAAGGGCTTCGGACAGGCGCGCGGCGACCTGCTCGACGTAGAGCCCTGCTTCGCGGGCGACGGCGGCTGCGGCCAGGCTGTTGGGGACTTGCACGTCGCCGACGAACTGAAGCTGGACGCGGGCGCTGCCCTCGGGGGTGACCAGGGTGTAGGAGGCGCGGCCCTGCCGGTCGGTCGCGACGTCGACGGCGCGGATGGTGGCCTGTTCGTTGAGCCCGTACGTGACGATGCGGCCCCGGGTGCGGTGCTGCATCTCCCGTACGAAGTTGTCGTCGGCGTTGAGGACGGCGAGACCGCCTGGGGGGAGCGCTTCGACGATCTCGCCCTTGGCCTGGGCGATGTTCTCGCGGCTGCCGAACTCGCCGACGTGCGCGGTACCGACGTTGGTGACGACGCTGATGTCGGGCTGGGCGATCCGGGTGAGGTCGCGGATGTCGCCGATGTGGCGGGCGCCCATCTCCAGGACGAGGTAATCGGTGTCCTTGTCGGCCATGGTGATCGTGAGCGGGAGGCCGATTTCGTTGTTGAAGGACTGCGGTGTGGCGACCACGTTGCCGGGGAGCACCTGAGCGATGAAGTCCTTCGTGCTCGTCTTGCCGGCCGAGCCGGTGATGGCCACGACGGTGGCCTGGCCGACCGTATCGTGCAGGAGGAAGCGGCCGAGTCGTCCGAACGCGGTGAGGACGTCGTCGACGACGATTGCGGGGACGCCGACAGGGTGCGTGACGAGCGCGGCGACCGCGCCCTTGTTGATGGCGGCCTCGGCGTACGCGTGGCCGTCGGAGTGCTGGCCCTTGAGCGCGAGGAAGAGCGATCCGGGGACGGCTTCGCGGGAGTCGAACACGGCGGGCTGCGTGACTTGGGCCTCGGGGTCCAGGACGTCGGCGAGACGTCCGCCGGCGATGGCTGCGATCGTGGTCAAAGACGTGGCGTGCAACGTGATTCTCCCTGCTCAGGTGGTTGGGTGCGACGCTACCGGGCGGGACACGGCCGTCATGGAAGGCCAGCGCCGTACGGTGCTGCGCGGGTCGAGTGAGATGCCCCGGCCGCCGAAGAAGGCGCCGAAGCGGTCCAGGGGCATGGCGGGCGCAAGGGCCTTTGGGGTGTGGCCGCTCGGGTTGCGGAGGACGATCTCCCCGTCTTGGCGGCCGATGGCCAGCACGAGGTGCCCGCCGCGGCGCTCCGGGTCGATGTCCGGGCGGCGGATTTCCTTGGAGACGGAGACCATCACCATCCGGCTGGCGTCCAGGAGATCTACGAGACCGTCCAGGTCGAGTTCCCTGTGCACTTCGCCCGGGAGTTGGTGAGTGTCCGCCACGTACTTGACGAAGGGCGCATAGATCAGGCCCTTGATCGTGCTGTCCTGCTGGACGTACGCGCCGTAGCGGACGGCGCCGGTGAGGAGTTCGAACAGGCTGGGGGCGTGGCCGTCACGGTGCAGGAGCACCATGCGCAGGCAGGCGATGCCGCACATGTGCCGACACCAGCGGGCGTACATGGTACGGGTCGGGGCGCCGGTGCGCTCCCAGTTGGGGTCATCGCCGGGGTCGTGTCCGTCGTATGCAATGCGGCCGATCAGGTCGGCGGAGGCGTACTGGGTGACCGTCCACACGGGATGGTGGACGGCTCCGGGTGTGGACGTGTTAGTGCAGCACGGCGGCGGCATGTGGGGGGCTCTCCATTCGGGTGATGGCGATGTCCAGTTGGGTTCTGTAGGTGTTCCAGTCGACGTTGCCGCCGGAAACGACCACGCCGACCGGGCCGTCCGGGAGACGCTTGAGGGCCTGGAGCAGCCCCGCGAACGCGACGGCACCGGAGGGCTCGACCACGAGACGGAAGTGGCGGTAGAGGTGCGCCATCGCCTCGGATATCGCCTCCTCGGGCACTGTGACGACGTCGGCGAGGAGACGTTGGTTGATCTCGAAGGGGATGCGGGCGGGTTCGGAGTGACCGAGCCCGTCAGCGATGGTGGCCGGCGGTGGGATGGAGATGAGCTGACCGACTCGCAGGGAACGATGCGTGTCATCGGCGAGGGCCGGCTCGACGCCGAACACCTGGAGGCTCGGGTCGTGCCCGCTCGCCGCTAGCGCGGTGCCGGCCGCAAGTCCGCCACCACCCACCGGCACGAGTAGTGCGGCCAGATCGGGGGCTTCCTGGAGCATCTCCCAGCCGACGGTGCCAGCCCCGGCGATGACGTTGGGGTGGTTCGCGGAGGGCACGATCGTCAGACCGTGCCGGTGGGCGATCTGGTGGACCAGGGCGTCACGGCGGCCGGAGAGACGGTCGTAGGTCACGATGCGTGCGCCGAGGGCCTCGGTCGCCTGCCGTTTGGCTGCGGGGAGATCCTTGGGGACCACCACGATGGCCGGTACACCAAAGTGGCGAGCGGCCAGGGCGAGGGCAGCGGCGTGGTTGCCGGAGGAGGCGCAGATGACGCCTCGACTGCGGTCCGGGGCGCTCACGAGCGCCAGTGCGTTGTAGGCGCCGCGGAATTTGAAGCTGCCGGTGCGTTGTTGGTTTTCCGCCTTCAGCCAGACTTGGCGGCCGATCTGCTCGTTGAAGGCCTCCGAGGTGAGCATGGGAGTTCGCACGGCGACACCGCGCAGGTTCTCCACGGCCTGGAGGAGCTGGTGGATTGTCACTGTCACGGCGTGGGCCTCTCGGGTCCTCACGGGCGCGTACGGCGGTCGATGTCCGCGCCGCGCAGGATGTGGGTCAACAGCAGCTCGTACGGGATGCCGTCGGCGAGCGCCATGCGGGCCAGGTTTCCGGCCCGCGACAGGCCGGGCAGTGTGTTGATCTCCAGCCACCAGGCGCGGCCATCGTCGCCGACGACGAAGTCGTGCCGGGAGTACGAGTGGCAGTACAGGGCGCAGTGCGCAGCCGCCGCCTGGCGCTGAAGGTCCGCCAGCGTGTCGGGGCTGACCCGGGCTGGACAGTGGTAGTCGCACTCGGCGTCGCCGCGCTTCGCGGCGTAGGAGTAGATGCCGTTCGGCGTCCGAGCTTCCAGCGCCGGCAGGACGTGCACGACGCCGAGCTGGTCTTCCAGGACGCCGACGCTCACCGCCCGCCCCGGAATGAACGCCTCGGCCATCAGCTCCCCGTCGGCGACATCGATGAGCGCCTGAGCGAGGCTGTCCACCGTGGGAGCGACCTGGAGCCCGATTGACCCGCCTTCACTGACCGGCTTGACCATCACGGGCAGCTCCAGCATGCGGCTGACGCGCAGGCTCTCGTCCTCAGCGGTCGCGGTCGGGTCGATTCGGGTTCCGCGGGGAACTCGTACGCCGGCGGCTGACACCACGGTCTTGGCGGTGATCTTGTTCATGCCGATGGCGGAGGCCAGCACGCCCGATCCGGTGTAGGGGATGTCGAGGGTTTCCAGCAGGCCCTGGAGGCGGCCGTCCTCCGCGCCCCGGCCTGCGATGGCCAGGAAGGCTTTCGAGGCTTCGGCGAGGCCTTCGAGGAGCGTGTCGCGGTTGTCTGCGAGGTCTAAGACGAGGGTTTTGACCCCCATCTCGGACAGTGCCTCGGCAACGGTGTTGCCTGACAGCCAGGAGCGATCCTTTTCGCGGGACCATCCGCCGGTGATCACCGCGATGGGATCTCTGATGTCGGCTGGGTCGAGGGGGGCAATACGCATGGAGGTCTCCGTCTGGTCACTGTGGTGCCCTGCGGTCGTGACCCTGCCGCCGAGCGGGGGAACACCTCGGCGGCAGGGAGTGGAAGCCCGCGCGCGGCGGCGCGTGACGGTCAGCCGCCGCGCGCGGGAGTCAGAAGGCCGCCCCCAGCACCGCTACCTCGGGAAGCGCCTCGTGGGGGATGGGGCCGGGCTGGTGATTGGACAGCAGCTCTCGAAGTGGGATCGGGGGTACGAGCCGGTCGCCGCGGCAGGGCCGCAGCCAATACGCCCCAGGCGGTTCCGAGTGCTTCATCGCCGGCAGAACGATCTGATGGGGGCGCCCGAGGCACACGCCGAACCGGTGCGGCTCCCACCTCTGGCTCGTACCGGGAGGTACGAGCCAGATCAGGCAGCCGCGTTCCGGGTCTTCGATGACGGGGCCGCAGGCGTCGACCGGGCCCTCCACGTCGGTGCCGCGCTGGACCAGGTCCATGCTGCGGACCGCTTCCAGGGCGGCAGGCCCGCTCGCGGTGATCACGACGTCGAACAGGTTGCCCCCCAGGGGGAGCTGGACAAGTCGCCCTCTCTGGAAGTCCAGAATGTTCCTCACGCGGGTGGCCAAGTCCCCCATGTCCGGGGCAACGTCCTCGGGCGTGAGCGTGACGCCCACGGGGTCGAACTTGGCAGCCTGCGCCGCCGGGAGTTTTCGGTCCGGGGTGACCGTACGCTGGGCAAGCGGCGACCTGGTCACACGGACTCACCCCACGCCATGGGGAGAATGACCTGCACGGTTTTGCCCACCACCTGGTCGCTGTCGTCTCTCAAGACGTCCCAGGACAGTCGCGCTCGGTAGTGGCTCACCCACCAAAGGCCGCTCCCCGTCTTGGCTTCCGCGAGGGCCTTCTCGGCATTGGGGAACTCCGGTGTGCCGTCGTCCACCTCGATGGCGAGTTCACCGGTCGGGAGTTCCACCAGTCGCAGCGGAACCTTGCCGTCGCTCATGGATTCGGCGTGTGCTGCCGCGTTGCCCACGAGCACGCTCGCCAGGCGCGTCGCGGCGTCGCTGTTCCCGGGCCAGTTGGCGACGTGAAGGGCAGGACGAACGCGAAGTCGCGCGTTGCGATGCGCGTCCTCGTTCGCCGTCAACGATGTGCTCCAGCTCCACCGGGAGCGTGCCGGCTCCTTCTCTTCCTCCCGGAGGGGGAGAGCGATCACGGACGCGACGGCCGCAGCACCTTGACCCGCGTCGGCTGGCGCCGTTCCGGATTCGGTCGCTTGACTGGTGGGGAGTGGGATGCGCTGCGTCGGGGGGTTCACGGGGGGCTCCCTGGTTCACGATTGCGCTCGGACGTGCACTGTCAGCGAGGGTGTTGATCAGCGTCGTCCCGTTCGGGGTGCCACCGCCATGTCAGCGGGGTGCCATTTGAGTGGCCGTCACGCGGCCAACGGTCAGCTGGCGGCCACTCAAGTGCCGTCCTGCACAGATGTGTTGCACTGGAGAAGAACGGCGGTATCCCCTTCGTGCGAAGGGATCGATCCGCAGGCGGACCGCCGACAGGCCTGGCTCGAGGACTGGGGGACGACGTGAGTGCACCACCCGAGACGCTCCTGAAGCAGCTTTGCGATAAGCGCGGCTTGAGCGTCCCCGAGTTCATCAAGCTGTTCGACCACATAGCTGACGAGGTCGTGCAGAAGGGCCCCGACAACCCGACGTGCAGTGAAAGAACCGTCCGCCGCTGGAGAGCCGGGGACGTCAATCCCGATTCGCTGTCCCCGGACACCCGCCGCGTGCTGAAGGCCATGCTCGGCCGGAGCGTCGCAGACCTGTTCGCGCCGCCGCCTCAGCCCGCAGATCCGAAGGCACCCGCGTTCAACCTGGAGCAAGAAATCAACATGACCGCCCGCGACGCCCAGGACGAAGCCAGCGCAGCAGCCGCGGCATCCGTCTCCGACACCACCCTCGACCAACTCACTGACGACGTGATGGAGCTCGCGCGCGACTACGACTCCATCGCACCGTACGAGGCCTTCAGAAGGGGCCAGAAGCTCCGGGGCGAACTCGCGCTCCGACGCGACCAGACGGAGGTACCAGTTCAGAAACAGCGGCTGCTGGTACTGAGCGGCCAGACCATGGCCTTGCTCGCCGCTTCCGCCTTCGACCTCGGCGTCTTCCCCGCTGCTACCCGGCTGGCTCGCGCTGCCGACCTGTACGGAGAAACCGCCCGCTTCGAGCCGTTGCGGGCGTACGCCGATGGCATCCTTGCCTACGTCGCCTACTTCACGGGCGAGCCCGGTGAGGCCGTCAGCAAGGCCCGGCGGGCACAGACGTACGGCGGCCTCGGCGACGTCGCTCGCCGACGGCTGCTCGCGATCGAGGCCCGCGCGCACGGGTACCTCGGCGACTACGAGACCGCCCTCCGCACAGTCCGGTTGTCCGAGGAGATCGAGAGCGGGGCGCGCGACGACCTGCACGACGGGGTCGGCGGTGAGTTCGGCTTCACACCGGAACGACTGGCCATGTCCAGCAGCTCCACGGCCCTCCTCATCGAGCAGGCAGACCACGCCGAGCAAGCAGCACGTCGGGCTCTCCACCTCATCCAGCAGAAGCCGGCGGAAGCCCGATCCGCTCACGTCCTCGGCGGTGCTGCCGCCGACCTGGCCATGGCCCGGCTGCTCGCCGATGACGTGGAGAGCGCTGCCGAGGCGCTGACCCCGCTGTGGAACATCCCGGCGGACCAGCGCGTAACCGGCGTACTCGTGAGGACTAGGCAGATCCAGCACTTCCTTGCACGGCCGGCCTTCCGTGCGGCCGTACTGCCGCGCGAACTGCGCGACCGCCTGGAGGACTTCACCAGCGCAGCGAACAGGCGTCAGCTCGGCGACCGGTCCGTGCTGCTTCAGCTGGAAGCCTGAGTCAGGCCAGAGAAGCGAGGATCTTCGCTTCCTTCTCCGGGGCGATCCCGTGCTCTGCCCACCTCGGGTGGTCCACGGGACGCCCATCGGCTGCGAGCCAGGCCCAGGTGTCGCGGACCGTTTCCGCGATCGGCCGGCACCGCAGCCCCGCGGCGACCGCCCGGCTGGAGTCAACCGCCCAGACACCGGCGTGCGTACGCCACAGCGGCAGCTCGGTCCACTGAGCAATGCCGTGGTCGACCAGGACGTCCGGCGCCACCCATACCGGCTTTCCGGCCCCGCCGGTGACGGAGAGGCATTCGCCGATGAAGCCTTCGAAGGTGATGCCGTCTGGGTGGGTGACGTTGTAGCTGCCGCTCGTGTCGCTCGCGGCCTGGTCGAGGGCGAACTCCGCGACGTCGCGGACGTCGACCGGCTGAATGCGCTGCCCGCTCGGCGCGGGAGCGAGGATCTTCCCGCCCCGCTTGGCCCGGGTCAGCCACCACGGGAGTCGGCCGACGTACTCCCCGGGGCCCAGGATGACCCCGGGCCGCAGGAACACTGCGGCGTCGCCGAAGGCCTCGGACACAGCGCGTTCCCCACCAGCCTTCTGGAATCCGTAGACCGTGGGGCTCCCGTCCTCGCCGGTGTATCCGTACGACTCGTCTGCGTCGGCCGGGCAGTCCAGGACGGGGGAGGCGTCATTGAGCGGCTGATGTGGCCACCCCTGGTAGACGGACACAGTCGAGATGTGGACCCAGCGGCGAGCCACATCGCGGAGAGTGGTCGCGGCCAGCAGGACATCCCGGGGCGGGAAGTCGGAACTGGACGTGTCGACTACGGCGTCCCACGGCCCCTGCTGGGCAAGGCGTTGCAGGTCTTCGCGGACGGTTCGGTCCCCGTGTACTGGCTGTACGCCTTCCACGTCCTGGCCGGAACGCCCGCGATTGAAGGTGGTTACAGACCACCCTCGCGCGAGCGCTCCCTCCGCAATGAACTTCCCCAGGAACCAGGTTCCACCGATGACCAGAATCCTCATGGCCGCGATCCTGCCCGAAGGCGAGGACCACAGGCCAGTGCGGGGCAACTCTCAGCCAGCGGTTGGCTGCTTGTGCCCTGCCTGAGTGTGTCGTGCACGGTGACGCCTGGGTCGGCAACGTCGTACGCACGGCAGGTGGGCCGGTATTGCTGGACTTCGAGAGGGCCCCCGTCGGTCCGCCGGAATGGGATCTCGTGTCCACCGCCATCGCGATGACCACCACCGGCGCAGTCACTCCTGCCGAGTACGCCGAGTTCTGTGGGGCCGATGGAACAGACGTCACCGAGTGGGAGGGGTACGAACTCCTCGCCGGGGCTCACGAGTTGCGCATGACGACCTACGCGGCCCAGCACGCGGCCACGCGCCCCGAGTGGCGGGCAGAGGCCCAGTACCGCGTCGACTGCCTGCGTGGCCGGGCAGAGCCGCGCCCCTGGCACTGGAAAAGGATCATGTAGTGCCGTGCCGCTTCGTCCGCGCCGCCTGACCCCGCAACGCGGACCCTTCGCCCGGTCCTCCAGGCCGGGCCGCATTGGGCGTCCGATACGACGGCCGGGCTAGGTTCTGTCTCTTTGGTCATCTGCGGGCCCAGATGAGGATGGCGGCGAGGTGGAGTGCGGCTTGTAGGCGATGGCGAGTTTGTCGGTGCGCATCGCTATGCCGCGCCACTGTTTCAGGCGGTTGATGCATCGCTCGACGGTGTTTCGCTGCTTGTAGGCATCGGCGTCGAAGCCCGGTGGCCGGCCGCCACGCGGGCCGCGTCGCAGCCGGTTGCGGGTCTGGTCCAAGGGCTGCGGGATGACCGCCCGGATATGCCGCTCGCGCAGGTGGGAGCGGATCGCGCGGGAGGAGTAGGCCCGGTCCGCGATCACCACGTCCGGTCTGGTGCGGGGACGCCCACGCCCGCTGCGAGGCACGCGGAGTGCGGCCATCACAGCGGTGAACGCCGGTGCGTCGCCTGCCTGTCCGGCGGTGACCGTGATGGCCAGGGGCCGGGCGTGGAGGTCGCTGGCCAGGTGGACCTTGGTGCTCAGGCCACCGCGGGAGCGTCCGAGGGCGTGGTCGGCGGGCTCTGCATGGGCCAGTTCACCCTTTGCGGGCTCCGGCGGCGTGCTGGTGGGCCCGGCAGACGGTGGAATCCACCGAGGCGGTCCAGCCGATGTCGTCGTCGGCGTCCGCCGCGGCCAGGACAGCGGCGAAGATGTTCTCCCACGTCCCGTCGACCGCCCACCGCAGCAGTCGCTTGTGCGCGGTCTTGAACGAGCCGAGCTCTGCGGGCAGGTCGCGCCAGGGCGAGCAGGTGCGGTACTTCCACGCGATGGCCTCGATCGTGCGGCGGTGATCCGCCCACCGTCGCCCACGGACCGGATCGGCCGGCATCAACGGCTCGATCCGGTCCCACATCGCTCACTGATCACCAACCGGACAGACACATCCGATCAACTGCTCAGCCCATCAAAGAGACACGCCTTAGGCAGCGCGTGGCCGAAATGCGCCATGAGGAGTATGGGCTTTGTGGTGTATCGGCGACACATGATCTTCGTGGTGCCCTAGGGTTTGCGCCTGTCCCGGTGCCGTTCTGGTGCCGGGTCTTGTGCTTGCTGGGCGGAGTTGGATCATGCGCATGCCGTGGTTGCCGAGTCGGAACAGCGCTTCGGCACCGGTTCCGCGCATACCGCTGCGTACGAGAACCACGGAGGCGTGCGCGCCTCTCGCCATCCGCCCGTTCCGGCTGCATTTCACGGCGCGGATGCTCTCCTGGACCGGTTCGGCTGTGGCCCCTGTCGGCCTTGCCTTCGCGGTCCTGGGCCTCGGCGCAGGCGCCTCGGGCCTCGGCTTGGTCCTCGCGGCCGGGGTGGTGCCGCAGATCCTGCTCCTGCTGATCGGCGGTGTGGTCGCCGACCGGTTCTCGCGCGCCCGGGTGATGGTGTGGAAGAACGTCCTGTGCGCCGCGGCCGAGGGGGTCGCGGCCGTCCTGCTGTGGGCCGGGTCGGCGCGGGTGTGGCATCTGGTGGCGATCTCCGCGCTGTGCGGCGCGGCGGGAGCCTTCTTCGCCCCGGCCGCCGGCGGTGTCGTGGTGGAGGTGGTGCCGGGTGAGATGCGGTACCAGGCGAACGCACTGCTCAAGATCGGCCAGAACTCGGTCAAGGTCGCCGGGCCCGCCGTGGGTGGCGCGCTGGTTGCCGCTTTCGGTCCGAGCTGGGTGATCGGCTGGTACGCCGCGACGTTCGCCGCGGCGGCCGTCCTTTTCGCCCGTCTCGACCTAGCGCCCGCCCGGACGAAGCTCCGTACCGGGTTCGTGCGCGACCTCAAGGACGGGTGGGACGACTTCTGGGCCCGGAGCTGGCTGTGGGTGATGGTGCTTCAGGGCGCGGTGGTCGTGCCGGTGTGGCTGGTCGGCTACCAGATGCTCGGACCGGTCTACGGGGATCGCTATCTGGGCGGTGCGGCGGCATGGGGCCTGGTGGTCAGCGCGTTCACCGGCGGCCTGGTGCTCGGCGCTGCCATGGCCCTGATGTGGAAGCCGTCCCGGGTCGGTGTGGTGGTGTGCGTGGGAACGGGGGCGATGTCGCTGCCCCTGGCGGCCATGGCCCTCACCCTGCCGCTCGCGGTCCTGGCGGTCAGTACCTGCGCCGCCGGGACGGGGCTGTCGGTGAGCATGACCGTGTGGTCGAGCCTGCTCCAGGAGCGCATCCCGAAGGAACGGCTCAGCCGCATCCTGTCGTACTCCACGTTGGGCCAGGTGCTGCCGGTGCCGCTGGGGTATGTGGCGGCCGGGCCGGTGAGCGCGCTGTTCGGGCTGCGGGCGACGCTCGCGGCCGGGGCCGCCGCCATCGTGGCGGCCATGTTCGTGCCGTTGATGCTGAGTCAGGTGAGGGCGTTGACGCTCGCCCCCGCTGAAGCGGAAGCGGAGGCTGCGGTGCTGGTGACGGCGCCGAGGTAGAAGGTGCGGGCGGTCTCAATGGCGGCGACGAAGCTGCGCAGGCCCCGGTCGCGGGCTTCGGCATCGCGCACGTCGAGGCCAGCATCTGTGGGCAGGTCCCAGTAGGCCCGGGCCGGTCAGGGCGGACAGGACGTCGCGCTCGATCACCTCGCACGGGCCGTGCACGATCGCCTCGGCGCGGGTGTTTCCGGATGCCAGACCGTTGGTGGAGGCGCTGGGCAGGTGCAGGCGCCAGTCGTTGTGGACCGTGCGGCCCAGCCGTACCGCGTGCTCTGGCACGAGCGTCTCGGCGCCATCGGCCACGGGGCGGGCGGGGATCCAGTCGAGGAGCACACGGTGGGTCAGGAGGCTTTCCTGGTGCTGTTCCAAGTCGGTTACCGCATAGGGGAGGTGGAGGGCGCAGGCGGGAGCCTGCGGCACGGAGGCGTCCGGGATGGCGCGCTCGGCGTGCCACACCTCGCCCTCACCGACTCACCCTCCGTCATGACCCGAGCCCTCCTGGCACTCGACCACGCCCAATGCCTGCGCATCGACAAGGACCCCCAAGGCGCCGCCGACATGGCGACCGACGTGTGGAACGAACTCCCCACCGGATTCCGTACCGGGCTGGTACAAACCCGGGCCGAGGCGCTGCGCAACGCTCTCACCGGTCGGCCGCGTGCTCAGCTCACCGAGGTCCTCAGTTTCTGAAGCTCCTGGTCGTGCTCCCTCGCTGCCGTGGTCCCACAGCCGCCAGGCCAAGCAGGCGCCGCGTGCGTACGCCAGAAGACTGCTCCATGTAGGGGAGGCCGAGATACCGCAACCACCGCATGCCGGTGCCTGAGGCGGATTTGTCCGTTGACAGCGAACCCAGTCCGGTCAACGCCTCCGACCTGCGCGGACTGGGCTCGCTGTCAAAGCCCGTCGTGCTGAATAGGTGGCTCAGACAGGGCTGACCTGGGACGACTCGGTTGGATGGCAAGGATCGTCGCCGCCTGGGTTCGATGACAGCGGACAGCATTCGCCCACGGCAGACGAGAAAGAGCCCCGAAGGACTGGAACCTGCTCCGGGACCATGTCAACGTACAACGTCCCGGACAGCACCAGGCCAGCAGAGGGGTTCGGGCTTCCGGGCAAACCAACAGACAGGTCGGCTGTGACGGCAGCCGGCGCACCTCATGCTGCCCGGCCTCATCGCAGAGGCCCCGACCCAAGGAATACCACCTGTCGAATGCGGCTCTCCGACCCGCCCGTTTCACCACTCCCTTCCGCTTGGCACTTGGCACCTGAACGTGTGGACCGCACAGGAGCGAGAGGGCTACGGGGCGCTCTTCCTGGCGCTGTGTCTCTGCGTCTGTGCGGCCGAGCTGTTCGACGAGGCGTGTTGCAACGCGGCTACCGCCCGGACCGACTGGTCCTCGCGCACATCGCGACACACCGCGGAGCCGCACCCTGACCCGCAAACCTCGACCGGCCCGACCGGCCCCTGGCGCTCGTGACGGCCAGTGGGACCCGGGCCTCTGGTAGTGCCGGCTGGTCCCTTGCGTTTCGTCCGTTAGGAAGGGTCCGTGAACCTGCGGGCGCACAACATAGACCACGATCGCCGGTTAGCCAAACCGAGGATCGTGAAGACCATTGAGGGTGTTCGCAGCGGCTGTGCTTGGCGGTGGAGTCGTAGCGGACGCAGTAGGTAGTGCCGCAAAGACACCAGGAGGTAATGAGCGGCTCCCACCCGCTGCTGTCCTGAAATCCGCAGCGCCCGTTCGCTGAAAGACAGCGATGCTTCCGCCGAGTCGGCGTGGAATCTGGCGTTGTTGATCCCGCTCTGTCGCCCAGTGCGCTTCCTGGCAAGGAACACGTAACCGGCTCCGATACTCCGAGCCGGATAACCCGAGTCACAGCAGTCGCTGCGCGGGGCGTCTCCAGGGCGGCGGATTCGCCCTCGGCAGACGAGAAATAGCCCCGAAGGACTGGAACCTGCTCCGAGACCATGTCAACCTAAAACGTCCGGGAAAATACCAGGTCAGCAAGGGGCTTAGGTCTCCGGGTCGACCAACAGACAGGTCGGCCATGACGGCAGCCGGTACATCAGCTCACGCTCCTCGGCCTTCTCGCCGAGGCCCCGATCCAAGGAGTCCCACCTGCCGAAGGCCACTCTCCGACTTACTCGTTGCACCCTTCCCAACGGCCTGGCGCCAGGAACGCGCGGACCGCACAGTGAAAGAACTACGGGCCGTCTCCAAGGCGTTGCCTCTCTGCGTGTATGTAGGCGGGCTGTTCGGCGAGGACTTGCAGCAAAGCTGGCTACCGCCGGGGTCGAGGAACCTCGCCCACATGGCGGCACGCCCTGGAGCCGCAACCCGAACACGTCGCCGGGACCGCTGTTGCTCCCGAGCGCGTCGTGGCAGGCAAACCTCGACCGGCTCACCGCGATGGGCTCCCCGGTGCCAGTGACGGACGGCGCGACGCCCCGTCTCCGTCGTACTGGCTGGTCTCCTGAACTTCGTCCACTAACGAGATTGCCTGTGCGGGCGCGGAACATAGACCACGATCGCCGGTTAGCCAAACCGGCAATCGTGATGACCATTTGAGGGCGTCCGCATGCGGCTGCGCTTGGCGGTGGAGCAGTAGCGGATGCAGCAAATGGCGCCGCAACTAGTAGAGAACGGCACCGTCTGCTGGCGCCTTGAGGCCGCGGCGTCCCTTCCCTGAGGCGTTGCGGCCCTCCATCAATGTGGAATTTTACGGCCTTAAGGAGAGTGATTAACCCTGTCCGACCCGATCAAGAAGTTGCCGCCGAACACGAAGGGGCAGATCCGGTACCGGTTCGTGGTCGATATAGGCATCGACCCCACCACCGGGAAGCGCAAGCAGCTAACTCGTACATTCGGCACGCTGAAGGAAGCGAAGGCCGAGTATGCCCGCATCACCAACCGTCACCAGGAAGGGACGCTCGCACCGCCAAATAAGCTCACCGTGAATGAGTGGCTCGACCAGTGGCTGGCCATGAAGGCTGACGACTTGGAAGAAACCACTATTTACAACTACCGCATCACCCTGGACCGGGTGCGGGGGAAGTTGGGCAGCATCCGTCTTCAGGAGCTCACTGAAGAGGACGTAGAAGGGTGGATGCACTGGGCTCTGAAGCACGGGCGCGTACGCGGTGGAAAGGCCGGCACTCCGCTCGGAGTGACCAGCGTGGACATGAGCCTTGCTCGGCTGAAGGACGCTCTGAACCGAGCCGTGACGCGTCGGCTGGTGCCCATAAATGTCGCCCAGCACGTGACCATTCCGCGCAGAGCACGCAAGGAAGAGAGGAAGAACAAGCAGGAGGTGAAGCCCTGGAACGTCCTGGAGGTTCAGACGTTCGTCCGTGGCGTCAGCGAAGAACGGCTCTACGCCCCGCTCCTGCTGTCCCTCATGGGTCTACGTCCGGCTGAAGTCTGCGGACTCCGGTGGGAAGACGTCGATCTGGACAACGCCACGATCACCATAGCCAACACACGGACGATGATGGGCAATCGGTACGTGGTGGAGAAGGACACCAAGTCCCTGGCCGGTGAACGGGACCTTCCGTTGCCGGCTCCGGTGCTGGCTGCTCTCAAGTCGTTCAAGGCCCTCCAGGCCAAGGAGAAGCTGGCCCTGGGTGAGGCATACGCAGAGTCCGGCTACGTCTTGGTGCACGAGACCGGAGCAGCCTTCACGATCAAGCAGCTCCGTCGACGCGCGTATCGGCTCATGGAAATCCTCGGTCTCCGCCGAGTCCGTCTCTACGACGCTCGTTCGTCGTGCCTCACGTTTCTGGCCAACAACGGCGTGCCGGATCACATCCTTGCGCGGTGGGCCGGACACACGAATGTGAAGACCACCAAGAAGTGGTACGTGAAGCCGGACGTCGAAGACCTTCGCGAAGCCGCCACAACGTGGGATGGCCTGCACGGTGCTGCGACGGAGGGGCAAGCGTGAGCCGGGCGGCCTACCGACCGAGCGACCTGCCCAGCTGCATGGCAGCCAAGATCGAGGTGGACCCGGAGACCGGCTGCTGGCTGTAGACCGGTAGCTGCAACGAGGGGCAGTCAGGCTACGGCCAGGTCTCCTATGAGGGAGAGACACAGCTTGTCCACCGTGTGGTGTTCAGGTTGTTGGTCGGTGAGATTCCGGAGGGCTTCCAGGTGCGTCGTGCCGATCCTTGGGGACGGCAATTTACGCTTTGCTGCAACCCGGACCACCTGGAAGCCATGCCGAAGAAGGAAGCTTTGCGGCGCAGGGACTGGGAGAGCGCGCGATCCAGGAGGACGCACGGTCCAAGCGGCCACGCGTACACGCCGGAGGACTCGTATCTGGGATGCTCGAGGGTTCCGGCAGTGTCGGACGTGCCGCGCCGAGAGGGTCAAGAGCCGGCGGGTTCCCCGGGCTCTGTGAGATTTTGTGAGACGTGAGAGGGTCTGAGGCGTGAGTGAGACACCGTCGAACACCCTGCAATACCGCTTTGACGGGCCAGAAGAGGCTCCCGTCCTGATCTTGGGTCCCTCCCTGGGTACCACATGGCACAGGTTGTAGAGACCGTCCAGGGTGTCCATGCCGGTCCACTACGGGTGTGGAAGTGCAGGTCAGGGCCTTCTGATCCAGCAGACTTCATCCAGTTGGTGATCGCTGCGTGACAGACGAGTGATACGGCGAGGTCCCGCAGGGCGCGTCCGGGCCGGACTTTGCGTGGCGTCGCGCGTTGACGAAGCCGCGACGGAGCATTCCGTCGCGGCTTCGTCGTGAGACCCTGTCGGCTGCCGCGCACGAAGAGGTTGGCACTCCCTGCTGTCGGAGCCTTATGACGCTTCGCGGGTGCGCCCACTTCGCGATCGCACTCATTGCCGGGAGCGGATTTCATGCATCCTGGAATGCGCGCACACATGCAGGTACCCTCCGCATTGAGGCCGTGAGCGTCAGGCGTGGCGCAGGCAGAGGGAGCCCCACTGTCTGTACGGCACCGTGCTCACCTCCGGCGCCGCGAGCCTGGTCGGCCTCACCTATGCCAAGCTCACCGCCCACCTTGGCTATGCCGCGTTGATGCGGATCGCGGCCGGAGCGTGGACGGCGGCGCTGCTGGTTTTTACCGTCGCGGGGCACTGGGCCGTGCTGCTGATCGTGCCGGTGCTCACCGGGATCGGCAGCGGCATCACGATGCCCACCCTGACCGTCCTGGTCGACCGCGCCGCCCCCGCCGAACAGCGCGGCACCGCCACCTCGTTGCAGGCGACCGCGCTCTTCGGCGGCCAGTTCGCCTCGCCTCTGCTCTTCGGGCCGCTGATCGACTCGACCTCGATCGCCACGGGTGCACTGTTCGCCGCCAGCGGCACCGCAGGCATCCTCGCCGCGCTGTTCCGGCTGAGGGAACCGGACCAGTCGGCCGACATCGCAGAGCCGGAACGAGAAGACCCGCGCCGGACTCCCGTCGGTGAATGATCACAGCGTGACACCTGACGAGGGCAGCCCAGCACCTCCTTACCGGAGGCCGGCACGGAAACTCACCGCCGCATCGCGACGGACTCGTCCTGGCCCTCTTGTGGCGCAGGCAGCGCCAAGGCCATCACCGCAACGCCCGCGCACACAGCCGCCGTCGCCACGAACACCGCCCTGTACGACAGGTCCGGACCGCCGTCGGCGGTAGCGAGGGTGACGAGGGCAGCGAGCCCGACGACACCGCCGAGCTGGCGGGTGGTGTTCATCAGCCCGGAGGCTGCCCCCGCATCCTGCTCGCGGATGCCGGAGGTGACGGTGGTAGTGATCGGGGTGATGAGCAGTCCCATGCCGGCGGACATGACGATCGCGGGCCCGAGCAGTCCGTCCAGGTAGCCGCTGTCCGTGCTGATGCTGCTCTGCCAGACAAAGCCGACGGCGCTGAGGAGGGCGCTGAGAACGATGAGGCCGCGGGCCCCGGTGCGCTCCATGACGGCCGGGGCGAGGCGGGCAGCCGCGATACCGACAAGCGTGTGGGGCAGGAAACCGACGCCTGTGGCCAAGGCCCCGTAGTGGAGGACCTCCTGCATGTACAGCGACAGGAAGTACCACATAGGGATGAAGCAGCCGCCCGCCAGCAGCATGGTGACGTTGCCGGCCCAGATCGGGCGCAGCCGCGCCAGGCGGGGCGGCATCAGGGGGGCCGCTGTGTGTCGGCTCTCCGTCACCGCGAACGCGGTCAGCGCCATGGCGCTGACCGCCAGGCCCGTCAGGGTGGTCGCCCCTGTCCAGCCCTGTGTTCCGGCCTGGTTGACGCCGTAGACGAGTGCGGTGACGCCGAGGGTGGCCAGCACCGCCCCGGGGACGTCGAGCCTGCCGGATACCGCGCGGGAGCGGTCGGACGGCAGCAGACGCAGGGCCGCCAGGACGGCCACGGTGCCGATCGGCACGTTGATCAGCAGGATCCACCGCCAGGACAGTGCGTCGGTCAGGACGCCGCCGATCAGGTTGCCCGCCGCGCCTCCGGCGGAGCTGACTGCAGTCCAGATCGCCAACGCCTTGGTGCGGCCCGGCCCTTCGGGGAAGGTGGTGGTCAGGATGGTCAGCGTGGCCGGGGCCAGCACCGCGGCGCCCAGGCCCTGCACCGCCCGCATGGCGATCAGCAGGCCGGGGCCGGTGGCGAGTCCGCCCACCAGGCTGGAGACGGAGAACAGCGCCAGCCCCCACACGAACGCCCGACGTCGGCCGTACAGGTCCGCGAGCCGACCGCCGAGAAGCAGGAAACCCGCGAAGACCAGCGCGTAGCTGCCCACGACCCACTGCAGTCCCGCCGCGTCGAAGCCGAGCGCGGTCTGGATCGACGGCAGCGCGACGTTCACCACCGACACGTCGAGCACCACCATGAACTGTGCCGCGCAGGCCAGCCATAACAGCGCCGCCTGACGGGGCACCAGTGCGCCTGTCTCTTTCTCGGTGTCGACTGATCCGTCGGCGGCACGGGCTTCGCGTTGTCCCATGTCTCTTCCCCATCGTCGCGGCCAGCTTTTATAGTACAGCGGTACTATGAAAACGGGTCGAACGGGAAGGGGTCACGGTGCCGAAACGTGTTGACCATGCCCAGCGCCGGGCGCACATCGCTGACGCCCTGGTCCGGGTGGCCGCGCGGGACGGACTGCATGCGGTGACCATGCGCGCGGTCGCGGCCGAGGCGGGCATGTCCTTGAACCTGGTGCAGTACTACTTCGACACCAAGGCCCAGTTGATGCACGCCGCTCTGCAGCACCTTGAGCAGCAGAGCCACGAGCGGTGGTCGGCGCGGCTGGAGAGCCTGGAGGATCCGGGGTCGGCACGGGCCTGTCTCGAAGCGTTCGTGGATGAAGCCCTGCCGGTCGACGCGGACAGCCACACCTTCCGGCTGGTGTGGACGTCCTACGCTGTACTGGCCATGACCGACGCCGAGCTGGCGGAGCAGCCCTTCGTCGAGGGGCCGAACCGGCTTGAGCGACAGCTCACCCACATCCTGGCCACGGCGCAGGCGGCGGGAGAGATCGCGGCTTATCTGGATGTCTCCGCCGAGGCCGCGCGTCTGCTGAGCCTCAGTCACGGTGTCGGGACCAGCGTGCTGGTCGGGCAGCGGTCGGCGGCACAAGCCCGGTACGTGATGCTCTACCACCTCTCCCGCTTGTTCAACGACCCCACTCCACCCGAGGCCCCTGGCCAGCACTTAGCGGCAGCTTCCTGACTGGTGCCGGCTCGGAAACGGGACTCCCCGCCGTGCGATGTGCGGCAGGGCTCGCGAGTGGACTGCCCCGCTTGACGGACAGGAGAAGCTCAGTGACCACCCATACCCAGCAGTTGCGGGACTTTCCCTTCGCGCCCCCCGCCGAGCTGCACATGGAACCGGCCTTCGCGCGATTGCGCGAAGAGGAGCCCATCAGTCGCGTCCGCCTCCCGTACGGGGGTGAGGCATGGCTGGTCACGCGTTATCAGGACATCAAGACCGTGCTGGGCGACCCGCGGTTTAGTCGTGCCGCCACGCAGCACGCCCAGGCGCCGCGGATCCAGCCTGACCCGGCGGGTGAAGGCGTGCTGATGTCGCTGGATCCCCCGGACCACACGCGGCTGCGTAAAACGGTCGCGGGTGTCTTCACCAAGCGCAGGGTGGAAGATCTGCGGCCCGCCACGCAGAGGATCGCCGAGGAGTTGCTGGAGGCGATGGAAGCCTCGGGCGCACCGGCCGATCTGGTCGCATCCTATGCACTGCCGCTGCCCGTCACGGTGATCTGCGACCTGCTCGGTGTACCCGGGGACGACCGTGAACAGTTGCGGGGCTGGTCCGATGCGCTGCTGTCCACCACGGCCTGCACTCCAGCTGAATCGGCGGCGGCCGCGCAGGCCATGGCCGACCACTTCGCCGCCCTGGTGAGCCAGCGGCGCCGCCAGCCGACCGATGACCTGCTCGGGGCTCTGGTGCAGACGTGGGACCGGGAGGAGGGGCTGCTTCGCGACGAGGAGCTGGTCCTTCTCACCCGTGATCTGCTCATCGCCGGCCATGAGACCACGGCGAGCCAGATCGCCAACTGCACCTACCTGCTGCTCCAGCGCCCGCATGACATGGACCGCTTGCGCACGGATCCCTCGGCGATGGCGTCCGCAGTGGAGGAGCTGCTGCGGTTCATCCCGCTGGGCTCGGGCAGTTTTCGGGCCAGGGTCGCCACCGAGCCGGTGGAACTGTGCGGGGTGAGGATCCAGCCCGGTGACACCGTGTTCGCCCCCACTGTGGCGGCCAACTGGGATCCGGACGTCTTTGCTGAGCCGGGCCGCCTCGATATCGACAGGTCTCCCAACCCGCACGTCGCCTTCGGGCACGGTGTGCACCACTGCCTGGGTGCGCAGTTGGCCAGGTTGGAGCTCCAGGTGGCGCTGGGCGTCCTGCTGCGCCGTCTGCCGCGGCTGCGACTGGCTGTCGACGAAGCGGAGATCGTGTGGAAGACGGGCATGCAGGTACGTGGGCCGAAGACCCTGCCGGTGAAGTGGTGACCGGGGAGTCTGCGGCTGCAGGCCGTTGGCGGCTGGCGGTGGACGCGACGTTGTGCATCGGATCGGGTGCGTGTGCCGGTTCCTCTGCCCATTTCCGGATGACGCAGGACGGCCACGCCGAGCCGCGCGAGGACGTCATCGTCGCCGATGACACGGCACGGGACGCCGCGGAGTGTTGCCCGGTGGAGGCCATCACGGTGTCCGACACCAGTACCGGCGAGTTGATCGCACCGGCGTGAGCCGCGGGGCATGTCGCCACTTCAGCATCACATCCCCTGTGGCCATGGAGGAACCGCCTGTCGACTACGGGCCGCCTCGCGGGGGAGCGCCGAGGGGCTCAGGGGGTGACCTTGGGCGGGCCATGAGGCTGCCTTGCTTGGGCGTGGAGTGACGGGCGCTTCAGTGAATTCGGTGCGTCACTCAGCCGGCCTGCCCGGTCGCGATCCGGATGGCCGTCGGCGTGCCGCGCCTGTCCGCTGGCATGGGCAGACGGTCTGTACAACCCGTCGAGTCCACCGATTCTCCGGCCGCAAAGGGAACTTCATGACCTTCGTCATAGAGCTCGACATGAACGTCACGCTCGACCAACTTGAGGACGCGGCGCGACAGCGCACGCCCGTGGAGCTGTCCGCACCCGTCCGCTCCCGCGTCCGCGCCTCGCGCGACGTGTTGGAGAAGTTCGTGCAGGACGAACGTGTCATCTACGGGGTCAACACCAGCATGGGGGGCTTCGTCGACCACCTCGTCCCGGTGTCCCAGGCCCGGCAGCTCCAGGAGAACCTGATCAACGCGGTCGCCACCAACGTGGGGGCGTATCTGGACGACACGACCGCCCGGACCATCATGCTGTCCCGCATCGTGTCGCTGGCGCGCGGGAACTCCGCGATCACCCCGGCGAATCTGGACAAGCTGGTGGCCGTACTCAACGCCGGGATCGTGCCGTGCATCCCGGAGAAGGGCTCTTTGGGCACCAGCGGTGACCTCGGCCCGCTGGCCGCGATCGCCCTGGTGTGCGCGGGGCAGTGGAAGGCCCGCTACAACGGTCAGATCATGCCCGGGCGGCAGGCCCTGTCCGAGGCCGGCGTCGAGCCGATGGAGCTGAGCTACAAGGATGGCCTGGCCCTGATCAACGGCACGTCGGGCATGGTCGGCCTGGGCACCATGGTCCTCCAGGCCGCGCGCCGGCTCGTGGACCGCTACCTGCAGGTGTCCGCGTTGTCGGTCGAGGGCCTGGCAGGCATGACGAAACCGTTCGACCCTCGCGTGCACGGCGTCAAGCCGCACCGCGGGCAGCGTCAGGTGGCCTCGCGGTTGTGGGAGGGGCTTGCCGACTCGCACCTGGCGGTCAACGAACTGGACACCGAGCAGACCCTGGCCGGAGAGATGGGCACGGTCGCCAAGGCCGGTTCGCTGGCGATCGAGGACGCCTACTCCATCCGGTGCACGCCGCAGATCCTCGGTCCCGTGGTCGATGTGCTGGACCGGATCGGGGCGACCCTGCAGGACGAGCTGAACTCCTCCAACGACAACCCGATCGTCCTGCCGGAGGAGGCGGAGGTGTTCCACAACGGGCACTTCCACGGCCAGTACGTGGCCATGGCCATGGACCACCTGAACATGGCCCTGGCCACCGTGACCAATCTCGCCAACCGGCGCGTGGACCGCTTCCTGGACAAGAGCAACAGCAACGGGCTGCCCGCCTTCCTGTGCCGGGAAGATCCGGGACTGCGCCTGGGCCTGATGGGCGGCCAGTTCATGACCGCGTCGATCACCGCGGAGACCCGCACTCTGACCATTCCGATGTCGGTGCAGTCCCTCACGAGTACGGCGGACTTCCAGGACATCGTGTCCTTCGGATTCGTCGCCGCCCGCCGCGCCCGGGAGGTACTCACCAACGCCGCCTACGTGGTGGCCTTCGAGCTGCTGTGCGCCTGCCAGGCCGTCGACATCCGCGGCGCGGACAAACTGTCCTCCTTCACCCGCCCGCTCTATGAGCGCACCCGCGAGATCGTGCCGTTCTTCGACCGGGACGAGACCATCACCGACTACGTCGAGAAGCTGGCGGCCGACCTGATCGCGGGCGAGCCCGTCGACGCTGCCGTGGCGGCGCACTGAAGCCGCACCTGGAAGGGAGACACACCATGGCGACCACGCTGGCCGAGCAGGCGGTTACGGACTTCGTCCGGGAATGGAGCACGGCCGAAGAGCGGGGAGAGCACAGGGCGCTGGACGACCTGCTCGCGAAGGACTTCGTCGGCGTCGGGCCCCGGGGCTTCGTGCGCAGCCGCGAGGAGTGGCTGGCCCGCTACAGCACGGGCACCGTGCGCAACACGTCGTTTGAGGTGAGCGACCTGCGTATCCGCTCCTACGGGGAGACGGCGGTCGTGGTGGCGGCCCAGACCCAGCAGAGCGTGAACGGTGATGCCGACGCCAGCGGTGCGTTCCGCTTCACGCTCATCGTCGTCCGCCAGGACGGGCGGCTGCGGCTCGCCGGCCTGCACCTGAGCCCGAACGCCGTCCCGGCAGGCGGCTGAGCCCCTGCCGGACGGCGTCGGCTCCGGCCGCCCGCGCTGGTCACACGGCGTGGGCGGCCGGAGCCGACGCCTTTACCGTCTCCTGTGAGCGCAGGGCGAACCGCTGGATCTTGCCCGTAGGCGTCTTGGGCAGGTCCGCGGCGAACTCGACCAGGTGCGGAAACTGATGACTGGCCAGACGGTCCTTGCACCACTGCCGCAGCTGCCGGGCCAGTGCGTCGCTGCCCTGGCAGCCGTCGCGCAGCACGATGAACGCCTTGATCCGGGTGAGGCGGTCGGTGTCCACGCCGACGACCGCTGCCTCGGCAACATCCGGGTGCTGCTGAAGGGCGTTCTCGATCGCGGCGGGAGCGACCCACAGCCCGGAGACCTTCATCATGTCGTCGGCACGTCCCTCGTACCAGTAGAAGCCGTCCTCGTCGCGGCGGTAGCGGTCGCCGGTGCGGTACCAGCTCCCCTTCAACACCGAGCGGGTCTGGTCGGCACGGTGCCAGTACTGGGCCAGCATGCTGCCGCCCCGCACGAACATCTCTCCGCTGCCCGCGCCTTCCACATCGCCGCCGTCGGGGTCGACGAGCTTGATCTGGTACCCGGGCACGGCCCTCCCGGAGGAGCCGGGGCGAAGCGCCCGCTCGGTGTTGCTGCAGTAGATGTGCAGCATTTCGGTGGACCCCACACCGTCGAGGATCGTCAGCCCGTAAAGGTTGCGCCATCGTTCCCAGACGTGGGCGGGCAGGCTCTCGGCGGCCGAGACGCACAGCCGGATGGACGACAGGTCCCGAGAGCCGGCGCCGGGCGAGCGGGGCATGGCGTTGTACAAGGCCGGGACGGAGAACAGCAGCGTGGGACGTACTCGTTCGATGGTCTCCAGCACGAGGTGCGGTGCCGGAAACCCGGGCAGCAGGACGCATGTCCCGCCGAACCACAGCGGAAACAGCAGGCTGTTGCCCAGGCCGTAGGCGTGGAAGAGCTTGGTGGTGGACAGGTGCACGTCGTCCTGAGTGGCACCCAGGACATCGCCCGCGTAGTGCCGGCAGGCGGGTGCGATGTCCCGCTGCAGGTGGACCACCCCTTTGGGCCGTCCGGTGGACCCGGAGCTGTACAGCCACAGCGCGGGATCCTCGGCGTGTGTGGACGTGGCGCCCAGCTCGCCCTCGTGGCCGCGGATCAGGTCGCGCATGTGGAGCCTGCCGTCGTCCGGCCCTGCGGGCTCGGTGCTGATCACCATCACGCCGGCCTCCTGCAGAGCGGGCGCGAGCTCCTCGTACCGGTCCGCCTCGATCACAGCCGCCCGGGCGTAACTGTCCTGGGCGTAGAAACGCACCTGTTCAGGGTCGGTTTGGTAGTTGATCGGGACCGGGACGGCGCCGATGCGGCCGACGCCGAGGAAGGCGGTGAAGAACGCCGGGGTGTCGTCCAGGATGAGCAGGACGCGCTGTTCGCGCTGGATGCCAAGCTCACGCAGAGCCCGGCCCATCGCACACATGCTCCGGTACAGCTCGCCGTAGCTGACGTGGCCGTGGGGGCTGTAGAGGGCGGCCTTGTCACTCAGGCCGCTGTCGAGATGGTGGTCGACCAGGGTGGAGAGGTTGAAGAGGTCGGTGGTCATGTCGGCTCCTGTTCGAGAGGCATGGAGCTGATCGGCCCCCGGGTGTGACCCTGCCCCGGTCGCGGCGTTGGCCGGGAGCCGGGGCAGAGCTGGGTGGGGGCGTGGTGTGGGTCAGGGGCTGCTCGGGGGTATGTTCTGGTTGAGGCGGAACAGGTTCGTCGGGTCGTACTTGGCCTTGACGCCCTGCAACCGTTCGAACTTGGCGGCCCCGTAAGCCTCCCGCGTGCGGTCCGCCTCGCCCGGGTTCATGAAGTTGACGTAGCCGCCGGACAAGTGGCCGGCCAGGGCCCGGTAGCCCTCGCGGGCCCAGGCGGTGTGGCGGGCGTCCTCGGTGGGGTCCATCCAGGCGGCGGCCAGGTTGGTCACGAACGGCGACTGGCGGTTGGGGTAGGCGGTGGCGTCGTCGGGCACGCGCGCCACGGCCCCGCCCAGGTAGAGCAGTTCGAGCTGGGTGAACGGGGAGGCGATGTCGGCGGCGTGTTCCAGGACCGTGTCGGTGGCTTCATCGCTCAGTTCGTTCAGATAGCCGCTCTTGGTGTAGATCCGGTCGGGGACGACGGCGCCGGGAAAGGAGTACGCCTGCAGGGCCCGGTAGGGCAAAGTCGCCTTGGTCAGACCGTGGGGCTTGCCGGCGTGAAGGATAGACTCAAGCTGCCGCTCACCCTCGTGCGGGTCCCCGATCCAGCAGCTCATGGCGCAGATCACCGGCTTGCCGTGCATGTCGGCGGGCAGTTCGGGCAGCGGCGGTGCCAGGCGCAGATACAACGCCCAGGTCAGTTCGTCGGGGGCGGTGGCCATGTGGTCGCGCCAGGCCCGGATGACCTGGGGTCCTTCGTCCAGCGAGTAGTAGGTGCTGGCGAAACGGACGGGCCCGACCCGGTGGAGGTCGAACTCGAATGCGGTCACCACACCGAAGTTGCCGCCACCGCCGCGGACGGCCCAGAACAGGTCGGGGTTCTCGGTGTCGCTCGCAGTGAGGACGCCGCCGTCCGCGGTAACGATCTCCACGGAGGTGAGGTTGTCGATGGACAGGCCGTACTTACGGCTCAGCCAGCCGAATCCGCCGCCGAGGACGAGTCCCCCCAATCCGGTGTGGGAGACCACGCCGGCGGGGGTGGCGAGCATGTGGGCCTGTGTGGCGGTGTCGAACGCCCCCAGCAGGCAGCCGCCCTGGGCTCGCGCGCGCCGCAGGCGGCGGCTGACCTTGATGCCGTTCATCAAGGAGAGATCGATGACGATCCCGCCGTCGCATACCGAGTGCCCGGCCATGCTGTGTCCGCCGCCGCGGACCGCGACCAGCAGGCCGCTCTTGCGGGCGAAGCTCACCGCGGCGACCACGTCCGGGGTGCTGGTGCAGCGGGCGATCAGCGCGGGGCGCCGGTCGATCGTGCCGTTCCAGATGCGGCGCGCCTCGTCGTAGTCGGCGTCGCTCGGCCAGATCAACTCCCCCCGGAACGCCGAGCTGAACGCGGCCAGGGTGGCAGGGTCGAGCTGTGGGAACTGCATGCTGGTCCCTTTCTGCGGCGCCACGACGGGCGCTTGACGGGGCTGGCGGCTGGGGGGTCAGAAGTCCGGAGACAGCGGGTCGCATCCGCAGGTGGCGAGCTGCTTCAGGGCGGCCCGTACGGCTTCGATATCGGCGTCCGGCTCGCCCGCGCGGGCCGGCAGCAGGGCGAGGGCCTTCGCGTCACCGCGGGCAACCGCGGGCGTGCGCCGTGCCAGGGCGGTCAGGCTCTGTCCGGGGCCTGCCTCGACCAAGAGGTGAGGGCCACTGCTCAGCAGATGCTCCAGGGTGGGGCCGAACAGGACCGGCTCGGCGGGCTGACCGGTCCAGAACTGCCAGTCGGTGGCGAGCTCGTTGGCAAGTTCCTGCCCGGTGTAGGCGGAGTAGAGGGTGGTGTGAGGCGGGTGGAGGGGCGGACGGGTGAGCAAGCCCGCGTGGGCCGTGACGACGTCGCGCATCACCGGGTGGTGGAAGGGCTGCAGGGCGCGGGCGCGGGAACAGGTGATACCGGCACCACGGAGGGCGGCTTCCACGTCGGCCAGGGCCTCTTCCGGGGCGGAGAGCAGAACCTGGCGCGGTGCGTTGACGGCGCCGATGACCACGCCCGGCACCAGGTGGGCTTCGACCTCCCTGGGGCTGGCGGCCACGGCAAGCATGCCGCCGCGCGGGGCGTGCCGGTAGACGCCGATGTATTCGGACAGGTATCGCAGGCCGCAGTCGAAGGAGAACACGCCGGCCAGGGTGGCGGCGGCCAGTTCCCCCACACTGTGGCCCAGCAGGACGTCGGGGCGCAGACCGGCCTCGGTGACCATGGCGCCCATCGCGCAGTTGACCGCGTACAGCAGGGGCTGGGCGTAGGAGATGTCGTCGAAGGCCGCGGGTGGTGTGGCCGCGAGCCATCCTTCGCGCAGTGTGCGTCCCGCCGGTCCGAAGGCGTCGAAGGCGTGGTCCATCGTGGAGGTGAAGGACTTGGAGACGCCGTAGAGGCCGGCGGCCATGCGGGCGTGCTGTGCCCCTTGGCCGGGGAAGGTGAGAACGACTCTGGGGCGCGGCGGACGGGGGCGTGGGGTGGGGGCATCCATCAGCTGGCTCCTGCGGTGCAAAAAAAGGGGCGGGAGGCGGGCGGACGGGTGCCTCAGTTCCTGCTGGCGGGGACGTTGACGTACTCCAGGACGGCGCGCGGTGTCTTCAGGTCCCGGATGACGTCCTCCGGGATGTCGATGTCGTAGCGGTGCTTGAGCTGGGCGGAGGTCTCCAGCAGGACCAGGGAGTCGTAGCCGAGGACCTCGAACTCGCGGTCGAGGATGTCGTCGCCCTGGGTGAGGGCCTGCTCGTCGCCGGAGCACTCGCTGAGGATCTGCAGGAGCTGGTCGCTGCTGAGCATGCGGAACGGTCCCTTCTCAATGGGTGGGAACACAGGGAGTGGTGGTTTCAGGGGGTGTGCTCGACGATGACGGCCGAGTTGAAGCCGCCGGCGCCGCGCGCGAGGACGAGGGCCCTCGACAGGGGGCACGTGCGTGGCTCGTCACGGACGAGGTCGATCTGGTAGTCGTCGACGACGTCGGTGACGTTGACGGCCGGTGGGATGACGTTGTCGCGCAGCGCGAGCAGGGCGCACACCACATCGAGTGGCCCTCCGCCGGCCATCAGGCGACCGACCATGGTCTTGGGCGCACAGACGGGGACGCCGTACGGGCCGAAGACGGCCCGCAGGGCATCGGCTTCCTGGGCGTCGAGGTCGGCGACGCCTGCCGCGTCGGCGACGACGAGGTCGATGGCGTCGGGCTTAAGCCCCGCATCCGCCAGAGCCAGGTCCACGGCGCGCCGCAGACCGGAGGGCCGCTGCGCTCCGGGGGCGGGGTCGAAGGTCGCCGCGTAGCCGGTGATCTTTCCGTAGGGACGCCGGTCGGTGCGTCCGCGCGCCGATTGGGCGTCCTCCATGACGAGGAGGGCACCGCCTTCTCCCGGCACATAGCCGCAGGCCCGCTGGTCGAACGGCAGGTAGGCGGTGGCGGGGTCGGTGGCCGTGCTGACGGTGCCGGAGGCCAGGTGGGACACCCAGCCCCATGGGTCGAAGGAGGACTCGACGCCGCCGGTGACCATCAGGCGGCTGCGGCCGCGGGTGATCGTGCGGCGGGCGTGCCCGATCGCATCGAGGCCGCCTGCCTGTTCGGCGACGACCACGCCGCCCGGCCCACGCATCTTGTGCCGGATGGAGATCTGGCCGGTGTTGACGGCGTAGAACCAGGCGAAGCACTGGTAGACGCTGACGCGATCGGGGCCCTGCGTCCACAGCCGCTGCATCTCGCGGTGGGAGAACTCGAAGCCGCCGGTCGCGTTCGAGGTGACGACACCGCAATCGTAGGTGCCGAGTTCGCCGACGTCGACCTGGGCGTCCTCCAGCGCGCGGTCGGCGGCGACCAGGGCGAGCCGGGTGACGCGGTCGGTCTGCGGCAGCAGCCGCCCGGGCAGGTGCCTCTTGGCCTCGAAGCCGGTGATCTGCCCGGCCAGCCGCGCCGTGTACGGCGTGGGATCGAACTCCTGCAGCGGGGCGATGCCCTGGGTGCCGGCCAGGGTGGCGTTCCAGTACTCCTTGACGCTCAGGCCGGTAGGCGCGGTCACACCCATCCCGGTGATCACGACATCGGTGCTCATACGTGGCCTCCTCGCCACTTCTCCACGACCATGGCGCTCTGGAACCCCCCGAACCCGCTGCCCACGGTCAGGACGACGTCAAGGTCCACATCACGCGCCTCGAGGGGGACGTAGTCCAGGTCGCAGTCCGGGTCGGGCTCATGGAGATTCGCGGTGGGGGGCACCACTCCGTTGCGGATGGCCAGCGCGCAGGTTGCAACCTCGATCGCGCCGATCGCGCCCAGGGAATGCCCGATCATCGACTTGATGGAGCTGACCGGGACGTTGTAAGCGTGCTCGCCCAGGGCCTTCTTGAACGCCTCGGTTTCATGCAGGTCGTTCTGTTTCGTGCCAGAGCCGTGGGCGTTGATGTACCCGACGGCCGTGGGGTCGGTGCGGGCCTCGTCCAGGGCGGTCGTGATGGCGCGGGCCATCTCATTGCCGTCCCGGGACAGGCCCGTCATGTGGTACGCGTTCGAGTGCGCGGCGTATCCGGTGATGGTGCCGTAAATGTCGGCTCCGCGCCGCCGGGCGTGTTCGCTGTCCTCCAGGACCAGCATGGCCGCGCCCTCGGCGATGGCGAATCCGTCCCGGGTGCGGTCGAAGGGCCGCGGCGCGTGTTCGGGATCGTCGTTACGGCGCGTGGTGGCCTTGATCGCATCGAAGCAGGCCACCGCGATCGGGGTGACGGGAGCATCGGTGGCGCCGGCGACCATCACGTCGGCACTGCCCTCCTGGATGAGCTGGCAGGCATGGCCGAGGGCGTCGATGCCAGAGGTGCAGCCGGCCGAGATGACCGATACCGGTCCTTCGGCACCGGCCGCCCAGGCGGTCTCGCGGGCGAGGGAACCCGGGACGAAGTAGTCGAACAGGTGGGGGGACTGATACTTCTGGTCGACCAGCCACTGGCGTCCCTCGTCGGATAGCACGACGTACTCGTTCTCGATACTTGTGGCGGATCCCACCGCGTTGCCCACGCTCACACCGATGCGGCCAGGGGCGATACTCGTACCGGAGGTGATCCCGGCTTCCGCCACCGCCCGTCTGGCGCAGGCCACGGCCAGCAGGCTGGCCCGGTCCAGACGCCGGACCTCGCGGCGGCTGAACCCACAGGCCAGCGGATCGAGATCGACCTCTCCCGCCACCTGGGAACGGAACGGCGTGGGGTCGAATGCCGTGATCCTGCGGATCGCGCTGCGCCCCGCTGTGATCATCTTCCAGAAGCCCTCGGTATCCGTCGAACCGGGTGCGAGGACGCTCAGGCCAGTTATGACTACGTGTCGGCTCACACCTTGAGACCTTGCGGGGTGCTGCTCCAGCGGCAGTCCACCGCCGCTCATCCTCTGCTCCAGAGCGCCTTGCTTGGGCGGCAGAGAGCGCCTTGCCCGGGCGTGGACCGGCCCTGCACCGCCAGCAGGGAGCCTCGTCGTCGGGCCGGCCCGTTCCGGCCGCCCCGACGAAGGGAGAAAGTCTCACCATGCCCGCACACACCGAGTCCCCAAGCGTCGCTCTGGTCACAGGCGGCACCAGCGGCATTGGTCTGTCGATCGCCCAGGCCCTGCTGCAGGATGGGCTGAAGGTCATCATCACCGGCCGCGACCCCGGGAAGCTGGAGAGGGTCGTCAGGTCGCTGAAGATGGAGGACGACCAGTTCGACGTGGCCGGTTACACCTGCGACGTACGAGACCGCGACGCGGTGCACGACGTGGTGGAACGGTGCGCCAAGGAGCACGGCGAGCCGAAGGTCCTGGTCAACAACGCCGGCCGCAGCGGCGGCGGCGTGACCGCCGCGATCCCCGACGAGTTGTGGCTGGACGTCATCAACACCAACCTCAACAGCGTCTTCTGGGTGACCCGCGAGGTCATCCGGAGCAGCGACGCGATCAAGCAGCCAGCCGGCCGGATCATCAACATCGCGTCCACCGGCGGCAAGCAGGGCGTCCCGTACGGGGCCCCGTACTCGGCGGCCAAGGCCGGTGTCATCGGCTTCACCAAGGCACTCGCCAAGGAATTCGCCGCCCACGGCGGCCCCACCGTGAACGCGGTATGCCCCGGCTACGTGGAAACGCCCATGGCCCAGGACATCCGCGCCAGTTACGCCAAGCTCAACAACGTCACCGAGGAGCAGGTCCTCGCCGACTTCGAGGCCAAAATCCCCCTCGGCCGCTACTGCACCCCCGAGGAGGTGGCGGGCATGGTGCGCTACCTGGTCAGCCCGGCAGCCGCGTCGGTGACCGCCCAGGCGCTCAACGTCTGCGGCGGACTGGGCAGTTACTGACGCTTCGAGTGGAAGAGGGACACGCGCATGACCATCGATGCATCCCCCGAGTCCTCCGCCTTCGGCTTCGAGGGCCAGTCCTACTACGAACACCGGCGGCTGCGCCTCTATGACGCCGTGGTCGTCCATGCGTCGAACCGGCTGCTGTGGCGCTGCCCGAAGTCACGGCTGCTCGAGCACTACAACGACTGGATCACCTCCCGCCACCTGGAGGTCGGCCCCGGCTCGGGCTACTACCTGGACCACTGCCGCTTCCCCGCAGGCACACCCGAGCTGACCCTGCTCGACCTCAACCCCGACCCGCTCAAGTTCGCCGCGCACCGCCTGCGCCGCTACACCCCGCGCTGCGTGCAGGCGGACATCCTGGAACCCTTGCCCGACTTCGTCGGCAGCGGATTCACATCCATCGCCTACAACTACGTCATGCACTGCCTGCCCGAGCCACCGGGCGGCAAGCAGGTCGTCTTCAAGCACCTGCGCGAGGCACTCGCGCCCGACGGCGTCCTCTTCGGCAGCACCGTCCTGTCCCAGGGCGTGAAACACACCGCCCTCTCCCGCCGCTTCAACATCCTCTACCAGCGCCAGGGCTCCTTCCACAACCAGCATGACAGCGTCCACGGACTGCACCAGGCCCTGGAGGAACACTTCGCCAGCCACTGGATCGAGGTACGCGGCAGCGTCGCACTCTTCGCGGCCCGCGCATCGCAGACCACCGCGCCCCGCCGCCCCGGAGCATCCCTGGACCAGCGATGAGTGAGGAGAAGCGCATGACGTCCGGGGCCACCTACCGTGATGCGGCCATTCCCCTGACGGCGCTGTGGACCTCGCCCTTCGCGCGGTGGGGAGGCGCCCTGTCCCACCTCTCCAGCATTGACCTGGCCGTGGCCGCCACCGGCCGGGCACTGTCGGAGCGCGGCATCGACCGCGACACCATCGAGGGCATGGTGCTGGGCTGGACCGTGCCGCAGCCCGCCATCTTCTACGGAGCCACCACGCTCGCGGCCCGACTGGGCATGCCCCAGGTCTCCGGACCGATGCTCAACCAAGCCTGCGCCACCTCCGTCGCGGCCCTGCACCAGGCCGCCGCGGCAGTAGGAACAGGAGTCGGCCCACAACTGATCGTCACCACCGACCGCACCAGCAACGGCCCGGACCTCTCCTGGCCCTCACCCGCCGGTTCCGAGCAGGGACCGGTGCGCGAGAACTGGGTACGCGACAGCTTCTCCCAGGACCCCGTCACCGGACAGAGCATGCTCGCCACAGCCGAAGCCGTCGCGGCCGAGTGCGGCTTCACCCGCGACGACCTGGATGCCCTCGCCGTCCTGCGCTCCGAGCAGTACACCGCCGCGCTCAGCGACGACCGCACCTTCCAGCGTGACTTCATGGTCGGCATCGAGATCGAACAGGACGGGCTCGGCACCGTACGGCTCTTGTCCGACGAAGGCGTGCGGCCGGTCACGGCCGACAGCGCCGGTCAACTCCCGACGGTCCGCCCCGGCGGCGTCCACACCGCCGCCACGCAAACGCATCCCGCCGACGGCACAGCGGGGGCCCTGGTGACCACGACACCGTGCGCCCGGGAATTCGCCGACCGCGGCCCGATCGTGCGCCTGGTCGCATCCGGATTCGCCCGCGTGGAGCCGGCCCGCATGCCCAGGGCACTCGTTCCGGCCGCGCAGGCGGCGCTGCACGCCGCCGGGCTGAAGATCGACACGATGGATGCCATCAGCACCCACAACCCCTTCGCGGTGAACGACCTGTACTTCGCCCGGGAAACCGGGGTGACGCTGGAGGCCATGAACGCGTCCGGCTGCAGCCTTCTCTTCGGACACCCCCAAGGCCCGACCGGGCTGCGAACGGTCACGGAACTCGCACACGTACTGAAGGCACGAGGCGGCGGGCTGGGACTGTTCACCGGGTGCGCCGCGGGGGACACCGCGGCAGCACTGATCATCGAAGTGACCGACTGACCCGGCCTCCTGGTGCCCAGTGCTGGGCAGACAGGGACACCCAGCGGGCTGTGGTGAAGGAGGCTTTCGGCCTTCACCACAGCCCGTTCGGTTTGTGCCTCGGCGGCCCCCTTCGGGGTACGGCCCGGCCCGCAGCAGCAAAGGTCACTTTTCGTGGCCAGCCAGCACCGTGGCGATGCCGGCCTGGGCAATGCCGCTCTCCTGGACCTGCCGTACGGCCGCGCCCTCGCGTGCCATGGCCGCTTCTACCGCACGCAGCGAGGGCCGCATCAGCCTCAGATGTGCGGCCGTGGACGAACCCGGCGGCGTCCACTGGTGGATCAGCCGGATGGCGGCGGGGATGAGATCGTCCGGCTCGACGATGTCGTCGAGGAGACCGAGGGCCAGTGCCTGGGAGGCGCTGAGCCGGGCACTGTTCATGATCAGGTGCAGGGCTCGGGGTGCGCCAGCGAGGCGGGGCAGGAACAGGCTCGCGGCATTGGACACGGTGAGCCCGACACTGGTCTCCGGCCATGAGATCGCGGCCTGAGCGGTGGCGATGCGGGCGTCGAAGCTCAGGGCCATCTCACCGGCGCCGCCGACGGCGATGCCGTTGAGGGCGGCCACGACCGGGACTTCCGTGATGAGAGCGGCGCGGGTGATGTCGTTGAACAGCTCCATCTCCGCCAGCAAGTCGACTTCCGGGCCATCGACTTCGCGCAGGTCCATTCCGGCAGAGAAGGCTTTTGCCTGGCCGGTGATCACCACTCCGCGAGCCTGGCTGCCGTCGCCGTAGTGGCGCAGCAGCTCGGCCAGGTCCCGGCGCATGCCGCGGGTCAGGGCGTTGAGTTTCGCCGGACGGCTCATCGCGATCACAGCAACATCGCTGTCGACCGTGACGGTCAGGTCGGCGGAGCTCAGCAACTGCTGTACGTCGCTCATGCCCATGCATCCGCTGCGGCGTCGAACGCACCGGTGCGCTGGTCGTCTCCGGGACGAAGCAGCTGGCGCTTCTGGATACGGGCGGAGGGGGTCATGGGGAAGGAGTCGACGAATTCGACATAGGCAGGGACCTTGAATTTCGCGAGGTGGCGGCGGGTGTGCGCGAGGACGCTGCGAGCCGTTGCCGTGGTGGGCCGGTAGCCGGGGCGCAGCTGCAGGAAGGCTTTGGGCAGCTCACCGAAGAGCTCGTCGGGGATGCCGGCGAGCGCGGCGGCCAGGACCGCCGGGTGGGCTTCGAGGACGCTTTCGACCTCGGCCGCTGCGATGTTCTCCCCACCGCGTCGGATCATGTCCTTCAGCCGCCCGGCGTGCACCACGCTCCCGGCCGCCTCGGCACGTCCGAGGTCACCGGTGTGGTACCAGCCGCCGCGGAACGCCCGCTCGGTACTGTCCGGGTTGTTCCAGTAGCCTTTCATCATGGGCCTTCCCCGCACCAGGATCTCGCCGATCTGCCCTGGCTGGACGGGGCGTTGGCGCTCGTCGGCGACGAGGACCTCCTTGCCGGACGGCGGGTACCCCATCGCGCCGCTGCCCACGGTGGCCTCCTCACCAGGCGGCATGATCAAGTCCAGTCCGCTCTCGGTGGAGCCGTACACCTCCCGCCAGGCCGCACCCCAGCGGTCCTCGAACGCATGATGCAAGTCGCGCGGGATGCCCGAGCACAAGACCAGCCGCATCGCATGATCGCGGTCGCCCGAGTGGGGCGGCTGCTTGTACAGCAGCATGGGCATGCTGCCCAGCACGTAGGTCAGCGTGGCCCGGTGCTGGCGGACGGAGTGCCAGAAGCCGGAGGCGGAGAACCGCGGGAGCACCACCAGCGGAACGCCGCCCATCAGGCACATCACGGCTTTCCACTGGGGATCCATGTAGGAGAACGCCTGGGCCGTCAGCACGACGTCGTCGGGACGGAGGCCGGAGTGGACAGCGATCATCCACGCCGTGCGCAGCCAGTAGTCGTGGCTGAGCATGCAGGCTTTCGGAAAGCCTGTGGTGCCGGAGGTGTACTGGAAGTTGACGGTGTCGTCCGCGTGCGCCGACAGGCCCGGACCGTCCACCGGCCGGTCGCCGAAGCCGGCCTCCAGTTCGCGTAGCGTCCGGACCGCACAGGGGTGCCCGATGCTGCCGCTCACGTCACGGGCCAAAGGCACGCAGCCTGGGGAGGCCAGGACCAGCACGGCCTGAGAGTCCTTCAGGACGTGCGCGAGGTCCGTAGCGCCGAAGCGGGTGTTGACCGGCACCGTGATGGCACCGGCCTTGATGGCCGCGAACCAGCTCAACGGCCAGTCCGCCACGTTGTCCATCATGACCGCGACACGGTCACCCGGTTTGACACCTTGGGCGATCAGCGTCTGCGCCAACCGGTCGGTGCGGGTGTCGGTCTCGGAGAAGCTGAGCGTCTTGTCGCCGCATCGGAGGAATTCCTTGTCGCCGTGCAGCAACGCGGCATCTTTGATGAGCTCGCCGATGGTCTCCCAACGCGGTCCCGCTTCGGGGCGCCGAGCGTCGATCACAGGTTGTGTGGGGGCCTGAGGGGCCGGTTCCATGCTTGTGGCCTCCGTCGCATCAGGCGGTGGCCCTTGCCACCGGTTTCCACTGGACAGCGCACCACCGGCACCTTGAGGGGGAAGCAAGACAGCGTCACGGGCTGCTCTCGCGACTTGCCCTGGCCGAGCTTGTCTCTTTACCGGGCATGGAGAAGCAGCCCTCACCGTGACTACGGCAGGAGCTGACCCGACCCAAGCAGAGGAGAGCGCCTTGACACAGGCCCCGCACAAGCCGGAGGAGACCGCGGTGTCCGCGGCGTTGTTCGCAGAGATTCAGCAGTTCTACGGGCGCCACATGCGGGCCATGGACGAAGGCCGAGTGGAGGACTGGACCGGCGACTTCATGCCCGACGCGGTCTTCGCGACCAACGCCCGACCCGAGCCCCAGCGCGGGCGGGCCGAGATCGCCCGGAACGCGGAGGCCGCAGCGCGGCAGCTGCAGGAGAAGGGCATCCTGCGCCGCCACTGCGTCACCACCCTGGAACTCCAGCAGGCGAGTGGACTGACGCTCCTGGCCAAGACCTACGCCCTGATCACCAAGACGGTGGTGGGAGGCCGGTCGGAGCTGGAGTTCGTGTGTACCTGCGAGGACGTGCTCGTCCGGAACGAGGGCCGATGGTTCATCCGGCACCGCCAGGTCTTCCGGGACGATCTCCCCAAGGGGTGAGACGACAACGTCCCAACAATCCTCGGCTGGCACAACGCAGCGGCTCCGCACTCAGCCACCGCTGCGCCACCTCACACCTTCCAGGGGCTGGCCGCCGGCCACGGGACCTGCAGAGGAGCCGGATCAGCGGTCGTGCGCAGGAACGGGGTCCGCTCAGCGGTGTCCAGCCGAGGGTCCGCGGACAGAATCGCCTGCTGCAACATCTGCAGCTCCCGGGAGGGCTCCAGTCCCAACTCGGTCACGAGGGACTGCCGCAGCTGGTTGAACACCTTCAGCGCCTGCGGACGTCTGCCGCAACGGTAGAGTGCGAGCATCAGTTGACGGTGGAATCCTTCATGCTGCGGACACTGCGACGCCAGTCCGCTCAGCTCGCTCAGCACCTCATGATGACGCCCCAGTTCGAGTTCCGCTTCGATTCTGGTTTCCTGGACCCCGATACGGCTCTCTTCCAGCCTGACGATCTCAGCATCAAGATGCATCCCACGCCGGACATTCGCCAGAGGCGGCGCCGCAAAGATATGCAGAGCGGCGCGGAACTGCTCGACAGCAGCCATGTTCTCGCCCGCTTGAAAGGCTTGCTGGCCGGCCAGGCGATGCCGTTCGTAGCGTTGCAGGTCCACGTTCTCCGGCGGGACGCGGAATTCATAGCCGTTCGGCGTGGTCACCAGGAGCTGCTTAGGGCATTCACCCGGACGGATCTTCCTCAACAGCTGCCGCAGCTGGAACACGTACGTCTGCAACGCACTGAGCGCGCTCCGAGGAGGCTGCTCGGCCCACAGCTCTTCGATCAGTACATCGGTGCTGACCATTCTGTTTGCGTTGACCAGCAGGAGGGCAAGGACCTGCCTGGCCTTGGGGGCGCTCGGTGTCCGGCGCTCATCGCCGACCTTCAGCGTCACATGCCCGAGAACTTCGACGTCCACAGTTATTTCACCCCGTTGACTGTTTGCGTTTACCGCACAGCGGGCAGCGGGCAGCGAGACGATTTCGCATGCAATTCCCTGAGTCAGTTGACACGTGTGGGTCGCGCGGCTGTGCGCGACACGTGAAAACTCGCTTGCATTACCGACCACTGAGGCGCCGTTGCCGCAGCACGACGCAAAAGCATGGCCTCTGCATGTGACTGAACGTATCCGCGCGGTAATTACAGGGTCAAGGACTCAGGAAGCGAAACCGGCCACACCGCGCCCCTTCGTTCCGCTTCTCTGCCGACACCCCACCCGGGAGCCCTTCCGCACCTGCGTGCGAGAGTGTGGCATCGCACCACTTCCCCATCTCTTCCCTCTCGTAAGGGTAGAGTCCAGCATCAACGTGAGCCCATTCCCGTGCTGGGCGCGCGGCGGCATGTGATCGCGGACGTGCGCCGCGCACCGACGGCGCACACCCGCCGAGTCTCGCGCGGGCCCTCCGGACGCCCTCGATTCGGGAAGGGGCCGCTTTTGGCTCCGCTCCCAGCAAGCAGCGTCGGGCCAGGTCAGCGCCTTACTGCGCATGCCGCACCTCCGCACTTGTCGGCAAGGGGAGCCGCGACGGCGGGTTGGGTCAGGAGTGTGGCGCAGCTTGTCTGATTACCGATGCGACGGCCAGATGCATCGTGTCCACATCACGCGGATTGCGCGCTGTGACCGCGAATCGCACACCTTCTGCCGCCGCGTTGAGCGCCTGCATGGCTACCCGGCAAGACCGGGTGCATCACTCGGGAGCCAGAGCCTCCGCAGAGGGCCCTCCGGAAGTAGCTCGCTCACTTGCCGACCGAGCTCGGGCATCCGCATTCATCCGGTCGCGCAACGTGGCGGCGAAGTCCTCGGCCATCGTCAGTCGCGCGCGCAGTGTCTCGCACCGCGCGTCGGCCACCTTGCGGTACGCGTCAAGTCGCTCACGGAGTCGCTCGCGCTCCACAGGCGCGGGCGGATCATCCTGGGCGCCGAGCCTGTCAGTGATCTCCAGCAAGTCCCGCATCTCTTCAAGGGAGAAATCCAGCGGCTTCATACGCCGAATCACCATGAGCCGACTGACGTCGGCCTGAGTGTAGAGACGGAAGCCGCCCTTGCTGCGGGCGGAGGGAACGATGAGGCCAACCTCTTCATAGTGCCGGATCGTGCGCAACGACAATCCTGTGCGCTCGGCGACCTCGCCGATCTGCATGTGCCGCTCTTGCGCCATACCGCCCCGGATCCTCTCTACCGCCCCGTCATCCTCCGCACGCGCGAACCGCACCAGAGTACGCGCCGGGATCTTCAGAACCGTCATTCAGAGCCGTTGTCCTTCCTGCCGAAGCATTGGGACCAAACGGTGAGCGGAGTGAGAGGCCGGACGGGCATGAGCCCGTGGACTCACGTGTGCCGGCGACCGCAGCATCGTCCCCCGCTGAACCGACGAACGTCGACTCTCACGTTACGGTAGAGTCTGTGTCAGGGCTGTTCGCTGCCCATTTCGTCATGTCGGGGCCGAGGATGCTCCCGGTGAAGAATCCGAGTCTTGCAGGAGAGACGCGTGCGCGAGTCCATGGTGCCCAGCGCCGCCACCTGTCCGCCGTGACGCTCCGCCCCTGACCAGAGCCTGAGCACCGCGCCCGTTCGCGCCGTCTCGGTTCTGTCCCCCTCGACTTTCCGGCCCCGCCCGCTGGGCCGACTGCGGGATGCCGACCTGGCCTTCCGTACTTCCTTCGCGCACCCCGCCCCGCTGCAGGGGTGTGCCCGAGCACGACAGGTAGCTGCTTCCTTGTCTCCTTCCGTAGTGTCCCCCGTCACACGGTTGCGCGGTCTCAAGCCCGACTGGCTGCGTGATCCGAAGGTCTGGCGCACCGAGGCGCTGGCCGGCCTGGTGGTCGCCCTCGCGCTGATTCCGGAGGCGATCTCCTTCTCCATCATCGCCGGGGTCGACCCGGCGGTCGGCCTGTTCGCCTCCTTCACGATGGCCGTCACCATTGCCATCGTTGGCGGCCGACGGGCGATGATCTCAGCCGCCACCGGCGCCGTCGCCCTCGTCATCGCGCCCCTCAACCGCGAACACGGCCTGGGCTACCTCATCGCCGCGGTCATCCTCGCCGGCGTCTTCCAGGTGATCCTCGGCGCGCTCGGGGTGGCGAAGCTGATGCGGTTCATCCCACGCTCGGTAATGGTCGGCTTCGTCAACTCCCTGGCCATCCTCATCTTCATGGCGCAGGTCCCCGAGATGACCGACGTGCCCTGGCCGGTCTACCCGCTGATCGTGGCCGGGCTGGCGTTGATGGTGTTCTTCCCGAAGGTCACCACCGTGATCCCGGCCCCGCTGGTGTCGATCGTGATCCTCACCGTCGTCACGGTCGCCGCCGGGATTGCGGTCCCGAGGGTCGGGGACAAGGGCGACCTGCCGTCCTCGCTGCCGGTGCCCGGCCTGCCGGACGTGCCCTTCACCCTGGACACCCTCACGACGATCGCCCCGTACGCGTTCGCCATGGCGCTGGTCGGACTGATGGAATCTCTGATGACCGCGAAGCTGGTCGACGACATCACCGACACCCACTCCTCCAAGACCCGCGAGTCCATCGGTCAGGGCATCGCCAACGTCGTCACCGGTTTCTTCGGCGGCATGGGCGGCTGCGCCATGATCGGCCAGACGATGATCAACGTGAAGGTGTCCGGCGCCCGCACCCGCCTGTCGACCTTCCTGGCCGGCGCGTTCCTGATGGTGCTGTGCGTCGTCTTCGGTCCGGTCGTCTCCGACATCCCCATGGCCGCTCTGGTCGCGGTGATGGTCATGGTGTCGTTCGCGACGTTCGACTGGCACTCCATCACCCCGAAGACGCTGAAGCGGATGCCGACCGGGGAGATCACTGTCATGGTGGTCACCGTCGCGGTCGTGGTCGCCACCCACAACCTGGCCATTGGCGTCGTCGTCGGCTCGATCACCGCCATGGTCGTCTTCGCCAAGCGAGTGGCTCACCTGGCCGAGGTCACCGCCGTCACCGACCCCGACGGCACCACCGTCGTCTACCGGGTCACCGGTGAATTGTTCTTCGCCTCGTCCAACGACCTCGTCGGACAGTTCAACTACTCCACCGACCCGGACGAGGTGGTCATCGATCTGTCGGCCGCCCACATCTGGGACGCGTCCTCCGTGGCCGCTCTGGACGCGATCGAGACCAAGTACGCCCAGCGCGGCAAGACGGTGGAAATCACCGGCCTGAACGAAGCAAGCGCCTACCTCCATGGCCGGCTCAGTGGAGAACTGGCAGCCAGCCACTGACGGAACTGCTCTCCACGGGCCGCCCCTGTTCCACATCGCCAGGGGCGGCCCGCGTTCCTTGTGTCGTGGCTTCTCCTCGATGACACCACTCACATGCGTGTCGTGGAAAGTGCCCCATCGCCGTCGTCCTTCCGGTTGCGCCCCTCGCCGACGTCTAACTGGTCGGCGTACGGGTGAGCCGTGACCAGGACCTTCTCACCGAAGTCGGTGAGTCGCATCCGGTGTCCGTGCTGGCCGCGGATGAGGAGTTGTCCTTGGAGGTCTCGTTCCAGGTGCTGAATCTGCGGGGTCAGCGCGGACGGGGACATGCCTGAAGCGCGGCAGTACGCCGCCAGGGAAGGGTAGTTCGCGGCTTGCAGGAACGGGTGCAGCCGTCGGCGTCCGGCGAACGTTCGCACCGCCGGGTGCAGGAGGGCGGGGAAGCGGTCCAGGCCCGGCGCCTCGACATGGTGCCGGCGCTTGCGCCGTCGAACTTTAGTGGACGGCTACTGCGGTAACCGCGCTCCTTGCGGTGGCGGGCCTCGCGGCCCTGGACGACCGATGACGGGCGTTGACCTGCCGGAGGATGACCGCATGACGCAGATCGACAGCCCGCTTCCTCGTCAAGTGGCCGACACCTACGTCGACGCCCTCACCGAACTCAACCCGATTAAAGGACACGTTTCGCTGTCTGAGCGGGGTGGCCTGACGTTGCTTCGGGGCCCCGCGGTCCGTGGCTGGTTGTCAGGGGACCGGGATCGGCTGGGTGAGGTTCGCCGGGTTGCGTCCGGGGCGGATATGTGGGCGATGCGCTGCCCCACGGCATGCCCTTCGGGACGCTGCGGACCGAACTGCCGAGCGCCATCACCCGGCCGAGGGGCTCGTCGACGCTCAGCAGGATCCGCGGCGCTGCCTCGGTTCCGCGTCTGCTTTGGCCACTAGACCGAGGTCGGTGTCGCCGATGCGCAGGCCGAGGTAGACGACCGGGCCTTCTTCGGGTACCCGAAAGATCTCCTCGGCATCGCACAACTGTGTGTAAGAGTCGGCCAGAGCCTTCTGGTCGGCTGTCAGGATCTTGACTTGACAGTGGACATGTTGCTCCTGTCGCGAACGGTCACGTTGCTGGGTAGACCGTCCGGGAAGGGTGAACCCATCGGCCCCACCTCGCCGCGCGGGACTTTCACAGCGACGTGGCCGTCCCAGCCGAGATGGCGGGTGGACACCGGTCTCCCGGGAGGGGGCCGTACCCGCACAGCATGGATGGGATGGCCACTCTCATGGGGCTACTGAGGCCCGGCCCCGGTTGGCGACGAGCGAAACATAGACCGTGATCGCCGGTTGGCCAAACCGGCGATCACGGCAATCCTTGGAGGAGCTCGTCAGCCCCCCGGGCTTGGTGTTCGACATGAACACAGAAGGCTGCGCTGGGGCTCCCACACTCCAAGGAAAGCGAGTAGTCCTGTCTTATCCGATCAAGAAGCTTGCCCCCAATGCCAAGGGGAGGGTCCGGTATCGGTTCGTGGTCGACGCAGGGCCCGATCCCGTCACCGGGAAGCGTAAGCAGCTGACGCGTACCTTCGGCACGTTGAGGGAGGCGAAGGCGGAGTACGCGAGCATCGTGCATCGTCGCTACGAGGCGGAGCAGGCACCGTTCAGTCAGGTCACGGTGGGCGAGTGGCTCGATCAGTGGCTGGCCATGAAGGCGGAGGATCTGGAAGAGAGCACTGCCTACAGCTACACCATGACCCTGGCCCGGGTCCGCGGAAGGCTCGGGCATATCAGGCTCCAGGACCTCACCGAGGACCATGTGACGGCATGGATGCGATGGGCGCTCCAGGAGGGGCGTGGGCGGGGAGGGAAGCCGGGCACCGGCCTGGGGGCGACCTCGGTCGAGATGTCGCTGGCTCGGCTGAAGGAGGCGCTTGACCGGGCAGTGGCACGGGGCTTGGTCCGGGTGAACGTTGCTCGGGAGGTGACCGTTCCCCGAAAGGCACGCGAGGCTGAGCGCAGGGCCAGGGCCGCAGTGCCGCCGTGGAGCGTCGCGGAAGTGCGCGCTTTCGTTCGTGCGATCGCAGGTGACCGCCTGCAGGCACCGTTCCTTTTCGCTCTGATGGGTCTTCGGCCGGCGGAGATCTGTGGCATGCGCTGGGCGGACGTCGACCTGGACGAAGCCACGGTGTCCATCACCAACACGCGGACGGTCATGGGGAACGACATCGTGGTGGAGAAGGCCACCAAGTCACCCGCCAGTGAGCGGAAACTTCCTCTGCCAGGTCCGGTTGCGGCTGCCTTGACCGCGTTCCGGGCTGCTCAGGCAGACGAGAAGACGGCGGCCGGGCAGGGGTACGAAGACAGCGGCTACGTTCTCGTAGACGCCCGGGGCAGGGTGCTCAACGGGCGGCAGCTGCGTGAGCGGGCCTACAAGGTCATGGACCGCAGCGGGCTGCGTCGGGTCCGTCTGTACGACGCCCGTGCGAGCTGCCTGACGTACCTGGCGAGCCACGGGGTCCCGGACCATCTCCTCGCCCGGTGGGCCGGTCACGCCGACGCGCGGACCACGAAGCGCTGGTACGTGAAACCGGATGTGGACGACCTGCGGCCGGCGGCGGAGACGTGGGGAGGTCTGGCGAGTGGGTCCGCCCCCGTTCACGAAGAGAATGTGAGATGTGGGAGCGTGAACGGGTGAGTGAGAAGAACGTCGACAGCATGCAATACCGCTTTGACGGGCCGGAAGAGGCCCCGGTCCTCGTCATGGGGCCGTCCCTCGGTGCTACATGGCACAGGTTGGAGAGACCGTCTGCGGGCGTCCAGGTCAGTCCAAGATGAGCGAATAATGCCAGGTGAGGGCGTTCTGCTCCGGGGGAGTCGACGCAGTCGGTGATAGACGTGTGACAGCGGCGTGTGACGAGAAGCCCCGCAGGTGCTCCGGCGGGGCCTCTGAGTGCGTGGGGTTTCTTGTCCGCCGTGAGCACCGCCGCACTCGGGTTCTCCGCTCCCGAGCGCCGAAGCATGGACGCGGTGACGACACACCTCTTACGGCCGACGCACAGCATCCGACCCGGGAACTCTTCGCGACCAACCAAGTCGTAGCCTTCACCCCTGCAAAGCCCAACACCTTTGTCTGTTCCCTCCGATGTTGCGCGGCCCGCGTGGAGCGACCGCGACGGCATTGCCAGAGGCGATGGTCGCCAGCCTGCCAATCGTCACCGCGGAGGACTTTGCCCGCTTCACCGCGCGACCGCATCGCTCCGCTGGCCTTGTAGCGGGTGGCATCCCTACACGTCGCCCGCTGCCGAACGCTGCCCGCAACCCGGGACCTGGCCTGGAACGTCAGGGCAGTTGTGCCACAGTGCGGTCCGCTTCCTGTAGGCGCTCGCTACAAGGGGCTCATGACTCGACGAAGCCCCGCCGGCTCGGCGGGGCTTCTGTGCGCAGGGGTTATGACGGAGTGCAGCGACTGGTGTGGGCACCGTTGTACTCCGGCTCTCCGCTTTCGAGCACGCGGAGCAAGGACGCGGTGACGACACGCGTGGTACGTCCGATGCGCAGCACGCGGCACGGGAACTCTCCGCGACGCACGAGGTCGTAGCCCTTCGCCCGAGAGAACCCCAACGCCCTGGAAGCGTCTTCCACGCTGCCCGTTCCGTCCCAGGTGGCGCGGATGTGCGTAGGGCTGTAACGGGTGCCTTGCACCTCGTTGGTCTGTCCGTGCAATTCGGATACTCCAGTTGCTAAGGCGGTGCGGCTTGCGCGCAGCTGATGGCGTTTGAAGCTGCTGAAAACGTCTGGCGCCAATGTATGTGGCAGGGCCAGTGGGGCACGGTGCCGACCCGGAAATTGATCAAAACAGCAAGTGACGTAAGTGAGGTCACCCGCCTTGCGCGCTTAGGTTGATGCCGATGAGCAGGCCACCGTGCTGCATGTCAACTTCATTCCCGGGTGCACTCGAGATGCGATAGAAATCGGTCTCCTGCGGTACGGGGAGGTGGGGAGACTGTTATGTGCATCGCAGGATCTTGAGCGCCCACGGCATCTGTTCCACAGCAGCTCTGCGGCAGCGCAGAGAGCTGAGAGCCGTGCGACGCTTTGAATTGACAGCCGTTTTGACGATTCCTTTCGACGTAGGTGCAGGTAGTGGCGGTGGACCATCAATGATCCGGGGAGACGCCGGTTTGGCTAACCGGCGATCCCGCGCTATGTTGCTTCGCTTCGCAACATGTCCGCGCAATGTGCGTCCGCTCGTGTAGTCGACTGTTGCAGCGCTGGCCCCGCCACCGCTTCGGCCTTCCACTGCTCCGTCGGCAACGACACCGACGCCTGTGCCTGGACTAACGCCGGGAGCCAGCCCACATCTCAACGGCGCAGCACACGTGCGCCTGTTGGCGGCGCATTCCGCCCGAGCCACGGCATGATCTCAGATGGTGTACAGTCCACCGACTTACGTCGCGGACTCCTTCGACAGCAACGACCTGGCGGCCATCACACGCTCAGTGTGTCCCTTGAGCCGCACGGGGCGATAAATTTGCTGACCGCCCCTGAAGGACACTGGGCGCGTCTGCTGTCGAGCGTCTGGTTGCCGAGGGGCGCCCGCCCCTTCGCCACCGCGCGCGGTTTGTGGGTTCGAGCGGCCGTAGGAGATCCCGGCGCCGGTCACTAACCGGTTGTTCGCGTTCTCGGGAAATCAGCGTGCGCGCACGATGCCGACGAGCTTGCCCAGTCCAGCGCCGGCGTCACGGACAGCGGTGGCATCATATTGTCGGTGAGGTGCAAGATTCGCCTGTCCGCAGCCGGCGTTCACTTGTTCGACCGCGTCTCCGGGATGAACGTGCTGCTCGACGAGGTGCCTGTTCCCGCTGAGCAGTTCTCCCGTGCTCCGCGGTACCTGTCCGTCGCGCTGACCAACGCCTGCGAGTTGCAATGTGCCTACTGCTACGCGCCCAAGCACGCCGCCGCGCTCGGCATGGAGCGTGTGCTGGCATGGGCGGTCGAACTCGATGCCGCCGGCTGCCTCGGTGTCGGCTTCGGGGGCGGGGAACCGACCGCGTACCGTCGCTTTGCCCAATTGTGTTCGAATATAGCCCAGTCCACGTCTATGGCGGTGACCTTCACGACCCATGGGCAGCGGCTCACACCCGAGCTCGTCGAATCCCTGCGCGGAGCCGTGCACTTCGTCCGTCTGTCAGTCGACGGGATCGGAGCCACCTACGAGCGGCTCCGCGGCCGACCGTTCGCGGCCGTGGTGCAGGCGGCCGGGTTGCTTGGCTCCCTCGCCCCGTTCGGCATCAACGCCGTCATCAATGCCGACACGGTCGGCGAACTGGATGACCTCGCCGAGTTCGCCGACAAGGTCGGTGCGTCTGAACTTCTGCTCCTGCCGGAGCAGCCGACCGCGGCGACCCTCGGAATCAGTGACGCCGAGGCGCAGCGCCTCGTCGAGTGGGCCGCGACCGCCAGGACCGGGGTTCGGCTTGCGATCTCCCGCACCGGTCTCGAGGCTGCGCTGCCCACCGCGGAGGCCATCCCAGGCGAGCACCCCCTCGACGCCCACATGCACGTCGACGCGACCGGCGTCCTGCGCCCCCACGCGTATGCGCCCACAGGATTGTCAGTCGAGGGCTCCATCATGGAAGCCGTGCAGGCGCTGAGGGAGGCACGATGAGGATCTGGAACGGATACGGCTCGGAGCACTCGATGGACCTGGTTCTGATCGGCCGATTCCAGACGGTCACCGGCGCGAAGGCAGCGGAGGAGCGCATGGAGGCTCTGCAGGCGCTAGCCGAGGCCGCGTGGTCCGACGACGACTGGCGGAGCTCCGACGAGCGCATGCCTCCAGAACTCGGGGAAGCACTGCGCGAAATGAAGCTGTACGACATGGGGCGGTACGACGTCGACAACTACGCGTTTGATCACAGCGTCACCCGCGAAGGTGAGACGGTCCGGATCTGGACCGACGAGTCCGATGTCCAGGGATTCCTGAAGGTGCTCCTCCATTACGGCGCGAAGGTCGAGGTCTTCTCGCGCCATGAATGGGACGAGGACGCGATCACTCGGTCGGATGCGAGCAACCGGAGCGACAGTGGATCTGACTGATCTGGCACACTTGCCCGGCGCCGCCGACCGGAGCTTCGAAGCGCTCACGCGGGCCATCGTCTCCCGGCGCTATGGTGCGCTGGGCACGATGCGGGAGCGCCGCAACCAGCCCGGCGTCGAGTTCTATCTGCACGTCGACCATGCCGGTGCTCTGGGCGACCCCGGCCGGATCTGGGGGTGGTCGTGCAAATGGTTCATCCTCAACAGCAAGAATGAGCTCAGCGCAGGCCAGCGCACGCAGATCGAGGACTCGCTCTCCAAGGCGATCGAGCACGTCGCCGGACTGACCGACTTTGTCCTCTGTCTTCCAGAGCGGCCCGCCAAGGGGGACGAGGAATGGATCAACGGACTCAGTCGGCAGGATGTCCGCGTCAAACTCTGGTCCACCGAGAACTACGATGCCCAGCTCGCCGGACATGACGAGCTCCGCTCTACCTTCTTCGGTGAACTCGCCCTCACCGCAGACGTACTGGCGCAAGTCCACAAGCGATCTGTTGCGCCCGTCGAGGCCCGATGGACGCCACGGCTGCACACCTCCCACCACGTGGAGCACCGCATCGACCGGGTCTTGTTGCGCCCGGCGTCGTTCGAGTGGCTGCAGCAGCGCACCGACGACATCGCAGCCCGGATCCAGGCACTGCGCGCAGCCCTCAACGGCCTCGACACCACCTTCCGCCAAGGCGCCGTCGAGATTGCCGACGACCTGGACCGGTTCGTCGACGACCTGCGGGAGGTCCTTGACGCCGGCAGGAGCCTCCGGCCCTGGGAGGTTCGCGAGCGTCTCGCCGAACAGCGGCCACCCACAACCTCTCCCCGCACGCTGCGACGCCTGGTGCTCAGACTGAGGCAGCAACGCCTGCCCGAGGCGTTGCTGGTCACCGGCCTCGGCGCGGAGATCCGCGACATCGTCCAGTGGCTGCACGACACACGGGCAGACATCGAAGCCCCCCTACTCGCCGTCATCGCCGCCGCGGGACAGGGCAAGACGCACCTTGCCGCGCAGATGACCTCACCGAACGACCAGCCCACGGCAGGAGTCTTCATCCAGGGCGGAAACCTGCGCGCCGGCGGGACACTCGACGACCTCGCGCGACGGATCCCCGGACTGAAGATCGACCACTTCGAGGACCTCCTGGAAGCGCTCAACTCAGCCGGCAACCGCGCCGGCTGCCGGATTCCGTTGATCATCGACGGCCTGAACGAGGCCGAGCGGCCCTCGGAGTGGAGGACACTGCTCGCCGGATTGGCACCGGCCCTGGGCGGTTACCCTCACGTGGCGGTGATCGTCACCCTCCGCGAAGCACTCGCTGACCAGGCTCTTCCGAAGGACACCGTGCCTCTGGAACTGGAGTGGCAGCGCGCGGAAGTCGATGACATCCTCCGCGTCTACTTCCGCCACTACCTGATCAACCCGGCCGATGCCTGGCTACCGGTCGGGGAGTTCCACAACCCGCTGTTCGTCCGCATGTACTGCGAGGCCGCGAATCACGACCGCCGAGTGCCAGTAGGCGTGGAGGCGCTGCCTCAGTCCCTCATCGGCGTCTTCGAGCTGTACCGCGAGGGCGTGGTCGAGCGGCTGGCCCATGACCCGGCCCGCATCCCGGTGCCGGCCGACCAGATCCAGCGCCGCCTCACTGCTCTGGCGAGATACATGTGGACGCACAACGTCCGTCGGCTTCCGTTCGACGAAGCGCGAAGAATCCTCGACGCCGACCAGTCGAACTGGGATGAAAGCCTGTTCCGGCGCCTCGTAGAGGAAGGAGTGATCTTCCGCGAGGAGATCAGGGGTTCCGACGACACTGAGTGCGGCTTCGTTTTTGATCGCCTCGCCGGATACCTGATTGCCGACGCGATTCTGGTGCGCATGCCCTACGCGGAGGTCAACGAGCAGCTCTCGGAGGCGGCCCTCTGGCAGTCTCTCCTGGGCGACCATGCGCACCCCCTCGGCGAGGACATCCTCATCGGCCTCATCTCACTGGTGCCACGCCGCTTCACCAGACACCACCTGTGGCGCGTCGCCCCGGATGAGCATCGTTCGTTGGTGCTCGCCCAGGAACTCAATACCGAGTCCGGTTTTCTCGACGACGAAACTGTCGACGCGCTCGCAACCGCGCTCGTTACCGGACATCCCAGCAAGAGGAAGGGCAGGTCCGCATTCGACCGTCTGTGGGAGGTCCGCAGGTCCGCTCCGCACCGCCTGAACGCCGCTTTCCTCGACCAGGTCCTGCGTCAACTGCCTCTCCCTCAACGCGACCTGCGCTGGACCGAATGGGCTCGAGGCCGGGCTACAGGCCGGCTCACGGCAGACCTTGAACGAGCGATCGACAGGTGGACCGGAAGCAGCATTCGCGCCGAGAGGGACGACCTGGACGCGCAGGCCATTGCCTGGCTGCTGACTTCCACGGACACGAGCATGCGGGACCTGGCGACGAAAGCTCTCCAGCGCTACGGTCGTCCGGAACCCAAGCGGCTGTTTGATCTCGCCGCTCGGATGCTCGATGCCGACGACCCCTACGTCGTCGAACGCCTCGTCGCCGCCGCGTTCGGGGCCGCCAGCGCCCACCAGATGCCCGACCCCGGCGGACCGCTCGAAGGCGCGCTGCGGGATTGGCTAGTGCAGCTACGCGATCGCTTCCTCGACGGCGGGACCACACCCACCTCGCACGAGCAACTGCGCGGCTATGTACGGACCACCTATGAATTCGCCGGCGCCCTCCACCCAGCCGCCGTCCCGGACGGGGTTGATGCCTTCGCGCCGAGGTTCGCCGCCGTGGCGCCCGCCGAGGTGATGGAGGACGACGACCCCAACGCCGAGGAGTGCGACCGCACCTTCGGGATGGACTTCGAGAACTACATCATCGGGGCCGCCATTAATGGCAGGGACAACTACGACTTCGACCACCCCGACTACCGCAGGGCCCGCGCCGAGGTCATGGCCCGCGTCTGGGGACTGGGCTGGCGTGAGAAAGAATTCGGCAGCGTCGACCAGTCCATTGCCGCGAACGCCGAACGGCCTTACAGCACCAAAAGGAGGGTGGAGCGGTACGGTAAGAAGTACGGCTGGATCGCCTACCACGAGATGATCGGCCGCCTCGTGGACATCGGCCGCGCACCAGCTCCCTTCGGGGACGTAGAACGCTTGATGCCTGACATCGACCCGACCTTTCCCGATAGGCCCCCGGTGGCGCCCATGCCCCTTCCATTGTGGGCGCCTGTGGAGCCCACCGACGACCAGACCTGGCTCACCTCGGGGAGGGTGGCGGTCCCGGACGAGCTCTGGTCACCCATGGAAATCCACGGAGTGGACGGCGGCTGGCTTCTGGTTGAGGGGTATCTGGACCATCGCCACGCCGGGCGGACCGTTTTCGGGTTTTTCCGCACCCTCCTGCTGGAGCCGGAGGACGCGGAATCCGCCCAGCGGCTCGCCAGTGACCGTCAGTATCTGGGAAACCACTTCTTCCCTCCGCTGCCGACGGTCCGCGATGTGCTGGCCGCTGAGATGCCGTGGAGCCCTCGGTTCGAGTTGAACTTCGACGACGATGCCCCAGGCGCCCTCCCTCACCGAGCGCTGCGTCGAGATTGGCAGGACGACAGCATCGAGTTCGGCCAGGTCGCCGTGGATTTCGCCCCCGACAGCACTTCGGAGATCGGGCTCGGCGGGAGCTACGACGTGCCGTCGTTTGACTTCGCCGCCCGATTCGACCTGCGCCAACTGCCCGGCAGTGTGGACCTCGTGGGTCTGGACGGCCGGCGCGCCTCCGCAGTCTTCCGCGTGGACAAGCCCTGGCGAGGCCACCTGCTCTTCCTGCGCCGCGACCTCGTCGAGGACTTCGCCGCTGATCGCCGGATCATGCAGGTGGCCTGGGGCGAGCGTGAGGTAGCCGTCGACTGGCATTCTGTTCCTCCCTGGGTACGCGCGGCGCAGCGCAGCCACGCGAACGTGTGGCGTCGCATCCGGCTGCTCGGGGCGGATCAGAACAGCGCCGTGAACTAACGGGCCGTGGTCGGGATCGCCGACGTTACCGCCGCGACTTTTATTCGATGGTGGATCAGAAAGGCCAGCTCGACGACACTGTGGAGGACCTGCTCGCCGAGCTTGAGGACAAGGCGGCGAAGGTCATCCGCAAGGTCATCAACGGGGCGTGGCCCTGCCGATCGACGAGCGGGCGGTCCTCGCCGAGTGGATCGCGGCACAACATGCGCGGATCCCTGCTGCCCGTGCCAGACACAGGGAGATCGCCGATCATCTTGGCAAGGTCCTGATTGCCATGGGTGGCAAGCCCGAGATCCGCAAGCGCCGCGAAGAGAGCGCCGCAGAGCCTGTCCCGGAGAAGAAGGTCGGGGCACTCTGGGAAGCCCTTCAAACGCGCGATGAGCGACGTCCACGATCCGCCGCCCGATGTTCAATCGCCACGGTTCGCAAAGGGGTAACGCCATAGGCAGAGGGGGAAAGTCCCCTCGGCATCCGAGCAACAACAACCTGCCGACATGGTCTAGCGTTTGCCCCTGTAATCCTTGACGAGGGGGTAATCGCGGTGATCGGTCTGACGGAAGCCATGCGGGCGACGTATGACGAGCTGACGGCTGCGGCAAACGGGGGCGCCAATAACCCCCTGCGGTTTGGCTACAGCAGCATCGAGCTGGAGATGACCACCGCCATGAGCGACTCAGGAGAGCGCCAGGGCGGACTGAAGGTCTGAGTCTTGGACGGCTTCCGCAAGCGGATTCGCGGCAAGACCACTACGCACACGGTCCGGGTCATCATCGAACCGCACACCTCCGCTGGGAGAAAAGTCGCCTACGCGGTGCACGGGTGAGCACCTCCAGAGGGCCTCGAGCTGGTCCGTTCGAGACGCCCTCGGCCGGTCGCATCGGAGGTATGGAGGTAGGGCCGTGGTGTCGGTATCGCACAACACCGCGGCCCAACGGACCGACTTGGTCGAGCAATGTTACGGAGTGCTGGGACGGTCCCGGCAGATCGCGGCGAAGTCACAGGTGGCGCAGGTGTTGCACCAGGAGGTCTTGCGGGGCATGTCGTTGCGGCGGAGTTGGTCCCCGGCCTTGGCGACCTTGCCGGAGATCTCCCTCAGCAGGGTGTCGTTGACCTCCTCGCGACTGCTGCGGCTGCCCTCGTCGAGGTTCAGGACCTCGACGAGGTCGGCGCGCTTGCCGCTCAGCTCCTCGTACCCCGCAACGTAGATGTGCAGTTGATCGCGAGTGACAGCGTCAGCCTGGGCGCGTTCCTTGGACTTGAAGTCCACGATCGACTGCTCACCGGTGTCGATCCGGCGGATCAGGTCGATGCGTCCGCTGACCGTCACCCCCGGCGTGAGGTGCACCTCCACCGGCTGCTCGGAGTGCTCGGTGAGGGCCAGTCGCGAGCCGTTCTCGCGGAGGTAGCGATGGACGGAGCGGATGGCCGCGTTGCGCAGCTGTTCCTTGAGCGGCTCCGGCGCGAACGGAGCGTGCAGATGCCGGTCGACGAGCGCCTCCACCTCCGTCGTGTCGACGATGTCGCCCTTCACGGCGCGCTTGTGCACCTCCGCCATCACGTCGTGGAGCGACTTGCCGTACCCGAGCTCCTTCTGCAACGGCGAGTCGAAGCCGTACAGGAATCGCAGCTTGAACTGGTACGGACATTCGAACAGGTACTTCAGCTCGCTGAAGCTGAAGACGATGTCGGGCGTGTCGGCCAGGGGCGTTGAGGGCAGCCGGTTCAGCGTGGACTCGTCGGGCCTGGCGGCCTCCCGGGTCAGGACGTGGGTGTTGCGGGTCGCCTCGGCGAAGAACTGTGACTCCCGCTGGTAGAGCTTGCCCGGCCCGGGGGAGAAAGAGAGGGTGAGGTACTTCTGGGCGCGGGTCGCAGCCACGTAGAAGAGCCGGCGCTCGTCGTCCTCGCTGCCGCGGTAGCGGTCGGCGTCGTTGACGGCGGCCTCCGGGACGACGTGGAACACACCGAGTCCGCCCTGCCGCTTGCTGGGGAAGCGATTGCGGCGCATACAGGGCACGAACACCGCTGGCCACTGCATGCCCTTGGCCTGGTGGACGGTCGCGATCGTGACGGCGTCGGGTCGGGCGTATCCGGCGTCGGCGTCGCTCTCCTCGTAGTAGTCGCCGGCCTGGTGCTCCAGCCACTTGGCGAAGGTGGCGAACCGGTCTGGCGGGCTGCTGAGGAAGTGGATGCGCTCGTAGTCGCCGATGGCGGTGCTGAACCGTCCCAGGTTGTAGAAGGCGAGCTCGCTGCGCTCGCGGCCGACCTGGGCCGTGAGGTGTTCCTCGCGGATGCCAACCTCGCCCAGGAAACGCTGGTAGGTGCCCTGGATCGTGTAGGTGTCCCAGGGCATGCCCTCCGCCCAGCCGCGGGCCTCGTCGAGGATCTTCACCCCGCGTTTCAGGGCCTCCTCGCGGAGCCCGAGCCGGGCGTCCGTCCAGGCCGTGACGACGGCGTCGCCGTCGACGGTTCCGGCGATGTAGTCGAAGCAGGTCTTGGCGGCCTGGACCTCGGGCGTCTGGAACAGGCGGCTCAGGCCCTTGATGATGTAGCGGATGCCCCGGGCGCGCATCTCCGTGACCAGTGGGTCGGCGTCGCCCGACACGCTGCGGAAGAGGACGGCGAAGTCTGAGTACGCCAGGCCCCGTGGCTGTGCGCCGGCACGGTCGGTGAAAGGCAGGCCGATCATCCACTCGATGCGGTCGCAGATCCACGCGGCCTCCTCCTGCGGCGTGCCGAAGGAGAGGGCCAGCAGGTCGCCACGGTCATAGCTCTGGTGGCCACTGGCGATCATCGACTTGCTCAGTCGACGCGAGGGATCGATGCCTTCCGCCACCCGGCGTGCAAGGTCCACCACTGCCTTGGACGAGCGGAAGTTCTCGTTGAGTGTCACGGTCTTGGCGCTGCTGTGGCGGGTGGTGAACGTCAGGATGTTGTTCACCGCGCTTCCGCGCCACTGGTAGATCGTCTGGTCGTCGTCCCCCACGACGCACAGGTTCGCGCCGAACTGGATGAGGCCGGCGATCAACTGCTCTTGAACGGGGTTGGTGTCCTGGTATTCGTCCACCACGACGTATCGGACTGTGTCCTGCACGTGGGCGCGCAGATTGACCACGGGTTCGGTGGCCGGCCCTCCCGTACTTGGTGGCGGGAGCAGCAGGTCTGCGGCGAGGCGGAGGATCTCGCTGTAGTCGAGGTAGTGCAGGCGCTGGAGCAACGCTCGGTAACTGCTCAGGCCGTCGAGTACGTCCGACGGCAACTTGTCCTGGTTGATTTCGTCTTCTCGGAGCATGCCCAGAACTCCTTGGTAGAGACGGGAGTTGACGTACCGCTTCATCGGGCGGGTCGGTTTGCCCTTGGTGCGGATCTGTGTCGTCGTCAGGCCGCTGGCCCGGCTGTTGCGGTCGATCAGAACACGAGCCTGCACATCGCTGAGGACAGTGCACTTGAACGTTTCCGGCACCTGGGACTGCAGCATGCTCAAGGCGTAGCCGTGCATGGTGCCGACGAAAAGCTCGGCCAATCCACGGACATCTCCCAGTTCCTCTCGGACGCGAGAGACGATGCGCTGCTTCAGCTCTCCGGCCGCCCGGTCGGTGAACGTGAAGGCGACAATGTGCCGCGGTTCCACGCCGGGCAGTCGGAGCAACTTCACTACCCGCCGGGCGATGACTTCGGTCTTTCCGGATCCAGCGCACGCGACGATTCCCAGGTGCCGGTCCACGGTGTTGATCGCTGCCAGCTGATTTGAGGTCAGTTGCACCGAGGTGCCTCCACTCGTCACGTCGGGGACCTGCTCCCCGAGCGACGAACTGTGTACCAAGCGGCACTGACAGTCGCTTCATTGCTGGGACACCTCATCTGTCACCAGTTCGAATTTCGTTTGGTGTGCCTGTCGGGCAATCCGTCTAATGGCCTCTGATCTTTCCATCGGAGGTGCGTTGATCGCCTCACTCCAATGTGTATGCCTGTTCGATGTCCGTCCCCCGTGTGTTCGATGCGTCGCGTGGGATGATCGTGCAAGCGACGGGGCACTAGGGGAGGCGGCGGGCGCTGCCGGGTGGCTTCCGAAGAACGCCAGGCCGTATCCCGTCCTCGATTGCAGAGTCGCGGATTCGTTGACGGGCAGCGAGTTCGATGGAGCGAGTCGTAAGTCCTTGCAGGCATACATCTGAGGAGCGGCTGGGTAGTGGTACGAACGACGCGGCACCTACCGCGTCGGCTGGCTTCCGGACGTCCGAACGATCGTCGTAAATTGCAGGCGATTTGTTGCCGAAAAATGCGAACGTGCGTCAGGAAGGTGCCGCTAGCACAGGTATACGCGCCAGGCCGAAACGCGTAGGTGCTTAGTTAGAAGGCACGTGCCCTATCCGCCGAGCTACGAGGTCCGACCTGCGAAAACGCAGCTTCCCTGCGCTGCCCCCCAGGGTGCGGGGGACACGCGGGGGAATCGCAGATCCTTGGTGGCCGGGGGACGCGTGCGACGTTCTCCAGCCGGGCCGTACGTGCGATCTCACACTACCTTCAACCCTTCGCGGCCCCTCGCGGAAACAAACCTGCACCTGATCGGCGTTGGTGATCACTGAACCGAGGAGGCGAAGGTGTCGGGCCTGAAGCTGTTCCACACGACGAATAGCGGCGTGACCGAGGTCCCGCCGCGCCTTGCTGAGGTCGAGGCGGACGTGCAGGACCTCATCGAGGCGCACATGGAGACAATGCTGGGCGTGCGGTTCCTGGCGAGCGAGTACGTCATCGACTGCGTTGACGGCGGGCGTATCGACTCACTGGGAGTCGATGAGAATTTCGCACCCGTGGTCGTCGAGTACAAGCGCGGCACTGATCCTGGGGTGATTCACCAGGGTCTCTACTACATGGCGTGGCTCATGGCCCACAAGGACGCCTTCCAGAACCTGGTCCGCGACCGATTCGGGGCATCGGCCGCGTCCCAGATCCTGTGGAGCGCACCCCGGCTGATCTGTGTCGCTGGCGACTTCACCCGTTATGACGCGCACGCCGTGCGTGAGCACCGGCGCTCGATCGACCTGGTCCGCTACCGGTACTTCGGCAACGACCTCATCGGCCTGGAGACCGTGGCCTCCGTCACCGGGCATCCGGCCAGGGCCAGGCGGGTCCGCCGACGTGCGGCCGGGACGATGTCTGCCCGTCGGCAGGACGGAACCCTGGCTGAGCTGGCCGAGGCGGTCAACGAGGTTTTGCTCAGCCTCGGGGACGGCATCACCCGGGTCCAGCGCAAGCAGTACGCGGCGTACCAAAGGCTGCGGAATTTCGCCTGCGTTTGCCCGCCGCAGCAGACCAAGCTCCTCGTCTACCTCAAGGCCGATCCGAAGGCGGTCGACATCGTCCCCGGGTTCACCCGGGACGTGACGGGGCTCGGCCATCACGGCACAGGCGACCTGGAGGTGCAGCTGCGTACGGAGCGGGACCTTGACCGGGCTCAGGACCTGTTCCGCCTCAGCTACGCCGCGGTGTAGCGGCGTGTGACGCTCCTGGGAGTGGACGGACGGGGCCCAGACGAAGTTGTGGTGTTTCGTCGTGGAGTGGCCTTTCGACGTGGCGGTCAGGAGATGGCAGTGGATCTCCAAGGACCGGGCGGAACCCCGGTTTCGCTAACCAGTGATCCCGCGCTATGTAGTACCGCTCTGCGTGCCGGTGATCAGCGTGCCTGGCTCTGAGATCGGCCGCTATCAGGCGGTTCACCGCGTCTACGACCAGTCACACGACCTGGATCAGTAGGGAATGTGTACGACACCGCTGAAGTTCCCCCTCTGAACTGGACAGCCTGATACTGGGACGGAAGGTCCCGGAGGAAGCAGTCCAGGTAGTGAGCAAGAAGAGCAATACGAGCAAGCGGTACACGCCCGAGTTCAAGCGCGACGCGGTCGCGTTGGTGTACTCGTCGGGGAAGACGGTGACCGAGGTCGCCCGGGAGATCGGTGTGAGCCCCGAGGGGCTGCGGAACTGGGTCAACCAAGACAAGGTTGACCGGGGTCAGGGGTCGGCCGACGCGTTGACCAGCGACGAGAAAGAAGAACTGCGCCGGCTGCGGCGGGAGAACCGGGAACAGCAGCAGACCATCGAGATCTTGAAAAAAGCCGCGGCCTTCTTCGCGAAGGAGTCGACGAAGTAGCCGTGCGCTACGCGTTCATCGACGCGGAGAAGGCCACCGAGAGCAACCCCGGTGGTCACAGCGTCACCCTGATGTGCAAGGTGCTTGGGGTGTCCCGCTCGGGTTACTACGCCTATCTTGCCGCCCGGCCGGCCGCCGAGGAGCGGGCCCGCCAGGAGGACGAGCTGGCTGCCGAGATCCGGCAGATCCACACGGGGTCCCGCCGTGCGTACGGCGTCCCGAGGATCACGGCGGCGCTGCGCAGGAAGGGACGGCGGATCAACCGCAAGAGGGTCGAGCGGCTGATGCGCGAGCGCGGCATTCGCGGGATCACCCGCCGCAAGCGCCGGAGCCTGACCAGGCCGGACAAGAAGGCGGCAGTCTCCCCGGACCTGATCGGCCGCGACTTCACCGCAGCCGAGCCGGGCACCCGGCTGGTCTCGGACATCACGTATCTGCCGACCCTCGCCGGATGGTGGTACCTCGCGACGGTCATCGACCTGGCGACCCGTGAGGTAATCGGGTACGCGATGGCCGATCACCACCGCGCCGAACTCGTTGTCGATGCGCTGAAGATGGCTGCCGGTCGTGGTGCTTTGGAGGAGGGCTGCATTACGCATTCGGACCGCGGATCGGAGTACACCTCACGCGAATATCGCACCCTGATAAAGGAGTTGGGGCTGAGACAGAGCATGGGCAGAACGGGCTCATGTTACGATAACGCCGCCGCCGAAAGCTTTTTCGGACTGTTGAAGGCGGAGATCGGGACCACGGTCTGGGAATCCCACGAGGCTGCCCGCGCCGACGTCTTCCGCTTCATCGAGGTCGAGTACAACCGCACCCGTCTGCGCAAGCACCCCGTCTACGGGTACGTCACCCCGGTCGAGACCAGGACTCTGACAACGCAAGACCTCGCCCCCGCAGCGTAACCATCCGCTGTCCACGCTCAAGGGGGAACTTCACGCTGATTGCCATCGGCCGGCCCAGGAAGTGGGCCGGCCTTTCCTTCTGGCATTGTCGCCGGCGATGCGCCCATGGGCTACTCGTCCGCTGCGTCATCTCCCTGTTCCTCGGGCGGCGCCGACCGCCGGTACTGGGGGTGATCGAGGTCGAGCTGCTTGGCTGCGTGCAGGGGTACGGGGTAGCGGGAGCGGTCGGACCAGGCGATGGTCTGGTGACACAAGCGTGCGGTCGCCCGTGCGAGCATCGTTCGGTCGACCCCATCGGCCACACCGACGGGGTAGATCTCGGTCGCTGTGACGGCCCACCACGGAGCCTTAAGCTCATTCGTTTCCCGCTCCCCCTCCTCCCCGCCCTTGCCCGGGTCGGCATCCCAGCGAGTGATGGCCTTGCCCAGGTCTCCGCCCTTGGCTTGATAGTTGCGCGGGATGTTGAACAGGATCCAGAAGGGATTCCCGAAGTCCACCTCGGCACGGTGTAGTTTGGCCGATGCGAACAGGATGGATTCCTTTTCGGTGTCCGGATCGCTCTCGCGAGGGACGGGAACGTACTGGGGCACCTCGTCCGCCGCGACGTTCATCCGGATGACCGCGCTCGGCTTCTTGCGCGGTGCGTTCCTGCCTTTGCCGTACCCCGGCAGCCAGGTACGCGGATCGGTGATGTCCTCTTCCTGATAGCTCTGATTCTCGTTGTGGAGGCCCGTCCACATCCGTCGGCAGGCGTGCCCGTCGACCATGACGACATAGCCCATGTCGGGTTCCAGCTCGTCGCGGACGAGGCTGGAGAGGGCATCTTCGACGTGTGCTGCTGCTTCCGCCCAGCGTTCCTTGTCCGTCTCGCCATTGCCGTCGACGTGGAGTGCGTAGTCACTGGCGTGGAAGGCGGCGATTGCCTCCCGGTAGGGCACCCAGGCCCCGATTTGCGGCGTCCACGCTCGCATCGTCCAGGCGTCGCCCTCCTCCTCCGGCGGGAACAGGGCGGTAGCAACAATGATGCGTTTGGTGTGCTTGCCGTCGGCGGTCTTGGCTTGCCGGCGGGCGTGGATCCCGCAGTAGACGAGTTTCCCCGCCTCGCGTCCCTTCCGGTCCTTCGCGATGGCCCGCGCGAGGCGCTGGTCGATGACCCCAAGTGAGCGGTACAGGTCGAGGAGCGCCATGTAAGCAGCGTGGTCTTTCCCCGGCTTCGGAGGACTGATTTCTGTTGCGGGGTTTCCGAAGGATCCCGGTTTCATTCCCGTGGTGAACTGACAGACGAAGCCCTTCTTGGCCAGGAAGCGGCGGACTTGGAATTTCCCGTCATAGCGCTCCTTGCGCAGCAGGAAGGCGTTTCGCTTCTCTCCGTCCTTCTTCTTCAGGGCCGGGATCTCGGTCTCGCACCAGACGCCGACCATTACCTGCGACTCGCTGTCGGCGAAGTCGTCTTCGAGGGATTTGAACTCCACGGTCCGGTTGATGGCGTCGCCGTGTGACAGGAAGCGCTCGGCCTGGCGGAACACCACGCTGATGCCGGGAGCGAGGAAGACCTCCTCGCCCGGCGAGGGATCGCCGATGGGCGGGCCGTCCGGGAAGGCCAGGGACAGCGCGTTGATCATGCGAAGGCGGGTGTTCCAGCGGTACCACAGGCATACGATCCGCAGGTGCTCGAAACCCTGTGCCTTCACGGAAGCCGTGATCTCTTCGGGTGGGGGAAAGCCAATGTTGTGGAGGAGTTCGCCGGCCTCGATACGGCTTGCACGCTCCTGCGGGGCCATCTTCTGTTTGTCCGTGGGGCGCGGCTCGAAGGTCATCGGTTCCACCGTGAAGTCGACCCAGGTGGCCTTCTCGCCCAGCACTTTGGAGACGTGTTCGGCCAGGAGCCGCAGGTGGAGGGTGCCAGGTCCCGTGCCGACAGCGAAGTTGTCGTTCTGCGGCATGAGCGGGCGGATGACGCCGGCGTCAGGGGTGATGAACGAGGGGAATTCCCCCTTCTCGGCGGCCCTTTCCAGCAGGTCCCGCTCTTCGGTGACGCGTGCCTGCAGGGCTTGCAGGACGCTGATGTCCATCTCGTCGCGTGCGAGCAGTTCCAGGGCGCGCTGGTTGACGGCGCGAACGTTGCCGTTGCGTACTAGTTCGGTGTGCAGGATGGGAAGGCCGTCGCTGCCCTGGTAGATGTGCGTGGACTTCGCGTAGACCATGTTGCTGTGGACGCGGGTGACATGTGCGTCCAGGAAGATGACCGGGTGAATGACGTTGGGCTCGGTCTTCATGACCACCGAGAGCCGGGACATCGCGTACTGGGCCTTGGTGGCCTCGTTGACCTCGGTTGCGTCGTCACGGAGGTTGTACTTGCGTCCGAAAGGGTGATCCCAGGCGATGAGGCCGCCCCGGCTGTCGGGAAGGTAGGTGACTTCCCTTTTGTTTGGGTTGGCTTTCCAGCCGATCGTGCGATTCTTGTAGACCTGTTCGCCGTTGGCGTCGAGCTTGGGGGAGCCGTCCTTCTCCTTCGCGGCGACCTTCTCAGTGATCGGGACGAGGTCGTAGATGGTGAACTCTTCTTGGGCGAGCTTCTTGGAGATCACCCAGGGCACGGCCACGTACATCCAGTCGGGACACTTCGGCTGCCTGCCGGACACCGGCTTGAGGAAGCGCGTCATCTCGAACTCCTGCTCGGGCGTGTTCGCGATGGCTTCGGCCACCGGCGGTACGTCGAGGAGGACGGCCTGGTCGGTGTTCAGCCCCTTGCTGTAGCCGACGACGCACCGGAAGACGTGGCGCAGGGTCTCGTCGTCGATCTTTTCCAGTGAGACCAGGAAGTTGAGGTACCGGTCGAGGTGGACGTACCCGCCGGTCTTGAACTTCAGGTAGGTCAGGGCGGTTGAATACGGCAGGTTCTTCTTCTCGTCCGGATGCTGCTGGCTCTTCTGCTCGTCGTCTCCGCCGCCTTTCAGCTTCTCCCATTCATCCCGCACGCTGCGCGGGAAGAGCCGTACGTACACCTTCTGGCCCTGGACGAGTTCGGGGGTGCAGCGCAGGGTGAGGGTGCTCGGGAGAGTCGCGGTGGTGTCGCTCAATGCTGTGATCTCTTTCGGGAAGAAGCGCTGGGCTATGCGGAGAGGGCGAGGTCGACGCCGGCGTAGGTCAGGAAGGCGTTGACCGCCTCCCCATATAGTTCGGCCATCTGTCGGCGTTCTTCCGGCAGCCACCGGGAGGCCATGCGTTCGATGATGCTGGCCAGGTCGGAGCTCCACGTCTCGTCGTGGAAGGCGTAGTCCACGAAGTGCAGTTCCATGTTGGTACCGCCGCGTCGTGCTCGGCCAGCGAGCTGGATGAGAGACACCAGCATTCCGGCGACCATCTGTTCCTGGAGGACGAGGTCCATGGTCGACAGCTGCGGGGAGGAGCGCAGAATGGTGGCCAGGTGATCGCGTGCTGCGGTGCGAGCCGTTTGCAGCGCCTCGACGGGATCCGACGCACCGGACGCGGGGAACGAGTTGATGCCTGCGGCGTTGACACTGCCGTACATCCAGGTGGGATCGTCGATGATCAGCGGGGGCCTCACGCACAGGTAGATGGAGTGGATGGCTGAGCGGAGATTGACGACGATGTTGAGTCCTCTGGCGATGTTAGCCAGGGGGGCGATCAGGATGTCGCCAAATTGGGGGAATTCCTCGACCTCTTCGACGGTGATGCGGCGGACCAGTGACGGGTCGGGGAGGTAGCGGACGTTGCTGAGGCGGTCTTCTTCCCGGACGAGGACGCACACGCGGTGGGAGAGTCCCTTCGCCTTGGCGATGCCGGTGGCGATGTGGCCGCACTGCTCGTAGCTGTTGGCGGTGAGGATCACGCGGGCGCGGGTGCGGGTCGATTCCGATTTGGCCAGGCGCGTGAGTTTCCTCGACAGCTTTGTCTCGTACAGGCGTTCACCGATTTCGCGCAGGGCTTCGGGCTTGTCGGAGGGAAACTGGCCGGCGATCGGGATGCGTTCTCCGGCCTTTCGGTGGCCGTTGCCGTAGGTGACGGCCGAGGACTCGACCAGGATGGATTCTTCCTGGGCGTCGGTCATCCACCACATCACGGGGGCGTGGACGTGTTCCTTGACCGCCTGGGGGAAGTAGGCCGTGGCGGAGAGTCCGAAGATGGGCCGTTCCACGCCGGCGGTGATCAGTGAGACGAGTCCGCCGAGTTCCGACACGTAGGTGTGCGGGTCGCCGGCCATATGCTGCGTGGAGAGCTTGGCGTCCTTCTCCGGGTTCTTCATGCCGGTGACCCGGTAGCCGTTGATCGGCCTGCCGATCGTTCCGTGCGGAAGTACGTCGGCGATGCCGCCGGAGCGCATCGAGTCGATGATGCGGTTGGCGCTGAGCAGCCCGGAGTGACGCAGGGACTGGGCGGTGTCGCGCAGAACGGCGAGCGCCACGTCCAGTTCGCTCATCAGCGTGCGGATGAGGAGGTGGTCGATGGCCCGGTTGCGTGTGCGGCCGTCGCTGATCATCGGAGCGAGGGCCTCGTGGAGCCTGAGTTTGAGCGCATCGCGCTGGTTGATGCCGCGCGGCGACACGACGGCCCCGAGGACGCTGCTCACTCGTTCCCACTCGGGGTCCAAGAGCATGGGTGCAGGAGCCGTCTCGTCGTCTTCGCCGAGGTCGGGTGCCGGTACCAGGGCGTTGAGCCGGGCGATGGCCTCGGCGGGAAGCGGCTGGCCGTCGCTGACCGGGTATTCGGGGAACAGGAGGCTGATGAGCTCGCGGTCCTTGGAGCGTGGCAGGCGCCAGCCCTCGTAGTCGTATTCGTGCCTCAGCCGCGGGACTCGGGCGTCGTCGTGGTGGTTGAGGCGGAATGCCTTGGTGCACAGGCCGGTCAGCAGGGACTCGGCCATGAGCCGGACGTGGCTGACCGGTTCGATGAGCTGGTCCTCGAAGCGCAGAGTAAGGTGCTTGGCCGCGGTGTCCAGGACCTGCGGTTCTGCGGTCCACGGGCGCCGCGAGTGCAGGTCGACCGTGGTGGCGCAGCGGTCGACGGCGACGGCCTGGAAGGCGTCGATCTCGTCGATGATGACGAAATCGCTGGCGCGGAGCACGAACTCGCGGACGGTGACGGACCGGACCGGGCGGCCGTCGATCTGGATGCCCACCTTCATGTTGCCCTGGATGAAGTTGTGGTGGTTGGTGACGATCACCGTGGCGTCAGCGGCCTGGTAGGCGGGGGTGAACTTGCCGCAGGTCGGGATCCAGGGGCAGGCCAGCATCTCTCCGCCGCCGCGCAGGCTCAGACAGTTCTCCTTGCCGGGGCGGTAGATGCCGGCGGAGTCGAGCCAGTGCTGCTGTGCGCATCCATAGGCGAGGTGGTCGACGTCACGGCGGCCTCGCTTGCCCCATTCCCCAGGGGCGTCGGGGTCCTCCTTGACGAGGACGGCGTGCTTGAGGGCCCGCTCGTGCCGTGAAGACGGCGACATCAGCGGAGCGCACGTCGCCAGGTGCTCGGTCTTGCCCGCCTCGTGCAGGATCTCGAGGTCGCGGCTGATGTCCCAGACGGAGGCGAGCGTGGCCTTCACATCGGGGACGAGGAGGGTGATGCGGTAGTCGTTGAGCGCGGCCCACGAGCCCAGGAGACGGACCAGCACGGACTTACCGGTTCCGGTGGGCGCGTGGAAGATCTGGGTGCTGCCGGCCAGGAGGTCCAGCACATCGACGGTGTCGGTGTCACGGGCCTTGACCCGGTCGAGCAGGCCCGTCAACACCTTGTGCAACCAGGGGCCAGCCTCTGTGTCCTCGTACTGGGTGTCCAGGAGCTGTGCGATGTCCTTGAGATCTTGGACGTAGACCGGGACCCTGCCAACGTTGGGCCGGGTGGTGACGGCGGGAAGCGTGTCGTGGCCGAGAGGCTGGGTGAAAGCGGGAAAGCGGGGGATGGTCACCCGCCCGTGGACGATCTCATTGCCCTCGGTGCGCTCACTCGTCTCGAACGTTTGGCCGGGAGCTGCGAACTCGTGGGGCTTGCGCCGGCTGCTTGGCCGCCGGTAGGGCGCGAGAAGGCTCTTGGCGTAGCCGAGGTAGTCCCCTCCCAGCAGGGGGTAGGCCGCAGTGGCGGTGAGAGGATCACCGGCCAGGGTGAACAGCTGGAGGGTGGTCTGCTCGTCCTCCTCGTCGGCGCCGTCCATGGCGCCCAGGAGGATCCGCGCGGCGGAGGCGAACCGCTTCTCGTCGGCGAGGTCGGGGTTGCTGAGCTTCATCACCTCGGCCACGAGCAGGCGTTCCTCACTGCCCAGCTCATTCCATCTCTCCCATGCCTGCGGTTTGCAGCTGGCGAAGAACGCCGCGTGGCGGAAGGAAGCCAGCGGCTTGCCGTCATCGTCCTGCTGCGGGAAGTAGTGGGCGGCCAGGGCCAGCGCGGCGCGGACGAAGGCGTCCCTGACAGTCATCTGGCTCATGCCCACACCACCCCAGCGCTCTGGCAGACCATCCTGGCGAAGTCGGTCATGGTCGCGGCCTTCATTCCGTACTGGTGGCAGGTCACGGTCAGCAGGGGGATCTGGTCGGCCCGGTGGTCGGGAACGACGAGCCATTCGGCGCCGCCCTTGTCGCCCTCGTTGCGGTGCAGGCTCTCGGCCAGGACACGGCCGTGGGTGTAGTCCTTCACATCCACGGTGAAGACGTGCGTGCTCCCGTCAGGGCCCTTGACCTCGATGCGATGGTCGTAGGCATCGCTCATCGGCCAGAGCCTGACGGCCTCGTCCACATCTGCCAGCGCGGCGGCCAGCCGCTCCCGCAGAACGGTGTGCAGACGCAGCTCGTGCAGGCCGGGCACGCAGGTGTAGCGCCACACGCCGCGCTTGAGGGCCAGATGCCCCTCAACCGGCTTGGCCTCGGGCACGGCACCGGTGGTGCCCAGCGCGAGCGCTGCCTCGTACGGAGCCGGGGTGTCGGGGCTGTCCGGATGCAGCTGCGGCGCGTCTCCGGACGTGGGCCGGAACATGAAGCTGGCGCCGATATCGGCGTGACGGCCGTAGAGGCAGGCGACGCGGTAGTATTCGCGGCCCGCACTCATCCGCTTGCTGACCTTCATGGGCCACTTGCACACCGTGCAGGGAAACCACCAGGTGCGGTAGACGGCGTGGTAGGGGATCGGCTCGTAGAAGCCGATCGCGTTGAGGGGCAGGCCGCGCTTGTTCAGCTCCGCGGCCGTGCCGGCTGGGCATTCCACCAGCGTGGTGCGGTCCTTGACGTACTGGGCGTCACCGCGGCCCTTGAGGATCTCGTACATCTGATCCTGGTCGATCTCGTCCTGAAGCTGCTCCTCGGTGAACCGCATCCGGCCGATCCGCCGAAGCCGCTTCAAAATTCGGTGCAGCTGGGAGGTCTCCCACTGCAGATCGAAGGCGTTCCCGGTGACGCAGCCCTCGGCGTCGACAACGGGAAAGTCGAGATCGCCGAAGCCGGACCGGTCCAGCCACGGCGGGAGCAGGCCGTCGATGGGACCACGCAGCCTTCGGCGGAACTCGCCGAACGACAGCGGCACTCCGGGGCCGTACGCGGCGAGCAGGTCCCCGTGGTACCGCATCAGCTTTTCGGCCCGGTCCCTCGGGGTCAGGTCCGGTGCGGTGATCGTCTGACAGGCTTTGATGAAGGTGAAGTTGATCAGGCGGAACGCCTCGAAATGCGAGAACGTCAAGCCGTCATCATCGACATGGGTCGTCACGGGAGACGACGGTAGAGCACGGGTCTGACAATGCCCCCGGAACGGTCTCGGACCGCCCTAAATGATCATTGTGCTGGAGACGCCGCAGCTGGGTACATCTCCATGTATACGTGCAGGTAGGAGGCAATGTGCTGCTGCCCGAGAGCGGTGGTGTGCCACCGGTACTCGAGGACGTGCGTATCGCCCGGTGCCATCCGGGGACGTAGTTCGATGAAGCCTCTGCTGGGATGCGCCTGGCGCTTCGGCCGATAGCCGACAGCCAAGTAGAACAGGGACTTGCCCGTCAGCTCGCTTTCGTGGAGACCTTCCGGGCCGGCCGCGGCGACACGCAGCAAAACGCCCCACAGCCATTCGGACAGCAGGTGCGCGGGAGGCGCCGACTCCGCGGGCTCTCCAAGCCCAGCGCGGGCGCAGGCACGGCCGCGGCGCGTGATCTCCACGAGGGTCCGGTCCACCTCGCCGACCCCTGGAACCTCTACGCGGTCCTTGGTCACTTTGATCAGTCCCAGCCGCTCCAGGGAGTGGAGGGTGGCCCCGGCCCCTTGATCGTGGACGCCAGCGCTCCGCAGGCGCTGCTGAAGGCGCGTGTGGCCGACTACTTCGGAGGGTGCGTCGAGAGCGAACGGCAACTTCCGCCACTGCTTGGCCGGCGGCACCCTGACCTGGTTCTGCCGGCGCATCCACATCTCCGTTTCAGTCATCTGGTCATCGCGCAGGATTTCCCCCAGATAGACCCGCTGCCGTTCATTCAGCCCCTCCCAGCCCTCGACCGCTGACGCCGGCGGACCGTGCCGCTCCCGCTCGGGCAGACGCGGGGGCTCATCGGCCGGCCGCGTACGCATCCAGGCGTCCATCACCATCCGGACTGGCACCTCGTACACGGTCGCCAGCTGCTGCACGAGCCGGCCCGTGTGCCCCGGCTTCCTCCAGTTCCATCCGGACACCTGACGGCCCCGCTCCAGGCTGCGGACTTTGTGCGCGTCCACGAACAGATCACGGCCGACGGCAGTCGCGCGAAGACGAGTGGCGACCTCTTCTGCGGTGAGACCAGCGGCATAGCGGAGGTCAACCAGCGTCTCGGACCCGCTGGGCGTACCCGTGAGGTCGGCGGTGGCGCAGCCCAGAGCATCGGCGAGCCGCCGTACGTTCCTGGCTTCAGGCACATACCTGCCCTCCTCCCAGTACACGACCACGCGGTACGTGACCCCCACGCGATCAGCAAGCTCCTGCGGAGTGAGTCCAGCCTGCTCGCGCAGCGCCCTGATCTTGGTGTGCTCAACGGCTAGCAGATGCCTCGGCATACTCGTAGGGAACCTCAGTGAAGACTTCATGGCAACTGATGAGGCGCCGGGTGCCTGTCAGCGGGGATTTCAAGCGAGTGCGGGGGGCGTGCCTGAAGCCCAGAGCCCGTCGTGATCGTGTCCCGGGATCGAGTCGTCGGTGGTGAGGGCGTAGATAGCGATGTCCTCAGGAGCACATCGGGGCCGAGTCATGCACCTGCCGGGCGCGCGATCGAAGGCGTGACCTGTCGATCACGAGGGCGGGCGCGCCAGACGTCGCATAAGGGGCGGTCGCCGACGAGCACGCGCCATCGGGCGGCCAGCCCACGGCGTCGCTGTGGCGCCGTCTCCGTCAGTCTCGGAGCGTCTCCTGCTGGGTGCGATTGCCGTCCTTCGTGGTCCTGGGGAGGGATATCGTTGGCGGGTCGTCCGCACAGGGATGCGACGCCCCGCGCATGTCCACTCGGCGGCGTGTCCGGTGGATGCGCGCCGGGCATCCCCGGGCTGGGCTGACTGATAGGAACACCACGGCCTTCGGGTCGCCACCTTTAGACGAGCAAGGACACCCCCGACTGATGGTAGTGACCCAGCAGGAGATCGAGAACCGGTTGTGGGACGCCGCTGACGAGCTGCGCGTGGCGATGCCCGAAGCGCAGTACTCCTCGGTCGTCTTCCCTCTGATGTTCTGGAAGTACCTGTCGGATACCTGGGAGCACACCCACCAGATCTTCCTCAAGGAGAACGAGAACCTCGACCTCTCAGCTGAGGAAGCCGACGAGGTCGAGTACAGCAACTACCAGACGTTCAAGATCCCCTTGATCTTCCCTGGTACCGTCGCCGAGCGCCGCGCCTCTTGGTCATCCATCCTCGCCACCGTCGCCCAGCACGGCCTCGGCCAGCGGGTTCGCGCTTCCCTCCAGGCCATCGAGTCGGCCAACCCTGACAAGTTCTCCCGTCTGTTCGGGTCCATGACCTGGACCTCCGAAGCGGTGCTGCCAGGGGAGGTGCTGGCGTCGGTCATGCGGGCGATGGACCGCACCCCCAAGATGCACGAGGGCAACATGTCCCACGACGTGCTCGGTGGAGCGTACGAATACCTGCTCAAGCGCTTCTCCGACGGGTCAGGCACCCGCGCCGGCCAGTTCTTCACCCCACGTGAGGTCGTCGAGCTGATCATCGAGCTGCTGGACCCCAAGAACCACGAGTCGGTGTACGACCCGACCTGCGGGTCTGGTGGCATGCTCATTGCCGCCGCGAGCCTTCTGAAGGCCCGCGGCGGCCGGGGGTACACACTCAGCCTGAACGGGCAGGAGGCGGTAACGGACACTGCAGGTGTGGCCCGCATGAACCTGTTCATGCACAACCTGACCGATTTCAAGGTCGAGGTCGGCGACACCTTGAGGGACCCTCGCTTCAAGAAGCCGGACGGGTCCGTGAAGCAATTCGACGTGATTGTCGCCAATCCGCCCTACAGCCTGAAGTGGAAGCCCTGGACCAACGACCCGCGCGCCATCGGGGGGGTCGCCCCACAGTCGTCGGCGGACTGGGCATTTGTGCAGCACATGATCGCCAGCATGGATCCGAAGAAGGGCCGTGCCGGCGTCGTCCTGCCACACGGCGTCCTCTTCCGAGGTGGCCAGGAGGCAGCTATCCGCCGGCGCGTCCTGGGCGACGACCTACTGGAAGCCGTGATCGGGCTGCCGTCGAACCTCTTTTACAACACGACGATTCCGACCTGCATTCTCGTATTCCGTGCCCCCGGCACCAAGGCCCTGGGGCGGCAGGACGGCGTGCTGTTCATCGACGCCTCCACACGGTTCACCAAAGCCAAGAACCGCCACGTCCTCACTCGCACAGACATCGCCGACGTGGTGGCGGCCTACCACTCGGGCTCCGACGGCAACGGAGAGGCTGGCCTGTCCGCGCGGTTTGTCCCCGCCACGGAAATCGCAGCGAACGGGCACGACCTCAACGTCGGCCGCTATATCAAGCAGGCCGCCGCCGAGCAGGAGGATCTCGGCACCCTCATCGATGCCTACAACATCGCCCGCGCCGAGCGCCAGAAGACCGAGCAGCGCATGCTCGAGGTCCTCTCTGCCGCCGGGATCGAGGGCTTCGATGAGTGACTGGCAGCAAATCAGCCTCGGCGACCTGGAGGCTCCCGCACGTCGCAAGGTAGCCATTCCACCGCAGGGTTCGAAGGCTTCGGCGAGTAGCGGCTATCCGCTTCGTCCGCTCGGGGAAGTGATGCGCCTCGACATCCAGCGCACACCGATGAAGCCTGGAACTACCTACCACCTAGCCGGGGTCCTGAATGCAGGGAAGGGGGTTATCGCTAAGGGTGAACTCGACGGTGGAGAAACAGAGTACGCAGCGATGAACGTCCTGCGCGCCGACCAGGTCGTAATGCGAAAACTGACTGCGTGGGAAGGGCCAATCACTGTAGTACCTGATGAGTTCGACGGATTCGTTGTCAGCAACGAATTCCCGACGTTCACGCTCGGGCCAGACCTGATGCCCGACTGGATGAGGCACGTCTGTGGCTCACCGCGGCTGTGGGCAGAGATGAAAAACCGGGTAAGCGGGACAGTTCAACGGCGCAAGCGTCTCAACCCAGAGCAACTCCTGCAGATCCAACTCCCGATCCCGCCCCGCGAGGTACAAGCTCGGATTGTCGAGATTCTCGACGCAGTTGATGACCAGATTGCCGCACTGGATGCTGAATCCGAGGCGTTGGAGGGGCTTCTGGAGTCGCTGCGCTCTAACTTGCCAGACACGGATCATCAGCCCATCAGCGACGTACTGCTGGGGATCGACAGCGGTAAGAGCGTCCAGGCTGGAGGGGAAGCCTCTGCTGAGGACGAGTACCGAATCCTGAAGCTCAGCGCAGTGCAGCGTGGTTGGTTCAAGACCTCTGAGGCCAAGACCGTTACGGAGGTCGCCGCGTTCTCGCCTAGTCATGTGGTGAAGAACGGTGACCTACTCATCACGCGGGCCAACACGCCGGAGCGCGTTGGCTTCGTTGCCGTCGCGAGGAACGTGCCCGCGGGGACATTCATGCCAGACCTCATCTGGCGCCTTCGTGTGGACGAGTCTCGCGTTCGCGCGGACTACCTGGAGCACGCTTTGTCATCGCGCGGACTGCGGACCAGCATCTCCGGTACTGCCGGCGGAACGAGTAAGTCGATGGTCAAGATCAATAAGCGCGGTTTCGGTGCTGTTCGGGTGCCCATTCCGTCGCTTCCAGAGCAGGGTGAGTACGTCCAGCGGTGCGACGCCGTGGCCCGCGGGATCATGGCAACCCGTGCCGAGGAGGCCCGTCTCCGTCGAGTCCGGGCGGGGCTGCTGTTGGGGTTGCTGGACCGCACTATCGAGATTGAGTCTGCCGAACTGGGGGTCTGAGACGTGGCAAAGGGCATTCGGGAGCGCGAGTTCCAGAACTTGATGATCCAATGGTCCTTGCCAATGGGCTGGAACTTCGCAGCCGGCAGGTCGCTGCCGCGTGAGACGACGCAGACGGTGATCGTCAGCCACCTGCGGGACGCCATCGTCCGACTTAACCCTGAGGTGATCGACGGGTTCGACGTGGACGCCGTGGTCGAGGAGATCGTCGCCACGGTCAACGCCGTCGAGGGCGGGCTGGTGCGGGCCAACGAACAGGTGCTGAAACTGCTGCGCGGGCAAAAGGAGTTCCGGCACGCCGACGGGGTGTGGCACTCTCTGAAGCTCGTCGACTTCGAGCATCCAATCGCCAACACGCTGGTCGTGTCGGACGAGGTGACCATAACCATCCCTGGCAAGACACCCCGACGGTTCGACCTCGTCTACTGGGTCAACGGCCTGCCCCTCGTTGTCGTAGAGGTGAAGTCACCGACCGCGAAGTCCGGGTGGGCCGGCGCCGCCCGCGAGATCAACGAGGTGTACGCCACCGAGTACCCGTGGTTCTTCACCCCTAACCTCTTCGCCATCGCCTCCGACGGGCTGAAGCTGCGATTCGGTGCCGCCGGTGCGCCCCTGAATTTGTGGCAGCCGTTCCGGTCCACTGCCGACGATGAGGCCCTTTCCGGGCAGGCCGACGTGCAACGCTCTGTGGAGCTGCTGCTCACCCCGGCGACGGTCCTGGACATGCTCGCCAACTTCACCCTCTTCAGCACCTCCGGGGGCGGCGCGGACAAGAAGTACCTGCCCCGCTATCCGCAGATGGAAGCCGCCCATCTGATTCACAAGCGGGTCCTGGCCGACGGCCAGAAGGGCCTGATCTGGCACCACCAAGGCAGTGGGAAGACACTGCTGATGGTGTTCGCCGCCTCCCTGCTGTTGGCCGACATTCGCACCGATTCGCCAACAATCATCTTGCTCTCGGACCGCACCGACCTCGTCCGGCAGACCTCGGGGGTATTCACCTCCGCGATGGGGGACGCCTACTTCCACCAGCCCGCCACCAGCAAGCAGCTGCGTTCCCTGCTGGCCGACGGCGTACGCGGCGTTATTTCCACCACCGTCCACAAGTTCGCCGACGCCGGCAAGAACCTGTCGACCCGCCGCAACATCATCGTGCTGGTGGATGAGGCCCATCGCACCCAGTCCTCCAAGGAGGAGTCTCTGGCCGGGCAGATGCGTGCAGCGTTGCCGCATGCGAAGTTCTTCGGCATGACCGGCACCCCGATCAGGAACCTCGCCACCGACACCTTCGCCCTCTTCGGCGAGGAGACCGACCCGGGCAGGGTGCTGCACCGATACTCGGTGTCCCGATCTCTGCATGACGAGGCCACCGTCCCGGTCATGCTGGACCCGCACCCGGTCACCTTCGAGATGAACGACCAGGCGCTGCAAGCTGAGTTCGACCAGTTCGCCGACGAATTCGACCTCGACGACCCCGACCGTGAAACCCTGTCCCGCAAGTTCGGGCGCCTCACCTCGGTGTTCGCCAACCCCGAACGGATACACACGGTCTGCCAGGACATCGTGGACCACTACCTGGCCGGCGCCTACCGCAACGGCCTCAAGGCCCAGGTCGTCGCCTACAACCGTGAGCTGGCCGTGGCCTACACCGAGAAAATCAACGAGCTGTTGGCCGGCTTCGAGGCGTCACAGGTGCTCGCCGAGGTCGGGAAACATGACCGGATCACCGCCGAGGTCAACATCCACGTCAAGGACTCCAAGGACGAGGACGCCGCCATGCGGCCCTACCGGCTCTCGGAGGTCGAGGAGGAGGAGCAGAAGCGGCGCTTCCTCGCCCCGGACGATCCGTTGTGCTTCCTGGTAGTGACCGCAAAGCTGATGACGGGGTTCGACGCCCCCAACGAGGGCGTCCTCTACCTGGACAAGCCGTTGAAGGCCCACAACCTGTTCCAGACAATCACCCGGCCGAACCGCACCTGGGTGTCCCCTACCGGGTTCGTGAAGACCTCCGGTGTGGTCGTGGACTACATCAGCCTGGCCGAGGAGGTCCAGCGGGCCGTCGTCGACCCCACCGCGGAGGGGACCACTGGCAAGGGTGGGGGTTTCGTCACCGACGTGACCGACCTGGTCGCCGAGTTCCGCACCACTTTCGCCCGTATCGAAGACCTGTTTGCGAACGTGGACGGACTGGACCTCACGGTCCACGGGTACGAGTCGGTACGAGCCATTAACGTCTTCCTGGACGCCGATCCGGTCGCCGCCGAGGCGTTCTCCAAGGACTACCGGCTCTTGGCCCGCCTGTACCCGCTCATCAACACCGACAAGCGGATCGCCAAGTACCAGGACGGGTTCGGGCTGTTCGGGTCCGCGTACACGACCCTGTTCAAGAAATCCTCCGACGAGGAGAGGAAGGAACGCCTGGGCGAGCTGGGACCAATGGTCCTGGAGATAATCAATGCCCACGTCCACTCCTTCTCTGTGGTCGCTTCCCAGGAGGAACCCCTCGTCCTCGACGCCCAGGGCATCGCCATCCTCAAGGAACTGCTGGCCCTCGTCCGCCCCAAGTCCGACAAGGGCGACAGCGAGGACAAGAGGCCGCCGTCTGCGGCGGAGATCCTGGACCAGATCAAGGCCGCCCTCGAAAGGGGGGTCGAACCGGGGTCCGCGAAGTACACCGCCCTGGCAGAGCGGATCAGGCAGCTGCGGGACCGGATCATCCTGAACGCCCAGGACGCCCTGGAGTTCCTGGCCGAAGCACTCCGAGTCGCCCGTGCCATCGTGAACGCCGAGAAGCACCCCGACGAAGCCGTCGTGCTGGATGATGACCACGTGGGTGTCCTGTCGCGGATCATTCACGATCACGCACCGTCCGGCCTCACCGTCACGGAGCGGAACCTGGCCGAGGAGATCGATCAAGTGGTCAAGCGCACCCTCGCGCAGTCGTGGGACAACGCCGAGGCCCGCAACCGAGGTGTCCGCCGTGCCACCGCCGCGGTCTTCCGCCGGTACGCGTTGAAGCCGGTGGGGGAACCGTATGGCTCCACCGTCGCCTACATCGAAGCCCACTACCTCGTCGACTGATGTACGCCCAGGGGATCCGGCAACCTGTGGTGGTTGCCGGATCCTCTGGGCTGCTTGTGTTCAGTTCTGCTTGCCGCTGGTCGCAAGCAGAGTGCAGCTCCAGGGGTCCGTAGGGCAGCCAGACTCCCCTCGCCGTTCTTGGGGGTCCGGAGCCTGCCTCGGGCTTCGCGCTCAGGAGGGCGTTCTGCCATTACTGTGAACCGCTCCGGGATCGGTGGAGGCTCTATGCGTTGACTCCAGCCGCCGGTTGGGGCTGGTGTT
>BMVA01000014.1 GCA_014650475.1 Streptomyces albogriseolus
CGCGGCGGGACGGGCCACCGCGGCCGCGAGCCGGGCCTCGACGCTGTCCCGCAGGTCGGCGGCCGCCGCGCGCACCGCGGCCGCCGCCGCCGACAGCGCGGCCGACCACGCGGACAAGGCGGCCGCCGCCGCCGAGGAGGCGGCCCTCAACGCCGGCAAGGCCGTGGACTACGCCAACCGCTCCACCGCCGCCGCGAACGCCGCCGTCGAGGCCGCGAACAAGGCCTACGACGCCGTCACCGAGGCGCGGGAGGTCGAGCAGGAGGCCCGTGAGGCCGAGATCGCCCGGCTGAACGAGGAGACCGAGGAAGCGATCGAGGTCGCCCGGCAGCAGCGGCGCGCGGAGACCGACCTGCTGGAGCGCGCCAACCAGGAGCGGACGCAGCAGGCGCGGCTGTCCGAGGAACTGGTCGCGCTGATCACCGCGATGGACACGGCGTTCGCCGAGGGCCGGACCGGGGAGACCGTGGACAAGGGGCGGCAGGCCGCCGTCCTGCTCCTCGACCGGTCCGGTACGTGGACCCGGGAGGCCGCCGAGTTCGCGCTGGCCGGCTCGGACGAGGACGTCCTGCGCTGGATCGAGGCCGACCGGCTGATCGCCCTGGAGCAGGACAACGCGGAGAACGCCGCGGCCGTCGCCGCGATCTCCACGCGCGGGGTGGCCGAGGCCGCCGCCGCGGCGCTGGGCACCGAGGACGCCGCCACCGTCAGGACGTTCCTGGAGAAGGGCGCGGTCGAGGCGGCCCGGGACGACAACGAGGTGGAGGTCACCACGCTTCTCGCGGACCCCGCCACCGGCACCGCCGTGCGCAGGGCCGCCGAGGCCGCCCTGGCGGACGGCTCCGCCGAGGCGCTGCACACCTTCCTGCACGTGGAGCGCGCCGCCGCCGTCCACGAGGACGACCGGGTGGCGGCCACCACGCTGCTGGCGAGCGGCGGTCCCTACGTACGGGCCGCGGCGCAGGTCGCGCTCGAGGGCGACACGCACATGCTGCGCCAGTTCATCGGGACGACGCAGCACGAGTTCGCGCGCATCGACCACGACCACGCCACGCACATCAGCGCGATCCGCGCGGCCATCGCCCGGGCGGCCAAGGTCGCGCAGGACGCGCTCGAGGACGCGGCGTACGCCTCCGAGGCCGCGGCGCTCGCCCGCCAGGCCGCCGAGGAGGCCACCGAGTGGTCCGACAAGGCGAAGGGCTGGGCGGCCGACGCCAAGACCTCCGCCGAGGAGGCCCGCAGGAACGCGGAGGCCGCGGAAGCCTCCGCCGCCTCCGCCGCCAGGTCCGCGCAGACCGCCGCGAACGCGGCCGCGACGGCCCGCAAGGCGAGCGCCGTGGCGCGGGACGCGGCCAACCGGGCCGTGCGCTCCGCCTCGACCGCCGCGGCCTACGCCGCCGACGCGCAGGCCTCCGCGACGAAGGCGCGGCAGGCGGAGCTGGCGGCGGGCAAGTCCTACGCCCAGGCGGCGAGGGCCGCCACCGAGGCGCGGATCCTGGTGATCCAGGCCGCGATCCGGCAGGCGATCCAGGACGCCATCGACAACTCCAAGGTGCCGATCGACGGCAAGACCGGGCTGCCCGACGGCGCGGAGAGCTGTCTGACGCCGTTCGGCGACCCGATCGAGCACAGCAACAGCACCAACCCGTGGGAGCTGGGCTGGAGCTGGCTGTCCGGCGACGGCCCCCGCTCGCAGTGCTTCGGCCCCGACGACGAGTTCACCCGCCTCTACCGCGAGCACGCGCACACCAGGGGCGTGATCGCGTACTTCCTCAGCGAGTGGCAGCGCACCGGGAAGTACCAGCTGGGCAAGACCTACATGTACGACTACCAGCTCAGCGGCTTCGACGGCGTCGGCAAGTACCTCACCGACTACGGCACGCTCACCACGGCCGGGCTCACCGGCAACCTCGCGTACACGTTCCTGGGCTCGCACCAGGTCCGGATGACTCCCGTCCGGGAGAACGCGGACGGTTCGGTGACCTGGCGGTACACCGCGTACAACGAGTCGGACATCGAGTCGGCGACGCACCCCCCGGTCATCGGGTACACGGACTGGTGGAGCGACACCGTGGGCGCGTTCGTCGACAAGGTCGTCGGTGACGAGGGGCCGATGTCGCCCAAGACCCAGGTGATCGAGTTCGACGTCACCCTCGGCCCGTGACCCGCGGGACGGCACGGGCACGGTGGCTGTCCGCCGTGCTCGCCGTTTCCGCCCTGCTCGTCTCGGGGTGCTCGGAGAAGGTCGACCCGCTCGAACTGCCCGGTGTGTACCGGAGCGACGACGGCGGGCGGATCGAGCTCTCGGCGGACGGGACGTTCACGGCCGCCGGGGTGACCACGGACGAGGGCGCCGAGCCGGCCGACTTCAGCGGCACCTGGGACTACCAGAAGCCCAGCACGTCCGGCGACTTCGTGTACCTGGGCGTGGAGGACGGCGGCCTCGGCGCCACCGGCGGGATCCAGCTCTACGTGGAGGACCAGGACACGCTGTACTTCCAGCTCGATCCCGACGGTCCCGTCACGCAGACGTACGACAGGGCGAGCTGAGCCGCCCTCTTCCCCAAGGGCGCGAGCCCGAGAGATCCGACCTTCTAGGACTGTGATGAAGACACGCAACACACTCGTGCGCCTTCTGGGCGCCGCGGCCACCGCCGGCGCGCTGGCCTGGGCCGTGCTCGCCCAGGGCGGCGCCGCCGCCGGTTCCCCGGCCGAGGCCGTCGCCGGCGACGCGCCCGGCTACGCCGTCGAGGACTACGCCTACCCGAACGCCGACAAGATCCTGGCCGAGCAGAACATCGTCCTCAAGCGCGGCGACGGCCACATCGTGCTCGCCGACTGCGCCGCCGGGGCCGACCTCCTGCGGTTCCTCGCCCGCGACCGCGAGGACGTCTGCTTCGACGTCACCGCCGACACCGGCTTCCTGACCCTCGAACTGCCCGCGGTGCACGGGGTGAAGACGGACGACTCCGCCAACACCCACCTGGAGATGACGGCCGAGGACGACCAGGTCGAGTACGACATCCCGGCGGACACCTGGGCGGGCGTCGGCGAGTCCGTCGACGCCCGGGAGCACGTCCTGGTCGAGATCCACGTCACCAACTGAGGCCCCGCCTCCCCATGATTGAGGAACCCACCTTCATGTCCTTCATCAGACGTCCTCGGCCGGCCGCGCTCTGCGCCGTCCTGGCCGCCGGGTCGCTCGCGCTGAGCGCGGCGCCCGCCCTCGCCGTCACCGGCGGCACGCCGGTGGCCGCCTCGGACACCACGTACGCCTACACGGCGAAGATCACCGTCGGCGCCCACGACCGCGGCTGCTCCGCCGTCCTCGTGGACCCCGAGTGGCTGCTGACCGCGGCCAGTTGCTTCGCCGAGGACCCGGCCGCCTCGCTCGCCGTCCCGGCCGGCGTCCCCGCCAAGGCGACCACCGCGGTCGTCGGCCGGTCCGACCTCACCGGCACGCAGGGCGCCGAGCGCCGCGTCGTCGAGCTCGTGCCGCGCACGGACCGTGACGTGGTGCTGGCCCGCCTCAGCCGGCCCGTCACCACCGTGACCCCGGCGACGTTCGCCGGCGGCGCGCCCGCGGCCGGCGCGGAGCTGACCTTCGCCGGATACGGCCGGACGAAGACGGTGTGGGCGCCGAACCAGCTGCACACCGGCGTCTACACCGTGGACTCCACCGCGGCCGCCTCCGTGAACGTCACCGGCAAGGGCGGGGTCGCCGCCTGCATGGGCGACGCAGGCGGCCCGGTCCTGTCCGGCGGCACGCTCGTCGGCCTCACCAGCCGGTCGTCCCAGGGCGGTTGCCTCGGCACCGACGAGACGCAGACCTCCACGGCCGGCGTCGTCGCGCGCGTCGACGACCTCGCCGCCTGGGTGGCGCAGAAGGCCGGCGCCACCCGCATCACCGACTTCAACGGCGACGCCGTCGAGGACATCGCCGTCGGCGACCCGATGGCGACGGTCGGCGGCGACACCACCGCGGGTCTGGTCCGTGTCGTGTACGGCGGCGGCAAGGGCACCGCCGAGATCACCCAGGACCTCGACTGGGTGGCCGGCGGCGCCGAGCCCGGCGACCACTTCGGCAACCACCTCGCGACCGTCGACTACAACGAGGACGGCTACACCGATCTCGTGGTGTCCGCGTCGGAGGAGGACCTCGGCACCGCGACCGACGCCGGCTTCGTCGACATCCTGTTCGGCGGCAGGAACGGTCTCGGCACCGGTCCGGCCGCGCGCCACCTCGAGCAGGGCGCCGGCACCGGCTCCATCGGCACCGCCACGCCCGAGAGCAACGACCGGATGGGCGCCGCCCTCGAGGCGGGCACCACCGCCGAGGGCAGGCCGTGGGTCCTGATCGGCGCGCCGGGCGAGGCGATCGGTTCGCTCGCCAAGGCGGGCGCCGCCTTCTACGTGCACGGCGACACCAGCATCGACATCAACCAGGACTCGCCCGGCGTCCCCGGCGCGGCCGAGGCGAACGACGCCTTCGGCACGGCCGTGACGGGCGACTCCAACTTCATCGCCATGGGCGCTCCCGGCGACGCCATCGGCGGCGACGCGAACGCCGGCAACCTCGCCGTGTTCAGCCACACGCTGGACGCCTCCGGACGGCCCACCCTGGTCACGGGGCTGGACCAGGACAACGAGAAGATCAACGCCGGGGCCGAGGCCGGTGACAAGTTCGGCCAGGCCCTCGCGCTCGTCGCCTACCGCCCGGCCGGCGCGGCCACGGCCACCGACTCGATCCTCGCGGTCGGCGCGCCGGGCGAGGCCCTGGCGGCGGAGACCGGCGGCGCGCAACTGGCCGAGGCGGGCAACGTCCTCCTCCTGCAGATCAAGGGCGACGGCACCTGGGACTACCTGCGGGCGCTCAACCAGGGCTCCGGCAGCGACGACCGCTCCGGCACCATCGAGGCGGGCGACCGCACGGGCGCGTCCCTGAGCGCCGTCAACACCGCGCCGCGACAGGTCGGTTCGGCCGAGACCCTGAAGGTCGCCGTGGGCGTCCCCGGTGAGGACCTCGCGGGCGTCACCGACGCCGGCGCCGTCCACACCTTCTCCCTGATGGGCGCGGCGGGCGCCAACGACTCGTGGATCGAGGCCGGCGACGGCGACGGCGTCCCCGGACCCGCGAGCGCCGGCGCCAAGCTGGGCACGAGCATCCACTTCACCCCGCGGAACCTGTACGTCGGCATGCCCTACGGGCCCGCCGCCACCGGGGCCGTGCACGTCCTGCCGTTCGCGAACGCCGTGACGGGCGGCACCAGCGCGCCCGCCACCACGTACCAGCCGGGCCAGGGCGGACTCCCCGCCCACGGCGAGTACTTCGGCTACGCGGTGCGGTAACGGACGCGGGCGCACCACACCACACCAGGCCCCGCCGGGCTGCGCCCCGGCGGGGCCGCCCGCTGCCCGGGCGGGCCGCACCGGCTCCTCCGTGCGGAGATGTGAGCTACCGCCCGCCCGGTGACGGTCCCTGCGCCGTCACCACCAGCGCCGCCTGGTCGTCGTCGACCGTGCGCCCGCTCGTGAACGCCCGGATGTCCTCCGTCAGCCTCCGCACGATGTCCGTGGCGGCCGGGCGGGCCGGAGTGGAGGCCAGGGCCTCGGCCAGGCGGGCCTCTCCGTACTGTTCCGTGCCCGCGGCTCGGCACTCCGTGATGCCGTCGGTGTAGAGCACCAGGCTCTCCGTCGGGCGCAGCGTGAGGCGGACGGCGTCGAGCCGGGGCGGGATTCCGATGCCGATCAGGCCGCCGTGGGCCTCGACCGACGTCACCGTGTGGCCGGCGTCCAGCAGCAGGGGCGGGGTGTGGCCCGCCCGCACCAGCTCGACGGCGAGTCCGTCGTCGACCGGCGTCAGATGGCCGTAGACGAGCGTCACGAAGCCGTTGTTCTCCTGGGAGCTGCGGTCGTTCAGGGCTCTGTCGACGGCCTTGACGACGGCGACCGGGTCGTCGAGGAGCGGGGCGACGGCTCGGGCGGTGTGCCGGACCAGGGCCGTCGTGGTGGCGGCCCGGGCGCCGCGTCCGCAGACGTCCCCGAGGACGAAGGACCAGCTGCCGTCCCCGCGCGGGAAGACGTCGTAGAAGTCGCCTCCGATGTCCAGCCCTTGGCCGGCCGGGTGGTAGAAGGCCGCCACCTGCGCGCCGGGGACGTCGGGCAGGTCCGGCAGCAGCAGGCCGGTCTGGAGGTCACGGGCGAGGGCGGCGCGCTGCGCGTACTGGCGCGCGTTGTGCGCGGCCGACGCGGCGCGGCGGGCCACTTCCTCCGCCAGCGCGATCCGGTGGCCGTCGAGCGACGCGTCGTCCGTCGCGTAGAGGCTCAGCACGCCGAAGGGACGCTCCCGGTCCATGAGCGGCACACAGACGTAGCCGGTGACGCCCAGGTCCTGCCACGGTCCGGGACCGGGCGGGGTGCGGCGGGCCACTTCGGTGTGGCCGGTGGCCAGGACCCGTGCGACGGCGTCGTCCTCGGTCTCCCGGACGGCGCTGTGGGAGGCGAGCAGGCCACGGGCGCGCCCGGTCGTGGCGGCGGCCGCCGCCCGGTGCACCCGTCCGGCCTCCACGACGTCCACCGCGGCGAGCGGGGCCAGCGCCGGGACGGCCAGGTCGGCCAGGCGTCGGAGTGTCTGCCCCTCGTCCAGCGGGCCGGCCAGCGCGGTGCTGACGGTCAGCAGGTAGGAGAGGTCGTCGCGTGCCGCCTTCTCCCGGGCGTCGGCCGCCCGCCGGGCCTGCTCGGCGTGGTGCCGCTCGACGGCGAGGGCGGCGGTGTCGACGAAGAGGCGGGCCAGCGCGAGGTCGGTGTCCTCGGGGGCGCGCGGTGTGCGGTGGTACATCGCGAACGTGCCCAGCACCCGCCCGTCGCGCCCGAGGATCGGGGTGGACCAGCAGGCGGCCAGCCCCGCCCGGCCGGCCAGATCACGGAAGTCGTCCCACAGGGGATCGGTGGCGATGTCGGTGACGATCACCTTCCGCCGCCGGTGGGCGGCCGTGCCGCAGGAGCCGACGCCCTCACCGATGGCGATGCCGTCGATGGCCTGGTTGTAGAAGGCGGGCAGGCTGGGGGCGGCGCCGTGGCGCAGACGGCGGCCGTCCTCGTCCGCCAGCAGCACCGAGACGATGACGCCGGGAGACAGCTCCTCGATCACCCGGCACATGCCCTCCAGCACCTCCGGCAGGGGTGCCTGCCGGGCGATCTGCTCCAGGAGGGCGCGCTGCTCGGCGGCGAGCCGCCGGGCGTGCTTGACCTGGGTGGTCTCCACCCCGATCATGCGGACGCCCACGATGTTGCCGCCGCTGTCGCGGCGGGCCTCATAGGTGAAGTCGACGTACGCCTCCCGGGCCCGGCGGCCGACGCCGAGGACGACGCGGGTGTCCCGGCCGACGTGCCGCTCCCCCGTCCGGTAGACCTGGTCGAGCAGCCGGAGGAAGCCCTGGGCCTCCAGCTCGGGCATCAGATCGCCCAGCGGCACACCGGTGCGTTCCCGCCGTCCGCCCCCGATCGCGGCGAAGAACGCGGGGTTGGCGGCCTCCAGCACATGGGCGGGCCCCGCCATGGAGGCGAACAGCGCGGTCGACGTCCCGAACAGCACCGACAGGTCCCCGTCCGGGTCCCGTACCGCCGGTGACGGGCGTGGCCCCTCCCCCGGCCACGGTTCCCGTTCAGCGCTCATCTCGTCCCCTCCACCGGCCCGTGTCCGCCGCCGGACCGTGTGTCCTGGCGTCCCGGCTGCCCCGGACGCCGCCGCCCATGACGCAGTGTGGCGCAACGCACCGGAGAGCGGCGCCCGCGGTCAGGGCAGGCACGTCCGGAACGGGATGCGGGACCGTCCGCCCGTGCGGGGCGGGTCATCGGGACGAGCCGACCCCGCCGACGGCATCGTCGGCGCCGTCCTCCGCGCCCCCGGCCACGTCCAGCGCCGCCAGCGCGTCGGCGACCGTGTCGTGCACCGGGAGCAGCTCGGAGATGCCGGTCATGGTCACCATGCGCAGGAGACGCTCGGGAACACCCGCGATGCGGAGCGAGCCGCCTGCCTCCTGGCTGGCGTGCAGCAGGACGATGAGGGTGCTGAGGCCGGTGGAGTCGACGAAGTCCACCTGGGCCATGTCCAGGACCAGGTGTGGAGCACCGTGTCCCACAACGGTCAGCGCCTCCGCCCGCAGGACGGGCCCGGTGTGCAGATCGACGTCTCCGACGACGGTGACGACGGCTGTGCGCTTCCCGGTGTAACGGACTGTCGTGTCGAGGGTGTCACTCACCTGGGACTTCACTCCTGAACGGGTGGCTCGGGCACAGTGCGGCTTCCCCGGTGCGGGCCGGTCAACCCTCCGGCCCGATCCGCGTGCCGGAGACGTGGACGGGGACCAGACCGGCGAGACCCGAGACGGTGAGGACGGGCTCGAGCAGCGGCGCAACGATGAGTTCCAGCCTGTCGGCGTGGGCGAACAGCACGCTCAGCCCCGCGCTGTCGAGATACTCCACCTCCGTCAGGTCCACGACGAGGGGACCGGGACGGCTGTCCAGGGCCTCCGCCAGACGACCGGCGTTGCTCATGTCGATCTCGCCGGCGACGGCGAGACGGGCGGCGCCGTCGGGACCCCGTCCGGGCGCGAGCGTGAGCGTGGTTGTCATCAGGGGATCCTCATCTGCATGTCGACGGTGGTGCCGGACGGGCCGGGGGAGACGGTGACCTGCTGCATCATCGCCCGCATCAGGGACATGCCCCGGCCACGGTGCGCGTTCGCCCCGGGGTGCGGATCCTTCCACCGCCCGCTGTCGGCCACCGTCACCCGCAGGGTGTCCACCAGCGCCACGGCGCGCAGCCGTACACCCTCCCCCGGAGCGTGCCGGTGGCCGTGCTCGATCGCGTTCGCGCACGCCTCGCCGACGGCGACGAGGACGTTCTGCACCGCGTTCGGGGGCAGCTCGCACCGGGCGAGCCAGCTCCGCAGCGCCTTGCGGACGGGGGCGAGCTGGGAGGACTCGGCCGGGAAGGTGATGTCCAGCGGTGCGGGATGGCGGTACAGCAGCAGGGCCACGTCGTCGTCGTACCCGCCGGCCGGAGCGAGCCTCGCCATCACCGCGCCGGCGAGGTCCTCGACCGGCAGGTCGCGGCCCTCCTGCACGGCGTCGCCCGCTCGCTGGATGCCCGTGCTGAGCGGCAGCCGCCGGCGTTCGACGAGACCGTCGGTGTACAGCAGCAGCGTGGCCCGGGCGGGAAGGGCGCACGTGGCTTCCGGGCGCGTCCGGCCGGGCCGTACGGCCAGCGGCAGGGCACGTCCCTCCTCCAGCAGCCGTACGGCGCCGTCGCGGTGCACGAGGACGCCCGGCGGATGACCGGCGCTGGAGTAGGTGAGCTCTCCGGTGGCGGGGTCGAGCACCCCGCAGAACACGGTCGTGCACACCGCGCCCGCCACGCCGGCCGCGAACCGGTCGAGCGCCGCCAGCGTGCGGCCGGGGCTGGGGTCCTGGAGCAGCAGGGCGCGGCAGGCACTGCGCAGCTGGCCCATGACGCTGGCCGCCTCCAGGCCGCGTCCGACGCAGTCGCCCACGACGATGCCGATGCGCCCGTCCGGCAGGGTGACGGTGTCGTACCAGTCGCCGCCCACCTCCAGCGGGCGGGAAGCGGGTTCGTACCGCACGGCGAAGCCGTCGGGGAGCCGCGCGGGACCGAGAATCGCGCGCTGGAGCGCGATCGCGGCCTCCCGCTGCTGGTCGATCTGGTGCGCCCGCACCAGGCCCTGCGCGAGGTGCCCGGACAGCAGCGACAGCAGCAGCTGGTCCTCGGAGGTGAACGGCCGGTCTCCGCCCAGGTCGACCCACAGGGTCAGCGGGCCCCGCGGGTGTTCCAGCAGGACGCCCGCGCCGCTGTCCTCCGTGACCACGGTGAGCGGGGGGCGGCCGCGCAGCGCGCCGAGCCGTTCCCGGCGTCCGTCCGGCAGGTTCTCCCACCGCAGGTCCGGGTCGGTCGCGGTGAGCGCCGGGGTGTCGTCGCCGTCGAAGACGGCGGCCAGCACGACGTCCGCGTGCCACAGCGACCGCAGCTGGTCCAGCGCGCCGGACAGCGCCTCGGGCATGCTGGAGGCCCGGGACAGCGAGGTGCTGAGCGCCGCGAGCGCCGTCTCACGCTGGACGGCGTAGTGCTCGGCGGTGACGTCACGGAAGGTGCCGACGGTGACCTGGCGTCCGGTGTCCGGGTCCTCGGCCTTGTTGTAGGTCACGGCGACCCACCGGCGGCGGCCGTCGCGGCGGGTGACCGGCACGGTGTGCGAGCCCTGCGCGTTCTCCAGCAGGCCGGCGAAGGCGTCGCCGACCTGCTCGCGCGCGACCGGGTCGGTGTCCGGGTCCGGCCACCACGGGGGGACGGGGGCGTACGGCAGGTCCTCGGGGCCGTAGCCGAGGATGTCGGTGAAGGCCGTGTTGATCTCCACGACGGCGCCGGACTCGTCGCAGACGAAGAACGCCTCCTGGAGCGAGTCGATGAGCGCGGTCCGCCAGCGCAGGTGGTGGCCGCGCAGCCGGGCCAGTTCGACGTTCGCGCGGACCCGGGCGAGCAGTTCGGCGGCGGCGAAGGGCTTCACCAGGTAGTCGTCGGCGCCGGCCCGCAGTCCTTCGATCGACGCCTCCTGCCCGGCCCTGGCCGACAGCAGCAGCACCGGCACGGAGGCCGTACGGGAGTCGCCGCGCAGGCGGGTCACCAGCTCCAGCCCGTCCAGCCGGGGCATCATCACGTCGCTGACGACGAGGTCGGGCGTGCGGCGGCGGACGGCGTCGAGGGCCTCGACGCCGTCGGTGACGGCGGTGACCTCGTATCCCCCGGCGGTCAGGATGCGGGTGAGGTACTCGCGCATGTCGGCGTTGTCGTCGGCGACCAGCACGCGGGCGCTGCGGGTGTCACCGGCGTGCGAGCCGAGCGGGGCGGCTTCCGTCTCCTCCGGGCCGTCGTCGGCCGCCGCGCCCGCCGCGCTCACGGGAAGCCAGCGGAGGGCCTCGTGGACGTACGGGTCGGCGGTGGCCGAGGCCCGGGCGCCGGCCGGTTCCGACACCACGGAGCCCTCGGGCAGGTGCGCGGTGCCGAACGGCACCCGGACGGTGATGGCGGTGCCCTTGCCCTCGGCGCTCTCGGCGTCGATCGTGCCGCCGTGCAGACCGACGAGTTCCCGCACCAGGGCCAGTCCGATGCCGCTTCCCTCGTTCGACCGGGAGCGGGCGTTCTCGATGCGGTGGAAGCGCTCGAACAGCCGGGGCATCTCCGCCTCGGGCACGCCGGTGCCGGTGTCGGCCACGGTGACCACGGCGTGCGGGCCGGACCGGCGCACGGCCACGCGGACCGTTCCCTCGAAGGTGAACTTCAGCGCGTTGCTGAGCAGGTTGAGGATCACCTTCTCCCACATGGTGCGGTCCACGTGCACCGGTTCGTCCAGGGCGGGGCAGTCCACCTCGAAGGTGAGTCCGGCCCGCTCCATGGCCGAGCGGAAGACGCTGGCCAGCTCCGCCGTCACCGCGCCCAGTTCGACCGGCTCGTAGCGGGCCTGCATCCGGCCGGCCTCGATGCGGGAGAAGTCGAGCAGCGTGTTGACCAGTTTGCCCAGCCGCAGCCCGTTGCGGTGGATGGCGTCGAGTTCGGTCCGTATGTCCTCGCCCGCGTCGGCGAGCCGGGTCCGCAGTTCCTCGACCGGCCCCATGATCAGGGTCAGCGGGGTGCGCAGCTCATGGCTGATGTTCGAGAAGAAGGTGGTCTTGGCCCGGTCCAGTTCCGCCAGTTCCTCCGCCCGCCGCTGCTGCGCCTCGTAGCTGCGGGCGCTGCCGATGCCGGAGGCGATGTGTCCGGCCGCCAGCTCGACGAACCCCCGGTAGCGCTCGTCCAGGTCGCGGTAGCGGTTCAGGCCGGCCACGAGGAAGCCGTACGGCGCGCTGCCCTGCTGGAGCAGGGGCACCACGAGCGCCTCCACGGGCGGCTCGGGCCGGCCGCCGCCGGGCAGACCGACGAACGGCGCGCCGGTCAGCGGGACCAGGCGTGTCTCCCCCTCGGCCAGCGCCGCGACGGGCCAGACGCCGTCATCGCCGGCGACGGGGAGGACGCGGGGTGCGACGGGCGTACCGGGGGTGACGCCGGTCGCGCCGACGAGCCGGGCGTCGCCGCCGTCGAACAGGTAGGTCAGGGTGAAGGGCAGGTCCTTCGGGTTGCGGGACAGCTGCCGGTCGGCGAAGGCCAGCACCTCCTGCTCGGTGCGGATCACGCTGGGGTCGGAGCCCAGGTCCCGCAGGGTGGCCATGCGCCGCTCGCCGATCACCCGCTCGGTGTCCTCGCTGACCACGCACAGCATGCCGACGACGTCGCCGGCGTCGTCCCGGAGCGGGCTGTAGGAGAACGTGTGGTAGGTCTCCTCGGTGTAGCCGGACCGCTCCAGGAAGAGGAGCAGCCCCTCGTCCCAGGTGGCCCGGCCCGTGCCGAGCACGGCGTCGATGCGCGGGCCGATGTCCCCCCAGATCTCCGCCCACACCTCGCTCGCGGGCCGGCCCAGCGCCCACGGGTACTTACGGCCGAGCGTGTCGCGCCGGTAGGCCGCGTTGCAGAAGAACGTCAGCTCCTCGCCCCACGCCATCCACATCGGGAAGCGGGAGGAGAGCAGGATGCTGACGGCCGTCTGCAGGCTCTGCGGCCACTGCCGCGGCGGGCCGAGCGGCGTGGCCGTCCAGTCCACCCGGGCGAGGTCTCCGCCCACCTCCGGGTCCGCGGTGAACACCTGTGCGTCGACGTCGGCTCGCGCCCCGCTCACCGATCGGCCTGAACGCTCCACGCGACGCCCTTCTCCTCATACCGGCCCGTGTCCTCCCGTGAAGCCCGCCCCGCCCCGTCGCGGATGCCGGAAGCCGCACCAACGGGACGTCTGAGGGCGATCACGACAGACGCAACGTTCCCCCGATCCGGCGGGCGACACCCCCTTGTCTGCGTCGTCGTGCGGCGGGGCGTCCTGGCCGGCGGCCGGTTCCGGCCGCGACTCGGCGGAGTCATGGCCGGAACCGGGGCCCGTCGCGGGAGCGGGGGGGGACTACCAGGAGGACTTGGTGACCCCCGGCAGGAAGCCCGCGTGGGCCTGCTCACGTACGCGGACACGTGACAGGCCGAACTTCCGGAGGTGACCGCGGGGCCGCCCGTCCACGCTGTCCCGGTTGCGCACGCGGGTGGCGCTCGCGTCGCGGGGCTGGCGCCGCAGCTCTTCCACTGCGGCCCGGCGTTCGGCGTCGGTGGAGGACGGCCGGCGGATGATCTCCTTCAGCTCCGCACGCCGGGCCGCGTACCGCTCGACGACCGCCTTGCGCTTCTCGTTCTGCGCGATCTTGCTCTTCCTGGCCATCAGATCTTCCCCCCGCGGGCGCGGATGCGGGCCACGGCGGCTTCGACGCCGATGCTGTCGACCGTCTTGATCGCCTTCGCGCTGAGCGTCAGCCGGACGTACCGGCCCTCACTCGGCAGCCAGTAGCGCTTGCGCTGGATGTTGGGGTCGAAGCGGCGCGACGTGCGCCGATGCGAGTGGGAGATGGTGTTGCCGAAGCGCGGCCGGGCGCCGGTCAGTTGGCAGTGGGCGGACACGGTCGTACCTACCTCTCGTCGGGGACGGCTAACTTTCGATAATGGAAATCATTGTCATATAGTACCGCCCATGGCACGCAACGAGGTACGCCCGATCATCAAGCTCCGCTCCACCGCGGGAACCGGCTACACGTACGTCACTCGCAAGAACCGCCGCAACGACCCCGATCGCCTGGTCCTGCGCAAGTACGACCCGATCGCCCGGCGCCACGCCGACTTCCGCGAGGAACGCTGACCTCCCGCCACTCCCCCACCGGCCCCCGAACTCGAGGACGCCCCATGAAGCCCGGGATCCACCCCGCCTACGGCCCCGTCGTCTTCCGCGACCGTGCCGCGAACTACGCTTTTCTGACCCGCTCCACCATGACCAGCGACAAGACGATCGAATGGGAGGACGGGGACACCTACCCGGTGGTCGACGTCGAGATCTCGCACGTCAGCCACCCCTTCTACACGGGGACCGCCCGCGTTCTGGACACCGCCGGGCGGGTCGAGCGCTTCGAGCGCCGGTACGGCCGACGCGGAGCCAACTGATGCGGGACGAGACCGGACTGCCCGTCGTCATCGTCGCCGGGATCCACTCCGAGGCCCGCCGCGAGGTCGTGGAGCACCTCCTGCGCCTGGTACCCGGCAGCGTCGCCCTCCATCACGACCTGTCCACAGCGGCCGACGGCACCGTTGTGCGTCAGGTGCGCGACGCTTCGGGCGAGCTGTCCCGGGACGAGGCTCCCCTGGTCAACGACTGCGCGTGCTGCGCGCTGCGCGAGGACCTGGTCCCCGAGCTGCGACGGCTCGCCGACGCCGGCCTCACCCGGCTCGCCGTTGTCGAACTGTGGGACTCCGTCGAACCCAAGGGGATGGCCGAGGTCGTCGTCCGGCACGCCACCGACGCGGTCCGGCTCACCAACGTGGTCACAGCGGTCGATCCGGCTCTCGTCCTCCCCTGCCTCGGCAACGGCGACGACCTGGCCGAGGTGGGCCTCGCGGCCACGGCCGGCGACCGGCGCACGGTCGGCGACACCTGGGCCAGGCAACTGGAGTACGCCCCCGTCCTCGCCGTCGTGGGGAGCGAGGACGCCGACGACGAGGACCGGGCGCTCCTCACCCAACTCCACCCCACCGCCCGTCAGGTGAGCGCCGGCTCTCCGGAGCTCGCCCGACTGGCCTTCACCGGCTTCGACGCCGAAGCCGCCGCCGCGGCCCAGCACCCGGCCTGCGCCCTGCTCCCCCAGGACGCCGACGAGGCGGGTGTCACCACCTTCGTCTGGCGCCGGCACCGCCCGTTCCATCCCGAACGCCTCTACGCGGCACTGGAAGACCTCTGCTGCGCCGCGGTCCGCAGCCGCGGACCGTTCTGGCTCGCGGACCGCCCCGACACCCTGCTCGCCTGGGACGCCGCGGGCGGAGCGCTGTGCGTGGAGAGCGCCGGCCCCTGGCTCGCCTCCCTGCCGGACGCCGCCTGGGAGATGGTCCCGCCCGTCCGCCGGGCGGCCGCCGCACTGGACTGGCACTCCGAGCACGGCGACCGCTGCCAGCACCTCGTCTTCACCTCACCCGGCCTGGACCGCGACGGGCTCGCCCGGGTGCTGGAATCCTGCCTGCTGAGCGACGCCGAGTACGCGGCAGGCCCCGAGGCGTGGAGACGACTGCCGGCCGCCTTCGACTCCCTGCTCGATCCCGTCGCGTGACACCGCCCGTCCACCCCGTCCCAACCCGCTGACGCGGCCGGGATCGCCTACATCGACGCCAAGGACGCCGATCTGCCGCGGAAGTTCATCTCCGACCGCGGCAGGATCCGCAGCCGCAGCGTCATCCGCGTCACGGCTCAGCAGCAGCCTGGAAGCACATGATGCACCCCTCGATGGAGGGGTGCATCTCGTCTTCTACGCCGTGGGCACGCCGTGTTCGGGCGGGGCGGTGTGGCCGAGGATGCGGTTGAGCGCGCTGCCGGGATCGCCTGTGAGGTCCTCCCAGGTTCCCTCTTCCGTGATGAGACCGTCCGCCAGGACGGCGATGCGGTCGGCGCGGCGGATGGTGGCGGGGCGGTGGGCGATGAAGATCGTCGTGCGGCTCTCCTGCCGCAGCGCGGCGGCGAGTTCGGCGTCGCCGGTGTTGTCCAGGTGGGCGGTGGACTCGTCGAGCACGAGGACGCGCGGTCCGGCCAGCAGCGCGCGGGCCAGGGCGATGCGGGCCCGCTGACCGCCGGACAGCGTGGCGCCTCGCTCGCCGACGAGCGTGTCCAGAGGGGCGATCCGGTCGACGCCGCACAGCCGTGCCGCCTCGGCCAGCGCCCGGTCGTCGGCCTCGGGCGCGGCGAGCCGCAGGTTCTCGGCGAGGGTGCCGTGGAAGAGGGGGGTGTCCTGTCCCACCAGGACCACCGCGCGCCGCAGTTCCGCGTCGTGCACCTCCCTCACGTCCACGGGCTCGCCGTCGGCGGGCAGCAGCTGGACCTCACCGGCGGACGGGTCCCAGAAGCGGGCCAGCAGGTGGGCGCAGGTGGACTTGCCGGCGCCGGAGGCGCCGACGAGGGCGAGTGTCCGGCCGGGTCGGACGGTGAGGTCCACGCCGTTCAGCACGGGCTCGCCGCCGTAGTCGAAGCTCACTCGGTGCAGCCGGACGCCCAGGGGTCCGGGAGGCAGGGGACGTGGAGCGGCGGGCGGCGGGGCGAGGGCGGGGGCCTTGACGGCCGCGTCGACGCGGGCGGCGGCGGCGCGCAGGGCCACGGCCTGGCTCAGGGCGCGGGCCGACTCCGCGACCGGGCCGAGGACGGACAGGGCCAGCGCCGTCGCGGCCGGCGCCCAGGCACCGTGCAGGCGTCCGGAGGTCACGGAGTGTGCCGCCGCAGCGACCACGCCGAGGACCGCCACCACGATGAGGACGTCACGGACGGCGGCGGCGACGGCCTCCCAGGTGGCCTCGGCGCGCTGGGCGTCGCCCACCTGCCGCCCCCGCTCCGCCAGCTTGCGGCGGCGTTCGGCCAGAGCGCCGAAGGCGAGCAGTTCGCGCAGCCCGTCGACGGTCTCCACCGTGTCCGCCGACAGCGCGGCCACGGCCGACCGGGTGCGGCCACCGCGTGCCGTGCGCGCGCCCGCGTCGACGAAGGGCGCCGTGGCGAGCAGGACGGCGACCGGCAGCACGGCCACCAGCAGCCACGGCTCCACCAGGGCCAGGAGTACCGAGCCCCCGGTGAACACCGTGCCCGCCGCGAGCAGCTGGGCGGTGGTGTGGGCGTAGAAGAACTCCAGCGCCTCCACGTCGGCCATGGCGGTGGCGGCGAGATCCCCGCTGCGGCGGCCGGCGACCCGGGCGGGCGCGCTGCGGGCCAGTCCGTCGAAGACGCGGACCCGCAGCGCGGCCAGCACCCGGTAGGCGAGGTCATGGGAGAGATCCATCTCCCGCCAGGTCATCAGGGCGCGTACGAGGACGAGGGCGACGAGCGCGGTGACGACGCCGGCCGTGGGGGCGCGCCCTTCGATGACGGCGGTGCCCACGGTGTGCGCGGCCAGGGTCACCAGCGCGGTGAGGGAGCCCTGTTCGAGAAGCGCGGCAACACAGGTGCGTGCCGTCATGGCACGGTGTGCCGCGAGGGCGGGCAGCAGGGCGCGCAGCGCGCCCCGGGCGGGGACGTCCGCGCAGGTGGCCGTGGGGCCCGTGACGGTGCTCATGCGGCGAGTTCTCCTCGGTGGACGCGGCCGGCCTCGACGAGCCGGGTGTAGACGCCGCCGGCCTCGACCAGACCGGTGTGGTCGCCGACGGCGTCGACCTGTCCCGCGTCGAGGACGACGATGTGGTCGGCGTGCCGGACGGCGGCGAGCCGGTGGGCGACCACCAGGACGGTCCGCCCGCCGGCCGCCTTCAGCAGCTCCCGGACGATGTCCGCCTCGCGTCGTTCGTCGACCGCGCTGGTGGCCTCGTCGAGAACGAGGACCGGGGCGTCCGACAGCAGCGCCCGCGCGAGGGCGAGCCGCTGTCGCTGTCCGCCGGAGAGGGTGGCGCCCCGTTCGCCGAGCACCGTGGCGTAGCCGTCCGGCAGGGCGGCGATCTCGTCGTGAATCCCGGCCGCGCGCGCCGCCCGGGTGAGTTCGCCGTCCGTGGCGCCGGGTCGGGCCAGACGCAGGTTGTCGGCGATGGTGGCGTGGAACAGGTACGTCTCCTGCGAGACCACGGCGATGCCCTGCCGCAGCGAGTCGAGCGCGTACTCGGTCGTGGGGCGCCCGTCGAGGGTGATCCGCCCTTCCTGCGGGTCGTGGTGGCGCAGGAGCAGGGACAGCAGGGTCGACTTGCCCGCGCCGGACGGCCCGACGATCGCGGTGGTCCGTCCCGCCCGCGCGGTGAAGGAGACACCGTCCAGGGCGGGTGCGGGAGCACCGTCGTACGTGAACCGGACCTCGTGGAAACGGAGTTCGGGCGGAGTGTGCCGGTGCGCGGGCGCCGTCGCGGAGTCGGGGACCGCCGGCTCGGCCGTGCGCAGGGCCGCCAGCCCGTCGGCGGCCGACACCCCGAGGTAGCCGGCGTGCCATTCCCGGGCGAGGTCGCGGACCGGGCGGAAGCACTCGGAGGCCAGCAGCAGCACCAGGTAGGTGCCGGCCGCGGTGGTGGATCCGGTGACGGCCGACCAGCACGCCAGGAGCGCGGCGGCGGCGGTGCCGCCCTGGACGGCGAGGTCGGTGATGCTGGTGTCGACCAGGGAGATCCGCAACTTGGCCACGGTGGCGCGGTGCAGGGCCGCGGACCGCTCCTCCAGGCGTGCGCGGGTGCGGCCGACGGCGCCCGCGGCGCGCAGCGCGGGCATGCCCTGGAGGGCCTCCAGGTAGTCGGCGCCCAGTCCTTCGTAGGTGTCCCAGTGTTCCTTTCCCCGGGCGGCGAGGAGCCGGTCCCAGGCGCGTGGCCCCAGCAGGGCAAGGAGCAGGGCGGGGACGAGTCCGAGGAGGGCCCGGGGTTCGACCACGGTGAGGACGGCGAGGACCAGGGGAGGTACCGCGAGGGTGACCAGGAGCTGGGGCAGGTGGCGGGAGACGTAGGCGTCGACGCCCTCCACCCCCTCGACCAGGGTGGTGCGGACGGCTCCCGCCCGCGCCGTGGTCAGGTACGCGGGCCCCAGCCGGCCCAGGTGGACGAGGAGTTCGTCGCGCAGTGCCACCCTGACCCTGGCCCCGGCACGGGTGGCGGTGCGCCGCTGCCACACGGCGAGTCCGGCGCGGGCGGCGACGACGGCGAGCACCGTGGCGAGCAACCACGGGAGTGGGCCGGTGTCACCGCGGGCCAGGGCGGCGAGCGCGAGGGCCAGCAGCACGGCCTGGGCCAGGTGGGTGAGGGTGACGGCTCCCTGCAAGAGGGTGGCCGCCAGCAGGGGACGCCGTGCGCGCATCGCGGCGCGGCGCAGCTCGGGGTGGACGATCATGCGGACTTCTCCTCGTCGGCGTGAGGGGTGCCGAGGGCCAGTGCGTGCACGACCCAGTCACGGCCCGGCTCGGCGCCGAGGGCGGCGCCGAGATCCGCCTGCTGCCAGGAGCCGACGGGCCGGGCCGCCAGCCCGTGGCGCTGGGCCGTGACATGGGCCAGGTGGACGGCGAAGCCGGCTCTCAGATGGGCGCGGCGGATGTGCGCGGGGCCGGCGTCCGTGGGGCAGCCGTGGGCGATCACCACGGCGCCGGCGTCCGCGAGCCACGCCTGGCCCGCCGCCCAGGCCGCGAGCGTCGGACGGGCGTCGCCGGACGCGTGGCGCCGCAGGGCCGTGCCCTCGGGAGCCAGTTCCATGAGGCCGGGCCGAGGCGGGCCGACCGCGGCGCACCAGCGCAACAGGCCGCCGTCCCCGGCTCGTTCGGCGGTGGCCAGGACCGCCCGTAGGGCAGCGCGGGGTGGAAGACCCGGCAGCGGTGGTGGGGCACTGCGACGCGCCAGCAGGTCGGCCGGGGCGGGCCGGTCCTCGTCCGCCGGGCGCCTCGGGCTCGGTCCGCCGGGCGGTGGGACGCGTACGACGGCCAGAGGGCTGCCGGTGCGTCCGTCCATCCGTACGTCGGGTTCACCGGCGCCCAGGACGCGGGCCGCCAGGAACAGCGCCGCGGCGGCGTGCCCGGTGTCCAGCAACAGGAGGGGCCAGGCGCGGTGGCCGTAGTGGGACACCGTGCGCTGTGCGGTGACGGAGAGCACGGCGGTCACGCCCGGCGGCGTGCCGTCGGCGGGCGGGCCGACGGGGTGGACGCGGTGGCGCAGCGGGTCGTACCCGTAGCGGCCGGGCGGCAGCGAGCAGCCGGCGCCCACGACCAGTTCGGTGTCCACCGGATGCAGCGCACCCGCGGAGGGGGTGGGCCTGAGGCGTCCGGAGGGGTCCGAGGCCGCCAGGGACAGACGCAGCAGGGTCCGCAGGTCGAGGTCCGCGGGGCCGGCCTCCGGAATCGGACGCGGCGGCCCCGGCCAGCGGCGGACGGCTGTCCCGGCGGGCGTGTCGGGGCCGGGGCGCTCCGGGGAGCGGGCCCGGGCGAGGGCGGCGGCCAGGCCCGTCGGCAGGTCCTCACAGTGGTCTTCCACACGGCCCTCACATGTGCGGCGGAGGTGCCAGCGTGAAGTCCCGCGGCGCGCTCGGCGCGGTGGTGCGCCAGCCGCGCGCGACGGCGGCCTCGGCGAGGCGCGGGCAGCCGAAGTACCCGAAGGCGGCAGGCGCGTTGGGCAGCAGTCCGGAGACGAGGACCCGCGCGACGCGCAGCGCGGTCTCCGCCACGTCCTCGGTGGTGAGATCGAAGGTCATGACGCGGTGGCCGCCGCCGCGCAGCGCGCTCCTCAGGCGCTCCCGGCTGCCCGGCTCGACCTCGGCGACGGACACCGTCCCGAGCGCGGGCTCGGTGAACCTCCGGGCCTCGGCCGCCATCCGTTCGTCGAGCCACACCTGCACGTGTGCTCCCAGGTCCCGCACGTGCTCGAACTGCTCGCCGCACACGTCGAGGTAGCGGCCGTCGGCCCGGTGGTCCAGGTAGAGCCCGCGGGCGAGCAGCCCGGCCTCGACGGCCTGGAACACCCAGCCGTCGGGGCCGGTCAGCCCCTGGGTGAAGACCCAGGTGTGAACGGCTTCGAGGACAGCCTTGCGGGCGGCGTCGGCCGGGTCGTACTTGCAGGCGAACCCGGCGGCGTACAGGCCGAGGCGCGGGTCGTGGACGAGCGCGGCCATACAGGGGGCGAACTCCGAGCGCATCTCCACGATATGGACCTCGAGCGCGGAACCGGCGAGGTCGTCGGCGAGGCCGGGCACGCTCGCCGGGTCGATGCCCCGGGCCGGGCCGTCCAGGTGCCACCACAGTTCCAGGGCGTCGCGTTCGACGATCTCCAGCAGGCCGCGCTCGATCGCGTCGTCGAGGCCCTGTCCGGCGGCGATGCCGGCGTAGTTGAGGTGGTGGGTACGGGGCAGTGCGCGCAGGCCGCCCTGGCGCCAGTTGAGGTGGGTGAGCGAGACGGGTGCCCAGACCTCGACAGCGGTCCCGTCGGGCAGTCGTTCGGTTCCCCGTGTCCACAGCGCGGGGGTGTCGGCGGTGAACGGGCGGTAGGGGAAGCCCCCGCGGGCGTACTGCCAGGGTGCGTAGGCGGGCAGATCGGCCGGCCCGTACAGGCGCAGGCCCTTGTCCGCCAGTTCGGCGGCGGTGGCGCGCAGGGGCGCGTCCGGATGGCCGGGCGGCGGCACACGGTTGCCGCAGTAGCGCTCCATCCCCTCGGCTATCGCGGCGACGCGGGCCTGCTCGGCGTCGCCGAAGGTGGTGCCGAGGGAGACCCGGTCGGCGGGCCACAGCCCGAGTCTGCGGGCGTCGGACACCTCGGCCGTGAGCGCGGTGTAGCGGGGCGGGGCGCCCGCGGGGTGCTCGACGGGCTTGACCTTGCGGACGATTCCGCAGACGGGGTCGACGAGCGCTTCCAGCGGCAGAGCCGTCATCGCAGGATCTCCTCGGCAGGATCGGTGGGGGCGGGACGGGACGGGAGGACGGGCAGGTTCAGCACCACGCTGTCCGGGTCGACCTCCCGCCGGGAGACGAGCAGCTGTTCCGCCGTGATCGGGTCGTCCCCGGTGTGGGGGTTGCGGGCGTGGGCCGGGAAGTGGTGTCCGGCGATCTCCAGGCGCAACCGGGTACCGGTCCGGAGCCGGCGTGCGAGCCGGCCGAGTCCGACGGTGAAGGCGGCCTCCCGGCCGGCCGGTTCGGCACGCCGGACGACACCGAAGGCGAGCCGCTCGGCGGTTCCGTCCGGTGGGAGCGCGACGAGCCTGGCGGCCCAGTCGGCGGACGGGGTGTGGGCGGTGGCCCGCAGCCGCACACTGACGGGGCCGACGAGGTCGAGCGGCCGCGGCGACGGCGGTGTGACCAGCAGGCAGCGGTCGGGCGGGCCGTCCGCGGGGACGGTCAGGTCGTCGGAGCGGACGGGCCGGGCGGGGTCGGCGGTGAAGGCGGAGCCGTGCACGAGGTGCGTGCGGTGGGCGCGCGGTTCTCCCTCGGCGCCGGCGGGCAGCCATAGGTCGGCGCCGCCCAGCGCGAGTGCGCCGTGGTGGCCGGGGGCGAGGTCGCCGGTCAGGGCGCGGCGGGCCCAACGCACGTACAGTTCGCCGAGGTTCAGCCGGTGGGCGGGTCCCGCGTCAGGCCCCGGGGCAGCGGTCAGAGGGTGCCCCCAGGGGCCGAGCAGCAGACGCGCCGAGGATCCGCCCCAGGCGTGCCACAGGGCGACGGTCTCCTCGGTGAAGTGGTCGTGGTGGCCGCCCACCGCGAGCAGGGGCGGTCCGGCGTGCGCCGCCCGCGCCACGAGGTGCCCGCGGTCGGGCCGGCGCCACAGCCCCGCCCACGAGGGCAGTGCGCGTCCCAGCCGCTCGGGCAGGGCGGTCAACGGCAGGTGGGCGAGCAGGCCGGGGTCCTGGGCCAGGGCCTTGTCCAGCGCGCGTTCGTCGGAGTCGCGCCGGTCGCCGTGGGCGGCCCACCATCCGGCGCGGGAGAGCAGCCGTTCCACGCCGGACGCCTCGCGGGCCGTCTCCGCCGGGCCGAGGGCGGGCACGGCCGCGATGACGGCATCCGGCCGGGCGTCCCCGGGGGCGTCGAGGGCGAGGACGAGGGCGCAGTGGGCGGCGTAGGAGGCGCCGGCGGCCACCAGTCGCCCGTCGCTCCAAGGCTGTTGCCGGATCCAGCGGACGGCCGCTGTTCCGTCCGCGGTCTCGTACGCGTACGGGTGCCACTCCCCCGGCGACGCGAACCGCCCCCGCACGTCCTGGACGACGGCGGCGAACCCGCGGCGGGCCCAGCCACGCGCCTCGGCCTCGTGCCGGGCCCGGTCGTAGGGGGTGCGCAGCAGGACGGCCGGGAAAGGGCCGTCACCCGCCGGGAGACGTACGTCGGTGGCGAGTTCCCCCACGGCCGTGCTGAAGGCCGTCATCCGTCCTTCTTCGGCGTCGGCGCGACGTCGGGCACCGGCAGCACGGGGTGCTCGGTGACGGTCAGCGTGCGCAGGTCCACCCGTCGCAGTCGGCGCCGTGCCGGGAGTCCCCCCGGGTCGGAGGCACCGGTGGCCCATCGGCGGAGGTCGTCGGCGAGCAGCGCCGCGAGCAGCGTGGCGGCGGGCGGGGCGAGCCGGACCGGGGCGCCGGAGGTGCGCGGTCCGCTCCAGTACGCGGCCAGTTCGCGGTGTGCGGGTGTGGCGGCGAGCCGACGGGACCGGACGTGCGCCGAGGTGACGTCCCCGGGAGCGACGGCCACCGGCTCGACGTACGCCTGCCAGCCCTCACGGTGGCAGCGCAGCCACGCGACGCCGTGCTCCGGCAGCCGGTCGGCGGCGTCCCACAGGCCGTCCGGCACGGGTCCGTCCAGGCACCACACGACCGCGCAGGGGTTTCCGTCGAGCAGGTCCTCGATGCCCGCCGGCGAGCTGCCTGAGGCGGTGACGGCCGGCGTCGTACGGGGCCGCGCGCCCAGGGCGGCCAGTTGTCCGGCGAGCGGTTCGGTCAGTACCGGGTCGCCGAGGATCCTGACGTCCCCGTGCGCGGCGGGCCACTCCGGGCCCGATGGCCCTTCCGCCAGATAACCGGCTTCTTCGAACGCCCGGACCACGCGGTCCAGCCCTTCGTCCACCAGGGCTGTGGTTCCCCCGGTGAGCAGGGAGAGCAGGGCGTCCTCGTCGGCGTCTCCTGTCCTGACGCTCAAGAACTCCCCCTCGGGGGTGCGGACGGCAAGCCCTCGCCCGGGCACGGGGACGACCTCGACACCGGGGACGAGTCGGTTACGGGACACGGCGTTCCTCCTGTCGACGGGACCTGGGACGGGCGTGGGCCCGCCCGGAAGGTGCATCGGGCGGGCCCACGGTCGAGGGTGGCCAGACCCTCGCTTACTCCTCGGTGTCCTCGAAGGGGTTCTCGACGAGCGCGTTGGAGTGAGAAGCCGAGTCGTGAGCCAGCTGACCCGGGTCGGCGATCGGCGCGAAGACCTGCTCGTTGTCCATGAACTCTCCTTCATCAGCAGGGAGATGCGGCGTTCGGTTGAGCGCCACGACCCACCCTAATGAATCTGATTTTCATATTCTAGAGCCGCGATAGGGTGATCTGGGTAACACACAGGCCACCCCCCTTCCGGATCCTCACCGACCCGGCCCGCCACCTGCAGCACCTCCGCCAGCAACCCCGGCGTGACGACCTGCTTCGGCGCTCCGTCGGCCACCACACGGCCCTCCCGCAGGGCGACGATCCGCTCGGCGAAACGGGCCGCGTGGGCCAGGTCGTGCAGCACCATCACCACCGTGAGCCCGCGTTCCTCACGCAGACGCACCACGGTCTGCAGCACGTCGAGCTGGTGGTGCAGATCCAGGTACGTGGTCGGCTCGTCGAGCAGCAGGACCCGGGTGTCCTGCGCGAGCGCCATCGCGAGCCGGACACGCTGCCGCTCGCCGCCGGACAGCGCGTCGACGTCACGGTCGGCCCAGGCCTCCACCCCGACGTCGCGCAGCGCCCGGCGCACGACGGGGTCGTCGCCCTCGCGCAGCATGCCCAGCGGGCCACGTGCCGCGTACCGCCCCTGACGGACGAGGTGACGCACCGTCATACCCGGCACGGCCGGGGCCGACTGGTGCAACAGGGCCACCCGCCGGGCCGTGGCGCGCCTCGAGAGCCGCGCGACGTCGTCCTCGCCGAGCAGCACCCGCCCTTCGTCGGGGTGCAGCAGCCCGGCGGCCAGCCGCAGCAGGGTCGACTTCCCGCAGCCGTTCAGGCCGATCAGGGCGGTCAGTTCGCCCGGCCGGACGGTCAGGTCGACGCCCCGCAGCACGGGCCGTCCGGGGTAGCCGAAGTGGACCCCCTCGACATGGATCCCCACGGACTCGGTCATGCTCTGTCCTCACTTCGACGTCAGAACGTACGGCTCGGTGTGCGGCGCACCACGAGCAGCAGCAGCGCGGCGCCGAGACAGGCGGTGAGCGCCCCGACCGGCAGCGTGAGCCGCCCGGAGTCCAGCGCCGTCGCCAGCAGCCGCGAGGACAACTGCGCCGCCGCGTCGGCCCCGCACACCACCACCGCGCCTGTCAGAGCGGCACCGGGCAGGCTCCGGCGCAGGTCCGCACCGAAGACGGCCACGGCCAGATGCGGCACGAGCAACCCGATGAAGCCCAGCGCGCCGACGGCGGCAACGGCGCCGGCGGTCAGGGCCACCGCGCACAGCAGGGCCAGGGTCCGGGCCCGGTGAGCGGAGAGACCGGCGGCGAGGGCGATGTCGTCCCCGCAGCGCAGCAGGGTCAACGGCCCCGCCAGCAGCCAGGCGGCGACCCCCCAGACGAGCGCCCACGGCCACAGCAGGTGCCAGTGCTCCCACACCCGGCCCTCCGTGGTGCCCACCAGCCACTGCACGACGCTGCCGAGCTCACCCGGCTCCACGAGCAGCACCATGGCGGTGAGCCCGCCGAGCACCGCCGACACCAGCACCCCGTGCACAGCGGTCTGCGCGGGATCACCGCGACCGCGGCCGGCGAGCAGCCACAGCAGCGCCGCTCCGGCACATCCGCCCGCGCACGCGGCGAGGACCACGGCCAGCGGCGCGTCCCACCCGGCGAGCCCCAGCGCGGTCGCGGTGACCGCGCCGAGGACCGCCCCCGGGGTCACGCCCGTCACCTCCGGCCCGGCGAGAGGGTTGCGCAGCGCCGACTGCAGGACCAACCCGGCCACGGCCAGGCAGGCGCCCGCGCCGAGGGCCACCAGCAGCCTCGGCAGACGGAGTTGGAACACGATGTGGCGCTCCGTCGCGTCACCGCCACCGTTGAGGACCTCCCAGACCACCCCCGGGGACATACCGCGCCCCGCCACCACCTCCACGGCGGCGCACACGACGGCCAGCGCCGCGAGAGCCGTGAAACGCCGGGTCACCGTACGTCCTCCGGTCCGGTCGTCCCGAGAGGCGGCGAGGGCGGACCGCCGGGCCCGGGTCCGCCCCGGTGAACGGGCTGCGCCGCCCCGGCGGGAGGTGCGGCCGTGGTGCGCCGGGCCGCTGCCCCGCGACGGCCGCCCGACCGCATCAGCGCGACGCCGGCCGGCACGCCCAGCAGGGCCGTCCACGCGCCGGCCGGCGTCTCCACGGGTGCCAACGCCAGCCGGGCCGGGACATCGGCGACCACCACGACGGCGGCGCCCCAGGCCGCCGACCAGGGGAGCCAACGCACCGCTCCCGCCGCGGGAGCGAACCAGCGGCTCAGATGCGGGGCGAGGAAACCCACCCAGGCGACGGGCCCGCACACGGCCGTCACCGGGGCGATCAGCACCACGGCGATGGCCAGCGCTGCCAGCCGGGCGCGCTGAGCTCGCACACCGAGCGCCTCCGCGTCCTCGTCGCCCAGCCGCAGCACGGACAGCACCGGCGCGCACAGCACGAGCGCGGGCGCCGCGACGAGCAGCCACGGCCACAGGCCCGTCACGTCGTCCCACGTCCGGGCGGAGAGGGAACCGAGCAGGTAGCGGTAGATCAGTTGGAGGTCCAACTGGTCGGCCATGACCATCAGCACGAGCAGGGCAGCCTGCAACGCGGCCGCCACCGCCGCGCCGGTCAGCAGCACGGCGGACGGACTTCGGCCGATCCCGGCGACCAGCAACGTGAGCCCGCCCCCCAGGGCGGCCCCTCCGATGGCCAACAGCGGCTGGACGGCGGCGGGCAGCGAGAAGGCCAGCACCAGCGGCGCGGCCACCCCCAGCGCGGCCCCGGACGACACACCCAGCATCTCCGGCACCGCCAGCGGATTGCGCAGCGCCTCCTGGAGCACCAGTCCGGCCGCCCCCAGACAGGCCCCGGCGACCGACGCCAGCAGCAGCCGGGGCACGCGGAGTTCACTCACGACGATCCCGGCGAGGGTGGTGTCCCCCTCCAGGACGGCGGCGACCAGCCGGTGCGGGGGCACGTAGGGGGTGCCGAGGCTGAGCGCGCAGACCGAGGAGACGGCCAGCAGCACGGCCACCACCAGCGGTTGCCACCTCCGCGCACCGCGCGACGGCCGCTCTCCGCCCGCCGCGGCGCGATCGGCTACGGCGGGCACGGGCAGGGACGTCCTCACCGCAGCGCGGCCGTGGCCTCGTCTAGCACGAGGCCCAGCGAACGGGTGCCGCGCCCCTTGGCCCACACCTCTGAGTTCACCTCGTGGACGTCACCGTTCTTCACCGCCGGAATCTTGCTCCAGAGCGGGTTCGCGGCGAGCTTCTCGGACAGCTTGCCCTCCGCGTCGCCGAAGCTCAGCGTCTCGACGAACAGCACGTCGACGTCCTTGGCGAGGATCTCCTCGAGACTGTAACTGCCCTCCACGCCACGGGACTTCCACGGGTAGTCGGCGATCTTGGGGAACAGGCTGGCGGCCACGTCACCTTCGGGCGTCGCGACGCCGAAGTTCTCGTCACTGCCGTAGATGATGAGCGCGGTCCTGTCGCTCGGGGTCTTCTCGGCCTCGGCGAGCTTGACCCGGAAGGCCCTCTCCGCCTTCTCCCCCTGGGCGGTGCGGCCGGTGAGCGCCGCGGTGTCGCGCAGGTAACCCACGCTGTCCTGCCACGTCTCGGGCTGCATGGCCCAGAACGTGGTCGCTCCCTTCAGCGCCGGGGCGAGCTTGCCGTGGGTGTCCCCGAGGCCAATCACGAGGTCGGGCTTGTGGGAGAGGATCGCCTCCACCTCCGGGGCGATGAAGCCGCCGGGGATGATGTCGACCTCCTTGGCCTTCTCCTCCCCCAGGAAGTCCGGGTGGGCGAGCACCGCGCTGTTGGTGGCGGTCGGGACGATGCCCAGTTCGGTGAGGATGTCGTCGCACAGGGCGAACAGGCAGACGATCCGCTCGGGCTTCTTCTCCAAGGAGACCTTGACGCCGTTGGTGTCGGTCAACTCCGTCGACGCCTTGATGGGTTCGACGGTCACCTCCGTCTTCGCCGCGGGCCTGGCCTTGTCGTTCGCGGACTCCTCGGAGGACGAGCCGCAGCCGACCAGGAGGGAACCCACCGCCGCTGCGGTGAGCCAGTTGCGGACGAATCTCGACGGTGAGCGCAGCATCGATGCCCTCGCTTCTTTCAGATACCGGGAACGCACTGAAGATACATGATAATCGTTTTCATCAAAACGGTTCTGGAGGACTCATGCCCGCTGCCACCCCCGTTCTGCTCGTCTCCGACCATGTGGCCGGAGCCGTATACCTGTTGACCGTTCCGGACGGTGCCGTCGCGGGACGTCTGACCGGACGTCACCTCTCCGAGCACGCCGGTTTCCTGGCACTGCCGGGAGGGCGGGTGGCCTGCGTCGACGACCGCCGGGGCGAACTCCTGGTGCTCGATCCGTTCGCCGAGCAACTCGTGGAACGCACGGTCCCGGTCGCCGTGCCGGCCGAGCACCTCGCCTGCGACCCGTCCGGCCGCCGACTGGCCGTCACCACCGGCCTCGGCAAGAACAGCGAACCGTGGTCGGACCTGCTCACGGTCGTCGACCTGGCCACCGGGGAGGCCGCGCGCGTGCGCACCCGTGCCGGCGAACCGGGCGTGACGGTGCTGGGCGGGGGCGACCCGCTCGTCGTCCTGCGGCACCGGGAACCCGGTGCGCTGGCCGTCCACCGGTTCGCGGACCTCCTCGGGGCGCCGCCGGGCTGCCCCCGGGCCGTCCCTCACGCCGTCCTGGCGTTGCCGGACGACGGGCACGGGGACGCGTACGTGCCGGGTCCGGAGCTGGTGTTCGCGGCCACGAGCCAGGGAGTGCACCGGGCTCGCAGGACGGGTGACGCGCTCACCGCCGAGGCGGTCGTTCCGTGGGGATCGTCCGCGCGGGGCTGGTACCTGCGGTTCGACACCCGGCGGCAGGCCCTGTGGACCACGCTGCGCGGCGGCGACCCGGACCCGCTGCGCTGGCCGGAGTGGAGCAACCAGGCTTGGCGCCACGAGCTGGGAACCGGCCGCACGCTGCTCACGGAACTCGGTCCCGGGCTCGTCTTCCGGCTGGCCCTCGCCCGGCGCCACACCGCCTTCTCCCGTATCCATCCCGACGGCGACGAGCTGATCCTGCTCGACGCCGACGGCGCCGCCCGCCGCTTTCCCCTGCCCGGTATGGACGGTGCTCCACGTCGTGGTGGCACCCCCTGGGAGGGCGTCCAGCGCCGAGCGGTGGCCGCCTCACCCGGCTCCGACTGGATCGCCGTCACCCGGGGCGGCCACGGCGAGGTGCACATCGTCGACGCGGAGACCGGCCAGGAGGCGGCACGTCCGCGACTGAGTACACCGCTGCATCACGGCGGCCACCTGGTACTGCGCGTCCGGAACGACGGTGCCGACGGTGACCCCGTGGGCCGCTGACGGGCCGTGTGGGCCGACGCGTCGCGGTGTGCCCTCGCCACCGCGGCTTCGAAACCGTTGTGGCGAGGGCACGTTGCGAGGTCAGTGTCCGGCGACGACGCCCGACAGTTCGTTGGTGCTCTCCGGCAGGGTGACGGAGGCGGTCTTCCTCCCCGTCTCCAGGTCGACGGCGTGCAGGGTCTTCTTGCCGGGGTCGGAGACGTACGCGGTGTGGTCGCGGACGAACAGGGTGGGCCGGGCCTGCTGCCAGTCCAGCGGCTCCTGCCACTCGCCCACGACGGGGATCTTCCGCTCGATCCTGCCGGTGTCCTGGTCGATGACGTGGAGGGCGCCGTCGGTGCCGAGGACCAGGGCCTCGCCGTGCGGGCCGCGGGCCAGTGAGCGGAAGGAGTAACTGGTGCCCAGGTCCACCAGGCGCAGCTTCTTCGTCTCGGTGTCGATGAGGGAGACGCGGGTGGGCCGTTCCAGCTCGGCCTCGGGGTCGGTCTTGTAGTCGCCCAGGAGGACCGGTGAGGTGTCGCTGCCGGCCTGGTTGCCGATGCGGCCGTAGTCGTCGGGGGCGTCGATCTTGGTGAACGTGCCGTCCTTGTAGATCAGGATGCCGTCCTCACAGCCGACGGCGACGGCTTCGTTCCTGGCTGCCGCCTCGCCGTGGACGCCGGGGCAGTTCTCGTTCCGTGCGATCTCCTTGTCGTTCTTGTCCAGCACCAGCGCGCCGGTGCGCTTCTCCTCGGTGCCCAGGGTGGTGAGGAGTTCGCCGTTGGCCAGTTCGATGGCGACACCGTGGTGCGCCTCGGCTGAGGTGTAGGTGCGGCCTTCCGGCTTCTTGCCGCTGCTCAGGTCGGCGGGGTCGAAGACGTTGACCTCTCCGGTGCCGTCGGTGAACAGCACGGTCCTGCCCGCGTGGCGTACGACGTGGCCGGGCTTGTCGCCCTTGTACTCGATGTCGGTGAGGGTCTGGCCGGTGGCGTTGAGGACGCGGAAGCCGTCGGCGGTGGAGACGATGACATGGTCCTCGTCGCCCGCGGGGTTGACCCGGTTGAAGCCGGGGAGCTCGATGGTCCTGGCGAGCTTCAGGCTCTCCCCGTCGAGGATGTAGAGGCCGCCGTCGAAGGTGGCGACCAGCGGGTTCCTGACCGCTGCCGCGGGCGCGGCGCTCGCGGTCCCGCCGGCCTTGGCGTGGGCGTCGGCGTCGGCGCCTGCGGAGGAGTCGTCCCCTCCACAGGCGGTCAGAACCGTGGAGGCCGCCAGGGCGAGCGCCGCTCCCATGAGGGCTCTGCCGCGTATCGACGTGTTCATCTGTGTGTTCCTTTCCGTGCCGCCCGGTGGCGGCGGTGGGTGTGACGGCGTCGGCCCGTGTGCCGGCGGACAGGGGACGCCGCGGGTCAGGCGCCGGTCAGGCCGTCGACCATGGCGGTGGTGTTGGCGCGCATCATCCGCAGGTAGGTGTCGGCGCCCTCGCCCTTGGCGGTCAGCGATTCCGAGTGGAGTCCGACGACCCGGACCTGGCCGCCCGTTTCCGTGCGCAGTACCTCGGCGAGCCGTCCGGGCTGGGAGGAGTCGGCGAAGACGGTGCGTACGTCTGCCCTCTCCATGGCCTCGGTGAGTGAGCGGAGGTCCGAGGAACTGGGGGAGGCCAGCGTGGTGCCGCTGGGGACGACCGCGCCGATCACCCGGAGGCCGAAGCGGTCGGCGAGGTAGCCGAACACGTGGTGGTTGGTCACCAAGGCCCGCCTGCCCTCCGGAACGCGGGCGAAGGACTTCTCCATCCAGGCGGTGAGGTGTGTGAGGTGCCCGGCGTAGCGGTCGGCGTTGGCGCGTATCGCGTCGGCGTCCACTCCGTCGACGTGCTCGATGACCTGATCGGCTATCAGGGCGGTGACCTTGCGCACCCGGTCCGGGTCGGTCCAGAAGTGCGGGTCGGGCCGTCCCGCCTCGCCCTCGGGACCGCCGTCGTCGGCGGTACGGAAGGTGAGCGGGTCGGCCGCCTCGCCGGCCGCGAAGGTGGCGACGCCGGACTCACGGGCGGCGTCCACGTGCCGCAGTACGTTCTCCTCCAGGCCCAGGCCGTTGTGGACGACCAGGTCGGCCTGTTCCAGCTCGGCGGCCTGGACCGCCGAGAGGCCGAAGGAGTGCGGGTCGGCGCCCGGCTTCATCAGGACGGTGACGTCGGCTTCGTCACCGGCGATCTCCCGGGTGACGTCACCGAGGATGTCGGTGGTGACGACGATGTCGGGCCGGTCGTCGGCGGCGGTGCAGGCGGTGGCGGTGGCGGACACGGCGAGGGCCAGCAGGCCCAGGATCAGGCTGCGCAGACGTGCGAGGCCCACCCTCGCGCGCTGCCTGGCCTCGGTCCGGCTCATCGTCCGGTCTCCGCCATGAGGACCGGCTTGACGTCCAGGTCGAAGGAGCGCGCGATACGCAGGCCGTCGTTGTAGTCGATCTCGAACACCTTCTTGCCTTCCGGGTCGTTGACGTAGGCGCGGCTGCGGTCGACCTCGATGACAGGGGCGCTGCCGCCGGTGCCGGCTCGCTTTCCTCCGGTCAGGAGCGGCTCGGTCCGCGCGGTCCGCTCGCCGGTCGCGACGTCGTAGCCGTGCAGCGAGCCGTCGGTCTCCAGGACGAGCAACGGGGAGCCTTCTCCGGCCGTGTTGGCCGCGACGACCGGTCCGGTCTCCACCCGGGTCCAGGTCCGCTCCGCGACGTCGAGGACCCATACGGCGTCGTCTCCGGCCGGGGCGGTGAGGGTGTCGCCGCCGGGCCGGTGCCGGAAGGCGGTGGCCCGCTCCTTGGCCGGCACGTCCCGCCCGTAGGGGATCTCCTCGGCGGTGAAGGCGCCCCCCTGGGCCCGGACGAGCAGGGCGCCGCGGGCGCAGCCCAGGATCACGCCGCGCCGGGTGACGGCGTCCCCTCGCGGCTCCTCGCACTCCACGCTTGGGGAGGCGACGCGCTCACCCTCACGGTCGAGGACGACGAGCCGGGGTGTGCCGCCCTCGTCCGCGAAAGCGAGCAGGTGCTCCTCGTACGGCACGACGGCGCCCGTGTAGATGCCCGGCAGCGTCCGGGAGGACTCGATCCTGCCCTGCTCCAGCTTCCTCCGGTCGTAGAGGACGGTGCGCCCGCCCCCGTCGGTCACCGCGGTCACCGCGACGTCGCTGCGCACCTGTGCCCGGCTGTCCACGGGAAGCTCGCCGACGTCCCGTACGGCCGCGCCGTAGTAGTGGATGTGGTCCCCGTGGTCCACCATCCAGGCGCCGCTGTCGAGCACATGGGTGCCGCGGGAGGTGTGGAGGTAGCCGAACCTGCCGTCCGTTCCCAGCCGGACGGCGCCGGTCACCTGAGCGGTGCGGTGCACCGTGCCGGTGACGAGGTCGAGGACCCCGCTGTCTCCGCTGCCGGGGTCGTTCAGGAGGAGCCGGGACTGCTGCTCGGCGGCCTCCTGTGCTCCCTCGACGTACCCGTGCGGAGTGGCGGAGGGTGAACTCGCCCCGGAACTGGAGTTGTTGTCCTTGTCTCCCGCGCAGCTCGCGGCGAGCAGCGCGGTGAGCGCCAGCGCGGCCGAGGCCCAGGGAGTGACGATTCTGCGGACGGTCATGACGAGCGCCTCAGGCTTCTTTCAGTTGACTTCGAGTACGGGGGCGGGGGCGTGGCGCGCACGGCGGTTCCGCAGCCCGGACAGCACGTGCGAGAGGAAGAACAGGCCCACCGCGAGGGCCGCGACGGTCGCGCCCGCGGCGGTGCTCAGGTGCCAGGACAGAAGCAGTCCGCCGAACGTGGCGGTGGCGCCGAGCAGGGCGGCGAGTGCCATGACCCCGCGCACACCGCGGGCCCAGGGCAGAGCGGCCGCCGGCGGTGCGATGAGCAGTCCGAGGACGAGCAGCGTTCCCACGATGTGGAACGAGGCCACGATCGCCAGACCGAGCAGGCCGAGCAGCACGGCGTGGGCCAGGCGCGGCCGCAGGCCCAGGGTGTGGGCCTTGCGCTCGTCGAACGCCAGGGCCAGGAAGGCGCGGTGGCCGAGGACCGACACCGCCAGCGCCGCGAGCGACGCCGCCGCGAGCACGAGGAGGTCCTGCTGCCGGACGGCGAGGACGTCACCGAAGAGAAAGCCGGTCAGGTCGACCGCGAAGGACTGGGAGCGCGAGACGATGATCACGCCGAGCGAGAGCATGCCCACGAACAGCAGCCCGATGCCGGTGTCCTGGGACAGCCTCGGCGCCCGGCCGAGCGCGGTGACGCCGGCTGTCATGACGGCGGCGCTGGCCACGGCCCCCACCATCACGTTCCCGCCGAGCAGCGCTGCCAGCGCGACCCCTGGCAGCAGCCCGTGGGACATGGCGTCACCGAGGAAGGCCATTCCCCTCAGCACCACCCAGGTGCCCGCCGGCGCGCAGATCGCGGACACGAGTATCCCGCCCCACAGGGCTCGTTGCACGAAGGTCGCCTCGAAGGGGGCCGTCAGCCATTCCATGGCGAGGACACTACAATGAAAATCATGTTCAACAAACCACGGCCCTCGCCCGCCCCGCCCTCGGACCCGACCGCTCACCTCCACTTCTCCGGGCTGTGCGCCGGCTACCCGGGCCGCCCCGTGCTCCGTGAAATCAGCGCGCGGATACCGAAGTTGGCCTCGACGGTGCTCGTGGGACCCAACGGCAGCGGCAAGTCGACCCTGCTCGGGGTGCTCGCCGGTGTGATCCGTCCGACATCCGGCGATCTCCACCGCACCGGAGACCGGCCACCCGCGTTCGTGCCGCAACGCGGAGCCGTCGGCGACACCCTGCCGCTCACCGTCCGGCAGACCGTGGAGATGGGGCGCTGGGGTGACCGCGGACCGTGGCGCCGGCTGACCCGCCGGGACCACGCGACCGTGGACGCGGCGCTCGACCGGCTCGAGATCCGGGACCTCGCCTCACGCCAGCTGGGCGAGTTGTCGGGTGGACAGCGTCAACGCGCCCTCATCGCACAGGGATTGGCACAGGAGTCGGACCTTCTGCTCCTCGACGAGCCGACCACGGGGCTGGATCCGGAGGCGAGGGAGCGGATCGGGACGCTGCTGACGGCCCTGGTCGCCGACGGCGTGACGGTCGTCCAGGCCACGCACGACCTGGAGGCCGCCCGCACCGCGGACGCATGCCTCCTGCTCCAGGACGGCCGCCTCGCCGGACAGGGGCATCCGGACCAGGTCCTCACCCCGTCGGCGCCGGCACAGCTCTGGCGAACGCTCTGAGGAGCACGGCAGCGTGGGACCACCCGCGGGCGCGGCTGGAGCGCACGAGCGCGCCACCCGCGGCCGCCGTCATGTTGCGTTCAGGATCGCGTCGCCACCGCTTCGCGCACCTTCCGTAGCGTTCACGGCGTCCGCATTCCTACCGAGGAGCAACGTGAACGTCTTCGCTCTCAGTGGCCTGACCGCACTGGCCACCGCGTTCACCCTGACCGCCGGACCCACGGCTCCCGTGACCGTCACGGCCACCGTGGAGACCCCCGCGGTGTACGACGACGAGGCAGGAGGCAACGCCGACGCCGACGACCCGGCCGTGTGGGTCGACCCCCGGAATCCCGGCCGCAGCATCGTCATCGGCACGCTGAAGGAGGCCGGCCTCGACGTCCACCGACTCGACGGCCGCCGCCTCCAGCACATCGCCGCTCCCCCGGCCCCGCACGAGGACGCCGAGCCCGGCCGGTTCAACAACGTCGACATCGTCTACGGCTTCGAACTGGACGGCGAGAAGACGGACCTGGCCCTCGTCAGCGACCGGGGCCGCGACCGCGTCCGCGCCTACGCCATCGACCCGGTCGCCGTCGCGGCCGGCAGGCCGCCGCTGACGGACGTCACCGCGGCCGGCGCCGCGCCGGTCTTCGCCGCCGACGAGACCGAGGTCGACGACCAGCGCACCGCCTACGGCCTGACGGCCTTCAGCGATGACGACGACGCCTACGTGGTCGTCTCCCGGCGTGAGGAGACCCGCCTGCGCCTGCTCCGGCTCAAGGACGACGACGGGCGCGTCGCCTACGCGACCGAGGACACCCTCGACCTCCCCTCCACCTTCACCCTGCCCGACGGCACCGACTGGTCCCCGTGCGCCGATCCCGGTGAGAACCCCCAGGTCGAGGGCATGGCCGTCGACCTGGAGGAGCACGTCCTGTACGCCGCCCAGGAGACGGTGGGCCTGTGGCGCATCGGCCTGGACGACGAGAAGTTCGAGGACCCCGAACTCATCGACCGCGTCCGCGAGTACGGCACGCCGTGGACGTACGACGCCGAGGAGGAGGAGTGCGCCCTCGACACGGACGACGACCCCGGCTTCGGCGGTGAGCACCTGAGTGCCGACGCGGAGGGCGTCACCGTCTACCACGCCGAGGACGGCACCGGATACGTCCTCGCCTCCAGCCAGGGCGACGACACCTTCGCCGTGTACGCACGCGAGGGGGACAACGACTACCTCGGCTCGTTCGCCGTGACCGACGGCGCCACCGACGGCGTGCAGCACTCCGACGGCTCCACCGTCGTCAACGTGCCCCTCGGCCGCGCCTTCCCCAAGGGGCTGCTGGTCACGCACGACGGCGAGGAGACCCCGGCCGACGGCGACCGTGAGGGCACCGGTTTCAAGTTCGTCCGCTGGGACGCCGTCGCCGGCGCCTTCCCCCAGCCGCTCACGGTCGACACCGACTCCTTCGACCCCCGCGACGCGGACTGACCGGTCGAGAGCGGTATCACGCACACGGCAGGACGCCGCACCGTGTGGGCCCGGACGCCGTCGTGGCGCCCGGGCCCCGAGCTTTCACCACCATCCGCCCCGGACGCCTGCCGGGCTGTGGCTCAGGCGTCGATGATGACGGGGATGATGAGGGGCTTGCGGCGGTGGGTGCGGAACGCCCAGTTCGCCACGGCGCGGGCGATGAGCTGTTCGAGTTGGCGCGCGTCCCCGACGCCTTCCTCGGCCGCGGTGGCCAGGGTCTTCTCGATGACGGGGACGACCGGTTCGAAGGTGGCGTCGTCGTGGACGAAGCCGCGGGCCAGGAAGTCCGGGGGCTCGGCGAGGGCGCCGGTGTCCGCGTCGACGATCGCCACCACCGTGACGACGCCTTCCTCCGCGAGGGTGAGGCGGTCCTTGAGGGACGCTTCGGTGGCGCCACCGACCTCCATGCCGTCCACGTAGACGTTGCCCGCGGGGACCTTGCCGGTGATGGACACACGCCCGTCGACGAGGTCGACGACAACGCCGTCCTCGGCGATGACGACCCGGTCGGGGTCGACGCCGGTACGGATGGCGAGGTCGCCGTTGGCCCGCAGGTGGCGCCATTCGCCGTGCACCGGCATGACGTTGCGGGGCTTGACGATGTTGTAGCAGTAGACGAGTTCGCCGGCGCTGGCGTGCCCGGAGACGTGCACCTTGGCGTTGCCCTTGTGGACCACGTGGGCGCCCCACCGGGTGAGTCCGTTGATCACCCGGTAGATGGCGTTCTCGTTCCCGGGGATGAGGGAGCTGGCGAGCAGGACGGTGTCGCCCTTGCCGATGCGGATCATGTGGTCGCGGTTGGCCATCCGCGACAGCGCGGCCATCGGTTCGCCCTGGGAGCCGGTGCACACCAGAGTGACCTTGTGGTCCGGGAGCTTCTCCAGCTCCTTCGTGCTCACGACCAGACCGGAGGGAACCTTCAGATAGCCCAGATCACGGGCGATGCCCATGTTGCGGACCATGGACCGGCCGACGAAGGCGACCTTGCGGCCGTACTGGTGGGCGGCGTCCAGGACCTGCTGGATGCGGTGCACATGGCTGGCGAAGCTGGAGACGATGACCCGGCGCGGCGCGGTGCGCATCACCTGCTCGATCGCCGGGTTCAGCTCACGCTCGGAGGTGGTGAAGCCGGGCACTTCGGCGTTGGTGGAGTCGGTGAGGAACAGGTCCACGCCCTCCTCGCCGAGGCGGGCGAAGGCGCGCAGATCGGTGATGCGGTCGTCGAGGGGGAACTGGTCCATCTTGAAGTCGCCGGTGTGCAGCACCATCCCGGCCCGGGTGCGGATCGCGACCGCGAGGCTGTCGGGGATGGAGTGGTTGACCGCCACGAACTCGCAGTCGAAGGGGCCAAAACCGCGCCGGTCGCCCTCCCTCACCCGGACCGCGCGCGGCCGGATGCCGTGCTCCTTGAGCTTGGCCTCCAGGAACGCCAGCGTCAGCTTGGAGCCGACGACGGGGATGTCCCTCCGCTCCCGCAGCAGATAGGGCACGCCGCCGATGTGGTCCTCGTGGCCGTGCGTGAGGACGACGGCGACGACATCGTCCAGCCGGTCCCGGATCGAGGTGAAGTCCGGCAGGATCACATCCACGCCGGGCTGGGTCTCCTCGGGGAACAGCACGCCGCAGTCGACGATGAGCAGCTTGCCTGCGTGCTCGAAGACGGTCATGTTGCGGCCGATTTCGCCCAAGCCGCCCAGGGCGACGACCCGCAGCCCCCCTTCGGGAAGGGGCGGGGCGGCTTTCAGCTCGGGGTGCGGATGACTCATGCCCTGACGGTACCCGGAGAGTGGGGCGGGTTGATCCATTGCCTGGGTGATCTCTTCGTCCGGACGCGGCGGGGCAGGCCCCACCGGCACGCTGTGGGGCCTGACGTCGCGGAAGCCCGCTCTCCCGGACCTGCGGTCGGGCAAGCGTCCTTATGCCGCCGTACCGGCGGTGGACTGCCCGCGCACGGGCGCGCGGCGGGCCGCCGGGACGGGGCGGCGCCGGCCGCGTGAGGCGGCGCCGCGCTTCTTGGGGCGTTCGGCCGCCGGTGCGGTGATGACGACCGGGATGCCGGAGGGGGCCTGGGCTCCGGTGATGCGGTGCAGGGCCTCTTCGCCGGTGCGGATCTGGGTGGTCCGGGGGACGATGCCGGCCGCTGCCATGAGGCGCGTCATGCCGCGGCGCTGGTGGGGGGTGACCAGGGTGACGACACTGCCGGACTCTCCCGCGCGGGCGGTGCGGCCGCCGCGGTGGAGGTAGTCCTTGTGGTCGGTCGGCGGGTCGACGTTGACGACGAGGTCGAGGTGGTCGACATGGATGCCGCGCGCCGCGACATTGGTCGCCACCAGCACATTGACGTGTCCGGTCTTGAACTGCGCCAGCGTGCGGGTGCGCTGTGGCTGCGACTTTCCGCCGTGCAGGGCGGCGGCCCGTACCCCGCTGTTCAGGAGGTGCTCGGTGAGGTTGTCGACGGCGTGCTTGGTGTCGAGGAACATGATCACCCGGCCGTCCCGTGCGGCGATCTGGGTGGTGGCCATGTGCTTGTCGGCGCCGTGAACGTGGAGCACGTGGTGGTGCATCGTCGTGACCGCGCCGGCCGAGGGGTCGACGGAGTGCACGACGGGGTCGCTGAGGTAGCGGCGCACGAGCAGGTCGACGTTGCGGTCGAGGGTGGCGGAGAACAGCATGCGCTGGCCTTCGGGGCGGACCTGGTCGAGAAGGTCGGTGACCTGCGGCATGAAGCCCATGTCGGCCATCTGGTCGGCCTCGTCGAGGACGGTGACGGAAACCTGGTTCAGCCGGCAGTCGCCACGGTCGATGAGGTCCTTGAGGCGTCCCGGCGTGGCGACGACGATCTCGGCGCCGCCGCGCAGCGCGCTCGCCTGCCTGCCGATGGGCATCCCGCCCACCACCGTGGCCAGCCTCAGCTTCACGGAGCGGGCGTACGGGGCGAGCGCGTCGGTGACCTGCTGCGCCAGCTCACGCGTGGGTACGAGGATCAGCCCCAGCGGCTGCCTGGGCTCGGCGCGCTGCCCGGCCGTACGGGCCAGCAGCGCCAGCCCGAAGGCCAGGGTCTTCCCGGAGCCGGTGCGGCCACGGCCCAGTACGTCCCGGCCGGCGAGGGAATTCGGCAGGGTCGCGGCCTGGATCGGGAAGGGCACGGTCACGCCTTGCGAGCCCAGTGCGCCCAGCAGTGCCCCGGGCATGTCGAGAGCGGCGAAGCCCTCCACGGGGGGAAGTGCGGGAGTGATCGTCCTGGGCAGCGCGAACTCCCCCTGGACTGCGGCGGGCCGGCGGCCGTGACCGCCGGAACGGCTCGGCCCGCCGGAGCGGCTCCTGCCCGACGAGCCGAATCGGCTGTCGCCCCTTCCGGAGTCGGCACTGCCGTTACGGGTGCGGGCGGAGCGGTCGTTCGTGCGTGTGCGGTTCATGCGGAACCTTCCTCGATGCGGCACATATCAAGGAATTCCCGCAGCGATGAGCAGCACAAAGAATTGCAAGAATGAACCTGGTGACATGCGAAAGCGGATGTGACCGACGGAAAGTCCGTGCGGGCACAGGCGCTGGAATGAGTGGCGCGGAGCGTCCCAGAAGGACGCTCCGTATGCGATAGGTCTACGGGCGCAAAATGGCGAGCAGCTGGGGCCCGCGCCCCGAAGGACGCGGGCCCCAGCTGCACGTGTGCGACAGTCGGCGTCAGGCGGGAACGATGTTCTCGGCCGTCGGGCCCTTCTGGCCCTGCGCGATGTCGAAGGTCACCTTCTGGCCCTCCAGCAGCTCACGGAAGCCCTGGGCGGCGATGTTCGAGTAGTGGGCGAACACGTCCGCGCCGCCACCGTCCTGCTCGATGAAGCCGAAGCCCTTTTCCGAGTTGAACCACTTCACGGTACCGGAAGCCATGTTATTTCTCCTTCTGGGGGCAGTACATCGGAGTCCGCACGTCACGGACTCCGTGTCGCCGCGATGATCACCCCGTCCGGAAAAACCGGATAACAAGGCGCTTCCAGTGGCACAGATGCCGCCCGGTGAGCACTTGAATTTTTGGGAACCACAACTGCAACTGACACCGACAGTAGCACGCCGCAGCGGCCTGAGTACGGTGAAGAACCCCACTCCACGTAATGCGGCAGAAAATCTGTCCGCTTACTCCGTTGAAATCTCAGCTCGCGGGCACAGATATTGACCCAGCCGGAGCGCCTATCAGGCCGGTGGCGCGTACCGGGCCGCCCTCACCTGGGGGGAACGGGCGCGGAGAGGGGACTGATCCGGTTCACGGCCGAGCCGGTCCGGCGGGTGGTGCGGGGCCGGTGGAGAGGACGTGGTCGACGGCGGCGTTGAGCGTCTCGGTCTCGGCGATGAGGACGGATTCGCCGCTGGGCAGGGCGCGTTCGACCGAGAGCCCGTTGAGGACGGTGAGAAGGAACCTGAGGTTGCGGGTGTGGCGCCCCGGGGACACAGCGCCTTCCTCCTCGAGCACGGTCAGCCAGTGTTCGACCCGGCGCTCCGCCTCCCGCTCGAAGCGGAGGTATGCGGCGCGTACCTCTTCGGTCGGCTCGGGTTCGATGAAGGCCCGGTACACCGTGCCCCATGCGGTCCGCGCGTCCTCCCTGGTGCCGAGCGGTGCGAGGACCTGCCGCAGGCAGTTCAGCAGCCGCTCGCGGGGCGGCAGCGTCCGGTCCCGGATCGCATCGCCGGGCAGCAGGTGCTCGTAGATCCGCGCGAGCAAGCTGTCCTGGAGGGCGCGCTGGGTGGGGAAGTGGAACCTCAGTGAGCCGACGCTCACTCCCGCGCGCGCGGCGACCGCGCGCACGCTCAGCTTCGCCGCCATGTCCTCGGCGAGCATCTCCGCGGCGGCCTGGAGGATCTTCTCGCGCGTGTCCATACCCGCTCTCCTTCGCTTCTCCCGGTTCCGCCCACTCTACTAGCACAGCGTACTAGTACAGTGTGCTAGCGTTCTGCTAATACGCTGTACTAGTGAGGGTGCGGCTGAGGCGCGAAGGGGTGGACGGGGCATGGCGTGGAAGCAGTGGGCGGCGTCGAAGCGCCTCAAGCCGGGAGACGGCAGGGAACTGCAGCGGTTCCGCTGGTGGCAGCTCCCCCTGCGCTCGCTGTTCTGGCTACGGCTTCCCGGCGCCGACGGTGAAGCCCGCCTGTACGCCGTCGACGTACGGCACTGGGCGCGGTGGGACACCAGCAGGATCCGGGCGCATCTGTTCCTGGACGGCAGGCACGTGGCCGAGTCGAAGCTGCCCGCGGTCTTCCCGGTCGACGGGGGTGTCATCGAGGTGGCGATGAGCGACTACGGCGTCAAGCGCTGCCACTACCGCCCCCGGGACGGGCAGCCGCGTCAGCTCACGCCCGACCCGGCGTCGGCGGAGGGACGGCGGGCGCGTTTCGGTGTCCGCCATCCGGGGCTGAGCCGGGCGATCGGCATCGGATCGGTGCTGCTGCTCGTCATCGGCGTGGGCCTGAACCTGGTGCAGCTCGCCGAACCCCTCTCCCGCATTCCTCCCGTCATGCAGCGGGTCGGAACGTTCGAATCGCCGGTACACCTGCCGATCTGGCTGAACGTCGCACTGGGGCTCGGGGCCGTTCTGGCCAGCATGGAGCGCTCGCTCCGCCTGCGGTACTCCCCGCTGCTCGACGCGGCCGGGCGCTGACCCCCCGAAGCGAGAAGGCACGACCGACGCCGGCCCTTCTCGGCCGGCGCGCGTACGACGAAAGGGAAGATCATCATGATCCGGTCGAGGTCAAGGCGCACCGCCCGGTACGGGGCGGCGCTCGCCGCGGCCCTCGTCGTCCTGACCGGGTGCTCGTCCGGTGTCTCGGGGCCTCGCAGCACGTCCGCGGCGGGGGCATCGGTCCCGGCTCCCTCCCCGGACCCGCTCACATGGAGCACCTGCGGGAAGAACCTCGAATGCGCCACGATCAAGGTGCCGCAGGAATACACCGAGCCCGACGGCAGGCAGATCCCGCTCGCGGTCATGCGGCACCGGGCCACGGATCCCGGCCGCCGCATCGGCAGCCTGGTCTTCAACCCGGGTGGACCCGGAGTCTCCGCCACCGGGACACTGCGCGATCTGCCCAGGACAGCGGGCACTCCTGGTGCCTTCTCGCCCGCGGTCCTCGCCCGGTTCGACATCATCGCGATGGACCCGCGCGGCGTCGGCCGATCGCAGGCAGTCCGCTGCCTGACCGACGAGCAGCGGGCCGAGGCCGCCGGCACCGGCTTCGACCCGGCCGTCCCCGGGGGCAAACCCCTGCCGCGGCTGCTGACCGATGCCGCCGCGTTCACGAACGGCTGCGTCAAGCACCGGAGCAAGGAGTTCCTGGCCAGCCTGTCCACCGACAACGTGGCCCGCGACCTCGACCAGGTCCGCTCCGCCCTCGGCGAGGACACGATCACGTACTACGGCCTGTCCTACGGCACCGTGGTCGGACCGATGTACGCCACCCTGTTCCCCGACCGGGTCCGCCAGATGGTGCTCGACGCGCCCGTCGACACCAACCAGTGGTTCGGCAACCCCCTCCCCTTCCAGCACGAGGTCGCCGTGGCGAGCGAACGGACGCTCGACGCCTGGTTCGAGACCTGCCGCGCCGAAGGGACCGCGGTGTGCCCGTTCGGAGCGGGAGACCCCCAGGGGGCGTTCGACACACTGACCGACACGCTGGAGGCGAAGCCGCTGAAGGTCGCACCCGTCAAGGGGGTCACGCCGGGCGGTGAACTCGACGGCGCCATGGCCCTGGAGGCCACCCGGGCCCTGGCCGGCGACCAGAACACCTGGCCACTGCTGACGTCGGCCCTGCTGGCCGCGCAGGACGGCAACGGCGCACCCCTGTACACCCTGTGGAACAGCGTCACGGTGTCCCCCTTCCCCGTCCCCACAGCGATGTTCGAAACCCACACCGCGGTACGCTGCGCCGACTGGCAGACCCCCGCCGGCATCGCCGCGCACAAGGCAGCAGCCGCCAAGGCCGTCACCGAGGCCAAGCGGATCGGGACCCGGGCCGCCTACTCCGCCCTGAACTGCGCCCGGTGGCCCGCGCCGGACAAGGACCGCGTCACCAAGCCGCTCACAGCCGCCGGTTCGCCGACCGCACTGGTGGTCGCGGGCCGACTGGACCCGGTCACCCCGCACCACTGGGCCGAGACCATGACCCGCACCCTGGACTCCGCGGTCCTGCTCACACGTGAAGGAGTCGGACACGGCTCCTACGGCGTCAACACGTGTGTCGACAGCGCGGTCGACGCCGCCCTCATCCACCGCGCCCACCCCGCCGACGGCACCGTGTGCGAGACGGACACGCCCGCCACCACCCGCCCCCTCGTCCCCCGGAACCGTTGAACCGCAGCCGGTCCTCACCCGCGCGGAAGGGAGTTGCGGGAGCAGTAGAGTGAGCAGGAAGCGAGGGAGGAGCAGTGAGAACGCCGCGCGTACTGCCAAGCCTGGACGAGGTCGACATCGGCGATCATGTCTGCCACCTGTTGGGGCGTAGCGACGACGTCATCGACCGCAGCCGGGCTTTCGTCGCGGACGGTGCGCTGCACGGCGACAAGGTCGTGATCGTCGGCCCCGCCCCGCGGACGGAGAGCGAGTTCGCACCGCTCGTACTCGACCCCGCGCGGCTGCAGGGTTCCCTTCTTGCCGCAGTGCGTCGGGAGGCGGCCACGGCGGACCGGGAGGGGTTCCGCTCCCTTCGCGTGCTGCACCATGTCGTGCCCGGCCCGGGCGCGGACCCGAGCGAGGAGTGGCTGCGCAGCGAGCTCGATCTCGAGGAGTTCGCCGCCGACACCGGAGCCATGGTGGTCTGCGCCTACAGCGGCGCCGACTGGGACCTGCCGGCTCTGCAGCAGATCACGTGTGTGCATCCTCATCATGTGGGCAGCCGACCGGTCTCCCCCGCTTTCCGGGTGTACCGAACCGAGCAGGAAGGCTGGACGGTGACAGGGACCGTCGACAGTGACGGCGCGGTGGCCTTCGGCTCCATTCTGTGCACCCTCCTCGCTCACACGCCGACGGTGCGTCTGCGCTGCCAGACCGTGGAGTTCTTCGATGCCGCCGGGATGAGAGCGCTGGCCGATGCCGCCAGACACCTTCCGGATCGGAAGATAGTCCTGGAAGGCACCAACGAGACCGTGCGGCTCGCCTGGAAGCTCTCCGGCTTCGCGGTCCCCGACGTTCCGGTGGTGATGGCACCGTGACCTCCTCTTCGCCCACTCCCCTCGGAAGCAACGGATACCGGCACGAGCTGTATCCGTACTCGGGCAGCGATGAATTCGTCGCGGGCGCTGTCGGTTTCATCCAGGAAGCGCTCGACAGTGACGAGGCCGTCGTCGTGGCCGTGCCGCAGGAGAAGGCGTCGTTGCTGCGTGCCCAGGTCCGCGAGGGGGACACCGTGCGCTATGTCGACACCAGTCGGGTGGCGCGCCATCCGGGACGGCTCATCGCTGCCTGGCAGGAATGGATCAAGGAGCGCGTCTCTGAGGGGCGGCCCGTCCGCGGGATCGGCGAATCCCCCTGGGACCAGGTGCGCAGTGCTGCCGAGGCCACGGAACTGCGCTACCACGAGTGGCTGCTCAACAAGGCCTTCGCCCAGGGCCCGGCCTGGTGGCTGCTGTGCCCCTACGACGTCGCACGCGACGACGCCGCACTGACCCAGATGGCACGCTGCCACCCCGAGATTCGCAGGGACGGCCGGACGGTGCTGTCCGAGGACTACGACGCGCGGGCGCCGTACGAGTTCGCTGCCCTCACCGACCCCTGCGACCCGTACGACGAGTTCCTCTACACGAGCGGCGACCTGCCCGCCCTCCGGGAGAAGATCGCCGCCTGCGCCGAGCAGCACGGCCTGACCGGTCGGCGTCTGCGCGAGCTGCATCTTGCCGCGACGGAGGTGGCCACCAACAGCATCCGTCACGGCGGCGGACACGGCGTGCTGCGCACGTGGAGCGAGGAGCGACGGCTCGTCTGCGAGTTCCGCGACGCCGGCTACCTGGAGGACCCGCTGGCCGGACGTACGATGCCGACCGCGCGGCAGGTGGGTGGCCGCGGGCTGTGGCTCGTCCATCAGCTCTGCGATCTCGTCGAGATCCGGTCCACGCCGCATGACGGGACCACGATCCGCCTGCACACCGAGCTGCCCGGGTAGGCCCGCCGACGGCGCCCATGGGTCTGCTCGACGATGCGGCGCTCGACGGCACGCGTGACCGAGGGCGCCCGGGGTAAACGCGGGGGCGGCGAACGGAAAGGCGCCGGGGCACGGGTATGAACGATCGGGACGGGAGTCGGTTCTCCATGCTGAGGGTGCGGGTACATCAAGCGGACACGACGGTCGTCCGGTTGCCGAGCGAGGTCGACCACGCGAACGCCTCCGACATCGGCGCCCGGTGCGAGGACCTGATCGAGGAGGGCTGCACCACCCTCGTCCTCGACGCCTCCGACGTGCAGTACCTCGACTCCTCGGGCGTCAGCATGATCGTCGCGCTGTCCAGCGTGCTCGACAGCCGTGCCGGCGCCCTGCGCCTCGCCGCCCTCAGCGACCACTACCAGCAGGTGTGGGGCCTCCTCGGCCTCGACACGCTCCTCCCCGTCTTCCCCACCGTGCACGCCGCTCTCGACGGGCGCGTCACAGGCGCCTGTGCCGATACCGTGGAGTCACTCGACCCCGCCTGAGAACACGGACCCGGACGAACGGCAAGCGGGCCGGCCCCCGTTCGACCTCGCGGCGGTGCAGCGAGGTTCGTCGAACTCCTCCGCTCTCAGCACCCGGCTCAACCGGGGGGTGCGGTCCTCGGTGCCCGCCTGGCCCCCACCGTGCGCAACTTCGGGGGTCGGCCCACGGCCTTGTAGGGGACCGTGGGCGCCGCCGACGCGTCCGTGCGCCGCGCGGGTGCTTTCCGAGGCGACGGAGTCAGCCGCCCGGTCACTGTCCGCCCTTCCCCCGTCCACCGAAGAGCTCAGTCACCAGCCGGCGGGCGTATGCGGCGTCGAGCCCGGCCGGACGGAAGAGGATGCGGTACATCATGGGAGCGACGATGCGGTCCATGACCGTTTCGACGTCGGGACCGTGCTCCCCCCGGTCGGCGGCCCGGGCGAGTATGACGTTGATCTGTTCGGCCGCGTAGGCCGAGCACTGGCCGGCGTTGTCGCCGTCCGGGTCGCCGAGCAGGGCGTCGCGGATGTAGGCGCGTCCCGAGGCGGACGTCATTTCGTCGAGGAACTGTTCGGCCCACGCCGTCAGGTCGGACCGCAGGTCGCCGTGGTCCTCCGGCGCGGTGTCGGGTCGCAGCCGCTCCACCGCGACGTCCGAGAGCAGTTCCTGCAGGGTGCCCCAGCGTCGGTAGATGGTCGACGGGGTGACTCCGGCGCGCTGGGCGACCAGGGGGACGGTCAGAGCCTCGCGGCCCCTCTCCTCCAGGAGTTCCCGTACGGCGGTGTGCACCGACGCCTGGACGCGTGCGCTGCGCCCGCCGGGGCGAACCCTCTGCCTGGTGCTCATCCGACCAGCCTAAAGCACAGTCCTTGCGTTAGCGGTTCCCACTGCCCCGGGCAGCGCATGCCCTTCGGTGGCACCGTCGTCCTGTCGCTGCCGGCCCCCCACGCGCTCCGGCACCCGCGGGTGACGCCGGCACCGCCTCCGCCGCACAGGGCGAGCGCCTGCCCGACGGCCGGGGCGGGGTCCTCGCCGCTCTCATCGTGGCGGGCATCCGGTCCTGATCCCGCCGGAGCCGAGCGGTGGGTCGGCCGGGCCGGAAATCTCCGGCCCGGCCCCTACCGCCCTCAGGTGACGGGTGCGAGCGACCGGGCGGGCTGGGTCCGCTCGTAGGCGTGGCCCACCCGCAGCAGCGTCCGCTCGGCGAAGGGCCGCCCGAGCAACTGCATGCCGATGGGCATGCCTGCCGTGTCCCGGCCGACCGGGACGGAGAGTGCGGGCACGCCTGTGATGTTGGCCGGGGAGGAGAGGCGCACGTAGGCGTCGGAGACGCTCTCGACCGTGCCGTCGGGCCAGGTGACGGTCTCCTGACCGGACGGGACCGCGGCCATCGGCACCGCAGGAGCGGCGATCACGTCGACCTCCTCCAGGATGCGGGCCCATGCGTCGCGCATCAGCGTCCGGGCGCGCTGCGCCCGCAGGTGGTCGCCCGCGCCCATCAGCTCGCCGGCCTCCAGGAGGATCCGGACATCCGCCTGGTACAGCTCGGGGACGGCACGCAGGGTCGCCTGGTGGTAGGCGGTGGCTTCCGGCACCATCAGGCCCCACTGGACGGCCTGGATGTAGCGGGTCATCGGTATGCCGATATCGATGAGCCGGGCGCCGAGGGCCTCCAGCTGCGCGATGGCGTGGCGGACGGAGGCCGCGACGTCCGCGTCGACGTGTTCGAAGTAGTAGGTGCGAGGCACGCCGACGCGCACTCCCGTCAGATCCGGTTCGGGGCCCGGCCGGTAGTCGACGCCGGGGACGGCCACCGAGGCGGGGTCGCGGGGGTCGTGCCCGGCGATGGCGGTCAGGACCAGGGCCGCGTCGTCGACGGTGCGGGTGATCGGGCCGACGTGGTCGAGCGACCACGACAGCGAGGTGACACCGTGTCGGGGCACGAGTCCGTACGTCGGCTTGAGTCCGACCACCCCGTTCAAGGTGGCGGGCACCCGGATCGATCCGCCGGTGTCGGTACCGAGGGCGAATGTCGCCGCGCCGGAGGCCACGGCGACGGCGGAGCCGCCGCTGGAGCCACCGGCGATCCTCCCTCGGTCCCAGGCGTTGTTGGTCTGCGGGGTGGTCAGCCCGTAGGCGAACTCGTGGGTGTGCGTCTTGCCGATCAGAATCGCGCCGGCCGCACGCAGACTCGCGGCGACCGTGCTGTCGGAGGCCGCGCGGTGACCGGCCCGGGTCCTGGAGCTTGCCGTGGTGGACACGCCGACCACATCGATCACGTCCTTGATTCCTACCGGGATCCCGTGCAGCGGGCCCCGGTAGGAGCCCTGGGCGGCTTCGCGCTCGGCCTCGCGGGCGGTCCGACGGGCGTGATCAGCGGAAACCGCGACGTAGGCCGCAACGTGCGGCTCCACCTGCTCGATGCGGTCGAGGACCGAGTCGACCAGCTCGACGGGGGACAGCCGTCGCTCCCGGATCTCCCGCGCGGCGGCGGCGAGGGACAACTCATACGGCTGCATCGTGCTTCCCCTCTTGCGCACGGAAGGCACCGGCGGGCGGGGTGTCGCCGAAGTCCAGCTCGCGCAGGGCCGCGACGACGGAGTGGATGTGGTTGGCGGTGACCGCGACCGCCACGTGGCGGTCATCGGGCAGCGGAAGCCCGGCACGGGCGGCCCAGCGGGCGGCCTCGGACGGTGTGAGTTCGGCGGAGGACACGGATTCTCCCTGGTCGGGGTGGTGCGACGAGGCACACCAAGCCAAAAGCTAAAGATTTGCTTTAGCGCGACTGTAGAACCTACCCTCCCTTAAGGCAAACGAGTTGCTTTAAGGGAGGTTCCATGTCCGACGTCGTGTCCGGCCCAGGTGCGCACTGCCCTGTCAGGGACAGCCGCGCCCAAGGGAATAACCGTGCCGCCTCTTTCGGTCTGGACGCGTCCGTACTCGTGGCCCTCCTGGCGGCATCCAGTGCCCCGACACCGCTGTACCCCCTCTATCAGGACCAGTGGGGCCTCTCTGCGCTCGCCGTCACGGTGGTCTTCGGCGCCTACTCCCTGGCACTGCTGTCGGCCCTTCTCACCACCGGCACGCTCTCCGACCATCTGGGACGGCGTCCCGTCCTGGCAGGCGCCCTGGGCGCGCAGGCCGTCGCCATGCTCCTCCTCGCCTCGGCGGACGGCGCGGGCACCCTGACAGCGGCCCGCCTTCTGCAAGGAGTGGCCACCGGCGTGGCCACCAGCGCCGCGGGCGCGGCTCTCCTCGATCTGGAGAACCCGCGGCGTCCCGGTCGGTCCGCCCTGACCAACACCATGGCCCCGGTCGCCGGCATGGCCGCGGGCGTCCTCGCCTCCACCCTTCTCGTCCGCTTCGCCCCCTCCCCCACGGTCACCGTCCACGCACTGCTGGCGGCACTGTTCGCCGCCCAGGCGATCGCCGTCACCTTCACCACGGAGACAGCCGGCCGCCGCGCAGGCGCGCTCCGATCGCTGCGCCCGCGGCTCGGTGTACCGCCCGCGGTGCGCCGCACCCTGCTGACCACCGGCACCGCAATCGTCGCGATCTGGGCACTGGGCGGCTTCTACTCCTCCCTCGGGCCGGCCCTCGTGCGTCTGGTGGCCCCCGACGCCCCACAGGCAACCCTCGGCACGGTCTTCTTCACCCTCAGCGCCGCAGCCGCACTCACCATGTGGGTTCTGCGCCGCACCGATCCCCTCACCACCGCGATCGGCGGATGCACGGTCGTCCTGCCCGCCGCGGTCCTGACCCTGAGCGGTCTGCACGGCGTCGGACTGCCGGCCGTTCAGGGCGGCGCGGCCCTCGCCGGAGCAGCCTTCGGGGCCGTCTCCCAAGGGGTGCTTCGCATGCTCCTCGCCTCGCTCGAAGAGCGGGACCGCGCCGCGACACTGTCCGCCTACTACGTTCTGAGCCACCTCTCCATGAGCCTGCCCGCCGTCGCGGCGGGAGCCGCCACCCAGCACTACGGGCTCAGGACCACCTCGCACGCCTACGCCGTCATCACCGCACTCCTCGCTGCGGCGGCCCTCACAGCGCTCGCCGTGTCACGAACCCGGACAGGGGCCTGCGGCAGCCCGCGCCACCGGCCTCTCCGCTGAAGAGCAAAGGTAAAGACAGACCATGCAGACGTCCTCGGACACCCCCGTCCCCTCCTGGGCCGTGGGCGACATCACCGTCCACCGCATCGACGAGACACCGCTGCCGCCCGCGACCGGACCCTGGCTGCTGCCCGACGCCACTCCTCAGGTGGTGGCCGGCCAGAACTGGCTGCGCCCTCACTTCGCCGGCGCTGACGGCATCCTCCACATCGACAGCCACAGTTTCGCGTGCGTCGTGGACGGGCTGCGCGTACTCGTCGACACCGGCATCGGCAACGGCAAGGAACGGGCCAACCCGGCCTGGCACGACCTGCGCACCGACTTCCCCGAGCGTCTGGCCGCCGCCGGCTTCCCGCCCGACTCCGTCGACCTGGTGGTCCTCACCCACCTGCACGCCGACCACGTCGGCTGGAACACCCGGAAGACGGACGGCGAGTGGGTTCCCACGTTCCCCGCGGCGCGCTACCTCACCGCACGCGCCGAAAGGGAGTTCTGGGCCGCGTACGACATGGAGGAGGCACGCCGTCAGATGTTCCGCGACTCGGTGATCCCGGTCGAGCAGGCCGGTCTTCTCGACCTGGTCGACGTCCCGGCCGAGGGCGTGCGGATCACTCCGGGCCTGCGTCTGGTCCCCACCCCCGGCCACACCCCCGGCCATGTCGCGGTGGAACTGAGCAGTCAGGGTGAGACAGCGCTGATCACCGGTGACTGCATTCACCACCCGGTCCAACTCGCCCACCCCGCCATCGGCGCCTGCGTGGACATCGACCCACAGCAGTCCGAGACCACCCGCGGTGAACTGCTCGCCTCCCTCGCGGGCACGGACACCCTCCTCCTCGGCACCCACTTCGCCCCGCCCACAGCCGGCCGTGTCGTCGCGCACGGGGGCACCTACCGGCTGCGGCCCGTTCCGGCGACCTGACCTTGCAGGCCGACCGGGTCGCCGGGGCCCGACAGACGGCCCGTCACCGGTTCATGGCGGGCTTGACCGAGCACTCCGCTTTGCGGAGGGGCGGCCCCTCCCGGTACCGCTACCGCGGAGGAGTCAACGGTCTGCGCTGCAGCGGAGCGATCAGGCCCCGCATGCAGGCAAGGACCGACTCCCGCGGGTTCGTTCGCCCACAACCTGGCATCAGCAAGGTCCCCCACCCATGACCACACCAACGACCAACCTGGTTAGCAATCATGGCAAGTACCGTTGCAGTACTAGACCTCCGGCCGGATCTTGCTGCCGATGTGGGCAAGGCGGATCGTCCGTTCCTCCCGGACCAAACGGAAGTGGATGCGGCCGGCGCCCGGGGTGAACCGGGCGTGCAGGTCGAAGGTGTGCGTCTCGCCGTTCACATCGGTGAAGCGGCACACGCGCTTGCGGGTCTCGCCCTCCGGGGTGACCTTGGTTCGCCACTCGGGCTCGGCCATGGTTGCTGGATCCCACGCGGCGACGGCTTCCTCCAGTCGCTCCAGAGCCCGCCGCACGGGTACCACCCACTGCGGGTCCAGGCTGCGGAGCTGGCCCTCGACGCGCTGCAGGAACGTGAGGTGTGGATAGAGGTCGGACCGGCTGTCCCAGATCCGCGAGCCGGTGGTGACGCCCTCGCTGCGCCCCGCCCGAAGCCAGTCCCGGTACCTATCGAGATGTGGCTCCGCAGACAAATGACGGACATCGACGGCGTCCTGCCGCATCTCCAGCCTGTCGTCGTCCTCGACGAGTTCGCTTCGCTCCAGAGTGACGCGATCGGCCTGCCATTGCCGGGCCACCGCAAGGCTGACCGCGATGCCGTCCATGAAGTGCGCGGCGCCCAGGCCGAGGACGACCTCGCCATCGTGGCGGTATTCCAGATGATCGGCGGCATCATCCGCAGAGAAGACGCTCCGCACGGGCGAGCGGCCCTGTAACGCCCGCAGGCGCCGCCAGAGGGCGCGGTTGCGTGGACTGGCCGCGATCCACTTGTTGACGGGATAGCCCTCGGCGATGTCCAGCGACTTGACGTCCACCTCGCTCACCAGTGCCGTGCTCGACCCTCCTTCGGCCGCGGCGGCACGGACGACGGCCACGAAGTCGGCCATCGCCCGCTCGGCCCGCGCCGGGTCGCAGGCCGCCCCCCAGGACTTCTCGTTCAGAAACAACAGTGGCACGCCTTCTTCCCCCTGTGTCGTTCCGTGCCGTCAGTCCAGCAGCTGGTCGAGCGAGTTCTCCCACTCGTCGAAGAATCCCTCGGGCCACTGTTCGAGCATGCCGTCCTTGTCGATGCGCGGCGTGACGACCTCGGTGCCCGCCCCATTGCCGCTGAAGTAGTGCACGACCGCATCTTCGTGCCGAAGGACACTATGTTTTACGGCGATGCGCACACCGTTCAGCACGTGGTCGCTGTGCGTCTCGACGATCAGCTGAGCGCCGGTGGCGGCGGCTGCGGAGAGCAGCGCGGCCATCCTGCTCTGCCCCTTGGGATGCAGGTGCGCCTCTGGGTTCTCCAGCAGGATCAGGCTCTCGGACGTGGCGGTGAGGCAGGCGACCACGACGGGCAGCGCGTAGGTGAGACCGAAGCCGACGTGGGTGGGGCGCCGACGGCGAGTGGCGTTGATGCCGGCGGTGCCGCCGAAGCCGTAGGAGAGGCGGACCGAGTCCGTGCCTTCGACAGGATCCGTCTCGATGTTGACGCCCGGACACAGCTCCTGCATCCAGGCGATCGTCTGGTCCAGGAGTTGGGGAGAGGTCGCGCCGCGATGGCGGAGCGGACCGTCCGGCACTTCTATGGGTACGTCCTGCTCCGTGTGATGGCGCAGGCAGTTGACGGTGTGCTCACCCCGCACGCCGAGGAAGCCGCGCGCGATGGCGATCTGGTGGGAGCGGGGGTAAGTGACCGCCGGGGTGATGCGGTCGGCGTGCAGGTACTGGAACGGCTGCTCGGCCACGTGCGAGCGGACCGACCCCTCCGCCAGGGGCATGACGTCCCGATCGGGATGACGAAAGTCGTACGCGGCGGCCCACGTACGCTGCTCGCCGTCTTCCTCAATGATGAAGCCCACAAGTGGCTCCTTTACGGCGGGGAGTTCCTCCACGGGCCCAAAGTCCTCATGCAGGACATCTTGTGCGGTGCCGAGGGCCACGAGGTCACCGTTGAGCAGCAGCCCTCCCCCAGCATGCTTGGTCCGGGTGAGCATCTGCGTCTCGTACGACTGCCGCAGCAGCGCCAGTGCCTGAAGAACGCTGCTCTTACCCGAGGAGTTGAGACCGGTGAGGAGCGTCAGCGGGCCGAGGGGCAGTTCCAGACGCCGGAACGCCTTGAAGTTGATCAGCTTGATGTGGTTGATCACTGCTCGACTTCGCTCCGTTCCTCGCCGAGCGCGTCCTCAAAGAGCTCCTTAACAGCGTCGAACCGCTTCCGCACCTTCCTGGCGTCGCCGGTGCCCACGGAGATGGCGCGCTCGAACTCCACGTCATCCATGAGTTCCGCGAAGGCACCGAGGACGTCGATCTGCCGCAGCGCCTCGCGGTCGTCGTCGTCGAGGCTCGCGAGATTGACGGCAACCGCCTCGAAGAGTGCCTTGTTAATGGGTGACTTGCGCTGCTGGTTCCGGCGGTACTTGCGGAAGGCATGATGTCCGAAGATTTCCCTGGCCGCGATCATCGCCGTGATGAACTCGCTTCGCAGCCGGCCCTCTTCCACGCTGTCGAGACGGTTCACCTGATGCATCGCCTCGGCGAGAAAAGCGTCGAAGTCACCGGGCTTGTACGCGTGCGGGGAGGTCATCCGGAACGCCAGAAAGCGCAGGACCATCTCCCGGTCGGCCATCCGGTCACCGACGACGCTGTAGCCGGTGGCCTGCCGGAACTCCTTGGTCTCCGCGAGCTCCGCGAGAAGCGTGCGGGCCCTTCCCGGGATGAGCGCGTGCCGGATCTCCTGCCGGGTGAGGGGCTCGCCTCCGGTGTTGATGCGCGCGAAGACGTTGAACATCACCGGCTCGGGAGTGCCTCGCCGGATGACATGGACGACGACCTCCGTCTCGCGTAGCCGGATCTGGAGTTTTCCGGAAAGGTCCGCGAAGCCCGCGCCCTCGAAGTTGCGCAGATACTCCAGGCCCGTCAGCTTCAGCGGGTCGGCTCCGACCGTCTGCGGCTCCAGGAAGCGGGCGATCGACGTGAGCCGCTGGATGCCGTCGACGATGGCCCAACTGCCGTCCTTGTTCTCAGCGGCGTAGAAGGACGGGATAGGGATGCGCAACAGCAGCGACTCGATGAGGCGGCTCTGCTTGCCGTCGGTCCAGATGCCCGCCTTGCGCTGGAAGTCCGGGGCGAGGTCGATCATCTCGTTGCGCAGCCGGGACAGCAGCAGATCGACGGTCGTCGTCCGGGTGTCAATGTCGATGTGCTCGGGGTCGAAGGGAGAGGTGATCTGTTCGATCACCACGTCCTCGGCCTCCTCGCGCTCGATGTCGGTCGGCCGGCCGTCGGCGGTGACCTCCACGGAGAACAGGGATGAATCAAGCTCTCCGGCATCCGCCGCAGCGTCCTGATACCGCTCGAACACCGACCGTTGGTCCCGGGTACGCCCCTGACTCTCCTCCAGCGCTGCCATGTCGTCTCGTCACCCTCCCCCTCATGCCATGTGGGCTCATCGTGTCCTCTTCGATCGCTCCACCACCCTACCGTCCGTGATTTCGTGGTGACGGTCGATCGGACTGAGCAGGGCGGAGAGTTGACGGTGGGCGCGCCGGACATCTGGGCTCCTCGGCAGCGGACTGGGGTTCCCTCGCTGTGGACAAACGCCGACGATCTGCCGCCCCTCCCAGTGCAGGGCTTCGCGGAGGTGCGGCCAGATCGCGGCAAGGCCGGAGATCCCCGCGGCCACCAGCAACCCCGAAACCGGTTCCCGCCCGGGACGAGGAAGGCCCCGGCGATCAGGGCCTGTTGTGGAAGGGGCGTCGTCAGTCGTCGTTGAGGACTAGCCTCGATCTTTCGTGAGGGTCCGCCGACGGAGTCGGTGGACCCTTTCGCTTTCCGGAGCTGACGGTGGGCAGGCCGGCGGCCCGGCTGTCGCGTCGGGTGGGCGCCGGGTTCCACTGCCCGGGATCGGGTGGTGCTGTCGTCGGGACGGTTGAGGTTGCTGGTCAGCCGGGGGTGGGCAGGAGCATGAGCCGTTCGAGAGCGGCGGTGATCTCGCCGGTCCAGGGCCAGTGCTGGGTGAGGCGGAGAATCCTGCGTCGGCCGGTGGTGACGAGCTGAGCGGCCGCGGAGAACAGGCGGAATCGCAGGCGGCGGGGTTCCCAGAGTCGGGCCTTGCCGGTGAGGGCGAGCATGGGCATCCAGGCCAGCAGGTCGAGGGCGATCTGGACGATCTCGAGCCAGACCTTGTTCTGGGCTGCTGTGTGCAGGGGCAGGTTGCGCAGGCCGGTCGTGCGGGCGGCCCGGATCCGGTCCTCGGCCCGGGCCCGTAGCCGGTGACGGAGCTCGAGTTCGGCGATCGGTCGGTCAGGGGTATTGGTCGCAAAGCACGTGATCCGCATGCCGTCCGCGTCCGTGATCCTCAACTGAGCACCAGGATGGGGCCGTTCCTTGCGGACGATCAGTCGCATGCCCTTGGGCCAGCCGTCCAGGAGCTTGCCGGTGAGCTCGGCGACCCAGGCCCCGTCACGGACCTCACCGTTCGTCTCGACGGCCGGCGTCCAGGCTGAGGCGGGGACCTTCAGCACGTGCTCGTGGATCGCTTCGGTGATCACCAAGCCGACCGAGTAGGACAGCCATCGGCCTCGCCTGGCGAGCCAGGACACGAAGTCGTGGGTGCCGCCTGCAGAGTCGGTGCGGATCAGGGTCTGCCGCCCTCGCCGGTAGTGCTTCGGCAGTTGGGCCAGGGCGAGTTGGGCGGTGGTGATGTGGTCGGCTGCCGTGTTGGAGCCCGCATTTCCCGGCCTGAGGAGGGCGGCGACGGGCTCACCGGTTCCGCCCGGTCCGTGGTCGACGAAGGCGGTCAGCGGGTGATGGCCGTAGGTCTTCTTCCAGGTCGCGGCCGCGTCCTCCTTGTCGGAATGCGCGACCACAAGGACACCGTCGAGGTCGACTATGACCTGGCCGTCGGCGTCCGGAGCGTTCTCGCCGGCCAACGACCAGGCACGATGGCGGACGCCGGAACGTGCGGACCGGATGGCCTGCAAGGCTTTCTCGCCGGAGGCGGCGAGGGTGTCGATCAGGCGGGAGATGGTCGGGTCGGAGGCGACCGGGCCGAAGACGGCTGGCTCACACCGCAGCATCGCGACATCCGCGAGGCAGTCCCCGCCCAGTGCGACCGCCAGGGCGACGTCCAGGAGGGCCTTGCCGGGATCGTGGACGGCCCGCGGCTTGCGCCACGGAGCCAGAGCCTGGGATATGGCCTGGTCAAGACCAGTCTTGCGGACTGTTTCGACGAGCAGGACCGACCCGGCCTGGGAGACGACCTGGCGGCCGTCGTCCTGGACACGGACGCGGGGGTAGGACCCGATAGAGTGCTTCACCTGGGAAGTGCCTCCGGCGGTGCAGGAACAAGGACCTCGACAATCCTCATTCTTGCTGGTCAGAGGCACTTTCTGCTTTCCTGACCGCCTGCCGGACAGCCTGCTTCATGAAAGCGGGAGGCTAGATCCCTGACCTGATCGCGCTCCTGGCCGCAGCCGAAGAGGCGAGCGGCGGACCCGATGTCGGCACGATCCTCGGCAGCTTCGTCCAGTACGGCATGGTCGGCGTGTTCGCTCTCCTGCTCGTCCTCGGCGTCGTCGTTCGTGGGCCGACCCGGCCACCGCCATGGGATGATCAATCCCATGGAGGGCACCGGCCTGCGGAGGACAGCATGAGTGACGGCACCGGGCATCTGTCCAAGCTCGTCTGGTCGGTGGCCGATCTGCTGCGCGGCGACTTCAAGTCTTCCGAGTACGGGCGGGTGATCCTGCCGTTCACGGTGCTGCGTCGGCTGGACTGCCTGCTGGCCCCGAGCCGGCAGGCGGTGCTCGATGAGGCCGAGCGCACCGACGGCGACCAGGAGCGTGAGCAGCGCCTGACGGCCGCCTCGGGTTGGCCCTTCTACAACTCCAGCCGGTTCTCCATGGAGAGCGTGCTCAGCGATCCGGAGAACGCCGACCGGTTGCTCCTGGCCCATGTCGACGGGTACTCCCGGAACGTCAGGGAACTACTGGACGGCTTCGAGTTCGAGCGGACCGTCACCCGCCTACACCAGGCCCGACTCCTCTACCGCGTCGTCGCGCAGTTCGTGTCGATCGACCTGGGGCAGATGATCACCGACGACCACATGGAGAGCCTCTTCGAGGAGCTCGTCCGGCGGTTCGCGGAGAGCGGCAACGAGGCGAGCGGGGAGCACTACACCCCCCGGGACGTCGCCCACCTGATGGCCGGCTTCCTCGTTGCCGCCGACTCGGACCTCCTGACGTCGCCGCATGCCGTCCGCACTATCCTGGATCCGGCCTGCGGGACGGCCGGCCTGCTGACCGAGGCTGCCTCGTACATCGCGTTGATGAACCCCCAGGCGGACGTCACGCTGTACGGCCAGGAGATAAACCGGGAGTCATGGGCCATCTCCCGTGCCACCATGATGACCAGTGGCCGCCGGGCCTCGACGATCGCCTTCGGGAACGTCTTCGCCGAGGACGGGCACCAGGGAACTGCCTTCGACTACCTCGTCGCCAATCCGCCGTTCGGCGTTGACTGGAAGAAGAGCGAGTACGCGGTCCGGTCGGAGCACGAGCAGCTCGGTTTCGCGGGCCGCTTCGGAGCCGGTCTTCCCCGGATCAACGACGGCTCACTGCTCTTCCTGCAGCACATGCTGGCGAAGATGAAGCCGGTGAGCGCCTCGGGCGAGGGCGGCAGCCGAATCGCGGTCATCTTCAACAGCTCCCCGATGTACGTCGGGGGTGCGGGGTCCGGCGAATCGGACATCCGGCGGTGGATCGTGGAAAACGACTGGCTTGAGGCCGTGGTCGCGCTGCCCGACCACCTCTTCTACAACACCGGCATCAGCACCTACCTGTGGGTCCTCAGCAACCGCAAGCCGGCACAGCGCAGTGGCCAGGTGCTGCTGCTGAACGCTCAGGACCAGTGGCAGCGGATGCGCCGCTCCATCGGCTCTAAGCGCAAATACATCACGTCGGACCAGATCGCCGAGATCACCGGGCTCTACCTGGAAACCATATCCGCCGACCCCGCCCAGCAGCCGGACGACCGGGTCCGCGTCGTCTCCACCCACGAACTGATGTACCAGCGCGTCACGCTCGATCAACCGCTGCGGCTCAGGTACGAGCTGTCCGAGGAGGTCCTGACTCGGCTCGCCGAATCGCGCGTGATCCAGAAGACCCATGATCCAGCTGCCCTGGTGGCCGCCCTGCGTCCGCTGGTCGGCTCGACGTGGACGAAGGGCCAGGAGGCCGTCACGGCGCTACGCCGGGCGGTCGCCTCGGCCGGCGTGAGCTGGCCGCGCGGGAAGGTCTTCGAGGCGGCGGTCCGCAAGGCCGTCGGCGTACGCGATGGCGACGGAGAGCCGCAGCGGATCGGCGAGGCGTACGAGCCGGATCCCGAGCTGCGCGAGTTCGTCCACCTGCCGCTGCAGGTGGATCCGATGGACCACCTCCGACGCGAAGTGCACCCGACCGCTCCGGATGCCTGGATCGACGACAGCAGGACGCGGGTGGGTTGCGAGATCCCATCCGCGCTCTTCTACCGGCCGGAACTGGACGGCGAGTTCGAACTTTTACGTAACCTGGCCAGGTTGGAGACCACGCGGGTCCACCCGCCGCAGCGCGGCGAGGAGCAGGAGGACGGCGCCGACCGGCCCAAGCACCTGCGCGCCCAGGACCTCCACGAGGCGGACTCGGCCGTTGAGCTCCCGGACGCGCCGGAGGATGGGGTGGCGCTGACCCTGTGCTCGGGCGGCATGCTCGTCGGACGGCCGGGGAACTGGCGCCTGCTGCCGCAGGGCTTCGGCGAGGCGGCGACCTCGCTCTTCGTGCTGCAGCCGCTCCGAGGTAGCGGCCAGGCGCTCTGCGAGTGGTTGAACTCCCGTAAGGACAACGGGCAGTACCCCAGCGCTCGCGATCTGCTGGACACGCACGTCCCCGTCGACCTGGTGACCGACAGCGAGGTGGAGAGCCTCCTGGAGACCGTGCAGGAGGGGCGGCGCGCATTGCGGACCACGATGTCGGGAATCCTGCCCAACGTCTTCGGCAGCGGCGAAAGGGACGTCCAGGGGGTTCGGAACGAGATCAGGGCCGCCGCCCACGAGGCCGGCCTGATCGGCGAACTTGTGCGCCCGCTGGACGACCCAATCTCGCGCGCCGAGTGGAGCTTTCCGTACCACGCCGCCGCGCTGTCCCGTCGGTACCGGGTCAGCACGCACCCGGCGGAGCGGAAGGACGGACTGCTCAAGCTGGGCGAGGGCCTGGCCCGGGTGCTAGGTGTGCTGGCGCTCACCGAGCTCGCCGCATCGAACGGCTTCTCCCGGAACCTGCGCAAGCAGTTCCGGACCGGCGCCACCTTCGGCACCTGGCTCTGGATCCTCGATCGGCTGGAGGCCGAGGGAATCGAGCCCCGCATCCAACAGCTCGCCACCGTACGCGACCGGGGAAACGCACGCGCGCTACTGGGCCACATCAAGGATTTCAGAAACACCTCGCACCACGCGCACGGCGTCCGCGCCAGCCATCAGCTGGCGGAGGACGTCGAGCGGCTGGAACCGCACATCGTGCGGGCGATCAGTGCGGTCAGCTGGCTCTCTGGGACGCACTGGGACTGGGTGGAGCGGTGCGAGTACCTCGACGAGGGCTCGTACCGGATAGTCGGGCTCCGGCTGAGGGGCAGCCATCCGAGCTGGGAGCCGTTCGTGCGGTCGAGCACCCAGCCGCTTCGGCCCGACCGCATTTACGTGGACAGTGCCCCCTACGGGGCTCCGGTCGATCTCTGGCCGTTCGCTGTCGTCAGCCTGTGCGAGGAGTGTCGGACCCGGGAGCTCTTCCTGCTTAATGAAGCCCGGGACGACCAGCTGACGCTCCGTAGCCTGGAGGAGCATTCGCTGGAGATGACGTACGGCCCGCCCGAGTAGCGGCAGGGCCAGGCTGAGCGACCTGGCGCGGCTGCGCCGGGTGCGGACCGGCTCTAGGCGACGCCCACCTCCGGCCGATCCGGTTTCACGAATTCCGCCATTCCACGGCGACGCTGCTCCGGGAACAGGGCGCCTAACTCGTCGTCATCAAGAAACTCCGGCACCCTGGCGGTGCTGCGAAGGAGCGGAGCGGACCACAGGACTCAGGCAGGTAGCGTGACAGCCTCTGCTCAGGCGGCAATTGACCGCACCAGATCGCCGCACGTGTGTTGTGCTCCTCCTCCCTGAGTCGTCAGGCGACAATCACACAGACGAGAAGGAGGGAGAGCCCGTACAGGGCTATAGCGAGGTGCAGCCCCACCCACAGGCGGTGAAGCCGAATGCGGTGCAGCCGGGGAAACTCGCGGTAGTGCGCCGCGCGTGCTCGGGCGAGCCCTTCATCGGACCCCAGCACGCCCCGGTCCGCCAGGTCGCGTGTCAACGCCCGTGCCTGGGTGAGGTGGTAGGAGGCCCGCTCGTAGTACTTGGCCACCGCCACAGCCCCGTAGACTCCAGTCGTCGCGACGAAGAGGCACAAAGGCAGGACGTTCAGCGTGAATTTCTGCTGGACGATCAGACCGCTCAGGGCTGCAGTGACGATGAGCAGGAGGTTCGTCAATGTGGAGCGCTGGGACTCACACTGCCGCAGTTGCTCGCGGTGCTCCTTCCAATAGGCGCGTATCACCTCTTCCGACGTCTCGGCCATCAAACCCCCAGTTGAATGCTGGCACCAGCCACCCGGTTCGCCTCACAGCAGAACCCTCAGCAGTGGAGACACCGTAGCGTGAGGATCTTCATCAGCAGTGCCCGCAAGGGTCTGGAGGAGGAGCGCGACGCCCTTGACGGGCTGGTCCGCGCTCTCGGTCACACCCCGGTCCGATTCGAGGACTTCTCAGCTCAGACCACGCCGAGCCGGGAAGCCTGCCTGAAAGCTCTGTCGACCGCCGACGCCTGCCTCTTCCTCCTAGGCCCGAACTACGGCCACGTTTTCCCCGAGACAGGGCAGTCAGCAACCCATGACGAGTGGGTAGCAGCCCAGCAAGCAGGTATGCCCCGCCTCGTCTACCGCAAGCTGAACGTGACCTTCGAGCCCAGCCAGCACAAGTTCGTACGCGTAGTGGAGGCGTACGCCACTGGCGTATTCCGCGACAGCTTCCGCACGGCCGCGGACCTGCTCCCTAAGGTCGCCGGGAAGATCCGGGAGCTGGAGTCGGGCCCGTCCCCCCTAGCCTTCGCCAAGCTGGCCCAGCCACCCACCCTGCACTGGACTCTCGAGGAGGGTACAGGCGGCCTGCAGACCGCCGGCGTGACCACCCTTCTGGAACTGCACGTCCTACCACTGGACTCTGCTGGCTACTCGGCCAGGGAACTGGAGGCGCTCGGCCACTCGCTGCCGGGCCGTGTGCGCCTCACCGGAATGGTCGAGGACGATGTCCCCCTCAGCTCTTCCCGATCGCAGGACCATATGGCCGTCTCCGTCCCGGCCAGCCGCCCCCCTTCGTGGGACACGCCCCGTCCGGGCCAGCTCGTAGAGGTCCGCCTGTACAAGACGGGCCAGCTCTCCACCCGGGCCCTGCTCCCCCAGGACAGTATGGGGCCGATCCTCGATCCCAATGCCCTGCCCAAGCAGATCGCCGAACTGCTCAAGTTCACCGGCTCGTTGAACATCATCAGGCAGGACCGCATCGTGGTGGCTGCTGGCGTGTCGGAGCCCGTCATGACCAGCATCGATACCTTCGACCCACGTCAGTCACGGCGCACAGCGAGTCTGGCTGGCTTCGGCAGGTCATTCGCCCTGCGTACCGAACCCGACGAGTCCGTCACCCTGGCGGCCCTGCAGGCCGGAGCCGATGAAGTCGCCGAACATCTCGCGCGGGCACTGATCGCGCGCCACCCCTCAGCTGCCTGAGGCCGTTTCGACAGCAAGCGGGCACGGCCGCCGCCTGCTCTCGTTTGACGCTTGACAAGGTCCGAACCCCGGCTTGGCGATCGACGCCCTCTTCTGCCAGCGACTGAGGCGGATGGTCGACCTACTGAGCACACCACCCTGACCGGCCCGTCCAGACGAGTTCCACCGCGTGAATCATGTACCGGCCGGAAGGGTGCAATTCGAACGCCAGTGTCACCTCGTGTCTCCGGGGCCGCACGGGTCGATCGCGCCCAGCCTCGACACCGGTGCCCGAGTCGAAGGCGCGGACCGGCCTCCGTACACGTCGCGCCTCTGTTGGCAGGGCATGATCAGACGCGATAGCCTGCCGGGCTGCCTTGTTGCGGAAGGCGGCAGAAGGGAGGGGAGCCCCCATGCCGAATCACAGGTCCGTCATCGCCGAGGTTCGTGCCGCGATGCGTGCCGTCGGCTACACGATTCTGCAGGTCGAGCCGCGGCTTGAAAACTTGTCGAACCTTCGGCCGGATGTACTGGCGTGGGCGTCGAATGCCGACGGGGAACTCGTGCCGTGGGCGGTTGTCGAGTACAAGAACAAGAAGCTCCGGCAGCCCGAGCTCGTCCTTCCCTCCCTGGCGGGCAGCCGGGACCTGCTGGGTACGCTCGAGCACTACGCGGTGATCAATGGGCAGTGGTTCAAGGCCGACCGTGGTGTCCGTTCCTTGCAGCCGGTCGACGGCCCGACTCCGCCCGAGCACGGCTCGCAAGGCTTGGTCACCGACCGGTCGCTGGCTACCTCCCTCCTGGTGCAACGTCTATGGTTCGAGGCGGACCGTCTCCGCAACTCCGGGGTCTCAGCCGAGCGGTACTTTCCTTCCGGGGACGTCCTGACGTCGTCCCGAAATGGGAGGCCGGGTATCGAACTGCCCGACGGTGGGTTCGTGCCGGTTCGGGCAGCCGTACTCTGGCGCGCGAAGCGGGATGCGTTGACCGAGTTCGCCTCTCGTGGCAGACACCGAGAGTTCAGCTCACCCCGAGTGGTTGCCTCCGCCGTTTCGGCGCTGGTTGAGAAGCATCTGGCTGGCACCGTCTTGGATCCGTTCTGCGGAACCGGATCGTTCCTTTGGGCGGCCTTGGACTGTGCTGCGGAGCAAGGCGTCGCGCAGGAGTTCATCGGCTACGAATTCGACGCACAACTCGCCGAACTCGCGGCAGGGATCGGTCGGGACGCGCCGAGGCGCGTGGTGATCGAGAAGGGCGACTCCTTCCAGAGGGACTTCGCGGAAGCCGACGTGGTTGTCACGGCGCCACCTGTCGGTCTCTCCCTGGCCGACCGCCACCTTCTCCTGAACGGATCGACCACATCCGACGGCAATGTTGCAGCGCTGGACAAGTGTGTGCGGGCGCTGAAGCCCGGAGGACGCGCTGTCCTGCATATCGCTCACTCGTTCACCTTCGCGGACCGGTACGCGGCGTACAGGATGTTCCTGGCCGAGAACTTCCACGTAGCCGCTCTTATCGGGCTTCCGGCAGGAGCGATCACGGGCACCGGTGTCCGTTCCGTTCTCGTCGTCATCGACCGCACTGAGCCCGCGGAGACGCTGGTCGCCCATCTAGGTGAGGACTGGGAGACGCAACTCGGCCCGGAAGGTCCCGGGCTGAATGCCGTCCTGGAGTTCGTCGACGCAGAAGACGACCGGCCACGTACCGCAGGACGGTCATGAGCAGCTTCTTGACAGTTGATCTGCGGGGCGAGGCCGACTGGGATCCAGGACGCCTGGTTGGTTCCGCCTTCGCTTGGCCGGCAGCGGCGCCGGTGGTCCCATTGCGGGAACTCGTTACCACTGTCCGGGCGGGGAGTGTCGCAACCGCTGGTTCCCCGGTCATCACGCCCGCCAGCCTGGTGGCGCGCACCGGGGCAATTCGGCGGCGGAGCACCAAGTACCAAGGCAAGGCATTCACCGTCGGGACGCGCGGCCTTCGGCGTGGTGATGTCCTGGTGCCGCCCTCGCCGTCCGGGCCGGCCGTTCTTGTCGACGACCGGCTGAACGGTGCGCTCCTCTCATCCCGATTCATAGCCCTCCGGCCTCTCGACCCGATGCTTTCCCGGTGGATCTGGGCCGTGTTGAACTCGCGGGCGGGACAGGCTCGCCGGGCGTCGCTGGCGACAGGTACCACCACGGCGTCCGTGAAGATGCCGGATTTGCTGGAGATGGGCGTGCCCCTGCCGCCCCTAGTGGAGGTCCAGCGGCTTGACGGAGTGCTGGCTTCGATCGAGGCGGGAACGCATCGCGAGGAGGAGCCGTCGGAGTCGACGTGGTGGGTCACGGCTGACCTTCGGCTCCGGGACGACTGGGGGATCATGCTCGCCACTCCTCGTCCCGAGCTCCTGGAGGACGGCGAACCGCTCGGTTCCTTCGTACGCGAGATGAGGCCGTCCCGCTCAACCCGCGGCTTCGAGGTACCGACGGAACTGCCGGGCACGCTACCGGTCGTGGACGTCAGTGTCCTGGGGGGTCGTCCGACCCGGCGATGGGCCGCGCCGCAGTCCACCGCCGTCACCCTCATCACCCCGGGCGACCTCCTGATCTCCCGGGTGGGCGAGTACTCGTACGCCACCGTCGCACAACGCCCGGCCGTCGCGGATCCGGGCATCTTCGTCCTCCGGCTGCATGACCAGTCACAAGGACCTGTGCTCGCGCACTTCCTGAACGGGCGCGAGGGGCAGACCAGGAGGCGCATGTTCTTGCGGGGCATGACGGTTCCGTCCTTGCGGAGGGCGGACATCGAGAGATTCCCAATCCCGTCAGAAGCCCTCGAGTTCGAAGGAGACGTCGATCCGGACGTGGGGTTGGCGGACCAATTGGAGCAGGTCTTGTGGACGGCATGAGCTGCACACTTTCGCCCCTCGTCTACGCCGAGTTGTACCGGTTGCTTGCCGCGGACAAGCAGCGGTACGACGACATCGAAGAGCGGCTGAGCGAGGTCGGGTACGCCCCCGCGTGGCTGAGTACCGCTGCCGACGCCTACGACGAGTACTGGGCGATGCAGTTGGAACTGGCCGGCGCGGAAGGCGTCGGGCACATCTCGGTTGGGAGTTCCGAGCATGCCCTCCTGGCTACCTGGATACTGGCCGGCCTTCGCAACACAGGCGACGACAACACACTGAGTTCGGCGCTCAGGGCGAACGTCTATAGGCGTGCGATCAGCGAAGTTCCCGATCTAAAGATGCCTCTGCCATCGGTCCTCAACCCGGTCATATACGGGTGGACCCTCGGCAAAGTCGTCAGCCTGAGTTCGACTGATGTACCAGTCGAACCCGTCGCTCTGGCGAGCATGCCTGACGACGATAGCCTCGTCGCGGCGTACCTCGGGCTCGTCAACCACGTCCTTGCGCTGGAGGGCATGGCCGAGCCGTGGCCCGAGATGATGCAGACGTCCACTTACTGGCGTGGTTACGGGATCGCAGAGGCACTGAAACCGGAGGCTGGGGATGGCGGACGAGCACTTCTGGAACTGCTAGCGGAATCGCGGCCCTTGCTCTCACAGCCAGTCTTCTCCCAGCTCAACAATCACTTCAGCCGCTTTGGGGCGCGCCGGAACGCCCTGTCACACGTCACGGACGATGCGCGTCGTCCAGAACGGTTCGTGGAAGTCGTCGAAGACACGCACGGCTGGGAGCACCTGCGGGTGACCCTCCGTGGGCTCACGCAGTTCGTCTGCCAGGAGGTCTCTCGCCTGCTGTACGAGGAAGACCCACCACCAGCTCTTCGAAACGATCCGTGGAGGTACCTAGTGAGGGAGATGCCTACGGAGTGGTGGGCTTAGAGGCGTGCTACGAGAGTATGAAAGCTGAATGCCCACGGCGTCAGAGAACTGAGCAGTCCGAAGGGCGAGGGCGGCTGGAACAGGCTGTCCGCGAGGCTCGCAACATCGCCCGCCAAAGCCTGCTCAACAGCACCATCTCCGATTCAAGGGCTGGGCGCCGATATGCCAGACCGCGAGCCGTCGCCGGACTACACATACGGCTCATGGCGGATGTGATCGCCTCGGGCGCCACGTCTCGGAACACCACGGCTGGATGACCTATCTATCCTCCTCAAGTTGGTAGACCCGGCTGTGCGCCCCTCTGATTCCCGTGACCGTCACGCTACTACTCGGACGGCAAGTCAGTTGCTGGAGCGGCTGCGGGATGATGCGTACGGAGACGGGACCGGTTCCGGCCTCCAGCCCCGAGACGATGACGAGGAAGAAATCGTCGTTCTCCGCTGCTCGCTGGAACTCCGCAGGCGTCAGCAGCACCGTGTCCGGCTCGGCGTCCTTATATGCCTTGAGTTCGTAGAATCGCGATAGTGCGTCCACCGCGTCGGCGCCGAGGCCGCGTTGGGCCCGTAGGTCGCGCAGCCAGTCGTCGTCGGTGGCGAGTGCCTTGCGCACCACGTCCAGAGCCACCTTTTCCTGCTCCGTGCCCGTGTAGGGGCGCGGTGGCGTGTGCTGTTGGGGGATCGCCGATCCGGCGCGGGGCTGCGGCAGGCCGGACGTACCCGAGGTGTACCCGCTCGGCCGTGCGCTGGGCGCGCCCGCAGCCGAGGGCTTCGGCGGCGTGATGATGCCGCTCGGATCGACGAGTCGGAGCCTGCCGGGGTCGACGAGCCTCCGCGGTGGAGCGGCGGGGGGCACGGGCGGGGCTGCCGGCCCGGCGGGCGGTGGTGTGCTGGGAGCAGGCAGCAGGATCACTGCCGTCGGTTGGGTACCGGGCACTGTGCTGGCCTCCGCTTTGAACGCGGCACGGCGTTGGTCCACCTCGTTTCCGAGTTCCCGGAGCCGTCGTTCGCGTTCGGCCTCCGCCGCTTCCCGGTCGCGCCGCACCTGGTCGTCGGCAAGGCTCAGTTGTACGGCCGTACGGCCCTTCTCGGCCTGGTCACACGCCGCTCCCCAGGCGAGGGCCACCTCGCGGCGGCTGCCCGGAAACCGGGCGGCGATCGACCGGCCCACCCCGGATGTACGTTTCAGAGCGGCAGTGTCACGTACGTACAACGTGCCCGAGGACCAGTCGATCCCGGCGTCCACGGGCACGTGCACCGTCTCGCCCATGTCCGGAAGATCGAGGCGGCAGGCCAGGTGAGGGGCGATGCATACAGTCAGGTCAGCCAGCTGGTCCCACGAGCAGTCCAGGGACTGCGCAACGCTCGCGGCGTTGCGCTGCAGGTCCTCGCGGAGATGGGTGACGGCTGACCGGACCAGCGCTGTGGCGTCCGGGTCCGCCGGGGCCGGGCCAGGGCTGTACACGGAGACATGCTCTGCGGCGAGCTCGCTCACGCGCAGGGCTCCGATCAACGGTCGGAACTGCTCCAATTCGGCTCCTGGGCACCACACCGCCCGTTCCCGGCCCAGCGCCTCGGCTACCACCGGGTCTTCGACGGCGTACACGGGCCGCTTGCTTCGCCAGCCCTGGGTCGTCCAAAGAGGGAGGCGTCCCAGGCGCTTGGCCGTCAACGCGCCGGGATGAGCACGGCCCAGAGCGGCGAGCATCTTCAGGGTCTCCAGGACGATGGACTGGGTCGTCCCGTCCGGCTCGTCCCGACCCTGCTTCCGGTCCTGCTGTGCCAGCTCCTTGATCACGGCCGTGGCGTCGTCCACAGTCGGCAGGCGCACTGCGAGCCGCTGCCAGAACTCCTCGCTGCCTGGAAACGTGGGAGCGAACGCACGGAGCGGACCGAAGAGCGGCGCTCCGCGCAGGCACTGGCTCGGCCGGCGCCATCCGGAGTCCGTGAGGACGAGGCCGCTCCCCTCGCCGAATGCCCGGAGGACCGAGCTCAGGGGCATCTCCCCCGAGGCTCTCTCGCCACGGCCGAAGGCGCGCTCGGCCAGGGCTTGGTAGAGGATCAGCGCCGCGGGCACATCCCTGTCGCCGCCCTCTTCCTCCCGTCGGCGCAGGCGCTGCAGACATTCCACGAGGTCCTCGGTGCTGGCCTCTGCAGAAATGCCCAGGGCGCGCAGCACATCACTGCGTCTGCCGACCAGTTGCTGGATCTCGGGATGGAGGAATCGCTCGTCGTCCGCCCCGTACACCGCGACCGTGCCGGTGGTTCGCATGCGGAGTCGAGTCGGGGCGGAAGTTGCGCCGTTACCGGCGTCCAGCCATGGTGTGTCGCGCAACTGCCAGAGCCAGAAAGCTGCGGTCCTGCCCCGGTTCTGCCATGCGTAGTAGTCGTAGACAGCATCCACCTCGTCGTGGTCGGAAAAGCGGCTCCATGCCCGCCCGAGGACATGAAACAGCGCTGCCGCCCTGCGCCTGCGGAGCTGCGGGTCCTGCTCCGCCGCTATGCCAGAGGCGACGGCACGTAGGTCGGGGCTTTCGTAGTCGTCGAGCGTGAAGGTCGCTTCCAGAACGCGCAGGGCATCAGTGCGTGCTCGAGGTCCCGAGATAACTTCCGCCGGCACCCCCTTCGGGCTCTGCGCGAAGCGTTCCCGCGCCCCCGGGTGCCTGCGCAACCTGGGCGCGGTCTCCGCGCCCAGGAGCCTCAGGAACTTACGGGCGCCCATCCCAGCGCCGCCGCGCTGCAGGACCTCGGCATACCGAGGCCGCAGCCACACCAACCCGGCCGTGCGACCGGCGGCAAAGGCGAAGCTCTCCTCGCGTTCCGAACTGTCCAGTCGGGCGGGTAGGTACGCCCGGGCGGGAGCAACGTCGATGTCTTCACGCTTTCCGGCCCGGTCGTAGCGATGCCCCTGCAGCCGGATTGCATGGCCCACGTCCCGCCCCAAGGTCTCACGCTCGTGGTCCGGCACACGTGCGAACCCGTCGCGCAGTTCGATGAGCTGGTCATCTGTCAGCCGCAGTGCATTCGGGCCGCCGCTCCCCGCCGCGCCGATGGCCGCGAGGCGCCGGATCACGGCCACCGCGTCCGCGTCGGTCAGCAGCGCCTCCCGCTTACGGAGCCATGTCCTCACCGACCACACCTCGTCGGTGTCGGCGAGGAATGCCGGATGGACTTCCCGGGAGAATCCGAGACTGGCGCCGAGGCCCCGCGGGGCGTCGGTGAACACCGCTGGCTCCGCCGGCCGGGGCACACGGTGACGGCCCCCTGAGCTGTCCACGAGCCAGCGGCTCGACAGCAAGGAAGAGTAGACATTCGAGGCAAGTCCCACCGCGGCGAGGCGGATGTTCGCCTGCGGCGACCGGGTCTCGTCGTCGAGGAGGCGCAACGCGTCGTAAAGGTCCACCGTCACGGGAACCGCACTGTCGTGGTTCTCCCAGTCCGCCAGCACCTCGCGCCATCGACCGTCCTCGTCCCGCGCCACCTTGGGCAGCACGGCGGTCCGCTCGGCGACGCGGGAGATCTCTTCTTCGGTGACCACGCCCACCAGCGTCTCGTCCTCCACCGCGAGATCATCCAGGCCAAGCGGCCCATACCCCGGGACGTCCAGAACGAGACCGTGGGACACGCCCGCCCTGGCACGGTCGAGGAGTAGTCGCTCCAGCGCGGCGACCGGGTCGCGGGAGTCGCGCACGTCGTCGGGGAGCGGCACGGCGCGCCAGGCCCGTGCCGGATCCCGCCGAAACTGCCACAGGGCGGCGGCCGTCCACAGGTCACCCACCAGTTCATGCAGTGCGCGGTTCCACGGGGTGTCGTCGAGCGCCTGACGGCTGGCGATCGGATCGAACTGGGCGCTGATACAGAGGGACAGAGCGGTGTCCGCGACCGGAAGACCGGCGTAGATCCGCCCAGCGTCATCGGGGCCGAGAGGAAGAGCCACAGCGATTGCGGTGGTGGACCCCACCGCCTTGTGAGACCGGGTGATCCCGAAGGGGCTGGGAACGGTCGTACGGCAGATCAACCACCGGGACCCGTCACCGGCGCGTACCTCGCCGGTCTCCACCTCGGCGCTCTGCCCGCCCACCACGGCCTCGAACGGCTCGCCGGTCTCACGGTCGAGCGCCAGCCGGTGCCGGACACGGCCTTGCTCGTCCAGGTGCGTGACGCTGCCGACACTGTCGAGGAAGAGCAGCGCGCTGTCTCCCCACGCGGCAAGCCACGCGTCCACCTCGTCCGCGCCGAGCACGCCCGGCTCTAGTGGAACCCGTAGAACCGTCCAGTTGTCGCCCGCGAACCAGTCAGGCGACGGGAACGGCCTGGCCACGGCGATGTCAGGATCGCCGACCCGGAACCGGTAATGCCCGCAGTGAACCTCCAGATGCGGGGAGAGGGACTGGAGGGTCATCAGGCCGATCCCGAACCTACCGGTGGATTCCGCCTGCTCTGCCTTGCTCGTCAGCCAGGGCATCGCCAGGGCCAAAACGTCCGGCAACCGTACGGGACTGCCGTTGTGGGCGACGAGGAGTTCACATCCCCACATCAGAATGCGTACGTCCGTGGCGCCGAGGTCCTCGGCGTTCTGCACGATCTCCGAGAGCCCCTGGAGACGGTCGCTCGACAAAATCCCCGCGTGATCTCGGGTACGTCTCAACGCGTGCCGTACTTGGCCGTCCAGTCGCGCGAACCGGCTGCCGAGTCGCTCGACCGCCGCCTCAGTCGCCGCCTCACCCTCCGGCTCCGGTACGACGGCTCCTTTTGGGATGCCCTCCATGGAGAAGAGCGCATCGGCGGACGCAATTGCCTGCTCCACCGCAGCCGTTCGGCGCACCGCATCCCCCGTGCTCATCTGCGCCCCCACGTACCTCGACACTCCCTGCGACACAGGGTAACGAGGCCAGCGCAATCACCACACGTCTATCCGAGACCTGTCGCCGTATAGCTCAAGTCCATAGAGCAGACCTAACGCGCTACTCGACGGGCTGAGCCCGAAAAGTCGATTGGCCCGCGCCATCCGGTCCTAGCACGACCACCTCACACTCCGTCAGGAACAGCGTCGAACGAGCGTCAAGACATGCCTTGAACCGGTCCCTGACGGAGTTGAGCAGAGCGTTCTGGACTCACGCTCCCGTTGTGAAACCGCAGGTGAACCACGCGGCGACTACCTACAGCAGGCTCCACGCGGTGAACTTCGGAAAACAGGTCGAGCACCGTCGAGCACACCTGAAGAACCCGATAAAACCGCAGGTCAGAGCCCCTTCTGGGCAGGCTCAAGAATCGCCACGCACTCCACGTGCGACGTCATCGGAAACAGGTCGAACACCCGCAGCGTCCGCACCTTGTACCCGCCGTCCCGGAAGTACGCGAGGTCGCGGGCCAGGGCGGCCGGGTCGCAGGCGACGTAGGCGATGCGGCGGGCGCCCAGGGAGGAGAGGTGCGCGACCGTCTTGCGGCCGGCGCCCGCGCGGGGCGGGTCGAGGACGACCAGGTCGACCTCGGTGATGCCGGTGCGGGGCAGCACCGACTCGACCTTGCCCTGCTCGATCCGCACCCGCGGGAACTCCGCCAGGTTGTGCCGGGCGTCCTCCACCGCGCGCTTGCCGGACTCGATGCCGAGCACCGCGCCCTGCTCGCCGACCCGGTCGGCCAGCGCGCCCGCGAACAGGCCGACGCCGCAGTACAGGTCGAGCGCCATGTCGCCCTTGCGGGGCAGCAGGCCCTGCATGACGGCGGTGACGAGGGTGTCGGCGGCCTTCGGGTGGACCTGCCAGAAGCCGCCGTTGCCGACGCGGTAGGTGCGGCCGTCGGCACGCTCGCGGACGAAGGGGCGGCCGTGCACCCGGTGCACCTGCCCGTTGCGCTCGTCGATGCGCAACACCGAGACGGGGCGGTCCAGTTCGACCAGCGGAAGGCGGGCGCCGGGCTTCGGCGTCAGAACCACCTGGCGGTCCTGGGAGCCGGTCGCGGCGATCGCCTCGACCGAGTCCATGCCGGTCCAGTCCCGCTTCTCGATGCCCAGCTCGCTGACGCCCTCGGCGGCGATCAGGCAGTGGTCGATCGGCTCGACCTCGTGCGAGCGGTGCCGGCGCAGACCCGCGCGGCCGTCCGCGGTCACCGCGTACTGCACGCGCGTGCGCCAGGACGGGACCTGGCCCGCGGGCACCTTGTCGCCCTCGGCGGGCATCACCGTGCCGTCCCAGCCGGCCTCCTCGGGCGTCAGCCCGGCCAGCCGCTGGAGCTGCTCGGCGACGACCTCGCCCTTGAGCCGCCGCTGCGCGCCCGGCTTGGCGTGCTGCCAGTCGCAGCCGCCGCAGCGGCCGGGGCCGGCGAACGGGCAGGGCGCGTCGATGCGGTCCTTGGACGCCTCCAGCACCGTCACCGCGTCCGCGCGCAGGAACCGCGCGCCCTCCTCGCCCTCGGTGACGCGGGCGACGACGCGCTCGCCGGGCAGGGCGTGCCGGACGAAGAGGACCTGCCCCTCCGACGTACGGGCGATGCAGTGGCCGCCGTGGGCGACGGGGCCGATCTCGACCTCGTACTCCTCCCCCACCAGTGATTTCCTCGGTTCTGCCTGCATGGCGGGGTGACTCCACAACATCGGGTACGGGCGGGCGGGCCTGGCGGCCCGGGACAACAGCCCACCAGTCTACGTGTGCGGGGAGGAGTCCTTCGCCCGCTCCGCCGGACCTCGGCGCACCGAGCCGGGGGCGGCCCAGTCCTGCCGCTTGCGGGCGCGCAGCTTGGCGGCCTCGGAGGACTCGAGCTGGTACGGCACCGAGGTGACCATCACGCCCGGGGTGAACAGCAGCCGGCCCTTCAGACGCAGCGCGCTCTGGTTGTGCAGCAGATGCTCGTACCAGTGGCCGACCACGTACTCCGGGATGATGACGGACACCACGTCCCGCGGCGACTGGGCGCGCAGGCTCTTGACGTACTCGATCACCGGACGGGTGACCTCCCGGTACGGGGAGTCGAGCACCTTCAGGGGGACGGCGATGCCGCGCCGCTCCCACTCCTCGCGCAGCGCCCTGGTCTCCTCGGCGTCCACGTTGACGCTGAGCGCCTCCAGGGTGTCGGAGCGCAGCAGCTTGGCGTAGGCGAGGGCGCGCAGGGCGGGGCGGTGCACCTTGGAGACCAGGACGACGGAGTGGACGCGGGACGGCCGTGCGGTGTCCTCGCTGGGGGTCTCCGGTGCGGCGATCTCCTCGGCGACCCGGTCGTAGTGGCGGCGGATCGCCGTCATGGTCGCGTAGAAGATGCACATGCCGAGCAGCGCGACCCACGCGCCGTGGGTGAACTTGGTGAGCAGTACGACGACCAGCACCAGGCCGGTGAAGAAGGCGCCGAAGGCGTTGATGGCCCGCGAGCGGATCATGTGGCGGCGCTTGGCCTGGTCGCTCTCCGTGGCCAGCAGCCGGTTCCAGTGCCGCACCATGCCGGTCTGGCTGAGCGTGAAGGACACGAACACGCCGACGATGTAGAGCTGGATCAGCCGGGTGGAGTCGGCGCCGTAGACCCACACCAGCAGTCCGGCGGCGCCCGCGAGCAGCACGATGCCGTTGGAGAAGGCGAGGCGGTCGCCGCGGGTGTGGAGCTGGCGAGGGAGGTAGCGGTCCTGGGCGAGAATCGAGCCGAGCAGCGGGAAGCCGTTGTAGGCGGTGTTCGCGGCGAGGAACAGCACCAGCGCGGTGGCGGCGGCGAGAACGATGAACAGCAGGCTGCCTTGACCGAACACGGCTTCGGCGACCTGGGAGATCACCGGGTGCTGGACGTAGTCGGGGCCGAGTGGGACTCCGTCGTGGATCAGGTCCTTGGCGGGGTTCTCGGCCATACGGACGTCCGTGGCCATGGCCAGCCCGATGATGCCGCAGAACATGGTGACGGCGAGCAGACCCATCATGGCGAGCGTGGTCGCCGCGTTCCGCGACTTGGGCTTGCGGAAGGCCGGTACGCCGTTCGAGATCGCCTCGACCCCGGTGAGCGCGGCGCAGCCGGAGGAGAAGGCGCGCAGCAGCAGGAAGACGAGGGCGAAGCCGGCCAGGCCGGGGTGCTCGGGTTTGATCTCGAAGTCGGCGGTCGGCGCGCGCATGTCGTCGCCGAGGACGACCCCGCGGAAGGCGCCCCACGCGATCATGAGGAAGACGCCGGCGACGAAGACGTAGGTGGGGATCGCGAAGAGTGTGCCCGACTCGCGGACCCCGCGCAGGTTCATCAGCGTCAGCAGCACGATCACGCCGACCGCGCAGGCCACCTTGTTCTCGACGACGAAGGGGATCGCCGAGCCGAGGTTCTCGATGCCGGAGGAGATCGACACGGCGACGGTGAGGACGTAGTCGACGAGCAGGGCGCTCGCGACGGTCAGGCCGGCCTTCGGGCCGAGGTTGGTGGTGGCCACCTCGTAGTCGCCGCCGCCGCTGGGGTAGGCGTGCACGTTCTGCCGGTAGGAGGCGACCACGGTGAACATCAGCACGACGACCGCGGCGGCGATCCAGGGGCTGAAGTGGTACGCCGACAGGCCCGCGATGGACAGGACCAGCAGCACCTCGCCGGGCGCGTACGCCACGGAGGACAGCGGGTCGGAGGCGAAGACGGGGAGTGCGACGCGCTTCGGCAGGAGCGTTTCGCCCAGCCGGTCGCTGCGTAGTGCGCGCCCGATGAGGATGCGTTTGGGCACGTCGGTCAGTTTGGACACAAGTGTGGATCGTAAGCCGTCCGGCGACGTGGGACGCACCCGCCACCCCAGATCCATACGGCATCCATACGGCCGCTGCCCTCCGGGTGAAAAGTCGGGTCGTCGGGGTGCGGATTGCGCAGGTCGGGGGAGTTGCATGCCTGTATGACCACATGCCCGGCCGTTGTCGCCACGCCTCGTGGAGGGTCCCATGCACACGACCGCAGAACTGATCGGCGCGGCGGCCGGCCTCGTCGTCCTGGGCGTTCTGGCCATCGCCAGCGTGCGCAGCATCACGCGCCGCTAGGTCTTGGGGCCTGCGGCGCCCCGCTCCTCGAAGACGCCCGGGGCGCCGGGTGCGGGTCGTCATGGGTTGCTCGCGCAGCTCCCCGCGCCCCTTCGGGGCGCGTTCACCGCAGCGCCTTCACAGGCGCGGGGAACTGCGCGCCAAGCCCCCACCGCGCCGCGGACGGTAGGGCCACCCCGGCCCGCGTACCGTCGGTTACGACGGACAGAGCGCCCCCGAGGGGCATCAGGGTCGGCGGACCCCGGCATGATGTTGCCTGGCGGCCGCCAACGGGCCGCGACGTGTTGCCTGGCGAGCCGAAAGAGAGACATGAGCACGAAGGTCATGAAGGTCGCACGGCCTGCAGGAAGCGCGGTGTAACGCGATGCATATCGTCATCATGGGCTGCGGCAGGGTCGGTTCCGCCCTGGCCCAGGCCCTGGAGGAACAAGGGCACACGATCGCCGTGGTCGACCGGGACCCCACCGCGTTCCGCCGGCTGGGCTCCTCGTTCGGCGGCCGCCGGGTCACCGGCATCGGCTTCGACCAGGACACCCTGCGCGAGGCCGGCATCGAGGACGCCGGCGCCTTCGCCGCCGTGTCCAGCGGCGACAACTCGAACATCATCGCCGCCCGGGTGGCCCGCGAGATGTTCGGCATCGAGAACGTCGCAGCGCGGATCTACGACCCCCGGCGCGCGGAGGTCTACCAGCGGCTCGGCATCCCGACGGTCGCCACGGTCCGGTGGACCGCCGACCAGATGCTGCGCCGGCTGCTCCCCTCGGGCGCCGAGCCGCTGTGGCGCGACCCCACCGGCGGAGTGCAGCTCGCCGAGGTGCACACCTCCGCGGCGTGGGTGGGGCACCGTATCTCCCGGCTGCAGGACGAGACGGGCGTGCGGGTCGCGTTCCTCACCCGGCTCGGCGAGGCCATCCTGCCCAGTTCGCAGACGGTGTTGCAGGAGGGTGACCTGGTGCACGTGATGATGCGCACGGACGAGATCGACCGGGTCGAGGCGGCCTTCGCCAAGGGACCCGACGAGGAGGGTGGTCGCTGATGAGGGTCGCCATTGCCGGAGCCGGCGCGGTCGGCCGCTCGATCGCGGGCGAGCTGCTGGAGAACGGCCACGAGGTCCTGCTGATCGACAAGGCGCCGACCGCGATCTCGGTGGAGCGCGTCCCGCAGGCGGAGTGGCTGCTCGCCGACGCCTGCGAGATCACGTCCCTGGACGAGGCGGCGCTCCAGCGCTGCAACGTGGTCATCGCCGCGACCGGCGACGACAAGGTCAACCTGGTCGTGTCGCTGCTCGCGAAGACCGAGTACGGCGTGCCCCGCGTCGTCGCCCGGGTGAACAACCCGAAGAACGAGTGGCTGTTCAACGAGTCCTGGGGCGTGGACGTCGCCGTCTCCACCCCGCGTCTGATGTCGGCGCTGGTGGAGGAGGCGGTCAGCGTCGGAGACCTGGTCCGGCTGCTGCGCTTCAGCCACGGCGACGCCAACCTGGTGGAGCTGACCCTGCCGGAGGAGTCCGCGCTGGCCGGCACCCAGGTCGGGGACGTGGCGTGGCCGCAGGACACCTCGCTGGTCACGATCATCCGCGGCACTCGGGTGCTGACGCCGACCGGCGAGGACTCCCTGGAGGCCGGCGACGAGCTGCTCTTCGTGGCCGCGCAGGCCCGTGAGGAGCAGCTGGAGGACCTGCTCTCGGTCCGCAAGGAGTCGTGAGCAGCACGCGCGGCCACGAGCCGTGCGCACACGTGTGAGGGGCGCCCGGATGGATCCGGGCGCCCCTCACGTGTACAGGAAGCTCACGGGCGGCGGTGCCGGCCCGCCTGCGCCCCTTCGCCCTCCCCCGCGGCAGCGGCCTTCCGCTCCTCCTCCGCGCGCTCCTCCGCCTCCATCTCGGCGAAGACGTCGATCGGCGGCGGGGCCTTCGCCAGGAACACCCAGGTCAGATAGACGGCGAGCAGGAACGGCGGGATTTTCAGCGCCACCAGCACCCAGCCGAGCTGGGTGGTGTCCGCCCACCAGTACAGCGGGAAGAGGATCGCGCACTTGGCGAGCAGGATCAGGCCCCAGGCCCAGCTGGCCTTGGTGTACGCCTTCTTGCGGCCCGGGTTCCTGGTGCGCCAGGAGAGGTTCTCCTTGAACACCGGGCCCAGCATCAGGCCGATCAGCGGGACGCCCGCCATCGCCGTGACGATGTACGCCAGGGCCAGGCCCAGGGTGTACAGCATGCCCGGCAGGTAGAAGTCCTTGGCGTTGCCGGTCATCATGGCGAAGACCACGCCGAAGCCGACGCCGAAGACGCCGCTGAAGGCGTGCTTCACGGTGTCCCTGCGGGCCAGCCGGACCACGACCATGACCAGCGCCACGCCGAGCGCCGCGAGCGCCGACATGTGCAGGTTCTTGTTGACCGTGTAGATGCTGACGAAGAGCAGCCCCGGCAGCACCGTCTCGACCATGCCCCGGACACCGCCGAACGCCTCGAACAGGGCGGCTTCCGTCACCGCCCGGGCGTCGTCCGCGGACGTGTCCGCGGCGGTCTCTTCGGTTGTCGGCTTGTCGAGCGACGTCACCGGCTACTCCCGTCCGAGGGGTCTGAGTTCGTATTTCGGATTGAACAGCACCCGGCGGCCACGGCTCATGGCGATCCGGCCCGATGCGATCAGCTTGCGCCCCGGCTCTATCCCCACGATGGAGCGCCTGCCGAGCCACACCACGTCCAGCGCGGCGGTACCGTCGAACAGCTCGGCCTCCAGGGCCGGCACTCCCGCGCGCGGCCGCAGCGTGACCGTGCGCAAGGTACCAGTAACCGTGACGATCTCGCGGTCCTGGCAGTCGCCTATCCGCGTGCATCCGGCAGTCGCGGCGTCCTCGCGCAGCTCCTCCGACTCCAGGTCCTCCTGGGAGGACGAGAGCCGGTCGAGCATGCGGCGGAACCGGCCTGCCGGCTTCTCGGACCGAGGAACAGCACTCATATCTGAAGCGTACCGGGGTGCACTGACGGTTACGTACCCCCTGCTTACCCGGTCCGAACGGCCCGCCGTCACTTCTCGAAGCGGTAGCCCATGCCGGGCTCGGTGATGAGGTGTCTCGGCCGTGACGGGTCCGCCTCCAGCTTGCGGCGCAGCTGCGCCATGTAGACGCGCAGATAGTTGGTCTCCGTCCCGTAGGACGGCCCCCACACCTCCCGCAGCAGCTGCTTCTGCCCCACCAGCCGGCCCCCGGCGCGCACCAGCGCCTCCAGCAGATGCCACTCGGTGGGCGTGAGCCGTACGTCACGGCCGTCGCGGTGGACCTTCTTCGCGGCGAGGTCGACGGTGAACGCCTCGGTCTCCACGACCACGTCTCCGCCGTCGGCGGGTTCCGCGCGCCGTACGGCGGCCCGCAGCCGGGCGAGCAGTTCGTCCATGCCGAAGGGCTTGGTGACGTAGTCGTCGGCGCCGGCGTCCAGCGCCTGGACCTTCTCGCCCGAGGCGTGCCGCGCGGACAGCACCAGGATCGGCACCCGGCTCCACTCGCGCAGCCGCCGGATGACGTCGACGCCGTCCGTGTCGGGCAGGCCCAGGTCGAGGACGACCACGTCCGGGTGGCGGGCGGCGGCCGCGCGCAGGGCGCCCGCCCCGTCCTCGGCGGAGTCGACCTCGTACTGCCGGGCCCTGAGGCTGATCACCAGGGCCCGCACGATGGCCGGGTCGTCGTCGACCACCAGCACCCGGGTCATGAGGCTCGCCTTTCGTTCTCCGCGGCCACGCGGCCGCGCCCGCGGTCGTCCGGGCCGTCCTCCGGCCGGGCGTCCGCCGCGTGCAGTGTGAGGGTCATGGTGAGGCCGCCGCCGGGCGTGTCGTCGGCGTTCAGGGTGCCGCCCATGGCTTCGGCGAAGCCGCGGGCGACCGCCAGGCCCAGGCCGACGCCGGCGCCGCGCGGGGCGTCCCCGTGGCGCTGGAACGGCGCGAAGATGCGCTCCTTCGCCTCGTCGGGGACGCCGGGACCCCGGTCGACGACCCGCACCTCGACCCGGTCGGCGAGGGCGCTGGCGGCGACCAGCACCTTCTCCCCCGGCGGACTGTACTTCACGGCGTTCTCGACCACGTTGGCCATCGCCCGTTCCAGCAGTCCGGGGTCGGCGTCGACCATCGGCAGCGTCTCGGGGACGTCCAGGACGACGCTGTCCTGGGGCACCCCGCCGAGGGCGCGCGGCACCACCTCGTCCAGGTCGGTGCCGCGCATCAGCGGCGTGACCGTGCCCGTGTGCAGACGGGACATGTCGAGCAGGTTGCCCACCAGGTGGTTCAGGCGGTCCGCGCCGTCCTCGATGCCCTCCAGCAGTTCGGCACGGTCCTCGTCGGACCATTCGACGTCCTCGGAGCGCAGCGAGGAGACGGCCGCCTTGATCCCGGCCAGCGGGGTGCGCAGGTCGTGGCTGACGGCGGCGAGCAGCGCGGTGCGGATGCGGTTGCCCTCGGCGAGGGCGAGGGCCTGGTCGGCCTGTTCGCGCAGCCGCCGGCGGTCCAGGACCACGGCGGCCTGCGCGGCGAAGGCGGCCAGCACCCTGCGGTCCTCGGCCGGCGGCACCCGGCCGGTCAGCGCCAGCGCCATGTGGTCGCCGACGGGCACCTCGACGTCGGCGTCCTCGGGCCGCTCCACCGGGCGGCCCCGGCCCACCCGGCCCGCGCAGGTCCACGGCTCGACGTCCCCGGCGCGTTCCAGCAGCGCGGCGGACTCCATGCCGAAGGTCTCCCGGACCCGCTCCAGCAGGTCCTCCAGGCCGGTCTCGCCGCGCAGCACGTTGCCCGCGAGGAACGACAGGATCTCCGACTCGGCGCGCAGCCTGGCCGCCTGCTGGGTCCGCCGGGCCGCGAGGTCGACCACGGAGGCGACCGAGGCGCCGACCGCGACGAAGACGACGATGGCGACGATGTTCCGCGGGTCGGAGACGCTCCAGGTGTGCAGGGGCGGGGTGTAGAGGAAGTTGAGCAGCAGAGAGCCGACGGCCGCCGAGGCGAGGGCCGGCCACAGCCCGCCGAGGAGCGCCGCGGCGACGGTCACCGCCAGGAACATCAGCATGTCGAGGGCGAGCCCCGGGTCGACGGCGCTGAGCAGCGCAGCCAGGACGACGGGCCCCGCCGTGCCGGCCGCCCACCCCCAGGCGAGCCGCAGCCGTCCCAGCGGCGCGCCCCGGGCGACGGGCAGTCCGCGGCCCTTGGCGGCCTCCTCGTGGGTCACGATGTGCACGTCCAGGTCGGGTCCGCAGTCACGGGCGACGGTCGCGCCGACGCCGGGGCCGAAAAGGTACTGCCAGGTGCGGCGGCGGGAGGAGCCCAGCACGATCTGGGTGGCGTTGGCGCCGCGCGCGAAGTCGAGCAGGGCGGCGGGTATGTCGTCGCCGACGACGTGGTGGAAGCTGCCGCCGAGGTCCTCCACGAGGGTGCGCTGGGCGGCCAGTTCGCCGGGCGAGGCGGAGGTGAGGCCGTCGCTGCGGGATATGTACACGGCGAGCAGCTGCCCGCCCGCGCCCTTCTCCGCGAGCCGCGCGGCCCGCCGGATCAGGGTGCGGCCCTCGGGCCCCCCGGTCAGTCCGACCACGATCCGCTCGCGCGACCCCCAGATCGCCGAGACGGCGTGCTCGCTGCGGTAGCGCTGGAGGTGGGCGTCGACCCGGTCGGCGACCCACAGCAGGGCGAGCTCCCGCAGGGCGGCGAGGTTGCCGGGGCGGAAGTAGCTGGAGAGGGCCGCGTCGACCTGGTCGGGCTGGTGGATGTTGCCGTGCGCCATGCGGCGGCGCAGCGCCTCGGGCGTCATGTCGACCAGTTCGACCTGGTCGGCGCGGCGCACCACCTCGTCCGGCACGGTCTCCGGCTCCCGTACGCCGGTGATGGACTCCACGGTGTCGCCCAGCGACTCCAGGTGCTGGATGCCGACGGTGGACAGCACGTCGATCCCGGCGGCCAGCAGCTCCTCCACGTCCTGCCAGCGCTTGGCGTTGCGGGAGCCGGGCGCGTTGGTGTGGGCGAGCTCGTCGACCAGGGCGACGCGGGGGCGGCGGGCGAGGACGGCGTCGAGGTCCATCTCGGCCACGGTCACGCCGTCCCGCTCCAGGCGCCTGTACGGGACCCGCTCCAGCCCGGTCAGCAGGGCCTCGGTGCGGGTCCTGCCGTGCGTCTCCACGAAGGCGACGACGCAGTCGGTGCCGCGTTCGGTGCGGCGGTGCGCCTCGGCGAGCATCGCGTAGGTCTTGCCCACGCCCGGTGCCGCGCCGAGGTGGATCCGAAGCTTGCCGCGTCCCATGGCCCCATTGTCTTCCGGTCGTGCTTCCGGCGGAGTCGACCTTAGGCCGCCGTGCGCGGCGGCCGGGCGGCCGGCGGGGGCCCGGGGTCCGACCTTGACGCAACCCTGACGCGCGGGCCGGGCGGCCGGTCAGTGCTCGACGATCTGTCCGTCGCTCAGTTCGAGGACGCGGTCGGCCAGGTCGAGCAGGGTGGTGTCGTGGGTGGCGACGAGCGCGGTGACGTTCTCGCTGCGGACGACCGCGCGCAGCAGCTCCATCACGGCGTGCCCGGTCTCGGCGTCGAGCTGTCCTGTGGGCTCGTCGGCGATGAGCAGGGAGGGGCTGTTGGCGAGGGCGCGGGCGATGGCGACCCGCTGCTGCTGGCCGCCGGAGAGTTCGCCGGGCCGCTGGGCCGCGTGGTCGGCGAGGCCGACGAGGGCCAGCAGCAGTTCCACGCGCTCCTCGCGCTCGCGGGGGTCCGCGCCGCGCAGCCGCAGCGGGACGCCGACGTTCTCGGCGGCGCTGAGGATGGGGATGAGGCCGAAGGACTGGAAGACGAAGCCGACGCGGTCGCGGCGCAGGGCGAGCAGGCCCTCCTCGTCGAGGCGGGCGAGGTCGCGGCCGTCGACGTCGACCCGTCCCCGGTCCGGGGTGTCCAGGCCGCCGACGATGTTCAGCAGGGTGGTCTTGCCGGAGCCCGAGCGCCCCTTGAGGGCGACGAGTTCACCGCGCGGGACCTCGAAGGAGACGCCTCGCAGCGCGTGCACGGCGGCCGCGCCGCTGCCGTACGACTTGTGCACGTCCTCGACGCGCACCATGGTGTCGGTGATCGTCCGTCCCATGCGGATGCCCTCCCCCGTGGACCGGGCGCCAGTATCGCTGTCCGGCGCCCGGCCGATCAACAGGGTCGGGCGGAGTCGCCCAGTGCCGCGGGGCTGGAGACAGCCCCTCCGGCGTTCGAGGAGCGGGTCCGGGGCGGAGCCCCGGACAACACAGCGGCCCGCGGCAACCGGCCGCGTGAACGACCGGCCCCACGGGCCACGGCAAAAACTGCGCTAGCGCACCTCGGTGATCTCGGGCCCCCGCTGCAGCCGGCTCATTCCGCCGGCGAACCGCGACCCTTCCTCCTGCTGCACGTTCTCCGGCACCATCTGCGCGTCGTTCGGCAGCTTCAGGACGATGGGATCGCGCGGGGCCATGGGGCCGTCCCCGCGCACCACGACCGTGTCCCGGAAGATCTGCTCCAGCAGCCCCGCAGCCTGCGGCTGCACCGCGCCCTGCCCGGAGATCACTCCGCGCAGGAACCAGCGGGGGCCGTCCACGCCGACGAACCGCACGACCTGGAAGCCGCCGGTGCCGTCCGGCAGCTGCACCGGGACCTGGGCGCGCAGCTCCCAGCCGAGCGGGCCCTCGACCTCGTCGATGATGCCGCCCTGCTGGGTGATGCCGGCCGCGATCTCCTCGCGCACCTCTCCCCAGATGCCCTCGCGCTTGGGCGCGGCGAAGGCCTGCAGCTGGACGGCGCTGTCGCGCAGCACGACGGTGGCCGCGACGATCGCGTCGCCCGCGACCTCCACGCGCAGTTCCATGCCGTCCACGCCGGGCACGAACAGACCGCCCAGATCGACCCGGCCCTCGCCGGGCTCGCGGACCTCGGAGCTGTCCCAGGGCCCGTCGGGCCGGGGCGCGGGCTCGAGCCTCACGCGCCCGGTCTCCTCGTCCGCCTCAGCGTCGACACCGTCGACGACCTGCTCGGCCTCGCCGGCCGCACCGTCGGCGGCATCCCTCTTCTTGCGACGTCCGAACACGTCACTGTCCTTCCCGGTCGGATACGACCGAAGCGTATCGATTCCCACCCGCTGTACCGCCCTCGGCGGCCTGAACGCTTGTGCCGCTCTTACCTTCCACCGCGGCGTGGCCGCCGGTGGATCCGAAGCCCCCCTCGGCCCGGGCCGATCCGGGCAGCCGCGCGACCGACACGAAGCGCACCCTCTCGACCTGCTGGACGACCAGTTGGGCAATCCGGTCGAAGCGCTCGAACCGCACGGACTCGCGCGGGTCGAGATTCACCACGATCACCTTGATCTCCCCACGGTACCCGGCATCAATCGTCCCCGGGGCATTCACCAGGGCGACGCCGCAGCGGGCGGCAAGACCGGATCGTGGGTGCACGAAGGCCGCGTACCCCTCCGGCAGCGCGACAGACACCCCGGTGGGCAGCACGGCCCGCTCGCCCGGGGCCAGCTCACAGGCCTCGGTGGTGCGCAGATCGGCCCCCGCGTCGCCGGGGTGCTCGTACGCCGGAAGCGGTACGTCCGGGTCGACGCGCCGGATGAGCACCTCGAGCGCTCCGCGGCCGGCGCTCACGGGTTGACCTCGAAGGCGCGGGCCCGGCGGACCTGGTCGGGGTCCTCCATCGCGGCCTGGATCTCCTCCTGGCGGCCGTGGTCGATGAAGTGGTCCACCTTGACCTCGATGAACAGGGCGTCCGCGCGGACGGCGACCGGGCCTTCGGGGCCGCCGATGCGTCCGGTGGCGGTGCAGTAGATCTTGCGTCCCGCGACGGCGGTCACCTCCGCCTGGAGGTGCAGTACGGTGCCGACGGGCACGGGCCGGACGAAGTCGGTCTCCAGCCGTCCGGTGACCGCGATGGTGCGGAGCAGCCAGTTCAGCGAGCCGAGCGTCTCGTCGAGGGCGGTGGCCAGCACCCCGCCGTGGGCGAGTCCGGGGGCGCCCTGGTGCGCGGACTGCACGGTGAACTCGGCGGTGATCGACACGCCTTCGCCGGCGCGCGCCTCGAGGTGCAGCCCGTGGGGCTGCTCGTCGCCGCAGCCGAAGCACTGCCCGTAATGGGCGCCCAGGAGCTCGCCCGGTGCGGGGGCCTCGGGGTGGCGCACGGGCGGCACGGCGTCGGCGGGGGGCTGAAGAGCTGCGGAATTACCACTCACAGCCGCAGACCTTACCCGCCCGCGGCGAGGCCCCTGAGCACGCGTCCGCCCTGGCGCGGGGGCCCTGCGGGAAGCGTGCCAAGCTTGGCCTCATGCAGCTTTCCGCCGCCCCGTACGAAGAACGCCTCACCGCTCCCCGCTCCTGGTGGTTCCTGTGCTTCCTGGCCGGGATCTCCTTCGCACTGATCATGCTGCCGTTCGGCACCCTGCCGATGCTGGGCGGGCTGGCCGGCGGGACCGCCGCGGCGGCGGTCGTGGTGAGCGCGTACGGCTCGGTGCGGATCCGGGTCGTGAACGGTCATCTGATCGCGGGCGAGGCGAAGATCCCGGCGTCGGCGCTCGGCGACGCGGAGGTGCTGGACGCCGAGGAGGCGCGCGCCTGGCGCGGACCCAAGGCCGACCCGCGCGCGTTCATGCTGCTGCGCGCGTACGTCCCCGGTGCGCTGCGCGTGGCCGTCACGGACCCGGAGGACCCCACTCCCTACGTCTTCCTGTCCACCCGTGAGCCCGAGCGGCTGGCGCAGGCGCTCAGGGTGGCGAGGGACGCGGCGGACGCCTCGTAGCGGCCGCCCCGGGCGGTCACCGGGGTTCGTCGTCCTTCCGGTGACGGTCGACGCCCATGTCCAGCTCCAGCGCGTGCTCGGGAAGGGCGTCGTGGGGGCGCTCCAGCGCCGGGAGCGGGGGCAGCTCGTCCCAGGGCACCTGGACCTTGCGCAGGTCGTCCCGGATGCGGGCGGCGAGCTTTCTGGTGTCGCGCCGGTTCATCACGGCGCCCACGGCCGCTCCCACCAGGAACGGCATCAGGTTCGGCAGGTTGCGCACCGTGCGTTTCACGATCCGCTGGCGCAGTTCGCGCTTCATGCGGCTGTTCATCGCGGCGCTCACGGTGGAGGGCTTGGTCGCCTCGATGCCGCGCTCCTGGGACCAGGAGTTGAGGTAGACGGTGCTGCGCTGGGCGAGGGTGCCCGCGGGACGTACGCCGTAGACCTCGTGCAGTTCGGCGATCAGCTTCAGTTCGATCGCGGCGACGCCGGTGACCTCCGCGGCCAGTTCCGTCGGCATCGCGGGCGGGACGGGCATCATGGCCGCCGCTCCGACGCCGGCCCCGACCGTCGCGGTGGCCTTCGCGGCGCCCGCCACGAGCTTGTCGGCGATGTCCTCGGGCCCGAGCCCGGGGAACTGCTCCCGCAGGGTCGCGAGGTCCCGTACGGGCACACGCGGGGCGATGTCGATGATCCGGTCGGCGAGGTGCGCCAGACCCGCGCGGGCGCGTGCACCGCCCTTGCGGACGCCTTCCCGGGCCTTCTCCCGGACGACGGCGGTGCGCCTGCGCGCCCCGGGCGCGGTGACCTCCACGGACACCGGGAGGTCACCCCGGCCGGCCGGCGCTTCGAGCGAGGCCGCCCCGGAACCGGTCCAGCCTCGCTCGGAATCACGCGTGTCGTGCTGTGGGTCCTCCGAGGACCCTTGGTCCGCTCCCTTCGAGAAGAAGCGGCGCTTCCGCGGTGGGGTCGAGCCAGTCACGGCCGACCCCGCCTCAGTCGCAGTCGCGGCAGATCGGCTGGCCGTTCTTCTCGCGGGCCAGCTGGCTGCGGTGGTGCACCAGGAAGCAGCTCATGCAGGTGAACTCGTCCTGCTGCTTGGGCAGGACCCGGACGGCCAGCTCCTCGTTCGAGAGGTCCGCACCGGGCAGTTCGAGACCCTCGGCGGCCTCGAACTCGTCGACATCCACGGCCGAGGCCGACTTGTCGTTCCGCCGTGCCTTCAGCTCTTCCAGACTGTCCGAGTCGACGTCGTCGTCGGTCTTGCGTGGAGTGTCGTAGTCGGTAGCCATGTCACTCTCCCCCTCTGGGTGTATGCGGTGTCTCCAGCGCACGTAACGCGTGAGAGGCCGGACTTGTGCCCGACCTGAGGCGGAGATTTTGCCTCACATCAAGGTCTGTTACTCAATCGACACCCAACCGGACTCCTCATGAGTGATCGGGTTGGATGGCGATGGGGACCGTACACGGTCCCGATGCCGCACTACAAAGGCACCTCACCGTGTACTTCCCGTGAACGGGACCCCTGAAAACCGGGACTTTTCCGGCCTTCCGACGGGATTCATGATCACGGAGAGTAGACGGCCGAATCGATACGCCTGTGATCGATCACACATGAATTCGATTGGGTTACCGGTCCAGAATTTCGCCCGAAGCGAACACCGGCCGGGGCCGGGGCATGATCTCAGATCGGAAGGGTGACACGCATCACGAGTCCGCCGCCCTCCCTCGGCTGTGCGTAGATGTGCCCGCCGTGCGCCCGGGCGACCGACCGCACGATGGACAGACCCAGTCCCACGCCCTTGTCGCTGCCCGTCCGCTCGGTGCGCAGCCTGCGGAACGGCTCGAAGAGATTCTCGACCTCGTACGCGGGGACGACCGGTCCGGTGTTGGACACCACGAGGACCGCCTGGCCGTGCTGGACGTCCGTGGTGACCTCCACCCAGCCGTCCTCCGGGACGTTGTACCGCACGGCGTTCTGCACCAGGTTCAGGGCGATCCGCTCCAGCAGCACGCCGTTGCCCTGGACCACGGCGGGACGGCGCGTGCCGCGGATCGTCACGTGCCGGGACTCCGCCTCGCCGGCGACCTGGTCGATGGCCTGGCCGGCCACCTCCGCGAGGTCGACGGGGCCCCGCTCCACGATCTGGTTGTCGCTGCGGGCGAGCAGCAGCAGGCCCTCCACGAGCTGCTCGCTGCGCTCGTTGGTGGCCAGCAGGGTCTTGCCGAGCTGCTGGAGCTCCACCGGCGCCTCCGGGTCGGAGAGGTGCACCTCGAGCAGCGTCCGGTTGATCGCCAGCGGGGTGCGCAGCTCGTGGGAGGCGTTCCCCACGAAGCGCTGCTGGGCCGTGAACGCGCGCTGGAGCCGCTCCAGCATGTCGTCGAAGGTGTCGGCCAGCTCCTTCAGCTCGTCGTCCGGGCCGTCCAGCTCGATCCGGCGGGACAGGTCCGAGCCCGCCACCGCGCGCGCGGTGCGGGTGATCCGCCCCAGCGGCGACAGCACGCGCCCGGCCATGGCGTAGCCGAAGGCGAACGCGATGACGGCGAGGCCGAGCAGGGCCAGCAGGGAGCGGCTGAGCAGGTTGTCCAGGGCGACCTGGCGCTGGTGGTCGATGCACTCGCTGATCGCGGCGTTGAACTCGTTCAGCGAGAGGTTGCCGTCGGCGATGCCCGGACAGTCGTTGCTGGAGACCTTCAGGCCGTTGAAGTCGACGATCTTGAACAGCGGCTGGCTGCCGGTGCGCAGGGCCTGCGCGGCGAGCAGATAGATGATCGACAGCAGCAGGATGCCGGCGATCAGGAACATGCCGCCGTACAGCAGCGTGAGCCGTATGCGGATGGTGGGACGCAGCCACGGCATCGGGGTGGGCGACCGGGGGTCCCAGGTGGGCTTGGGGGGCGCGGTGGGGGGCGCGGGAGTGGCAGCCATGGTCGGTGATCAGATCCGGTATCCGGAGCCGGGCACGGTCACGATGACCGGCGGCTCGCCCAGCTTGCGGCGCAGGGTCATGACGGTCACCCGGACCACGTTGGTGAACGGGTCGGTGTTCTCGTCCCAGGCCTTCTCCAGCAGCTGCTCCGCGGAGACCACGGCGCCCTCGCTGCGCATCAGGACCTCCAGCACGGCGAACTCCTTCGGCGCGAGCTGGACCTCCTTGCCGTCGCGGAAGACCTCGCGGCGGTTGGGGTCGAGCTTGATCCCGGCCCGCTCCAGGACGGGCGGCAGGGGCACGCTGGTCCGCCGGCCGAGCGCCCGCACGCGGGCGATGAGCTCGCTGAAGGCGAACGGCTTCGGCAGGTAGTCGTCGGCGCCGATCTCGAGTCCCTCGACGCGGTCGCTGACGTCGCCGGACGCCGTGAGCATCAGCACGCGCGTGGGCATGCCGAGCTCGACGATCTTGCGGCAGACGTCGTCGCCGTGCACGAGGGGGAGGTCGCGGTCGAGGACGACCACGTCGTAGTCGTTGACGCCGATGCGCTCCAGGGCGGCCGCACCGTCGTACACGACGTCGACGGCCATGGCCTCCCGGCGCAGTCCGGTGGCCACCGCATCGGCGAGCAGCTGCTCGTCCTCGACGACGAGTACGCGCACGTCGCTTGTCCTTCCTCATGACCCGCCCGGCGGGCCGTGTCGGCGCGCACGCGGGCAGGGGTACGGGTGGGTGTTGTTGCCTCCATCCTGCCCTTTTCGGCCGTAAGTCGGCTGTAAGGCGGCCGGAGCGGGGGGCGGCCAACGGCCCCGGGGGCCGGGGAACGTGCGGGCGAACGGGGCGGGAATACGAGAATTTCTCGCGAGGTTAGGTTTCCGCGGGAGGGAGCTTGGGGAGGACGGGTTTACATCCCGCGATCACGCTCTGCTCGTACCGCGCCACCGTGCGGTGCACACGGTCCGCTTCCGCAGAGCGGGCGTGGATGTCCGGTACCGTCGCCGCCCGGCCGAGCGGCGCCGGGCATCCGCCACGGACGTGATCGTCCCTTCCGACGGCACACCCCCGTGCCACCGACCCACCGACCCAGGACGAGGGGGCGCAGCATGGACGCATTCACCGCAGGACTTCTGCAGCGCATAAAGACGACCGAGTCCGACCTGTCGCGGGCCCGCGACGAGGGCGACGACTTCCTCGTCGAAGTGGAGCAGGGCGAGCTCGACGACCTGCGCCGCCTGGCGGCCGAACACGGTGTGGAAGTCGGCGCGACGAGCGTCTGACCGTCGCACACAGCAACGCCCGGTGGGCCTCGGCGGATGATCCGCCGAGGCCCACCGTCGTTCCCCCGCTGCTACGCCCGTGACAGCCCACGGCGCGCGAACCCGCTGGCGCGCCGCCCTCGACGACACCGCGCCCGTCACACGCACGCTTGCTCCCCGGACGAGCCGCCCGTCACCGGGCCGAGGCGTGGACGGGCCTGGCCCAGCAAGGCTTGCCGCCCCGTCGGCTGGCCGGAGCCGGCCGACTTCACCGCGGGCGCGATCCGGCCCGGTCGGGGGCCGTCCGGGCGGGTGGGCGGCCGCCGATGCCCGGGGCCTTTCCCCGACGGTCGGCGGCGTCAGCCGCCCCCTACGCGCCGCATTCCTCCAGCAGCCCCAGCAGCGGCTTCAGGACGCCCGGGGACGCGGCCACCGTGAGCTCGGCGGAAGGAGGGCTGTCCGGGTGGCGGCCGGTGGTGAGGGCGCCGGATTCCCGGGCTATCAGGGCGCCCGCGGCGACGTCCCACGGGTGCAGGCCGCGTTCGTAGTAGCCGTCCAGGCGGCCCGCCGCCACGTCGCACAGGTCGATCGCCGCCGAGCCGCCACGGCGGATGTCCCGCACCAGCGGGATCAGCCGACGGGCGACCTCGGCCTGCTGCTCACGGACGTCGGCGACGTAGTTGAAGCCGGTGGAGACCAGCGCCTGGTCCAGCGGCGGCGACGGCCGGCAGGCCAGGCGCCGCTCGCCCTCCCAGCCGCCCGTGGCCCACGCCCCGCCGCCCAGCACCGCGTGGTACTCCTCCCCGCGCATCGGGGCGAACACCGCGCCGGCCACGGCCACGCCGTCCTGCTCGGCCGCCACGGAGACGGCCCAGGTGGGCAGGCCGTACAGGTAGTTCACGGTGCCGTCGAGGGGGTCGACGACCCAGCGGACGCCGCTGCTGCCGGCGGTGGAGGCGCCCTCCTCGCCGAGGATGCCGTCCTCCGGGCGGCGCTCGGCGATCAGCGCGGTGATCAGCTTCTCCGCCGCGAGGTCCATCTCGGTGACGACGTCGACCGAGCTGGACTTGGTGGCGGCGACCGCGAGATCGGCCGGGCGGCCGTCGCGCAGCAGCTCACCCGCGCGCCGGGCGGCCTCCCGGGCCAGTTCCAGCAGTTCCGCGTGCAGGAGATCGGTCACGGGGCTCCTCAGGCGTAGGGGCTGTCGGCGCCCGCGGCGGCGGGACGCGGGGCGCGGGCCGGGCAGCAGCCCACGGGGCACAGGTCGTGGCTGGGGCCGAGCGCGCCCAGGGCGCACCGGGTGACGTCCCGCCCGCTCTCGGCCGCGGCGCGCTCCAGCACCAGTTCGCGGACGGCGGCGGCGAACCGCGGGTCGTCGCCGACGGTCGCCGAGCGGCGCACCGGCAGGCCCAGCTCCTCCGCCTTGGCGGTGGCCTCGGTGTCGAGGTCGTACAGGACCTCCATGTGGTCCGAGACGAAGCCGATGGGGGCCATGACGACCGCCGGGACGCCGGCGGCCTTCCGCTCCTCGAGGTGGTCGCAGATGTCGGGCTCCAGCCACGGGATGTGCGGGGCGCCGGAGCGGGACTGGTAGACGAGCTGCCAGGGGTGGTCGACGCCGGTGCGCTCACGGACGGCGTCGGCGATCAGCCGAGCCACGTCCAGGTGCTGCGCGACGTACGCGCCGCCGTCGCCGTGCGCCTCGACGGGGCCGGAGGTGTCCGCGGCGGCGGTGGGGATGGAGTGGGTGCAGAAGGCGATGTGCGCGCCGTCCCGGACGTCCTCGGGGAGGTCGGCGAGCGACCGGATCACCCCGTCGGCCATGGGCTCGACGAAGCCGGGGTGGTTGAAGTAGTGCCGCAGCTTGTCGGTCTTCGGCAGCTCCAGCCCTTCCTTCTCCAGCGTGGCGAGCGCGTCGGCGAGGTTCTCGCGGTACTGGCGGCAGCCGGAGTAGGAGGCGTAGGCGCTGGTGGCGAGGACCAGGATGCGGCGGCGGCCGTCGCGCACCATGTCCCGGAGGGTGTCGGTGAGATAGGGCGCCCAGTTGCGGTTGCCCCAGTACACCGGCAGGTCCAGGCCGTGCTCGGCGAAGTCCTTGCGCAGCGCGTCCAGCAGGGCGCGGTTCTGGTCGTTGATGGGGCTGACCCCGCCGAACCGGAAGTAGTGCTGCCCGACTTCCTTGAGGCGTTCCTTGGGGATGCCCCGCCCGCGTGTCACGTTCTCCAGGAACGGGACGACGTCGTCCGGGCCTTCCGGGCCGCCGAAGGAGAGCAGGAGCAGGGCGTCGTAGGGACTGGCATCGAGCACGTCAGACATGTCTCGATCCTCCCACCCGGCACCGACAGCGGGGACAGGGGCCGGGGGTGTCGCGGGAAGGTGCCGTACATCACCGGCGCAAGCGGGTGACGCCGCCGGTAATCTGTATCGACGGCGATAGCACCTTACTGATCTTCCGGAGAACCCCGTGCCCAGCCCTTATGGCGCCCTGTTCGCCGCCCCCGGCAGCAAGGCCTTCTCCGCCGCGGGGTTCCTCGGCCGGATGCCGCTGTCCATGATGGGCATCGGCGTCGTCACGATGATCTCCCAGGTGACCGGCCGGTACGGGCTGGCCGGCGCCCTCTCGGCGACCATCGCGCTGTCCGCCGCGCTGGTGGGCCCTCAGGTCTCGCGGCTGGTGGACCAGTACGGGCAGCGCCGGGTGCTGCGTCCGGCCACGCTGCTGTCGCTGGCCGCGGCGGCGGTGCTGCTGCTCGCCGTGCACTTCTCCTGGCCGGAGTGGGTGCTGTTCGCCGCGTGCGTGGGGATCGGCTGTGTGCCGAGCCTCGGCGCGATGGTCCGGGCCCGCTGGGCGGCGCTGTACCGCGGCACTCCGCGCCTGCACACCGCCTACTCGTTCGAGTCGGTGGTCGACGAGGTGTGCTTCATCGTCGGCCCGATCGTCTCCATCGGCCTGTCCACGGCCTGGTTCCCGGAGGCCGGCCCGCTGCTGGCGGCCTGCTTCCTGGCGGCCGGCGTCTTCTGGCTGACCGCGCTGCGCGCCACCGAGCCGGAACCGCATCCCGGTGAGCGGAAGGGCGGCGGCACGGCGCTGCGGTCGCGCGGTCTGCAGGTCCTGGTGGCGACGTTCGTGGCGACGGGCACGATCTTCGGCGCGGTGGACGTGGTGACGGTCGCCTTCGCCGAGGAGGAGGGGCACAAGGCCGCGGCCAGCGTGGTGCTCGCGGTGTACGCCCTGGGTTCCTGCGTGGCCGGTCTGGTGTTCGGGCTGCTGCACTTCGCGGGGGCGCCGGAACGCCGGTGGCTGCTCGGCGTTTGCGCGATGGCCGTGAGTATGATCCCACTCCTACTGGTCGGGAACTTGCCGTTTCTGGCCGTGGCGCTGTTCGCTGCGGGTCTGTCCATCGCTCCCACGATGATCACGACCATGTCCCTCATCGAAGAGCACGTACCTCGCGCGCAGCTCACCGAGGGGATGACCTGGGTGAGCACCGGGCTCGCGGTCGGCATCGCCCTCGGTTCCTCCGTGGGCGGCTGGGTGATCGACGCGGCCGGGGCGCGCGCCGGGTACGGGGTTCCGGCGGCCGCCGGGGCCGTCGCGGTCGCGGTCGGTTTCCTCGGGTACCGCCGGCTCAAGCGGCCGGCGCCGGGTCGGGGAGGCTTCGTTGGGCAGCACGACGAGCGCGAAGAACGGCACGTGGCGTAACTGGGGAGGCACCGTCTCCGTCCGGCCGGCCCGGGAGGTCACTCCGGCCTCCGTCGACGAACTGGCCGACGCCATGCGCCGGGCCGCCGAGGACGGGCTGCCGGTGAAGGCGGTGGGAACCGGCCACTCCTTCACCTCCATCGCCGCGACCGACGGCCTGCTGGTACGCCCTCAGCTGCTGACGGGGATACGGAGGATCGACCGCGAGGCGGGCACCGTCACGGTCGAGGCGGGCACCCCGCTGAAGCGGCTCAACGCCGCCCTGGCGCGTGAGGGCCTGTCGCTGACCAACATGGGCGACATCATGGAGCAGACGGTCTCCGGCGCCACCAGCACCGGCACCCACGGCACCGGCCGGGAGTCCGCCTCCATCGCCGCCCAGATCAAGGGCCTCGAACTGGTCACCGCCGACGGCTCGGTGCTGAGCTGTTCCGAGAAGGAGAGCCCGGACGTCTTCGCCGCCGCCCGGATCGGTCTCGGCGCCCTCGGCATCGTCACCGCCCTCACCTTCGCCGTGGAGCCGCTGTTCCTCCTCACCGCACGCGAGGAGCCTATGACGTTCGACCGGGTGTGCGCCGAGTTCGACGCGCTGCACGCGGAGAACGAGCACTTCGAGTTCTACTGGTTCCCGCACACCGGCAACACCAACACCAAGCGCAACAACCGCAGCGCCGGCCCGGAGCGTCCCGTGCCGCCGCTGCGCGGCTGGTTCGAGGACGAGTTCCTCTCCAACGGGGTCTTCCGGGTCGCCAACTGGGTGGGCCGCGCCGCCCCGGTGACGATTCCGGCCATCGCGCAGATCTCCAGCCGGGCGCTGTCCGCGCGGACGTACACCGACATCCCCTACAAGGTGTTCACCTCCCCGCGCCGGGTGCGCTTCGTGGAGATGGAGTACGCGGTGCCGCGCGAGGCGCTCGTGGACACGCTGCGGGAGCTGAAGGCGATGGTGGACCGGTCCCCGCTGCGGGTGAGCTTCCCGGTCGAGGTGCGCACCGCGCCGGCCGACGACATCACCCTGTCCACGGCGTCCGGCCGGGAGAGCGCCTACGTGGCGGTCCACATGTTCAAGGGGACCCCGTACCAGCGGTACTTCACCGCCGCCGAGCGCATCTTCACCGCGCACGAGGGACGACCCCATTGGGGGAAGATCCACACGCGTGACGCCGAGTACCTCTCACGGGTGTATCCGCGTTTCGGCGAGTTCGTCGCGCTGCGGGACCGGCTGGACCCGGAACGGCGGTTCCGCAACGACTACTTGCGCAGGGTCCTGGGCGCGTAGTCCCGGCGCTGGTCCCGGCGCGTGGACCAGGGCCGTGGACATTGCCTCCGTATCCGGCGATCGCGTGAAGTACCCCACAAGTCCCCCACGTCCAGGGGTGGATGAGTGGGGCAACGGCGGCCAAGTCCCACCCCTTGCGTGAACTCGCACGGCGTGCCAATCCACGCACGTGGCCCAAATGGAGTACTGTTGCGAGCCCTGGGTCCGGACTCCCGTCAGGGTGCCCGGGTCCTCGGAGGACCGCCGGGAGGGGGCTAGTTGCACAGGGTGACGCATTTGGTCACTTAGCGTTGCGAATAGGTAACCGTGCCATAACGGCGATCCAGGGCCCGCGCCCGACACGCCGGGCAACTCGGCAAGGTTGTGGCAGGCTGCACCCGGGCAGGCCACACTCGACTAGCGGAAGCAGCGACGCACGTGACGTCGGCAGGCACCACCCGGGAGGTCCCCATGCCCGAACTGCGTGTCGTGGCCGTCTCGAATGACGGCACACGGCTGGTGCTGAAGGCTGCGGACAGCACGGAGTACACGCTTCCGATCGACGAACGGCTCCGCGCCGCCGTGCGCGGCGACCGTCCCCGCCTCGGCCAGATCGAGATCGAGGTGGAGAGCCACCTCCGCCCCCGCGACATCCAGGCCCGTATAAGGGCGGGCGCGACCGCGGAAGAGGTCGCGCAGATGGCCGGCATCCCCGTGGACCGCGTGCGGCGCTTCGAGGGCCCCGTTCTCGCCGAGCGCGCCTTCATGGCCGAGCGCGCCCGCAAGACGCCGGTCCGCCGCCCCGGTGAGAACTCCGGCCCCCCGCTGGGCGAGGCCGTGCAGGAGCGGCTGCTGCTGCGCGGCGCGGAGAAGGACACCGTCCAGTGGGACTCCTGGCGCCGCGACGACGGCACATGGGAGGTCCTGCTGGTCTACCGGGTCGCGGGCGAGCCGCACTCGGCGAGCTGGACGTACGACCCGCCGCGGCGACTCGTCCAGGCCGTCGACGAGGAGGCCCGCTCGCTGATCGGCGAGTCCGACGACCTCGCCGCGCCCGAGCCCAGCTTCCCCTTCGTGCCGCGCATCGCACGGCTCCCGCGCGACCGCCCGCTGGACCGCCCCGCCGACCGCGAGCGGCCCAGCCTGCCCGCGCAGGCGTCCGAACCGGCCGAGGAGTCCACCGCGGCCACCGCCTCGGGCGAGCGCGACTCCCTGACCAGCCTGCTGGAGGCCGTGCCGAGCTTCCGCGGCGACCTGGTGGTGCCGGAGCGCACCGAACCGCCCGCCGAGGAGCCGGAGTCCGAGCCCGAGGCGGAGGAGCCGCCGGCGCCGGCCGCGTCCGCGGGCTCCGCGTACGCGGATGTGCTGATGCCCCGTTCGGTGGGCGGCCACCGGGACCGCCTCATCGGCTCGACCGACCGTCAGGCCGAGGCCGACGGCGTCCGCCCGGGCCGCCGCGCGGCGGTCCCGAGCTGGGACGAGATCGTCTTCGGGACGCGGCGCAAAAAGCAGGAGTAGGCCGGCTCGCCGGCCCCCTGGCGGGCCTCGTCCTCAAACGCCGGACGGGCTGATTTCAGCCCGTCCGGCGTTTGAGGACGATTCAGCCCCTCCGGCGCTTGAGGAGCGGGGTCCGGGGCGGAGCCCCGGGGCGGGACGGGCAGGCGGCTACTGCGGATCCGGCCCCACCGCGACCGGTCGCGCCGGATCCGACGACCACTCGGACCAGGAACCGACGTACAGAGCCGCCGGAATGCCGGCGATCTCCAGCGCCAGTACCTCGTGCGCCGCCGACACGCCCGAGCCGCAGTACACGCCGACCGGCGCGTCCGGCGTCGCGCCCAGTCGGCCGAAGCGGGCGCGCAGTTCGGCGGCGGGCCGGAAGCGGCCTTCCGCGTCCACGTTGTCGGAGGTCGGCGCGGACACCGCGCCCGGGATGTGGCCGCCGACGGGGTCGATCGGCTCCACCTCGCCCCGGTACCGCTCCCCCGCACGGGCGTCCAGCAGCACGCCCGCACGCGCCAGCGCCGCCGCGCCGTCCGCGTCCAGCACGCCGCTCCCCGCCGGCTCCGGCACGAAGTCGCCCTCGGCCGGCGTCGGCGCCTCCGTCTCCAACGGGCCGTCCCAGGCGGGCAGTCCGCCGTCCAGGACGCGTACGTCCGGGTGACCGGTCCACCGCAGCAGCCACCAGGCGCGGGCCGCCGCCCACCCCATGCCGCCGTCGTACGCGACCACGGGCGTTCCCGCTGACACCCCGGCGCGCCGCATCGCCGCGCCGAACACGTCGAGGTCCGGCAGCGGATGGCGTCCCCGCGCACCCGGCGCGGACGCCAGTTCGCGGTCCAGGTCGACGAAGACGGCGCCGGGGACATGGCCGGACGCGTAGGCGGCACGGCCGTCGAACGGCTCGCCGGCCGCGGCGGCCGTGCTGAGCTGCCAGCGGACGTCGAGCAGGACCGGAGGGCGCTCCGACCGCAGCGCGTCCGCGAGTTCGGATGCGGAGATGATGGCGTTCATGGTCACCATCCTCGCGCACGGGGTGGCCGACTCGTCCCGGTCCGGCTACTCTGCTCGGCCGGGCACATCCGGTCACCGGGCGTACGGGATCGGGCACATACGGTGTCGGCCGCGATGCGGGAACGATCCGCCGGGCCGGACACGGGACGGCCCCGGCAGGGGCGAGCGGACACGGCCGACGTACGGGCGGCCGAGAAGAGAGTGACGATGACCGACGCACGGGGGAACGCCCGCCCGAACGGCGACGGGTCCGCCCGGCACGCACCCGGCACACCCTGCTGGGTGAGCCTGATGGTGCGCGGACTCGACGCGACGGAGCAGTTCTACGGGGCGCTGTTCGGCTGGGAGTTCCGGCCCGGCCCGCGGCCGCTGGGCCCGTACGTGCGTGCCGTGCTCGACGGGCACGCGGTGGCCGGGATCGGGGTGCTTCCACCGGACCGCCGGCTGCCGGCGGCGTGGACGCCGTACTTCGCCTCCGACGACGTGGATCTGACGGCCGAGGTGGTGCGTTCGTGCGGCGGGACCGTCGGCGTGGGGCCGCTGAGCGCGGACGGCGCGGGGCGGCTGGCACTCGCCTCGGACCCGTGCGGCGCGGTCTTCGGCATCTGGGAGGCGGCCGACGGCTCCGTCCCCGGTGTCAGCGGCCGGCCCGGCACCCCGGCGTGGAACGAACTGGCCACCTTCGAGACCACGAATGTGGCCAAGTTCTACGAGACCGTGTTCGGTTACGACGAGGAACCGGTCGTCTCCGCCGACCTGGACTACGTGACGCTGCGCCTGGACGGCCGCCCGGTGACCGGCGTCCACGGCCTGGGCAACGCGCTGCCCCGGGACCGGGGACCGCACTGGACGACCTACTTCACCGTGGCGGACACCGACGACGCGGTGGACCAGGTGCTCCACCTCGGCGGCCAGCTGCTCGGCGGCCCCCGGGACACCGCACACGGCCGGGTCGCCACGGTGGCCGACCCGGAGGGGGCGCGGTTCGCACTGGTACGGGGGCCGCGCTGACGCGTCCGCAAGGACGGTGGAAGTCATCGCGGTCGCGTCGTGCCGGGCTCTTCGTCAGACGCCCCTGGCGCGCGTGAGTTCGGCGTCGAGGCGGTAGCGGGACTGGACCGCCAGGGCCGCCGCCATGAGGAGGGCGGGCAGGAGCGTGAAGCCGAGCAGGATGGCCGTGTGCGCGCCGCCCGACTGGGTGACCTCCTCGCCGGCCCGCGCGGCCGCGTAGCCGCCGAGGGCGAGGGCCGCCGAGTACAGGTAGGGGCCGGCCGCGGCGCCCGTCGCCTCCGTCGCGGTCCACACCCCGGTGTAGGCGCCGGTGCGTCCGGTCTCGTCGCCGTCGGCTGCGCGGACCGTGTCCGGGACCATCGAGAACGGGAAGAGCTGGAGTCCCGCGAAGCACACGCCGAGGACGAGCGTGCACAGCACCGGGACCACGAGTCCGGCCGTCTTCCCCGCCGCCAGACCGAGCGCCCCGGCGGCGAAGAAGCCCTGGCACAGCAGCAGGCAGCGCTGCTTGCCCCAGGTCCGGGAGAGACGGAACCACAGGGGCGTGGTGAGCAGGGCGGGCGCGACGAAGGCGGCCATGAGGACGGTGGTGAAACCGGGGCGGTCCAGCTCGTGCCGGGCGTAGTACGGCAGTCCGGCGAGGACCAGGTGGGTCGTGGTGGAGACCAGCAGGTAGCAGGAGACCAGCACGCGGAAGGGGCGGTTGCGGCGCAGCACGTCCCGTACCTGGGCGAGGGCGGGGCCGTGCCGGTCCACCGCTGTTCCGGTCGGGGCCGCTGCGGGCAGCAGGTCGCGCACGCCGCCGACGCCGACGTACTGGAAGACCACGGTGAAGACGCCGAGGACGAGGGCCATGACGACGTACCGGCCGACCGAGTCGCCCTCCCCCGCGAGCAGCGGGGCCAGCGCGCCGCCGACGAGGATGCCGACGGTGAGGACCACCATCCGGAAGGACAGCACCCGGGTGCGGCCGTGGTAGCCGGTCTCCATGTCGGTGGGGGTGGCGAGATAGGGCACCTGGTACGCGGCGAACAGGGCGTTGGCGACGACGAACCAGGCGGCGACCCACAAGGCGGCGGCCCACGGCCGGTCGGCCACCGGACCAGGGACGGCGAACAGGGCGACGAACGCGGGCGCGAGGGCGCAGCCCGCCGTCAGCAGCCGCAGTCTGCTCCCCCGGCGGGCGCGTTCCCGGTCGGAGAGGGAGCCGACGTACGGGTGCAGGACGATGTCCACGGCCTTCGGGACGAGCAGCGCCAGACCCGCCAGCCAGGGGGTGACCCCGAGGGTGTCGGTGAGGAAGTACAGGAGCAGCAGGCCGGGGACGGTGACGTACACGCCCATGCCGGCCGAGCCGAGCGCGTAGCGCACGAGCGCGGGGCGGGGCACCTCCGCGCCGTCCCCGGCGTCCGCCACGGCGGCGGGGGCGCGCTCGTCGGGGAGAGGGGCTTCGGATCCTGTGGCGGCGTTCATGAATCCCTCAGGTGTTGGATTGCGAGGTCTGCGGATCCTAGCCAGACTGTGCCGGATGAGGAAGAGCAGCGAGACACCCTCCGCCGAGCGGCCCGCCCGGCGCGGACCTGGCCGGCCCCGCCGGGCGGAGCGGGACGGCCCGTCCACCCGCGAACGGATCCTGCGGGAGGCCACGGAACTGTTCGCCGCGCGCGGCCCCGAGGGGACCTCGCTGCGCGACATCGCGGCGCGGGTCGGCATCGACGTGAAGAGCCTGCACCACCACTTCCCCGCCAAGGAGGCGCTGTACGACGCCTGCTTCGAGCGGGTGCACGCGGCCGAGCGGGAGGCGCTGGCCCCGCTGGTGGCGGATCTCCGGGAGGCCGCGACGATGGGCGGGGATCCGTTGGCGACGGCGCTGCGAGCGCTCGCGGACGGCTTCGTGGACTTCCTGGAGGAGCATCCGCACACCACGTTTCTCTGGCTGCGCCGGTGGCTGGACCCCACGCGCGGCGCCGGCCTGGACCGGGCGTACGCGCTGCCGCTGTACGGCGAGGTGGAGCGGGCGCTGCTGGAGGCCGCCCAGGCGGGGACGGTGCGGGAGACCACGCCGCACGTGACGGTGCGCAGCCTGGTGTGGGCGGCGCACGGCCATGTCACCGCGCTGGCCGCCGCCTCCCCCGCCGAACGGGAGCGGGAGCGCTACGAGTTCCGCCTGTGGGTGCGCCGCTTCCTCGACGCCCTGTACGGACCCGGGCGGGCGGAGGCCCGGCCGGGGTCTGGTGCCGGCGACGGAACTGACGTAATAATCCATCGCACGTTGGAATAACTCCACGGGGCGGCCGCACGGACGGCCGTACGGCTCGGGGAAGGGCGCGGACGCGATGGGCGCAGGGCGGGGCACGGCGGGACCGGGGCGGGTGGCCGTCGTCGGCGGCGGCATGGCGGGGATCGCGGCCGTGAAGGCGCTGCTCCAGGCGGGCGTCGAGGTGTTCGGCGTCGAACGCGCCGAGGAGCTGGGCGGGTTGTGGCGGCCGGCCCCGGACACCGCCGCGTACGAGGGGCTGCGGCTCAACACGTCGAAGCCGCGCACCGAGTTCAGCGACCACCCGATGCCCGCAGAGTGGCCGGACTACCCGACCCGCGCCCAACTCCTCGCCTACGCCCGGGACTACGCCGAGCGCTTCGACGTCCCCCGGCACTTCCGCACCGGCACGGAACTGGTCGCCGCCCGGCGCACCGAGGACGGCTGGCGGCTCGAACTGACCGGCCCCGACGGTGCGTACGAGGAGACCGTCGCGCATCTCGTGGTAGCCAACGGGCACAACCACACGCCCCGGCTGCCCGAACCGCCGTATCCGGGCACGTTCGAGGGCACCACCTCGCACGCGCACTCCTACCGCGAGCCGTCCGCGTTCGCCGGCCGCCGGGTGCTGGTCGTCGGCACGGGCAACTCGGCGATGGACATCGCGACCGAGCTGGCCGGGCAGGCGGACGAGGTGCTGATCTCCGCCCGGCGCGGGGTGTGGGTGCTGCCGAAGACGTTGTTCGGCCGCCCGACCGACCAGTGGAACGGCGCGCTGGCGGCCGTCCTGCCGTGGCGGCTGCGCCAGCGGCTCTCGCAGACGATGCTGTGGCTGGCGGCCCGGGGCGCGGAGGATCCCGCGCTGCCGCCGTCGCCCGAGGGCGTGCTCCAGGACCACCCGACGCTGAGCGACACGGTCCCCGCGCTGGTGCGGGCCGGGAAGATCGGCGTACGGGCGGGCATCGAGCGCTTCGAGGGGCGCCGGGTGCGCTTCACGGACGGGCGGGAGGACGAGGTGGACCACGTGCTGTGGTGCACCGGGTACCGGGCGACCGTGCCGTTCCTCGACCCGGCGCTGGTGCCGGACCCGGCCCGGCTGCCGCTGTACCGGCATGTGTTCCCGCTGGACGACGACGCCCTGTCCTTCGTGGGACTGATGCAGTCGACGGGGTCGGCGCTGCCGGTGGTGGAGGCGCAGAGCCGGCTGCTCGCCGCCTGCCTGACCGGGCGGCTGCGCAGGCCGTCGCGGGACCGGATGCTGGCGTCGGTCACCGCCGAACTGCACGCGGCGCGGGAACGCTGGGGTGACAGGCGGCCGCACATGCGGATCGACGTGGACCGGTATCTGCGCCAGGTGGCGCGGGACCTGAAGGGCGTACGGAAGGCGACGCCGCTCGCGGGACGGAGGGTGCTCGTGACGGGCGCGGCGGGGACGTTCGGCCGGGCGCTGGGCGCGCGCTTCACCGAACTCGGCGCCCGCGTGGTCGGGTTGGATCTGCACGCCGACGCCTCGGCGCCGGTGCCGGTGGTGGCCTGCGACCTGACCGACCCCGAGTCGGTGACCAAGGGCGTCGAGGAGGCGGTACGGCTGCTCGGCGGGGGCGTGGACGTGCTGGTGAACAACGCGGGCCGGGGCGGACCGGCGCCGGCGGAGCTGCGGCCGTCCGCGGAGGTCCACGCGCAGCTCGGCCTCAACCTGCTGGGCGCGTGGGATGTGACCGGTGCGGCCCTCCCCCATCTCGAACGGGCGCGCGGCCGGGTGGTGTTCATCGCCTCACGGATGGCGGTCCTGCCGCTGCCGCTGGCCGCCGCGTACGGGGTGTCCAAGCGCGCCCTCGCCGCGTACGCGGACACGCTGCGGCTGGAGACCGGCACGCACGTGGGCGTGACGACCGTCTACCCGAGCATGGTGCACAGCCCGATCCACGACAGCACGCGGGAGGCGGGTCTCTCCCTGGACGGGGTGTCGCGGCCCGAACCGCTGGAGGGCGTGGTGTCGGCGGTGGTCGCCGCGGTGACCGCCCGCAGGGCACCGCGCGACGTGGCGACGACGCGGCGCGGCCGGGCGGAGATGGCGCTGGCCCGCCACGCCCCGTCCCTGGCCGACCGCATCGTGCGCCGCACGGTCGCGGCGCGGGTGGCGGCGGGCGCCTTCGCCGATGCCCCGCTGGCGGAGGGGCTGCGGCGGCGGCACGGGCGGGAGGGCTAGGAGCCGCCATCAGTTCGAACGGCACAGCTTCGTGCGTCGTGCAGGCGCGGTCGGCCGCGGCGGCACGCCTCTCACGGTGCCGTTGGTCGCGTAGCGTGACCAGTGGTGGCGCAGCGACAGGGGGCGGCTGGTTCGACGCCCAGCGACCACAGCCGAAACATGGTGTCAGCGGCGGATGAGGCCGAGGTCGACGGCGGCGGCGACGGCCGCGGTGCGCGATTCGACACCGAGCTTGGCGTAGACGCGGGCCAGGTGGGACTTGACGGTGCCTTCGGTCAGGTGGAGGCGGTCGCCGACGGCCTGGTTGGACAGGCCCTCCGCGACCAGGGCGAGGACTTCGGTCTCGCGACGGGTCAGGGCGGTGCCGGGGGCGCGTAGCCGGTTCATCAGCCGGTCGGCGACGGCGGGCGCGAGGGTGGTGCGTCCGGTGGCCGCGGTGCGTACGGCGGCGGCCAGGTCCTCGGGTGGGGCGTCCTTGAGGAGGTAGCCGGTGGCGCCGGCCTCGATGGCGGGCAGGGTGTCGGCGTCGGTGTCGTAGGTGGTGACGATCAGCACGCGGGGTGAGCCGGGGCGAGCGGTGATGGCGGCGGTGGCCTCGGCGCCGTTCATGCCCGTGCCGAACTGGAGATCCATGAGGACGACGTCGATGTCGCCTCGGGCGGCGCGGGTGACGGCGTCTTCGGCGGTGGCGGCCTCGGCCACCACCGTGATGCCCTCCTCGGTCTCCAGGACGGCGCGCAGCCCTGCCCGTACGACGGGGTGGTCGTCGGCCAGGAGCAGACGGATGGGTGTGTCGGTCACGGGCGGGCCTCGGGCTCGGTATCGGCGGGCGGGGTGAGGGGGAGCCGGGCGGCCAGGGCGGTGCCGTGGCCGGGGGCGGATTCGATGGTGAAGGTGCCGCCGAGGGCGTGCACCCGGGCGCGCATGGCGGCCAGTCCGAACCCGCCGGTCTCCGGGTCGGGGGCGGGAAGCCGGTCGGGGTCGAAGCCGCGTCCGTCGTCGACGACGTCCACCGCGACGTGGTCGCCGAGGTAGCTCAAGGTGACGTCGGCGGTGCCGGCTTCGGCGTGGCGTTCGGTGTTGGCCAGCGCGGACTGGGCGACGCGCAGCAGCGCGACCTCGTGCGCGGTGGCGAGGGGCACGGGCTCGCCGGTGAGGTGGAAGCGTGCGGTGAGCCGGTGTCGGGCGCTGGTGGTGGCGCACAGACGCTCCAGGGCGCCGGCGAGGGTGGTGCCCTCCAGGGCGGGCGGGGCGAGGGCGGCGACGAAGCGGCGGGCCTCGGCGAGGTTGTCCACGGCGGCCCGCCGTGCCTGGTCCACGTAGCGGGCGGCGTTCTCCGGTGTCCGGGGCAGGGCGCGCTCGGCGGCGCGCAGCAGCAACTGGATGCTGGAGAGGCCTTGGGCGAGGGTGTCGTGGATCTCGCGGGCCAGGCGTTCGCGTTCGGCGAGCACCCCGGCGGCGTGCTGCGCGGCGGCCAGGTCGGCGCGGGTGGCGGTGAGTTCCTCGATCAGACGCCTGCGCTGTTCGCTCTCCCGGTACAGGGCCTGGTAGCCCCACACCACCGCGACGGCCACGGCGGCGCCGAGGGCCGGGCCGATGGCCATCGCGGGGCTGAAGGAGCCCTGGTGCGCGGCGAAGCCGGCGATGGCCGCCACCGCCGTGGCCGCCACCGCCGCCAGTCCCGCGCGGCGGGGCAACAGGTGGAGCTGGAGGAAGTACAGCGGGAACGCCACCCACACCCCGTCGCCGGTCAGGGCAAGCAGCACCAGCCAGCAGGCGCCCACGGCGGCCAGCCACAGTGCCGCGGCCCGCCGCGAGCGGCGCACCCGGGGCAGCGCGGGACCGACCCCGTAGATCACGGCGCACGCGGCAGCCGTGGCGGTGATCGGCCCGGCGTAGGGGCTGTGGCCGGTGACGGCCCGGCCGGCGGCCAGCGCGAGCAGGGCGACGACCAGCACATGCAGGCACCAGGCCAGAGCGCGTGGGGTGGGGGTCAGGGCGGGGGCGGTGGAGTTCACAGTCCCTCCAGCCTAGGGAGGAGCCCGCGGCCCGGCCTCCGTCGAAAGTTACAACCGGCGTGCCGCCTTTCGGTGCGGCACGTGCTGTCCTGGGCCAGATGCCCGGGCGGGGGTCCGGCAGCGACGGTGGAGTCCTACCGCTTCCACCCCCCCATGACCCCCGTGACCCCCGTGAAAGGGCAGGCCCACGCCGTGTTCGTCGCCTGGAGAGACCTGAAGTTCGCCAAGGGGCGCTTCGCCCTGATGGGAACCGTCATCGTGTTGATCACCCTGCTGGTCGGGCTGCTGTCCGGGCTGACCGCCGGTCTGGGCCGGCAGAACACCTCCGCGATCACCGGCCTGCCCGCGGACAGGATCGCCTTCGCCGCGCCCGGCAGGGGCGAGGACCTGTCGTACTCGAACTCCACCGTCACCGAGGAGCAGTGGCAGCGGTGGGCCGGGACGCCCGGCGTGAGCAGCGCCGAGCCGCTCGGCATCACCACCACCAGGGCGAGCGCCGGGAACAGGAGCACCGGGGTCTCCGTGTTCGGGGTGCGGCCGGGCTCCGCGCTCGTTCCCGGCGGCGGCGACAAGATCGGCGGCCGGGAGGCCGTCCTGTCCGCCACCGCGGCCGACGATCTCGGCGTCACGACGGGCGGCACCGTCACCCTGGCCGGACAGAGGCTGACCGTCGCCGCGGTGAGCGGGGACGCCTCGTTCAGCCACACCCCGGTCATCTGGACCAGCCTCGGCATATGGCAGCAGACCGCACCCCCGACAGGCGGGAGCCAGGGACCGGCCGCCACTGTCATCGCCCTCGACACCACCTCCGACGCCCGCATCGGCGCCGCCGACGAGGCCGCGGGCACGAAGACGGTCTCCAAGGACGACTCGCTGTCCGCGATCGGCTCCTACACCTCCGAGAACGGGTCCCTGCAGCTGATGCGCGGCTTCCTGTGCGCGATTTCCGCCCTGGTCGTCGGCGCCTTCTTCACCGTGTGGACCATGCAGCGCAGCGGCGACGTAGCCGTCCTCAAGGCCCTGGGCGCCTCCACCGCAGGCCTGCTCAAGGACGCCCTCGGCCAGGCGGTGGTCCTGCTCACCGGCGGCACGCTGATCGGCACCGGTCTCGCCGCCGGTCTCGGAGCGCTCGTCGCCGGCAGCGCGGTGCCGTTTCTCCTCACCCCCGCGACCGTCCTGGTCCCGGCCGTCGTGATGATCGCGCTCGGCGCGCTCGGAGCCGCCCTGTCCATCCGCCGCATCACCTCCGTCGACCCGCTGACCGCCCTGGGGAACGCCCGATGAGTCTCCGCCTGACCGACATCACCCTCACCTACCCCGACGGTGACAGCCGTCTCACCGCCCTGGACCAGGTCACCCTCGATGTGCCCCGGGGCAGCCTGACCGCGGTCGTCGGGCCCTCCGGCTCCGGCAAGTCGAGCCTCCTCGCGGTCGCCGCCACTCTGATCACCCCCGATGCCGGCACCGTCACGATCGACGGGCTGGCCACCACCGGCATGGCCCGCGGAGAGCTCGCCGAGCTGCGCCGCCACAAGATCGGCATCGTCTTCCAGCAGCCCAACCTGCTGCCCTCCCTCACCGCCGCCGAACAGCTCCAGGTCATGGCCCACATCGACGGCCGCACGCCCCGCACCGTCCGGCGCCGGGCCATGGAACTTCTCGACGCCGTCGGCCTGGCCGACCAGGCCCGCCGACGCCCCCACCAGCTCTCCGGCGGTCAGCGCCAGCGCGTCAACATCGCCCGTGCCCTGATGAACGACCCCACCGTCCTCCTGGTCGACGAACCCACCAGTGCCCTCGACCACGAGCGCGGCGCCGCCGTCATCGACCTGATCACCCGCCTCACCCACCAGCAGACCAGCGCCACCGTGCTGGTCACCCACGACCGCACCCATCTGACCGCCGTCGACCGGATCGCCGAGGTCCGTGACGGCCGCCTCCGTCTGCCCGCGGCGGCCCGCTGATCCTCCGACGCCCACCGGCCCGGGGGCGTGCCCCAGCACACCGGGGCACGCCCCCGCGGGCCGGTCCGCCGGCGCCGAGCCGCGCTACCGGTCGGAGGCGGCCGGGACGCGCACCGTCTCCACCCAGTGCGGCGGCTCGGGAGCGCCCTCGCCGATCAGGGCCGCGACCAGGCGGCAGGACGGGGTTTCGGCGGGCCAGGGGGTGTACCCGTCGGTGAGGACGATCACGACCGAAGGGCGGTCGGGGGACGCGAGCGCGGCGTCGATGCCGACGCGCATGTCCGTGCCGCCTCCGCCGCCGAGCGTGACCTGCTCGGTCGACGTCACCCTCGACACGGCGTGCACGTCGGCGTCGCAGGCGAGGACGGTGACGCGGTTGCCGCGCACGCCGACCTCGCGCAGGACGCCCGTGATCTCGCCCAGCGCGGCGGCGAGTTCCGCGTCGCCCATCGAGCCCGAGGTGTCGACGACGACGGCGACCCGGGGCAGCGGACGGCGCAGGCTCGGCAGGACCACACCGCGCAGCGCCGGGGTGCGGCGCGAGGGGCGGCGGTAGGTGTAGTCGACGGCGCCGCCCGCCCAGGCGGCGGCCTCCCGCACCGCGCCGGTCAGGGCCTGCCGCCAGTCGACCGTGGGTTCCAGGACCTGCTCGGCCCAGCGCTGCCAGCCGCCGGGCAGGGTGCCGCGGGAGCGCAGGTGGGCGCGCATCGTCTCGGCGGTGTGCCGGCGCAGTGCCTGCGCCTCGGCCTCGCCGACCCCGTCGGGGCCGTCGGCCTGCGGGAGTTCCCACGGCACGGGGGTGCCGTGGGCGCCCGAACCGCAGTCGTGCTCCCGTACGTGCGGGGGCAGTCCCGGCAGATACTCCTCGAACAACTGCCCGTCGGGCAGGCCGTAGAGACGGGGTTCCACGCGCCCGGCGGGCAGGCGCAGGCCGTCGGCGAGGAGGTCGTCGTTGATCTCGCAGTCCTGGGCGACGTTGACGCGGTAGCGGTCGCGCTGGTCGGCGGCGGGCAGCCGTCCGGCGCGGCCGTGGTGGTCGCGCAGCAGATGCGCCACCTCGTGGATCCACACGCCCGCGAGCTCCTCGACGGGCGTCGCGTCGACGAACGCGGGCGACACGTAGCAGCGCCAGTGCCGGTCCACGCCCATCGTCGGCACCTCACTGCTCGCCACGATGCCGAGGGCGTACAGCGCCGACGCCAGATAGGGGCGGTCGTGCGCCGCGCGGTAGCGGGCGGCGAGGAGTTTGGTGCGGTCCAGGCCGCCGCGGGTGTCCGTCATGCGCGTACGCCTCAACGGCCGCCGGGCAGGGCCCCGGACAGCCGCAGCAGGTCCAGGAACGCGTCGATGCCGGGGGGTACGGGCCAGTCCAGCCGGCGCATCGCCGCCAGGTCGGTGGCGGCACGGGCGGCCACGTCCGGCACGCCCGCGTCCACCGCCTTGGCCAGAACGGCCCAGGCGGCCTCCCAGCGGGACCGGGTGAGGTCGCTCTGGACGGCGGAGACGATGGCGATGAGGAAGGCCAGTTGCCGGTCGCCGCGGTCCGGCAGCGCGAACGCGGCGGGGTCGGCGAGAACCCGCTCGGGGTCGGGCAGGTCCAGGTGCTCCAGGTACGACAGCAGTTCGATGCCCGCGCCGTCCCCGACGGCCCCGGTGAGCGCGGCGGCCGTCGCCTCACGGCCCGCGCCCGTCGCGTACGCCGTCGCCAGCAGCCGCAGCGCCATCTCCCAGGTGCGCGGGGACGGCCAGGAGCGGCCCCTGGCCTCCGCGTCGCCGGGGAGCTGGTGGACCAGGCCGGGTCGGGCGGTCAGGAAACCGGAGACGGCGCCGCGCGCCCGCGCCACGGCGCCGGGGACCTTCGAGGGATCGACCACCGGGACCGTCGCCTCCGGCCAGGTGCCGGCCATGCCGCGGGCGACCGTGGCCGGGTCGTGGGTCCAGTGGAGGTGGACGAAGCGGTTGGCGAGCGGCGGGCTGAGGTGCCAGCCGTCCGCGGCGCTCGACGGCGGGTTGGCGGCGGCGACGATCCGCACCGCGTCGGGCAGGACGAGGCTGCCGACCCGGCGTTCCAGCACCACCCGCAGCAGCGCCGCCTGCACCGCCGGGGGCGCGGAGGACAGCTCGTCGAAGAACAGCAGGCCGTGCCCGGCGTCCCGGAGCCGGACCGCCCAGTCGGGCGGGGCCATGGGCACGCCCGTCGCCGCCGGGTCGTCCCCGACGATCGGCAGCCCGGCGAAGTCCGAGGGCTCGTGGACGCTCGCGATGACCGTCTCCAGCGGGAGGCCGAGCCCGGCGGCGAGCTGTTCCAGTCCGGCCGACTTGCCGATGCCCGGTTCGCCCCACAGCAGGACGGGCTGGTTGGCCGTCACCGCCAGGGCCAGCGCCTCCAGTTGGGGGCTGGCTGCGGGCTCGGTGCGGCGTGCGCGCAGCCGGGCGACGAGGGCGTCGGCGGCGGCCAGCGGGTCGGGGGCGGGGCTGGTGGTCAAGGCGGGGTTCCTCGCTGTGCTGGGCGGGCTCGGGCCGTGCGGGGACGGGTGCGGGTCGGTGGCGGTCACGCTCGGCGCGCCGGTGCTAGTCGTCGTCCTCGTCGTCGCGGGACAGATACTCGTCCCACCAGTCGGCCCCGGCGTCCGGATGCTCCTCCCGCACGCGCTTCTCGAGGAAGGCCAGGTCGGAGCGGCGGTAGCGGCGGACGACGTGCGCCAGCGACTGCTCCATGTGGTCCTCGACGTCGATCCGGGCGCCCGCGTCGAGCAGCGCCTCCACGAGGGCCCGGGAGCCGCCCTCGGCGACCGCCACGAACAGCGGCGTCCGGTCCTCCTTGTCCCGTGCCTCCAGATCGAGCCCCGCCGCGAGCAGCCTGGGCAGCAGCGGCTCGTGGTCGAGAAGGTTCAGGGCGTGCAGCAGGGAGCGGCGGGCGGCGTCACGGACGCGGCAGTCCACGCCCATGTCGAGGAGTTGGAGCACGCCGTCGGTGTCGCCGTGCTGGGCGCGGAGGAACAGGTCGCGCCGCTGGGCCTGGAGCGCCTTCGGCAGCCGGCCGTCGCCCGACGCCCAGGTCTGCTCCACGGCGAAGCATCCGGCGACGGCGCCGCCGAACGCGCGCAGGGCCCGCTCGCGCTGCTGCTCCTCGTCGCTGTGCGGCATACGGAGCAGGACGCCCGGCCGGAAGCCGACTTCGTGCCACTCGCCCCGGCAGCGCACCCGGACGGGCGGCGGGGCGTCAGGGCCCGGCGGTCCTCCGATGCCGGCGTCGGGGCGTACGCCGGGGAACAGGGCCGCGCCGACCAGCGGATGCAGGTGTTCCGGCTCGATCCCGCCGACCCGGAGCAGGTCGAGGTCGGGGAGTCTGCGCCAGAGCGTCCCGGGCAGGAAGGGGAGGTTCTCGGTGGTCTTCCGGGGATTGACGACCCTCACCGCGAGGCCGCCGTCCTTCAGCTCCCACAGGAGGCGGCTGTGCCAGTGGTCGAGCATCAGGAAGCGGTCACCGACGCCCTCGTCCCGCAGCCGGCGTATCTCGTCCGCCAGGCGGGTGTGGTCCAGCGAGAGACGGGCGACGAGCGTGGCCCCGCTCCCGTACCAACGGGGGCTGCCGGGAGGAGGGGACAAGTCGGCGTCGATCCCGGCCGCGGCGAGAGCCTCGGTGACCTCGCCCTTCTCGTGCAGCAGCGTGATCCACTCGGCCCGTGCCGCCGGATCGTCCGCCCCGGGATCCGAGGAGGGCAGCGCGTCCGGGCCGAGCAGGCCGCCCTCCGCGTCGAAGAAGGGGAGCCGTCCAGGACCGCCCGCGTGTTCGCGGAGGTCCGCGGTGTGCCGCGCGTCCCACAGGTGCCGGGCGTACCGCCAGTCCTCGGTCGTGCTGCCGAAGACTCCGGCCGGCCCCTCGTCGAGGAGCGTGCCGAAGCTCAGGGTGACCCGCTGCGGTCCCTGCCGCATCGCGGACGTGGTGAGGTGCAGGTACGGCGTGGCGCGCGGGCCTTCGTCCGCCCGCACCGGCCGGTACCGGGCGAGGACCACGGTGCGGTCGGTGTCGAGGGTGGTCCAGCCGTGGAGCATGCGGGGCAGGTGCCAGCGCACCAGGTCGGGGACCAGGTGTTGCAGGTCGTCCTCCAGCGCGGCGGCGACGTCCTGGCCGCAGTGCTCGGCGATCTCCGCCAGGTCGATGTCGACGTCGACCAGGGCCGCGGCGCAGGCGCCCCGCCAGTCGCCCGCCGTACGGCGTTCGGTCGCGCGCTCGATCATGGTGCGGGGTACGGCGTACCGGCGGATCCGGCGCCAGCTCGACGCCTCCGCCGGTGAGAAGCAGGCGGGTGCGGTGCGGCGGCTCACCGGTAGACGCTCCCTATCGCGCGCAGGTCGGGGTGGGCGGCCGTCGTGGGCCGCAGGCGCCGGGAGAAGGAGCGCTTCACCTTGCGGGGCAGCCCGGGGCCAAGGCCGACGTACTCCAGCGGGGAGTCGTCCGGGACGGCCGCCAGGAGGGACTTGGCTCCGCGTCCGGTGAGGCCGGTGTGGCGCAGCTCCAGCCGGCGCAGGGGGCTGCCGGGGAGCGCGGAGGCCAGGGCGTGGGCGCCGTCGTCGCCGGTGGCGTTGGCGGGTGCGCCGAGGCTCCGTTCCGACATGGGCCGTCCGAGGTCGAGCGCCTCGATGCCGCCCAGGGCGTCGGCGAGGGCGCGTGCTCCGGCGGGACCGATGCCGTTGCCGCCCAGGCCGAGCCGCACGGGGTGCCGGGAGTCGGCGGCGGCTGCCGCGAGCACGGCGGCGCCCTCGTCGCCGAGGTGGTTGGCGGGCAGGTACAGCTCGCGCACCCCCGCGTCCCGGACGAGCGCCGCGAGCAGGCCCGCCGAGTCGGCGGTCAGGCCGTTCCCGCCGAGGAAGAGGCGTTCCACGGGGTGCGGGCGGCTGGTGAGGGCGTCCAGCAGGACACGCAGACTCGCCGCGGTGACACCGGTGTTGACGAGGTCGAGGGTGCGCAGGGCCGTGTTGCGGCGGAGCATCGCGGCGAGGGCCGTGACGCCGTCGTCGGTGACCGGGTTGCGCTTGAGCCAGAGGGCGCGGACGGTGTCGTCGGCGGAGAGCGCGTCGGCGAGGGCGGTGACGCCGTCGGGGCCGATGCGGTTGCAGCCGAGGTAGAGGGTGTGGAGTCCGTGACCCTCGTGCGGTCCGTGGCCGCCGGCGAGGGTGCGGGCGACCGTCGACGCCCCTTCGTCGCCGATGGCGTTGGTGCCGAGCAGGACGTGCCGGGCGTGCGGGGAAGCTGCCGCGGCGGGCATCAGCCGGGCGGCGCCCGCCGCCCCGAGTCCCTGCTTGCACAGGTCGACCCGGCCGTCCGCGCGCAGGGTGCCGAGCGGGAAGGTCTCGTCGTCCTCGACCGCCCGCTCCGACCCGAGCCTGGCCAGCAGCGGGTCCAGGCCCGCGGGATCGGCGGCCGGGACGTCCGGGTGCTCGATCGCCGGGCAGCGCACGGGTGTCGGCTGCGTCATCACCACTCCACCGGTCCGTCGCCGGTGCCCGGTCCGCCGGGGGCGGAATGGCCCCCGCCCGCCCAGGACGGACCGACGTCTGTCGACGTTTCTCCACGACTAGGGCGGCAAGACCGGTCGGATTCGAACCGACGTCCTCCAGCTTGATGCGTGGGCGCGACGACCTCTGCGCTACGGCCTTGCCAGTCGACGATCATAGTCGAACCAGCCGCAGGATTCGATCACTTGTTTGGAAACGTTCGCTGCCCCGCAGGACCGGGCGGCGCCCTCAGCCCGACGACACCGGCAACACGTCCGGCGCCAGCGCCGCCGCCCTCGCCGTCGCCGCCGTCATCCGGCGCCGGTGATGCCGCCGGCACAGCACCTCGTAGCCGATCTCGTCCTTGGAGCCGGTAACGTCGCCGACGACGACCTGGGCGCCCTCGACGACCATGACGCCGCCGACCGTGCGGGCGTTGTGCGTGGCGCGGGCCCCGCACCAGCACAGGGCCTCGACCTGGAGCACCTCGACACGGTCGGCGAGCTCGACCAGGCGCTGCGAGCCGGGGAACAGCTTGGAGCGGAAGTCGGTGGTGATGCCGAAGGCGTAGACGTCGAGGTCCAGGTCGTCCACCACGCGTGCGAGCTGGTCGATCTGCCCGGGGTCCAGGAACTGCGCCTCGTCGGCGATCACGTAGTCCGCGCGCCGGCCCTGCGAGAGGTGGTCGACGAGGTGGGCGTACAGGTCGGCGCCGTCCTCCACCTCCACCGCGTCGGTGACCAGGCCCAGACGGGAGGAGAGCTTGCCCTCGCCGGCCCGGTCGTTGCGGGTGAAGATCATGCCGACCAGGCCGCGTGCCGACCGGTTGTGCTCGATCTGCAGAGCGAGGGTCGACTTCCCGCAGTCCATCGTTCCGCAGAAGAACACCAGCTCGGACATGGGGGGTCGGCAACCTTTCGGCAGGGGTCAGGGACGGCGGAGCGCGTCAGGAGCGTACTTCGAGCAGGGGCACCAGCTGCTCGGCAGGGGTCATGGAGCCGTGGTTGCCGACCATCGCCGATTCCCTGGGCTCCCGCTCGGAGGCGATCAGCAGGACGTCGTCCCGCGCGGCGGCGATCACGTCGCCGAGCCGGTGGTACACCCGGTCGTCGACCTCCGGTCCGAACCAGCCCGCGGCGATCGCCTCGTCGCGCGAGGCCACCCAGAACTGCTCGCCGAGCACCTCGCGCCAGCAGGCCAGCACGTCGCCTGCGGCGCCGGGCACCGCGTACACATGGCGCGCGCGTCCCTCGCCGCCGAGCAGGGCGACGCCCGCCTTCAGCTCCCAGTCCTCGTCGAAGTCGATGCGGTGCGTCTCGTCGAAGGGGATGTCCACCATGCCGTGGTCGGCCGTGACGTAGAGGGCGCTGCGGGGCGGAAGTTGCTCGGCGAGGCGCTGCACCAGGCGGTCCACGTACATGAGCTGGCCGCGCCAGGTGTCGGAGTCGAGGCCGAAGCGGTGGCCGGCGCCGTCGACCTCGGCGTAGTACGTGTAGACCAGCGCGCGGTCGGCGGCGGCCAGTTGCTCGGCTGCGGCGTCCATGCGGTCCTCGCCGGACAGCCGTCCCTGGAAGGTCCCGCCGCTGAGCGCGACCTTCGTCAGCGGGGTGTTGGCGAAGGTCGGGGAGGACACCTGGGCGGCGTGCACGCCCGCGCGGTGCGCCAGTTCGAACACCGTCGGGTACGGCTGCCAGGCGCCCGGCGGGGTCCAGGGCTGCCAGCGGAGCTGGTTCATCAGCTCGCCGGTGTCCGGGTCGCGCACGGTGTAGCCGGGCAGGCCGTGGGCGCCCGGGGGCAGGCCGGTGCCGACGGAGGCGAGGGAGGTCGCGGTGGTCGCCGGGTAGCCGGCGGTGATCGGACGTCCGGTGCCGCCGCGCGAGGCGGCCAGCAGGGACGTCATGAACGGCGCCTCCTCCGGATGGGCCTTGAGCTGCTCCCAGCCCAGGCCGTCGATCAGGAAGACGCAGTTGCGGTCGGCGGGGGTCAGTTCGCCGATGCCCGCGGTCATGCCGGGGACGCCGAGGCCCGCGGCGAGGGTGGGCAGCAGGTCGGCCAGGGAGCCGGTGCCGTAGGCCGGGACGGGCGCGGAGCCGACGGGGAGGGGCTCCGGGTGGGCGTCCCAGACTCCGGGCGCCAGGTGTCCTCGGTCGTGGGCGGCGGGCGGGGGGTGAGCCATCAGTGCAGGTCCGCGGTCGCCTCGGACAGGGCCTGGGCGAAGGCGAGCGCCTGGCGCACCGTCTCCGGGCCGTCGCCGGCCTCGCTGACGCGCAGGCTCAGGTCGTCGGCCGTGGAGCTGCCCGTGTAGCCGTGGTCGGCCTCGCAGTCGGGGTCGCCGCAGGCGGCCGGCTCCAGGTCGATGCGGGAGACCGCGCCCCAGCCGATGGTGAGCACGATCTCGCGCGGCAGCGTGCCCGGCTTGTACGACTCCGGGTTGGCGACCACGCGGCTGACCACGATCGACGAGATCCGGCCGAGCTTGACCGACTCGGTGGACGTGGTGGCGTAGGGCGTGGGGGACGTGCTGTCCGCGGCCTGCTCGTCGGTGTGGCTGACGATGAAGCGGTTGGCGGTGAGGACGAGCACGGTCACATGCCGCCGCACCTCGTTCTGGTCGAACGTCGTCTCCTGATGGACCAGGTACGACCGCATGGGCTCGCCGCCCACGGCGGCCTCCACCGCCTCGGCCACGAGGGCCGGGTAGTAGCCGCTGCGCTCGATCGCCGCCCGCAGCCCCTGGGTCGTCGTACTGGTCTTGGCCATGTCGCCCATCCTACGGGTGGCCACTGACTGCGAGGCACCGCTCGCCCCGGGTCAGTACGTCGGGGGGAGGGTCCGGGGTCCTTGGTCGTCGCGGGCGGGCGGCGGCGCGAGGCGCACGGAGGCGCCGAGGACGCTGATGCCGTGCGGGGCGACGACGACCGGCTCCAGGGTGACCGCGACCACCTCGGGATGGTCGTGGACCAGCCGCGACACCCGCAGCATCAGCTCCTCAAGGGCGGGGGTGTCGACGGGCGCAGAGCCGCGCCAGCCGAACAGCAGCGGGGCGGTGCGGATCGACCGGACCAGCGACGTGGCGTCCCGGTCGGTGACCGGGATGAGGCGGTGCGCCATGTCGCCGAGCAGCTGGGAGGCGGCCCCGGCGAGCCCGAAGGACAGCACGGCGCCGGCCGCCGGGTCGATGACGGCGCGGACCACCGTGTCCACCCCGCGCGGGGCCATCCGCTGCACCACCGGGCGCAGTTCCTCCGGGCTGCCGAACAGCTCGGTCAGCTCGGCGTACGCCCGGCGCAGCTGCTCCTCGTCCGCCAGGTCGAGGCGGACGCCGCCCAGGTCGGCGCGGTGCCTGAGGTGCGGGGCGGTCGCCTTGAGGGCGACCGGGTAGCCGAGGGTGCGGGCGGCTGCTGCGGCGGTGTCCGGGGTGGGCGCGGGCAGGGCGCGGTGGACGTGGACGCCGTAGGCGGCGAGCAGTTCGCAGGTGGCGTCGGTGGTGAGGGTGAGGCCCTGGCCGCGGGCGAGCAGCCCCTTGATGAGGGCGGCGGCGCCCCGCTCGTCGATGTCCTCGTACTCGGGCACCTTGCCCGGGTCGGCGGCGTCCCGCCGCCACTGCCCGTACGCCACGGCCTGCGCGAGCGCCCGTACGGCCCGCTCGGCGGCGGGGTAGGCGGGGATGGGGTGGGCGCCCTCGGGCGGTGGTACGGGGCCGGGTGTGCCCTTCCCGTCCGCCTCGGCGCCCTCGTCCGCCCCCGTCCGGGGATCCGCGCGCTCCCCTGTCCGTGTGCCGCCGGTCTTGGGGGCCGGGCCGGAGGCGCCCGGCTGGGGCGCCGTGCTCGTCGCGGCCGACAGGGCCTCCGCGAGGCCGCCCAGCTCGACGTGGACCACCAGGACCGGCTTGGTCGGCTGCTCGGCGGCGGCCGAGCGCAGCGCCTCCGCCAGGGCCGCGTCGCCGTCCGAACCCTCGCCCACCGAGGGGATGGCGGTCACGACGACCGCGTCGGAGGAGTCGTCGGCCAGCGCCCGGGAGAGCGCGGCGTGGAAGTCTGCCGCCGAGGCGGCGGTGGTGAGGTCCTGCGGCGGGTGCGGGCGCAGCCCTTCGGCGAGGCAGGCGTCGTAGGTGAGCAGGCCCAGGGACTCGGAGTTGCCGAGGATCGCCACCCGGGGTCCTGCGGGGAGGGGCTGGCGGGCGAGCAGCAGACCGGCGTCGACCAGTTCGGTGATGGTGTCCACGCGGATCACCCCGGCCTGGCGCAGCAGGGCGGAGACCGTGGCGTGCGGCAGCTGGGTCGCGCGGACGGCATGCCCGCGCGGTCCCGCCCCGTGGCGCGCGCCCTGCACCACGACCAGCGGCTTGGCGGCGGCGGTGCGGCGGGCGAGGCGGGTGAACTTGCGGGGGTTGCCGATGGACTCCAGATACATCAGGGCGACGTCGGTGTCGGCGTCCTCGTACCAGTACTGCAGGACGTCGTTGCCGGAGACGTCGGCGCGGTTGCCGGAGGAGACGAACGTGGACAGGCCGGTGACTCCGGTGACGCCGCCGCCGCGCCGGTGCAGGCGGGACAGCAGCGCGACGCCGATGGCGCCGGACTGGGCGAACAGGCCGATGCGGCCGGCGCGGGGCATGTCGGGGGCGAGCGAGGCGTTCAGCCGCACCTCGGGCGAGGTGTTGATGACGCCGAAGGAGTTCGGTCCGATGATCCGCATGCCGTGGCTGCGGGCCTGGCGGACGAGGGCGCGCTGGCGCTCCCTGCCCTCGGGACCGGACTCGGCGTAGCCCGCGGAGATCACCACGAGGCCCTGGACGTCGTGCTCGCCGCACTCGGCGACCACCTCGGGGACCCGTTCGGCGGGCACCGCGACGACCGCGAGGTCCACGGGACCGTCGATGTCGCGCACGGAACGGAAGGCGGGGACGCCGTCGAGCTCCTTCCGCCCCTCGGGCAGCGCCCCGTTGACGGCGTAGAGGCGGCCGGTGAAGCCGCCGTCGCGGATGTTGTCGAGGATGCTGCGCCCGACGCCGCCGGGAGCGCGGCCGGTGCCGATGACGGCGACCGCGCCGGGCGCGAGGAGCCGCTGCACCGAGCGGGCCTCCGCGCGCTGCTCGCGCGCGTACTGCACGGCCAGGGAGCGGTCGGTGGGTTCGAGGTCGAACTCCAGGCGCACCACGCCGTCCTCGAAGCTGCGCTTCTGGCGGTATCCGGCGTCGGTGAACACCTTGATCATCTTGGTGTTGGCGGGCAGCACCTCGGCGGCGAAACGGCGGATGCCGCGCTCCCTGGCGACGGCGGCGATGTGCTCCAGCAGGGCGGAGGCGACGCCCCGGCCCTGGTGGGCGTCCTGCACCAGGAAGGCGACCTCGGCCTCGTCGGCCTCCGCGCCGGTCGCGGGCCGCCCGCCGGCGCCGATGCGGTCGTAGCGCACGGTGCCGATGAAGTCGTCGCCGACGGCCGCCGCGAGCCCGACCCGGTCCACGAAGTCGTGGTGGGTGAAGCGGTGCACGTCCTTGGCGGACAGCCGCGGGTAGGGCGCGAAGAAGCGGTAGTACTTCGACTCGTCGGACACCTGCTCGTAGAAGCTGACCAGGCGCTCGGCGTCGTCGACGGTGATGGGGCGGATGCGTGCGGTGCCGCCGTCGCGCAGCACCACGTCGGCCTCCCAGTGGGCGGGGTACTCGTGGCGGTCCGACGAGGTCTGCATGGGCCCCAGAGTACGGCTCGCGTCCGACAGCGGCGCGAGGCAGTCTGTGGTGGACGACCGCCGGGCCGAGGCCGCGGCCCGGCGGTCGTGGGGGCCGTCCCGGACGCCGCTCCGGGCACGCGCCACGATATGGAAGACTGGTCTAGACAACCCTGAACAGCGAAGGGCAGCAACACATGGCTGAGCGCCGCGTCAACGTCGGCTGGGCCGAGGGTCTCCACGCCCGCCCCGCCTCCATCTTCGTCCGAGCCGCCACGGCCGCAGGCGTCCCGGTGACGATCGCCAAGGCCGGGGGCACCCCCGTCAACGCGGCCTCGATGCTGGCCGTCCTGGGCCTGGGCGCCCAGGGCGGTGAGGAGATCGTCCTCGCCTCCGACGCCGAGGGCGCGGACGCCGCCCTGGACCGGCTGGCGAAGCTGGTCGCCGAGGGTCTCGAGGAACTTCCCGAGACCGTCTGAATCCGAATTGCGCACGCGACTGCCGCGTGACACGGAAAGGCCCGCCCGGACCACCGGGCGGGCCTTTCCCATTCCCATTTCCGGGCAGCATAAAAAGCCCCCGCCATTTGCGCCCTCTTTGTATACGGGACCTGTGTTAATGGCGCAGGCTCGTCATGTTTACGGGATGTTGCGAGTTCCTCACACGGTCCGTGCCGACGGCGCGTGCGGCGCCGGAGCCGAACCGCAGCCGGCGTCCGGCGTCCGCCTGCTCGGTGTGCAGGGCCGTGAGGGTCCGCGCCCGCTCGCCGTCGCCGCGCGCCACGGCGTCCACGATCGCGCCGTGCTCCGCCCAGTACGCGACCGGGTCGGGCGGGCCGTCGGCCGCGTACATCCAGGCGATCTTGTGCCTGAGCTGGGTCAGCATCGACGTCAGCGCCGGGCTGCCGGAGGCCTGGGCGAGCGTCTCGTGGAACCATCCGCCCAGCGAGCGCAGATCCTCGCTGTTGCCCTGACGTGCGCGTTCCTGCCCCAGTCTGACCAGGCCGCGCAGCACCTTGAGATGGGCGTCGGTGCGCCGCTGGGCCGCCCGGGAGGCGCCGAGGGGCTCCAGCAGCCGGCGCATCTCCAGCAGGTCGGCGGCCTCCTGCTCGGTGGGCTCCGCCACGCACGCGCCCGCGTGCCGCCGGGTCACCACGAACCCCTCCGCCTCCAGGGTGCGCAGCGCCTCGCGGACGGGGACGCGGGAGACCCCGTAGCGGCGGGCCAGCAGTTCCTCGGTGAGCCGGCCCCCGCGCTCGTGGACACCGGCGACGATGTCGTCCCGGATCGCCGTGCACACCGAGTGCGCGGGAATACGCATGACCGACCTCCGGCTTAATCCCCGTGAAACGTCGACGCTTGACGTCCGTTCGTGACTCTATTGCAACCGACGACAATTTCCGACGGCGGACCGGAATCCATACATAATTTTTGGACAGGCGGCGTCCGGACGGACGCCCGAAAACGCCGAAAGCCCCGGCTCACGAAGAGCCGGGGCCCGGAAGGCGGGAGGGCGCGCCTCAGATGTTCACGCCGTGGGACCGGAGGTAGGCCACCGGGTCGAGGTCGGAGCCGTACTCGGCGGACATGCGCGCCTCGAAGTGCAGGTGGGCGCCGGTGACGTTGCCGGTGGCGCCGGCCAGGCCGATCTGCTGGCCCGCGGTGACCTCCTGGCCCACCGACACCGCGATCGACGACAGGTGCGCGTACTGGGTGTACGTGCCGTCGTGCATCTTGATGACGACCTGGTTGCCGTACGCGCCGCCCCAGCCGGCCTCGACAACCGTGCCGACGCCGACGGACTGGACGGGCGTGCCACTGGCGGCGTGGAAGTCGATCCCGGTGTGGCTGCCGGACGACCAGATGGCGCCGCCGCTCTGGTAGGAGGTCGACACGTACGAGCCGGGGATCGGGGAGACGAAGGTGTTGAGGCGCTTGCGCTCCGCCTCACGCGCGGCGCGCTCCTGCTCGGCGCGGGCCTTCTCGGCCTCCTCGGCCGCCCGCTCGCGGGCCGCCTCCTCGGCCGCCTTGCGTGCGGCCTCCTCGGCCGCCACGCGGGCGGCCTCGTGCTGGGCCGCGGCCTGGGCGTCGATGCGGTCGGCGACCACGTCGCCGAGGGTGACGACGGGAGTGAGGCCGGTCTGGGCCGCGGCCGGTTCGGCGGCGAGCGCGGGGGCCGCGAGGGAGCCGACGACGCCGGTGCCCGCGAGGGCCGCGACGCCCGCGGCGCGGGCGGTGCCGCGCTGGACGCGGCTGGGACGACGGTGCTTCCCGGTGGCGCGGGTGAACGCCATGTACAAGCTGGTCCTTTCCTTCCCTCTCGCCTACCGGGTTAGCTGACGGGTTCGGAGCAGGAAGGTCTCCTACGGACCCCCTCGCGACACGCGCGGGCGTCCGATTCACCCCAGGGACTGCATTGGGTCCCCGGCTCCCCTGGCTCGCGCCGTACGGGGACTCGGCGATGACTGTCCGCTGCCGCGGATGCGGCGCACTGCCCGACGAACAGCCCGCACGAAACTAAGCGGCACCTCTCGCAATCCCCAAACGATTCCCGGGTTTTGTAGCGCATCCCACAGGGCAGACAGGCAACCTCCGCCCCAATCCGGGCATAAGGGAGCCCCGGTGACGTTCCCGCCACCGGGGCTCTCGCGCGTGCGTCCCGCTGCGGCTCTACTCGGCCGTCACGACGGTGACTTCGCCGATCCCGAGCGCCTCCACGGGCGCCTTGATCTGCGCCGCGTCGCCGACGAGCACGGTCACCAGACGGTCCACCGGGAAGGCGTTCACCACCGCCGCCGTGGCCTCCACGGTGCCGGTCGCGGCCAACTGCCGGTACAGGTCGGCCTGGTAGTGGTCCGGCAGATGCTGCTCGACCTGGTCCGCCAGGGTGCTCGCGACGGCCGCCGCCGTCTCGTACTTGAGCGGCGCCACGCCCACCAGGTTCTGCACGGCGACGTCGCGCTCCTCGTCGGTGAGGCCCTCGGCGGCCAGCGTGCGCAGCACGGTCCACAGGTCGTCCAGCGCCGGGCCGGTGTGGGGGGTGTCGACCGAGCCGCTGATGGCCAGCATCGCCGCGCCCGAGCCGTCGGGGGCCGAGCGCAGCACCTGGCCGAACGCCCGTACGCCGTAGGTGTATCCCTTCTCCTCGCGCAGGACGCGGTCCAGGCGCGAGGTGAGGGTGCCGCCGAGGCAGTACGTGCCGAGCACCTGTGCGGGCCACACACGGTCGTGCCGGTCCGGGCCGATCCGGCCGATCAGCAGCTGCGTCTGCACGGCGCCGGGCCGGTCCACGACGACCACGCGGCCGGTGTCGTCCGCCACCACCGCGGGGACGGGCCGCGGCCGGGCCTGGGAGCCGGTCCAGGCGCCCAGGGTGTCGGCGAGCAGCGCGTCCAGGTCGACGCCGGTGAGGTCGCCGACCACCACGGCGGTCGCCGTGGCCGGGCGGACGTGCTTCTCGTAGAAGCCGCGCACGGCGGCGGAGTCGATGCGCGCGACGGTCTCCTCGGTGCCCTGGCGCGGGCGCGACATGCGCGCACTCGCCGGGAACAGCTCCTTGGCGAGCTCCTTCGCGGCGCGGCGGGACGGGTTCGCCAGCTCGTGCGGGATCTCGTCCAGGCGGTTGCGGACCAGCCGCTCGGTCTCGCTGTCGGCGAAGGCGGGCGCGCGCAGGGCGTCGGCGACCAGACCGAGCGCCTTGGCGAGCCGGGAGGCCGGCACCTCGAGGCTGAGGCGGACGCCGGGGTGGTCGGCGTGCGCGTCCAGGGTGGCGCCGCAGCGCTCCAGCTCGGCGGCGAACTCCTCGGCGGAGTGCTTGTCGGTGCCCTCGGAGAAGGCGCGCGCCATGATCGTGGCGACGCCGTCGATCCCCTCGGGCTCCGCGTCCAGGGGCGCGTCGAGGACCACCTCGACGGCGACGACCTGCTGTCCGGGGCGGTGGCAGCGCAGCACGGTCAGGCCGTTGTCGAGGGTGCCGCGCTCGGGGGCCGGGAAGGCCCAGGGCTTGGCCTCGCCCCCCTGCGGCCGGGGGTGGAACTCCATCGTGGCGAGCTCGGTCACTTCGCCGTCTCCTCGTTCTCGTCGGCGCCGGCTGCGGCGGCTTCCTCGGTCTCGTCGGCGGCGTCACCGGCCGCGGGGGCGACGGGCTCGTAGACGAGCACCGCGCGGTTGTCGGGCCGCAGGCGCGCCTTGGCGACCTCCTGGACCTCCTCGGCCGTCACCTCCAGAACCCGGCTCACGGCGGTCAGGGCGAGCTGCGGGTCGCCGAACAGCACGGCGTAGCGGCACAGTTCGTCGGCGCGGCCGGCGACCGTGCCGAGCCGGTCGAGCCACTCGCGCTCCAGCTGGGCCTGGGCGCGCTCCATCTCCTCCGCGGTGGGGCCCACCTCGGCGAACCGGGCGAGCTCCTCGTCGATGGCGGCCTCGATCACCGGCACCTCCACGTCGCCGGACGTCTTGACGTCCAGCCAGCCCAGGGACGGCGCCCCGGCCAGCCGCAGCAGGCCGAACCCGGCCGCCACGGCCGTGCGGTCGCGCCGCACCAGGCGGTTGTAGAGCCGCGAGGACTCGCCGCCGCCGAGGACGGTGAGCGCCAGGTCGGCCGCGTCGCACGCGCGCGTGCCGTCCTCCGGGAGCCGGTAGGCGGCCATCAGCGCCCGCGCGGGGACCTCCTCCTCGACGACCTCGCGCAGCTCCCGGCCGATCACGTCGGGCAACGAGCCGTCGCGCGGGGCGGGCTTGCCGTCGTGCGACGGGATGGAGCCGAAGTACTTCTCGATCCAGGCGAGCGTCTGCTCGGGGTCGATGTCGCCGACCACGGACAGCACCGCGTTGTTCGGCGCGTAGTACGTGCGGAAGAACTGGCGGGCGTCCTCCAGGGTCGCCGCGTCCAGGTCCGCCATCGACCCGATCGGGGTGTGGTGGTACGGGTGGCCCTCCGGGTAGGAGAGGGCGGTCAGCTTCTCGAAGGCGGTGCCGTAGGGAACGTTGTCGTAGCGCTGACGGCGCTCGTTCTTCACGACGTCCCGCTGGTTCTCCATGGACTCCTCGTCCAGGGCGGTCAGCAGGGAGCCCATGCGGTCGGCCTCCAGCCAGAGGGCGAGCTCCAGCTGGTGGGCGGGCATGGTCTCGAAGTAGTTGGTCCGCTCGAAGCTGGTGGTGCCGTTGAGCGAGCCGCCGGCGCCCTGCACCAGTTCGAAGTGGCCGTTGCCCTTCACCTGGGCGGACCCCTGGAACATGAGGTGCTCGAAAAGGTGCGCCAGGCCCGTACGGCCCTTGACCTCGTGCCGTGAGCCCACGTCGTACCAGAGGCACACCGCCGCGACCGGGGTCAGGTGGTCCTCGGAGAGCACCACGCGCAGGCCGTTGGCCAGGCGGTGTTCGGTCGCTGTCAGGCCCCCGGAGCCTGCCTGGGCTGTGGCCGTGTGACCCATGGGCATGTACGTCCCTTCGATCGCGGAGGCGGTCGTCGTCGACACCGCCGTTTCTGCCGGTCCTGCCACTGTATGCAAGCGTGCGGACGGCCGGTGGAGTTCCCGGACCGGGCGGCTACGCCGAGAGCGAGAACCTGGTGGGGCGGGTGGTGCGGGGGTGAAGGAGGCGCACGGCGCGTGACGAGTGGTGTGCGCCGGGTCGCCCCCTCGGGTGCGCCGTCGTGCGCCTCCGCGATGCGGACGGGCGGGGTGTGCGCCGGGGTGCGCGGGGCGAGGTCCTGTCGCGCTCACGAGGGGGCGTGCCGAGAGCACGAGCGGGTCGTGTCGGCCACGGGGCGCCCCCGCGGAGTGCGGACGCGGTCCGCGGGACGCCCCCGCGGAGTGCGCGGCGACGGAGCCGCGTAGCCTGCTCGCGCCGCCGTACCGCGCCGAACCGGGCGGCAGGACCCGGGTCCTGGTCCCGCCCTGTCAGTGCGAAGGTCCACAATGGTCCGCGTCAGATCCCGTCCCACGCTTCAGCAAGGAGCCGGCAGCGATGGCCCGCCGCAGCACCAAGACCCCGCCGCCCGACGACTCGTTCGAGGAGAAGATCCTCGACATCGACGTCGTCGACGAGATGCAGGGCTCCTTCCTCGAGTACGCGTACTCGGTCATCTACTCCCGCGCCCTGCCCGACGCGCGTGACGGGTTGAAGCCGGTGCACCGCCGCATCGTCTACCAGATGAACGAGATGGGCCTGCGCCCCGAGCGCGGCTACGTCAAGTGCGCGCGCGTGGTCGGCGAGGTGATGGGCAAGCTGCACCCGCACGGCGACGCGTCGATCTACGACGCCCTGGTCCGCATGGCGCAGCCGTTCTCCATGCGCCTGCCCCTGGTCGACGGCCACGGCAACTTCGGCTCGCTGGGCAACGACGACCCGCCCGCCGCCATGCGGTACACCGAGTGCCGGATGGCCGCGGCCACGAGTCTGATGACCGAGTCCATCGACGAGGACACGGTCGACTTCGCGCCCAACTACGACGGCCAGGAGCAGGAACCGGCCGCCCTTCCCGCCGCGTTCCCCAACCTCCTGGTGAACGGCGCCTCGGGCATCGCCGTCGGCATGGCCACCAACATGCCGCCGCACAACCTGCGTGAGGTCGTCGCCGCCGCGCGGCACCTGATCCGGCACCCCAACGCCGACCTCGACGCCCTGATGAAGCACGTCCCGGGCCCCGACCTGCCCACCGGCGGCCGGATCGTCGGCCTCTCCGGCATCCGGGACGCCTACGAGACCGGGCGCGGCACGTTCAAGATCCGCGCGACGGTGACCGTGGAGGACGTGACGGCGCGCCGCAAGGGCCTGGTCGTCACCGAGCTGCCGTTCACGGTCGGCCCGGAGAAGGTGATCGCCAAGATCAAGGACCTGGTGGGCTCGAAGAAGCTCCAGGGCATCGCCGACGTCAAGGACCTCACCGACCGCGCGCACGGCCTGCGCCTGGTCATCGAGGTCAAGAACGGCTTCGTGCCGGAGGCCGTGCTGGAGCAGCTGTACAAGCTGACGCCGATGGAGGAGTCCTTCGGCATCAACAACGTGGCGCTGGTGGACGGCCAGCCCCTCACCCTCGGTCTCAAGGAGCTGCTCGAGGTCTACCTCGACCACCGCTTCACCGTGGTGCGCCGCCGCTCGGAGTTCCGCCGCGGCAAGAAGCGCGACCGGCTGCACCTGGTCGAGGGCCTGCTCACGGCCCTGCTCGACATCGACGAGGTGATCCGCCTCATCCGCTCCAGCGAGAACTCGGCGCAGGCCAAACAGCGGCTGATCGAGCACTTCTCGCTGAGCGACGTCCAGACCCAGTACATCCTGGACACCCCGCTGCGCCGCCTCACCAAGTACGACCGGATCGAGCTGGAGGCCGAGAAGGACCGGCTGAACGCGGAGATCGAGGAGCTGACCCGGATCCTGGAGTCGGACGCGGAGCTGCGCAAGCTGGTCTCGGCCGAACTGGCCGCGGTGGCGAAGAAGTTCGGCGACGACCGGCGCACCCTGCTGCTGGAGTCGGCCGGCACCCCGGCCGCGGTGCCGCTGCAGGTGGCGGACACCCCGTGCCGGGTGCTGCTGTCGTCCACGGGACTGCTGGCGCGCACCGCCGACGACCGGCCGCTCGCCGACACCTCCGGCGGCAAGCGCGTCAAGCACGACGTGATCGTCTCGGCGGTCCCGGCGACCGCGCGCGGCGAGATCGGCGTGGTCACGTCGGCGGGCCGGCTGCTCCGGGTCAACGTGATCGACCTGCCCCAGCTCCCCGAGTCGATGCCGGTGCCCAACCTGTCGGGCGGTGCGCCGCTGGCGGAGTTCGTGTCCCTGGAGGACGACGAGCAGGTGGTGTGCCTGACCACGCTCGACGAGTCCTCGCCGGGCCTGGCGCTCGGCACCCAGCAGGGCGTGGTCAAGCGCGTGGTGCCCGACTACCCCTCCAACAAGGAGGAGCTCGAGGTCATCACCCTCAAGGAGGGCGACCGGATCGTCGGCGCGACCGAACTGCGCACGGGCGAGGAGGACCTGGTCTTCATCACCGACGACGCGCAGCTGCTGCGCTACCCGGCCTCCGTGGTGCGTCCGCAGGGACGCCCGGCGGGCGGTATGACGGGCATCAAGCTCGGCGAGGGCGCGAAGGTCATCAGCTTCACGGCGGTCGACCCGGCGGCGGACGCGGTGGTGTTCACGGTCGCGGGCTCGCGCGGCACGCTGGACGACTCGGTGCAGACGACGGCCAAGCTGACCCCGTTCGACCAGTACCCGCGCAAGGGCCGGGCCACCGGCGGTGTGCGCTGCCAGCGGTTCCTGAAGGGCGAGGACTGCCTGTCCCTGGCCTGGGCGGGCCCCATCCCGGCGCGCGCGGCGCAGAAGAACGGCACGGCGGTGGACCTCCCGGAGATCGACCCGCGCCGGGACGGCTCGGGCGTGTCCCTGGCCAAGACGGTGGCCGTGGTGGCAGGGCCGGTCTAGGCCGCGGGGTCCTCGGCCTCCTGGACGTAGCGCAGGACGCCCCACATGCCGGCCTCGTCGTCGGCGTGTGGGGCGCCGTCGCTCACACACCCGTCCAGCTCGGCGCGCAGGGCGCCGGTGTCGAGGCCGGTCCCGATCAGCACGAGCTGCGTCGCCCGCCCGGCGCCGGCCGGCCACGGCTCCGGGTAGAAGCGGAGGAACCGGCCGACGGCGTGCACGGCGTACCGGTTGCGCAGGTCGTACGGGCCGAAGTCGACGTACCCCTTGATGCGGTACAGCCCGGCGGGCCTGCTGTCGAGGAAGGCGATGAGGCGCCGGGGGTCGAGCGGCTGCTCGGACACGAAGGAGAGGCTGTCGTAGCCGGCGTGCAGATGGGGGTGGGTGTCGTGCTCGCAGCCGTCCCGGTGAAGGTCGTCGAAGGACAGCTGCCCGATGCGCTCCTCGCCGGGCCGGCAGTCGAAGAGGAACTCGGGGTCGACCCGGCCGTGCGTCGCGGACACCACGGCCGCGCGGTCGACGAGGTCCCTGACCGTCTTCAGCACGGGTTCCGGGTCGTCCACCCGGTCGATCTTGTTCACGACCACGAGGTCGGCGAGCGCCAGGTGCCGGTCGATGCCGGGGTGCGCGGCCCTGGTCTCGTCGAACTCGGCGGCGTCCACGACCTCGACGAGGCCGCCGTAGACGATGTTCGGCAGTTCGCTCGCGAGCACCATGCGGACGAGTTCCTGCGGTTCGGCCAGGCCGCTCGCCTCGATGACGATGACGTCGATGCCGGCGGAGGGGCGGGCGAGCCGCTCCAGGTACTCGTCGAGTTCACTGGCGTCGACGGCGCAGCAGAGGCATCCGTTGCCGAGGGACACGGTGGAGTCGCCGAGGGCGCCCGCGACGGCCATCGCGTCGATCTCGACGGCCCCGAAGTCGTTCACGACCGCGCCGATACGGCTGCCGCCGCTGCGGTGGAGAAGGTGGTTGAGCAGGGTGGTCTTTCCCGAGCCGAGGAATCCGGCCAGCACGACCACCGGAATCTGCCGCCCGCTGCTCCGCTCCGACACACGACCCCTCTCACACCTGTGCGCACACCGGCTCGCTGACGGCGTGCGCACGGACGAACGACTGACGGTCCAGGATACGAGTACCCGCAACGACCCCGAAGTGAACGATTGTTAGCAGCATTCGCGGGGCAGACGTCTGGCAAGGCGCCGGATTGTGCGACCCTCGCTTCCCTCCGTGCGCCTCCTCTCCGCCTTCCCGCCGATCAGAGCCGCTCGGCACCCTGGAAGGCGGCAAGCGCCGCCCACCGCTCGCCGGTTCCCTGAAGTCGACCCATCACCCGACGACCGGCGGACGGCGGCCTGATCGGGGGTATTTGACATGGGCACAAAGAGCGTGGGGCTGCGGAGGTTCCAGTCCGTCACCGCAGTCGGTCTGGGGATGGTCGCAGGGGTATGCGCTGCGGTGGCAGCACAGCGGAACGCGTTGGACGCGATCAATCGGCGCCTTGAGCGCCTGGAAGAACAGGCCGGCCATCAGCAGCGGGCCAACCTGGCCATGCAGCAGCGGCAGCACTGGGAGTTGCTGAGCAAAGCCATCGACGACCCGGAACTGGCCGAGGTCCTGGACCACTACGAGGTACCGGTTCCCGCCCAGAAGCGCCGCCAGTACTTGTTCGCCAACGCTCAGTACACGAACCTGCTCTGCTACTACAGGATCGGCAACATTCCACTGGACGAGTTCTTCATGCACGCCAGAGGCATGTTCCAGAACCCGCACATGCGGGATTACTGGGAGGCCACCCGTCATCAGCGTGCCAGCCTCCGGGGAACGGAAGAAGCCAAGCTCGGCGAGATGATCGACGACCTGCTGTCGCAACTGGACGAGGCGGACACCGACGAATGGTGGGTGGTGGGGACCCCACCCACCGATACGTGACCTACGCGTCCGGGATGTCAGCCTTTGCCTTGATCAGGGTTTCCCTGGTGATCACGACGATGCGTTCGTAGTCGGCACGTGCGGCATCTGCGGGAAGCTGGGAATCCAGTGAATCAGTGGCGTCCGTACCAATGACGGCGAAATTCCCGTCAGCCAACTCGAAGAGGTCGGGGCAGGTCGCCCCAGTGGTACTGCCTCGAAGACGCGGAGCGACGCCGAGACGGCGAACGATCTGACTCACTGATTTCCTCTGTTCTCTTGGCACGAGCACCAGCGCTCGATGCCGCGCGACGCGCGAGCGTATCTTTGCAGGTCCGCACCGCTGGAGAAAACAGGCGCACAGGGGTGGAAGGCGGTCGCGCCGAGAACGTAACACCCCCGCAACCCGAAGGCGTGAGGCGTCACTTTCCCGGAATAGCCCTCAAGGGTGACAAGTGCGCGAAGAATCGATACTCATTCGCATTCTCGACATACGTCACAGAGACAGGGCGCACTGCAGCTCGGTGGGCCGACAAGGCACTGGAGCGCCACTCAGGTTAGGCTCACCTCTGTGAGTAGCACGTGCTCAACCGTCTCCCGCGAGCTCGACGAGCCCGTCGCGGGGACCGCGGCGACCGCGCGTACCTGGCTCTTGCTGGAGCAGCCCGGCCCGTGGGGGGCGAAGGCGCTCACGTCGAGCCACCTCGATCCCGCCCTGGGCCGCGCCCTGGAGGCCGCCGCCAAGGGCACGGGCGTACGCATCGCCCTCATCAGGCGTCCCGGACGCCACGCGGACAGCCGTATGCCCTCCACGCGCCGCGTGTACGTCGCCCACACCGTCCCGGGCGACGTCTGGCTGCACACCGCGACCGCCACCGATCCCGCCCGCCTGCTCGACCTCGACTTCCCGGCCCTCGGCCGCGGCGAGGCCGCGAGTTTTGACGCGGCGCTGGGCGGCGCACCCCATGACGGCGCCCCCCTCGCCCTCGTCTGCACCAACGGCAAGCGCGACCGTTGCTGCGCCCTGCTCGGCAGGCCCCTCGCGGCCGAGCTGGCCTCCTCCGGCGTCGAGGGCGTCTGGGAGGTCACCCATCTCGGGGGCCACCGCTTCTCCCCCACCGTGCTGGTGCTGCCGTACGGCTACGCGTACGGGCGGGCGGAGGCGCATGCCGTCAAGGAGGTGCTGTGCGGCGTGCGGGAGGGCCGGATCGTCACCGAGGGATGCCGGGGCGCCTCCGCGTGGGAGCGGCCCGGCCAGGCGGCCGAGCTGGCCGTGCGGCGCGCCGTGCGCGAGGACGCCGCGCAGGCGCTGAGCGTCGTCCGGACGGAGGGCGCGGCGCCCCGCTGGGAGGTGACCGTCGCCCACGTGGACGGGCGACGCTGGCGCGTCGAGGTCGCCCAGGGCGCGTCCCTGCCGCCGCGGCCGGAGAGCTGCGGCTCGGTACTCGGCTCGCCCGCGCGGATGGACGTCGTCGACGTCCATGCGCTCACCCCCGCGGCCATGGCCGGCTGACCGACCGCCGGGAGAAGCACGTCACACCCCCTACGGCACCTCCGCCTCCCCCGCGTACCGTCGGGGCATGACCCGCACAGTCCCCGCTCGCCGTCTGCGCCTCGGCCTGCCGCGGCGGGTGTTCTCCCAGGTCCTGCTGATGCAGGTGGCGATCGCCGCGGGCGTCGCCGTGCTGGCGACCGGCCTGTTCCTCGCGCCGCTCGGCGAGCAGCTCGACGACCAGGCGATGCGCCGGGCCCTGGCGATCGCGCAGACCACCGCCCAGCAGCCGCAGATCGCGGAGGACCTGCGCGCCACGGGGCCCACACCCGGCGGGCCGGTGCAGCAGGAGGCGGAGCGGATCCGGCGGGCCACCGGGGCGGAGTACGTGGTGGTGCTGGACCGGCGGGGCGTGCGCTGGTCGCACACCGACCCGGAGCGGATCGGCGGACTGGTGTCCACCGACCCCGGTGAGGCGCTGGCCGGCCGCGAGGTCATGGAGATCGACGAGGGCACCCTGGGCCGCACCGCGCGCGGCAAGGTCCCGCTGCGGAACGCCGGCGGCGAGGTCATCGGCGCGGTCTCGGTCGGCATCGCCTACGACAGCGTCCGCGCCCGGCTGATCCACGCCATCCCGGGGCTGCTCGCCTACGCGGGCGGCGCCCTCGCGGTGGGCGCGCTCGCGGCCTGGCTGATCTCCCGGCGCGTCCAGCGGCAGACCCGCGACCTGGCCTTCTCCGACATCGCCGCGCTGCTCGCGGAGCGCGAGGCGATGCTGCACGGCATCCGGGAGGGCGTCGTGGCCCTGGACCGCGACGGGCGCGTCCGCCTGCTGAACGACGAGGCGCAGCGGCTGCTGGGCATCGGCGAGGAGGCCGTCGGCAGCTCGCCGGACGAGGCGCTGGGCGCGGGCCGCACGGCCGACGTGCTGGCGGGGCGGGTGACCGGCACCGACCTGCTCACCGTCCGCGGGCAGCGGGTGCTGGTCGCGAACCGCATGCCGACCGACGACGGCGGCGCCGTGGCCACCCTGCGCGACCGGACCGAACTGGACCAGCTGGGCCGGGAGCTCGACTCCACGCGCGGGCTGATCGACGCGCTGCGTGCCCAGGACCACGAGCACGCGAACCGTATGCACACCCTGCTGGGGCTGCTGGAGCTGGAGATGTACGAGGACGCGGTGGAGTTCGTCGGCGAGGTGGTGGGCGACCACCGGGCCACGTCGGAGCAGGTCACGGAGAGGATCCGGGACCCGCTGCTGGCGGCGCTGCTGGTGGGCAAGGCGACGGTGGCGGCCGAGCGCGGGGCGGCGCTGCGGCTGTCGGACCGGTCCCGCCTGCCGGACCGGCTGGTCGACCCGCGGGGGCTGGTGACCGTCGTGGGCAACCTGGTGGACAACGCCCTGGACGCCGTCGCCGGTACGCCCGACGCGCGCGTGGAGGTCGAGTTGCGCGCCGAGGGCCGTACGGCGGTGCTCGTGGTCCGGGACACCGGCCCCGGTGTGCCGCCCGAGCGGCGGGAGCTGATCTTCACCGAGGGGTGGTCCACCAAGGAGCCGCCCGGCCACCGTGAGCGGGGCATCGGACTGCCTCTGGTGCGCCGGCTCGCGCACCGGCACGGGGGCGACGCGCGCGTGGGCGAGGCGCCGGGCGGGGGCGCGGAGTTCACCGTCGTGCTGCCGGAGGCACTGACCGAGCCGGAGCCGCCGGCCGCCCTCACGGGCGCCGCCGCCCGGCCCGCCGGACCCGAGGAGGCGCGGTGATCGAGGTCCTGGTGGTGGACGACGACGTCCGGGTGGCGCGGGTCAACGCGGCCTACGTCGACAAGGTGCCCGGCTTCCACGCCGTGCGTCCGGCGCACAGCGCGGCCGAGGCGCTGGAGCGGGTGGAGACGCTTCCCCGGGTGGATCTCGTCCTCATGGACCACTATCTGCCCGACGAGACGGGGCTGGACGTCGTGAGGGAGATGCGGCGGCGCGGCCATCAGGCCGACGTGATCATGGTGACGGCGGCCCGGGACGTGGCGACGGTGCAGGCGGCGATGCGGCACGGCGCGCTGCAGTACCTGGTCAAGCCGTTCGCCTTCGCCGGGCTGCGGGGCAAGCTGGAGGCGTACGCGCGGCTGCGCCGCACCCTGGACGGCGGCGGCGAGGCGGAGCAGGCGGAGGTGGACCGCATCTTCGGCGCGCTGTCCGAGTCGACCGAGCCGCAGCTGCCCAAGGGGCACTCCCCCACCACGGCGGACCTCGTGCGCCGGGCGCTGACGGCCGCCGAAGGGCCGCTGTCGGCCCAGGAGATCGCCGAGCGCACCGGTGTGAGCCGGCAGACCGCCCAGCGCTATCTGAAGCTGCTGGAGCGCACGGGACGGGCCACGCTGACCCTGCGGTACGGGGACGCGGGCCGCCCGGAACACCGTTACGTGTGGGCGACCCGCGCCTGAGGCACGGCTCGTGGGGGCGGGGGGAAGGAACCGTGCCCCCCTTCCGTACGGATGCCGACGCCGTACGTCTCCGGTCGGCGGCCGTGCGTCCCCTGTTGGCGGCTGTACGTCTCCTTACGGCCGGCGCCGTCCGTCAGGCCGCGCCCGCGCCGGTCAGTGAGCGCACCTCGGTCTCGGCGTGGCGGGCCTCGTCGGGGACCTCGGCGGAGGTGACCGTGCCGAGCCAGCCGGCGAGGAAGCCCAGCGGGATGGAGACCAGTCCCGGGTTCTGCAGCGGGAAGAGCTGGACGTCGACGCCGGGGAAGAGGGAGTCGGGGCTGCCGGACACGACCGGGGACAGCAGCACCAGCACCACCGCCGGGATCAGGCCGCCGTAGACGGACCATACGGCGCCGCGGGTGGTGAAGCCGCGCCAGAACAGCGAGTAGAGCAGCACGGGCAGGTTCGCGGACGCGGCGACGGCGAAGGCGAGGCCGACGAGGAACGCGACGTTGAGGTCGCGGGCCAGCAGGCCGAGGGCGATCGCGACGACGCCGATGCCGACCGCGGCGACGCGTGCGACGGCGACCTCGCTGCGGGGCTTGCCGGCGGGGCGGCGCAGGGAGGCGTACAGGTCGTGGGCGACGGAGGCCGAGGAGGCGAGCGTGATCCCGGCGACCACGGCGAGGATGGTGGCGAAGGCGACCGCGGCGACGACCGCGAAGAGGACCGTTCCGCCGGTGGTGCCGGCGCCGCCGCCCAGGTCGAGCGCGAGCAGCGGGACCGCCGTGTTGCCCGACGCGTGCGAGGCGCGCACGGCGTCCGGGCCGATGAGGGCGGCGGCGCCGAAGCCGAGCACGATGGTCATCAGGTAGAAGCCGCCGATGAGTCCGATCGCCCAGACCACGGACCGCCGGGCGGCGCGCGCGGTGGGGACGGTGTAGAAGCGGGACAGGATGTGCGGCAGGCCCGCCGTGCCGAGCACCAGGGCGAGTCCGAGGCTGATGAAGTCGAAGCGGGCGGTCCAGTCGCCGCCGTAGGCGAGGCCGGGGGCGAGGAACGCGTCGCCGTGGCCGCTGCGTTCGGCGGCGGTGTGCAGCAGGCGGTTGACGTCCCCGTGGAAGCGCAGCAGGACGAGGACGGTCAGGGTCACGGTGCCGCCGAGCAGCAGGACCGCCTTGACGATCTGGATCCAGGTGGTGGCGCGCATGCCGCCGAGCGACACGTAGATCACCATGAGCGCGCCGACGCCGACCACGGTCCAGGCCTGCACGGCCTCGCCGGTGCCGCCGAGGAGCAGCGCGACGAGGCTGCCCGCGCCGACCATCTGCGCCACCAGGTACAGCACGGAGACGGCGACGGAGGAGGTGCCGGCGGCGATGCGCACCGGCCGCTCCCGCATCCGGGCGGCGACCACGTCGGCGAGTGTGAACCGGCCGCAGTTGCGGACCAGTTCGGCGACGAGGAACAGCACGACCAGCCAGGCCACGAGGAAGCCCACCGAGTAGAGCATCCCGTCGTAGCCGACGAGGGCGATGAGGCCGGAGATGCCGAGGAAGGAGGCGGCCGACATGTAGTCGCCGGCGATGGCAAAACCGTTCTCCATCGGCGAGAAGAGACGGTTGCCCGCGTAGAACTCCTCGGCGGAGCCCTGGCGGTGGCGGCTCACCCAGGTGGTGATGACCAGGGTGACGGCGACGAACGCGCTGAACAGCAGCAGGGCGGTGGTCCGGTGGTCGGTCGTCATGACGCGCCGCCTCTGCCTCGCGCCAGCTCCTGGGTGTCCCAGCGCAGTTCGAGCGCCGCGCGGTCGCGCCGCAGCCGGGCGTGGCGGACGAAGGCCCAGGTGAGCAGGAAGGTGGTGAGGAACTGGCCGAGACCGGCGAGCATCCCGACGTTCACCGCGCCCGCGACGGGGCGCGCCATCAGTCCGGGGACGGTGGTGGCGGTGACGACGTACGCGACGTACCAGAGGAGGAAGGCGACGGCTCCGGGGACCACGAAGCGCCGGTAGCGGCGGCGTACTTCCTGGAAGGCCGCGCTGCGCTGCACCTCGAGGTAGATGTCGGCCGCCGCCCCGGGTGCGGCGTCCGGCTCGGGCCGGTCCGGCGGCAGTGCCACGGACGCGGCCGATTCGCCCCAGCCCGAGGCCAGGGCGTCGTACCAGGGATCGTCGTAGGTCACGTCCCCCGCATTGCTTCGCTGCATGCCCAAGGATGGACAGAACGGGAAGTTCTCTGACTCTTCTTCCCGTACTGCTTCACCCCATCAGGTGACCGGGGCGTGCGGGCGCCGGTGAGGACGGCCACGGAGAACGGCAGGAGGGGCGCCGTCCCGCTCCGGGACGGCGCCCCTCCTGGGGCCGAGCACGCCTAGGCGTCGATGCGGGAGCGGTCCAGCGTGGCCGCCGAACTGGAGATGAACTCCTTGCGCGGGGCGACGTCGTTGCCCATGAGGAGGTCGAAGACCTGCTCGGCGGCCTCGAGGTCGGTGAGGTTGATCCGGCGCAGGGTGCGGTGGCGCGGGTCCATCGTGGTCTCGGCCAGCTGGTCGGCGTCCATCTCGCCGAGACCCTTGTAGCGCTGGATCGAGTCCTTGTACCGGATGCCCTTGCTCTGCAGCTCCATGAGCTTGTCCCGCAGCTCCCGGTCCGAGTACGTGTACACGTACTTGTCCTGGCCCTTCTTGGGCTGGACGATCTCGATCCGGTGCAGCGGCGGCACCGCGGCGAAGACCCGGCCGGCCTCGACCATGGGCCGCATGTAGCGGTGGAACAGGGTCAGGAGCAGCGTGCGGATGTGGGAGCCGTCCACATCGGCGTCGGTCATCATGATGATCTTGCCGTAGCGCGCCGCGTCGATGTCGAAGGTCCGGCCGGACCCGGCCCCTATGACCTGGATGATCGCGCCGCACTCGGCGTTCTTGAGCATGTCCGTGACGGACGACTTCTGCACGTTGAGGATCTTGCCGCGGATCGGCAGCAAGGCCTGGAACTCGGAGTTCCGGGCGAGCTTCGCCGTGCCGAGCGCGGAGTCGCCCTCGACGATGAACAACTCGCTGCGGTCGACGTCGTCGCTGCGGCAGTCGGCGAGCTTGGCCGGCAGCGAGGAGGACTCCAGGGCCGTCTTGCGACGCTGCGCGTCCTTGTGCTGACGCGCCGCGATGCGCGTACGGGCCGCGGCGACGACCTTCTCCATGACCACGCGGGCCTGCTGGGCGCCGTCCCGCTTGGTGGAGGTCAGGAACGCCTTGAGCTCCTTGGACACCACGTTGTTCACGATGCGGCGGGCGGCGGAGGTGCCGAGCACCTCCTTGGTCTGACCCTCGAACTGAGGTTCGGCAAGGCGGACCGTGACCACCGCGGTGAGGCCTTCGAGAGCGTCGTCCTTCACGACGTCGTCCTCGGCCACCCGCAGCATCTTCTTGGCCCGCAGGACCTCGTTCATCGTCTTGGCGACGGCCTGCTCGAAGCCCGCGACATGGGTGCCGCCCTTGGGAGTGGCGATGATGTTGACGAACGACCTGACGGTCGTCTCGTAGCCGGTGCCCCAGCGCAGCGCCACGTCGACGCCGAGCTCGCGGGTGACCTCGGTGGGCGTCATCTGGCCGTGTTCGTCGAGGACCGGGACCGTCTCCTTGAAGGAGCCCTGCCCAGTAAAGCGGAGCGTGTCGCAGACCGGCCGGTCGGAGGCCAGGAACTCGCAGAACTCGGAGATGCCGCCGTCGAAGCGGAAGGACTCCTCGCCCTTGCTGCCGCCCTCGCCGAGCCCGTACTCGTCGCGGACGACGATGGTCAGGCCGGGCACCAGGAACGCGGTCTGCCGGGCGCGCTGGTGCAGGGTGTCCAGGGCGAGCTTGGCGTCCTTGAGGAAGATCTGGCGGTCGGCCCAGTAGCGCACGCGGGTGCCGCTGCGGGTCTTCGGGATCTTCTTGGTCTTGCGCAGGCCGCTCTTGGGCTCGAACTTCGCGTCCGGCCCCACGGCGGAGAAGGCGCCGGGGACGCCGCGGCGGAAGCTGATCGCGTGGGTGTGGCCCCCGCGGTCGACCTCCACGTCGAGACGCGCGGAGAGGGCGTTCACCACGGAGGCGCCGACGCCGTGCAGACCGCCGGAGGCGGCGTAGGAGCCGCCGCCGAACTTTCCGCCGGCGTGCAGCTTGGTCATGACGACCTCGACACCGGAGAGACCGGTCTTGGGCTCGACGTCGACCGGGATGCCGCGGCCGTTGTCCTTGACCTCCACCGAGCCGTCGTCGTGGAGGACGACCTCGATGTGGTCGCAGTAGCCGCCGAGGGCCTCGTCCACGGCGTTGTCGATGATCTCCCAGAGGCAGTGCATCAGGCCACGGCTGTCCGTGGACCCGATGTACATACCGGGGCGCTTGCGCACGGCCTCGAGCCCCTCGAGGACGAGCAGGTGCCGCGCGGTGTAGTTGGAACCGTCCCGGTCTGCTCCTGCCAGCAGCGCTGTGGACGACGGCACGGACGTCTCGGCGGTCACGCGGTTCGCTCCTCGCTGAATTTCAGATGGGGCCCTCGTGGGTAAGGGCGCGGCTTGGTTCACCGGTGAGAGGGTACCGAGGCCTGGTAGAGCCGTTGTAACGCCACCCTCGTCTCGGTCCCACCCTAGTCGAGGGTCGCATGGGTGTTCGATCCCTCGATGGAGTGAAGCACACATCACGTTCCCATCGAGGCATGAACCATTTAGGCTCCGGGCACGTCCTCATGAACAACCGGCAACCCAGCCGGGAGGGCCGACCACCGAGACCACGCGAATCCGTACGACACAGAGACACGCACTACGGCACATTCGCCGCCAACCGGCAACAGCCGGCCGCCCCGAAGTTTTTTTCGAGGAAAAGCCTCGAGCGGGAACGTTTTGGGGCTGGTTGGATGTTGACCCTGGTACGACAGCTCGTCGAGCTAGAGAAGAGGCGACGTGACTACTGTTCTGACCCCCGCGAGCCCGCTGACGGCCGCCGATCGCTGCGACCGCTGCGGCGCCCAGGCTTACCTGCGCGTCGTCCTGCTGAGCGGTGGAGAACTGCTCTTCTGCGCCCACCACGGTCGCAAGTTCGAGCCGGAACTCAAGAAGATCGCCGCTGAGATACAGGACGAGACGGAGCGGCTGACCGCTCCGAAGGGCGCTCCTGACGAGGAGAGCTGACACTTCGCGTCCGACGACGAGCAGCCAGTCCGGCACAGGCCGGCGAACGGGCGGCGTCCTCCCCTTGCGGAGGACGCCGCCCGTCTGCGTTCACGCTGCCGCTGCGGAGGGGTACGGGTGCGTCCTGCTCCGGGGTGTGCGAGACGGTGGGGAGGTCGGGCGCGCCCGCGACGCGGGTCAGAGCGCGTCCCTGAGCCCACGGGCTCCGTATTGCCGGCGGCGCTGCAGAATGCGCCCGGCGAGCGGCTGACCCTCGGGACCTGACCAGCGACGCGCGCCACAGAGCGCGCGGGGTGCTGCCCCGTCCGGCTGGCGAGCAGCTCGCGCCGCAGAAGGCTCAGGGAACGTCGGCGGCACGCGCCGCCGAGGGCGCGCAGGGCGGCCGGGGTCGGCGGGGCGCCCAGAGTGCCGTAGGCGCTGCTCACGCACCCCGCGCCGGGCCCGCTGGGGGTTTAGGAGGGCCCAGCCCCGCCAAGGCCCCGCACCAGCCGCCCGCGCCCCTCTCAGCCCTGCGAGGCCGCAGGCCACCCCAGCGTGTCGAGGACGTCGGAGATGCGGGTGTAGACCCCCGGGCTGCCTGCCCAGCCGCAGCCCGCTCCCCAGGAGACCAGGCCTATGAGCTTCCCCTGGGCGACCAGCGGCCCCCCGCTGTCGCCCTGGCAGGCGTCCCGGCCGCCGGCCACCTCACCCGCGCACAGCATCGTCTCGGCGCGGTAGGTGCCGTTGGAGCCCCCGGAGTACGCCTTCTCGCACTGCGCGTCGGGCTGCACCCGTACCCGCGCCCCGTGCAGGCTCCCGGCGTAGCTGCCGGAGCCGGTGGTGTCCCCCCAGCCGTAGACCGTGGCGGGCGTGCCCGCGCGGTACGCCGGGTCGCCCGCCCCGGCCATGCCTATGACCGAGGTCGCGGGGAGCGGCTCGGCCAGGCTGAGCACGGCGAAGTCGCCGGAGTTGGTGACGCCGTCGTAGTGCGGGTTCACCCAGACCTTCCGCACGGCGACCTCCTGGCCGCTGTCCGAGAGCAGCTCGGTACGCCCCGCTATGACTCTGAGGTCGCTCACCCGCTCCGGGGAGGCGCCGAGCACCTCCGGGTCCATGCAGTGGGCGGCGGTGAGCACGGTGGTCCGGCCGACCGCCACGCCCCCGCAGAACTGCCCCGCCCGCGCACCGCCGAACCGGTCACGGCTGGAGAGCGCCACGGTGTACGGGCTCTGTGACACGTCGACGGGGAAGCCGCCGACGACGATGCTGTCGGCGGCCACCGGAGCGGCCGAGGCCAGTGGTATGACGGTCCCCGCGGCCACGAGGGTCAGCGGCCGGGCCAGGGCCCTGGCAAGTCGACGTCGCATGCACGCTCCTCACACTGGGGTGAACCTTGGACACCCACAGTGAGGGAAGCGGTCCGTGCCCGCACCCGCGCGACGGCACGAAGGCCCGGCCCCTCGCAGGGGGCCGGGCCTTCATGAACGGCAGCGCACGACAGGTCGTCGCGGCCGGAGCGACGTCCTAGTCGAGGTAGTCGCGCAGCACCTGCGAACGCGACGGGTGACGCAGCTTCGACATGGTCTTCGACTCGATCTGGCGGATCCGCTCACGCGTGACGCCGTACACCTTGCCGATCTCGTCGAGGGTCTTCGGCTGACCGTCGGTGAGACCGAACCGCATCGAGACGACGCCCGCCTCGCGCTCCGACAGGGTGTCGAGCACGGAGTGCAGCTGCTCCTGCAGCAGCGTGAAGCTGACGGCGTCGGCCGGGACGACGGCCTCGGAGTCCTCGATGAGGTCACCGAACTCGCTGTCGCCGTCCTCGCCCAGCGGGGTGTGCAGGGAGATGGGCTCGCGGCCGTACTTCTGGACCTCGATGACCTTCTCCGGGGTCATGTCGAGCTCCTTGGCCAGCTCCTCCGGGGTGGGCTCGCGGCCCAGGTCCTGGAGCATCTGGCGCTGCACGCGCGCGAGCTTGTTGATGACCTCGACCATGTGCACCGGGATACGGATGGTGCGGGCCTGGTCGGCCATGGCGCGGGTGATCGCCTGACGGATCCACCAGGTGGCGTACGTGGAGAACTTGTAGCCCTTGGTGTAGTCGAACTTCTCGACCGCGCGGATCAGACCGAGGTTGCCCTCCTGGATGAGGTCCAGGAAGAGCATGCCGCGGCCGGTGTAGCGCTTGGCCAGGGAGACCACCAGGCGGAGGTTGGCCTCCAGCAGGTGGTTCTTGGCCCGGCGGCCGTCCTCCGCGATGATCTCCAGCTCGCGCTTGAGCTTCGGCGCCAGCTTGTCGGAGTTCGCCAGCTTGTCCTCGGCGAACAGGCCCGCCTCGATGCGCTTGGCCAGCTCGACCTCCTGCTCGGCGTTGAGCAGGGGGACCTTGCCGATCTGCTTGAGGTAGTCCTTGACCGGGTCGGCGGTGGCGCCCGCGGCGGCGACCTGCTGGGCCGGCGCGTCGTCCTCGTCCTCGTCGGACAGCACAAAACCGGCGCTCTCGGCGCCCTCGGGCTCGTCCGCGACCTTGGTCTCCTCGAGGGCCTCCTCGTCGACCAGCTCGGCGTCGTCCTTCTTGGCCGTGGTCTTCTTCGCGGCGGTCTTCTTGGCCGTGGTCTTCTTCGCGGCGGTCTTCTTGGCCGTGGTCTTCTTCGCGGCCGCCTTCTTCTCGGGCGCCGCCTCCTCCTCGGCGGCTGCGTCGGCGGCCGGGGCCGCGGACGCGGCGGCGGTGGCCTTCCGCGGGGTCGCCGCCTTGGCCGCTACGGTCTTGGTGGCGGTGCGCTTGGCGGGACTCTTCGCTGCGACGCTCTTGCGGGTGCGCTTGGGCTCTGCGGCACTGACCATCAGCGTCACACCCTCTTCCTCGAGGATCTGGTTGAGGCTGCGCAGTACGTTCTTCCACTGAGTGGCCGGAATCTGGTCAGCTTCGAAGGCCCGACGCACGTCATCGCCGGCGATCTGCCCCTCAGCCTTTCCCCGCTCGATGAGCGCCATGACAGAGACGGACTCGGCGATCTCCGGCGGGAGCGTACGGGATGTGCTGGCCGACACGAACAACCTCTCGGAACGTTGGAAAACGGCTTCCGGCCCCGTCCACAGTGGACAGGGGCCGACCGCCGGCTTGGGGATGGGCCGACGGCGCGGGCGGGGGCCGGGAAGATGCACAGCGCCATGAACGGCGTCCGTATTCCCTCCGCGGCTGTCACCTCTTAGGTCATCGCGTTCCTCCCGGGAGCGTTACGCCCATTCCGCGTGGCCCGAGTCACACCCCGCAGCCAGTCAAAACCTGTCAGATGAGGACAGAAGCGTGCACCAGGGGTGAGGAGGTCGCCGCCCCGGGGCTTCGACCGGTCCTTCGTACCGTCGTCTCGTCGTTTCGTACCGTCGGACCCTGCGCAACCGTCGACGGTTGCGCAGGGTCCGACGGGGGACGGCTCACGGACGCGACACCGCCACAGGAGGGGATGGCGGGCCGGACCGCGCCGTCAGGGGAAACGCGGTCAGTGCTCGCGCGGCGCGGGCACCACGCGCTCCACCTCGGGGTGGACCGTGAGAAGTTGCCGCATGGCCGCCTCGGCCGCGGCGCCGTCGCCGCCGGCGAGGGCGTCGGCGATCCGGGCGTGGTGGGCCAGCGAGGTCTCGGTCGGCCGCTCACAGCCCGTGACCGGACCGCCCGACACCTGCAGCGCGGCGGAGACGATCCCGGACAGGTGCTCCAGCATGCGGTTGCCGGCGACCTGGATGAGCAGGGAGTGGAACTCGTTGTCGGCCCGGGCGAAGGTCAGCGCGTCACCCTGTCCGAGGGCGTGCCCCATGATCTCCACCATGTCGGTCAGCCGCTGCTGGACGTCCTCCCGGCCGTGTCCGGCCGCCAGGCGCGCGGCGAGCGGCTCGATCGTCCAGCGCAGCTCGCTCAGCTCCCGGCGCTGGTCGTCCCGCTGCGGTCCGTAGGCCCGCCACTCGATGATGTCCGGGTCGAGAAGATTCCAGTCGCTGACCGGGCGCACCCGCGTGCCCACGTTCGGCCGGGCGCTGACCAGGCCCTTTGCCTCCAGGACGCGGAGCGACTCACGGACGACGGTACGGGACACCTCGAAACGCTGGCCGATCTCCTCGGGCACCAGCGGGCGATCGGCGCCCAGGTCACCGGAAACGATCATCTGTCCCAGCTGCTGGACCAGTTGTCCGTGCAGCCCGCGTCCGCGGCTGCCCGCGGTCCGCCGGCCCACGCGGCCCAGCTCCGGATCCCCGCCGTCCCACACCGGGGCCCGGTCGGTACCGGGCGTCTCCGCGTAGGGGTAGCGGTCGAGTTCGCCCGGGGTCGCGAGGCCGGAGTCGGCGGAGCGGGCGGCGGTCATCATGGTGTGCGCAAGGGTACTCACGCATCCTTTGTCGGCGTCGGTTCCAACTCCCTTGAGGTCTTTGGTGAAAAGCACACGAAAGGGTGATCGCTCACCTCGTCGCAATTGACGCCTTATCGGAAAGAAATGAGCTTTTTTCGGGGAGTTGCGATCAGACAAAGCTCGAGAACCACAAATTCGGTCGTCATCGAACTCGGCTCCGCAGTCCCGTGAACGCGTACGCGCACAGCAGCGCCAGCACCGACAACGCCATGGCCCCGCCCACCGGTTGGGCCAGCAGCCGCAGCAGCGCTTCCAGGTGCTGCTCGCCCCCGAAGGTCCGGCGCAGCGGCAGCCCGTCCGCGAGCCGCCCGGCGAACGGCCGCGGACCGCGCAGCGACGGACCCTCCGTGATCTTGTGCACGGCGGGTACGACGAGAAGCGGCACGGCGACGACCGCGGCGAGCCCGGCGGTGGTGGACCGGAAGACCCCCGCGGCCAGCACCCCCGCCCAGGCACATCCCGTGACCAGGGCGAGCCACCCGGCGGTCAGAGCGGGCCAGTCCGCCGGGAGCGCCACGAGTTCGCTCCCGTAGACGAGATACAGCAGTTCGGCGGTGCAGCCGACGGTCAGCACGGCCAGGGCGAGGGCGGTCAGCGAGGCGACGAAGAGCTTCGCGGTCAGCAGGCCGAGCCTCCGCGGGACGGTCCCCCGGTCCGCGGCGAGCGCGGGATGCCGGAACTCGTCGCCGAACGCCAGCGCGCCGAGCAGACCCGCCCCGAGCGCGGCGGGCGGTAGCGGCAATTCCACGGGCCAGGCGGCCAGCAGTCGCGGCTGGGGGGTGTGGCCGATGCGGGCCAGCAGCACGGCGGTGAGGGCGGACACCGCGAGGACGCAGGCCCCGACGATGTACCCCGTGGCCACCCCGGCGGCCCGCCGGATCTCGTAGCGGACGGGCCGCAGGGGGGTGGGCGCGGGGCGGACGAGGACGGGGGGCGGGAGGGTGACGGTGGCGGGGCGGGGGGCAGGGGGGGTGGTGCGGGGGGCGGTGGGTTGTTGTTGTGGCGGTGCCGCCTGGGAAGCGTCGTTGTCGGGAGCGCCTGGGGACGACTCAGGCGAGGTTGATGCGGCGGGGTCGGCCTCAGGCGACGCGGGCGCGGGGGTTGCGGTCTCCGGCTCGGGGTCGGGGTCAGGGTCGGGAGTTGCTGCGGCTTCGGGCTCCGGGCAAGGGTTCGGGTCCGAGTTGGGCTCGGGTTCGGGGTTGGGCTCGGACTCGGGATCGGCCTCGGGATCGGGTTCGGGCTCGGGTTCGGGGTTGGGACCAGGCTGAGGGCCGGTTTCGGCCGAGGGCCGCGACTCGGGAGCCTGCTGAGGTTGCGCGTCCGCACCAGCCCCCGGCCCCATGTCCCCGATCTCATCGGCCAGTTGATGGACGACGATCCCGTGCCGGAAGGCCGTCTCCCCCACCTCGGCACAGGTACTTCCGTAGACGCAGAGGCGGTTGCCTCCCTCCCGTACGACCTCCACGGACCGCTGCGTGGAGCGGGCCTGCTGGGCGAGCAGCACGGAGAGGCGGGCGGCGTGCGGGCTGCGGACGGCGACGCGGGGGCGCAGCCGGGTGCGGGCGAAGTCGGCGGCCCGCTGGTCGGCGACGATCCGTCCGCCGTCCAACGTGATCACGTGATCGGCGAACCGCGCCGCCTCCTTGGGATCGGCCGTACCGCACAGCACCGTCCCGCCCTGCGCCGCGTGTTCCCGCAGCATGTCGTACAGCCAGCGCCGCTCCGCCACCGCGAGCCCTCGCGCCGGGTCGTCGAGCACGAGCGTGTGCGGGTCCGGCAGGAGGGCGCAGGCCAGGCCCAGCCGGCGGTCCATGCCGCGCGACAGGGTGCCGAGGCGTTCGTCGCGCAGGCTCACCAGGCCCACCGCTTCGAGCACTTCGTCGGCGCGCCGGGCCGGGAGCCCCGAGGCCGCGCACAGCATGCGGAGGTGTCCGCGGACCGAGCGGGCAGGGTGCCCCGGCACGTCGCCCAGCAGCACACCGACCTCGTGCGCGGGGTGCGCGATGCGGTGCAGGGGACGGCCTCTGAAGTAGGTGATCCCACGCCCGCGTTGGAGCTCGAGCATGAGTCTCAACACCGTCGTCTTGCCCGCGCCCGGCGCCCCGAGCAACGCGGTGACACGGCCCGCGTGCGCCTCGAAGGACACGTTGTCGACGGCGGACCGCTGCTCTTTGCGGGGAATGCTGGTCAGTCCGATGGCCTGGATCACCCGATGCAAGATAGCGCGCCATATCGGGTTTTTCGGGCACCACAGGGCCCGTTGCACGGAGGGAGAAAGGTCCGGGAACCGCGCCCCGGGGCCGGTCTCTCCCCCGTCAGACCTCGGGGCGCAGCATGGGCGGGTTGAGCAGGGTGGCGCCGCCGGCCCGGAAGAGCTGGGCGGGACGGCCGCCCTGCCGGGTGGTGGTGCCGCCGGTGGGCACCAGGAAGCCCGGGGTGCCCGTCACCTTGCGGTGGAAGTTGCGCGGGTCGAGCGCCACGCCCCAGACCGCCTCGTAGACCCGGCGCAGTTCACCGACGGTGAACTCCGGCGGGCAGAACGCCGTCGCCAGCGAGGAGTACTCGATCTTGGAGCGGGCGCGCTCCACCCCGTCCGAGAGGATCTGCGCGTGGTCGAAGGCGAGCGGCGCCACCGGCTCGCCGTCCCTGCCGTAACCGCCCTGCTCCAGCAGCTCGTCCACGGGCGCCCAGCGCGCGTTGCTGGCGTCGCCGCCCGCCCTGGGTGCCGGCAGGTCCGGGGCGAGGGCGAGGTGCGCGACGCTGACCACCCGCATGCGCGGGTCACGCTTGGGGTCCCCGTACGTGGCCAGCTGCTCGAGGTGGGCGCCGTGATCCTGGGCGGGGATGGCCGGATCATGAACCCGCAGCCCCGTCTCCTCGACCAGCTCCCGCGCCGCCGCCTGCGCCAGATCCTCGTCGGCCCGTACGAACCCTCCGGGGAGTGCCCAGCGCCCCTGGAACGGGGGCTCGCCCCTGCGCACCGCCAGTGCACACAGAGCGTGACGTCGCACGGTGAGCACGACCAGGTCCACGGTGACGGCGAAAGGCGGAAAGGCTGACGGGTCGTAGGGCATGCGGCGATCATAGTCGTCTGCCTGACGATAAACACTCCCTTCACCGGCCGGATCGCGGGCCGATCTCCTCCCGCGGAGGCATCTCCCCTACTCGTCAGCCTGCTTCCCGGGTGACGCGGGGCGCGTGCTCTCCTGGCGTTGCCCGCGTCGGCTCGCGGCGCCGGGGTGGGTGGCGCCTTTGGGCCGGGCCCCGCCCGGTGACATGCGCGGGCGTGGCACCCGTCCGGTCGCGGCGCTTCCCCGGGGAGCGGACCGCCCCTCGCGGACGGCCGCCCGCATCCGGCGCCTTCGGGGCGCGGGCTCCGCGTCATGACCGTGCGTCTCGCTCCCGTCGAGGCCGGGTGCCTCGCCCCTGTCCTGGCCGGGCGCCTCGCCCGCCTCGGCCGGGCGGCAGTCCTCGCCCTCATCCGCGGGCCGGGCCGTCTCACTCCCCTCACCCTCTCCCTCGCCTCGCAGGCAGCGGCGGATCGACTCCGGGTCGAGCCCCTCGTTGCACGCCTGGTGCAGCAGACGCGCGAAGAGATAGTCCGGATCGGCCCCGAGCGCCATGGCCAGTGCCTCCCGGGCCTCCAGTTCGTCACCGGAGGACCAGGCGACCCACCCGGCGAGGGTGAGGGGCGCGGCGGCGTACTCCCCGTACGGGCCGACGCAGCGGCGTGCCAAGGTGCGCCACAGGCGGAGGGCCGGGGCCGCCTCGTCGCCCTCCATCCACGCGGCGGCACGGTCGCGGGTGGTGCGGTCCTGGAGGCCGAGGAGCACCATGGCCGCCTCGTCGTACCCGACCAGTTCGTCGTCGCGCAGGTCCGCCGGGAGTGTGCCGGAGACGGGTGGCGCGTCGGCGAGGCGGCGCATGAGACGCTCGGCCAGTTCCAGCGTCTCGTCGGCGACGATCTTCCGGGCCTCCGCGTCGACGATCCGGGGCAGCAGCTTCAGCCCGGCCTCGTCCAGTGCGCGGCGCTGGTCGTGGGCGGCGGAGGTCTCCCAGGGCTGGAGCCGGGCATGCAGCTCACGCAGGGAGCCGCGGACCTGGAGCCCGGCGTAGGCGGCCGCGGCGGCCAGTACGGACGTACCGGGCAGACCCATCGGCGTCCCTTCGGCCGGGCAGCAGGTCTGGTCGTCGCAGCAGTACGACCAGAAGCGGCCGTCGGAGACGCAGAGGGCTTCGACCACCGGGACGTCCAGGGCTCCGCTCTCCAGTCGCAGGGCGTGGGCCAGCGGCCCCAGCCGCTCCTTGACCTGCCGGCCGGTCTCGCCCCGTCCCGGCTCCTGGCACAGGAAGACGAATCTGCTCGGGCCGCGAGCCTCGGCGCTCACAGCCGGCCACCAGGCCCTGGGCCAGCTGCCGGGCGGCCGAGGGCCAGTCGCCGGGGTCGGCGGGGATGCCGAGCCGGGCCCGGCCGCCGAACCTGCCCCGGCCTCCGGTGTCGTGCAGGGAGACGAGGACCATGCTGTCCTCCGGGCGGTACCCGAGGAGGTAGGGCACGGCGTCGGCGAGCTCGGCCGGGGTGCGCAGCGTCACCTGCTGCGGGTCGCCGTGGCTCTCGTACGCGGTGCAGGACAGGTCCGGCGGGAGCGGAGGGCGGTCCTCCCGGCTCACCGGCACGGGGGTTTCGGTGCGAGCCGCGGCCGCTTTCCGCCGCGGCTCCGCCGCGTCGCGCCCGCCCTGGATCGGGATGTCACTGTTCTCGGAGGGACCGGTCGTCCCGCTGTGGTTCGTCATGCCGCGACCCTCTCGCAGATTGCGACATTCCGGTTGTCTTGTGGATAAGTCCGGTCAGGCCCATGTCACGGCCGTCGCCGCAGGCCGGCCTTCGTCCACAGCCCGGAGCCGATGTCGGCGCCGTCCTGTTGTATGGGACCCATGGAGCACACGAGCAACACGGATCTCCGGACGGCCGCCGACGCGGTGCTCGCCCGTCTCGTCGGCGACGACACGGGCACCGCACGGCTGCGCGACGACCAGTGGCGGGCGATCGAGGCGCTGGTCGCCGAGAAGCGCCGGGCCCTGGTCGTCCAGCGCACGGGCTGGGGCAAGTCCGCGGTGTACTTCGTGGCCACCGCGCTGCTGAGGGCCCAGGGCAGCGGACCGACCGTGATCGTCTCCCCGCTCCTGGCGCTCATGCGCAACCAAGTCGAGGCCGCGGCCCGGGCCGGGGTACACGCCCGGACCATCAACTCCTCCAACAGCGAGGAGTGGGACGCCATCCGGGCGGAGATCGACGCGGGGGACGTGGATGTGCTGCTGGTCAGTCCCGAGCGGCTGAACAACCCGGACTTCCGCGACCAGGTGCTGCCACGGCTGGCCGCCGCGACCGGGCTGCTCGTGGTCGACGAGGCGCACTGCATCTCCGACTGGGGCCACGACTTCCGCCCGGACTACCGGCGGCTGCGCACGATGCTGAGCGACCTGCCGGAGGGGGTGCCCGTCCTCGCCACCACCGCCACGGCCAATGCCCGGGTGACCGCCGACGTCGCCGAGCAGCTCGGCACGGGCGGTTCCTCGGACGCGCTCGTGCTGCGGGGTCCGCTGGACCGCGAGAGCCTCAGCCTGAGCGTGCTGCGCCTTCCGGACGCGGCGCACCGCATGGCCTGGCTCGCCGACCACCTGGACCAGCTCCCCGGGTCGGGGATCATCTACACGCTGACCGTGGCCGTGGCCGAGGAGGTCACCGCGTTCCTGCGCCGGCGCGGACATGTCGTCGCCTCGTACACCGGGCGGACGGAGAACGCCGACCGGCAGCAGGCCGAGGAGGACCTGCTGGCCAACAAGGTGAAGGCGCTCGTCGCCACCTCCGCCCTCGGCATGGGGTTCGACAAGCCCGACCTGGGCTTCGTGGTGCACCTCGGGTCACCGTCCTCCCCCATCTCCTACTACCAGCAGGTCGGCCGCGCGGGCCGCGGTGTGCGGCACGCGGAGGTGCTGCTCCTTCCGGGCAAGGAGGACGAGGCGATCTGGGAGTACTTCGCCTCGCTCGCCTTCCCCCCGGAGGAGACGGTGCGGCGCACGCTCGACGTGCTGGCGCGCGCCGAACGGCCTCTGTCACTCCCCGCGCTCGAACCGCTCGTGGAGCTGCGCCGCTCCCGTCTGGAGACGATGCTGAAGGTGCTCGACGTGGACGGGGCGGTGAAGCGGGTCAAGGGCGGCTGGATCGCGACCGGTCAGCCCTGGACGTACGACGCCGAGCGGTACGCGTGGGTGGCGCGTCAGCGCGCGGCCGAACAGCAGGCGATGCGGGACTACGTGTCGGCGACGGACTGCCGGATGGAGTTCCTGCAACGGCAGTTGGACGACGAGGGCGCCAAGCCCTGCGGCCGCTGCGACAACTGCGCGGGCGCCCGCTACACGGCCGAGGCATCCGCCGTGGCACTCGACGCGGCCCGCGCCGACCTCGGCCGGGCCGGCGTCGAGGTGGAGCCCCGGCGCATGTGGCCCACCGGACTCCCCGCGATCGGCGTGGATCTGAAAGGCCGCATCCCGGCCGGGGAGCAGGCGGCGCAGGGACGGGCCCTGGGCCGGCTCTCGGACATCGGCTGGGGCAACCGGCTGCGTCCGCTGCTCGCACCGCAGGCGCCGGACGGACCCGTGCCCGAAGACGTCGCCCGGGCCGCGGTGGGCGTGCTCGCCGACTGGGCCAAGGGACCGGGTGGTTGGGCACCGGGGGTGGACGACGCCCAGCCCCGGCCGGTCGGGGTGGTGACCATCGCCTCGCGCACGCGGCCGCGGCTCGTCCAGTCGCTCGGGGCGCACATCGCCGAGACCGGGCGGCTGCCGCTGCTCGGCACGGTGGAGAGCACGGGCGAGCAGCATCAACTCCCCCGCAGTAACAGCGCCCAGCGGCTCAAGGCGCTCTCCGGCGCGCTGACCGTGCCGCCCGAGCTCGCGGAGGCACTGGCGCGCGCCGGAGGTCCGGTGCTTCTGGTGGACGATTACACCGAGACGGGATGGACACTCGCCGTCGCGGCACGGCTGCTGCGGCGTTCGGGTGCGCAGGGAGTACTGCCGCTGGTACTGGCCGTACAGGGCTGAGCGGAAACCCGCATTCGGCAGGTGGGGATATTAACCGCGGATCCACCGATAACGGTCCCCTGTCCCAATTGCTCGTTGCCGCATCCAAGTTCGACAGGAAGAATTGAGGGACGCACCCGCACGGCTCGCCCGCCGACCAGGTAGGGCTCTGTTGCGTGCGCGCTCCCCCGAATCCGACCCGCCCGCAGTGTGGGCGTAGCCGAAGGGAGGACCGTGACCTTCGGATTCGCTCCGTCCTCGGCGGCTTCGCTGTCGACGTCCGCCGCATCCGCCAACCGTGTGCTCGAGCCTGCGGAGTGGGCGGCCGCGGGAATCCCGCTGCTGCGCAGTCCGCGCGAGGTCGTCAGCGGACTGCACGCCCGGCACCGTCCGGGTCCGGCGACCGCGGTCGTCGCCGTGCTCGACCCGGACGAACGCCTGCGGGCGAGCGCGTCGTTCACGCGGCGCTCCGCCTCCGCCGACGGCTGGTTGTACCGCAACGCGCTGCTGGCCCAGCTGCGCCGGGTCATCCCGCACGACCTGCGGCGCCGCACCCCGGTGCGCACCGCCGTCCTGCTCTACTGCCGTGAGGGCGACGCCCGCTGGACGGAGGAGGACGGAGCCTGGATGTGGGGGCTGCGGGACGCCTGCACCCTGCACGGGCTGCGCTGCGGTGCGTACATCACGCTGACCCGTGACGGCTGGCAGGTTCTGGGTGAGGGCCGGGGCGGCCGCCATCCCAGCGCCGGTTCGGAGCCGGAGCCGGTCGCCTTGTCCGAGGCGCCGCCGCGGATTCCACGCACCGGCGGGGCCGCGTCGGACGTGCTGCGGCGCGCGGCGGCCCGTTGACGTCGGGCCGTTCGCCCGCCCGCGCCGGTCCGTCGCCTGTGCCCGTGGCACCGGCATGCCCCGGTGCGGCACCACCGAGCGACCACGGACGACGCAGACCTCGCGAGCCGTCCGCTCCGAAGAACCCGAGGCCCCACGGAGCCGCATCTGAGGATCCACGAGCCGCGCCCGCACGCCGAGCGCCCTCACCACCCGAGTACCGTGCGCCTCACCCGTCCCCGGGCACACCGACCGGCCAGCGGTGCGGGAGGCCCCGCGACCGCCGGCGTTCCCGCACGCGCGATGTCCCTGTCCGGGTGCCGGACGACGCCGTGGCGTCGGCTCAGACCCCGGCGCCCAGCACGGAGTTGATGCGCTGCGGGTCCCCGCAGACGATCAGCAGCGCGCCGGCCCGGGCGTGGGCCGTCTTCAGGGCGGAGGCGGTCACGGACTCGGGGCCGCCGTTGACGGCGACCACCACGACGGGACGGGTCGTGGCACGGTCCGCCACCTGGGCGTCCGTGTAGAAGACGTCGTCGCGGGCGTCGTGCTGCGCCCAGTAGGACGCCTCGCCGAAGGACAGTTCGTGGGTGGCCCACGGGTGCGGTTCACCGGTGGTGATCACCAGCACGTCGCCGGGGGCGCGGCCCGAGTCCAGAAGCAGGTCGACGGCTTCCTCGGCGGCGTCGAGCGCCCCTTCGACGGAGGCCGGGATCAGCTGGATCTGCGGACCGTCGGCGGCAGCGGGCGAAGCCGAAGGGCCGGGCTTGGCAGCGTGGGCCGCGTCACGCGAGGTGCGCTGGACCGGAGGGGCCGGCCGCGGCGGGCCGGGACGACCGGGACGCGACGGAGCCGCGGGGCGGGGACCGGGTACGGGACGGGGGGTCGGCGCGGTACGGCCACTGGCCGGCGTGGCGCGGGGACCCTGGGCACTCTCGTGAATCTGAGGCTCCTCGGGAATGAGAGGCATGAGCTGATTTTTATCAAACGGTGGCGCGGCCGGCGTCGCCGGGTGGCACATCAGTGCGAGCGCCCGGTCAGAAGTCGAATCCGAGTTGGCCCTCGATCTCCGGGACGCGCGCCTCCGCCCAGGTGCGGGCCCTCTTGAGGTGCCGCCACTGGGGCAGCGCATCAAGATACGCCCACGACAGCCGGTGGTACGGGGTGGGTCCCCGGACCTCCAGCGCGGCCCGGTGCACGGGGGACGGATACCCGGCGTTGTCCGCGAAACCGAAGTCTGCATGGTCGGCGCCCAGTTCGGCCATCATTTTGTCGCGCTGGACCTTGGCGATGACCGACGCCGCCGCCACGGCCACGCACGACTGGTCGCCCTTGATGACCGTCCGGACCCGCCAGGGCGAGCCGAGGTAGTCGTGCTTGCCGTCGAGGATGACCGCGTCGGGCCGGACGGGCAGGCCCTCCAGGGCGCGGACGGCCGCCAGCCTGAGCGCGGCGGTCATGCCCAGGTCGTCGATCTCCTCGGGCGACGCGTGGCCCAGGGCGTACGACGTCACCCAGCTCCGCAGGGTATCGGCGAGTTCGGTGCGGCGCTTGACGGTGAGGAGCTTGGAGTCGGTGAGTCCCTCGGGGGGCCGGCGCAGTCCGGTGATCGCCGCGCAGACGGTGACCGGGCCGGCCCACGCACCACGCCCCACCTCGTCGACACCTGCAACGATCTTCGCTCCGGTCGTGGCGCGGAGTGAGCGCTCGACGGTGTGAGTAGGTGGTTCGTACGGCATGGCGCCCTTAGCGTACGCCGCCCGGTCCGGCGTGCGACACCCCGGTTCCCGGACTGTGGTCACCACCGTCACCGCCTCGTGATCAGGAGGCGTGCGGACGCAGCAGCGGGACCATCAACTGGTCGATCATCTGCTCCAGATCGACGTCCGACCATTCGCTGCCGCACATCTTCGAGCGGTACATCATCATGGCCGGAATGGCGTCGAAGACATACCCGTTGACCGCGTCGGGACGGACCTCGCCCCGCTCGATACCGCGCTCGACCACCTCGCGGAGCATCGTGAGGGTCGGCTCCACGACGCCGTTGAAGATCACCGCGTGGAAGCGTTCGGCCTCGCTGCTGTCGCACTCGTGAATGACCGCGCGCAGGGCGCATCCCGGCTTGGAGAACATGGCGTCCCGGGCCCTGCGGCACAGCTCCAACAGGTCTTCGCGCACGCTCCCCAGGTCCGGCGCCTCATGGAACTCGGGCAGCGCGGCGCGCAAGGCGTCGGCGACGAGATCCTCCTTGGAGGGCCAGCGCCGGTAGACGGCCGCCTTCCCCGTCTGGGCGCCCGCGGCGACGCCCTCCATCGTCAGGCCGTTCCAGCCGACCGTGCTGAGCTGCTCCAGCGCGGCCTCGAGGATCGCGCGTTCCAGTACGGCGCCGCGACGGCGTGAGGCGGCCGTCTGAGCCTGGGCGGCAGCCCAGCTCGAAGTAACCATCTGACTCTCTCCAACGAGCAGAGGAAGCGGGCATTCGGGGATGAAGCACCCGCCGTACGGCGCCGAAGGGGGACGCGCCGACACGACGGCCATTCAGTGAACGCTTGCGTTCACTGTCGAGGGCTCCTACGGTGGACGCAACAGTGAACGCGCTCGTTCACTAATTCTTCCGTGGGGGACCCATAGTGACCACCTCTCCTTTGCTCCAGGATCCAAAACCGGGCGCGGCTCGCCGGCCAGGGCGCCCCGGCATCGCGCTCGCCGTCATCGCGGCCTGTCAACTCATGGTCGTACTCGACGCGACGATTGTGAACATCGCGCTCCCGCACATCCAGAATGCCCTGCAGTTCAGCACCACCGATCTCACCTGGGTGGTCAGCGCCTACACCCTGACCTTCGGCGGGCTGCTGCTCCTCGGCGGCCGGGCCGGCGACATACTCGGCCGACGCCGCGTCTTCATGAGCGGCATCCTGCTCTTCACCGCGGCCTCCCTGCTCGGCGGGCTCGCCCAGGAGCCCTGGCAGCTCCTCGCGGCGCGCGTCCTGCAGGGCGTGGGCGGCGCGATCGCCTCGCCGACCTCGCTGGCACTCATCACCACCACGTTCCCGGAGGGCCCCGAACGCAACCGCGCCTTCGGCGTCTTCGCCGCGGTCTCGGCGGGCGGCGGCGCGATCGGACTGCTCGCGGGCGGCATGCTGACCGAGTGGCTCGACTGGCGGTGGGTGCTCTTCGTCAACGTGCCCATCGGCCTGCTGATCGCCGTCCTCACGCCGATGTACATCAACGAGTCCGAACGGCACACCGGACGCTTCGACATCGCGGGTGCGGCGACCTCGACGGCCGGTATGGCCACGCTCGTCTACGGCTTCATCCGCGCGGCCGAGGAGGGCTGGAGCGACAGCGTCACCATCGGTTCCTTCGTCGCCTCGGCGATCCTGCTCGCGGGCTTCGCGCTCATCGAGTCCCGCGCCAAGGAACCGATCACCCCGCTGCGGATGTTCGCCGACCGCAACCGCTCGGGCACGTACGTGATCATGCTCAGCCTCGCCGCGGCGATGTTCGGCATGTTCTTCTACATCGTTCTCTTCGTGCAGAACGTCCTCGGCTACACCCCGATCGAGGCCGGTCTCGCCTTCCTGCCCGTGACGGTCGTGATCGCCGCCGGGGCGGGAATCTCGCAGCGGTTCCTGCCCGTGTTCGGACCCAAGCCCTTCATGATCATCGGCTCGACGCTGGCCGCGCTCGGGCTGGCCTGGCAGACGCTGATCGACTCCGACAGCTCCTACGTCAGCGGCATCCTCGGGCCGATGCTGGTCTTCGGCTTCGGCATGGGCCTGAACTTCGTGACACTGACGCTCACCGCGGTCTCCGGGGTGGCCCAGCACGAGGCCGGCGCCGCCTCCGGTCTGCTCAACGCGACCCAGCAGGTGGGCGGATCGGTGGGCCTGGCGCTGCTGACGACGGTGTTCGGCACGGCCAGCCGGGACGAGGCGGAGAAGCAGGTACCCGCCTTCCTCGCGGAGGGGACGGCGGAGCAGAAGGCGGCGTTCGCCCAGACCCAGCAGCTTCCGGCGCCCTGGGGGCACGAGGTGCTCGCGCAGGGCATCTCCTCGGCGTTCGTCCCGGCCGCCGCGATGGCGGTGCTGGCCCTGGCGGTCGCCTGGCTCGTCATCCGGGTCCGCAAGAGCGACCTGGAGGCACTGTCCGGTACGGCGGGACCCGGCATCGGCTGAGGGGAGCACCGCACGCGCCCGGCCCGGCGACGCACCGGCCGACTTCAGGGAGGTCGGCGGGGCGACGCCGGGCCGGCGCGCGTACGGCAGCAGCACGGCGCACCACACGAGCATCACCCCCACCCACACGGTCATCCAGCACTCCTCCCCCGACGCACTCCCAGCACGCGCCCGCAGCACACCGACACGTGTCAGCCTCCGCGGAAACCACAAGGCCCACCGCACCTCACACCGCCCGCAGCCGGCACACCGAGAACGATCGGCCGGTCACACAGAGTTCCCACGATGCACGGAGAGTTTCGAAAAGCTGGATCGACGAGGACGCCTCAGACCTCGACCGCCCGCGTCACCCACTCCGGCAACGGCTCCACCCGCTCCACCCACGCCTCGGGCGGCGCCCCCGCCGGCCCCGCCGCGACCACTCCGCCCACGATGGAGCAGGTGGTGTCGACGTCCCCGCCCACCTGCGCGGTCGTCCAGAAGGCGTTCTCGTAGTCGCCCAGCGAGCGGGCGGCGGACCAGAGCGCGAAGGGCACGGTGTCATGCGCGGTCGTACGCCGTCCGCAGCCCAGGACCGCCGCGACGGTGGCCGCGTCGCCGTAGTCGAGCATGTCGCGCGCCCGGCGCAGCCCCGCCCCGACCGCGCTGCGCGCGGGGATCAGCGCGATGACCCCGTCGAGGAGGTCCTCGGCGCCGGGCGGGCCGTCCGGCGCGGCGGCGAGGGCGGCAGCAGCGGCGACGGCCATGGCGCCGACCACGGCCTCGCGGTGCTGGTGCGTGGGGTAGGCGGAGATCTCCGCCTGGTGGGTGGCCTGCTCGGGGTCGTCGGCGTACCAGGCGCCCAGGGGCGGGATGCGCATCGCGGCGCCGTTGCCCCACGAGCCCTGCCCGTTGAAGAGGGCGGCGGCCAGTTCGCGCCAGTCGCCGCCCTCACGGACCAGGCGCAGCAGCCGGTTGACGGCGGGGCCGTACCCCCGGTCGAAGTCGTGACGGTGGGCGAAGGAGTGGGCCAGGGCGTCCTGGTCGATGCGGTGGTGCGTGGCCAGGACGGTGACGACGGAGCACGCCATCTCGGTGTCGTCGGTCCACTGCCAGAGGCCTTCGGGCAGCTCACGGCGCTTGAGCAGCGGGTAGTTCACCGGCACGAAGAACTGCGAGCCGAGCGCATCCCCCACCGACAGTCCGCGCAGGCTCGCCAGCGCGCGCTCGAGCCGCGCCTCCGGGGAACGATCAGTGGTCATCGCCTCGCAACTCTCCCATCCGGCACTCGCCGACTCCAGCACATTTCGTCCATCCCTTGACCGCCGTCTCCGGGCGGGTCCGCCTATCCCGTGATCGGGTAGGGCTCCGGGTCCCGCCAGCGGTCGAAGGGCCGGTCAAGGGCGTACTTCCCGTCCTCGCCCAGGACGAGCATCCTCACCTCGGCGTTCCCCGGGTTGGACAGCGACTCGAACTCCGCCACGGTCCAGTGGAACCACCGCATGCAGAACAGCCGCATGGCCAGACCGTGGGTGACGATGAGGACGTTCGGCGGGTGGTCCGGGTCCTCGAAGCTGCGGAACAGGCTCTCCAGGAAGCCGCCGACGCGGTCGTAGACGTCGGCGCCGGACTCGCCCTGGGCGAATCGGTAGAAGAAGTGGCCGTAGGCGTCCCGGTAGGCCTTCTGCAGCCGGACGTCCTCGCGGTCCTGCCAGTTGCCCCAGTCCTGTTCGCGCAGCCGGGGTTCCTCGCGGACGCGTATCAGGTCCGGGTCGAGGTGGAAGGCGTTCAGGGTCTCGAGGGTCCGCCGGTACGGGGACACGTAGACGCTGACCCGCTCCTGACCGAAGAGGCCGCGGAGCCGCTCGCCCGTCGCCTCTGCCTGCTTCCTGCCCCGCTCGGTGAGACCGAGGGCGTGGTCGGGTACGCGCTCATAAACGGTGTCGTCAACATTGCCCGTTGATTCACCGTGCCGGACAAGGACGATGCGCCGCGGTCGTGCCATGTCCAAAACCCTAGATCGGGTGAGGGCGCTTCGGGCACTCGTGCGGGTTCCGTACGGCATTTGTCACACATCTTCGCGCACCGGGCCACGGGAGCGTGCTCACACCGTCCAGGCGGGCTCCATGTCGACGATGTCGCCGGCGAGGGCCGCGACGTCCGCCTCGGTCTGCGCCCGCAGCGTCAGTCGCTCCACGCGCTCGGTCCGGTACTTGCCGTGTTCGGCGGCGGACCGCCACATGGACAGGATCAGGTACTCGTTGCCCGGCGCCTCGCCGAACAGCCCCCGCACCATGCCGGGCGAGCCGGCCATCGCCGGGTTCCACACCTTCTCCTGCATCAGCACGAAGTGTTCGGCGCGCTCCTCGTGGACGCGGCACAGCGCGACCCTGATCAGGTCGGCGTCGGTGAAGCGCGGTTCGAACCCGGTCTTCACGTCGAAGCGGTGGTCGAACAGTCTGACCTGGGCGTTCTTGAAGGTGCCCGCCTGGGAGGCGGCGAGCCGGTCGTGGGACCGGGCCATGAAGGAGTCGTAGAAGGCGCGGCTCTCCCAGAAGGAGAAGATGTGCGCCACGTCCTGCCGTCCCCGGCTCCAGCCTCCGCCCTGCGCGCGAAACCCCGGCTCCCCCAGAAGCCCCGCCCACTTCCGCTGTCCCCGCTCGAACCCCCGACGGTCCACCACGGTGCAGCGAATCCACTTGACCAGCACCGCGCCATCGTAAGGCCAGGGAGTACGGCCCCGGTCGCCCTCGCGTCGACTGCATACCGGCGCCCGGGAACGCGCGCGTGGCAGGATGGACAATCTGCCGTGGTTTCGCGGTAGTTGGGGTGCGCCGGTAGGACGGTCACGAGGAAGGGGACAACGGGTGAACGGCGTCAGCAAGGGGATCCGGAAGGTCGAGATCGCGCTGCGGTGGGATCCGAGTCCGTCGGGAGAGCCCTCCACCGACCTCGATCTGGTCGCCGCGCCCTATCCGGCGGACGCCCCGCACGGGGACCCCGGCTACGTGGTGCACTTCGACAGCCGCTCCCCCGACGGCACCATCACGCTCAACCGGGACAGCCAGGACGGCAAAGGGTTCGGGTACGACGAGGTCATGACGCTGGAGCTGGACCGCCTGGACCCGCGCTACGCGCGCGTGCTGGTCGGGGTCGTCATCCAGCAGCAGCAGGCGCTGCGGACGTTCTCCGGGGTGCGCAACCCGGGGCTGCGTATCCGCGAGGGCTACGACGTGCTGGCGGAGGACGACTTCGGCGGGGTGCTGGGGGCGAGGGCGGCCACGGTCGCGGAGTTCGTCCGGGAGGGCTCGGGCCCCTGGGAGTTCCGGGCGGGCGTGCAGGGCTTCGACGGCGACCCGGTGGACTTCACCCGTGAGATGGGAGCGGCCCGCCGGGCCTGACGCTGCGAGTCAGTCCACGGGCAAAAGAAAAGCGAAGACGCCCGAGGGCGGTGGCACCGGTTGCCCGGTACCACCGCCCTCACCGTCTCACCGCCGGGCAGCGCCCGGGCGGGTCGGCGTCAGCTGCAGCCGCTGGTCGAGCCGCAGCCCTCGCAGATGTAGCAGGAGCCGGCGCGCTGCATCTTCGTGCCGCAGGAGAAGCACAGCGGGGCGTCGGCCTGGATGCCCAGCTGCATCTCCACCAGCTCGGCGCTGGTGTGGGCCTGCTGCGGGGCGGGCTTGGCCGCCTCGGTCTCGGCCTTCGGCGCGGCGACCGCCTTCAGCTCCTGGGCGCGCGGGGCCGACTGGGCCAGGCCCTCGACGTCGACCTCGTCGTCGGCCGGCTCGTACGAGCCGGTCTCCAGGTGACGCTGGCGCTCCTCGGCGGAGTGGATGCCGAGCGCGGAGCGCGTCTCGAACGGCAGGAAGTCCAGCGCCAGGCGGCGGAAGATGTAGTCGACGATCGACTGCGCCATCCGCACGTCCGGGTCGTCCGTCATGCCGGCCGGCTCGAAGCGCATGTTGGTGAACTTCGAGACGTACGTCTCCAGCGGCACGCCGTACTGGAGGCCCACCGAGACGGCGATGGAGAAGGCGTCCATCATGCCGGCGAGCGTCGAGCCCTGCTTGGACATCTTCAGGAAGACCTCGCCGAGACCGTCGTCCGGGTAGGAGTTGGCGGTCATGTAGCCCTCGGCGCCGCCCACCGTGAAGGAGGTGGTGATGCCGGGACGGCCCTTCGGGAGGCGCTTGCGGACCGGGCGGTACTCGACGACCTTCTCGACCGCGGCGCGGATCGTCTCCTCGGCCTTCTCCGTGACCTCGGCCTTCTCCTTCTCCTTGGTCTTGGCGGAGAGGGGCTGGCCGACCTTGCAGTTGTCGCGGTAGATGGCGAGCGCCTTGACGCCCAGCTTCCAGGCCTCGAAGTAGATCTCCTCGACCTCCTCGACGGTCGCCGTCTCCGGCATGTTGACCGTCTTGGAGATGGCGCCGGAGATCCAGGGCTGGATCGCGGCCATCATGCGGACGTGGCCCATCGGGGAGATGGCGCGCTCACCCATGGCGCAGTCGAACACCTCGTAGTGCTCGGGCTTGAGGCCGGGGGCGTCGATCACATTGCCGTGCTCGGCGATGTGGGCGACGATCGCCTCGATCTGCTCCTCCTGGTAGCCCAGGCGGCGCAGGGCCTGCGGGACGGTGCCGTTGACGATCTGCATCGAGCCGCCGCCGACCAGCTTCTTGAACTTCACCAGGGCGAGGTCGGGCTCGACACCGGTGGTGTCGCAGGACATCGCCAGGCCGATGGTGCCGGTCGGGGCGAGCACGGAGGCCTGGGCGTTGCGGAAGCCGTTCTTCTCGCCGAGGCGCAGGACGTCCTGCCAGGCCTCGGTGGCGGCGGCCCACACCGGGGTGTCCAGGTCGTCCATGCGCACGGCGGTGCCGTTGGCGTCGGAGTGCTGCTTCATGACGCGCTTGTGGGCGTCGGCGTTGCGGGCGTAGCCGTCGTACGGGCCGACGATCGCGGCGAGTTCGGCGGAGCGGCGGTAGGCGGTGCCGGTCATCAGAGAGGTGATGGACCCGGCGAGGGAGCGGCCGCCGTCGGAGTCGTAGGCGTGACCCGTGGCCATCAGCAGGGCGCCCAGGTTGGCGTAGCCGATGCCGAGCTGGCGGAAGGCGCGGGTGTTCTCACCGATCTTCTGGGTCGGGAAGTCCGCGAAGCAGATCGAGATGTCCATCGCGGTGATGACCAGCTCGACGACCTTCTGGAAGCGCTCGGTCTCGAACGACTGGTTGCCCTTGCCGTCGTCCTTGAGGAACTTCATCAGGTTCAGCGAGGCCAGGTTGCAGGACGTGTTGTCCAGGTGCATGTACTCGCTGCACGGGTTCGACGCGGTGATCCGGCCGGACTCGGGGCAGGTGTGCCAGTGGTTGATGACGCCGTCGTACTGGATGCCCGGGTCGGCGCAGGCCCACGCGGCCTCGGCGATCTTGCGGAAGAGCGCCTTGGCGTCGACCTCCTCGATGACCTCGCCGGTCATACGGGCACGCAGGCCGAACTTGCCGCCCTTCTCGACGGCCTCCATGAACTCGTCGTTGACGCGCACGGAGTTGTTGGCGTTCTGGTACTGGACGGACGCGATGTCGTCGCCGCCCAGGTCCATGTCGAAGCCCGCGTCGCGCAGGACGCGGATCTTCTCCTCCTCCTTCACCTTGGTCTCGATGAAGTCCTCGATGTCGGGGTGGTCGACGTCGAGCACGACCATCTTCGCCGCGCGGCGGGTGGCGCCACCGGACTTGATGGTGCCGGCGGAGGCGTCGGCGCCGCGCATGAAGGAGACCGGGCCGGAGGCGTTGCCGCCGGAGGAGAGCAGCTCCCTGGAGGAGCGGATGCGGGAGAGGTTCAGGCCGGCGCCGGAGCCGCCCTTGAAGATCATGCCCTCTTCCTTGTACCAGTCGAGGATCGACTCCATGGAGTCGTCGACGGACAGGATGAAGCAGGCGCTGACCTGCTGCGGCTGGGGCGTGCCCACGTTGAACCACACGGGGCTGTTGAAGCTGAAGATCTGGTGCAGGAGGGCGTAGGCCAGCTCGTGCTCGAAGATCTCGGCGTCGGCGGGCGAGGCGAAGTACTTGTTGTCCTCGCCGGCCTTCCGGTACGTCTTCACGATGCGGTCGATCAGCTGCCTGAGGCTGGTCTCGCGCTGCGGGGTGCCGACGGCGCCCCGGAAGTACTTGCTGGTGACGATGTTGACCGCGTTCACCGACCAGAAGTCGGGGAACTCCACGCCGCGCTGCTCGAAGTTGACCGAGCCGTCGCGCCAGTTGGTCATGACGACGTCACGGCGCTCCCAGGCCACCTCGTCGTACGGGTGGACCCCCGGGGTGGTGTGAATGCGCTCGACGCGCAGTCCCTTGCCGGGCTTGCTCGCCTTGGCTCGGGAACTACGTGCCGGACCGCTCGCCGTCTCTGTCATGCCGCCTCCCTGATACGGGCGAAAACGCCCTGAAGTGCCCCGATGTTCCCGTGGCACGGTGTTCTGTCTGATGCTGCGGGCGCCCACTCGCCTGCCCGCAGCAGGTCTTCTTCGCCGCCGGCCGAACCGGTCCCCGGACCCTCGCTTCCGGGGCCGGACCGCCGCTCAGCCGGCGGCGGGAGCGGGCGCGGGGACCTGCACGGTCCCCTCCTGTCCGCTGTCGTCTTCCTGGCTCCCCGGGGCGGCCCCGTCGCCGCCCCCGTCGCCCTCGGCGGGCCGCTCCGCCCGCCTGAGTTCCGCGATCGCGGCCTCGAAGTCCTCCAGCGAGTCGAACGCCCGGTACACGGACGCGAACCGCAGGTAGGCCACGAGGTCGAGTTCCTGCAACGGGCCGAGTATGGCCAGCCCCACGTCGTGGGTGGTCAGCTCGGCGCTCCCGGTGGCCCGCACCGCTTCCTCGACCCGCTGGCCGAGCTGGGCGAGGGCGTCCTCGGTGACGGGCCGTCCCTGGCACGCCTTGCGCACACCGTTGATGATCTTGGTGCGGCTGAACGGCTCGGTGACTCCCGACCGCTTGACCACCATGAGCGAACACGTCTCCACGGTCGTGAAGCGACGGGAGCAGTCCGGGCACTGGCGGCGCCTGCGGATCGACGTGCCGTCGTCGGTCGTACGGCTGTCGACGACACGGCTGTCGGGGTGCCTGCAGAAGGGGCAGTGCATGGATCCCAACCCTCCTCACAGCAGACTCAATGGCCTCGCCAGGCCTCAGGGGCCTCACGAAGCAGCACCAGCATAGGCGATCGCGGAGCCCTCGGAGACCGGGGGGACCACAACTTCTGGGCTGCTGTCGCAATCCAACCACTAGATGTGGGGATTGACTCATACATCGAGAGTGCTACGCGTGTCGCGCGCCGGAACGGGAAGACGGGCCTGGAAGTCTGCGCGTGAGCCGCCCGGAGACCTGCGCGTCGCGGGCTCGGACGCCGTCCCCGTCGAGGAGAAGACGTGCCGGAGGCGAGGAGGGGGCGTGCCGCTCCGACGAAGGACGGGGCCGCTTCACGCGCACGGGGGCCCACGATGGCAGACTGAGTCCGCACGCCGCGAGGCCGCCGCTCCGGCGGAGACCTCGGCGGTGAAGAGTACAACAAATGGCCCGTTTGTCCGGCAGGAAGTGCGGCGACCAATACACCTCGACGAAAGAACGCGTGCCGCAATTCGCGATTTTTCACTCGAACGTGTGTTTGGCGCAACCTTTCGAAAGCATCTACCGTTGTGCTGCAGGGAGACCATCGAGAGGGGCCGACGTGACCACCACCGCAGACAGTGCCGCCATCACCGCCCAGGACCGCTCCCAGGGCCGCATCGAGCCGGTGCATGCGATGAACGAAGCCACGAATCCCGAGGCGCACAAGCGCTCCCTGCCGGGCCGACCTCCCGGCATCCGGGCGGACAGCTCCGGACTCACCGACCGCCAGCGCCGGGTCATCGAGGTCATCAGGGACTCGGTGCAGCGGCGCGGATACCCGCCGTCCATGCGGGAGATCGGCCAGGCGGTCGGGCTGTCCAGCACCTCCTCCGTCGCCCACCAGCTCATGGCGCTGGAGCGCAAGGGATTCCTGCGCCGTGACCCCCACCGTCCGCGCGCGTACGAGGTGCGGGGGTCCGACCAGGCCGCGTCCGTGCAGCCGACGGACACCGCCGGCAAGCCCGCCGCGTCCTACGTGCCGCTGGTCGGCCGGATCGCCGCCGGTGGCCCGATCCTCGCGGAGGAGTCCGTCGAGGACGTCTTCCCGCTGCCCCGGCAGCTCGTCGGCGACGGTGAGCTGTTCGTGCTGAAGGTCGTGGGTGACTCCATGATCGAGGCCGCGATCTGCGACGGCGACTGGGTCACGGTCCGTCGCCAGCCGGTCGCCGAGAACGGCGACATCGTGGCGGCGATGCTCGACGGCGAGGCGACCGTGAAGCGGTTCAAGCGGGAGGACGGCCATGTCTGGCTGCTCCCGCACAACGCGGCCTACGAGCCGATCCCCGGCGACGACGCGACGATCCTCGGCAAGGTGGTGGCCGTCCTCCGCCGCGTCTGACCCCGACGGGACGCCGGGCCCCCCAGGCCCGCCCCGCCCCCGACCGGACCCCGGAACCCCTGCGCCGGTTCCGGGGTCCTGTACTGCCTCTGGGCGCCCCGGGAGGCGCCCCTCGGCCTCCGCAATGGGCTGTACCTGTGCCGAGACACTCCAGCCGCCGGGCCGGGGCCGGTACGTCGCGCCCGCACGCGGGTCGTGCGGCTCGGCCGACACACCCAGGGCGCCGCCCGCAACCCGGCGGCCCCCTGCCTACTCCGTCGCCGCGGCCTCCGTCTGCTTCGCCGCCGCGTCGATCGCCGCGAGGGACTTGCGCACCTGGTTGCGGTCCGTCGTGTACCAGAAGTCCGGCATCGAGGCCTTCAGATAGCTGCCGTAGCGGGCCGTCGCCAGACGGGGGTCGAGGACCGCGACCACGCCGCGGTCGCCCGAGGCGCGGACCAGGCGGCCCGCTCCCTGGGCCATCAGCAGCGCCGCGTGCGTCGCGGCGACCGCCATGAAGCCGTTGCCGCCCGCTTCCTCCACGGCCTTCTGGCGGGCGCTCATCAGGGGGTCGTCCGGACGCGGGAAGGGGATCTTGTCCATGACCACCAGCTGGCAGCTCGGTCCGGGGACGTCCACGCCCTGCCACAGCGACAGCGTGCCGAAGAGGCACGTCCGCGGGTCCGCCGCGAAGTTCTTGATCAGCTCGCCGAGCGTCTCCTCGCCCTGGAGGAGGATCGGGTACTCCGGGATCCGCGACCGCAGCTCCTCCGCCGCGAGCTGTGCCCCCCGCATCGACGAGAACAGCCCCAGCGTGCGGCCCCCGGCCGCCTGGATCAGCTCCGTGAGCTCGTCCAGCATGTCCTTGCGGTCGCCGTCCCTGGCCGGGCGGGCCAGGTGCTTGGCGACGTACAGGATGCCCTGCCTGGGGTAGTCGAAGGGCGAGCCGACGTCCACGCCCTTCCACTGCGGGAGGTCGTCCCCCTCGGCGCCCTCGGGGCCGAGTCCCAGGGACGCCCCCACGCCGTTGAAGTCGCCGCCCAGCTTCAGCGTGGCGGACGTCAGCACGACCGAACGGTCGGTGAACAGCTTCTCGCGCAGCAGCCCCGAGACCGACATGGGCGCGACCCGCAGCGAGGCCCCACTGTGCCGATATGCGGCTCCGCCGCGGGGCTCGTGCCGCTCGTACCAGACGACGTCCCACTCGCTGCCGTTGGTGATCCGCTCCGCCACGTCGTGGACGCTCTCCACCGAGGCCAGCGCCTGCTTGCGGACCGCGTCCTCGTCCTGGACCGACTTGTCGCGGGTGGAGCCGATCGCGGAGATCACCGTGCGGCACGCGTCGCGCAGCGCCATCAGCGCGTAGCCGAGGTCCTCCGGGATCTCCTCCAGCCGGCCGGGCAGGGCGAGCTCCATCAGCCGCTCGAAGCCCTCGGCGGCCGTCTGCAGCTGGTCGGCCGCCTTCTCGTTCACCAGCTTCGCCGCGCGCCGCACCGCACGGTTCACCTGCCCCGGGGTGAGCTCGCCCGTGGCCACCCCGGTCACCCGGGAGACCAGCTCGTGCGCCTCGTCCACGATCAGCACCTCGTGCTGCGGCAGCACCGGCGCGCCCTCGATGGCGTCGATGGCGAGCAGCGCGTGGTTGGTGACGATCACCTCGGCCAGCTTGGCGCGCTCGCGGGCCGCCTCGGCGAAGCACTCCGCGCCGTACGCGCACTTCGTGGCGCCCAGGCACTCCCGTGAGGACACCGACACCTGCGACCACGCCCGGTCGGACACGCCCGGCGTGAGGTCGTCCCGGTCGCCGGTCTCCGTCTCGTCGGACCAGTCGCGCAGCCGCAGCAGGTCCTGGCCCAGCTTGCTGGTGGGCGCGGCCGCCTCGAACTGGTCGAAGAGGCCCTCCTCCTCGTCCTGCGGGACGCCCTCGTGCAGCCGGTGCAGGCACAGGTAGTTCGACCGGCCCTTGAGCATGGCGAACTCCGGGCGCCGGCGCAGCAGCGGATGCAGCGCCTCCACCGTGCGCGGAAGGTCCCGCTCCACCAGCTGGCGCTGGAGCGCCAGGGTGGCCGTCGCCACGACGACCCTCTCTCCGTGCGCGAGCGCGGGCACCAGGTAGCCCAGGGACTTACCGGTGCCGGTGCCGGCCTGGACCAGCAGATGGGCGCCGTCGTCGATCGCTTCGGCGACGGCTTCGGCCATGGCCACCTGACCGGGGCGCTCCGTGCCGCCGACGGCAGTGACGGCAGCATGGAGGAGTTCGGGGAGTGAGGGCTGTGTCATAGCGCGACCAACCCTACGGCCCTCCACTGACAAACGTGCGCCCACGCCGACGCGACCGCGGCGCCCGGCGCCCCGCGCCCCGCGCCCGAAGCACCACCCCCGCGCGCGGCGCGCGAAAGGACCGCCGCCGCCTCCACGCCCCACGCCCCCACGCCCGCGCGCCGCCGCTCGACGAGCGGTCCGCGCACGACCGGCCAGGTCAGACGCCTTGTAGCCGAACCGTTGCCGTTCCGTCGGACGTCCCCCACGGCGAACGCCTAGTGTGTGGTGCCGTTGTCCCAAGCCGTCGGAGCAGCAGAGCGACTCGTCCGGGTCGGATGTGAAGACGGGCGTCGTACCACCATCGTTCATTCCAGGGGGAGTTCAGATCATGCGATCCATACGGCCGTCGTCCACCGCCCGCCGCGAGAGGGGACGGTCGCGCAGAACCTCCCCCGTGCTGGCGGCAGTTGCCCTCGCCTCCGCGCTCGCCCTGACCACCACCGCGTGCGAGTCGGGCGACACCGGCGCGAGCGCGGACGCCTCCGCGACGGCCGCCGCCGACGACGGCAAGCTCAGGATTCCGGACGACATCGCCGACCGGCTCAAGGAGCACGGGATCGACCTCGACAAGTGGCGGGACGGCGCCTGGAAGAACTGGGACAAGGACACATGGCTGCGTGAGGCGCAGGACTTCGTCAACCCGATCATCGAGGACCTGTGGGACCCGGACCGCATGCGGGACGCCGACGAGCCCGACCAGCCCGAGGTGGACGAGAACGACATCTCCGGCGACCAGGGCGTCACCGACCCGACCCCGGAGCCGGTGCAGGCGAAGGCCGTGCCGCCGTCGTACCACGAGAACGCGCCCACCGCGGGGAAGGTCTTCTTCGACTCTCCCAAGGGCACGATGGTCTGCTCCGCGACGGTGGTCGAGGACCCGGCCAATCCCGGCAAGTCCAACATGGTGTGGACGGCGGGCCACTGCGTGCACGCGGGCAAGAAGGGCGGCTGGTACCGCAACATCGCCTTCGTGCCGTCGTACAACGACTCGGGCATGTCGGCGGAGGAGATCGCGGGCGCCCCCAAGGAGGAGGTCGCTCCGTACGGTGTCTGGTGGGGTGACTGGGCGCAGACCTCGGACCAGTGGATCGAGCAGGGCGGTGCGACGGGCGGTGACGGCGCCTCGTACGACTTCGCCGTCATCCATGTGACGCCGGAGAAGGGTGGCGACGGCAAGTCGCTGGAGGAGACCGTCGGTTCGGCCCTGCCGGTGGACTTCGACGCGCCCGCCGTGCCGAAGATCGAGGAGATGACGGCGATCGGCTACCCGGCCGCCCCGCCGTACGACGGGCAGTCCCTGTACTCCTGCGAGGACAAGCCGGGCCGGCTGTCGCTGACCGCGAACGACCCGACGATGTACCGCATCGGGTGCAGCATGACCGCCGGTTCCTCCGGCGGCGGCTGGATCGCGGCCGGCCAGGACGGCAAGCCGGCGCTGGTCTCCAACACCTCCATCGGCCCGGTGACGACCGGCTGGCTGGCCGGGCCGCGGCTCGGCAAGGAGGCCAAGGGCGTCTACGACGCGGTCAGTGAGAAGTTCGCCGGCCGGTGACCGGACCGTCCGTCCCGGGTGGCGTCGCGCACCCGGGGCGGACGACGGAACACCGGAGCAGCGGCACACGAACTCTGAGTAGTGACGGGGGTCACCACAGCATGCGTACTTCCTCCATGTCCGTCCCGCGCCGGCGCGGGCGGCGGACCGCCCTCGCCGCGAGCGCGCTGCTCGCCGTGCTGGCGCTCACCGCGACCGCCTGCGGCGGGTCGGCGGAGAACAAGGCGACCGACCGGCCCGACGCCACGGCGAGCCGGGCCGGGGACGACGCGGGCGGCGAGGTCCGCGTCCCGGCCGACCTCGCCGACCGTCTGAAGGACCACGGCATCGACGTGGACCGCTGGCGGGACGGCGGCTGGAAGGACTGGGACAAGGACGAGTGGCTGCGCGAGGCGCGGGACTTCGTCAACCCGGTCATCGAGGGCCTCTGGAAGCCGGAGCGGATGCACTCCGCCGAGGAGGCCGAGAAGACGGTCACCACCAAGGACGCCTCCGCGGCCCAGGGGCTGAGCGATCCGGAGCCGGCGCCCGTGACCGCGGTCGCGGAGAAGACGCCGTACCACGAGAACGCCGCCCCGGTCGGGAAGGTGTTCTTCGACTCCCCCGAGGGCCCGGCCGTCTGCTCCGGCACGGTGATCAAGGACGTCAACCACCCGGGCAGGTCCAACCTCGTGTGGACCGCCGGGCACTGTGTGCACGCGGGCGCGGACGGCGGCTGGTACCGCAACATCGTCTTCGTCCCGGCCTACAACGACCACGGCCGGTCCGAGGCGGAGCTGAGCGGCGCGGACCCCTCCGAGATCGCCCCGTACGGCAACTGGTGGGCGGACTGGGCGTCGACCTCGAACGGCTGGATCCAGGGCGGCTCGGAGAGCGGCGGCGCCGGGGCGGCGTACGACTACGCCGTGCTGCACGTGCGGCCGGAGCAGGGCTCGCAGTCCCTGGAGGAGACCGTCGGCGCCGCGCTCGACGTGGACTTCTCCGGCCCGACCGCCGCGGAGGCGGGCACGACGGGCGCCTGGGGCTACCCGGCCGCGCCGCCGTACAACGGGCTGCGGATGTTCAAGTGCCTGGACACCCCGGGCCGCTTCTCGCTCGCCCCGAACCTGCCGGACATGTACCGCATCGGCTGCACCATGACCGGCGGCTCGTCCGGCGGCGGCTGGTTCCGGGTGGCCGGCGGCGAGACGATGCTGGTGTCCAACACCTCGATCGGCCCGCTGGACCACACCTGGCTCGCCGGCCCGCGGCTCGGCGCGGACGCCGAGGCGCTGTACCAGAACATGAGCAGGACCTACGGCGGCCGCTGAGCCGGACGCGACGAGGGCCCGCCCCCTGCGCTCGGCAGGGGGCGGGCCCTCGTCACATGTCCGCGGTCCGGGTCAGCCGGCCGGGGTGGGAACGTACGGCGCGAACTCCGCCGCCAGCTCCTCGTGCACCCGCACCTTGAGCAGCGTGCCCTCCGGGGTGTGCTCCTCGGAGATCACCTCGCCCTCGTCGTGCGCACGGGCGACCAGCTTGCCGTGGGTGTACGGCACGAGGGCCTCGATCTCCACCGACGGGTGGGGCAGCTCGCTGTCGATCAGGGCGAGCAGCTCCGGGATGCCCCGGCCGGTGCGGGCCGAGACGGCGAGGGAGCGGGGCTCCACCCGCAGCAGCCGCTGCAGGGTCAGCGGGTCCGCCGCGTCCGCCTTGTTGATCACGACGATCTCGGGCACGTCGGTGGCGCCGACGTCCCGGATCACCTCGCGCACGGCGGCGAGCTGCTCCTCCGGGTTCGGGTGCGAGCCGTCCACCACGTGGAGGATCAGGTCGGAGTCGCCGACCTCCTCCATGGTGGAGCGGAACGCCTCGACCAGGTGGTGCGGCAGGTGCCGGACGAAGCCGACGGTGTCCGCCAGCGTGTACAGCCGTCCGCTGGGGGTCTCGGCCCGGCGCACGGTCGGGTCGAGGGTGGCGAACAGGGCGTTCTCCACCAGCACGCCCGCGCCGGTGAGGCGGTTGAGCAGCGAGGACTTGCCCGCGTTGGTGTAGCCCGCGATGGCCACGGACGGCACCTTGTTGCGCTTGCGCTCCTGGCGCTTGATCTCGCGGCCGGTCTTCATCTCCGCGATCTCCCGGCGCATCTTGGCCATCTTCTCGCGGATCCGGCGCCGGTCCGTCTCGATCTTGGTCTCACCGGGACCACGGGTGGCGAGGCCGCCGCCCTTGCCGCCGCCCATCTGACGGGACAGCGACTGACCCCAGCCGCGCAGCCGCGGCAGCATGTACTGCATCTGCGCGAGCGCGACCTGCGCCTTGCCCTCTCGGGACTTGGCGTGCTGGGCGAAGATGTCGAGAATCAGGGCCGTACGGTCGATGACCTTGACCTTGACGACGTCCTCGAGGTGGATGAGCTGGCCCGGGCTGAGCTCACCGTCGCAGATGACGGTGTCCGCGCCCGAGTCGAGCACGATGTCGCGCAGCTCCTCGGCCTTGCCGGAGCCGATGTAGGTGGCCGCGTCCGGCTTGTCCCGGCGCTGGATCACGCCGTCGAGGACGAGGGCGCCCGCCGTCTCGGCGAGGGCGGCGAGCTCCGCCAGGGAGTTCTCGGCGTCCTGCGCGGTGCCCGAGGTCCACACCCCGACGAGCACGACGCGCTCCAGGCGGAGCTGCCGGTACTCGACCTCGGTGACGTCCTCGAGCTCGGTGGAGAGGCCGGCGACACGGCGCAGGGCCGCACGCTCGGAGCGGTCGAACTGGTCGCCGTCCCGCTCTCCGTCGATCTCAAGGCTCCAGGCGACGTCCTCTTCCATCAGGGCATCGGCCCGAAGACCCTCGGCGTGGCTGTGCGCGAAGCGCGTGGTGTCCTGGGAAGGGGAAGAAGAGGAGGTCATTGGGTCCTTACGTCGTTGGGTTGCCGTCTGCGGCGACGGATCCGGCCGGGAGGCCGTCCGTCACTGTCCACAACGTCCGGGTACCCCGGGAGATTCCCGTTTCCCCTGCCGCGCGGACCCGATGATGGTCGCACGGTACGGCCCGTCTCGTCACCGTGTTATTCCCCGCCCGCGTCCGGCCCGTGCCCGTGCGGGCCGGACAGGTGCCCGTGCCGGTGCTCGCGGGTGTGGGGGCCGGGCTCCTCCGGCACGGCCCGCACGGAGGACCGCCAGTCGGGGTGACCGGGCATCGGCGGGGTGGTGTCGTCGTACAGCCAGGCGTGCAGGAAGCCGGTGAGGTCGCGGCCGGCGGTCTCGGAGGCCAGCCGGACGAAGTCGGCGGTCGAGGCGTTGCCGTCGCGGTGACGGACGACCCAGGCGCGCTCCAGCCGGTCGAACGCCTCCTGCCCGATCTCCTGGCGCAGGGCGTAGAGCACCAGCGCGGCGCCGCCGTAGACGCCCGGGCGGAAGATGCCGATCTTGCGGCCCGGCTCGGGCGGCTTCGGCGCGGCGGGCGGCCCTCCCGCGGTGCGCCAGCCGTCGGAGGACTCGTACGCGGTCCGCATCCGGGTCTCCAGGGACCTGCCGCCGCGCTCCTCGGCGTACAGCGCCTCGTACCAGGTGGCGTGCCCCTCGTTGAGCCACAGGTCGGCCCAGGTGCGGGGGCTGACGCTGTCGCCGAACCACTGGTGGGCCAGCTCGTGCACCATGATCGACTCGACGTACCAGGCGGGCAGGGCGGGGTCGGTGAACAGGTCGCGTTCGAAGAGGGAGAGCGTCTGGGTCTCCAGGGCGAAGCCGGTGGAGGCCTCGGCGAGCAGCAGGCCGTAGGTGGCGAAGGGGTAGCGGCCGACCCGGTCCTCCATCCAGGCGATCTGCGCCGGGGTTTTCGCCAGCCAGGGTTCGAGGGCGGCGCGGTGCTCGGTGGGGACGACGTCCCGCAGGGGAAGGCCGTGCGGTCCGGTGCGGTGCAGCACGGTGGAGCGGCCGACGGACACCTGGGCGAGTTCGGTGGCCATGGGGTTGCGGGTCCGGTAGCGCCAGGTGGTGGTGGCGGGGGCGCGGTCGACGGCGGTGGGCAGGCCGTTGGCGACGGCGGTGTACCCCTCGGGGACGGTGATCCGGAAGGTGAACATCGCCTTGTCGGACGGGTGGTCGTTGCACGGGAACACCAGGTGGGCGGCGTCGGCCTGGTTGGCGAGCGCGAGGCCGTCGGCGGTGCGCACCCAGCCGCCCTCGCGGTCCCCCGGCCGGGGGTCGCTCGTGTGCCGGACGGTGATGCGCACCGGCTCGCCCGGGTCGAGGTCGTCGTCGGGGGTGATCACCAGGTCCTCGCCCGCGCCGGTGAAGACGGCCGGTTCGCCGTCGACCTCGACGGAGCGGACCGTGCCGTGGGCGAAGTCGAGGTTGATCCGGTCCAGCTCGGCGGTGATCCGGGCGTCGATGGTGGTGACCGCGTCGAGCGGCTGGTCGTTGCTGCCGGGATAGGTGAGGTCCAGGTCGTACGCCTGCACGTCGTAGCCGGGGTTGCCGAGGTGCGGGAAGAGCGGGTCGCCGATGCCGAGCGGCTCGGCGGGGGCGCTCGCGGCGACCAGGCAGACGCCGACGGCGGAGGCGAGCAGGGCCTGGGCGGTGCGGTGGCGGGCGCGGTGCGCCGGGCGTCGGGGGGTCCGCGGGGCGGGGTGGCGGGAGGTGAGCGGGGCGGGGTGGCGGGAGGTGAGCGGCATGCCTCACGGCTATCAGCGCGGGCGGGCGGCGCCGCGGCGGCGCGCTCCCGACCCACCCGATCGGGTAATCACACCGCAGGGGTCTGTGCGCCGGGTGCCGTCACCGGGCGCTCCCGGGGGCGTTCTCAGACGCCCGGCGCCTGCGGCTGCGCCCGGCTCACGTCGTACACGCCCGCCACGTTGCGCATGGCGCGCATCAGGGCGGGCAGCTGGGCGGCGTCCGGGAGCTGCACGGTGTAGGTGTGGCGCACCTGCTGCCGGTCCGGCGGTTCGACGGTCGCGGAGACGATCTCGGCGCCCTCCGTGGCCATCGCCTCGGTGAGGTCCGCGAGCAGATGCGGCCGGACGAACGACTCCGCCACCAGCGTGACCCGGCACTCCGCGCCCTCGCCCCAGCGCACGCCGACCTCCGTGCGCCCCGCGCTCTTCATCCGCACCACCGCCGGACACTCCGTCCGGTGCACGGTGACCGCTCCCCCGCGCACCGCGAACCCGGTGACCTTGTCGGGCGGTACGGGCGTGCAGCAGCCGGCCAGCCGTACGGTCGCGCCGTCCCGGTCGGCCAGCACCTGGGCGGCGGCGGGACGCCCGGGGGCGGTGTCGTCGGCGCCGGAGGGCTGGGGGGTCTCCGTCCCGGTCGGCCGGGGGGTCTCGACGTCGTCCGCGAGGGAGCGCGCGTCGCTCTCCTCGGCGCTGGGGTGGGCGGCGAGCCACCGCTGGATGGCGATGCGGGCCGCCGGGGTGGTCGCGTGGTCCAGCCACTCCCGGGACGGCGCGGAGGCCGCGTCCTGGTCCATGAGGAGCTGGACGGTGTCCCCGTCCTTGAGCACGGTGCTGAGCGTGGCCAGCCGTCCGTTGACGCGGGCGCCGATGCAGGCGTGGGCGTCCTCGCCGTACTGGGCGTAGGCGGCGTCCACGCAGGTCGCCCCCTCGGGCAGCCCGAGGGTGCCGCCGTCGGGGCGGAAGACGGTGATCTCCCGGTCCTGGGCGAGATCCTCGCGGAGCGTGGACCAGAAGGTGTCGGGGTCGGGCGCGGCCTGCTGCCATGCGAGCAGCCGGGACAGCCAGCCGGGGCGGGTCGGGTCGACGCGTTCGCCGTCGCCGCCGGACTGCTCCTCCGGCGGGGCGGCGTAGGGGTTGCCGAGGGCGACGACGCCGGCCTCGGCGACCTTGTGCATCTGGTGGGTGCGGATGAGGACTTCGACGACCTGGCCGTCGTCGCCGGCCACCGCGGTGTGCAGCGACTGGTACAGGTTGAACTTGGGGACGGCGATGAAGTCCTTGAACTCCGAGACCACCGGCGTCATACAGGTGTGCAGCTCGCCCAGCACGGCGTAGCAGTCGGCGTCCTCGTTCACCAGCACCAGCAGCCGGCCGAAGTCGGCGCCGCGCAGCGGGCCGCGCTTGCGGGACACGCGGTGCACGGAGACGAAGTGCCGTGGCCGGATGAGGACTTCGGCCGGGATGTCGGCCTCCTGGAGCACCTTGCGCACGTCGTCGGCGACATCGGCGAGCGGGTCGTCCTCGCGGGCGGCGTTGCGGAGGATCAACTCGCGGGTCTTGTCGTACTCCTCGGGGTGGAGGATCGCGAAGACCAGGTCCTCCAGCTCCGTCTTGAGCGCCTGGACGCCGAGGCGTTCGGCGAGGGGGATGAGCACGTCACGTGTCACCTTGGCGATGCGTTCCTGCTTGGCGGGGCGCATCACACCGAGGGTGCGCATGTTGTGCAGCCGGTCGGCGAGTTTGATCGACATCACGCGGACGTCGTTGCCGGTGGCGACGAGCATCTTGCGGAAGGTCTCGGGCTCGGCGGCGGCGCCGTAGTCGACCTTCTCCAACTTGGTGACGCCGTCGACGAGATAGCGCACCTCCTCGCCGAACTCCTCGCCCACCTGGTCGAGCGTCACATCGGTGTCCTCGACGGTGTCATGCAGCAGCGAGGCGGTCAACGTCGTGGTCTCGGCGCCGAGTTCGGCCAGGATCAGGGTGACGGCGAGCGGGTGGGTGATGTACGGCTCGCCGCTCTTGCGCATCTGGCCGCGGTGCGAGGACTCCGCGAGGAGGTAGGCGCGGCGCAGCGGTTCGAGGTCGGCGTCGGGGTGGTGGGCGCGGTGGGCCTCGACGACGTGGCCGATGGCGTCCGGCAGCCGGTCGCGGGCGGAGGACGACCCCAGCAGGGCGGCGCGGCCCAGCCGGCGCAGGTCGAGCCGGGGGCGGGACTTGCGGCGCGTCCCGGCCGGTGTGACGTGACCCGGTGCGAGCGGGCCCGGGGTCGCAGGTTTCGCGGCCTCCGCGTTCATGAGCACCTCCGGCTGCGTGGATCCGGCGGACGGCGCCCCAGGGCGGACTCGGGCCTGGGGGACGGCGTGGATCCCCCGTCCGGGCCGGTGCTTGATGCTATCCAGCCGCACGGGGTCCAACCGGCCGCCTCCGGCCGACCGTGAAACGGATCACTCCAAAGAGCGACGGGCCGTGCATGGTCGTTTTCACGCCATCGGATGGATGGCGAGCCATGACCTCGAAGCCCCCCACCCGCCCCGGCCTGCGGATCGACGGCGGGGAGGGCCGGAGGGCGAGTGATCGTACAGCGCACCGCTCAGCCTAGGGCGTTCTCCAGCCACTCGGCCTCGATCGCGCCCTCGGCGACGATGACCGCGGGACCGGTCATCTCGATCCGGCCGTCCGGCTGTTCGGTGATCACGAGCGTGCCGCCGGGGAGGTCCACGGTGTACGTCACCGGCAGGCCGGTCTCGCGCGGGTCGACGCCGTCGCGGCGGGCGGCGGCCACGGCGACGGCGCATGCCCCGGTGCCGCAGGAGCGGGTCTCGCCGACCCCGCGCTCGTGCACGCGCATCGCGACGTGCCGGGGGCCTCGGTCGACGACGAACTCCACGTTCACGCCGTCCGGGTAGGCGGCGGCCGGGGCGAAGGAGGGCGCGGTGAACAGGCCGCCCGCGTCGGCCAGATCGGCGACGAAGGCCACGGCGTGCGGGTTGCCCATGTTGACGTTGCGCGCGGGCCAGCTGCGCTCGCCGACGGCCACGGTGACGTCGCCCTCGGGGAGGACCGCGCGGCCCATGCCGACGGTGATGTCGCCGTCCTTGGCGATGTGCACGGTCTTCACGCCGCCGCGTGTGGCGATCGCGAGGTCGCCCTCGCCGACGTGCCCGGCGTGCTGGAGGTAGCGGGCGAAGACGCGCACGCCGTTGCCGCACATCTCGGCGACGGATCCGTCGCCGTTGCGGTAGTCCATGAACCACTCGGCCTCGTCCGCCATGGACCGCGCCTCGGGATGCTCCGCGGACCGCACGACGTGCAGCAGCCCGTCGCCCCCGATCCCCGCGCGCCGGTCGCACAGGGCGGCGACGGCCGCCGCCGACAGCTCGACGGCGTTCTCCGGGTCCGGCACGATCACGAAGTCGTTCTCCGTACCGTGCCCCTTGAGGAAGGCGATCCGCGTGCTCATTCCTCGATCCTACGGGGTGGGCGTGGGCCGGCGTCGCCGCCTGTGGACGGCGGTAGGGGACCGGCGCACGCAGCGCGGAGATCGCAGGGACCGGCGCGGGCGGCCGTGCCCTCGCGAGGGTCGGCGCGAGCCGAGCCGCGGGGCCGGCGCGGACGACCGCGGCGGTTCGGCACAGGCGACCGGACGGGGCGTGGGTCGCGGGATCGCGGAGGGCGTGAAGGGAGCCCGCCGCGCCGCGGGAACTCAGCGCAGGCGCGCCACGCGCCAGACCGCGAGGGCCACCACCGCCGCGACCATCACCGCGTACGCGGCCACCACGCGCCAGTCGGATGTGCGGTCCGAGCCGCGGGCGGAGAGACCCGGCCAGGTGTAACCGACCTTGCGGGCGGCCATCATGCCCCAGCCCGCCGCGCAGGAGCAGATCAGCAGACCCAGCATGGCGATCACCGCACCGCTGTCGCCGAAGTCGAAGGCGAGCGGGAAGGCGAACATCAGTGAGCCGAGCGCGCCGAGGCCGACGATCGGGGCGAGCTGCCAGACCCGCAGCCGGCGCTGCGGGCGCAGCTCGACCTCGACCTCGTCCCCGCCGGCGAACATCTCCTCCGGCTCGGGACCGTCGTCGGTCACACCGCCCTGCGTCTCCTCGGGCCCGTCAGGGCTGAGACGCCCGGCCTCCGGCTCCGAGGCATCCCGCTCGGTGGTGAGGTGCTCGGTGCTGTGTGCGGTGTCGCGAGGGCCGGCCTCCATCGCCACGCGCCCTCCCAACTTAGGACTCCACTGGTCGATCGAAGCTTGATGATGGCACGGCGTCACAGGCCCGGATGACGGCCTGGGCGTCCCGATGCCAGGACGTGATCAGGCTGTAACCGGTCGTTCGACCAACGACATCGCGAGCTGCGGAAGTTCCCCGAGGTCCGCCGCGGCCCCACTCAACCAGTGCACCCGCGGATCGCGCCTGAACCATGCATCCTGACGGCGCGCGAAGCGCTTGGTGGCACGGACGGTCTCGGCCCGTGCCTCCTCCAGGGTGCACTCGCCGGCGAGTGCGGCGAGCACCTGCTGGTAGCCGAGGGCGCGCGACGCCGTACGCCCCTCGCGCAACCCCTGCGCCTCGAGTGCGCGCACTTCCTCGACGAGACCCGCCTCCCACATCCGGTCGACCCGGCGGGCGATGCGCTCGTCCAGTTCGGGGCGGGCCACGTCGACGCCGATCTGGAGCGTGTCGTAGACCGAGTCGTGGCCGGGGAGGTTGGCGGTGAAGGGCCGCCCGGTGATCTCGATGACCTCCAGCGCGCGGACGATGCGGCGGCCGTTGCTCGGCAGGATCGCGCGGGCGGCGTCGGGGTCGGCCGCGGCGAGCCGGGCGTGCAGCGCGCCGGGTCCGCGCAGGGCCAGCTCCTCCTCCAGGCGCGCCCGGACCTCCGGGTCGGTGCCGGGGAACTCCAGGTTGTCGACGGCCCCGCGGACGTACAGGCCGGAGCCGCCGACCAGGATCGGCCAGCGTCGGTCGGCGAGCAGGGCGTCGATCCGCTCCCGGGCCATCCGCTGGTACTCGGCCACGGAGGCGGTCTCGGTGACGTCCCAGACGTCGAGCAGGTGGTGCGGGACGCCGCCGCGCTCCTCGGGCGTCAGCTTGGCGGTGCCGATGTCCATCCCTCGGTAGAGCTGCATGGAGTCGGCGTTGACGACCTCACCACCCAGCCGCTGGGCGAGAAAGACACCCAGATCGGACTTTCCGGCCGCGGTGGGACCGACGACGGCGATGACGCGGGGGGCGTGGGGTGCGCTGCTCACCGATCCAGTCTCCCAAACCTCGGGGGCCGCTCTCGATCGGGTTACGTGACGCGGGGTCGGCCTGGTCGTTGCCCGTTCGAGGTTCCTGCCGCCGGATCGCGGCGGCGCTCGCCCGGCTCACACGGATGGACACACCGGGCTACGCGGAATTTCGCCCGCACGAGTAACGTATGGAGTTGATATGGGCGTTTTTGCACGACTTTTTCGGAGGTCGAAGACCACGGGAGAGACAGCGGCGGCCGAGGCCCGGACCGACGGGGAGAAGACCGGGACCGGCACGGACGACACGACGACGCCTGAGCCCGAGGCCGCGGCCGACGAGCCGAAGGCGGCTTCCGAGGCCCCGGTGAAGGAGTCCGACGAGGCCACCGTCACGGAGAGCGTCGACATCCCGAAGCAGCAGTCCGGCAAGGCCGCCGACACCGAGGCCGGCGAGGGCGCCCGCACGTAACGTGCCGCTAGGGAAGGTACATCATGGGTCTCCTGGACAATTTCAAGGCCAAGCTCGGCCCCGCCAAGGACAAGGTCTCCGGCCTCGCGCAGCAGCACGAGGGCAAGATCCAGCACGGCCTGGAGAAGGCGGCGCACACCGTCGACCGAGGGACCAAGGGCAAGTACAGCGACAGGATCCAGTCGGGCACGGGAAAGGCCAAGGAGGCCGTGGACCGTTTCGCACACAAGAACGACCCCGGTCCGGACGCGGGCGGCACCACGCCGCCGGCCGGACCGCCGCCCGCCTCCTGAGCGGCACGCACGGCGGACGGCCGGGGCGACCTGCCCCGGCCGTCCGCCGTGCGTCCACGGGTGCGCGTCTACGACCAGGTGGCGACGACGTATCCCACGCCGTACGGGGCGTCCTCGTGGAGCAGCGCGCCCGACAGACCGGCGTCGCCCTCGGCCGCTCCGGCCAGCACCTGCCAGGGCGCGCGGCCGGACGCCTTCAGCTCGCGCGCCAGCCCGGCGTCCAACGCGCCCAGGGCCGCCGTGTCGGCCGAGCCGAGCGCGCGGGCGATCTCCGCGTCGAAGGGCGCCGCTCGCCCGTCCAGGTAGCCGGGCGCCTTCTGGGTGCGGCAGGCGCTCGCGTCGCCCATCACCAGCAGCGCCACCCGGTCCGCCCGGCCCGCCAGCCGCCGCCCCTCCGCGAGGCACGCGTCGGGCGCCAGGCGCTCCCCCACACCCCGCCCCTCGACGGGGGCGTCGGCCCACCCGGTCCGCCCCAGCAGCCAGGCGCCCACGGCGAGCCCGTACGGCAGTTCCCCGCCGGCCGCGCCGTCGCCCTCCCCCAGCCGTACGTCCAGGTCGACGCCGAAGCCGCGGAAGGAACCCTGGGTTCCGGCGGGGTAGCCGTACGTCCCGGCACCGTCGTCCGGGCCCACGACCACCAGCAGGTCGGGCCGGGCGGCGGCGAGCACGCCGAGCGCGTCCGTGCAGGCGGCGCGCGCGGCGTCCAGCTCCGGGGCGGCGCCGGCGGCGACCTCGGGCACGAGCAGCGGCGGGCAGGGGCAGGCTGCGGCGGCGACAAGCATGATCAGCAGCCTACTGCGGCCGTACGGACCCGCCCGTCGGGGCGGGTCCGCGGAGAGCGACGTCAGTCGACGGCGCAGCCGCCGCTGACCGCCGGCAGCGGCTCGGGCACGCCCACCTTGGGCAGGCCGAGCAGCACGCCCGCGGGCTTGGCCGCCTTCTCGGCGGTGCGCTTCTCCCAGGCGTCGCCCGCGCGGGTGCGGCGCACGTCGAGGACGGGGCCCTCGGCGAGGAGGTGGTGCGGGGCCGCGTAGGTCACCTCGACGGTGACCACGTCACCGGGGCGGACCTCCTGGTCGGGCTTGGTGAAGTGCACCAGGCGGCTGTCGGGGGCGCGCCCGGAGAGGCGGTGGGTGGTGTCGTCCTTGCGGCCCTCGCCCTCGGCGACCATCAGCTCCAGCGTGCGGCCGACCTGCTTCTTGTTCTCCTCCCAGGAGATCTCCTCCTGGAGGGCGACGAGACGCTCGTAGCGCTCCTGGACGACCTTCTTGGGAATCTGCCCGTCCATCTCGGCGGCCGGGGTGCCGGGCCGCTTGGAGTACTGGAAGGTGAACGCCTGGGCGAAGCGGGCCTCCCGGACGACGTGCAGCGTCTGCTGGAAGTCCTCCTCGGTCTCGCCGGGGAAGCCCACGATGATGTCGGTGCTGATCGCCGCGTGCGGGATGGCGGCGCGGACCTTCTCGATGATCCCGAGGAAGCGCTCCTGCCGGTAGGAGCGGCGCATCGCCTTGAGAACCGGGTCGGAGCCGGACTGCAGCGGCATGTGGAGCTGAGGCATCACGTTGGGCGTCTCGGCCATGGCGGCGATGACGTCGTCGGTGAAGTCGCGGGGGTGCGGGGAGGTGAAGCGGACCCGCTCCAGGCCGTCGATCTTCCCGCAGGCGCGCAGCAGCTTGCTGAAGGCCTCGCGGTCGCCGATGTCGGAGCCGTAGGCGTTGACGTTCTGGCCGAGCAGGGTGACCTCGGAGACGCCCTCGGCGACCAGCGCCTCGATCTCGGCGAGTATGTCGCCGGGGCGGCGGTCCTTCTCCTTGCCGCGCAGGGCGGGGACGATGCAGAAGGTGCAGGTGTTGTTGCAGCCGACGGAGATCGACACCCAGGCCGCGTAGGCGCTCTCGCGGCGCGTGGGCAGCGTGGAGGGGAACGCCTCCAGCGACTCGGCGATCTCGACCTGCGCCTCCTCCTGGACGCGGGCGCGCTCCAGCAGCACCGGCAGCTTGCCGATGTTGTGCGTGCCGAAGACGACGTCCACCCAGGGGGCGCGCTTGACGATGGTGTCGCGGTCCTTCTGCGCGAGGCAGCCGCCGACCGCGATCTGCATGCCGGGGCGGCTCGCCTTCTTCGGGGCGAGGTGGCCGAGGTTGCCGTACAGCTTGTTGTCGGCGTTCTCGCGCACGGCGCAGGTGTTGAACACGACGACGTCGGCCTCGCCGTCGGAGCCCTCGGGGGCGCGGACGTACCCGGCGTCCTCCAGCAGCCCGGCGAGGCGCTCGGAGTCGTGGACGTTCATCTGACACCCGTAGGTGCGAATCTCGTAGGTCCTGGTCGAGAGAACGTCCACGGCGGGGCTCCGGTCACTGCTGCTGGTCATGGCAACAAGGGTAGGCGTTTCCCGGAGCGGTTCCGCCCGGTGTTCCCCCTCCGCCCTCTACGGCCGGCCCGGCCACCCCTGCCGCCGCAGCACCGCCCCCACGTCCGGCGCCTCGTAGTGGCCGCCCTTGAGGACCTTGCCGTCGGCGCGGCGGCTCACCTGGCCGCCGGGTCCCCGCTTGGTCTTGTTGGAGCGGTGGATCTCGGCGATGACCGCGTCGAGGTCGATGCCGTGGACCAGGGCGGTGCCGTAGGCGACGTAGACGACGTCGGCCAGTTCGTGGGCGAGCCGGTCGAGCGGGCCGGTGACCGACACCTCGGCGGCCTCTCTCGCCTCCTCCGCGAGCAGCTCGCCGCGGTGGGCGGCGAGGTCCGGCGGAATCTCGGCCGGGGTGTCGCGGACATCCAGCCCGAAGGCACGGTGGAACTCTCGGACCAGGTCGGCGGGGGACGTACTCATGGCGGGGACTGTAACGGCCGGCTCGGACATCGCCGGCCGTGCTGTGAGTTCCGCCCTGGTCAGCACGGCGGAGGCCTGGCAGGATCGCGGCCATGTCCCATGTGCTGTCCCGCATCGGCAGGCGGCGGGCCCTGCGGGGCGCGGCCGCCGGTCTCGTGGTGCTCGGGCTGCTGCTGTGGTGGGTGGCGCCGTGGCGCGAGGAGCCGCCCGGGGGGACGATCACGATGAGCACCGGCACCCGTGCCGGCGTCTACCAGAAGTACGGCGAGCTGCTGCGGACCGCGCTCGGCAAGGACATGCCCGATCTCGAGGTGCGGCTGAGGACCAGCGACGGCTCCTGGGAGAACGTCCGCCGGGTCGCCACCGGGCAGGCCGACTTCGCCCTCGCGGCGGCCGACGCCGTCGAGACGTACCGGCAGGAGGGCCGCACCGGAGCCGACGGGCTGCGTGGTGTGGCGCGCCTGTACGACGACTACGTGCAGCTCGCCGTCGCGCCCGGCTCGGGCATCCGTACCGTCGCCGATCTGCGGGGCAAGCGGGTCGCCATAGGGCCGCCGAAGTCCGGGGTGCGGCTCATCGCCAACCGGCTGCTGCGGGCGGCCGGGATCGACCCGGAGCGCGACATCGTGCCGTCCGCGGACGGCATCGACACCGGGCCCGGGCGCCTGGGGCACGGCCTGGACGCCTTCTTCTGGTCGGGCGGGCTGCCCACGGACGGTCTGAAGACGTACACCGAGGACTCCGCGCTGCGGTTCGTGCCGATCGACGCCTCCCTCGTCTCGAAGGTGCACGAGCAGGGCGGCGCCACCCGCTACTACCGTGCGACCAACATCCCGGAGTCGGCCTACCCGGGCAGTCAGCTGGGCTCGGCCGTGCCGACCATGGCGGTGTCCAACCTGCTGATCACCCGCGCGGACGTGGATCCCCGGCTCACCGAGTGGCTGACCCGGATCGTGCTGAAGAGCCGTGACCGCATCGGCGCCGATGTGCACTCCGCGCAGCTCGTCGACGTGCGCACCGCCATCTACACCGATCCGCTGGGGCTGCACAAGGGCGCCCGCCGGTACTACCGGTCCGTCAAGCCCTGACCGTCCGCCTCCTCCGCGGGGGCGTTGCGCGGCACGGTCACGGTCACCCGCAGCCCGTGCGGCTCGTGCCGCTCGAAGGAGATCGAGCCGCCGCCCGCGGTGAGCAGCGCCCGGGAGATGGACAGGCCGAGGCCCGACCCCTTGATGTTCTGGTGCCGCCCGCTGCGCCAGAAGCGGTCGCCGACGCGGGCCAGCTCTTCGTCGGTCAGTCCGGGGCCGTTGTCGGTGACGACGACGGTCGCCGTGTCGCCGTTGGTGGCGACGGTCACCTCCACGGTCTCGCCGGACGGCGTGAACTTCACCGCGTTGTCGATGACCGCGTCCAGGGCGCTGGACAGCGCCACGGGGTCCGCCCACGCGGTGGCCGGCGGGCAGACGCCGGTCAGCGTGACGTCCTTGGCGTCGGCGGACGGCGCCCAGGCGGCGACCCGCTCGGCGGCCACGGCGCCGATGTCGACGATCTGCAGGTCGGGCTCGCTGTGCTCGGCGAGCGCCAGGTCGAGCAGGTCGTCCAGCACCTGCGCCAGCCGTTTGCCCTCGGCACGCACGGAGGCGATCTCCTCGTTGCCCTCGGGCAGCTCCAGGGCGAGCAGCTCGATCCGCAGCAGCAGCGCGGACAGCGGGTTGCGCAGCTGGTGGGAGGCGTCGGCGACGAAGGCGCGCTGCTGCTCCAGCACGCTCTCGACGTTGTCCGCCATCTCGTTGAAGGAGCGCGCGAGCCGGCGCAGCTCGGGCGGTCCGCCGGCCACCGCGACGCGGGACTTCAGCCGGCCGGTGGCGATGTCGTGGGTGGTGGCGTCGAGGACGCGCACCGGGCGCAGCACCCAGCCGGTGAGCCGGAGCGCCGCGCCGACGGCCAGCAGCATCGCGGTCGCCTCCCCCGCGGCGATGACCAGCCAGCCCTGGAGGATGCGGGAGCGCATCTGCCCCGTGGGCGAGTCGGTGACCACGACCGCGACGACGTCGCCGTCCCGGATCACCGGTGAGGCGACCACCAGACTGCGCCGCTGCCAGGGCCACACCTGCTCGGGGTCGTGGCTGCGGCGGCTGAGCAGCGCCTCCTCGAAGGCGTCCCGGACCTCACCGGCGCGGGGCAGGAAGAAGTCGGCCGGGGCGTGCGCCATGGGGGCGTCGTTGCGGTAGAAGACGCCGGCGCGGATGTCGTACACCTCGTAGTAGCTGCGCAGTTCGCTGCTGAGCGTCTCGCGGCGCTCGTTGATGTCGCCGCCGACGGTGTCGGCGGGCTCGGTGACGAACTGGGCGAGGGCCGCGAAGCGGGCGGTGTCGTCGATCCGGTCGACGACGACCTTCTGCTGCTGGGCGCCGGCGAGGCTCACCGCGAGCGGCACGCCGAGGGCGAGCAGGACGGCCGCCATCAGGACGATGAGCAGCGGCAGCAGTCGTGTGTGCACCCGGCCCCGCTACGCCGCGGGCGCGACGAGCCGGTAGCCGACGCCGCGCACGGTCTCGATCAGGGCGGGCATGCGCAGCTTGGAGCGCAGGGAGGCCACGTGCACCTCCAGAGTGCGGCCGGTCCCCTCCCAGCTGGTGCGCCACACCTCGCTGATGATCTGCTCCCGGCGGAAGACCACCCCCGGACGCTGCGCCAGCAGCGCGAGCAGATCGAACTCTTTCCGGGTGAGCTGGACGGGCGTGCCGTTGACGCTGACCTGCCGGGTGGGCAGCTCGATGCGCACCGGGCCCAGGAGCACCTGGGTCTCGGTGGCGCCGGTGGCCTCCTCGTGGACGGTGCGCCGGCTGACGGCGTGGATCCGGGCGAGCAGCTCCCCGGTGTCGTACGGCTTCACCACGTAGTCGTCGGCGCCTAGGTTGAGGCCGTGGATGCGGGAGCGCACGTCGGAGCGCGCGGTGACCATGATCACGGGAGTGCTGGTGCGCTTGCGTATCTTGCCGCAGACCTCGTATCCGTCCTGGTCGGGCAGGCCGAGGTCGAGCAGGACGACGCCGAAGCCGTCGCTCTCGGGGACGAGCGCCTGGAGGGCCTCCTCGCCGCTGCGCGCGTGGGTGACGTCGAAGCCGTGGCGGGCCAGGACGGCCGACAGGGCCGCGGCGACGTGGTTGTCGTCCTCGACGAGCAGCAGTCTCACCAGGGCCCCCTTCGGTTCATCGGCCGTACGTTCTTCGGGCGTATCCATCATGGGCACACGCGGGTGCACCTCGCAGTCACGCCGATGAGGTAGGACCACGTCAAGAGGGTTCCGGTTGCGCTTCGGTACCGTTGTCGCGCGCGGACGCGTTCCAGCTCTCAAGTGCTACGACAGGTGTCCGATTGCTATCGGATCGTGATGCTCAGATTCCCCTCAGATGTAATGACGCAGGTCTGAAGGATTACTACTGTCCTCCGAAACCGAGGAGGACGGAGCCTGAGAGCGATGACCGAAGTATCGGTGGCCAAGGAAGATGTGGCCGCGACCGGCGATCTGGTCGTCCTGAAGAGCGTCAACAAGCACTTCGGCGCGTTGCACGTTCTCCAGGACATCGACCTCACGATCGCCCGTGGCGAAGTCGTCGTGGTCATCGGACCCTCCGGGTCCGGGAAGTCCACCCTGTGCCGCACCATCAACCGTCTGGAGACGATCGACTCCGGCTCGATCACGATCGACGGCAAGCCCCTGCCCGACGAGGGCAAGGCGCTCGCACGGCTCCGTGCCGACGTGGGGATGGTCTTCCAGTCCTTCAACCTCTTCGCGCACAAGACCGTGCTCGAGAACGTGACGCTCGGACAGGTCAAGGTCCGGAAGAAGGACAAGAAGGAGGCCGAGGAGCGGGCGCGTGCCCTTCTCGACCGGGTCGGTGTGGCCGCACAGGCCGAGAAGTACCCCGCACAGCTCTCCGGTGGTCAGCAGCAGCGCGTCGCCATCGCGCGGGCCCTGGCGATGGAGCCCAAGGTCATGCTCTTCGACGAGCCGACGTCGGCTCTCGACCCCGAGATGATCAACGAGGTTCTCGAGGTCATGCAGCAGCTCGCCCGTGACGGCATGACCATGATCGTCGTCACCCACGAGATGGGCTTCGCGCGCTCGGCCGCGAACCGCGTGGTGTTCATGGCGGACGGCCGCATCGTCGAGCAGGCGACGCCGGACCAGTTCTTCAGCAACCCGCGCAGCGACCGCGCCAAGGACTTCCTGTCGAAGATCCTTCACCACTGAGGCGCGGCGCCGCGCCCCTGCCGACCTGCGTCACCGGACATTGACCGGACCGCATCAGTTCACCAGTCAAAGGATGTGCACCATGAAGCTCCGCAAGGTCACCGCCGCCTCGGCCACCGTCTTCGCCCTCGCCCTGACCGTCACCGCGTGCGGGGGTGGCGACTCGGACAACGAGTCCTCCTCGGGCGGCGGCAAGGACAAGATCACGATCGGCATCAAGTTCGACCAGCCGGGCCTCGGCCAGAAGACCCCGCAGGGCTACGAGGGCTTCGACGTGGACGTCGCCACCTACGTCGCCAAGAAGCTCGGTTACGAGGAGAACCAGATCGAGTGGAAGGAGTCGAAGAGCGCCGACCGCGAGACGATGCTGCAGCGCGGCGACGTCGACTTCATCGCCGCCACCTACTCGATCACCCCGGAGCGCCAGGAGAAGGTCGACTTCGCCGGCCCGTACCTGCTCGCCCACCAGGACGTGCTGCTCCGCGCCGACGACGACAAGATCAAGTCGCCTGAGGATCTGAACGACGCGAAGCTCTGCTCCGTCACCGGCTCCACCTCGGCGCAGAACGTCAAGGAGAAGCTGGCGCCCAAGGCCCAGCTGCAGCCGTACCCGACGTACTCGGCCTGCCTGCCCGGTCTGCAGAACGGCGCCGTCGACGCGCTGACCACGGACGACTCGATCCTCGCCGGCTACGCCGCCCAGGACCAGTTCAAGGGCAAGTTCAAGCTCGGCGGCTTCAAGCTGACGAACGAGAACTACGGCATCGGCGTCAAGAAGGGCAGCGACCTCAAGGACAAGATCAACAAGGCCCTTGAGGAGATGGTCGCCGACGGCAGCTGGGACACGGCCGTGAAGGAGAACTTCGGCCCGGCCAACTACAAGAACGAGCCCGCTCCGAAGATCGGCGACATCAAGAGCTGAGGCAGCGCCTGACCGTGTGCGCCGCCCCCGATGCGGGGCGGCGCACCGGGGCATGCATCCCTACACGCGGAAGCGCGGGAGATCGTGTTCGATTTTCTTGAAGATTACGACCTGCTGGGGGCCTTCTGGACGACGGTGCAGCTCGCTGTGCTCTCCGCCGTCGGCTCCCTGATCTGGGGCACCCTGCTGGCCGCCATGCGCGTCGGCCCGGTGCCGCTGATGCGCGGCTTCGGGACCGCGTACGTGAACATCGTGCGGAACATCCCGCTGACGGTCATCATCCTGTTCACGTCGCTCGGCCTCAACCAGACCCTGGGCGTCACGCTCGGCGCGGACGACTTCGAAACGATCAACTTCCGCCTCGCCGTCCTCGGTCTGATCCTGTACACGTCGGCCTTCGTGTGCGAGGCGCTGCGCTCCGGCATCAACACCGTGCCGGTCGGCCAGGCCGAGGCGGCCCGCGCGCTCGGCCTCAGCTTCAACCAGGTGCTGGGCCTCGTGGTGCTGCCCCAGGCGTTCCGTTCGTCCGTCGGTCCGCTGGCGAACGTCCTCATCGCGCTCATCAAGAACACCACGGTGGCCGCCGCCATCGGTGTGGCCGAGGCGGCGCTGTTGATGAAGGAGATGATCGAGAACGAGGCGCAGCTGCTGCTGATCTCCGCGGTCATCGCGTTCGGTTTCGTGGTTCTGACGCTGCCGACCGGCCTGTTCCTCGGCTGGGTGGGCAAGAAGGTGGCGGTGAAGCGATGAGTTCCGTCCTGTACGACGCCCAGGGGCCCCGTGCCAAGCGGCGGAACGCCGTCTTCACGGTGGTCTTCCTCCTCGCCCTCGCCGCCCTGCTGTGGTGGGTCTTCGGCACCCTCAACGACAAGGGCCAGCTGGAGTGGGCCCTGTGGAAGCCGTTCTTCACCGGCACCGAGGCCTGGACCACGTACATCTGGCCGGGTTTGCAGAACACGCTGAAGGCCGCCGTGCTCGCGGTGATCATCGCGCTGCCGCTCGGCGCGGTCCTCGGCATCGCCCGTCTCTCGGACCACGCCTGGGTCCGCGTCCCGGCCGGCATCGTGGTGGAGTTCTTCCGCGCCATCCCCGTGCTGGTCCTGATGATCTTCGGCCTGGCGCTGTTCGCCGAGTACACCGACGTCAGCTCCGACGACCGTCCGCTGTACGCGGTCGTCACGGGCCTGGTGCTCTACAACGCCTCCGTCCTCGCGGAGATCGTGCGCGCCGGCATCCTGTCGCTGCCCAAAGGCCAGTCCGAGGCCGCGATGGCGATCGGCCTGCGCAAGAACCAGCTGATGCGGCTGGTCCTGCTGCCGCAGGCGGTCACCGCGATGCTCCCGGCCATCGTCAGCCAGCTCGTCGTCATCGTGAAGGACACCGCCCTCGGCGGCGCCGTCCTCACCTTCCCCGAGCTGCTCGCCTCGGCCAACACCATGAGCGGCTACTACGGCGCCAACGTGATCGCCAGCTTCACCGTGGTCGCCGTGCTCTTCATCGCGCTCAACTTCGCCCTCACCTCCTTCGCCTCCTGGCTCGAGGCGCGCCTGCGCCGCAGCAAGCGCGGCACGGGTGCGGTGCTCGGTGTCGAGGACGTCGACGACATCAACGCGGCCGAGGTCGGCGGTCCGCACAAGAACGACGGCGTCTGACGCGCGACTCCTCCATGACATGACTGTGGCCCGCCGGGAACGGCGGGCCACAGTCATGTCGGTGGCCGGCCGTCGTCACCGTGACGGATGAGCGATGCTCACCTGACTCATGTGATGAACTGTCACCTGCCGGGACACCTCCTGCGGCGGCTCATGATCGCCACCGTCCTTCGGTCACTTGACGCAAGCACCGGCAATAGGTTGCATACGTTCTGTGATCGTGCACCCTGCTCCATCTTCCTGTTCCCTCACGTCCTCCCCGACGTCACGCCGAGCAGGGAGCGCCGCGCCGTGGACCCGGTGATCGTCGTCGGAGCGGGGCCCGTCGGGCTCACGCTGGCACTGGCGCTGGCGCGACAGGACGTACCGTGCGTGGTCCTCGACGAGGGTCCGGGCAAGGACGAACCCCGTCCCGCCCGCACTGTCGTGCTGCGCGAGGACACCGCCGCGCTGATGGAGCGGCTGACCGGCCTGTCCCTCGACCACGCGGGGTTCCGTTGGGCCGGATGGCGGTCGATGCGGCGCAAGCAGGTGACGAACGAGGTCGCCTTCGAGGACGCCGAGGCCGCTCCCCTGCACATCGCCCAGCACGTCCTGACCGGCGCGCTGCGCGCGGCCCTGGAGAACGAACGGCTCGTCAAGATCGCTGTGGACAGCCGCCTGGACACCATGGAGCAGGAACGGTCCGGCGTCACCGCCCACACCCGGGGCGCCTCCGGCACCTGGTGGCGCGGCAGTTACCTGGTCGGCTGCGACGGCCCGCGCTCCACCGTGCGCAAGCTCCAGGACATCCGTTTCCCCGGCCGCACCGCGGTGGAACGTCACGCCGTCGCCGCCCTGCGCACCGAACTCCCCTGGCAGGACGAGGCGCTGCTGCACCGCTCCCCGCCCTGGCGCACCTCCGGCCCCTCCGCCGGGGAGATCACCGCCCGTCCACTGCCGGACGACGTGTGGCGGCTGGACTGGCTGCTGCCCCCGGGCAAGGACCTGGTCACCCCGGAGATGCTGCTCACCCGCATCCGAGAGACCCTGGCCGGCTGGAACGGCGGCACAGTGCCCCCGTACGAACTCCTCGACACCGGCGTGCACACCGTCCACCACCGGCTGGCCCGGCGCTGGCGGGCCGACCGCGTCTTTCTCGCCGGGGACGCGGCCCACCTGCTCGGCGCGCTGGGCACGCACGGGCTGGACGAAGGGCTGCGCGACGCCGACAACCTCGCCTGGAAACTGGCCCTGGCCTGGCACCACGGTCCGCACGAGGCGCTGCTCGACAGCTATCAGACCGAGCGCCGGGCGATCGTCGCCTCCAGGCTGCGCGCCGCCGACCAGACACTGCCGCTGCTGCGCGGCGGCGGAGGGCTGCGCACCTACGTCCCCGGCTCCTCGCGCGGCCTCGACACGCTCCTGATGGACGGTCACCTCGGGCGCGGAGCCCTGGGCGCACCCGGCACGTACGCCGACTCGCCCCTCACGCCCGGCCGTCTGGACGGCGAGACGCCCGTCGGGACGGCGCCGGGGGCGGCCGTCACGGACGTGATCGTCACCGCCGAGGACGGCACCTTCGTCCGGCTCCGAGACCGGCTCGGGCGGGGCGCTCTGCTGGTGGTGCTGATCGCGCCGGGCACGGGGGTGTGGGAACGCCGCCACTGGGTGTCCGCCGGGATCATGCCCCGGCTGGCGGCGGCCGTCTCGGCGCTGCCGCACCGGGCCGAACTGCTGGTCGCCGAGAGCTACCCGGGCGCGGCGGCCCACACCGTGCTGCTGGTACGGCCCGACGGCCACCTGGTCACCGCGCTGAGCGGGGTCCGCCCCGCCGACTTGTACACGGCGGCCGAGGCCGTGCTCGGCGAACCCGGCGCGGCGGAGACGAAGAGGGATGCCAAGGCGGACGCCGGGGCGGCGTCGAGCTGACGCTCAGGGCCTGCGCCCCGCCGCGCCGCGTCCGGCGCCCTGCCCTCGGCCCTCGGCCCTCTGGCCCTCGGCACAGTACGGTCAGCGGGCCGTGGGCGCCGCGGGTGCGACGCCCACGGCGAGGGCGGCGGAGCGGGAGTGATCGCTACGGTCGGGGTGGCTCCGTACCGTGCGAGTGGCCGGCAGGCGCGGAGCCCTGGCCGGTCGCCCGGCCGGTGTCGGCGGCGTCCGCGCTGCCCGTACCCGGCGGGGCGCCGGCGTGGTCGCCGTCGTCGCCGTGGTCGTCGCGCGTGGCGACGAGGGACCAGCCGATGGACACCGTGATGGTGACGACGATGACGCCGAGAGTCAGGGGAATGGGCAGCTTGCCCACGGGGGTCTCGGAGAGGATCAGTTTGACACCGGCGAAGGCGAGCAGCACCGCGAGCCCGTAGTGGAGATAGGCGAAGCGGCGCAGCAGGCCCGCCAGGCAGAAGTACAGACTGCGCAGGCCGAGCACCGCGAAGGCGTTGGCGGTCCACACCAGGAACGTGTTGGTGGTGATCGCAAGGATCGCGGCGACGGAGTCGACGGCGAAGATCAGGTCGGTGGCCTCGATCGCGACCAGGGCCACGAACAGCAGGGTGGCCACGCGCCGCCCGTTGATCTTCGTGAAGAACCGGCCACCGTGGAACCTCGGGTCCGTGGGGATGATCCTCTTCACCAGACGGACGACGATGTTGCGGTCCGGGTGGACTTCCTCGTCCTTGGAGACGGCCATCTTGTAGCCGGTCCAGATGAGGAACGCACCGAACAGGTAGGCGGTCCAGAAGAAGAGCTGCAGCAGTTCGGCGCCGACGAAGATGAACACCAGCCGGAACACCAGAGCGCCGATGACACCCCAGAACAGGACCTTGTGCTGGTACGCGTCGGGCACGGCGAAGAACGAGAAGACCAGGGCGAAGACGAAGACGTTGTCGATCGAGAGTGCCTTCTCGATCAGGTATCCGGCGTAGTAGGTGGAGGACACGTCTCCGCCCTGCCACGCGAGCAGGACCAGCCCGAAGGCCAGGCCGATCGCGATCCACACCCCGGACCAGACGGCCGCCTCCTTGAACCCGATGACGTGGTTGTCCCGGTGGGCGATCAGATCGACGGCGAGCATGACGGCGATGACGAGCGAGACCGCGGCCCACACCCACAGCGGGACGGCGAACGACAGATCATTCATGGCACATCGAGTTCCTCGGACGGAGTCGGACCGCGGAGACGGCGGGCGGGCGCCTCCGGGCCGGGATCCCCACGGTCCGCATCACGGCGGGACGGGTCTGGGTACAGACGGACATCGAGAACCCCCTCAAAGGGGACGAGTAAGGACATCGAGCGATGTGTTCATCCTCGCCCGGCACATCAAAACCCGTCAAGACTTACGCGAAAATTCTTTCGTCAATAGAGTTTCGTGAAACGACCTTGGTCAGGTGAACTCGGCTTCGTATGATGAAGACCATGAGCCGGCCTTCCTCCGCACGTGGCGACCAGTGGACGTTCCTGACCAATCACGCGCGCGTCCTGATCGCCCTCGCCCAGGACCCCGACGCGCGGCTCCGGGACGTCGCCGAGCGCATCGGCATCACCGAACGCGCCGTCCAGCTGATCGTCGCCGACCTCGAATCGGCCGGATACCTCACGCGCACGCGCATCGGCCGCCGCAACCGCTACACGATCGACTTCACCGTCGCCCTGCGCCATCCCACCGAGGCCGACCATCCCGTCGGCGACCTGCTGACGACCTTCATCCACCGCGAGGACACTCCGGCAGCCGACTCCGGACCCGCCGCCTCCTGACCCACCCGGCGTCCGCGTCGGACGAGGGAGTGCGAGGCAGTCAGCGGCGTCCGGGGCGCCGACGGAGCACAGGGGCATTTGGGGCAAAAGTAACTTTAAGTGACTCAAGTGGCGGAAAGTCTCATCGCTTCTCACTATGGACCAGGCGCCGCCACGCGGTCCGTGATGACGACCGCGGCAGCGCAGACCGGCCCCCACGAAGGGAGTTCCGATGACGAAGCGCAGCAGGAAGACAACCGCCGCCACCGCCGGTGCCTGCGTCCTGTCCCTCGCCGTGGCCGTTCCGGCCTCCGCGGAGAGTACGGCGCAGGAGGACGGCAAGGCGTCCGTGTCCGTGTTTCACGGCGTTCCCGGCCTCACCGTCGACGTGTTCGCCAACGGGAACGAACTGCTTCCCGACTTCAAGCCCGGCACCCTGACCGAGCCCCAGCCCCTGGACCCGGGCACCTACGACATCAAGATCTTCCCTGACGGCGAGGGCCCCGACGGCACTCCCGCCATCCAGAAGAGCGTCGATGTCCCGGCCGGGGCGAACGCGACGCTCGCGGCCCACCTCGACGCGCAGGGCAACCCCACGCTCACCGCGTTCGTCAACGACACCTCCGAGGTTCCGGCCGGCCAGGCGCGACTGACCGTCCGTCATGTGGCCGCGGCACCCGCCGTGGACGTCCGGGCGGGCGGCGAGCCGGTCGTCCGGGACCTGACCAACCCGAACGAGAAGTCGCTCGAGGTGCCCGCCGGCACGGTGAACGCCGACGTCGTCCTGGCCGGGACCGACACCGTGGCCATCGGCCCCGCCGACCTCGACCTGGCCGAGGGCACCAGCACGGTCGTCTACGCCTGGGGCAGCGCCGAGGACAAGAACCTCGCGCTGAAGACTCAGACGATCAGCGGCATGGACTCCGCGCCGAACGGTGTGGACGCCGGTGAGAGCGGAGCCATGGCCTCCGACAACGAGTCCGCCACCGCCTGGCTGGCCTGGAGCGCCGCGGGTGCCGTCGCGGTCGCCGGTCTGCTGGCCGCCCGCCGTCTGCGCGCCCGGGGCGACTGACGGCCGTGCGTTCCCGCACAGGGCCCCGACGGCCGCCGCGGCGGCCCACCGCGGCGGCCGTCGGGGCCGCCGCGGTCGCCGCCCTCGTCCTGGCGGCGCTGCTGGTCTGGTCGCTGTGGCCGTCCGGAGTCTCGGTGCCGTCGGACTTCGGCACCCGTCCGCGTGCCCTGGAGCCCGCGACCGGGGCGTCGTCCGGGATTCTCGACGACGCACCGGGCGAGCGGAAGACATCCCGCCCCGTGTCCGAACCGACGGCGCTCCGCGTCCCCCGGGTCTCCCTGGAGGCCCGGGTCCAGGACGTCGGCGTCCGGGGCGACGGCACGGTGGAGATCCCCGACGACGCGGAGCAGGCCGGCTGGTACCGCTTCGGGCCCGCACCGGGCGCCCCCGAGGGCTCCGCCGTCCTGATCGGCCACGTGGACGACCGCACCGGTGACCTGGGCGCCTTCGCCAAGCTGTACGGGGTCCGGAAGGGCGACGCCATCACCGTCGCCCGCGAGGACGCGCCTCCCGTCCGGTACGAGGTGACGGCCCGCGAGGTGGTCGACAAGGACAGGCTCCCCGACGAGGTGTTCCGGCGCCACGGGCAGCCGGTCCTGACCCTGGTCACCTGCGCGCCCCCGTACGACCGCGAGCGCGGCGGTTACCAGCGGAATCTGCTGGTGTACGCGGTCCCGGCCGGGTGATCCGCCGGACCGGACCGGGCGACCGGTGCGGTCCCGCCGCTTCAGAACGGCTCGTCGCCGAGGAGGTCCGTGTCCTCGCCCTCTTCCTCCAGGGCCTGGCGGACCACGCGCAGGGCGAGGCCCTCCGGGTAGCCCTTGCGGGCGAGCATGCCGGCGAGGCGGCGTATCCGCTTGTCGCGGTCGAGGCCGCGAGTGGCGCGCAGCTTACGGGCCACCAGTTCGCGGGCGGTCTCCTCCTCCTGCTCGGAGTCGAGCTGGGAGACGGCCTCGTCGATCAGCGCGGAGTCGACGCCCTTGGTGCGCAGCTCCCGCGCGAGGGCGCGCCGGGCCAGCCCGCGGCCGTGGTGCCGGGACTCCACCCAGGCGTCCGCGAAGGCGCTGTCGTTGATCAGTCCGACCTCCTCGAACCGGGACAGCACCTCCTCGGCGGCCTCGTCGGGGATCTCCCGCTTGCGGAGCGCGTCGGCGAGCTGCTTCCGGGTGCGCGGGGTCCCGGTGAGCAGCCGCAGACAGATCGCCCGCGCCCGCTCCACCGGGTCCCCCGGAGGTTCCTCCCGCTCTGCCCTCACCGAGTCGGAGGCGCCTCCGTCCGCCGCGGCCGCCTCGCCGAAGGATCGGCGTCGGCGCCCGCGTCCACCGTGCGGCCCGCCGTCACGCGAGCCACCCGCCCGTGCCGTACGACCGCCGCGTCGCCGGCCGCCGCCACCGCCCGCTTCCGGGAGGCCGGGGTCCGCGTCGTCGTACGCCGTGTCACCGCCGACGGCCGGGTCCTCGCCGCCCACGGCGTCCCTCCCCCGTGGGACACCGGGAGCGTCGTACTCGTACTCGGCCCAGTCGGTTCGTCGGGTCACGGGTCAGCTCTTGGCCGCCGCGGCCTTGGACTTGGTGCTCTTGGCCGCCGGGGCCGGTACCGCCGCGGGCTCGGCCGGAGCGGCGGCGGCGTCCGCGCCCGCCTCGGCGGGGGTCTCCTCGGGCCGGACGCCCACGCCCAGCTTGGTGAGGATCTTCTTCTCGATCTCGTTGGCGAGGTCGGGGTTGTCCTTCAGGAAGTTGCGGGCGTTCTCCTTGCCCTGGCCGAGCTGGTCGCCCTCGTACGTGTACCAGGCGCCGGCCTTGCGGACGAAGCCGTGCTCCACGCCCATGTCGATCAGACCGCCCTCGCGGCTGATGCCCTGGCCGTAGAGGATGTCGAACTCGGCCTGCTTGAAGGGCGGCGCGACCTTGTTCTTGACGACCTTGCAGCGGGTGCGGTTGCCGACCGCCTCGGTGCCGTCCTTGAGGGTCTCGATGCGGCGGATGTCGATACGCACGGAGGCGTAGAACTTCAGCGCGCGGCCACCGGTCGTGGTCTCCGGCGAGCCGAACATCACGCCGATCTTCTCGCGGAGCTGGTTGATGAAGATCGCGGTGGTCTTGGACTGGTTGAGCGCGCTGGTGATCTTCCGCAGGGCCTGGCTCATCAGACGGGCCTGCAGACCCACGTGGCTGTCGCCCATCTCGCCCTCGATCTCGGCGCGGGGCACGAGCGCCGCGACGGAGTCGATGACGATGAGGTCGAGGGCGCCGGAGCGGACCAGCATGTCCACGATCTCCAGGGCCTGCTCGCCGTTGTCCGGCTGGGACAGGATGAGGTTGTCGATGTCGACGCCGAGCTTCTTCGCGTACTCGGGGTCGAGGGCGTGCTCCGCGTCCACGAACGCGACCTGGCCGCCGGCCCTCTGCGCGTTCGCCACCGCGTGCAGGGTCAGGGTCGTCTTACCGGAGGACTCCGGTCCGTAGATCTCCACCACACGGCCGCGCGGCAGGCCGCCGACGCCGAGGGCCACGTCGAGCGCGGTCGACCCGGTCGGGATGACCTCGATGGGCTCCTTCGACCGCTCGCCCATGCGCATGACCGCGCCCTTGCCGAATTGCCGTTCAATCTGTGCGAGCGCGGCGTCGAGCGCCTTCTCGCGGTCGGTTCCTGCCATGGGTTCCACCCGGTTTGCTTGAGTCGATCGCTTCACGTCAAAGACGCTAACGCCTGCCACTGACAACGCGCCCCGACGCACGTCCGGCCTGTGGATAACCCGGGCGCCTACCCAGCCGAACTGGGGCAGAACGCCCGGCGTTGAGCCTCACCGGCTCCCCCATAAGAATAGATGTTCGATTTTCATGTCAAGCCGCACCGCCGGGGACCCGCACCCCGCACAGCTCAGACGCCCCGGCCCCTCACGCCCCGGCCGTCCCGCCGTCCCCGGCACCGGCCGCCCCGGCACCGGCCGCGGGCTCAGCACCGCCACTCTCCGGCCGCCGCTGGGCCCACAGCCCCCGGACCCGCCGGCCGAAGGCGCCCGACCCGCCCGACCCGCGGTGCCCGTGCACCCGCGGGTCGTCGGTGACGTCGTACCGCTTCACGTACGCGCCGAGGAACGCCTGGAGCGTGGCGACGGCCGGGATGGCGATCAGGGCGCCGACCGCGCCGAGCAGAGCCGTGCCCGCGACGACCGACCCGAAGGCGACCGCCGGGTGGATGTCGACGGTCCGGGAGGTCAGCTTGGGCTGCAGCACGTAGTTCTCGAACTGCTGGTAGACCACCACGAACACCAGCACCCACACCGCGTACCAGGGCGCGACCGTGAAGGCGATCAGCATGGGCAGCGCGCCCGCCAGATACGTGCCGATGGTGGGGATGAACTGCGAGACCAGACCGACCCACACGGCCAGCACGGGGGCGTAGGGCACGTCGAGGAACTCGAGCAGGACGTAGTGCGAGAGGCCCGAGATGAGGGCCATCAGTCCACGGGAGTAGAGGTAGCCGCCGGTCTTGTTCACGGCGATCTCCCAGGCGCGCAGCACTTCGGTCTGCCGGGCCGGCGGCAGGACGGAGCAGATGGTGCGGCGCAGCCGGGGCCCGTCGGCGGCGAAGTAGAACGAGAACAGGCCGACGGTCAGCAGCCGGAAGAGCCCCCCGAGCACCTGGGCGGACACGTCCAGCACGCCGGTGGCGCTGTTCTGCACGTAGTTGCGCAGCCAGTCGGACCGCAGCAGGTTCTCCTGGATGTCGACGCGCCGCAGTTCGGTGTGGAAGTGGGTGTTGATCCAGTTGATCACCGAGTCGAGGTACTGCGGGAAGTCCTCGACGATCTTGATGATCTGCTCCGCGAGCATCGAGCCGAGCAGCGTGACGAAGCCCGCTCCCACGACCAGGACGCCCACGAAGACGAGGAAGGTGCCGAGGCCCCGCCGCACCCCGCGCGCGGCCATCCAGCTCACCGCGGGTTCCACGGCGAGCGCCAGGAAGAACGCGATCAGGACGTTGATCAGCAGCCCGGTGAGCTGGTGGAAGGCCCAGCTGCCGAGCTGGAAGACGGCGATCAGCGCGAGCGCGAGCACCATGGCGCGCGGCAGCCATCGCGGCATCCGGGCGCCTGCCCGGGGCGCGGGGTCCACCGGCGGACCGGCGGGCGGGGGCGTGCCGGGCACGGTCGTGTTCTGGCCCGCGGGCCCGGTCTCGTCGGTGGCTGCCACGGCCCAAGTCTCACCCACGGCCACGACGGCTGTCCGCTCCCGTGGGGCTTATGTGACGATCAGCGCAGTTCCCGGGGGACGCCCATGACGGAGCAGACCACCTGCCAGACGTCCTTGGCGTCCCACCCGGCCGCCAGCGCCTCGTGGACGGTCCGTCCGCCGAGTTCGGACATGACATGGTCGCGCGCGAAGGTGTCGGCGTAGCCCGCGCCGAAGTACTCCGTCATGCGCTCCCAGAAAACCGTCAACCGCATGCACCCAGTATCCCGCCTGCGGGGGTGGCACCGTCCCACGGGCCGTGCGGGGCTCCCCCGTGCGCCTACGGTCGGTGCCATGGCCGACATCGCAGCCGTACCGCTCACCCCGACGTCCCCCCCGCACGGCACGCTCGCGCGCGCGGAGCGTTTCGTGTGGCTCACCGCGCGCGTACTGGAGCAGCGCCTGTTCGCCCATCACTTCCGGGACGGCGCCGCGGGCCCGGTCGAGACCGCCCTGGAGGCGTACCGGAACGCCGACGGCGGCTACGGTCACGCCCTGGAGCCCGCCCTGCGCGGACCGGCGAGCCTGCCCGCGCACACCGCCCGCGCACTGCATGTACTGGACTCCGTGGCGCGCTGCGACGCGCGCCGCGCGGAGGACGTGTGCCGCTATCTGACGTCCGTCTCGACGACGGAGGGCGCCCTCACGGCCATCCGCCCGGAGGCGGCCCTTCCGGCCGTGCGCCCGGCCGGGAGCGGCGACGCAGCGGTCCGCCTGCCCGGCGCGCTGTCCGCCACCGCGCCGGTGGTGGGGCTGCTGCACCGCAACGAGGTGTGGCACCCGTGGCTGTTCCGCGCGACCGACTTCTGCTGGCAGGCCGTCGAGTCGCTGGAGGCGGCGCGCCCAGGTGACGTGGTGGCCGCCGTGCTCTTCCTGGACCACGCCCCGGACCGCGCCCGCGCGGAGGCCGCCGCCGACCGGCTGGGCCACCTGGTACGCCGGGAGCGGCTGGTGGTGCTCGACCCGGACGCCCCCGGCGCACGGCCGGCCGCCTCGACCGCCCCCGGTTCCGTTCCCGTTCACACCCCCGGTGACCGCCGCTTCCCGCACGACTACGCACGCACCCCGGACTCACTGGCGCGCGCGTGGTTCACCGACGCGGAGATCGAGCGTTCCCTGGACGTCCTAGCGGCCGGGCAGCAGGCCGACGGTGGCTGGCCCGCCCGCCGGCTCCCGGGCGCCCCTGAGCCCGCCCCTGCCGCCCTCCTGGAGGCCCGTCCCATCGCGACGATCGAGGCGCTGCGCACCCTGGCCGCGTACGGCCGCTCCCTCGCCTGAGGGGCGTTCGACGCCAGCGGGAGGCCGGACGAGCCGCCACCTTCCATCTGGCCCGCCGCACCCCCGCCTACGGCCGCCCCCTCGCCTGAGGAGGGCGCCACGGGAGGGCCGGAGAAGGCAGGCCCTCCGCCTCACCCGCCCAGCGCCCGCACTCCCGCCGTCACGAGCACGGCCGCCGCCACCACGAGCAGGAACGGCGCACGCAGCAGGAGCGCCACGGCGGCCGCCACCAGTCCGGCCGCCCGCGCGTCCAGGACCAGGGCGCGGCCGTCCGCGAAGGCCTGCTGGGCCGTGAGGGCGGCCAGCAGGGCCACGGGCAGCAGTGCGGCGAGCCGCCGGACGAGGGGCCGCTCGAGGACGCCTGCGGGCACCAGCAGCCCGACGAGCTTCACGGCGTAGCAGCCGACGACGGTCAGGCCGATCGCGAGCCAGATGTTCACCGCTCCTCCTCCCTCACGTGTCCGCGGGACGCGTTCCTGCGGCCGTGCGCCCACAGGACGACGGGTGCCGCCAGGGCGGCCACCAGGACCGGGACGCCGGCGGGCAGCACGGGCAGCAGGCCGAGCCCCAGCAGCACGGCGAGCGCGGCGACGGCCCGCTCGGTACCGGTGCGCAGCATGGGGGCGAGCAGCGCCAGGAACACGGCGGGACCGGCCGCGTCCAGGCCCCACGCCTTGGTGTCGCCGATGGCGTCCGCGCCCAGTGCGCCGAGCAGCGTGGTGAGGTTCCACAGGACGTAGAGGCTGAGCCCGGTGACCACGAAGCCGATGCGGGCGGCGCGGCGGGTGGGCTGCGCGAGCGAGACGGCGGTGGTCTCGTCGATCACCCACTGGGCGGCGAACGGCCGCACCGCGCGGGGCAGCGCCAGCAGCTGCGACAGCCGCAGCCCGTAGAAGGCGTTGCGCACGCCGAGGAAGAAGGCGCCCGCGGCGGCCGTGACGGCGCCGCCGCCCGCCGCCAGCGCCCCCACCAGGGCGAACTGGGAGGCGCCGGTGAACACCAGCAGGCTGAGCGCGCAGGTCTGGAGCAGGCTGAGCCCGCTGCCCGCCGAGGTCACGCCGAAGGCGAACCCGGAGAGTCCGACGGCGACCCCGACTCCGAGGGCGTCCCGCACCACGGCGCCGTCCGGCTTTCCTACCCCCTCGGGCGGGGTGTGTGCTCCGTCGGACCGTATGTCCGGGTGCTCGTGCTCTGCTGTCCGTTCCACTGCCACACCCCGGACGCTACGGAAGGGCCGCCGCGCGCGTCTTGTACGTTCTTGCGCTCGCGCTGGTAGGCGCCCGGCGGGACGCCGACGATGCGGCTGAAGTGCCGGTTGAGGTGCGGCTGGTCGGTGAACCCCACGGTGACGGCCGCCTCGGACGGCGTCGTCCCCGCGTCCAGCAGCCGCCGGGCGCGCCGTACGCGCGCGTCGGTGAGCCAGGTGTGCGGGGGCATGCCGTAGGTGTCGCGGAAGGCGCGCAGCAGGGCGAACGGACTGGTGCCGAGGTCGGCGGCGAGCTGCTCCAGGGTGGGCGGGACGGCCATGCGCTCCTCGAGCACGGCACGCGCGCGTGCCGCGGTCCGGGCGCCGGCCGTGCGGACCTCGCGCCGGGGCAGCGTGCCGCCGTTCAGCCGAAGCAGCCGGGTCACCGCGACCCTCAGCAGGGTGTCGGCGGCGAGCGCGTTGCCCTCGTCGGTGGCCCGCAGCACCTGGTGGACCAGCTGGACGGTGTACGGGTCGTCGAGGACGGGGGTGACGAAACCCGGGGTGCCGCGCAGGGTGGTGGTCTCGGCGGCGATCGCGGCCACGACGTCCGGCGACGGGTAGACGGCACCGTACTGCCAGCCCTCCGGGACGCCCGCCCGGCCGGTGTGAGGTGTGTCCGGGTTCACCAGGGCGAGGGCTCCGGCGCCCGCGTACTGGTCGCCGCTCCCGTGCTGGAAGACCTCGACGCCGTCGGCGATGGCGGCGATCACGAAGTGTTCGTGGGTGTGCCGGACGAACGACTTGCGGATGTAGCGGGCGCGCAGCAGGTCGACACCGGGCAGTTCCTCGTACCGCCAGTGCCGTGCCCGTTCCCCGCGCGTCTCCGCCATACCGTCATTGTCACGCGGTCCGGCCGGCGCCCCGGACCGGCCCGGTTGTCAGTGGCCGGGTGCACGATGGACGCATGGTCAGCGATCCGCGCCGTGCCCTGGACGGCTTCTCCCCCGCGACCCGTGGCTGGTTCACGGGGGCCTTCTCCGCGCCCACGGCCGCCCAGGCCGGCGCCTGGCAGGCCATCGGGGCGGGCTCGGACGTGCTGGTGGTGGCGCCGACCGGTTCGGGGAAGACGCTGGCCGCGTTCCTCGCCGCCCTGGACCAGCTGGCCTCGACGCCCCCGCCGGCCGACCCCAGGAAACGCTGCCGTGTGCTGTACGTCTCGCCGCTGAAGGCCCTCGCCGTCGACGTCGAGCGCAATCTGCGCAGCCCGCTGACCGGCATCCGCCAGGAGGCCGTGCGCCTGGGGATGCCGGAGCCCGAGGTGAAGGTCGGCATCCGCTCCGGCGACACCCCGCCCGCCGAGCGCCGTGCCCTCGCCACCCGGCCGCCGGACATCCTGATCACCACGCCCGAGTCGCTGTTCCTGATGCTGACGTCCGCCACGCGCGACGCGCTCGCGGGCGTGGAGACGGTGATCCTCGACGAGGTGCACGCGGTCGCGGGCACCAAGCGCGGCGCGCACCTGGCGCTGTCCCTGGAGCGGCTGGACGAGCTGCTGCCGAAGCCGGCCCGCCGCATCGGCCTGTCGGCCACCGTGCGCCCCGTGGACGAGGTCGCCCGCTTCCTGTCCCCGCGCCGCAAGACGGAGATCGTGCAGCCGGAGTCGGGCAAGGAGTTCGACCTCTCCGTGGTGGTGCCGGTCGAGGACCTCGGCGAGCTGGGCGGCTCGCCCGTCTCCGAGAGCTCGGAGGGCGCGGAGAAGCCCTCCATCTGGCCGCACGTCGAGGAGCGGATCGCCGACCTGGTGCAGAGCCACCGCTCGACCATCGTGTTCGCCAACTCCCGCCGTCTCGCCGAGCGGCTGTGCAACCGGCTCAACGAGATCGCCTACGAGCGCGCCACCGGCGAGCCCCTGGACGAGCACCACTCCCCCGCCGAACTGATGGGCGGCTCCGGAGCCGCCCAGGGTGCGCCCGCGGTCATCGCGCGGGCGCACCACGGCTCGGTGTCCAAGGAGCAGCGCGCCCAGGTGGAGGAGGACCTGAAGGCGGGCCGGCTGCCCGCGGTGGTCGCCACGTCCAGCCTGGAGCTGGGCATCGACATGGGCGCCGTCGATCTGGTGGTGCAGGTCGAGTCGCCGCCGTCGGTCGCCTCCGGCCTCCAGCGCGTGGGCCGCGCGGGCCACCAGGTGGGCGCGGTGTCCACGGGCGTGGTGTTCCCGAAGTACCGGGGCGACCTGGTGCAGGCCGCCGTCGTCACCGAGCGGATGCGCACGGGCGCGATCGAGTCCCTGCGCGTCCCGTCGAACCCGCTGGACGTCCTGGCGCAGCAGCTCGTGGCGATGACGGCGATGGACACCTGGCAGTTCGACGACCTGCTGGCGGTGGTCCGCCGGGCGGCCCCCTTCGCCTCGCTGCCCGAGTCCGCGTTCACGTCCGTGCTGGACATGCTCGCCGGCCGCTATCCGTCGGACGCCTTCGCGGAGCTGCGCCCGCGGGTGGTGTGGGACCGCGTCACGGGTGAGATCACCGGACGCCCGGGAGCCCAGCGGCTGGCCGTCACCTCGGGCGGCACGATCCCCGACCGCGGCCTGTTCGGCGTGTTCCTGGCGGGCGCCGACCCCAAGAAGGGCGGGGGCCGGGTCGGCGAGCTGGACGAGGAGATGGTCTACGAGTCGCGCGTGGGCGACGTCTTCACGCTCGGCACCAGCTCGTGGCGCATCGAGGACATCACGCGCGACCGGGTCCTGGTCTCCCCCGCGCCGGGTGTGCCGGGCCGGCTGCCGTTCTGGAAGGGCGACCAGCTGGGCCGTCCGCTGGAGCTGGGCCGCGCGCTGGGCGCGTTCCTGCGCGAGGTGGGCTCGCTGTCCGACGAGGACGCCCGGCTGCGGCTGCTGGCGGCGGGTCTGGACGCCTGGGCCGCGGACAACGTGCTGTCGTACCTCAGGGAGCAGCGCGAGGCGTGCGGGCACATCCCGGACGACCGCACGATCGTGGTGGAGCGGTTCCGCGACGAGCTGGGCGACTGGCGGGTGGTCGTCCACTCCCCGTTCGGCGCCCAGGTGCACGCCCCGTGGGCGCTCGCGCTGGGCGCCCGCCTGTCCGAGCGGTACGGCATGGACGCCCAGGTGATGCATGCCGACGACGGCATCGTGCTGCGCCTCCCGGACGCCGACCTGATGGGCCTGGACCTGCTCGACCAGGAGCCGGCGAAGGCCGGCACGGAGTACGACGCGGACCAGGCCCCCGTGGGCGCCGCCGACGTCGTCTTCGACAAGGGCGAGGTCGACCAGGTCGTCACCGACCAGGTCGGAGGCTCGGCGCTGTTCGCCTCCCGGTTCCGTGAGTGCGCCGCCCGCGCGCTGCTGCTGCCGCGCCGTAACCCGGGCCGGCGCACACCGCTGTGGCAGCAGCGCCAGCGCGCATCCCAGCTGCTTCAGGTGGCCGGCAAGTTCGGGTCGTTCCCGATCGTCCTGGAGGCGGTGCGCGAGTGCCTCCAGGACGTGTTCGACGTCCCCGGCCTGGTCGAGCTGATGGGCGACCTGGAGTCCCGGAAGGTGCGGCTGGTCGAGGTCACCACCCCGGAGCCGTCCCCGTTCGCGCGCTCCCTGCTGTTCGGGTACGTCGCCCAGTTCCTCTACGAGGGCGACTCCCCGCTCGCCGAGCGCCGTGCGGCCGCCCTGTCGCTGGACTCGCGGCTGCTCGCGGAGCTGCTCGGCCAGGCGGAGCTGCGCGAGCTGCTGGACGCCGAGGTGCTCACGGAGCTGGAGCGGGAGCTGCAGTGGCTCACCGAGGACCGGCGCGCGAAGGACACGGAGAGCGTCGCCGACCTGCTGCGGATGCTCGGTCCGCTCACCGAGGCCGAGCTGGCCGAGCGGGGCGCCGAGCCGCTGTGGGCGCAGGAGCTGGCCTCCGCGCGGCGCGCCATCCGGGTGCGCATCGCGGGCGAGGACCACTGGGCGGCCGTCGAGGACGCGGGCCGGCTGCGGGACGCGCTGGGCACGGCGCTGCCGGTCGGCGTGCCCGAGGCGTTCACCGAACCCGTCAAGGACCCCCTGGGCGACCTCCTCGCGCGGTACGCGCGCACGCACGGCCCGTTCACGTCGGCGACGGCGGCGGCCCGCTTCGGGCTGGGCGTGGCCGTCACCGAGGGCGCCCTGCAGCGCCTCGCGGCGGCCGGCCGGGTCGTGCAGGGCGAGTTCCACCCGGCCGGGATCGGACAGGAGTGGTGCGACGCGGCGGTGCTGCGCCGGCTGCGCCGCCGTTCCCTGGCCGCGCTGCGGCACGAGCTGGAGCCGGTGCCGCCCGCCGCGCTGGCCCAGTTCCTCCCCCAGTGGCAGCACATGGGCAAGGGCCACTCCCTGCGCGGCATCGACGGACTGCTACGGGCCGTCGAGCAGTTGCAGGGCGCGTCCGTGCCCGCCTCCGCCCTGGAGAAGCTGGTCCTGCCGTCCCGGGTGGCGAACTACGCCCCGGCCATGCTCGACGAGCTGACCGCGTCCGGCGAGGTGATCTGGGCGGGCGCGGGTTCGCTGCCGGGCAAGGACGGCTGGGTGTCGCTGTACCTGGCGGACGCGGCCCCCCTGCTGCTGCCTCCCCCGCACCCGCTGGAGACGACCGCGCTGCACGAGTCCGTGCTGGCCGCCCTGTCCGGCGGCTACGGCCTCTTCTTCCGGCAGATCGCCGACCAGGTCCGTGCCACCACGCACCCCGAGGCGAGCGATGTGCAGCTGGCCGACGCCCTGTGGGACCTCGCCTGGTCCGGGCGGCTCACCAACGACACGCTCAACCCGCTGCGCGCCCTGCTCGGTTCCGGGCGCACCGCCGGGTCCACGGCCCACCGCGCCAAGCGCGCGGTGCCGCGCGGACGCTACGGCTCCCTCACGGCGGCGGCCCGCAGCGCCTCCCGCACGGGCCCGCCCACCGTCGCCGGCCGCTGGTCGCTGCTGCCCGGCCGGGAGGGCGACACCACGGTCCGCGCGCACGCCCTGGCCCGCACCCTGCTGGACCGGCACGGCGTGGTGACCCGGGGCGCCGTCGCCGCGGAGGGCGTCGAAGGCGGCTTCTCGGCGGTGTACCGCGTGCTGTCCGCCTTCGAGGAGACCGGGCAGGCCCGGCGTGGCTACGTGGTGGAGGGCCTCGGCGCCGCCCAGTTCGCGATGGACGGCGCCGTCGACCGCCTGCGCGCGGCCGCCAACGCCCGGGAGCGCGGCGAGGGGCGCACGGCCCCGGACGTGCCCGCTCCGTTCGGCGCGCAGTCCGACCCCTACGGGCTCGGGCCGGGCCGGGACGACGCGTCGTACCTGCCCTCGCGGCCCGGTGAGTACGTCTCGCCGCGCGACCTCGCCGCCCAGGGCTCGCAGCCCTGGCAGAACGGCCAAGGTCCCTCGTACGACCCGTTCGCCGGACGCCGTACGGGGCCGGACCGCACCTCCCGGGCCGTGGTGCTGGCCGCCGCCGACCCGGCCAACGCCTACGGGGCGGCCCTGGGGTGGCCGGAGCCGCCGGACGGCGCGAGCCACAAGCCGGGCCGCAAGGCGGGCTCCCTGGTGGTGCTGGTGGACGGAGAGCTGACGCTCTACATGGAGCGCGGCGGCAAGACCGTACTCGCCTGGCCCGCCGACCCCGGCGCCGACCCGGCCGACGACCCGAGGCTGCCGGTGGCCGCCGAGGCGCTCGCGAACGCCGCCCGCGCGGGCTCCCTCGGCACGGTGACCGTGGAGCGCGTCAACGCCACCCCGGCCCTGACGTCCCCGCTGGGCGCCCTCCTGGAGGCCGCGGGTTTCGTGGCCACGCCCAGGGGGCTGCGGCTGCGCGCCTGACCGGGTACGGCCCGGCCGTGTCACCCTTGACGCATGCCCGAAGGAGACACGGTCTGGCAGGCCGCGCGACGGCTGCACGACGCCCTCGCGGGCAGAGTGCTGGTCCGCAGCGATCTGCGGGTGCCCCGCTTGGCCACCTCCGACCTCACCGGCCGGTCGGTGCTGGACGTCACGGCGCGCGGAAAGCACTTGCTGACCCGGATCGAGGGCGGCCTGACCCTGCACTCGCATCTGCGGATGGACGGCTCCTGGCGGATCTTCACGCCCGGGCAGCGCTGGAACGGCGGCCCGGCGCACCAGATCCGCGCCGTCCTCGCCAACGCCGAGCGCACGGCGGTCGGCTACCGGCTGCCGGTGCTGGAGCTGATCCGCACCGAGGACGAGGAGGACCGCGCGGTCGGCCACCTCGGCCCCGACCTGCTGGGCCCCGACTGGGACGCCGACATCGCTCTGGCCAACCTCACCAAGGACCCCGACCGCCAACTCGGCGAGGCCCTGCTGGACCAGCGGAACCTCGCGGGCATCGGCAACGTGTTCAAGAGCGAGCTGTGCTTCCTGCTCAACGTCACGCCCTGGCTCCCCGTCGGCGAGCTGCCCGCCGACCGGCTGGCGAGCCTCCCGGAGCTGGCCAGGAAGCTGCTGGAGTTCAACCGCGACCGCCCGATCCGCAACACCACGGGACGGCGCGGCCAGGACCTCTATGTGTACGGCCGCGCCCGCCGCCCCTGTCTGCGCTGCGGCACGCCGATCCGGGTGGCCGAGCAGGGCGACGGCTCACGCGAACGCCCCACGTACTGGTGCCCCGCCTGCCAGCCGGGACCGACTCCTGAACCCGCACCGCGAAGCCGCCGGGGCCCCTAGCCGGCCAGGGCGTCACTCCGCATCCCGGGAGCGCCCCGCACGCCAGGCCCGCCGCCACCGGCCGGCGGCGAGCGCCCCGTCCGCCCGCGCCTTGGGCAGACAGTGCACCGGGAACACGCTGAGTCCCCATCCGCTGGCCGCGACCGCGCCCTCCAAGGCGCCGGCGTCGGGGGCGAGCAGCAGCCGGGCCGCCGCCCACCACCACAGGGCCGTGAACGCCACGGCGGCGGCACACCGGCACACCCCCGGCGCGGTCCTGTGAGCGTGGACTTCTCCGGCGCCCCGCGGCCGTATCACCCGTTCGCGGCCTGGAACATCCAGTGGTGCTTCTCGAGGTCCGCGGTGATGGTGATGAAGATGTCCTGGGTCACCGGGTCGGGCTCCTCGGTCGCCGCGATCCGCTCCCGCATGCGGGTGATGACCGCGCCCAGCGCGTCCACCAGCGTGCTCACCGCCGCCGCGTCGTCGACCCAGCCCTCGGGCGTGACGCCGATGCCGCTGCCGACGGCCACGGTCGCGGCCCGCCCGTCGGGCGAGACGCCGAGGGCCGCGGCGCGTTCGGCCACGGTGTCGGAGTGAGCGCGCGCGGTGGTCACGACCTCGTCGAGCTGGAGATGGACGGAGCGGAAGCGCGGTCCGACCACGTTCCAGTGGATCTGCTTGGCCACCAGGGAGAGGTCGATCAGATCGACCAGGGCGCCCTGCAGTGCCTCAGAAACGGTCTTCAGGTTCTCGTCGGACAACGGGCTCTTCACGACGTACATCCGCACCTCCGTGGCTGATCCCCCGCCTCCGTCTCCACGATGACGGCCCGCCGCCACACCGGCAAACGCAGCCCCGCCCCGCTCCCCCCTGACTTCCGCGGGCATGCGAAAACCCCGGCGGCACCCCTCCGGAATCCTCCGGAGGAGCCCTCACCGGGGCAATTCACATCCTCATACCGCGCGGGCGCCGGACACCGGGCTCAGGCGGCGACGACGTCCACCGCCTCGGCGGGCGCCTTGATGGTCACCCGTTCCGGTGGCACACCCGTCACCGACACGGAACCCAGCATCGGTCGAACCGGCGTGGGTACGGGCTCGCTGGGGGTCGCTGCAGCAGACTGGGCCAGCTCGGCGAGAGCGAGTTCGTCGCTCACCTCCCGCATGAGCTCGGACATCCGTACGTCCAACGCGTCGCAGATCGCGGAGAGCAGTTCGGAGGAAGCCTCCTTCTGCCCCCGCTCCACCTCGGAGAGATAGCCGAGCGAAACTCGGGCGGACGAGGAGACTTCGCGCAGAGTACGGCCCTGGCGCTGGCGCTGCCGACGCAGCACGTCACCCAGCAGGCGACGGAGCAGAATCATCGGTGGCTCCCTCCTCGGACCGCGTAGCCGCATCCTTCTCGCCCCACCGTACCGCCTCGCGCCGCGGCCGTGCGGGGAGCGATGTCGTGTTCACTCTGGGCTGCAAACATCAAAACCCCCCGTTCCGTTCCGTATCCTGTGCCCGCTCATTCCCGGTCTGTTCGCCCGCCAGCTCCGCGAGGAGCAGGGCGAGTACGCTCCGTACACTCTCCATACGAATTTCCGCGCGGTCGCCGTTCAACCGCAGATGGCGCACTTTTCCGCCAGAGGCGGAAGCGGCGCTCTCCGCGGAGGGGCCGTCCACGGCGACGTACACCGTGCCGACGGCCTGTCCGTCCTGAGGGTCGGGGCCGGCCACCCCCGTGGTGGCGATGCCCCAGTCGGCGCCGAGCGCCTTGCGCACCCCGGCCGCCATCTGGGCCGCCACCTGCGGATCCACCGCTCCGCGCTGGGCCAGCAGAGTGGCGTCCACGCCCAGCAGCCGGTGCTTGAGCTCGGTGGCGTAGGCCGTCACCGAGCCACGGAAGACCTTGGACGCCCCGGGGACGGAGGTGATCTCCGCCGCCACCAGGCCACCGGTCAGCGACTCGGCGACCGCGAGCGTCCCGCCCTTCACGGTGAGTAGTCGCACCACCTCGGTGGCCGTAGAACTCACTCTTCCGTCTCCTCCAACGCCGCCTCGCGCTCGGCGATTCCCTGCCTGCGGAGCACAATGGCCTGTTTCACATAGTCGAGTCCGGTCACCACGGTCAGCACCACCGCCGCGGCCATCACCCACCACCGCAGCGTCGCCAGCCACCCGGTCAGCGCGAGCACGTACATGCCCACGGCTACGCCCTGGGTGAGCGTCTTGAGCTTGCCGCCCCGGCTGGCCGGGATCACCCCGTAACGGATGACCAGGAAGCGCAGCAGGGTGATCCCGAGTTCCCTGCCGAGGATCACGCCCGTGACCCACCACGGCAGGTCGCCCAGCGCGGACAGGCAGATCAGCGCCGCGCCCATGATGGCCTTGTCGGCGATGGGGTCGGCGATCTTCCCGAAGTCGGTGACCAGGTTGTAGGTGCGCGCCAGATGACCGTCGAACAGATCGGTGATCATGGCGATGGCGAAGGCCGCCCAGGCCAGCGAGCGCCAGGCCGGGTCGTAGCCGCCGTCGGCCAGCATCAGCATGACGAACGCCGGCACCAGCAGCAGCCGGAGCATGGTCAGCAGGTTGGCGATGTTCCAGACGCTGGCCTGGTCGACGGCCGCCGCCGCGATCTTGCCGCCGCGCGGGGCCCGCGTGGAGCCCTGTGCCTCGGCGGTCCCTGCGTTCCCGGTGCCCTCGGGGGACGACGAAGGGGAAGCAGAGGAAGGGGCCGTCGCGCGGACGTCCTCGGGGCTCGACGCGTCACGCCGTGCCCGCCCGCCTCCGGACTCGCCCGGAGCCGTGTCCCTGGCCTCCCGCGCGAGCGCGCGGCCGGACGCCGGTGTCAGGCCCCCGGACGCGGGACCCTTCGCCCTCCTCGCGCCGGAGGGGCCACCTGCCGCCGATGCCGGGACACCCGTCATCTGCCCGCCTCCTCGATGCGCGCGGGCGAGCCCTCGAAGAGCGGCTCGGCCACCAGGTCGACACCTTCCGTGGCGACCACCTTCGCCTCGACCATACGGCCGACACTCAGTCCCTCGCCGCTCGTGAGCAGCACCTGCCCGTCCGTCTCGGGAGCCTGGTGCGCGGCACGGCCGTACACACCCTCCTCCTCGTCGACGGACTCCACCAGGACGTGCACGGTCTCGCCGACCCGCTCCTCGGCGCGCTGCGAGACGAGTTCCTCGGCCAGCCGGGAGACGCGGGCCAGCCGCTCGGCGACCACGTCCTCGTCCAGCTTGCCGTCGTAACCGGCCGCCTCGGTGCCCTCCTCGTCGGAGTAGCCGAACACGCCGATGGCGTCGAGCCGGGCGTGGCTCAGGAACCGCTCCAGCTCGGCGAGGTCGGACGCGGACTCGCCGGGGAAGCCGACGATGAAGTTGGAGCGCACGCCGGCCTGGGGCGCCTTGCTCCGGATGGTGTCGAGCAGCTCCAGGAAGCGGTCGGTGTCGCCGAAGCGGCGCATGGCGCGCAGCACGTCGGGCGCGGAGTGCTGGAAGGACAGGTCGAAGTAGGGGGCGACCTTGGGGGTGGAGGTCAGCACGTCGATCAGACCGGGCCGCATCTCGGCCGGCTGGAGGTAGCTGACGCGCACCCGCTCCAGGCCGTCGACCTCGGCGAGTTCGGGCAGCAGGGACTCCAGCAGGCGGATGTCGCCGAGGTCCTTGCCGTAGGAGGTGTTGTTCTCGGAGACCAGCATGACCTCCTTCACGCCCTGCTCCGCCAGCCACCGCGTCTCGTTGAGGACGTCGCTGGGGCGGCGGGAGATGAAGGAGCCGCGGAAGGAGGGGATGGCGCAGAAGGAGCAGCGCCGGTCGCAGCCGGAGGCGAGCTTCACCGAGGCGACCGGGGAGCCGTCCAGGCGGCGCCGCAGGGGTGCGCGGGGGCCCGAGGCGGGGGCGAGGCCGTCGGGCAGGTCGGCCGGGCCGTGCCCGGGCAGCGCGACGGCGGCGGCGGACTCCTGCCGCTCGGCCGGGCTGATGGGCAGCAGCTTGCGCCGGTCGCGCGGGGTGTGGGCGGCGTGGATCCCGCCGTTCAGGATGGTCTGCAGACGGTCGGAGATGTCCGCGTAGTCGTCGAAGCCGAGCACGCCGTCGGCCTCGGGAAGGGCTTCGGCGAGCTCCTTGCCGTACCGCTCGGCCATGCAGCCCACGGCGACGACGGCCTGCGTTCTCCCGTGTCCCTTGAGGTCGTTGGCCTCCAGGAGGGCGTCGACGGAATCCTTCTTGGCGGCCTCGACGAAGCCACAGGTGTTGACGACGGCGACGTCCGCGTCCTCGGCGTCCTCCACGAGCTGCCAGCCGTCCGCCTCCAAACGGCCTGCGAGCTCCTCCGAGTCCACCTCGTTACGGGCGCAGCCAAGGGTGACCAGTGCGACGGTACGGCGTTCAGGCATGGGCTCTAGACTACTTCGTCCCGGCGACGCCCCACGTCGACGGGGTTGGCCGGACCCGGCCAACCCCGTGGTGATCGCGTTTCCGGGAGCCGCTCACCCGGCCTGGGGGTCGCCCTTGGTGTAGGTGAGGCGCTCCACGGCGCCCGGCTGCCAGTCGTCCTCGATCTTCTTGCCGTTCACGAACAGGTCGAGGGCGCCCGCGTCGCCGAGGACCAGGTCGATCTTGGAGCTGTCCTGGAAGGTCTTGTCCTCGTCCTTCTTGAGCAGCCCGGCGTAGAGCATCTTGCCGTTGTGGTCCTTGGCGGAGATCCAGCTGGGTCCGTCGGCGGCGACGACCTTGACGGTCACCTTGTCCTGCGGGGCCGCGGCGATGGCGCTGTCCGACGGCTCCGGCGCGGGCACGACGGGCTTCGCGGTCTTGCCGGCGGAGCTGGGCGTGGGCGACGCGGTCGGCTCGGTGTCGCCGGCGACGTTCGCCTCGCCGTCGTCGCCGTTGACCATCGTGAAGCCGACGAAGCCGATCACGACCACGATCGCGGCGACCATGGCGGCGGTCCAGTTGGGTCCGCGCCGCTCCGGACGGATCCGCTCCGCCTCGAAGAGGGGCGCGGCCGGGGTGGGCGCCGGGCGGCCTCCGCCGTTCTGGGCCTCGTACTGGGCGAGCAGCGGGGAAGGGTCGAGCTTCACGGCCTTGGCCAGCGTGCGGATGTGCCCGCGCGCGTACACGTCGCCGCCGCAGGGCGCGAAGTCGTCCCGCTCGATGGCGTGGACGATGGCGGTACGGACGCGGGTGGCGGTACTGATGTCGTCGACGGTGAGCCCGGCGGCGATGCGCGCCTGCTGCAGCGCACGGCCGACCGAGACGGAAGGGCGGTCTTCCTCGGAAACGTCTTCGAACGGACGCTCGTCTTCAGGGGAGTTGCCGATGGACACGGGGGCGCCTTTCGAGCGTGTAGCCGCCTGTGCTGGAGGTTCAGTCTAGGTGGGGTACGAAGGGGTGGGGCAACCGGGCGTTCGTCCTTTGTACGCCATCGGAATGGCCCGACATTCCGATGGTCGTCCTGCTGTCTGACACTTCGTTCAACTTGACGTATGCCGACGGGGAACGGTTGCTCGTCGATCGCTTACGGAAGGGTCACGGTCACCCGGCCGGACGTCCCGGCGCGACGACCGTGTCCCCGCCGCCTACCCTTCAGACTCCCCGCGGATCAGCGCGAGCACGCCGTCCAGCTCATCAGGCTTCACAAGAACGTCACGAGCCTTCGAACCTTCGCTCGGTCCGACGATGTTACGGGACTCCATGAGGTCCATCAGCCGGCCCGCCTTGGCGAAGCCGACGCGCAGCTTGCGCTGGAGCATCGACGTGGACCCGAACTGGGTGGAGACGACCAGCTCGGCCGCCTGGCACAGCAGGTCGAGGTCGTCGCCGATGTCCTCGTCGATCTCCTTCTTCTGCTTGGTGCCGACGACCACGTCGTCCCGGAAGACCGGCGCCATCTGGTCCTTGCAGTGCTGGACGACCGCCGCGACCTCCTCCTCGGTCACGAACGCGCCCTGCATACGCGTGGGTTTGTTCGCGCCCATCGGCAGGAACAGCCCGTCGCCCTTGCCGATCAGCTTCTCGGCGCCGGGCTGGTCGAGGATGACCCGCGAGTCGGCGAGCGAGGACGTGGCGAACGCCAGCCGGGACGGCACGTTCGCCTTGATCAGACCGGTGACGACGTCGACCGAGGGCCGCTGGGTGGCCAGCACCAGGTGGATGCCGGCCGCGCGCGCGAGCTGGGTGATGCGCACGATGGCGTCCTCGACGTCGCGCGGGGCGACCATCATCAGGTCGGCCAGCTCGTCCACGATCACCAGCAGATACGGGTACGGCTGGAGCTCGCGCTCGCTGCCCTCGGGCGGCTTTACCTTGCCCTCGCGCACCGCGCGGTTGAAATCGTCGATGTGCCGGTAGCCGTAGGCGGCCAGGTCGTCGTAGCGCAGGTCCATCTCGCGCACGACCCACTGGAGCGCCTCGGCGGCCCGCTTGGGGTTGGTGATGATCGGCGTGATCAGGTGCGGGATGCCCTCGTACGCGGTCAGCTCGACGCGCTTGGGGTCGACCAGGATCATCCGGACGTCCTCCGGGGTCGCCCGCATCATGACCGAGGTGATCAGGCAGTTGATGCAGGACGACTTGCCGGAGCCGGTGGCGCCCGCGACCAGCATGTGCGGCATCTTCGCCAGCGAGTCCATCACGTAGCCGCCCTCGACGTCCTTGCCGAAGGCGACCAGCATCGGGTCGTCGTCCTCGGCGGACTCCGCGAGCCGCAGCACGTCGCCGAGGTTCACCATCTCCCGGTCGGTGTTGGGGATCTCGATGCCGACCGCGGACTTGCCGGGGATCGGGCTGATGATCCGCACGTCCGGGCTGGCGACGGCGTACGCGATGTTCTTGGTGAGCGCGGTGACCCGCTCGACCTTCACGGCCGGGCCGAGTTCGACGACGTACCGGGTGACCGTCGGGCCGCGGGTGAAGCCGGTGACGTCGGCGTCCACCTTGAACTCGGTGAAGACCTTCCGCAGCGCCTCCACTATGGCGTCGTTGGCGGCGCTGCGCGCCTTGCCCGGTCCGCCGCGGTGCAGCAGGTCGAGCGAGGGCAGGGAGTACGTGATGTCGCCGGAGAGCTGCAACTGCTCCGCGCGCGGCGGCAGGTCGCGGGGTTCGCGCGGCGGTGCCTTGGTCATGTCGAGCACACCCGCGGGCGGCCGCTCCCGCTGCTCGGTCCCCTCGTCCTTCGCGGGCGCGTCCCGCTTGGACCTGCCCTGCTTGGGCGTGTCCTGCTGCGGGCGGGCGGCCGGGACCGGCGTCGGGGTGGTCGGCTCGTGATCGCCGGTGCTGACGCCCTGGGTGAGGTCGGCGACGACCGGGGAGGGCGGCATGCCGTGCAGTACGGCGCCGTCGAGCGCGGCGGCCGCGGCGGCGGCCACGTCCACGGCGTCCATCGGCCGGTTGGCGTCGGGCTGCGGCACGGCGGACCGGCGCGGGCGGCGCCGGCGCCGGGACAGCGCCTCGTCCTCCGCGCGCTCCGGGTCGTACTCCTGGGGCGCCGGACGGCGCCTGCGGCGGCTCTCGGGCAGCGCCTCGCGCCACTGCTCCTCGTAGCGCTCGTCGTCCTCGCCGAACTCGTACGGCTCCGGCTCGTGCACCAGCCCCAGCCGCACGCCGACCTGGCGCAGCCGCTGCGGGATGGCGTTCACCGGGGTGGCCGTGACCACCAGCAGGCCGAAGACCGTGAGCAGCACCAGCAGGGGCACGGCCAGGACGTCGGTCATGGTGGACGACAGCGGGGCGGCCGCGCCCCAGCCGATGAGGCCGCCGGCGTCCCTTATGGCCTGCATGCCGTCGGCACGGGCGGGTGAGCCGCAGGCGATGTGGATCTGGCCCAGGACGCCGATGACGAGAGCGGACAGGCCGATGACGATCCGCCCGTTGGCCTCGGGCTTCTCCGGGTGCCGGATGAACCGTACGGCGACGACCGCGACGAGGATCGGCACCAGCAGGTCGAGCCGTCCGAACGCGCCGGTGACCAGGATCTCCACCAGGTCGCCGACGGGCCCCTCGAGGTCGGCCCAGGTGCCGGCGGCCACGATCAGCGCGATGCCGAGCAGCAGCAGCGCCAGACCGTCCTTGCGGTGGGCCGGGTCGAGGTTCTTGGCGCCCTGCCCTATACCGCGGAACACGGCGCCGACGGCGTGCGCCAGGCCCAGCCACAGGGCGCGGACGAGCCGGTAGACGGCGCCGGTCGGATTCGGGGCCGGCGCGGGGACCGGCCTTTTCGCCGGAGCCTTCTTGGCGGGCGCCTTCTTCGCCGGGGTTTTCCTGGCGGCGGCCTTCTTCGCCGGAGCCTTCGCGGAAGCGACCGCCTTCTTCGCGGGCGGCTTCTTGGCAGCGGAGGGACGTGAGGCCATGGTGTGAGGTTACCGGGGGAGACGGCACATAACACGCGTGGCGGATGCTTCACCCGTTCGTGTCGCCCGCTTCGAGGCGCGAAGCTGACGCGTGGTGCTCCGGACGCGCGAAGTTGACGCCCCCTCAGGGCGAGGGCCGCTTCCGGGGGCGGGCAAGGCCCGCGCGGGCGGGGTCAGTTCTGCGAGGACACCGACGACGCGCTCCCGGTCCCGGGGTCCAGGGCGTCCAGCGCCCGCCGCAATCCCGTGAGCTTGCGCTCCAGATGGGCCGCCGTGGCGACCGCGGCCGCGTCGGTCGACTCGTCGTTCAGCTGCTTGGTGAGCGCCTCGGCCTGCTCCTCGACGGCGGCGAGCCGCGCCGACAGCTCGGCGAGCAGCCCCGCGGACTCCTTGGACTCCCCCGTGTCCTTCTCGCTGCCCTCGAGCTGGAGCCGCAGCAGCGACGCCTGCTCCCGCAGCTGGCAGTTCTTCATGTACAGCTCGACGAAGACCGAGACCTTCGCGCGCAGCACCCACGGGTCGAACGGCTTGGAGATGTAGTCCACCGCGCCCGCCGCGTACCCCCGGAAGGTGTGGTGCGGGCCGTGGTTGATCGCGGTGAGGAAGATGATCGGGATGTCCCGGGTCCGCTCCCGCCGCTTGATGTGGGCGGCGGTCTCGAAACCGTCCATCCCCGGCATCTGGACGTCCAGCAGAATGACCGCGAAATCGTCCGTGAGCAGTGCTTTGAGCGCTTCCTCCCCGGACGATGCCCGCACCAGCGTCTGATCGAGCGCCGAGAGGATCGCCTCCAGCGCCAGCAGATTCTCCGGCCGGTCATCGACCAGGAGGATCTTGGCCTTCTGCACCATGGCCCGCCCTCCTCGCCCCGGCTTGGGGCCCTCCCTGTCAGCAGGACCTGACACAGCACCGGTGGGTGCCGCCCCAGGGGACGACTCCCTTGCGCCGCCCGTCCTTGTGCCGGTCATCGTAGCCGCACCCCGCCTGTCGCCACACCCTGTCACCGTGATGTCACTGTGCACGTAGCGGAAACGCTGCGGGAGACCAGAAGGTTCCCCGTATCCCGCACTTCTACACGACGTCGCGCAGGACGCGTGGACCACGCCGCGCGTCCTCGGACGCTTCCCGCCACTTTCCCACGCCCTGCCGCCGCCGGTCTCACTCCCCCCTCATCCACTGCTCCATCACCGTCAGCAGGTGATCCGGGTCGACCGGCTTGGTCACGTAGTCGGAGGCGCCCGACTCGATGGCCTTCTCCCGGTCGCCCTTCATCGCCTTCGCGGTGAGCGCGATGATCGGGAGCCCGGCGAACTGCGGCATCCGCCGGATCGCCGTGGTCGTCGCGTACCCGTCCATCTCGGGCATCATGATGTCCATCAGCACGACCGCCACGTCGTCGTGCTGCTCCAGGACCTCGATGCCCTCGCGGCCGTTCTCCGCGTACAGCACGGACAGGCCGTGCTGCTCCAGGACGCTGGTCAGCGCGAAGACGTTCCGGATGTCGTCGTCGACGATCAGCACCTTCTGCCCGCCGAAGCGGATGCCCTTGCGCGGCGTGCGCGCCGTCTGCGGCTCCTGCTCCACGGCCGGCCACTCCTCCAGCTCCGCGGAGGGCCGCTGGTCCTGCTGGAGGGAGACCCGGCGCCGGCGCCGGAACAGCGCCGCCGGACCGTTCCGCGCCTCCCGGTACGAGGTCACCTCCGCCGGGGTCTCGGCCTCCGGCGCGGCCAGCTCGGCCGACGCCACCAGGTCCCCGGCCTCCAGCGCCGGCATGGGCGGCTGCTGGTAGCCGTTGGGCGGCAGCTCGCTCGGGTGCAGCGGCAGGTACAGGGTGAACGTCGAGCCGCGGCCCGGCTCGCTCTGCGCGTGGATCTCACCGCCGAGGAGCTGCGCGATCTCCCGCGAGATGGACAGTCCGAGCCCCGTGCCGCCGTACTTGCGGCTGGTGGTGCCGTCGGCCTGCTTGAACGCCTCGAAGATCACCCGCATCTTGCTGGCCGCGATGCCGATGCCCGTGTCGCTCACCGAGAACGCGATCAGGTCCGCGTCCGGGTCGGTCAGCGAACCGGCCTCCAGCAGCTGCTCCCGGATGGCCTGCGGCACGTCGTCCCGGGCCGGCCGGATGACCAGCTCCACCGAACCGGAGTCGGTGAACTTCACCGCGTTGGACAGCAGGTTCCGCAGCACCTGCAGCAGCCGCTGCTCGTCGGTGTGCAGGGTGGCCGGCAGCTCCGGCGACACCCGCACCGACAGGTCCAGGCCCTTCTCCGCGGTCAGCGGACGGAACGTGGCCTCCACGTAGTCCACGAGCTGCACCAGCGCGATGCGCGTCGGGGAGACGTCCATCTTGCCCGCCTCGACCTTCGACAGGTCGAGGATGTCGTTGATGAGCTGGAGCAGGTCGGATCCCGCACCGTGGATGGTCTCGGCGAACTCGACCTGCTTGGGGGACAGGTTCGCGTCGGCGTTGTCGGCGAGCAGCTTGGCGAGGATCAGCAGCGAGTTGAGCGGCGTCCGCAGCTCGTGCGACATGTTCGCGAGGAACTCGCTCTTGTAGCGCATGGACACCGCGAGCTGCTCGGCGCGCTCCTCCAGGACCTGCCGGGCCTCCTCGATCTCGGTGTTCTTCACCTCGATGTCGCGGTTCTGACGGGCCAGCAGCTCGGCCTTCTCCTCCAGCTCGGCGTTGGACGCCTGGAGCGCCTTCTGCCGCTGCTCCAACTCGGCCGACCGCTCCCGCAGTTGCTCCGTCAGCTCCTGCGACTGCGCCAGCAGCCGCTCGGTCTTGGTGTTGACCGAGATGGTGTTGACGCTGGTCGCGATCATCTCGGCGATCTGGTTGAGGAAGTCCTTCTGGATCGCCGTGAACGGCGTGAACGACGCCAGCTCGATGACGCCGAGCACCTTCCCCTCGAACACCACCGGCAGCACGATCACCTGGGCCGGCGGCGCCTCCCCGAGCCCCGAGGAGATCTTCAGATAGCCGCTGGGCGCGTTGTCCACCAGGATCGTGCGCTTCTCCATCGCGGCCGTCCCGATCAGCCCCTCACCGGGCTGGAACGACGTCGGCATCGACCCCATGGAGTAGCCGTACGAGCCGAGCATCCGCAGCTCGAACTGCTCCTCGTCGGCCGCGTTCAGGTCCTCGCCGTCGACCAGCGGCATGGCGAGGAAGAACGCGCCGTGCTGCGCGGACACCACCGGCGTCAGCTCGCTCATGATCAGCGAGGCGACGTCCTCCAGGTCGCGCCGGCCCTGCATCAGCGCGGAGATGCGGGCCAGGTTGCCCTTCAGCCAGTCCTGCTCCTTGTTGGCGATCGTGGTGTCGCGCAGGTTGGCGATCATCTTGTTGATGTAGTCCTGGAGCTCCTGGATCTCCCCGGACGCGTCCACGTCGATCTTCAGGTTCAGGTCGCCGCGGGTCACCGCGGTCGCCACGCGCGCGATGGCGCGCACCTGCCGGGTGAGGTTCCCGGCCATCTCGTTCACCGACTCGGTCAGATCCCGCCAGGTGCCGTCCACGTCCCGCACCCGCGCCTGGCCGCCCAGCTGGCCCTCGGTGCCCACCTCACGGGCCACTCGCGTGACCTCCTCGGCGAACGACGACAGCTGGTCGACCATCGTGTTGATGGTCGTCTTCAGCTCGAGGATCTCCCCGCGCGCGTCGATGTCGATCTTCTTCGTCAGGTCGCCCTTGGCGATGGCGGTGGTCACCATGGCGATGTTCCGCACCTGACCGGTCAGGTTGGACGCCATCTGGTTCACCGACTCGGTGAGGTCCTTCCACGTGCCCGCCACCCCCGGCACGTGCGCCTGACCGCCCAGGATGCCGTCCGTGCCCACCTCACGGGCCACCTTGGTGACCTGCTCGGCGAACGCGCTCAGCGTCTTCACCATCGTGTTGATGGTGTCCGCGAGCTGCGCCACCTCGCCGCGCGCCTCGATGCTGACCTGCCGCGTCAGGTCGCCGTTGGCGACCGCGGCGGACACCTGGGAGATGTTCCGCACCTGGGTGGTGAGGTTCTTCGCCATCAGGTTGACGTTGTCGCTCAGGTCCTTCCAGATGCCCGTGACGCCCGGCACGTGCGCCTGACCGCCCAGGATGCCCTCGGTGCCCACCTCACGGGCCACCCGCGTCACCTGCTCCGCGAACGACGACAGCTGGTCCACCATCGTGTTGACGGTGGTCACCAGCTCCAGGATCTCGCCCTTGGCGTCGACGGTGATCTTCTTCGACAGGTCGCCCTTGGCGACCGCCGTGGTGACCTCGGCGATGTTGCGCACCTGGAGGGTCAGGTTGTTCGCCATGCCGTTCACGGACTGCGTGAGGTCCTTCCAGGTGCCGGAGACCCCCTGCACCTCCGCCTGGCCGCCCAGGATGCCCTCGGTGCCCACCTCGCGGGCCACCCGGGTGACCTCCTCCGCGAACGACGACAGCTGGTCCACCATCGTGTTCAGGGTGTTCTTCAGCTCGAGGATCTCCCCGCGCGCGTCGACGGTGATCTTCTGCGACAGGTCACCGCGCGCCACCGCCGTCGCCACCTGCGCGATGTTGCGCACCTGGCCCGTCAGGTTGGACGCCATGCCGTTCACGGAGTCCGTCAGATCCCGCCACACTCCGGCCACACCGGGCACCTGCGCCTGACCGCCGAGGCGGCCCTCGGTACCCACCTCACGGGCCACCCGCGTCACCTGATCGGCGAACGACGACAGCTGGTCCACCATCGTGTTGATGGTGTTCTTCAGCTCGAGGATCTCCCCGCGCGCGTCCACGTCGATCTTCTGCGACAGGTCACCGCGCGCCACGGCCGTGGTCACCTGGGCGATGTTCCGCACCTGGGAGGTGAGGTTGCCTGCCATCGAGTTGACGGAGTCGGTCAGTTCCTTCCAGGTGCCGGACACCCCGGGCACCTGCGCCTGACCGCCCAGCCGGCCCTCGGTGCCCACGTCCCGGGCCATCCGGGTGACCTGGTCGGCGAAGCTCGACAGCTGGTCCACCATCGTGTTCACGGTGTTCTTCAGCTGGAGCATCTCGCCGGACACGTCCACGGTGACCTTCTGCGACAGGTCGCCGTTGGCCACCGCCGTCGTCACCTGGGCGATGTTCCGCACCTGCCCGGTGAGGTTGCGGAACGCGGTGTTGACGGAGTCCGTCAGGTCCTTCCACGTGCCCGCGGCGCCCGGCACCTGCGCCTGGCCGCCCAGCTCGCCCTCGACGCCGATCTCCCGCGCCACCCGCGTCACCTCGGCGCCGAACGCGGAGAGCTGGTCGACCATCGTGTTGACGGTGTTCTTCAGCTCCAGCATCTCGCCGGCCACGTCCACGGTGACCTTCTGCGACAGGTCACCGTTGGCCACGGCCGTGGTGACCGCCGCGATGTCCCTCACCTGGGTGGTGAGGTTCCGGAACACCGTGTTGACGGAGTCCGTGAGGTCCTTCCAGGTGCCCGCGGCGCCCGGCACGTTCGCCTGACCGCCCAGACGCCCCTCGGCGCCGACCTCGTTGGCGACCCGCGTGACCTCGTCCGCGAAGATCCGGAGCGTCTCGGTCATCTGGTTGATCGTCTCGGCGAGCTGCGCCACCTCTCCGCGCGCCGGCACCGTCACCTTGCGCGACAGGTCACCGTTGGCGACCGCCGTCGTCACCTCGGCGATCCCGCGCACCTGCGCGGTGAGATTCCCGGCCATGGTGTTGACGGAGTCGGTGAGCTCCTTCCACACACCGTCCACACCCGGCACCTGCGCCTGACCGCCCAGGGCGCCCTCGGTGCCCACCTCACGCGCGACGCGTGTCACCTCGGAGGAGAACGCGGAGAGCTGGTCCACCATCGTGTTGACGGTGTTCTTCAGCTCCAGCATCTCCCCCTCGACGTGCACGGTGACCTTGCGGGACAGGTCGCCGCGCGCCACCGCCGTCGTCACCAGCGCGATGTCGCGCACCTGTGCCGTCAGCCGCTCCGCCATGGTGTTCACGGAGTCCGTCAGGTCCTTCCAGGACCCGGACATGCCCCGCACCTGCGCCTGACCGCCCAGCTTGCCCTCGGTGCCCACCTCGCTGGCCACCCGCGTGACCTCGTCGGTGAACGTCGACAGCTGGTCGACCAGGTTGTTCACGGTCCGCGCGACCTTCAGGAACTCGCCCCGCAGCGGATGCCCGGTCCCGTCCGGCGCCTGGGTCCGCAGCTCCATCCGCGGCGACAGATCACCCTCCGCCACCGCCGACAGCACCCGGCTCACCTCGGACACCGGCCGTACGAGGTCGTCCACCAGGGCGTTGGAGTGGTCGATCGCGGCCGCCCAGGAGCCCTCCGAGGGCCCCGTCTCCAGCCGCTCCGTGAGCTTTCCCTCGCGCCCCACCATGCGGCGCACCCGCGCCAGCTCACCCGTGAGGTGCAGGTTGCGGTCGGCGACCTCGTTGAAGACGGCGGCGATCTCGGCCATCACGCCGTCGCCGGTCACCGTGAGGCGCTTGCGGAAGTTTCCGTCCCGCATCGCCACCAGGGCGCCCAGCAGGCGGTTCATCGCCGCCGCCTCCACCGTCACGGTGCCGCCCCGGGCCTTCCCCGCCTTGCTCAGGGACTGTCCGCCTTTCGCGCGCGTCGTCTTCGTGCTCCGCGTCGCTGCGCCAGACTCCACTGTGTCCCTCCCGCAGGGGTCGACCATTACCGCTGTGCCCGGTGACACCCACCAGGGTGCTCCCGTTGCCGCCGTGCTCTACCTGTTTGACTGAGATGCCCTGCCCGACGTTCCGAGGCACCGCCAGGGGGCTGCTGCCCACCCGGCCCCGGCGCCACACTGCCTGCCCGGACCTTCCCTACAAGCCTGCCCAGTGTTTCACCCCCGCGGAACCAGGCCATAACAGTTCGGCAGCTTCGCACATCGTCCGCACACCCGCCGGACGGCGAACACCTCGGACGGAAACACTGCAGACCGGCATCCTCTCGGACCGCGAAGGTAAGTAACCTTGCATGCGGCTGTCCAGCCACGCCGGCGCGTCCGGCCTGGGCGGTGGCACGGGAACGAGCGGGCATCGGAGGGGCGGCCGCACAACATGACCACCGGACTGATCCCGGGGGAACAGCCCCCGGACCCACGGCCGACGGAAGGTCTGCCGCACCAGCGGCACGAGCCGGCCGGCCAGGAAGCCATGCCCGTCGAGAACCGGTCGAGGAGTTCTGTGATCACCGCGCGCGCGGCCGCCAGCTTCGAGCCCGTCGGACGATCCGTGGCGAGCGCCCGTTCCTTCGTCCGTGACACCCTCCAGGGCTGGGGCTTCGCCGACATCGTGGACGACGCCGTGGTGCTGACCAGCGAGCTGGTGACCAACGCCGTCGTGCACGCGGGCACCTCCGCCGACCTGCTCTGCCTGCGCAGCGAGGACGGCGTCCGGATCGAGGTGGCCGACCGGTATCCCGAGCGTGAGATCCCCCTCCAGGGCTCCCCCATCGACATGGGCAGCCCCGACCGCGAGGGCGGACGCGGCCTCCAGCTCTGCGCCGCCCTGGCCGGCCACTGGGGCGTCGACTACACGCCCACCCACAAGACCGTCTGGTTCCGGCTCGACCTCCCCGAGCGCCCGGTCGGCACCCGCACCGCGGGTCCCGCCCTTCCCGCCCATCTGCTGCCGCTGGCCGACACCCGGGTCCGCGTCGCCGTCGTCCAGATCGACCGCTCCGGCTCCATCACCGCCTGGAACGAGGACGCGGAGGAGCTGTTCGGCTACAGCGCGGAACAGGTCACCGGCAAGCCCCTCACCGACCTCGCCGCCTGGCCGCACACCCCCGGCACCGGCACCGGCATCGCCGACGCCCTCCAGCTCTCGCGCTGGGAGGGCTCCTACGGCATCCGTGGCGCCCACGGCCGCGTCATCCCGGTGTACGCCTCCCACCTGCGCGTCCGGGACACCGACGGCGAGCCGTCAACCGTGTGTCTCCTGGTACGCGACCACGAACGGGCGGTTCTGCAGACCCCCCTCCGGGGCCCCGCCCCCGACTCCTCGGGCGGCGCCGACGGCCAGAGCTCCGACCCGTTCGAGGTCTTCATCGGCTCCCCCGCCCCCGACGACCTCGACGGCCTGCTGCAGCGCACCGTGGAGCGCGCCCGCGACATGCTCGACGGCGACTCCGCCTTCCTGCTGCTCGCCACCGACGACGAGACCGAGCTGGAGGTCCGCGCCTCCACCGGCCTGCCCTCGGCCCGCCAGCGCTTCGCACGCGTCCCCGTGGAGGGCGGCCCCGGCCGCTACGGCTCCGCCCGCATGCCGGCCGTCCACGAGGACCTCACGGCCGTCCCGGGCGCTGTCCCGCTCCTCAACGGCACCGGCATGCGCTCGGTCGTCACCGTGCCTCTGAAGGTCGAGGGCCGCCTCACCGGCTCCCTCGGCGTCGCCGCCGAGGCGCCCGGCCGCTACTCCAACGAGGAGGCGCTGCGCCTCCAGTTCGCCGCGGACCGCATCGCCCTGGCCGTCGAGTCCGCCCGCCTGGGCGAGCTGGAGCGGCTGCGCCGCGGCTCCCTCAGCTTCCTCGTCGAGGCGTCCGACCTGCTGGCCGGCACCCTCGACCGGGACCAGACCCTGGCCCTCATGGCGCAGATGACCGTCCCGACCCTCGCCACCTGGTGCGCGGTGTACACGATCGCCGACCAGTCCTCCGATCCCGACCTGTCCTACGTGCTGCACGAGGACGAGGAGCTCATCGACGGCATCAAATCCCTGCTGTCGAAGATCCCCCCGCCGGACCCGGTACCCACTCCCGGCGCCCGCGTCTGGTCGGCGCCCGCGGAGGTCGCCCACCAGGCGGCCCTGCGCACGTCCATGCGCAGCCTCGGCCTGAGCGGCGGCCCCACCCGGCACGTCACCACCGGCATCGGCCCGACCCTCGCGACGGCCTCCGCGGTCGGCGGCGAGACGGTGGTCCTCCCCCTGGTGGCCCGCAACCGCGTCATCGGCATGCTGACGCTCGGCAAGCCGACCGACGAGCACTTCCGCCAGGAGATCCTGGAGCTGGCCGAGGACCTGTCCCGCCGCGCCGCCCTGGCTCTGGACAACGCGCGTCTCTACTCGGAGCGCACGGCCATCAGCCAGTCCCTCCAGCGCAGCCTCCTGCCGCCGGAGCTGCCCACGATCGAGGGCGTCGAGGTCGAGGTCATCTACCGCGCGGCCGGCGAGGGCAACGAGGTCGGCGGCGACTTCTACGACCTCTTCCCGATCAGCGACGGCGCCTACGGCTTCGCCATCGGCGACGTCTGCGGCACGGGCCCGAACGCGGCAGCGGTCACCGGCCTCGCCCGGCACGCGCTGCGTCTGCTGGCCCGGGAGGGCCTGAGCGGCCCGTCGGTCCTGGAGCGCCTGAACTCCGCGATCCTCGACGAGGGCGAGCGGAGCCGCTTCCTCACCCTCCTGTACGGGGAGATGCGCCCGCAGGAGGACGGCAGCGCCGAGCTCAAGGTGGTCTGCGCGGGCCATCCCCTGCCGCTCCGACTCCGCCAGGACGGCACGGTCGAACCGGCCGCCGAACCGCAGCCGCTGCTCGGCGTCCTGGAGAACCTGGAGTTGTACGAGGAGACGGTCACCCTCGACCCTGGGGACGTCCTGCTCTGCGTCACGGACGGCGTCACCGAGCGCCGCGAGGGCTCCAGGATGCTGGGCGACGACGGCCTCGCCGAAGTTCTGACGACATGTACGGGGCTGACGGCCGGCGCGGTCGCGGCCCGCATCATGCGCGCGGTGGAACGCTTCGCCTCGGACGCGCCGTCCGACGACATGGCGATTCTCGCGATGCGCGTGCCGGGTCTCCAGCAGGACTGATCCCCTACCGCCACAGGGCATGAGAAAGGCCCCGCCCGAATGGGCGGGGCCTTTCTGGCTGAGCCCCCAAACGGAATCGAACCGTTGACCTTCTCCTTACCATGGAGACGCTCTGCCGACTGAGCTATAGGGGCCTGTCGTCGCTTCGGTTTCCCTCGCGGCAACGGAATAGATCATACCCTGAACGGAGCCGTGCTCCCAACCACGCTCAGCGGGCCGGTGCGAGCAGTCCTCCCAGCGCATTGCACACGGACGCCGTCCGCTGCATGTCCCGCTTCGTCAGAGAGGCGTCGACGGGCAGAGCGAGCGTTTCGTCGGCGGCCCGCTCGGTCTCCGGCAGCGACACGCAACGCCGGAACTCCGGCAGCCGGTGCACGGGCGTCGGCACGGGTATCCGGCACGCGACTCCCTTGGCCCGTATGGCACGTGCGAAGGCGTCCCGGTCGGGCCGCCCGTTCCCCGGCACCCGCACGACGTACTGCTGATAGCTGTGGTCGGCGCCCCCCTCGGGCGTCAGCACCCCACGCAGCCGGGCGTCGAGATAGGCGGCCCGCTCACGCCGCCGCGCCGTCTCCTCCCGGGAGGCGTCCAACTCGGCGTGCTCCAGCACCAGAAGACCGCGCCGCTGCCCGAGCGCCCGCAACTGCCCCAGGTCAGCGGGGTGTCCGAAGCGGTGGACCGCAACGACCGCCGCAGTGCGGGGAGTCAGCGCCGCGCCGACCGCGGCGGGGTCCAGGCAGTACGTCGCCGGGTCTATGTCGACGAACACGGGCAGCGCGCCCGCGAGCGTCACGGCCCGCGCGACCTCCACGTTGCCGAAGGCCGGCACGACGACCTCGTCACCGGCTCCTACGCCGGCCGCCCTGAGCAGTGCAGCAGTTCCCATACTGGGATGCTCGGCAGGCAACGTGAACGTCAAGTGACGGACAACAAAAAAGGGTTGGTCCCTGAACCGAAGTTCAGGGACCAACCCTTGTAAGAATTGTTCGGCGGCGTCCTACTCTCCCACAGGGTCCCCCCTGCAGTACCATCGGCGCTGTAAGGCTTAGCTTCCGGGTTCGGAATGTAACCGGGCGTTTCCCCTACGCTATGACCACCGAAACACTATGAAACAATCAACCGCACCATGTGTGGCACATGGGGTTGTTCGTGATTTCAGAACCAACACAGTGGACGCGAGCAACTGAGGACAAGCCCTCGGCCTATTAGTACCGGTCA
>BMVA01000015.1 GCA_014650475.1 Streptomyces albogriseolus
GGGCGCAGCCGCTCGTCCGGCCGCGCGGGGCGCAGCCCGGCCCGTCGCCGTACGGTCGCCGCGGCGGCCGCGTCGAGCAGGGCCGACGGCGCCTGCGGGCCGGGCGCCACGCCCGGCGGGGTACGCCGGTCGGTGCCCAGCAGAGCCGTGGTCACCAGCTCCTCCCACTGGTCCGGGAGGGACGCGGCCACGGCGGCGGTCGTCCTGCTCATGAGCTTCCTTTCCGACGGGCGTCCCGGTGCGGTCGAAGACTCACGCGCACCGAGTGTCCAGTGATGTCCGAAAGATGCATGGTGGTGGCGGGGACGGAGCGGGCGAAGAGGCGGAAGTGGCTGGTCAGCACAGGTGCACCGCCTCTCCCGGACCCTGCGGCCAGGCCGCCAGGGGAGTGAAACCCCGGGGGCCGCACTCGCCGAAGACCCGGACCGGGGCGCCTCCGGACAGGGCGACCAGCCGCCACAGCCCCGGGCGGGACCGGGCCGCCGCGCCGACCGGCAGGGCGTGGTCCTCGTCGGCGTCGGCCAGCTGCCAGCCGTCACCGTCCGGGACCGGCACGACACGGTCCAGCGTCACCGGGACCGACTCCCGCCACGGGTCGTCGCGCAGCGCGGTGCCGTAGCGGGCGAGCGCTCCGGACGTCGTCGTGCCCGGCGGGCGCACCGTCGTGGGCGCGGGCGGGCCGAACCGCTCGGTCAGCGCCATCCGCGGCTGCCCGGAGCCCGGATAGGCGGTCAGCTCCGCGTCGACGGCCAGCCCCGCCGGAAGCGTCAGGTCGGGGGCGCGGCCGGCCGCGCCGTAGGAAAGGAGCAGCGCCGTACGGCCGGACACCGCGCCGTACAGCCATGTACGGCGGGTGGTCAGGCGGCTGTCGGAGGTGTCGTACTGGGCGAGGACGAGCCAGTCGTCGCGGATCGCCGGGCCGTCCGGCGATGCGGTCAGGCCGACACGGGAGCGGACCGTCGCGGCCAGCGGCTCCGGCAGCCGCTCCCGCCGTATCCAGGCCTGGGCCAGGAGATGGAGCAGGGCGCACTCCTCCAGCAGACGTACGGGGGCGTCCGCGCCGGTGCTCGCGAGCGACCCCAGCTCCCGCACCCGGTTGGCCAGACCCGGGGCCTGCGCGTCGACCATGCGGGCCGCCGTCTCCTCCCACAGGGCGGGACCGGACTGCTCGGCCGGGATCAGCCCGCCGCGCAGCAGGTCCGCCAGGCGCTGCTCCAGCTCGGTCGCCCCCGCCGTGATCCGCTCGGCACGGCGCTCCGCCCGCCGCCGGGCGGCCGGGGACACCCGCGGCGCGGCGGCGGGGAGTTCGTCCCCCGCCGTCTCGGACTCGGGCTCACCGGGTCCGCCCGACACGGACTCACCCGGCGTGTCCGGCGAGGGATCGCCCGCCCCGCCGGACAACGGCGCACCCCCGCCGGGCACGGGCTCGCGTGACCCGTCCGACGCGGCGTCAGACGCCTGTGCCGGCACCTGGTCCACGGTCCGGCGCACCCCCTGATCAGTCATGCCTTCGACGGTAGGTCCCGCCACTGACAGTCGGCATCGGGCGGGCATATGTGCAGGTCGGGGCCGATTGTCAGTGGCGTGGTGCACGGTGGGTGACAGATCCGAACCGGCCGAGCTGGAGGGGGGACCCAGCCATGTCTGTGTCCGCAGAACCGACATCCGTCGACCCGCGGCGGAACGGCTCCGCGCCCGCGGACACCGGCCCCGCGCGGACGGACACCCTGCGTCCGCACGCCGAGCACGCCTTCGCGGACGAACTGGCCGCGCTGGCCGCCCAGGACGACCGTCCGCGCCCGGCCCGCTGGCGTCTGTCGCCGTGGGCCGTCGCGACCTATCTGCTCGGCGGGACGCTGCCGGACGGGACGGTGATCACCCCTAAATACGTGGGCCCGCGCCGGGTCGTGGAGGTCGCGGTGACCACCCTCGCCACCGACCGCGCCCTGCTGCTGCTCGGCGTGCCCGGCACCGCCAAGACCTGGGTCTCCGAGCATCTCGCCGCCGCCGTCAGCGGCGACTCGACGCTGCTGGTGCAAGGCACGGCCGGCACCCCGGAGGAGGCCATCCGCTACGGCTGGAACTACGCCCGGCTGCTCGCCCACGGCCCCAGCCGCGACGCCCTCGTCCCCAGCCCCGTGATGCGGGCGATGGCGGAGGGCAGGACTGCCCGCGTCGAGGAGCTGACCCGGATCCCGGCCGACGTCCAGGACTCCCTGATCACGATCCTGTCCGAGAAGACCCTGCCGATACCGGAGCTCGGGCAGGAGGTGCAGGCCGTCCGCGGCTTCAACCTGATCGCCACGGCCAACGACCGCGACCGCGGCGTCAACGAGCTGTCCAGCGCCCTGCGCCGCCGGTTCAACACGGTGGTGCTGCCGCTGCCGGAGACACCGGAGGCGGAGGTGGACATCGTCACGCGCCGCGTGGAGCAGATCGGGCGGTCGCTCGACCTGCCGGCGGTGCCCGACGGCGTCGACGAGATCCGCCGGGTCGTCACCGTCTTCCGCGAACTGCGCGACGGCGTGACCGCCGACGGCCGGACGAAGCTGAAGTCCCCCAGCGGCACGCTGTCGACGGCCGAGGCGATCTCCGTCGTCACCGGCGGGCTGGCCCTCGCCGCCCACTTCGGCGACGGCGTGCTGCGGGCCGGCGACGTCGCGGCGGGCGTGCTCGGCGCGGTCGTCCGCGACCCGGCGGCGGACCGTGTCGTCTGGCAGGAGTACCTGGAGACCGTCGTCCGCGAGCGCGACGGCTGGGCCGACTTCTACCGGGCCTGCCGCGAGGCCGGCGCATGAACGGCGGCCAGGCGCGGGACGCCGGGCAGCCGCTGCTGCTCGGCGTGCGGCACCACGGCCCCGGGTCGGCGCGGGCCGTGCGGGCCGCGCTGGACGCGTCCCGGCCGCGCGTCGTGCTCATCGAAGGCCCGCCCGAGGCCGACGCGCTGATCCCGCCGGCCGCGGCGGAGGACATGCGCCCGCCGGTCGCCCTGCTCGCCCATGCCGCGGACGAACCCGGCCGGTCGGCGTTCTGGCCGCTGGCCGCGTTCTCCCCGGAGTGGGTGGCGCTCCGCTGGGCGCTGGAGCACGGGGTGCCCGCCCGCTTCATCGACCTGCCGGCCACCCACACGCTGGCCTGGGAGCGGGACGAGGAAGAGGACGAAGAGGCCGAAGAGGACAAGGAGGGCATGGAACGGGAGGGCGGCGGTGCGGAGGCCGCGGCGGAGCGGCACGCCCTGGACGAGGACGTGCGGATCGATCCGCTGGGGGTGCTCGCCGACACCGCCGGGTACGACGACGCCGAGCGCTGGTGGGAGGACGTCGTCGAACACCGCGGCGCGGGGAAGGGGGACGCGCTCGCGCCGTTCACCGCCCTGGAGGAGGCCATGACGGCGCTGCGGGAGACGTACGGCAGCGGCGGGCACGGGCGGGACCTGATCCGTGAGGCCCATATGCGGCTGCGGATACGGGAGGCGCAGCGGGAGTTCGAGGACGGCGTGGCCGTGGTCTGCGGGGCGTGGCACGTGCCGGCGCTGCGACGGCGCGCGGGCGTGACCGCCGACCGGGCGCTGCTCAAGGGCCTGCCGAGGGTGAAGACGGACGTGACGTGGGTGCCGTGGACGCACCGCAGGCTGTCCCGGGCCGGCGGGTACGGCGCGGGCATCGGCTCCCCGGGGTGGTACGCGCACCTGTTCGCCGCCCCGGACCGGCCGGTCGAACGCTGGCTGACCAAGGTCGCGGGACTGCTGCGGGCCGAGGACCGCGCCGTGTCGCCCGGCCACGTCATCGAGGCGGTGCGGCTCGCCGAGACCCTCGCCGCGCTGCGCGGACGGCCGCTGCCCGGCCTGGGCGAGGCCACCGACGCCGTACGGGCGGTGATGTGCGACGGCTCCGACGTGCCGCTGGCGCTGGTGCACGACCGGCTGGTCGTCGGCGACGTGCTGGGGAAGGTGCCGGACACGGTGCCCGCGGTGCCGTTGCAGCGGGACCTGGAGCGGACGCAGCGCCGGCTGCGGCTCGGACCGGAGGCGGCCGAGCGGGAGCTGGACCTCGACCTGCGCAAGGAGACCGACGCGGAGCGCAGCCGGCTGCTGCACCGGCTGCGGCTGCTCGGCATCGACTGGGGACGCCCGGCCGCCTCGCGCTCCGGCACCGGCACCTTCCGGGAGACCTGGCGGCTGCGCTGGGAGCCCGAGCTGGCCGTGCGCACCGCCGAGGCGGGGGTGTGGGGGACGACCGTGCCGGCCGCCGCGACCGCCAAGGCGGAGGCGGACGCGGTCGCCGCGCGCGCCCTGGCCGACGTCACCGGTCTCGCGGAGCGCTGCCTGCTGGCCGCCCTGCCCGACGCCCTGCCGGTGGTGATGCGCGTCCTCGCCGACCGCGCCGCCCTCGACACCGACGTCGCCCATCTCGCCCAGGCGCTGCCCGCCCTGGTCCGCTCGTTGCGCTACGGCGACGTCCGGGGCACCGACACGGCAGCCCTCGCCGAGGTCGCCGCCGGTCTCGCCGAGCGGGTCTTCGTCGGACTGCCGCCCGCCTGCGCCGGGCTGGACGCCGACGCGGCCGAGGAGATGCGGCGCCATGTCGACGCGGTGCACAGTGCGCTGGGCCTGCTCGGTGACGTCCCCGCGGCGCGCGACGGGAGACTGCGCGCACGCTGGCAGGCCGTGCTGCGGACGCTGTCCGTGCGGGACGCCGTGCCGGGGGTGCTGCGCGGCCGGGCCGTGCGGCTGTTGCTGGACGAGGGCGAACTGGCGCAGGACGAGGCGGCGCGGCTCATGCGGCTCGTGCTGTCGCCGGGCACGCCCCCGGCGGACGCGGCCGCGTGGATCGAGGGGTTCGTGGGCGGCTCCGGCGGCGGGCTGCTCCTGGTCCACGACGAGCGGCTGTTCGGCCTGGTGGACCGGTGGCTGACGGCCGTCCCGGCGGAGGCGTTCACCGACGTGCTGCCGTTGCTGCGGCGGACGTTCGCGGCGTACGAGCCGGGAGTACGGCGCACGCTCGGGGAACTGGTGCGCCGGGGGCCCGGCAGACAGGGCCGCGCGCAGGCCCTGACCGCCGGCGCGCCTGGCTTCGGGCCGGGCGTGGACGAGGCTCGGGCGGACGCCGTCCTGCCGGTCCTGCGGCTGCTGCTGGGGCCGGACGGCGACGGGGAGGTCCAGGCGGACCGGGCGGACCGGGTGGAGGTGCGGCGATGACGGGGGAGGCCAGGATGACGACCGCGGGGGACCCGGTGGAGGAGCGGCTGCGCCGGTGGCGGCTCGTGCTCGGCGGGGACGCGGCCGACGGCACCGGCCATGCGCTGTCCGGACAGGACGCCGCGATCGACGACGCCCTGACCGCCCTCTACGGCAAGGACGACACCCCCAGGACGGGACGCGAGCGGGCGGGAGGACTGGGGGCGTCGGCGCCCTCGGTGGCGCGCTGGCTCGGCGACATCCGCACGTACTTCCCCACCTCCGTCGTCCAGGTCATGCAGCGCGACGCCATCGACCGGCTCGGCCTCGGCACGCTGCTGCTGGAGCCCGAGATGCTGGAGGCGGTCGAGGCCGACGTCCACCTCGTCGGCACGCTGCTCTCCCTCACCAAGGCGATGCCCGAGACGACCAGGGAGACGGCACGGGAGGTCGTGCGCAAGGTCGTCGAGGACCTGGAGCGGCGGCTCGCCACCCGCACCCGGGCCACCCTCACCGGCGCCCTCGACCGCAGCGCCCGCGTCCGCCGGCCCCGCCACCACGACATCGACTGGAACCGCACCGTCGCGGCCAACCTCCGGCACTACCTGCCGGACCACGGCACGGTCGTGCCCGAGCGGCTCGTCGGCTACGGGCGCGCCTCGCAGTCGGTGAGGAAGGAGGTCGTGCTCTGCGTGGACCAGTCCGGGTCGATGGCGTCGTCCGTCGTGTACGCCGCGGTGTTCGGGGCGGTCCTCGCGTCCATGCGGGCGGTCGCCACCCGGCTCGTCGTCTTCGACACCGAGGTCGTCGACCTGACCGAGCGTCTGGACGACCCGGTCGACGTGCTCTTCGCCACCCGGCTCGGCGGCGGCACGGACATCAACCGGGCGCTCGCGTACTGCCAGTCGCGCATCACCCGGCCCGCCGACACGGTCGTCGTGCTGATCAGCGACCTTTACGAAGGGGGGATACGCGACGGGATGCTGAAGCGGGTGGCCGCCGTCAAGGCGTCGGGCGCGCAGTTCGTGTCGCTGCTCGCCCTCTCCGACGAGGGCGCGCCCGCGTACGACAGGGAGCACGCGGCGGCCCTCGCGGAGCTGGGCGCGCCGGCGTTCGCCTGCACCCCCGACCTCTTTCCGGAGGTGATGGCGGCGGCGATCGAGAAGCGGCCGCTGCCGATACCCGACGCGGGGGCGGCCGGACCGGACTCCCCGCGCTGAAAACGGACATGAGTGCCCATCGGTGACACGGGGGTTGCGGGACCGCGGGCGTCGCGTGCAAGGATCGGGGCCGTTCTATCGAGGACCCGTGAAGGTATCCGGTGGTCCCCGCAGTCCGGAGAGGGAACGCCCCTGTCGACCTGGTCAGCAACAGCCGTGCCCGGGGCTGCCGCACGCGTGGTGCGCGCGGCGGCCCGGAGGCGTGCGGTTCGGCTGGCGCTGGTCGCGGGTGCGGTGTTTCTCTTCGGCGTGCTGTGCGGTGAGCAGGCGCGGGCGTCGGACGGCCCGCCGTTCGCCGGAGGGGTGGTGCGGGGGGACGCGGGGGGCGTCCCGTCCGTGTCCGTGCTGGACGGCCTCACGGCGGTGGGGGACGGGCCTGCGGCCCGGAAGCCGATGGGGAGTGCGAGTCGCCTCGCGGATGTGCGGGGCTCCCGGCCAGGCACCTGGTCCGGCGGACAGCCCGCGGCTGGGGCGGGCGCGCGGCTTGCGGAGACGCGGGTGGCGCCTTCGGGTGGCGAGCAGGGTTCGCAGCCGGCGGCGCGGTCCGGTAAGGAACTTGTGGCTGGGGCTGGCGCCCGGCTTGCGGAGGGGCGCTTGGTGGCGCTCAGCGAGCGCCAGCTGGCTCATTCGGGTGCCGGGTCTGCGGTCACCTCGGGCGGGGTGCCCGGTGGTGAGCGGGCGGTGTCCGGTCAGGGCGCGCGGCCTCGCGCCGAGTCCGGTGCGCGGTCAGGGCAGAAGCCGGGCTTGCTGTCTCTCGGCGAGGCGGTGCGCGGAGCGGACGAGCGCGTGGTGCGGCCCGCCGTCGCGCGGGTGACGCGTCCTGCCGGTGAGCGCACGGTGCACCCCGGCGTGGAGCGGGTCGGCCGGTCGGGCGAGGACCAGGCGCCGAGGCCGGACGGGGAGACGCCTTCCGAGTCGGTCGTGGGTCGCCTGCTCACGCCCGTCGGCGAGGCCGTCGGTGTCCCCGTCGCGGAGCGGATCGTTCGACCCGTCGGGTCCGCCGGGCCCGTCGGGTCCGTCGGGTCCGTCGTGCAGCGCGTGCTGCGGCCCGTCGGGGAGGTGGTCGGCGGCGTGACCGAGGAGCTGGACGCCGTCGTCGGGGCCCTGCCCGCCGTGTCCGTGCCCGCCGTGTCCCTGCCCGTGCTGGGGCAGCCCGCGGTGCTGCCGCCGCAGTCGTTGCCGGGCCTTCCCGCCCTGCCGAGCCTTCCCGCCCTGCCGGGCCTTCCCGGGCTCCCGGGCCTCCCCGCACACCCCCTCCCCTCCCACCTCGTACCCGGTCCCGCCGCCCCCGGCGTTCAGGCGCCCGAGCCCCCGTCGGCAGCGGCTGACAACCCCGCCGTACCGCCTGCCCCCGTCGTCCACGGCCCGTGGACCCCCGTGGCCGCAGGCGGCGGCGCAGGCGCGTCCGCCGAAGCCGTCACCCCGACCGCCCACCGGGCGGCTCCTGCTTCCCAGGCCGTCCCTGCCCCCGCCGGAGGTGCGGGGGGCGACGGTGCTCTCGGCAGTCGGTCCTCCGCCGATCAGGGCGGCGCGCGGCACGCCGATGCGGGTGCCGTGCCCGCGGCACACCGGCCCGTGCCCCGGCTCGTGCCGGGCGCCACCGTGTCCGCGGAGACTTCGGGCACGCGCGAGCACAGCCGGGACGTGCACGTCCCGCCCGCCTAGGCCGTACGGCGACACTCCCGCGCAGGCGCGCGCAGCCGTCCGTACGGACAAGAAGCCCCGTCCCGGCCCAAACGGCCGTGGACCGGCCGTCCCGGCGTTCTCCGGTGCGCACCCGCCTGCCACCCGTTCCTGACTCACGGGTAACAAAGGACTCCGCGGGGCATCAGGACCCCGGACAGCCGAAAGCCGTCGGTTCGTCCGGCCGCGACCTCGCGGAAGGGAGGCCGGCCCCCATTGGGGAATGGGGGCCGGCCGCCCCGCAACCCCGGACCACGGGCGTCACAGCCCCGTCCGGGTTGTTCGGCAGGGCCTCACCGGGCCAACCCCAGCCCGGTGAGGCCCCTCACGCGCGGCACGGGGTGCCGGAGAAGCCGACATCATGTGACAGGTATCACCGCTCACGTGTGACTCGCGATTTAGAGGCTCCCCCCATGCGGCGATAACCTGCGAGACGGACATGCCGCGCGCTCGGACACCGTGTGCGCCTCCCTTGTGACAGAGCGGACGTCACGTTGCCCTTCGCGGCACGCCCACGCATCCAACGAACCGCGAGATCACTGATAGGGACGGAAGCGCGTGGACCTGTTCGAGTACCAGGCGAGGGACCTCTTCGCCAAGCACGATGTACCGGTGCTGGCCGGTGAAGTCATCGACACGCCTGAGGCGGCCCGCGCAGCCACTGAGCGTCTCGGTGGCAAGTCCGTCGTCAAGGCCCAGGTGAAGGTCGGCGGCCGCGGCAAGGCCGGTGGCGTGAAGCTCGCCGCCACCCCGGACGAGGCCGTCGCCCGCGCGACGGACATCCTCGGCATGGACATCAAGGGCCACACGGTCCACAAGGTGATGATCGCCGAGACGGCCCCGGAGATCCTGGAGGAGTACTACGTCTCCTTCCTCCTCGACCGTGCCAACCGCACCTTCCTCTCCATCGCGTCCGTCGAGGGCGGCATGGAGATCGAGGAGGTGGCGGCCACCCGTCCGGAGGCCGTCGCCAAGATCGCGATCGACGCCATCGACGGCGTGGACGAGGCCAAGGCCCGCGAGATCGTCGAGGCCGCCAAGTTCCCGGCCGAGGTCGCGGACAAGGTCGCCGACGTCCTGATCAGGCTGTGGGACACCTTCATCAAGTCGGACGCCCTCCTCGTCGAGGTCAACCCGCTGGCGAAGGTCGCCTCCGGCGACGTCATCGCCCTGGACGGCAAGGTGTCGCTCGACGACAACGCCGAGTTCCGTCACCCCGAGTACGAGGAGCTCCACGACAAGGCCGCGGCGAACCCGCTCGAGGCCGCCGCCAAGGAGAAGAACCTCAACTACGTCAAGCTCGACGGCGAGGTCGGCATCATCGGCAACGGCGCGGGTCTCGTCATGAGCACCCTGGACGTCGTCGCGTACGCCGGTGAGAAGCACGGCAACGTCAAGCCGGCCAACTTCCTGGACATCGGCGGTGGCGCCTCCGCCCAGGTCATGGCCAACGGCCTCGAGATCATCCTCGGCGACCCGGACGTCAAGTCCGTCTTCGTCAACGTCTTCGGCGGCATCACCGCCTGCGACGAGGTCGCCAACGGCATCGTCCAGGCCCTGAAGCTGCTGGAGGACCGCGGCGAGAAGGTCGAGAAGCCGCTCGTCGTGCGCCTCGACGGCAACAACGCCGAGCTCGGCCGGCAGATCCTCACCGACGCGAACCACCCGCTGGTGCAGCGCGTCGACACCATGGACGGCGCGGCCGACAAGGCCGCCGAGCTGGCCCACGCCGCCAAGTAAGCACTCAGGACGAGGACACAACACACCATGGCTATCTGGCTCAACAAGGACAGCAAGGTCATCGTCCAGGGCATGACCGGCGCCACGGGCATGAAGCACACCAAGCTCATGCTCGGAGACGGCACCAACGTCGTGGGCGGCGTGAACCCGCGCAAGGCGGGTCAGACCGTGGACTTCGACGGCACCGAGGTACCCGTCTTCGGCACCGTCAAGGAGGCCATCGAGAAGACCGGCGCCAACGTCTCCGTCGTCTTCGTGCCGGAGAAGTTCACCAAGGACGCGGTCGTCGAGGCCATCGACGCCGAGATCCCGCTGGCCGTCGTGATCACCGAGGGCATCGCCGTGCACGACACGGCCGCCTTCTGGGCGTACGCCGGCAAGAAGGGCAACAAGACCCGGATCATCGGCCCGAACTGCCCCGGCATCATCACCCCGGGCCAGTCGAACGTCGGCATCATCCCGGGCGACATCACCAAGCCGGGCCGCATCGGCCTGGTCTCGAAGTCCGGCACGCTGACGTACCAGATGATGTACGAGCTGCGTGACATCGGCTTCTCGACCGCCGTCGGCATCGGTGGCGACCCGATCATCGGCACCACGCACATCGACGCGCTCGCCGCGTTCGAGGCCGACCCCGACACCGACCTGATCGTGATGATCGGTGAGATCGGCGGCGACGCCGAGGAGCGGGCCGCGGCCTTCATCAAGGAGAACGTGACCAAGCCGGTCGTCGGCTACGTCGCGGGCTTCACCGCGCCGGAGGGCAAGACCATGGGTCACGCCGGCGCCATCGTCTCCGGTTCCTCCGGCACCGCGCAGGCGAAGAAGGAGGCCCTCGAGGCCGCCGGCGTCAAGGTCGGCAAGACGCCGACCGAGACCGCCAAGCTGGCGCGCGCGATCCTCGCCGGCTGAACCGCCGGCGCGACAGCGCATCGTACGGGTGGGCCCGTTCCCCTGGTGGGGGACGGGCCCACCCGTCTTGGCCGGTGCGGGCAGCGGCTCAGCGGGCCTCGGGGGTCAGGCGTTCCGGGCCGTCGAGCAGGGCCTCGCGCAGCCGGTCGCGCAGTTCCCGCTGGTCGTCCGAGAGCGGGCCCGGCGCCGCCCGGGGCGGCACGCCCCGCACCGTCTCGCCCGGCGGTACGGGCGGTACGTAGTGCGTGGGCGCCGTGTGCAGGGTCATCGCCGTGCTGCCGATCAGGACGACGGTGACGGCCGCCGCCGTCCGCGTCCACAGACGCGCCCGGCGCTCGCCGCCGACGCGGACCGCCGCCGGCTCCGCCGCCCGCGTCCGCCCGCTGGATGCCAGCTCCGCCAGCCGGTCGTGCAGCTCCCGCCGACCGGCCGGCTCCGGCAGCCGCTCCGCGAGGACCTCACGCGCGTACAGCAGCCGCCCGGCCGCGGCCCGCGTGCTGGCCTCCGTCTCCGCCGCGGTATCCGGCAGGTCCAGGCCGACACCGTCGTACAGCACAAGCGTGCGGCGGTACGGCGGCGGCAGGCTCAACAGCGCGTCCAGCAGTGCGCGGTCGTGGTCGTCGGGCGGCGGGGGCTCGGGGTGCCGGTAGCGGCGGCGGAAGCGGTGCCAGGGGGAGAGCGCCCAGTCGTGCGCGGCCGCACGCACCCACCCGGCCGGGTCCGGGTCGCGCGCCACCTCCGGCCAGTGGTCCCACGCCCGCTGGAAGGCCCGCTCCACCGACTCGTGCGCGAGGTCGCGCCGCCCGGTGAGCAGGTACGCCTGCCGGACGAGGGCGGGTGCGCAGTACGCGTACAGCGCGTCGAAGGCCTGAGCGGGCGTGAGATACGGCCCCGCCTGCCGTGCGGCGGGGACCGCCCCCGGTGCACGGTTCAGGCCCGACGGCCGCAGCGCCCGCGCCCACGAGGGGCGCCTCCGCCCCCGACCCCCGGTACGGGACGAGCGCCCACGACCCGACTCCGCCCCGCCGCTCGACGGCGCCCCGCGCCCCGACCCGGCTCCGGCTCCCGGCTCGGGACCACGCACCGGCACCGGGCCGTGCTCCGACTCGTGCCCGTCTCCCGGCACCGGGTCCTCCTCCGACGCCGACCGGCTCCCCGACCGCGGTCCGCTCCCCGGCACCGAGTCCGAATCCGACGCCGGCCCGCTCTCCGGCTCCGATCCGCTCCCCGGCACCGAGTCCGAATCCGACGCCGGCCCGCTCTCCGGCTCCGATCCGCTCCCCGGCACCGAGTCCGAATCCGGCGTCGGCCCGCGCTGCGCGGTCCGTTCGGTCGCCGACGACGTGCGCGGCTCCGACGGTGTGTCCGCCACCGGCGGGAGGAGCGACGTCGGGGTCAGGACGAAAGACGCGGGGTCCGGGGCAACGCCCTGGTTCGAGTCGTCGGCGCCTTCGATCGGTGTCGTAACGATCGTCACCCCGCCGGGTGTCTGCGGCGCCTGACGGGGCGCCGGATGGTCGGCCGCCAGCGTGGACAGCAGTTCCGCGTACGCGGCCCTGTTGCGGCCCCGGGGCGTGCTGCGGCCCGATTCCCAGGCCCGCACCGTGTCGGGGCGCACCCCGAGGCGCTTGGCGAGCTGAGCGCGTGTCAGCGAGCAGGCCTCCCGCAGGCGTCGGCGTTCGGTCGGCGGGGGGAGAGGAAGGGCAGGGCTCCGCGTCACTGGGCGTCCCTTAGTACAGAAAAGTACATAAACGTATATTGAGCGACACAGCCGAGCTTTGCCCGTTACACCGGTAAAGCGCGTGTCGTTGGGAGCATGGCGGGCGTGATCCAGACGACCGTACGCCGATCGATGCCGGCCTCCCTGTTCCGCCGGGCGCGTCACCGCTCGCCCGGACTGGCCTCCGGCCTGGTGGGTGGCGCCCTCGCGGCCGGGCTGGGCCTCGCGGTGTTCACCGTGCTTGTGATGCTGCTGTGGGTCAGCTCGCCCTACCCGGACAGCGGACCCGGCGGCGCCCTGCACGTCGCGGCGGCCCTGTGGCTGCTCGCCCACGGCGCCGAACTGGTCCGCGTCGACACTCTCTCCGGCGCCCCCGCCCCGATGGGCGTGCCCCCGTTGCTGCTGGCCGTGGTGCCGGTGTGGCTGCTGCACCGGGCGGCGCGGGACACCGCCGAGGGAGGCGCCCGCGACAACGCCCCGCTGGTGCCGGGCCGTATCGCCTGGGCGGGCGTCGTCCTCGGCTACCTCGCGGTCACCGCCCCCGCCGCCCTCTACGCCGCCGGCGGTGCGCTGCGGCCCTCGTGGACGTGGACGGCGGTGTGCGTACCGCTGGTCGCGCTGGTGGCCGCCGGGACGGGGGTGTGGACCGCGTACGGGCGGCCCAGTGGGCCGTTGGAGCAGGTGCTGGGCGCTGTGCTGCCCCGGGGCGTGCGGCACCTGGTGCTGGGCCCGGACGGCCGTCCCGGTGTCGCGGCGCGCGCGGCGGCGGCCGGGACGACGGTGCTGGTCGCGGGTGGTGCGGTGCTGCTGACGGTGTCGCTGGGCAGGCACCTCGGTGAGACCCGCGGGGCGTTCGGGCGGCTGACGGAGGGCTGGTCGGGGTGGCTGGCGGTGCTGCTGCTCTGCGTCACACTGCTGCCGAACGCGGCGGTGTGGTCGGCGGCCTACGCCCTCGGTCCCGGCTTCCTGCTCGGTGCCGGGACCTCGGTGACGCCGCTCGGTGCGCAGGCCGCGCCGCTGCTGCCGCCGTTCCCGCTGCTCGCGGCGGTGCCGGACCCGGGTGCGGGCACGGCGCTGCACGGGACGGTCGCGGCGCTGCCGCTGACGGCGGGGGCCGTGGTGGGGTGGTTCGTCGGGCGGGGGTCCGTGACAGGCGGGGGAGGCTTCCGCAACTGGACGACCGGGCGGACCGCCGGTGCGGCGGCGTTCGCTGCCGGGCTGTGCGGGGTGCTGCTGGCGCTGCTCGCCGGGCTGGCGGGCGGTCCGCTGGGCACGGCCGCGCTGGCCCGGTTCGGCCCGGTGTGGTGGCAGGTGGGCCTGGCGACCGCGGTGTGGCTCGGGGTGACGGCCGTCGTGACGGCGCTGGCGGTACGGGCGTGGTGCCTCCGGCGGTCGTACGGCCAGGGTGGGGGTGAGCGCCGTCCGGGCCGTGTGGTCGCGCCCGGGCGCCTTCCGATTCTCCCGCGCCCGGCCCGGAGGACGCGGCTCCCACGTCGCCCCTGGTTCAGGCGGAAGCTCGAGCGAAGCGCCTCCGCGCCCGTCGCCGAGGACGAGCCCTACCTGCTCCTCGACCACGACAGCGACGACCGTGGCCTCGGTGGCCTCGGTGGCCTCGACGACCGTGACCTCGGCGGCCTCGGTGCCGGCGCAGGCACGCTCGGTCTCCGTCCGAGCCCCGCACCCGCCTCGCCGGCGACGAACCCCGCCTCCCCGCGGGGGCTCACCGACCGCCCCGAGCCCTTGAGCGACCTCCCCGCCCCCATCGCCCCCGCTCCCGACGCGCCCTCACTCTCCGGCCCCGACGACGCGCCCTCACCCTCCGCCCCCGACCTCCGCCCCGGGGCTCCGCCCCCGGGGCTCCGCCCCCGGAGACACCGAACCCCGCCCACCCGCGTGAGCGGGCGGACGGGGTTCGGCGGAATCCCAGGTGATGTCCGGCGGGCTCCCGCCGGACGTCCCGTCAGCCTTGCTCGTCCAGCAGACCGCGGAGCTGCTCCGGAAGATGGTCCCCGCAGGACTGGCGCGCCTGCTGCGTGAGGGCGTCGCTGGTGCACTCGTAGTAGTCGCTGTAGACCAGGCGGGCGCCGAAGACCCCGGCCACCAGGAGCAGCGCCAGCCCCGCCGTGACCAGGCCGCTCACCGCCGCCGTGGTCTGCGGGCGGCCCTTCTGCCCGGACGCCGGGACGTCCGGGTCCTGCCCGCGGGGCTTGGCGCGCAGGGCGCTGATGCTCCAGTACAGGGCGAGCGCGCCCAGCAGCAGCGCCAGGTACGGCCAGTTGAAGAGGGCGAAGAAGAAGGCCCACATGCCGCCCAGCAGGGCGTAGCGCGCGCGGCGCTGGGCCGGGTCCGTGGGGTCCCAGCGCATGCCCGGGCCCTGCTGGCCGCCGCCCTGCCCCTCGGGGCCGCGCGGACGCTCGCCGAAGCCGCCGGGGGAGCGGCCGGGCTGCCGGTCGCTCCAGTTGCGGCCCCACGGGGAGCGGCCGCCGCCCTCGCCCTCGCCCTCGCCGCCCGAGGGGTGGCGGGGCTGCCAGGGACGGTCGGGCGTGCCCTCCGGCGGGGGCGCGAACGGGTTGTCGTCCTGGCCGTCCCGGGAACCCCGGCCCTGGGCGTCGCGGCGGTCGTCGCCGCCCTCGCCCCGGGAGGCGTCGGGGGGTGAGGAGGGGCGCTCCCGCAGCAGCACGGCACCCCGCTCCCCTCCCTGGGCCGACTGCTGGGGGAACGTGAGGAGTCGCAGGCTGCGGTCCGGCATCAAGTGAGCGTCTTCCCCTTAATGAAGCACGGCGTGGGTGCGGTGTGACCGCCTCGCACGACGTATCGACTACGAGTGAGCGGTGAGCTGGTGCGTTCCCGTCAGCTCCGCGCGGCCCGGGTCCGTCGCCCTGTGAACGAACGGTGCGCGGTCGGCGTTCCCGTGCGCCCCGGTGTCCAGGACCTGCGTACCCCGGCCGGCTCGTACCAGACGCTACCTTCCGGCCACGCCCCCGTCCCGTGGGGGCCCGTCGGGAGTGCCGGTATCGTTGCTGCCGGTCGGCCGCTTCGTAGGCTTCCCCGTATCAGGGGGCGCGAAGCATTCGTAGGAATGTACAAAGCGCTGTGCCGCCGACCGTACAGACGCTCCCCGAGAAAGGGCCCCACCGTGGCCGCCAAGCCCGTGGCCGAGCGCGCCAGGCGTCGTCTCGTCGTGCTGGTCTCCGGATCCGGCACCAATCTGCAGGCGCTCCTCGACGAGATCGCCGCCGTCGGACCCGAGGCCTACGGGGCCGAGGTCGTCGCCGTCGGCGCGGACCGCGAGGGCATCGAAGGGCTGGCCCGGGCCGAGCGCGCCGGTCTGCCCACCTTCGTGTGCAAGGTCAAGGACCACGCGACCCGCGAGGAGTGGGACGCGGCGCTCGCCGAGGCCGTCGCCGCGTACGAGCCCGACCTCGTGGTGTCCGCCGGGTTCATGAAGATCGTGGGGAAGGAGTTCCTCGCGCGCTTCGGCGGGCGGTTCGTCAACACCCACCCCGCCCTGCTGCCCAGTTTCCCCGGGACCCACGGCGTACGGGACGCGCTCGCGTACGGCGCCAAGGTCACCGGCTGCACCGTCCACTTCGTCGACGACGGCGTCGACACCGGGCCGATCATCGCGCAGGGCGTGGTGGAGGTCCGGGACGAGGACGACGAGAGCGCTCTGCACGAGCGCATCAAGGAAGTCGAGCGAAGGCTGCTCGTCGAGGTCGTGGGGCGCCTCGCCCGCAACGGCTATCGCATCGAGGGACGAAAGGTAGTTATCCAGTGACCGCCGAGAGCAACAAGCGGGCCATTCGACGGGCGCTCGTCAGCGTCTACGACAAGACCGGCCTCGAGGATCTCGCGCGCGGCCTGCACGAGGCCGGGGTGGAGCTGGTCTCCACCGGGTCCACCGCTGCGAAGATCGCCGCCGCGGGCGTCCCCGTGACCAAGGTCGAGGAGCTGACCGGCTTCCCCGAGTGCCTGGACGGCCGGGTCAAGACGCTGCACCCGAAGGTGCACGCCGGCATCCTCGCCGACCTGCGTCTCGCCGACCACGAGCAGCAGCTCAAGGACCTCGGCGTGGAGCCGTTCGACCTGGTCGTCGTGAACCTCTACCCGTTCCGCGAGACCGTCGCCTCCGGCGCCACGCCCGACGAGTGCGTGGAGCAGATCGACATCGGCGGCCCCTCGATGGTCCGCGCCGCCGCCAAGAACCACCCGTCGGTCGCCGTCGTCACCAGCCCCGCCCGCTACGGCGACGTCCTCGCCGCGGTCCAGGGCGGCGGCTTCGACCTGGCCACCCGCAAGCGGCTCGCCGCCGAGGCCTTCCAGCACACGGCCGCGTACGACGTGGCCGTCGCTTCCTGGTTCGCGTCCGAGTACGCGCCCGTGGACGACTCGTCGTTCCCCGACTTCCTGGGCGCCACCTGGGAGCGGAAGAACACCCTCCGCTACGGCGAGAACCCGCACCAGCCGGCCGCGCTGTACGTCTCCGGCACCGGCGGCCTCGCCGAGGCCGAGCAGCTGCACGGCAAGGAGATGTCGTACAACAACTACACCGACACGGACGCCGCGCTCCGTGCCGCGTACGACCACGACGCCCCCGCCGTCGCGATCATCAAGCACGCCAACCCGTGCGGCATCGCGGTCGGCGCGGACGTCGCCGAGGCCCACCGCAAGGCGCACGCCTGCGACCCGCTGTCCGCGTTCGGCGGCGTGATCGCCGTCAACCGCCCGGTGTCGAAGGAGATGGCCGAGCAGGTCGCGGAGATCTTCACCGAGGTCATCGTCGCCCCGGACTACGAGGACGGCGCGCTCGAGGCCCTCACCAAGAAGAAGAACATCCGCGTGCTGCGCGCCCCGCAGGCGCCGTCCGCCCCGGTCGAGGTCAAGCCGATCGACGGCGGCGCGCTCCTCCAGGTCACCGACCGGCTCCAGGCCGAGGGCGACGACCCGGCCACCTGGACGCTGGCCACCGGCGAGGCCCTGTCCGAGGCCGAGCTGGCCGACCTGGCCTTCGCCTGGAAGGCCTGCCGCGCGGTGAAGTCCAACGCGATCCTGCTCGCCAAGGACGGCGCGTCCGTCGGCGTCGGCATGGGCCAGGTCAACCGCGTGGACTCCGCGAAGCTGGCGGTCGAGCGGGCCGGAGCCGAGCGCGCCCGCGGCTCCTTCGCCGCCTCCGACGCGTTCTTCCCCTTCCCCGACGGCCTGGAGATCCTCACCGAGGCCGGCGTGAAGGCCGTCGTCCAGCCGGGCGGCTCGGTCCGTGACGAACTGGTCGTCGAGGCCGCGCGGAAGGCCGGAGTGACGATGTACTTCACGGGGACGCGGCACTTCTTCCACTGATCCCGCGTTCCACCGATCCCGCGCCCGACGGCGGTGGCCCCGGTCCCTTCCCGGACCGGGGCCACCGCCGTCCCGCGTGCCCGCGTCAGCAGGGACGCAGGTACCAGATCGGGTCCCAGGTGGCCGTGCCCGACTCGTACGCCGTGGACGTCCAGCGGACGCTGCCGTCCTGGTTGTAGAAGCGGGCGACCGTGCCCGGCGTCTGGTTGTTGGTGAAGGGGCCGTCGCCGGTCCAGTTGCTCAGCTTCCACGTCTGGCACTTGTAGAAGTCGAACTTGGTGCCGTTGACGACCATGCACAGGTGCCCGTAAGCGCAGGACAGGGCCTTCGTGGACGCCTTGTCCCGCGGCGCCCGGGTGACGGTCAGCCCGTCGTAGCGGACCGCGTCGGCGGTCACCCGCACGGGCTCGGCGTCGCCGCCCAGCATCCGCTCGGCCGTCTTCTGGAGCGAGGTGACCCGGGTGCCGTCCGGGCCCGGGGCGGCGGTGGCCGCGACCGAGCTGCCGGCGACGAGGGCCGTGGCCGCGACGAGCAGCGCGGCGGACTTGAAGGTGTTCACTGGTTCCCCCATGAACGAAGTGGTCGGTGGCACCGCGGAGGCGGTGTGCTCACACCGTGCCGGGCGCGCGCACCGCCCGGTACCTCGCACCTGCGAGGGTCACCTCCGGCCGGGCGGGGTGTACTCCTTCAGGTAATGGGCGACACGGTCGGCGTAAGAGCGGTACGTCGCGGGGACGCCCCCCGTCTCGTTCACCCTGCGCCACGACGTGCGGTAGGCGGCGGCGATCAGCACCCGCCGGTCCTCCCGCAGTCCGTCGTCCAGCCGGGGCGCGATCCAGCACAGGTAGCGGCCCATCGCGGGCACCGACTCGGCGGGCGGGAACGGCGGTTCGGGCACGGTCTCGCCCGGTGTGCCGTCCTCGTTCATCCACCACCGCAGCACCTTCGGCGTCCACCGCGCGATGCCGTACTCGTCGCGGGCCGGGTCGGACAGGTCGGGGTCGAAGTCGCTCTCCACCTTCAGCATGGCCGCGATCAGCGGCGCGGTGACGTCCTCGCTGCGGCAGTCGCGCGCGGTCTCCACGATCAGCAGCCGGTAGGCGGCCGGCACGCCCCGGTCGGTGCGCAGCACGTCGGCGCCGTACGTGGCGGCGGCGCCGGTGTGCGCGCTCGGCTCGCCGTCGGACAGGGCCCACCGGTCGACGCCGTAGCCGAGGACGGCCACCGCGGCGGTGGCGACGGCCGCCGAGACGGCGACCGCCCGCCGGGAGCGGCGCCGGGCTGGCAGCAGCCGGGGCAGCCGGAACGGGCGTCCCGCGCCGGCCGCCTCCCGCACCCGCCGCAGCAGCTCCTCCCCGCCGATCCGGTCCGCGTGCGTACGGGACAGGCAGGCGCGGACCACGTCCCGCCAGGCGTCCGGGAGGTCGGGGGACAGCCGCAGCTCGTCGGTGCCGGAGACGTACGCGGCGGCGGCCGTGCGGCGGGCCGCCGGGGTGGCGCCGGGCAGCGGGAACGCGCCGGTGAGCACGAGATGGGCGAGCACGCCGAACGCCCACACGTCGGCGGACGCGCGGATCCGGCGGCCCCGCTCGCCGATCTCGGACCACAGCAGCTCGGGCGGGGTGTAGTCGGGCGTGGAGAAGGCGGACGTGTAGGCGTGCGTGCCCTCCAGCTCGGCGGCCGTGTTGAAGTCGGCGAGGCGGACCGAACCGTCCGCCATCAGCAGCACGTTGGCCGGTTTCAGGTCGCCGTGCACCCAGCCCGCCCGGTGCAGCTGGGCCAGCCCCTCGCAGATCTGGGCGAGCAGGCCGGGACCGGCGCCGGGCCGGGGCGAGGCGTCCAGCAGCGCGGACAGCGAGCCCTCCGCCCTCTCCAGCACCAGCACGGTGGCGCCGTCCAGCTCCGGGTGGCCGGGGTCGTCGACGGTCAGCGTCTCGAACATCCGGATGAGGCGCGGCTGTCTCAGCCGGCGCAGCACGTCCACCTCACGCTCGGCCAGTTCGCGCAGGTGGTGCAGCTGACGCGGGGTGCGGGTGCCGGTGGCCAGGAACTTCAGCGCGACGTCACGCGGCCCGTCCGCGCCGCCCCCGGTGCGGCGGCCGGCGTACACGCTGCCGAACGCGCCCGTGGCGATCGGCTCGCGTACCTCCCACGCGCCCACCCGGTACCCCTTGGGCACCGGCACGGCGTACGTCTCCGTCACCGGACCCGCTGGCGGAGCGGGGCCGCCAGGACCGTCAGGTCGTCCTCGCGGACCAGGTCGAAACGGAGCGCCAGGGAGACCAGCGACTCCTTCTTGCCGTTCAGCCGCGGACCCGGATCCGCGGTCTCCGGGCCGGGTTTGAGGCGCAGCTTCACGGCCAGGTAGTCGATGTTCCACTGCACCGCGGCGCGGGACGCGGCCGGCCACTGCGGGCGCAGCCGCTCCACCACCTGCTCCACCGTGGGCAGCGGCGCGTGCGGCGCCCCGCGCAGCCGGGGCTCGCACAGCGCGGCCAGGACGGCGAAGTAGCGCTTGGAGCGGTCCAGGGAGAAGGCGGGCGCGGTGGCGGTCCCGTCGTCGCCCGCGTCGTGGCGGACGTGTTCGTGGCAGGGCGCCCACACCTCCAGCGGCAGCAGGTCGCCGCAGGCCGGCAGCACGATCCGGGAGAACTCGAACGGCACCGGCGCGTCCAGGCGGCCCGGCCCGACCTTGATGTGCTCGCCCGCGCCCTCCGGGTTCTCCACGACGTACGTCTGCTCCCGGCTGAGGTTGCTCAGCAGCCAGAAGGAGCCCTGCGCGGTGATCTCACCCGCTCTGCGGGACACGCCGTCGTGCGCGATGCGCAGGCCGTTCCCCTGCGGCGCGCGGCCGAAGGAGAGGCGCTCGCCGGGCGCCAGACGGAGCCGGTCACGGCGGCCGGAGTCCTCCGGCACGGTCGCCGGAGGTACGACGATGAGGCTGTACACGGTGCATCCCCCCATGCCTGACAGCTACTCGGCCAGGGTAGGGGGACGCCCCGCCGCCGGACCTCCCCCGATCGGGTGCGACACGGGTGTGCGGCGGGTTCGGCGCGAAAGGCGCGGCTCGGGCGCTCATGGCACGGACCCGGACGCACCGAGATGGCACGGACCCGGACGCACCGAGGCCGTGTCCCCCGCACGGGGCGGACACGGCCTTGAGGTGGAACGGCGGGCGGGTGCGGTCCCGCGGGGATCAGTACCTCGGGCGCCGGAACCACTCGGTGCTCGCCCGCTTGGCGCAGAACACGATCACCAGGATCGACACGACCCAGATGACCAGGCCGAGCAGGTAGATGGCCAGCGCGAAGAGGCCGCTGACGATCGCGAACGAGGCGTACACGATCGAGCAGACGCGGACCGAGCTGCCGCCCTTGGCGTACTGCAGCAGGAGCACCAGGCCGAGTATCGCGAAGACGGCGGCCAGCCCGGCGAAGAAGACGATGACGCCCTTGCCCAGGTCGGCGTACTGCTCGGCTTCGGCCGTGAGGTCGGCCTCGGCCATCGACTCGTCCCACTGCGCCAGTGCCACGCCGTACACGGCCGCGATGATCACGTGTGCGAGGGCGATCACGCCGAGCAGGATCTGCGCGGCGCGCGTGATGCCGGGCATCTGGGTGGGGACATAACCGCCGCCGTAGGGCTGGCCCACAGGAGGTGCCGACGGGTAGCCGTAACCGGGCTGCGCGGGCTGGCCGGGCTGCTGGGGGTAGCCGTAGCCGGGGCCGGCCTGGGGCTGCTGGGGCGGCTGCCCGTAGGGGTTGTTCGGGTCGCCGAAACTCATGGCGGTTCTTCCTCCGTTGCGCTTCTGGTGCGGGGACGACGCGAGGCACGGCGCGGAGGAAGTACTACAGATGCGGTCCGTCCCCCCGGTTCTGCCCGCGGCACTGCGCGTTCATCGTTCTTGACCGTTCCTTTCCTTGTCCAGCGGTACGACATATGTGTTGTGCAAGTGCAACATCGCGATCTTGCTCGTATTGCAACCGATGGTGATCGAATGCCCGGTACGGGCGGGACGGCCGACCGGAATGCGGGCTGATTGGTACAGGGACCCGGTCATCCGCGAGGATGGGGGCCATGACCGCCCAGATTCTCGATGGCAAGGCCACCGCAGCCGAGATCAAGTCCGATCTGACCGCCCGTGTGGCGGCGCTGAAGGAGAAGGGCGTCACGCCCGGCCTCGGCACGATCCTCGTGGGGGACGACCCCGGCAGCCAGAAGTACGTCGCGGGCAAGCACCGCGACTGCGCCCAGGTGGGCATCGCCTCCATCCAGCGCGAACTGCCCGGCACCGCCACGCAGGAGGAGATCGAGGCGGTCGTCCGCGAGCTGAACGAGGACCCGGCCTGCACCGGCTACATCGTCCAGCTTCCGCTGCCCAAGGGCATCGACGAGAACCGCATCCTCGAGCTGATGGACCCGGAGAAGGACGCCGACGGCCTCCACCCGATGAACCTCGGCCGTCTCGTCCTCAACGAGCCCGCCCCGCTGCCCTGCACGCCGAACGGCATCATCACCCTGCTGCGCCGCCACGGCGTGGAGATCAAGGGCGCCGAGGTGGTGGTCGTCGGGCGCGGCGTCACCATCGGCCGTCCGATGCCGCTGCTGCTGACCCGGCGCAGCGAGAACGCCACCGTGACCCAGTGCCACACCGGCACCCGCGACCTGTCCGCGCACCTGAAGCGCGCGGACATCATCGTGGCTGCGGCCGGCAGCGCCCACCTGATCCGTCCCGAGGACGTCAAGCCGGGGGCGGCCGTCCTGGACGTCGGCGTCTCCCGCAGCGCCGAGGGCAAGATCGTCGGCGATGTCCATCCGGGCGTGGCCGAGGTGGCCGGCTGGGTCGCGCCCAATCCCGGCGGCGTCGGCCCGATGACCCGGGCGCAGCTGCTCGTCAACGTGGTCGAGGCGGCGGAGCGCAGTGTCGGCTGAGCGGAAGGCGCCGGACGCCCCCGAGGCCCCCGCGGCGGCGGAGTCCGGGGAGGACGTCACCGTCCGCGACGCGGTCAGCGCGCCCGACGCCCAGGGCGTCCCGCGCCGGGCCACCCGCAGGTTCCCGCTGTTCACCCGGGACACCGCGCGCCCCGAGGGCGGCGGCCGCGCGGCCCCCGGCGACGCCCCCGCGCCCGCCCGGCAGTGGCCCATCCTGGCCGTGCTGCTCACCGTGGGCCTGGGTCTGCTGCTGACCGCGCTGGACGTGTTCCGGGTCGGGTTGCTGCTCATCGGCGCGGCGCTGCTGGCCGGGGCGGTCCTGCGCTGGGTGGTGCCGGACGTCGGCATGCTCGCCGTGCGCTCCCGCTTCACCGACATCGTCACGTACGGCGGCATGGGGCTGGCGATCGTGCTGCTGGCGCTGATGATGCAGCCGGACCCGCTGCTGCGGTTCCCGTGGCTGCAGGACATGCTGCATTTCACGGTCGACGGCTGAAGCCTCCCGCGCGCCGGGAACGGCGGCCCGTCCACACCCCCGTGAGCGGACGGGCCGCCGCCGCGGACCACATTCCTGCACGGCGGACGGCCCGATCAACGGCCGCCCGGCCGCTGTGGCACGGAAGTGACCGTTCCGGTACGCGCCCCGGAATCCCCGTACACCCTTGCGATGACTCCGGCGCCTGTTCGCGGCACGGACGTCCGCCCAGGGGTGATGTGGCTGCGGACACCTCCGCACGAGGGCGCCGGGGTGGTAGGACAGGAAGACGGTCGGACGGTCGTACCGGTCCGGTTCACCCGGTCCGTCGGTTCCGGGGTTCCGTTCGGCCGGGGGGCCGACCGGTGGGACACTGGAGCGCAAGCGACTGGGCGTGCAACGCCGCACGCGCCCTGTTGCTCCCGTGCGCCCCCACCCCGGGAACTGAGACCCGTCCCGGTGGCATCCCTGTGGGTAGCCAGACGGGACGTGGCAGCGGGCACCATGCGCGAGGGAAACACCAGCACGAACCGGGGGGAAGAGGGGGAGAGCAATGCCTCGTTGGAAGGCCTTGCCGGATGAACTCGATCCGCAGATCAGAGAGTTCACCAGTCAGCTCAGGCGGCTGGTGGACCGCAGCGGTCTGAGCGTCGCGTCGGTCGCCGACCGCACGGGCTACAGCAAGACGTCCTGGGAGCGCTATCTGAACGGCCGGCTGCTCGCGCCGAAGGGCGCGATCGTGGCGCTGGCCGAGGTCACCGGGACCAACCCGATGCATCTGACCACCATGTGGGAGCTCGCCGAGCGCGCCTGGAGCCGCTCGGAGATGCGGCACGACATGACCATGGAGGCGATCCGGATCTCGCAGGCGCGCGCCGCGCTGAGCGAGCTGGCCGGGCCGCCGTCGGGCGGGGGCGGACGCTCCCGCGGCGGCGGGGCCCGTACGGGGGTCGCCGGCCCGGCCGGGGTCTCACCGAGCGTGCCGCCCCAGCCGACCGCCACCGACGTGCGCGACGCGTCGGGCAGCGGCAACTCCTGGGGGGTCGCGGGCCCGGACGCCGGCTACCCGGGGGCGTACGGTCCCGGTGCGCCCGCGGCGGGCGGGTACGGCCCGCCGCCCGCGGAGCCGTCCGGCGGCGGTTCCGGCCGCCCCGCGGGCAAGCGGCGCACGGCGATGTTCCTCGTCGGCGCGCTCGGCGCGCTGGTGGTGGTCGCCGCCGGGCTGTACGTCACCGAGACCCAGGGCGACACGAAGGAGGCGAAGCCCTCCCCGTCGCCCGCCGTCACCAAGGAGGCGCGGCTGCCTCCCGGCGTGAAGTGCAGCGGGAAGAGCTGCGAGGGCAAGGACGCCGAGGTCATGGGGTGCAGCGGCGACCTGGTCACCACGGCCGGCTCCGCGGTCGTCGGCGCCACCACCGTCGAGATCCGCTACAGCAAGGTCTGCGCCGCCGCGTGGGGGCGCATCACCCAGGCCGCGCAGGGGGACACGGTGGAGATCACCTCGGGCGCGTCCCAGCAGACCGACTCCGTCGACGCGCCGGGTGACACGGTCGCCTACACGATGATGGTGCCGGTCGCCGCCGCGACCGAGGCGAAGGCCTGCGCGGTGCTGGCCGCGACGGGCGAGAAGGGCTGCACGGAATGACGGTCCGGCCGCTCCCCGGCGCGGCCGGACCCCGGACCGCCGGGCTGTAGGGGCCGGCCGGCCGGTTCCCCCGTCCGCGTAGGCCGTACGGGTCGTGACATGTGAGGGAACCGTGGGGACGTGAATGCGGCCGCGTGGGGCGGGCACGCGAGAAGTACCCCCACGGGATGCCGGCACGGTCGGTCCCCGACGGCGGCCGCCCCGCCCCCACCTCTCCCGGACGGAGCGGCCGCCCCTTCTCCTCACCCCTCCGCCCCGCCCGGTTACCCGGGTGTGCGTGCGGTCACTCTGTGGGGCGGGCCACAGGGAGCCCGGCCGTGCATGCTCACCGATGCGCGATAGCCTGACCGCTGGATCTCTCTTGACGCCAAGAGATCGATCAGTCGAACCGGTGATCGATCATCGCGGCGGACACCGGTCACGAGCCGGAGCGGGGATCCCGCACCAGGGGGCAGGGACCGCCCCACCGCCAGCTGTCATACGGAGAACGCCATGACCCGCACTCCCGTGAACGTCACCGTCACCGGCGCGGCCGGCCAGATCGGTTACGCCCTGCTCTTCCGCATCGCCTCCGGCCAGCTGCTCGGCGCGGACGTGCCGGTCAAGCTGCGCCTGCTGGAGATCACCCCGGCGCTCAAGGCCGCCGAGGGCACCGCCATGGAGCTGGACGACTGCGCGTTCCCGCTGCTGCAGGGCATCGACATCACGGACGACCCGAACGTGGCCTTCGACGGCGCCAACGTCGCCCTCCTCGTCGGCGCCCGGCCGCGGACCAAGGGCATGGAGCGCGGTGACCTCCTCGAGGCCAACGGCGGCATCTTCAAGCCGCAGGGCCAGGCCATCAACGCCCACGCCGCGGACGACATCCGCGTCCTGGTCGTCGGCAACCCGGCCAACACCAACGCCCTGATCGCCCAGGCCGCCGCCCCGGACGTCCCGGCCGAGCGCTTCACCGCCATGACCCGCCTGGACCACAACCGCGCGCTGACCCAGCTCGCGAAGAAGACGGGCTCGGCGGTCTCCGACATCAAGCGCCTGACCATCTGGGGCAACCACTCCGCCACCCAGTACCCGGACATCTTCCACGCCACGATCGCCGGCAAGAACGCCGCCGAGGTCGTGGGCGACGAGAAGTGGCTGGCCGAGGACTTCATCCCGACCGTCGCCAAGCGCGGCGCCGCCATCATCGAGGCCCGCGGCGCCTCGTCGGCCGCCTCCGCCGCCAACGCCGCCATCGACCACGTCTACTCCTGGGTCAACGGCACCCCGGAGGGCGACTGGGTCTCCATGGGCATCCCGTCCGACGGCTCCTACGGCGTCCCCGAGGGCCTCATCTCCTCCTTCCCGGTCACCGTCAAGGACGGAAAGTACGAGATCGTCCAGGGCCTGGAGATCAACGAGTTCTCCCGCACCCGCATCGACGCCTCCGTCAAGGAGCTCGAGGAGGAGCGCGAGGCGGTCCGCTCCCTCGGCCTCATCTGAGCCCGGCCCACACGGCCTTCGCGGGGCCCCGTACCGGTTCGTCCGGTACGGGGCCCCGCGCGCGTGCGGCGCGGGGGTCCGCACCGTCGCCGTCCCACAGGTCACCGCCGTCAAACCGGTACGCCCCCGCCCGGCGTTCCCCTATGCTGATGCCCCGTCACTCCGCGTGGCGGTGACATCGATTCGCGTATCGGGGGATCCGCGTGAGCACTGCCTTCGTGCCGCACCAGCAGCCACACCACCCGGGCGGGCAGCCGGACGGCCCGCCGCCCGTGCCCCCGTACGCCAGCGAGGCGACCCGGCTGCTGTGCGCGGGGACCTACCTGGACCCCGGCTACCGCGACCGTGTCATCGAGGAGCTCTACCTCCACGAACAGCGGGTCGTCGCGCCCTCGCTCGGCTTCGACGCCGCCCGCGTCCTCGCCCACGCGCTGCGCGCCCGGCGCCTGGAGACGCTGTGGGCGGCCGCCGTCGTCGGCCTGTGGATCGTCGGCACCCTGATCAGCGGCAACCTGCTCCTCTACTTCGTCTGGCCCAGCCTGCTGCTCGCCGTCGCGCCCCTGCTGCGCGGCCGTGACGCCCGGCCGCCGTGGTACCGCTCGCTCAGCGCGTTCCTGGCCCGCTGGGGCGGACGCGTCTTCACCGCGTTCGCGTTCTTCACCGTGTTCTCCGTGGCGTTGGGTGAAGGCCGCGAGGAGCCCTCCTACGACTCCTCGCCCTACGGCTCCTCCGGCGACGAGGACCTGCTGGGGGCGGTCACCGACGAGCTCACCGGGGGCGCCAGGCCCTGGCAGGCGTGGTTCGGGATCGGCGTGCTCGTGGTCATCGGCCTGTGCGTCGCCGGGCGCCGCACCCAGTTCGCCCGGGTCCTCGCCGCCGAACTGTCCCCGGACCGGTTCCCGGACGCGGCCGGCGACCCCGCCGAGCAGCACGACGGACCCCGGTTCCGGCGGCTGTCGCAGCGCGTCCGGCTGGAGCAGCACACCCCGCTCGTCATGTACCACGAGGCGCGCCCGTTCTGCGGGGCCGGCACGGCGTACGACACCTGGGTGCTCGCCGTCGAACTGCGGCCCGACGAGGACGCGGACCAGCAGCCGATCGGCAACCGGGCCATCCTCGACCGGGTCCGGCCCCTCGTCGAGCAGCTGCGGGTGCCCGCCGAGCACGCGGGCCCCGGCGTACGGGACCGGCTGCGGCGGCTGGAGATCGACGAGTGCGTGTTCCTGCCCGCCGAAGGGCTGCTGCGCCGCGAGGAGGCGCCGTACGGGCCGGCCGACTTCGAGCAGCACCGGGCGCGGGCCGTGGAGGAGGGCGGCGAGAAGCGGCGCCACTTCCTGCGCGTCCGGGTCGGCGGCTGGGAGGAGGAGCTGGTCGTCACCGTCTTCGTCCGCGTCCACACCCAGGGCCGGATGCTGATGCTGGAAATCGCGCCGCACGTGCTGCTGCCGGTCCGCGCGGACTTCAAGGACGCCGACCGCACCGCGCACCAGTTCCTGCACGACCTCACGGGCCGCATCGCCGGTTCCGCCGTCCTGGTGCCCCGCTCCGCCGGCGACTCGCTCATCACCCTCGGCCGGGGCGCGGCCTACCTGTGGCGGCTGCTGACCGGCGGCCACGCGCACGCGCTGCCCGACGGGCCCGCCCTGTCGGTGCGGGAGCTGGCGGCGGCGCCCGCCGGGTCCACGTTCCAGGACATGGACGTCGCCCGGTACCTGCGCAGCGTGCAGGACCGCATCAGCCGCGGGGTGCGGCTGGCGCTGGGCGAAGCGGGCTACGAGACCGGCGAGTTCGTGCAGAAGATCGTCAACATCAGCAGCGGCGCGGTGCACATCGGACGCGCCGACAACTCGTCGTTCGCCTTCGGTGACCACGCGCGCGCCGAGACCACGACCGGCGGCCCCGGGCCGCAGAAGGGATCCGACTGACGATGACATCCGACGAACCGAACGTCAGCATCGGCCGTGCCGACAACTCCTCCTTCGCGTTCGGCGCCCACGCCCGCGCCGAGACGCACAACACCGCGGCCCCGGCGCGCGACGAGTCCGCCGAGCAGCTGCTGGCCGCCGTGCGGGAGCTGCGTGCCGACCTCGCCCGGCTGCGGGAGAACGAGCAGGTCGCCCGGCTGGACACCACCCTCGCCGACACCGAGGAGGAGATCACCCGGACCGGGACGGCCGGCGAGGGCCGCATACAGCGGCTGCGTGAGGTGCTCACGGACGCCCAGGGCATTCTGAGCCTGTTCGCGTCGGCCGGGGCCGTCGCCGGGCTGCTGGGAATGTGAGAGGGACGCCATGACCGGGGGACAGCGGTACTGGAACGAGGACGCCCAGCGCTGGGAGGACGGCGCCGGCGCCACCGCCTCGGCGACCCCGCCGCCCCCTCCGCCGCCGTCCTTCCAGCCGGCCGTGCCCGCGGCGGACCCGGGCGGCGTGACCGATCCCGACGCGCCGGCGGGCGGGGGCTGGTCCGTCCCGGAGCCGCCGAAGCCGCCGGGGTCCGCAGCTGCCGGGGCCCGGCCGTACGCCGGCCGGCGGCGGCTGGTGTGGGGTGTGCTGGGCGGGGCCGCGGCGGCGGGGGTCGCGGTGGCGCTGGTGCTGAGCCTGGTCGTCGGGGACGGGGGCGGGGGTGCCGACGACCGGGCGGGCGGTACGCGTACGAGCACCCCGCAGGACTCGCCGTCGCCGGCGGGGGAGTCGGAGGCGGTTCCCACGGAGGAGCCCTCCGAGTCCCCCGAGTCCTCCGCGTCGCCCGGCCCCGAGCCGTCGCGGCTGCCCGAGGGCTTCGAACTGCACGCCGACGCCGAGGGTTTCACCATCGCCCGGCCCACGGGGTGGGAACGGGAGACGGTGCCTTCGCAGCACGGCTTCGACGTCGTCAACTACCGCAGTCCGGACGGGTTCCGGCGGCTCCAGGTGTACGAGGTCGAGGAGCGTTCGCCGGAGGAGTCCTTCGACCTGTACCTGTCGGACAGGACACCGAAGCCGGACGGTTTCGAGAAGGTCGCCCTGGAGCCGTTCGGGGCGGACGGGGTGTCCGGGCTGCGCCTCGAGTACCGCGCGGACTCGCTGCGCGGCGAACCCGACGTGGGGAGCTGGCACGTGCAGGACGTGCGGTTCCGTACATCGGCCGACGGCAAGGTGTACGCCATCGCCGCGTACGGCGCGCCCACGGACGGCGTCGACCCCGAGCTGGAGCTCGTCCTCACGGCGCTGAACCACTTCTGCCCGCCGTCTGCGACGTGCGCCGGTCCGTCCTGACCTGAGGCGCGCCGGCCGCGGCCTGGCCCGAAGCACGGTGGTGCCGGTCATCCGGCCCCGTGGCGCGGGGCGTGCGGAGCCGGCTCCCGCCGGGCGCGGGCAGTCGTGCGGCTGGGAGCGGCACGGGTGTGCGCAAGGGGTCCCCCTCTGGGGGAGGCACCTCGTGCGCAGCGGGTCGCGGGGACACCCCCCGGCCCACCGCCGCGCCGGTGGGGCCCGGTTCACCCGCGTCCACGCCGCGTCCCGCGACCGGGTCCGCCCGTCGCGGAGGGCCCCGCCGTCGGGGGCGCCCACGCGGACCGGTCGTGACGAAGCGCACTCCGTGCATCGATTCCGCATGCATTCCGCCCGGCAGGGCAGGCGCACCCGGTCTCGCGGGTAGCAGGCATGTGACCCACGGGCGCGGAAGAGAACGGAAGGCAGCAACCGATCATGGCGGACAGCACAGAACTGCGGGCGCGCGACACCATTCACGCGGGAGGCGAGTGGCGGGCCGCCGTCTCCGGGGCCACCCGGGAGATCCTCGACCCGGCGGACGCCCGGCCGTTCGCCCTGGTCGCGGAGGGCGACGAGAAGGACACCGACCTCGCGGTGGCGGCGGCGCGCCGCGCCTTCGACGAGGGGCCCTGGCCGCGCACCCCCGTCGCCGAGCGGGCCGCGCTGCTGCGCCGCGTCGCCGGCCTCCTGGTCCGGGACCGCGAGGAGCTGGGCCTCCTGGAGAGCCGGGACGCGGGCAAGACCGTCGAGGAGGGCCGCGTCGACATCGACTGCGTGGCCGACGCCTTCCGCTACTTCGCCGACCTGGTCGCCGCCGAGGCGCCCGGCCGGGTCGTGGACGCGGGCTCGCCCGACGTCCACAGCGTCGTCGTGCACGAGCCGGTCGGCGTGTGCGCCCTGATCACCCCCTGGAACTACCCGCTGCTCCAGGCCAGTTGGAAGATCGCCCCGGCACTCGCCGCGGGCAACACCTTCGTGGTCAAGCCCAGCGAGATCACCCCGCTGACGACCGTCGCCCTGATCGGCCTGCTCACCGAGGCGGGACTGCCCGCAGGCGTCGCCAACCTCGTCACCGGCCCCGGCCACACCGTCGGCGCCCGGATGGCCGAGCACCCCGACGTGGACCTGGTCTCCTTCACCGGCGGCCTGGTCAGCGGCACCAAGGTCGCCCGGGCGGCCGCGCCGACCGTGAAGAAGGTCGCCCTCGAACTCGGCGGCAAGAACCCCAACGTGGTGTTCGCGGACGCCTGCGCCACCGAGGAGGGTTTCGACACCGCCGTCGACCAGGCCCTCAACGCGGCCTTCATCCACAGCGGCCAGGTCTGCTCGGCCGGTGCGCGCCTCATTGTCGAGGAGTCCGTGCGGGATCGTTTCGTCGCCGAACTCGCCCGCCGCGCCGAGAAGATCCGGCTCGGCCGGGGCACCGAGGACGGCGTCGAGTGCGGCCCGCTCGTCTCCGCGCAGCAGCGCGAGAAGGTCGAGGCGTACGTGGAGTCCGCGCTCAAGGAGGGCGCGGTGCTGCGCTGCGGCGGCAAGCGGCCCGAGCCGGCGCCCGAGCGCCCCGCGTCCGGCTACTTCTACGAGCCGACCGTCCTCGACCGCTGCCACCGCGAGATGCGCGTGGTGCGCGAGGAGGTCTTCGGACCGGTCCTCACCGTCGAGACCTTCCGCACCGAGGACGAGGCCGTCGCCCTCGCCAACGACACCGAGTACGGCCTGGCCGGCGGCGTGTGGACGGCGGACCCGGGCCGCGCCCGCCGGGTGGCCGGACGGCTGCGCCACGGCACCGTGTGGATCAACGACTTCCACCCCTATCTCCCACAGGCCGAGTGGGGCGGCTTCGGCAAGAGCGGCACCGGCCGCGAACTCGGCCCGGCGGGGCTCGCGGAGTACCGCGAGACCAAGCACGTCTACCAGAACCTGGCGCCGGCGCCGGTGCGTTGGTTCCGCGGCTGAGGCCGCCGCGTCCCGGCGGTGCCGCGTCGCCTCGTGGGCGGGTGCGGCGCCGCGGGGGCTGATCGCGCAGTTCCCCGCGCCCCTTCGGGGCGCCTCATGTCCTGGAGTACCTCCATGAACACACCTGTCTACGACTACGTCGTCATAGGCGGCGGAACTGCAGGTTCCGTCATCGCCTCCCGCCTCACCGAGAACCCGGACGTCACCGTCGCCGTCATCGAGGGCGGCCCCAGCGACGTCGGCCGCGACGACGTGCTGACGCTGCGCCGCTGGATGGGCCTGCTCGGCGGCGAGCTCGACTACGACTACCCCACCACCGAGCAGCCACGCGGCAATTCGCACATCCGGCACAGCCGCGCCCGCGTCCTCGGCGGATGCTCCTCGCACAACACGCTCATCGCGTTCAAGCCGCTGCCGTCCGACTGGGACGAGTGGGAGCAGGCCGGCGCCAAGGGCTGGGGCGCCGTGCAGATGGAGGCGTACTACGCCCGGCTGAAGAACAACATCGTCCCGGTCGACGAGAAGGACCGGAACGCCATCGCCCGCGACTTCGTCGACGCCGCGCGGACCGCGCTCGAGGTGCCCCGCATCGAGGGCTTCAACAAGAAGCCGTTCCACGAGGGCGTCGGCTTCTTCGACCTCGCCTACCACCCCGAGAACAACAAGCGGTCCTCCGCGTCGGTGGCGTACCTGCACCCGGTGATGGACGAGCGGTCCAACCTGACGCTCTGGCTGGAGACCTGGGCGTACCGGCTGGAGCTGAACCGCACCCGCGCCGAGGGCGTCCACGTGCGCACCAAGGACGGCGAGGAGGTGCTGATCCGCGCCCGCCACGAGGTGGTGCTGTGCGCCGGCGCCGTCGACTCGCCGCGGCTGCTGCTGCACTCCGGCATCGGGCCGCGCGCCGACCTGGAGGCGCTCGGCATCCCCGTGGCGCACGATCTGCCCGGGGTCGGCGAGAACCTGCTCGACCACCCCGAGTCGGTGATCGTGTGGGAGACCGAAGGCCCCATCCCGGAGAACTCGGCGATGGACTCCGACGCCGGTCTGTTCGTGCGCCGCGACCCCGGCCACGCCGGTCCCGACCTGATGTTCCACTTCTACCAGATCCCGTTCACGGACCATCCGGAGCGACTGGGCTACCGGCGGCCGGAGTTCGGGGTGTCCATGACGCCGAACATCCCCAAGCCGAAGAGCCGCGGCCGGCTGTACCTCACCAGCGCCGACCCCGAGGTCAAGCCGGCGCTGGACTTCCGGTACTTCACCGACGAGGACGACTACGACGGCCGCACACTGGTGGACGGCATCCGCATCGCCCGCGAGATCGCGAAGACCGAACCCCTCGCGCACTGGCTCAAGCGTGAGGTGGCGCCCGGTCCCGGTATCACCGGTGACGAGGAGCTGAGCGAGTACGCCCGCAAGGTCGCGCACACCGTCTACCACCCGGCCGGCACCTGCAAGATGGGCGCCGCCGACGACGAGACCGCGGTCGTGGACCCCGAGCTGCGGATCCGGGGCCTGCAGGGCATCCGCGTCGCCGACGCCTCCGTCTTCCCGACCATGACCGCCGTCAACCCGATGATCGGTGTGCTGATGGTCGGCGAGCGCGCCGTCGACCTCATCGGCGGTGATGCCCGATGAGCGCGCCGACCGCGGCCGTCGCCGCCGCCGACTCCGCCGCCGCGTCCGGCGCGGAGGCCCCGCCCGTCTTCTCCGTCGACGGACTGTGGAAGGTCTTCGGGCCCCGCGCCGACAGGGTGCCCGCCGACCCCGCACTCGCCTCCCTCGACGCGGCCGAGCTGCGCGCCCGCACCGGCTGCACGGCCGCCGTGCGGGACGTCTCCTTCGACGTCCGCAAGGGCGAGGTCTTCGTCGTCATGGGTCTGTCCGGGTCCGGCAAGTCCACGCTGGTGCGCTGTCTGACCCGGCTGATCGAGCCGACCGCGGGCCGCATCGTCATCGACGGCGAGGACGTCCGCGCCATGGACAAGGCGCGGCTGCGGGAGCTGCGGCGCCATCGCGCCGCCATGGTCTTCCAGCACTTCGGCCTGCTGCCGCACCGCACCGTCCTCGACAACGTCGCCTACGGCCTGGAGATCCAGGGGATGGGCCGCGCCGCGCGGCGCGAGAAGGCCGCCGAGGTCGTCGCCAAGGTCGGCCTCGCCGGCATGGAGCACCGCCGGCCCGCCCAGCTCTCCGGCGGCCAGCGCCAGCGGGTCGGGCTGGCCCGCGCGCTCGCCGTCGACCCCGAGGTGCTGCTGTTCGACGAGCCGTTCAGCGCGCTCGACCCGCTGATCCGGCGCGACATGCAGGACGAGGTGGCCCGGCTGCACCGTGAGGAGGGCCGCACGATGGTCTTCATCACGCACGACCTCCAGGAGGCACTGCGGCTGGGTGACCGCATCGCCCTGATGAGGGACGGCCGGGTGGTGCAGCTCGGCACCCCCGAGGAGATCGTGGGCGCGCCCGCCGACGACTACGTGCGCGCGTTCGTCCAGGACGTCCCGCGCGAGCAGGTCCTGACGGTGCGGACGGCCATGCGTCCCGCCTCGCCGGCGGAACGGACGGCCACCGGCCCGACGGTCGCCCCCGGCACCACGGTCTCGGAGGCCATAGAAACGGTCGCCGCCGCCGGCGCCCCCGCCCGCGTCCTGGACGAGGGCGAGTGCGTGGGCGTCGTCGACGCGGAGACCCTGCTCCACGTGGTGGCCGGCCACCCCACGCCGTCGGACGCCGCCGACCGCAGCGTCGCCGAGCCGGGCACGGGCGGTCCCGTCGACGGAGCGGCGGGCCGGCCGGCCGATTCCGGCGGAGGTGCGGGCGCCTCCACCACCGCCGACGGTTCCGCCGTCGCCGGAAGCGCGAAGGCGGGCACGTCCGCATCCGCGGACGAGGCCGGTGAGGCCCCGGCCGGCCCCGCCGCGAGTGAGGAGTCCGTCTGATGGCGGCGCTCACCGCTACCGTGCGGGACACCGCGGCGCCCGGTGTGTTCCGCAGGCCCGCCGTCCGCAAGCTCGGCGTGCTGCTGCTCCTCGCCGCTCTCGTCGTGCCGTTCGTGGCGGGGCGGTGGGGGAGCGGGGCCTGGCCCGGGGCGCTGACCGTCGACCTGTCCGGACCGCTCGGCACCGCCAGCGACTGGATCGTCGACAACCGCGACTCCCACCCCCTGTTCCTCTACTTCCTCGGCCACGTCAGCAACGCCGTCGTCATCGCCGTACGCGCCGTCTACCTCGCCCTCCTCGCCGTCGGCTGGGCGGGAGTCACCGCGGTGGCCTCGCTGACCGCCTGGCGCGTCGCGGGGATCCGGCAGGCGCTCGGGACCGCCGCCGCGTTCCTCGCATGCGGACTGCTGGGCATGTGGGTGCCCACCATGCAGACCCTCGCCCTCATGGTGGTCGCGGTCGCCGCGTCCGTCGTGGCGGGCGCGCTGCTCGGGCTCGCGGCCGGACTGTCCGACCGTATGCACCGGGCGCTGCGCCCGGTGCTCGACACCATGCAGGTCCTGCCGGCCTTCGCCTACCTGCTGCCGGTCGTGCTGGTCTTCGGCATCGGCGTCCCCGCGGCCGTGCTGGCCACGGTCGTCTACGCCGCCCCGCCGATGGCCCGGCTCACCGCGCTGGGGCTGCGCGGCGCGGACAAGGAGGTGCTGGAGGCCGTCGAGTCGCTCGGGACGACCGCGCGCCAGCGCCTGCTGACCGCCCGCATCCCGCTGGCCCGCAAGGAACTCCTGCTCGGCCTCAACCAGACGATCATGATGGCGCTGTCCATGGCCGTCATCGCGTCGGTGATCGGCGCGGGCGGCCTCGGCGACCGCGTCTACCAGGCGCTCGCCTCGGTCGACGTGGGCGCCGCGCTCGCCGCCGGCATCCCGATCGTGCTGCTGGCGGTCGTGCTGGACCGGGTCACCGGCGCGGCCGGCGCCCGCCTCGGCGACGCCCCCGCCCCGAACAGCCGCGCGCTGTGGGCGTACGCCCTGCTCGGCGCGGTCGTCGTCGCGGCCGCCGGACGTCTCGCGGGCCGGCTGGAGTGGCCGGAGAGCTGGGTCGTCGGCATCGCCGAGCCGGTCAACCGGGCCGTCGACTGGATGACCGCGCACCTGTACTCGGGCGTGCCCGTGGTCGGCGGCACCGCCGACTGGGCGGGCCGCTTCACCACCTGGGTGCTCGACCCGCTCCGCGACGGACTCCAGTGGCTGCCCTGGTGGAGCGTGCTGCTCGTCGTCGCCGCCCTGGCCTGGCTGATCGGCACCTGGCGCACCGCGCTCACCGCCGTGCTCGCGATGGCCGCCATCGGCGTGCTCGGCGTGTGGGGGCCGTCGCTGGACACCCTGTCGCAGGTCCTCGCCGCCGTCGCCGTGACCCTCGTGACCGGCTTCGCCGCGGGCATCGCCGCCGCGCGCAGCGACCGCGTCGAGCGGCTGCTTCGGCCGGTGCTGGACGTGTTCCAGACGATGCCGCAGTTCGTGTACCTGATCCCGGTGGTCGCCCTGTTCGGCGTGGGCCGCGCCCCGGCGGTCGCCGCCGCGGTCGTCTACGCGCTGCCCGCCGTCGTCCGCATCACCGCCCAGGGCCTGCGCCAGGTCGACCCGGCCGCCCTGGAGTCGGCGCGCTCGCTCGGCGCGACCGGCGCCCAGCAGCTGCGGCAGGTGCAGCTGCCGCTGGCCCGCCCGGCCCTGCTGCTCGCCGTCAACCAGGGCGTGGTCCTGGTCCTGGCCGTGGTCATCATCGGCGGCCTGGTCGGCGGCGGCGCCCTCGGCTACGACGTCGTCTTCGGTCTTGCGCAGGGCGACCTGGCGACCGGTCTGGTGGCCGGCGCCGCGATCGTCTGCCTGGGCCTGATGCTCGACCGGGTCACCCAGCCCACCGGACGCCGCGCGACGAAGGGAGCGTGACATGCGGATCCGTACGATGCCCGCCGTGGCGGCCGGCTGCGCCCTCCTGCTGCTGACCGGCTGCGGGGCCGCCGACATGACCAAGCAGGCCTCGCCGTTCGCCAACGCGCGCGGGGCGAGGACGGTCACCCTGTCGGTGCAGTCCTGGGTCGGCGCCCAGGCCAACGTGGCCGTCGCCCAGTACCTGCTCGAGCACGAGCTGGGCTACCGCGTCGACACCGTGCAGGTCGACGAGGTGCCCGCCTGGGACGCCCTCAGCCAGGGCCGCGTGGACGCGATCCTGGAGGACTGGGGCCACCCCGAGCAGGAACAGCGGTACGTCGAGGACAAGAAGACCATCGTCAAGGGCGGAGACCTGGGCGTCACCGGGCACATCGGCTGGTTCGTGCCGACGTACTTCGCCAAGCAGCACCCGGACGTCACCGACTGGAAGAACCTCAACAAGTACGCCGACCGGTTCCGCACCCCGGAGAGCGGCGGCAAGGGCCAGCTCCTCGACGGCTCCCCCTCCTACGTCACCAACGACAAGGCGCTGGTGAAGAACCTCGAGCTGGACTACCGGGTGGTGTTCGCCGGCTCCGAGGCCGCGCAGATCACCCAGATCCAGCAGTTCGCCAAGGAGAAGAAGCCGTTCCTCACCTACTGGTACACGCCCCAGTGGCTGTCCGAGCGGGTGCCGATGACGGAGGTGAGGCTGCCGCCGTACGAGGAGGGCTGTGACGCGGACCCGGAGAAGGTCGCCTGCGCCTACCCGCACACCTCGCTGCAGAAGTACCTCAACGCGGACTTCGCACGCGGCGGCGGCAAGGCGGCGGAGCTGCTCCGGAACTTCGAGTGGACCACCGAGGACCAGAACGAGGTCTCCCTGATGATCGCCGAGCAGAAGCTGTCGCCCCGCGAGGCGGCGGAGAAGTGGGTGGACAGCCACCGCTCCGTCTGGGAGAAGTGGCTGCCCTGAGACACGTCTAGCCGTGCTGTCCCGGCTGGTAGTGACCGGGCGCCATCCGGCAGGTCACGCCGAACCGGTTCCAGGCGTTGATCACCGCGATGGAGGCGATCAGCTGGGACAGCTCCGCCTCGTCGAACTGCTTCGCGGCCCGCTCGTACACCTCGTCCGGCACGAAGCCCTCGGTGAGGACGGTGACCGCCTCGGTCAGCTCGATCGCGGCGATCTCCTTCTCCGTGTAGAAGTGCCGCGACTCCTCCCACGCGGAGAGCTGGACGATCCGCTCGACGCTCTCGCCCGCCGCCAGGGCGTCCTTGGTGTGCATGTCCAGACAGAACGCGCAGTGGTTGAGCTGCGAGGCGCGGATCTTGACCAGCTCGGCCAGCTTCGGGTCAAGACCCTTCCGGGCCGCGGCGTCCAGCCGGACCATCGCCTTGTAGACCTCGGGGGCGTGCTTCGCCCACTCCATGCGGGCGGGCTCCTCCGCCGCGTAGGGAACCGTCCCGGTCGTGTCGGTGTTCGTCATGCCGTCGACCCTAGAAGCCGGGCAGCCCAGGAGTATGGTCCAGTTCCATGGCGGAACGCTGGGCCACTTTCGGCATCGACCTCCACCTGGACCCGAGCGGGCCCGGGCTGCGGCGCGGCCTCACCGACGCCCTGCGGGAAGCCGTCCGCGGCGGCCGGCTCGCCCCCGGCACCCGGCTGCCCTCCTCCCGCTCCCTCGCCGCCGACCTGGGCATCGCCCGCAACACCGTCGCCGACGCCTACGCCGACCTGATCGCCGAGGGCTGGCTCACCGCCCGCCAGGGCTCCGGCACCCGCGTCGCCCCGCGCGCCGTCCCCGAACGCCCGGCCGCCCCCACGCCCCGCCGCACCCCCGGCCGGCTCCCGTACAGCCTGATGCCCGGCACCCCCGACCTCGCCTCCTTCCCGCGCGCCGAGTGGCTCCGGGCCACCCGCCGCGCCCTCGCCGCCGCACCCCACGACGCCCTCGGCTACGGCGACCCGCGCGGCCGTCCGGAACTCCGCGAGGCCCTCGCCGGATACCTGTCCCGGGTCCGGGGCGTGCGCGCCGACCCCGGGCACGTCGTCGTCTGCTCCGGCTTCTCCCACGGCCTCCAGCTGCTGTCCGAGGTGCTGCGCGCCCGCGGCGCCCGCACCCTCGCCGTCGAGCCCTACGGCCTCGACGTCCACTGGGACCTGGTCCACCGCGCCGGCCTGAAGACCGTGCCGCTCGCCCGGGACGCCCTGGGCACCCGCGCCCAGGACCCGGGCGACGCCGACGCGGTGCTGCTCAACCCGGCCCACCAGTTCCCGCTCGGCGGGGCGCTGCGCCCGGAGCGCCGGGCCGCCGTGGTCGAGTGGGCGCGCCGCACCGGCGGCCTGATCCTGGAGGACGACTACGACGGCGAGTTCCGCTACGACCGCCAGCCCGTCGGCGCCCTCCAGGACCTCGACCCCGGGCGGGTGGTCCACCTCGGCACCGCCAGCAAGTCCCTCGCCCCCGGCCTGCGGCTGGGCTGGATGGTGGTGCCGCCGTGGCTGCTGCCGGACGTCGTCGACCACGGCGGCGGCAGCACGGTCAGCGTCGTCGAACAGCTCGCCCTCGCCGAGTTCCTGGCCTCCGGCGCCTACGACCGCCAGGTCCGCGCCGCCCGCCTGCGCTACCGCCGCCGCCGGGACGCCCTCGTGAAGGCCCTCGCCGACGGGGCGCCCCACGTCCGCGTCACCGGCATCGCGGCCGGACTGCACGCCGTGCTCGAACTGCCGCCCGGCACCGAGCAGTCGGTCCAGCGGTCGGCCGTCTGGCAGGGGCTCGCCGTCAAGGGCCTGGACTCCTTCCGCCACCCCGGCGTCACCGACCCCGTCGGCGACGCCCTCGTGGTCGGCTACGCCACCCCGCCCGACCACGCCTGGAACGGCACCCTGGACGCGCTGCTCCGCTCCCTGCCGTGACCGCGGTTCCGCCGCCTCCGTGACCGGCGTTCGTGGATTCCGCGTGAGCGTCCACCGGCCATATCCCGGCACACGGTGACAAACCATCAGCGGGAACGCGGGCGGGACTGGGGGCTCCTGTGCGGCCCGCCCCGACGGTCTCTAGGCTGTCCGCCGCGAGCCGGGGCGACACGGGAACGGTCCGGCGCGACACGAGGGGGAGCGAAAGGCATGGCGCAGACACGGCGACGGCTGCGGTCCAGCACGGTGGTGCTGGGCGGCATGGGCGTGCTCGCGGCGGCACTGTCGGCCTGCGGGTCCGACCCGGACCGGCGGTGCGTGGACCGCGACAGCTACACCCTCGGCGACGGGTACAAGGTCGTCTCCGACAAGAACTGCTCCGGCGGCTCCTCCGGCTCCCGGAGCACGAGCAGGTCCCGCACCACCGACGCCGACTGGTACTACGACTCCGACGTCCGCAACGGCTACGCCGAGCACGGCACCTTCAGCCGCAGCGAGGCCGTCGACCGGGGCGGCTTCGGCTGCTCCGGCAGCGGCGGCGGCTGAGCCGCCGTGGAACGGCGCACCATCGAACCCCGCCCCGGCTGGCAGCAGACCGTCGAGGAACAGGGGCTCGTCTACCCGCTGACCCGCTACCCCGACGACTCCCTGCGCCCCTACTGGGACGAGAGCGCCTACTACGTCTTCGGCCTGGACGAGGTCGAGGCGCTGGAGGAGACCGTCGAGGAACTGCACGCGATGAGCCTGGCCGCGGCCGGGCACATCGTCACCGAGGGCCGCTTCGCCGACCTCGGCATCACCGACCCCCGGGTCGTGGACGCCGTCACCGAGTCCTGGCGCCGCAGGGACGAACTGCCGTCCCTGTACGGCCGCTTCGACCTCCGCTACGACGGCACCGGCCCGGCGAAGCTGCTGGAGTACAACGCGGACACCCCGACCTCCCTGGTGGAGGCTGCTTCACCGCAGTGGTTCTGGATGGAGGAGCGCTTCCCCGGAGCCGACCAGTGGAACTCCCTGCACGAACGGCTCGTCGACGCCTGGAAGAAGCAGTCCGCGCTGCTCCCGCCGGGCAGCCCGCTGTACTTCGCCCACACGGCGGGCGACGAGTGCGGCGAGGACCTGATGACCGTCGCCTACCTCAAGGAGACCGCCGAACAGGCGGGCCTGGAGACCGACTGGCTCTCCATGGAGGAGATCGGCTGGGACCGTCTCTCCGGCCGCTTCGTCGACAACCGCCTGCGGTTCATCCGCAGCATCTTCAAGCTGTACCCGTGGGAGTGGCTGACCACCGACCGCTTCGCCGGTCATGTGCTCCACACCCTCGACAACGGCGGCGGCACCGGCTCCACCCTGTGGATCGAACCCGCCTGGAAGATGCTGCTCAGCAACAAGGCGCTGCTGGCGATCCTCTGGGAGCTCCACCCCGGCCACCCCAACCTCCTCCCCTCCTACCTCGACGGCCCCCGCGAACTGGCGGACACCACCGGCTGGGTCGCCAAGCCGCTGCTGGGCCGCGAGGGCGCCGGCGTCACCGTGCACCCGTCCGGCACCGCCCCGGCGCCCCGTGACGAGCCCTGCTGCTACCAGCAGCTCGCCCCGCTGCCCGACTTCGACGGCAACCGCGTCGTCCTCGGCACCTGGGTGGTGGAGAACGAGGCCGCCGGCCTCGGCATCCGCGAGTCCTCCGGCCTGGTCACCGACGGGTACGCCCGCTTCCTGCCGCACGTCATCCTCTGACCGGCGGCCCCCGCGGCCGGAGCGGGCCGGGCACTCCCGCATCGCGGACACCCGCCGCGCCCGCCCGGCCCACCCGGTAACCTGGCCCGCGGGCCGTGACTGGCGCGCTGGGATGGGACCAACCATCGGGGAGCGGCCCGCGAGAAACGTGCCGTGCGCCTGGGCCATCCGTACCGTGAACGCTGAACGCTACGTCCGGAGGTCCCCATGTCTGCCGAGCAGCCGCTCACCCCCGAGTCCACCGCCTTCCGCTCCGCCTTCGACGTGATCCGCGCCGTCGAGCCGCGCGTCGCCGACGCCATCGGGCGGGAGGTCGCCGACCAGCGCGAGATGCTCAAGCTGATCGCCTCCGAGAACTACGCCTCCCCGGCCACCCTGCTGGCGATGGGCAACTGGTTCAGCGACAAGTACGCCGAAGGCACCGTCGGCCGCCGCTTCTACGCCGGCTGCCGCAACGTGGACACGGTCGAGTCGCTCGCCGCGGAGCACGCCAAGGAACTGTTCGGCGCCCGCCACGCCTACGTCCAGCCGCACTCCGGCATCGACGCCAACCTGGTCGCCTTCTGGGCCGTCCTCGCCGACCGCGTCGAGGCGCCCTTCCTGGAGAAGACCGGCGTCCGCCAGATCAACGACCTCTCCGAGGCCGACTGGGCCGAGCTGCGCCAGGCCTTCGGCAACCAGCGCATGCTCGGCATGTCCCTGGACGCCGGCGGCCACCTCACCCACGGCTTCCGGCCCAATATCTCCGGCAAGATGTTCGACCAGCGCTCCTACGGCACCGACCCGGCCACCGGTCTGATCGACTACGAGGCGCTGCGCGCCACCGCCCGTGAGTTCAAGCCGCTGATCCTCGTCGCCGGCTACTCCGCATACCCCCGTCTCGTGAACTTCCGGATCATGCGGGAGATCGCCGACGAGGTCGGCGCCACGCTCATGGTCGACATGGCGCACTTCGCGGGTCTCGTCGCCGGCAAGGTCCTCACCGGCGACTTCGACCCCGTGCCGCACGCCCAGATCGTCACCACCACCACCCACAAGTCGCTGCGCGGCCCGCGCGGCGGCATGGTGCTGTGCGACGACTCCCTCAAGGACCAGGTCGACCGCGGCTGCCCGATGGTCCTCGGCGGCCCGCTGCCGCACGTCATGGCCGCGAAGGCGGTCGCCCTGGCCGAGGCGCGCCGGCCGTCCTTCCAGGACTACGCCCAGCGGATCGTCGACAACTCCCGCGCCCTCGCCGAGGGCCTGATGCGCCGCGGCGCCACCCTGGTGACCGGCGGCACCGACAACCACCTCAACCTGATCGACGTCGCCACCTCCTACGGCCTCACCGGCCGCCAGGCCGAGGCGGCGCTGCTCGACTCCGGCATCGTCACCAACCGCAACGCCATCCCGGCCGACCCCAACGGCGCCTGGTACACCTCCGGCATCCGGATCGGCACCCCGGCGCTGACCACGCGGGGGCTCGGCACGGCGGAGATGGACGAGGTCGCCGGCCTCATCGACCGCGTCCTCACCACCGCGCAGCCCGGCACCACCAAGTCCGGTGCGCCGTCCAAGGCGTCCCACGTGCTCGACGAGAAGGTCGCCGACGAGATCTCGCGCCGGGCCACCGATCTGGTCGCGGGCTTCCCGCTGTACCCGGAGGTCGACCTCGGCTGAGGCCGCCTGCCGGGTCCCGGCCGAGTCCCTGCCGGGTGCCTCGGTCAGACGTCCAGCAGTTCCTGGCGGGGGCCGTCGCCCCGGCCCCCGCGGTCGCGTACGGCGGCCGCTCCCCGGAGCGCGTACGGGCGCAGTATCAGGGCCAGGACGGCTCCCGCCGCCAGGCCCGGTACGGCCCACCACCAGGCGGCGCCGTCCGTGCCGTCGTCCGTGGCGGGGGCGGCCGCCTGGGCGGGGGCCATGTGCAGGTCCTCACGCGGGGTCGGCTGCGCCGCGGGGGCGGAGGCGCCGGTGGCTGTCACGCCCAGCTGCGAGAGCAGCGCGCGGAGCTTCGCCGGGGACGTGGCGCGGTGCCAGACGCCGTCGTCGCCGTCGGTGATGCGGGTGGAGGTGTGTATCCATGCCTCCTGGCTGCCGTCCGGGAGGGCGATCTGGTCCACCCGCCACGGGGTCACGTCGTGGACCATCCACGTCACGTTGATGTGCTGGCCCGAGGCGGTCGCGAGGCGGGGCGGCTTGGTACGGGTGCCCTGGTGCAGGGGGCCGAGCAGGCGCTCCAGCTCCGTGTAGCGCTTGTCGGCGTGGTACAGCGAGGCAGTTTTTCCGGTGGTCGCCGAGACGATCAGGACGCTGGTGGGGCCTCCTGCGGAGGCGGGTGGGCTGCTCCACAGGAGCAGGGCCGTCACCGCGATCATGATCGCCGTCAGGTGTCGTCCTACGCCGTCCTTCCAGGTGTGCATGTCGGTCCCCCACTGGGATGGTCGAACCTCGTGCGGCTCCTTCTGCGAGCCGCCTGACACCTTTGGTACACCGGCCGGTGCGGTGGGGTTCCCGTCGGGTTTTCTCGCCCCCGCCGCCCCTTCCCGTCCCGACCCTGGGGCTGCGCCCCAGACCCCCTTTCGGCCCTTCGGGCCTCGTCCTCAAACGCCGGACGGGCTGGAATTGGAGGTCGCAATCTCGTGGGCCCGGGTGCGAGACCCGACCCCCTCCAGGCGAAGCGTCACCTCACCCGTGGGGGTCCACAGCAGTGTCGGTCCCGCCGTGCGCTCCTCGCGGGTGAACCGCCGTCCCTCCGTGTCGATCATCCAGAACGTCAGGACGTGAGGCCGTGGGAACCACAACGCCTGACCCCCCACGTCCAGCCACTCCGGCTGCTCCCGCACCGTCTTGGTGAACGTGAGGTCCAGGCGGCCCGGGAACTGGTCCAGGCGGATCGTGCGGCCGTCGTCGCCCCTCCAGCACAGGCTGACCAGGGACCGTCCGTGCGGCAGCGCGCCGACCGCGACCGCGTCCGGAGGGCCCAGTGCCTCCGGGACCACAGGAGTGAAGCCGGCCCGCCGCTCCGCCTCGTCCAGCGGCACCGGAGCGGCGCAGCCCGGCACCCGGGCGCCCGGGGAGGGCGCCGCCGAGGGGTCGTGCCGTACCTGGACGCCGTGGAAGCCGAACCAGTCGCTCACGGTCGCCCGCACCGGGGGCGTCAGCACCAGCACCGTCAGCAGACCGCACAGGGCGGCGAGCAGGGAGCGCAGGCGGGCGCGCGTCCAGCGCCGGACCGCGTGCAGGCGGGCAGGCCGGGGGGCCGGCTCCGGGACAGGGGGGTGCTCGGCGAGTATCCGGGCGAGCACCCGCTCCGCCATCGTCTCCGCGCCCGCCGTCCCGTCCGGGGCGTCCAGGGAGCGGCCGTAGGCGCGCAGCTCCTCGCGCAGGCGCCGCAGCTCCTCCTCCTGCCGTTCGTTCACGCCGGCGCACCCCCTTCCCGGGGCTGACCGGGACGGAAGTCAGGGAGCAGCCGCTGGAGCCGGCGCAGGGCGCGGTTCAGACGGGACTTCACCGTGCCCCGGGGCCAGCCCAGCGCCTCGGCCGTCTCCCGCTCGTCCATCTCCAGCAGATAGCGGTAGGTGACGACCAGCCGGTGCTCCTCGCTCAGCCGCTCCAATGCGGCCAGCAGCGCCGCGCGGCGCTCGGTCTCCAGTGTGGCGACGGCGGGGTCGGCCGACTCCGGTATCACCGGCTCGGCCCCGACGAGGGCCGCCTCCCGGCCGGCCAGAGTCGTCCTGCGTGCCGCCGCGCGCACTGTGTTCCTCGTCTCATTGGCCACGATCGACAACAGCCACGGCCGGAAGGCCGCGCCGTCCCGGAACCGCCCCAGAGCGCAGTACGCCTTCACGAAGGCCTGCTGCACCACGTCCTCCGCGTCCGGTCCCGCCCCGAGTGCGGCGGCCGCCCTGAGCGCGATGCCCGTATGGGCGCGCACCAGCTCCGCGTACGCCTCCGGATGCCCGGCGCGTACACGTGCGATCACCGCGGCCTCATCGACGATGCGGCCCCCCTCCCGCGTCCTCACTCTCTTGTTACACCCCGCGGAACGGATCGGTTCCCACCTGTTCCCGGTCGGTTCCGGACCGCCTCCCGGAACCTGAGAGAATGGTGTGCATGGCGACTGACCGACCTCGCGTGCTCTCCGGAATTCAGCCCACAGCAGGCTCCTTCCACCTCGGCAACTACCTCGGTGCCGTCCGCCAGTGGGTGGCGCTCCAGGAGACCCACGACGCCTTCTACATGGTCGTCGACCTGCACGCGATCACGGTCCCGCAGGACCCGAAGGAGCTGCGGGCCAACACCCGGCTCGCCGCGGCCCAGCTGCTGGCCGCCGGTCTCGACCCGGACCGCTGCACCCTCTTCGTGCAGAGCCATGTGCCGGAGCACGCCCAGCTCGCCTGGGTGATGAACTGCATCACCGGGTTCGGCGAGGCCTCCCGCATGACCCAGTTCAAGGACAAGTCCGCCAAGCAGGGCGCCGACCGCGCCTCCGTCGGCCTGTTCACGTACCCGATCCTCCAGGTCGCGGACATCCTGCTCTACCAGGCCCACGAGGTGCCGGTGGGCGAGGACCAGCGCCAGCACATCGAGCTGACCCGCGACCTCGCCACGCGCTTCAACGGCCGGTTCGGCGACACCTTCACGCTCCCGAAGCCGTACATCCTCAAGGAGACGGCGAAGATCTACGACCTCCAGGACCCGGCGGTCAAGATGAGCAAGTCGGCGTCCACCCCCAAGGGCCTGATCAACCTGCTCGACGAGCCGAAGGCCACCGCCAAGAAGGTGAAGAGCGCCGTCACCGACACGGACACGGTGATCCGCTACGACGTGGCGGAGAAGCCCGGCGTCAGCAACCTGCTCACGATCTACTCGACCCTCACCGGCACCGGCATCCCCGAGCTGGAGGAGAAGTACGCGGGCAAGGGCTACGGCGCGCTCAAGACGGACCTGGCCGACATCATGGTCGACTTCGTGACCCCGTTCCGGGAGCGCACCCAGCAGTACCTGGACGACCCGGAGACGCTCGACTCGATCTTCGCCAAGGGGGCCGAGAAGGCGCGCGCCGTCGCCGCGGAGACCCTCGCCCAGGCGTACGAGCGGGTCGGCTTCCTGCCCGCCAAGCACTGAGCGCACCGGGCCGGGCACGGCACCGGCGCGGTGAACGGGCCCGCGGGCCCCGTCCGTACCACCGCACAGCGCTGTACATCACTCCGACTGCGCCTGCCCGCATCCGGGTCGTGGTCGTACAGTCGAGGAACGGGTGGCCGCTTCGGCGGTCGCCCGGACGCGCACCCGTTCCACCACCGCGCTTCACCACCACAACGACAGGAGACGACGTGGGGACCGTAACGATCGGTGTGTCGATCGCGGTCCCGGAGCCTCACGGCAGCCGGCTTCAGCAGCTGCGCGCGGGCTTCGGCGACGCCGCCGCCTACGGCATCCCCACGCACGTCACCCTGCTGCCGCCGACGGAGATCGCCGACACGGTCGTCCCGGCCGTCGAGGCGCACCTCGCCGAGGTCGCGGCGACGGGCCGGCCGTTCCCGATGAGGCTGTCGGGCACGGGCACCTTCCGGCCGCTGTCGCCGGTGGTGTACGTCCGGGTCGTCGAGGGCGCCGAGGCCTGCACCCGGCTCCAGCAGCAGGTCCGCGACCCCTCCGGGCCGGTCGCCCGGGAGCTGCAGTTCCCGTACCACCCGCACGTCACCGTGGCGCACGGCATCGACGAGGCGGCCATGGACCGCGCCTACGAGGACCTCGCCGGCTACGAGGCCGCGTGGGCCTGCACCGGCTTCGCGCTCTACGAGCAGGGCGCCGACGCGGTGTGGCGCAAGCTGCGCGACTTCCCCTTCGGGACCGCCGTGGTGCCCCCGCAGGCCGGACACGTCGACCGGGGGTCGGTCTCCGCGCATTGACCGGACGGCCGGGTCTCACACCGGCAGCCGGCGGAACACGCCGCGCGGCAGATGCCGCAGCGCCGACATCACCACGCGCAGCGCGCCCGGCACCCACACCGTCTCCGAGCGGCGCCGCAGCCCCAGCTCCACGGCCGTCGCCACCGCCTCCGGGGTGGTGGCCAGCGGCGCCTCGGGCAGCCCCGCCGTCATCCGGGTGCGCACGAACCCGGGGCGCACCACCATCACATGCACGCCCGTGCCGTACAGCGCGTCGCCGAGGCCCTGCGCGAACGCGTCCAGGCCGGCCTTGCTGGAGCCGTAGATGAAGTTGGCACGGCGGGCCCGCTCGCCCGCGACGGACGACAGAACCACCAGCGAGCCGTGCCCCTGCGCCTGGAGGGCGCCCGCGCACACCAGGCCCGCGGAGACGGCGCCGGTGTAGTTGGTCTGCGCGACCCGTACCGCTGCCTGCGGGTCCCGCTCGTCGCGCGCCTGGTCGCCCAGGGTGCCGAAGGCGAGCAGCACCATGTCGACGTCGCCCTCGGCGAACACCTTGCCGAGCGCGTCCTCGTGCCCGGCCGGGTCGAGCGCGTCGAAGTCGACGGTGTGCACCTCGGCGCCGAGCGCGCGCAGCCGGCCGGCCGCCTCGTCGAGGCCGGGGGAGGGGCGGCCGGCCAGCCACACCGTGCGGGTGCGGCGGGCGATCAGCCGCCGCGCGACCGCCAGCGCGATCTCGGAGGTACCGCCGAGCACGAGCAGGGACTGGGGGAGGCCGAAGGCGTCCTTCACGACAGCTCCTCAGGGGGCCGGGAGAGGGGAGGGGGTCACAGGCGGAGGCGGCGGGACAGGTCCGAGGTGAACACCCCGCGCGGGTCCAGCTCGGCGCGCAGGGAGCGGAAGTCGTCCAGCCGGGGGTACATGGCCGCGAGCAGATCGGGGCGCAGCCGGGAGTCCTTGGCGAGGTAGACACGGCCGCCGGCGCCGGCGACCTCCTCGTCGAGCTCGTCGAGGAAGGCGCCGAGGCCGGGCAGCGACGCGGGGATGTCCAGCGCCAGGGTCCAGCCGGGCGCCGGGAACGACAGCCACCCCGGGTCGGCGTCCCCGAACCGCTTGAGGACGGCGAGGAACGACGGACAGCGGCGCTCGGAGATCCGGCGCACGATCCGGCGCAGGGTCTCCTCCCGGCCGTGCCCGACGACGAACTGGTACTGCACGAAGCCGCCCCGCCCGTAGATCCGGTTCCAGTGCGGCACACCGTCCAGGGGATGGAAGAAGGCCGGGATCCGCTGCAGCTCCCCGGTCCGGGCACGGGGCGCCTTGCGGTACCAGAGCTCGTTGAACAGCCCCACGGTGGTCCGGCTGAGCAGGCCCTCCGGCACGAAGGAGGGGGCGGCGGGCAGACGGGCGGTGCGGAACGACAGCGGCTCCCGGCGGACGCGGGCGGAGCGCGGCAGGGCGTCCAGCGGGGCGTGGTCGCCGCGGGTGAGCACCGCGCGGCCGGTGGCCTTCCCGCGCGCCAGCAGGTCGATCCAGGCGACCGAGTAGCGGTACCGGTGGTCGGTGTCGGCGAGACGGGCCATCAGGTCGTCGAGGTCGGAGGCGCGTTCGGTGTCGACGGACATCCAGGAGGTCCGCACGGGCTGGAGCCGGACCGTCGCGGTGAGGATCACCCCGGTCAGCCCCATGCCGCCCGCGGTCGCCTCGAACAGCGGCGTGCCCGGCACCACGGTGCGGACCTGCCCGTCGGCGGTGAGCAGCTCGAACGACAGCACATGGCGCGAGAAGGACCCGCTGACGTGGTGGTTCTTGCCGTGGATGTCGGCGCCGACCGCCCCGCCGACGGTCACGTACCGGGTGCCGGGCGTCACCGGCACGAACCACCCGAGCGGCAGCAGCACCTCCATCAGCCGGTGCAGGGACACGCCCGCGTCGCACAGCACGGTGCCGCCGTCGGCGTCGATCGCGTGGATCCGGTCCAGGCCGGTCATGTCGAAGACCTCGCCGCCCGCGTTCTGCGCGGCGTCCCCGTACGCCCGGCCGAGACCGCGCGGGATGCCGCCGCGCGCCCCGCACCCCCGGACGGCGAGGACGGCCTCCTCGAACGTCCGCGGACGGATCAGCCGGGCGGCGGACGGAGCGGTGCGGCCCCACCCCGTGACGGAAACGGTGTCGGCAGGCATGACGGCGACCGTATCGCCCCTCTGTGAGCCGTTGGTTTTGAAACGTCAATCCCGTCCCCGAAACGGGTGATTAATGGGATGTCGTCCCGAAGCGATGGAATTCCGGTGCGCCGGGGGTGAACAGTGGGCCACATGGACGACCAGCACGACCTCTTCCGGCCCCGCGGTCTCCACGGGGTGGACCACCGGATCGTCTCCGCGCTCAGGGCGTGCGGCTGCGACCCGCGCGTGGCCGGGGCCGCGCGCGCCCTGTCCTGGGCGGGGGAGCACGGCGCCGTGTGGGTCGCGGCGGGCCTCGCGGGCGCCGTCGTGGACCGTCCCCGGCGCGGCGCCTGGCTCCGCGGCACCGCGCTCACCGCGGGCGCGCACGCGGCGAGTTCCGTGGTGAAACGGGTCGTGCGCCGCCCCCGCCCGGCGCACGTCGAACCACTCGTCGGCACCGTCGGACGGCACTCCTTCCCCAGCTCCCACGCCACCTCCGCCGCGGCGGCCGCCGTCGCCTTCGGCGCGCTCGGCGCCCGCGCGGTGCCGCCGCTGGCCGCCGCCGTGTGCGTGTCCCGGCTGGTGGCCGGCGTCCACTACCCGTCGGACGTCGCCGCCGGCGCCGCCCTCGGCGCGCTCACCGCCCGGCTCGGCGCCCGCTGGATGACGGGAGGCACGGCGTGACGCTGCTGCGCGAGCGCTCCGACCGCGGGCAGGCCGCGCCGTCCGTCCGGGGCGGGCTCCTCACCGGTCTGCTGCGCACCGCGCGGCCCAAGCAGTGGGTCAAGAACGTCCTGGTGGCCGCGGCCCCGGCCGCCGCGGGCGTCCTCTTCACCGCGCACGCCCTGACCCGGCTCGCCCTGGTGTTCGTGCTGTTCACCGCCTGCGCCGCCGCCGTCTACCTGGTCAACGACGCGCGCGACGCCGAGGCCGACCGCGCCCACCCCGTCAAGTGCCGCCGCCCGGTCGCCGCCGGACAGGTCCCCGTGCCCGCCGCCTACGCCGCCGGAATCGTTCTCGGCGTGCTCGCCCCGGCCGCCGCCGCGCTGCTGTGCCCGCCCGCACTGGCCGCGCTGCTCGCCGGCTACCTCGTGATGCAGCTGGCGTACTGCGTCAGCCTCAAGCACGTCCTCGTCGTCGATCTCGCCGTCGTCACCGCCGGGTTCGTGATGCGCGCGGTGGCCGGCGGGCTCGCCCTCGGCATCCCGCTGTCCCGCTGGTTCCTCATCACCACCGGCTTCGGCGCGCTGTTCATGGTCGCGGCCAAGCGCTACTCCGAGGCCGTGCAGCTCGCCGGGAACGACGGCGCCACGCGCGCACTGCTCACCGAGTACACCACCGGCTACCTGCGGTTCGTATGGCAGCTCGCGGCCGGGGTCGCCGTCCTGGGGTACTGCCTGTGGGCGCTCGAGGAGGGCGGTGTGCCGCACACCAGCGTGCTGCCCTGGCGTCAGCTGTCCGTCGTCGCCTTCGTCCTCGCCGTGCTGCGCTACGCCGTCTTCGCCGACCGGGGCACCGCGGGCGAACCGGAGGACGTGGTGCTCGGCGACCGCGCCCTGGCGCTCATCGGCCTGGTGTGGGCGGCGATGTACGCCCTGGCGGTGGCCGACTGGTGAGGGACCGCCTGCGCCGGCACCGGCGCGAGCTCCTCGGCTTCGCGACCGCCGGCCTGCTCGCCTACGCCGTCGACCTCGCCCTCTTCACCTATTTGCGCGGCCCCGGCGGACTCGGGCCGCTCACCGCGAAGGCGCTGTCCTTCGTCGCCGGCTGCACCGTCGCCTACGCGGGCAACGCCCACGGCACCTACCGCGACCGGCGCGTGCGCGGCGCCCGCCCCTACGCCCTCTTCGTCGCCGTCAACCTCGTCGGCGCCGCCGTACAGCTGCTCTGCCTGGCCGTCAGCCACTACGGGCTGGGGTACACCTCGCAGCGCGCGGACACCGTGTCCGGGGCGGTGGTCGGCATGGCACTGGCCACCGTCGTCCGTTTCTGGGGCACCAGGACATTGGTCTTCCGAGACGCGGGCAGAGTCGGATCGTGGACTGGCTGAGAAAGCTTCCGGTGGTGGGGCCGTGGGTGACCCGGCTGTCGCTCACGCACGCGTGGCGGTCGTTCGAGCGGCTGGACCGGGTGCACTGGACGCGGCTCGCCGCGGCGATGACGTTCCGCAGCTTCGTCGCGCTGTTCCCGCTGCTCACCGTGGCCGCCGCGATCGGCGCGGCGACCCTCGGCAAGGAACGCCAGGACACCCTCCAGAACACCCTCACCGACCAGGTGCCCGGCATCTCCGACCAGCTCGACGTCGGAGAGCTGGTGGACAACGCGGGCACCGTCGGCCTGATCGCCGGCGCCGCCCTGGTGTTCACCGGGATCAGCTGGGCCGGCGCCATGCGGGAGTGCCTGCGCGCGGTGTGGGAGCTGCCCGACGACGACGAGAACCCCCTCCTGCGCAAGGGCAAGGACGCGGGCATCCTCGTCGGCCTCGGCGGGGCGGTCGTCGTCACCCTGGCCGCCTCCGCCGTCGCCACCGCCCTGGTCGGCCGGATCAGCGACGCCGCCGGACTGGAGAAGGGCGGCTGGGGCGGGGTGGTCCTGCAGATCGCCGCGTTCGCCGTCGCCGCCGGCACCGACTTCCTGCTCCTGCTCTACGTCCTCACCCTGCTGCCCGGCGTCGAACCGTCCCGGCGCCGGGTGACCGTCGCCGCGCTCACCGGCGCCGTCGGCATCGAACTGCTGAAGCTGCTGCTCAGCGGCTACATCCAGGGCGTCGCCGCGAAGAGCATGTACGGCGCGTTCGGCGTCCCCGTGGCGCTGCTGCTGTGGATCAACCTCACCATGAAACTCGTCCTGTTCTGCGCCGCCTGGACGGCCACGCCGAGCAAGGCGGACGAGGTCACGGACGGGGCCGGCGGCGCACCAGGTCCGGCAGCGGCCAGCGCCGGTTGACCAGGAACGCGCCGCCCACGAGCAGCACCACCACCCCGCCGGCGACGCCGAGCGCCACGCCCATGCCGTCGGCGCCGCCGCCCGTGTGCGCGCTCGCCACCGGCTTCGACCCGGCGCCGGTGCCGCCCGCCTCACCCGGCGACGCGGACGGACCGGGCGCGGCGGTGGCCTGCGCGACGCTCCTCGGCGGCACCAGCTCTCCCACCGGTTCGACCTTGCCGGCCGCGGCGAAGCCCCAGTCGAAGAGGCGCGCGGTCTCCTTGTAGACCTCGTTCGACTCCTTCTTCCGCGGGTTCATCACCGTGACCAGCAGCACCTTGCCGTCACGTTCGGCGACACCGGTGAAGGTCGCGCCGGCGTTGGTGGTGTTGCCGTTCTTCACCCCGGCTATGCCCTGGTAGACGGGCACGTCGTAGTCGCCGCTGAGCAGCCGGTTGGTGTTCTGGATCTCGAAGGACCCGCGGACCCGCTTGCCCTTCTTGTTCTTCTTCGTCTCCCCGGGGAACTGCGCCCGCACCGTCGAGCTGTACTCCCGGAAGTCCTTCTTCTGCAGCCCGGAACGGGCGATCAGGGTGAGGTCGTACGCGGAGGACACCTGGCCCGGGGCGTCGTAGCCGTCGGGGCTCACGGCGTGCGTGTCGAGGGCCTGCAGCTCCTCGGCGTGCTCGTTCATCTCCTCGACGGTCTTCTCCACACCGCCGTTCATCGCGGACAGCACATGCACGGCGTCGTTGCCGGAGCGCAGGAACACGCCCAGCCACAGGTCGTGGACGGAGTACGTCTCGTCCTCCTTGACGCCCACCATGCTGGACCCGGCCCCGACATCCGCCAGGTCCGAGGGCTCCACCCGGTGCGTCGTCGTGCGCGGCCACTTCGGCAGCAGCGTGTCGGCGAACAGCATCTTCAGGGTGCTCGCCGGGGCCAGCCGCCAGTGCGCGTTGTGCGCCGCGAGCACGTCGCCGCTCTCGGCGTCCGCGACGATCCACGACCGGGCGGACAGCTCCTTCGGCAGCACCGGCACCCCGGCGGCCAGGTTCACCTGGGTCCCCGGCCTGCCGAGCCGCTCGCCGCCCACGACCGACATCCGCGCCGGGGGAGCGGCGGACGGGGACGTCGTCGGCTTGGGCGCCGCGAGGGCGGCCGGGGCGGTCAGCGCGGTGGACAGCAGGACGGCGGAGGCGACCAGCGCGGAGCGCCGGACGGTCTTCTCGGTAGCGGGCACGGTCCGCAAGGTACATGCCATCTCTGCGGACGTCCCGGCCCGGTCACCACCCCGCGAAGGGAACCGGACACCGCGCGGCGATACTGGACGCATGAAGCTCAGCCGCCCCGTCTCCTGGTTCCTGCTCGCCTTCGGGGTGTGGAGCTGGGTCATCTGGATCACTTTCGTCAAGAACCTGGTCAAGGACAGCAGTGGACTCGCCTTCGACGACGGGCACCCCACGGCGTACTTCTTCGTTCACCTGACGCTCGCCGTCGTCTCCTTCGTACTGGGGACGGTCATCGGGGGCATCGGGTTGCGCGGTCTGCGCGCATTGAGCCGGACGTCACGCGCGTCGTGACGCCGTAACGGGAAACAGGGGAAGTCCGCCTCGTGGCCATCGTCTTCGTACTCGTCGCACTGCTGGTCGTCGCCGTCCTGGTGACGGGCAACTGGTACGTGTGGCGCCGACTGTTCAGGGACACCACGGCGGGCCCCGGGCCCGTGCGCCGCATCGGCGCGGCGGTGATCGCCGGGGGGTGGCTGCTGTTCATCGGCAGCATGGTCGCCTCCCGCGTCGAGGCGCCGTTCACCCTCCAGCGCGTGCTGGCCTGGCCGGGCTCCCTGTGGCTGGCCCTCACCCTGTACCTGGTGCTGGCCCTGCTCGTGGGCGAGCTGGTCCGCCCGGTGCTGCGCAGGCTCCTCGAACGGAGGGCGGCGAAGCCGGCGCCGGCTCCCGCGCCGGCCCACGACCTGATACCGGCGGGCCGGCCCGAGGGCCCGGAGACGACCGTCGCGGAATCGGACGCCACGACGACGCCGGACCCGGCGGAGAGCGGTGCCGCGGCGGCCGATCCGGCGGCGGGCGGCTCGACGGCCGCCGGCGCCGCAGGGGCGGGCGCCGGTCCCTCCCGGCGGCTGTTCGTCTCCCGTGTCGTCGGCGGAGCCGCGGCCGCGGCCGCGGCCGGGACCGTCGGGTACGGGACCTACGGCGTCCTGCGCGGGCCGAAGGTCAAGAGGGTCACCGTGCCGCTGGCCAAGCTGCCCCGGGCCGCGCACGGTTACCGCATCGCCGTGGTGAGCGACATCCACCTCGGCCCGGTGCTCGGGCGCGGCTTCGCGCAGAAGGTCGTCGACACCATCAACTCCACCCAGCCCGACCTGATCGCGGTCGTCGGCGACCTGGTGGACGGCAGCGTGCGGGACCTCGGTCCGGCGGCCGCCCCGCTGGCCCAGCTGACGGCCCGTCACGGGTCCTTCTTCGTCACCGGCAACCACGAGTACTTCTCCGGCGCCGAGCAGTGGGTCGAGGAGGTCCGCCGGCTCGGCCTGAACCCGCTGGAGAACGCCCGCACGGAGCTGCCCCACTTCGACCTCGCGGGCGTGAACGACCTGGCCGGCGAGGACGAGGGCCAGGGACCGGACTTCGCCCGTGCCCTCGGCGACCGAAACCGTGCGCGGGCCTGCGTGCTGCTCGCCCACCAGCCGGTGCAGATCCACGAGGCCGTGGACCACGGCGTGGACCTCCAGCTCTCCGGCCACACCCACGGCGGCCAGCTCTGGCCGGGCAACCTGATCGCACGCGGCGCGAACCCGACCCTGGCGGGCCTCGACCGGTACGGCGACACGCAGCTCTACGTCAGCCGGGGCGCCGGTGCGTGGGGTCCGCCCACCCGGGTGGGCGCGCCGTCGGACATCACGGTGATCGAACTGGCCTCCCGCCAGGCGTAGACCCGACCGACACGTCCGCCTCCGGCCGGGGGCCGGCGGATCGGCCTCCGGCCGGTCGGGGGTGCCCGAGTGCCGGCTCGCGCGGGGCCACCGGCGGCCCGCGATCGGCCCGCGGGGCCGGTCGGCTGCCGGTCTCAGGCTCACCGGGTCGAGCGGAGCGCTCGCTGTTCCCCGGGGTGGTCGGCGGCCCGCGTGCTGCCTCGGACGCTCGGCCTCCGGTCGGTCGGGGGTGCTCGGGCGCCGGCTCGCGTGGGTCCGCCGGCGGCCCGCGATCGGCCCGCGGGGCCGGTCTCGGCTTCGTGGGCCGTGGTGGGAGCGTTCGCCTGCCGCGCTCCCCGGGGCGCCCGCTCAGTCCGTCTGCGTGACCTTCTCCGTGCGCGACGGCAGCGTGACCGTGACGGTCAGGCCCTCGCCTGGGGCCGTGTCCACGGTCACCTCGCCGCCGTGAGCCCGCACGACGCCCTGGACGATCGCCATGCCCAGGCCGCTGCCCGCGCCGCCGCCCGCGCGGAAGAAGCGGTCGAAGACCCGTGCCGCGTCCTCCGGGGCGAGGCCCGGTCCCTCGTCCGCGACCCACAGCCGCACCTCGCCGTCCTCCGCCCGGGACACGCCGAGCCGCACCGGCACGTCCGCCGGGGTGTGGGTGCGCACGTTGCCGACCAGGTTGCCCAGCACCTGACGCAGCCCGGCCTCGTCGGCGTGGAGCAGGACCGCCCCGTCCGCGTCCACCCGCACCGGCCGGTCCGGCTGCTGCACCCGCAGGTCCTGCGCCGCGTCCCGCGCCAGCCGGCACACGTCCACGTTCCGCTTCCGCAGCTCCGGACGCTGGTCGAGGCGGGCCAGCACCAGGAGTTCGTCGACCAGCCGCCCCATCCGGTCGGACTCGGTGGTCATCCGGTCCCAGGCCCGCTTGCGCTCCGTGGGGTCGCGCAGCATGCCCCGCTCGTAGAGCTGGAGGTAGCCGCGGATCGCGGCCAGCGGGGTGCGCAGCTCGTGCGAGGCGTCGGCGACGAACCGCCGCAGCTGCGCCGCGCTGCGCTCCCGGGTGCGGTACGCCGACTCCACCTGCTGGAGCATCGAGTTGAGCGCCAGCCGCAGCTGCTCCACCTCCAGGGAGGTGTCGCAGCTGGAGGGCACCCTGCGCGTCAGGTCGCCCTCGGCGATCGCCGACGACGTCTCCACCATGTCCTCCAGCGGCCGCATCCGCCGCCGCACCCCCATCATGGTCAGGCACGCCAGCACCAGCAGCAGCAGCGTGCCGATGGCCAGGTCCAGCCTGACCGCCTTGGCGACGCCTTCGTGCAGCGGCTCGGTGGAGCCGGCGATGAGGATGCCGGTGCCGTCGGCGAGACGGGTGGCGGTGACGCGGTAGGTGCGGCCGCGCAGGATGACGTCCTGCGGCTCCGGGTCCCGGATCAGCGCGTCCGGTACGCCCACGGCGTCCGCCAGGTCGCGCTGCGCCCGGGACGGGGCGAAGCCGAGCACGGGAACCGGCTCGCCCGCGCGGTCCACGGCGGCGAAGACCGAGTCGGGCTCGTCGTCGTCCCGGTTCCACTCCGGGTCCACCCGGTCGCGGAAGAAGCTCAGCGCGCTCAGCGAGTCGATCTGCCGCAGCGTCAGTTCCGAGCCGCCGAGCGAGTCGCGGGTGCGGACCAGCTCCGTGTCGATCTGGTCGAGCAGGTAGTAGCGCATGCCGAGCACGCTCACCGCGGTCGCGGCGACGATGCCCAGCGCCAGCAGCACCACGTTCGCCAGCGTGAGCTGCGCGCGCAGCGACCGCACCCGGGGGCGGCCGGGGCGCGGCAGGCGTATCCGGCGTGTCACGTCAGCCCGTACCCGACGCCGCGCCGGGTGGTGATGACCGGCGGGCCGAGGGTGTCCAGCTTGCGCCGCAGATAACTGATGTAGGTCTCCACGACGGTCGACTCCTGCGGGACGTGCTCGTACTGCCAGACGTGGCGCAGCAGTTGCTCCTTCGGCACGATCCGGCCGGCGTTGCGCACCAGGAAGCGCAGCAGCGCGTACTCGGTCGGGGTGAGTTCCACGCTGCGGCCCGCGCGGCGCACCGAGTACGTCGTCTCGTCGAGCTCCAGGTCGCCGTGGCGCAGCGGCGCCCGCTGCGGCAGCACGTCGGCGGGGCGGGTGCGGCGCAGCACGGCCGTGATGCGGGCGACGACCTCGTCGATGTTGAACGGCTTGGTGATGTAGTCGTCGCCGAAGCCGAGCGCCCCGACGATCTCCGCGGGGGCGTCCCGGGCGGTGAGGAACACCAGCGCCGTCTCGGGCCGGCGCTCGCGCAGCTCGCGGCCCAGGGCGCGGCCGTCGCCGTCCGGCAGCATCACGTCGAGGAGGGCGCAGTCGGGCCGGGTGTGCTCGGTGAGGGCGAGCGCCTCGCGGACCGTGCCCGCGGTCATGACCTCGAAGCGGTGGTAGCGCAGCGCGATCGCGAGGACGTCCGCGATGCTCTCCTCGTCCTCCACGACCAGCACGGTGCCGGGAGCTCTCGTCATGCCCTCCAGTATCGGCGTGACCGTCCGGCGAAGTGCCGGTTGTCGCTTTGGAGTTCCTTGAGAGTCCGGGGCGAGTCGTGTCCCCGGGCGGGTGCCGCCGCCGATTCTGCTGCCAGGACCCGGGGGACCGACCGAGCGACGAAGGAGCGGACACGTGGCGGTATTGGCACGCTGGTGCTATCGGCATCGGCTGGTGGTCCTGGTGCTGTGGGTGGGGGCGCTGTTCGGACTGGGCGTGACGGCGAGCAGCGCGGGCACGAACTACGCGGAGGTCTTCTCCCTCCCGGACACGGACTCCAAGCGGGCCTACGACCTGATGCGCAAGGCGTTCCCGGAGCGCGCCGGGGACACGGACACGATGGTGTGGAAGACCGACGAGGGCACCGTGCGCGACGCGGCGGTGCGCTCCCGGATGGAGTCGGCGCTCGCGGAGATCGGGCGCATGGAGGGCGTCGGCGCGGTCGCCGGACCCTACGACGCGCGGGGCGCGGCGCAGATCAGCGAGGACGGGCGGATCGCCTACGCGCAGGTGACGTTCGCCGAGCAGGCGGACGCGGTGCCGAAGGCGCTGGTGCAGGACGTCGTCGACACGGCGCGGGCCGCCGCCGGCGACGGGCTCCAGGTGGAGCTGGGCGGCCAGGCCATCACCCGGGTCCAGGAACCGCCGACGGGCACGGCCGAGCTGGTCGGCATCCTCGCGGCGGCCGTGGTGCTGTTCGTCGCGTTCGGGTCGGTGCTCGCGATGCTGCTGCCGATCGTGGTCGCCGTGTTCGGCGTCGCCGGCGGCATGTTCGGCACCCAGCTGATCAGCCATGTCACCGACGTCCCCGAACTGGCGTCGCTGCTGGCCACGCTGATCGGTCTGGGCGTCGGCATCGACTACGCCCTGTTCATCGTCACCCGGCACCGCAAGGGCATCCTGAGCGGCAAGGACCCGGAGGAGGCCGCGGCCGCCGCGCTCGACACGTCGGGCCGGGCGGTGCTGTTCGCGGGCGGCACCGTGTGCATCGCCCTCGCCGGGATGCTGGTGACGAACCTGAGGTTCCTGGACGGCGTGGTCATCGGCACCTCCCTGACGGTGGTGCTCAGCGTGCTCGCCGCGATCACCCTGCTGCCCGCCCTGCTCGGCGTGCTGGGGCACCGGGTGCTCAGCCGCCGCCAGCGCCGCCGGCTCGCCGCCGCGGACCCGAAGGGCGAGCCGGTGAGCGGTCTCGCCGTGCGCTGGTCCGCGACCGTGCAGCGCAGGCCGCGCGCGGTGGCCGCCGTGGCGGTGGTGCTGATGGCCGCGCTCGCGGTGCCGCTGCTGTCGCTGCGCCTGGGCACCGTGGACCAGGGCAACGACGACGCCTCGACCACCACCCGCAAGGCCTACGACCTGCTCGCGGAGGGCTTCGGGCCGGGCTTCAATGGGCCGCTCCAGGTGGTCGTGGACGGCGAGGCGCCCACCGGGCTGATCCGGGCGGTCGAAGGCACCGAGGGCGTGGCCCAGGTGGCGGCGGCCCCGCCCGCGAACGGGGTCAGCGTCCTCCAGGTCGTGCCCACCACCTCCCCGCAGGACGTGGAGACGGACCGGCTGATCGACACCCTGCGGGAGGACGTCATCCCCGCCGCGGGTGTCGACGCCCATGTCGGCGGCGTGACCGCGGTGTCCAAGGACTTCGCCTCGGTGACCGGGGACCGGCTGCCGCTGTTCGTCGGCACGATCATCGGCCTGGGCTTCCTGCTCCTGCTGCTCGCGTTCCGCTCCCTGGTGGTGCCGCTGACGGCCGCCGTGATGAACCTGCTCGCGGCGGCGGCCTCGTTCGGCGTGCTGGTGGCGGTCTTCCAGTGGGGCGTCGGCCTGGACGTGCTGGGGCTCGGCAAGGAGGGCCCGATCGCGTCGTTCCTGCCGATCATCATGCTGTCGCTGCTGTTCGGGCTCTCCATGGACTACCAGGTGTTCCTGGTGAGCCGGATGCACGAGGAGTGGGTGCACACCCGGGACAACGCCCGCGCGGTGCGGGTCGGCCTCGCGGAGACCAGCCGGGTCATCAACTCCGCCGCCCTGATCATGGTCTGCGTCTTCCTCGCCTTCGTGCTCAGCGGCGACTACGGCGCCGCCATGGCCGGCGTGGGACTGGCCGCCGCGGTCGCGCTGGACGCGTTCGTACTGCGCACCGCGCTGGTCCCGGCGATGATGCATCTGCTGGGGCGGGCCAACTGGTGGCTCCCGGCGGGGCTGGAGAAGCGGCTGCCGCACCTCGCGGTCGAGCCGAAGGAGGAGGACGACGGCACGCCTTCCGCCGCACCGGACGAGAAGGCCGTGGACGGCGCCGCCTCGGTGGTGCACGGCTTCGTCCGCACCCCGGAGGGCGATCCGGTGCAGGGCGCGTCCGTCACGCTGCTCACGCCCGGGGGCCGTCAGCTGGACCGGGTGGCGTCCCTCGCCGACGGCGCGTACATCGTGGCGGTCCCGGCGCCGGGCACCTATCTGCTGGCCGTGTCGGCCTCGCCGTACGGGGCGCGGGCGGCGCATGTGACCGTGGGGGACGGGCCGCACGTCCACGACGTGGAGCTGACGTCCGGCGGGGTGGACGTCGCCAACTGACGTCAGCCGACGTCGCCGGGGCGCTCTTCGCCGTCGTCCGCGGCGCCCTTGCCCCGCCGGCCGGCGTCCTTCCGGCCGGCGGGGTCGGGCAGCGCCCGGGTCATCCCGGGCAGGAACTCCGTGAACAGCTCGTGCACGTCGCGCACCAGCGGCCGCAGCACCCGGAACCGGGCCAGGGCGACGCCCCGCGCGGTGAGCCGGGCGCCCCGCTCGGCGAGCCGGTAGCTGCGCTCGCGGCCCTCGGTGCGGTCGAAGATCCAGTACAGGCACAGCCCCATCTGGGACAGCCACATCAACTCGGGCAGGGCGTCCCGCAGTTCCTCGGGCACCTTGGTCTTCGTCCCGGCCAGCACCGCCCGGTGCACGCTGATCGCCTCCTCGCGCGCGTGCTCCGACTCCGGCGAGAAGGGGCTGAGCGGGCTGTCCGGGTCGGCGGCGTTCTTGAAGAACTGCACCGCGAACTCGTGGTACGGCGTGGCGATGTCCAGCCAGGCCTTCAGCACGCCGGCGAGGCGCGCCTCGAGGTCGGTCTCCCGGGCCAGGATGTCCCGGACCGCCACCTGGTGCTCGGCGGCGATCCGGTCGTAGAACCCCTGGATCAGGTGTTCCTTGCCCTCGAAGTAGTAGTACGCGTTGCCGACGGAGACCCCGGCCTCCTTGGCGATCGCCCGCATGGTGGTCCGGTCGTAGCCGCGCTCCTGGAACAGCCGCATGGCCGTCTCCAGGATCAGGGCGCGGGTCTGCTCGGACTTGCTGAGGGGGGCGCCGGGGTCGGGGCCGTCGTTCTTCGCGGGCACGGGAAGAGAGCCTAACGCCCGCCGGGCGCGGCCTACGGGGCGACGCAGGCGTCGGAGCCGCAGCCGGGCGGGGTGTGGTGCCAGCCGTCGCGCGGGTCGTACGTCCACCCGTCGTCGCGGCGGTACACCCGGCCGGGCTGCGGGGCCGTCGCGCCGCGCCACTTGGCGGCGGCGAGCACCGCGCCCTTGGCGAACCGCATCCCGGAAGGGGTGCTCAGCCGGTGCGCGAGCCGCCGGTGGTCGCGCAGCGCCCACAGGGTGACGACCCAGGCGGCGGCGCCCCGGTACACCTGCCCGCCGTCCCCGACCACGGTGATCTCGGACAAGGTGGACCCGGGATCGAGACCGGGGAACCGGCCCCGGGCGGCCGGCGACCCCGCCGGGACGAAGTCCAGGGGGACCAGCTGAGGCCGCTTCACCAGCCAGTCACGGACATGCGTGCACAGCGGGCAGCCCGCGTCGTACAGGACGGTCAGCCCGCGGACCGGGGCGGGGCGCGCCGCGCTGCCGACGCTGTACCCGCGGCCGGGAGGGCGCCTCGCATTGCCGTACGCCGGGTGCGGCCCGTCAGGGGCTGGTCGCGCAGTTCCCCGCGCCCCTGGGGGCGTTGACCCGCCGGCGGTCTTGCAAGCTCCCGCCGTCCGCGGGCAGTCGTCCCGGCCGACGGGCAAGGGGTTCGCGCTCACGCCTGGGCCGCCGGGGCGGTCCAGCCCTGCGGGGGCACCGGCGGGTTCTGCTCCCGCTCCATCACCCCGCGCCGCCGGATCCTGTTCAGCACGTACACGTTGGCCAGGTGCATCACGCCGAGGACCAGCAGCACCACGCCCAGCTTGGCGGAGAGCGCCTCGAAGACGCCGCGGGTGTCGGTGACCGTGTCGTCGTCGCTCAGGTAGAGGGCGACGAAGCCGAGGTTCACCAGGTAGAAGCCCACCACCAGGAGGTGGTTGACGGCGTCCGCGAGCTTCTCGTTGCCGTGCAGCACGTCGGCGAGGAAGACCCGCCCGTTGCGGCTGAGCGTGCGGGCCACCCAGACGGTCAGTCCGATGCTGACGACCAGGTAGATGACGTAGGCGATGACGGTGCGGTCCATGCCCCACCCCTTCTTGAACGCGTTCAAAACGCTGACGGGGACGACTGTAGCGCCTTCTTTTGAACATGTTCAACTCACTTGCGGGGCCGGTCCCCCGACGTGCTCCGGCACCAGGGCGGTCACTCCCCTGGTGCGTACGCACCAGACGAGGACGGTGACGGGCGACGATGCCCGCGGGGGCCGCCGGACGGAACCGTGGGACGTGCTCACCGACCCCTACGAGAACGGGACGTCCATGTCCGACACCCTGCCTCCGCCGCCGCGTTTACGGCGGCCCGCGATCGCCGCCCTCGGGGTCCTGGCGCTCGCCCTGGGCGCGCTCCAGTCCGTGGTGGAACCCGCGCTCCCGCTGCTCCAGCGCGAGCTGGGGCTCGGCCCCTCCGAGGGCGCGCTGGTCGCCAACACCATGCTCGTCACCGGCGCGGTCCTCACCCCCGTCGCCGGGAAGCTCGGCGACCGCTACGGCGGCAAACGCGTCCTGCTCCAGCTCATGGCCGTGGTCGCCGCCGGCGGACTGCTGGCAGGGCTGGCCCCCGGACTGCCGCTGCTGCTGCTCGGCCAGGTCCTCCAGGGCGCCATGGTCGGCGTGCTGCCGCTGTCCTTCATCCTGGTCCGCGCCCATCTGCCGGCCGGGCGCACCCAGACGGCGATCGGCGTGGTCGTCGCCCTGTTCACCGGCGGCGGCATGATCGGCATGCTGGGCGCCGGGCTGATCGCCGACCACCTGTCCTGGCACTGGATGTTCGTGCTGCCCACCCTCGTGGTCGTCGCGGCGACCGTCCTCGTGGCGCGGCTGATGCCGTCCGACGCGCCGGTCCGGCACGACGAGCGGATCGACTGGCCCGGCGTGGTCCTGCTGAGCGCCACCCTGCTCGCCTTCATGCTCGGCCTCGTCCTGCTGACCGGCGGCGGGCTTCCGCCCCTCGCCATGTGCGCGTTGCCGGCGCTCGTGGCCGTGCTCGCCACCGCCTGGGTCCGCGTCGAGCGCCGGGCCGTCTCCCCGATGGTCGACCTGCGCATGCTCGCCCGGCCCGCGATGTGGCAGGCGTGCCTGCTCACCCTGCTCGTCACCGTCACCATCGGCATGGTCAGCCTGCTGCTGCCGCAGCTCCTCGCGGTCTCGGGCGACGGTTACGGCTTCGGCGCCGGCACCACGGACATCGGCCTCTACCTGCTGCCCGGCGTGATCGCCGGGGCCCTGAGCGACGCGGTCGGCGGGGTCGCCGCGCGGCGGTTCGGCGCCCGTGCCGTGGTCGCCGTGGCCGCCCTCGCCACCGCCGCCGTCATGTTCGGCCTCGCGGCCCAGCACGGCGCCGCCTGGCAGCTCGCCCTCGCCAAGACCCTGACCGCGTTCGCCGCGGGTCTCGCCACCACCGCGCTGCTGGCCCACACCGCCACCGCCGTCGACCCCGGGGACACCGGCATCGCCACCAGCCTGCTCGTGGTCACCCGGGTGATCGGCATGGTCGTCGGCGCCCAGATCGCGGGCGCGCTGCTCACCGCCGGGACCCTCGCCGGCACAAAGGTGCCCGCCGAGGCGGCCTTCACCACCGGCTTCGCCGTCACCGGCGTCACCGCGGCGCTCGGCCTGCTCCTCGTCCGCGCCACCAGGGGCGTACGTGGCGCCGGGACCCAGGGCACCACCGAGTCCGCGCACACCGCCGGGTCCGTGCGGACCACCGAGCCTGCGCACACCGTCGGGTCCGCGCAGATCACCGAGCCTGCGCACACCGCCAGGTCCGCGCACCCCGCCGGGCCTGCGCAGGCCACCACGCCGCACACCCCCGGGTCCGTGCCCCCCGCGCCGCACACCCCCGAGCCCGCCCCCACCCCCGAGCCCGCCCACACCCCCGCGAAGAAGGGACCCCGCTCATGACCACCCCGCGCACCGTCCTGATCTCCGGAGCCAGCGTCTCCGGTCCCGCCCTCGCGTACTGGCTCCACCGGGCCGGGTTCGCGGTCACCGTGGTGGAGAAGGCCGGCGCCGTGCGCGGCGGCGGCTACCCCGTCGACATCCGCGGCACGGCGACGGAGGTGGTCCGGCGGATGGGCCTGTGGCCGCGGCTGCGGCAGGCGCACGTCGGCCCCCGGCGCGCCACCTTCCTGGACGCCGCCGGCCGCACCGTCGCCTCCCTCAGGGCCCGCGCCGACGAGGGCGAGCCCCGCGACCTGGAGATACGGCGGGGCGACCTCGCCGACGCCCTCCACGGGCTGGTCCGCGACGACGTGGAGTTCCGCTTCGGCGACTCCGTCTCCGCCTTCGCCCCGGCCCCGCACGGCGTCGACGTCACCTTCCGCAGCGGACGGCAGGGCACCTACGACCTGGTGATCGGCGCGGACGGCATGCACTCGGCCACCCGGGCCGCGCTGTTCGGCCCCGAGGACCGTCACCACCGCTATCTCGCCTACTGCTTCGCCCTCTTCACCCTGCCGAACCCCGCGCGCCTCGACCGTGAACTGGTGCTGTGGAACACCCCGGGGAAGGCCGCCGCCCTCTACGCCACCGGCGACGGCGCCGAGGTGCACGGCTTCCTCACCTTCCACCGCCCGGAACCCCCGCGCGACGCCCTCCGCGACCCGGACGCCCAACGCGAGCTGATCGCGGAGGTGTTCGCGGGCGAGGGCTGGGAGATCCCCCGCATGGTGACGGCCCTGCGGGACGCCGACGACCTGTTCTTCGACACGGTCGGACAGATCCGCATGCCCCGCTGGACGCACGGCCGCGCCGCCCTCGTGGGCGATGCCGCGTACGCGCCGTCCTTCCTCACCGGGCAGGGCACCAGCCTCGCGCTGTCCGGCGCCTACGTGCTCGCCCACGCCCTGGCCGCCCACCGGGACCACACGGCCGCCTTCGCCGCCTACGAGGACCGCATGCGGCCGTACGTGACGGTCAACCAGGCGCTGGTCGACGAGGGCGGCGCCACGCTCTTCCCCGTCACGGCCCAGGCCCTTGAGCAGCGCGACGCCCGGCTGCGCACCCTCGACGCGCTGCCCTCCGCGCGGCCCCGCCCGGCCCACACCGCCCTGACGCTGCCGGACTACGAGGGGCGTCCCGCCTCGTCCTCCGGGGTGACCCGCGCCAGACCGGTCCGGTAGGCGATGACGACGAGCTGCGCGCGGTCGCGGGCCTCCAGCTTCGTCATCGCGCGCTGCACATGGGCGCGCACGGTGAACGGGCTGAGGACCATCCGCTCGGCGATCTCCTGGTTGGACAGGCCGGTCGCCACCAGCGCCACCATCTCGCGCTCGCGCGGGGTGAGCACGGCCAGCCGGCCGGCGTCCTGCGGCGGGGCGCCGGCCGGCGCGGCGAGGAAACGGGCGACCAGGGAGCGCGTCGCGGCCGGGGACAGCAGCGTCTCGCCCTCGGCGACCGTCCGCACGGCCTCCGCCAGTTCCTCGGCGCCGATGCCCTTGCCGACGAAGCCGGCGGCGCCCGCGCGCAGCGCCCGCGCCACGTTCTCGTCCGTCTCGTACGTGGTGAGGATCAGCACGCGGGTGGCCCGCAGGGCGGGGTCCGCGCAGATCTCCGTGGTGGCGGCGAGACCGTCCACCTCCGGCATCCGGATGTCCATCACCACGACGTCCGGGCGCAGCTCGCGGGCCAGCCGCACCGCCTCCCGGCCGTCGCCGGCCTCGCCCGCCACGGTGATGTCGCCGGTGCTCTCCAGCAGCAGCCGGAACGCGCCGCGCAGCAGCGCCTGGTCGTCGGCGAGCAGCACCCGCAGCGTCATGTCGTCCCCTCGATCCCGCCGTCCGTCCGTCCCGTCCCCGTCGCTCCGGGCGCCCGCCCCTCCGCACCGGCCGCCGCCGGGTCCCGGGCGGGCGGCAGGGGCAGCCGGGCGGTCACCAGGAAGCCCCCTTCCGGGCGCGGTCCCGCGGTCAGTTCCCCGCCCACGGCGGCGGCGCGCTCCCGCATGCCGATCAGCCCGTACCCGGGTGGCCGGTCCGACAGGGCGGGCGGCCCGCCCGGGGCGCCTCCGTCGTCGGACACGGTGACGGTCAGCCGCCTGCCGCCCCAGTCGAGCCCCACCCTGGCGCCACGGCCGGCGGCGTGCTTGGTCACGTTGGTCAGCGCCTCCTGCACGATCCGGTACGCCGTGAGGTCCACGCCCGGCGGCAGCGCCCGTGCCCGGCCCTCCTCCCGCACCGCCACCTCGAGCCCGGCCCGGCGGAAGGACTCCAGGAGGTCCGGCAGCCGCGCCAGCCCGGGCGCCGGGCCTTCGGGGGCCGCCGCGTCCCCGTCCCCGGTCTGCCGCAACAGGCCGACGGTGGCCCGCAGTTCGTCCAGGGCGTGCCCGGTGGTCTCCACGAGTTCGCGCAGGCTGACGCGGGTCTGCTCCGGGCGGCTGTCGAAGAAGTGGGCGGCGACCGTGGCCTGCGCGCTGGCCAGGGTGATCTGATGCGCCACCAGGTCGTGCAGCTCCCGGGCGATGCGCACGCGCTCCTCCGCGACCCGTCGCCGCGCCTCCAGCTCCCTGCTCTCCTCGGCCCGCCGCGCCCGCTCCTCCACGGCCGCCAGATAGGCCCGCCGGGTCCGCACCGCGTGCCCGACCAGCCCCGCCACCAGCGGCGCCGCCGCCACCACCCCCATCCGGCTCGCGTCCCGCCAGGAGAGGTCCCCGGCCAACGGCACGGACCCGGCCAGCGCCACGGCGGCCAGCGTCACGGCGCCCGCCGCACGCCGTTCGCCGGGCACGTGCAGCGTGCAGGCGTGGGCGGCGACGAGGGCGGGTGCGATCACGAGCGGACTCAGCAACAGGCCGAGAGGCTGGGCGGCGACACCGGCCGCGGTGGTGAAGGCCAGCACGGCCAGGGGACGCCGGCGCCGTGCGGGCAGTACGGCGCAGCACACCAGGGCGAGCAGCCAGGCGGCGAGCGGCGGCGCGGAGAGGGTGTCCTCGACCCGCACGGTCCCCCCGAGCAGACAGACCACGAACGCGGCCGCGACGACCGCGGTCTCCCGCCCCCGTCCGGGACGCGGCGCCCCCGTGTCCGCGGTGTCCGACGTCGGCAGCACGCGGCCCAGCCTAGGGGCCCTGATCACTGAAGTGCGCATACTCCCACCCTCCGGTCCCGCCCCCGGAAGGGCATCGTCCTCGGGGGTGGTCCCCTCTGGTGCGTACGCACTACACGCGCGTGCACCCGCGCACGCCCGAGGGCCCCGTCTCCGGCGTGGAGACGGGGCCCTCGGGACCTGCGGGCGGTGTGCCTCAGTAGCGGCGCGTGATGAGCGCGCGCTTCACCTCGGCGATCGCCTTGGTGACCTCGATACCGCGCGGGCAGGCGTCCGTGCAGTTGAAGGTCGTGCGGCAACGCCACACGCCGTCCTTGTCGTTGAGGATCTCCAGGCGCTGCTCGCCGGCCTCGTCACGCGAGTCGAAGATGAAGCGGTGCGCGTTGACGATCGCGGCCGGGCCGAAGTACTGGCCGTCGTTCCAGAACACCGGGCACGAGGTGGTGCACGCGGCGCACAGGATGCACTTGGTCGTGTCGTCGAAGCGCTCGCGGTCCTCGGCGGACTGCAGCCGCTCGCGCGTCGGCTCGTTGGTGTCCTTCGTGATCAGGAAGGGCATCACGTCCCGGTACGCCTGGAAGAACGGCTCCATGTCCACGACCAGGTCCTTGAGGACCGTCAGGCCCTTGATGGCCTCGATCGTGATCGGCTTCTCGGGGTTGATGTCCTTGATCAGCGTCTTGCACGCCAGGCGGTTCTTGCCGTTGATCCGCATGGCGTCGGAGCCGCAGATGCCGTGGGCGCAGGAGCGGCGGAACGTCAGCGTGCCGTCCAGGTCCCACTTGATCTTGTGCAGACCGTCGAGGACGCGCTCCTTGGGGTCGATCTCCAGCTGGAAGTCTTCCCAGGTCGCCTCCGCCGAGACCTCCGAGTTGAACCGGCGGATCCGGAAGGTGACGGTGATGTAGGGGGAGTCGGCGAAGCCGGGCTCGGGGGAGCCGGCCGCGTCCGCCTTGTCCAGAACAGGGGTAGCCATCAGTACTTACGCTCCATCGGCTGGTAGCGGGTCTGGACGACCGGCTTGTAGTCCAGACGGACGGTCTCGGTGCCGTCGGCGCCGACCTCGCGGTACGCCATCGTGTGACGCATGAAGTTGACGTCGTCGCGGTTCGGGTAGTCCTCGCGGTAGTGACCGCCGCGGGACTCCTTGCGGGCCAGCGCGGACACGGCCATGACCTCGGCCAGGTCCAGCAGGTTGCCCAGCTCGACGGCCTCCAGCAGGTCGGTGTTGAACCGCTTGCCCTTGTCCTGGATGGCGACGTTCTTGTAGCGCTCGCGCAGTTCGGCGATCTTCTCGACCGCCGTCTTGATGGTCTGCTCGGTGCGGAACACCATGACGTTGGCGTCCATGGTCTCCTGCAGCTCGCGGCGCAGCTCGGCCACCCGCTCGTTGCCGGTGGAGGAGCGCAGCCGCTCGATCTGCCCGACGACGAAGGACTCCGGGTCCTCCGGCAGCTCGACGTAGTCCGCGGTCTGCGCGTACTCCGCCGCCGCGATGCCGGCCCGCTTGCCGAACACGTTGATGTCCAGCAGCGAGTTGGTGCCCAGACGGTTGGCGCCGTGCACCGACACGCAGGCCACCTCGCCGGCCGCGTACAGGCCGGGGACGACCGTGGTGTTGTCCGCGAGGACCTCACCCCTGACGTTGGTCGGGATGCCGCCCATCGCGTAGTGCGCGGTGGGCTGGATCGGGATCGGGTCCGTGTAGGGCTCGATGCCGAGGTAGGTCCGCGCGAACTCCGTGATGTCGGGCAGCTTGGCGTCCAGCTGCTCCGGCGGGAGGTGCGTGAGGTCCAGGAAGACGTGGTCGCCCTCGGGACCGCAGCCGCGGCCCTCGCGGATCTCCGTGTAGATGGAGCGGGAGACGACGTCGCGGGAGGCGAGGTCCTTCATGACGGGCGCGTACTTCTCCATGAAGCGCTCGCCGTCCTTGTTGCGCAGGATGCCGCCCTCGCCGCGGGCGCCCTCCGTGAGCAGGATGCCCATGCGCCAGATGCCGGTCGGGTGGAACTGGAAGAACTCCATGTCCTCCAGCGGCAGCCCGCGCCGGTACACGGCGGCCTGGCCGTCACCGGTCAGGGTGTGCGCGTTGGACGTCACCTTGAAGAACTTGCCGGTGCCGCCGGACGCGTAGATCACGGACTTCGCCTGGAAGATGTGGATCTCGCCGGTCGCCAGCTCGTAGGCCACGACGCCGGCCGACCTCTTGACGCCGTCGACCTCGGTGATCAGCTGGTCCAGGACGTAGAACTCGTTGAAGAACTCCACGCCCTCCTTGACGCAGTTCTGGTACAGCGTCTGGAGGATCATGTGGCCGGTGCGGTCCGCGGCGTAGCAGGACCGGCGGACCGGGGCCTCGCCGTGGTTGCGGGAGTGGCCGCCGAAGCGGCGCTGGTCGATGGTGCCGTTCGGCGTGCGGTTGAACGGCAGGCCCATCTTCTCCAGGTCGAGGACGGAGTCGATGGCCTCCTTCGCCAGGATCTCGGCGGCGTCCTGGTCGACCAGGTAGTCACCGCCCTTGACCGTGTCGAAGGTGTGCCACTCCCAGTTGTCCTCCTCCACGTTGGCGAGCGCGGCGGCCATGCCGCCCTGCGCGGCGCCCGTGTGGGAGCGGGTGGGGTAGAGCTTGGTCAGCACGGCGGTGCGGCTGCGCTTGGTCGCCTCGATGGCGGCCCGCATACCGGCGCCACCGGCGCCGACGATGACGGTGTCGTACTTGTGGATCTTCATGATTCTCGCAGCCCCGTGCCTAGCGGATGTTCGGGTCGAAGGTGAAGATCACCAGCGTGCCCAGCAGGATGGTGAACACCGTGGCCGTGTAGAGCAGGCCCTTCAGCCACAGGCGGGTGTTCGGCCGCTCGGCGTAGTCGTTGATGACCGTGCGCAGCCCGTTGGCGCCGTGCAGCATCGCCAGCCACAGCATCGCCAGGTCCCAGACCTGCCAGAAGGGGCTCGCCCAGCGGCCCGCCACGAAGGCGAAGCCGATCTTGGAGACACCGCCGTCCAGCACGAGCTGGATCAGCAGGTGGCCGATGACCAGCACGACCAGGACGACGCCGGACAGACGCATGAACAGCCACGCGGCCAGCTCGAAGTTGCCGCGGGTGGACTTCGGGGTCTTCCTGGTCCGCTTGCGCGGGGGCTCGATGACCGGCGCGGGGTTGTCGACGGAGTACAGCGAGGCCCCTTCGACGGGGCCGACGCCGGAGGCGGAGGTTTCAGTCGTGGACATCAGCGTCAGCTCCCGAACAGTTCACGAGCGGCGTGGCCGAGGACGGGGTAGATCGCCCCGAGCATCAGCACGATCCACACGGCGACGACGGTCCAGAGCATCTGCTTCTGGTACCGGGCGCCCTTGATCCAGAAGTCGACGGCGATGACACGCAGGCCGTTGAGCGCGTGGAAGAGGATGGCGGCGACGAGGCCGTACTCCAGCAGCGCGACGATCGGCGTCTTGTACGTGGCCACGACCTCGTCGTAGGCCTCCGGGGACACCCGCACGAGAGCGGTGTCCAGCACGTGAACGAACAGGAAGAAGAAGATGAGGACGCCGGTGACTCGATGAGCCACCCAGGACCACATTCCTTCCCGGCCGCGGTACAGCGTTCCAGCCGGCACGGAAATTTCCTCCGGGAGCGGGGATTGGGGCCGCGCCGGCTTTCCTTGTCGGTCGGGCCCGGCCGGGTACGGTCCACCGGCCCCCAGCATGGTAGCGACGGTTGCCCGCGGCGCTTACGGGGGGCCTGCCGGTGTGATCAAACTTGCACTCAAAGGGGTGCGGGGCCCGTTTCCGGCGGCTACCGGGGTGGGGCTTGGTCGCATGTGCCGGGTGCGGGGCCGTCTGTGGCCGGTCGCGCAGTTCCCCGCGCCCCCAGGAGGTCCCTCAGCCGCTCTCCGGCCAGGCGGCGGAGTTGCTCCGCTGCCACGACCCGTTCGTCCTCCGGATCGTTCGCCAATCGTGACCGGATGTCGGTCAGGACGCGGTCCAGGGACTCTTCCTCGGGGACTCCGTCCAGGGAGATGACGAAGACGTGTCCGAATGTGGCCTCGTAGGCCGCGTGGGCCGCGCTCAGGGCCGTGTGGGCGGCGGAGTAGGTGTCCTCGGGGAGGGCGGGGAGGGATTCCGCCGCCAGGGCCTCCTCCAGCTCCTTGGCGGAGAGGTCGTACGTCGCCTCGTCCGCTGCCGCCAGGAGGGACGCCAGGTCGGGGTACGGGCGGTGGCCGGCGACGCGCAGGGCCCAGCGCAGGCTGTGCAGGCAGGCCAGAAGAGCGCGCTCGGCGTCCTGGGCGGAGGCGGTGTTGAACCACTCCAGCGGGGGCGGGGTTCCGGGCGCGCCGCGGGACTGTGCGGGTATGGCGACTCGGCCGGGGAGGTCTGGGAGTCGGTGCGCAGACAGCGTGGGTCCTCGTGGGCGTCGCGTGTGTGTCGTTGGCAGATGCTGTGAGAGTTGTGACGTCACGTTATCGAGTGAGTCCGAGACGTGTCCGATCGGTACCCCCATTTCACCCGGACGGCAGAGTTTGAGAACGGGTTGTGGACGCTTCTCACCCGAACGGGTCGTACGTTGGCAGGGTGAGTCGGCACAGGCAGCACGGTCAGCGCAGGCGGCGTCCCGGTGCGGAGGCGACGGCGAGGCGGCGGAGGGTCATGGCCGTCGCGGTGGCCGCGGGGGCGGTGGTGGTGTCCTCCGGGGTGGGCCTCGGCCTGTGGGCCGCGGAGGACGACGGCGGCTCGGCGGCCGCCCCTTCCTCGCCGTCGCCGACGCCGAGCCCCACCCGCAGCTACCCGCTGTCCGAGGCGCCGCGGACCATACCCGCCGTGCGCGAGCACACCGCCGAGCGCGGCCCCGGCTGGCGGCCCGCGACCGGTCACCGGGTGGTCGTGTCCGACCCGGCGCTCGCCGACGAGGGCCGGCTGACCGCCCAGGAGCTGGGACTGACCTACGCGGGGGAGCGGGACGACGAGCGGTCCGGCGACGTGCGCCTGGAGCTGAACCGGGACGCGGGTGCGAACCCGGAGTCGTACACCCTGACCGTGCGCGGCGGGCGGGTCACCGTCAGCGGGCCGGGGGAGGCGGGCGTCTTCTACGGCACCCGCACCCTCAAGCAGGAGATACGCGGGGCGGGCGCCGCCCCCGAGGGCGTGGTGCGCGACGAGCCCGCCAAGCCGCGGCGCGGCATGATGCTGGACATCGCGCGCAAGCACTACAGCGCCGGCTGGATAGAGGACCGGATACGCGAGCTGGGCGACCTGAAGTACAACGAGATCGGCCTGCACTTCTCCGACGACCAGGGCTTCCGCATCGAGTCCACCTCCCACCCGGAGGTCGTGTCCGAGGACCACCTGACCAAGGCGCAGGTCCGGAAGATCGTCGAGCTCGCGGAGAGCCGGCACATCACCGTCGTCCCGGAGATCGACTCGCCCGGACACCTCGGCGCCGTCATCGACGCCCACCCCGACCTCCAGCTGCGCAAGACGGACGGCGAGGCGGTGCGCGGCGCCGTCGACATCGCGAACCCGAAGTCCGCCGAGATCGTCGACGACCTGCTGGACGAGTACGCCGGTCTCTTCCCCGGCGACCAGTGGCACCTCGGCGGCGACGAGTACCAGGCCCTCGTCGTCCCCGACCCCGAGGCGGCCTTCCCCGGCCTCGCCGCCGCGGCCCGCGACGAGTACGGCCCCGGCGCCACCGTCGAGGACCTCACCACCGGCTGGCTCAACGACCGCGCCGCCACCGTCCGCGCCCACGACCGCGTCCCCCGCGCCTGGAACGACGGCTTCTTCTCCGGCGGGTCCGTCCGGGCCGACGAGGACATCACGGTCGCCTACTGGACCGGCAAGGAGATCGGCGCGCGCAAGCCCGCCGAGTACCTGGCCGAGGGCCGCGAGGTCATCAACTACAACGACGAGTTCCTCTACTACGTCCTCGGCGAGCCGCTCACCTTCGTCTACCCGACCGGCGAGCGCATCTACGAGCAGTGGACGCCGCGGGTGCTGCGCGGCACCACCCCTGTCCCCGCCGAGTACGACCGGCAGATCCTCGGGGGCTCCTTCGCCATCTGGGGCGACCTGCCCCGCTCCCAGACGGAGGACCAGGTCGCGGCCGGCATCCGGATGCCGCTGCGGGCCCTCGCCCAGAAGCTGTGGGACGCGCGCGAACCCGCGCTGTCCTGGGACGGGTTCCGCACCCTGGCGGACCGGCTCGGCTGACGGATTGCCGCGAACGCCTGCGAGCCCCCGTGCGGCTGTGGTGGTGTTCTGGGCGAGCCGACGGCTCGGCGCGCCGGGCCGGGAACCGACATGCGGGGGGAACACCGGCACATGGGCTACTGGGGCTATTTCGTCGTGGGCCGTGCGGAGCGGCCGCTGGCCGGACTGGACGCGCTGGCCGGCGCGGGCGGGGACCTGACCCTGCGCGGCGAGGCCCCGGACGGCTGGCAGGTGTGGGAGCTGCCGGGCCGCGAGGGCGAGCTGGGCAGCATGAACGAGCTGGCCGCGGAGACCGGCGCGCCCGCCCTGTTCGGCTATGTGATGGACGGCGCGTGCGTCGCGGTGGAGGCGGCGTCCCCCGAGAGCGGGGTGTGGACGGCCTGCCTCGGCCGGGACGCGATGGCCGGGTACCTCGACGGGCGCCAGGAGGGCCTCACCGTCGAGGACTACTTCCTCGAGCCCGCCGACGCCGCCGAGCGGGCCGTCTTCTGGGCCGAGGAGGCCGGCCGCACGGTCGCCCCCGAGGACGTCCTGGAGGTGCTGACCGCGGACCCCGGACCGATGGCCGAAAACCTCTTCTTCCGGCTGCTCGACCGGTTGCACGTGGTGCCCGAGTGACACTCCCGGCTTGTCGCACGCAGTAAGGGGAAATGCGGGCTCCGTAAGGGACGAGGCCCGTCATGGCCTCATCCGGAGGCCTGCGGACCCGCAGAGGGAGGCGTGGATGAGCCTGGAGGAACTGATCGCTCAGGCCGACGAGCGCGGACTGGCCGTCAGCGGGGTGGCTTGTTTGGATCGGTGCGTGCCGCTGCTGGGCGGTGACGACGAGGCGCTGCGGCCGCTGTGGGGCGCCCTCGCGGGGGGTCCCGCCGACGGCGACTGGGGCGAGGTGCTCCAGCAGACGCGGGAGAAGCTGGACGCGGCGGCGGGCGAGGCCGCGGACGGCTGCGCGGACGAGGCGGCGGCGCTGGCGCGGGGCATGCTCGCCGCCGCCCCCGCGGACCGGACCGGGGACGCGCTGCGGGAGTGGGCCGACGGCTGTTCGGCCGACGCGCTGCGGATCCATCTGCTGCTCGACGGCGCGGGCGGCGCCGATCTGGCGGCCGCCCGCCGCGAGGGCCGTACGGACGGCCTCTCGCCCCTGCTCGCCGCGGAGCTGCGGCGGCAGACCGCCGTCCTGGAACTCGTCGCCGCCCACGGCGCGGCCGGGCTGCGCAGCGCGCTGGAGGTGTCCACGGAGGGGCGCCGGGTGCTGCGCGCGGCGGTCTCGCGCCGCAGCCGCCGCGACGGCTGACGCGGGGATCACCTGCGGATGTCATGCGGAGACGAGGACATGCGGCGACCGCCCTGTGCGTGTCCTGGGGCGGTCGTGCGCCCGTTGTGGGGAGCCGCCGGATCGGGGTGACGAAACCCTTCGCCGCAGCGCTCTCCAGAGTGTGACGACTGCGACGACTGTGACGACACAGCAGGAGACCAGGCCCTCGGCGGCGACGAAGCCGGTCCGCTGGGCGGCGGACGCGGTGGCGGCGATGCGCGAGGGGGCACGGATGCGCCTCGACTACTCGGCGCGCAGTCTGTGGAGCGTCGACCGGATGATCGAGGACATCCGCCGGGAGTCGGCCCCGTACGCCGCCGTGGAGTTCGTGCTGCGCGGCTTCGGTGCCTACGCGGGTGAGGTGATCGTGCGTCAGGCGGGCGGCGAGTGGTGGGCCTCCGGCGGCGAGCACTGGGTCCGTACCCCCGACGGCCGCCTCTGGGACCCCATCGACGAGGCCCGCCGCTGCTACACCCAGGACGGCTCGCTCCGGCTCCTGTGCCGGGACGCGACGACGGGGGTGCGGCCGGACTGACCCCCGCGCGCGGGCCGGCCCCGGCGCGGGCCGGTCCCGGGGGCGTGAGGCGCCGGGGCGGTGAGCGCCGTGGGGCGCCTGGGACGCGGGTTGACCTGTGACACTTTGGCCGCCGTGCACGCTGAGGTCGCTGGGGGGTGTGACACGGCGGACGTGCACACGTCACGCGAGGCGCATCGCGCTCGGTACGGACGAGGACGGTTCTTGGGCCACGGAGGGGAATCCCGCCGCACGCAGGCGTTCGACGGGGAACTGGGCGACGCCGTCGCGCGTGCCCAGCAGGGCGACGAGGCCGCGTTCGCCGTGGCCTACCGGCTCGTGCAGCCCGGACTCCTCGCGTACGTACGCGGACTGGTCGGCGCCGACGCCGAGGACGTGACGTCGGACGCCTGGCTCGAGATAGCCCGCGACCTCGGACGGTTCAAGGGCGACGGCGCCGGGTTCCGCGGCTGGACGGCCACCATCGCCCGGCACCGCGCCCTGGACCACCTGCGCCGCCAGCGCGTGCGCCCCCGCGCGTCCGCGCTGGAGCAGGACGTCCTGGAGCTGCCCGCCCCGCACAGCACGCACGACCAGGCGATGGAGGCCATGTCCACCGAGCGGGCCCTCGCCCTCGTGGGCCGGCTGCCCCGGGACCAGGCCGAGGCCGTGCTGCTGCGGGTCGTCGTGGGCCTCGACGGGCCCGCCGCCGCCCGCGTGCTCGGCAAGCGTCCGGGCGCCGTACGGACGGCCGCGCACCGGGGCCTGCGGCGCCTGGCGCGGCAGCTCGCCGCCGACGGTGTGACGGATGAGGTGCCCCGGACGCTGGGTGAGTCGACGTGACCGTGGACCGGGACGGCGGTCATGTCGGACGGCACGGCCTCGGCGGCCGCCCCGGCGGCTGAACAGGCCGGGCGGACGAAACGTATCCGTCTGTCCCGGGCCGCAACGGGCTCCCCGCTGGTGGGAGGCGGTTCGCCGGGCGCCGGGCCTTGGGCGCGGGGCCGCGGGGCCGACGGACGGAACCGGACAGGCCGGACAGGCCGGACACGATCGAGCAGGGACGGAAACGGACATGGGTGAACGGCAGAACGACGGCGGGCGGGCCGGCCGCCGGCGTGTGCACCCAGAGCGTCCGGAACGCCCCGAGCGTTCCGAGTGTCCTGTCGGCGTGTCGGCCGCGGCCGGGCGCGCCGTACCCGTCTCCGTCGAGGGGCCGGCCGGTGACACGACCCGCCTGGAGGCGCTGCTCGTCGCCGCCCTGGTCCGCGACCGGGTGGACGCCGGGGCCGAGCAGCGGGCCGTCGCCGCGTTCGTGGCCGCCCGGGAGTCGGGGGCGCATGGCGCGCGCACCCGCCGCCGGGACGACTGGCGGGCCCCTCGACGGCGGTTCGGCGGGCGGTCGCTGCGGGCGACGCTGGGGGCGCTGGTCGCGGGCTGTGCCCTCAGCGGGGTGGCCGTGGCCGGGATCAACGCGGTGGGGACGCCGGGCGGGGGGCGGTCCGAGGACACGGGGCCGTCCCGGACCCCGTCCGCCAGTTCCGCCCCGCGGACTCCGGACGCCTCCGGCTCTCGTGCCGCCGGGACTCCGGAGGCGTCGGCGTCTGCCTCGGCGGGGGGTGACGGCGCGCGGACCGGCGCGGGGCGCGCGGAGGCCACGGGGGATGCCGAGGCGCACTGCCAGGCGTACGAGCGGGTCGCCGGGCGCGGGAGGGCGTTGGAGGCGCCGGTCTGGGAGCGGCTTGTCGCGGCGGCGGGAGGCGCGGAGCGGGTCGACGCGTACTGCGCGGAGCGCTCCGGGGACGCGCCGCCCACGGCCTCTGCGCCGGTGCGGCCGAGTCTTCCGCCGGTGACGGGGGGTGAAGCGGGTGTCGGCCGCCCCACGGGGGAGGCGGTCGGCACCGATCCTTCCGACGTGGTCAAGGGGCAGGGTGAGGACGTCGGCGGGGTGTCCGGGCGGAAGCCCTGAGGGGTGACGTGGGTCACCCGAACGGGGGTGTTTCGCAGCCCGGCGATCGCCGGGTGCCGTCGCGCCCACCTTCCCCCACTCTCGGCTTCGCTCGAGCGGGGGACCCCCATCGCCCGAGCGGCTCGGTCGCCCGCTCGTCGGCCTGACGGCCGGTCACGTCGGGTCGCGGAGACGGCCGGGGCCGCCACCCCCCACAGGAGAGGCCCCGGCCGTCGCGCGGTACGGGCCGCGCGCGACCCGTACCTTCTACAGCGCCGGGCATGCGTTTTCTGTCACACGTCCCGTGTCACGGGTTAGTTGCATCTTGTACGGTCATGGACGGGGAGCGGTTTCAGGTCGTAACGTGCCGTTCGCGCCAGGCCGCGGGAGACAAACGACCACAACTCCGCGCGCGGCCTTGAGACCGCAACGACCGATTGAGCAACGACGACGGCGAGCCACCCGGTCCGCGAGAGCGGCGCCGGCTTAGGCGCAGAAGGGCGCACGCGTGCTGGGGGACGACGCGGAGCTGACCGCCGCGGTGCGCGCGGCACAGGACGGGGACGAGACCGCGTTCCGGACCGTGTACCGCGCGGTGCACCCGCGGCTGCTCGGATACGTCCGGACACTGGTCGGCGAACCCGACGCCGAGGACGTGACGTCCGAGGCCTGGCTGCAGATAGCCCGTGACCTGGAGCGGTTCTCCGGCGACGCGGACCGGTTCCGCGGCTGGGCCGCCCGTATCGCCCGCAACCGCGCGCTGGACCACATCCGCATGCGCGGCCGCCGTCCCGCGATCGGCGGCGACGAGACCGAGCTGACCGGACGGCCCGCCGAGTCGGACACGGCCGGCGAGGCGATCGAGGCGCTCGCCACCGACGGCGCCTTCACCCTGATCTCCCGGCTGCCGCAGGACCAGGCCGAGGCCGTCGTCCTGCGGGTGGTCGTGGGCCTGGACGCCAAGACGGCCGCGCAGACCCTGGGCAAGCGCCCCGGCGCCGTACGGACGGCCGCGCACCGCGGCCTGCGCCGGCTCGCCGAACTGCTCGGCGACGATCCGGACGGCCAACCGGAATCCGCGGGTGTGCTGGACGCGCTCCCTCCCCAGAGAGAACCACGCCGTCGTACGGTGACGTCCGCGAGTGTGACGCAGTTGCGAGCGCGGACGCAGAAGGACTTGTGATGGCCGATGAGCGGTACAGGTGGCTGGACGCGGAGGCGGCGGAGCGCCTGCTGAGCGGTGAGTCACCCCAGGCTGCCGGTCCACCCGCCGGTGACCAGGCCGAACGGCTCGCCGGTGTGCTCCGCGCGCTCTCCGCGCCTCCGCCCACGGCCGGGGACGAACTTCCCGGGGAGGCGGCCGCGCTGGCCGCCTTCCGCAAGTCGAGGGACGAACGGACAGGGCAGGCCGACTCGGCCCCGCACACCGGTCACGGCGCCGGCCCCGCGGACGCCGACGTCGGCCTGATCCGTCTCCGCGCCCCGCGCACCGGCCGTACCGGAACGCCTGACGGAGCCCGCAGGCCGCGGCCCGCCCGGCTCCTGCTGGCCGCCGCGCTGGCCGCCGGCGTGGTCGGCGGCACCGCCGTGCTCGCCGCCACCGGGCTGCTGAGCACCCCCTTCGACGACTCCCGCTCCGGTCCCGCGGGCGCCGCCACCACCACGCATCCCCAGAGCCCTCTCATCTCCCCGTCGCCACAGGGCTCCGCCCCGGACGACCGTCACCAGGACGGCCCCGCCGACGGCGCCCAGGGCGGCGAGGACCCCGAGCGCACGCCCGCCGGATCGCCTCCCGGCGACGGCAGGACCGCCCACGGCGTCCGCTGGAAGCTCGTCGTGTCCGCCTGCCGGTCCTGGCACGAGGGCCGGCCGGTGAACGGCGAACGCCGCCACGCCCTGTACGAGGCGGCCGGCGGCGCCTCGCGTGTCGCCGCCTACTGCCGCGACGTCACCGCCAAGGAAGGCGCCGGCGGCGAGGACGGCAAGGGTGACAAGGGCACCGGGGGCGGCATGCAGGGCGCAGACCCGCGCCTCGACGGCGACGCCGGCGAGCAGCGGGACACCCTCCCCGGCCAGGGCGAAGGCCGCCGCGACACCGACGACAGCGATCAGAACGAGGGCGACAGCGGCAACGGCAAGGGCAACGGGGCCGGCCGTGGCGCCGGCGGTTCCCACGCCGACGACCACCCCGCCAAGGGCCACGGGAACGGCAAGGGCGACGGGAACAGCCAGGGAAACGGCAACGGGAACGGAAACGGCAAGGCAGGCGGCAAGGGCGACGACACGCAGGACTAGGCGGGCGGGCCGGACCGTCAGAACCCCCTGACCTGCGAAAACGCCTCCGCGCCGCACATACGTACCGCCCGGTGTGACACTTCCGGCCCTCGTGACGCAGTACTGAGTGAGCCGACTGGTCATCGGCCGCAGCACTGAGCCGGGGTTCCCCCCGTACCCACGGCTCGTGCACATGGCGCGGGCGGGACACGTTCCCCCGGTCCCGCCCGCGCCCCTCTCTTCTCAGGTCGCGCCGGGTCTCACCAGTGGACGACGACCTTGTCGCCGTCCCGCACCTGCTCGTACAACCGCGCGATCGCGTCCTCGTCGCGCACGTTCACGCAGCCGTGCGAAGCCCCCGCGTAGCCCCGGGCGGCGAAGTCGGCCGAGTAGTGCACCGCCTGTCCGCCGCTGAAGAACATCGCGTACGGCATCGGCGAGTCGTACAGCGTGGAGACGTGGTGCCGGGACTTCCAGTAGACGCGGAAGACGCCCTCGCGGGTCGGCGTGTACTCGGAGCCGAAGCGGACCGGCATCGTCGACACGGTCCGGCCGTCGATCATCCAGCGCAGGGTGCGGCTGGACTTGCTGATGCACATCACCCGGCCGGTCATGCAGCGCGGGTCGGGCTGATCGGCCGGCTGGCCGCCCATCAGATACAGCTCCCAGCGGCCCGGCTCCCGCGTCATGGCGAGCAGCCGCTGCCAGGTCACGGTGTCCGTCACCCCGGTCCGCGGCAGACCGCGCTTGCCCTGGAAGCCGCGGACCGCCTCCGCGGTCAGATCGTCGTAGGTGCCGGTGGGGCCGTGGAAGATCCACGCGATCTGCCGCAGCCGCGCCTGGAGTTCGCGTATGTCGCGCCCCTCGTCGCCGGGCGACCACAGCACGCGCGCCGGCGTCGGCCTGCTGGACGGCTTCGCGGACGATGCCGGCGACGACGGCTTCGCGGGCGCCTCCGGTGTCCGGGACGGCGACGCGGGCCCTGGTGCCTCAGGCGTCCGGGACGGCACCTCGATCCGCACGGGCGGCGCGCCCTGCCCGTCCGTCCCGGCGGGCTGCACCGTGCACCCGGCCGCACCCGCGGCCGCCGCGCCCAGCGCCGCCAGCACGGCTATGCCCTTCCTCCCCATGCCCCTCCCGCTCATGCCCCTCCCGCGCACCCCAGCCCCCCGTCGTCCCGCCGCACCGGTCCTGCCCGGTCGTTCGTCACCTCAGTCCTACCCCGGACGTGACCGGGGCGGAAGAAGCGGGCATGGTGGGGAGTGACCGGACGACGGCCGCCGGGGGAGAAGGCCCTGTGAGCGGGGTCCCACGGAGGCTGTGAGGAAGGTCCCAGCGTGTGCCCCTCCACCGGGCCGCACGCGCACCGCTACAGTCCGTCGAAGGGTCGGCCTGTACTGGTGAGTAACTGGCGAGTGACCGGCGATCGGATCGAGCAACGCTGCTCAGCGGGAGGCATGCACATCATGGCGCGCGAGTCGGAGTCCGGACTGCCCATCGAACCGGTCTACGGGCCGGACGCTCTCGAGGGCTGGGACCCGGCCGAGAAGCTGGGTGATCCTGGCTCGTACCCCTTCACCCGAGGCGTGTACCCGTCGATGTACACGGGCCGTCCGTGGACGATGCGCCAGTACGCCGGTTTCGGCACGGCGACGGAGTCCAACGCGCGCTACAAGCAGCTGATCGCCAACGGCACCATGGGTCTGTCGGTCGCCTTCGACCTGCCGACGCAGATGGGGCACGACTCCGACGCGCCGATCGCGCACGGCGAGGTCGGCAAGGTGGGCGTGGCGATCGACTCGATCGACGACATGCGGGTGCTGTTCGGCGGGATCCCGCTGGACAAGGTGTCCACGTCGATGACGATCAACGCCCCGGCCGCGCTGCTGCTGCTCCTGTACCAACTGGTCGCCGAGGAGCAGGGCGTCCCGGCGGAGAAGCTGACCGGCACGATCCAGAACGACGTGCTGAAGGAGTACATCGCCCGCGGCACGTACATCTTCCCGCCGAAGCCGTCGCTGCGGCTGATCGCGGACATCTTCAAGTACTGCAAGGCCGAGATCCCGAAGTGGAACACGATCTCGATCTCCGGCTACCACATGGCGGAGGCCGGCGCGTCCCCCGCGCAGGAGATCGCCTTCACCCTCGCCGACGGCATCGAGTACGTCCGCACGGCCGTCGCGGCCGGCATGGACGTCGACGACTTCGCCCCGCGCCTGTCCTTCTTCTTCGTGGCCCGCACGACGATCCTGGAGGAGGTCGCCAAGTTCCGTGCCGCGCGCCGGATCTGGGCGCGGGTGATGAAGGAGGAGTTCGGCGCGAAGAACCCCAAGTCGCTGATGCTGCGCTTCCACACGCAGACGGCCGGGGTGCAGCTGACGGCCCAGCAGCCCGAGGTGAACCTGGTGCGCGTCGCCGTGCAGGGCCTGGCGGCCGTCCTCGGCGGCACGCAGTCGCTGCACACCAACTCCTTCGACGAGGCGATCGCGCTGCCGACGGACAAGTCCGCCCGGCTCGCGCTGCGCACGCAGCAGGTCCTCGCCTACGAGACCGACGTGACCGCCACGGTCGACCCGTTCGCCGGCTCCTACGTCATCGAGAAGATGACCGACGACGTGGAGGCCGCCGCGGTGGAGCTGATGGAGAAGGTCGAGGACCTCGGCGGCGCGGTCAACGCCATCGAGCGCGGCTTCCAGAAGAACGAGATCGAGCGCTCCGCCTACCGCATCGCGCAGGAGACCGACTCCGGCGAGCGGGTCGTGGTCGGCGTCAACCGCTTCCAGCTCGACGCGGAGGAGCCCTACGAGCCGCTCCGCGTCGACCCGGCCATCGAGGCCCAGCAGGCCGAACGCCTCGCCAAGCTGCGCGCCGAGCGCGACCAGCAGGCGGTCGACACCGCGCTGGCCGCGCTGAAGAAGGCCGCCGAGGGCGAGGACAACGTCCTCTACCCGATGAAGGACGCCCTCAAGGCCCGCGCCACGGTCGGCGAGGTCTGCAACGCGCTGCGCGAGGTGTGGGGCACGTACGTGCCGAGCGACGCCTTCTAGGCGTCGTTCTCGCAGGTCGAGACGGGGGGCGAGGAGTGCCGCACGGCGTGCGACACTCCTTGCCATGTTCGGTGTCGTCGACCTTCCCACCTATCTGGTGGGCCTGGTGCTGATCATCCTGCTGCCCGGGCCCAACTCGCTGTACGTCCTCTCCGTCGCGGCCCGCCGCGGGGTGCGCTCCGGCTACACGGCCGCCGCCGGCGTCTGGTGCGGGGACGCCGTCCTGATGACGCTGTCGGCCGCCGGGGTCGCCTCCCTGCTCCAGGCGAACGCCGTGCTGTTCGGCATCGTGAAGTACGCCGGCGCCGGTTATCTGGCGTGGCTGGCCGTCGGGATGCTGCGCGCCGCGTGGGGCATGTGGCGCGGACGCGGGGAGGACCGCGCGGAGGAGACCGCCCCGGCCGCCGCGCAGGCTGAGCGTCCGTTCCGCCGGGCGCTGGTCGTCAGCCTGCTGAACCCGAAGGCGATCCTGTTCTTCATCGCCTTCTTCGTGCAGTTCGTCGACCCGGCCTACGCCTACCCGGCGCTGTCCTTCGTGGTGCTCGGCGCGCTGGCCCAGATCGCCAGCGTGCTCTACCTCAGCGCGCTGATCTTCGCCGGCACCCGGCTCGCCGCCGCGTTCCGCCGTCGCCGCCGGCTGTCGGCGGGCGCCACCTCGGCGGCGGGCGCCCTGTTCCTGGGCTTCGCGGCGAAGCTGTCCACGGCGAGCGCGTAGGGCGTACGCGGCCCGGCATCCCCGGACGCGGCGTCAGGACGCGCCGTCAGCGCGTCCCGGTCAGGGACAGGTAGGCGCCGAGCCCGTCCGGGGTGTCCCCGGCCCAGCCCACGTAGCCGTCCGGGCGGACCAGGAACAGGCCCGTGCCGTAGGTCCGGTGGGAGGGGCCGCGCACCAGCCGCACGCCCGCGGGCGGTCCGGGGGCGTCCGTGCCCAGCGCCAGCAGGGTCCAGTGCGGCCCGCGGAAGGCGTCGAAGAGGCGCACGCCGTCCACCCGGCCGTCCGGCGCCCGGTCGCCCGCGCGCACCGGTCCTGGCTCCGTGCGCGTCTCCGCGCTGAGCGAGGAGTCCCGGTACCCCAGGTCCAGTTGCAGGGTGGCCGCGCCGCGCCGCGCCTCGCCCCGGTGGATGCGGGTGGACAGGCCGAGCATGTCCGCGGCGACCGCCCGCCGTTCCTCCTCGTAGCTGTCCAGGAGGGACGGGTCCGCGCCGTCGGACAGCACCGCGCCCAGCTTCCAGCCCAGGTTGTAGGCGTCCTGCACGGAGGTGTTGAGGCCCTGGCCGCCGGCCGGGGAGTGCACGTGCGCCGCGTCGCCCGCGAGGAACACCCGGCCCGCCCGGAAGCGGTCGGCGAGCGCGGCGCGCGGCCGGAACTCGGAGGCCCACAGGACCTCGGTGACGTCCTCGGCGGCGAGGTGGGTGCGGGCGGCCACGACCCGCCGTACGGCGTCGGGGGAGAGGTCCACCCGCGTGCCCTCGGCGAACCGGGCGACCAGCTGGAAGTCGTCCGTGCCGGCGAGCGGGCAGAGGGTGAGGAACTCGTCCCGGCCCTCGCGGGGCGGGAACATGTGCCACCAGTCCCGGTCCAGGCCGCTGACCCGCACGTCCGCCACCAGCATCGGCAGCGGGTCGACCGCCTCTCCGGTCATACCGGTGCCGGCCGCCCGGCGCACCGCCGAACGTCCGCCGTCCGCTGCGACGAGGTACCGGGCGCGCAGCGGCGGTCCGGCGGCGAAGCGGGCGGTCACGCCGTCCTCGTCCTGGGTGACGTCCGTGACCTCGCGGCCGAAGGCGATCGTGCCGCCCAGCTCCTCCAGCCGGTCCCGCAGGATCCGCTGGGTGCGCCACTGCGGCACCATCCAGCCCTCGTACGGCGCCTCCTCGGTGGTCTCCACCGGGTCCGCCAGATGGTGTTCGCCCAGCCGCTTCCCGTCGCGCCAGAGCATGCCGACCGGGTAGCGGCCGCCGCCCGCCCGGACGGCGTCCAGCACGCCGATGTCGTCGAAGACCTCCATCGTGCGCGGCTGGAGGCCCTTGCCGCGCGATCCCGGGAACAGTCCCTCCTCCCGCTCCACGACCAGCGCCTGGACCCCGCGCCGGGCGAGGTCGATGCCGAGGGTGAGGCCGGTCGGCCCCGCGCCCACGATCAGGACAGGGGTGTCGCTCATGATCCGTCTCCTTAACAGTGTTAAGTGACCCGCTGCCCGAGCGTCTCTCTAACGGTGTTAAGTTGTCAAGCGTGAGCACGGAACGACGCGCGCCGCTGGACCGCCGACGGGTCGCCGACACGGCGCTGACCCTGCTGAACGAGGTCGGCCTCGACGGGCTGACCCTGCGCGCCATCGCCAGGGAACTCGACGTCAAGGCGCCCGCGCTGTACTGGCACTTCAAGGACAAGCAGGCGCTGCTGGACGAGATGGCGACCGAGATGTTCCGCCGGATGACCGACGGCGTCGAGTCCGATCCGGACGACGGCTGGCGGGAGCGGCTGCTGCGGAGCAACCGGGTCCTGCGCCGGACGCTGCTCGCCTACCGCGACGGCGCCAAGGTGTTCGGCGGCACCCGCTTCACCGGCCTGGAGCACGCCGAGCACCAGGAGGCGAGCCTCCGTCTGCTCACGTCCGCGGGCCTCACCCTCGCCCAGGCGGCGCGGGCGCTCCAGACGACGTTCCTCTACACGCTCGGCTTCGTGGCCGAGGAGCAGGGCGTCGAACCGATGCCGGGCGAGCGCCGTGAGGGCTTCGACGTCGAGGCCCGCGCCCGCCTGATGGCGGACCACCCGCTCGCCGCGGAGGCGGGCCAGGCCCTCTTCGGCGATTACGACAAGAACTTCGAGGAGGGCCTCGCCCTGATCATCACAGGGATCGAGACCCGGTACGGAGTGACCTGAGCGGGATCATCAGCGAGGCGTCCGCGGTCACCCTTCGCGCAGTTCCCCGCGCCCCTTGAGGGTGTCGGTCGACAGCCCGCCCAGGGGCGCGGGGAACTGCGCGACCAGCCCCCCGCCGGCCCGCGGCCGAAGTCGCTTCTCGGGCGTCGGCCGAGTGGCCACCGAGCGCGAAGCCGCCCTCAAGGGGCGCGGGGAACTGCGCGACCAGCCCCCACCGGCCCCGCAGCCGAAGTCTCCCCCGAGCCCCGGCCGGCGCGCCGCCTACCGCTTCCCGCCCCGGCGGACCGCCCGCCCCACCTTCCGTTTCGCCCGCGCCGCGCGGACCCGCGCCCGGGTGGCCGGGCTGCTGCCCGGCAGGCCCAGCTCGGCCAGGCGCAGGGCGGGGAAGTAGGGGGCCGGGCTGCCGGCGAGGTGGGCGCGCAGCCACTCCTCGGCCTGCTCCCGCAGCGCCGGATACGTGCGCGGCTGCATGCAGAAGCCCATCGTCCGCACCAGCGGCTCCAGCGACGCGGGCGCCGCGCCCAGCACGGCCGGGGTCTCGTCCCGCTCCAGGTCCGGCACCAGGTGGTCGACCAGCGCCAGCGGGATCCGGTTGCTGTTCTGGTAGGGCCGCAGCCGGTCCAGCACCAGCGCCGTCCCCACCCGCGCCACGGGCACCCCGTAGTAGGCGGACGCGGTCACCATCGCCGTGGAGAAGCAGCCGACGACCAGTTCCGGGCGGGCATGCTCGTACAGCGTCTCCGCGAGCAGCGGCGCGTCCAGCACGGTGAGCCGCACGCCCGCGTCGGCCGCCGCCTTGTGCAGCGCCGCCGAGTAGCCGGCGGGGGCGGTCGGATGGGGCTTGAACACGAGTGAGCGGTGCCCGGCGCGCACCGCCCCGGTGAGCATGCGCACATGGAGGTCCTCCTCCTCGTGCGCGCTCAGGATGTTGATGGCCGCCAGGTACTGGCCGAGCAGCACGGCCGTCGGCCGCTCCTCGCGCACAGGGGCGAGGAGCGGGTCGTCCGCAGCCTCCCGGGCGACCTCGTCCAGCACCGCGCGGAACGCCCCGTCCGGCACGACCACCGGCTCCACGCCGTACTCGGAGAGCAGCAGGGGCCGCAGACCGGGCACCAGGTCGAGGTGCAGCAGCCGCCGGACGCGCCGGCCGAGCGTCAGCGGCAGCTTCTCCCGGGTCGGGCCGTAGCTCATCAGTCCGTCCGCGTACACGTCGACGGACGCCTCGGAGAAGATCGCGACCAGCGCGCGGGCCGGGTTGGCCTGGATCGACTCGACGGCCAGATCGACCCGTTCGTCCTCGCCGATGTCCCACAGCAGCCGCAGCGCCCGCTGCCACAGCACCGTGTCGGAGCCGCGCGGGCCCCAGGCGCTCGGGTGGTACGGGCTGATCGCCTCGTTCCAGCTCACCACCTCGTCGAAGCGGGCGGCCAGCGGACCGTAGCCGCGCATCTCGTCCAGGCGCAGCGCGGTCTCCGGGACGGCGGCGTTGTGCGAGACCAGCAGGATCCGGCGGGCCGCCCCGTCCGGTCCGAACAGGCCCGCGTCCAGCGCCGCGGCCAGGGTGGCGGCGCCGTAGAGGGTCGAGACCTGGAAGATCTGGGTCGTGCGGTGCATGGGTCAGGCAGCCTTCCGCCCGTCGCGCAGGCGGCCGAGCAGCCTGCTCCGGGTGCTGTCGATGGTGGCCAGGGTCTCCTCCAGCGCATGCTGCGGCATCCGCAGCAGCGCCTCGCGCGCCTCCTGCCGCAGCCGCCGGGCCGCCGACGGCTCGTACGCGTCCGCCTTGCCGAGGTGGAAGGCGATCATGGCGCAGTAGGTGCGGACCGCCTTCAGCAGGAAGCGGTCGCACTCCGGGTCGTTCCGCACGTCCGCCAGCAGCAGGTCGTACGCCGGGATGAAGTCGAGCTGGCGGTCGTCCTTGATCTGGGTGAGGGAGGTCGCGACGCCCCGCCGGTAGAACACCCCGTGCAGTCCGAGGGAGGCGTAACTGCGCGCCGTCAGGTGCAGCCGCCAGATCCACAACCGGTCCTCGGCGGTGCGCAGTTCGGTGACGAAGCGCATCCCGCCGTCGTCGAAGAGGCGCCGGCGGTAGACGCCCGCCCAGACGAACGGGTAGTCGACCATGGTCTCCGTGTCGGCGGGCGCGATCCCGTCGCGCGGGTCCATCACCGCGTTCCGCACCGGCGCCGGGGGTCGCTTGATCACCCGCTCCGTGCCGGTCACCTGCACATGGTCGGTGCGGGCGAAGTCGCAGCCCAGCTCGTCCATCGCCCGCACCAGCGCGGCCAGATGGCGGGGCCCGTACCAGTCGTCGCCGTCGAGGAACGCCAGGTACTCCCCTTCGGCCGCGTCGATGCCGGAGTTCCGCGCCTGGGCGATCCCCTGGTTGGTGTCGTGCCGGATCACCCGCGCGCCCGGCAGCTTCTCCGTCCACCGCTCGATCACCCACGGCGTGGCGTCCGTGGAGCAGTCGTCGACGATCAGGAACTCGACATCGGGGTGCGCGTTGGCGGCGAGACTGCGCAAGGTGCTCTCCGCGAACGCCTCCACGTTGTGCATCGGGACGACGACGGACAGTTTCGGCACGGGGTTTCTCTCTTTCGGGACGGGAAGCGGCGGCGGTGCGGTGGGTCAGGCCGGGCCGAACACCTCTCTCAGCTCGCCGAGGTTGGCGCGCGTGACCTCCCACAGGGGCCGCTGCGCGGCGTGCACGTCCGCCACGGCGCCCGCGTGGTCGTCGAGCACCGCCGCCGCCCGCTCCAGGAGCAGCGGCCCGAGGTCCCGGTCGTGCACCGAGAGACCCCACTCCTCACGGCCGATGTCGGACAGGAAGTACGCCAGCTTCGGATGCGAGACGAGGCTGAGGATCGGCGTGCCGCAGCCGAACGGGATCATCCCGGCGTGCCCGCGCATCCCGATCACCAGCCGGGACGTGCGGAACAGCGCGCGGATGTCGTCGTTCGTCCGCTCGTAGAGCTGCTCCACGGGCAGTGTGAGGCCGTGCACCCGGCGCAGGTCGTCCACGAACCGCTCGTCGGCGGGCATGTGCGCCGCGTACCGCACGTCCGCCCGCTCCCGCAGGCCCCGCAGCGCGAAGGCCGTCTGGCCGAGGAAGTGCCCGTAGTCGTGCCCGAAGCGCAGCCCCGCGCGGTCGTACGCGCAGTTCACCAGCACCGTGTCGGTCCGCTCGGCCGGGTCGGTCCAGCCGGGGACCAGACGGCGGGCGACCGTGGTGGGGCAGGGCTGGTACCGCACCCTGTCCCGCAGCCCGGCCGGGAGCAGTTCGCGTACGCGGTCGATGGAGCCGTGGTTGCGCAGGCCGAAGAACGCCGACCGCTCGACCAGGACGCGCAGGCTCTCCGCGAACCGGGTGCGGCGGTAGAGCTGCCCGTCGAACACGTTGTAGCCGACCGCGAACACCGCGAGGGGAGCGGTGAGCCGCTCCAGCAGGGCGTCCGGAACGTTCCACTGCCAGTGGCTGTGGCCGTTGGGGGAGGTGTCCGGCAGGAACAGCCCGCCGCCGCCCACGACCACCCCGCGCCGCGCGTTCAGCTCCTCCAGCGCCGCCTCGTCGACCAGCCGGTGCACGGGCTGCGCGTACCAGCGGCGCGGCCCGGTGTCCGGCCCGAAGCACAGCCGCACGGCCTCCGGGAGCACCTTGTCCCCGGCGTTCTCCCGCCCTTCCGCGAACAGCGCGACGTGCGCGAGCTGTTCACGCGCGGCCGCCGGCTCCCCGCCGCCGTCGGTCTCCGCCCGCTCCGGCCGGGTGCGGACCTGCCAGGCGTGGCAGCCGGCGTCGGTGGGGTCGGCGTCCAGGCCCTCCAGGGCGTACCGGCGTGCGTCCTCGTCGCGCCCCAGGATCCAGGCGAGCCGCGCCAGCTGGGCGTAGGCGCGGGGCGCCACGTCGGGGGAGGCCGCCGCGAGCAGCAGCCGCGCCTCCGCCTCCGCGTAGCGCGACAGCGCCATCAGACACACGCCGAGCGTCTCCTGGCAGCGCGGCGCGTCCAGCCGGTCGCCCACCACCGGGGCGAGCACCTCGACGGCCTCGTCGTACCGGCCCTGTCTGCGGTACACCTCCGCGACCGTCCGGGCCAGGTCCAGGGAGGGACGGGCCGTCAGCAGCGGCGGCGCGAGGTGCGCGAGCAGCTCGGGGTGCTTCTCGCCGGGCAGCGCGCAGTACGCGGCCCGGAACGCGTCGTCGCCCGGCGCGAACCGGCGCCACACCTCGGCGGCGGGGCCCGACGCCGGCACGCCGGACGCCCGGGGGAAGCGCAGCACCGCCACGTGCGGCGGCACCGGCAGGTCGTCGCCCAGCCGGGCGGCGGGGAAGTCGTACCGCCCGTCGACCGGGTTCAGGACCTTCTCCAGCACCGTCTCCGGGTCCTCGCCCGCCGCGAGCCGCGCGAGGAGCGAGTCGTCCAGGTCGGCGCGCTGCACCACCAGCAGGCCGTCGAGCAGCCCGCCCCGCACGTCGTCCGCCCCGGCGCGCGGCACGGCGCCGACCCCGTGGCGCAGCCGCAGCAGCGGGCCGATGTCGCCCAGCACCACCGTGTCCGGGGTGAGCACGACGACCGTGTCGTACCCGGCCGGACGCAGCAGGTCCGCGAGACCGCCGTCGCGGCGCGCGACCACGCGGGGGTGCAGCCGGCGCAGCGGGCCGAACGCCGGGTCGGGCAGGCCCGGGTGCAGCACCACCACGTCCTCGCAGACGTTGGGGGCGGCGAGGGCCAGGCTGCGCAGCAGGGCGGCCGTGCCGGGCAGTCCGGCGGCGTCGGTGCGGACGGCGAAGGCGATCCGGCGCCGGCCGGTGACGGCGCTCCGGTCGTCCGCCTGGGCGTGGTTCATCGCAGGGCGGTCCTCATCGTGCGGTCGTCGACGTGCGTGGCGCGGTTCCGGACCCATGCGGCCTCCCGTGGCCGCAGCGTGCCGCCGCCGTCGAAGCCGATCAGGTCCAGGCGGGGCGTGACGTCCAGGAAGTCCAGCAGGCGCAGGACGGTGAAGGCGGTGCTGGTCCCCGCGTCCCAGTCGTCCTCGCCGAGCAGCGCCGGGTCGCCCAGCGGGCGGCGCAGCGTGGCGTCCCCGACGTGTTCCTGCGCCCCGGCCGCCAGCCGCTGCCGCAGGGCGCGCCGCCAGGCGGCCGCCGGGTCGCCGAACACCAGCCGGATCCCGGCCGGGCGGGTCCAGGCGGGCCCCTCCCACGGGGTGTCGCCGCGCAGCGTCACCGCGTGCAGACCGGTGCGCTCCCCGGTGCCCTCGGCGCGGATCCGGAACGCGTCGCAGCGCACCACGACGTCGTACCCGTCGATCAGCCCGCCCAGCGTGCCGCCGGCCACCGCGGGGGCGCCCGACACCAGGCACACCGTCCGGCCCGCGAGCAGCCGCCGCAGCCCCGTGACGCCGACCGGTTCGGCCCCGCCGAGCAGCGGGTCGGACAGCGCGGACCGCTCCAGCAGCCGCCGGTGGACGGCGTGCAGCGCCAGCAGCCGCCGTACGGCGGGATCGTCAGGACCCCGCTCGGACAGCCGCGCCCGCACGAAGGCGGCGAACTCCGCCGCCGTGACCGCCGTCGGCCGGCCGGCCTGGACGAGCGGCGTCCCGGCCGCCCCGGGGAACAGCGCGGCGGCCTCCTCCAGGCAGGCCCGGCGGCGGCGCAGCGTGTCCACCCGGCGGGCGACCTCGCCGGCCGCCTCCGCGCCGAGCTCCAGGCAGCGCTCGTAGCACTCCAGCGCCTCCGCCTCGCGCCCCAGCCGGTCCAGCGCGAGACCGCGCAGCCGCCAGGCGCCCTTGGACCGCCGGCGGATCTCCACCGCCGTGTCCGCGACGCCCAGCGCCAGCTCGGGCGCGCCCGGACCGCCCGCCTCCAGGGCCCGCTCGCCGACCCGCAGCAAGGCGTCGAACGGGTCCGCCGACGGCCGCGTGAGCGCCCCGGCGTACCCGCCGATCGCCCGGACCAGCCGCGTGCCGCCCGGACCGGGCGCCTCGCCCCGCTCGGTGAGATGGTCACCGACCAGGCGCAGCCCCCGGGCGAGGAGAGCCTGCCCGGCGGCCTCCTGCCGCCGCGCCCTGAACAGTCCCCCCAGGGAGTTCGTCATCCGTGCCACCGTCCTCGTTCCGGACGCCGAATGTGCCCCGGCACGGCGGGCCGCCGGTGGCGTCCGGATGGACACACGGTGAACAGTCCCGGGACAGCAACCGGCAGCCGCGGGCGCGCTCACCGCCCGACGGCCTTCCGTACCGCCCGCGCCCGCCGCACCACCCGCCGGACGGCCTGGCTCCGCGGCAGGAACGCCAGCCGCCCCGGCACACCCCCGGGCAGCCCCAGCGCGGTGAGCCGCCGCCGGGTGAACCACTGCCGCTCCCACGTCCCCGCCGCGAGATACCGCTCGGTGTCGGCCCGCAGCGAGGGCCGCACCCGCGGCCGCATGGTGAACGCGAGGGCGGCCAGCAGACCGTCCAGGTCGTCGGCCACGGGGGCGTCGCCCTCCGTCCCCGGCAGCACCGCCTCCGCCAGCACCAGGGCGGTTCGCTGCGGGTGGTGATACGGCGTCAGCCGGTCCAGCAGGCGCTCCGTGCCGACGCGGGCGACCGGGACGCCGTACAGGGCGGACGCCGTGAACAGGGCGGCCGACGAGCAGCCGACGACCAGCGCGGGGCGGGACGCCTCGTACAGCGCCTCCACCGGGACGGGCGTGTCCGGCACCGTGAGGTCCACGCCGAGGCGGGCCGCTTCCGCCCGCGGCCCGGCGGCGTGCCGGGACGGGGAGGCGGGGTGCGGTGCGAACACCACGCGGTCGTGACCGCGTCCGGCCGCCGTCCGCACCATCTCCGCGTGCAGCGCGTCCTCCTCGCCCGCGGAGGTCACGCCGAGGGCGGACAGGCGCCCGCCGACGACCAGCGCGGCCCCCTCGGTCATCCCCGTCACCGCCGAGGCGACCTCACCCGTCACCGCCCGGAAGGCGTCCGCCGGGATCACCCGCGCCGGCGCCCCGAACTCGCCGAGCAGCAACGGCGTCAGACCAGGTATCAGGTCCAGGTGCAGCACCTGCCGCACCCGCGTGCCCAGCAGCGGGTCCAGCTTGCCGCGGGTGGGCCCGTGATCCGCCGGTCCGCCCGCGCACACATGCAGGGGCGCGCCGTGGAACACGCGGGCCACCGCCTGCGCGGGCGGGGCGTCCGGGGCGCCGAGGACCAGCTCCACCCGGTCGTCCCCGAGCCCCCACAGCCGCCGGAGGTGCCGTTCGAGGAGCGGCACGTCCTCCGTGCGGGGCGTCCAGGCCGCCGGGTGGAAGGGCCGTATCGCCTCGTTCCAGGACAGCACCGCGTCGAAGCGGGCCCGCAGCCGTGCGAAGCCCGGCACCTCGTCCCACGGCGGGGCGGCCTCCGGGACCGGCCTGTCGTCGCACACCAGCAGCACCCGCCGTCCCGCCTCCGGCAGCAGCCCCGCCTCGATCGCGGCGGCCATCAGCACCACCGCCGACGGACTGCTCGCGCAGAAGATCCGCGTACCGGCCGCCCTCACGCGGCTCCCCTCCCCGCACGCAGCGGTGCCCGCCGCAGCCGTCGCAGCCGCGCCGCCCGTCCCGCGTCCATCGAGTCCAGCACCTCGTCCAGCACGTCCCGCGGCAGCCGCCGCAGCGCGTCCCCGCACACCGCCCGCAGCCGCGCGGCCACCGCCGGCTCGAACTTGTCCCGCTCGGCGAGATGACGGTCGATCACCGCGCAGTACGTCCGCACCGCCTTCGGCAGCAGCCGGTCCGCGTCCCGGTCCTCCGCCGTCTGAGCCACCACCCGGTCGAAGGCGGGCACGAAGTCCAGCTGCCGCTCGTCCCCGACGCGGGTGAGGGAGGAGGCGACGCCCTTCCGGTAGAACACGCCCAGCAGGCCCACCACGGCGAACGACTCCGCCTCCCGGTGCAGCCGCCAGATCCACGGCCGGTCCTCCGCCGTGCGCAGCCCGTCCGGGAAGTGCAGCAACCCCCGCTCCAGCAGCCGCCGGTGGTACACCCCGGCCCACGCCTGCGGGTAGTCCACCGCGGTCGTCCGGTCGGCGGGCAGGATCACCTCCCGCGGGTCCAGCACCTCGTCCCGCAGCCCCACCGGCACCCGGCGCACGGTCCGGGCCCGCCCGGTGACCCGTACGTGGTCCGTGCGCAGGAAGTCGCAGCCCAGCTCCTCCGCCGCGGCGACCAGCCGGGGCAGATACCCGGGCGCGTACCAGTCGTCGCCGTCCAGGAAGGTCAGGTACGCGCCCTCCGCCGCGTCCAGTCCGGCGTTGCGCGCGGTGGCGATCCCGCCGGCGTGCTCCCTGCGGAGGAAACACACCCCCGCGACGCGGGACAGCTCCTCGGCGGCCCGCTCGACGAGCACCGGGGTGTCGTCCTGAGAACCGTCGTCGACCAGAACGAACTGGAAATCCGGGCGGGCATTCGCGCGCAGACTCCTGAGCGCGTCCGGCGCGTATTGCCGGACATTACGGAAGGGCACGATCACGGAAAGCTTCGGCACCCGGAAAACATTAGGAGAGGGCCCGGCGCGCGTTCTTTCCGCCGGACGTACGGGCGGTGAACTCCGTGTGTCGGTCCGGTGGATCGCGTCTACCTCGGGCGTTTTCCCGGGCGGGTTCGGTTCTCGGTGGGGTGTTGTTAACTTTTCGTTGAGGCGCGGTTGGGCCGTTCGCGGAATTCGATTCCTAGCGTCTTCGGCGTGCCAGCAAGTGCAACGAAGCCCCTCAGGGTGGCGGTCCTCGCGGATTCCGACACCCGCTGGAAATGGGGCACGCTCACCGCGAAACGCATCGCGCCGCGCGACATCCGCCTGGACGGATATCTGCTGCGGGGCCGCGCCACCCCCACCGCCCGCCAGCTCGGCGAGGTCGGGGTCCGCGCGGACTCCCTGCGGGAGGTCACCGCGGCCGAGTTCCTGCGCGCCATGGACGAGGAGCCCTGCGACGTCCTCGTGCTCGCGCTGGTCGGCGGCGCGGTGCAGGCGATGCTGCACGGGCTGCGACGCGTCTGGGAGGACCGGCCCCGCCGGCCCGTCGTCGTCACCGGCTACGTCGGCGTCGTCTACGAGAAGCTCACCGACGGCCTGCTGCTGCGCCACGGCGCCGACCTGGTGCTGGCCAACTCCCGCCAGGACGCGGAGCGTTTCCGCGCCGTGTACGAGGGCGTCGGCGCCGACGCGGGCGCGGTCACCGAGGTCGCGCTGCCGTTCCTCGGGGGCGCGCCCCACACCGGCGGCCACGAGCCGTACACGGTGGTGTTCGCCGCCCAGCCGTCCGTGCCGGACACCCGCGCGGACCGCACGTACCTGCTGAACCGGCTGGCCGGGCACGCCCGCCGCCACCCGGAGCGCGAGGTGCTGCTGAAGCTGCGCTCCCGGCCCGGCGAACACACCACGCACATCGAGGAACTGCCCTACCAGAAGCTCGCCCGCGGCCTCGGCCTCCCCGCCAACCTGCGCCTGGTCTACGGGCACATGGGCGAGGTCCTCGACCGCACCGACCTCCTCGTCACCGTCAGCTCGACGGCCGCCCTGGAGGCCCTGCACCGGCGCATCCCCACCGCGATCCTCACCGATCTCGGCGTCCGCGAGGCGCTCGGCAACCACCACTTCGTCGGCTCCGGCTGCCTCGCCTCCTGGGACCAGCTCGACGCCGGACACCGCCCGGCGCCCGACGAGGAGTGGCTGGCCCGGCAGGGCGTGGCCGCGGACGGCACGTACGCGACGGCCTTCGACGCGGCCCGCGCCCGCATCGCCGAGCTGCTCGACCGGCCCGGCGGACTCCCGCCGCTCACCCCCTACTACACCCCCGTCACCGCGCCCGGCTATCTGCCCGGCGTCCTCGCCCGCCACCACCTCGGCCCCGACGGGACGCCGCTGCCCGGCGCGCCCGCCGCGGACCGGGAGCCCGGCCCGGTCCGGCGGGTCGTGCGCCGCACCGCACGCGGCGCCTACCGCCACGGCGTGCAGCGCGTGGCCCCCGTGATCCGCCGCATGGGCGAGCTGTGACCGCCCGAACCCCCCATCGAGGAGCTGACCCCATGTCCGACTCTCCGGCCGCCGTCCGCCGGGTGCTCGCCGTGATCCCCGCGCGCGGCGGCTCCAAGGGCGTCCCCGCGAAGAACCTCGCCCCGGTCGGCGGCGTGCCCCTCGTGGCCCGCGCCGTGCGGGAGTGCCGCGCCGCCCGGCACGTCACGGACGTGGTCGTCTCCACCGATGACGCGGCCATCGCCGAGACCGCGCGGCAGGCGGGCGCGGAGGTCGTGCCGCGGCCGGCCGGCCTCGCGGGGGACACCGCCACCTCCGAGGCGGCCGTGCTGCACGCCCTGGACGCCCACGAGGCGCTGCACGGCGCGCCGGTGGACGTCGTCCTGCTCGTGCAGTGCACCAGCCCCTTCCTCACCCGGGAGGACGTCGACGGGGTGGCCGCCGCGGTCGCCCACGGCGGCGCCGACACGGCGGTGACGGTCGCCCCGTTCCACGGCTTCGTCTGGCGTGAGACCGGCGCCGGGACGGCCGGAGGAGGCCACGGGGGAGGGCACGGCGTCAACCACGACAGGTCCGTGCGCCCCCGCCGCCAGGACCGCCCCCAGGACTTCCTGGAGACCGGCGCCGCCTACGCCATGGACGCCGCAGGCCTGCGCGAGCACGGCCACCGCTTCTTCGGCCGCACCGACCTCGTGCGCACCGACCCGGCGCGCGTCCTGGAGGTCGACGACCCGCACGACCTCGCCCGGGCCCGCGCCCTCGCGCCGCTCCTCGACACCGGCCGCACCGGCCTGCCCACCGCCGACGACATCGACGCGGTGGTCCTCGACTTCGACGGCACCCAGACCGACGACCGGGTGCTGATCGACGCGGACGGACGGGAGTTCGTCTCCGTGCACCGCGGCGACGGCCTCGGCGTCGCCGCCCTGCGCCGCAGCGGCCTGAAGCTGCTGATCCTGTCCACCGAACAGAACCCGGTCGTCGCCGCCCGCGCACGCAAGCTGAAGCTCCCCGTGCTGCACGGCGTCGACCGCAAGGACCTCGCCCTCAAGCAGTGGTGCGAGGAGCAGGGCATCGCGCCCGAACGCGTGCTCTACGTCGGCAACGACGTCAACGACCTCCCGTGCTTCGCCCTCGTCGGCTGGCCCGTGGCGGTCGCGAGCGCCCACGACGCCGTACGCGGCGCCGCCCGCGCGGTCACCACCCTCCCCGGCGGTGACGGCGCGATCCGAGAGATCGCCGGCTGGATCCTCGGTCCCTCTCTCGATTCCCTCCCCCAGTAAGGAAACCCCTGGTCATGAGCGACTCCCGCATCCGCACCCTCGGCGCCCGCGAGGCCGGCCCCGGCCGCCCCGTCTACGTCACCGGTGAGATCGGCATCAACCACAACGGCGACCTCGACAACGCCTTCCGGCTGATCGACGCCGCCGCCGACGCCGGCTGCGACGCCGTCAAGTTCCAGAAGCGCACCCCGGAGATCTGCACCCCCCGCGACCAGTGGGACATCGAGCGGGACACCCCGTGGGGCCGGATGACGTACATCGACTACCGGCACCGCGTGGAGTTCGGCGAGGACGAGTACCGCCGGATCGACGCCTACTGCAAGGAGAGGGGCATCGACTGGTTCGCCTCCCCGTGGGACACCGAGGCCGTCGCCTTCCTGGAGAAGTTCGACGTGCCCGCCCACAAGGTGGCCTCCGCCTCCCTCACCGACGACGAGCTGCTGCGCGAACTGCGCGCCACCGGCCGCACCGTCATCCTGTCGACCGGCATGTCCACCCCGAAGCAGATCCGCCACGCGGTCGAGGTGCTCGGCAGCGACAACATCCTGCTGTGCCACGCCACCTCCACGTACCCGGCGAAGGCGGAGGAGCTGAACCTGCGGGTCATCAACACCCTCCAGCAGGAGTACCCGAACGTCCCGATCGGCTACTCCGGCCACGAGACCGGCCTGCAGACCACCCTCGCCGCCGTCGCCCTCGGCGCCGTCTTCGTCGAGCGCCACATCACCCTCGACCGCGCCATGTGGGGCTCCGACCAGGCCGCCTCCGTCGAGCCGCAGGGCCTGGCCCGCCTGGTCCGCGACATCCGCACCATCGAGGCCTCCCTCGGCGACGGCGTGAAGAAGGTCTACGAGTCCGAGCTCGGCCCGATGAAGAAGCTGCGCCGGGTGCCCGGCGTCGTCGCCGAGGCGGAGATCGCCACGGCCGCCGGCGAGCCCGTGTCGGTCTGACCCGCCCTCACCCACCCCTACGACGGGAACGGTCGTACGTCGATGAGCCCCCGCGCCGGCCGCACCGGCCCCCGCACGCTCGCCTTCGTGGAGAGTCCGGTCCAGCTGCTCAACGTGCTGGAGTGGGCGCACGCCCACGCGCCCGGCGCGGGACTCGCCCTCGTGGTGCTGTCCCCGGTCGACCCGATGACCCGCGGCCAGCTCCGCCGCATGGCCGAACTGGCCCGCGAGGAGGGGCACGACGTCCGCTGGGAGGAGGCGCGCGGGGGAGCGGGCGCCCCGCTGCGCACCATAGGCGGCCTCGCCGTGCCGCTGCGCCGGGCCCGGCGGGTCGTCCTCGGCGACCCGTTCTCCCGGTACGTGCAGCTGCTGCTGACCATCACCCGGGCGCCCGAGGTGGTGGTCGTCGACGACGGCACGGCGACCATGGAGTTCGCCGGCCAGCTCGCCCGCGGTGAACGCCTGGTGCGCTGGCACCGCAAGGGCGGCCGCCCCGGCCCCCGCGACCTGGCCCTCGCCCCGGTGTCCGCCGCCGCCCGGCGCCGGCTCACCCCCGGCGAGGGCCGCACGGTGGAGGTCTTTACCTCCATGCCGATGGCGGACGTCCCGCCCGGCGTCACCGTGCGCGCCCACACCTTCGCTTGGACCCGCGACCGCTTCGGACCGCCGCGCGTCACCCGGGGCGCCGACCTGGTGGGCACCTCCCTGGTGGAGACGGGCGTGGTGGACGCCGACTCCTACGTGCGGGCGGTCGGCGCGCTCGCCCGGACCCACGGCGCCCGGCGCTACTTCGCGCACCGCCGGGAGACCACCGAGAAGCTGCACCGGCTGGCCGTCGAGACCGGCCTGGAGATCGTCCGCCCCGAACTGCCCCTGGAACTGGTCGCCCGCCGCGGCCCCGTGGGACGTACGGTCGTCAGCTTCCCCTCCACCGTCGTCCACACCCTGCCGCTCGCGCTGGCCGGTACCGGGGTGCGGATCGCGGTGTGCGACATCGACCCGGCGTGGCTCACCGCCCACGCCTCCCCGCGCGCCCGGGGCTTCCTCGCCGACGTGGTCGGCACCGCGCGCGACGCGCACCGTCTGCGCCCCGCCGCGCCCCCGGGTCCTGGCCCGCTGTCCGCCAGATGAACCGGTCGGCGTGGGCTGGGCCGGACGTGGTAACCGTGGAAGTACGGAAGGTGCCGACGCCGCGCGGGGGGCTGTGACCGACCTCATGGCCCGGCAGGCCGAGCGCCCCCTACCCTCCCGAAAGGGCGGTGAGTGTACCCATCTCACTGAACGGCTATGCGTAGGGCAGCCGGATTTTCTCCCTCCAACGGGCTGATTTTTCTTGATCAGGGGGAGGTGGAGCGCTTCGGAGCCCTACTCTTCAAAGGGTGAAGCCACTGATGTCACTGGAGTCCGAGATCGATCTCCCCGGGGGAGCGGTGCTCCCCGGCGCGCTGCCCGAGGCACTGCGCGCGGAACTCGTGGCGTTCCGGCGAGACCTCCATATGCACCCGGAGCTGGGCAACCAGGAGTTCCGTACCACCGCCGCGATCAAGGAACGCCTGCAGCGCGTGGGGTTGCGCCCCCGCGTACTGTCCAGCGGGACCGGGGTGATCTGTGACATCGGGACGGACGAGGAGGCCGGCACCGACGCCGCCATGCTCGCCCTGCGCGCCGACATCGACGCCCTGCCCATCCCCGACATGAAGGCCGGCTGCGCCTACCGGTCCACCGTGCCCGACCGCGCCCACGCCTGCGGTCACGACGTGCACACCACCGTGGTGCTCGGCGCCGGTCTGGTGCTGGCCGAACTGCACCGCCAGGGCCTGCTGCCCCGCCCGGTCCGGCTGATCTTCCAGCCCGCCGAGGAGGTGCTGCCCGGCGGCGCCGCCGACGCCATCGCCGACGGCGCGCTCGAGGGCGTCGGCCGGATCCTCGCCGTGCACTGCGACCCGCGCGTCGACGCCGGCCGGATCGGGCTGCGCCAGGGCGCCATCACGTCCGCCTGCGACCGGCTGGAGATCGCTCTGGAGGGCCCTGGCGGCCACACCGCCCGCCCGCACCTGACCACCGACCTCGTCACCGCGGCCGCCCGGGTCGTCACCGACGTGCCCGCGCTGGTCGGCCGCCGGGTCGACAGCCGCAGCGGCCTCGCCGTCACCTGGGGCCGCGTCGAGTCCGGCCACGCGCCCAACGTCATCCCGCAGCACGCCGAACTCTCCGGCACCGTCCGCTGCCTGGACCTGGAGACCTGGCGGCAGGCGCCGGACATCGTGGTCGCGGCCATCGACGAGGTGGCCAATCTGCACCGGGCCAAGTCGGAGATCACCTACGTGCGGGGCGTCCCGCCGGTCGTGAACGAGGCCGGGGCCACCGAGCTGCTGCGCGACGCGATGATCGCCCGGCGCGGCACCGAGGCGGTCGAGGGCACCGAACAGAGCCTGGGCGGCGAGGACTTCTCCTGGTACCTGGAGCGCGTCCCGGGCGCCATGGCCCGCCTCGGCGTCCGCACCCCCGGTGAGCGCACCGTGCGCGACCTGCACCAGGGCGACTTCGACGTGGACGAGCACGCCATCACCGTCGGCGTGGAGCTGTTCACCGCCGCGGCCCTGCTGGACGCGCTGCGGTAAGAGGCGCAGCGTGGACGCCCCGTGACGGACGGCGTCCGCGTGACGAGGGCGGCCGTGTCCCCGGCGGACACGGCCGCCCTCGCGTGTCGTACCTCCCCGGGCCCGCTCCGCTTGCGGCCGGGTCCCCTGGGGTGCAGCGTGGGGCCGTGCAGACGTGCATGCCCGTTTCGCTCCCCTGCGACCCCCTGGTTCACAAGGGCGTAACCGGCCATCGGCACGAATGGATAACGGCCCCGCTCGACCCCGTTCCCAGGAGTGTCTACGCGCGTTAATGTGCGCCGAACCGAGCACCCGCTGCGGGGCTTTGGAGAATGGGGAACTTCAGATGCGTCGGATATCCAAACTGACCCGCGTAGCGGTGGGGGTCGCTTCGCTGGCGCTCGCCGCCACCGCCTGCGGCGGAACCAGCAGTGACAACGGTGACAGCGGGGGTTCCAAGGACGACCTCGGCGTCGCCATCGCCTACGACATCGGCGGCAAGGGCGACCAGTCCTTCAACGACGCCGCGTTCGCCGGCCTCACCAAGGCCAAGGAGGAGTTCGGCTTCAAGACCGCCGACGTCGAGCCCACCGAGGGCGAGACCGACGCGGACAAGGAGCAGCGCCTGGCGTCGCTGGCCCGCCAGGGCTACAACCCGGTCATCGGCGTGGGCTTCGCCTACGGCCCCGCGATGGAGGCCGTCGCCGCCAAGTACCCCGACACCACGTTCGGCATCGTCGACTCCGTCGTCGAGGGCGAGAACGTCGCCTCCCTGGTCTTCGCCGAGGAGCAGGCCTCTTACCTCGCCGGTGTGGCCGCCGCCAAGGCCACCAAGAGCAACACGGTCGGCTTCGTCGGCGGTGTGGACATCCCGCTCATCCACAAGTTCCAGGCCGGCTACGAGCAGGGCGTCAAGGACACCAACTCCAAGGTCAAGGTCATCCCGCAGTACCTGACGCAGACCGCGGAGGAGGGCGGCTTCTCCAGCCCCGACAAGGGCAAGGCCGCCGCCGAAGGCCAGATCGAGAAGGGCGCGGACGTCATCTACCAGGCGGCCGGCCTCTCCGGCCAGGGCGTCATCGAGGCCGCGGCCAAGGCGAAGGTCTGGGCGATCGGCGTCGACTCCGACCAGTACAACCAGGAAGCCCTCGCCGCCTACAAGGACTTCATCCTCACGTCCGCCCTGAAGGACGTCGGCGGCGCGGTCTACACGCTGACCAAGTCGGTCCAGGACGGCAAGCCGCTCACCGGCACCCAGGTCTTCGACCTCAAGGTCAACGGCGTCGGCCTCTCCGACAGCAACCCCAAGATGGCCGAGATCCCCGGCCTGAAGGAAGCCGTGGACAAGGCCAAGAAGGGCATCACCGACGGCACCATCAAGGTCAACACGGAGTGACCTCGCTGCCGGACCCCGTCCGGCACGGAGACCTCCCGTACGAAGCGGGCGGGCGCAACCGGCGCCCGCCCGCTTCGTCGTGCCCTGAGCCGGAGGCGTCCGCGGAGGGCTCCGGCGCTCACCCACCGCCACCCTCTGTTTGCGAACAGCAACGGCCCGTCCCGCAGGGCGGAACCGGCTTGAACACGGGCGCATAACAAGGTGGACAGAAGGGGTTTTCAGGCAGGTCTACGCGCGTTAATCTGCGGCGAAGCCAGCGCCGTAGCTGTACCGTCCCGGCGCTTGTACGACTAGGAGCACCACACATGCGCCGGATTTCCCGGATCACGGTCGCAGGCGCAGCGACCGCCTCCCTGGCCCTCGCCCTCTCCGCCTGCGGCGGCACCTCGACCTCCTCGGGCTCCTCGGAGTCGAAGGAGGGCAAGGGTCTCGCCATCGCGTACGACGTCGGCGGCAAGGGCGACCAGTCCTTCAACGACGCCGCGTACGCGGGCCTGGAGAAGGCCAAGAAGGAGTTCGGCTACGAGACGGCCGATGTCGAGCCCACCGACGGTGAGACCGACGCCGACAAGGAGCAGCGCCTCGCCTCGCTGGCGAAGCAGGGCTACAACCCGGTCGTCGGCGTCGGCTACGCCTACGCGTCCGCCGTGAAGGCCGCCGCGGAGAAGTTCCCCGACACCACCTTCGGCATCGTCGACGACGCCACCGTCGAGGCGGAGAACGTCGCCGACCTGGTGTTCTCCGAGGAGCAGGCCTCCTACCTGGCCGGTGTCGCCGCCGCCAAGAGCACCAAGACCGACGTCGTCGGCTTCGTGGGCGGTGTGGACATCCCGCTGATCCACAAGTTCCGCGCCGGCTTCGAGCAGGGCGTCAAGGACACCGACCCCAAGGTCAAGGTCATCTCCCAGTTCCTCACGCAGACCGCGGAGGAGGGCGGCTTCTCCAGCCCCGACAAGGGCAAGAGCGCCGCCGAGGGCCAGATCGAGAAGAAGGCCGACGTCGTCTACGCGGCCGCCGGTCTGTCCGGTCAGGGTGTCATCGAGGCCGCCGCCGCCAACAAGGTGTGGGCGATCGGCGTCGACTCCGACCAGTACAAGCAGGAAGCCCTCGCCAAGTACAAGGACTCGATCCTGACCTCGGCGATGAAGGATGTCGCCAAGGCGGTCTACAACCTCGCGAAGTCGGTCGAGGACGGCAAGCCCGCGACCGGTATCGTCAAGGGCGATCTCAAGACGGGTGAGGTGAGCCTGTCGAACTCCAACCCGAAGTTCGCGGACGACGCCGAGCTCCAGAAAGCCATCGAGACGGCCAAGGAGAAGATCATCAGCGGCGAGATCAAGGTCAAGTCGAGCTGAGTCACACCCTGAACCACTGCGGGGTCGCGACCGCTCGACGGGGTGCGAGGAGCCTGGCTCCTCGCACCCCGTCGGTCAGGTGTGCCACCCCTTTGTATGCCGTAGGGGCGCTACGCGCGTAGACGGCCCCCGTCCCCAGGAGAGTGCGTCATCAACGCGTCCAGCAGCCCTCCGGCCGGAGCGGCGGTCAACGAAACGGTGACCGCCGTGGAGCTCGCCGGGATCACCAAGCGCTTCCCCGGTGTCGTCGCCAACCACGACATCCACCTGACCGTCCGCAAGGGCACCGTCCACGCCCTCGTCGGCGAGAACGGCGCCGGCAAGTCGACCCTGATGAAGATCCTCTACGGCATGCAGAAGCCGGACGAGGGCACCATCACGGTCCACGGCGAGCAGGTGAACTTCTCGTCGCCCGCCGACGCCATCGCGCGCGGCATCGGCATGGTGCACCAGCACTTCATGCTGGCCGACAACCTCACCGTCCTCGAGAACGTCGTCCTCGGCAGCGAGAAGCTCCACGGCATCGGCGGCAAGGCCCGCCGCCGCATCAAGGAGCTGTCCGAGCGCTACGGCCTGGAGGTGCGCCCCGACGTCCTGGTCGAGGAGCTGGGCGTCGCCGCCCGCCAGCGCGTGGAGATCCTCAAGGTCCTCTACCGCGGCGCCACCACCCTGATCCTCGACGAGCCGACCGCCGTGCTCGTCCCGCACGAGGTCGACGCGCTCTTCGACAACCTGCGCGAGCTCAAGGCCGAGGGCCTGTCCGTCATCTTCATCTCCCACAAGCTGGGCGAGGTGCTGTCCGTCGCCGACGACATCACCGTCATCCGCCGCGGCACCACGGTCGGCACCGCCGTGCCCTCCGAGACCACCCCGCGCCAGCTCGCCGAGCTGATGGTCGGCAGCGAGCTGCCCACCCCGGAGACGGCCGAGTCCACGGTCACCGACCGGCCCGTCATCACCGTCGACAAGCTGCGCCTGGCCGCCCCCGGCGGCAAGGCCCTCCTCGACGACATCACCTTCACCATCCACGAGGGCGAGATCCTGGGCATCGCCGGCGTCGAGGGCAACGGCCAGACCGAACTGGTCGACGCCCTCATCGGCCTGCGCCACGCCGACTCCGGCGTGATCCGGCTGGCCGACGAGGAGATCACCGCCTGGCCCACCCGCAAGCGCCGCGAGGAGGGCATCGGCTACATCCCCGAGGACCGCCACCGCCACGGCCTGCTGCTGGAGGCGCCCCTCTGGGAGAACCGCATCCTCGGCCACGTCACGGAGAAGCCCAACGCCAAGGGCGTCTGGCTGGACCCGAAGGCCGCCCAGGAGGACACCCGCCGCATCGTCGCCGAGTACGACGTCCGCACCCCCGGCATCGACGTCACCGCGGCCTCCCTGTCCGGCGGCAACCAGCAGAAGCTGATCGTCGGCCGCGAGATGAGCCACACGCCGCGCTTCCTGATCGCCGCCCACCCCACCCGCGGTGTGGACGTCGGCGCGCAGGCCGCGATCTGGGACCACATCCGCGAGGCCCGCCGCGAGGGGCTGGCCGTGCTGCTGATCTCCGCCGACCTGGACGAGCTGATCGGCCTGTCCGACACCCTCCGCGTGATCTACGACGGCAAGCTGGTCGCCGACGCCGACCCGGCCAGCATCACCCCGGAGGAACTCGGCACCGCGATGACCGGCGCCGCCGAGGGCCACCTCGAACACGAAGAGACCCCTGCCGAGACCCAGGCCGACGTGTCCAAGTCCGCCGAGTCTCCGGAAGACGAGGCCCGCTGATGAAGAAGTTCGACAAGGAGCGCGTGCTCCTCGCGGTGGCCGGCCCGGTCATCGCGCTCGCCGTGGCCTTCGTGCTGAGTGCGATCGTGCTGATCGCCTCCGGCAAGAACCCCGTCGAGCCGTTCGCCCTCATGTTCGAGCAGGCCGGGTACTCCGACGTCCAGGTGCTGATCCTCAACCAGGCCTCGATGTACTACATCGCGGCCCTGGCGGTGGCCATCGGCTTCCGGATGAACCTGTTCAACATCGGCGTCGACGGCCAGTACCAGCTCGGCGCGATGATGGCCGCCATCGTCGGCGCGCACGCGAACCTGCCGGCGTTCCTCCAGGTGCCGCTGCTGCTGCTGACCGCCGTGTGCACCGGCGCCTTCTGGGCCGGCATCGCCGGCGTCCTCAAGGTCACCCGCGGCGTCAGCGAGGTCGTCGCCACGATCATGCTCAACGCCATCGCCACCTCGCTGATCGTCTACATGTGGAAGCCGGACGTCTTCGGCGTCAAGATCGGCAACAACAGCACCACCGGCGAGATGTACGAGTCCGGCTGGATCCCGGGCATCGACCTCGGCGCGGCCGGCGAGATCTACGGCCTGGTCGTCCTCGCCGTGCTCCTCGGCATCGGCTACTGGGTCGTCCTCAACCGCACCCGCTTCGGCTTCGACCTGCGCGCCTCCGGCGCCTCCAGCTCCGCCGCGGCCGCCAGCGGCGTCGACCCCAAGCGCATGGTCCTCACCGCCATGCTGATCTCCGGCGCCATCGCCGGTCTCGCGGGCCTGCCGATCCTGCTCGGCGACTCCCACACGTACAACCTCAACTTCCCCACCGGCATCGGCTTCCTCGGCATCGGCATCGCCCTGCTCGGCCGCAACAGCCCGGTCGGGATCGTCTTCGCCGCCCTGCTGTGGGCCTGGCTCGACAAGGCGTCGCCCGAGCTGGACTTCCACGGCTACGACAAGGAGATCGCGGTCATCATGCAGGGCCTGATCGTCCTCTCGGTGGTCGTCTCCTACGAGGCCGTCCGCGAGTGGGGCCTGCGCCGCCAGCAGCGCCGGGTCGGCGCCGAACTCGCCGCGGGACACGTCCTGGGCGCCGACAACAACACCACGAAGGAGGTGGCCGGCCGATGACCGCTCCGACCACAGCGACCGACGTCAACCAGCCGTCGCTGGAGCACGCCCCGCCGACCGGCCGCCGCATGTCCTGGCCCGTCCTGCTGCTGGTCATCGCCGGAGCTCTGGCGCTGACCTCGATCGTGCGCCTGATCACCGGCGCCGACGGCATCACCAACGTCAGCCAGATGTCCACCGCGCTCCAGCTCGCCGTGCCGATCGGCCTCGCCGGTCTCGGCGGCCTGTGGGCCGAGCGCGCGGGCGTGGTGAACATCGGCCTCGAAGGCATGATGATCCTCGGCACCTGGTTCGGCGCCTGGGCCGGATTCCAGTGGGGCCCGTGGACCGGCGTCCTCGTCGGCCTGATCGGCGGCTGCCTCGGCGGCCTGCTGCACGCCGTCGTGACCGTCACCTTCAACGTCAACCACATCGTCTCCGGTGTGGCGATCAACATCCTCGCCCTCGGCGCCACCCGCTACCTGGCCCCGCTCGCCTTCGAGGGCCACCAGGGCGGCTCCGCCAAGCAGTCCCCGGCGGTCGAGTCCCTCGGCCACTTCACGGTGCCCGGACTGTCCGACTGGCTGAGCGACCTCAACGCCAAGGGCTGGTTCTTCGTCTCGGACATCGCGGGCCTGCTCGGCGGCCTGGTCACCGACGTCTCCTGGCTGACCCTGATCGCCGTCGCGCTCGTCCCCGGCACCTGGTGGATCCTCTGGCGCACCCCGTTCGGGCTGCGGCTGCGCTCCTGCGGCGAGAACCCGGTGGCCGCCGAGTCCCTCGGCGTCAACGTCTACAAGTACAAGTACCTCGCCGTGATCATCTCCGGCGGACTGGCCGGCCTCGGCGGCGTCTTCCTCTCCATCGTGGCCAACCCCTTCTACCTGGAGGGCCAGACCAGCGGCCGCGGCTACATCGGCCTCGCCGCGATGATCTTCGGCAACTGGATGCCGGGCGGCCTCGCCATCGGCGCCGGCCTCTTCGGCTACACCGACAGCCTCAACCTGCGCGGCGGCTCCACCAACGTGCACGCCCTGCTGCTGCTCGGCGCGCTGCTGCTGGTCATCGGCGCCATCTGGCTGGCGATCCGCAAGAAGTACGTCCAGGCGGCCGTCACCCTGGTGGTCGGCGCCCTCGTGTTCGCCTGGTACGCCGGCACCAACGAGGTCCCGAGCCAGGTCGTCGCCGCCACCCCGTACGTCGTCACCCTGGTCGTCCTCGCCCTCTCCGCCCAGCGGCTGCGCATGCCCAAGGCGGACGGCATGCCGTACCGGAAGGGACAGGGCAAGTGACCGCGGCCGCCGACGTCGACTGGGAGGCGCTGCGCGCGGCGGCGCGGGACGCCATGTCCTACGCCTACGCCCCCTACTCGGGGTACCCGGTCGGCGTCGCGGCCCGGGTCGACGACGGACGCACGGTCACCGGCTGCAACGTCGAGAACGCGTCGTACGGACTCGGCCTGTGCGCCGAGTGCGGACTGGTCTCGGAGCTGCAGCGCACCGGGGGCGGCCGGCTCACGCACTTCACCTGCGTGGACGGCGGCGGCGAGATCCTCGTCCCGTGCGGCCGCTGCCGTCAGCTGCTGTACGAGTTCGGCGGTCCCGGACTGCTGCTGGAGACGCCCGAGGGCATCCTGCCCCTGTCCGAGATGCTGCCCCAGGCCTTCGGCCCCCAGCACCTCACCAAGTAACTCCCGTGCGGCCCCTCCCGACGGCACCCGGCACCCCGGGCGGCGTCGAGCGGAGGGGCCGTGCTCTTCGCACCCCGGAAGGAACGCCAGCCATGGCCATGGACGTCATCTCCGTCATCCGCACCAAGCGGGACCGCGGCGAACTCACCGACGAGCAGATCGACTGGGTCATCGACGCGTACACCCGCGGGGAGGTGGCCGACGAGCAGATGTCGGCCCTCGCCATGGCGATCCTGCTCAACGGCATGAACCGCCGCGAGATCGCCCGCTGGACCGCCGCGATGATCGCCTCAGGCGAGCGCATGGACTTCTCCTCGCTCTCCCGCCCGACCGCCGACAAGCACTCCACCGGCGGCGTCGGCGACAAGATCACCCTTCCGCTCGCGCCGCTGGTCGCCGCCTGCGGCGCGGCCGTCCCGCAGCTCTCCGGCCGCGGCCTCGGCCACACCGGCGGCACCCTGGACAAGCTGGAGTCGATCCCCGGCTGGCGCGCCCTGCTCTCCAACGAGGAGATGCTGCACGTCCTCGACACCACCGGCGCGGTGATCTGCGCGGCCGGCGACGGACTCGCCCCCGCCGACAAGAAGCTCTACGCCCTGCGCGACGTCACCGGCACCGTCGAGGCGATCCCGCTCATCGCGTCCTCGATCATGTCGAAGAAGATCGCCGAGGGCACCGGCTCCCTGGTCCTGGACGTCAAGGTCGGCTCCGGCGCCTTCATGAAGACGATCGAGGACGCCCGCGAGCTGGCCTCGACCATGGTGGGCCTCGGCACCTACCACGGCGTGAAGACGGTCGCCCTGCTCACCGACATGTCCACCCCCCTCGGCCGCACGGCGGGCAACGCCCTGGAGGTCCGCGAGTCCGTCGAGGTCCTCGCGGGCGGCGGCCCGGCGGACGTCGTCGAGCTGACGATCGCGCTGGCCCGGGAGATGCTCGACGCGGCCGGCCTGAAGGACGCCGACCCGGCGAAGGCCCTCGCCGACGGCTCCGCGATGGACGTCTGGCGCCGCATGATCGCCGCACAGGGCGGCGACCCGGACGCGGAACTCCCGGTCGCCCGCGAGCAGCACGTGGTGAAGGCCCCGTCGTCGGGCGTCCTCACCCGCCTGGACGCCTACGACGTCGGCGTCGCCGCCTGGCGCCTCGGCGCGGGCCGCGCCCGCAAGGAGGACCCGGTGCAGGCGGGCGCGGGCGTCGAGATGCACGCCAAGCCCGGCGACCGCGTCACTGAGGGGCAGCCCCTCCTCACCCTCCACACGGACACCCCGGACCGCTTCGCCTACGCGCTCCAGTCCTTGGAGGGCTCCTTCGACATCGGCTCAGACGCGGACTTCACCGCCACGCCGGTGGTCCTGGAGCGCATCGTCTGACCTGCAATTTCTCCTTTCGGGTGAACGGGACCGGTGGACCCCTGCCGGTCCCGTTCGTCATGCTGTACTCGGCGACGTACCGATAGGAGACCGCCATGAGCGCACTCACCGTGAGCCAGGACCCCGAACAGAGCTGGGACGACCTCGTCCGGTTCTGGGAGGAGATGGAATGGCCCGAGGGCAGCAAGGTGGAGATCATCGAGGGGATCGTCACCGTGTCACCCGCTCCCGCGTATCGTCACAACGTGATCGCGGCCCGCATTCAGCGTCGCCTCTACACTGCGATCCCCGAGGACTGGGAGATCTTTCAGACCCTCGCCCTCGCGGTGCCGTCACGCCTGGGCATGCTCATCCCGGATCTCGTGGTCGCCCCTGTGCGCGACCACACCGAGTCGGACACCCACATCCCCGCCGCTCTTGCCGAGCTGGTCGTCGAGGTCACCTCCAAGTCCAACGCCCGCCACGACCGCGTCAGCAAGCCCGCCGCCTACGCGGCCGCCGGTATCCCCCTCTACTTGTTGGTCGACGCCTGGGCCCCCGACGGCCCGACCGTGACGCTCTACGGGGAACCGAAGGACGACGTCTACCGGCCGCTGAAGAGCGTGAAGTTCGGCGAGCCGATCGAACTCCCCGCCCCCTTCGACCTCGTCATCGACACGGCCGGGTTCACCGGGACCTGATCACCCCAGCACCGCCGCCACCGCCACCAGGACCGGGACCGAGAGCGCCGTCGAGACCAGGATGGTCTCGCGGGCCAGGCGTTCGCCGACGCCGTAACTGCTCGCGTAGGTGTAGAGGTTCTGGGCGGCCGGGAGCGCCGAGGTCACCACCACGTCCAGCAGGTGCGCCCCGCGCAGGCCGAACACGCCCACCGCCAGCGCCCAGGCGGTCAGCGGCTGGCCCACCGCCTTGAGCCCCACGGCCAGGAGCACCGCCCCCCGGTCGCCTCCGCGCAGCGGCAGGGAGCTGCCCCGCAGCGAGATGCCGAAGGCGAGGAGCACGGCGGGGACGGCCATGTTGCCGATCAGCTGCACCGGGTCCCACACCGGCCCGGGAATCTCCACCCCGGCCGCCGACACCGCCACCCCCGTCAGCGACCCCAGCGCGATCGGATTGCGCAGCGGGGTCAGCAGCCGGCGCCACAGCGGCAGCTTCTCGCCCGCCGTCGACAGGTCCAGGACGGTCAGCGCGACCGGTGTGACCCCGACCAGCTGGAACAGCAGCACCGGCGCCACCAGCGAGGCGTCCCCCAGGACGTACACGGCGATCGGGATGCCCAGGTTGCCGGAGTTGACGTAGCTGGAGCACAGGGCGCCGATGGTGGTGCGGCCGACGCCCCAGCCGCGCGCCACGCCCACCGCGACGAAGACGCCCGCCACCGCCGCCGTGCTCAGCGCGGTCACCAGCAGACGGCCGGAGAAGACCACCGACAGGTCCGCGCGGGCCAGCGTGGTGAACAGCAGCGCCGGGGACGCCACATGGAACGCCAGCTTGGTCAGCACCTCGCTGCCCTGCGCGCCGAGATTCCCCCGCCGTCCGATGACGTAGCCGACGCCGATGACGACGGCGATCACCAGGAACCCGCTCAGCACCCCCTGCACGGCGGCTCCCCGTGACGGTGAAGGGCACCGGGCCCCGGGGACGGCGATGATCTGTGGCGCATACAGCCAACCCTCCGGGGAGGGCCGCGCCCCGGTCAATGTGATCCTCGGCGCCGCGCGACGGGCCGCCGCGCGATGAGTTACGGGCGACCGGCCGGTCTACCGGTCGTGGACGCCATGACACCGCCCGTGCTCGTGCTCAGCGGCCCCCTCACCCCGGGCGAGGTGAGCGGGCCGTGCGAGGCGCTGCGCGCCCTGCTGGACGGCGGGGGGCGCGGCCGTGTCGTGGTGTGCGACGTGGCCGGGCTGGGACCGCCGGGCCTGGCCGCCGTGAACCTGCTGGCCCGGCTGCAGCTCACCGCCCGCCGGGCCGGCGGGCGGATACGGCTGCGCGACCCCTCCCCGGCGCTATGCGCCCTGCTCGACCTCGTCGGTCTCCGCTTCGAGACGGAGGGGCAGCCCGAACAGCGGGAACCACCGCTGCGTGTCCAGGAAGCAGTGGAACCCGGTGATCCGGCCGTCTGAGATCTCCAGCGCCTGGACCGCCCACGGCGCGTACCCGCCGTTCTCCGGGTCGGGCTTGTACTGCGCGAACCCGGGCAGTCCGTTCACCTCGACGGGCACCAGCTTCGAGTGCGCGCAGGCGGCGCCCAGCGTCGTCATGAAGCCCGTGATGTCGTCGGCGCCGGTCAGCCACAGGTCGAACGGCGGCATCGTCATGATGGCGTCCTCGTGCAGCAGCGCGGTCAGCGCCGACATGTCGTACCCCTCGAAGGCGGCCACGTACCGGTCGAGGAGCTTCTTCTGGTCCTCGTCCAGCGGGTCGGAGACCGCCGCGTCGGCGCCCGGCTCGCGCCGCTCGGCGAGCGTCGCCCGGGCCCGCTGCAACGCGCTGTTGACCGACGCGACCGACGTGCCGAGCAGCTCGGCGACCTCGCTCGCCTTCCACGCCAGCACCTCGCGCAGGATCAGCACCGCCCGCTGCTTGGCGGGCAGCCGCTGCAGCGCCGCCATGAACGCCAGCCGCACGGACTCCTTGGCGACCGCGGCCTCCGCCGGGTCGGCGGGGGTGGGCAGCACCCGGTCGTCGGGCATCGGCTCCAGCCAGGTGTGGTCGGGGCGGGGGGACAGGGCGGCCCGCGCCAGCGGCGTGGAGTCCGTGAGGTCCATCGGGCGGGCGCGCTTGTTGCCCGCGGACAGCATGTCCAGGCAGACGTTCGTCGCGATGCGGTAGAGCCAGGAGCGGAGGCTGGAGCGTCCCTCGAACTTGTCGAGGCTGCGCCAGGCACGGATCATCGTGTCCTGCACCGCGTCCTCGGCCTCGAAGGACGAACCGAGCATCCGGTAGCAGTACCCGGTCAGCTCCACCCGGTACTGCTCCAGCGTGGCGTCCGGATCCGTCGTCGCCGTGCCGTTCGTCATCGTCCACCCACCCCAAGCGGCCTTGTGGCGGCGCGCCGTCGCGCCCACCACTTCGGAAGCTACCGCAGCCCACTGACAACGGCTCCCCGAGCGGACGAATCCGCAGGTGAGAGGCGTCGCGGGACCGGTTGCCCACCGGCCCCGCGAACGTCGGCGGCAGACGGCCGTCAGGCGGTGCGGACCTCTCCGGCGCGGACCGCCGCCCGGGTCCCGGCCAGGGTGATCGCCGCGACGCCCGCCACGGCCACCAGCCCGACCCCCACCGTGCCGGCCCACCCACCGGCGTGGAAGGCCAGCGCGCCCACCGCGCTGCCCGCGCTCGACCCGATGTAGTAGGCGGACTGGTACAGCGCGGCCGCCTGCGCCCGGCCCTCCGTCGCGGTGCGGCCCACCGCCGACGAGGCCACCGCGTGCCCCGCGAAGAACCCGGCCGTGATCAGCACCAGGCCCAGCAGCACCAGCGGCAGCGCGTCCGCCAGCGACAGCAGCAGCCCGGCCGCGGTGGTCGCGCCGCCCGCGTACAGGGCGCCCCGGCGGCCCAGCCGGCCCACCAGCCGTCCGGCCGCGGACGCCGACACCGTGCCCACCAGGTACACCAGGAACACCGACCCGGCGACGCCCTGCGGCAGCGAGAACGGCTCCTGGGTCAGCCGGTAGCCGATGACCGTGTACACGCCCCCGAACACCGTCATGAACAGCGCGCCGATCGCGAACAGCCGCCGCAGCAGCGGGTTCCCGAGGTGGCGGCGGACGGTGCCCGCCAGCACGCGCGGCGCGAGCGAACCGGCCCTGAAGTGCCGCGGCGCCGGCAGCAGCAGCCGGAACGCCACCGCGCACGCCACCGCGACCAGCCCGATCACGCCGACGGCGATCCGCCAGCCCCACTCCTGCGCCACCCAGCCGGTGATCACCCGGCCGCTCATCCCGCCGACGCTGTTGCCGGCCACGAACAGCCCGATCGCCGTCACCAGCGCCTTCGGCGTGACCTCCTCCGCGAGGTACGCCGTCGCCGAGGCGGGGAGCCCCGCCAGCGCCGCGCCCTGGAGCGCCCGCAGCGCGACCAGCGCCCCGAGCGAGGGGGCGAACGGCACCAGCAGTCCGAGGCTCACCGCGACGGCCAGCGAGGCCGTCATGACCGTACGCCGCCCGAACCGCTCGGACAGGGCGCTCATCGGCAGCACGAACAGCGCCAGACCGCCGGTCGCCGCCGACACGGTCCAGCTCGCGTCGCTCGCGCTCACCGCGAAGTCGCCGGAGACCAGCGGCAGAAGGGCCTGGGTGGAGTAGAGGAGCGCGAAGGTCGCGACGCCCGCGAGGAACAGGGCGAGACTCATCCGGCGGTAACCGGGACCGCCCGGGGACATCCGGGTCTCGTCGGCGGGCGGCGGGGCGGAGGGGACGGATGCGACGGCGTCCACACGGGTGGACGCCCCGGTACTGGCGGGAGTCATGCCTCGAACGTACGGAGGTCTCCGCTGATCCGTCCAATGCATGGAATCGCCATAATCGTTCCCATGGAGCATCAGCGGAGGTCGGACGGTCGCCTGTCACGAACCGGTGACACACGAGACAGAGAAGAGATGGCGCGGCTGCTCGCGCCGCGCCTCGCCCACTTCGCCGGGGTGGCCCGCACCGAGCACGTCACCCGGGCCGCCCAGGAGATGCAGGTGCCGCAGTCCACCCTCTCCCGCGCCCTGGTCCGTCTCGAAGAGGACCTCGGCGTCGAGCTGTTCGCGCGGCACGGCCGCACCGTCTCCCTCACCCCGGCGGGCCGCGCCTTCTACGCCTCCGTCGACCGCGCCCTGGACGAGATCGGACGCGCGGCCGAGGAGGTCCGCGCCGACGCCGACCCCGCCACCGGCAAGGTCGCCTTCGGGTTCCTGCACACCATGGGCGCCGAGACCGTGCCCGGCCTGCTGCACACCTTCCGCGCCGACCACCCCGGCATCCGCTTCAGCCTCGTGCAGAACCACGGCGAGGCCATGCTGGAGGGGCTGCGCGGGGGCGAGCTGGACCTGTGCCTGACCTCGCCGGTGCCGTCCGCCCCCGACCTGGTGGCCCGCCGCCTCGACGAGCAGAAGCTGCGCCTCGTCGTCCCCGCCGACCACCGTCTGGCCGCCCGCCGCCGGGTCCGCCTGGCCGAGGCGGCCGACGAGACCTTCGTGACCCTGGAACCCGGTTACGGGCTGCGCCGCATCACCGACGACCTGTGCGCCCGGGCCGGCTTCGCACCGCGCATCGCCTTCGAGGGCGAGGAGGCCGAGACGCTGCGGGGCCTGGTCGCGGCGGGCCTGGGCGTCGCCCTGCTGCCCCCGCCCCCCTTCCCACGCCCCGGCGTGGCCGAACTGACGGTGACCGCCCCCAGAGCGGCCCGCGAGATCGGCGTGGCCTGGCTCGCGGGCCGCCCGGACACCCCGCCGGTGGCGGCGTTCAAGAAGTTCCTGCTGTCCAAGCGGGGGAGCCTGCTGCCGTAGCGGGCCGCCTCAGTGCCGTAACGACGTCCCGAACCCCGCCGCCAGCGGCATCCGCAGCCCCAGCGGCGGGGGAGCGGCCAGGGCGTCCTGCACCGGGCGGGAGAACGCCCGGCCGAACAGCACGCCCATCACGAAGTCCTCGGACAGCGCCAGCACTTCCTCCCGGTACTGGCTCAACCCATGGCCGTCCGCGTGGACTTCGAAGCGGCACACCTCGCGGTTCGCCTTCTTCGCCCGGGCCGCCAGACGGAAGGACAGCTCGGGGTCGGTGCGCGCGTCGTTCGTGCCGTGCACGATCAGCACATGGCGGCCGGCGAGCTGCTTCACCGGCTCGGCCGGGGCCGTCCCGTCCTCCTCCGGCAGCCACGGGGCCAGCGCCACCACGGAGGTGACGGCCTCGTGGCCCGCCGCGCGCAGCGCCGCCCTGCCGCCCATGCCGAGGCCCACCAGACAGACGGGCACGTCACCGTAGCGCCGTACGGCCTCGCCGGCGGCCCAGGCGGCGTCGTGCGCGAGATGCGCCTCGTCGCCGTTCCAGCCGCGGTAGCGGTAGTGGACGACATGCGTGGCCAGATGCTGGTCGCGTCCCGCGCGGGCCAGCCGGCGTCCCAGGCCGCGGACGGACACCGCCGCCAGCGGCGACGGTCTGCGCGCGGAGGACTCCTCGCCGTTCGGGAGCAGCAGCGCCACCCCGTTCACCGTGGCCGGCTCCGAGCCGAGCGCCCTCCCCAGCCGGGCCGTGCGTACCGGCGTCGCTTGCTGTGCCATGGCAGAACATTCTCAGAAGACACGGTGTACGCGACCCGTCCGTGCGGTCACCTTTCCGTATCGGCGCCGTCGGGCACCCGGTGATCTACGCGCGTAGGAGTTATGGTGCGGAAATGACGAGCCAGACCATCGCGAACGCCCCCACCTCGGACCAGATCCGCCGGGCGCCCAAGGTTCTGCTGCACGACCACCTCGACGGCGGACTGCGCCCCGGCACGGTCGTCGACCTGGCCCGCGAGACGGGCTACACCGACCTGCCCCACACCGACCCCGACAAGCTCGCCCTCTGGTTCCACCAGGCAGCCGACTCCGGTTCCCTGGAGCGGTACCTGGAGACCTTCTCGCACACCGTCGGCGTGATGCAGACCCGCGACGCGCTCGTCCGGGTCGCCGCCGAGTGCGCCGAGGACCTCGCCGAGGACGGGGTCGTCTACGCCGAGGTGCGCTACGCCCCCGAGCAGCACCTCGAGGGCGGGCTGACGCTCGAAGAGGTCGTCGAGGCGGTCAACGAGGGGTTCCGCCAGGGCGAGCGGCGGGCCAGGGAGAACGGCCACCGCATCCGCGTCGGCGCCCTGCTCACCGCGATGCGGCACGCCGCCCGCGCCCTGGAGATCGCCGAACTCGCCAACGGCTACCGCGACCTGGGCGTCGTCGGCTTCGACATCGCGGGCGCCGAGGCCGGCCACCCGCCCACCCGCCACCTCGACGCCTTCGAGTATCTGAAGCGGGAGAACAACCACTTCACCATCCACGCCGGCGAGGCGTTCGGGCTGCCGTCCATCTGGCAGGCGCTCCAGTGGTGCGGCGCGGACCGGCTCGGGCACGGGGTGCGGATCATCGACGACATCCAGGTCCGCGACGACGGCACGGTGGAGCTCGGCCGGCTCGCCGCCTACGTCCGGGACAAGCGCGTCCCGCTGGAGCTGTGCCCGAGCTCCAACCTCCAGACCGGCGCCGCCGCCTCCTACGCCGAGCACCCGATCGGGCTGCTGCGCCGACTGCACTTCCGCGCCACGGTGAACACCGACAACCGGCTGATGTCCCACACCAGCATGAGCCGCGAGTTCGAGCATCTGGTCGAGGCTTTCGGATACACGCTCGACGACATGCAGTGGTTCACCGTCAATGCGATGAAGTCCGCATTCATTCCTTTCGATGAACGGCTGGCGATGATCAATGACGTGATCAAGCCCGGATATGCGGAACTGAAATCCGAATGGCTGTTCCGTCAGACCGCCTCCACCAGCGGTTCTTCCCAAGAGGAAGGCTGAGGGGGGCGTCACGCGGAAAGGTGAACGCACCACGCTTTCACCATCCGTCCGCATTTCGATGTTTGCGGCGGACGGGGAGGCCTGATTACGGTCGCAGCACCGCTCACATCCCCGTATCCCATTTCGAGGACGCCTTTCATGAAGCAGTCTGCTGTCAAGACCCTCGGTGTCGCCGCTCTCGGTGCCGCCTTCGCCGCCGCCGGTGCGGGCGCCGCCCAGGCGGCCCCGGCCCTGCCGGACGCCCCGGGGCTGGACACCGTCACCCAGGCCGTGCCGGCGGACCAGGTGTCCGGCGCGCTGCCGGGCACGGCCGAGGCGCTGTCGACGGGCCAGGACGTGGCCGGCAAGGGACTCGGCACCGCCAAGCCGGTCGCCGGCGAACTCGGCTCCCAGGCGCCGGGCGCCGGTCTGCTGGGCGGGCTGCCGGTGAACCAGCTCCCGACCCAGGGTCTCAACGTCAACGGCATCCCGCTGGGCGGCGGCCGCTGACCCTCCGGCCGGAGACGGGCCGATGGGGCGCACCCGGAAACGGGTCGCGCCCCATCGGCGTACTCGGAGATCCACGGCCCCGCGCGAGGCCTCAGGGAGATGATGCCGCGCAGGGACCGGGAGGCCGGCACCGCACGGCGCCTCGGGGGTGAGGGCGCCGCGCGGGCCGTCCTACCAGGCCGCGCGGGCCTTGTCCTCCGAGGGCAGCAGGATCCACAGCGCCAGGTAGAGCAGGAACTGCGGGCCCGGGAGCAGGCACGAGACCAGGAACACGACACGCATCGTCTTCGCGGAGGTGCCGAACCGCCGGGCCAGCCCGGCGCAGACACCGCCGATCATGCGGTCGTCGGTGGGGCGGACGAGGCTGCTCATCGCGACTCCTTCGTGAACGGTGCGAGGCATCCCGTCCGGCTGCCTCCGTACCTCCACGTTACGGAGACGAAGGGGGCAAAGCATCGCTCCATGGGGCGATCCCGACCCTGGGAATCGTCGGGGTCCGCCCCGGAGGGGCCTCCTCCCTCAGAACGGCCCCGTCCACCGCCCGCAGGAGCGTCCGGCGGCGCAGCCAGGCGCGTCCCGCGGGCACCACGGCGGCATGGACGAGCGCGGCGCCCGCCGTGTTCAGCAGCAGCGAGTCGACGTCCACGACCTGGCCCGGCACCGCGGTCTGCAGCAGCTCCACGGCCAGCGACACCAGGGCGGTCGCGGCCATGGTGCGGATCAGCGAGCCCAGCCGGGACACGGCCGGCCGGCCCCCCGCCATCGGCAGCAGCACGCCCAGCGGCGCGAGCAGCGCCATCGACTCCCCGGTCCGGCGCAGCCCCGTCGCCCAGCCCAGCGCGAAGTCGGCGCGGATCCCGTCCAGCGGCCGCAGATTCGCGGGCATCACCCACGGGACGTCCAGGGGGCGCAGCGTGTACCAGGCGACGAACGCGAGATGCGCGGCCAGGAGTAAACCCCCGGTCACACGGATACGGGACGCGGCGGTGCCGCCGATGAAGCCTTGACGCTGCACGACCCCCAAGACGCGGCGTGCGCCTCGGCCGGTTCCGGGATGTCACCCGTTCAACCGCTGAGGCATGCACCACACCCCGGCGCCGCTCCCGCGCGCCCGCCGGGTCAGCTTCCGGTGGCCTCGGTGGAGGGCGGCTTCCCGGCCGCCGGGCGGGCCCGTACGTCGTCCGTGCACCGGTAGCGTCGCGGCGTCGCGTCGTCCGGGCCGCCCAGGATCACCGAGCCGTCGCCCTCGGCGGCCGCCGAGTCGGAGAAGGTGCACACGATCTGCGCGAGCGCCGTGGCCGACAGCTCGACGGGCGGCGTGCTCAGCCGCAGCGTGTCCTCCGGATCACCGGCCCGCGGCCCGGTCACGGTCGTCCCGGGCCGTACCCGCGTGGTGTAGCCGGCCTCCCGCTCGGACGTCGTCGGCTCCCGCGTCAGCTCGTCCATCAGGCCCTGCGCGACCAGCACCCGGCGCGCGTCCGTGGCCCCGTCCGCCACCCGCACCGCCCGGTCCACGGCCACCAGCGACGACCCGCACAGCAGGAACACCTGCACCGGCAGACCGCGCTCACCCTGCCCGGCCCCCTCCGGCTCGCCCAGCGAGCAGCGCACCCGGGAGGGCGCCGGACCGTAGTCGGTCGGCACCTCGGTCGCCCGGATCCCGCACCCGGACAGCAGCGCGCCCAGCGCCGCGACCCCCACGAGGGCCGGCAGGGCCGCCCGGCGTCGTCCGTGTCGTCCGTGCCGCCCGTTCATCAGGTGTCCCCCCCGGCGCCCTTGGTCCCGGCGTCGCCGGCTTTCTCCCCGGACTCCGCGGCGGACACGTCGCGCGGCAGCCGCAGGGTGAACACCGCCCCTCCCTCGGGCGAGTTGGCCGCGGTGATCTCGCCGCCGTGGATGTGTGCGTTCTCCAGCGCGATGGACAGGCCCAGACCGCTGCCCTCCGAGCGCGGCCGGGAGGCGCTGGCCTTGTAGAAGCGGTCGAAGACGTGCGGCAGGACCTCCTCCGGGATGCCCGGACCGTGGTCCCGCACCTGGATCACGACCGTGCCGTCCGACGGGTCCGCCGCCTCGGTTTCGTCCGCGACCTCCGCGCCTTCCGCGGCTCCCACGGCCCCCACGCCCTCCGTCCCCTCTCCGGGTTCCTCCCGCACCGACACCCGCACCGGCGAACCGCCGTGCTTGAGGGCGTTGCCGATGAGGTTGGCGAGGATGACGTCCAGCCGGCGCGGGTCGATCCGGGCGTGGATGCCGCGCGCGGCGTCCAGCTCCACCGCGTCCAGCCAGGCCCGCGCGTCGATGCAGGCGGTGATCTGGTCGGCGACGTCCACGTCGTCGAGGACCAGCCGGGCGGTGCCCGCGTCGAAGCGGGTGACCTCCATCAGGTTCTCCACCAGGTCGTTCAGCCGCCGGGTCTCGCTCACCACCAGCCGCACCGCGGGCTGGATCATCGGGTCGATGCCGCCGCCCTCGAACTCCAGCTCCTCCTCCAGGACCTCGGTCACGGCGGTGATCGCGGTCAGCGGGGTGCGCAGCTCGTGGCTCATGTCGGCGACGAACCTGCGGGACGCCTCGTCCCGCGCCGCCATGTCCGCCACACGCTTCTCCAGCGCCTCGGCCGCCTTGTTGAACGTCCGTGACAGGTCGGCCAGTTCGTCGGTGCCCGACACCCTCAGCCGGGTGTCCAGCTTCCCCTCCCCGAGCCGCCGCGCGGCGGTCCCCAGCCGCTGCACCGGCTTCAGCACGGTCGTCGCGGCGGCGTGCGCGAGGAGGGCGGAACCTATCAGCGCCAGCCCGGTGGCGATCCCCAGCGACCAGGCCAGCGAGCCCAGGTCCTTCGCCTCCGGCTCCAGCGACTTCAGCATGTAGCCGGTGGCCCCGCCGCCGATCAGCTTGGTCCCCGCCACCAGGTACGGGGTGTCGTCCTCGACGATCCGCTGCCAGTACAGATGGTGCGGGTACTTGTTGCCGGCCGTGATCTTCTGCCGCTCGGCCACCGCCTCGCGCAGCGACTCCGGCACGTCCCCCAGCGAGAAGCCGTTCAGCCCGCCCGAACTGCCGTACACGGTCTGGCCCTCGGGGTTCTCGGCGACGAGCAGCACGGTGAAGCGCTGGCTGCTGTTGGCCATCTGCCCGGCCGTGCGCTGCAGTTCGTCCTGCGTGGGGTGCTCGGGCAGCGCGCCCGCGTGGTTCTGCATCTCCTTCTCGAAGTCGCGCAGCACCGCGTCCTGCGTGCGCGTCAGCACCGACTCGCGGTTCAGCCAGTACGCGATCCCCGACGCGGACACGGCGGCCGTCAGCGCGACCAGGCCGAACACGACGACCAGCCGCAGGCGCAGGCTCGTAAGGCGCAGCCGCGACCAGACTCCCTTGCGCGCCGCGGACCAGCCGCGGCCTCCCCCTTGGTGCTCCTGTGTCACTGAGGCGGATCCAGCCGGTAGCCGACACCGCGGACGGTACGGATCAGCGTCGGGGACGACGGCACGTCCTCGACCTTGGCGCGCAGCCGCTGGACGCACGCGTCCACCAGCCGCGAGTCGCCCAGGTAGTCGTGCTCCCACACCAGCCGCAGCAACTGCTGGCGGGACAGCGCCTGTCCGGGCCGCCGGCTCAGCTCCAGCAGCAGCCGCAGCTCCGTCGGCGTGAGCTGGAGGTCCTCGCCGTTCTTCGTCACCGTCATCGCCGCGCGGTCGATGACCAGGCCGCCGAAGGTCGCCGAGTCGCTGGACTCGCGTTCCCCGCGCCGCAGCACCGCCCGGATCCGGGCGTCCAGCACCCGGCCCTGCACGGGCTTGACCACGTAGTCGTCGGCGCCGGACTCCAGGCCGACCACGACGTCGATGTCGTCGCTGCGCGCGGTGAGCAGGATGATCGGCAGCTGGTCCGTGCGCCGGATGCGACGGCACACCTCGAAGCCGTCGATGCCGGGCAGCATCACGTCCAGCACGATCAGGTCCGGCCGCTGCTCGCGCAGCAGCTTCAGACCGTCCTCACCGCTGGCAGCGGTCGCCACGCGGTGACCCTGGCGCGTCAGTGAGAGCTCCAGGGCCGTGCGGATGGCGTCGTCGTCCTCGATCAGCAACAGGGAAGGCACGCGCTCATTCTGGCCCATGGACGGCTCCCTGTACGACCCGTGCGCGGCGGGTGCCCCTTGGGCCCGGATACGTGCCGCTTCGCGCCCCCCGGGCCGTGAAGGAAGTGTGCCGTCACGTGACCGGCCCCTGTGACACGTCTGTGACAGTCGGCGGACACGGCCATGAAAGTGGCGCGGCAAGCTTTTCGGCACAGCACAACCGCAGGCGAGAACACCGGAAGTCCACGACGGGGGGCGCGAGATGAACACGCTGCACGGCACCAGCACCAGCGCAGTGGTCACGCGTCTGCACGATGTGCACCGGGGTTCCGAGAAGTCCGGCGCCGCGGGCATGCGGGGGTGCGCTCGCGGCGCCGGGCGTCAGCACACCGCGATCATGACGGTGGTTGACACGTCCACGGGGGACACCGACGGGGGAAACGCGTACAGGGAGGAACCGGGGGAGCGCCGCTCGGTGAGCGAGGCGGAGTTCACCGCCTACGTCCAGGAGCGCCGCGCCTCCCTGTACGCCACCGCCTACCACCTGACCGGCGACCGCTTCGAGGCCGAGGACCTGCTGCAGAGCGCGCTGTTCTCGACCTACCGGGCGTGGGACCGGATCAGCGACAAGGCGGCGGTCGGCGGATACCTCCGCCGCACCATGACCAACCTGCACATCAGCGCGTGGCGCCGCCGCAAGCTGAACGAGTACCCGACCGAGGAGCTGCCGGAGACGGCCGGCGACACGGACGCGATGCGCGGCACCGAGCTGCGCGCGGTCCTGTGGCAGGCGCTGGCCCGGCTGCCCGAACTCCAGCGCACCATGCTGGTCCTGCGCTACTACGAGGGCCGCACGGACCCGGAGATCGCGGACATTCTCGACATCAGTGTCGGCACGGTGAAGTCCAGCATCTGGCGGTCGCTCCGCCGGCTGCGCGAGGACGAGGTCCTCAGCTTCGGCCGTGACGAGGAGAACGCCTTCGGGGAGCTCGTCGCCTGAGGGTCCGGGGGACACGGGGGAACCGCCAGGACGTCGGGGGACGTCCGCGCGGTGAACGGGGATCGGGGGATCCGGGGGAACACAGGGGGAGCACGGGGGGACAAGGAGGGGGGGCACCACGGGGGGGGTGCGGAAACAGCGGGACTGCGCGGGGCCGGGGGCCCGTCACGCGGTCCCGCTTTTTCGTGCCGTCACGGCGTGCTCGTCGGCGCGGGGCGCCCGGCGACCGCCGCCGCGGCCAGGCGGGTCAGCGCCTCCTCGCGGTCGCAGGGGTACGCGCCCAGGCCCGTCTGACGGGCGATGATCGACCGCTCGAGACGCATCAGCCGCCAGCCGCGCCGCAGCAGGAACGGCACCGACTTGCGGCCCTCCTTGAGGTCCCGCAGGAACCGGCGCCGGAACGTCCGCACCGGACCGCGGCTCAGACACAGCGCGTCGGCCAGCAGCCCCAGTTCGCGGCAGCGGTCCACGATCTCCGCGGCGAAGATGCCCTCGGCGATGAACAGCGGCGTCCCGCCGATGTCCACGGTCGTCTCGCCGGTACGGGCGCTCAGCGAGATGTCGTACACCGGGACCTGCGCCGTGCGCGTCCTGCACAGCCGCTCGATCGCGGCGACCGCGGAGTCCGCGTCCCACGAGGCGGGGTCGTCCCAGTCGATGTCGGAGGTGCCCGCCACCAGCGGCAGCGTCGGGTCGTCGCCCTCCTTGTAGAAGTCGTCCAGGCGCAGCACCGGGAGACCGGAGCGGGCCGAGACGAGGGACTTGCCGGAGCCGGAGGGGCCGCAGAGCAGCACGACTCGCGCGGATATGGGCGACTGGGAACTCACGGGACACCAGTGTGAGGCATCGCGCGGGTGGCGTACGACCCGGCGGTCCGACTTTGAAGCGCGCGTCACATCTCCACTACGCTGCGCGTCCGAACGTTGACCCTGCGAAGCCAAGAGGTGGCACAGCGATGGCCCGACACAAGGCACCCAGGACGCCCGTCGTCCGGCGCTCCATGGCCGTACTCGCGACGGCGGGAGCGGCGCTCGGCGTCGGGGCGGCCGCGTCCGCCGCGCAGGCGCAGGTGCTGCCCGACGACGCCGGCCAGGTCGTCGGAACGGTCGCGGACCTCAAGCCCAACCCGCTCGCGGGCACCGGGGTCGACCCGCTCGACAACGGAGTCGCCACGCAGGTCGCCGACTTCCGCGGGCTGGACTCCCGCGAGGTGACCGGCCCGGTCGCCCAGGCGGAGTCGGTCGGCGGCATCCCGGTGGCGGGGCGGGCGACGGACGCGCTGAAGGGCTGAGCATCCCCCAGGAGTTCTCTCGCGGTACCCCTTCCGTTGGCCCCGCCTGGCTACCTTTGCCCCGCCCCGCGCCGCCGCAGGAGAGGCATGTCCATGAGCACCCCGGCCCACCGCACCTCGCCACGGCAGTCCACGACCCTCCTGACCTCGGTCCGGCGGCGTCAGGAAGGGAACCGGGCCGGGAGCCCGCCCCGAGACCCGGTGGGGCACGCCCTCCTCCAGCTGCAGTCCAGCGCCGGCAACCGGGCCACGGCAGCGGCGGTGCAGCGGGCCAGGAACGCGGACAAGGGGAAGGAGCCGGAGAACGGTGGCGCGTCCGCCGGGGCGAAGAGGAACTACCGCGACCGGATCGCCGCCCTCCTGGACAGGTTCAAGAAGAATCTCGAGCCCGTCGACACCTTCGTCAAGGGAGCCCAGACCCCCGCCAACGCGGGCCTGGCCCAGCAGGCCGCCGCCACGGCCGACGAGGGCCTCAAGCACTCCTCCGCCGCCTCGGGGACCTCCGCCGCGTCGGCGAACCTCCTCACGGAGGCCGCCGGCGCCGTGGTCAGCGGCATGGACGCGTACAAGAACATGAAGGCCGCCACGACGCACAAGACCGGGGCCAAGCACCACACGGCGCGGAAGAAGGCCACGACCAAGGGGACCGACGCGGTCATCGGCGCCGCCGGTTCGGGAAGCTACAGCGCCGCCATCGCCAAAGAGGCGACCAAGGTCCAGAAGGCGGCGGACGCCGCGGTGGCGTCCGAGGCGAGCGGTGTCGCCAGCGCTTCCGTCGGCGCGGTCAAGGGCATCAGGGCGGCCTTCCGCGTCGGGGGAGCGGCCCGCAAGTACCAGAGGGTGAAGGAGCTCGGAGACCCCCGCCTCGTCGAGGTGGCGTCATTGGCCCGGCTGAACGAGTCGCGGGAACACGCCGAATGGGCCGCGGCGGAGGCGTACGTCGCGCTGGACGCCTACTGGAAGCACGAGGGCGAGGAACGGCTGGAGCTCGTCGCCGAGGCCATCGACGCCGCCTGGGAGGCGATGGGGGAAGTCCGTGACGCCGCCGAGAGCATCCAGCACGCGGAGCGGAAGAGGGAGCGGGAGGCGGAGAGGCTGGCCCGGGCGCAGGAGTACGCGAAGAAGAAGCAGCTCACCAAGATCGGCAAGGAGACGGTCGGCGGCGTGCTGGGCGAATCCACCAAGGCCGCGGCCGGCGTCGTGACGGCGGTCGCGGCGGGAACGGCCGGGCTGGCGAGCAACCCGGTCGGGTGGGGCCTCGCCGGGGCCGGCGCCGGCCTCGTTCTCGGCGTCACCCTGTACAAGGCGCTCCGCGCGGCCACGAAGCGCTACGAGGAGAAGCGCCACCCCGAGCGCTGGGCGCCGGAGGGCGAGGCCCCGGAGAAGGCCGCCTCCCGCGGTGACTCGCTGAAGCACGCCCTGACGTTCTGGAAGAAGGTGTCGAAGGGCGAACGCCAGGCCATGGCGCGCGAGATCTACGCTCTGGCGGCGGGCCCCGGCATCCCCGGCAGCGCAGACACGACGCCCGAGATGAGGGAATCCGCGAGGGCCCTCCTCGTCGCTCTCAAAGCGGGCCCCGCCGACCACAAGCTGGATCCTGAAGCGTGGGCGCAGAGCCTCGACGACCCGGCGAAGACCGCGGGCTGGATCAGTGAGATAGCGGAGCAGCTGGCCTCGGGGTGACGAGGAGGCTGGGGAGCGGGTGCACCGCGCGGGCGCCGCTTCTCCGACCCGGGTGCTCGAAGACGGCCGCGGCTCATCCGGACGCAGATGAGCCGCGGCCGTCTCCGAGGGGGCTGGAGGACCGTCAGCGCGGGGTGGCCGGTCAGTAGGCGGAGCCCGACGCGCCCAGGGAACCCGTCGGGTGCCAGACCGTCTTGGTCTCCAGGAAGGCCGTCATACGGTCCGTGCCGGGCGCCGCCGCCCAGTCGTCCACAGGCTGTGGACGGAGAACGCGCTTCAGGTTGTCCGCAGCCGCGATCTCCAGCTCCTTCGCCAGCGCCTCGTCGGCGCCCGCCAGGTCGATCGCGTTGACGTCCTGGTGCGCGGCGAGCGGGGCGGCGATCTCCGCCGTGCGGCCGGAGAGGATGTTGACCACGCCGCCGGGGAGGTCGGAGGTGGCCAGGACCTCGCCGAGGGACAGGGCGGGCAGCGGCGCCTTCTCGGACGCGATCACGACCGCCGTGTTGCCGGTCGCGATCACCGGGGCCACGACCGAGACCAGGCCCAGGAACGACGACTCCTGCGGAGCCAGCACGGCGACCACGCCGGTCGGCTCCGGCGAGGACAGGTTGAAGAACGGGCCCGCGACCGGGTTGCCGCCGCCCACCACCTGGGCGATCTTGTCGGTCCACCCGGCGTACCAGACCCAGCGGTCGATCGCCGCGTCCACCTGTTCGGCGGCCTTCGACTTCGACAGGCCCTCGGCGGCCGCCACCTCGCGGACGTACTGGTCCCTGCGGCCCTCCAGCATCTCCGCGACGCGGTAGAGGATCTGGCCCCGGTTGTACGCCGTCGCGCCCGACCAGCCGCCGAACGCCTTCCGCGCGGCGACCACCGCGTCACGGGCGTCCTTGCGGGAGGAGAGGGGGGCGTTGGCCAGCCAGCTCTGCTTCGAGTCCGTCACCTCGTACACCCGGCCGCTCTCGGAACGCGGGAACTTCCCGCCGACGTACAGCTTGTAGGTCTTCAGTACGGAAAGTCGTGCGTCAGACATCGAGGTACGCCTCCAGGCCGTGGCGGCCGCCCTCGCGGCCGAAGCCCGACTCCTTGTAACCGCCGAACGGCGAGGTCGGGTCGAACTTGTTGAACGTGTTGGACCAGATCACACCCGCGCGGAGCTTGTTCGCCACCGCCAGGATCCGCGAGCCCTTCTCGGTCCAGATGCCCGCCGAGAGGCCGTACGGGGTGTTGTTGGCCTTGGCGACCGCCTCGTCCGGCGTGCGGAACGTGAGGACGGACAGGACCGGGCCGAAGATCTCGTCGCGGGCGATGGTGTGCGCCTGGGTGACGTTCGTGAACAGCGTCGGGGCGAACCAGAAGCCGTTCTCCGGGAGTTCGCAGGCCGGGGACCAGCGCTCGGCGCCCTCCGCCTCACCCTGCTCGGCCAGCGAGGTGATCCGCGCCAGCTGCTCCGCGGAGTTGATCGCGCCGATGTCGGTGTTCTTGTCCAGCGGGTCGCCGAGGCGGAGCGTGGACAGCCGGCGCTTCAGGGAGTCGAGGAGCTCGTCGTGGATCGACTCCTGGACCAGCAGACGGGAGCCCGCGCAGCAGACCTGGCCCTGGTTGAAGAAGATGCCGTTGACGATGCCCTCGACGGCCTGGTCGATCGGCGCGTCGTCGAAGACGATGTTGGCGCCCTTGCCGCCCAGTTCCAGCGTCAGCTTCTTGCGGGTGCCCGCGACCGTCCGCGCGATCTCCTTGCCGACGGCGGTCGAACCCGTGAAGGCGACCTTGTTCACGTCCGGGTGGGCGACCAGCGCGGCTCCGGCGCGGCCGTCACCGGTGACGATGTTGACGACGCCCTTCGGCAGACCCGCCTGACGGCAGATGTCCGCGAAGAAGAGCGCGGAGAGCGGGGTCGTCTCGGCGGGCTTGAGCACCACCGTGTTGCCCGTCGCGAGCGCCGGGGCGATCTTCCACGCCAGCATGAGCAGGGGGAAGTTCCACGGGATGACCTGGCCGGCCACGCCGAGGGGGCGCGGGTTCGCGCCGTAACCGGCGTGCTCCAGCTTGTCGGCCCAGCCCGCGTAGTAGAAGAAGTGCGCGGCGACCAGCGGGAGGTCCGCGTCGCGGGTCTCCCGGATCGGCTTGCCGTTGTCCAGCGTCTCCAGGACGGCCAGCTCGCGGCTGCGCTCCTGGATGATGCGGGCGATGCGGAAGAGGTACTTCGCGCGCTCGGAGCCGGGGAGCGCGGACCACTTCTCGAAGGCCTTGCGGGCCGCCCGGACCGCGCGGTCGACGTCCTCCTCGGACGCCTCGGCGACCTCGGAGAGGACCTCCTCCGTGGAGGGGGAGACGGTCTTGAAGACCTTGCCGCCGGCCGCCTCGGTGAACTCGCCGTCGATGAAGAGGCCGTAGGACGGGGCGATGTCGACGACCGAGCGGGACTCGGGCGCCGGGGCGTAGTCGAAAACAGGTGCCATGGTGATCAGTCCACCGTCACGTAGTCGGGGCCGGAGTAGCGGCCGGTGGCCAGCTTCTGACGCTGCAGCAGCAGGTCGTTCAGCAGCGAGGAGGCGCCGAAGCGGAACCAGTGGTTGTCCAGCCAGTCCTCGCCCGCGGTCTCGTTGACCAGGACCAGGAACTTGATCGCGTCCTTGCTGGTGCGGATGCCGCCGGCCGGCTTCACACCGACCTGGATCCCGGTCTGCGCGCGGAAGTCGCGCACCGCCTCCAGCATCAGGAGGGTGTTCGCCGGGGTCGCGTTCACCGCGACCTTGCCGGTCGAGGTCTTGATGAAGTCCGCCCCGGCCAGCATGCCGAGCCAGCTCGCCCGGCGGATGTTGTCGTACGTCGACAGCTCGCCCGTCTCGAAGATGACCTTCAGGCGGGCGTCCGTCCCGCAGGCCTCCTTCACGGCGGTGATCTCGTCGTACACCTTGCTGTAGTTCCCCGCGAGGAAGGCGCCGCGGTCGATGACCATGTCGATCTCGTCCGCGCCGGCGGCGACGGCCTCACGGACGTCCGCCAGCTTGACGGCGATCGGGGCGCGGCCGGCCGGGAACGCGGTGGCGACGGAGGCGACCTTGACGGTCGAGCCGGCGACGGCCTCCTTCGCCGTGGCCACCATGTCGGGGTAGACGCAGACCGCGGCCGTGGAGGGCGTCGAGCGGTCGGTCGGGTCGGGGCGGACCGCCTTCGCGCCGAGCGCCCGGACCTTGCCCGGGGTGTCCGCGCCTTCCAGCGTCGTCAGGTCGACCATCGAGATGGCGAGGTCGATGGCGTACGCCTTCGCGGTCGTCTTGATCGAGCGGGTGCCGAGGGAGGCGGCACGCGCCTCCAGGCCGACCGCGTCGACGCCGGGCAGCCCGTGGAGGAAACGGCGCAGTGTGCTGTCGGACGCGGTGACGTCGCTCAGAGCGTGGGGTGCAGTGGTGGGCATGGTCACCAGACGAGCATATCTACGCGCGTAGCGGCTGTACAGCCCCGGATCGGATCCGGGGCTGTTCCGTTCTGGGGGACGGAGGTGCGGGGGGTGCGGGGAGGGAGCAGGCCGAGCGGCCTTCGGGTCGCGGGCGGGGGTCGTGCAGAATCGGGGGCATGACGACCCCCGATCCGTCGCGCGAGCCGGAGCCCACGAAGCCCGCCGGTACCGCGACGACCCCGTACAAGGACCGCGTCTACCGCTCGCCCGCAGGCGTCGTCGGTGGCGTGCTGGTGCTCGCCCTCGTCGCCTGGCTCGGCATCGACGCGGTCGTCGTCGGCGAGGGCCGCACCCCGTGGCTCGCCCTCGCCACCATGCTCTTCCTCGCGCCGCTGGTGTTCGCCTACACCCTGCGGCCCGCCCTCTTCGTCAACGACGACCGGCTGCGCGTCCGCAACCCGCTGCGGCTGATCGTGCTGCCGTGGGGACAGGTCGCCTCGCTGCGGTCCGGGTTCTCCAACGAGGTCGTCGACGACTCCGGCACGAAGTACCAGCTGTGGGCGCTGCCCGTCTCCGTACGGGCGCGCAGCAAGGCGGCGCGGCAGGAGGCGCGGGCCGCCCGCGCGGCCGACGGCGCCGGGCAGAGCGGGGCGGGGAAGGGCCGGGGGCGTGGGGGCGCCGGGGTTCCCGGGGGCGTGGTGGGCGCCGCCGATCTGGGGGCGGGTGCCGCCCTGGCCGCGGGCGGGCCTCACCGGGCCGAGACGGACCGGGCCATGGACGAGCTGCGTGAGCTGCACGAGCGGCGGCAGGGGGAGCCGGGCGCGCAGGGGGAGGTCACCGTGCGGTGGGCCTACGAGATCATCGCGCCCGCTGTGGCGGGGGCCGTGCTGCTGGCTGTGTTGTGGGGGCTGGGCTGAGGGCTGGGCCGAGGGCTCGGTCGGGTGAGCTGTGACGGGGGCGGCCCTGGGCCGCCCCCGTCTTCTCAGATGCCCGCGGCCTCGGACAGGTCCTGCTTGATGGTGGTCAGGAGGGTCGTCGCCTTGGCGCGGGCCTCGGGGAGGTCTGCCGTGCCGGCGACCGGGACCACCACCTCCAGATAGCACTTCAGCTTCGGTTCCGTGCCGCTGGGGCGGACCACGACGCGCGCGCCGTCCAGCGTGTAGCGGAGGCCGTCCGTGGGCGGGAGCTTGTCCGTCCCCTCGGTGAGGTCCTCGGCCTTCGTGATGCGCAGGCCCGCCAGCTCCGTGGGCGGCTGCTCGCGCAGGCGGCGCATCGCGGCGGCGATCAGCCCGAGGTCCTTCACGCGGACGCTGAGCTGGTCCGTGGCGTGCAGGCCGTGCTCCACGGCGAGGTCGTCGAGCAGGTCGAGGAGCGTGCGGTGCTCCGCCTTGAGCTCGGACGCCAGTTCCGTGAGGAGGAGGGCGGCCGTGATGCCGTCCTTGTCGCGGACGCCGTCCGGGTCCACGCAGTAGCCGAGGGCCTCCTCGTAGCCGTAGCGCAGGCCGTCGACGCGGGCGATCCACTTGAAGCCGGTCAGGGTCTCCTCGTAGGGGAGGCCCGCCTTCCCCGCGATACGGCCGAGGAGGGACGACGAGACGATCGACTCCGCGAAGGTGCCGGTGACGCCACGGCGGACCAGGTGGGCGGCGAGGAGTGCGCCGACCTCGTCGCCGCGGAGCATGCGCCAGTCGCCGCCGTCCTTCACGGCGGCGGCGCAGCGGTCGGCGTCCGGGTCGTTGGCGATGACCAGGTCGGGGTCCGTCTCGCGGGCCTTCGCGAAGGCGAGGTCCATCGCGCCGGGTTCCTCCGGGTTGGGGAACGCGACGGTCGGGAAGTCCGGGTCGGGGTCGGCCTGCTCGGTGACGAGGTCGGGGGCGGGGAAGCCCGCGCGGGCGAAGGCGGCGAGGAGGACGTCCTTGCCCACGCCGTGCATGGCGGTGTAGACGGTGCGGGCGGTGCGGGGGGAGTTCTCGGAGAGGACGGCGTCCGTACGGGTGAGGTAGGCCTCGAGGACGGTGTCGTCGAGGGTCTCCCAGCCGGTGGTGGGGCGGGGGACGGTGGTCAGGGACGCCACGGCGTCGATCTCCGCGGCGATCTCCGCGTCCGCCGGGGGGACGATCTGGGAGCCGTCGCCCAGGTACACCTTGTAGCCGTTGTCGCGGGGCGGGTTGTGGCTGGCGGTCACCTCCACGCCGGCGACCGCGCCGAGGTGCCGTATGGCGAAGGCGAGGACGGGGGTGGGGAGGGGGCGGGGGAGGACGGCGGCGCGGAGGCCGGCGCCGGTCATGACGGCGGCGGTGTCCTCGGCGAAGGTCTGCGACTTGTGGCGGGCGTCGTAGCCGATGACGACGAGGCCGGCCGTGTCGTCCCCGTGGGGGGTGCCCTGCTTCTTGAGGTACGCGGCGAGGCCGGCGGCGGCGCGGATGACCACGGAGCGGTTCATGCGGAGGGGGCCGGCGCCGAGTTCGCCGCGGAGGCCGGCGGTGCCGAACTGGAGGGTGCCGGCGAAGCGGGCGGCGAGTTCGGCGTGGTTGCCGTCGTCGATGAGGCGGGCGAGTTCCTCGCGGGTGTCCGGGTCGGGGTCCTCGGCGAGCCATGCCTGGGCCTGTGCGATGAGCGCGTCGTCTTCCACGGTCGGTCGGCCTCTCTCGGTCGTCGTGTTGTCAGGTTCGCATGCTGGCGGGGAGGGTTCTGCCCGGTGGGGGGTGAGGTCGTGTGCCTGCGGCGCATCGTCCTGTCCGGTGGGGGTTGGGGTAGCGCCTGGGGTGGGGTGGTGGTGCGGGGCCGCGGTGGGGGTGGTCGTCCTCGGTCTGGCGCGAGAGTGCGTGCTGGAGAGGTCAAGGGCGTTGACGCGCCAGCCGCTGCGGGCGCCCACCCCCACCCCGTCCCCTCCTCGCCGTGGGCGGCTACGCCGACACCGGTGGCGTGCCCGCACCCCATCCGTGCCGGCGCGGCGGCCCCCCGCCAACCACGGACGCGCGGCGGACGGCGGACGCAAGCTGCCGCCAACCGCGGGCATTCGTGCCGCTGGGGCGGCACGGGTGGGCGCGGCGGCACCCCGTGAGCGCCGGGCTGCGCGAACTCCCCCCGGCCCCCACCCACGCCGGGTGTCACTGAAGTCCACCCCCGCCGAAGGCACCCGCGCCCCCAGGTGCACAGCCCCGCTGTGGAGGAGGGGGTTACAAACGCCCCAGCACCTGGGTCAGCAGGGACCCCATCCGCACCGCGGAGTCGCGGCCCGCCTGGAGGACCTCCTCGTGGTTCAACGGCTCGCCGGTCATACCGGCGGCAAGGTTGGTCACCAGGGAGATGCCGAGCACCTCCGCACCGGCCTCCCGCGCGGCGATCGCCTCGAGGACCGTCGACATGCCGACGAGATCCGCGCCGATGACGCGGGCCATACGGATCTCCGCAGGCGTCTCGTAGTGCGGGCCGGGGAACTGGGCGTAGACGCCCTCCTCGAGGGACGGGTCGATCTCCTTGCACAGCGCGCGCAGCCGCGGGGAGTACAGGTCCGTCAGGTCCACGAAGTTCGCGCCGACGATCGGCGAGGTCGCCGTCAGGTTGATGTGGTCGCTGATCAGGACCGGCTGCCCGGGGCGCATGCCCTCGCGCAGGCCGCCGCAGCCGTTGGTCAGCACGATCGTCTTCGCGCCCGCCGCGACCGCCGTGCGGACGCCGTGGGCGACGGCGGCGACCCCGCGGCCCTCGTAGTAGTGGGTGCGGCCCAGGAAGACCAGCGCCCGCTTCGCGCCCACGCGGTAGGAGCGGATCTTGCCTCCGTGGCCCTCGACCGCCGGCGGCGGGAAGCCGGGCAGCTCGGTGACCGGGTGCTCGGCCTCGGGAGTGCCGAGCGCGTCCGCGGCCGGGGCCCACCCGGAGCCCATCACGAGGGCGACGTCGTGGGTCTCGGCGCCTGTGAGTTCGCGCAGACGGGCTGCGGCGGCGTCGGCTGCGGCGTACGGGTCGCCCTGGATGTCGTCCGGAAGAAGAGAAGCGTTCACGTCGACGAGGGTAGCCGCAATTCGCCTACGCGCGTAGATGTGGAAGGTGACGGGATGGCGATCGTTGTCTTGTCGTTTCCGTCAGCAGGGGCGCTTGCGGAGCTCCATCACGTAGTCGTGGGGCGCCCCCGCGGACTCCGCCGCGTCGGCGATCTCGCCCAGGTAGCGCGCCGAGGGCAGGCCGCCCTCGTAGGAGTTCAGGACGTACGTCCAGGCGTGTTCCTCGCCGTCCAGGGTGTGCACGCGGACCCGGGTCCGGCGGTAGATGTCCAGGCCGGTGCCCTCCCAGCGGTCCAGGGACTCCTCGTCCATGGGCGCGATGTCGTAGAGGGAGACGAAGACCTGGGAGATCGGGTCCTCGACGAGGGTGGCGAGTGCGCCTTCCCAGCCCATGTGCTCGCCGCCGAACGTCAGCCGCCAGCCGTTCAGCCAGCCGGTGGCCCGCAGCGGCGAGTGCGGGGCGCGGCGTGACATCAGCCGGGCGTCGAGGTTGCCGGCGTAGGCGGCGTAGAGCGACATGGGGGAAGGGTACGGCAGGGGGTGCCGCGACGGTCGTGGCTCAGGGGATGCACCCCCGGGCGGTCGCACGGTGAAGTGTGCGGGACAATGGAGTACGTGACTCGGATCGTGATCATCGGTGGCGGACCCGGCGGATACGAAGCGGCGCTGGTCGCCGCGCAGCTCGGCGCGGAGGTGACCGTCGTCGACTGCGACGGCCTGGGCGGTGCGTCGGTGCTGACCGACTGCGTGCCGTCCAAGACCCTGATCGCCACGGCCGAGGTGATGACCACCTTCGACTCCTCCTACGAGGAGCTGGGGATCATCGTCGCCGACGACACCCCGCCGCTGGAGCAGGCCGCCCGGGTGGTCGGCGTCGACCTCGGCAAGGTCAACCGGCGTGTGAAGCGGCTCGCGCTGGCGCAGTCGCACGACATCACCGCCTCCGTGACGCGCGCCGGTGCGCGTGTCATGCGCGGGCGCGGGCGGCTCGAGGGGATGCAGGCCCTCGACGGGTCGCGCAAGGTCGTCGTGACCGCCGCGGACGGCTCCGAGGAGAGGCTCACCGCGGATGCCGTCCTGATCGCGACCGGTGGTCATCCCCGTGAGCTGCCGGACGCCCGGCCCGACGGTGAGCGGATCCTCAACTGGACCCAGGTGTACGACCTGGACGAGCTCCCCGAGGAGCTCATCGTGGTCGGTTCCGGTGTCACCGGCGCCGAGTTCGCCGGCGCCTACCAGGCGCTGGGCTCCCGCGTGACGCTGGTGTCCTCGCGCGACCGCGTGCTGCCGGGCGAGGACCCGGACGCCGCGGCCGTGCTGGAGGACGTCTTCCGGCGGCGCGGCATGAACGTCATGGCCCGCTCGCGCGCCCAGTCCGCCAAGCGGGTCGGGGACCGGGTCGAGGTCACGCTCGCCGACGGCCGGGTCATCACCGGTTCGCACTGTCTGATGGCCGTCGGCGCCATCCCGAACTCCGAGGGCATGGGCCTGGAGGAGGCCGGGGTGCGGCTGCGCGACTCGGGGCACATCTGGACCGACAAGGTGTCCCGCACCACCGCACCGGGCGTGTACGCCGCCGGTGACGTCACGGGCGTTTTCGCCCTGGCCTCGGTGGCCGCCATGCAGGGGCGGATCGCCATGTACCACTTCCTCGGGGACGCCGTCGCGCCGCTGAACCTGAAGACCGTCTCGTCCAACGTCTTCACCGATCCCGAGATCGCCACCGTCGGGTACTCGCAGGCCGACGTGGACAGCGGGAAGATCGACGCGCGCGTGGTGAAGCTGCCGCTGCTGCGCAACCCGCGCGCCAAGATGCAGGGCATCCGCGACGGCTTCGTCAAGATCTTCTGCCGGCCGGGCACCGGCATCGTGGTCGGCGGTGTCGTCGTGGCGCCGCGCGCCTCGGAACTCATCCACCCCATCTCGATCGCGGTCGACAACAACCTGACCGTCGAACAGATCGCGAACGCCTTCACCGTGTACCCGTCGCTGTCGGGCTCGATCGCCGAGGTGGCACGGCAGCTGCACACGCGGAAGACCGGCGGCGAGGCCTGACCCGGCCCTATACCACCTGCCGTAGGGCCGTGCGAACAACTTCTGCTATTCAGCGCAAACTGCTGAAACCAGACGGTCGTCGGCGTTACTGTCAGTTTCGTGTTCGCTGCAGAACGTCGCCAATTGATCCTCGAAATGGTGCGAGCGAACGGAGCCGTGTCGCTCCGTGAGCTCGCCCGCGTCGTCCAGACCTCCGAAGTGACCGTACGGCGGGACGTGCGCGCGCTGGAGGCAGAAGGACTCCTCGACCGCCGGCACGGCGGTGCGGTGCTGCCGGGCGGTTTCACACGCGAGTCCGGCTTCCCGCAGAAGTCGCATCTCGCCACCGCCGAGAAGACCGCCATCGCCGACCTCGCCGCGAGCTTCGTGGAGGAGGGCGAGGCCATCGTGGTCGGCGCGGGCACCACCACGCAGGAGCTGGCCCGCCGGCTGGCCCGGGTGCCCGGGCTGACGGTCGTCACCAACTCCCTGCTGGTCGCCCAGGCGCTCGCCCACGCCAACCGGGTCGAGGTCGTGATGACCGGCGGCACGCTGCGCGGCTCCAACTACGCCCTCGTCGGCAGCGGCGCCGAGCAGTCCCTGCAAGGGCTGCGGGTGTCCCGGGCCTTCCTCTCGGGCAGCGGCCTGACCGCCGAGCGCGGGCTGTCCACGTCCAACATGCTGTCGGCGTCCGTCGACCGGGCGCTGGTGCAGGCCGCCGCCGAGGTGGTGGTCCTCGCCGACCACACCAAGCTCGGCACGGACACCATGTTCCAGACGGTGCCCACGGACCTGATCACCCGGCTGGTGACCGACGAGCCGCCCGCGCACGACGACCGCGCGGCGACCGAGCTCCAGGCCCTCGCCGACCAGGGCGTGCAGATCGCCGTCGCGGGGGCGCCGGGGGGAAACGGCAGCGCGGGGGGTGACGGACCGCCGTCGGGACGGCAGCGCCGTGACGTCCCGCTGCCCGGCCCCCGACGGCAGGCCCCCGGACTGCGCACGGCCGTCGCGCTGGGCGCCGCGTCCGACCAGGGGCAGGGCGCCGAGCGGACCGCCCGGGTGGCGGACATGCGGCGGCGCTGAACGGCGGTACGACAGCGCCCGGCGTCCCCCGTGGGGGAGCGCCGGGCGCTGTGACGTGAGTGTCAGTCCTTGATCTCGCAGATCGCCGCGCCGGACGTGACCGAGGCGCCGACCTCCGCGTTCAGACCCTTGACGGTGCCGGAGCGGTGGGCGTTGATGGGCTGCTCCATCTTCATCGCCTCCAGGACGACGACCAGGTCGCCCTCCGTGACCTCCTGGCCCTCCTCGACCGCGACCTTGACGATCGTGCCCTGCATGGGGGAGGCCAGGGTGTCACCGGAGGCCGCCGGGCCCGACTTGCGGGCGGCGCGGCGCTTCGGCTTGGCGCCGGCGGCCAGACCCGTGCGCGCCAGGCTCATGCCGAGCGACGCGGGCAGGGAGACCTCCAGGCGCTTGCCGCCGACCTCGACGACGACCGTCTCACGGCCCGCGTCCTCCTCGGCGTCCGCGTCCACGGGCGAGGCGAAGGGCTTCAGGTCGTTGACGAACTCGGTCTCGATCCAGCGGGTGTGGACCGTGAAGGGGGCGGTGGAGCCGGTCAGTTCGGGGGCGAACGCCGGGTCCTTGACGACCGCGCGGTGGAAGGGGAGCGCGGTGGCCATGCCCTCGACCTTGAACTCCTCCAGGGCGCGCGAGGCACGCTGGAGGGCCTGCTCGCGGGTGGCGCCGGTGACGATCAGCTTGGCCAGCAGGGAGTCCCACGCCGGGCCGATCACGCTGCCGGACTCCACACCCGCGTCCAGGCGCACGCCCGGGCCGGACGGCGGGGCGAAGGTGGTCACGGTGCCGGGGGCGGGCAGGAAGTTGCGGCCCGGGTCCTCGCCGTTGATGCGGAACTCGAAGGAGTGACCGCGCAGCGGCGGGTCGTCGTAGCCGAGCTCCTCGCCGTCGGCGATGCGGAACATCTCGCGCACCAGGTCGATGCCGGAGACCTCCTCGGTCACCGGGTGCTCCACCTGGAGGCGGGTGTTGACCTCGAGGAAGGAGATCGTGCCGTCGTTGCCGACGAGGAACTCCACGGTGCCCGCGCCGACGTAGCCGGCCTCCTTGAGGATCGCCTTGGAGGCGGAGTACAGCTGCTCCACCTGGGCGTCCGACAGGAACGGCGCCGGGGCCTCCTCGACCAGCTTCTGGTGGCGGCGCTGGAGGGAGCAGTCACGGGTGGAGACCACGACCACGTTGCCGTGCCTGTCGGCGAGGCACTGGGTCTCCACGTGGCGCGGCTTGTCGAGGTAACGCTCGACGAAGCACTCGCCGCGGCCGAAGGCGGCGACCGCCTCGCGGACCGCCGAGTCGTACAGCTCGGGGACCTCTTCGAGGGTGCGGGCGACCTTCAGGCCGCGCCCGCCGCCGCCGAAGGCGGCCTTGATGGCGATGGGCAGGCCGTGCTCCTCGGCGAACGCGACGACCTCGTCCGCGCCGGACACCGGGTCGGGCGTGCCCGCCACCAGCGGGGCGCCGGCGCGCTGGGCGATGTGCCGGGCGGCGACCTTGTCGCCGAGGTCGCGGATGGCCTGCGGGGGCGGGCCGATCCAGATCAGGTCCGCGTCCAGCACCGCCTGGGCGAACTCGGCGTTCTCGGAGAGAAAGCCGTAGCCCGGGTGGATGGCGTCCGCGCCCGACTCCTTTGCGGCCTTCAGCACCTTCTCGATGTCGAGGTAACTGGTGGCCGGAGTGTCACCGCCCAGGGCGAACGCCTCATCCGCGGCGCGGACATGCAGAGCGTCCCGGTCCGGGTCGGCGTAGACGGCAACGCTCGCGATTCCGGCATCCCGGCAGGCCCGGGCAACGCGGACAGCGATTTCGCCACGGTTGGCGATGAGCACCTTGCGCACGATTGAGGCTCCCTCCTTGAAACAAGCCGAGTTTAGGGACTGCCGACACGGCACTTCGACCCGTCCCCAGTGGTGAGCTTGCCCACACGGAGCGTGATGCGAGGCTCGCTCGACCCGCGAAATCCCTTGTCGCACCTCGGTACGCAGGACTCCTCCCGGAAACCCTAGCCGTCCTGTGTGGTCAAGGTCTCTGTGAGAGCGTGCTGCGGCCCACTTCGAATCTTTGTGGAGTCCCTACGAATGGCCCAATGATTCTTTGCCCGCCGCCTGCCCCTTGTACCGAGGTTTACCCGTTAGTAGCCTTCGCGTCGTCCCGAACATACTCGGGGTAACCACAGTCGTGCTCGAAAGTGGGTGGGGGCCGGTGGTCCGCAGACCGGTGGCGTGGATCGTCGCGCTCGTGCTGTTCGCCGAGGCGCTGGGCGTGCTGGCGGTGAACTGGTTCCTGGGGGTCGTCGTCGACCGGCAGGACATGTCGCTGGCCGGTCTCGACCCGGACATGATGTCGGTGTCGTCGAAGGCCGGCGGAGTGGTCTTCGGGCTCTACTTCGGCCTGTGCGGCCTGGTGGCCCTGCTGGTCGCCCTGCGTGACCGGGCCCCGGCCGGGTCCGGCCGGGTGCTGCTGATCAGCGCCGCGGTGGTGCACGCGCTGCTCGGCGCCTTCGCATGGGGCCTGGTCGGCTGGACGGCGTTCCTCTTCATGGTCGTCGTCCTCGCGCTCATCGTGCTGCTCCTGATGACGTACGACGGGCGTCCGGAGGAGCCCGGGCCCGTCGACGCCGGGACGCCCGTCAGCCCTCCCGCGGCGCCCACAGCTCCGTGATGCCGACGCCCAGCTCGGCCAGCAGGCGCCGTACGAGCGGCAGGCTGATGCCGATCACGTTGCCGTGGTCGCCGTCGATGCCGTCGATGAACGGCGCCGAGCGGCCGTCCAGGGTGAACGCCCCCGCCACGTGCAGCGGTTCCCCGGAGGCCACGTAGGCCGCGATCTCCTCGTCGGAGGGTTCGCCGAAACGGACCACCGTGGAGGCGGTGGCGGAGGTGTAGCGGCCGCTGAGGGTGTCGTAGACGCAGTGTCCCGTCTGCAGCGTCCCCGCGCGGCCCCGCATCGCCTTCCAGCGCGCGGTGGCCTCCTCGGCGTCGGCGGGCTTGCCGAGGGCCTGGCCGTCCAGCTCCAGCACCGAGTCGCAGCCGATCACCAGCGCGCCCTTCACCTCGGGCTTCGCGGCGACCACGGACGCCTTGGCCTCGGCCAGCGCGAGCGCCAGTTCGGCAGGGGTGGGGGCGGAGACAGCGTCCTCGTCGACCCCGCTGACGATCACCTCGGGCGCCAGCCCGGCCTGACGGAGCAACCCGAGCCGGGCGGGGGACTGGGAGGCGAGCACGAGGCGGCGGCGCGGCTGATCTGTCATGCGGTCAGCGTATCGGCGTCGCCCGGATGCCTCATCCCGCGTCCCGGACGCCTCACGCCGGATGGGAGGCGGGTCTCACCTCACGCCGATCACGAGCATCACGAGCACCATGGCCAGCGCCATGAGAATCCCCAGCCGCCGCAGCATCTCCTGCGTGTCGCGCAGTTCCTTCGGCGGCTTGTTCTCGGGGTCGGACCACAGCATTCCTCCAGCGTGCGGCGGAGCCGGCGGAGGGCGCCTGAGTACGCGTACTCAACTTGGCGGGAGACCCCCCGGGCGGGCCGCACGCACCGCGTGCGGCCCGCCCGGGGTCAGCGGGGTCAGGCGCCCGGCCAGTACGTCCGCGACCACGACGCCGGGCCCGGCTGGGGCACCCGGCGCGCGGCGATGCGGGACGGGTCGGACCAGGCGTCGGGGACCGTGGGCGCGCCGGACGGCAGGGCGGCCGCCGCCGCGGCGCGCGCCCTGACCACCGCCAGTGCGGCGGCCAGCTCCTCCGGGGTCGGGTTGCCCCGTACGACCTTGATCGTCACAGCGGCTCCTTACAGGGGGATGTTGCCGTGCTTCTTCGGGGGCAGGCTCTCGCGCTTGGTCCGCAGCTGGCGCAGGCCGCGCACGATGTGGCGGCGGGTGTCGGACGGCATGATCACCGCGTCGACGTACCCCCGCTCGGCCGCGACGTAGGGGTTGAGGAGGGCGTCCTCGTACTCTTGCATCAGCCGGGCGCGGGCCGCCTCCGGGTCGTCCGACTCGGCGATGGTCCGGCGGTGCAGGATGTTGACGGCGCCCTGGGCGCCCATCACCGCGATCTGGGCCGTCGGCCAGGCGAGGTTCAGGTCGGCGCCCAGGTGCTTGGAGCCCATGACGTCGTACGCGCCGCCGAACGCCTTGCGGGTGATCACCGTGATGAGGGGGACGGTGGCCTCCGCGTAGGCGTAGATGAGCTTCGCGCCGCGGCGGATGATGCCGTCGTGCTCCTGGTCCACGCCGGGCAGGAAGCCGGGGACGTCGACGAAGGTCAGCACCGGGATGTTGAAGGCGTCGCAGGTCCGCACGAAGCGGGCCGCCTTTTCCGACGCGGTGATGTCCAGGCAGCCGGCGAACTGCATCGGCTGGTTCGCCACGATGCCGACGGGGCGGCCCTCGACGCGGCCGTACCCGGTGAGGATGTTCGGCGCGAACAGGGGCTGCGTCTCGAAGAACTCCGCGTCGTCGAGGACGTGCTCGATGACCGTGTGCATGTCGTACGGCTGGTTCGCCGAGTCCGGGACGATCGTGTCGAGTTCGCGGTCCTCGTCGGTGACCGTGAGGTCCGCCTCCTCGGGGAAGGCCGGGGGCTCCGAGAGGTTGTTGGAGGGGAGGTAGGAGAGGAGCTGCTTGACGTACTCGATCGCGTCCTTCTCGTCGCCCGCCATGTGGTGCGCCACGCCGGACGTGGAGTTGTGGGTGCGCGCGCCGCCCAGTTCCTCGAAGCCGACGTCCTCGCCGGTGACCGTCTTGATGACGTCCGGGCCGGTGATGAACATATGGCTGGTCTGGTCGACCATGATCGTGAAGTCGGTGATCGCGGGGGAGTAGACCGCGCCGCCCGCGCACGGGCCCACGACCAGGCTGATCTGCGGGATCACGCCGGAGGCGTGGGTGTTGCGGCGGAAGATCTCCCCGTACGCGCCGAGGGACGCCACGCCCTCCTGGATACGGGCGCCGCCGGAGTCGTTGATGCCGATGACCGGGCAGCCGGTCTTCAGCGCGAAGTCCATGACCTTCACGATCTTCTGGCCGTAGACCTCGCCGAGGGCGCCGCCGAAGACGGTGAAGTCCTGCGAGAAGACGGCGACGGGGCGGCCGTCGACCGTGCCGTAGCCGGTGACGACGCCGTCGCCGTACGGGCGGTTGGCGTCGAGGCCGAAGTTGGTGGAGCGGTGCCGGGCGAACTCGTCCAGCTCGACGAAGGAGCCCTCGTCGAGCAGGAGGTCGATCCGCTCACGGGCCGTCAGCTTGCCCTTGGCGTGCTGCTTTTCGACGGCGCGTGCGGAGCCGGCGTGCGTCGCCTCTTCGATACGACGCTGGAGATCCGCGAGCTTGCCCGCGGTGGTGTGGATGTCAGGCTGCTGCTCTTCCGGCTCGGACATCGGGATGCGGCTCCCTGCCTGCTCAAAAGGGGGGACGGTTACTCATCCGTAGCGTAGTGGGGGGCTGTGTGTTCGGCAGTGCGGTCTTTCCCACACCTAGTGTGGGTTGCATGACACCCCGAGATGACTCCGAATCCTCCGGGCCCCGGCGCAGTCGGTGGTCCGACCTCGAACGGCCTCCGCTGAACGCCGCCGCGGTGCGGCGGGCCCTGGTGCGGGAGGGGGGCTTGTGGAGGGAGGTGGACGTGGTGCAGCGGACCGGGTCCACGAACTCCGATCTCGTGGCGCGGTCGGCGGAGGGCAGGCTCCGGGAGGGGGTCGTTCTCGTCGCCGAGGAGCAGACCGCCGCTCGGGGGCGGCTGGACCGGCAGTGGGTCGCGCCGGCCCGGTCCGGGTTGTTCTTCTCCGTGCTGCTGCGGCCGGGGGACGGTGTGCCGATGGAGCGGTGGGGGTGGCTGCCCCTGCTGACGGGGGTCGCCGTCGCCACGGGGCTGGCGCGGGCCGGGGGCGTGGACACGGCGTTGAAGTGGCCCAACGATGTGCTGGTGACGGTGGGGGGAGAGGAGCGGAAGGCCGGGGGGATCCTCGCGGAGGCCGCGGGGGACGGGGGTGTGGTGGTGGGGGTCGGCGTCAATGTCAGCCTGCGGGCCGATGAGCTGCCGGTGCCCACGGCGGGGTCGCTGGCGTTGGCGGGGGCCGTGAGCACGGACCGGGATCCGTTGCTGCGGGCGGTGCTGCGGGGGCTGGAGGACTGGTACGGGCGGTGGCGGGCCGCGGGGGGTGACGCGGGGGCGTGCGGACTGCAGGAGGCGTACGCGGCGGGGTGCGCGACGCTGGGGCGGGTCGTGCGGGCGGAGCTGCCGGGGGACCGGGCGCTGGTGGGGGAGGCGGTCGCGGTGGACGGTGACGGACGGCTGATCCTGGCGACGGAGGCAGGGGTGCAGGAGCCGGTGGGGGCGGGAGACATCGTGCATCTGCGGGCGGGGTGAGCTGAGGTTCGGGGCGCGCGCACGCATCGGGGTGCGCCCCCTCCCGTCCGCACAACCCTGGCTGAAAAGAGCCCCCCGCGCCGCACCCCGGGCGCGTACGTAAGGGCGCGCGCCCCGGGCCTCACCCACGGCCCAACCTGACGGAGTGAGCTACCGCACACCTGCCGTAGAGTTGAGCCCGGTCGAGACATGGCCGTGACAGATCGGAAGGGCAGCAACGCGTGAGCGTCGACGACTCGGGTTCCGGTGCGGACGCGCAGGGCGACGGCGAGGATCCGCTTGCTCTGCGCCTCGAGCAGCTCATTCTGGGCGCCGAGCGCCGTTACACGCCGTTCCAGGCGGCCCGCAGCGCCGGCGTCACGATGGAGCTCGCCACCCGCTTCTGGCGCGCCATGGGCTTCGCCGACGTGGGGCAGGCGAAGGCCTTGACGGAGGCGGACGTCCTCGCCCTGCGCCGCCTCGCCGGTCTGGTGGAGGCCGGCCTGCTGAGCGAGGCGATGGCCGTGCAGGTGGCCCGGTCCACCGGTCAGACCACCGCGCGTTTGGCCGAATGGCAGATCGACTCCTTCCTGGAAGGGCTCACGGAGCCGCCCGAGCCCGGCATGACCCGCACCGAGGTCACGTATCCGATCGTCGAGCTGCTCCTGCCCGAGCTGGAGGAGTTCCTGGTCTACGTCTGGCGGCGGCAGCTCGCCGCCTCGGCCGGGCGTGTGGTGCAGGAGGCCGACGACGAGGAGATGGTGGACCGGCGGCTCGCCGTCGCCTTCGCCGATCTCGTCGGCTTCACCCGCCTCACCCGGCGGATGGAGGAGGAGGAGCTCGGCGAGCTGGTCGAGGCCTTCGAGACGACGGCCGCCGACTTGGTCGCGGCGCGCGGCGGGCGTCTCATCAAGACCCTCGGTGACGAGGTTCTGTACGCCGCCGACGACGCCGGGACCGCCGCCGAGATCGCCCTGCGGCTGATAGAGACCATGGCGAACGACGAGACCATGCCGGAACTGCGCGTCGGCATGGCCTTCGGCACCGTCACCACCCGGATGGGCGATGTCTTCGGCACCACCGTCAATCTCGCCTCCCGGCTGACCTCCATAGCCCCCCGCGACGCGGTGCTCGTGGACGCCGACTTCGCCCAGGAGTTGATCCGCACCGGTGACGCGCCGGCCAGTGAGGCCGCCGCCGCCGAGGCGGCGGCCGCGGCGGAGAAGGAGGGCGAGGAGCCGCCCTCGTACCGGTTCGCGCTCCAGCCGATGTGGCAGCGGCCCGTCCGTGGTCTCGGCGTGGTCGAGCCCTGGCTGCTCAAGCGCAGGACTCCCCCGGAGGCCTCCGACTGATCGCCGCCGGGGCTTTCAGCCGCCCAGGCAGAGGTGCAGCAGGGGGAGGCAGAGGCCCCGGCCCTTGTCCTCGTCGTCGGGTGGTGGGGGCGGGGCGGGGGGTGGGGACGCCGACGGGGGTGGTGCCGGCTGTTGCTCCGGTGGGGGCTCAGCCGTCTGTGACGTCTGGGGCGGTGAGGGCGGTGGCGCCGCCGTGCGCGCGCTCCCTGGTGCGGATGCCGTCCGTGGTGGTGCCGACGGGTCTGCGGGCCGGGTGAGCGGCGCCTGCGCCTTTCCGCCCTGCGCCCTCGGTGAGGTCGGGCTCGGGGGAGGGGCCGGCGGGGGTGTCGTGCCCCTGGGAAGCTCAGCTCCCTTGCCCGGCGTGGAGGGGGCGCTGCTCTTCTCCGGGGCGGGGAGCGTGGCCGCCCTCGTGTCCCCCGGCGGGGCGTCAGGCGTCGCCAGGTGGACGAGCGTCGCCGCGCCCGCCGTCAGGGTCAGGGCGCCCGCCGCCAGGAGGGCGCGGCGGTGGCGGGGTCTTCGGTGGCGTCCTCGAGGGACGGTGCGCGTCTCGTCCGGTGTCATCGTCTGTCTCCCCCCTGCGTGCGCCCCCGGCGCGCCGCGGTGTGCGCACGCTACGCGCCGGGAGCGGTGCGGTTCAGGCGAGTCGGTCGTATGTCACTCGAACGGGTGGACCCTTTTCCTCGGCGGCTCCCGGCTGCCATGATCGGGGCGAGCCAAGTTAACCCGCGTTAACCGGAGGGTGTCATGAGTGAGGAACGGTTCGGGGAGTTCGTGCTGGTGCGGCGGCACGAGCGGGGGCATGTCGCGGAGCTCGTCCTCGACCGGCCGAAGGCCATGAACGCGGTGTCGACCGAGATGGCCCGCTCGATCGCCGCCGCCTGCGCGGCGCTGGGCGAGGACCGGGACGTACGGGCGGTGGTGCTGACCTCGTCGCACGAGCGGGCGTTCTGCGTGGGGGCCGATCTGAAGGAGCGGAACTCGTTCACGGACGCGGATCTGGTGCGGCAGCGGCCTGTGGCGCGGGCCGCCTACACCGGGGTGCTGCAGTTGCCGGTGCCCGCCGTCGCCGCTGTGCACGGGTTCGCTCTGGGCGGTGGGTGCGAGCTCGCCCTGTCGTGCGACGTGATCGTGGCCGACCGTACGGCCGTGATGGGGCTGCCCGAGGTGTCCGTCGGGGTCATCCCGGGCGGCGGCGGTACGCAGTTGCTGCCCCGGCGGGTGGGGTCGGCGCGGGCGGCCGAGCTGATCTTCACCGCGCGGCGGGTGGAGGCCGCGGAGGCGCGGGAGATCGGGCTCGTGGACGTGCTGGTGGACGAGGGGCGGGACCGGGAGGACGCCCTGGCGATGGCCGCGCGGATCGCCGGGAACTCGCCCGTGGGGCTGCGGGCCGCCAAGCGGGCGCTGCGGCTGGGGCACGGGCTCGATCTGCCGGCCGGTCTCGAGGTCGAGGACGCGGCCTGGCGGTCGGTGGCGTTCTCCGGGGACCGGGCGGAAGGCGTGGCCGCCTTCAACGAGAAGCGGCGGCCGGACTGGCCGGGGGAGTGACGCGCGCTTCATTCTCGATGTCTCGGTAAGCGGAAAATATCCCTAATCTGGGGGAATGGGTGAGGAGAGCCGGCTGGCGGCCGTCGTGGCGCTGGCTCAGGGCATGGCCGCCGCGCACAGTACGCGGGAGGCGTGGCGGGCCGCCGCCGGCGGCGCCCGCCGGGCCCTGGGCGGGAGTTTCGCCGCGCTGTCGGTGTGGGAGCGGGAGCTCGGACGGCTGAGGGTGCTGGTGAACGTCGGGGAGCTGGCCGAGGGGGAGGAGGAGTTCCCCGAGGACGAGTCCTACCCGGTGCACCAGTTCGCCGAGATCACCGAGTTCCTGCACGAGCAGTGGGCCGGCGGCGGCGAGCCCGACGCCTGGGTGGAGACCGCGCAGGGCCCCGAGGAGGGGCGCGCCGGGTACTGCCACCAGCGGGTCGCGGCGCTGCGGCGGCGCGGGCGCGGCTGCTGCGTGGTCGCTCCGATCGTGCTGCACGGGCGGGCCTGGGGCGAGCTGTACGTGGCCCGGCCGGTCGGCGAGCCCGTGTTCGGGCGGGCGGACGCCGACTTCGCGACCGTGCTGGCGGCCGTGGTGGCCGCGGGGATCGCGCAGACCGAGCGGCTGGAGGAGGCGCGTCGGCTGGCCTTCACGGATTCCCTGACGGGTCTCGCCAACCGGCGGGCCGTGGACGCCCGGCTGGACGAGGCGGTCGAGCTCCACCGGCGGGACGGGGCCGTGGTCAGCCTGGTGGTGTGCGACGTCAACGGGCTGAAGCGGGTCAACGACACCCTCGGGCACTCCGTGGGGGACCGGCTGCTGGAGCGGTTCGGGAGCGTGCTGTCGCTGTGCGGGGCGATGCTGCCGGGCGCGCTGGTGGCGCGGCTCGGCGGGGACGAGTTCTGTCTGCTGGTGGTGGGACCGCCCGCCGACGAGGTGGTCAAGGCGGCCGACGAGGTGTGCCGGCGGGCCGTGGAGCTGGGCATCGGCGACGGTGTCGCGTGCGGGGTGGCGTCCACGGAGGACCCGATCGGGCCGGTGTGCTCGGCGCGGCGGCTGTTCCGGCTGGCCGACGCGGCGCAGTACCGGGCCAAGGCCGAGCGGGCCGCGCACCCCGTGGTGGCCGGGCGGGACGGGCCGGACGACCCCGTGGTGCGGCTCGCGGACGAACCCTCGCGGGAGGCCGACGGGGAGCGGCGCCGGTTCCGCGGGCGGCACGCGCCCGGGTAAGGGGCGCGGGCCCGCTCCGGTGGTGACAGTGAGGCATTCACTGCGTAGGCTCCTGAATATGGATATGCACACAGTGGTGGTGGGGACGTCGGGCGTGACCGCGTCCGACGTGCTGGCCGTGGCGCGCGACGGCGCCCGCGTCGAACTGTCCGAGGAGGCGGTCGCCGCCCTCGCGGCCTCCCGCGAGATCGTGGACGCCCTGGCCGCCAAGCCGGACCCGGTCTACGGGGTGAGCACCGGCTTCGGCGCCCTGGCGACCCGGCACATCAGCCCGGACCTGCGCGGCCGGCTCCAGCGCAACATCGTCCGCTCGCACGCCGCCGGCATGGGGCCGCGGGTGGAGCGGGAGGTCGTCCGCGCGCTGATGTTCCTGCGGCTCAAGACCCTCTGCTCCGGGCACACCGGCGTCCGGCCCGAGGTCGCGCGGACCATGGCCGACGTGCTGAACGCGGGGATCACCCCGGTGGTGCACGAGTACGGCTCCCTGGGCTGCTCCGGCGACCTCGCCCCGCTCTCGCACTGCGCGCTCGCGCTGATGGGCGAGGGCGAGGCCGAAGGGCCCGACGGCGCGGTGCGGCCGGCCGGCGAGCTGCTCGCCGCCCACGGCATCCGCCCGGTCGAACTGCGCGAGAAGGAAGGGCTCGCCCTGCTCAACGGCACCGACGGCATGCTCGGCATGCTGGTCATGGCCCTCGCCGACCTGGACCTCCTCTACCGGTCCGCCGACGTCACCGCCGCGCTGAGCCTGGAGGCGCTGCTCGGCACCGACAGGGTGCTCGCCCCCGAGCTGCACGCCGTCCGCCCGCACCCCGGTCAGGCCGCCAGCGCCGCCAACATGCTCGCCGTGCTGGAGGGTTCGGGCCTGACAGGGCATCACCAGGACGACGCGCCCCGGGTCCAGGACGCCTACTCGGTGCGCTGCGCCCCGCAGGTCGCCGGCGCCGGACGGGACACCCTCGCGCACGCCCGGCTGGTCGCCGAGCGCGAACTCGCCTCGGCCGTGGACAATCCGGTCGTGCTGCCTGGGGGTACCTCCCAGGCTTTCGGCTCTGGGGGAGGGAGGGTGGAGTCGAACGGCAACTTCCACGGGGCGCCGGTCGCCTATGTGCTGGACTTCCTCGCCATCGCCGTCGCCGACCTCGCCTCCATCACGGAGCGCCGTACCGACCGGCTGCTGGACAAGAACCGCAGCCACGGGCTGCCGCCGTTCCTCGCCGACGACCCCGGCGTCGACTCCGGGCTGATGATCGCCCAGTACACCCAGGCCGCCCTGGTCGGCGAGCTGAAGCGGCTCGCCGTACCGGCGTCGGCGGACTCCATCCCGTCGTCCGCGATGCAGGAGGACCACGTCTCCATGGGCTGGTCGGCGGCGCGCAAGCTGCGCACCGCCGTCGACGGCCTGACCAGGGTCGTCGCCGTGGAGCTGTACGCCGCCGCGCGGGCCGTGGAGCTGCGCGAGGGGCTCACCCCCGCCCCGGCCACGCGGGCGGTGCTGAAGGCGCTGCGGGAGGCCGGCGTGGGCGGTCCCGGTCCTGACCGGTACCTGGCGCCCGACCTCGCCGCCGCGGAGACCTTCGTACGGGACGGGCGGCTGGTCGAGGCCGTGGAGCGGGTCACCGGGCCGCTGCGGTGAAACGGCCGGGGCCCCGCGGACGACTCCGCGGGGCCCCGGTACGCCGTGGGAAGCCGCTCAGAACTCCAGGCGCTCCCGGCGGACCGAATAGACGACGAAGCCCGCGCCGAGGGCCAGGCACGCCGTGCCGCCGACGATGTACGGGGTGCTGTCGAAGCTGCCGGTGTCCGCGAGGCGGACCTCCTGGCCGGTGCTCTCCAGACTGGCCGACGTCGCGCTCGACACGCCTCTCGCCTGCTCGGTGACCTGCGGGGACGGGCTCGCGGACGGCGCGGTCCGCGCCGGAGCGTCCGAGGTCGCGTTCGCGGACGGGACGAACCACAGGGCGCACAGCAGGGTGCCCGCGGCGGTGGCGGTCAGCAACGGACGGAGCGCGGATGACACGGAATATCGATCCCCTTGTGGCGCTGGCGAATTGGCCGTGTGGGCTGATGGTAGTGAACCGCGCGGGTCACAGGAAAGTCACGGGAGCCCCTCTCCGCGCGCTCCGGGCGTGAGCACTTCGGGGTCGTGCCGATTTGTACGGCTTCGCCCTGGGGGAGGGGTGCGGGCGCCGAACGGGCCTGGGCGCAAAGGGTTGTGACCGAGGACACAGTAAGAATTCCCGAGCTCTCTTACGTACCCGTTCGCACTGGTCGGCGGGGGTGGCGGGGAGGGAGACGCGGCGGATGCCGCGGTGCGGCGGGCGGTCGGATCACGACTGGTACTCGCCTGACGGGGGAACCGGCGACGAGGATGGCGACGAGTTCGACGAGGACTGCGACGACGAGTCCGACGACGAAGAGTCCCACCGACGACGCGTCCCCCGACGACGGCTCCCGCGCCGGCTGAGGCGATGTGAGGAAATGTTGCCTCCGGGAGGCAACCGACGCCCCCGGCCGGTACGTCTCAATCGGCGCACTGACCGGCGTTCCTCCGCTCCGCGACCGCGGACGTGGTGAGTTCCACATGCGTGGGACTGGGGAACCGGATCACCCGGTCGTAGCGTTGAAGACTGTGGACGAGGCGCCTCGGCTCCCGCCAGGGGCCTCGTGGGGTTGGGATTCTGGCAACGATGGAGAAGCGTGTGATGACGGACGGTAAGCGGCGGCGCAGGGGTCTGGCGGCCGCGTCCGCTCTGCTCGGCGGAGTGCTGGTGCTCTCGGCGTGTTCCGGCGGCGGTGACGACGACGCCGCGGGGTCCGACGGGAAGGACACCTCGCAGGCACAGGTCGACGAGGCGGCGGCCAAGAAGTCCTCCGAGGCGCAGATCAAGATCACGCCCAAGGACGGCTCGACCAACGCCTCCATCAACAACTCGGCCACCGTGACCGTCGACAAGGGCACGCTCACCGAGGTCACGATGACCACCGCCGACGGCACCGCCGTCGAGGGCCAGATATCGGCCGACAAGAAGAGCTGGAAGCCCAGCGGGCAGCTCGAGCGCGCCACCACCTACAAGCTGTCGGCCTCCGCGAAGGACTCCGAGGGCCTCGTCGCCCACGAGAACGCGTCCTTCACGACGGTCTCCCCGTCCAACAGCTTCATCGGCAACTTCACCCCGGACGACGGCACCACGGTCGGCGTGGGCATGCCCGTGTCGATCAACTTCGACAAGGCCATCACCAACAAGGCCGCCGTGCAGAAGGGCATCACCGTGTCCTCCACCAGCGGCCAGGAGGTGGCCTGCCACTGGTTCAACGCCAACCGCATGGACTGCCGCCCCGAGCAGTACTGGCAGGAGGGCTCCACCGTCACCCTGAAGCTGGCGCTCGACGGGGTCGAGGGCGCCGAGGGCGTCTACGGCGTCCAGCAGAAGACGGTCACCTTCAAGATCGGCCGTAACCAGGTCTCCTACGTCGACGCCGAGACCAAGCAGATGAAGGTCACGCAGAACGGCAAGACCGTCAAGACCATCCCGATCTCCGCCGGCGCGCCCGAGAACAAGACGTACGAGGGCCAGATGGTGATCTCCGAGAAGTTCAAGGAGACCCGGATGAACGGCGCCACGGTCGGCTTCACCGACGACGACGGCAAGGGCGAGTACGACATCAAGGACGTGCCCCACGCCATGCGTCTGAGCACCTCGGGCACCTTCATCCACGGCAACTACTGGGGCGCGAAGTCCATCTTCGGCAGCGTCAACACCAGCCACGGCTGCGTGGGCCTCGCCGACGCCAAGGGCGCGAACGACCCGAGCACCCCGGGCGCCTGGTTCTACAACAACTCGATCGTCGGTGACGTGGTCGTCGTGCAGAACACCGGCGACAAGACCATCGCCCCGGACAACGGCCTCAACGGCTGGAACATGAGCTGGGAGCAGTGGAAGGCGGGCTCCGCGGTCTGACGCCCCCTCCGCAGCGACACCCCCACCCACACGGCCGGTGCCCTCGTCCCCTCCCTCGGGAGCGGTGACGGGGGCATCGGCCGTTTCCGTCCCTCCCGCCCCAACCGCGCGATTCTGTAACGGAGTTCCTGCGGGCACATCACAGTCACCCGGCGACTTCCCGACCACTCCCGAATCCCCTTGAGCCGCTTGATCACCTGTCGGCATACTCCGAGCACCGGGGGGTGCGCGCAGGCGTACGAGACCACCCCCGGCCGGGTGATGCTTCTGCCGCCCGGCGACTTCGCTAGGGGGAACCTTGCGCAGACAAGTGAAAAGAGCGTGCGCGGCCACGATCGCCACGGCGACCGCCGTGGCACTCGCGGCGGGCATGGCCGGCCCCGCGTCGGCGAACGGGGAGAACAGCACGGCCGCCGGTTCGTCCGCGAGCGCGACGGCGCTCAAGGGCAAGCACCGGGTCACCCTCATCACCGGTGACCGGGTCGCGCTGGACGCCAAGGGCCGCGTCGTGGGCCTGGAGCCGGCCGAGGGCCGGGAGCACATACCCGTCCAGATCCGCCGCAGCGACGGCCACACGCTGGTCGTGCCCGCCGACGCCGCCCGGCTGGTCGCGTCCGGCAAGCTGGACCAACGGCTGTTCGACGTCACCGAGTTGAACAAGGCGGCGACCCGCACCGCGCACCGCGGCGGTCTGAAGGTCATCGTCGGCTACCGGGGCGCCGCGAAGGCCGCCAAGGCCGACGTCCGCGACGCGGGCACGGTCCGCCGGACGCTGACGTCCCTGAACGCGGACGCGGTGCAGACGCCGCAGGAGGCCGGCGCCGAGCTGTGGGAGGCCGTCACCGACGGCGACCGCACCACCTCCGGTGTCGCCCGCGTCTGGCTGGACGGCGTCCGCAAGGCGTCCCTGGACACCTCGGTCGGGCAGATCGGCACCCCGAAGGCATGGGAGGCCGGCTACGACGGCAAGGGCGTCAAGATCGCCGTCCTGGACACCGGTGTGGACGCCACCCACCCGGACCTCAAGGGCCAGGTGACCGCGTCCAAGAACTTCACCTCCGCGCCCACCACCGGTGACGTGGTCGGCCACGGCACCCACGTCGCGTCCATCGCGGCCGGCACGGGCGCCCAGTCGAAGGGCGCGTTCAAGGGTGTCGCGCCCGGCGCGAAGATCCTCAACGGCAAGGTCCTCGACGACGCCGGGTTCGGCGACGACTCCGGGATCCTCGCCGGGATGGAGTGGGCGGCCGCCCAGGGCGCCGACATCGTCAACATGAGCCTCGGCGGCATGGACACCCCGGAGACCGACCCGCTGGAGGCGGCGGTCGACAAGCTGTCCGCCGAGAAGGGCATCCTGTTCGCCATCGCGGCGGGCAACGAGGGCCCGCAGTCGATCGGTTCGCCGGGCAGCGCCGACTCCGCCCTCACCGTCGGCGCCGTCGACGACAAGGACAAGCTCGCCGACTTCTCCTCCACCGGCCCGCGCCTCGGCGACGGCGCCGTCAAGCCGGACCTGACCGCCCCCGGCGTGGACATCACGGCCGCCTCGGCGAAGGGCAACGACATCGCCAAGGAGGTCGGCGAGAAGCCGGCCGGCTACATGACCATCTCCGGCACCTCGATGGCCACCCCGCACGTCGCGGGCGCCGCCGCGCTGCTCAAGCAGCAGCACCCGGAGTGGAAGTACGCGGAGCTCAAGGGCGCGCTCACCGCCTCCACCAAGGACGGCAAGTACACGCCGTTCGAGCAGGGCTCGGGCCGCGTCCAGGTGGACAAGGCGATCACGCAGACCGTGATCGCGGAGCCGGTGTCGCTGAGCTTCGGCGTGCAGCAGTGGCCGCACGCCGACGACAAGCCGGTCACCAAGAAGCTCACCTACCGCAACCTCGGCACCGAGGACGTCACGCTGAAGCTGACGTCGACCGCGACCGGCCCGAAGGGCAAGGCCGCCCCGGCCGGCTTCTTCACGCTCGGCGCCTCCACCCTGACCGTCCCGGCGAACGGCACGGCCTCCGTGGACGTCACCGCCGACACCCGCCTCGGCGGCGCGGTCGACGGCACGTACTCGGCGTACGTGGTCGCCACCGGCGCCGGCCAGAGCGTGCGCACCGCCGCCGCGGTGGAGCGCGAGGTCGAGTCCTACAACGTCACGCTGAAGGTCCTCGACCGCTCCGGCAAGGCGACCGCGAACTACATGGCGTACCTGTCGGGCCTCACCGGACTGGGCAAGGACCGGTCGTACGCGCCGTACGAGGCCGACGGCACCGTCAGCGTGCGCGTGCCCAAGGGCGGTTACGTCCTGGACGCCAGCGTGCTCGTGGGCGCCGACCCGGAGACGTGGCGGGGCGCCGACTGGCTCGCCCAGCCCAAGCTGGACGTCACCAGGAACACCACCGTGACGGTGGACGCCCGCAAGGCCAAGCCGGTCAAGGTCACCGTGCCGGGCAAGGCCGCCAAGGCGCAGTTCGCCTCGGCCGACTACACGATCGAGACCAACGACAGCGCGGTCTCCTACGGCTGGTGGCTGGAGAACTACAGCGGTTTCCGCACCGCGCACCTCGGCCCGCAGATCACGAACGGCACGCTGAGCCAGCAGTGGAACACCCACTTCAGCAACGGCGCCAAGGCGCAGTACACGGCCATCAGCGGCGGCAAGGTGAAGAAGCTCGCCACCGGCTACACCCGCGCCTTCAAGGCCAAGGAGTTCGCCACCGTCCAGGTCGGCATGGGCGCCGCGGCCAGTGGCAAGAAGGGCGCCGTCACCGCGTTCGGCTGGCTGCCCGGCAGCTCGGGCGCGTCCGGCTTCTCCCAGGAGCAGAAGCTCCCCAGCACCCGCACGCTGTACCTGTCCACGGTCAACGGCGTGACGTGGGACCTCGACTTCGAGCAGCTCGGCGGGGTCGACAACGAGGGCTGGCCCATCTACGACGCCGTCTACACGATCGGCGTCGGCAAGACCTACAAGGGCGGCAAGACCTACAAGGAGACCGTGAACACGGCCGTCTTCGGGCCGCGTCTCACCTCGTCCTACGGCGTCTTCCGCGACGGCAACAGCATCTACGGCGTGATCCCGCTGTTCGCCGACGGCAAGGGGCACGCGGGCTCCTCGGAGTTCTCCTCCGCCGTCACGACCCTCTACCGCAACGGCAAGAAGGTCGGCTCCAACAACGACCCGCTGTTCGGCGAGGAGGGCTTCACCGTCCCGTCCGGTGACGCCGCCTACCGGCTGACCACCTCGGTCAAGCGGAGCGCCAAGGTCGCCGCCGCGTCCACCCGCATCGACGCGAGCTGGACCTTCCGGTCCAAGAAGACGTCGGGCGAGAAGCAGCTGCCCGTCTCCTCGGCCCGGTTCGCCGCGGTCACGGGGCTGGACAGCAAGGTCGCGGCCGGCAAGAAGGCCACCTTCCCGGTCGTCGTGGAGGGCGCCGCCCAGGGCAAGAACCTCAAGTCCCTGGCGGTCTACGTCTCCTACAACGGCGGCAAGACCTGGAAGAAGACCACGGTCACGAAGGGCAAGATCACCGTCAAGAACCCCGCGAAGGGCAAGGCGATCTCCTTCCGCGCCAAGATCACCGACAAGAAGGGCAACGCGTCCCTGATCACCATCCACAACGCCTACTACGGCAAGTAGTCCGCGACCGGTGACGGCCCGCCGGAGGCACCTGCCTCCGGCGGGCCGTTCCCGTCCTGGCCCCGCCTCTCAGGCGGCCGGCGTCCGCGGTCCGTCCGCCGGCGTGTCCGCGTTCCAGCTGCCCAGCAGGCGCAGCGCCTCGGCCGACGGCGATCCGGCCTCCGCGAAGTACGTCACCAGCGACTGCTCGGCCTCCCCGGCCGGGCGGAACGACTCCCACAGCAGCGTCAGCTCACCGACCAGCGGGTGCCGCAGCCGCTTCACGCCGTGGCTCTTCTCCTTGACGTCGTGCCGCGCCCACAGCGTGCGGAACTCCTCGCTCTTCACGGACAGTTCGCCCACCAGCGCGGACAGCGCTGGGTCGTCCGGGTGCCGGCCCGCGTCCATGCGCAGATAGGCGACCATGTCGCAGGCCTTCTGGTCCCACTCCACGAACAGCTCGCGGTGCGCGGGGTCGAGGAAGACCATCCGGGCCCAGTTGCGCTCCTGGGCCGGCAGCGCGCCCCAGTCGCCGAAGACCGCCGTCGCCATCCGGTTCCAGGCGAGGATCTCCGACCGCCGGCCCACCACGTACGCCGGGACCGTCTCCATCGCGTCCAGCAGCTGCCGCAGCGCCGGGCGGGCCTGGCGGCCGCGGGGCTCCGGCCGCTTGCGGCGCCGGCCCGGCCGCGCGAGATGCGTCAGATGCGCGTGCTCGGCGTCGCTCAGCCGCAGCGCGCGGGCGATCGCGTCCAGGACCTCCGCCGACACATTGCGCCCGTTTCCCTGCTCCAGGCGCGTGTAGTACGCCACGGACACCCCGGCGAGCTGCGCCAGCTCCTCCCGGCGCAGACCGGGCACCCTGCGATGCCGCCCGAGGTCCGGCAGTCCCACGTCCTGCGGCTTCAGCCGGGCCCGCCGGGTGCGCAGGAACTCGCTCAGCTCGGCACGCGGGTCGAGCCCGCCGCCCTGGGCGCCGGCCGGGTCGCCCGTGTGCTCGTCCATCTGTCCATGGTGCCCGTTCGTACGCACCTCGTGCCTGTCCCCGCCAGTGGTAGGCACAGCGTGCGTAGGCAACCCGGAAGTCTGGGTACGCGCCGCCCGTTGTCGCAGGTTGGACATTGTGTGCGCCCGGCCGAGGAGACGCCGGGCGCACGACCCCCTCAGGAGGAGAAACTTCGTATGACCACTGTCGCCGCGTACGCCGCGCCCGCCGCCAAGGCGCCGCTGGAGCGCACCACCGTCGAGCGGCGCCCCGTCCGCGAGCACGACGTGCTGATCGACATCAAGTTCGCCGGGATCTGCCACTCGGACATCCACCAGGTCCGTGAGGGCTGGGGCGAGGCGATCTTCCCGATGGTCCCCGGCCATGAGATAGCGGGCGTCGTGTCCGAGGTCGGCCCCGGCGTGACCCGGTTCAAGGTCGGTGACCGGGTGGGCGTCGGCTGCATGGTCGACTCCTGCCGCGAGTGCGAGATGTGCCGTGCGGGCAAGGAGCAGTACTGCCTCCAGGGCCAGACCCCGACGTACAACGGCATCGGCCGGGACGGCGAGCCCACCTACGGCGGCTACTCCGAGAAGGTCGTCGTCGACGAGAACTTCGTCGTCCGCATCCCGCACGGCCTCGCCCTCGACGTGGCCGCGCCGCTGCTGTGCGCGGGCATCACCCTGTACTCCCCGCTGAAGCGCTTCGGCGCGGGTCCGGGCCGCAAGGTCGCGATCGTCGGCCTGGGCGGCCTGGGCCACATGGGCGTGAAGATCGCGCACGCGATGGGCGCCGAGGTGACGGTGCTCTCGCAGTCCCTGCGCAAGAAGGACGACGGGCTGCGGCTGGGCGCCGACCACTACCACGCCACCAGCGACCCGAAGACCTTCGAGGAGCTGCGGGGCGCCTTCGACCTGATCGTGTCGACGGTGTCGGCGCCGCTGGACTTCGGCGCCTACCTGTCGCTGCTCAAGCCCGAGGGCACGCTGGCGAACGTGGGCGCCCCCGAGGAGCCGGTCTCCCTGAACCTGTTCTCGCTGATCGGCGGCGGCCGGTCGCTGGCCGGCTCGATGATCGGCGGCATCCCCGAGACCCAGGAGACGCTGGACTTCTGCGCCGAGCACGGCATCGGCGCGGAGATCGAACTGATCGCCGCGTCCGAGATCAACGAGGCCTACGAGCGCGTCGAGAACAGCGACGTCCGCTACCGCTTCGTGATCGACACGGCGACGATCTGAGTCCGCGCGTGCGGACCGTCGCGGCCCCGTGGCCGCGACGGTCCGGCGCCGAGCGGTCCCGACGCGGACTACGGCGCAGCCGTCCGGGAACATGACTCCGGTGAAGACCAGCCCGCAGACCCGCCCCGTCCCGGTGAAGGAAGAGCCCCCCGTGCCTGAGAACGCCCCCGCCGGACCCGTTCCTGCGCCCGCGGAGGAGCCGGAGGAGGAGGGCCTGTCCCTGGAGAGCCTGCCGTCGGCCTGGGCCGCCTGACCCGCAGGACCCTGACGGGTATACGGACAAAAACCGGGATGTCGCGCGGGTGCTGACGTCAGTGCGGCAGCGTGGCCGGGCTGCCGCCGTTCGCCTCGTAGCCGGCGACCGCCAGGGCGCGGTACACCGCGAACTCGGCGGCCGGGTCCGGGGAGAGCGTCCACGGCAGGGCGCCGACGTGCCCGTCGACCTGTATGAGCTGGCTCATGGCCTCCGCCCAGCGCTCGGAGCGCACCAGGAAGAACACCAGCATGTGCCGCACATGCGCGGTCATCGGGTCGTCCGGGCGGGCCGAGTGCACCGCGTGCAGCGCGCCGTGGACCGCCTTGGAGACGACCTCGCTCTGGTAGAACCCGCTGACCAGATTCACCTCCGGGAGGTGCTCGAACACCGCGAACAGCGGCATCGCGGCCAGCAGGGACCCCTGGGGCGCCCGCGCCGCCGCGGCCTCCGCGAAGTCGTACGCCTGCTGCCGCGAGCCGTGCCACTTCTCGCACCAGTAGTGCAGCGCGGCCAGGTGCGCGCCCATGTGCGCCGGGGCGCGGTCCAGGATCTTCAGCCAGACCTGCTCGAACTCCTGCTGGGAGTAACCGAGTCCGCGCGCCACGGACAGCTCCACGATGTACGGCACCGGGTCGCCGGGGGCCAGCAGCGCGGCCTCGCCGCACGCCGCCTTCGCCTCCTCCATGATGATCCGGAACTCGTCCGAGCCGGGCGCGGCCGTGCGCCACGCCTGCTGCACCAGGAACTCCGCGTGCACCGCGGCGCCGCCCGCGTCCTTGGGCGCCTCGGAGCGCCACACCCGCAGCCACTGGCCGCCCGGCGTCTCGGAGACCCCGCCGGGCCGCTGCGCCAGCTCCAGGGACGCGGCGCCCGCGAAGGCCTGCACGCGCTGCCAGCGCTGCTCGCCGTCCGCGGGCGTGCCCGCCAGCAGCTGCTGCGCCGCGCGGTAGTCCTGGGTCCGCTGCACCACGTCGAGGACGTCCAGCAGGTCCTGGTCGGGGCCGGGCATGCGGACGTCCAGCTCCTCCTGGCGCGCGAAGCCGTAGTTCGCCGGGTCCGCCGCGTCCGGGTGGCCGGGCGGGACCAGGCCCACGGCGCCGCGCCGGCGCCGAAGGAACGGCATCAGCACGAAGCCGATCATGAGGAGGGCGATCAGGACCCACAGAATCTCCATGTCACAAGCGAACCAGACCACGCGGCCGAATGGCCAACCCGCTGTCCGTACCTGTGGAAAAACCCCGCCGCCCGCCCCGAAAAGGCGCCTTCGCCCCGCCCGGACCGGCCGCGGCCGTCATCACCCGCTTCCGCGCACTACCCTCGGGCGCATGAGCGACAGGCACATCAGTCAGCACTTCGAGACGCTCGCGATCCACGCGGGCAACACCGCCGACCCCCTGACGGGCGCGGTCGTCCCGCCGATCTACCAGGTGTCCACCTACAAGCAGGACGGCGTCGGAGGCCTGCGCGGCGGTTACGAGTACAGCCGCAGCGCCAACCCGACCAGGACCGCGCTGGAGGAGAACCTGGCCGCCCTCGAGGGCGGCCGCCGCGGACTCGCGTTCGCGTCCGGACTGGCGGCCGAGGACTGCCTGTTGCGCACGCTGCTCGCGCCCGGCGACCACGTGGTCATCCCGAACGACGCGTACGGCGGCACGTTCCGCCTGTTCGCCAAGGTCGTGGCGCGCTGGGGCGTGGAGTGGTCGGTGGCCGACACCTCCGACCCGGCGGCGGTGCGGGCCGCGATCACCCCGAAGACCAAGGTCATCTGGGTGGAGACCCCCTCCAATCCGCTGCTCGGCATCACCGACATCGCCGCCGTCGCCCAGGTGGCGCGGGACACCGGCGCCCGGCTGGTCGTCGACAACACCTTCGCCACGCCGTACCTCCAGCAGCCGCTGGCGCTCGGCGCGGACGTCGTCGTGCACTCCCTGACCAAGTACATGGGCGGCCACTCGGACGTCGTCGGCGGCGCCCTGGTCACCGCCGACGCGGAGCTGGGCGAGGAGCTGGCGTTCCACCAGAACGCGATGGGCGCCGTCGCCGGGCCGTTCGACTCGTGGCTGGTGCTGCGCGGCACCAAGACGCTGTCCGTGCGCATGGACCGCCACAGCGAGAACGCGACCCGTGTCGCCGACATGCTCACCCGCCACCCGCGCGTGACGAGCGTGCTGTACCCGGGCCTGCCCGACCACCCCGGTCACGAGGTCGCCGCCAAGCAGATGCGCGCCTTCGGCGGCATGATCTCCTTCCGCGTCGAGGGCGGCGAGCAGGCGGCCGTCGAGGTCTGCAACCGCGCGAAGGTGTTCACCCTCGGGGAGTCCCTGGGCGGCGTCGAGTCGCTGATCGAGCACCCGGGCCGGATGACGCACGCGTCGGTGGCCGGCTCGCAGCTCGAGGTGCCGGCCGACCTGGTGCGGCTGTCCGTCGGCATCGAGAACGTCGACGACCTGCTCGAGGACCTCCAGCAGGCCCTCGGCCGCTAGATCACGACGAAAGACCCGGTCACCAGCCGGTGAGGGGTGGGGTCGTCTCGGACGGCGGCTCCACCCAGGGCCGGGCGGTCAGCGCCCACACCGTGAACGCCACGGCCGCCGCGCACAGCAGCAGCCACATCACGCGCCGGGCGTACGTGCGGCGCCGGAGCATGCGGGTGCCGCGCCGCACCGCCTCCGCGGCGAGGTCGGGCGGCAGCACCGGCGGGCCCGTCACCATCAGCCGCCGTACCCGCTCCTCCCGGTTCGAACGGTTCACCCCGCCTCCCCCGTCATGACGGCACCGGGCCGGCGCGCCCCAGCGCGGGCGCCACCTGGGGCGCGGGACGCAGCACGACGGCCATCGCGCGGTTCTGCACGGCGCGTACGCGCTCCGCGGGCAGGCCCAGCAGGGCCGCCGTCTGGTCCTCGCCGATGCCCTCGTGCAGCCGCATCACGAGGATCAGCCGCTCCTGCGGGCCCAGCCCGGCCAGCGGGCCGCCGGGCGGGGGACGGAAGGGGAGCCGCCCGCCGTACCGCAGGGTGCTGAGCGCGAACCTGGTCATCAGACAGCGCCGGGTGTGGTCGTACGGGTCCTCGCCGTGCAGCCGGTCCCAGCAGGCGTACGTACGGGCCAGGGCGAAGGTCAGCAGGCGCTGGGCGCGCGGGTTGGCGTCCCAGGGCTCGGCGGTCAGCAGGGTCGCGGTGTGCAGCAGCCGTCCGCCCGCGCCCGCCACGTACGCCCGGAACTCCTGGGCGCGACGAGCGTCGTCGAACGCATGCCGTGGTCGCACCCGCACCTCCCGTGGCCCCCTGAGGGCCGCCGTGCCGTGCGGCGGGCGGGGACCCCCTCCCCATATCAGGCCAGGGCGCGCCTCCGGGTCAAGAGGCGCGCACGGTGCGGGCGCCCGGCCGGTTCAGGAGTCGCCGCGGTCGTGCCCGGCCATCCGGGCGGACAGCGCGCCGTTGAACCGGGTGAGCAGCGCGCAGAACGCCTCGCGCTCCTCCGGCGCCCAGTCGTGGGTCAGCTCGGCCATCAACTGCCGCCGGGAGGCGCGTACCTCCTCCAGGCGCGCCTGGCCGCGCGGGGAGAGCTGGAGCACGACCGCGCGGCCGTCCTCCGGGTGCGAGGTCCGCTTGACCAGACCGGTGTCCACGAGCGGCGCCACCTGCCGGGTGACGGTCGAGGAGTCGATCCCCATGCTCGCGGCCAGGGCCTTGACGCCCATCGGGCCTTCCTTGTCCAGCCGGTTGAGCAGCAGGTAGGCGGCGCGGTCCATGGAGTTGCGGACCTGGCCGACCCCGCCGAGCCGGGTCTGTTCGGCGCGCCGGGCGAAGAGCGCCACCTCGTGCTGCAGAGTGTCGAGAAGACCGGTGTCGCCGACCGCGGTCAGATCGGTCGTCATGTCCATCGACATTTCAGGTGTAGTGGGCATGGCGGGGGGCTCACTTCGTGATGGGCTGCTGATGGGACGACAGGGTACGCGGCCGGGGCGCGGACCGTACCGGGGCTGTGCGAAGCGGTCGTCCGCGGGTTGGTCACACCGCCGTCCCCCAAGGGGAAACTGCGATGCTGGAGGCATGAGCTACCGCACGGCCGACCGGCTGCGCACCGTCACCCTCGACGACGTGCGCGGCGCTCACAAGATGCTCTCCGGCGTGGCCCGCACGACCGCCCTGGAGGGCAGCCGGCACCTGTCCTCACGGGTGGGCGCGCCGGTGCTGCTGAAGTGCGAGAACCTCCAGCGGACCGGCTCCTTCAAGCTGCGCGGCGCGTACGTGCGGATCGCCGGGCTGCTTCCCGAGGAGCGGGCCGCGGGGGTCGTCGCGGCGAGCGCGGGCAACCACGCGCAGGGCGTGGCGCTGGCGTCGTCGCTGCTCGGCGTGCGGTCGACGGTGTTCATGCCGAAGGGCGCCCCGCTGCCGAAGATCAGCGCGACCCGGGAGTACGGCGCCGAGGTGCGCCTGCACGGCCAGGTGGTGGACGAGTCGCTGGCCGCGGCGCAGGAGTACGCGCGTGGGACGGGCGCGGTGTTCATCCATCCCTTCGACCACCCGGACATCATCGCCGGGCAGGGCACGGTGGGTCTGGAGATCCTGGAGCAGTGCCCCGAGGTGCGCACGATCGTCGTCGGGGTCGGCGGGGGAGGGCTGGCGGCCGGGATCGCGGTCGCGGTGAAGTCGCTGCGGCCGGACGTGCGGATCGTCGGCGTGCAGGCGGAGGGCGCGGCGGCCTACCCGCCGTCGCTGGCCGCCGGGCGTCCGGTGTCGCTGAGCCACCCGGTGACGATGGCCGACGGGATCAAGGTGGGGCGGCCGGGCGACGTGCCGTTCGCGCTGGTCGGCGAGCTGGTGGACGAGGTGTGCACGGTCACCGAGGACGAGCTGTCGGCCGCGCTGCTGCTGTGCCTGGAGCGGGCCAAGCTCGTCGTCGAGCCGGCCGGGGCGAGTCCGGTCGCGGCGCTGCTGAGCCGGCCGGAGGCCTTCGAGGGCCCGGTGGTCGCGGTGCTGTCCGGCGGCAACGTGGACCCGGTGCTGATGGAGCGGGTGCTGCGGCACGGCATGGCGGCACAGGGCCGCTACCTGGCCGTACGGCTGCGGCTGACCGACCGGCCGGGCGCCCTGGCCTCGCTCCTGGGGGCGTTGTCAGTGGTCGACGCTAACGTCCTCGACGTGAGCCACGTGCGGACGGACCCGCGGCTGGGACTCACGGAGGCGGAGGTCGAGCTGCATCTGGAGACCAAGGGACCGGCGCACTGCGCCGAGGTCCAGCAGGCCCTGCGCGACGCGGGTTACACGGTCATGGGCTGACGCCGGACGCGGCTTCACCCCTTCGGGTAATCCCATTGAGAGACGCGATACATCGCGTTATGGTGTGTGCTCCGTCACGGCACGGCCGCCGGTGACCCCCGGCGCCCCGGGGCGGCGTCCGGCGCCTGCCGGCACACGAACCTAGGCTTTTCCGAAGCATCACGATGACGTGGAGATTCATATGCCAGGTGCCATCCAAGCCGAAGGTCTGGTGAAGACCTTCGGAGACGTCAAGGCACTGGACGGCGTCGACCTCGAGGTCCCGGAGGGGACCGTCCTGGGACTGCTCGGGCCGAACGGCGCGGGCAAGACCACCACCGTCCGCTGCCTCACCACGCTGCTGCGCCCCGACAGCGGCCGGGCCGTCGTCGCCGGGATCGACGTGCTCAAGCACCCCGACGCCGTGCGCCGCTCGATCGGCCTGTCCGGCCAGTTCGCCGCCGTCGACGAGTACCTCACCGGCCGGGAGAACCTCCAGATGGTCGGCCAGCTCTACCAGATGAGGGCCAAGGCCGCCCGGGCCCGCGCGGACGAGCTGCTGGAGCAGTTCCACCTGGCGGACGCGGCCGACCGCACGGCCAAGACCTACTCGGGCGGCATGCGCCGCCGCCTCGACCTCGCCGCCGCCCTGGTCGTCTCCCCGCCCGTGATGTTCATGGACGAGCCGACGACCGGTCTCGACCCGCGCAACCGCCAGCAGCTCTGGGAGGTGATCAAGGACCTCGTCTCCGGCGGCACGACGCTGCTGCTCACCACGCAGTACCTGGAGGAGGCCGACCACCTGGCGCACGACATCGCGGTCGTCGACCAGGGCAAGGTCATCGCCCAGGGCACCTCCGACCAGCTCAAGGCCCGCACCGGCGGCGAGCGCGTCGAGGTCGTGGTGCACGAGCGCGAGCACATCCGCACCGCGGCCGCCCTCCTCGACAAGTACAGCCTGCGCGGCCTCGGCCAGGGAGACACCACGGTCGAGGAGCACATGCGCAAGATCACCACGCCGGTCTCCGGCGGGGCCAAGCTGCTCGCCGAGATCATCCGCGAACTCGACGCCGACGGCATCGAGATCGACGACATCGGGCTGCGCCGCCCCACCCTCGACGACGTGTTCCTCTCCCTCACCGGCCATGTCGCCGAGTCCGCACAGTCCGACGACGAGGAGGCCGCCAAGTGAGCGCCGTCACCGAATCCGTGCGGGTCGCGTCCCCCGGGAACGCCTTCAGCCGCTCCGTCCGCGACTCGCTGGTCGTCGCCAAACGCAACCTGATCCGCATGATCCGCATCCCCGAGGTGGTCATCTTCGGGCTGATCCAGCCGATCATGTTCGTGGTGCTGTTCTCGTACGTGTTCGGCGGCTCGCTGGACATCGGAGGCTCCACCAGCCCGCAGGTCTACCGCGAGTTCCTGATGGCCGGCATCTTCGCCCAGACCGTCACCTTCGCCACGGCGGGGGCCGGCGCGGGCATCGCCGAGGACATGCACAAGGGGCTCATCGACCGCTTCCGCTCCCTGCCGATGGCGCGCGGCGCGGTGCTCACCGGCCGCACCCTCGCCGACATGGTGCAGACGGCGCTCACCCTGCTCGTGCTGGCCGTCGTCGCCCTGCTGGTCGGCTGGCGCACGCACACCAGCGTCGGCGAGGTGCTCGGCGCGTTCGGCCTGCTGCTGCTCACCGGGTACGCGTTCACCTGGATCGGCGCCGTCATCGGCCTGTCGGTGCGCACGCCCGAGGCGGCCACCTCCGGCGGACTGGTCTGGCTGTTCCCGGTCACGTTCGTGTCGAACGCGTTCGTGGACTCCAGCAACATGACGCCCTGGCTTCAGCACATCGCGGACTGGAACCCGTTCAGCGCCACCGTCCAGGCGTGCCGCGTACTGTTCGGCAACCCGGGCGTCTCCACCTCCGACGCCTGGCCGATGCAGCACCCGGTGTGGGCGTCGGTGATCTACTCGGTGCTGATCATCGGGATCTTCCGGACCCTGGCCGTGCGCAAGTACCGCTCGGCGGCGGCATGACGAAGCCCCCGGCGCCGCTCGGGGCGCCGGGGGCCCGTGGGGACTCGCGTGCGGCGGGTCAGCCGTTGTACGGCTCGGCCTTGAGGATGGTCACCGAGGCCTTCTTGCCGTTCGGCAGCTCGTACTCCGCGTCCTCGCCGACCTTGTGGCCCATCACGCCGGACCCCAGCGGGGACTGCGGCGAGTAGGTCTCGATCTCGGAGCTCGCGTACTCGCGGGAGGCGAGCAGGAAGGTCAGCGTGTCGTCCTCGTCGCCGTCGAAGGCGATCGTCACGACCATGCCCGGCGCGACCTCGCCGTCGGTCGCCGGGGGCGTGCCCACCTTGGCGTTCTCGAGGAGCTGGGTCAGCTGGCGCACACGGAGCTCCTGCTTGCCCTGTTCCTCCTTGGCCGCGTGGTACCCGCCGTTCTCACGCAGGTCGCCCTCCTCACGCGCGGCGGCGATCTTGGCGGCGATCTCCGTGCGCGCGGGACCAGTAAGGTGCGCAAGCTCGTCCTTGAGCTTGTTGTACGCCTCCTGGGTCAGCCAGGTGACGTTCTCGCTGGTCTGGGTCACAGGTGCTCCTCGTAGGTACTGGGAATACAAAGCATCGCCCTACCCAGAAGGATGGTCCCCCAGGCGCGGGCGAAACCACGAGCCTAACAATTCAGTGCCCGTAGGGGGAGGACATAAGCCGTTGTTCTCACATCAGCGCAGGTCAGTGGCCCGGTATTCCCCGCCCGCTCATTCGGCGTGACAGCCGACGAGCTCCGCGCTGGTGCCGGGGGAGGTGGTGCGCAGCGTGACCACCTGGTCGACGCGGGTGGCGTCCCCGTCGAAGCGGAAGTCGGCCCGGCCGACCTCGGCGCCGTCCGCCGCCTGGGAGCGCACGGTGCAGTAGCCGACGACGCCGGCGTCCTTGTGCACCTCCAGGTGCACCTTCACCGCGTCCTCGCCGGTCTCGAAGCGGATCAGCTCGGCGCTGATCTCGTTCTGGGCGACGTAGTGGTAGCCGAACCAGCCGATCAGGGCGGTGAACAGGACGGCGAGCACACCGCCGACGACCTTGAGGGTGCGGTCGGCACGCTGGTCCGAGGAGCGGCCGTAGCGGCCCTCGGGCAGCCGCGTGCTCGACGTACTCATGATCGTCTCCTCGGAAGGAAGGGACCGGCGTCCCCGGACCGTCCCCGGGCGGGGCGCTCCGGAATTTTTCGCCCCCCGGTTCCGTCACTATAGAAGCCTGCGACTGCGACGCCGCACACAGGGCGCCCAACGACTTGAGGATTGAGTCTTGACTGACCAGCTGCGACTGATGGCCGTGCACGCCCACCCCGACGACGAGTCGAGCAAGGGCGCGGCCACCATGGCGAAGTACGTGTCCGAGGGGGTGGACGTGCTGGTGGTGACCTGCACGGGCGGGGAGCGCGGCTCCATCCTCAACCCGAAGCTCCAGGGGGACCCGTACATCGAGGAGCACATCCACGAGGTGCGCAAGAAGGAGATGGACGAGGCCCGCGAGATCCTCGGCGTGAAGCAGGAGTGGCTGGGCTTCGTCGACTCCGGGCTGCCCGAGGGCGACCCGCTGCCGCCGCTGCCGGAGGGCTGCTTCGCCCTGGAGGACGTCGACAAGGCGGCGGGCGAGCTGGTGCGCAAGATCCGCTCCTTCCGGCCGCAGGTGATCACCACCTACGACGAGAACGGCGGCTACCCGCACCCCGACCACATCATGACCCACAAGATCACGATGGTGGCGTTCGAGGGCGCGGTGGACACCGAGAAGTACCCGGAGGCCGAGTTCGGCCCGGCGTACCAGCCGCTGAAGGTGTACTACAACCAGGGTTTCAACCGGCCCCGCACCGAGGCGCTGCACCACGCGATGCTGGAGCGCGGGCTGGAGTCGCCGTACGGGGACTGGCTGAAGCGGTGGGACGAGTTCGAGCGCAAGGAGCGCACGCTCACCACGCACGTGCCGTGCGCCGACTTCTTCGAGATCCGGGACAAGGCGCTGATCGCGCACGCCACGCAGATCGACCCCGACGGGGGCTGGTTCCGGGTGCCGATGGACCTCCAGAAGGAGGTCTGGCCGACGGAGGAGTACGAGCTCGCGAAGTCGCTCGTGGACACCTCCCTCCCCGAGGACGACCTCTTCGCGGGCATCCGGGACAATGGCTGACATGAGCGCAAGCGCAAGCCTGGCAATGACGCACCTGGTCCCCCTCGCCAAGGAGTTCGACGAGGACAAGGTCACCCCCGGTGTCCTCGGCTTCATCGTCTTCGCGGTGATGGCCCTGGCCGTCTGGGGCCTGATGAAGTCGATGAACCGGCACATGGGCCGCGTGAACTTCGCGGAGGCGGACGACAAGGCCGCAGACGCCGCCGTCTCCGACACCGGCAAGTCCACGGCCTGATCCCGGGCCGCGCCGCACGGCACCCGGCATCCACGCCGGGTGCCGCACCCGTGTGTCCGCGGGGCTCGGTGCCGCCGGCGCGGCTGAGCGTCCCGGGGTGAGCCCCGGCGCTCGGCCCCGCCCGCCGGTACCCGCACCGCGCGCTGCGGTCCCAGCGGCCGGCCGCCGCCGGGAGCGCTCGGCGCGGGCGTCCGGCAATCTCACGGCTCGGCGGCGGGCCCCAGTGCCCGCGGCCCCCGGGTACACACCGGGCGCCGCACCCCTCCCCGCGACCGGTTCCACCGCACCCGGCACCCGGCGTGAGTGCCGCACCCCCTGCACCCCGCCCGCACCCCGCAGGGACCCTCACGCGTCCAGTGGCACGGCCACCCCCATCACCTCCCGGGCGTGGCGGGTGGGGACCAGGCCGAGGTTCCAGGCCTGCCAGCCGGTGTCCAGGGTGACGCCCCGTTCCAGAAGGAGCCCGTAGGACTCGACGCAGTCGGCGAGCTTGGGGTCGCGGGCCGGGTGGGGCGCGGCGGCCAGCTCGGTGAGCTCCTGCTGGGCCACCGCCGTGCCCACCTCCGTGCCGCCCGGCGCCGCGTACGGCAGGAGCGTGCAGCGCAGGAAGCGCGCCCAGTCCTCGCCGCGCCGGTCGCCGTAGGAGGCGAACAGCGCCACCGCCTCGTCGCACAGCGCCAGCGCCTGCGGGGTGCGCGCGTTGCCCGCGTCGACGACCGCCAGCTCCAGGCACGTCCACGCCTCGCCGTGCGCCACCCCGATCCGCTGGAAGTCGGCGCGCGCGTCCACCAGCAGCTGCCGGGCGAACCCGGAGTTGCGCAGCGAGCCCGTCCGGGCGGCCCGCTGGTCGCGGGTGACCCGCGCCGAGTGGTGCCGGGCGCAGGCCAGGCCGTAGACGTCCCGCATACGGGAGAACATCGTGCGGGCGCGTTCCAGCTCGCGCACCGCCAGGTCCAGGTCGCCGCTCTCCTCCAGGGCCTGCCCCAGGTAGTACAGCGTCCACGCCTCGCCCCGCGCGTCCTCGTTGTCCCGGTGCCGGGCGGCCGCACGGCGCAGCTCCTCCACCGCGGGACCGGCGTCCCCGTCCACCAGCCGGGCCCGCGCCAGCTCGGTCAGCGCCCACGCCTCGCCGCGCGCGTCCCGGGTGCGGCCGTACAGGTCGAGGGCGGTGCGCAGCTCGCCCTCCGCGCGCGGCACGTCCCCGCGCCGCAGGTGCAGCTGCCCGAGCTGGAAGTGCGCCCACGCCTGCCCGTGCAGGGACTCGCCCGCGCGGTGCAGCACCAGCGACTCGGTGAGCAGCTCCAGCGCCTCGGCCAGCCGGGCCCGGTCCCGTTCCACCGCGGCCAGCGCGTGCATCGTCCAGGCGCGGTCGGCGGCCAGCGCGTCGGACGCCTGGAGGTCCAGCGCCTCCCGCAGCCGCGCCGACGCCTCCGTCAGATTGCCCTGGTGGTGCAGCGTGATGCCGAGCGAGGTCAGCGCCCGCGCCTCGCCCGCCTCGTGCTGCGCCTCCCGGTACAGGTCCACCACCGACGTCAGGGTGGTCCGCGCCGTGTCCAGCTCGCCGAGCTGACGTGCCGCGATGCCGGTGCGCCACTGCACCGAGCGGACCAGCAGCCCCTCGTCGACGGCCTGCGCCAGCTCGTTGATCTCGCCCAGCCGGTACAGGTCGCCGCGCAGCAGGCAGTAGTCGCACAGCGCGCCCAGCAGATTCAGCACCGCCCGCCGGTCCACGCCCTCGGCGTGCCGCAGCGCGGCGGTGATGAAGCTGGACTCGTCGTCCAGCCAGCGCAGCGCCTCGTCCAGCGAGGTGAAGCCGTACGGGCCGAAGCGGTCGGAGCGGGTCGACATGTTGCCGTCGACCAGCCGCAGCACCGAGTCGGCGAGCTCGGCGTAGTTGACGATCAGCCGTTCCTGCGCGGCCGCGCGCTCGTCCGGGTCCTCCTCGTCGAGGAGCCGGGCGTGCGCGAACGCCCGCACCAGGGCGTGCAGCCGGTACCGGCTGTGCCGGACCCTGTCGATCAGCCCGGCCCGGTGCAGCGCCTCCAGGTGCCGGGTGGCCTCCGCCTCGTCGGTGGAGAGCAGCGCCGCCGCGGCGGCCGCGCCCAGCGAGGCGCGCCCGGCCAGCGCCAGCCGCCGCAGCAGCCGCCGAACGGTGTCGGGCTGGTCGCTGTAGCGCAGCCACAGGGCCCGCTCGACCGGCTCGACCGGCCCGTAGGCGCCGAGGTCGGCCGCGAGGGCGAGCGTGGAGCGCGGCCCGAGGGCGGCGCCGGCCAGCCGCAGCGCCAGCGGCAGACCCCCGCACAGCTCCCGCACCCGCTCCGCGGACTCGGCGTCGTACGGCCCGGAGGCGTCCTGCGCGGCGGCGGTCAGCAGCTCCTCCGCGCCGGCCGCGTCCAGCGGCTCCACCGGCAGCCGGTGCACACGCGCGGGCAGGTCCTCGGGCAGCCCGAGCGGGGAGCGCGAGGTGACGAGGACCAGGCTGTCGGAGCGCTCGGGCAGCAGCGTGCGCACCTGCTGCGGGTCGGAGGCGTCGTCGAGGACGATGGTGACCGGCGTGCCGGTCAGATGCTGGTGGTACAGCTCGCTCAGCCGTTTGACCTGCTGGTCCGGGGAGGTCCGCTCACGGAACAGCAGCTGCTCGCGGGGCGCGCCGAGCCGGTTCAGCAGGTGCAGCAGCGCGTCCCGCGTGGACAGCGGGGGCTCGCCGGAGCCGTCGCCGCGCAGGTCGACCACGCAGGCCCCGCGGAAGTAGTCCTTCAGCTCGTGCGCGGCCCGCACCGCCAGCGTCGTACGGCCGCTGCCCGGCTCCCCGTGCAGCACCACGACCGTGGGCCGGGTCTCCGTGCTCGCGCGGGCCGACTGCACCCACTGCCGGATCCGGGCCATCTCCTGCCGCCGCCCCGCGAACGGGCCGTGCGGCTCCGGGAGCTGCCCGAACGACTGCTCCAGCACGTTCCTCCCGCGGGCCGCCGCGCTCTTGTCGGTGCCGCGCAGCCGTGGCCCGGTCCTTTTCGGCGCCGTGGACGCGGCGAGGACCCGCTGCTGGTCGAGGAACGGCCGGATGCCCCGCACCTCCAGCGCGGTCAGCCACTGCAGCCGCAGCTGCTCCACCCCGCCGGGCTGGCCCGTCGCGCCGGCGTGGTGGTGGGCGGCGGGGAGGTGCGACCCGGCGACCTTCACCACGGTCGCCGCCGCCCCGACCACGCCGACGGCCACCCCGGCGCCCAGCGCGGTCCCGGTGTCCGTGCCGAACGACAGGTCGGCGACCACCGCCGCCACGCCCGCCACCCCGGCCACCAGCAGCGGCGTCCCGCCGCCCTCGCGCGCGTAGCGCTGCCGGAAGGTGAGCCGGCCGGCCTCCGCCTCGTCCAGGGCGCGGGTGTACGCCTCGTACTCCTCGGCCGCCGTCCGCGCCATCGCGTCCAGCGCCCCGCGCGCCCGGGACAGCAGCACCTTTCCGTCGGTGCGCCCGCCCGACCGGCGCACCTCCTCCTCCACGGCCCGCGCCAACAGCCGTTCGGCGTCGGCCCGCTGACCGTCCCTCATGTCCCGTCCCCCTCCGGCGGCGACTGCGTCCCTACGAGTGTCCTGCGGGAGGGGCCCCGGCGCGAGGGTGCGGCGATCAACGGCCGCCCCGTCACCATCCCTTCACACGGAGGGGGCGCACGACGGGCCGCGTCCTCTCCCGTCCCGCGCCGGGCGGGGGGAGTGCGCGAGGATGGGGGCATGGCGAACCGACTTGCGCAGGCCACGTCCCCCTACCTCCTCCAGCACGCCGACAACCCCGTCGACTGGTGGACCTGGTCCGAGGAGGCCTTCGCGGAGGCGCGGCGGCGCGACGTGCCGGTGCTGCTGAGCGTCGGCTACTCCAGCTGCCACTGGTGCCATGTCATGGCCCACGAGTCCTTCGAGGACCAGGCCACCGCCGACGAGATGAACGCGCACTTCGTCAACGTCAAGGTCGACCGCGAGGAGCGACCGGACGTCGACGCCGTGTACATGGAGGCGGTGCAGGCGGCGACCGGGCAGGGCGGCTGGCCCATGACGGTGTTCCTCACCCCGGACGCGGAGCCGTTCTACTTCGGCACCTACTTCCCGCCCGCCCCCCGGCACGGCATGCCGTCGTTCCGGCAGGTGCTGCAGGGCGTCCGGCAGGCCTGGCAGGAGCGGCGCGACGAGGTCGGCGAGGTCGCCGGGAAGATCACGCGGGACCTGGCGGGCCGGGAGCTGTCCGTGGGCGGCGACGAGGGGCCCGGCGAGCAGGAGCTGGCGCAGGCGCTGCTCGGGCTGACCCGGGAGTACGACCCGCAGCGCGGCGGGTTCGGCGGGGCGCCGAAGTTCCCGCCGTCCATGGTGATCGAGTTCCTGCTGCGCCACCACGCCCGCACCGGCGCGGAGGGCGCGCTGCAGATGGCGGCGGACACCTGCGAGCGGATGGCGCGCGGCGGCATCTACGACCAGCTCGGCGGCGGCTTCGCCCGCTACTCCGTGGACCGCGACTGGGTGGTCCCGCACTTCGAGAAGATGCTCTACGACAACGCCCTGCTGTGCCGCGTCTACGCCCATCTGTGGCGGGCCACCGGTTCGGAGCTCGCGCGCCGGGTGGCGCTGGAGACGGCCGACTTCATGGTCCGCGAACTGCGCACACCGGAGGGCGGCTTCGCCTCCGCGCTGGACGCCGACAGCGACGACGGTAGCGGCCGCCAGGTGGAGGGCGCCTACTACGTGTGGACGCCTGAGCAGCTGCGCGAGGTGCTCGGCGACGACGACGCGGACCTGGCCGCCCGCTACTTCGGGGTGACCGAGGAGGGCACCTTCGAGGAGGGCGCGTCGGTGCTGCAGCTGCCGCAGCGGGACGAGGTCTTCGACGCGGCCCGGATCGACGGCGTCCGGGAGCGGCTGCTCGCGGCGCGCGACCGGCGGCCCGCGCCCGGCCGCGACGACAAGGTGGTCGCCGCGTGGAACGGGCTGGCGATCGCCGCGCTCGCCGAGACCGGCGCGTACTTCGGCCGGCCGGACCTGGTGGAGGCCGCCGTGGCCGCCGGCGACCTGCTGGTGCGGGTGCACCTGGACGAGCAGGCCCGTATCGCCAGGACCAGCAAGGACGGGCAGGTGGGCGGCAACGCGGGCGTGCTGGAGGACTACGCCGACGTCGCCGAGGGCTTCCTGGCGCTGGCGTCGGTGACCGGCGAGGGCGTGTGGCTGGACTTCGCCGGCCTGCTCGTCGACCACGTCCTGGCCCGCTTCCTGGACGTGGAGTCGGGCGCGCTGTACGACACGGCGTCGGACGCGGAGCGGCTGATCCGGCGCCCGCAGGACCCGACGGACAACGCCACCCCGTCCGGCTGGACCGCCGCCGCGGGCGCGCTGCTGGGCTACGCGGCGCACACCGGCTCCGAGCCGCACCGTACGGCCGCCGAGCGGGCCCTGGGCGTGGTGAAGGCGCTCGGGCCGCGGGTGCCGCGGTTCATCGGCTGGGGGCTGGCGGTCGCCGAGGCCGTGCTGGACGGCCCGCGCGAGGTCGCGGTGGTCGGGCGGGGCGCGGACGACCCGGCGACCGCGGAGCTGCACCGCACCGCCCTGCTGGGCACGGCGCCCGGCGCGGTGGTCGCCGTCGGCACGGAGGGCGGCGACGAGTTCCCGCTGCTCGCCGACCGGCCCCTGGTCGGCGGCGCCCCGGCCGCCTACGTCTGCCGCAACTTCACCTGCGACGCCCCGACGACCGACCCCGGCCGCCTGCGCACGGCGCTCGGCGGACGCGCGTAGGCGGAGGCTCAGAGGCCGCGGTCCGCCCGCGACGCCACCGCGCGCTCCACGATCGCCTCCAGCTGTTCGTGGTGCGCGCCCTTCCAGTAGGCGCGCCCGCAGTCGGCGCACTGGGCGAACACGTCGTAGGTGCGGTGGGTGCCCTCCTTGAGCTGGTCGGAGACGTCCTCCTTGCCGGCCGCGCGCAGCAGCCCGTTGCAGGCGGTGCAGCGGGTCCAGGGCCGCAGCTCGGGGTCGAAGCGGTCGAGGACGTACGCCAGCTGCTCCTCGGGGCGGGTGCTGTAGACGAAGGCGCCCGCCCACAGCTCGCGGCGGCGCAGCAGGCCCCGGTCACGGCTGAGCATGACCCGCTTCTCGGCGGCCGAGCGGGCGGCCAGCGCGGGGTCGCCGATGTCGGTCGACTCGTACGCCGTGTCCACGCCCAGCAGCCGCAGCCGGCGGGCGAGGGTGCCGAGGTGGACGTCCAGCAGGAAGCGCAGGGGGGCGCCCGGTACCCGCTGCGGATGCGTGTGGGGGCGGACGGTCACCGACTCGCCGGCGGCGGGGACGTGCCCGGTGGGCGTCTCGCGGCCGTCCACCAGCAGGGCGCCGACCTCGGTCAGCGGGACGCCGAGGGACTCGACGACGTGGCCGAGGCTGGAGAAGCCGTCGGTGGCCGTCCGGAGGCCGCCCGTGGCGCGCGCCTGGGGGACGAAGACGAGCAGCTCGGGGGCGAACTCGACGTGGATCTCGGGACCGTTCACCTGGTCAGGATGGCATGTCCGGTGCGGGCCGCCTCAGGGTTTCGCCGTGGGCAGCCCGTGCTCGATCACGTCGACCGCCCGGTCGGCCAGGTCGGCGTAGTCCTCCCGGTGACCGTGCTCGGCCCAGTACATCGTGGCCTCCAGCAGGCCGCCGACCAGGGACGTCGCGTGCACCCGCACCTCCAGGCCGTCCGGGTCGAGTCCGGTGCGGCCTGCGAGGGCCTCCGCGAGCAGCCGGCCGGTGTCCGTCAGGGTCTCCCGCATCCGTGCGCGGACCGCGGGGGCCTCCAGCATCAGCCGGGCGCGGAGCTCGGTGATCTCCGGCCGCTCGGTCATGGCGCGGCGGACGGCCGTGCGGATCACGTACCGGACGGAGTCGGTCCAGGGTTCGTCGGCGGGCCGTGCGGCGAGTGCGGCGAGCAGCGGCTCGTCGTACTCGTCGGTGACGACGATGTCCTCCTTGGTGGGGAAGTAGCGGAAGACGGTCGACGGGGACACCTCGGCGCGCTCGGCGATCTGCTCGATCGTCGTGGCGTCGTACCCCTGCTCCTCGACCAGCGCGTAGGCGGCGCCGCGGATGGCCTGCCGCGTCTTGATCTTCTTGCGTTCGCGCAGTCCGGGGCGCGGCGGGGCGTCGGGGACGAGGGGGGATCGTGCGGCCGTCATGACGTTCATTGTCGGGCACCGGCCTCGGCGCCCCGAGGGCCCGCAGGCGGCGGGGGCCGGCCGTGCGTGCCCGTGTGCCCGGGCACGGAAAAGGCCGCGGCGTCGGTGCCGCGGCCTGCGTGCGGGGCGTGGGGCCGCCCCGGGTGTGCTCCTACGCGTGCTGGTAGGCCACCAGCGAGATTCCCACGTAGTGGGCGATGAAGGCGGCCAGGGTGAGGGAGTGGAACACCTCGTGGAAGCCGAACCAGCGAGGCGAGGGGTTGGGCTTCTTGATGCCGTAGACGATGCCGCCCGCGCTGTAGAGCAGGCCGCCGAGGACGACCAGGACGAGGACGGCGACGCCGCCGGTGCGCATGAAGTCCGGCAGGTAGAACACCGCGGCCCAGCCCATCGCGATGTAGCACGGCGTGTAGAGCCAGCGCGGGGCGCCGACCCAGAAGACGCGGAAGAGTATCCCGGCGGCCGCGGCGGCCCAGATGCCCCACAGCAGCCAGCGGCCCTTGGATTCGGGCAGCAGCAGGATCGTCAGCGGGGTGTAGGTGCCCGCGATGATCAGGAAGATGTTGGCGTGGTCGAGGCGGCGCAGCACGCCGTCCATACGGGGGCTCCAGTTGCCCCGGTGGTACAGCGCGCTCACACCGAAGAGCAGGCAGGCGGTCAGGGCGTACACGCCGCAGGCGAGGCGGCCCCGGGGGGAGTCCGCGAACGCGGTGAGGGCCAGCCCCGCGACCAGCGCGGCCGGGAACATGCCGAGGTGGAGCCAGCCGCGCAGCTTCGGTTTCACGGGGTGGGGCAGAGAGGTCGCCACCGGGCCCCGGCCTTCGGCCTGCGGGTCCTTGGGCGTGTCGGGGGCGAACGCAGTCATGCCCGCATGGTACCTACGGCACCGTAAGTTACACCTCTGGGTGTCCTGTTGGACCGCGCGAAGTGGCCATCCTCTCATGCCGGCCCCGCGCCCGCCGTCACGCAAAGAATCGGTTTCGTTCACTCAATGTGCGCGTAAAGCCGCACGACAACCGTGGTCAGCGTCACGTTGCTCACCTGTGCGGCCCTCTGGACAGATGGGCGCACACGTCGGATGATCAAATGAGTGCGGTCGACACCGGATGAGCGCCAAAGTCACCACTTTCAGCATCCGGGTCGCAGCCCCCACGGGGCCTCCAACCACAAAAACCCCTCATTTAGGAGCAAACGTGGCGCGCGACATCGCGGAACCCGGCGTCCCCACCACCCACCAGGGACTGATCTCCTGGGTCAACGAGATCGCAGAGCTGACGCAGCCGGACAACGTGGTCTGGTGCGACGGCTCGGAAGCCGAGTACGAGCGCCTGTGCGGGGAGCTCGTCGACAAGGGCACGTTCACCAGGCTCGACCCGGTCAAGCGCCCCAACTCCTACTACGCCGCCTCCGACCCGACCGACGTCGCCCGGGTCGAGGACCGGACGTTCATCTGCTCCGAGAAGGAGGAGGACGCCGGCCCGACCAACCACTGGAAGGCCCCCGCCGAGATGCGGGAGATCTTCCAGGGCGAGAAGGGCGTCTTCCGCGGCTCCATGCGCGGCCGCACCATGTACGTCGTCCCCTTCTGCATGGGCCCGCTCGGCTCGCCGCTGTCCGCGCTCGGCGTGGAGATCACCGACTCCGCGTACGTCGCCGTCTCCATGCGCACCATGACCCGCATGGGGCAGCCCGTCCTCGACGAGCTCGGCGACGACGGCTTCTTCGTCAAGGCCGTGCACTCCGTCGGCGCCCCGCTGGAGCCCGGCCAGGAGGACGTCCCCTGGCCCTGCAACCAGACCAAGTACATCTCGCACTTCCCCGAGGACCGCGAGATCTGGTCCTACGGCTCCGGCTACGGCGGCAACGCCCTGCTCGGCAAGAAGTGCTACGCCCTGCGCATCGCGTCCGTCATGGCCCGCGACGAGGGCTGGCTCGCCGAGCACATGCTGATCCTCAAGCTCACCCCGCCGCAGGGGGAGAGCAAGTACGTCGCCGCGGCCTTCCCGTCCGCCTGCGGCAAGACCAACCTCGCCATGCTGGAGCCGACGATCTCCGGCTGGACCGTCGAGACCATCGGCGACGACATCGCCTGGATGCGCTTCGGCGAGGACGGCCGCCTCTACGCGATCAACCCCGAGGCCGGCTTCTTCGGCGTCGCGCCCGGTACCGGCGAGCACACCAACGCCAACGCCATGAAGACCCTGTGGGGCAACGCGGTCTTCACCAACGTCGCCCTCACCGACGACGGCGACGTGTGGTGGGAGGGCATGACGGAGGAGACCCCGGCCCACCTCACCGACTGGAAGGGCAACGACTGGACGCCGGAGTCGGAGACCCCGGCGGCCCACCCCAACGCCCGCTTCACGGTGCCCGCGGCGCAGTGCCCGATCATCGCTCCCGAGTGGGAGGACCCCAAGGGGGTGCCGATCTCGGCGATCCTCTTCGGCGGGCGCCGCGCCACGGCCGTGCCGCTGGTCACGGAGTCCTTCGACTGGAACCACGGCGTCTTCCTCGGCGCCAACGTGGCCTCCGAGAAGACCGCCGCCGCCGAGGGCAAGGTCGGCGAGCTGCGCCGCGACCCGTTCGCCATGCTGCCGTTCTGCGGCTACAACATGGGCGACTACATGGCCCACTGGATCGACGTGGCGAAGGACAAGAACCCGTCCAAGCTGCCGAAGATCTACTACGTCAACTGGTTCCGCAAGGACGACAAGGGCCGCTTCGTCTGGCCCGGCTTCGGCGAGAACTCCCGCGTCCTGAAGTGGATCGTGGAGCGCCTGGCGGGCACGGCGGAGGGCGTCGAGACCCCGATCGGCGTCCTGCCGACGAAGGACGCCCTCGACACGGACGGCCTCGGCCTCTCCGACAGCGACCTGGACTTCCTGCTCACCGTGGACAAGGAGGTGTGGCGCGAGGAGGCCGCCCTGGTCCCCGAGCACCTCAACACCTTCGGCGACCACACCCCGAAGGAGCTGTGGGACCAGTACCACGCGCTGGTGAAGCGCCTGGGCTGACCGCCCGCACGGACCCCGCGGCCGGCCGGGATGAGGATGCCCTGACCAGCGATCGTCACGATCCGGCCGGCCGCGGAACACACCGGCGGGGCCCGTACAACGGTGTGCGGGCTCCTGGGCCTGCCGCCCTCCCCTCCACCCGCCCCGGCGGAGGGGACGACGGCAGGCCCTCGCCATGTCGTGCCCGTCCCGCGTGTTCTCCTTGCCTCTTGGATCTTCACGGTTGTTCCATGTCCTCCACGGGTGTCTCACCTGACGCGTGAGACCTCAACACAGCCTGTGGGGGGCACAGTTGAATACAGCACACCGTCCGGGACGCCTCGCGGCCGCCGTCCTCGCCGCCGCACTCGCCGGGACCGGACTCACCGTCGCCGCCGCGCCCGCGGCGCACGCGGCGGCCTCCGACGCCGTGGTCAAGCTGCCGATGTCCTCGTTCTCGGCACTGGCCGTCGACAACGTCCACCGGCAGGTCTTCGTCGCCGACAGCAACACCGGCTACGCCTACAACTCCGGCACGGTCGCCGTCTACAGCTTCACGGGCGAGCGCCTGGCGACGATCACCACCAACCAGAAGCACGTCTCCGGCCTGGCGGTCAGCGACGACGGCAGCAAGGTGTACGTCGGACTGCGCGACCGCATCGACGCCATCGACACCACCACCTACCAGCAGACCTTCGTCGCCAACACCTACACCGACATGTGCGGCCGCGATCTCGCCCACTCCGGCGGCCAGCTGTACGTCACGACGCCGTACGCGCAGTACCCGGGGGAGTGCGCCGGCTCCAGCACCTACGTGGACGCCGTCGTCGACGGCGCCTACCAGCGCACCGGCTGGAACGACTCCGGCGACCTCCAGCTCGAGTCCGGACCCGGCAACCGGATGCTCATGGGCCAGCCGCGCACCGCGAGCGCGCCCAACCCCTTCGTCACGGTGTTCGACACCAGCGGCGACAGCCTCGTCCGCAATGCCGCGCGCCGCTTCGCCGACAGCGAGGGCAAGGGAGCCCTGGACTTCAAGGACATGGCGTTCTCCGCGGACGGCACCAAGGTCGCCGTGGCCGACGCGGCGTTCGGCACCCGGCTGCTGAACGCCGACGACCTGTCCGACGCGCCGGCCGGCTACCGGGCGCTGCCGTCCGGCGCCTCCGCCAGCGCGGTCGCCTTCAGCGGCGACGGGAAGTACATCGCGCGCGGCGCCTCGGCCACCGGCTCGACCCCGGACCTGCTGGTGCAGCCGGCCGACCCCGCCGACTCCACGCCGCCGCTGGAGTTCGTCTTCGAGGGCAGCCTCGACGGCGACCGGGTCGCCCCGCGCGGCATGGAGTGGTCGGCCGACGGCTCCCGCCTGTTCGCGGTCACCGCGAACACCTCCGGCAGTCAGTACTGGCTGCACATCGTCCAGCCCCCGGCCGTCCAGTACGAGGTCCGCCTCGACGGGACGCCGACGCACAGCCCCGCCCAGGCCGTCGCGGGGGAGCCGCTGTCGGTGCGGGGCCGGCTGGAGTACGACGGACCGGCGCCCGCCGAGCCGATGAAGGTCACGGCGACCCGCACGGACGCGAACGGCACCCGTGACCTGGGCACCTTCACCGTCAGGGAGGACGGCTCCTACACCGTCCTCGACGAGCCCGACCTGGTGGGCGACGCCACCTACACCGTCTCCTACCTCGGCGACCTCACCCACCGCCCGGCCACCGACGTCACCCACACCGTGTCCGTCGGCAAGGCCGCCAGCTCGATCGCGCTGACCGCCCCGGCGGAGGCCTCGATGAGCACCGGCGTCGAGATCACCGGCACCTTCACCGCCCAGGGCAAGGCGCTGCCGGACCGGGCGGTGCTGAAGGTCGAGCGCACCGACCGGCTCGGCACCGGCACCCTGTCGTCGGTGACGGTCGCCGCGGACGGCACCTTCACCGTCAACGACATCCCGCGCACCCGGCGGGAGACCACCTACCGGCTGAGCTGGCAGGGCGACGACCTGCACGAGGGCGCGACGGCGTCGGCGACGGTGTACGTGACCGCTGACGCGCTGACCCGTCGGGTACCCCTCTCGGCAACGCGGTCGTGACGGATCGCGCCCGGCCTCGTTCTTAGGGATGTACTTCTAAGAGGTACGTCTCTAAGAACGGGGAGGTGCCGTGGTCCGCCACACAGCGCGCAGTCTGCCGAGGCCGCCGGACATGTTCGACCGGGAGTGGGAGTGGAGCGAGCTGACCGCCTTCGCGACGAGTGAGGGCACCGGGCCCCGGCTCGGTGTCGTGTCGGGCCGTCGTCGGCAGGGCAAGAGTTTCCTGCTTCAGGCGCTGGCGGACGCCACCGACGGCTTCTACTACGCGGCGGTCGAGGCATCGGCGACCGAGTCCCTGCACCTGTTGGGCGAGGCGGTCGCACGCTTCACCGGAGCCGCCGTCCCGCCCCGGCCGGCGAACTGGGACCAGGCCCTTGAGCTGCTCTTCGAGCTCGCGGCGGACCGGCCGTTGCCCGTGGTGATCGACGAGTTCCCCTACCTCGTGCGGAACGCCCCCGCTCTGCCGTCCCAGCTGCAGGCCGCCCTCGGGGTGCGCTCCGAGCGGCACCGCAAGGAGCGGCCCCGGATCCTGCTGTGCGGCAGCGCGATGTCCTTCATGGGCGGACTGCTCTCCGGCGCCTCCCCGCTCTACGGCCGGGCAGGCCTCGACCTCGTGGTCCACTCCCTCGGCTTCCGTGAGGCCGCCGAGTTCTGGGGCATCCGGGACCCGCGGCTCGCGGTGCTCGTCCACGCCATTGTCGGAGGCACCCCCGCGTACCGACGGGAGTTCGTCGACGACGACGTACCGGACGGCCCCGACGACTTCGACGCCTGGGTCTGCCGGACCGTACTCAACCCGGCCCGGCCCATCCACGGTGAGGCACCGTATCTGCTGGCCGCCGAGCCGGACCTGCGCAACCGGTCCCTGTATCACTCGGTGCTCGCCGCCGTGGCGAGCGGCAACCGCACCAGTGGCGGCATCGCGAGCGCGGTGGGCCGCAGAGCCACGGACATCTCGCTGCCGCTGTCCGTCCTGAGGAACTGCGGTCTGCTGACCGCCGAGCCCGACGCCTTCCGCGCCAACCGCACCACCTACCACGTCGCGGAGCCGCTGATCACCTTCCACCACGCCGTCGTCCGCCCCGAGACGGCATCACTCAGCCGCCGCCGAGGCGCGGCCAGGATGTGGGAACACAGCCGGCCCACGTTCCTCAGCAAGGTCGTCGGTCCGCACTTCGAGCGGCTGTGCCGTGAGTGGGTGGAGTGGCACGCGGACCCCGCGACCTTCGGGGGCATGCCGATCCAGGTCGCCTCCGGGACCGTCGCCGACCCGGTGAACCGGACCTCCCTCGAGGCCGATGTCGTGGTACACGGAGCGATCGGCCAGGACCAGGGCATCCTGCTGTCCGTCGGCGAAGCCAAGTGGCACAAGGTCATGCACCTCGGACACCTCCAACGCCTGCGCCGCATGCTGGGGCTGCTGGAGGCGCGAGGCGTGGACACCACCCATGCCCGACCCGCCTGCTACAGCGGGGCCGGATTCGATCCCGAACTGCGCGCGGCCGAGGAGCGGGGAGAGGTCGTCCTCGTCGACCTGCACCGGCTGTACCACGGTTCCTGAGGCCCGGGGCACACCGGCTCGGATCGGGCGGCGGCGCTTCGTTCCGGTGGACGCGCGGCCAGGTGAAGCGGCGTGGGTCGTGCCGAGGGCGCTGTGGTGTCGTCAGGTGAGGTGCCGGGTGAAGAACCGTACGCTGCTGTCCAGTTCGTGAGCCGGCAGCTCGGCGTGTGCGCCGGGGTTGGCGTGCAGGGTCTTCTCGGCCGAGGCGAAGGCGTCGAACAGGGCCAGGCTCTGGGAGCGCGGGACCCGTTCGTCGTCCCACTGGACCAGGAACTCCACCGGCACGGTGATCCGCGCGGCGGCCTCGGCCGTGGCGTGCGCCCCGCCCAGACCCAGCACGGCCGCCCGCACCCGGGGTTCCGCGGCGACGAAGGGGACGCCGAGCCCGCAGCCCAGCGACACGCCCCAGTAGCCCACCGGGCCGGGGCCGACGTGGTCGGCCTCCTGGACGGCGTCCAGGACCGCCCGCCACTCCGGGACGGTCCGGCGGGCGACGCGTGCCTGGAACTCGGCGATCAGCGGCGCCAGTTCCTCGCCGGATGCCACGCGGGCCTGGTTACCGGTGGCGATCCGGTCCAGCCCCTCGTCCTTCGGCCGGTCGCCGTGGGCGGGCACATCGACCGCCACCACCGCGAAACCGCACGCGGCCACGAAGCGACGGGCATGGAGCAGGACGTCGGGGGCCTTCTTGTGGTGGCCCCCACCGTGCCCGATCAGAATCAGGGGACGCGTACCGGTGGCGCCTTCCGGCGTCCACAGCACACCGGGGATCTCACCGAGGGTGAAGAGCTGCTCGGACACGCCGACGGACGACGTGCGAGAGGTGAAGCGCATGGCGTTGCAAGCCTTTCGGGATGCCTCTGCGGGCACTCCCTAAGCCGCGCACGGGAGGGAGCCCCGACCTGTCACAGCGTGGATCGGACTCACCTCCTCGGTTTGCGGGAACGCACAACGGCACCGAACCTAACAGGCGGGGCCGTCACTAGGGCAGGCATTCCCAGAACGGCCCGGCAGGCGCCCGGTTGCGCGCACACAACGTCACGTCCCTCCCCTTGAGATAGTCCAGCAGCCACTCACCGAACGTCATCTCGTACAGGGTCCAGGCCGGACTGTCGAACTCCTGGACCACGACGCGCCAGGGCGACGAAGGGCCCTCGGGAACGCACAGGAAGACCGCCTCACCCGTCGTGGCCGTCGCCACCGGTATCAGCTCCCCGGGGCCGCCGCCCACGGGACCGGGCAGGAACTCCGCCATGTCCTCATCCCGCCAGAGCTCGAGATCGTCCTTGATGGCGTCGCTCAGACTGTGCAGCAGGTGCCGTGCGGGGTGCTTCAGATACAACTGCCCGTTGATCGTGACCGACCCGTAGGCGTCCACGATCTCCCGGAAGTCCGCGGGGAACGCGACACCGAGCTCCCGCTCCAGGTCCTCCCACGGAGCCGGATCGTCCCAGTTGAAGCGGGGCTCGCCCAGCAGGCCACGGATATCGGAAAGGGTCACCGCGACGGGGCTCCTCATGCGGTTGTCTCCAGTGGGTCGGCCGGCCGCAGTTCCCGATCACTGCGCGTGGCGTGATCGTAGGCCCGTGCACCGACACAGTGCCGTCGCCCAGAACGATCCGGGCGCGGGAAGCGGGCGCGCACGGCGTCGACGCAGGTGTCGCGGGACGTGGGTCCGCCGAAGCGGAGACGGTCGTAGGGCGTGAACGCCGGTTCCAGGGCGTCGAGCTCGTCGACCAGGGCGTGCAGCCGCTCGGACCACCGCACCGAACCGGCGTCCGGCTCGTCCATCGCGGCGCCGATCGCGGCCGTCAGCTGGTCCTTCCGCCGGATGGTGGCCGGGGTCACCGAGTGCAGGCACACGTACTGCCCGCTGAGATACGCGTCCCACTCCGCCTTCCCGGCGACCGGGTCGTCCCAGTGAGCGGTGAACCACGCTTCGAGCAGGTCCACGCCGCCGGCCTCGTCGGCGAGCGCGAACAGGTCGGCCGGCACCATCTCGGCACCGTCGGACCGCAGATATCCCGGAAGCGGGAGACGCCCCTCCAGCATCAGTCGACGCACCACATCGGCGTCGCGGCCCTGTACCGCGCACAGCTCCTCCAAGACGACGAACTGCGCGCTGACGTAGGCGTCGTCCGCAGCGGTCATCGGATGGTCCCCGTTGACCTCCCGGAACCGCTCGGCGAGCCGCTGCTTCAGATCCGTTTCCGGCACGGGAAACCTCCAGGTCACGAGCGCGAGCCACTCCCGCGCGGGGACTCGGCACGCTACGGGCCGGACGCTTCGGCGCTCGCCGAACTGTGGACGGAGCCCCTCACGTGGACAGACGGGGCGCCGGCGGCAGCGGAGTTGCCGCCTCCGGCGCCGGTGCCGCGCGGAAGGCCTCGATCACGTACGCCGCGTAGCGGCGAGAAGCGGCGGCCCTCGCCTCGCGCGGCGTGTCCTGGAGTCCCCGGTGGGCCATCAGGACCAGCACCAGGTCGTCGACGACGAAGTCCGGCCGGAGCCGGCCCGTCTTCCGTGCGCCGCGCGCCAGCTCGGCCACCGCGCGCAGCGTCCGCTCCCGGTCCGCCGCGAAGTCCATCGCCTCCGGGAACGCCGTCATGAACGCGTCCGCGAAGCCCCGGCTGTGGGCGTGCAGTTCGCAGATCCGCTCGATCAAGGTGCGGAAGCCGTGCCACGGGTCCGGGTCCGCGAGCGCGTCCCGGACGGCCGCGTGGCAGGCGCGCCGCTGCTCCGCGAAGGTCTCCGCCAGCAGGTCCCGCTTGGCCGGGAAGTGCCGGTACAGCGTGGCGGGGCCGACCCCCGCACGCCGCGCGACCTCCCGCATCGGCGCGCCCAGGCCCTCCTCGCCGAACACGGTGCGCGCCGCCTCCAGGATGCGCGCGCGGTTGTCGCGGGCGTCGGAACGGACGGGGTGAGGCACTTCGGTGGTCATCGTCTCTCACTTCGGTCGAGCGGACGGGGGCGCCCGTTACGTTCCGACGGCGGTACTGCCACCGACCTTAAGGAGCAGAGATGAAAGCCGTGGTGATCCGCGCGTTCGGAGCGCCCGCAGGGCTGGAGGTCGTCGACCTTCCCGCGCCCGTTCCCGGACCGGGGCAGGTGGTCGTCGCCACCGAGGCGATCGGGGTGGGCGGCGTGGACGCCGTGATCCGCCGGGGCGCCCTCGCCGCCCACGGGTTCCGCGAGGGGCACCTCCTCGGCAGTGAGGTCGCGGGGACCGTCACGGCCGTGGGGGAGGGCGTGGACTCCTCCTGGACCGGGCGGCGGGTGTGGGCGTTCACCGGCCTGTCCGGCGGATACGCCGAGCGGGCCGTCGCCCGCGTCGAGGACGTCCTCGCGCTGCCCGACGGGCTGAGCGGAGCGGACGCGGTGACCCTGGGCGGCTCCGGGGCCGTCGCCCACTTCGCCCTGCGCAAGGCTCACTTCGCGCCCGGCGAGACCGTGCTCGTGCGCGGGGCGGCGGGAAGCATCGGGATCACGGCGGTCCAGCTCGCGGCCCGGAGCGGCGCGGGCGCCGTGGCGGTCACCACCTCGTCCGGGGAGCGGGGCGCCCGGCTGCGGGAGCTGAGCGCCACCCATGTTCTCGACCGCTCGGGCAAAAGCGCCGACCCGGACGCGCCGACCGGCTTCGACGTCGTGATCGACGTCGTCGGCGGGCCCGGACTGCCGGACGCCCTTGACGCGCTGCACGCCGACGGGCGGTACGTGCTGGTCGGCGTCGTCGGCGGGCAGCCGCCGGAGGACTTCGGCATGCGGCTGGTGCACGGCTTCCGCAAGTCCCTGACGTTCGCCACGTTCAGCGCCGACACCGTGCCCGGCCCCGACCGTCAGGCCGTCCGCGCGGAACAGTTCGCCGAGGCCGCGCGCGGGGAGCTGCGCACCGTCGTGCACGACGTGCTGCCGCTGGACCGGGCGGCGGACGCCCACCGCGCGATGGACGCGGGGGAGGTGTTCGGCCGGGTGGTGCTCACACCCTGAGCCGGGACGTGAGGGGGCGCCCGGCACACGCCGCTCTGCGGGGGCGCGCGAGCGTGTGACCTCCGGTGCTGACAGGACCGTCTCCCCCGCGCCGCGCGCCGGTTCGGGCACCGCGCGCTCCCGCATGCCCCCTGTGGCACTGCGCACGTCCGTGAATGGTGACGCTTCCGGGAGCGGATCCGCTGGGCTTCGTGGGGAACGGGTGAACGTTCTCCCCGATTCCGGCGGAACGGAGTGGTCCCGTGAGCGACGTGGGCGAACACCTGATGCACGCGGAGGAGATGCGGGCGCGTGCTGCTGCCTTCGTCGGGCAGGCCACCGCCGGCAACCGGCTCCCCCTGGACTACTCCGAGGCCAGCCTCCGCCTCGTCGACTTCCTGATCGACGGACTGCGCAAGCACGGAGCGGACGAGGCCCGGGTGAGCGGTGTGCTGGCGGGGCTCGGAGCGTACGTGGGAGAGGTGCTGGTCCGCCGGGCCGGCGCGACCTGGGTCGACTTCGACGCCGACCAGCGGGCCTACTTCGTGCAGCCGGTCGGCGTGCGGATGCCGGACGGGCGGGTGTGGAGCCCTCTCGGCAAGGTCCGCAACTGCTTCGAGGCGGGCAGCCGGCGCGAGTCGCTGCGCACCTTCTACCTGACCCTGCACGGCCGGTCCCGGCGGACCGCGGGCTGACCGGCCGCATGTGAACCACGGGTGCACGAACCGTGGTTGTTCGTCGAGGATCCGTGTTCCTCGCCGCCCGGGGCACAACCCCCGACCCACCGCGACGGTCATGCGTGCGGCCCCCCACGCCTCACCCTGTCCCAGAGACTGGAGCACTCTTGCGCACACGCACCCTGGCCGCAGCCCTGGCCGTCGCCACGGCGGCCGCGGGCCTGTCCCTCGCCCTCGCCCCCACGGCGAGCGCGGCCACCTCCGTGCCCGACGACTTCAACGGCGACGGCGTCGCCGACCTCGTCGTGGCCACACCCCACGCGCCCGTCGACGGTCGCGTCAACGCCGGTTCGGTCAGTGTCCTGTACGGCTCCCCGGACGGCGTCTCGCCCGGCCGTTCGACGACCCTCACCCAGAACTCCCCGGGCGTCCCCGGGGACGCCGGCTCGCACTCCCTGTTCGGGGCCACGCACGCAAGTGGCGACCTGGACGCCGACGGTTACGCCGACCTCGTCGTCGGCGCGCCGGGCGAAGCGGTGCGCTACAGCGGCGGCTACGGCACGCTCACCGTGCTGTGGGGCGGCCCGAGCGGCCTGACCGGCGACGGCATCTCGATGGTGAGCCCGTACGCCGCCAACGAGTGGATGTCCGAGGAGGACTACGGCAAGAAGGTCGTCGTCGCCGACCTGGACGGTGACGGCGTCCCGCAGATCGCCACGCTCAGCCGCACCAACCTGTGGGCGTACGACGACCTGGCGGGCCGCACGGCGCCCACCGACGTGGCGCGCTTCTACAACTACAACGCCTACATACAGCCGCGCACCCTCACCACCGCCGACTTCACCGGCGCCGGACGCGCCCAGCTCGTCGTCACCGGGGGCGAGAACTGCGGCGGGACGACGGGCGGCTGCCAGCACACCGCCGTCTACACGTGGAGCGACAGCGGGTTGCAGGAGGCCTGGCTGCCGGACCCCGGCGACGTCTCGGGTACGAACGAGGCGCCCACCGTCTCGACGGCCGCCGGTGACGTCGACGGCGACGGCTACGCCGACCTCGTCACCGGCCACGTCCCCGCGTCGGCGACCACCACGGGCGAGTACTCGGACGCCGCGGGCTTCGTCCACGTCCGCTACGGCAGCGCGGACGGCCTCGGCGCCCACCGCACCGCCACCCTCGACGCCCCGGGCGGCCGGGCCGGTGACAACGTCGGCGCGTCCGTCGCGGTCGGCGACGTCACGGGCGACGGCTACGCCGACGTGGTGGCCGGGGCGCCGGGCGCGACGGTCCGCGGCGTGCCGGGCACCGGCGCGGCGGTCCTGCTGCGGGGCTCGGCCACCGGCCTGACCGAAACCGACGCCCAGGTGGTCCACCAGGCCACCGACGGCGTGCCCGGCACGGCGGAGACGGACGACTGGTTCGGCTCCGCCGTGGACCTCACCGACCTCGACGGCGACGGCATGGCGGACGTCACGATCGCGGCGAAGGGCGAGGACGTCCTCGCCGGGTCGGTACGCGACGGCGCCGACTGGGTGCTGCGCGGCTCGGCGGCCGGCCTGACCACGGCCGGCGCGACCTCGTTCAGCGCGCAGGACGTCGGCCTCACCGCCCCGGACGCCGAGTTCGGCTCGGTCCTGGGCGGCTGACCCTCCCCCCGCATCGCGGCGTGAGGGACGGCTACCGCGGGTCGCGGCCCGCGGTAGCCGTACGACCGGGCCCTCCGACGGACACCACGGGCACCACGGGCACCGCGCCGCCGCCCGGACCCGCCTCCAGCTCGCACCACACGGTCTTGCCGCGGCCGGGCCCGTGTGCCACGCCCCACCTGGCCGCCAGCGCGTCCAGCAGCGCCAGCCCCCGCCCCGACTCCTCGTCGGCGCCCACCGACGCCCGCAGGACGGGCAGCGCACGCGGGTCGGGATCGCTCACCTCCAGGCGCGTGCGCCCGCCGTCGTCGCACCACACCCGGACGGTGACGGGGACACCCTCCCCGAGGTGCTGGACCACGTTCGTGACGAGCTCGCTCGCGCAGAGCTGGACGTCGGCGCCGTACGCGCGGAGGGCACGGCGTACGCCGGACACCTCGGCCGGTGTCGCGAGCAGTTCCAGCGTCGTCGCCGGTGGCATCACGCGGCCCCCTTACGGAGGGCGGCGGTGAGGGCCTGGGCGGTCAGGAGGTTGCAGTTGCCGAGCGCGATCAAGGGCCGGACGGGGCAACGGGAGGCGAAGGCCGGGAGGCCGACGCCGAGGGACGGCAGCGTGATGCCGTGCGCGGCGAGCGCCGCCCGCAACTCCTCGGTGCAGGCGTCGGCTTCGGTGGGGCTGTGCATGGGGGTTCACACCTTCCAGTGCGCTGTGTGACGAACCGCTTACACTGTGCCGCCGGTCGGCGTAGCGTGACAGACCTTCGGCATCCCGGCCCTGAACTGCACGTTTGCGGTGCGGGAAGGGGGAGCGGGCGGTAACGGCAACCCATGGACGGTGAACGATGGGGCAGCGCAAGGACATCGACGGCTCGACGGGCGTCCCGACCTTCTACGGCAGCGAACTGCGCTGGAAGCGGGAGGAAGCGGGGCTCACCCTCCAGCAGTTGGTCGAGGGCAGCTTCTACGGCCCGAGCCATCTCAGCGAGATCGAGCGGGGGACGCGCCGGATGCCGGCGGAACTGGCCGAGCACGTGGACAAGGTGCTCGGCACGGACGGCTTCTTCCGGCGCCGGTGCGAGGACGTGCGGCGGGCGAAGCGGCGGGGGCACGCGAGCTATTTCGAGCGGGTGCTGGAGGCGGAGAAGCACGCGGAGACCATCGAGGAGTGGTGTCCGACGCTGATTCCGGGGTTGTTGCAGACGGAGGCGTATGCGCGGGCGGTGGTGAGGGCGACCCACCCGCTGGCACCGGATGAGGAGGTGGAGGAGAAGGCCACCGCTCGTCTGGCACGAGCCCGTCTCTTCGAGGAGAACCACAAGACCCCGGTGTACTGGGCCATCCTGTCCGAGTCCCTGCTCCGCCAGCCGATCGTTCCGCCGGACCAGGCAGCCGAACAGTGGGAGCACATCGCAGGGTTGGCACGGCGGCATCGCATCGTTCCCCAGATCCTTCCGTGGAACTGCGGCGCGCACCCGTTCATGCTGGGTACTGCCAAGATCATGACGTTCCCCGATGCGCCACCGCTGGTCTACACAGAGGCGCTGCACAGCGGGGACACCATCGACGATCCGAGCCTCGTGAAGGAGTACCGAAGGTCGTACGATCTGCTCAGGGCCGCCGCACTGCCACCGGAGGCGTCCCTGGCCCTGATCGAGCGAGCGGCTGAGGATGGCAGAAATGGCAAGCAACACGATTGACTTGAGCACGGCCCTCTGGCGTAAGAGCACCTACAGCAACGGCAGCGGCGGCGACTGCGTCGAGGTAGCCGAGGCCTTCCCCGGCGCCGCCCGCTGGCGCAAGAGCACCTACAGCAATGGCGACGGCGGCGACTGCCTCGAAGTCTGCGACGCCCACACCGCCGTCGTCCCCGTCCGCGACTCCAAGGTCCCCCACGGCCCGGTCCTCACCGTCACGGCCCAGGCGTGGACGTCGTTCGTCGCCTCCCTCAAGTGATCTGAACTCAGTTCTGGTTCACCGGGAAGACGGCCGCCGGGTCGCAACGCTGCGGGCAGGCCAGCAGGTAGACCTCGTTGCCGAGGAACAGGAGGTAGGCGTCGTCCCGGATGCTGTCGGGCTGCACCGGGGCCCCGGTGCGGACGCCGAACTCCCAGTTCTCCGGTACCTGGCAGACGAACGCCAACTCCGACCCGCACGCGCACCGGTAGTACTCGGGGGACTGCGCCCAGGACGCCGTACCGCCCACCTTGAAATACGTGTCCTGGGCGGGCCGCAGGGTCAGGGGCAGAGCCCGCACGGCCGGTTCGGGCTCCGCCTCCGGGATCCCCGGGTCACGCTGGAGCAGCACCCGCCAGAAGGAGCCCGGGAACGGCGGCTGCGGAGCCTCCCAGAACCGGGGCACGAGGCGGCCGTCGGCCGTGACCGGGTCGGACGCCTCGTTGTGGTGCGCGCAGTGGAAGACCGACAGGTGTTCTCCGCCGAAGAACTCGATGTCCTCGGGCACATCCAGTTGGAAGAACAGCGCCATCCGCTCGCCGCAGAAGCAGCGTGGCCACTCCTGGCCGTCGACGAAGTAGGGCCACCCGCCGACCGAGTTCCGGGCCGGCCGGTCCAGGGGCTCCGTACCGATCTCGATCCCGTACTCCGGGAGCGCAGGCCGCTCCTCCTCCAGTCCGTCCTGGCTCACCGGCCGGCGTCCAGAACGGTCCGGCCGATGAGAGGCCGGTCCCACAGGGCGAGGAGCTCGTCGGCGAGGTCGAGGATCGGCAGCGGGTGCTGTTCGCCCTGCACCTCGATACCGGCCGCCGACAGGCTCCGGGGCACGGCACCGGCGTCGAGCAGGACGCGCCACTCCTCGGGTCCGAGGCTCAGGTACTCCAGACCCGTCAGCCCGGCGATCTCCAGGGGGTCGGCGAGCGCACCCGGAATGGCGGTGAGGGTCCGCAGGCGGGGGAGCCCGGCGACCGGGGCGAGGCTGACCGGCGCGCCCTTCCGCCAGCCGATGCAGAGCACCTCCAGCTCGGGATGGGCGGCCGCCTCCACACTGCCCAGGTAGTGCGTGTTCACCCGGGCCACCACCGGCGGGCCGTCCGCGTCGCGGTCCTGGTGCCAGCCGTCGGGGAGGTCGGTCACCATGCCGGTGAGGGAGTCGGCGCGCAGTCCGGCGCCGATGGTCCGCTCGTGGTCGATGACGATGACCTGCCCCTTGTGTCCGCCAGGGCCCGGCGTCAGGTCGACGGCCAGCCGGTCGCCGCCGCCGTTGTCGCCGAAGACGATCCAGCCGGGCGAGCCGACGAGGCCCTGCACGGCGGCGTCCGGCGTGGTGACGACGGCGTCGTCGGCAGCGAACCGCCAAGGGCAGGGACGTGAGGCCGCGTCCGCGATGTGGAGCCCGTCCAGGGAGAAGAGCTCACAGCCGACCGCGTCACTGACGCGTTCCTCTGCCGCGTGGTCGCCACCCCAGTCCTCCCATCGCGCCCGGGTCACCCGGTAGAGCGCCTTGAGCTCGTCGGGCAGCGCGACACCGAGACGCGCCTCCGCCGCGGCGATCTCCTCCTCGGTGGCCCCGATGGCGTCGGGGAGCCGCTCGCGCAGGGTCCGCTCCAGCAGCTCCGGGTCCGCAGACGGCGCCGGCGCAGCGCCCGGCACCTCCTCGGGCAGCCGCCGCCAGGGCTCGGGCACGGCACCCTCGACCAGGAGGAGGGCACCCACGAAAGGGCTCATGACGCCGGGCTCCACGGCGGGGCCGGACTCGACGACGTGGAGCAGGGTCCTGCCGTCCGCCGCCGTCTCCACCATGAACGAGACACCCTTCGCGCCGTCGGCCCGAAGCGCGTCCCGCACCTGCTCCACGGCGGTGAACTCGTCCTGCATGTCCTCCACCTGGGCGGCGCGCCTCGGCACCAGGCGCGGTCGCTGCACCGGCACGCTCCAACTGCCGAGGCTGATCCGACCTGTCAGGTAACCACCGGGCGCGGCAAGCCGCTCCTCGTTGGAAGTCCGCACGAGCCGCAGCAGCGGCTCCCAGGTCGCGAGGTCATGTATCGAGGACAACGGTGTTCTCCGGTCGGTCGGTTGTCGAGGACGGGGAAGCGACGGGGCGCGGGCCGCGGCGTGATCCTAGGGCCGCCCACTGACATGGAGCGGGGCAGCCGCCGGAGGGTGCACCGATCGTCCGGCGCGTGAGCGATGAGTTCGGGCGGCGGACGGAGTCTGCTCTGTCATGACTGGTCACACCCCCACCGTCAAAGCCAACGGGGTCACCTTGGGCGTCGAGTCGTTCGGTGACGACGACGCGCCGCTCGTCCTGCTCGCGGGCGGGACGACGATGCTCTCCTGGCCCGACGCGCTGTGCGAGCACCTCGCCGCCGGCGGGCGCCGCGTCGTGCGCTACGACCTGCGGGACAGCGGCGCGTCGACGACGCGCGACCCGGAGGCGCCCGCCTACACCCTGCGCGACCTCGCCGCCGACGCGGCGGCCCTCGCCGACGCGCTCGGCGGCCGGCCCGCGCACCTCGCGGGGATCGGCGTCAGCGGGATGGTCGCCCAGGTCGCCGCGCTCGACCACCCGGACGCCTTCTCGGCGCTCACGCTGGCCGGCACCCGCGCGGTCGCGCCCGGCCCGCCCGACGACGACCTCCCCGACCACGACCGGGAGACGATGGGCCGGCTGTTCGGGCACCCGATGCCCGACTGGAGTGACCGCGAGGCGGTCGCGGACTTCGCCGCCGCCGGGGCGGAGATCCTCGGCGACGACCCCGTCGCCGCACGTGCGGTCGCCGCGCGCATCTGGGACCGCACGCCCGGCACCGCACCCGCGGTCCAGATGGCCAACCAGCTGGGCATGGTGTTCTCCAGGCTGGACTGCACACCCCGCTGGCGCGAGCGCCTGCCCGAGATCAAGCTCCCCACGCTCGTCGTCCACGGCCGCCGCGACCGGTTCTTCCCCGTCGGCAACGCCGAGGCGATGGCACGCGAGATCCCCGGGGCACGGCTACTCGTCCTGGAGGAGGCCGCCACGGCGATCCCCGACACGGCGGCCGCCGCGGTCACCGAGGCGATGCTCACGCTCGGATGAAGGACGCCACTCACACCTTCTTCCTGGGATTCGTCGCATCGAACACGAGAGCGTTCTTCTGGAAGTCGACGTGGAAGGACCCGGCGTAACGACCTTCGGTGACGGTCGCGGTGAACTCATCACTGGTCTTCCAATCCGCCTGGCCGGGAACGTACGGTCGGATGCCGGCCAGCACGGCCGGACCTTCAGAAGCGCCCTGCCAGATGTACTCGCTCCGCAGCCGCCGGGTGTCGGACGCGGTCAGCCGGACCATCCCCGAGACCCGGAAGTCCGAGGGCCCCGGCACCGCGGCCCTGGCGTCACCCAACAGCTCACCCGTCCACACGACCTCTTCGAAGGCGCCCAGTTCGGGAAAGTACTGCCGGATGACCTTCGCGTCCCGCCGGACGTCCTGCTCCGGCGTCGAACCGGCATCCGTGCCACACCCCGCGACCAGCGCACCGGTGAGTACGAGGCACAGCGAGGCCGCGAAGCGGAGAAGCGCCGGCCCCCATGGGGCCGGCCTCACAGCGGAAGCCATGTGGGCCACCAGGGCGGAACATCGTCCGGTGGACAGGTGGAGACGGGGTACCCGTCGGGCGCGTGCCAGAACGCCATGAAGGGCCAGAGGAGCAGGATGCCCGTCGCGGTGGTCAGGAGGAACGGCGTCAGCAGCCGACGCCGGCCGGTGGCCCAACGCAGCAGAGCCCACACGGACGTCGACACGGTGGCCATGACCGTCGATGCGACCACGAGACTTCCGAGGTTGGCCGACGCGTTGACCCCGATGTCGCAGTCGACCCACGCGCTGTTGAGGAGGACGGACGCCACGAAGCCGGACGAAAGGAACACCGCCCAACCGACCAGCCAACTGGCCGCGCTGTAAGGCTGTTCGCAGCTGAGCGGTTGCGGGGACGACCGCATTGCGTGGAGACCCTTCGACGCAGGGAAGGTGTAACATTCGCACGTTTCCTACCACATGGTGTGATCCGCGACAGGGCCCGGACTAGGAAATCGGCGCGAAGAAGGGATTCTGAGGGGCGTAGTTACGGGAACACACCGATGGCAGAGAGACCGGGAGGAGTTGTTCACCGGGAGGCAGGCACCTGCCGTTTCACGTGCGTGGTGAGCACGCGTCATTCATGGGTCAGGGTCCGAACATTCCGGCGTACGGATCCGGCTCGCCCGTCCAGGGGTCCAGTCCGGCTTCCCACATGCGTTCTTCCTCGTCCCGGTTGAGGAAAACCGCTGACTCCCGCCCCCAGAGTGAGAGATCACCGAGAGGGCACTCGTCGAAGCCACCCCGCAGGACGCGCACGAGGAACTGCACCATCCCGCAGTCGTAACGACGCCACAGACCGTCGTCCCGGTTGTACACCAGGACGGGCCACCTGCCCGGGTCCTCGTCCGAGGCATCCCAGCAGAGAAGGTCGGCGCTCGCGTCCCCACCCCAGGCGATCAGCTCAGGGCGGGCCTCCGCGAGCTCGGGGGCCTTCCGCACCCACGACCAGGCCTCCCGGGCCACCTCGGTCTCGTTGGCCATGTCGGAGTTCTCCGTCACCGTGCCTTCGGGCTCCGGTTTCAGGACCGCCAGATACCTCTCGATCGAGCCGTACCCGTAGACGTCGATGAACCGACAGTAGTCGGAGGGGAACTCCTTGCCCCAGGACCGGCCGAACTGATCCCAGTCGACCGACGCGTTGCTCGGTGCCGTGGGCGGCATCGTCTGCCGCAGCGCCTCCAGCTCGTCTTCCCCGGTCATGTCTGCCTCCTCAGGGTCGCCCGCGAGCCCCTTCCGAGGAACGGTAGGCCGACGGACGCGTGACAGTCGGAGGGGAATTGCCTTCCCTGCGACTCGCGCATCCGACCCCAGTCGTCCGACGCGTTGCTTGAGGCCCTGGGCGGCATCAGCCGCCGCAGCTCCTCCAGTTCGTCTGCTCCAGTCACGCCATCCTCCTCACGGTGCGCATCATGACATCCCCCGACAGGTACCTGGCGACCTGTGGTGTGGTTCACGAACGAACCGAGGCTGCGTCCCATGAGGCCGTTCGACACGAACGTGGGGGCGATCACGCGTTGCACCGCGTTCCTGCAGGTCGGCGACGTGATCGTGCTGGGTGTGCAGGGCTATCGACGGTGATCACGGCCCCGTCCAGGCCGATGCCATTGCAGCGCCGGCCGTCACGGCTGCGGCTGCCGAGGCCGACAGAGCCGTCCACGGGTGGCGGATCCCGAGACTCTCTGGTCCCGTCCACTGATGTTGCGGTCCGCGTTGCCTCGAACGTCGCGGAGCCCTCACCGACCTGGCTGGTCGGTGAGGGCTCCGTCGCGCCCTTACTGGAATTCGGTTCCAGCGGTGTGGACGTCAGCTCCGTGTCCACTACTCGTCGTCGCTACCCGAACTCACCCCCATACGTGCCATGACGAGGACCGGCAAATCGATGTCTGCTGCGGAAACGCCCATGACGAAGGGGCGCCCAGCGATCTCGCCTTCAGTGGACTCGACGAAATCCATGTGGCCGAATCGAGACTCCGTCGTACGTTCGAATCGAACGCCTCCGGAGAGGGCGTTGAGCAGGTCACTGAGAAACGCACGATAGACCGGCAACTGCCTCTCGGCCTCTTCTTCGACCGCGTCGTACCCCGACTCTTCGATGCCTTCGGGTCTCAACTCGCGGAAGATGATGTCCACGAACCACGAGTCATCCTCGTCCACCAAGTGGGCTCGGATCTCTCCCGAAGCCCACTGTCTGCAGTAGGGCGGAGCGACCGACCCCGTCGGAGACCATCCAAGCGCCTCCATCTGCTCGTTCAGACCATTCAGGTCGGCAGGAAGCCGACCTTCCGCGGCTGCAGCAACGGTATCCGCTGCGAGACCCATGTCACATCCCCGATCCGTCCACGTGATAGACGGCAAGCCTTCCACTCGCCATCTGCTCAGGGAACCACTCTCGTAGTACAGCTCGGAAGAACGCTGCGCCTTCGGCATTCGACACGGCGTATCTCACGCCCTTGCCGCCCAGACCGGCGTCAAGGTCCAGAAGCCTGCTGGCTTGGTCAACCACATTCGACTCGTTGAAGTAGTTGCTCGGGTGGTGCGGGCTCGAGCGCCACTGGTGCTCATTTCCCGTCCACTTGGCTTCGACGATCCACCCGTCCGTCGGACCGCCGTCCACCTCGACCCGGCGCCCAGCGTCCTTCCCGGCATTGAGCCGCCAGACCTGCTCGTGATCCTGCCCCGTCACCTGCTTCTGGTACCGGAAGCTGGGTCGCCCCTTCTCCTTCTCCGAGATCGGCTTGTCCTTCACCTTGCTTGGGCAACCAGCGTTGTGAACGAGTACTGCTGAACGGCCGACCACCACGAAGTACGTGTGCTGGCCGTCGACGGTGAGGTTGTGGACGCGCTGGGTCCTGTGGGTGTCATCGATCGCGGTGACCTGGACCCAGGTGCCGGCGGCGGTCTGGAGCCACATGCCGGGCTCGAGGTCCTGCGCGTCGACCCACTTGCCGAAGTCGGGCAGCCAGAACGGGTGTTCGTCGGTGGCCGTGATCGTCTCGGGCTTGGCGTCGCCGTCCTTGCCGTCGGGGTCGACGGTGAGGGTGATCAGGTGCTTGACACCGCTGTGGTCGCGGGTGTCGGTGATCTCGCGAGCCTGGAGGTTCCCGGTCTCCGGGTCGGAGGCCAGGACGTACTCACCCTCCTTCAGGTCCTCGATGTTCTTCGCGGACCCGTCGGCCATCAGCACCTTGGTGCCAGGGACGAAGCTGTTCTTCGGTTTGACCTTGCAACCGCCGGCCTGCTTCTTCGGAGCGGGCTTGTCGGCCGTCTTCTTCGGCTTCGGCTTCGCCGCCTTGGGTTTGGCGCTGGGCGCGTTCTTGCCGCCGCCCTTGACCGCGTCCGCGGCCTTCGCGCCCTTCTTGGCGTACTTGGCCGCCGTCGCCGCCATGCCGATGCCGGGGATGGCGGCGGACATCGACAGTGCCGCGTCCGTGTAGTTGCCCTCGGCCGCGTACCAGATGCCGTTGGCGACGTCCGCCGCCTCGCCGATCACCGGGACCATGCCCGCCACGTCGAGGGCCGCGTGGCCCACGTCGGAGAGCGAGATGTCGATGCCGAAGAGGTGGCCGTCGAGCTCCACGAAGGAGATCGGGTTGCCGCCGGCGAAGGCGTAGCGGTTGCCGGTGTATGGGTCAGTGGCCAGGCCCATGTCGTCCAGGGCACCGCCGTACATGTCACGGGTGAGGAAGCGGTTCAGGCCCGGGTCGTAGTTCCGGAAGCCCATGTCGTAGGTGCCGGAGCCGTCGTCGTACCGCTGCGCGTTGTAGCGGTAGGCGTTGTACTGCTCCTTGTCCGGGTTGGCCGCGTCCGGCTTGTCGGCGCCGGTGAACTGCTTCTCGTCGTCCGAGCCGTAGGCCGAGTAGCCGTAGGTGGCCCGGGTGCTGCCGTCCTCCTCCGTGATCGCCTCCACGTCACCCTTGGGGTGGTAGAGGTACTGCGAGTACTCGTGCGGAGCGGTGTCCTTGTGCTTGATCTGGGTGAGCTTCTGACCCCACGGGCTGTACTGGTAGGACTTGGTCGCCTTTCCGGCGACCTCCTCCCGCAGCACCTTCGACTCCATGCCCAGGTACGTGAACAGCGTCGTCCTGCCGTTCGTGCCGGAGGTGGTCTCCTGCGCGGTGCGGTCGAAGGCGTCGTACTGGTACGTCGTGGACTTGGCCGACGTGCCCGTGCCCGCCGTGTGCTTGGCGATGCGGTCGAAGCCGTCGTAGGAGTACTTCTCCTGCACCGAACCGTTGGACGAGACCGTGTCGAGGCGGCCCAGCGGGTCGTAGTTGTACGTGGAGGCGACTCCGGCCGCCGTCGTCTTCAGCAGACGGTTGCGGTCGTACATGGACGTGGAGGTGACTCCGCCCACCGTCTGCTCGACGATGTTCGAGTTGCCGTCGTACCGGTACGTCTCCGTGCCCGCCGCGTCGCCGGTCCTGGTGACCTTGGCGATGCGGTCCTGCGGGTCGTAGGTGAAGGTCGAGACGGTGTCCAGGTAGTCCGCCGCGTTGTCGGCGTTCATGACCTTCGCCGTGTCCTTGGAGCGGTTCCCGTTCGGGTCGTACTCCAGGTCGTGCGAGGCGACGAGAGTGCCGCCGGACTTCTTCTCCACCTGCGACTTGACGGCACCGTTGAGCCAGTACGCGTAGTCGACGGAGTTGCCGTTCGGCTTCGTCTGCTTCAGCGGCTGGCCACGGTCGGTATAGGTGAACGTGGTGATCTGCTGGTTGCCCGCCGTTGGCGAGTCGGCGTTCGTGATTTTGTTGATCAGGTCGCGGACGTCGTACTCGGCCTTCGACCACGTCACGTCGTGGGTGGTCTCCAGCGGGTTGCCGTTGATGTCGTAGGTCAGCGACGTCGTGTTCTTGACCGTCGCGCCCAGCTTCTCCTCGACCTTCGTGAGCTGGTTCAGCTCGTCGTAGGTCATCGTGTAGGCGTCGGCCTTGGCGTCCGGTGAGAGGTCCTTCACCTCGGTCAGGAGACCGCCCGCGTCGTACCGGTAGGTGAAGTCCTTCTTCTCGTTGTCCGTCTCACCCGTGTTCGAGCGGACCAGCTTCAGACCGTCGGCGACGACCGTGCCGTTCGCGGCATCGGTCAGCGTGACCTTCTGGGAGCCGTACTCCTTGAAGGAGTACGAGCCCAGCGAGACCCACTCGCCCGACCGCTGGGTCTGGTCGACCGGCTTGGTGACCTCGCCGCCCGCGTGGGTGATCTTGAACGGTGCGTCGGTGGCCGCACCGGTCACGTCGCCGTGCCGGACGAAGACCTCGTACGTGCCGTCCTGCGGGATGTTGAGCTGCCAGGTGAAGGTGTCCGTGCCGGTGCCGACGGCGTTGGTGCGGACGTCGTAGCCCCACTGGCCCATCGCCTGCGAGGCGTCCCAGTTGCCCTGGGTCGCCGTGTTGTTGATGTCGGTGGAGTCGACGACCACGACCTGGCTGCCGACCGGGATGCCGTCGTCGGAGCGTGCCTTCTGGTTGCCCGACGGGTAGAAGTCCCACGTCATCGTGCGCTGCGACGAGCCGCCGGCCGAGGTCAGCGTGTTGCGCGTCTGCTGGCCGAGGGCGTTGTAGTCGTAGGACGTGGTGATCTCGAACGGGTCCTTCGCGGACTTCGTCCACCCGTTGTCGTAGTAGGTGAACTCGGTGTCGTTGCGGACGCTCTGCCCCTCGGACGGCGGCGCGGAGACACGCTCCAGCTGACCGACCGAGTCGTAGAAGTAGAACGTCTTGTCCGGCGTGCCGTAGTTGGCGTCACCGGTGTCGAACGGACTGAGCCGCTCCTTGACCCGGTTCAGCTTGTCGTAGACCGTCTCGACGGTGAAGTCGGTCGCGTCGTCGGTGGTCTCGACGCCGCGGGGGCTGATCTCCCTGGTCTGGTTACCCACCTCGTCGTACTCGAAGCGGGTGGTCCGGTAGGTGATGGTGCCGGAGGCGTCCTTGGAGTACGGGACCTTGATCTCCTTGACCAGGCCGCGCCGGTCGAAGACCGTTTCCGAGGTGTTGCCCTCGGCGTCGGTCGCCCGGGGCGAGCGGCCGTCGAGGTCGTACTCGACCGTGGTGAAGTTACCCGCCGCGTCCGTCGTCCTCACGACCCGGTGGTTCAGGTCGTAGCTGTACTTCGTGGTGAAGTCGGCGGTGTCCGCGGTGGCGTTCTTCTTCGGGTCGACGACGGTGACCAGGTTGCCGACGTTGTCGTACTCGCTGGAGACCTTGTGGCCCTTGGCGTTGACGACCGCGACCGGCTGGTAGATCTCGTCGTAGGCGTAGGTCGTCGTGTAGTCGCCGACGGTGGCCGTCAGATTGCCCTTGGGCTCGGTGACGGTCTTGACGTTGCCGACCTTGTCGTACGTGGTGGTGGTGCGGCGCTCGTCGTCCGTGGGCTCGTCCTTCGGGGCGAGCGAGGCGGTGACCTGGTCGGCCTCGTCGTACACCGAGGACGACTCCGCGCCGTTCGGCGCGAACACCTTCACCAGGTTGTTGTTGGCGTCGTACTCGGGCGCCGGGGTGGTGATGTAGACGCCCGCGGACTGGTCCTTCGGCTGCTTCTGTGCCAGCGGGCGGCCGAAGTAGTCGTACTCCTGGGTGACCTTGACGCCCTTGGCGTTGACGACCTCCTTGGTGTTGCCGCGCTCGTCGTAGACGAACGTCGTGGAGTTGTCGAGGGCGTCGGTGATCCTTGTCGGGTAGCCGTGGGCGCCGAAGCCGGCGTACTTGGTGACGTTTCCGTTGGCGTCGGTCTGCTCGGTCGGCTGGCCGTACGCGTCGTAGACGGTGGTGGCGGTGTGGTCACCCTCGGTCGCCGAGGCGACGCCCTCCGGGTCCATCACCGAGATCTGGTTGCCGAACTGGTCGTAGCCGAACTCCCAGACGTTGCCGAGCGGCGACGTCTTGCGCCACAGGTCGGCCGAGTAGCCGTCGGCCCGGGTCACGTACTCGAACTTCGTTCCCTTGTCGGGGTACGAGGCCGGGTCGCAGTACTCGGTGGGGTTGAAGGACGTCCAGCTCTTCGTGACCTCGGCGTCCCACGTCCGCAGCGGGTAGCCCGTCTTCTGGTCGTAGCAGAACGCGGTCTCCGCGCCGTTCGCCTGCTCCAGGTGGACGACGTTGTTGTCCGCGTCCCAGCTCAGCGCAGTCGTCTGGGCCTTGGCGTTCGTCATCCGCACCGGGCGGCCGAAGTCGTCCAGGACGTGGACCGTGGCGTGGTTCTCGGCGTCGGTGACCTTGGTGTCGGTGAACTTCGGGTTCGTCGCGTTCGGCTGGTAGGCGAAGCCCGTGGTGTAGCCACGGCGGTCGGTGACCGTCTGAGTCCACCAGTGGTACTTCGGGTCGTCGCCCTCCCGTGGGTAGTAGTAGGCCAGGGAGGTGGCGTTGCCGCGCGGGTCGGTCGCCTTGACCAGCTTGACGTTCTTGTTGCCCTGGGTGGCGTCGTAGGTGAGCTTGAAGACCTTCGGCTGTGAGGAGTCCTCGCCGTCGACGATCCGGCCCAGCAGGCCCTGCTCCGTGTAGTAGAAGGTGATCGTGCGACCGGAGACGTCCGTCATGGACTTCACGTGGTCGTAGATCTTCGAGTTCGTCAGGTTGGTGCCGGAGGCCTTCGCGCCCGTGTCGTCGATGTACTCGTAGGCCGCGTCACCCTTCTCGTAGTAGTCGAGGGCGAGGGACTGCCGGCCGGCCGGGTCGGTGATGTACTTGAGGAACTTGGTCGGCTTGTTGTTGGACTTGCGCTCCTCGTAGGTGAAGGTCTGCGTGTTGCCGTCGTTGTCGACGGCGGACGTCATGTAGCCGTCGCAACCGAAGAGGAAGCGAGTGCCGTCGGGGCGCGTCAGCGTCCAGGCGTCGGGCACCGGGTCCTTGCTGGGCTTGCAGTCCAGGCCGGGCTTCGACTCCAGTTTGAAGTGGACACCCGCCGGGGCCTTCCAGGAGCCGTCGGCCTGCTGGTGGAAGACGTGCGTGGTGCCGTCGCCGTCCGGGAGACGGACCTCGGTCGGGTTGGGGTTCGGGTGGAAGTCCAGTGGAGCGCCCAGCCGGGTGGGGCCGGAGACCTGCGCGGACCAGCCCGCGCCGAGCACGGTGTCGGAGGTGTCCAGGGTGTTGTAGCCCAGGCGCGCGAAGGTGTTCAGACCACGGCCGGGATTGTTGATCGCGTTGTACGACCACACGCTGTTGCCGGAGGACAGGTTGTTCATCACCGTCGAGCCGGCGCCGGTGTTCTTGCCGGTGTAGGAGTAGAACTTCTCCAGGCCGAGCTGGTTGGAGGTCGGGTCCTCGACCGCCACGCTCTGCTTCAGCGACGGGATGCCGTCCGTGCCGGCCGACAGCCAGCTGCCGTCGGCAATCTTGCGGACGTCCCAGCCGAGCACGTACTCGCCGCGCTTGTTGCCCGAGTCCGAGTTGACGGGTGTGGCGACCTTCGCCTGGATCGTGGCCGACTGGCCGGGCAGCAGCCTCGGGATCGGGGTGGCGAGCTGGTTGCCGCCGGTGGTGACGTCCGTGCCGTCGGGCAGCTTCCAGGTGTAGGACAGCTCCCGCTCGCCCGCCACCCACTCCGCGGAGGTGGTGTTGGTGACCGTGAAGTCCACCGTGTAGGTGGTGTTCGGGGTCATCCGGGACGGCGTCTGCGGGGCGTAGTACGTGTCCTCCGTGGTGGAGTCGACATAGATGACCTGCATGTACGGACGCAGCTGGGGGTCGGCCGCCTCGGCGGACAGGAACAGGGTGCGCTCCTGCGGTCCGGCGGAGGACTCGTCCTTCAGCTTGACGGCGACGCCGTTGTTGCCGGCGGGGTCGTCGATCCAGCCCTGCATCAGGCTGGTGGCGTCCCACTCGCGGCGGCCGATGTCCGCCACCCGGCCGACGGTGCTGGAGACGGCCGGGGACATGTCACCGCCGGCGCTGCTCCAGGCGGTGGTGGAGGTGGCGTTGTTCCACGTGGCCTGCGTCTCGGTGAAGTCCCGCGTCAGGGCGTGGAGTTCGTAGAGCGCCCCGTCGGTGCCGGTGGTGGTCTCCGCGCCCCACAGGAACATCCGGTTGTTGATCACGGTGGCGGTCGACGGGATGCCGGTGGTGGGGAACTTCAGCACCGCGCGGGTCGTGCCGTAGGTGCCGGAGTTGTTGCCGACGCTCAGCCACTTCTGGCCCACGCCCCAAGACTGGATGGTGTCCTGGTTGGTGGAAGGCTGCGCGGAGGAGAGCGTGGTGTCGGTGACGCCGCCCTGGCTGCCCTGGATGATCTTCATCGTCCGGCCGGCCTTCGGGATACCGACGATGCGGGTCGGCGACCCGAGCAGTTCCCCGCTCTTGGTCTTCACCGCGATCTGGTAGTAGTACGACTTCCCGATCTCGTTGGCCGCCGAGTCCGGCGTCGGAACCGCGGTGGTGTCCGTGTACGTGGTGGCCGACGAGCTGATCGGCGCGATCAGGGTCGCCGCCGACGGCGTGAACGCCTGCTGCGTGGAGCGGTGCAGCTGGTACTCCACGATGTCCTGGCCGGTGTCACCGCTGGTGTTGGCGTACGCCTTCCACGACAGCTCCGGACCCGTGGAGTGCACCACGGTCGGGGAGTTCAGCGCCGTGCCGACCTTGCCGTAGGTCACCGTCAGCCGGGGGATGCTGGACGTCTCGCCGCCGTAGGAGCCGTCACCGGCCTCGTAGCGGGGGCCGCCGAGCGGGCCGGTGGACGACTCGTCCTTCGCCGTCAGTATGAAGCCGTGGTTGGCGGCGGTGCCGCTCACCCACTTCTGCACCGTGTCGGCGACCGGGAACTCGTGCCACTGGTTGTACTCGCCCGTGTTCTTGACGATCTGGGCCGGGTTCACCAGGCGCACGGCGTCCGCGAGCACCGCGGTCGACGTCGACGCGGGACCGTCGCCGAGGACGATCTTGCCGACCGTGCCCTTGGTGAAGGGCAGCTGCCCGCCGCCGTTCAGCGACGTCCAGACGCCGTTGGTGCCGGCCGACTGGTCGACGGTGAACGTCTGCGTGCCGTCGCGGTGCGTCACCGTGTACGGGGCGTTCGTCGCCCGGTCGGCGGCCGCGACATAGTGCACGTCGACGCGGTAGGTGGCGGTGTCGGTGACCTTCGGCTGCCAGGTGTACGTGTCGCCGGCGACCGCGTCCTTGTTGTAGCGGTAGTCCTGGCCGATCGCGTACTGCGTCAGCGTCGAGCCCGACGCGGGCCAGGAACCGGTCGCGGCCGTGGTGCCCGCGTCCCCGTCGTCGACCTGGACACTCGTGCCGGACAGCTCGCCCAGCAGGCCGGACGTGTTCGACCAGGTGGCCGTCGACTCGTCCCAGGCGCCGGTCGCCCGGTGCGCCTCGATGGTGACGTCGTTGCCGTTGGTGGTGTGCGACTGGTCGAAGTAGACGCCCAGCCGGGCGCCGTCGACCTTCACCCCGGCCGGGATCTCGTCCAGCGGAAACTTCAGCAGCGAACGCGCCTGGGCGGTGGAGGAGGTCTTGCCGACCGCCAACTTCCACGAGGAGTTGAAGTTCACGCCCGGCTGGTCCGACAGGACCATGGCGTCCTGCGAACCCGACGGCGACGGCGCGATCGTGATCGTCGGGTCGATGACGACCGGGTACTGCCGCTCCTTCGCCGCCAGCCACGTCGCGTCCGGCGTGACCGTCAGCTTCCAGCCGTCGCCGTCACGGACCAGCTTCTGCGTGACGTCCGCGCTGTACGCGTACCCGTACGGCGACGACGCCGACTTCCTCGCGTCCGTCATGTACGGGGCCGGTATCACCAGCACCGGCGTGTTCGGCAGCTCACCGAAGAACGCGATCGAGCCGTCCCTCCGCGCCTTCGGCGTCAGGCCCTCGGTGTCCAGGGTGAAGGTGTACGTCACCGGGCCGGCGGGCCGCTCGGCGAGGGTGATGTTCTCCTTCACCCGGCCGGGACCGACCTCGTAGGACAGGTCCGCGCCGCCGACCGCGTCCTTGTAGGTGACGGTGTCGCCCTTGGCCTCCGGCTTCAGGGAGCCGCGCGCCCCCGGCAGGCCGAGGGTGACCGACTGGCCCCCGTCCGCCGTCTCGAACCGCAGCAGCCGGTCCGGGTCCGACCCGAACCAGCTGCGGCCGGTGTTGGCCGTGTTGGCGAAGACGAAGCCCTTGGCCTTCGTCTCCGTCACCCGGGTGTCGATCGCCTTCCACGCCTTCGAGGACGGGTCCCTGTACGCGGTCGGGGCGGCCGTCAGCTCCGCCTCGACGCGGCCGTCGGACAGCTCCCAGAAGCGGGCCGACGGGGTGCGGCGGGAGGTGAGTTCCTTGACCCGCTTCGCCTTCGGGGCGTTCTTCCCCTTGGCCAGTTTCTGCCGGTCGGCCACGGGCCGGTCGCCGTACGACGGCGGCTCGGGCTTTCCCTCCTCGTCGTCTCCGAACCAGCCGGAGACCGTATCGAGAAACCCCTTGTCCTCGCTCTTTCCGGGCTCGGACGGTGGGGCCGCATAAGCGACTTGCGGCAGGAGTGTGCCCGCAATCGCCGCGGCCACCAGACAGGAGAGATATCTCCTGTACGGCACCTTCACGTGCATACCTTTCGACATCGGCGGCCCTCTCCGCCGAACGCGAAAAGGGCGCGCCGAACGAGCCGGCGCGGAGAATCCCGCACGGCTTGGTGCATGGCTGTGCAGCACCTCGCGAGCAGGTGAGAAACCGGTCGCGGGGCGCGGCGGCGGGATTATTGGCCACCTCGCTGACGTCCTGTCAAGTGAGGGGACATTGAGGGCAATTGGAGGGCTGACCGCCAATGCTTCGTCCCTTTATGTCCGCCCTCTCGCGCGGCGCGCTCCGCATGGTGTATAACCGCCCGGTTCGACTTCAGTTGCATGCCACATCGATCCGGACCAGGGAAAGCCGAGCCCCGTTCATGTCAGCCAATGAATTCGCGGAAAACAAAGAGAACGGCACAGTGAACGGCGCACCGAGCGATACCGGGAGCGGCGTCAGCGGCAAGGACTCGAGCGGTGCTGGCAGAGCCGTTGTGCTGATCGCCACCGTTCTGCTGCTCGCCTGCGCCGGCCTCGTCGGCTACGGACTGCTCGACACCGAGGAGGAGCCGGGGAAGCCCTCGACGCCGACCGCCGCCGTGACCTACGAGGTCACCGGCGACGGCACGGCCGAGATCTCCTTCCTCGGCCGGAACGAGGACGGCACGGCCACCGTCGTCCGGGACGCCGAACTGCCCTGGAAGCGCACCGTGCGGGTGCCGCTCGGCATGGCTCCCACCGTGGCGATCGTCCTCGGCGAGAAGGGCGGACAGGCCTCCTGCACGCTCGCGGTCCGCGGCAAGCACGTCCAGCGGGCCACCGCCATGGGCGCGTTCGGGCGGGCCACCTGCGCGGGCGCACTGCCCGCCGACGGCAACTGATCACGACGTACACACTTCATGAGGGGTGGGCATGAGCCCGAGAGGAATCCGCGCACGGCGTCCGAGGGTGCCGAAGCGCACGATATGGCTGGCGGCCGGTGTCGTCGTCCTGGCGGGTACCGGGGTGACGGCGGTGTCCGTGACCGGTGGCTCCGGGGGGAGCGGTGCCGACGACGCGTCCCGTCCCGCGCAGGCGCACACGCTGTCGCTGGACGGCAAGGACCCGAAGAAGCGCGAGCTGCCGCGCACGGACACGCAGATGTTCTCCCTCGTCGGCGTCTCCTGGGAGGACGGCGCCGACGACTTCGAGGGCACCGCGCAGATCCGCACCCGCGGCGCGGAGAGCGGCACGTGGACGGACTGGCGGGACCTTGACTTCGGCATCCGGGCACCGGAGACGGAGGAGGGCGACGCCTCGCGCGTCCGTGGCGCCTCGGAGCCGCTGTGGGTGGGACCGTCGGACGCGGTCGAGGCCCGGGTGCTGGCCGGCGGCAAGGAGACGGCCGTGCCGGACGCGCTGCGGCTCGACATGATCGACCCGGGTGACGAGAAGGCCGGCAAGGGGCAGGGCAAGGGCGGCGGTAAGGGCGGCAACGGCAAGGGGAACGGCCAGGGCAAGCCCTCCGCCGAGCCCGGCACTGGTGAGAGCGCCACCGCCACCGCCGGTGCCACGCCTTCCGGCGAGGACGCCGCGCCGACCACCGCGCCCGAGGAGCCGGCCGAGCCGACCCAGGAACCCACGGAGGCTCCGGCCACCGAGCAGCCGGCCCCCTCCGACGCCCCGGCCCCCTCCGAGGAGCCGGCTCAGGAGCCGACGGCGACAGAACCCGGCGCGCCCGAGCCGAGCCAGGAGCCGACCACCGAGCCGGCCGTCCCGAGCGAGGAGCCGACGGCCCCCGCGACCTCGGACGCGCCGACGCAGGAGCCGACGGAAGAGCCCGCCACCCCCGCGCCGAGCGAGGAGCCGGCGACGGAGCCCACCCCGGCCCCGACCGCCGAGCCCACGGCGGAGCCGAGCGCCAGGCGGGAACCGAGCGGGTCCACGTCACCGGCCGCCCCCGACGCTCCCGCGATCGTCAGCCGCGCCGACTGGGGCGCGGACGAGTCGCTCGTCGTCGACCCGCCCTCCTACCTGGACACGGTCGACGCGGTCTTCGTCCACCACACGGCGGGCACCAACGACTACGACTGCGCCGACTCGGCGGCGATCGTCCGGGGCATCCTCACGTACCACGTGGAGACCAACGGCTGGAACGACATCGGCTACAACTTCTTCGTCGACAAGTGCGGCACGGTCTTCGAGGGCCGGGCGGGCGGTGTCGACAAGCCGGTTCGCGGCGCCCACACCTACGGCTTCAACGGCTACTCGGCCGGTGTCTCACTCCTCGGCGACTACGAGAACGGCGGCACGCCGACCGCCGCGGCCAAGCAGGCCATCGCCGACCTCTCGGCCTGGAAGCTCGGCCTGCACGGCGTCGACCCGGGGGCGCAGGTGACGCTGACCGCCGCCGGCGACACCGGGGTCTACGACACCGGCGAGCAGGCCACGCTGAACACGATCTCCGGACACCGCGACGGCTACGCCACGCTGTGCCCGGGCGCCGCGCTCTACTCGGCGCTCCCGGAGATCCGCGGTGCGGCGGGCGCGTCGGTGTACGCGGACCGGCCGGAGAAGTGAGAGGGCACCCGGTCCGCGCGTCGCTGCGGGTGCGCGCGGACCGGGGCCGTGGAGGGGAGCCCGGTGAGGGGCTCAGTGCGCGGAGGACGCCAGCGGGCGCGGCTTCAGAGCCGCGGTGTGCGCGTCCATCCGCTCGGCGGCCAGGATCGCCGCCGCCGTGTCCGCGCGGGACGCGGCGACGACCAGGGCGCGCCCGGCGAGCGCGTGCGCCTTCCGGTGCAGGGCCGTCGCGTCCGGCTCGCGGCCGCGCGTGGACGTGGTCGCACGGGCCGGCGTACGTCCTCCCCGCAGGCGGGTGATCTCCTGGGTGAGCCGCTCGGCCGCGGTGTCCAGATCGGCCGAGGGCGCCGCCACCCGCAGCTCGTCGGTGACGGCGAGCAGCGCGGCGAGATGGCCCGCGAGCTGGATGTCCAGCTCCTCCTCGCGGGACCTGTGGGGGAAGTCGTCAGGGCCGGCCATCGTGCTGTGGACCGACTTCGAGCGGATCGGTTCGTACATGGATGGCCTCCTGGGTGCTGACAGGAAGCCATCCTAGCTTAGATTCTGTCTAAAGTTGAGTCGCAGTCGAAAGTGATGGGCCCTCGGTGCGGAGTGCGCGGGTCTCAGTGCTGGCTGTAGCCGTCGAGGAAGCGTGCGATGCGGCCGATCGCGTCCCGCAGGTCCGTGACCGAGGGCAGCGTGACCACGCGGAAGTGGTCCTGCTCCGGCCAGTTGAAGCCGGTGCCCTGCACGACCATGATCTTCTCGCGGCGCAGCAGGTCCAGCACCATCCGCCGGTCGTCCTTGATCTTGAAGACCTCGGGGTCCAGGCGCGGGAACAGGTACAGCGCGCCCTTCGGCTTCACGCAGCTCACGCCCGGGATCTGGGTGAGCAGCTCGTACGCCACGTCCCGCTGCTCGCGCAGCCGTCCGCCCGGCAGGACCAGGTCGTTGATCGTCTGGCGGCCGCTGAGCGCGGCGACCACGCCGTGCTGGCCCGGCATGTTCGCGCACAGGCGCATGTTCGCCAGGACCGTCAGGCCCTCGATGTAGGAGTCGGCGTGGGCGCGCGGGCCGGAGATCGACATCCAGCCCACCCGGTAGCCGGCCACCCGGTACGCCTTCGACATGCCGTTGAAGGTGAGGGTGAGCAGGTCGGGGGCGACGGACGCGGTCGGGACGTGCTCCGCGTCGTCGTAGAGGATCTTGTCGTAGATCTCGTCCGAGCAGACCAGCAGGTTGTGACGGCGGGCGATGTCGGTGAGGCCCTTGACGACCGCCTCGTCGTAGACCGCGCCGGTCGGGTTGTTCGGGTTGATGATGACGAGGGCCTTGGTGCGGTCGGTGACCTTGCGCTCCACGTCGGCCAGGTCCGGCATCCAGTCGGACTGCTCGTCGCAGCGGTAGTGCACCGCCGTGCCGCCGGAGAGGGAGACGGCCGCCGTCCACAGCGGGTAGTCCGGCGCCGGGACCAGCACCTCGTCGCCGTCGTCCAGCAGGCCCTGCATCGCCATCACGATCAGCTCGGACACGCCGTTGCCGATGAAGACGTGCTCGACGTCGGTCTCGATGCCGAGCGTCTGGTTGTGCATGACGACGGCCCGGCGCGCGGCCAGCAGGCCCTTCGCGTCTCCGTAGCCGTGCGCCGACGACACGTTGCGGAGGATGTCCTCGAGGATCTCGGGCGGGCACTCGAAGCCGAACGCCGCCGGGTTGCCCGTGTTCAGCTTGAGGATGCGGTGACCGGCAGCTTCCAGCCGCATCGCCTCCTCGAGCACCGGGCCCCGGATCTCGTAACAGACGTTGGTGAGCTTGGTCGACTGGATCACCTGCATGCTGGGAGCTTACGGCCCGGTATGGCCCTTCGGGCCGTGTTTTCCGCCACGTGGGACGCGGCGGTTCGGGCGGGTATGTCCGCTCGCTGTCCCTGGGGGACCCGACCTCTCTAGAATGCGCGGCCATGTCCAGCGCATCCCGGTACGCCGATGGAGTGAACGGCGCGTCGGTTCCCCAGGGTCCGCCGAGCGTCTACCTCCCGCAGACCGCCCCGCCTCCGGCGTACGACGCCTACGCCGACCCGGCGGCCGCACACGGCTGGCAGAACGCGTACGACGAGACACGCGAGCTGCCGCCGGTCGCGGCCGGTGAGCCGGCGCCGCCCGGGCAGGTCGGCGGCGAGCCCGCCCCGCCG
>BMVA01000016.1 GCA_014650475.1 Streptomyces albogriseolus
CGTACCGGGCGGCGAGCTCGCGGGCGCGGGCGACGGCGGTGAGCGCCCGCTCGACGCGCCGCCCGGCCCGCCGGTCGGTGACGGCGAGGGCGGCGGCGAAGCCGACCAGGGCGCCGACCAGTGTGTCCACGACCCGGTCGGTGACCAGCTCGCCGGTGGGCTGGTAGCCGGGCAGCTCGGTGACGAGCAGCGCCAGCGGGGTCACGCAGACGCTGCCGAGCCAGTAGTTGCGGCCGATGAGCGCCTCGGCGCCGAAGTTGCAGGCGAGGATGCACAGCACGAGGGCGAGTGGGCCGAGCCGGGCGACCGGGGTGACGGCCGCGAAGAGCAGCACGCCGACGAGGTTGCCGACGACCCGCTGCACGGCCCTGCTCCAGGTGAGCGTGAGGTTGGCCTGGTAGAGGGAGGCGGCGGTGACCAGCGCCCAGTAGGGACGGTCGGCGCCTAGGGCGAGGGAGACGTATCCGGCGAGGGCGCAGCCGAGAGCGGTGCGAACGGCGAGGGGGGCGAGCGGCCCGAGCCGGCTCCACAACGGACGCGGCGCGACCGCCCGCTCGGCAGCCACCCCGACGAGCTCGTCCCGCTCACCGAGCGAACCCTCGTCCCGCCGCGGATCCCCCGTACGCGGTACGCGCCCCGAGCCGCGTACCGCGTCGGCCCAGGCGCGGAGGCGGGCGGGGTCGGTGTCGGCGGGTGCGGCGAGGGCGACCTCGGCGCGGACGACGAGGCGTTCGAGGGCGCGGCGGGTCGTGGAGGGGCGGTTCCGGGCCGCGAGGAGGGTCTGCCAGGCCGCGTGCACGGCCGCGTAGGCGGCGGACCGGGCGCCGGCGCTCTCCTCGCCGCCGCGCGCGGTCTCGGCGTACGCGGCGGCCGTGTGCAGAGCCTGGGCGGTGGCCCGCCGCTCCGGGCCGTGCGGGCGGAGTGGCGCGGGGGCCATGCCCACCAGCCACGCCCACGCCCCGGCCGCCGCGGCGAGCGCGAGGTGGCCGGGGACCTGGCCGAGGGTCTGCGGGACGAACAGCGTGGCGGAGCTGACGAAGGTGAGGATCACATGCGCGGGCGGCCCGACGCGGGTGGCGTCGCACACCGCCTTCTGCACGGCGGCCAGCAGAGCGCCGACGGTGACCAGGACCACGGCGTTCCGGGTGAGGGAGGCGGTGACCAGGGCCACGGCGAGGCCGCCGACCATGCCGAGGACCACCCACGCGAGCACCTTGGCGCGGGCGGCGTACGGGCGGTGGTGCGCGTACAGGGCGCACAGCGAGCCCGCCATCGTGTACGCGGCGAGGTCGAGCCGGCCGAGCGCCACCAGGAGCAGGCTGGGCGGGGCGACGGCGGCGACCACGCTGAGGGCGGGCTTGAACCAGACGTCGGAGGGTCGCCCGAGGCGCAGCGCGCCGACGACGGGGAGGCGCCGGACGCGCGTGGGGGTGGGGATGGCACTGCTCATGAAGAGCAAGGTTAACAGGTGTTTTACTTGTGAAGAGCATGGCGGGAGGCCCGCCCGCGCCCCCGGGAGCCCCCCGCGTACCCCCTCGCGCTCGCGTACACGCCGCCGGGCACGGGCATCCCCTGATCGTCCGGTGGAGCGGTTCGAGGGGGGTTCGCGTGCACGGACCGGGATCGTCCGGCTGGCTGCTGGTGGCGCTCTGCGCGGCGACCGGCGCCTATTGCCTGCTGCGGATGCGCAGCAGCGTGGAGGAGCAGCGCCGGGCGGCGGGCGGCGAGGCGCTGATGGGGTTCGGGATGGCGGCGATGGCGGTGCCCGCGGCGGTGTTCACGCCGCCGGCGTGGGCCTGGCCGCTGTGGGCGGCGGTGTTCGGGGCGGCGGGGCTGCACGCGCTGTGGGCGGCCCGCGTCTCCGCGGGGCATCTGCACCATGTGGTGGGCGCGGGCGCGATGGTCTACATGGCGGTGGTCATGGCGGCCGCCCCGCGGGGAGCGCACCACGGCGGTGCGGGCATACCCGCGCTGACCGCGGCCCTGCTGCTGTACTTCACGGCGTACGTGCTGGTGACGGGCGCACGGCTGGTGCCGGTACCCGCCCTGGCGGGCGGGCCGGGCGTCGGGCCGCGTACCGGGTCCGGCACCGGGTGGGGCGACCGGCCGGAGCTGGCGCGGGCCTGCCGCCTGTCGATGGGGATCGCGATGGTGGCGATGCTGCTGACGATGTGAGGCCGCGCACGGGACGATCCGAGGGCACGCAAGGGACCGTCCGGCCGCCGGCGCGGGACCGTTGTCTGCGTCACTTCGGACCGCGGGCCCGTATCCAGGGGGCGTCCGCGCTTCTAGGCTGCTGCCATGATCCTCCCCGCGGTCCTGCTGCTGCTCGGCGTGCTGACCGCCGTCGTGGGTCCCCGGCTGCTCGCGCGGGCGGACTGGCCGGACCGTGAACCGGTGGTGGCCCTGTGGGCCTGGCAGTGCGTGATCGCCGCGGTGCTGCTGTGCTGCGCCCTGTCGATGACGTTCAGCGCGGCGGCGGCCTGGCGGGCGGTCGGCGGTCATGTGTTCACCGGCGCGCCGGTCGCGGTCGTGGAGGCGTACACGCTCGGCACGGCGGGCCTCTGGGCGCATGTCACCGCCGTGGTGCTGGCGTGCGGCGGGCTGTGGAGCGGGGCGATGCTGGTCCGGGAGATCGCGCGGGCCCGCGCCCGGCGCCGGGCGCGCCGCGCCGAACTGCGGCGCCGGGCTCCGCTGCTGCCCGGCGAGGAGCCGGGCTCCGACCGGCTCGTGGTACTGGAGGGCGACCGCCCGGACGCCTGGTGCCTGCCCGGCACCCCGCCCCAACTGGTGGTCACGACAGCCGCGTTACAGCGTCTGAAGGGACGGCAGCTGGACGCCGTGCTGGCGCACGAGCGCGGTCACGCACGCGCCCGGCACGACTGGCTGCTGCACTGCTCGTCCGCGCTGGCGGACGGCTTCCCGCAGGTTCCGGTGTTCTCCGCGTTCCGGGACGAGATGCACCGGCTGGTCGAACTCGCCGCGGACGACACGGCGTCCCGCCGGTTCGGCCGGCTCACCACCGCCCTGGCCCTGGTCGAACTGAACGAGGACCGCGGGGTGTTCGGCCCCTGCCCGACCGCGCAGGCGCACGTCCCGGCACGGGTGGACCGTCTGCTGGGCTCCGGCGACCGGCTTCCCCCGAGCCGCCGGCTGCGACTGACCGCCGTCGCCTCGCTGGTACCCGCGCTCCCCGTCCTCGTGGCGTTCCTGCCCGGACTGCGGGCCCTGGGGTAAGCCTCCCCCACCACACGGACCCACCGTCTGCCGAGCCCCGGGCCACGGCCGACCGCGGGACGCCGGCTGCCACTGACCGCCTTCGCCTCGCCGATGATGCCCGCGCTCCCCGTCCTCGTGCCTTCCCTGCCCGGACTGCGGGCACTGGGGTAAGCCTCCCCCACCACACGGACGCACCGCCTGCCGCGCCCCGGGCCACGGCCGACCGCGGAACGCCGGCTGCCACTGACCGCCGTCGCCTCGCCGATGATGCCGGTGCTCCGCGATCTCCTGGCGTCCCCGCCCGGATTGCGGGCAGTGGGGTAGCGACGGCCCCGACGCGGCCGGACCGTCCCGGGACCGGGCCGGTCCGCGCCCCCTGAGGACCGGGCGGGCCGGGTTCTGGCCCGGACGCCCCCGGTCGGCGAGGATCACCCCATGCGAACCTCCCACGCCCCCGCACCGCCCGCGCCCCCCACACCCCGCGCGCCGGCCCGGTCGGCAGTGGCGGCGGCCGCCCTGCTCGGCGCCGCCTCCGCGCTGCTGCTGGCGCTGGTCGCCGCCGAGTGGCGGCCCCTGCTCGACCTGGACGGCGGCATCTCCAGCACCACGCACCGCTGGGCGGTGGCGGAGGACGGGCTGACGCAGGCGGCCCGCATCCTGACGGACTGGGTGTGGGACCCCTGGACGATGCGTCTGCTGTGCGCGGTGACCGTGGTCCTGCTGCTCCGGCGGCCGGCCGCCCGGTGGACCGCCGGGTGGCTGGTCGTGGCGGTGGCCCTGGCCACGGCCGTGCAGCAGGGGCTGAAGGCGGCGCTCGGCCGGGAGCGCCCGGAGTATCCCGACCCGGTGGACACGGCGCACTACGCCGCCTTCCCGTCGGGGCACGCCATGACCGCGACGGTCGTGCTGGGGCTGCTGCTGTGGCTGCTGCACCGTCACGGCGTGGGACGCGTGCTGTGGCGTACGGCGCTGGTGGTGGCGGTGATCTCGGTGGCCGGCGTCGGTCTCACCCGGGTCTGGCTCGGCGTGCACTGGCCGACGGACGTCCTCGGCGGCTGGCTGTTCGGCGCGCTGACGGTGGTCGCGGCGGTCGCGGTGCACCGGCGGCTGCATCCCGCGGACGCGGGCACGGCACCGGGCCGGTCCGGCGGTACGCGCCCGCCGTCGTCCTCCCCCGCACCGTCCACCTCGGACGATCCCCCGCGTCGCCCGAGGTGAACGGCAGCCCGAAGAGGGCCCGCGAGGGCCCTTCCAGGTGCGCTGAGTATAGTTGGCTGGCAGCCAGTCAACGCAGGAGTCCAGCATGTCCCCGCGCAGCGCCCTGGTCAATGAAGAGTTGCGTCGGCGTTCCAAGGAGCGGCTGCTGCACGCGGCCGTCGAACTGGTCGACGAGCGCGGGTACGAGGCGACCACGCTGGGCGACATCGCCGACCGGGCGGGCTCCGCGCGGGGGCTCGTGTCGTACTACTTCCCGGGGAAGCGCCAGCTCGTGCAGTCCGCCGTGCACCGGCTGATGCACCGCACCCTGGAGGAGGCGCTGGAGCGGGAGCCGCGCACCGACGACGGCGGGGAGCGGATGGCGCGGGCCATCGACGCGATCCTGGGCCTGGCGCGGGACCGGCCGGTGCTGATGCGCCAGCACATGGCGGGGCTGCTGCAGGCCGAGGGGTTCCTGCCGTGTCCCGAGCAGCGGCGGCTGGCCGAGCTGCTGAGCGACACCGTCGCCCGGCACGGCTCGCGGGACGTCGAGTCCGACTACCCGATGCTGCGGGCGCTGCTGATGGGCGCCGTGTACGCGGCGGTGATGCCGGGCGCGCCCATGTCCGTGCCGATGCTGCGCGCCGAGCTGTTCAAGCGCTACCGGCTGGACTGGGAGATGGGTGTCCCGCCGGACCCCGGGGGGACCGGCGGGACGAAGGAGAAGGACCGGACGGACATGGCCCGGTTCTTCGCGACGGACCCGGAGACTCAGTCGAAGTAGTCCGGCTGCGTCTGCACGTTGAGCTCCTGCATACGGACCCAGCGGGCCGCGTCCGTGCGCTTGTCGTCGATCTTCAGGACGTCGAAGCCCTTGGCGATGTCGTTGGAGTAGATGTAGCCGTTGTAGTAGTACGCCGACCACGAACCGCCGGTGACGATCCGGTCCGTGGTGAGCGGACCGCGCTCGAAGTAGGCGATCTCCTTCGGCTTGGACGAGTTGGTGAAGTCCCACACCGAGATGCCGCCCTGGTACCAGGCCTGGACCATCAGGTCACGGCCGCGGACCGGGATCAGCGAGCCGTTGTGGGCCACGCAGTTCTCGGTGTCCGCCTGGTGGCGGGGGATCTTGTAGTAGCTGCGGAACACCAGCTTGCTGCGGTCGCCCTTGCCGACGATGTCGTAGATGCCGTCCGCGCCGCGGTTCGGACCGATCTCCGCGTTGCAGGTGGCCGCGCCGCCACCGCCCAGCTCGTCGGTGAAGACGACCTTGTCGGCCCTCTGGTTGAAGGTCGCCGAGTGCCAGAACGCGAAGTTCACATTGTCCTGGACGCGGTCGATCACGCGCGGACGCTCGGGGTTCTTGATGGAGAACAGGATGCCGTCGCCCATGCACGCACCGGCGGCCAGGTCCTTCGAGGGCAGCACGGTGATGTCGTGGCAGCCGGTGGTCTTGGAGACGCCCGGGTTGGTGGGCGCGCCCGGGTTGCCGCCGCCGTCCGGGCCCTCACCCGGGAACAGCACGGGGAATCCGACCACGGCGGCCTTGTGCGGGGCCTTGCGCGGCACCTTGATCACGGAGATGCCGTCGTGCGGCGGCTGACAGTCCGGGTAGGCCGCGTTGGGCGAGTAGGAGGAGACGTAGACGTAGACGTTCTTGCGGTCGGGCACCAGCGTGTGGGTGTGCGAGCCGCAGGCGGTCTCGACGGCGGCGACGTAACGCGGGTTGCGCTTGTCGCTGATGTCGAAGACCTTCATGCCCTCCCAGGAGGACTTCTCGGTGGCGGGCTGCGTGGTGCTGTTGCAGCTGCTGTCGCTGCGCGAGGAGTCCGTGGACAGGAACAGCAGGTTGCCCGAGACGGAGATGTCGTTCTGCGATCCGGGACACAGCACCTGGGCCACCGTCTCGGGCTTCTCCGGGTTGCTGATGTCGAAGACGCGGAAGCCGTCGTAGTTGCCGGCGAAGGCGTACTTCCCCTGGAAGGCGAGGTCCGAGTTGGTGCCGGACAGCACGTCCTTGGGGATGTTGGCCACGTGCTCGATGTTGGCGGAGTGGACGATCTCGTCCTGGCCGGGTATCTCGCCGCTCTCGATGGCGGCGCGGGCCTCGGCCTGGTCGCTGCGGGACACTTCCTTCGCGGCGGCGGGCGAGTCCCCCGGGTCGGGAATCGCCGCGGCGGGCGCGGCGGTGAGCAGCGCGGCCAGCAGGCCGCCCGCGGCCGCGGCAACTCCCAGCCGTCTCCGCCGGGTTCGGGAAACGCTCAACAGGATCACTGTTTTCCTCCCTGGTTCCGTTCACCTCGGAACGGTGTGGCACCGGCAGTATCGTCTTCGGCATGCACATACCAACAGGGGCTCCACGTCATCGCAACAAAGTTTTTTGATCGAAGTTGCGCGGAAGCGTGCTAGGACGGTCATCGACACTCACGAGGTGTTCCGCACCACTGCCGAGCGGGAATACCGCCAGTCACAGGAGGTCCATGTGCACAACCGCCGCGTGCCACGCCTGTCCGCCGTCGCCGCCGGGCTGACCGCACTGGCCGTCCTCGGGCTCGTGGGCTGCGACTCCGGCGAGGACGACCCCAAGTCGGCCCCCGCGAGCGGCCCTTCGGTGATCGCGCCCGGCGCTCCCGGGGAGGAGAACCGCACCCTGTCGGCCGAGGAGGCCGAGCAGGAGCGCAAGGAGGACGACTCCCCCAACGCCGCGGACGTGTCGTACGCGCGGATGATGATCCAGCACCACGCGCAGGCGCTGGAGATGACCGAACTGGTGCCGGGGCGCGCCGAGTCGCCGAAGGTGGTCAAGCTGGCCGAGCGCATCGCCGCCGCGCAGAAGCCCGAGATAGGCGCGATGAAGGGCTGGCTGCGCACCCACGGCAAGACGGAGGCGGACGCGGGCCACGGGCACGACCACGCGACGATGCCCGGCATGGCGACCGAGGCCCAGCTGAGGCAGTTGCGGGCGGCCGAGGGCAAGGCCTTCGACCAGCTGTTCCTCACGCTGATGATCACGCACCACCAGGGCGCGATCACCATGGCCACCGAGGTGAAGGGCCAGGGGAACAACATCCTGGTCGAGGAAATGGCGGACGACGTGGTCGCGCAGCAGACCAGCGAGATCAACCGGATGCGCGACCTGCTGTGACGTTCCGCCGGGACGGCGGTCCGCTCAGCGGCGGGCGTGGCGCGGGGACAGCAGCCCCGCGTCGCGCGTCCGCCCGATGAGGCGGAGCGCCCCGCGCCGGCTGTAGCCGGTCTGGTCCATCACGGCGAGCACCGGGTCGGCGCCCCGCTCCTGCGCGGCCCGGTACGCCCGGGCCACGACCGGCCACCCGGCCCGCCCGCCCGGGGGCTCCTCCCGGTGCGTGCCGCCGGTGCCCTCCCCCTCCCCCGGCTCCGGCTCGGCGCCGCAGGCGCGCGCCAGCGGGCCCTCGATCCAGTCGGCGAACACGGCCAGGTCCTCCAGTGCGAGCGCGGGGCGGGCCTGGACGTCCTCCACACAGACCCAGCCCTCGCCCACGGACGCCAGCGCCTCGATCGTGGCCCCGTCACGGAAGGCCAGCCGCACATGGAGCCACCGGGTGGAGCGCTCGCCCTCCCGCACCTCCCACGCGGGCCACACGGACACCGCACCCTCCGCCGGAGAGCGATCGGAAAGTTGAAGAAAAGATGCCTCGAGCACACAGGCAACGTAACGGGGCGATCAGTTTCCCTCCGTAGGAACACGCACCCCGGACGGCGGACGGCACCCTGTCAGCGGAGCGCGGGCGGTGCCATGCTGGGAGGCGCCGGCGGTCCCCCGCCGGTCCCCCTCGGGGTGAGGAGTTCCCCGTGCTGCGTGTCGCCGTCGTCGGAAGCGGGCCCAGCGGGTGCTACACGGCCCAGCATCTCGTCCAGCTCGATCCGGGGGCCCGGGTCGACGTCCTGGACCGCCTGCCCTGCCCCTACGGTCTGGTCCGCTACGGCGTGGCCCCGGACCACGAGAAGATCAAGTCCCTGCAGGGCAGCCTGCGCGCGGTGCTGGAACACGAGCGGGTGCGGTTCCTCGGCGCGGTGCCGGTCGGGCCGGACGGGGTGCCGGCGGCCCGGCTGCGGGAGCTGTACCACGCGGTGGTGTACTGCGTGGGCGCCGCCGCGGACCGGCATCTGGGCGTCCCGGGCGAGGGCCTTCCGGGGAGCTGGTCGGCGACCGAGTTCGTGTCCTGGTACAGCGCGCACCCGGACGCCGCCGACGCCGGGTTCCTGCGCGGGGCGCGGTCGGCCGTGGTGGTCGGCGTGGGGAACGTGGCCGTGGACGTCACGCGCATGCTGGCGCGCGGGGCGGGCGAACTGCGCCCGACCGACATGCCGCACGCGGCGCTGACCGCCCTCGCGGCGAGCGAGGTCGAGGAGATCCACATGGTCGGCCGGCGCGGCCCCTCACAGGCCCGCTTCACCACCAAGGAGCTGCGCGAACTGGGCACCCTGCCGGACACCGCCGTCCAGGTCGACGCGGCCGAGGCGGCGCTCGACCCGTCGTTCGCCGACCCGTCCGGCCTGCCTCCGCCCCGGCGCCGCAACGTCGAGGTGCTGCGCGGCTGGACGGCGCCGCCGCGACCGGACGCCCGGCGTCTGATCCGTCTGCGGTTCTTCCTCCGCCCGGTCGAACTGCTCGCCCGCGACGGCCGGGTGGGCGCCGTGCGCTTCGAGCGGACGGCGCCGGACGGCCGGGGCGGGGTCACCGGGACGGGCCGCTTCGAGGAGGTCGAGGGGCAGCTGGTGCTCCGCTCGGTCGGGTACCGGGGGGTGCCGCTGGAGGGGCTGCCGTTCGACGCGGCGACGGGCACGGTGCCGCATCTCGGCGGGCGGGTGCTGCGCGGGGGCGCCGTCGCGCCGGGCGAGTACGTCGCGGGCTGGATCAAGCGGGGCCCGACCGGCGTCATCGGCACCAACCGCTCGTGCGCGAAGGACACGGTGACGTCCCTGCTCCAGGACGCCCCGTCCCTCACCGCCCGCGCCCTCCCCGACGACCCGCTGCCGGCCCTGCGCGCCGAGGGCGTGGACCCGGTCCCCTGGCAGGGCTGGCAGGCCATCGAACGCGCCGAGTCCCGCCTGGGCGCCTCCCTCGGCCGGGGCGTCGTCAAGCTCCCCGACTGGGAGTCGCTGCTGACGGCGGCCCGGGGCGGGGACGCGTCCGTCCCCCGGTCGTAGCCCTGCCTAGCGCGTGACGGCCGCGGCCGCCGGCCGGGGGTCGACCGGTGTCAGCACGCCCAGGCGGTCCTCGATCTCCTGGGCGGCGGCCAGACACAGGTCCTCCCGGAACGCACGGCCCACCACCTGCACGCCGCACGGCAGTCCGTCGCGGAGCCCGGTCGGCACGGCCACCGCGGGCACCCCGACGAAACTGGTCACCGTGCAGAGGCGCATGCCGACGGCGACCCGCTCGCGTCCCGCCGCGTCCCGCGACTCGAGTCCCGGCTCGACGGGCGGCTCGGTGAAGACCGGCCCGAGCAGCAGCGGGAAGGCGTCGAGGAACTCCGCCCAGGAGCGGCGGGAGGGGCGCGTAGCTGCTCCTCAGCTGCGGACCGCCGCCGCCTGGTCGGCCGCGCCCGACGCGGTGCGGGAGGCCCGCACGCTGCTCGCCCTCACCGACGGCCTCACCAGCCATGTCCTCATCGGCCATCTGACGCCGAAGGAGGCCGAGGACGTGCTGCACGCCCACCTGTCCGGACTGTGGGAGCGCCTCGGCGTCACCGCTCCGGGGCAGACGGGCTGATCGCGCGCCCCAGGCACGATCACCTGCCGATGATGCCGCCATCGGCCGAATAAATCCCCAGGCCTGTACAGGTCCCGCTTTGCGATGCTTGTCGCCGGTCCGGGGGTTGGCCGCCGAATGATGTTCACGAAGACATCGATGAGGGAGAACGGTATGGAGCCGGCAGAACTCCGCCGCGCGGTTGAGGCAGGACGGGCGACTGCTTCGGAGCTGGGCCTTCAGGTCGACGACGCGGTCGTCGTCCACAACTCGGACCGCGTCGCGCTGCGCCTGGTCCCTTGCGATGTCCTGGCCCGGGTCGCACCGTTGGGGCATCTGACCGATTCCGAGTTCGAGGTAGAGGTTGCCCGCCGTCTCGCCGACGTCGACGCGCCGGTGGCCGAGCTCGATCCTCGGGTCGAGCCCCGGGTCCATGTGCGTGACGCCTTCGCCGTCTCGCTATGGACCTACTACGAACCGGTGGGATCAGAGATCGCGCCGGCCGACTACGCAGACGTGTTCGTGCGGCACCACGCCGCCCTCCGGCAGATCGATCTGGACGCACCGCATTTCACCGCCCGAGTCGCCGTGGCACTGAGGGAGGTGAACGACCGGGAGCAGTCTCCCGAGCTGCCCAAGGGTGACCGGGCACTCCTCAGCGACACGCTCAGTGGACTGAGCGCCGCGATCGGCAGCGACAAAGCCGGCGACCAGCTGCTGCACGGGGAGCCTCACCCGGGCAACCTCCTGAACACGAGGAGAGGGCCGCTTTTCGTAGACCTCGGCACCTGCTGCCGCGGGCCGGTCGAGTTCGACCTCGCCCATGCGCCCGAGGACGTGGGGAAACACTATGCGGGGGCTGACCCCGACCTGATCCGCCGGTGCCGCGCCCTGAACTGGGCGATGTTCTCCGCCTGGCGCTGGCGCCGGGAGGACCAGATGCCCGACCGGGATCACTGGAGAATGGAGGGCCTCAACCAGGTGCGCGCCGCACTCGACCGCTGCGGACCGGGCCGACCCTGAGACAGAGGGGCCGCTGTCCCGGCCGGACACGTCCCAGGTGTCAGGCCCGCGCGCCCCGTGCCGTCTGGCGGCGTGACGCGGTGAGGAGGGCGTTGAGGAGGCCCGGGAACAGGGCGTCCAGGTCCTCGCGGCGCAGGCCGTTCATCTTGGCGGTGCCCTCGTAGACCTGCTGGATCACGCCGCTCTCGCGCAGCACGCGGAAGTGGTGCGTGGTGGTGGACTTGGTGACCGGGAGGTCGAAGCGGGAGCAGGACAACGCGGCCTCGGCGTCGGCGAGTTCGCTGACGATGCGCATCCGGACGGGGTCGGACAGCGCGTGCAGCACTGACTCCAGCCGGATCTCGTCCCGCGCGGGATGCGGCAGAACGCGGGGGCTGGGAGGGGCGGTCGTCACGGCGTCTCCATGGTGCTCCGGGAGCCTTCATTGTACGAGAACCCTCGTAGTTTGACATCTTCCGTACTACGATGGCTATCGTACGAGTCGCCCACCCGTCGTCCCCTTCCCCCCGGAGCCCCTCGTGAGCACGCTCTTCGAGCCGTACACCCTGCGCGCCCTGACGATCCCCAACCGCGTGTGGATGGCGCCGATGTGCCAGTACTCGGCCGCGCCGGACGGCCCGGAGGCCGGCGTGCCGCACGACTGGCACTTCGCGCACTACGCCGCCCGCGCCACCGGCGGCACGGGACTGATCGTCGTCGAGGCCACGGCGGTGTCACCGGAGGGCCGCATCTCGCCGTACGACCTCGGGATCTGGAACAACACCCAGGCCGAGGCGTTCCGCCGGATCACCCGCTTCCTCGCCGCGCAGGGCACCGTGCCGGCCATTCAGCTGGCGCACGCCGGGCGCAAGGCGGCGACCGACCGGCCCTGGAAGGGCGGGGCGCCACTCGGGCCGCGTGACCGCGCCTGGCAGCCGGTCGCGCCCAGCGCGGTCCCCTTCAGTGAGCGCCACCAGGTGCCGGACGAGCTGAGCACGGAGCAGATCCGGGAGATCGTCGGCGACTTCCGGGCGGCCGCCCGCCGTGCCCTGGCCGCCGGTTTCGAGGTCGTCGAGATCCACGGCGCCCACGGCTACCTGATCAACGAGTTCCTCTCGCCGCACTCCAACCACCGCACCGACGCCTACGGCGGTTCGTACGAGAACCGCACGCGGTTCGCGTTCGAGGTGGTGGACGCCGTACGTGAGGAGTGGCCGGACGACAAGCCGCTGTTCTTCCGCGTCTCCGCCACGGACTGGCTGGACGCGGACGGCTGGACCCCGGACGACACCGTGCGTCTCGCCGCCGGTCTGCACGCCCGGGGCATCGACCTGCTCGACGTCTCCACCGGCGGCAACTCCCCCGGCGTCCGCATCCCGGCCGGCCCCGGCTACCAGGTGCCGTTCGCCGCGCGGGTGCGCCAGGAGACGCCGATGCCGGTCGCCGCCGTGGGTCTGATCACGGACGCCGGGCAGGCGGAGAAGATTCTCGCCAACGGCGAGGCGGACGCCGTGCTGCTGGGCCGTGAGCTGCTGCGCAACCCCTCCTGGGCCCGGCAGGCCGCCCGCGAGCTGGACGCGCGGGTCCGTGTGCCGGACCAGTACCACCTCTCCGTCTGATCTGCTCACCGCTTCCGTCTCACGCCGGCGGCCCGGAAACCCGCTCAGGGTTTCCGGGCCGCCGGCGTCGGTCGTTCCTGGCCGAATACGGACCACGCGAGGCGTTGACCAGAAAGCGCTTTCCCTCTACGTTCCGTTCATCGACGTGACCGGGACGTGACCGTTGAACGGATTCGGCCCGCACGTCGTACAGAGTGATGAACATTGTTCATCCACATGGCTCAACACCCCCACACCTCGACAGAAGGAACGACATGACATCCGCGACACGACCGCGCACCCCACGGCGCGCACTGACGGGCGCGCTCGCCACCCTCGGCCTCTCGGTTGGCATGGTCCTGACGACCGCGGCCCCGTCCGCGCAGGCTGCCACCTGGCCGTCCCCGAACGGCAGCCAGGGCGTCTCCTCCACCATCTCGGTGTCCGGCACCAAGGACTACGGGATGAAGCGCCTCTACGGCACCGGTGACCTGGGCTCCGGCGGCCAGGACGAGGACCAGGGCCCGCTCCTTAAGCTGGCCGACGGCGCGGTGCTCAAGAACGTGATCCTCGGCGCCCCCGCCGCCGACGGCGTCCACTGCGAGGGCTCCTGCACGCTGCAGAACGTCTGGTGGGAGGACGTCGGCGAGGACGCCGCCACCTTCAAGGGCAAGTCGTCCGGGGCGGTCTACACCGTGAGCGGCGGCGGCGCGAAGGAGGCCAGCGACAAGGTCTTCCAGTTCAACGGCGCGGGCACGCTGAACGTGTCCAACTTCGCCGTCCAGAACTTCGGCACCTTCGTCCGCTCCTGCGGCAACTGCTCCACGCAGTACAAGCGGACGATCAACCTCAACTCCATCGAGGTGACCTGGAAGGGCGGCCGCATCGCCGGCATCAACACCAACTACGGCGACAGCGCGACCCTGCGGAACATCACGATCGTCGGCGACAGCAGCAAGAAGATCGTGCCGTGCCAGAAGTACATCGGCAACAACACCGGCAAGGAGCCGAGCAGCAACGGCTCCGGCCCCGACGGCACGTACTGCAAGTACAGCTCGTCCGACATCACCTACCGGTAGTCCCCCCACGGGCAGCGGCCGTACGGGCGTCCCGCGCGGCGCCCGTACGGCCGCGGGCCTTCTCCCCGTCCGCACGCGTGCGGTCAGGTCCCGCCCACCAGCGAGCGCACCTCGCCCTCCAGCCCCCGCCGGTAGTCCGCGTACGCGGCCCGCAGCGCGTCGCCCGGCCAGCCGGCGGGGAGCAGGGAGGGCGGCAGCACGGGATCGGCGAGCAGCTGGCGTACCACGGCCGCGAACAGGGTCAGCCGCTCGGCCGGACGCCCGGTGCGCCCCACGTGCCCGAGCAGCTCGCGGGCCTCGTCCGACCAGGCGTCCAGCGGCCAGAGCCGTGCGGCGAGTTCGGCGGCGGGCCGCGCGGGGCGGGCCGTACCGCGTTCGGCCACCTCGTCGAGAGCGGCGGGCAGCGGGCGTTCCAGATTGGCCGGGCGCAGCCACACCCCCTCGCGCAGCTCGGCGAGGCGCAGTCCGGCCAGCCGGGTGCGCAGCTCCGCCCGTTCGGCGGGGCCGCGCCCGGTCGCGGTGACGACCACCAGCTCCCAGTCCCCGTCCCACGCGCGGGTGCGCGGCCGTACGGACTCGTCCTGGCGGCGCTGGCGTTCCAGGAGCCGGTCGCTGAGGCGGTAGCCGGTGTCCGTGCGGCGCAGGTCCCCGGCGGCGACCATCCGGCTCAGCGCCGCCCGCAGCGTCGACCCGCCGAGGTCGAAGCCCTCCATCAGCCGTCCGAGCTCCCGCGCCGGAAGCTCCGGCGGATGGGCGCCCAGCAGCAGGCTGAGGACGACCGACCGCGCGGAGAGCGGGCGCAGCCGCGGCCCGTCCGGTGCCGGCTCCGCCGGGTCGTCGCTCCGCATGAGCCGTACTTTAGGCCCCCGTTCGGGCCCGGTTCCCTTCAGGTGTTCTCGCACCGCTCCCGCACGGCTCCCGCACTGCCCCCCGCCCGCACTAGTCTATTTGGACTGATAGAGTTCGACCATGCCTCGTCGCGCTCTCGACAATCCGATCGTCCTGCCCGTCCTGGGCCTGCTGCTCGAACAGCCCACCCACCCTCATCAGATGCTCGCCGAGCTGCGCAGACGCAGCGACGCGCACGCCGCCGCGATCACGCGCGGCACGCTCTACAACACCGTCGCCGCGCTGACCGAGGCCGGATGGCTCGCCCCGTTGGAGCGGCAGCGGTCGGGCAACCGTCCGGAGCGGACCGTCTACACGCTCACGGAGGCGGGGCGCGACGAACTCGTGCGCCGGCTGGACTCCCAGATCCGCACGCCCAAGCGGGAGTTCTCCCAGTTCCTGGGCGCGGTCGCCTATCTCGGCGCCCTCGGCCGCGACGGCGCGGTGGAGGCGCTGACCGAGCGGGGACGGCGGCTGCGGCAGCGCACGGCGGAGGACGAGCAGCAACTCGAGGACGCCCTGGCGGCGGGAGTCCCGCGCATGCATGTCATCGAGGCGGAGTACGCGCTGAGCCTCGCGCGTGCAGAGATCGCGTGGGTCGACTCGGCGGCCGAGGAGCTGCGGAGCGGGGCGTTGACGTGGCCCACGGGGGCTGCGCCCGAACCGGAGGAGGACGCGTGATGCCGCATCGTCTGCTGTTCGGTGTGTATCCGGGCGGCGTCGCCGGTGACGACTCCGGGGGTCTGGCGAGCGGGCCGCCCGACGATCCGGACCGGGTGGCGGAGGCCTTGGACCGTCTGCAGGGGCGGCCGGGGCGGCCGTTCCTCGTGCGCGCCTACACCGGGTTCGACGAGACCACGCGCCTCGGCGGGCCGCACCCGACGGCGACGCCGCAGGACGCGAGGCGGTACGCCGTGCGGGGCCGCCACCTGGACCTGGTGGCGCAGTACCGGTCAGCGGCCGGGGATGTGGACGGCTACTGCCGGTTCCTGCGCGAACTGGTCGAGCAGTACGGAGCGGTGACGCGCACCCTTCAGGTGACGGAGGAGCCCAACGACACGGCCAACCCGATCCTCGACGGCTGCTACCCGTCGGTGCGGGATGCGATCGTCCGCGGGGTCTCGGCGGCGAAGGAGCGCGCACGGGAGCTCGGGTACGACGAGCTGCGCGTCGGGTTCAACACCACGCCGCTGTTCGGTCCGTCGGTGTCCTTCATCTCGGAGCTGACCGCACTGGGCGGCCCGGCCTTCGTCGGCGAACTCGACTATGTGGGGCTGGACTTCTTCCCCGACGTCTTCCGGCCCGTCGCTCCGGCCGGCCTCGCGTCCGCCGTCGAGGGGCTGCTGCGTCATCACCGCGACACCGTGCTGACGCCCGCGGGACTGGGACACCTGCCGCTGCACATCACCGAGCACGGCTGGCCCACCGGCGAGGAACGCCCGCCGCACCGGCAGGCCGAGGTCGTCGCCACCGTGGTAGGGGCCGTCGTCGAGCTGGCCGAGGAGCTGTCGCTGAGCGGCTACACGCACTTCGCACTCCGGGATGCCGACAGCTCGCAGCCGGGACTGTTCCACCGCTTCGGGCTCACCACGGACGACTACACGCGCAAGCCCGCCTTCGACACGTACAGGACGCTGATCGACCGGCACGGCTGAACACATGCGGCGAGGTGTTGCACTATTGCTGCACTCGCAGGAATAGTGCAACACTCAGGCATGACCATCACGCGTGCCGACGAGTCGCAGCAGACCCCCTACGGACTCGGCGCCCTCGGCGGCGTCACCCACGACGTCACCAACCAGCCCCCTCACCCGGCGCCGTACGACGCCTCGGACGACGTCGCCCTGCTCGAAGGGGTGCGGCGGGAAGGCGCGGGCTGGGCGGAGGAGGACCTGCGGCGGCTGGGACGGCTGGCGGGGAGCGAAGAGGCGCAGGAGTGGGCCGAGCAGGCCAACCGTCACGAGCCCGAGCTGCGCACCCACGACCGGTACGGGCACCGCGTCGACGAGGTCGACTTCCACCCGAGCTGGCACCACCTGATGCGCACCGCCGTCGCGGAGGGGCTGGCCGGCGCGCCCTGGGCGGACGACCGTCCCGGCGCGCACGTGGCCCGGACCGCCGGCGGCCTCGTCTGGGGCCACACCGACGCGGGACACGGCTGCCCCACGTCGATGACGTACGCGGCGGTCCCGGCCCTGCGCAAGCAGCCCGAGCTGGCGAAGATCTACGAGCCGCTGCTGACCAGCCGTGCGTACGACCCCGGGCTGCGCGTGCCGGCCGAGAAGCGCGGGCTGCTGGCCGGCATGGGGATGACCGAGAAGCAGGGCGGTTCCGACGTCCGTACCAACACCACCGCCGCGACGCCGACCGCCGAGCCCGGTGTGTACACCCTGCGCGGCCACAAGTGGTTCACCTCGGCGCCGATGTGCGACGTGTTCCTGGTGCTGGCCCAGGCGCCGGGCGGGCTGTCCTGCTTCCTCGTGCCGCGGGTGCTGCCCGACGGCACCCGCAACACCTTCCGCATCCAGCGCCTCAAGGAGAAGCTGGGCAACCGCTCCAACGCCTCCTCCGAGCCGGAGTTCGACGGGACGGTGGCCTGGCTGGTGGGGCCCGAGGGCCAGGGTGTGAAGACCATCATCGAGATGGTCAACTGCACGCGCCTCGACTGCGTCATGATGTCGGCGGCCCTGATGCGTAAGACGCTCGTCGAGGCGGGCCATCACGCGCGGCACCGCAGCGCCTTCGGGGCGCGCCTGGCCGACCAGCCGCTGATGCGCAACGTGCTGGCCGACCTCGCGCTGGAGTCCGAGGCCGCCACGACGCTCACCCTGCGGCTGGCGGGCGCGGCGGACCGCGCGGTGCGCGGGGACTCCGGGGAGGCCGCGTTCCGGCGGATCGCGACGGCGGTCGGCAAGTACTGGGTCACCAAGCGCGGCCCGGCCTTCACCGCCGAGGCGCTGGAGTGCCTGGGCGGCAACGGGTACGTCGAGGACTCGGGGATGCCCCGCCACTACCGGGAGGCCCCGCTGCTGTCGATCTGGGAGGGCTCGGGCAACGTCAACGCCCTCGACGTGCTGCGGGCGCTCGGCCGCGACCCGGCGACGGCACAGGCGCTGTTCGACGAACTGTCGCTGACGCGCGGCGCGGACGCCCGGCTGGACGCGGCCGTGGCCGGGCTCGAGGACCAGCTGGCCGAGGGATCGCAGGTGACGGCCCGGCGGCTGGTGGAGCGGATGGCGCTGACGCTGCAGGCGTCCCTGCTGGTGCGGCACGCGCCGGCCGCGGTCGCCGACGCGTTCTGCGCGACGCGGCTCGGCGGCGACTGGGGGCACGCCTTCGGCACGCTGCCGGCGGGGGCCGGGCTGGACGCGATTCTGGAGCGGTCGCTGCCGGGGCGGGAGTGAGGCGGGGGTCCGGGCCCGGGTGAGGCGGGGCCCGGACCCGGGTGAGGCGGGCGGGTCCTTGCCGCGTGGGCGGGCGGTCGATCAGGCCGTCCGCCGCGGGGCCCGCCGCACCGCTCTGACCTGCGGTCATGCCGTGTCCGACGGTGACTGTCAGTGGCGGGGTGCACACTGGCCGGTGTCCTGATCGAGGACGTCGAAGGCGATGTCACGGAGGTGATCGGCATGACCGAGGTAGTGCTCGCCGTGGGCACCCGCAAGGGCCTGTTCATCGGACGCCGGCGAGGCGGCTCCTGGGAGTTCGACGAGTCCCCCTACTTCAAGGCGCAGGCCGTGTACTCGGTCGCGGTCGACACCCGGGGGAAGCGCCCTCGGCTGCTGGCCGGCGGGGACAGCGCGCACTGGGGGCCGTCGGTGTTCCACTCCGACGACCTGGGCCGCACCTGGACCGAACCGGCCCAGCCGGCCGTCAAGTTCCCGCCCGACACCGGCGCTTCGCTGGAGCGGGTGTGGCAGCTGCACCCGGCGGCGGCCGAACCGGACGTGGTGTACGCCGGTACGGAACCGGCCGCGCTGTACCGCTCGGAGGACCGCGGGGAGTCCTTCGAGCTGGTCAGACCGCTGTGGGAGCATCCCACCCGCTCCAAGTGGGTGCCGGGCGGCGGCGGTGAGGGGCTGCACACCGTGCTGACCGACGCGCGCGACCCGCGGGCGGTCACGGTGGCCGTCTCCACCGCGGGCGTGTTCCGCACCCTGGACGGCGGCGCGAGCTGGGAGCCGTCCAACCGCGGGGTGTCCGCGGTCTTCCTGCCCGACCCCGACCCGGAGTTCGGGCAGTGCGTGCACAAGGTCGCCCGGGACGCGGCCGACCCGGACCGGCTGTACCTGCAGAACCACTGGGGGGTCTACCGCAGTGACGACGCGGGCGCGCACTGGACGGACATCGGCGAAGGGCTGCCCTCGACGTTCGGGTTCGCGATGGTGACGCACCCCCACCGCGGCGACACGGCGTACGTGTTCCCGATCAACGCCGACTCCGACCGGGTCCCGGCCGGCCGGCGTTGTCGCGTCTACCGGACCGGGGACGCGGGACGCCGCTGGGAGCCGCTGTCGGCGGGGCTGCCGCAGGAGGACCACTACGGCACGGTGCTGCGCGACGCGATGTGCAGCGACGACGCCGACCCCGCGGGCGTCTACTTCGGCAACCGCAACGGCGAGGTGTACGCGTCCGCGAACGACGGTGACACCTGGGAGCAGTTGGCCTCCCATCTGCCGGACGTGCTGTGCGTGCGCGCAGCGGTCGTCGGATGAAGTCGGTGCGGATCCGGCCGGGTTCGGGCCACGGGTTGATGGCCGCTGCCGGCACGGCAGTAGGGTGACGCCCGTGGCACCACGACCCTTGAACGAGATCGTCGAAGCGGGCTGGGCGCAGGCCCTCGAACCGGTGGCGGGGAGAATCGCCGCGATGGGGGACTTCCTCCGCGCGGAGATCGCCGCGGGACGCACCTACCTCCCGGCGGGGGCGAACGTCCTGCGGGCCTTCCAGCAGCCCTTCGACGAGGTACGCGTCCTGATCGTCGGGCAGGACCCGTACCCCACGCCGGGGCACGCGGTGGGCCTGAGCTTCTCCGTCGCGCCCGATGTGCGCCCCCTGCCCGGCAGCCTGATCAACATCTTCCGCGAGCTGAACAGCGACCTGGGCCTGCCCCAGCCGTCGAACGGCGACCTGACCCCGTGGACCGAGCAGGGCGTGCTGCTGCTCAACAGGGCGCTGACGACGGCCCCGCGCAAGCCGGGCGCCCACCGCGGCAAGGGCTGGGAGGAGGTCACCGAGCAGGCGATCCGCGCACTGGCCGCACGGGGGAAGCCGCTGGTCTCCGTCCTGTGGGGGCGGGACGCCCGCAACTGCCGTCCGATGCTCGGTGATCTGCCCGCCGTGGAGTCGGCGCACCCGTCGCCGATGTCCGCGGACCGCGGGTTCTTCGGCTCGCGCCCGTTCAGCCGGGCCAACGACCTGTTGATCCGTCAGGGCGGGCAGCCGGTGGACTGGCGCCTGCCGTGACCGGAGCCGGCTACCTCGCCGTGGACTCCGGCGGCTCCGGACTGCGGGCCGTCGTCGGGGCGCCCGGGCGCGGTCCGCTGGCCCGGGCCGCCTCGGACGTGCCGGTGCGCACGGGCGGGCGAGGGCTCGACCCGGTGCACTTCATGGAGCAACTGGTGCCGATGGCGCGGGCCTTGTGCGCCGAGGCGGGTCTGGAGCAGGTGGACACGGCCGCGATCGGCGCGGCGGGGATGGCCAGCCTGGGCGACGCCCTGCGCGCGGAGCTGCCGGACGGGTTGGCCCGGGAACTGGGCGTCACACGGGCGGCGTTGGCGGCCGACGCGGTCACGGCCTACGTGGGCGCCCTCGGGCCGCGCCCCGGCGCGGTGATCGCGGCGGGCACGGGCCTCATCGCGATCGGCACCGATCTGTCCTGCTGGCGGCGGGCGGACGGCTGGGGTCATCTGCTCGGCGACTGCGGCGGCGGCGCGTGGATCGGGCGGGCCGGACTGGAGGCCGCGCTGCGCGCGCACGACGGGCGGGACGGCGGTTCCGTGCGGCTGCTGGCGGACGCGGAGGAGATGTTCGGTCCGGTGACCGGGCTGCCGGGGCAGGTGTACCCGCGCGCCGACCGGGCGGCGGTGCTCGCCTCGTTCGCCCCGCGCGTGGGCGCGTGCGCGGAGGACGGAGACCCCGTGGCGCTGGACATCGTGCGGACGGCGGCCCGGCACATGGCCGGCTCGGCCGCCGCGGTGTGCCCGGCGGAGGGCGCGCCGGCGGTCGGCTGCACCGGCGGGCTGTTCGGGCTCGGGGAGGTGCTGCTGGCGCCGCTGGACGAGCGGCTGGCGGAGTTGCTGCCGGGCGCGCGGCGGGTGCCCGCCGAGGGCGGTCCGCTGGACGGGGCGGTGCGGCTCGCCGAGGACCTTTCCGCTGGTCCGCTCGCTCTTCCGGGTGACGAGAGGATGCTGTGCGTGACGAGCACGGGGGGACCGGACATCACCCTCACGGCCGACACCCGTACGTAACTCATCCGACAAAACCGGACGGATACCGCTCACCTGCACCCTCCCCGAACAGGAGGCCCCCGGAAGCCACTAACATGCGGCAACATGAGCACCCCCACTGGGCCCGCGTCCGGCCTGCCCGTACGAATGCCGCGCCCCCGCCAGCCCGGACGGCACCGCCGTCCCGAACCCCTGGTGGCTCCCGAGGACGCGCCCGCGCTCGTCCTCGCCGTGCCGGGTAAGCCCAGTAGTGCCACCCGCTCGCTCGCCGACGAGGTCGTGAGCATCGCACGGTCCGAGCTGCCCGGTCTCGACGCCCGGATCGGCTACCTCGACGGGGGTGACGAGGAGTTCCCCTCGCTGACCTCCGTCCTCGCGCACGCGGCCGAGGAGCGCACCGCCCGCTACGAGCAGGCGCGTGCCGCCGGTTCCGACGTCAAGGAGCCCGACGGCCCCGTCGCCGTCGTCGTGCCGCTGCTCGCCGGCCCGGACAGCGCGCTGCTGCGCCAGGTCCGCCAGGCCGTCATGGACAGCCGCGTCGCCGCCGAGCTGACCGACGCCCTCGGCCCGCACCCGCTGCTCGCCGAGGCGCTGCACGTGCGGCTCTCCGAGGCCGGTCTGGCCCGCGCCGACCGCGCCCGTCTGTTCACCGTGGCGACCGCCGCGGACGGCATCATCCTGGCCTCCGTGGGCGGCGACGAGGCGGTGCAGGCGGCCGGCATCACCGGCATGCTGCTCGCCGCGCGCCTCGCCGTGCCGGTGATGGCGGCGGCCCTCGACCAGGAGGGCTCCATCGCCTCCGTGGCCGAGCAGCTGCGCAACGCCGGTTCGCAGCAGCTGGCGCTGGCGCCGTACCTGATCGGCCCGGAGATCGACGCCTCGCTCGTCGAGGAGGCCGCGAAGGAGGCGGACTGCCCGGCGTCCGAGCCGCTCGGTCCCTACCCGGCGATCGGCAAGCTGGCCCTGGCCAAGTACACGACCGCCCTGGGGATCGCGCCCCAGCAGCCCCAGAGCACCCCGGCCCGCTGACGCGGGCGACTCATCCGCAGGACGCCTGAAGGGCCCGCTCCGGTGACCGGAGCGGGCCCTTTGGCGTGGGGTGCGGGCGTCCCGGCCGGTCAGCGGGCGGCCGCGCCGGCCCTCACGCGCCTGCCAGGGGAGCCCGACGGTGTCCGCAGCGGGGCCGACAGCTCCGCGAGGGTGCGTTCCAGGCTGTGGAGGTGGGCCAGGGCCGGTTCCGTCGTGGAGGGCGCCGTGCGCGGTTCGACGTCGCGGCCCGTCGTGAGGGCCTCGACCGCCGCCTCGACGCGCCAGCAGGCCGCGGCCAGGCGGGCGTCGTGCGAGGCCTCCGGGTCGGCGGCGACGGCGACCAGGCCGCGGATCTCGCGGGCGCAGTCGTCGAGCAGGGCGAGCACCTGGCGGGCCCGCCGCTTGCGGCCGAGCATCGGGTTCAGCGGGTGGACGAGGGGCGCCACGGACTGGCGTACCCGGGCGAGGAGCTGTTCCAGCTCCGCGGCCTTGGGCGCCGGGTCCGCGTCCGGGTCGCCGGCCAGCCGTGCGGCCGTCCGCGCCGTGCAGGCGTGCACGCAGCGCAGCGCCCGCTGGATCCAGGCGTCGGTGACGCTGTGCGTGGACACGGGCAGCACGAGGACCACCGCCAGCGCCGCGCCGAGCGCGCCGACGCCGGTCTCCGCCATGCGCAGGGCGAGCAGGGACGGGGTGAGCACGCCCAGCAGGCCGTACAGCATGGCGGCGAGGACCGTCACCCAGAGCATCATCCAGGTGTACGAGAGGGCCGCCGTGTAGAAGATGCCGAAGACGGAGACGGCGACGACCAGCACGGTGAGCGCCGCGTCGCCGTGTGCGGGGACGGCGACGAGCAGGGCGAGACCGGCGCCGATGACCGTGCCCAGCACGCGGCGGAAGCCGCGCACCAGGGTCTCGCCGCGCGAGGTGGTGTTGACGAACGCCCACCATGTCGCGCCGACGGCCCAGTACCAGCGCTCCCCTGACACCAGCTGGCCCACGAGCAGGGCGAACCCGGCGCCGGCCGTCGCCTGGACGGCCTGCCGGGTGGTGATGCGGGCGAGCCCCGTGCCTCCGGGCGGCGCGGGCACGGCCACCGGGGGCAGCCGCCGCTCGTAGCACCACAGGCCGAAGCGCACCGCGCCCGCGGTCGCCACGGACAGCAGCACGGAGGCGGACAGCTCGGCGAGCTGGCCGGTCCGGGCGTGCAGGAACTGCGCCGCGAAGAAGGTCATGAAGGCGAAGATGCCGAGGGCGTGTCCGCGCGGCCCCCAGCGCCTGGCGTACACGCCGGTCCCGACCACGGCGAGGAAGGCCGCGTCCCGGGCCACCGGGTGGTCCTGGAGGACCGCGGCGGCGGCCAGTACGGGCAGGCCGGCGGCGGGCAGGAGGGCCGTGGTGACGGCCTGCCCGCGGACGGTGGCGTCGGTGACGGTGAACAGGGCGAGGAGCGCGGCGAGCCCGCCGGTGATCGCGCCGGTGAGGGAGTGCCCGGCGAGCCCGCAGGCGACGACGGCCAGCCCGATGCCGAGCACGGCCCGCGTCGCGAACCGCAGCCGGATCCGTCCCGGATCCGGAGCCATGAACACCTTCTTCAGCACCTACCGCCCCCTGGCATCTCGTACGACATGTGTCGTGGCATGAAAAAGGCGCCACGGTTTCGCAGCGCCATCGACACACCTATATCAGCATCTCTGCCGCCAGTGGCTCAACCGAGCGCTGTCGGAGTGGGCCGTTGGTACAGTCTTCACGGCATCCCTTGGGCCATCGCCGTGCCAATGGCCGACTTCGGAGCGACGACCTCGTGGCCGTGGACGAACTCGACACCCGCATCCTGCGGCTGCTGCTGGAGCAGCCGCGCACCAGCGTGCGTGAGTACGCGCGGATCCTCGGCGTGGCGCGCGGCACGCTCCAGGCGCGGCTCGACCGCATGGAGCGCGAGGGTGTGATCACCGGCACCGGCCCGGCCCTCTCCCCCGCCGCGCTGGGCCACCCGGTGCTGGCGTTCGTGCACATCGAGGTCACCCAGGGGCATCTCGACGAGGTGGGGGACGCGCTGGCCGCGGTGCCGGAGATCGTGGAGGCGTTCTCCATCACGGGCGGCGGCGACCTGCTGACCCGGGTGGTGGCCCGGGACAACGCCCATCTGGAGGATGTGATCCAGAAGCTGATCGGGATGCCGGGCGTGGTCCGCACCCGTACCGAGGTGGCACTGCGGGAGCGGGTGCCGCACCGGCTGCTGCCGCTGGTGGAGTCGATCGGCCGGTCGGCACGGAGCTAGCCCCTGCCATGCTGGACGCATGAGCGCACTCGGCACCCTCTCGGTCGTCTTCGATCTCGACGGAACACTCGTGGACAGCGAGCCGAACTACTACGAGGCCGGGCGCCGCACGCTCGCCGAGTACGGCGTCCCGGACTTCACCTGGGCGGAGCACGAGCGGTACGTCGGGATCAGTACCCGCGAGACCGTCGCCGACTGGCGCCTCCGCCACGGCCTGTCCGCGTCGGTGGACGAGCTGGTGGCGGTCAAGAACCGCCACTACCTGGAGCTGGCCCGGACGAAGACGACGGTGTTCCCCGAGATGCGCGCGTTCGTGGAGCGGCTGGCGGACGAGGGCGTCCGGATGGCCGTGGCGTCGGGATCCTCGGCCGAGGCGATCGACGTGATCCTGTCCGGCACCGGCCTGGACACGTGTCTGCGCACCGTGGTGTCGGCCGACGAGGTCGCCCACGGCAAGCCGGCCCCCGACGTGTTCCTGGAGGCGGCGCGGCGGCTCGGCGCGGAACCGGCGGACTGCGTGGTGGTCGAGGACGCCGCGCCGGGCGCGGCCGCCGCGCACGCGGCCGGAATGCGCTGCATCGCCGTGCCCTACGTCGCCGCGCAGGCGGACGCGCCGGAGTTCGCCACGGCGGGTCTGCTGCTGCGCGGCGGCCAGACGGAGTTCACGGCGCGGGCGGCCTGGGACTGGCTGACCGGGGCCGCCCGACGGAGCTGACCGGCTCGGGCTCGGGAGCCGCCGGACGCCGTGCACGAGGTCCGCTTCCCCGAGCGGCCGAAAATTCTTTCCCGGACGGTGATTGTTACGCGCTCCGCGTCCGTACTTCCTGGTGTTGGGCCGTTCATCACCCAGGAGGCACGATGCGCATCTCGCGCGGCACGGCAGGAACCGCGTTCGTGGGCGGAGCCATGATTCTGACCCTCACCGCGCTCGCCTATCCCACCATGCTGGGCGTACAGACCTCATCCACCTCGCAGGACCGGGTGGTGGCCAACACGAACTACGGCCCCCTGACCGAGCAGGACCGTGACTTCGTGGTGAAGGTGCGTGCGGCCGGACTGTGGGAGCACCCGCTGGGGCTGCTCGCGATGGAGCGCGGTACGACGCCGGAGATGAAGGAGGCGGGCGAGCATCTGGTGGTCGGGCACGGCCGGCTGGACGCCAGCTGCCGCAAGATCTCCCTGGAGCTCGGCATCACGCTGCCGAACCAGGCGTCGCCGCAGCAGCAGGGGTTCGTGGAGACGGTGAAGGCCACGAGCGGCAAGGAGTTCGACTCCACGGCGGTGAACATCATGCGCGTGACGCACGGGCAGATCTTCCCCGCGATCGCCAAGGTCCGCGCGAACACCCGCAACACGCTGATCCGCCAGCTGGCGGACCAGGCCAACGACACCGTGCTCGACCACATCACGGTCCTGGAGAAGACCGGTCTGGTCAATCACGAGCAGGTGAACTTCCAGCAGACCAGCCCGCCGAAGCTGCCGAACGAGCAGGTGACGCCGCCGGCGCCGCAGGCGGGCGCACCGGTGCTTGCCCTTCCGATCCCGAAGGAGCTGGAGGACCTCAACACGGCCTCCCCGGCGCCGTCGCCCTCCGGCACGGTGCGCTGACGCGTCCGCGGTCCGCGGTCAGGACCTGCGGCGGGGCTTGCCCCGTCGCGGGTCCTTCGCCGTTCCGCCGCCGGCGCCCCGCCGGGCACGGCCCGCGGCCCCGGCGGACGGCTGCCGACGGCGTCCGCCGTCGCCCTGAGCGGACCGGTCCTTCTTCTGCTTCGCCTGCTTCTCCTGCGCGGGCTGCGGCCGGCGGCCGCGGGTGCTGTTGACGGTGCGGCCGCGCACGATGCCGATGAAGTCCTCGACCAGGTCCGTGGTCGCCGCCTCCGGCCAGGCCAGACCCACGCTCGAGGCGGGCGCGTCCTCCAGGGGGCGGTGGGTGAGGTCCTTGCGGTGGTGCAGCCGGGCCAGCGACAGGGGCGCCACGAGCACGCCGATCCCGGCGGCGACCAGCTCGATCGCGTCGGCGGTGGTGGCCGGGCGTTCCAGGGCGGGGCGGCCGGGCAGGGTCTCCCAGGCGAGCACGTCGTCGAGGGGGTGCAGCACGATGTCGTCCGCGAGGTCCTCGACGGTGACCGAGTCGGCGGCGGTGACCAGATGGTCCTTGGGGACCACGACGACGGTCTGCTCGGTGTAGAGGGGGATGGCGCTGAGCACCGTCCGGTCGACGGGGAGCCGGACGAGACCGGCGTCGGCCTCGCCGTCCAGCAGCATCCCGTGCGCCGGCACCGGGGGCGCCTGGGTGAGGGTCAGCGGGACGTCGGGCTGCCGCTCGTTCCAGACGCGCACCCACTTGTCGGGCATCACGCCGGGGACGTACACGAGGCGGAACGAGGGGGACACTTCCGGGCCGGTCACCTGGCCAGGTTACCGGCCGTGGTCGGCGGCCGTGCACACGCTCGATACCCTGGACGCCATGACGCAGCACCAGAGCACCCAGACGATGAAGCCCGCGACCGCGGCGAAGAAACTGGGTGTGTACCTCGAGGCCACCCCCGCCGAGTTCCGGGAGGGCGTGGTCTCGCGCGCGGAACTGAACGCGCTCCAGACCGACCCTCCGCAGTGGCTGCGGGACCTGCGGCGCGACGGCCCGCACCCCCGCCCGGTCGTCGCGGCCAAGCTGGGCGTCTCGATCTCCGGTCTGGCCCGTGGCGGCGTGACCGAGCCGCTCACCACCGAGCAGATCGAGGCGCTGAAGCAGGAGCGCCCCGAGTGGCTGGAGCGGGAGCGCGCCACCCAGGCCGAGGTCCGCAAGGAGGCGGCCCGGCTGAAGAAGCGCGGGAGCGAGAGCACCGAGGGCGGCGCCTGAGGTCCGCCTCCGAGGGCACAGACACCCCCGGCCGGGTCCCCGGTCCGGGGGTGTTCCGCTTCCGTTCGCCCGCATGGCGGGACATGACGGGAAGCGGACACCGTCCCACCCCTTCCGGAGAACAGATATATGCACCACCATGTGGCGCTATCGCACGCGCCCGTGGCGGCGCGGCCGACCGTGCCCGGGGTGGGACATGCACGACACCAGGTGGAAGCAGGCCGTCGAATGGCTGGCCGCGGCGGCCACGGACCCGCAGGAGTGCAAACGCCAGTGGGACCGCGGTCAGGGCACGGCCCTGCTCGCGGCCGGGCGGTACTGGGACGTGCTGAGCGTGCCCGACCGCCTCGGGCTGCTGGCCCTGGATCTGCTGTGGAGCGATCCGCTGGAGATGCCCGGGCCCACGCTGGTGGACGTCACGGCACGCCGTGTGGGCTTCTTCCTGCCGCCCGACCCGGGCAGCGAGTGGGTGGGCTTCGGGGTACGGCACGTGGGACGCGGGTCCTGGGTGGCCGTGCCGCCGCCGTACCGGCCCTCCGGACGGCTGGAGTGGCTGGTCCCGCCGGACGGCACCGGCACGCTGCACGCGGCGGAGCCGCTGGAACGGGCGCTGCGGCGGGCGACCGGGACGCTCGCGGTGCTCGCCCCGGTCAGCGCGGAGCCGGCCGGTCCGGACTGCTGGTGAGCTCCGGTTCCGGCGCCTCCTCGGCCGCGGCCGCCTCGGACGACTCACGGGAAGACATCCCCTCGGGCGTCTCGCCGGACGGCATGGCCCCGGACGTCTCCGTCTCCGGGGCCAGCAGGGGGACCGGGACGCGGAACGGCACGGTGGGCGCCGGGCCGTGGTCGTTCGCGGTCATGACGGCGAACGACGCCCACGGCCCGTCCCTGTGCCCCGGGACGGTGCATCCCTTCGCCCGCCACTCCGCGACGAGTTCCGCGTAGATCGGTGTGTTCGCCACATGGCCGCCGGTCAGTTGCGCGTACGGCCGGTTCACGGCGCCGTGCCCGAGAAGGCGCCGCGCCGTCTCAGTGCTGTCCATGCCGGAGCAACGCGCCGCCGTGCGCCGGTGGTACGCCGTGGGCTCCACCTCCGCCCCGCGGGGGTGACATCGTCACCCGGTCGGCCGTACGCGTCGGGGAGGCGGGGTTTGACCCTCGACCTGGTCGAGGCGTCAGGGTCCGAGGTGTGGAGAGCGAGATGCGCAGCATTGGTGAGATGGCCCGCGAGAGCGGGCTGGGCGTCAGCGCCCTGCGGTTCTACGACCGTGCCGGTGTCCTGGTCCCCGACCAGGTCGATCCGGTCACGGGCTACCGCTGGTACGCGCCGGAGCAGCTCGGCGAGGCCCGGGTGCTGGCCCGGCTGCGCCGTGCCGGTATGCCGCTGGCGGACGTCCGGCTGGTCCTGGCCGGCTGGACGGCCGCCGACACCGAACTCGTACGCCGGCTCCTCGAGGCGCATCTGCGCCGGCTGGAGAAGGGGCTGTCGGCCGCCCGTGCCGAGTTCTCCGCGCTTCGTGACCTTCTCGACGACAGGGAGGACCCCCTCATGACCTCACCCCTTTCCGCCGCCCGGCTGTCCGTGTCCGGCCCCGGTCTGGCCGCCGCGCTGGACGCGGTCCGCTTCGCGGCCGGGACCGACCCGGAGCTGCCGGTGCTGGCCGGCGTCCATCTCGACGCCGAGGGCGACGCCCTGCACCTCGTGGCGACCGACCGCTATCGGATGGCGGTGGCCCGCACCGCGGCGAGCGGGCAGGGGGGCGGCCGCGTGCAGGCGACCGTGCCGCTGCCGCTCGCCGACGCGATGCGGTCGCTGCTGGACGGCGAGGACGAGGTGCGCCTCACCGTGGACGACGGGCGCGTGACCCTGGAGGCCGGTGACCGGCAGACGGGCGGGCGCTGTCTGGGGCAGGACTTCCCGGACTACCGGCGCCTGGTGCGGCTGCCCGCCGGACGTCGTGCGGAGGTGAAGGTGCCCGCGTTCACGGAGGCGGTGCGCACGGGTCCGGTGCGGCTGCACGAGGACGGCGGGGCGACGTGCGAGCTGACGGTGCTGGAGGTGTCGGAGGACGGCCGGGTCGCGCCGGTCCCGGAGGGCGCCGACGGCCCGGACCTCGTCGCGGTGAACCGGGCGTTCCTGCTGGACGCGCTGGCCGCGGCGGCCGACGACCGGCTCGTCCTGGAGTTCGGCGCCCCGACGGCCCCGCTCGTGATCCGCGGGGCCGGCGACGAGCACACGTTCTCGCTGCTGATGCCGGTGCGACTGTCCGACTGAGCCGGACGTCTTGTCCCCGGAGCGCACGACGGCCCGGGCGGCTCCCTCGCGGGGGCCGTCCGGGCCGTACGCACGGGCGGCGGGGGTCAGCGGTCGCGGCCGCTGTCCTCCATCGGCTCCAGCGCCTCCGCGGCGGGCGTGCCGCGCTGGGCCGGCAGGCTGTCGGGCGGGGGCGTGCCGCGTCCGGCCAGGCGCATCGCGATCGGCTCGGTGTAGCGGGCGGTGAGCGGTCCGAGCACCACCAGGACCAGGACGTACGCGGTGGCCAGCGGGCCGAGCTGGGGCTCGATGCCGGCGGTGACGGCGAGTCCGGCGATGACGATGGAGAACTCGCCGCGCGCCACCAGCGTGCCGCCCGCGCGCCAGCGGCCCTTGACGGAGATGCCGGCCCGGCGGGCCGCCCACCAGCCGGTGGCGATCTTCGTGAGGACGGTGACGACGGCCAGGCCCAGCGCCGGGAGGATGACCGGCGGGATGGACTGCGGGTCGGTGTGCAGGCCGAAGAAGACGAAGAACACCGCGGCGAACAGGTCGCGCAGCGGGGCGAGCAGGTTGTGCGCGCCCTCCGCGACCTCGCCGGACAGGGCGATGCCGACGAGGAACGCGCCGACGGCGGCCGACACCTGGAGCTGCTGGGCGATGCCGGCGACCAGCAGGGTCAGGCCGAGCACGACGAGCAGCAGCTTCTCCGGGTCGTCGCTGGAGACGAAGCGGGAGATCACGCGTCCGTAGCGGACGGCGACGAAGAGCACGAGACCGGCGACGCCCAGCGCGATGGCGAGGGTGACGCTGCCCGCGGCGAGGCTGACGCCGGCCAGCAGGGCGGTGATGATCGGGAGGTAGACGGCCATCGCCAGGTCCTCGAGCACGAGGATGCTGAGAATGACCGGGGTCTCTCGGTTGCCGAGCCGGCCCAGGTCGCCGAGGACCTTGGCGATGACGCCGGAGGAGGAGATCCAGGTGACGCCCGCGAGCACCACGGCGGCGACAGGGCCCCAGCCCATGAGCAGGGCGAGGGCGGCGCCGGGCAGGGCGTTGAGCGTCATGTCGACGAGACCGGCGGGGTACTGCGTCTTGAGGTTGGAGACGAGGTCGCTGGCCGTGTACTCGAGGCCGAGCATGAGGAGCAGCAGGATGACGCCGATCTCGGCGCCGATCGCGACGAACTCCTCGCTGGCGCCGAGCGGCAGCAGGCCGCCCTCGCCGAACGCGAGGCCGGCCAGCAGGTAGAGGGGGATGGGCGAGAACTGGAGGCGTCCGGCGAGGCGGCCGAGCAGGCCGAGACCGAGGATGATCGCGCCGAACTCGATGAGGAAGATCGCGGAAGAGTGCACGCGCTCACTCCCGCCCGAGGATCTCGGCGGCGGCGTCGATGCCTTCGCGGGTGCCGATCACGATCAGGGTGTCGCCGCCGGCGAGCCGGAAGTCCGGCGCGGGCGACGGGATCGCCTCCGCGCGACGCAGGACGGCCACGATCGACACTCCCGTGTCGGTGCGCATCCGCGTCTCGCCCAGCAGGCGTCCGTTCCAGTGGGAGACCGAGGACAGCTCGATGCGCTCGGCGACCAGGCCCAGGTCGGTGGTGTGCAGCAGGTTGGGGCTGTGGTGGGCCGGCATCAGCGCGTCGATGAGCGCGGCCGACTCGGCGACGCTGAGCCGCAGCGAGCGGGCGCAGGCGTCCGGGTCGTCGGAGCGGTAGACGTTGACCGTACGGGCGCCGTCGCGGTGCGCGATGACGGACAGGTGCTCGTGCTCACGCGTGGTGAGGTCGTATTTGACACCGATGCCCGGCAACGGTGTCGCGCTCATCCGTGGAGCAGGCACAGCCCGTCCCCTTCCCGTCTTCTTCTCAAGCCGTCCGATGTGCGGGGGCTGAACGGACCGGCGCACGGCACCAGGTGGCCACCCTCACTGCCGTAATGGTGCCATCCCGCCATTCGGCCGGAACATGGGTGTTGCCACGGATGGACAGCCCGCGGGACCACGGCGAGGATCTCCGAGGACGTCGTGTCCCCGCAGGTCAGCGGGGTGTACCGGACAAAGCGCAGGAATCGGATGCGTAGCGGACCGCCCGCGTGGGTACTCGGTGGCATCTTCCGGGGACGGGAGTGTGTGGTGGACGACACGGTGATCGTCGGAGTGGACGGCTCCTCCTCCAGCCTCGCCGCCGCCGACGTGGCGGCCGAGGAGGCTCGGCTGCGTGGGGCCCGGCTGCGCATCGTGCACGCGTTCACCCGGCCCGCGGACCTGGATCCGATGATCCACGGGGTGCTGGCCGAGACGGAGCAGCGGATCCACGAGCGCGTCCCCGGACTGGAGATCACCCGCACCGTGGTGTCCGGCGACGCCCTGACGGTGCTGGGGACCGAGTCGCGGCACGCGGTGCTGACCGTGCTGGGGCGGCGCGGCCGGAGCCTCTTCGGCGACCTGCTGCTGGGCTCGACGGCCATGCAGCTGGCGGCGCACGGGCACGGCCCTCTCATGGTGATGCGCGGGCGGCCCGACCCCCAGGGTCCCGTACTGCTGGCCGCGGACGGCTCGCCCGCCGGGAACGCCGCCGCGTCCTTCGCGTTCACGGAGGCAGAACTGCGCGGGGCGCCGCTGACGGCCATGCACGTCTGGAACACCTGGAGCGAGCCCACGCCGTACGAGGCCCCGGGCGATCCGCTGAGCGTGGTGGTGGACCTCGATCAGCTCGAACTGCGTCACCGGCGGCTGCTGGAGGACGCGATGCGGCCCTGGATGGCCGCGCACCCTGAGGTCGTCGTCCAGCCGCGCCTCGAGCGGGGCCGGGTCCGGCAGGCGCTGCTGGAGGCGACGCGCGAGGCGCAGCTGGTGGTGGCCGGAGCACGCGGCCACGGCGGGGTCGCCGGCATGTTGCTCGGCTCGGTCAGCCAGGCCCTGCTGCACCACGCGGACTGCCCGGTCACGGTGGTGCGGTCACTGTGAGCTGAGGGGGCGTCAACCCCCTCAGCTCCGTTCCGTCAGCCGACGCGCTTGATGGGCGGGCAATGCCATCGCGCGTCGATGACCTCGGGGCGCGGGAGGTACATGCGCAGCGCGACGTACCAGATGCCCTGCCGCGGCGTGGGCAGCCAGTTGGACTCCCGCTCGGGCCCCGGCGAGTCCGGCTGCAGATAGAGGGTCAGACTCCCGTCCTCGTCTGTGACCAGCCCTCGGGTGCGGTCTCCGACGGAGTACCGGTTGATCGGGTTCGGGATCAGGTTCCGGTCCTCGTCGTAGGCGGTCAGCGACCAGAACGCGTCGACCGGGGGCATCGACCCCGCCTCGAAGCGCAGCTCGTAGCGGCCGGTGGTCAGCGTCTCGTCGGCGTCGTCGGTGAAGGCCGTCAGGTAGACCGCTTCCTCGGGATCGTTGACGGCGATGCCCACCAGGGACTGCTCCGCGGCCCGCCTGAGAAAGTCGTCCCCGTAGTGCCCGACCTCCCCCTGCGGGTAGCGCCAGCCGTTGACCAGCTCGGCCCACTGGCCGCTGAGCAGCTGCTGTTCGAGCATGGGCACGGCGGTGGCGGCGGCCCGGATCAGGCCCTCCTTCACCGGCTCCGGCTGCGCCTCGACGCCCAGCCCCGGGCCGATGCCGATCTCCGCGAACTGCCGGAGCAGGACGTCGTGGTGCGTCGGCAGAGGGTTCTCGGCCAGCGCCGCGTTGAGCGTCTTCCACGGACCGAGCGGATCCTCGGCGGGGTCGACCGGTACCGGTACGTCGCGGCGTTCCGGGAGCGTGGCGCCTTCCTCGCCGAACAGGTGGAGCGGTGTCAGCCGGTACTGCCGCTGCAGCGCGTGGACGGCTGGGAGGTCCTCCTCGCCCTCGACGAGGGTGCGCCCGACGATCAGGACCCACGGGGTGGGGGCGGTCGCCGTGCGGCGCACGCCCTCCGGGAGGTCCCCGCTCCAGCCCGGGCCGATGAGGGCGAAGTCACCGGCCTGCGATCCGGTCGCCCGCATGCCCACGTAGTCGTAGTTGTCGGAGGTGAAGGCAACCAGTTCGAAGGTGAAGTAGCGGGCGCCCATGTCCGGATGCGAGAGAATGAGGGGCTCCTCCCGCAGGTCCGCCCACGCCCAGGAATACAGCGTGTCGATGTTGGGTGACACGCCCGCCCTGTCCGAGACGTCCCAGAGACCGCGCGCATGCCAGAAGTGGTTGACGGCCATGTAGGGCGTCGTTTCCGTCTCGGGCTTCTGGGTCACCCAACGGTGGCGAAGCTCTGCGTTGTAGAGGTAGGGGAAGCCGTAGACGAAGGCCTGTTGCCCCAACGTGTACGCGTACTCGCGGCGCCAGTCGTCCACCCGGCCGGTCAGCGTCGGCTTCACCGAGTGCCATGCCACGGGCAGGGCCCGCGTCACCTTCCGGGCGCGGTCGATGGTGTCCCCCGGGTGACGTACGGCCGCCGCGGTGGCCTTTCCGGTGGCGGCCGCCGCCTGGCCGATGCCGGCTGCCGCCGCGGCGAGACCGTGGCGCAGCCCTCGCCCGGGATGGTTGCTGTTGGTTGAGGCCATCACCGCGTTCCTCTCTCCTGAGGCTGGACGGCACAACGTGCGGCCACGTTCGCGGGGTTGCCGGGCCGGTGCTCGAACAAGCACCTCCTCTTCGAGTAGATCACCACGTCCATACCCCGGCAAATGGGGCTCGTGGGCCGGTCCGCACCCTCGTCACGCGAGGAACGACAGCCGCACCCGACGCTCGGCGTTGTCCTTGTTGGTGTCGACCAGGCAGACCGACTGCCAGGTGCCCAGTTCCAGGCGGCCGTTGATCACCGGGAGGGTCGCGTGCGGCGGGACGAGGGCCGGGAGGACGTGGTCGCGGCCGTGGCCGGGGCTGCCGTGGCGGTGCTGCCAGCGGTCGTCGGCGGGCAGCAGGGTGTGCAGCGCGGAGAGCAGGTCCTCGTCGCTGCCGGCGCCGGTCTCGATGACGGCGATGCCGGCCGTGGCGTGCGGCACGAACACGTTGAGCAGGCCGTCCCGGCCGGCCGCGGTGTCCCGCAGGAAGGTCTCGCAGTCGCCGGTGATGTCGACGACCCGCTCGGCGGAGCCGGTGGTGAGGGTCAGGACTCGGGTGGTGAAGGCGTCGGACATGCGCCCATCCTGACGCACGCGGCGCGCTTCCCGCGTTCCCGGTGGAGCGCGTCCGGGAAGATCCACCGCACCTCGGGTGTTGGTGGAAGCGTGAACCATGTGCGCGAGGTCGAGGTGGTCGTCGTCGGCGCCGGGCAGGCCGGACTGTCGAGCGCCTATCACCTGCGGCGCACCGGCTTCGAGCCGGACCGCGACTTCGTGGTGCTGGACCACTCCCCCCGGCCCGGCGGCGCCTGGCAGTTCCGCTGGCCCTCGCTGACGTACGGCAAGGTGCACGGGATGCACGCGCTGCCCGGGATGGAGCTGACGGACGCCGATCCGCTGCGGCCCTCCGCCGAGGTGATCGGCGCGTACTTCGACCGCTACGAGCGGATGTTCGACCTGCGGGTGCGCCGCCCGGTGGACGTGCGCGCGGTGCGGGAGGGGTCCGGCGGGCGGCTGCTGGTGGAGACCTCGCACGGCACCTGGGCGACCCGCGCGCTGATCAACGCGACCGGCACCTGGGACCGGCCCTTCCGGCCCCGCTACCCGGGCCAGGAGACCTTCCGCGGACGGCAGTTGCACACCGCGCAGTACCCAGGTCCGCAGGCGTTCGCCGGGCTGCGGGTGGTCGTGGTGGGCGGCGGCGCGTCCGGCACCCAGCATCTGCTGGAGATCGCCCCGTACGCGGCGGCCACCACCTGGGTGACGCGGCGGCCGCCCGTCTGGCGGGAGGAGCCCTTCGACGAGAACGCGGGCCGTGAGGCCGTGGCCCTCGTAGAGGAACGCGTCCGGCAGGGGCTGCCCCCGCGCAGCGTGGTCTCCGTGACAGGGCTGCCGCTGAACGACGCGATCCGGCGGGGACTTTCGGACGGGGTGCTCGACCGCCTGCCGATGTTCGACCGGATCGAGCCCGAGGGTGTGGTGTGGGACGACGGGCGCCGGGTCGCGGCGGACGTGATCCTGTGGGCGACCGGGTTCCGGCCCGTGATCGGCCATCTCGCTCCGCTGCGGCTGCGGGAGCCCGGCGGCGGGATCCGCGTGGAGGGCACCCGGGTGGTCGGCGACCCGCGGATCCACCTGGTCGGCTACGGTCCCTCGGCCAGCACGATCGGCGCCAACCGGGCCGGGCGGGCGGCCGTGCGGGACATCCGGCGGCTGCTGGCCGAGGAGCCCGCCGCGGCCTGAACGGCGGTCACGGTGAGGACGGCCGCGCGGACTTCTCCGCGGTCTTCTTCCGTTCGGCCTCCGCCTCCGCCACATTGCGCTGGTGCTCCGCGAGGTCCGCGGTGAAGCGGGTCTCCCCCGGCCGGACCGTGACGAAGTACAGCCAGTCGCCCGGGGTGGGGTTGATCGCGGCGCGCACGGCGTCCTCGCCGGGGTTGTCGATGGGGGTCGGCGGCAGCCCCATGCGCCGGTAGGAGTTGTACGGGCTGTCGACCTCGGTGTCGGCGGGGGTGGTGCGCGCCGTGGTGCGGCTGAGGGCGTAGTCGACGGTGGAGTCCATCTGCAGCGGCATGCCGCGCTCCAGCCGGTTGAAGATCACCCGGGCCACCTTGCCCATGTCCGCCCGGGTGGCGGCCTCGGCCTGGACGATGCTGGCGACGGTGACCGCCTGGTAGACGTTCATCGCGTTGCGCTGCGCTCCGGCGGCGACGGGGGCGCCGTTGAACTTCTTGTTGGCCGTGTCGACCATGCGGGCCAGCAGCTTCTGCGGAGTGGCGTTCTCCGGGAGCGGATACGTGTCCGGGAAGAGATAGCCCTCGGGGTTGCCCTCCGCCTCGTTCGGCAGCTTCAGATGCAGCTTGGCGAGGGACTTCTTCGTGGTGCCCGCGGGCAGGTCGAGGGTCTTGTCGATGGCGGCGTAGACCTGGCTCGCCCGCCATCCCGCGGGGACGACCAGGGTCTCGGGGCGGGGCTCCTCCTCGTCGGCCATGATCAGCAGCGGCACCGCCACGGCGGTGCCGGCCACGACGGCCCCGAGCGTCGCCAGGGCGAGACGGCCGCGGCGCGTCAGTCGGATCGAGTTCCGTGACGGAGTGTTCGTCTGCATGCGGGCACGGTAACCCGCATATGGTCATAAACCCGGCATATTTTCAGCTTGTCGGCTCCAGTCGGGCGTCCCGTCGCACGAGGGCCGCGTAGCGCCCTTCGCGCTCCAGCAGCTGCTCGTGGGTGCCGCGTTCCACCACGCGGCCGGAATCCAGGACGACGATCTGATCGGCGCCGCGGACGGTGGACAGCCGGTGGGCGATGGTGAGGGTGGTGCGGTCGGCCGACAGCGCGTCGATGGCGGCCTGCACCGCCGCCTCGGTACGGGTGTCCAGCGCACTGGTGGCCTCGTCGAGGACGAGCACCGGAGGGTCGCGCAGGATGGTCCGCGCGATCGCCAGGCGCTGCTTCTCGCCGCCGGAGAAGCGGTGGCCCCGTTCGCCGACGACGGTGTCGTACCCGTCCGGCAGGGCCGCGATGTGGTCGTGGATCTGGGCGGCCTTCGCCGCCGCGTGCAGCTCCTCGTCGGTGGCGTCGGGCTTGGCGAAGCGCAGGTTGTCCGCGACCGACGCGTGGAAGAGGTACGTCTCCTGGGAGACGACGCCCACCGCGCGGGCCAGGGTGTCGAAGTCGAGGTCGCGCACGTCCACCCCGTCGAGGGTGACCCGCCCGCCCGTGACGTCGTACAGCCGCGGCACCAGGTGGCCGAGCGTGGACTTGCCGGCGCCGGTCGGGCCGACCACGGCGAGGCTCCCGCCCGGCGGGACGGTGATGTCGATGCCGTCGAGGACCGGGCCGCCCTTGCCGTCGTAGCCGAACGAGACGTTCTCGAAGCGGACCTCGCCCTTGACCCGATCCAGCCGCACCGGGTCCTCGCGCTCGGTGATGTCGACCGGCAGGTCGAGGTACTCGAAGATGCGCTGGAAGAGGGCGAGCGAGGTCTGGATCTGCACGCCGGTGGACAGCAGGCTCACCGCCGGGCGGAACAGGCCCTGCTGGAGCGAGACGAACGCGACGATGGTGCCGATCGACACCCCCGGGCCGCCCGAGTGCAGGGCGAGGCCGGCCGTCCAGTAGATGACCGCCGGCATGGCGGCCATGACGATCGTGATGACCGCCATGCGCCAGCGGCCGGCCATGTTCGACCGCACCTCCAGATCGACGAGGCGCTCGGACTCGTCGGCGAAGGCGGCGGTCAGCGAGTCGGAGCGGCCCATCGTGCGGCCGAGCAGGATGCCGCTGACCGACAGCGACTCGGTGACCGTGGCCGCCATCGCGGCCATCTGCTTCTGACGCCGGGTGGTGATCTTCTTGCGTTCGTTGCCGACGCGGCGGCTGATCCAGACGAAGACCGGCAGCAGCGCCAGCGACACGACCGTCAGACGCCAGTCGAGCGCGAGCATCGCCACGATCGTCGCGACCACGCTCGTGAGGTTGGAGACCAGCGAGGTCGCCGTGGAGGTCACGGTGGCCTGCATGCCGCCGATGTCGTTGGCGATGCGGGACTGCACCTCGCCGGTGCGGGTGCGGGTGAAGAAGGCGAGCGACATGCGCTGCAGACGCCCGTAGACGGCGGTGCGCAGGTCGTGCATGACGCGCTGGCCCACGGTCGTGGAGATCAGGGTCTGCAGCACGCCGAAGACGCTGGTGAGCACGGCGCTGAGGATCATGCCCAGCGCCAGCAGGCTGAGCAGGCCGGTGCGGCCCTCGGGCAGCGCGACGTCGAGGATCGCCTTCAGCAGGAACGGCGAGGCGACCGACACGAGCGACGACGCCCCGACGAGCAGTCCGACGATCGCGAGGCGGCCCCGGTAGGGACGGAAGAGACGCAGGATGCGCCGCACCTGCCGGGGTTCCTGCTCGGCTCCGGCGGGCGGCGTCCATGCGGGTGCGTGGTCGGGGTGCATGGTCTCCTTCGGGGTGCGGCTCTCGGTGAACGGTATTCATTGTTACCCATACTCACAATGAACGACATCCTGATAATGTTCCCGCATGACCGCCCCCGACCCCGACGGCCTGCTGGCCGAGCAACTGCTCCGGCTCACCCGCCGGGTGCATCGCATCCAGAAGCGCCATCTGGAGCGGCGCGAGCTCGGCATCACTCCTGCCCAGTCCCGGCTGCTGCGCACCCTCGCGCACTACAGCTCACCGCCCCGCATGGCCGACCTCGCGGAGCGGCTGGAGGTGGTGCCCCGCGCGGTGACCACGCTGGTCGACGGGCTGGAGGCGCACGGCACGGTACGCAGGGTCCCGGATCCGGCCAACCGGCGCGTGATCCGCATCGAGCTGACCGACGCGGGCCGCGAGACGCTCCGGGAACTGCGCGCGGCACGGCGGGCGGCCGCGTCGGAGATCCTCGCCCCGCTGGGGGAACGGGAGCGGGAGCAGCTCGGTCAGCTGCTGAACACGCTGGTCGACGGTCCCACGGGCCCGCCCTGCGGGGAGGGGCCTGCCGGGCGGCCGGATCCGGTGGAGGGCTGACGTCCCGGAGGGCGTGGCCGAGGCCCCGCCCGGGGCGTGGCCGGTAAAAACCGGTTGCCCGTGGATGCGTGACGGAGTCAACCTGTCACGGTTTGCTGCCGCCGTCCGAGGACGGCCGCGGCCCCTGCTCCGAGCCACTGGGACGCCATGCAGATTCACGACCTTCCGTATCCCGATCCGGGTGTGCCCGACGCCCGTTCGGGTCCTCGATTCCTGTGGTGGCTCTTCCGCAACCAGCTGGGCGGACAGCTGAAGTCGCTGGCCTGGGGCCTGCTGCACTTCGCGTCCGTGGCCTCGCTGCCGTTCTGCGTCGGCGTCGCCGTCCAGGCCGCGGTCGACCGTTCCGGCGGCCGGCTCGCACTGGCGGGTGGTCTGATGGCGCTGGCCTGCGTGGGCAACGCCGTCGGCGACACCTTCCTGCACCGCTCCGCCGTCACCAACTGGATCACCGCCGCCGCACGCGTGCAGCAACTGCTGGGCCGCAAGGCCGCCGTGCTGGGCTCGGTGCTGACCCGGCGCGTGGCGGCGGGCGAGGTCGTCGCCGTCTCCACCGGTGACGTGGAGAAGATCGGCTGGTTCGTGGAGGCCCTGTCGCGGTTCACCGCCGCCGCGGTCACCGTCGTCGCGGTCACCGTCGGGCTCCTCGTCCACCAGCCCGCCCTTGGCGTCGTCGTCGCCGCCGGGCTGCCCGTGCTGGCGCTCGCGGTGCTGCCGCTGCTGCCCAAGGCCACCCGGCGGGCCGACGTCCAGCGCGAGAAGGCGGGACGGGCCACCGAGCTGGCCTCCGACACCGTCGCCGGACTGCGGGTGCTGCGCGGCATCGGCGGCGAGGACCTGTTCCTCGACCGCTACCGGCGCGCCTCGCAGGAGGTCCGCCACGCGGCCGTGCGCAGCGCGCGGATGTGGTCGCTGATCGCCGCCGTCCAGGTGCTGCTGCCGGGCCTGCTGCTGATCACGGTGGTCTGGTACGGCGTCCAGCTGGCCCGCGACGGCCGGATCGCCGTCGGTGAACTGGTCACCGTCTACAGCTCGGTGATGCTCCTCACCTATCCTTTGCGGCATTTCGAGGAGATCGCGATGGCGTACTCCTTCTCGCGCCCCTCGGCCCGGCGGGCCGCGCGGGTGCTGTCGCTGGAGCGGGCCACGGACACCGCCGGCACACGCGCCGCCGAGACGCCGGCGGGCGACCTGTACGACCCGGAGACGGGACTGTGCGCCCCGTCCGGCCTGCTCACCGCCGTGGTGTGCGGCGACCCGGACGCGGCGGGACGGCTGTCCGAACGGCTCGGCGGGCACGCCGCGCAGGAGGGCACCTCGGTGCTGCTCGGCGGGGTGCCCCTCGACGAACTGCCGCTGGACAGCGCCCGTACGGCCGTGCTGGTGCAGGACAAGGACCCGGTGCTGCTCTCCGGCACGCTGGGGCAGCTGCTCGACGTGCCCGCGTCCGGCGCGGTGGACCCGCGGGCGGCGCTGGAGGCCGCGCAGTGCCAGGACGTGCTGGCCGCGCTGGTGCAGGGGTCGCTGGGCGCGGAGGACCCGATGGACGCCCGCATCACCGAGCGCGGCCGGTCGCTGTCCGGTGGGCAGCGCCAGCGGCTCGCGCTCGCCCGGTCGCTGGTCACGGACCCGGAGGTGCTGGTCCTCGACGAACCCACCTCGGCCGTCGACTCGCACACCGAGGCGCGCATCGCCCAGGGCCTGCGCGGCCTGCGGTCCGGGCGCACCACCGTGGTGTTCACCTCGTCCCCGCTGCTGCTGGACCGCGCCGACCGGGTGGTGTTCCTGCACGAGGGGACCGTCGTCGCGGTCGGCGGCCACCGGGAGCTGGTGCGCACCGAGCCCCGGTACCGGGCCGTGGTGACCCGCGAGACGGAGGAGGAGACGGCGTCGGCCGCCGGGCTCCGCGCCGACGGGCCGGGCACGGACATGGTCCCGCACGGCCTTGAGGAACTGGAAGAGCTCGAAGAGATCGAGGAGACGGCATGATCGGCGTCGCGCCCCCGGCGTACGACCCGGCGGCCCCGACGGCGGCCAGCACGCTGCCGGTGGGCGCGCCCGCGACCGTACGCGCGTACGTGGCCGAGCTGCTGCGCCGGCACCGGCGGGCCTTCCTGCTGCTGGTCGCCGTCAACACGGTGGCGGTGATCGCCTCGATGGTGGGCCCGTACCTGCTGGGCGGGCTCGTGGAACGGGTGTCGTCCGGGGAACGGGAGCTCCACCTGGGGCTCACGGCGACGCTGTTCGTGGCCGCCCTGGTGGTCCACGCGGGGTTCGTCCGGCAGGTGCGGCTGCGCGGGGCGATGCTCGGCGAACGGATGCTCGCCGACCTGCGCGAGGACTTCCTGGTGCGGTCCGTCGGACTGCCGCCGGGCGTGCTGGAACGGGCCGGCACCGGCGACCTGCTCTCGCGGATCACGACCGACATCGACCGGCTCGGCAACGCCATGCGCGAGGCCGTGCCCCAGCTGGCGATCGGCGTGGTGTGGGCGGCCCTGCTGCTCGGCGGCCTGGTCGTCACCGCGCCGGAACTGGCGCCGGCGGTGCTGGTCGCCGTGCCGCTGCTGGTGGCCGGATGCCGCTGGTACTTCCGCCGGGCGCCGGGCGCGTACCGCTCGGAGGCGGCCGGGTACGCGGCGGTGGCCGCCGCGCTCGCCGAGACCGTGGACGCCGGGCGGACGGTGGAGGCGCACCGCCTCGGCCCGCGCCGCGTGGCGCTGACGGACCGGCGGGTGCGGGAGTGGACGGCCTGGGAGCGCTACACGCTGTGGCTGCGCTCGGTCCTGTTCCCCGTCGTCAACATCACCCATGTCACGGTCCTCGGATCGGTCCTGATGATCGGCGGGGTGTTCGTGCTGCGGGGGTGGATCGGCGTCGGCCAGCTCACGACGGCCGCGCTGATCGCGCAGATGCTGGTGGACCCGGTCGGGCTGATCCTGCGCTGGTACGACGAGCTGCAGGTCGCGCAGGTGTCGCTGGCCCGGCTGGTCGGCGTGCGGGACATCGAGCCCGGCGCCGGGGACCCGGCCGTGACGCCCGAGGGGCGGCGGATGCGGGCGGACACCGTGCACTTCGGCTACGTGGAGGGCGTGGACGTCCTGCGGAAGGTGTCCCTCGAGGTGCCGCCGGGGACCCGGATGGCCCTGGTGGGTCCCTCGGGCGCGGGCAAGTCCACACTGGGCCGGCTGCTCGCGGGGATCTACGCGCCCCGGGAGGGACACGTCACCCTCGGCAACGCGGAACTGTCCCGCATGACCGCGGAACGGGTCCGCTCCCACGTCGCCCTGGTCAACCAGGAGCACCACGTCTTCGTCGGCTCCCTCCGCGACAACCTGCGCCTCGCCCGCACCGACGCGGAGGACGCCGAGCTGTGGGCGGCGCTCGGCGCGGTCGACGCGGACGGATGGGCGCGGGCGCTGGAGGACGGCCTGGACACGGAGGTCGGCTCGGGCGGGTTCGCGCTCACCCCGGCTCAGGCGCAGCAGATCGCGCTGGCCCGGCTGGTGCTGGCCGACCCGCACACGCTGGTCCTCGACGAGGCGACCTCGCTGCTCGACCCGCGTGCGGCCCGTCATCTGGAACGCTCCCTGGCCCGCGTCCTCGACGGCCGCACCGTCGTCGCCATCGCCCACCGCCTGCACACGGCCCACGACGCGGACGTCATCGCCGTCGTCGAGAACGGCCGCATCAGCGAACTGGGCAGCCACGAGGAACTGGTCGCGGCGGACGGGGCGTACGCCGCCCTGTGGCGCAGCTGGCACGGCTGAGCCGGCGCTCGCCGCGGGGCTGTGCGGGGCAGGGCGAGGGTGCGGCACGCGTCCCGCACAGGACGGCCGCCCCCGCCGCCCCGGCGACTCCGCGCCTGGGAGGCGCCGCGCACCGCGCGGGACTGCGTGCCTGGCGCGTCCCGCCTCGCAGGCGCCGCCTCCCGGCCGGGGACAGCGGGCCGGCGTCCGCCGGTCACCGCCTGTGGCGTTGCGGGGTCGGGAGATCCGGTGGAAGGCTGGAAGAAGGCATCGGCTACGGGAGCGTCCGGGGCCCGGTCGATCGGGGCCTGGCGGGTCCGGTGCCCGTGGAGTCGGCCCGGTGCGGGCCACGGCGGGCGACGCGGCCCGCCCCACCCCCTGGAGGTGTCCGTGAACAGCGGTGACGGTTGGGGAGACGACGTCTACCAGCCCGACGCGTCCGAGATCCAGGACGACGCCGGACTCCTGGACGCCGAGGACACGCTGGAGACCGACGGTGTCGCCGACCCTCTCGACCGGGGCTGGTCCCCTCCCGAGCGGCCCTGGGCCGTGGAGCACCACGGTGTGACCGCCGCCGAGCAGCACAGGGGCGAGACCCTGGACCAGCGGCTGGCCGAGGAGCTGCCGGACCTGCCCGTGCCGGACGGCGACGACCTCGGTGATTCCACCGGCACCGACGGGGAACTCCTGGACAACGAGGTCGGTGCGGCACGCTCCGGCCGGCTCGTCGCCCCCGACGAAGGGGCGCACGAGGACGAGGAGGAGGCGCTGGTCGCCAGCGACATCGGCATCGACGGCGCCGCCGCCTCCGCCGAGGAGGCCGCCGTGCACATCGTCGACGAGGACAGCCTGCCCGGCTGACCCCGCCGTGCCCGGCCGCGGACGCGGAACCCAGCCGCCCGAGGAGCACCCATGCAGAAGGACAAGCACCCCGAGTACCGTCCGGTCGTCTTCCGCGACCGGGCCGCCGGATACGCCTTCCTCACCCGGTCCACCGCGTCCAGCGAGCAGACCATCGAGTGGGACGACGGCGAGACCTACCCGGTGGTGGACGTGGAGATCTCCTCGGAGAGCCACCCGTTCTACACGGGCAAGGCCAGGACCGTGGACACCGAGGGCCGCATCGCCCGCTTCGAGCGCCGCTACGGCGGCGAAGGCGGCGGCTGACCGACGGCCGCCCGTCCGCCGCACCTCGCCTATATGACGTTGAGCGCCGCCGCGCAGCCCACCCCGCCCAGCAGCATGAACGCCGGCATCAGCACCTTCAGCTCCACCCAGCTGCCGGCGCGGAACCGCAGCGCCTTCGGCGGGCCGACCGGGTACCAGCGCTTACGGCCCACGGGTATGGGCCACAGGACCGGGCAGCCGGAGACGGTCAGCGCGTCCCCGATGTCGTGCACCAGGGCGCCGAGGACGATCGGCAGGCCGAGCCACAGGTACTCCTGGCCCGGCTCGGTGAACAGCCAGCTCGCGCCGTTGCCGGGCTCGTCGAGGATGCCCGCGATGATCCAGGCGCTGGCCGCCGCCAGCAGCCACACCAGCACGTCGCTGCTGGAGCCGCGCGTCGCCCGCCACAGCAGGCCCTCGATGGCCAGCACCATGTGCACGAAGAGGATGAACAGGACCGCCCAGCGGCCGCCGGTGATCGCCAGGGCCGAGGCGCCGCCGCCGATGAGGACCGCCCACAGCCAGGTGTGGGTCAGGGTGCGGTGACCGCCGGAGCGACGGGGGTCGGCCGGCTTCTTCGTCGCTTTGTAGACCGCGTAGGACAGCTTGTCGACGATCTCGCACAGCCAGCGGGAGACGGGACCGAACGACCGCGAGATGGTGGCGGCCTTATGGTCCAGGTCGGGGGCGAGCGCGGCCCCGGCGCAGATCAGCGCACCGGCCAGCAGCACGGGCCAGGGCATCGGACGTCCGGCCGCGGCCGTCGCCGCCCCGACCCCGAGCCAGGCCGCCGCGCCCGACAGTGAGTGTGCTGGTCCCATCATGGCCTGTGCCCGCCCATTCCTCTTTCGCCGCCGCCCTGTTGACGGGGACGTTGACGCCGCGCCGGCGACACAGCGTAGCGGTAGTGATCTTCGAGCCGACAGCCGATTCCCGCATCAGGTGGGCGGGCAGGCAAGATGGGGTGGTGACCCTCATCGATCAGCTGCCGCCGACCGCCGACCCCGACGCCCTGTACGAAGCCTTCGAGTCGTGGGCGCGGGAGCGCGGTCTCACTCTCTATCCCCACCAGGAGGAGGCGCTGATCGAGGTGGTGTCGGGGGCGAACGTGATCGTCTCGACGCCCACCGGCTCCGGCAAGAGCATGATCGCCGCGGGCGCCCACTTCGCGGCGCTGGCGCGGGACGAGGTCACCTTCTACACGGCCCCCATCAAGGCGCTGGTCTCGGAGAAGTTCTTCGAGCTGTGCAAGATCTTCGGTACCGAGAACGTCGGCATGCTCACCGGCGACGCGTCCGTGAACGCCGACGCCCCGGTGATCTGCTGCACCGCCGAGGTGCTCGCCTCGATCGCGCTGCGCGACGGCAAGGACGCCGACGTCGGCCAGGTCGTGATGGACGAGTTCCACTTCTACGCGGAGCCGGACCGCGGCTGGGCCTGGCAGATTCCGCTGCTGGAGCTGCCGCAGGCGCAGTTCGTGCTGATGTCGGCGACGCTCGGCGACGTCTCCTTCTTCGAGAAGGACCTCACCCGGCGCACCGACCGGCCCACCGCCGTGGTCCGCTCGGCCACCCGGCCCGTGCCGCTGTCGTACGAGTACCGGTACACGCCGCTCACCGAGACGCTGACGGATCTGCTCGAGGCCCGGCAGGCGCCGGTGTACATCGTGCACTTCACGCAGGCGCAGGCGGTGGAGCGGGCGCAGGCGCTGATGAGCATCAACATGTGCACGCGGGAGGAGAAGGACAAGATCGCCGACCTGATCGGCAACTTCCGCTTCACCACCAAGTTCGGCCGCAACCTGTCCCGTTACGTGCGGCACGGCATCGGGGTGCACCACGCCGGCATGCTGCCCAAATACCGGCGGCTGGTGGAGAAGCTGGCGCAGGCGGGTCTGCTGAAGGTCATCTGCGGCACCGACACCCTCGGAGTGGGGGTCAACGTGCCCATCCGCACGGTGCTCTTCACGGCGCTCACCAAGTACGACGGCAGCCGGGTGCGCACGCTGCGGGCGCGGGAGTTCCACCAGATCGCGGGGCGCGCCGGGCGGGCCGGCTTCGACACCGAGGGTTTCGTGGTGGCCCAGGCGCCGGAGCACGTCATCGAGAACGAGAAGGCGCTGGCGAAGGCGGGCGACGATCCGAAGAAGCGCCGCAAGGTGGTGCGCAAGAAGGCTCCCGAGGGGTTTGTCGCATGGAGCGAGCAGACCTTCGAGAAGCTCATCGGGTCCGAGCCGGAGCCGCTGACCTCCCGCTTCCGCGTCACCCACACCATGCTGCTGTCGGTCATCGCCCGGCCGGGCAACGCCTTCGAGGCGATGCGCCGTCTGCTGGAGGACAACCACGAGCCGCGCAAGCAGCAGCTCCGCCACATCCGGCGGGCGATCGCCATCTACCGGTCGCTGCTGGACGGCGGCATCGTCGAGAAGCTGGACGAGCCGGACGCGGAGGGGCGCATCGTGCGTCTCACCGTCGATCTGCAGCAGGACTTCGCGCTCAACCAGCCGCTGTCCACGTTCGCGCTGGCCGCTTTCGAGCTGCTGGACCCCGAGTCGCCGTCGTACGCGCTGGACATGGTGTCCGTGGTGGAGTCCACGCTGGACGACCCGCGGCAGATCCTCGCCGCCCAGCAGAACAAGGCGCGTGGCGAGGCGGTCGCCGCGATGAAGGCCGACGGGGTGGAGTACGAGGAGCGCATGGAACGCCTCCAGGACATCACCTACCCGAAGCCGCTGGAGGAGCTGCTCTTCCACGCGTACAACACGTACCGCACGTCCCACCCCTGGGTCGGCGACCATCCGCTGTCGCCGAAGTCCGTGGTCCGGGACATGTACGAGCGGGCGCTGTCCTTCACGGAGCTGGTGTCCCACTACGAGCTGGCCCGCACCGAGGGCATCGTGCTGCGCTACCTCGCGAGCGCCTACAAGGCGCTGGAGCACACCATCCCCGACGACCTGAAGTCGGAGGACCTGGAGGACCTGATCGCCTGGCTGGGCGAGACGGTGCGCCAGGTCGACTCCAGCCTGCTGGACGAGTGGGAGCAGCTGGCGAACCCGGAGGAGATGACCGCCGAGGAGGCCCAGGAGAAGGCCGACCAGGTCAAGCCGGTCACGGCCAACGCCCGCGCCTTCCGGGTGCTCGTCCGCAACGCCATGTTCCGGCGGGTGGAACTCGCCGCCCTCGACCGGGTGGACGAGCTGGGCGAGATGGACGGCGAGTACGGCTGGGACGCCGACGCGTGGGGCGAGGCGATGGACACGTACTGGGACGAGTACGAGGAACTCGGCACCGGTCCCGACGCCCGCGGCCCGAAGCTGCTCATCATCGACGAGCAGCCCGAGAACGGACTGTGGCGGGTCCGCCAGATCTTCGACGACCCGAACGACGACCACGACTGGGGCATCAGCGCCGAGGTCGATCTGACCGCCTCCGACGCGGAGGGCCGTGCGGTCGTGCGGGTCACCGCTGTCGGCCAGCTGTGAGCACAGGAGACACCCACCCATGACGAACCCGGCCGAGAGCCTTGTCGATCTGCTCGACCTGGAGCAGATCGAGGTCGACATCTTCCGCGGCCGCAGCCCGCAGGAGTCCCTGCAGCGGGTCTTCGGCGGGCAGGTCGCGGGCCAGGCGCTGGTCGCCGCGGGCCGCACCACGGAGGGCGACCGCCCGGTCCACTCGCTGCACGCGTACTTCCTGCGCCCGGGCCGGCCCGGGGTGCCGATCGTGTACCAGGTGGAACGGGTGCGGGACGGCAGGTCGTTCACGACCCGCCGGGTCACCGCCGTGCAGCAGGGCCGCACGATCTTCAATCTGACCGCCTCCTTCCACAAGCCTGAACAGGGGAGTTTCGAGCACCAGTTGCCGCCGGCCCGCGAGGTGCCGGACCCCGAGTCGCTGCCGACGGTCGCGGACGAGATCCGGGAGCATCTGGGCGCGCTGCCGGAGCAGTTGGAGCGGATGGCGCGCCGCCAGCCCTTCGACATCCGCTACGTCGACCGGCTGCGCTGGAAGCCGGACGAGATCGAGGGCGCGGAGCCGCGCAGCGCGGTGTGGATGCGCGCGGTCGGGCCGCTCGGGGACGACCCGCTGGTGCACACCTGCGCGCTGACCTACGCCAGCGACATGACACTGCTGGACGCGGTGCGGATCCCGGTGGAGCCGCTGTGGGGTCCGCGCGGGTTCGACATGGCGTCGCTGGACCACGCCATGTGGTTCCACCGGCCGTTCCGTGCGGACGAGTGGTTCCTGTACGACCAGGAGTCGCCCATCGCCACGGGCGGCCGCGGACTCGCGCGCGGCCGGATCTACGACCGGGAGGGGCGCATGCTGGTCTCGGTCGTGCAGGAAGGGCTCTTCCGGGCGCTCTAGGTCCGCGGACGCACAGGGGCCTCCCGCTTCACCGGGCGCCGCCGGCTGAGGGGCGCGGCGCGGCCCGGCGGGTTCTGTGGCGCAACCGTGCGAGCAGGCCTCGGCGTCCGGCGCGGTCGGTGGCGGTCGGGGTGTCCGGACGGGCCGGCGCGGCAGGCCGGGCCGGCGGGGGTGAGAGCACCGGCCTGCGGGACGCGGGCGGCCGGGGCGCCGGGCGGTGGGCCCGGGCCTCGTCCACCAGGCGGGTCAGGTCGGCCCGCAGCCAGGCGATCTCGTCCGGGTCGCGGGCCGTCATGAGGTCCGCCGCGATCTGCGCCCCCGGCGAGTCAGGGTGTGCGCCGCCGGGCGGACGGCGGCGGAACCCGTCGAGGTGGGACCGGTCGTAGGGGTCCCGTACCACCTGCGTCATGTGCGGCGGGTCGAGGAACGACGCGACCGCGCCCGCGCGGGCCCAGGGGTCCTCGGCCTCCCGGAGCAGGAAACCCAGGTGTCTGCTGCGCCAGTTGCGGGGCCGCAGGTCGATCCCGGAGTCCAGCAGACCGCGCAGCCCTTCAGGCATGCGTCCGGTCAGCAGCGGAGCGTTCTTCCCGTCGTCGCCGAACAGCCGCAGCTCGTCGGCGAGATAGAGCCAGACCACGGCACGGTAGCGGTTCAGGTGGAACGCCACCGGGACCAGCAGGCCGAGCCTCGCCAGCCGGGCGAACCGTGACTTCGCCACCCCCAGCAGCGCGGCGCCCTCCGCGGTCCCCACGGCGTGCACGCTGCGGCGCAACGTCTCGGGGAACCCCGGTCCTGCGCGCAGCCGTTCGATCTCCGCCCGCGCGACCCGCCGCTCCCCCGCCGACCCACCGGGCTCCGTGCGGATGCGGCCGAGGCGCACGGCCAGGTCGAACTCCGCGCGCCGCAGGCCCAGTTCCCTGGCCGCTCCACCGGTCGTGACCCAGGAGTCGTCCTTCGCCACGACCGGTCCGGCCTCCAGGTCGAAAGCCGTGACCGTCCGCTGTGTGGTGGTCGTCCGCTGTCGGGACATGCTCGTCTCCCCCGTGCGTCTGGCGGGCCGGCGCCGGTTGCGCCCGCTCCGGGAAAGACGGTAGCCGTTCCGTCACGCTACGTGGCGGCCCTGTGGACAACCTTCGGCGGGACGGTGAATCCGCAGGTCAGTCCCCCGCACCCGGCTCCGGTCGACGGGTGTCGACGTCCAGATGCTCGCCGACCCGGTTGACGAGCAGCGTCATCTCGTAGGCGATGTGCCCGATGTCGGCCTCGGCGCCGCTGAGGACGCACAGGCAGCTTCCCGAACCGGCGGCGGTGACGAAGAGCACCGCTTCGTCGAACTCGATCATCGTCTGGCGCACCCCGCCCGCGCCGAAGTGCCGCCCCGAGCCCTTGGCGAGGCTGTGCAGCCCGGACGAGACGGCGGCCAGATGCTCGGCGTCCTCGCGGCGCAGGCCCGTGCTGGCCCCTGTCACCAGGCCGTCGTTCGAGAGGATCAGCGCGTGCCGTACGTGTTCGACGCGCTGGGTCAGGTCGTCCAGCAGCCAGTCGAGTCCCTGGTTCTGCCCCATGTCGTGTGTCTCCCCCTGTGTCCCCGTGTGCCCCGTGTGTCGTCCCCTCCGGTCGGGAGGGTCCCTGCGCCAGCCTTCCCCACGACCGGGCGGCGGGCAAGGAAGATGAGAGCCATGGGACAGAAGATGACCGAGGAAGAGTGGCGGGCGTTCGTCTCGCACGGCACCCGCACCGGGAAGCTGGCCACCGTCCGGGCCGACGGGCGTCCGCATCTGGCGCCGGTCTGGTTCGTGCTCGACGGGGACGAGGTGGTGTTCAACACCGGCGCGGCGACCGTGAAGGGACGCAACCTGGCCCGTGACGGGCGGATCGCCCTCTGCGTGGACGACGACCGGCCGCCCTTCGCGTACGTGATCCTGGAGGGCCGGGCGCGTCTCTCGGAGGACCCCGGGGAGCTGCGGCACTGGGCTGCCCGGATCGGCGCGCGGTACATGGGCGAGGACCGCGCGGAGGAGTTCGGCGCCCGCAACGGCGTGCCGGGCGAGCTGCTGGTCCGGGTGCGGATCGACAAGGTGCTGGCCGAAAAGGGCGTGGCGGACTGACACCGGGCGGGGGTGCCGGCCGGGCACGCCGTGCGGGCCGGCGCCCCCGTCGCGGTCATCCCACCGAGTCGAGCAGCCGGGCGGTGTGCATGCGTCCGGCGTACTCGACGAGCTGGATGAGCACCTCCTTGCCCGAGTCGCGCTCGCGGGCGTCGCACAGCGCCACGGGCGTCCCCGGGTCGAGGTCGAGGGCCCGGCAGACGTCGCGCGCGTCGTGCCGCCGGGCGCCTGCGAAGCAGTTGACGGCGACGACGAAGGGAATCTTCCGGTGCTCGAAGTAGTCGACCGCCGGGAAGCAGTCCTCCAGCCGCCGGGTGTCCGCCAGGACGACCGCGCCGAGCCGAGCGCGCCCTGCGCGAGTTCGTCCCACAGAAACCAGAAGCGGTCCGGGCGCAGGCGCATGAAGGGGGCGCGTTTCGGAAGCGGCGCGAAGTTGACGCACCGGTGGCGTGGTGCGACCGCATTGCGCTCGAACGTGCGCGGTGTCGCCGGTTCCGGTGAGGGATCATGCGGTGCATGAGCGACGACCACACACATGTGCAGGAGTTCTTCAGCGCCCGCGCCGCCGACTGGGACCGCCGGTTCCCCGACGACGGCCCGGCCTACGCCGCTGCGGTCGCCGAGCTGGGGCTGCGCGAGGGCGGCCGGGTGCTGGACGCCGGCTGCGGCACCGGGCGGGCGCTGCCCGCGCTGCGCGCGGCGGTGGGCCCGTCCGGTGTGGTGCTGGGCGCGGATCTGACGCCGGCGATGCTGCGGGAGGCCGCGCGGGCCGGCCGTGACCGGGACGGGACGCTGCTGCTGACGGACGTGGCGGCGTTGCCGTTGCGCTCGTCCTCGCTGGACGCCGTGTTCGCGGCCGGGCTGATCGCGCATCTGCCGCAGCCGGGCGAGAACCTGCGGGAGATCCGGCGCGTCGTCCGGCGGGGCGGGGTGCTCGCCCTGTTCCACCCGATCGGACGGGCCGCCCTCGCCGCACGCCAGGGGCGCGTACTCACCCCCGACGACCTGCGCGCCGAGCCGAACCTGCGGGCGCTGCTCACGGGCGCGGGCTGGCGCATGACGTCGTACGCCGACGAGGACACGCGGTTCCTGGCGCTGGCGGTACGGGACGCCTGAGGCGTCTTCCCCGTCCGCCTGGCCGTCGTCCAAGGCGGCGAACAGGCCCGCGCACCGGGTCGATTCGCCCCGTCCGGCCGGAAACCTGCAGCTCCGGGCGCGTGTGCGGGGTCGTGACAACGGGCGCGGGGTCGGCATATGGTGCGCGCCGACGGACGAACCGATGGGGAGGCTGGGATGGCCGGGACGGACCAGGAAGCCGTCGCCGCCGACGACGACGCGCTCTATGTGCTGACGGCGGCGCTGCTGACGCCCGCGAAGTTCCCCAGCGTGCTGGGCGACGACTACCCCGAGGCCTGCGCGGCGCTCGGCCTTCCGCCCGTGGCCGACGGCTACGGGCTGGTGCTCGGCCAGGACGGGGAAGGCGCCCGGTGGACCGTGGTCGTCGACGACGTCTCGCTGGTCGCGGTCGCGATCGCGTCCTGGGACTGCGGCATGGAGCACGATCTGTCGCCGGAGGAGCGCACGGTCGTCGCCGCGCTGCCCGGCTGGCCCCTCGCGGTGGCCGTGGCGGCGCCGCATGTGCCCGCGCCGCACGATCCCTCCCCCGACGTGGCGGACATGCCGCCGCTGTCACCGCCGGACGCGGAGGTGTGGGGGCCGGCCCAGCGGCGTCTGGGGGCCGACGAGATCGCGCTGCAGTGGGCGACGTGGCGGGAGCAGGTGGACGACTCGGCGTTCCCGACGCCGGACTCGGCGCCGTCGGGCGCCGACGGGACAACGGAGAGCGGCGACGGCGGGGCTGCCTCTGCGGGCGGGCACGGCGGGATCCGCCGGGTGCTGGCCGAGGCGCGCGCCTACATCGACTCGCCGCCGCCGCTGGGGCGGGTGCGGTCGTCCTTCGCACCGGGCGGTGCGCGGACGCTGCGCGCGGACGGACCCGGGTGGTCGCTGGTCGCGCGGACGGACGACATCGCCTTCGTCCTGCTCGACGACGAACCCGGCGAGGTGCTTCCCGTGGGCCGGGGGCCGGAACTGCCGGGGCTGCTCAAGGCGCTGGACGAGATGGCCGTACGGCCGTTGTGAGCCGAGGGGGCGGGGCAGGACGCCCGGAGCCGGAGTCTGGGCGTGCGCCACGCGCGGCGCCGGGCCGGGGACGCGCACGCGCTGCGGCCCGCCGGGCAGGCGTGCCCGCAGCGCGCGGCGGGACGCGCATCCCGGCCCGCGCCTCGGGCACCTGCCCCTTCCCCGACGCGTCAGTACGTACCCCGTCTCAGCGGCCCAGCTCCTTGCGGGTGGCCCGCCGCAGGCGTTGCCGCTGGGACGGGTCCAGGGTCAGGTAGGCGGCTGCCGGGACTCCCAGGATGATCAGGAGCGCCGCCCACCAGGGCAGCCAGATGAGCAGGATGAGCCCGACCGCCACACCTCCCGCGGCGATCTTCGCGTTCTTCGACATGTGCGTCGCCTCCTTCGCGGCCACTGCCGCTCTCTGTCGTGAAAACGGGTCCGCGTCGGCGGCGGTTCCTGGCCGCCACCCTGAGACGTCCCTGAGATGCGCCCCCTAAGGTCTCGGGCGGCCCACGGTCTCCTCCCTCACCATGGTGACCCACCTCACAGCACAGGGGTACCCGCGGGACGCGCCGGACGTCAGGGAGCGTCCACGCCGTCCAGCCCCGGCAGCAGCGACTCCAGTCCGCTGGGCAGGGCGGTGGGCAGGCCGCTCGGCCAGTCGCTGGGCAGCGCGGTCGGGAGGCCGGAGGGCAGTTCCGTGGGGAAGTCCGAGGGCAGCAGCCCGGTCGGGAACTCCGACGGCAGGTCCAGCGACGGGCCTCCGGTGGCGGTCTCGGCGGGCTCCGTGTCCGGGCCGTCCTCGTCCGACGTGACGAGCACGGCGAGGGAGACGACCAGGGCCGCCACGATCACGGCGAGCACCAGGATCAGCAGGCGGCGCCGTCCGGGGCCGCGTCCTGGTCCGCCCCCGTCTCCGCCGTCGTCGGGCGGGCCGGAGGAGGACCCGTCCTCGTAGGGGGGCGGGCCGAAGCTTCCGCCGTGCGGCGGGGGCGCGTCGTCCGGCGGGCCGGGCGGCTGCTGGGGCGGTACGGGTGGCGTGGCCATGGACACATCGTCGCCGCGGGTCCCCGCCCGCGCGAGAAGACGGCGGTGAAACCGCCCGCCAGTCGTGGCACCCGCACCCGGAACACCCCGCTCCCCGCGCAGAGCGCACACCCGGCGCGCGGGTGCTCATGGCACCCCGGACCCGCCCAGGCCGGGTGCGGGTCGTCGTGGGTTGCTCGCGCAGTTCCCCGCGCCCCTGAGGGTGCTGCGGTGGACGCGCCCCGAAGGGGCGCGGGGAACTGCGCGCCAAGCCCCCACCGCGCCGCGGCCGGTACGGTCACCGGACGCGAACGCCCCGCCGGGGCCCGCCCTCAAGAGCGGGCCCCGCCCAGGGGGCCTCAGCCCCGCGCGCCCAGCAGGTGGTCCATCGCCAGCTGGTCGAGCCGCTCGAAGGCCATGCCCCGCGCCGCGGCCGCGTCCGGGTCGAAGTCCTCGAACGCCGAGCGGTCGGCGAGCAGGGCCTGGAGGCCGTCACCCGCCGTCGGCTGGGCGAGCTCGTCCAGCCGGGCCGCGCGCAGCGCCTCCTGCACCTCCGGGTCCGCGCGGAAGGCGGCCGCGCGCTCCTTGAGGATCAGGTAGTTGCGCATGCAGCCGGCCGCGGAGGCCCACACGCCGTCGAAGTCCTCGGTCCGCGGCGGCTTGAAGTCGAAGTGGCGCGGGCCCTCGTAGCCGGCCGACTCCAGCAGGTCCACCAGCCAGAACGCGGCGCGCAGGTCGCCCGCGCCGAAGCGCAGGTCCTGGTCGTACTTGATGCCGGACTGGCCGTTGAGGTCGATGTGGAACAGCTTGCCCGCCCACAGGGCCTGGGCGATGCCGTGCGGGAAGTTGAGCCCGGCCATCTGCTCGTGGCCGACCTCCGGGTTGACGCCGTACAGCTCCGGGCGCTCGAGGCGCTCGATGAAGGCGAGGGCGTGGCCGATGGTCGGGAGGAGGATGTCGCCGCGGGGCTCGTTCGGCTTGGGCTCGATGGCGAAGCGGATGTCGTAGCCCTGGGAGGTGACGTACTCGCCGAGCAGGTCGAAGGCCTCCTTCATCCGGTCCAGCGCGACCCGGACGTCCTTGGCGGCGCCGGACTCGGCGCCCTCGCGGCCGCCCCAGGCGACGTAGGTCTGCGCGCCGAGCTCGACCGCGAGGTCGATGTTGCGGATGGTCTTGCGCAGCGCGTAACGGCGCACGTCACGGTCGTTGGCGGTGAAGCCGCCGTCCTTGAACACCGGGTGGGTGAACAGGTTGGTGGTCGCCATCGGGACCTTCATGCCGGTCTCGTCCAGCGCCTGGCGGAACCGCTTGATGTGCTCGGCGCGCTCGCTGTCGCTCGCGCCGAAGGGGATGAGGTCGTCGTCGTGGAAGGTCACGCCGTGCGCGCCGAGCTCGGCGAGGCGACGGACGGACTCGGCCGGGTCGAGGGCGCCGCGGGTGGCGTCGCCGAAGGGGTCCCGTCCCTGCCAGCCGACGGTCCACAGGCCGAACGTGAACTTGTCCTCGGGGGTGGGCTGGTAGCTCATGCCGCGGCTCCTTGCTCGCTGAGACTATTTCGTCATGGCGGTTTACAAATTAGTATGCAGGAACATTTCTGGGAAGAGACACACCCCGCCGGGGCGCGGAAGAGGGAGAGACCGATGTCAGCAGCCGAGGGTCCGCTCGTCGTCGGCGTGGACACATCCACCCAGTCCACCAAGGCCCTGGTCGTCGACGTGGCGACCGGCAGGGTCGTCGCAAGCGGCCAGGCGCCGCACACGGTGACCTCGGGCGCGGGACGGGAGAGCGACCCGCGACAGTGGTGGGACGCCCTGACCGAAGCGCTGCGGCAGTGCGGCGTGGCCGCGCACGAGGCCGCGGCGGTGTCGATCGGCGGGCAGCAGCACGGTCTGGTCACGCTGGACGAGCACGGCGAGCCGGTCCGCCCGGCGCTGCTGTGGAACGACGTGCGGTCCGCCCCGCAGGCGAGCCGGCTGGTGGAGGAGCTGGGCGGCGCGAAGGCGTGGGCCGAGCGGACCGGAAGCCTGCCCACCGCGTCCTTCACGGTCACCAAGTGGGCCTGGCTGGCGGAGCACGAGCCGGACGCGGTGCGCGCCACCAAGGCGGTGCGGCTCCCCCACGACTACCTGACCGAGCGGCTCACCGGACAGGGCGCCACCGACCGCGGCGACGCCTCGGGCACCGGCTGGTGGGCGTCCGCGACGGAGGCGTACGACGAGGAGATCCTGGCGCACGTGGGGCTCGACCCGGCGCTGCTGCCGCGTGTGGTGCGGCCGGGCGAGGTGGCCGGCACCGTGCGCGACGGGCACGACCTGCCGTTCTCCAAGGGGACGCTGGTGGCGTGCGGTACGGGTGACAACGCAGCCGCCGCGCTGGGTCTCGGGGTGCGCCCCGGCACGCCGGTGATGAGCCTCGGCACCTCGGGCACCGTGTACGCGGTGTCGCAGCACCGGCCCGCCGACCCGACCGGCACCGTGGCCGGCTTCGCCGACGCGCGCGGCGACTGGCTGCCGCTGGCCTGCACCCTCAACTGCACGCTCGCCGTGGACCGGGTCGCCGCCCTGCTCGGCCTGGACCGTGAGGCCGTGGAGCCGGGCCTGGGCGTCACGCTGCTGCCCTTCCTGGACGGCGAGCGCACCCCCAACCTCCCGCACTCCTCCGGCCTGTTGCACGGTCTGCGGCACGACACCACCGGCGGCCAGCTGCTCCAGGCCGCCTACGACGGCGCCGTCTACTCCCTGCTGGCCGCGCTCGACCTGGTGCTCGACGAGGACGCCGACCCGTCGACGCCGCTGCTGCTGATCGGCGGCGGCGCCCGCGGCACGGCCTGGCAGCAGACCGTACGGCGGCTGTCCGGGCGGCCCGTGCAGGTGCCCGAGGCGAAGGAACTGGTCGCGCTGGGCGCGGCGGCCCAGGCGGCCGGGCTGCTCACCGGGGAGGACCCGGCCGCGGTGGCCCGGCGTTGGGGCACCGCGGAGGGGCCGGTGCTGGAGGCGGTGGAGCGGGACGAGGAGACCCTGTCCCGGCTGGCCGGGGTACTCTCCGACGCGGCCCCGCTGCTGGAGCGCGCCCCGGGCAACGGCTGACGACGCCCCGGCGGGCGTCGCCCCACGGCGGCCCGCTGCCGGCCGCCGTGGACGTCCGCCGGGTGCGGACGGCACCGAACCGAGGATTGACGGAGGAATGAGCGCACCGCTGCACAAGGCCCGCCCGGCAGGTCAGGGCCGTGCCCTGCCCGACACCCAGCAGGGCATGCGCCGCCGCAACCTGTCGCGGGTGATGCACACCGTCCAGGACGAGGGGCCGCTGTCCCGGGCCGCCGTCGCCTCCCGCATCGGGCTGACCCGCGCGGCGGTGTCCACGCTGGTCGACGAACTCATCCGCGCGGGGCTGCTGGAGGAGCTGGGCCCGGAGCGGCCCGGACGCGTCGGCCGGCCCGGTTCCGCCCTCGCGGTCAGCGGGCGGGGACCGGCCGGCATCGGCGCCGAGGTGGGCGTCGACCACCTCGCGGTGTGCGCGGTCGACCTGCGCGGGGAGGTCCGGGCGCGGGCGGTACGGCATGTGCCGAACCGGGGCCGCTCCCCCGAGCCCGTGCTCGGTGAACTCGCCGGGCTGATCGACCGGGTGGTGGCCGAGGCGGAGGGCGAAGGGCTGTGGCCGGCCGGGCTCGCGGTCGCCGTGCCCGGCCTGGTGGCCCGCGACGCCCGCACCGTCGTCCGCGCGCCGAACCTCGGCTGGCTCGACACGGACCTCGGCCCGCTGCTCCCCGGGAAGCTGCCGCTCACGGTCGCCAACGAGGCCAACTTCGGCGCGCTCGCCGAACTGTGGCTCGGTGTGGACACCCCGCGTGACTTCCTGCACGTCTCGGCCGAGATCGGCATCGGCGCGGCGGTCGTCGTGGACGGGCGGGTGCTGCACGGCAACCGGGGGTTCGCGGGCGAGCTGGGCCACGTCCCGGTGTGGCCCGACGGCCCGCCGTGCGCCTGCGGCGGCCGGGGCTGTCTGGAGCAGTACGCGGGCGAGGACGCGGTGCTGCGCGCGGCCGGCCTCGAATCCGGCGAGGACCGCGTCGGCCTGCTCGCGGGCCGCGCCGAACAGGGCGACGCCGCGGTCCGGCGCGCCCTGCACGACGCGGGCACAGCGCTGGGCATCGCCCTGACCGGGGCGGTCAACCTCCTGGACCCCGAGAACGTGGTGCTGGGCGGCGCGCTGTCCGGGCTGTCGCCCTGGCTGCTGCCCTCGCTCCGCTCGGAGCTGGCCCGGCGTACGGCGGGCCGGCCCTGCCCGGTCTCCGTGTCCGCCCTGGGCCCGGAGGGGCCGTTGCTGGGCGCCGCCCACTCGGTGGTGCGAGGCGTCCTGGACGACCCGGCGGCGGTGGCGGAACGGGGCTGAGTCCCTACGGGGTCGCCCGTGGGCGACCTCCCTGCCGCGCGGGCCGCCTCAGCGGTGCGCTGCCGTGCGACCTCCCGGGCCGCGCGGCCGTCGGCCCCGCGACCGGCGAGGCCACCTGGCGGCCGTGGGCCCAGCGGGCCGCGCGCTCACGGCCGCAGACCGCTGACGATGTCCGCCGTGGCCGTCAGGCCGCTGTGGATCGTGGGGGCGATGCTCGTGCTGGCCAGGTAGAAGCCCAGCAGCAGGCAGACCAGGGCATGCGAGATCTTCAGCCCGCCGTTGCGCAGGAAGATCACCGCCAGGACCGAGAGCAGCAGCACCACAGAGATGGAAATGGCCATCGTCAACCTCCTCCGCCACGCCTGTTTCGCGGCGTTCGGCCGCAAGTGTGGCGTAGCGAAGGGTTCGTCCGGGCGGCTGACCTGTCCGCCGAACGTGTGGTTCACACCGTCCGGTGGGCGTCGAGGAACGTCTCCAGTCCCGCGAGGTCGTCGGTGTTGAGGTGGTCGACGTCCGCCGCGACCAGTTCGCCCCACAGCGCGTCCCGCGCGGGACCGGGCACGTCCGGGGTGGCCCAGAACCGCACCCGCTGTCCACGGGCGTGGGCCGCGCCCACCAGCGTGCGCAGTTTCCGGCGTTCCGCCGAGGGGAACGCGCCGACGCCCCGCCAGGTGAAGTGGAGCGTCCAGTTGTCGCTGATGAGCGGCGCGAAGGAGGCCGGGGCGGGGCCGCCGAGGTCGGTGAGCCGGCCGTCGTAGAAGGCATGGCGGACCCGCTGGGCCTCCATGGGCGCGCGGGCGGCGCGGTCGCCGGAGACGACGGCGGTGACCGGCCCGGGGAACACCCTGCCGTGGGCGTACGTCGTGAACAGGCCCTTGTAGCGGCGCAGTCGGCGGTCGAGCTCCGCGTACGTGGACGCGCCCTCCGTCTTGAGGTCGATCAGCAGCTGGAGCGAGCCGCGGTCGCCGCGGTACACCGTGCCGCGGTTGGCGCGGACCCGGGCCGCGAGCGGGTCCAGGTACAGCAACTCCAGGGTGCGGGCGGGGTCGAGGTCCTCGGGGTCGTGGGCGACCAGCAGCTGTCCGCCGACGAGGTGGACGTCCGCCTCGACGCTGCCGAAGCGGTGGTCGAGGGCGTCGAACAGCGGGCGGGGGTGCTCGTAGTCGTTGTGGGCGTGGGCGCGCCACAACGGGCGGGGGCGGTGCGGACGGTGGCCCGCGAGGGCCTGCGCCGCGGGAAGGGCGACCGGGCTCGCGAGGGCGGCGCCGAGGGCGGTGAGGGCTCTGCGACGGGTGGTGAGGGCCATGCTCTGCCTCCCTGAGGTGCCGTACGGGGTCCCCGCGAGTATGGGGTCCCGTGGCACGCGAAAAGCAGAGGCGTGCGAGGAGTTGGCCGGTTCGCCGTCGCCCGTTCACCGGAGCCGCACGCGAACGGCGGCGGCCCGTCCCCTCGGGGGGAGGGACGGGCCGCCGGCTTCTCCTCCGTCAGGGCGCCCGCAGATCCACCAGCTTCGCCAGTGCCTCCCGGTGGGCGCCCGCCGTGCCGTAGGCGATCGAGTCGGCCTTGGCGCGCTTGAGGCGCAGATGCACCGGGTGTTCCCAGGTCATGCCGATGCCGCCGTGCAGTTGCAGGGCCTCCTCGGCGGCGCGGACGGCGACGGGCGCCGCGTAGGCCTGGGCCACGGTGACCGACACATCCGTGTCCTCGCCGGTCGCGAGGGCGTCGGCGGCGGCCCGTGCGGCGGCGCGGAGGCTGACGACCTCCAGCCACAGCTGGGCGAGCCGGTGCTTGAGCGCCTGGAACCCGCCGACGGGCCGGTTGAACTGCTTGCGGTCCTTCAGGTACCGCACGGTTTCGGTCAACGCCCACTCGGCGACGCCGAGTTGCTCCGAGGCGAGCAGTCCCGCCCCGGCGCGCAGGGCGCGTCGCACGGCGGGCTCCGCGTCGCCGACGCGGCGGCCCGGTGCGGCGTCGAGGGCGACGCGGGCGAGGGGCCGGGTGAGGTCGAGGGACGTCTGCGGGGTGACGGTGACCGCGTCGGCCGTCACCGCGTAGAGCCCGCCGTCGTCCGCCGGTACGAGCAGGACGTCGGCGACGACGGCGTCCGCGATGCCCGTCAGCTCGCCGTGCAGGGCGCCGCCGTCCGCGCGGACGGCGGCAAACGCGGCGCCGGGGGCGGTGTGCAGGCCGACGGCGAGCGCGCCGATCACGCGTCCGGACGCCAGGCCGCCGAGCAGGTCGTCGCCGTCCGCGCAGGCCAGCAGCGCCTCGGTGGCCACCACGGCGCTCGTCAGGTACGGCACGGGAGCGACCGCGCGCCCCAACTCCTCCAGGACGACGGCGGCTTCGCGGTGGGTCGCGCCCTGGCCGCCCCGGTCCTCGGGGACCAGCAGCCCGGCGAGGCCCATGCCGTCGGCGAGGGTCTTCCACAGGGCCGGGTCGTGCGGGGCGTCCGACTCGGCGCGGGCGAGCACGGACGTCGTGTCGCAGTGGTCGGTGAGCAGGTCCCGGACGGCGGCGCGCAGCGCCTCTTCCTCCTCCGAGTACAGAAGATCGCTCATCGGGCGAGGTCCTTCCAGGCGACGTCCTTGTCGGTGCGCGGCTCGGCGGGCAGGCCCAGGACGCGCTCGGCGACGATGTTCAGCAGGACCTCGCTGGTCCCGCCCTCGATGCTGTTGCCCTTGGAGCGCAGATAGCGGTAGCCGGCGTCGCGTCCGGTGAAGTCGACCAGTTCGGGGCGGCGCATGGTCCAGTCGTCGTACAACAGCCCTTCTTCGCCGCGCAGTTCCACCTCCAGGCCGCTGATCTCCTGGTTGAGGCGGGCGAAGGCGAGCTTCATGCCGGCGCCCTCGGGGCCGGGCTGTCCTGCGACGAGCTGCTGGCGCAGGCGTTCACCGGTGAGCCGGGCGACCTCCGCCTCGACCCACAGCTTCAGCAGCCGCTGGTGCAGGTCGTGGGTGCGCAGTCCGGGGCGTTCGCGCCAGGTACTGGCGACCGGGCCGATCATGCCGCCCTCGCGGGGCAGCCGCATGCCGCCGATGGCGACGCGCTCGTTGTTCAGGGTGGTCTGGGCGACCCGCCAGCCGTCGCCGGTCCCGCCGAGGCGGCGGTCGTCGGGGATGCGGACGCCGGTGAGGAACACCTCGTTGAACTCGGCCTCGCCGGTGATCTGGCGCAGCGGCCGCACCTCGACGCCGGGGTCGGTCATGTCGCACACGAAGTAGGTGATGCCCCGGTGCTTGGGCACGTCCGGGTCGGTGCGGGCGATGAGGATGGCCCAGCGGGCGAGGTGGGCGCTGGACGTCCACACCTTCTGCCCGTTGACCACCCAGCCGTCGCCCTCACGCACCGCGCGCGTGCCTAGCGCGGCCAGGTCGGAGCCGGCGCCGGGCTCGCTGAACAGCTGGCACCAGACCTCCTCCCCGGTCCACAGCGGCCGCAGGAAGCGCGCCTTCTGCTCGTCGGTGCCGTACTGGAGGATGGTGGGGGCGGCCATGCCCAGACCGATGCCGATGCGGCGCGGGTCGTTGTCGGGGGCGCCGGCGGCCTCCAGTTCGGCGTCGACGACGGCCTGGAGGGAGCGCGGCAGGCCGAGCCCGCCGAGTCCCTCGGGGAAGTGGACCCAGGCGAGTCCGGCGTCGAAGCGGGCGCGCAGGAAGTCCAGGCGCCCGGTCTCGGCGGGCGGGTGCGCGGCCAGCAACTCCTGGGTGCGGCGGCGCAGTTCGTCTGCGTCGGTCATGCGGCGGCTCCGTTCTCCCGCGACGGCAGCACGGTGACGCGGCCGGTGGTGACGCCGTCGGCGACCCGCTGCACCGCGTCGGCGGCCCCGGCCAGCGGCACGCGTTCGCTCACCAGCGGCTTGATCGCGCCCCGGGCGGCGAGTCCGGTGAGCTGTTCGTGGCAGTGCTGGACCAGCTTGGGGTTCTTGGTGTTGTACAGGCCCCAGTGCAGGCCGAGGACCGCGTAATTCTTGATCAGGGCGTGGTTGAGGGCGGGGCTCGGGATGGCGCCGCTCGCGAAGCCGACGATCACGATGCGGCCCTCGAAGGCGACGGTCTTGGCGGACTGGGTGTACGCCTCGCCGCCGACCGGGTCGAAGATCACGTCCGCGCCGCGTCCGCCGGTGGCCTCCTTGACCGCGGCGACGACGTCCTGTTCCCGCCGGTCGATCACCACGTCGCAGCCCAGGTCGCGGGCCACGGCGGCCTTGCCTGCGCCGCCCGCCACGCCGATGACGGTGGCGCCGGCCGCCTTGCCGAGCTGCACGGCGGCGCTGCCCACCCCGCCCGCGGCGGCGTGCACGAGCAGGGTCTCTCCGGCCTCCAGGCGGGCCCGCCGGTGCAGGGCGAACCAGGCCGTCTGGTAGCCGATGTGCAGGGCGGCGGCCTCGGCGTCGTCCAGCGCGTCCGGCGCGGGCAGCAGTGCGGCGGCGTCCGCGACGGCGTACTCGGCGAAACCGCCGTGCGGCAGCGCCGGGTTGGCGATCACCCGGCGGCCGTCCTCGGTCTCGCCGCAGATCTCGACGCCCGGTGTGAACGGCAGCGGCGGCCGCACCTGGTACTGGCCCCGGCACATCAGGGCGTCCGGGAAGTTGATGTTGGCGGCGCGTACCCGGAGCAGCACCTGCCCCGCGCCGGGGGTCGGCCGTTCGACGTCCGCGAGGCGCATCACCTCGCCCGGCTCGCCGAGTTCGTGCACTTGCCATGCCTGCATGCGGGGCCTCCACGGGACGGTGAACGTCGTCTTCGCTGACCGGGTCCCCGCATACTAAGCGGTCGCTTGCCTCAAGGGAACCGTCCCGCTCCCTCGGGCCGCACCTCATCCCTTCCTCGGCCGCGCCCGCACGTGCATCCGCTCCCCCTGCGGCCCGAAGAGGCTGAGGAACTCCACCGGCCCCTCCCCCGTCGACCCGAACCAGTGCGGCACGCGCGTGTCGAACTCGGCCGCCTCGCCCGCCGTCAGCACCACGTCGTGGTCGCCCAGGACCAGACGCAGTTTTCCGGAGAGCACGTACAGCCACTCGTAGCCCTCGTGCGTGCGCGGGTCGGGCTCCAGCTTCCGCTTCGGTTCGAGCACCTTGTACGCCTGGAGCCCGCCGGGCTGCCGGGTGAGCGGCCAGTGGGTGCGTCCGCCGCGCTCGATCGGCCGGGCGCGCACCCGAGGATCGCCCACCGGGGGCGCGCCGACCAGCTCGTCCAGCGACACCTGGTGGGCCTGGGCGATGGGCAGCAGCAGGTCCAGGCCGGGTTTGCGCTGTCCGGACTCCAGCCGGGACAGGGTGCTCACGGAGATGCCGGTCGCCTCCGCCAGCGCCGCGAGTGTCACCTCCCGCTCCTTCCGGATCCGGCGCAGCCGGGGGCCCACTTCCGCGAGAACGTCGTCCGTCACCATGCGGACATTGCAGGTTCGGCAAACTTGTTTGTCAATCCGCGGCTGCCGGAGCGACCGTCGGCAGTGGAGGTGGTCACGATGACCGAGCAGGACTCGAACGACAGCCGCTACGACGTGGTCGTGGTGGGCGGAGGAGCGGCGGGGCTGTCCGCCGCGCTGGTGCTGGGGCGGGCCCGGCACCGCACGCTGGTGGTCGACGCGGGCGAGCCGCGCAACGCGCCGTCGGCGCACATGCAGGGCTACCTGAGCCGGGACGGTATGCCGCCGGCGGAGTTCCTGGCGCTCGGCCGGGAGGAGATCGCGCGCTACGGCGTGGAGCTGGTCCGGGACCGGGTGACGGACGTCGCCCGGGGTGAGGACTTCACGGTGGCGCTGGAGCGGGGCGGGAGGGTGCGCGCCCGGCGGCTGGTCGTGGCGACGGGGCTGAAGGACGAGATGCCGGACGTCCCCGGGGTCGCCGAGCGGTTCGGGCGGGACGTGCTGCACTGCCCGTTCTGCCACGGCTGGGAGGTGCGCGACGAGCCCTTCGGGGTGCTGGCGTCGAGCGCGGCGGGCGTGCACCAGGCGCTGATGGTGTCCCGGTGGTCGAAGGACGTCACGTTCTTCCTGCACCGGGTTGCCGAGGAGGAGCTGTCCGACCTCGACCTGCGCCGGCTCGCCGCGGCGGGCGTGGACGTGGTGCCGGGCGAGGTCGCCGCTCTGGTGGTCGAGGACGACCGGCTCACCGGCGTGCGGATGGCCGACGGCGCCGTGCACTCCCAGTCGGTGGTGTTCGTCGCGCCGCGTCCGGTGCCGCAGACGGGGCTGCTGGAGCGGCTGGGCGCGGAGATGGACGAGACGCCGTTCGGGACGTACCCGGTGGTCGACCCGAACGGGCTGACCAGCGTGCCGGGTGTGTGGGCGGCGGGCAACGCGATCGGGTTCAGCGAGCAGGTGGTGCACGCGGCGAGCGGCGGCTACCGCGCGGCGGCGGCGATCGTCGGGGACCTGCGGATGGCGGACCTGGACGCGGCGCTCGGCGCGTGACCTCCGGATCCGGAGGTGTAGAAGGCACACCTTCGTAGCACGATGACTGCATGTTGCTGTCCCGGCTGGCCCAGGTGTCCCAGGAGGTGGCCGCCGCCTCGGCGCGGTCGCGGAAGACCGCGCTGCTCGCCGAGCTGTTCCGGGAGGCGTCGCCGGACGACGTCCCGGTCGTCATCCCGTATCTGGCGGGCCGGCTGCCGCAGGGGCGGATCGGGGTCGGCTGGAAGGTGCTGAGCCGTCCGGTGCCGCCCGCCGCCGAGCCGTCGTTGACGGTGCGCGAGGTGGACGCGCTGCTCACCCGGCTCGCGAAGGTGTCGGGGCCGGGCTCGCAGGCCGGGCGGGCCCGGCTCGTCGGCGAGCTGCTGGGCGCGTCCACCGAGGCGGAGCAGCGGTTCTTGAGGGGGCTGCTGACCGGCGAGGTGCGCCAGGGCGCCCTGGACGCGGTGGCGGTGGAAGGGCTGGCCCGGGCGACCGGCGCGGCGTCGGCGGACGTACGGCGGGCGGTGATGCTCGCAGGGTCGCTCCAGCCGGTCGCCGGGGCGCTGCTGGCGGACGGGCCGGGGGCGCTGGAGCGGTTCCGGCTGACCGTCGGGCGTCCGGTGCAGCCGATGCTGGCGCACAGCGCCTCCTCGGTCGCCGAGGCGGTCGGGAAGCTGGGCGCCTGCGCGGTCGAGGAGAAGCTCGACGGCATCCGGGTCCAGGTGCACCGCGACGGCGACACCGTGCGGGTGCACACCCGCACCCTCGACGACATCACGGACCGGCTGCCCGAGGTGACGGCGGCGGCGCGGGAGCTGGACGCGGAGCGGTTCATCGTGGACGGGGAGGTCATCTCCTTCGACGGCACCGGACGCCCGCGGTCGTTCCAGGAGACGGCCGGGCGGGTCGGGTCCCGGGTGGACGTGGCGACGGCCGCCCGGGAGACGCCGGTCTCCCCCGTGTTCTTCGACGCGCTGTCGGTGGACGGCCGGGACCTGCTGGACCTGCCGTTCGCCGAGCGGCACGCCGAGCTGGCCCGGCTGGTGCCGGAGCCCATGCGGGTGCGGCGCACGGTGGTGAGCGGCCCCGACGATCTGGAGGCGGCGGAGGGGTTCCTCGCCGAGACGCTGGAGCGCGGCCATGAGGGCGTCGTGGTGAAGGGCCTGGAGGCCCCGTACAGCGCGGGGCGGCGCGGCGCGTCCTGGCTGAAGGTCAAGCCGGTGCACACGCTGCACCTGGTGGTGCTGGCCGCCGAGTGGGGCCACGGCCGGCGCACCGGCAAGCTCTCCAACCTGCACCTGGGCGCCCGCACGCCCGACGGCGGCTTCGCGATGCTCGGCAAGACCTTCAAGGGCATGACCGACGCGATGCTGGAGTGGCAGACGAAGCGGCTGCGGGAGATCGCCGTCGACGAGAGCGGCTACACGGTGACCGTGCGCCCCGAACTCGTCGTGGAGATCGCCTACGACGGCCTGCAGCGCTCCAGCCGCTACCCGGCCGGCGTCACCCTGCGCTTCGCCCGGGTGATCCGCTACCGCGAGGACAAGCGCCCCGAGGAGGCGGACACGGTCGGGACCGTGCTGGCCGCCCACCCGGAGGTACGGCCGTGACGGCGGCCCGGAGCGCGGGCCTGCTGCTGTTCCGGCGCACCGGGGAGGGCGTCGAGGTGCTGCTCGGCCACATGGGCGGCCCGTTCTTCGCGCGCCGGGACGCCGGGGCGTGGACCGTGCCGAAGGGCGAGTACGACCCCGCCGAGCCCGCCTGGGACGCGGCGCGTCGCGAGTTCCGTGAGGAGCTGGGACTGCCCCCGCCGGACGGGGAGGCGGTGCCGCTCGGGGAGGTCCGCCAGTCGGGCGGCAAGGTGGTCACCGCCTGGGCGGTGGAGGCCGACCTGGACCCGGCGTCGGTCGTGCCCGGCACGTTCACCATGGAGTGGCCGCCCAGGTCGGGGCGGACGCGGGAGTTCCCGGAGCTGGACCGGGTCGCCTGGTTCCCGCTCGGCCGGGCGCGTGAGCTGATCGTGTCGGCACAGACCGCGTTTCTGGACCGCCTGGCGGAGCACTCGCCCTGAGAGACCCTCCCGCGTTGCGCCGCCCATCGGCGCGCGGGAAGGTCGTCGGAGCACAGCCCGTCCCATGGAGGCCAGTGATGCACATCGCCACGGTGAATCCGGCGAACGGCGAGACCGTCAAGACGTACCACCCCATGGACGAGGACGAGCTGGAACGCCGGCTCCAGCTCGCGGAGGCCACCTTCCGCACGTACCGGACGACGACCTTCGAGGAGCGGTCCCGGCTGCTGCACCACGCCGCCGAGATCCTCGACGCGGACCAGGACGCCGTCGGCAAGGTGATCGCCACGGAGATGGGCAAGCCGGTCAAGCAGGCCCGCGCGGAGGCGGCGAAGTGCGCCAAGGCGATGCACTGGTACGCCGACCACGCGGCCGGACTGCTCGCCGACGAGGAGCCCGACGCGTCCGACGTGAAGGACTCCGGCGCCTCCCGGGTCCTGGTGCGCTACCGGCCGCTGGGACCGGTGCTCGCGGTGATGCCGTGGAACTTCCCGCTGTGGCAGGTGGTGCGGTTCGCCGCCCCCGCCCTGATGGCGGGCAACGTCGGGCTGCTCAAGCACGCGTCGAACGTGCCGCAGACCGCCCTGTACCTGGAGGACCTGTTCCACCGCGCGGGCTTCACCGAGGGCTGTTTCCAGACCCTGCTGATCGGCTCCGCGGCCGTCGACGACCTGCTGCGCGACGAGCGGATCAAGGCGGCGACCCTCACCGGGAGCGAGCCGGCCGGGCGGGCGGTCGCCTCGACGTGCGGCGAGATGATCAAGAAGACGGTGCTGGAGCTGGGCGGCAGCGACCCGTTCGTGGTCATGCCGTCCGCCGACCTGGACCGGGCCGCCGAGGTCGCGGTGACCGCCCGGGTGCAGAACGCCGGGCAGTCCTGCATCGCCGCCAAGCGGTTCATCGTGCACACGGACGTCTACGACGCCTTCGCCGAGCGGTTCGTCGCCGGCATGAAGGCACTGAAGGTCGGCGACCCGATGGACGAGGACACCGACGTCGGCCCGCTCTCCAGCGAACAGGGACGCCGGGACCTGGAGGAGCTGGTCGACGACGCGGTACGGGCCGGCGCCACGGTGCTGTGCGGTGGCGAACGCCCGGACGGGCCGGGCTGGTTCTACCCGCCGACCGTGCTGGCCGGGATCGACCGGGAGATGCGCATCCACCGGGAGGAGGCCTTCGGCCCGGTCGCCACGCTGTACCGGGCGGCCGACCTGGACGAGGCGGTGCTCATCGCCAACGACACCCTGTTCGGGCTGAGTTCGAACGTGTGGACACGTGACGAGGCGGAGATCGACCGGTTCGTCCGGGACCTCGAGGCGGGCGGCGTGTACGTCAACGGCATGACGGCGTCCCACCCCGCGTTCCCCTTCGGCGGGGTCAAGCGGTCGGGGTACGGGCGTGAGCTGTCCGGGCACGGAATCCGCGAGTTCTGCAACATCACCACGGTTTGGCACGGCGCGTGACGCCCGCACGGTTACGATCCCGACTGTGAACCGCGAAGTGACACTGCCTCTGATCGTCGACGACCGCGGCACCCTTCAGGTGGCGGCCGCCGACGTCAGCAAGCTGCTGCGCACGGTGGGCGGCCGGTGGGTCCGGCTCGTCGAGGCCGGCGAGGGCGGGCTCGACGAGGACACGGTCGCCGCGCTGACGATCGAACTCGCGAAGCTCGCCGACCGCATCGACGTGGCGTGCATCGCCCACAGCAGCGGCACCACCCCGTAGGGCGTCAGGCCGGCCGTTCCAGGGTCCGCCAGAACAGCGCTTCGTAGCTCTGCAGCAGGTGTCCGTAGGCGCGGGCGCGGCTCTCGTCCAGGCGGCCGGTGTCCAGGGCCGCCTGCACGGCGCGCTCGGCGGTGCGGGCCGGCGCCGGGGCCGGTTCGGCGAAGAAGTCGAAGAAGGCGCAGGCCTCGTCGCCGAAGCCGTAGTGGGTGCGCAGGGCCCTGGCGATCGTGGCGCAGTAGCCGCCCCAGGCCGAGAAGTTGGCGGTGACGGCGAGGACGGCGTCGGCCGGGGCGGCGTTGAGGGCCAGCCAGGCGACGTAGGCGGGGTAGGCCTGGCAGCCCGGCAGCGGGGTGTAGGCGGCGGCGCGGGCCTCGTCGACGCCGCAGGCCGCGGCGAAGGCGGGCAGCCGCTGCTGGGCGATCGCCTCGCCCTCGGCCAGGGCGGTGAAGAAGGCGTCGGCCTCCGGTTCGGTTGAGGACCGCACGGCCAGCTGGAGGAAGGCGCGGCGGTCCGCGGGGATCACCCGCAGCTGTTCCAGGGCCAGGACGGCCAGGACCTCCCGGTCCGCCTCGCCGGCGGCGATCAGCGGCACCAGGGGGTTGGAGCGCGGGTCGGGGGCGAGCTCCGCGGTGATCGTGTTCAGCAGGTCCCGGGCGTTGCGTGTCATCGCGTCCTCCGAGGCGTCGGTCACCCCGAGGTTGGCCCGGCTGCCGTGCGGGGGCAACCCGGCGGACCGGACCGCCCCCGCACGGTGGGTCAGCGGATGGACATGCCCGAGAGGGTGCGGGCGATCACCAGGCGCTGGATCTCGCTGGTGCCCTCGAAGATCGTGTAGATCGCGGCGTCGCGGTGCATCCGCTCGACCGGGTACTCGCGGGTGTAGCCGTTGCCGCCGAGGATCTGGATGGCCTGGCCGGTGACCTTCTTGGCCGTCTCGCTGGCGAACAGCTTCGACATCGAGCCCTCGGCCGCGGTGAACGGCTTGCCGTTGACCGCCATCCAGGAGGCGCGCCACACCAGCAGGCGGGCCGCGTCGATCTGGGTGCGCATGTCGGCGAGCTGGAAGGCGACGCCCTGGTTGTCGATGATCGGGCGGCCGAACTGCTCACGCGTCCTGGCGTAGTCGAGCGCGACCTCGTAGGCGGCGCGGGCGGTGCCCACGGCCATGGCGCCGACGGCCGGGCGGGAGGCCTCGAAGGTGGCCATGGCGGCGTTCTTCACGCGCTCACCGCCCGTCCTGGCCTTCTCGCGGGCACGGGCCAGGCGCTCGTCCAGCTTCTCCTTGCCGCCGAGCAGGCAGGAGCCGGGAACGCGCACGTTGTCCAGGACGACCTCGGCGGTGTGCGAGGCGCGGATGCCGTGCTTCTGGAACTTCTGGCCCTGCGACAGACCGGGGGTGTTCGGCGGGATGATGAAGGACGCGTGGCCCTTGGAGCCGAGCTCCGGGTCGACGACCGCGACCACCACATGGACGTTGGCGATGCCGCCGTTGGTCGCCCAGGTCTTGGTGCCGTTGATCACCCACTCGTCCTTGGCCTCGTCGTACACCGCGCGGGTGCGCATCGACGCCACGTCGGAGCCGGCGTCGGGCTCGGAGGAGCAGAAGGCCGCGACCTTGACGTCGTTCACGTCGCCGTACATCTGGGGGATCCAGGTGCCGATCTGCTCCTCGGTGCCGTTGGCGAGGACGCCGACGGCGGCGAGGCCGGTGCCGACGATCGACAGCGCGATGCCGGCGTCGCCCCAGAACAGCTCCTCCATGGCCATGGGGATGCCGAGACCCGTTGCGTCGAAGTACTGCTGGGCGTAGAAGTCCAGGGAGTAGATGCCGACCTTGGCCGCCTCCTGGATCACCGGCCAGGGAGTCTCCTCACGCTCGTCCCATTCGGCGGCGGCGGGGCGGATGACGTCGGCGGCGAAGCCGTGCAGCCAGTCCCGCACCTCCTTCTGTTCGTCGTTGAGCTCCATGGTGAACTCGGCCATGACTCCTCCAGCGGCGGCGCACGTGCATGTTACTTGCGGTAACCCCAGTCTGTTACCGACAAGTAGGAGAAGTCAACTCCCCAGGCAGGTCGGCATCCCGTTCGATGTCGGGCCCGTGGTCAGTGTTAGTTTGCGCAGGCGTCACCGATTCAGCACGGGTGGGGAGAGCTCATGGACACCACACAGCGGACCGAGCAGCAGCGGTCCGCCGACCGACGCCGGCGCGAGCTGCTGGAGGCCGCCGACCGAGTGGTGCTGCGCGACGGGCCCGGGGCCTCGATGAACGCCATCGCCGCGGAGGCCGGCATCACCAAGCCCATCCTCTACCGGCACTTCGGCGACAAGGGAGGACTCTACGCCGCCCTCGCCAAGCGCCACACCGACGCCCTGCTGGACTCGCTGCGGGCCGCACTGGACGCCCCCGCGGAGCGGCGGGAGCGGGTCGAGGCCACGCTGGACACCTACCTGACGGCGATCGAGGCACGGCCCCAGGTCTACCGCTTCCTGATGCACCCGGCGGAGGGCTCGCCGGGCGACCAGGGCTTCGACGTGGGCAAGCACTCGGCGCCGCTGCTGCGCCGGATGGGCGAGGAGCTGGCCCAGGTGATCGAGGACCGCCTCGACCTCGGCCCCGGCAGCCATCAGCTGGCCCGGGTGTGGGGCCACGGCATCGTCGGCATGATGCACGCCGCCGGCGACTGGTGGCTGGGCGAACGCCCCTGTTCCCGCGCCGAGTTGGTGCGCAGCCTGGCCGACCTGCTGTGGGGCCGGCTGGCCGCGGCCGGCGACAGGGTGGGCGGCCCGGGCTTCTGACCCGGGCCGGACTCCGGCTCAGCCGGGCCGGTGCCAGGAGGCGCGCGCGACCTGGCGCATCAGCTTGCGGTGACGGCGGCCGGCGAGGCGGTCGGCGTAGACCGTGCCGTCCAGGTGGTCGCTCTCGTGCTGGAGACAGCGGGCGAAGAAGCCCGTGCCGTGCACGGTGACCGGCTCCCCGGTCACCGTGACGCCCTCGACCACCGCGTGGTCGTAGCGCTCCGTCCCCGCCTCCAGGCCGGGCAGGGACAGACAGCCCTCGGGGCCGCGCACCACCACCCCGTCCGTCACCACCGGCCGCGGGTTCACCACGTGCCCCAGGTGCCGGACCTCCTCGTCGTCGGGACAGTCGAAGACGAACACCCGCAGCGGCACGCCGATCTGGTTCGCGGCCAGACCCACGCCCTGCGCCGCGTACATCGTCGCGAACAAGTCCTCCACCAGATCCGCCAGTTCCGGACCGAAGTCGGTGACCTCCCCGCACGGCGTGTGCAGAACGGGGTCGCCGAGCAGGGTGAGGGGCCGTACGCGTCCGTGGACGCCGGGCAGGGAGCCGTGTCGCATGGCCGCAAGGGTACGGTCCTTGCATCACCGCCCCGTCTCCCGACGGAGCCGCGGTACTGGAGGGCGAATGGATCTCGATAGGCTGAGCCCACACCACGTGGCCGTCAGGCACAGACGCGGCGCGTACGCAAGGAGGATCGAGAACTGATGGCAGGCAACTCGGACCCGCTCACGCCGCGGGCCAAGCTGGCCGTGACCGCGGGCAAGGCGGTCGCGGCGGCATCCCGCGCCGCAGGGCGCGGCAGCGGTTCGGTGATCGGCGGCCGGGTGGCCCTGAAACTCGACCCCGAGCTTCTCCACCGGCTCGCCACGCACCTGGACGTGACCCTCGTCTCGGCGACCAACGGCAAGACCACCACCACCCGGCTCATCGCCGAGGCGCTCAAGGCGGCCGGCCCGGTCGTCTCCAACGCCCTCGGCGCCAACATGCCGGCCGGCATCACCTCGGCCCTGGCGGCCGGCGCCGACGCCCGTTACGGCGTCATCGAGGTCGACGAGAAGTACCTGGTCGGCGTCGCGCAGGCGACCGAGCCGAAGTGCATCGCGCTGCTCAACCTCTCCCGCGACCAGCTCGACCGCGCCGCGGAGACCCGCATGCTCGCGGAGGCCTGGCGCGAGGGCCTGGCCGGCTCCAAGGCCGTGATCGTGGCCAACGCCGACGACCCGCTGGTGGTGTGGGCCGCGTCGTCCTCCCCCAACGTGATCTGGGTGGCCGCCGGCCAGATGTGGAAGGACGACGCCTGGTCCTGCCCGTCCTGCGGCGGTGTGATGCAGCGCCCCGGCGACGACTGGTTCTGCGGCGAGTGCGGCTTCCGCCGCCCCACCCCGAGCTGGGCGCTCTCCGGCGACCACGTGCTCGACCCGCACGGCTCCGCCTGGCCGATCCACCTCCAGCTCCCGGGCCGCGCCAACAAGGCCAACGCCGCGTCCTCCGCGGCCGTCGCCGCCGTCTTCGGGGTGCCGCCGCAGGTGGCCCTGGAGCGCATGTACCAGGTGCAGGCCGTGGCCGGCCGCTACGACGTCGTCCAGTTCCAGGGCCGTGACCTGCGGCTGCTGCTCGCGAAGAACCCCGCGGGCTGGCTGGAGACGTTCTCGCTGATCGACCCGCCGCCGACCCCGGTGATCCTGTCGGTGAACGCGCGCTCCGCCGACGGCACCGACACCTCCTGGCTGTGGGACGTCGACTACACCCGGCTCACCGGCCACCCGATCTGCGTCATCGGCGACCGCAAGCTGGACCTGGCGGTGCGCCTCGAGGTCGCCAACCAGCAGTTCCAGGTGTGCGAGAACCTCGACCAGGCGGTCCAGATGTCGCCGCCGGGCCGGATCGAGGTCATCGCCAACTACACCGCGTTCCAGGACCTGCGCCGCCGCGTCGGCAACTGACCACGACACCTCAGGGGACTTGAAGTGAGCGACAACCAGCTGCGGGTCGTCTGGATCTACCCGGACCTGCTCAGCACCTACGGCGACCAGGGCAACGTCCTCGTCGTCGAGCGCCGGGCGCGGCAGCGCGGCCTGGACGTGGCGCGACTCGACGTGCGCAGCGACCAGCCGATCCCGACCTCCGGCGACATCTACCTGATCGGCGGCGGCGAGGACCGCCCGCAGCGGCTGGCCGCCGAGCGGCTGCGCCGCGACGGCGGGCTGCACCGGGCCGTGGGGAACGGCGCGATCGTCTTCTCGGTCTGCGCCGGCTACCAGATCCTCGGCCACGAGTTCATCAACGACCTCGGCCAGCGCGAGCCCGGCCTCGGCCTGCTCGACGTGGTGTCGGTGCGCGGCGAGGGCGCCCGCTGCGTGGGCGACGTCCTCGCGGACATCAACCCGCAGCTGGGCCTGCCCCCGCTCACCGGGTTCGAGAACCACCAGGGCATCACCCACCTGGGCCCCACGGCACGCCCGTTCGCCCAGGTGCGCTTCGGCAACGGCAACGGCACCGGGGACGGCACCGAGGGCGCCTACAACGACACCGTCTTCGGCACCTACATGCACGGGCCGGTGCTGGCCCGCAACCCGCAGATCGCGGACCTGCTGCTGAAGCTGGCGCTGGACGTCAACGCCCTGCCGCCGACCGACGACCGCTGGTACGAGGCCCTGCGCGACGAACGCATCGCGGCCGCCCAGCAGCCCGCGTGAGGCCTGGGACAGCACCGGGAAGGAGGCGTCGGAAGCGGCCTGAACAGGCCCGTCTGACGCCTCCTCCGCACAGGTGAGCGGCATCGTCCAGCAGGCGGACGCGGGATGCGGCACAGCCCCCGGGAACGGCTAGGGTGGCCGTGATCGAGCCGGACAGCGCGGTCCGGTCCCGGCCACTTCGAGAAGGTTGTTTCGGGCTATGCGCATTGGTGTCCTCACGTCCGGCGGCGACTGCCCCGGCCTGAACGCCGTCATCCGGTCCGTCGTGCACCGCGCCGTCGTCGACCACGGCGACGAGGTCATCGGCTTCCGCGACGGGTGGAAGGGCCTCCTGGAGTGCGACTACCTCAAGCTCGACCTCGACGCGGTGAGCGGCATCCTCGCCCGCGGCGGCACCATCCTCGGCTCCTCCCGGGTGCGTCCCGAGCATCTGCGGGACGGTGTGGAGCGGGCCCGGGGCCATGTCGCGGAACTCGGTCTCGACGCGATCATCCCCATCGGCGGTGAGGGCACCCTCAAGGCGGCCCGGCTCCTGTCCGACAACGGGCTGCCGATAGTCGGCGTGCCGAAGACCATCGACAACGACATCGCCGTCACCGACGTCACCTTCGGGTTCGACACGGCCGTCGGCGTGGCCACCGAGGCGCTGGACCGGCTGAAGACCACCGCCGAGTCGCACCAGCGCGTGCTGATCGTGGAGGTCATGGGCCGCCACACCGGCTGGATCGCGCTGCACTCCGGCATGGCGGCCGGCGCGCACGCCATCGTGGTGCCCGAGCGGCCCTTCGACATCGACGAGCTGACCGCGAAGGTCGGCGAGCGGTTCTCGGCCGGGAAGCGGTTCGCCATCGTCGTCGCGGCGGAGGGCGCCAAGCCGAAGGCCGGGACCATGGATTTCGACGAGGGCGGCAAGGACGTCTACGGACACGAGCGGTTCGCCGGGATCGCCCGGCAGCTCTCCCTGGAGCTGGAGGAGCGGCTCGGCAAGGAGGCCCGGCCGGTGATCCTCGGCCATGTGCAGCGCGGCGGCACGCCCACCGCGTACGACCGGGTGCTGGCCACCCGGTTCGGCTGGCACGCGGTGGAGGCCGTGCACCGCGGGGACTTCGGGCAGATGACGGCGCTGCGCGGCACCGACATCGTGATGGTGCCGCTGGCGGAGGCCGTCGAGACGCTGAAGACGGTGCCCGAGGAGCGGTACGCCGAGGCGGAGTGCGTGCTCTGACCACCCCGTCGCGGCCCGGCGCGTGGCACGGGCGCGCGTGAGACCGGCTTCACAGACCGCCCCCGGTGACGGACGTCGCCGGGGGCGGTTCTAGTCTGGTGCGGACCGATTGCGTACAACCTGGACGAAAATGGAGCCGGCGGATGGATCACAGCGGGCACGGCATGACCATGGATCTGCCGCCGTTCACGCTGGGCCGGGGGCTCGCCTGGTCGGCGGACCCCTTCTTCCTCGTCGCCTGCCTGCTGGCACTCGCGCTCTACGGCTGGGGCGTGGTCCGGCTGGTCCGGCGCGGTGACAGGTGGCCGGTGGGGCGGACCATCGCGTTCGTCACCGGTGTGCTGAGCATCGGGCTCGTGATGTGCACCGCGCTGAACGACTACGGCATGGTGATGTTCAGCGCGCACATGGTGCAGCACATGGTCATCAGCATGGTGTCGCCGATCCTGCTCCTGCTCGGCGCCCCGGTCACCCTGGCGCTGCGGGCGCTGCCCCCGGCGGCCGTGCGCGGCACCAAGGGGCCGCGCGAGCTGCTGCTGATGCTGCTGCACAGCCGGTACATGCGGGTCGTGACGCACCCGCTGTTCACCATCCCGATGTTCATCGCGAGCCTGTACGCGCTGTACTTCACCCCGCTGTTCGACTTCCTGATGGGGTCGGCGGTCGGGCACGCGGCGATGATGGTGCACTTCCTCGCCGTCGGCCTGGTGTTCTTCTGGCCGATCATGGGCGTGGATCCGGGTCCGCACCGGCCGGGGCATCTGATGCGGATGCTGGAGCTGTTCGCGGGCATGCCGTTCCACGCGTTCTTCGGCATCGCGCTGATGATGGCCTCCACCCCCATGGTCACCACCTTCCAGGACCCGCCCGCGTCGCTGGGCATCGACGCGCTGTCCGACCAGAACGCGGCCGGCGGCATCGCCTGGGCGTTCAGCGAGGTCCCGTCGGTGCTGGTGCTGATCGCGCTGCTGTTCCAGTGGTACGCCTCGGACCAGCGGCAGGCCCGCCGCAAGGACCGCGCCGCCGACCGGGACGGCGACAAGGAGCTGGAGGCGTACAACGCCTACCTGGCCTCCCTGAACGCGCGCGGCAGCTAGGGCGCGGCCCCGGGTTCCGTCCCGCACCGCCCTGCTTCCCGGAAACCGGGGCACCATGGAGGCAACGGACCTGGAGGAGGGTGTCGCGATGCCCGGTACCACGAACGGTTCCACCTCGACGAAGACCATGGGCGTGCTCACCGTCGGCGGCCTGGTCGCCGTGACCGCGTACACGGTGGCGCTCGGCAGCAACGGCTGGCTGTGGTTCATCTGGGTCGTCCTGGGCCTGCTCACCCTGGGGATGGTCGCCACCCGCAGCAGCTGACCGGCGGTACGGGGCGGCTCACCGCGGGGTGAGCCGCCCCGTGAGATGGACGCCCGGCTGGTACTTCGGCAGCCGGACGGTGATCTTCATGCCGGCGCCCGCGGCCGTCTCGATGACCAGCCCGTGGTCGTCGCCGTAGACCTGGCGGAGCCGGTCGTCGACGTTGGACAGGCCGATGCCGCCGGTGGGGCTGACCTCGCGGGCGAGGATGCGGCGCAGCAGACCGGGGTCCATGCCCGCCCCGTCGTCCTCGATGACCACGAGGGCCTCCGCGCCCGCGTCCTGCGCGGTGATCTGGATGTGGCACTTGTCGGCCTTGCCCTCCAGACCGTGCTTGACGGCGTTCTCCACCAGCGGCTGGAGGCACAGGAAGGGCAGCGCGACCGGCAGCACCTCGGGGGCGATCTGCAGGGTGACGGAGAGCCGGTCGCCGAAGCGCGCCCGCACCAGCGCCAGGTAGTGGTCGATGGCGTGCAGCTCGTCGGCGAGGGTGGTGAAGTCGCCGTGCCGGCGGAACGAGTAGCGGGTGAAGTCGGCGAACTCCAGCAGCAGCTCGCGGGCGCGCTCGGGGTCGGTGCGCACGAAGGACGCGATCACCGCGAGCGAGTTGAAGATGAAGTGCGGGGAGATCTGGGCGCGCAGGGCGCGGAGCTCCGCCTCGATCAGCCGGGTGCGGGACTGGTCCAGGTCGGCCAGCTCCAGCTGGACGGAGACCCAGCGGGCGACCTCCCCGGCGGCCCTGACCAGCACCGCCGACTCGCGGGGCGCGCAGGCGACGAGCGCGCCGTGCACCCGGTCGTCGACGGTGAGCGGGGCGACCACCGCCCAGCGGACGGCGCAGTCGGGGGTGTCGCAGGTCAGCGGGAACGCCTCGCCGCGGCCGGTGTCCAGGGGGCCGGTGAGGCGCTCCATGATCTCGGTGCGGTGGTGGGCGCCGACGCCGTCCCAGACCAGGACCTGCTCCCGGTCGGTGAGGCACAGCGCGTCCGTGCCGAGCAGGGAGCGCAGTTTGCGCGCCGACTTGCGGGCGGTCTCCTCGGTGAGGCCGGCCCGCAGCGGGGGCGTGGCCAGGGACGCGGTGTGCAGGGTCTCGAAGGTGGCGTGCTCGACGGGGGTGCCGAGTCCGGCGAGGCTGGCGGGCCGTGCCGTGCGCCGCCCCAGCCAGAAGCCGGCGGCGAGCAGGGGCAGCACCGCGACGAGCAGACCGGCGAGGAAACCGCTCATGCGGACACCTCCGTACGCAGCTCTTCCGGCAGGTGGAAGCGGGCCAGGACCGCGGCTGTGCCGGGCGGCACCCGGCCGGGCGTGGCGAGCGAGACCAGCACCATGGTGAGGAAGCCGAGCGGCACCGACCAAAGGGCGGGCCAGGCGAGCAGTGCGTGCCAGGGTCCGGCGCCCGGGTAGCCGGCCATGGTGGCGGCCACGGCGAGGAACGCCGAGCCGCCGCCGACGAGCATCCCGGCGGCCGCGCCCGGCGGGGTGAGCCGCCGCCACCAGATGCCGAGGACCAGCAGCGGGCAGAACGACGAGGCGGACACCGCGAAGGCGAGCCCCACGGCGTCGGCCACGGGCAGCCCGCCGACCAGGAGGCTCGCGGCCATCGGGACGGCCATGGCGAGCACGGTGCCGAGCCGGAAGTGGCGCACGCCGCGGGAGGGCAGCACGTCCTGGGTGAGCACCCCGGCGACGGCCATGGTGAGCCCGGAGGCGGTGGACAGGAACGCGGCGAACGCTCCCCCGGCGACCAGCGCGCCCAGCAGGTCGCCGCCGGTGCCGCCGATCATCCGTCCGGGCAGCAGCAGGACGGCGGCGTCCGCGTCCCCGGTGAGGGTGAGGTCGGGGGCGTAGAGCCGGCCGAGGGCGCCGTAGACGGGGGGCAGCAGGTAGAAGGCGCCGACCAGGCCGAGGACGGCGACGGTGGTGCGGCGGGCGGCGACGCCGTGCGGGCTGGTGTAGAAGCGCACCACGACGTGCGGCAGGCCCATGGTGCCGAAGAAGGTGGCGAGGATCAGCCCGTACGTGGCGTACAGCGGGCGTTCGGCGCGGCTCTCGGCGCGGGAGGGCGACAGGGCGTCGTCGGCGCCGTGCCCGGTGGCGGGCACCTCGGAGCCCTCGGCGAAGGTGAGGCGGGTGCCGCCGTCGACGCGGTGCGTGCCCGCGGGCAGGCTGACCTCGGTCCCGGCGTGCTCCCGGCCGTCGACGGCGCCGTCCACGGTGACGGTGAGCGGGGCGGTGAGGCGCAGGTCGACGGTGTCGTCGACGCGCACCACGCGCTGTTCGCGGAACTCGGCGGGCTCGTCGAAGGCGTGGCTGGGCGCGCCGTCGCTCTGCCAGGCGAGCACCAGGAAGAGCGCGGGCACCAGCAGGGCGGTCAGCTTCAGCCAGTACTGGAACGCCTGGACGAAGGTGATGCTGCGCATGCCGCCGGCGGCCACGATCACCGTGACGACGACGGCGACGATCACCGCGCCGAGCCAGTCGGGCGCGCCGGTGAGCACGGTGAGGGTGAGTCCGGCGCCCTGGAGCTGGGGCAGCAGGTAGAGCCAGCCGACGCCCACAACGAGGGTGCCGGCGAGCCGCCGGACCGTGTGCGAGGCGAGCCGGGCCTCGGCGAAGTCGGGCAGCGTGTAGGCGCCGGAGCGGCGCAGCGGCGCGGCGACGAACAGCAGCAGGACCAGGTAGCCGGCGGTGTAGCCGACCGGGTACCAGAGCATGTCCGGGCCCTGGATCAGGACGAGTCCGGCGATGCCGAGGAAGGAGGCGGCGGAGAGGTACTCGCCGCTGATGGCGGCCGCGTTGAGGCGGGGGCCGACCGTGCGGGAGGCGACGTAGAAGTCGGAGGTGGTGCGGGACACGCGCAGGCCGAAGGCGCCGACGAGGACGGTCGCGACGGCGACGAGCGCGACGGCGGTGACGGCGTAGGCGGTGTTCACGGCGGTGCGGTTCCCGGGGTCTCAGCGGTCCTCGACGAGCCGCACGAAGTCGCGTTCGTTGCGTTCGGCGCGGCGGACGTACCAGCGGGCGAGCAGGACCAGCGGGGGGTAGAGCCCGAAGCCGAGGACCGCCCACTCCAGGCGGCGGGCGTCCGGGGCGGCGGCGAAGACCAGCGGCAGGGGGCCGATGAGCAGGGCGAGGACGGCGAACACGGTGAGTCCGGTGCGCAGCTGGATGCGCATCAGGGAGCGCACGTAGGTGTGACCGAGGGTGGTCTGCTCGTCGATCTCGGTGCGCGGGCGGTAGTAGCCGGAGGAGCGGCGGGCGCGGCGGGGCGGGCCGGTGACGACCACCCGGCGCTCGGCGGGTTCCTGGGGCATGAGCGGCTCTCCCCCTGCCTAACCGGTGGTCCGGCGCATCAGCAGGTCCCGCAGCTCGCGGGCGTGGCGCCTGCTGACCTGGAGTTCCTCGGAGCCGATCAGGACGCTGACGGTGCCCGCGTCGAGCCGCAGTTCGCCGATGTGGCGCAGGGCGACCAGATGACGGCGGTGGATGCGGACGAAGCCGCGGGAGCGCCAGCGCTCCTCCAGGGTGGACAGCGGGATGCGCACGAGGTGGCTGCCGCGGTCGGTGTGCAGGCGGGCGTAGTCGCCCTGGGCCTCGACGTGGGTGATGTCGTCGACGGCGACGAAGCGGGTGACGCCGCCCAGCTCGACGGCTATGTGGTCGGGGTCGGGCTCGTGCACGGGGATGCGCGGGGCGGGTTCGGGCGGGGTGGCGCCGCGCTGGGCCGCCGCCCGGCGCACGGCTTCGGCCAGCCGTTCCCTGCGGACGGGTTTGAGCACGTAGTCGACGGCCTTGAGGTCGAAGGCCTGGACGGCGAAGTCCTCGTGGGCGGTGACGAACACCACGAGCGGCGGCCGGGCGAATCCGCTGAGCAGCCGGGCGAGGTCCAGTCCGTCGAGGCCGGGCATCTGGATGTCGAGGAAGACGACGTCGATGGCGTCGGGCCCGTCGGGTCCCGACTCCAGGGCGCGGTTGATGCGGCGCAGGGCCTCGGTGGCGTCGCCGGCGCCTTCCGCGCTCCCGATGCGGGGGTCGGCGTTCAGCAGGTAGAGCAGCTCCTCGAGCGAGGGGCGTTCGTCGTCGACGGCGAGGGCGCGCAGCATGAACGTGGAGTGTAGGGGGGATCTCCGGGTCGGGACTACGTGCCGGACAAGGGCGTTTCACCCGGTTCCGCGCCCAAACCCTCCGGGGGCGGACTCGGGGTGGCCTCGGGGCCGGCGTGGATACAGTGCCCGCATGAACAGCAGGCCCGCGCCGTTCGACGACCTCGACCGGAAGATCGTCACCGCTCTGATGGCGAACGCCAGGACGTCCTTCGCGGAGATCGGCGCCTCCGTCGGGCTGTCGGCGACGGCGGTCAAGCGCCGGGTGGACCGGCTGCGGGAGACCGGGGTGATCACCGGGTTCACCGCGACCGTGCGGCCGTCCGCGCTGGGCTGGCGCACGGAGGCGTACGTCGAGGTGTACTGCGAGGGCGCGGCGCCGCCGCGGCGGCTGGCGGAGGTGGTGCGCAACCATCCGGAGATCGCGGCGGCGATGACGGTGACCGGGGGCGCGGACGCGCTGCTGCACGTGCGGGCGCGGGACGTGGAGCACTTCGAGGAGGTGCTGGAGCGCATCCGCCAGGAGCCGTTCATCCGCAAGACGATCAGCGTGATGGTGCTGTCGCACCTGCTGCCCGACAGCCCTGAGGCGGGAGTGACGCAGCCCGCCCCGGACGACGCACCGGACGTGCGCTGAGGGCGGGAAAGACGCAGTGATCGTGCGTGCACACGCAGGATCCGTCGCTTGTCGGCCGTGCGGCCGGGTTCCTACCGTGGAGTCACCCCCTGTTGACACCGTGTGAAGCGGAGGAACCCCTTCGTGCCCGAATCACGTGTGGCGCGCCCACGGCGTTATCTCGTCTGCGAACCCAGATTCTTCGCCGTGCGGTACGCGATCAATCCCTGGATGCGTCCGGACCGTCCCGTCGACGTCTCACTCGCCCGGCGGCAGTGGCTGTCGCTGGTCGACGCCTACCACCGCCACGGCCATACCGTGGAGACCGTGGAGCCGCTGCCCGGTCTGCCCGACATGGTGTTCGCCGCGAACGCGGCGGTCGTCGTGGACGGGCGTGTGTTCGGATCCCGGTTCCACGCGCCGGAGCGGCGTCCGGAGTCGGTGCCGTACGCGGCCTGGTTCAAGGCGCACGGATTCGACGTCCAGCACCCGGAGTCGGTGTGCGAGGGCGAGGGCGACCTGGTGCCCGCCGGGCGCTGGATCCTCGCCGGGACCGGCTTCCGCACCACGCCCGAGGCGCACCGGGAGGCGCAGGAGTTCTTCGGGGTGCCGGTGATCGGCCTGACCCTGGTGGACCCGTACTTCTACCACCTGGACACGGCGCTCTTCGTGCTGGACGACGAGAACGTCGCGTACTACCCGGAGGCGTTCTCGCCGGGCAGCCGTGAGGTGCTGGAGCGGCTGTACCCGGACGCGGTGACCGCCACCCGGGAGGACGCCATGGCGTTCGGCCTGAACTCCGTCTCGGACGGCCGTCACGTGTTCGTCTCACCGGGAGCGACGGCTCTCGCCGGCCGGCTCGCCGACCGCGGTTACGTCCCCGTCCCCGTCGACCTGTCCGAGTTCCACAAGGCGGGCGGGGGCATCAAGTGCTGCACTCAGGAGATCCGCTCATGACCTCTGCCCCCCGTCCGCGTTCGTCCGCCGAGCTGATCGCGGCGGAGGAGCCGGTCCTCGCGCACAACTACCACCCGCTGCCCGTGGTCGTCGCCCGCGCGGAAGGCGCCTGGGTGGAGGACGTCGAGGGCCGACGCTACCTGGACATGCTGGCCGGCTACTCGGCGCTGAACTTCGGCCACCGGCACCCGGCGCTGATCGAGGCGGCGCACCGCCAGCTGGACCGGCTCACGCTGACCTCGCGCGCCTTCCACAACGACCGGCTCGCCCGGTTCGCGGAGCGGCTGGCCGCGCTGACCGGCCTGGACATGGTGCTGCCGATGAACACCGGCGCCGAGGCGGTGGAGAGCGGCATCAAGGTGGCCCGCAAGTGGGCCTACGACGTGAAGGGCGTCCCCGCCGACCGGGCGACGATCGTGGTGGCGGCGGACAACTTCCACGGGCGGACGACGACGATCGTCAGCTTCTCGACGGACGAGACGGCCCGTGCCGGGTTCGGTCCCTTCACCCCGGGGTTCCGGGTGGTGCCGTACAACGACCTCGCGGCGCTGGAGGAGGCCGTCGACGAGACGACGGCGGCGGTGCTGATCGAGCCGATCCAGGGCGAGGCGGGCGTGCTGATCCCGGACGACGGCTATCTGGCCGGGGTGCGGGAGCTGACCCGGCGCGCCGGGTGTCTGTTCGTCGCGGACGAGATCCAGTCGGGGCTCGGCCGCACCGGGCGCACGCTGGCCGTGGAGCACGAGTCGGTCGTGCCGGACATGGTGCTGCTGGGCAAGGCGCTGGGCGGCGGCATCGTGCCGGTGTCGGCGGTGGTGGCCCGGCGCGAGGTGCTCCAGGTGCTCCACCCGGGTGAACACGGGTCGACGTTCGGCGGGAACCCGCTGGCGGCCGCCGTGGGCACGGCCGTGGTGGAGCTGCTGGAGACGGGCGAGTTCCAGCGGCGCGCGGCCGAGCTGGGCGTGGTGCTGCGGGAGGGCCTGGAGGCGCTGGTCGGCAAGGGCGTCACCGGGTTCCGCAGCCGCGGCCTGTGGGCGGGTGTGGACGTCGACCCGGCCCTCGGCACCGGCCGGGAGGTCAGCGAGCGTCTGATGCGCGAGGGCATCCTGGTCAAGGACACGCACGGCTCGACGGTCCGGCTGGCCCCGCCGCTGACCGTCACCGCGGACGAGCTGCTGGAGGCGCTGCGCACACTGGAGAAGGTGCTCAGCCGCCAGGCCTGACCGCCTGCCCGCCGCCCCCGCCGGACCTCTGCGGCGGGGGCGGCGGCGTGTCCGGGGGCATGCCGGGCGACGGGTGCGGCGCACCGGTGGCTCACCTCCGGGAAGCCCCCGGCCGGTCTTCGGGGTGAAGATGGGGACTAGCGGGGACACAAGGTGACAGAACACTCTCAGCGACAGAGAGGCCGTCCGTGGGCGGACACAAGGAGCAGGGAGGAGCCCGGCAGGGGTTCGACGTGGCCGACGCCGCGCCGCTGCTGCTGGACCCGCACGGTCTGGTGGCGGGCTGGACGGTGCACGCGGAGCGGCTGCTGGGCCACGGCGCGGCGGAGGCGGTGGGCCGGAAGTTCGCCGATCTGCTGGAGACCGACGACGCCGAGCGGATGGAGGACCTGCTCGACCGGTGCCGCACCGGAAACGACTGGACGGGGCTGATGACCGCCCGCCACCGGGACGGGCGCCCGGTGCCGGTGGCGGTGCGGGTCGCCCCGACCACGGCCCCGCAGGGCCGCCCGGCGGTGCTGGTGCTGCTGTCGGAGCTGGGGGACGGGGCCCGGGGGTGGGACATGAGCCGCGGCGTGCTGGAGCAGATCGTCGCCGGCAACCCCATCGGGATCGCCATCATGGACACGGATCTGCGCTACGTGTGGTCCAACGCCGCCCTGGAGCAGTTCGGCGGCGGACCGGGCCGGAGCCGGGTGGGCCTGCGGGTCGCCGACGTGCAGCCGGGGATGGACAGCGAGGCCGTCGAGGAGCGGATGCGGCACGTGCTGGAGACCGGCGAGCAGGAGGTCGGCTACGAGTACGTCGGCCGCGCGCGGTCGGCGCCGCTGCGGGAGACCGCGCACATGCTGTCGTTCACCCGCCTCGAGGACGACCGGGGCGACCCGACGGGCGTGTACTACACCGTCGTGGACGTCACCGACCGGCACCGCGCCCGGCAGCGCCTCGCCCTGCTCGACCGGGCCGGCGAGTACATCGGCCGCACCCTCGACGTGATGACCACCGCACAGGAACTGGCGGACGTCGCCGTGCCCGGCCTCGCCGACTTCGTCACCGTGGACCTGCTGGAGACGGTCCTGCGCGGCGCCGAGCCGGTCCCGGAGGCGCTCGCCGGGTCCGAGCGGGTGCCGCTGCGCCGTGCGGGCCACCGGTCCCTGTACGAGGACCTGCCGCGCACCGCCGTGGACAGCGGCGCGGTCGTCGCCTACCTGACGGACTCCCCGCCCGTGCGGTGCCTCACGACGGGGCAGTCCTGGCGGCAGGAGCAGCTCGACCCGCTGGCCCTGGAGTGGGCCGTGGGCGCGCCGGGCGGCCGGGAGTCCACGTTCCTGGAGCTGGGCCTGCAGAGCGTGATGATCGTCCCGGTCCGGGCCCGCGGCGTCACCCTGGGCCTCACCACGTTCTTCCGCCGCCGACGGAGCCCCTTCGACCCGGACGACCTGCACCTGGCCGAGGACCTGGTCTCGCGCGCCGCCGTCTGCGTGGACAACGCCCGCCGCTACACCCGCGAGCGGGACGCCGCACTCGTGCTCCAGCGCAGCCTCCTGCCGCGCCGGCTCCCCGACCAGGACGCCGTCGAGGTGGCCGCCTGCTACCGGCCTGCCGACGAGCTGACCGGCCTGGGCGGCGACTGGTTCGACCTCATCCCGCTGTCCGGCGCCCGGGTCGCGCTGGTGGTCGGCGAGGTGCCGGGGCACGGCATCGACGCCGCCGCTGCCATGGGGCGGCTGCGCACGGCGGTCCGCACGCTGGCCGCGATCGACCTGCCGCCCGAGGAGGTGCTGGCGCACCTGGACGACCTGGCCTTCCGCTCGGCTCGGGACGACGGTGACGGCGACGGCGCGGACGACGGCTCAGCGGGCGGGGGCGCCCAGGGCAATTCGGTCGGTTCCGGCTGCTTGTACGTGGTGTACGACCCGGCGGACGGGCGGTGCACGATGGCCGCCGCGGGTCATCCCGCGCCGGCGGTGGTGGCGCCGGACGGCACGGTCGGTTTCGTGGACCTGCCGCAGGGGCCGCCGCTCGGGGTGGGCGGTCCGCCGTTCGAGGCGGTGGAGCTGGACCTGGCCGAGGGCAGCACGCTGGTGCTGCACACGGACGGGCTGCTGGGGCACGGCGACGACGGCGCGGAGGAGACCGGCCGGGAGCGGCTGCGGCGGGCCCTGGAGGGCACGGCGCGGGAGCCGCGGCCCAGCTGCCGGGAGGTGATCGACGCGCTGGTCCCGGCCCGTCCGGAGGACGACGTGGCGCTGCTGATGGCGCGGACCAGGCGGCTCGCACCGGAGCAGATCGCGGCCTGGGAGCTGCCGCCGGACCCGGCGGTGGTGGCGGACGCCCGCAGGACCGCCCAGGACCAGCTCTCCCGCTGGGGCCTCGACGAGGAGCTGATGTTCACCACGGAGCTGCTGGTGAGCGAGCTGGTCACGAACGCGATCCGGCACGCCTCCGGGCGGGTGCGGCTGCGGCTGATCCGGGAGCGGACGCTGGTGTGCGAGGTGCTCGACGGCGGCGCGAGCGCCCCGCATCTGCGGCATCCGCGCGCGATGGACGAGGGCGGACGCGGGCTGCTGCTGGTGTCGCAGCTCGCCGAGCGCTGGGGCACGAGGTTCGTGCCCGACGGGAAGATCATCTGGGCGGAGCAGCCGCTGACCACACCCGCGGGGTGAGGCGGGGTCATGGCACGCACGTCGATCGACTACGAGGGGGTGTACCAGGCGCTGCCGGGCATGGTGGCGCTGCTGACCCCCGACCTGGTGTTCGCCGACGTCAACGAGGCGTACGTGCGCGGGACCGGGCGTCCGCGCGAGTCCCTGCTGGGCCGCCACGTGTTCGACGTGTTCCCGGAGTCGGTGAACTCCCCCGCCGCGCACCACTCGCACCAGCTGCGGGCCTCGCTGCTGCGGGTGCTGGCCACCGGCGAACGCGACACGATGCCCCTGCAGCGCTACGACATCGAGTCCCCCGAGCACTCGGGAGACTGGCACGAGCACTACTGGTCGCCGGTGAACAGCCCGGTCCTCGGACCGGACGGGCGGGTGCGGCTGATCGTGCACCGGGTCGAGGAGGTGACCGAGTTCGTGCGGGCCCGGGGGCTCGGCGGCGACACGGCCGGACGGGTGCTGGAGGCCGAGCTGTACACGCGCGCCCGGGAGCTGCAGGAGCTCAACAACCGGCTGCGCGAGGCGCACGCCCGGGAGCGTGAGGTGGCCCTGGTGCTGCAGAAGGCGATGCTGCCGGCGAACCGGCCGGTGGGCCACCGCCGGGCCGCGGTGCGCTACCGGCCGGCGGTGGGCGCGCTGAACGTGTGCGGGGACTGGTACGACCTGGTCGACCTGGTGGGCGGCCACCGCATCGGCGTGTCGGTGGGCGACGTGGTGGGGCACGGTCTGGAGGCGGCCGGGGTCATGGGCCAGCTGCGCAGCGCGCTGAGCGCCACGTCCCGGGTGGCGGACGGGCCGGCGCAGGCGCTGAACGTGCTGGGCCGGTACGCGCACGTGGTGGACGGCGCCGAGTCGGCGACGGTGGTGACCACGTTCGTCGACTTCGACCGGCACGTCATCACCTACAGCAGCGCCGGCCATCCGCCGCCGGTGCTGCTGCATCACGACGGGCGGGTGGAGTTCCTGGACCGGGCGACGGACCCGCCCCTGGACGCCCGTCCGGATCCGCAGCCGCGGCCGGAGGCGTCGACCGTCTTCTCGCCGGGGGCGACCCTCGTCCTCTACACCGACGGGCTGATCGAGCGGCGGCGGGAGGACATCGACGTCGGGCTGCTGCGGCTGGCGGAGTCCCTGCGCCACCACGGCGCGCTGGACCCGGAGCCCCTGGCGGACACCGTGCTGCGGGAACTGCTGCCGCCGGGCGGCGCCACGGACGACACGGCGCTGGTCGTCGTACGGCTGTGAGGGGACTCCTCGTCAGGCGCCGGTGCGTACGCGGTCGAGGCGGGTGGTGCGGTCCACGTTGGCCCGGTCCTCGGGGTCGTCGCTGGGCCGGCCGGCGAACCAGGCGTCGAGGATCTCGTGCAGCAGCGGGACCGAGGTGAGGCGCAGGCTGAGCGCCAGCACGTTGGCGTCGTTCCAGCGGCGGGCGCCGTCGGCGGTGTACGCGTCCGTGCACAGGGCGGCCCGTACGCCGGGCACCTTGTTGGCGGCGATCGAGGCGCCGGTCCCGGTCCAGCAGCACACCACCGCCTGGTCGGCCCTGCCGTCGGCGACGTCGCGGGCGGCGGCCTCGGAGCAGACGGCCCACTGCGGGTCGTCCCCGGGGCTCAGCGCGCCGTGGACGCGCACCTCGTGGCCGCGCTCGCGCAGGACGTCGGCCAGGGCGCGGGCAACGGGTTCGTCCATGTCGGAGGAGACGGAGATCCGCATACCGCCGAGCGTACCGGGCGGTGCGCGGACGGCGGTTGCGCGGCGGGCGGGCGGCTGTCCGGTGCCGTGGGTTCCGGTTCCCGTCGAACCTGGTGCCGGGGCCCGTCGCCCAGTCCTAGACTGGCAGTTCACGACGTGCCGGATGACCTGATGGAACGCGGCGATCCCGTCGTTTCCCAGAGTCGAGGAGCGTGCTTTTGTTCTACTACCTGCTCAAATACGTGCTGTTGGGCCCGCTGCTCAGACTGGTCTTCCGGCCCCGGATCGAGGGCCTGGAGCATGTCCCGTCCTCCGGCGCCGCGATCGTGGCGGGGAACCATCTGTCGTTCTCGGACCACTTCCTGATGCCGGCCGTGCTGAAGCGCCGCATCACCTTCCTCGCCAAGGCCGAGTACTTCACCGGCCCGGGTCTCAAGGGGCGTCTGACGGCGTTCTTCTTCCACAGCGCCGGCCAGATCCCCGTCGACCGCTCCGGCAAGGAGGCCGGGCAGGCGGCGATCCGCGAAGGGCTGGGGGTGCTGAGCAAGGGGGAACTGCTCGGCATCTACCCGGAGGGCACACGCTCGCACGACGGCCGCCTCTACAAGGGCAAGGTCGGCGTGGCGGTGATGGCCCTCAAGGCGGGCGTGCCGGTGGTCCCCTGCGCGATGATCGGCACGTTCGAGGCGCAGCCGCCCGGCCGGAAGATCCCCCGCATCCGTCCGGTGGTGATCCGCTTCGGCGAGCCGCTGGAGTTCTCCCGCTACGCGGGCATGGAGAACGAGAAGGCGGTCCTGCGCGCCGTCACGGACGAGATCATGTACGCCATCCTCTCCCTGTCCGAGCAGGAGTACGTCGATCAGTACGCGGCCGATGTGAAGGCCGCGGAGGCCGAGCGGCGCACGGCGGAGGAGAGGCGGCGGGGGCCGCGCATGCCGCTGCGGTGAGCACCGCGGGCAGCGGTGAGGGGCGGCCGGGGTGTTCCGGCCGCCCCTCACTGTCGTGCGGTTACGGCTTCGGCGTGGCGTGCGGGGCGCAGGTCACGTCGGAGCGGTCGAGCTTCCCGGTGAGCAGGTAGGTGTCGACCCGGTCGTTGACGCAGGGGTTGACCAGGCCGGTGACGCCGTGGGAGCCGGCGTCCCGCTCGGTGATCAGACGGGAGCCCTTGAGCCGCTTGTGCAGCTCGACGGCGCCGCCGTACGGGGTGGCCGCGTCCCGCTCGGACTGGACGATCAGCACGGGCGGCAGACCCTTGCCGGTCCTCACGTCGACCGGGGTGCGCTGGGGCACCGGCCAGGTGGCGCAGGGCAGGTTCATCCAGGTGTTGGCCCAGGTCAGGAACGGGTGGTCGCGGTGCAGCCGGGTGGTGTCACGGTCCCAGGTGCGCCAGTCGGTGGGCCACTTGGCGTCGGTGCACTCGACCGCGTTGTAGACGGCGTTGCCGTTCTCCGCGGCCGCGTTGCCCGCCGTGTCGGACAGGTCCGGGGCGGCGGCGTCGACCAGCGCCTGGGTGTTCCCGGCGGCGGCCTGGCTGAACACCTCGGCGACCGGGGCCCACGCGGAGTCGTAGTACGGGGCGCTCTGGAAGAAGCCGATCAGCTCGGCGGGGCCGACGACTCCGCCGAACGGCTGCTTCGCCGCGGCTGCGCGCAGCTTCAGCCACTGCTGCTGGACGGCGGCGCGGGTGGTGCCGAGGTGGTAGGCGGCGTCGTTCCTCGCGACCCAGTCCTGCCAGTCCTGCCAGCGGGTCTCGAAGGCGACGTTCTGGTCCAGGTTGGCCTCGTACCAGATCTTCTGGCGGGACGGGTTGACCACGCTGTCCACGACCATGCGGCGCACGTGGTCCGGGAACAGGGTGGCGTAGACGGCACCGAGGTAGGTGCCGTAGGAGACGCCCAGGTAGTTGAGCTTCTTCTCGCCCAGCGCGGCGCGGATGACGTCGAGGTCCCGGGCGGTGTTCGGGGTGGTCATGTGGGGCAGCATGGTGCCGCTGCGCTCGAAGCAGCCCTCGGCGTACTCGCGGGCGAGCTTGCGCTGTGCCCGCTTGTCGGCCTCGGTGCGCGGCACCGGGTCGGCCTTGGGGGCCTTCACGAACTCCTGCGGGTCGCCGCAGGAGATGGGCGCGGACTTCCCGACGCCGCGCGGGTCGAAGCCGACGAAGTCGTACGCCTTGGCGGTGTTGGCCCAGACGGGGTTCTTCGAGGCGACCCGGGCCGGGAAGCGCAGGCCGGAGCCGCCGGGGCCGCCCGGGTTGTACAGCAGCGCGCCCTGCCGTTCGGCCTGCGTGCCGGTGTGCGCGATGCGGTCGACGGCGAGCTTGATCTGCTTGCCGTTCGGCTTGGCGTAGTCCAGCGGCACGGAGACCCAGCCGCACTGGATGGGCCGGGGCAGGTTCCAGTCGGCGGGGCAGTCCTGCCAGTCGATGCCGGTCCTGGCGGCCCGGGCCGCGGCGACGGCCACGCCCTGCGCCTCACGGTCCTTGCCGTGGCGGGTGTCCGCCGTCGCGCTCGCGGTGGGCGCCGCGACGGCGCCGGCTATGAGTGCGGCCGTGACGAGCACGCCGGCCGAACCCAGCGCCGCCACCCGCCTCTTCGGTCTGCTGTCCCTCAAGGGGGCCTCCCCGTACATGATTTCGATGCGTACGAGGGAGGATCCTCGTCTCCCGGAGGTCACGGGCGACAGAGGAGATGCTCCTTCTTTGCCAATCCGATAAGCGGACATGGGGGTGGCGTCATGCGGACGCCGGGGAGGCCGGGGCGAAGAAGGCGGGCGCGCGGTCCAGCAGTCGGCGCAGCCGCAGGGCGTCCGGCGCCACGGCGCTGACCAGGACGGCGGGTCCGGTCAGCGGGAGGACGGCCAGGCCCTCCGCGGGCACGCCGGGCGCGACCGGCTTCTCCGTGAACTCCTGGTCACAGCAGACGAGTTGTCCGACGGCGCGGTGTCCGCCCAGCACGGCGGGGCCGTCCCATCCGCCTCGGGCGCCGGGGCCGCAGTCGAGTTCCTGGTCGAGGACGGGGCGCCCGTCGACGCGCACGGTCAGCCGGGAGGTGAGCCGTCCGGGATCCTCCCCGGTCCGCCCCAGCACCAGTTCCTCGCGGAGGACCAGCCGGGCGCCGGTTTCGAGGTCGACACGGGTGTGCACGGCCAGCTCGCTGCCCGCGACGGAGACCAACGGCTCGGGCAGCCAATGCAGTTCGCCCCCGGCGGCGACCGTGATCCGCACGTCCTGGCGCGCCTGTCCCCCGTGCTGGCCCGGCAGGGCGAGCGTGGCGGCGGCCGAGCCGACCCGCAGCCGGGCGCCCGCGCCCACGTCGGCGCGGAGCGTGAAGTGGTCCCCGCCGTGCGGACCGCTCATCGCGCCGACGAGCGTGACGTGCGCCGTGGCTCCGCTGCCCCGCGTCCGCCGCAGGGCGATCGGGCCCCGGCTCTCCAGCACGGGCAGGGCGGTGCCGCCCCGGCCGTCCACGCGGGCGCGCACCTCCGCCTCCGCCCGGACGCCCGCGGTGTTCACGCCGCCCACGCGGCGAGCCGCTGCCGCACCCAGGACGCCACCGCCGAGACTCCCCCGTCCTCGCGCAGCGACTGGAACACCACGGGCAGGCCGGCGCGTTGGGCCTTGGCGTCGACCGCCATCCGGCCGAGGTCCGAGCCGACGTACGGCGCGAGGTCGGTCTTGTTCACGACCAGCAGATCCGCGGTGGTCACGCCGGGGCCGCCCTTGCGCGGGATGTCGTCCCCGCCGGCCACGTCGATCACGAAGATCTGCGCGTCGACGAGCCCTCTGGAGAAGGTCGCGGTGAGGTTGTCCCCGCCGGACTCGACGAGCACCAGGTCCAGCGGGCCGACGGAGTCCTCCAGGTCCTCCACCGCTTCGAGGTTGGCGGAGATGTCGTCGCGGATCGCGGTGTGCGGGCAGGCGCCGGTCTCCACGGCGGTGATCCGCTCGGGGGGCAGTACGGCCTCCCGGAGCAGGTACTCGGCGTCCTCGCGGGTGTAGATGTCGTTGGTCACGACGGCCAGGGACACCTCGTCCCGCAGCGTCCGGCAGAGCGCGGCGACGGTCGCGGTCTTCCCGGACCCGACGGGGCCGCCGAGCCCTATGCGCAGGGCACGGCGCGTTCCGTCCGGCCGCCGGGCGTCGGCGCCCAGGACGGCGGGACCGGGGTGGGGGTCGATGTGATCACGATGCATGGGGCGCCTCCGGGAGTCGCGGCACGAGCGGGTTTGTCGGGTGAGGGACGGGACCCCTCGGGCAAGCGGGCCCCGGCGGGCGGGCGGTCACCGGGGCGGGCCTCGGTGGGCGGAACGGGCCTCCTCGCCGACGGCCTTCCGGTGCCGGGGCTGGGCGCCCCGAGCGGGGTCCCCTCTGGAGACACGCCCCCGCCAACCCCCTCAGGGGCGCGGGGAACGGCGCGAGCAGCCCCCGCGCACCCGCACCCGGCGACGAACCGCACGCGCAGGCCCCGGTGGGCCGACGGGCGCCGGTGATTCCGGCGGGACGGGCGCCTCCGCCAGCGGGCTTCCGATGCGGGCGTGGGTTCTGCCAGTGGGAGTCGGGCCGTCGCCCGCATGGCGGTCATGACGCGAACAGACGCCCCGCGCGGACCGCGTGTGCCTCGGCGAAGAGTTCCAGCAGGGGCGCTGACGCCGCGGGCAGGGCGTCGACGCCTTCGGCCGCGACCCGGTGGGCCGCCCGTACGGCCGTCTCCGCCACGCGGTCCGCCTCCGGCGCCAGCCGGGCGAGGACCGCCGTCGCGTCGAACGGGTCGAGGCCGAGCAGCCGTACCGTCGCGGTCGCGGGCCCGCCGACGCTTTCGTACAGCGCGCAGTGCGCCGCGTCCTCCGGGCCGAGGCCGGCCGCCCGCGCGGCCGCCCCCAGCACCACCGGCTGGTGGGCGCCCTTGGGGAACCGCCGTGCCAGGGCCTCGAGTTCGAGGCAGGGCCAGGTGGCGCGGGCGGCGCGCAGCAGCTGGCGGCCCAGCTTGCGTGCCGCCGCGCGCAGGGCGGGCGAGGGCGTGCGGGCGTCGGCGGCCGCGTCCAGGGCCGCAGGGTCCACGCCGAGCGCGGCGGAGGCGGCCAGCGCGGCCGACACCCGCCCCGTGGTGTGCAGCCGCCCCCGGCAGAAGTCCTCCAGGCTCGCCGCGCCGCTGATCGCTCCGGCGTGGACCGCGGCCTCCGCCCCGCCGGAATGGGCGTGCCCGCCGGCGGGGAACCGTCCGTCGGCCAGGACGAGCAGCGCTGCCTTGGACATCAGAAGAGGAAGTAACGCTGGGCGAGCGGAAGTTCCTCGGCCGGGGCCGCCTCGACGAGTTCCCCGTCGATGCGCACGGCGAAGCTGTCGGGGTCGATCCGCACGTCCGGCAGGGCGTCGTTCTCCCGCATGTCCGCCTTGGTGACCGCGCGCGTGGAGTCGATGACCGCCCACCGTTTGCTCAGCCCGAGCCGGTCCGGCAGTCCCGCGTCGAGGGCGGCCTGCGCGACGAAGGTGACCGAGTTGGCCGCGGGCGCCCGCCCGGTCGCGCCGAACATGGGCCGGGGCAGCACCGGCTGCGGGGTCGGGATGGACGCGTTGGCGTCTCCCATCTGCGCGTAGGCGATCTGCCCTCCCTTGAGGACGAGATGGGGCTTCACCCCGAAGAACTTCGGCTCCCACAGCACCAGATCGGCCAGCTTGCCGCTCTCCACCGAGCCGATCTCGCCCGCCATGCCCTGCGCCACCGCCGGGTTGATGGTGTATTTGGCGACATAGCGACGGACCCGGTGGTTGTCGGCCCGCCCGTCGCCGGGCAGCGCGCCGCGCCTCCGCTTCATCACATGGGCCGTCTGCCAGGTCCGCATGATCACCTCGCCGACGCGGCCCATCGCCTGGGAGTCGGAGGAGATGACGGAGATGGCTCCGAGGTCGTGCAGCACGTCCTCCGCGCCGATGGTGGACGGCCGGATCCGCGATTCCGCGAAGGCGAGGTCCTCCGGCACGGCGGGGTTGAGGTGGTGGCACACCATCAGCATGTCGAGGTGCTCCTCGACGGTGTTGACGGTGAACGGCCGGGTCGGGTTGGTCGAGCTGGGCAGCACGTGCGGCTGGGAGACCACGGTCATGATGTCCGGCGCGTGCCCGCCGCCCGCCCCCTCGGTGTGGTAGGCGTGGATACCGCGCCCGGCGATCGCGGCGAGCGTGTCGCCCACGAACCCGGCCTCGTTGAGGGTGTCGGTGTGGATGGCCACCTGGACGCCGGTCCGGTCGGCCGCGGTCAGCGCGGCGTCGATGACGGCCGGGGTGGATCCCCAGTCCTCGTGCAGCTTCAGCCCCACCGCGCCGCCCCGGATCTGCGACAGCAGGGCTTCCTGCGACACGGTGTTGCCCTTGCCGAGCAGCCCGATGTTCAGCGGGTACGCCTCCATCGCCTCCAGCATCCGCGCCAGATGCCAGGGGCCGGGCGTGACGGTGGTCGCCTTGGAGCCCTCGGCGGGTCCGGTGCCGCCGCCGACCAGGGTGGTGATGCCGGAGGACAGCGCCTCGTCGGCGATCTGCGGGCAGATGAAGTGCACATGGGCGTCGACGGCGCCGGCCGTGAGGATGCGCCCGTTGCCCGCGACGATCTCGGTCTCGGGGCCGATCACCAGGTCGGGGTGGACCCCGTCCATGGTGTCGGGGTTGCCGGCCTTCCCGATGCCGGTGATCCGGCCGTCGCGGATGCCGACGTCGGCCTTGACGACGCCCCAGTGGTCGACGACGACCGCGCCGGTGATCACCGTGTCGGGGGCGCCGTCGGCGCGGGTGACGGTGGACTGGCCCATCGACTCGCGGATGACCTTGCCGCCGCCGAACACGGCCTCGTCCCCGGCGCGTCCGGGGCCGCCGCAGCGGTCCTCCTCGATCTCGATCAGCAGATCGGTGTCGGCCAGCCGGATCCGGTCGCCGGTGGTCGGCCCGAACAGGTCGGCGTACGCCTCGCGGGAGATCTCAGGCATCGAGCGCACCCCCCGTCTCCCCGCGCAGCCCGGGCACGGTCCGCGCCCCGGCCAGCGGCACCAGCTCCACGTCCACGGGGATGCCGGGCTCGAACCGCACCGCGGTGCCGGCGGGGACGTCGAGCCGCTTGCCGCGGGCCGCCGCCCGGTCGAACTCCAGGCCGGGGTTGGCCTCGGCGAAGTGGTAGTGCGAGCCGACCTGCACGGGCCGGTCGGCCGCGTTGAGGACGGTCAGCCGGGTGGTCGCGCGGCCCTCGTTGTAGACGATCGGGCCCTCGGCGAACAGGATCTCTCCGGGTGTCACGTCGCTCCTCCCGTCAGACGATGGGGTCGTGGACCGTGACGAGCTTGGTGCCGTCCGGGAAGGTGGCCTCCACCTGCACGTCGGGGATCATCTCGGGGACCCCCTCCATGACGTCGTCCCTGGTCAGCACCTTCCGCCCGGACGCCATCAGTTCGGCGACGGTCCGGCCGTCGCGGGCGCCCTCGAGGATGTGCGAGGTGAGGAGCGCGACGGCCTCGGGGTGGTTGAGCCTGAGCCCCCGGGCGCGGCGTCTGGCGGCCACGTCGGCCGCCACATGGATGAGCAGCCTCTCCTGCTCGTGCGGGGTCAGTTGCACGGCATCCACCTCACCGTCCTCGCTCCGGGCCGTGCGGGGCCCGGCGGCCGCGGCCACGGGAGGGATCCCCGGTGGCGTGGACCCGGAGGCTAGCCGGGCGGCGTTTCGAGGACGTTAACCGCGCGGCGGCCCGGCTCAGGCGCCTTCCGTGGCGCGGCCGGTGCTCATCAGGGCCCGCGTGCCGTCGGCGAGCACCTGCGGCGGGATGTCGCCGAACAGGGCCATCTGGGCGGCGAATCCCTGCACGAGCGCGATCATCGCGCGGGCCATCGCGTCCGCGTCGGCGTCCTCGGGCAGCAGTCCGGCGTCCTGGTAGCTCCGCGCCATGCCGCCCCACGCCGTGCGGATCTTGGCGTAGCCGTCGGCCAGCACGCCCGTCAGCGCCGGGGTGCGGGTGCTCTCGGTCCACACCTGGATCATCAGCCGCGGGAACAGCCACTCCCCCGTCTCCAGGGTCGCCGGCCGCAGCTTCCGCATCTGCGCCAGGGCGCGCGGGACCAGCACGTCGGGGGTGGGCGGAGGGCTCTCCCGCGCGGCCTGCTCCAGGGTGCCGCGCACCGTCTCGAGCACCTCGGAGGCGATGGCCGCGATCAGCTCCTCCTTGCCGCTGAAGTAGCGGTAGACGGCGCCGGCGGAGAGGTCCACCTCTTTGAGCACGTCCTGCATCGACGTGGCGTGGAAGCCGTTACGGGCGAAGCAGACCGCGGCGCCGTCGAGGATCTGCCGACGGCGGGCGTCGAGGTGTTCCTGGGATACGCGAGCCATGCCGCCAACCTAAAACGAACATTCCTTCTTGACAAGGGAGCGAGAGGGCGGGACCGTGTGGGCGAGGCAAAACGAACGATCCTTCTTTTTACAGGAGCCCCTCATGTCTCCCACCTCCCTGCCGACACGCCTCCGGATCGCGGCCGTGCTGGTGCTGATCCCGACCCTGGTGGCGCTGGCCCTGTGGGCCTTCGCCTGGCCCGCGGCGCGCACGGCGCCGCGCGACCTGCCGCTCGGCGTGGCCGGCCCGCCCGCCGCCACGGCGCCGGTCGCGCAGCGGCTGGAGCAGCGGAAGGGCGCGTTCGACCTCCATCGGTACGCCGACGAGGCCGAGGCGCGGGACGCGGTCGAGGGCCGCGAGGTGTACGGGGCGGTCGTGGTCACCCCGCGGGGCCCGAAACTGCTGACCGCCTCCGCGGCGAGCCCGGCGGTGGCGCAGGTGCTCCAGCAGGCGGTCGCACAGCAGGCGGCCGCCTCCGGTCAGGAGATCGCCACCGAGGACGTGGTGCCCGCCGCGGCGAGCGATCCGCGCGGAGCGGTGCTGAACACGAGCGTGCTGCCGCTGGCTCTGGCCGGGATCGGCGCGGGGGTCGCGGTGACGCTGCTCGGGCTGCGGGGGCTTGTCGCGGTGGGCGCGCTGGCCGGGTCCGCGGCGCTGGTCGGCGTGGTCGCCGCCGCCCTCTCGCACAGCTGGCTGGAGGCCCTGCCGGGCAACTGGTGGGCCGTGGCGGGGGCGTTCGCCCTGGCCACGCTGGCGGTGAGCGGCGCGGTCGCCGGTCTCGCGGCCCTGCTGGGGCGACCCGGCCTGGGGCTCGGTGCGCTGCTGGTGATGCTGGTGGGCAATCCGTTCTCGGGCGCCGCCTCCGCCCCGGAGATGCTGCCCGAGCCGGCCGGCGCCCTCGGCCAGTGGCTGCCGCCGGGGGCGGGAGTGTCGCTGCTGCGGTCGGTCTCCTTCTTCGACGGGGCGGGGGCGGTGGGGTCCGCGCTCACCCTGACGTGGTGGGCGGTGCTGGGCCTGGGCGCGGTACTGGTGGGCCACGCGGTGCGTGGGCGTACGGCGTCCGCGCGACAGACGCCTGAGCGTGAGCCGGCCATGGCCGGCTGACCTGGCCCTCCGGGAACGACCGCGCACCCCCGCCGCAGCGGACGGGGGTGCGCGGTTCCGCATGGTCGCGGCGAGGCGGCGGGAGCGCCCGCCACCGTTGCCGCCGGCGTCATGAAGGGGCCGCGCCCCGGTGCTCCGCGGCGATGCCGAAGCGGCCGTGTTCGCGAGGGGCGGACGCGACCTCGCGTACGCCCGCCACCGTGCTGATCACCGGCTCCTCGGCCGCCTCCGGCACATCCGTCGGTTCATCCAGTCGTCGCAGGTCATCGGCGGAGACGAGGGCGACGAGCGGCTTCCCGTGCCGGGTCACGACGACCCGCTCACCGCCGTACACCACGCGGTTGATCAGGTCGGCGAGCTCGGCCCTGGCCTGGGTCACCGGAATCTCGTAAGCCATAGGGCCATCATAACGTCACGTACGTCCTGTACATTTTTTACAGACCACGAGACAGGAGGGCACCATGACGCGACCGCCCGCCCGCCACGTCCTGCCCGAGTTCACCGAGCGCACGGCCTCGGGGCACCGGACGTCCGATCCGTACGCGCGGCTGCTGGAGGAGCGGATCGTCGTCCTGGGCACGCGGATCGACGAGACCGCGGCCAACGACGTGACGGCCCAGCTCATGCATCTGGAGCACCTCGCCCCGGACCGCGACATCTCGCTGTACGTGAACTCCCCCGGCGGCCCCTTTCACGCCATGTCCGCCGTGCACGACGCCCTGACGTACATCACCTGCGACGTCGAGACGGTCTGCCTGGGCCGCGCGGAGGGGACGGCCGCGCTGCTGCTGGCCGCCGGCACCCCGGGCAAGCGGTACGTTCTGCCCGGCTCCCGGCTGGTGCTCCGTCAGCCCTCCCTCCCCGAGCCGGTGGAGGGCAGCGCGGACGACCTGGCGATCCAGGCCGACGAGCTGGCCCGGATCAGGGCCCGCACGGAGGAGATGCTGGCCCGGCACACCGGCCGGCCCGTGGACCAGGTGCGGGCGGACCTGGAGCGGGACCTGGTCCTGGACGCGCAGGCCGCCGTGGACCACGGCCTCGCCGACCGGATCGTGCCGCACCACCGGAGCGCCCGCACCGCGAACGGCGCGAGGTGAGCCGCGGATGCTGCCGGAACTGCCGCCGCTGCCCGCCCTGACCCGGGCGGAGGCCGAGCTGATCGACCGTTACCTGGAGGTCGTCGACCTGCTCGGCCGGGTCAACCCGGCCCAGCCCGGCGACACCTACCGGAGCCTGCGCGCCGCCCAGGCGCTGGTCGGCAAGGCGGTCGCGCTGCGCGACGCGCTGACCCTGATGCACCGGCGGGGCGAGACCGAGCTGCACGCCGAGACCCTGGCGCGCGCCCTGCGGGTGCTGGACGGCGAGCGGCGTACGGCGAGGGTCACGCTGCCGCCGCGGACGGGGCGTTGACGGGAGCGGACCCGGAGCGACGGGTCCGCTCGACGACACGCCCCCCGACGAGTTGAAACGGACCGAACGGCTTACCCCCGTCCGGCGTAGACGAACCTCCCTTTTCGGTGCCGTCGAACTTGCGCACCTCGCCCCGCCGATGGGCGGAATTGACCATTCCACCCCTGGTCCTGGCCTCCCACGCCCTCTTGACGGTGACTCGAACGGACGGCTGTCCACCCGAACGGGTGAGTGGTGAGTAACAACACAAACCCCCCGTTCCGTTGGGAAATCGATCGCGCGATGAGTCAAGATCCCTGACTGACGACAAGACCCCGCCGCCGCGGCGGGGCGATCCGGGCGGACGCCGAGTCCTGCCGCCGCCCGGATGACCGGTCGACAGGAGTGGATCGGCAGGAGTGGAGGACCCAAGCACGACGGGTCGCCGGTACGCGCGCAGTGCGCGTTCCGAGCAGCCCTTGGGGTGAAGCCGCGCGAGCGGCCGGGCTACTTCGCCAGCCCGAATCCGACAGGTCATCCTTCACAGGCGGCTGACGAAGGGTTGCGCATGAGTGCGCTCAATCGTGTCCCGTCTCTCATGGCCCGGGCCGGCACGGCCTCGGCCCTCACCCTCGCCGCCGTGGGCGGCTCCATCGTGGTTCCGGGAGCGGCCGGGGAGGCCGCCGCGGCGACCGTGGGCACCAAGGCCCTGAAGGTCGCGGCGTCCAAGAAGGGGGCGCCGTACCAGTGGGGGGCGACCGGGCCGAACCGGTTCGACTGCTCGGGTCTGACGCTGTACTCGTTCAAGAAGGCGGGGAAGAAGCTCCCCCGCACGGCCGCCCAGCAGTACAACAAGACGCGCCACATCTCCAAGAGCAGCCGCAGGGTCGGAGACCTGGTGTTCTTCCACTCGGGCAGCTACGTGTACCACGTCGGGATCTACGCGGGGCAGAACAAGATCTGGCACGCCCCGAAGACCGGGGACGTGGTGCGGCTGCAGAAGATCTGGACCAAGAGCGTCTGGTACGGCCGCGTGAAGTGACGGGCGGAGGCGGCGGCGCCCGCGGGAGCGCCGCGGCCGGGCCGCGACCGGCCACGCGGGCTCCGTGCCCGCGTGGCGTCCCGCAGGGCCCGGCGGCGTCGGTCCTCAGGGCGACGACCGCGCCGGGCCCCTCACGCCGTCCACCGTGGCCTCATCCACCCGCGTGAGCCGTGACGCGACGTCACGGCTTCTGACGCGCCGCCGCGATGACCGTCTCCGTGGGCTGGACGGTGGCGGCGCCGGGCCACGGGAGTTCGACGGCGACGGTCTTGCCGCCCTCGCGGGTGGGGCGGATTCTCAGCCGGCCGCCGCACTCCGCGGTGAGCCAGCGGATGATGACCAGGCCGCGCCCGTTGTCCTGCTGGACCGCCGCGGGCAGCCGCTTGGGGAAACGGGGATGGCTGTCCGTCACCCCGATGTGCACCCGCTCGTGGCGCACGAGGACGACGTCCACCGTGAACGTGGGCGACTGGCCGAAGGTGTGCTGCACCGCGTTGGTCGCCAGCTCGGAGACGATGAGCCGCACGGTGTCGCAGAGTTCGGCGTCCGGTGGCAGCCCCCATTCCGCCAGCGCACCGGCCACATGGGCCCGCGCGGCGGAGACCGAGGCGGGATCGCTCGGCAGAGTGACGGATGCTTCCAGATGGTCTGCCATGGCGACGTCGTCCCTTTCCCACGGGACCGCAGTCCGACACGGAGCGGTTGGTTCGAGTACGGTCCCGCACTGGTGCTTCGTCGCCAGAGTGCCATCACCGCAGGGTGCCGCGCGGCGATCCACCAAGATATGCATATATCTGTCGCTCAAAGCGGTGAACTCTGCGACGGGAGACCGTATCCGGGCGGCCCGGAAGGAGTAAGGAGAAGCCCATGCAGCACGGTCCCGCGGTGCGCCGCAGGAAGCTGGGCGCCGAACTGCGCGCGCTGCGCACCGCGGCCGGACTCACGAGCGGCGACGCGGCCCGGCTGGCGGGCTGGCACCAGTCGAAGGTGAGCCGGATCGAGACGGGCACGAGCGGGGCGAAACCGGCCGACGTACGCTTGCTCCTCGACGTCTACGGCGTGGACGACCCGCAGTTGCGGGAGTTGCTGCTGGTGCTGTCGGGCACCGGTGACGGCGACGGACGGCACCACTGGTGGCACGCGTACCGGGGTGTGCTGCCCCCGACGTACCGGGACTTCATCAGTCTGGAGTCGCAGGCGAGCGCGATGCGCACCCTGGAGACCACGGTGGTCCCGGGGCTGCTGCAGACGCCCGAGTACGCGCGGGCGGTGACGGCGGCGGCCCTGGAGGGCGCCTCGGAGGAGCGGCTCGACGCCCTCGTGGAGGTGCGGCTGGCGCGGCAGGACGTGCTGCGCGCCGAGCCGCCGCTGGAGCTGTGGGCGGTGCTGGACGAGGCCGTGCTGCGCCGGGAGGTGGGCGGTCCCGAGGTGATGTCGCGTCAGCTGGGCCGGCTGGTCGAGGCCTCGCGGCTGCCCCAGGTGCGGCTGCAGGTGCTGCCGTTCAGCGCGGGCGCGCACATCGGCGTTACGGGTCCTTTCGTCATCTTTTCATTTCCGCGCACTTCTGACCTGGATGTGGTGGTGCACGACCACTTGACGACTAGTCACTACCTGGAGCGGAAAGAAGACCTCCGGGTGTACTCGGAGGCCTTCGAGGCCCTGGCGAGCCACGCCCTCTCTCCCGAGGAATCGTCGGAATTCATCGCCGGCGCAGCGGCCGGCGCGTAAGGAGGCACGATGCCCGCACCGCCTCGGACCATCCCTTCCAGCATCGTCCTGCGCGATGTGCGGTGGCTGCGCAGCAGCTACAGCACGGGGGCGAACAACTGCGTGGAGACGGCCCGGCCGGCCGCCGGCCCCTCGGCCGGACTGCTGGCCGTGCGCGACAGCAAGGCCCCGGACGGGCCCGCGCTCCTCTTCTCGCCCGACGCCTGGACGCGCTTCGTGACGGCGGTCCACTGACCCGGACCTGCCCCTGATCCGCACCGTCCGGCCGATGCGGCCGGTCCGGCCGACCATCCGTTCCTCGCGCGACGCACGGCCGTGTCCCGCCGACTCATGGCCGCGTTTCGCCGATCACCCGTACAGCGCGTTCGATCTCCGCCCCGGACAGGTCCGCCCGGGCGGTCAGTCTGAGCCGTGAGATGCCGTCGGGCACGGAAGGAGGACGGAAGCAGCCCACGGACAGACCGGCCGTCCGGCAGTCGGCCGCCCAACGCACGGCCTGCTCCGGGGAAGGAGCGCGCACGGAGACGACCGCGGCGTCCGGACGCACCGCTTCCAGACCCGCGGCCGTCAGCCGCGCGTGCAGCTCGCGCGCGACCTCGGCCGCCCGTGCCGCCCGCCCGGGTTCGCGCCGCAGCAGCCGCAACGCCGCCAGGGCCGCGCCCGCCGCCGCGGGGGCCAGACCGGTGTCGAAGATGAACGTCCGCGCCGCGTTGACCAGATGACCGATCACCCGCGCCGGACCCAGCACCGCGCCCCCCTGGCTGCCGAGCGACTTGGACAGCGTCACCGTCACGACGACGTCGTCGGCGCCCGCGATGCCCGCCGCGTGCGGGGCGCCCCGGCCGCCGTCGCCCAGGACGCCGAGTCCGTGCGCGTCGTCGAGCACCAGACCCGCGCCGTGCTCCCGGCACGCCTCGGCCAGCGCGGCCAGCGGGGCCACGTCGCCGTCCACCGAGAACACCGTGTCCGACACCGCCACCGCCGGACCCTCGTGGCCGTCCAGCGCCTTGCGCACGGCGTCCGGGTCACGGTGCGCCACCACCTGTGTCGTGCCCCGGGCCAGCCGGCAGCCGTCGATCAGCGACGCGTGGTTGCCGGCGTCGGAGACGACCAGCGCGCCGTGCGGGGCCAGGGCGGTGACGGCGGCGAGGTTGGCCGCGTAGCCGGAGGAGAAGACCAGGGCCGCCTCGAAGCCGCAGAACTCGGCCAGTTCCTGTTCGAGTTCGGCGTGCAGCTCGGTGGTGCCGGTGACGAGACGGGACCCGGTCGCGCCGCCGCCCCAGGTGCGGGCCGCCCGCGCGGCCCCCTCGGTGACCTCGGGATGGCGGGCGAGGCCCAGGTAGTCGTTGCTCGCCAGGTCGAGGAGCGGCGTGGCGGCCGGCCGGGGGCGCAGGGTACGGACGAGCCCGGCCCTGCGGCGCAGTTCCGCCTGCTCGTCGATCCAGCCGAACGCCATGGGTCCTCCGCGGATTTTGTAGGCAGTGCACAGACATTAGCGGCAGGCCGCCCGGGCCACGGTGTGGTGATACCCACACCGCCGGACGGCTCTGTTGTACGAACTCTCCTTGGCCCGGACGGGCCCGGTACGACAGGATCGGCTCTCATGGACCTGCTGAACACGCTGGTGGACAAGGGGCTTCGGCGCGAGACGCCGACACGGGCCGAGGCACTGGCCGTCCTCGCGACGACCGACGACGAGCTGCTCGACGTGGTGGCGGCGGCCGGGAAGGTGCGCAGGCACTGGTTCGGCCGCCGGGTGAAACTCAACTATCTGGTCAACCTCAAGTCCGGGCTGTGCCCGGAGGACTGCTCCTACTGCTCCCAGCGGCTCGGCTCGAAGGCCGACATCCTCAAGTACACGTGGCTGAAGCCGGACGAGGCGTCCCGGGCGGCCGCCGCGGGGCTGGCCGGCGGGGCGAAGCGGGTGTGCCTGGTGGCGAGCGGCCGCGGCCCGACGGACCGGGACGTGGACCGGGTGTCCGACACCATCAAGGCGATCAAGGAACAGAACGAGGACGTCGAGGTGTGCGCCTGTCTGGGCCTGCTCTCCGACGGCCAGGCGGAGCGGCTGCGCGAGGCGGGCGCGGACGCCTACAACCACAACCTCAACACGTCCGAGTCGACGTACGGCGAGATCACGACCACGCACACCTACGCCGACCGGGTCGACACGGTGCGCAAGGCGCACGCGGCCGGTCTGTCCGCCTGTTCCGGGCTGATCGCGGGCATGGGCGAGACCGACGAGGACCTGGTCGACGTGGTGTTCTCGCTGCGTGAGCTGGACCCGGACTCGGTGCCGGTCAACTTCCTGATCCCGTTCGAGGGCACCCCGCTCGCCAAGGAGTGGAACCTGACGCCGCAGCGGTGCCTGCGCATCCTGGCGATGGTGCGGTTCGTCTGCCCGGACGTCGAGGTGCGGATCGCCGGCGGCCGTGAGGTGCATCTGCGCACGATGCAGCCGCTCGCGCTGCACCTGGCCAACTCGATCTTCCTGGGCGACTACCTCACCAGCGAGGGCCAGGCCGGCAAGGCGGACCTGGAGATGATCGCGGACGCCGGCTTCGAGGTGGAGGGCGCCGGGGAGGTCACCCTGCCCGAGCACCGGACGGGCGGCGGCTGCGGCTCACACGAAGGCAGCCGCTGCGGCTCGCACGAGGGCGGCGGTGTCTGCGGGACGGTCCCCGCCTCCGCGCCCGCCGCCTCCGCCTCCGCCGACGAGCCGCGCCCCGACCTGGTGGCCGTGCGCCGCCGGGGCGCCGGAACGGACCTCGCGCCCAATGCCTGACGCGTCCGTCGCCACGCTGCTGGAGCTCGACCGGCGTCATGTGTGGCATCCGTACGGGCCCATGCCGGGGCGTCAGGAACCGCTCGTCGTCGCGTCGGCGAGCGGGGTCCGGCTGACCCTCGCCGACGGGTCGGGCGAGCTGGTCGACGGCATGTCGTCCTGGTGGTCGGCGATCCACGGCTACAACCACCCGGTGCTGAACGAGGCCGCCCGCGACCAGCTGGGCAGGATGAGCCATGTGATGTTCGGCGGGCTCACGCACGAGCCCGCCGTACGGCTGGCGAAGCTCCTTGTCGACATGTCGCCGGACGGTCTGGAGCATGTGTTCCTGGCCGACTCGGGGTCGGTGTCGGTCGAGGTGGCGGTCAAGATGTGCCTCCAGTACTGGCGTTCGCTGGGCCGCCCGGAGAAGCGGAGGCTGCTGACCTGGCGGGGCGGGTATCACGGCGACACCTGGCACCCGATGTCGGTGTGCGACCCGGAGGGCGGGATGCACGACCTGTGGTCCGGGGTCCTGCCGCGTCAGGTGTTCGCGGACGCCCCGCCCGGTCCGTACGAGGAGGCGTACGCCGAGCAGCTGCGGGAGCTGATCGGACGGCACGCCCCTGAGCTGGCCGCGGTGATCGTGGAGCCGGTGGTGCAGGGCGCGGGCGGGATGCGGTTCCACTCCCCCGCGTATCTGCGGGTGCTGCGGGAGGCCTGCGACGCGCACGACGTGCTGCTGGTCTTCGACGAGATCGCGACCGGGTTCGGGCGCACGGGCGCGCTGTTCGCGGCGGAGCACGCGGCCGTGTCGCCGGACGTGATGTGCGTGGGCAAGGCCCTGACCGGCGGTTACCTCACGATGGCGGCGACGCTGTGCACCTCGCGGGTCGCCGAGGGCATTTCCCGGGGCGAGGTGCCGGTGCTGGCGCACGGCCCGACCTTCATGGGCAACCCCCTGGCGGCGGCAGTGGCCTGCGCCTCCGTGGAACTGCTGCTGGGGCAGGACTGGCGCGCGGAGGTCGAGCGGATCGAGTCCGGGCTGCGCGAGGGGCTGGCCGAGGCCGCCTCCCTGCCCGGGGTACGGGACGTACGCGTGCTGGGCGCGATCGGGGTCGTCCAGCTCGACCACGACGTCGACATGGCCGCGGCCACCCGGGCGGCGGTACGGGAGGGCGTCTGGCTGCGCCCGTTCCGCGATCTGGTGTACACGATGCCGCCGTACGTCACGGGCGACGCGGACGTCGCGCGGATCGCCCGCGCGGTGTGCGCGGCGGCGAAGGAGGGATGACATGCCGGTGCTGGTGGTGACGGGCACGAACACGGAGGTCGGCAAGACGATGGTGACGGCCGCGGTCGCCGCGACGGCGCTGGCGGGCGGCCGTTCCGTGGCGGTACTCAAGGCCGCGCAGACGGGTGTCGGCCCGGACGAGCCCGGGGACGCGGCGGAGGTCGCGCGGCTCGCCGGGGCGGTCACGTCCGCCGAACTGGCCCGCTACCCCGAGCCGCTGGCTCCGGCCACCGCGGCCCGCCGGGCCGGGCGGGCGCCCGTGCATCCGCACGAGATCGCCGAACGGGCCGCCAAGCTGGCCACCGAGCACGACCTGGTGCTGGTGGAGGGCGCGGGAGGCCTGCTGGTGCGATTCGACGCGGCCGGCGGGACGCTGGCGGACGCGGCGGAGCTGCTGCGCGCGCCGGTCCTGGTGGTGGCGGCCGCGGGGCTCGGCACCCTCAACGCCACGGAGCTGACGGTCCGGGAGCTGCGCGGGCGCGGTCTGGACCCGGCGGGGGTGGTGATCGGCAGCTGGCCGGAGCGTCCGGAGCTCGCGGAGCGCTGCAACCTGCTGGACCTGCCGGACGTCACCGGGGTGCCGCTGCTGGGCGCCGTTCCGGAGGGCGCGGGACGCCTGGACCCGCCCGCCTTCCGGGCCGCCGCCCCGCAGTGGCTGGCGCCCCGGCTGGAGGGCGTCTGGGACGCGGAGGCCTTCCACATGCGCGAGGCGCCTTCCCGCGCACGGTGATTCGCCGGGCGGGCCGACGGGGAGAATCGCCGTAGGCCCGACCCGGGGAGGTCCCATGCAGTTGCGGTCCCCCCGCTCCGCGCAGGCGGTGCGGGATCCCGTGCACCACCCGGTCTTCGCCCGCTGGTACGCCCGTTTCAGCGTCGCCGCCGAGAGCCGCGCGGGGATGGCGGACGTACGGCGCAGGCTGCTCGGCGGTCTGTCCGGGCGGGTGATCGAGATCGGCGCGGGCAACGGCCTGAACTTCGCCCACTACCCGGGCGCGGTCTCGGAGGTCGTCGCCATGGAGCCGGAGCGTTCGCTGCGCGCGCTGGCCGTGGAGGCGGCGCTGCGGGCGGACCTGCCGGTGGACGTGGCGCCGGGGGTGGCGGAGGCGCTGCCCGTGAAGAGCGAGGCGTTCGACGCGGCGGTGCTGTCGCTGGTGCTGTGCAGCGTGCGGGACGTGCCGCGGGCGCTCGCGGAGGTCCGGCGGGTGCTGCGGCCCGGCGGCGAGGTGCGGTTCTTCGAGCACGGCGCGGGCGGCGGCCGGGTCATGCACGCCACCCAGCGGGCGCTGGACCGGACGCTGTGGCCGCCGCTGGCGGGCGGCTGCCATCTGTCGCGGGACCCGGTCGGGGCGCTGCGGGAGGCGGGCTTCGAACTGGGCCCCTACCGGCGCATGACGATCCCCGAGAACGGGCCCGCGCTGCCGCAGTCGTTCTGCTTCATCGGCACCGCGTGGCGGCCGGCCGGGGACGCGGGAGCCGGCGACGGATGATCAGGCGCACCAGCGGCGCAGTTCGGCCGCGATGGCGTCGACGTCCGCGTCGCCCGTCTTGACCAGGCGGGCCAGGTCGCGCACCTGCTCGGGCGAGGTGACGACCTTGAAGCCGCCGGCGACCAGGTAGGCGTACGCGACGGCGGAGGCGAAGAGCGCGTTGGAGCGCTCCAGCGCGGGGACGTGGATCAGCAGCTGGAGCAGCGCGGCGGCGCGGCTGTGCGGGGTGTCGTAGACGGGGACGTCGAATATCTCGGCGTCGTGGCGGGCGACGGCGGCGATCAGGGCGCCCCAGTCGGTGACCTGGGGGTCGCCGGGGGTCTGCCGCTCGGCGAGCATGAGCAGCCAGGCGAGGTCGATGCGTACGTGGTCCAAGGGTCAGCGGCGGCCTTCTCGCGAGCCCTCACGGTCCCGGCCGAACTCCTCGGCGAAGACGCTCTCGTACTGCTTCATGAAGTCGGCGGCGGCCTCGACGAAGGCGCGCCCGGCCTCGCCGGTGTCCTGCCGGACGAGTTCCTCGATGTAGCGGTTGACGCTGATGCCTCGCGCCAGGGCACGCTCCCGGGCCGCGCGGGCGGTGCCCTCGTCCACGCGCACGTTGAGCTGAGTCTTCGCCATACCTCGAAGCTAGCGCCGGGACGCTAGCGGCGGCAAGGAAACGGGCGCGCGACCTTATGTGTCCCTTACATTGGTGTCCGGAACCGGCACTCACGGGGGATGTCCCGTGCGGGGCGGGCCGCCTTACCCTCGGCGCGACATGCTCGACCCGGCTGTTCACCGGAGGAGGCGGCCTTGTCCCCACCCGCTGCGGAGCACGCCCCCGGCCTCGCGCCTGCCGACGGAACCGCCGCCCGCGCCCGCGGACTGACCAAGGCGTACGGCTCGGGCGAGACGGCGGTGATCGCGCTGGACTCGGTGGACGTGGACATCGCGCGCGGCCGCTTCACGGCGGTGATGGGACCCTCGGGGTCCGGGAAGTCCACGCTGATGCACTGTCTGGCCGGGCTCGACACCGTCTCCGCCGGTCAGGTGTGGCTCGGCGACACGGAGATCACCGGTCTGAAGGACCGTGAGCTGACCCGGCTGCGGCGGGACCGCGTCGGGTTCATGTTCCAGTCGTTCAACCTGATCCCCACGCTGAACGCGCGCGAGAACATCACCCTGCCCATGGACATCGCCGGGCAGAAGCCGGACGAGGCGTGGCTGGACCAGGTCATCGACACGCTGGGCCTGCGGGACCGGCTGAGGCACCGGCCCGCGCAGCTGTCGGGCGGCCAGCAGCAGCGGGTGGCCTGCGCGCGGGCCCTGGCCTCCCGGCCCGAGCTGATCTTCGCCGACGAGCCGACCGGCAACCTCGACTCGCGCTCCGGCCTCGAGGTGCTGGGCTTCCTGCGGGAGGCGGTGGACCGGCTGGGCCAGACGGTGGTCATGGTCACCCACGATCCCGGCGCCGCCGCCCACTCCGACCTGGTCCTGTTCCTGGCGGACGGCCGCATCGTGGACGAGATGCACCGCCCCACGGCGGAATCGGTCCTGGAACGGATGAAGCGGTTCGACGTCGTGCGGGGCACGACGCCCTCCGACGGCGGGAGGCGGAACGCCGTGGCCCCCGACGAGGGCGTACCGGGGGCCGAGACCCCTGGCGCCCGGGATGCGGGCACACTGCCCAACGCCCGGCCGGACGACGGCCGACCGGACGCCTCGCCGCCGCACGGCGGGCGGCAGGGCAGTGGGCCCTCGGTCGGCGGAACGCCGGGCGGGGCGACGGGGGTCGCGCACCCCGGTGACGGAGCGCCCCGCGCCGGGGGGCCGGGCGGCGCGCAGGGCTCCGGGGAGGGCTGACGTCGTGCTGAAAGCCACCCTGCGGAGTTTTCTCGCGCACAAGGGGCGGCTGTTGCTGTCCGCCCTCGCCGTCGTGCTGTCCGTGGCGTTCGTCGCGGGCAGTCTGATCTTCTCCGACACCGTCAGCCGTACCTTCGACCGGCTGTTCGCCTCCAGTTCCGCCGATGTGACGGTGCAGCCGCGGGACGACCTGGAGGCCTCGGTGCCGACCGGGGCCGTGGCGACGGTGCCCGCGGGGCTGGCCCGGCGGCTCAGCGGTGTCGAGGGCGTGGCGTCGGCGCACCCGGACGTCGAGGTGGAGAACGTCACCGTCGTCGACGACCGCAACGAGTCGGTGGGTCCGACCACCGGCGCCCCGACCCTCGCCGTGGACTGGCACGTCACCGAGCGCAGCGTGGTGGAGCTGACCTCCGGCCGCACCCCGCGCGGGGACGGCGAGGCCGTGCTGGACGCGGACACCGCGGACGCCAGGGACGTGGAGATCGGGGACACGCTGACCGTGCAGGCGCAGCCCGGTTCGTTCCGCGTCGAGGTGGTCGGAATCGCCACCTTCACCACCACCAACCCGGGCGCGGCCCTGGTGTTCCTGGACCCCGGGGTGGCGGCCACCCGTCTGCTGGGCACGGCGGACCGGGCCACCGGCGTCTCCGTGGAAGCGGCTCCGGACGTGCCCGACGCGGAGCTGAAGCGGCGGATCACCGCCGAACTCGGCGCCGGCGCCTACGAGATCAGGACGGCGGACGAGCAGGCCGAGACGGCCTCCGAGGAGCTGGGCGCGTTCCTCGACGTCATCAAGTACGCGATGCTGGGATTCGCCGGGATCGCCGTGCTCGTCGGCGTGTTCCTGATCGTCAACACCTTCTCGATGCTGATCGCCCAGCGCACCCGCGAGCTGGGCCTGCTGCGGGCGCTCGGCGCGGACCGGCGGCAGGTGCGGCGGTCGGTGCTGACGGAGGCGGTGCTGCTCGGGCTGGCCGGCTCGACGGTGGGCCTGGCGGCCGGGGTGGGGCTGGCCTTCGGGCTGATCCGGCTGATGAGCGCCTTCGGGATGAACCTCAGGACGACCGAGATGGCGGTCGGGTGGGCCACGCCCGTCTCCGCGTACGCCGTGGGCGTGGGCGTCACCTTCGTCGCCGCGTACCTCCCGGCCCGTCGCGCGGCGGCCGTGTCCCCGATGGCCGCGCTGGCCGACGCGGAGGTCGGCGGGGCGGGCCGGCCGCTGCGGGCCCGCGCGGTGGCCGGAGGCGTCGTCGGCGTGCTCGGCGCGGCGGCGCTGCTGGGCTGCGTCGTGTCCGGCGAGACGGCGACGGCGGCGTCCCTGCTGGGGCTCGGGGTGGTGCTCACCCTGGTCGCCACCGTCGTCGCGGGCCCGCTGCTGGTGCGGCCGGTGATCCGGGTGCTGGGCGCGGCGTTCCCCGCGGTGTTCGGCGCGGTGGGCCGGATGAGCCAGCGCAACGCCCTGCGCAATCCCCGCCGTACCGGCGCCACGGCCGCCGCGCTGATGGTCGGGCTGGCCCTGGTGGGCGGTCTGTCGGTGGCCAGCGCCTCCATGTCCCGGTCCTTCGACCAGCAGATCGACAAGACCCTCGGCGCGGACTTCGTGGTCCAGAACTCCAACTTCACGCCGTTCCCGGAGGAGATCACCGACCGGGTGCGGGACACCGAGGGCGTGGGCCTGGTCGTACGGCAGCGGTTCGCGCCGGTGGCGGTGCGGCTGCCGGACGGCGAACGGATCGAGACCACCGCCTCCGGGTACGACGACGGCGTCGACGACGTCGCCCGGGTGACGTACACCGACGGCGGTACGGCGGCCGCGCTGGCCGACGGCGGGATCGCCATGGACGCGGGGTTCGCGGCCGAGCACGGCGTGCGCCCCGGCGACCGGGTGCCGGTGGAGTTCCCGGGCGGGCGCACCGCCGCGTTCACCGTGGCCGCCCTGACCGACATGGAGGGCGGCGAGGGCTTCGGGATGCGCGGCGGGCTGTTCTTCGGCATCGCGGCCGTGGAGCGGTACGTGCCGGGCGGCCAGGACTCCGCGCTGTACGTGAACGCGGCGGCCGGGACCTCCCCTGACGAGCTGCGCGACCGGCTGGAGGCGGCCCTCGACCCGTACCCGCAGGTGCAGGCGCGCGACCAGGCCGACTACAAGGAGCTGGTGCACGACCAGATCGCCGTGCTGCTGTACCTGGTGTACGCCCTGCTGGGGCTGGCGATCGTGATCGCGGTGCTGGGCGTGGTCAACACCCTCGCGCTGTCGGTGGTGGAGCGCACCCGGGAGATCGGGCTGCTGCGGGCGATCGGTCTTGGCCGGCGGCAACTGCGGCGCATGATCCGGCTGGAGTCCGTGGTGATCGCGGTGTTCGGCGCGGTGCTCGGACTCGCGCTGGGGCTGGTGTGGGGCGTGTGCGTCCAGCAGGTGCTGGCGCTGGAGGGCATGACCGCGTTCGCCGTCCCCTGGGGCACCGTCGTGGCGGTGGTCGTCGGGTCGGCGGCGGTGGGCGTGGCGGCGGCGCTGCTGCCGGCTCTGCGGGCTTCGCGGATGAACGTGCTGGAGGCCATCGCCCACGAGTGAGCCGGCCTCCGCGCCCCCGCCCCGTGGCGCCGGTCCGCATCGTGGAATTCCGTGATCACGCTCATGCGGCCGTGCTGGGATCGGCCGCATGAGTGAACTGACGAGCGCACTGCGGATCCGGACCGCCGGCCCCGACGACCTCGACGCCGTGCTGGCCTTCTGGAAGACGTCCGCCGAGGGCACGAGCATCAGCGACGACCGGGACGGCGTGGCGCGGCTGGTCGCCCGCGACCCCGGGGCGCTGATCCTCGCCGGGCGGGACGGGGAGCTGGTCGGCACGGTGATCGCGGGCTTCGACGGCTGGCGGTGCCATCTGTACCGCCTGGCGGTGCACCCGGACCACCGCCGCCAGGGCGTCGCCACGGCGCTGCTGGCCGCCGCGGAGAACCGGTTCGCGGCGCTCGGCGGGCGCCGCGCGGACGCGATGGTGCTGCAGCGCAACGAGACCGCCCATCATGCGTGGGGCGCGGCGGGGTATGCGCCGGAGGAACGCTGGCGGCGCTGGGTGAAGCCCCTGACCGGGTGATCCGCGGCCCGCCGGCCGGACTCTGCCCGTCCTCCACCCGGTGAGGGCCGCCCGGCCCTCCGTGAAAGGTCGTGTCACCGCCCGTGGGCCCGCCTCCGGTTGCCGACACCGCGCGTCCGACCCCTTCCTGTCCGACGATGGGACGGAGGTGACCCGATGACCGAAGTGCTCCTCCTCCTGGCGGCGATCCTGCTGTCGCTCCTGTGCGGGGCGTTCGTGGCGGCCGAGTTCTCCCTCACCACGGTCGAGCGGGCCGAGCTGGAGCGTGCGGTGGAGCGCGGCGAGCGGGGCGCCGCCGGTGCGCTCAAGGCCGTCCGCAGCCTCACGTTCCAGCTCTCGGGGGCCCAGCTCGGCATCACCGTCACCAACCTGGTGGTCGGCATGCTCGCCGAGCCGTCGGTCGCCGCGCTGATCAGAGGCCCGCTGAGGGACCTCGGCGCCTCGGAGTCGCTGGCCCGCTCGCTGGCGCTGGTGATCGGCACCGGCCTGTCGACGGTGTTCCTGATGGTGGTCGGCGAGCTGGTGCCGAAGAACTGGGCGATCTCCTCGCCGCTCGCGGTCGCCAAACGGGTGGGCAACGCCCAGCGCTGGTTCAGCACCGCGTTCCGCCCGTTCATCACCCACCTGAACAACTCGGCCAACCGGATGGTGTGCCGGATCGGGCTGGAGCCGGCCGAGGAGCTGGAGTCCGCGCGCAGCCCCCAGGAGCTGGCCGCGCTGGCCCGGCACTCCGCCAAGGAGGGCGCCCTGGAGCCGGACACCGCCGAGCTGTTCGTCCGCACGCTGAACCTCGCCGGCCTGACGGCGGAGAACGTGATGACGCCCCGTGTGCAGGTCATCGCCCTGGAGGAGCGCGCGACCTGCGAGGACGTGGCCAATGTGACCCGCGCGACCGGGCTGTCCCGGTTCCCCGTGTACCGCGAGACGCTGGACCGGGTCGTCGGCACGGCGCATGTGAAGGACGTGCTCGCGCTGCCCGCCGAGCGCCGTCCCGAGGTGCCCGTGTCGGAGCTGATGCGCGAACCGCTGCTGGTGCCCGGGTCGCTCACCGTCGACCGGCTGCTGGACCGGCTGTCGGGCCGCCGCACCATGGCCGTGGTCATCGACGAGTACGGCGGCACCGCGGGCGTGGCCACCCTGGAGGACATCGTGGAGGAGGTCGTCGGCGAGGTCCGCGACGAGCACGACCCGCACGAGACGCCCGACCTGGCGCGGGCCGGCACCGACGAGGCGGGCCACGAGCTGTTCTCCGCCGACGGCTCCGCACGCCTGGACCAGCTGGCCCGGGTGGGGCTGCGCGCCCCGGAGGGGCCGTACGAGACGCTGGCCGGGCTGGTGGCCGCCGAGCTGGGCCGGATCCCGGAGACCGGGGACTCCGTCGAGGTGACCGGCTGGCGGCTGGAGGTGGCGGACGCCTCGGGCCGCCGCGCGGCGCGTGTGCTGCTGCGCGCGCCCTTCGACGACGGGCCGCCCCCGCGGCCGGACGGCGACACCTCCGCGTCCGCCGGCACCGACAACGACCCGGGGGCCCGCCGATGACCGCCGTGCAACTGCTGATCGGCCTGGCCACCCTGGTCGCCAACGCCTTCTTCGTCGGCGCGGAGTTCGCCCTGATCTCGGTGCGCCGCAGCCAGATCGAGCCGTACGCGGACGAGGGCGACCGGCGCGCCAAGCGGGTGCTGTGGGGTCTCGAGCACGTGTCCGCGCTGCTCGCGGCGGCGCAGCTGGGCATCACGCTGTGCACCCTGGTCCTCGGCATCGTCGCCGAGCCGGCCATCGCCCATCTGCTGGAGCCGGTGTTCCACGCGGTGGGCGTCCCTGAAGGCGCCGGGCACGCCGTGTCGTTCGTGATCGCGCTGGCCCTGGCCACGTATCTGCACATGCTGCTCGGCGAGATGGTGCCGAAGAACATCGCGCTCGCCGAGCCGGTGCGCAGCGCGCTGCTGCTGGGCCCGCCGCTGGTGGCGCTGTCCCGTGCGCTGCGCCCGGTGATCTTCACGGTGAACGCCTTCGCGAACACGCTGCTGCGGCTGTTGCGGGTGGAGACGCGGAACGAGGTGACCGCGTCCTTCTCGGACGCCGAGCTGGCGCAGATCGTGAAGGACTCCGGCGAGGCGGGCCTGATCGACGACCGGGCCCGGGAGCGGCTCCACGACGCGCTGGAGCTGGGCCGGCGCCCGGTGCGGGACGTGGTGATGCCGCTGGAGCGGGTGGTCTACGCACGGGTGGGCGTCACGCCGGAGGAGCTGGAACGGCTGTCGGCCCGGTCCGGCTTCTCGCGGTTCCCGGTGGTGGACGAGCAGCGGCGGATCGTCGGGTATCTGCACGTCAAGGACGCCCTGGACGCCTCGCCGCGGGACATGCCGTTCCGGCTGCGGGACATGCGGTCGATCGCGCGGATCCGGGAGAGCACGCCGATGGACGACGTGCTCACCGCGATGCGGCGCAGCCGTACGCATCTGGCGGCCGTGCTCGGCACGGACGGGCGCATGGCGGGTCTTGTGACGATGGAGGACGTGCTGCGGGAGCTGTTCGGGCAGCGGACCTGAGCGGCTTCCGGCCACGGGGAAGGTGACCGACCGGCGAGTATGTGCCAGGGGCTACCATTTCTGTCGCCATGCAGACGAACCCCACCCCCAGCACCCCCGCCCACACCAGCCTCGTCGCTCTGGGCGACTCCTTCACCGAAGGCATGTCGGACCTGCTGCCCGACGGCACCTACCGCGGCTGGGCCGACATGCTCGCCGCCCGGATGGCGGCCGTCACGCCCGGCTTCCGGTACGCCAATCTCGCGGTCCGCGGCAAGCTGATCCAGCAGATCGTCGACGAGCAGGTGGACCGGGCGGCGGCCATGGGGGCCGACGTGATCACCCTGGTCGGCGGCCTGAACGACACCCTGCGCCCCAAGTGCGACATGGGACGGGTGCGGGACCTGCTCACCGAGGCCGTGGAGCGGCTGGCCCCGCACTGCGAACAGCTCGTGCTGATGCGCAGTCCGGGCCGCCAGGGACCGGTGCTGGAGCGCTTCCGTCCCCGCATGGAGGCGCTGTTCGCCACCATCGACGAGCTCGCCGCCCGGCACGACGCGCTGGTGGTCGACCTGTACGGGGCGCCCGCGCTCGGCGACCCCCGGCTGTGGGACGTGGACCGGCTGCACCTCACCGGCGAGGGTCACCGCAGGGTCGCGGAGGCGGTGTGGCAGGCGCTCGGCCACCCGGCGGAGGACCCCGAGTGGCACCTGCCCCCGGAGGCCACGCTGCCGCCGCACTGGGTGGCGCGCCGGGTCGAGGACGCCCGGTTCGCGCGACGGCACCTGCTGCCGTGGATCGGCCGCCGGCTCACCGGCCGCTCCTCGGGCGACGGCCTGCCGCCCAAGCGCCCCGAGCTGCTGCCGTACGAGACGGCGTGACCGTCCGTTCGTACGTTCCTCCAGGTCACCCCGTGGCGCGGGCCTGCACGAATCGCCAGTAGACTCCCTGTACGTGACTGCTGCGCCCGCCAAGCCCCGTATCCCGAACGTCCTCGCCGGACGCTACGCCTCCGCCGAGCTCGCCACGCTCTGGTCGCCCGAGCAGAAGGTGAGGCTCGAGCGGCAGCTCTGGCTCGCCGTGCTGAAGGCCCAGAAGGACCTCGGGATCGAGGTGCCCGACACGGCGATCGCCGACTACGAGCGGGTCCTCGACACCGTCGACCTGGCCTCGATCGCCGAGCGCGAGAAGGTCACCCGCCACGACGTGAAGGCGCGGATCGAGGAGTTCAACGACCTCGCCGGGCACGAGCACGTGCACAAGGGCATGACCTCCCGCGACCTCACCGAGAACGTCGAGCAGCTGCAGATCCGGCTCTCGCTGGAGCTGATGCGCGACCGTACGGTGGCCGTGCTGGCCCGCCTCGGCAAGCTGGCCGGGGAGTACGGCGAGCTGGTCATGGCCGGCCGTTCGCACAACGTGGCCGCGCAGGCCACCACCCTCGGCAAGCGGTTCGCGACCGCCGCCGACGAGCTGCTGGTGGCGTACGGACGGCTGGAGGAGCTGCTGGGCCGCTATCCGCTGCGCGGTATCAAGGGCCCGGTCGGCACCGCGCAGGACATGCTGGACCTGCTCGGCGGGGACGCCGCGAAGCTGGCCGAGCTGGAGCACCGGATCGCCGGTCACCTGGGCTTCTCCCAGGCGTTCACGTCCGTCGGCCAGGTGTACCCGCGCTCCCTGGACTACGAGGTCGTCACCGCGCTGGTGCAGCTGGCCGCCGCCCCGTCCTCGCTGGCGAAGACGATCCGGCTGATGGCCGGGCACGAGCTGGTCACCGAGGGCTTCAAGCCGGGCCAGGTCGGCTCCTCCGCGATGCCGCACAAGATGAACACGCGCTCCTGCGAGCGGGTCAACGGCCTGATGGTCGTCCTGCGCGGCTACGCCTCGATGACGGGCGAGCTGGCGGGCGACCAGTGGAACGAGGGCGACGTGTCCTGCTCGGTGGTGCGCCGGGTCGCGCTGCCGGACGCGTTCTTCGCTCTCGACGGGCTGCTGGAGACGTTCCTGACCGTGCTCGACGAGTTCGGCGCCTTCCCGGCCGTCGTGGCCCGGGAGCTGGACCGCTATCTGCCGTTCCTCGCCACCACCAAGGTGCTGATGGGCGCGGTCCGCGCCGGTGTGGGCCGTGAGGTCGCCCACGAGGCGATCAAGGAGAACGCCGTCGCCACCGCGCTCGCCATGCGGGAGCAGGGCGCCGAGCGCAACGACCTGCTGGACAAGCTCGCCGCCGACGAGCGGCTGCCGCTGGGCCGCGCCGAGCTGGAGGCGCTGATGGCGGACAAGCTGTCCTTCACCGGCGCCGCGGGCGACCAGGTCGCCACCGTGGTCGCCCGCATCGACGCGATCGTGAAGCAGCACCCGGAGGCCGCCGGCTACACCCCCGGGGCGATCCTCTGAGGCGCTTCACCCAGGAGGAACTCGAGGCCGCCCGCGACCGCCTCGTGCCGGACGTGGTCGCGGACGGTCTGCGGGTGCTGTTCTGCGGCATCAACCCGGGCCTGATGACGGCCGCCACGGGCCACCACTTCGCGCGCCCCGGCAACCGCTTCTGGCCCGCGCTGCACCGCTCCGGCTTCACCCCGCGGCAGCTGCCGCCGGCGGAGCAGCACGAGCTGCTGTCGTACGGGCTGGGCATCACGAACGTGGTGGCGCGGGCGACCGCGCGGGCCGACGAGCTGAGCGCCGAGGAGTACCGGGAGGGCGGGCGGGAGCTCGCCGTGAAGGTGGGCCGGCTGCGTCCCCGCTGGCTGGCCGTGCTCGGGGTGACCGCGTACCGCGCGGCGTTCGACGACCGCACCGCCAAGGTCGGGCCGCAGGCGCGGACGATCGGCGAGTCCCGGGTGTGGGTGCTGCCCAATCCCAGCGGGCTGAACGCGCACTGGACGCCGACGACGCTCGCGGAGGAGTTCGCGCGGCTGCGGGAGGCGGCGGAGCAGGAGTGACGGGACCCTGAGGGTCCCTAGGGCGGCGCCGTTTCCGTGACCACGGCCAGGAGCCGCACGCAGTCGCTCGGGTCCCGGGCGGCGAGCGCGACCGCGACCCAGCGGCCGGTCCCCCGCACCTCCCACAGCCAGGCCACGCCCGCGTGACGGCTGAGCCAGGCCCACGGCTCGGGTATCTCCTCCCGCTCCGTGCGCAGCTCCACCGTCTGCAGGTTGTACGGGTCGGTGTCGCCCCAGCGGGAGGCGAGCAGTTCGTACACCGCGTCGCGGCCCTTCTCGAACTGGTCCACCGTCACCGCCCGGCCCGCCGGACCGAGGTCCGGGCGGTCGCCGGACTCCAGCACGGCGACATGGTGGCCCGGTCCCGAGAAGCCGACGTCCGACGGGCCGCGCTCCGCCGGGAAGGGCCGGAAGCACAGCTCGTCGATGAGGGCGATGTGCCGGGCGAGGTTCATGGCTCCAGTAAACCCGCCGCCACTGACAGTTGGCGGCGGGTCAGCCGGCCGTCCCTCAGGCGTCCTGACGGCGCAGCCGCCACGCACCGGCCAGCAGGGCCGCGGCCGTCCAGCACGCGGTGACGGCAAGCCCCGTCCAGGGGCCGAGCGTTCCGTCGGGCTCGCCGCGCAGCACCGTCTGGCCGGCGCGGTCCGGCATGAAGTCGACGACGGTGCCGAGCGCGTCGCCGACCACGAACGACACGATCAGGATGAACGGGATGAGCACCGACAGGGTGGCCACCCCGCTGCGCAGCAGCGTCGCCAGTCCGGCCGCGAACAGGGCCATGAGCGTGAGGTACACGGCACCGCCGAGCACACCGCGGACCTGGTCGGCGGAGGTCAGGCCGTCGGCCGCGTCGCCGAGTCCGGCCGAACCCGCGAGGAGCGCCGCCAGGGACGTCACCAGGGACACGGCCAGCACGACCGCGGCGATGGCGGCCGCCTTGGCGGCGAACCACAGCCCGCGCCGCGGGACCGCCGTCAGCGACAGCCGCACGGCGGCGCCCTCGCGGTACTCGGCGGACACGGCCAGGGAGCCGAAGGCGAGGGCGGCGATCTGCCCGAGGGTGGTGCCGGACAGGGCCGTGAACAGCGGGTCGGCGCCCTGGTCCTCGGGGTCCACGGCCGCGAGCGCGGAGAACGCGGTGGTCACCGCGAACAGCGCGAACAGGGTCGCGAGCAGCGAGCGGACGGTGCGGATCTTCAGCCACTCGGAGCGGAACACGGGGGCGAACTGCATGGTCAGGCCTCCTGGGGCTGGGTGGCGAACTCGGTCTCGGCGGCGGTCAGATCGAGGTAGGCCTGCTCCAGGGTGCCCTCGTCGGCGGTGAGTTCGAGGAGCGGCACCCCCTCGGCGGAGGCGAGGCGCCCGATGTCGTCCACGCGCGCGTCGGGCACGGTCCAGTGGCCGTCGGGGTGGCGGACCGCCTGGCGGCCGTGGCGGGCCAGGGCGCGCTCCAGGGCGTCGGGGTCGGAGGTGCGGACCCGTACGGCGGGCCGCACGCGCGCGTCGATGAACTCCCGCATGGGGGTGTCGGCCAGCAGCCGGCCCCGGCCGAGGACGACGAGGTGGTCGGCGAACGCGGCGGTCTCGTGCATCAGATGACTGGACACCAGCACGGTCCGCCCCTCGTCCGCGAGCCGGCGCAGCAGTCCGCGGATCCACACGATGCCCTCCGGGTCGAGGCCGTTGGACGGCTCGTCGAGCATCACCACCTCCGGGTCGCCGAGCAGCGCGGCGGCGATGCCGAGCCGCTGCCGCATGCCGAGCGAGTACGTCCGCACCCGTCGGCGGGCCGCCGGAGCCAGCCCGGTCTCCTCCAGCACCTCGTCCACCCGGCGGTCCTGGATGCGGTGGGTCGCCGCCAGGACGCGCAGATGGTCGCGGCCGGTGCGGGAGCCGAGCGCGGCGCCGGCGTCGAGCAACGCGCCCACCCGTCGCAGGGGTTCGCGCAGGGACGCGTACGGCCGGCCGCCGAGGGTGGCGGAGCCGGAGGTGGGGTGGTCCAGGCCGAGCACCAGGCGCATGGTGGTGGACTTGCCGGCGCCGTTGGGGCCGAGGAAGCCGGTGACGCGGCCGGGCGGCACGGTGAACGTGAGGTCGTCGACGGCTCGTCCGGCGCCGTACTCCTTGGTGAGGTCGCGGACGTCGATGCTGGTCATGGCATCAGCGTGGCGGACCGTGCCCCCGCGGGGCCTCCCCCGCGGGTGGGCCGTCCCTCCCCCGTGCGGGGGAGCCCGTCGTCGGCGCCGGGTGACACGATGACGGGATGGTCCGGCTGCTGCGCCCGCTGCTCCGCGGGAGGACGTACACCCGGCTGCTGCACATGTGGGTGCCGGTGGCCGCGGTCAGCGTGTGGTGGTGGGTGCAGCCGGAGCTGCCCTGGGTGCCGCTGGTCGTGCTGGTGCCGGTGGGGCTGCTGCCGGGGGCGCGGGTGGCCGAGGTGATGCAGGCCCGGCTGCTGCTCACCCCGGACGAGGCGGAGCCGGACTTCGCCACGCGGCCCGCGACGGCCTGGCGGGACCGCTGGCGGACCGTGCTGTGGCTGGAGATCCGGGCCCTGGTCGGCGCGGTGGTCGCGTATGCCACGGTCTGGCTGCCGATCATGGCGTACGCCCTGGCCGCCCGCGCCGTGGGGCACAGGACCGGGGACCTGCCACCGATGCCGGGGCCGCCGGACTGGGTGTTCGGCCTGCTGGCGCCGCTGCCGCTCGTCGCGCTGTACGCGGTCGTGGCCGGCCTCGGCGCAGGGCTCACCGGCGTCGCGCGGCGGCTGCTGGGCCCGTCGGTCGCCGAGCGTCTCGCGGCCGTCGAGGAGCGCACCGAGCAGCTGCTGGAGCGCACCCGTATCGCGCGCGAGCTGCACGACTCCATCGGGCACGCGCTGACCGTGGCGGTCGTGCAGGCGGGGGCCGCCCGCGCGGCGAACAGCCCGGAGTTCACCGAACGCGCCCTCGCCGCCGTCGAGGAGACCGGCAGGGCCGCCCTTGAGGACCTGGAGCGGGTGCTCGGCGTGCTCCGCGAGTCGGAGCGGCCCGCGAGCGCCCGGCCGACGCTCACCGACGCCGACCGGCTGCTGGAGTCCGCGCGGGCCTCAGGGGCGACGGTCGACGCCGAGGTCACCGGGCCGCTGGAGACCCTGCCGGGCCCCGTCTCCCGCGAGGGCTACCGCATCCTCCAGGAGGCGCTGACCAACGTGCTGCGGCACGCGGGCGCGGTGCCCGCCCGGGTGCGGGTGGCCGCCGCGGACGGCCTGCTGACGCTGGAGGTGCGCAATCCGCTGCCGGACGGCCGGCCCGCCCCCGGCCGTGGCAGCGGCCTGCGCGGCATACGCGAGCGGGCTGCGCTGCTCGGCGGGCGGGCGCACACCGGCCCGGACGGCGCCGGGGACTGGCAGGTGCGGGTCGAACTGCCCCTGGGCTGATCTACGCTGGGCGGATGCCGGTCAGAGTGCTCCTCGTCGACGACGAACCCCTGGTCCGCGCGGGGCTCCGGGCCGTGCTGGAGGCGCAGCCGGACATCGAGGTCGCCGGGGAGGCGGCCGACGGGGCCGCGGTGATCCCGCTGGTGCGGCAGCTGCGCCCTGACGTGGTCGCCATGGACGTGCGGATGCCGCTGCTGGACGGCATCGAGGCCACGCGCGCGCTGCTGCGGACGGTGGCAGAGCCGCCGAAGATCCTCGTGGTGACGACCTTCGAGAACGACGAGTACGTGTACGAGGCGCTGCGTGCCGGGGCGGACGGGTTCCTGCTGAAGCGGGCCCGGCCCGCGGAGATCGTGCACGCGGTGCGGCTGATCGCCGAGGGCGAGTCGCTGCTGTTCCCCGCCTCGGTACGGCGGCTGGCGGCGGAGTACGGCGAGAGCGGCGGGAACCGCGCGGCCCGCGCCGAGCTGGAGCGCGCCCGGCTGACCGAACGGGAGGGCGAGGTGCTCCGGCTGATGGCGCGTGGGCTGTCGAACGCGGAGATCGCCGCCCGGCTGGTGGTCGGCACGGAGACGGTGAAGTCGCATGTGAGCGCCGTGCTGGCGAAGCTGGGCGCGCGGGACCGTACGCAGGCGGTGATCACGGCGTACGAGTCGGGGTTCGTGGCGCCGGGCTGAGCGGCTCGCGTCCGCGGGCCCGCGGGCGGGGTGCCCGCCCGGTGGTCGCCGGGGTGCGCGGCGCCGAGTACGATCCGCCCCACACGCGCACGAGCTGGGAGGACGGACGGTGGGTCGGCTGACCGGCGGGGATCCCTCGCTGCTGCGGAGGATCAACTCCGCGGTGGTACTGCACGCGTTGCGGGCCACGGACTGCGCGACGCTGACCGAGGTGACCCGGGTGACGGGGCTGTCCCGGCCGACGGTCGAGGGCGTCGTGGAGGGTCTGATCGAGGCGGGTCTGGTCGTGGAGGCGGCGGCCGGCGAGGGCGCCGCACGGCGTCAGGGCCGACCGGCGCGGCGGTTCCGCTTCCGGGCGGAGGCGGGGCATCTGCTGGGCCTGGAGATCGGGGTGCACCGGGTGGCCGCGCTGCTGGCCGACCTGGACGGCCGGGTCATCGGCGCGCAGGTGCGGGACGTGGACGAGACGGTCGACGCCGACGAGCGTCTGGACCGGCTGCGGACGGCCGTCGCGGAGCTGCTGCGGCGGGCCGGGGTGCCGCGCGGATCGCTGCGGGCGGTCGGCGTGGGCACCCCCGGGATCGTCGACGCGGACGGCACGGTGCGGCTGGGCACGGCGCTGCCCGGCTGGACGGGGCTGAGCCTGGGCAAGCGGCTGAGCCGCTCCTTCACGTGCCCGGTGCTGGTGGAGAACGACGCCAACGCGGCGGTGGTCGCGGAGCACTGGAAGGGCTCGGCGAAGGGCCGCGACGACGTGGTGTTCGTCCTGGCGGGGCTGAGCCCGGGGGCCGGTTCGCTGATCGGCGGGCGGCTGCACCGCGGCTACGGCGGGGCGGCCGGCGAGATCGGGGCGCTGCATCTGCTGGGCCGTGAGGCGACGCCGGAGACGCTGCTGTCGACCACGGACGAGCCGCTGCACCCGCTGGACGAGCAGGCCGTGGCCCAGGTGTTCGCGCAGGCGCGTGAGGGCGACCAGCGGGCGCTGGCGGCGATGGACCGGTTCATCCGGCGGCTGGTCCACGACGTGGCGGCGCTGGTGCTGGCGCTCGACCCGGAACTGGTCGTGATCGGGGGCTGGGCGGCCGGTCTTGACGGGGTGCTGGAGCCGCTGCGCCGCGAGCTGGCGCGCTACTGCCTGCGCCCCCCGGAGGTCACCCTGTCCCTGCTGGGCGAGGCGGCGGTGGCGACGGGCGCGGTGCGGCTGGCGCTCGACCATGTCGAGGAGCAGCTCTTCGCCGTGGAGGGCACGGTGACGGCACGCCGCTGACGGACGCGCGCCGTGGGGCGGACCCCACGGCGCGTCGACGGTGCGTCGGAAGGCCCCGCGGTCAGGACGCCTGGCGCTCCGGGCCGTGGTGTATCTCGACACCTCCGAAGTCGCCGAAGGTCAGACGGCAGGTGTCCGCGCGGTACGTGGCCACCGAGAGCGCGGCGGTGCGGCCGCGGGCGATGTAGCGGGTGGTGACGACGAGGACGGGGGCGCCGGGCAGGCGGTCCAGTTCCTTCGACTCGTCCGCGCCGGCCGAGCCGAGCTCCACCGCGTTCTCCTGGCGCTCCAGCTCCAGGCGCTGCAGTTCGCGCAGCACCGCACGGGCGCGCGCCGCGCCGGACGGGGCGTCGATGCCGGAGAGGTCGGGCACCGAGGCGGCCGGGACGTACAGCAGCTCGGACGCGACGGGCTGGCCGCGGGAGACGCGGGAGCGGCGCACGATGTGCACGGCCTCGTCGCTGCCGGTCACCAGGGGCTCGGCGAGGGCGGGGGGCGGCACCTCGAGCCGGCAGTCCACGGCGTGCCACGCGTCGTCCGGGCCGCCGGGCCAGGCGTGCTGCTCGCTGCCGACGGAGACGCCCATGCGCGGCGGGGCGACGGTGGTGCCCACCCCGCGGCGGCGCTGCAGCCGGCCTTCCAGCTCGAGCTGTTCCAGGGCCTGCCGGAGCGTGGCGCGCGCGACGCCGAAGCGGGCGGCCAGGTCGCGCTCGTTGGGCAGGATCTCGCCCACGGAGAACTCCGAGTCCAGCGCTTCGCTGAGCACGGTCTTCAGATGCCAGTACTTCGGTTCCGGCACCGATTCCAGCTGCGTGGTCCCCACCCTGTCCTCCACGATCGCCGTGTCCGGCGGCGTTTTAGCGCCCTTGTTTATTAAAGGTTGTTTCACTTCTCTGCGACCATAGGGCGGCCACGGGACTTGGTCAATACCAATCGGCGGTGCGGCGGGGGCCCTTACGGGACGGGCGGAACGCGCCTACGGGAGCGCGGCGAGGGCGGCCAGTTTGTCGGGGTTGCGGACCACGTAGACCGTGCGGATCCGGTCGCCGTCGGCGTCGATCTGCACGACCGTGTCGGGCTTCCCGCCGGACAGCACGAGCAGGGCGGGCCCGCCGTTGAGCTCGATCATGCGGACGGACGCGTCCGGCAGCCCCTTGACGGCCACACCGACGAAGAAGCGGCCCACGTGGTCGGCGCCGTCCAGGACCCGCAGCGGGGCGCGCGCCTTGCCGCCGCTGTCGCCGACGAGCCGGACGTCCGGGGCGAGCAGCTCCATCAGGCCCGCCAGGTCTCCCCCGGCGGCGGCGTCCAGGAAGCGTTCGGTGAGGTCGCGGCGGCGGGCGGGGTCGACGTCGTAACGGGGGCGCCGTTCGTCGACGTGGCGGCGGGCGCGGGCGGCGAGCTGGCGCACGGCCGCCTCGCCGCGGTCGAGCATGGCCGCGATGTCGGCGTACGGGTAGCCGAACGCCTCCCGCAGCACGAACACCGCGCGCTCCAGCGGGGAGAGCGTCTCCAGGACGACGAGCACCGCGAGGGACACGGAGTCGGCGAGCACCGCCCGCTCGGCGGTGTCCGTCACGGTGTCGCCGAAGTCGGTGGCGAAGGGCTCGGGCAGCCAGGGGCCGACGTAGGTCTCGCCGCGTGCCTTGATCTGCCGGAGCCGGTCGACGGCGAGGCGGGTGGTGATCCGCACCAGGAAGCCGCGCGGCTCGCGCACGGCGGTCCGGTCGCCGCCGGACCAGCGCAGCCACGCGTCCTGGACGACGTCCTCGGCGTCGGCCACCCGCCCCAGCATGCGGTAGGCGACGCCCATGAGCACGGGCCGGTGTTCCTCGAAGAGCTCGGTCGCGGTGTCGGCGGTCACGAGGTCATCCCAGCGGACGGGTGCGGGTGTGTCCAGGCGGCGCCGGGGCCTCGAGGGCGGTGGGCGGCGTGATGGGCTACCCGTCGGTAGTAATTGCTGACAAGCTGTCTACGACGTCGGGCGACGTCCCTTTCCGTGAGTCCGTTCCGCGGGTCCGTTCCGCGCGTCCGAACGAGGAGCACCTCATGTCCGCGACCGTCACCTACCGGGTCACCTCTCCGCGAGGCCCGCAGTCCGTGACCCTGTCCTACGCACGCGTGGGGCGCGGGGAACCGCTGCTCCTGCTGCACGGCATCGGGCACCACCGGCAGGCCTGGGACCCGGTCGTGGACATCCTGGCCACCGAGCGCGAGGTGATCGCCGTGGACCTGCCCGGCTTCGGCGCCTCGCCCGCCCTGCCCGACGGCCTCGACCACGACCTGCCCACCATGACCGCCGCGCTCGGCGGCCTGTGCGAGGCGCTGGAGCTGGACCGGCCGCACGTCGCCGGCAACTCCCTGGGCGGGCTGCTCGCCCTGGAGATGGGGCGGGCGCGGCTGGTGCGGTCGGTGACGGCGCTGTCCCCCGCCGGGTTCTGGACGCCGGCCGAACGGCGGTACGCGTTCGCCGTGCTGTCCGCCATGCGGGGGATCGCGGAGCGGATGCCGGCGCGGGTGGTCGAGGGGCTGGCCCGGTCCGCGGTCGGGCGGTCCGTGCTGACCAGTACGATCTACGCCCGGCCCGGGCGGCGTGCGCCGGAGGCGGTGGTCGCCGAGACGCGCGCGCTGGCCGAGGCGACCGGGTTCGCCCGGACGCTGCGGGCGGGCGGGTCCGTGCGGTTCACGGAGGACGTGCGGGGTGTTCCGGTGACGGTGGCGTGGGGGGCTCGGGACCGTCTGCTGATTCCGCGGCAGGGGGTGCGGGCGAAGCAGATCATTCCGCGGGCGCGGTTGGTTCGGTTGCCGGGGTGCGGGCATGTGCCGATGAATGACGATCCGGCGTTGGTGGCGCGGGTTCTGCTGGACGGGAGTCGCTAGGCCGGTTCTTCACCGCTGGCCGGTGAGGGGCTTGTCGCGCAGTTCCCCGCGCCCCTCCGGGCGTGTTGTTCATCCGGCGTTTCCATGGTCGGCGTAGGTGTGGGGTGCACACCTACCGACCTACGGAGGCGTACTCATGGCAATCCGTCCGCTGCCCGGCCGTCGCTCCCTGCTGAAGGGGTCGCTCGCCGCCTCGGCGGGGCTGGCCCTGCCCGCGTTCACCCGGTCGGGGCGCCCCACGGCCGAGTGGGGCGTCCAGACCGGCGACGTCACCCGTGACTCCGCGCTGGTGTGGGTGCGGTCGGACCGGCCGGCGCGGATGATCGTCGAGACCTCGGCCACGGAGTCGTTCCGCGACGTACGCCGGATGCGGGGCCCCTTGATCGGCCCCGGCACCGACTTCACCGGCACCACCCGGCTGCGCGGGCTGCCGCCGGGCGAGCAGATCCACTACCGGGTGCTGCTCGCCGATCCCGACGACCCGCGCCGTACGAGCGCGCCGGTCGCCGGCGCCTTCCGTACCGTGCCGGACCGGCGGCGGGACGGGGTGCGGTTCGTGTGGTCGGGCGACCTGGCCGGGCAGGGCTGGGGCATCAACCCGGAGTTCGGCGGCTACCGCATCTTCGACGCGATGGCCCGGCTCGACCCGGACTTCTTCCTGTTCAGCGGGGACACCGTCTACGCCGACGGGCCCATCGCGGCGTCCGCGGAACTGCCGGACGGCAGCCTCTGGCGGAACATCACCACCGAGGAGAAGTCCAAGGTCGCGGAGAGCCTGGCGGAGTTCCGCGGCGCCTTCCGCTACAACCTGCTGGACGAGCACCTGCGCCGGTTCAACGCCCGCGTCCCGTCGATCGTGCAGTGGGACGACCACGAGGTGCGCAACAACTGGTACCCGGGACAGCGGATCGCGGACACCGACACCCGGTACACCGAGAAGAGCGTCGACGTGCTGGCGGCCCGCGCCCGGCGGGCGTTCGGGGAGTACTTCCCCATGTCGACGCCGCGGCCCGGCGCCCGGGAGGGGCGCGTCCACCGGGTGGTGCGGCAAGGCCCGCTGCTCGACATCTTCGTGCTGGACATGCGGACGTACCGGAACGCCAACTCGCCCGGCGACCAGACCGTCGACCCGCAGGGCATCCTGGGCCGGGAGCAACTGGACTGGCTGAAGCGGGAGCTGGCGCGGTCGCGGGCGGTGTGGAAGGTGATCGCCGCCGACATGCCGATCGGCCTGGTCGTGCCCGACACCACCGAGGGCCGCCCGCACGTCGAGGCGGTGGCGCAGGGCGATCCGGGGGCGCCGCTGGGGCGCGAGCTGCAGATCGCGGAGCTGCTGCGGTTCATCAAGCACCGGAGGATCACCGGGACGGTGTGGCTGACGGCCGACGTGCACCACACCTCGGCGCAGCACTACCAGCCCGCGCGGGCCGCGTTCGGCGATTTCGAGCCGTTCTGGGAGTTCGTCTCGGGGCCGCTCAACGCGGGCGCGTTCCCGGCCACGGAGCTGGACGCGACGTTCGGTCCGGAGCGGGTGTGGGTGAAGGCGCCCACCACCGCCAACGTCTCCCCCGCCGACGGACACCAGTTCTTCGGCGAGGTGGAGATCGACGGCGGCAGCGGCGAACTGACCGTGCGGCTGCGGGAGATGGACGGCACGGTGCTGTTCAGAAAGACGCTGCAGCCGGGCCTCGTCGGCCAGTAACGCAGCATTTCGGACAGAAGCGGGCTTTACCCGTCAGTCACAGTGCGTTCGTGATCACGAAACACGATTCCTTCACAGTGACGGTATGAGTCGAGACATGTTTGACGTGACGAACGACCGTGACGGAGGGCGCACGCCCCGCTGGAACCCGCTCGCCCGTGCCGCGCGCTGCGGGGAGGCGCTGCACGCATGGCGGACACGCCGCCACGGCCACGCGCCGCCGGCACACGATACCGGCGGCGCTCCGCCGTCGCCCGAGCCGGCAGCGGTCGAGAGCGCGCTGTGGCGGATGCGGACGACGGTGCGGGACGAGCCGGGCGCGCTGGCGGCCCTGTGCACGGCGCTGGCCGAGCGGCGGGTCGACATCCTGAGCCTCCAGACGCACCCGCTGGGCGCGCATACCGTCGACGAGTTCCTGCTGCGCGTGCCGGCCGGCACGGACCTCGTCGCGGCGGTGACCGCGGGCGGGGGCACGGACACCTGGGCCGAGCGGGCCGACGCCCACGACCTGGTGGACGGCCCGACGCGGATGCTGGGGCTGGCCGCCCGCACCGCGACGGACGCCGCGGAACTGCCTCTGGTGCTGCGCCAGTTGCTGGGGCGTTGCACGATCCGCTCCCAGCCCGCCGCGGCGGCCGGCGCCGGAGCGGCGGCCGTGCCGCCGGAGGGCGTCCTGGAGGACACCGTCATCCGGCTGCGCGACCCTGAGGGCGGCGTCCTCACGGTGGAGCGGCCGTATCTGCCGTTCACCCCCACGGAGTTCGCCCGTGCCCGGGCGCTGGTGGAGCTGGACGCCCGGCTCGGTCCGCGGATGCCGCGCGGCCGTGACGTGCTGACGCTGTCCGAGGGCGGTCACGTCTCCGTGCGCCGCGCGGACACCGCCGACCTGGACGCGGCGCGGGCGATGCACGAGCGGTGCTCCGCCGAGACGCTGCGGCGCCGGTACCACGGCCCGGTCGGTGACGCGAGCCGCTACCTCAACCACCTGCTCAGCCCGCGCTTCGGCCGCACGCTCGCCGCGCAGACCGCGTCCGGCGAGATCGTCGCCCTCGGCCACCTGCTGTGGGACGGCGACGAGACCGAGGTGGCGCTGATCGTCGAGGACGCGTGGCAGCGGCGGGGCATCGGCGCGGAACTGCTGTCCCGGCTGGTGGGCATGGCGGTCGAGGCGGACTGCGCCCATGTGTACGCCGTGACGCAGGCGTCCAACACGGGCATGGTCGCCGCGATGCGGGGCCTGGGCCTCCCCCTCGACTACCAGGTCGAGGAGGGCACCCTCGTCATCACCGCCCGCCTGACCCCCACCCCGGCCGCCCGCACCCCGGAGACCGGCGGGAGGGTCGCCCGCCACTGACCCGACGACGGAAAACGGCCCGGCACGCAGCGCGTGCCGGGCCGTCCCCCGTCCATGGGCGGTCCGTCAGCCCTGGGCCATGGCCTCTGTCCGGGCCGGGTGCGCGGACGGCGTGCCCAGGGCCTGGTCGAGGTCCGCCCAGAGGTCCTCGACGTCCTCCAGGCCGACCGAGAGGCGGAGCAGGCGGTCGGAGACGCCCGCGTCCCTGCGGTCGTCGGCGTCGACGATGCGGTGGCTGATGGACGCCGGGTGCTGGATCAGGGAGTCCACGCTGCCGAGGCTCACCGCCGGGGTGATCAGGCGGACGCCGGCGATCACCGCGTGCGGGTCGCCGTGCACCTCGAAGGCGACCATCGCGCCGCCGACGCTCGGGTAGTGCACCCGGGCCACGCGCGGGTCCGCGGCGAGGCGGGCCGCCAGTCCTGCGGCGTTCGCGGACGCCGCCCGTACCCGGACCGGCAGCGTCGACAGGCCGCGCAGCAGCAGGTAGCCGGCCAGCGGATGCAGCACCCCGCCGGTGGCGAACCGCACCTGCCGCAGCCGCCCGGCGAACTCCTCGTCGCAGGCGACCACACCGGCCAGCACGTCGCCGTGCCCGCCGAGGTACTTGGTGGCGCTGTGCAGCACCAGCCGCGCCCCCTGCTCGACGGGACGCTGCAGCACCGGCGTGGCGAAGGTGTTGTCGACGAGCAGCGGCACGGAGCCGCAGGCGTGGGCGACGGCCCGCAGGTCGATCTCGGCGAGCGTGGGGTTGGCGGGCGACTCCACCAGCACCAGTCCGGTGTCCGGGCGGAGCGCGTCGGCGACCCCGGCCGGGTCGGTCCAGGTGACCTCGGAGCCGAGCAGCCCGGCGGTCAGCAGATGGTCGCTGCACCCGTACAGCGGGCGTACGGCGACGACGTGCCGCAGCCCCATGGAGCCGCGGACCAGCAGGACGGCGCTGAGCGCGGCCATGCCGCTGGCGAAGGCGACCGCCGACTCGGTGCCCTCCAGACGGGCGAGCGCGGTCTCGAAGCGTGCGACGGTCGGGTTGCCGAGCCGCCCGTAGACCGGCGGGCCGTCCGGTTCGGCGCCGGTGGTGGCGAAGGCGTCGATGCGCGCGGCCTCGGCCCGGCTGTCGTAGGAGGGATAGGTGGTGGACAGGTCGATCGGCGGGGCGTGCAGTCCGAGTCCGGCGAGATCGTCCCGGCCGGCGTGCACGGCCTCGGTGGCGAGTGCTCTGGTGGTGCGTCGCGTGTCCATGCCGTTGTCCATGGCGCACAGGGTGAACACCGGCCGGTTCTGTACGGCCGGATCCCGTGCTACGTTCGGCCGATGGCCGAATCTGTCGCACTGGATCCGGTGGACCTCCATCTGCTGCGGCTGTTGCAGAACGACGCCCGGACCACGTACCGGGACCTCGCCGCGCAGGTCGGGGTCGCACCGTCGACCTGCCTGGACCGGGTGACCCGCCTGCGCCGCTCGGGCGTGATCCTCGGGCACCGCCTGCGGCTGGACCCGGCGAAGCTCGGCCGGGGTCTGCAGGCGCTGCTGTCGGTACAGGTGAGACCGCACCGGCGGGAGCTGGTGGGGCCGTTCGTGGAGCGGATCCGGGCGCTGCCGGAGTCGCTGACGGTGTTCCATCTGACCGGTCCGGACGACTATCTGGTGCATGTCGCGGTCGCGGACATGGCGGATCTGCAGCGGCTGGTGCTGGACGAGTTCACCGCCCGGCGGGAGGTGGCGCGGGTGGAGACGCGGCTGATCTTCCAGCAGTGGGACTGCGGTCCGGTCATGCCGCCTTCGCCCTCGGCTCAATCCGCGTGACGTGCGGCGGACGCCGTACCAGGATGGTCCGCATGTCACCAACCAACAGCGCGCTTCCCCGTCAGGTCGCCGACGCCTATGTCGACGAGCTCATCGCCCTCGATCCGATCACCGGGACGTACCTCGGCGTCGAAGGGAGTTCCTCCCGGCTGCCCGATCTCTCGCCCGCCGGTCAGGAGGCGGTCGCCGACCTGCTCCGGGCGACCCTCGCGCGGCTCGACGAGGCCGAGCGCCTGCCCGGCGCGGACAGCGACGCCGAACGCCGCTGCGCCCGGCTGCTGCGGGAGCGGCTGACCGCCGAACTGGCGGTGCACGAGGCCGACGAGCATCTGCGCGCGGTGGGCAACCTGGGCACGGTCGCGCACGCGGTGCGCGAGGTGTTCACGGTGACCCCGGCGGAGACGGAGAAGGACTGGCGGGCGATCGCGGAGCGGCTGCGCGCGGTCCCTGCCGCGCTGGCCGGGTACCGGGAGTCGCTGGCGCTGGGCCTGGAACGCAAGCTGTACGCCGGGCCGCGCCCCACGCGGACGTTCGTCGGGCAGCTCGGCGAGTGGGCGGACACCGGCGAGGGCCGCGGCTGGTTCGAGGACTTCGCCGCCGCGGGCCCGGACGCGCTGCGCGCGGAGCTGGACGAGGCCGCCCGCGCGGCGACCGCCGCCGTGGCGGAGCTGCGGGACTGGCTGCGGGACGTGTACGCCCCGGCGGTCGAGGGCGCGCCGGACACGGTGGGGCGGGAGCGCTACGCCCGCTGGTCGCGCTACTACAACGGCACCGACCTGGACCTGGACGAGGCGTACGCGTACGGCTGGTCCGAGTACTTCCGGCTGCTGGGCGAGATGAGGAAGGAGGCCGAGAAGATCCTGCCGGGGGCCGGGACCCCGTGGGTGGCGCTGGCCCACCTCGACGAGCACGGCCGGCACATCGAGGGCGTGGACGAGGTCCGCGACTGGCTGCAGGGCCTGATGGACCAGGCGATCGACGCCCTGGACGGCACGCACTTCGACCTGGCCGAGCGGGTGCGGAAGGTGGAGTCGCGGATCGCCCCGGCGGGCAGCGCGGCGGCGCCGTACTACACGCCGCCGTCGGAGGACTTCTCCCGGCCGGGCTGCACCTGGCTGCCCACGATGGGCATGACCCGCTTCCCGGTCTACGACCTGGTGTCCACCTGGTACCACGAGGGCGTCCCCGGCCATCACCTCCAGCTGGCGCAGTGGGTGCACGTGGCGGAGAACCTCTCCCGCTACCAGGCCACCGTCGGCATGGTCAGCGCCAACTGCGAGGGCTGGGCGCTGTACGCGGAGCGGCTGATGGACGAGCTGGGCTTCCTCACGGACGCGGAGCAGCGGCTCGGGTACCTGGACGCGCAGATGATGCGGGCGACCCGGGTCATCGTCGACATCGGCATGCACCTGGAGCTGGAGATCCCCGCGGACTCGCCGTTCCACCCGGGTGAGCGGTGGACGCCGGAGCTGGCGCAGGAGTTCTTCGGCGCGCACAGCAGCCGCCCGGCGGACTTCGTGGAGAGCGAGCTGACCCGCTATCTCACGATTCCCGGCCAGGCCATCGGCTACAAGCTCGGCGAGCGGGCCTGGCTGCTGGGCCGGGAGAAGGCCCGCGAGCGGCACGGCGACGCCTTCGACCTGAAGGCCTGGCACATGGCCGCGCTGTCCCAGGGGTCGCTGGGCCTGGACGACCTGGTGGACGAACTGGCGGCGCTGTAGGGCGGGTTCAGCGCCTGAAGCCGCCCTCGGAGTCGATGACCTGACCGGTGATCCAGCCCGCCTCGTCGGTGGCCAGCCACGCGAGGAGGCGGGCCGGGTCGTCGGGCATGCCCCAGCGCCCGGCGGGGAAGCGGGCGGCGATCGCGTCGTAGACCTCGCCGGTCAGGTAGTCGGTGTCCACGGGGCCGGGGTTGACGGTGTTCACGGTGACCGCGTGGTCGGCCAGCGCGGTCGCCAGGGAGCGGGTGACCGAGGCCAGGGCGCCCTTCTGAAGGGCGTAGGCGATCTCGCCGGGCATGCCGCCGGCGATGTCCTGCCCGGACGTCATCATCAGCACGCGTCCGCCGGGGGTGCCGGGCGGGAGCGCGGCGCGGTGCCGGGCGTGGGCCTGGACGAGCAGCAGCACGGAGCGGGCGTCGACGGCCCAGTGCGCGTCGAGCATGGCGGCGTCGACGGTGTCGAGGTCGCCGTCGGAGCCGCTGAGGGCGTGGTTGGCGACGAGGACGTCGAGGCGTCCGCCGAGCGCCTCGACGGCGCGGGCGTGCAGAGCGGCCGGTTCCGCCGGGTCGCTCAGGTCGCCGGGTCCGGCGAGCACGCGCGCGCCGGGGTCGCCGAGCGCCTCGCGTACGGAGGCGGTGACGTCGTCGATCCGGTCGGCGCCCCAGGGCATCGCGGCGTCGTGCGGCACATGGTGGTGCAGGTAGACGCTCGCGCCGTACGCGGCCAGCCGGCGGGCCACGGCGTGTCCGATGCCGCCGCGCCGGCTCGCTCCGGTCACCAGGGCGGTGCGGCCCCGCAGCGGCAGGGGGTCACGGCGGAGTTCCTCGGGCGGGGGCGGGGGAAGCTTCGGCATGATCCCCATGATGGGCCGCGTGACCGGCCCGGGCACGCGAATAACGGCGCCCGGCTCAGGGCAGCGGCCGGAGCTGCACCAGGACCAGCCAGGTCTCCGGGCCGGGGGTGACCTGCGCGGCGCGCACGGCGTAGCGGCCGGCGCCGAGGGCGAGGCGGGTGTGGTCGGTGCCGGTGGCCTGGGCGCCGGGCCAGGCCGCGTCGAACAGGACGACCGGGCCTGGCACCTTCCACTGTGTCTCCTGCTGCCACCGCGCGCCGGCGAGCGCGGCGGGGACGCTCGCCAGCAGGTCGTCCTCCGTGTGTCCGGCGACCCAGCGGACGAGGAGGGAGTGCTCGGGGAGGTAGGCCGTCGCGGCGGGTTCGTCGCCCAGGACGAGGGCGGCGGCGTCGCCGACCGGGAGGAGCCCGACGAGTCCGTCGACCTCGCAGGCCCGGTCGTAGTCCGAGGCGAACTCCTCGCCGTCGGCTCCCGTCCAGAACGGCAGCACCGTCTCCGGCACCGCGACGAGCGGCCCGCCGCCCGTCTCCACCCACTCGACCGTCCCCGGCTCCGCGTATCGCTCCATGGCGGAGAAACCTATCGGCTCGATCCCCTTACCGGACGGGCGGGTTCAGCATCCGCACGCGCCACCGTCCACGACGGTGGTCAGCGGGTCGGCGGCCCGGCGCTCACGGCCCTCCGGCGTCGCGTACGCGTAGCCCTCGCGCACCCAGTACTCGAACCCGCCGAGCATCTCCTTGACGCGGTACCCGAGTTCGGCGAGGGCGAGCGCGGCGCGGGCGGCCCCGTCGCAGCCGGGTCCCCAGCAGTACGTCACGACCGGCACGGCCGGATCGAGGAGGTCGGCGGCCCGCTCGGCGATCCGCGCGGTGGGCAGGTGCAGGGCGCCGGGCACATGGCCCTGGTCCCAGGCCTCGGACGCCCGGGAGTCCACCAGGACGAATCCGGGGTCGCCGCCGGACGCGAGCGCGGCGGCCACGTCGGAGACGTCGGTGTACAGGGCGAGGCTCGCGCGGAAGTGCGCGGCGGCCACGGCCGGGGAGGCGGGGGCGACCCGCAGGACGGTGTTCACGGTGGTCGTCGTCATGACAGAGAAACTACGGGCGCGGGCGGCGGTCCTGAAGGGACGAAGCCCGGTGCGGGGCTTGCCCCGCCGGGGATTTCCCTGCTACTTCTCGGCGATGACCGTGTATTCCCCGGACGCCACCGACTGGCGCATCCTCGACGTCCTCCAGAGGGACGGACGCGCCAGCTACGCCGAACTCGCCCGCGCCGTGTCGATGTCCGCGAGCGCGGTCACCGAGCGGGTGCGACGGCTGGAGGAGGCCGGGATCATCCAGGGCTACGCGGCGGTGGTGGACCCGGAGCGGATCGGGCTCCCGGTCCTGGCGTTCGTCCGGCTGCGCTACCCGACCGGCAACTACAAGCCGTTCCACGACCTCGTCGCCGCCACGCCGGAGATCCTGGAGGCGCACCACGTGACGGGCGACGACTGCTTCGTCCTGAAGGTGGCCGCGCGGTCGATGCGGCACCTGGAGGAGGTGTCGGGACGGATCGGCGCGCTCGGTTCGGTGACCACCAGCGTGGTGTACTCCTCGCCGCTGCCGCGCCGTCCCGTGGGGCGGTGACCCGGCCGCCCCGTCAGGTCCCGCGCTGCCGCAGCCGGGAGCCGGAGCGGTCCTTCTCGACCTCCAGCTGGGCGTGTATGCGGCGGCGCAGGTCGGGGACGTGGCTGACGATGCCGACGCTGCGGTCGCGTTCGCGCAGCGAGTCCAGGACGTCGAGCACCTCGTCGAGGGTCTGGTCGTCGAGGCTGCCGAAGCCCTCGTCGATGAAGAGCGTGTCCAGCCGCACTCCGCCCGCCTCGTCGGTCACCACGTCGGCGAGGCCGAGCGCGAGGGCGAGGGAGGCGAAGAAGGTCTCGCCGCCGGAGAGGGTGGCTGTGTCGCGCTCCCGGCCGGTCCAGGCGTCCACGACGTGCAGCCCGAGGCCGCTGCGGCCGCGGCCGGTGCGGTCGTCGGAGTGGACGAGGGTGTAGCGGCCGGACGACATACGGCGCAGCCGGACGGTCGCGGCGGCGGCGACCTGCTCCAGGCGCGCGGCGAGCACGTACGACTCCAGGCGCATCCGGCGTTCGTTCTCCGCCGAGGTGCCGGCGGTGAGGGCGGCCATGCGGGCCACCCGGTCGTACTCCTCGCGCAGCGGTCCGAGCCGGCGCACGGAGGCGGCGGCGCGGGCGGAGAGCCGGTCGAGTTCGGCGCAGCGGCGGGCGGCGGCGTCGCGCGCGGAGGCGGCTTCGCGGACGGCGCGGTCGGCGTCCTCGGCGGCCCGCTGGGCGGCGGCGAGGTCCGCGGCGGGCTCGCGGGCGGCGGCCGCGGTCTCCGGTTCGGCGAGGACGGCGCGGACGGCGGCCTCCTCGTCGTGCCAGGCGTCGAGCCGTCGTTGCAGCTGCCGGTGGGCGTCGTCGTCGAGGAGGGCGTCGGCGGCGGCCCGCGGGGTGTCGAAGCCCGCGCGGAAGGCGGCGTCGGCAAGGCGGGCGTCGGCGTCCTTGAGTCGCCGGGCGGCCTCCTCGGCGGTGCGGGCTGCCCCGGCGGCGTCGGTGAGCAGCGCCGCCTGGCGTTCGAGCTGCCCGGCGCGTGCGGCGACACTGGGTGCGTTTCCGCGCGCCTGCGCCAACTCCTCTTCCAGTGCGGCGCGTTCGAGGTCGAGGCGCTCCCGGTGGCCGACGCGGGCGGCGGCGCGGACAGCCGCGTCGCGCTGGGCGGCGGTGCGCAGTTCGTGTTCGCGTTCGGCGGCGCGCAGCTCCTCCTGGGCGGCGTGCAGCGCGGAGGCGGCCTCCCGTGCCCGGGCGTACTCCCGCTCCGCCTCGTCGAGTTCACGGGCGAGCTGCTCGGCCGGGGTGTCCCCGGCCCCGGCGCCGGCGGCGGCCAGCTCCTCCCGTACGGCGGCGAGGCGCCGGTCCGCCTCGGCGCGCCGGTCCTCGGCGTCCTGGTAGCCGGTGAGGGCGCGTTCCTCGGTCTCGCGGTCGACGTGTCCGGCGACCCTGCGAGCCGGGGCCGGGTGTTCGGTGGCGCCGCAGACCGCGCAGGGGGTGCCGTCGGTGAGGCCGGCGGCGAGTTCGGCGGCGATGCCGCCCAGCCGCTGTTCCTTGAGGTCGAGCCAGTGCTGCCGGGCGGCGAGGGCCTGTTCGCGGGCGGCGCCGGCCTGCTCGGCGGCGGTCTCGGCGTCCCGGGTGAGCCGGTCGCGGGTGCGGGCGGCCTCCAGCCGGTGGCGGGCGGTGTCGCGCCGTGCCGCGAGCTCCCCGGCGCGGGTCGCGGCCTGCTGGGCGGTCGCGATGCGGTCCTGGAGGGCGGTGCGGGTGGCCTCCCAGTCGGCGAGCCAGGCCTCGGCGTCCTCGCGGACCTCCTCGTCGGCGCGTTCCTGGCGCTCCAGTCCGGCCCGCTCGTCGAGGAGTTCGGCGAGGCGGCGCTCCGCGCGGCGGGCCGACTCCAGTCCGCCCAGTTCCTCGGCGGCGCGGCGGGCCGCCGCGGCGAGCCCGTCCGGCCCGGCGTCCGCCAGGGAGGCGGGGAGCAGGGCGCGGGCGCGCTCCTCGGCGGCGGCCGCGCGGCGGTGCTCGGCGTCGGCGGAGTCCCGCAGCTCCAGGGCGGGGGCGACGGTCTCGGCCTTGCGGGCCCGCTCCATGCGGGCCTGGTCCTCGTCGTGGGCGCCGGACCGCTCGCGCAGCCTCTCCGCCCGCTCCCGCGCCTCGGCGAACCGGCGTTGCAGCCGGTGCCGTTCGCGCGCCTCGTCCAGGGCGCGGCCCGCCCCGGCGCGGACGGACTCGGCGGTGGCGAGCCGGCAGTGGGCGGCGGTGAGCTGTTCGCGGGCGGTGCTGCGGGCGACGGCGGCCGCGGTGAGCACGGCGTCGGCGAGGCCGGGTTGGCCCGGTGACAGTTCGGGCAGTTCCATGGCGCCGCTCGCGGCCTGCTGCATGCGGTGGGCGTCGGCGAGCAGGTCGGCGTCGCCGTCGCGCACGCGGGCCTCGGCGGCGCGGCGGCGGTCGGCGAGGCGCTTCTCCACCTCGGCGAAGCGGTGGGTGTCGAACAGGCGGCCGAGCAGCTTGCCGCGGGCCTCGGCGTCGGCGCGCAGGAAGCGCGCGAAGTCGCCCTGCGGCAACAGCACCACCTGGCAGAACTGCTCCCGGCTCATGCCGAGCAGCTGGGTGACCTCCTCGCCGATCTCCTGGTGCGAGCGGCTCAGGTCCTTCCAGGCGCCGGTGGCGGCGTCGCGCTCCCGCAGCCAGGTCTGCGCCTTGTCGACGGTGGTGCCGGCGCCGCGCTTCTTCGGGCGTTCCCACGGCGGCTGCCGGGTGATCTCCAGGCGGCGTCCGGCGACGGTGAGTTCGAGGGTGACGGAGGTACGGGTGGCGGGCGCGGCGTGGTCGCTGCGCAGGGTGGTGCCCTGGCCGCCCTGGCGGGCGCCGGGGACGGAGCCGTAGAGGGCGTAGCAGACGGCGTCCAGGACGGAGGTCTTGCCGGCGCCGGTGGGGCCGTGCAGCAGGAACAGCCCTGCGGCGGACAGGGCGTCGAAGTCGACGCTCTGGGTGGTGCCGAACGGCCCGAAGGCGGTGATGTCCAGGCGGTGCAGCCTCATCGGGCCACCTCCCGCGCGGTGTCGTCGGCGCGGACGGCGTCGAAGGCGTCCCGCAGCACGGTGCGCTCGTGCGGGTCGGGTCCCGCGCCGCGCACATGGGCGACGAAGTCCTCGGCGATCTGCTGGTCGTCGCGGCCGGCGAGGCGGCGGGCGTAGGACACGTCGGGGTCGTCCGGCGGCCGGTCGGGGTCGAAGACGAGGGCGAGGGTGTGCGGGAAGCGCTCGGCCAGCCGGGCCATGGGGTCGGCGGGGCGGACCGGGTCCGTGAGGGTCGCCTCGACCCACGCCTCCTCGTGCGGGGCGAGCGCCGGGTCGGCGAGCAGTTCCTCGAGGGTGCCGCGGAGGCGGGCGAGCGGGCGCGGCACGGGGCAGTCCACGCGCTCGGCGGTGACGCTCCCGTCGGCGGCCAGGTCGACCAGCCACATGGACTTGCGGTGCCCGGCCTCCGAGAAGGAGTACGGCAGCGGGGAACCGGAGTAGCGGACGCGGTCGGTGAGCGTCTGGCAGCCGTGCAGATGGCCGAGCGCCACGTAGTCGACGCCGTCGAACACGGCGGCGGACACGGACGCGACGCCGCCGACGGCGATGTCCCGTTCGCTGTCGCTCGGTTCGCCGCCGGTGACGAAGGCGTGGGCGAGGACGACGGAGCGGGTGCCGGCCGGGCGGGCGGCGAGGTCGGCGCGCACCCGGTCCATGGCGGCGGCGAGGACCGTCTCGTGCCCGGCCCGCTCCACGCCGAACTCGTCCCGCACCAGGGCGGGCTCCAGATAGGGCAGGCCGTAGAAGGCGACGTCCCCGTGCGCGTCGGGCAGCAGGACGGGGGTGCCGCACGCGGCGGGTTCGGTGCGCAGATGGATGCCGGCGCGGCCCATGAGTCCCGCGCCGACGCCGAGGCGGCGGGCCGAGTCGTGGTTCCCGGAGATCATCACCGTCGGCACGCCGAGGCCGGCCAGCCGGTGCAGCGCGTCGTCGAACAGCTCGACCGCGGCGAGCGGCGGCACCGCCCGGTCGTACACGTCCCCCGACACCACCACCGCGTCCACCTCGCGCTCGCGCACGGTGGAGACGAGGTGGCCGATGAACTCGGCCTGGGCGCCGAGCATGCCGACCCGGTGGAAGGACCGGCCGAGGTGCCAGTCGGACGTGTGCAGGAATCTCATGGTCCCGGCAGCGTATCGGGCGCCTCCGACAGCGCGGGCGGTTCCTCCCGTATCACCCGTCACGTCCCGGTCAGGCGTCCCCGTAGGCCTCCCCGCCCAGTTCGAGGCGGGCGGCGCCGGAGGTGGCGTCGGCGAGCCAGGCGCGGAAGGCGTCCACGTCGGCGTCGGGCAGGCCGATCTCGATCGTGACCTCCTCGCCGTAGCGCACGTCACGCACCTCGCGGCCGGTCGAGCGCAGGTCGTTCTGCACCTTGCCGGCCCGCTGGTGGTCGACGGTCACGGTGGCCAGCCGGAAGCGGCGCCGGGTGCGGGTGCCGAGCGCGTCCAGGGCCTCGCCGACCGAGCCGCCGTAGGCGCGGATGAGACCGCCCGCGCCGAGCTTCACGCCGCCGAAGTAGCGGGTGACGACGGCGACGACGTAGCGCATGTCGCGGCGCAGCAGCATCTGCAGCATGGGGGCGCCGGCGGTGCCGCCGGGCTCCCCGTCGTCACTGGCCTTCTGGACGGAGGCGTCCGCGCCGATGACGTACGCCCAGCAGTTGTGGGTGGCGTCGGCGTGCTCCTTGCGGACGGCGGCGATGAAGTCCTGCGCCTCCCGCTCGGTGGCCGCCGGGGCGAGGGCGCACAGGAAGCGGGAGCGGTTGATCTCGGTCTCGTGCACACCCGCGCGGGCCACGGTGCGGTACTCGTCCTGCATCCGGCCAGCCTATGCCGCCCCGGTCAGCGCCTGCCGCGCGGGACGGCGACCGACGTGAGCAGGGCGCCGCCGGGGACCAGGTCGCGCCAGGCCGCGCCGCGCCAGTCGAGCACCGCGACGGCGGAGGTCGGGAACTTGGCGCGGACCCGGTCCAGGGTGTCGTCGAGGCCGTCGTCGGCGAGGGTCAGCACCAGGTCCTCGAGACCCGGGTTGTGGCCGACGAGCAGCAGCGTCTCGACCTCCGCGGGCGTCTCCCGGATCACGTCGAGCAGGCCGGGGACGTCCGCGTGGTACAGACGCGGGTCGAACCGGACCGGCGGGGGCGTGCCCCACTGCGCGGCGGCCAGCTCCCAGGTGCGGCGGGCGCGGACGGCCGTGGAGCACAGGGCGAGGCCGGGCAGGCAGTCCATGTCGGCGAGGGCCCGTCCGGCGGCGGGGGCGTCCCGGCGGCCGCGCGCGGCGAGCGGACGCTCGTGGTCGGCGACGCCCTCGGGCCGGGCGGACTTGGCGTGCCGCAGCACCACCAGCCGGCGCAGGGGGCCGGCCGCCGCGCGCTCGATCATGCGGGGTTCCCGAGGTCGCGGGCGAGGTGGAGGCCGAGCAGCCGGTCGGCATAGGCGTACGTCTCGAAGCGGGCGCCGTCCGCCACCCCGGGGTCGCTCTCCACCGCGCGGAGCGCGCCGAGCACTCCAGCGGTGTCCAGGTCGTCCTCCCACGCGGCGCGCAGCTCGGCGCGCACCTCGTCGGGCACGGGGCGGGACGGCCGCCGCGCCCAGCCGGCGACCGCCGTCCGCCAGCGGCCGAGGGTGTCACCGGCCTGCTTGAGCGCGTCCGCGTCGATCACCACGGGCGCGGTCCTCGGGTGGGCGAGCAGTGCGAGGCGCAGGGCGGCCCGGTCGGCCGCGTCGGGCGCACCGGGGGCCGACCAGGTCACGGGCGCGACCGCGACCCGTACACCGTCGGGTTCGGCGCCGCCCTCGTCCACGACGTGCAGCACCTGGGCCTCACCCAGTCCGGCGGCGCCCTCGCCGTCCTCGAAGGGGCGGATCCCGAGCGCGTCGGCCGCCGCGCGCAGCTCCTCCTGCTGCCGCTCGGCGGCGAGCAGCGCCCACACCGGGGTGCCGCCGAGCTCCAGGGCGCGCACGAGCAGGTCGGCGGCCAGCAGCACGCGCAGGCCGGTGATGTCGAGCCCCCGTGGGTGGGCCTCGACACGGGTCAGGCCCCGGCGGGAGGGGGCGGCGTCCACGAGTTCGCCGGTTCGGGCGTCGGTGATGCGCAGCACGAGGCGAGCGTAGGCGCGCGAGCGGGCGCACGCAGGTATCTCGCACGCTTTCCGCGCCGTCGCTTGCGCGGCGCCGCCCGTCGTGGCAGGCGCACGGCGCCGGGAATCACCGTGGCGCGCGCCTGGTTGTCGCAGGCGCCGGCTCATGTTCAGATCCGGTCCGTTCCAGACCCACAGGAGGCCGACGGTGTACGGCGACGACGCAACGGTCCGCAAGATTCTCACCCGGTCCGGTGACACCTGGGCCGTGGTCGGCCTGTCCTCCAACCGGCAGCGCGCCGCGTACGGGGTCGCGCAGGTGCTCCAGCGGTTCGGCAAGCGCGTGGTGCCGGTGCACCCCAAGGCGGAGACGGTGCACGGGGAGCAGGGGTACGCCTCGCTCGCGGACGTCCCCTTCGACGTGGACGTGGTGGACGTGTTCGTCAACAGCGACCTGGCGGGCGCGGTCGCGGACGAGGCGGTGGCCAAGGGCGCCAAGGCCGTGTGGTTCCAGCTCGGGGTGGTCGACGAGGAGGCGTACGGGCGCACGCGTGCGGCGGGTGTGGACATGGTGATGGACCGCTGTCCCGCCATCGAGATCCCGCGGCTGGGTCTCGGCTAGACCGTCGGTTTGAAACGCCCCTTCGCGACCGGTGCCGGACGGACGGGTGACGCCATAATGGCGCGATGACCGAGACACCCGCCTTCCCCAACTCCCCTGCGCCGCAACGGTTTCCGGTCGTCGTGGTGGGCGCGGGGCCCGCGGGGCTCACCGTGGGGTGCGTGCTGCGGGCGGCCGGGGTGGACTGCCTGGTGCTGGAGACCGCGACGCGGGAGTTCGTCGAGGGACGGCCGCGGGCCGGGGTGATCGAGGAACCGGTGGTGCGCGGCCTGGAGCGGCGGGGCCTCGCCGGGAACCTGCTGGAGCGGGCGCGGCGGCACACCGCGTGCGAGTTCCGCTTCGAGGGCGGGCGTCACCCCTTCGCGTACCACGAGCTGACGGGTCGCCATCACTGGGTGTATCCGCAGCAGTTCCTGGTCACGGATCTGGTGCGGGAGTACGCGGACGTGCGCGGCGGGGCCGTGCGGTTCGGGGTGCGCGACGTACGGCTGCACGACCTGGACGGGGACCGTCCGTCGGTGTCGTACGTCTGCCCGGAGAGCGGGCGGCGGGAGGTCGCTGCCTGCGCGTTCGTCGCGGGCTGCGACGGCGCGCGCGGGGTGACCAGGGCGGCCGTCGCCGGGCGGGCCCGGGTGGCGCGGCACGACTACGGCATCGGCTGGCTGGCCCTGCTCGCTCAGGCGCCGCCGTCCGCCGACCGGGTGCTGTTCGGCTGCCACCCGGACGGGTTCGCCGGGCAGATGCCCCGCAGTCCCGAGGTGACCCGCTACTACCTTCAGTGCCCGCCGGGCGACGACCCGGAGAACTGGCCGCACGAGCGGGTGTGGGCGGAGCTGCGCCGCCGGCTGGACGCGGCGGGCGCGGAGCCGCCGGCCGAGGGGCGGCTGATCGAGAAGCGCGTGCTGGACATGCACGACTACGTCACCGAGCCGATGTCCTTCGGCCGTCTCCATCTGGCGGGGGACGCGGCTCACCTGGTCGCGCCGATCGCCGCCAAGGGCCTGAACCTGGCGCTGCACGACGCGTTCGCCCTGGGCGACGCGCTCGTCGCGCGGCTGGTGAAGGGCGACGGGACCGGTCTGGCCGGCTACTCGGAGGGCTGTCTGCGGCGGGTGTGGGACTACCAGGAGTTCTCTCAGTGGCTCTCCGAGCTGTACCACGGGGGCGCGGCGGGCGATCCGTTCCGTGCGGGCACCGCCCTGGCGCGGCTGCGCCGCCTGTTCAGCTCGCCGGCCGCCGCCACGGCCTTCGCGGAGCAGTACCTGGGCACGGCCGTACGGTACTGATGCCGGGCGGTCCGCCCCGGCCGGATCAGGCGGCGGGCCTGCCCAGCCCCTCCAGCACGACCGCGCCCGGCAGTTCCGCGAACGCCTTGCCCGGCACCAGCAGCTTCCCGCGCCGCCGCCCGCTGCCGACCAGCACGTACGGCAGGTCCACCACGGCCGCGTCCACCAGCACGGGCCAGCCCTCGGGCAGCCCGACAGGGGTGATGCCGCCGTACTCCATGCCGGTCTCCCCCGTCGCCGTGTCCATCGGCGCGAACGACGCCTTGCGGACGCCGAGGTGGCGGCGCACCACCCCGTTCACGTCGGCCCGGGTGGTGGACAGCACGACGCACGCGGCGAGCGTGGACTCGCCGCCGCGCTTGCCCGCCACCACCACGCAGTTCGCCGACCGCTCCAGCAGGTCGCTGCCGTAGTGCTCGACGAAGACGGCGGTGTCGGCCCAGCGCGGGTCCGTCTCGACGTAGAGGATCTGGTCGGCGGGGACGCCGCCGCTCCAGCCGCGGACCGCTTCCGCGACGGGGGCGGTCAGCTCGTCGAGGCAGTCGGGGGCGGGGGTGGCCCGGTCGAAGTCTCCGATGGGTGCGCGCATGGCGGCACGGTAACAGCGGGCGGTGCGGGTGCCGAAGGGTGTCTCACTGCACGGGCGGCACCGACACCGTCATGAACATCCGCACCGGCTCGTCCCCGGCGTTGCCGTACGTGTGGGGCGTGTTGGCCTCGAAGGAGGCGCTGGCGCCGGCCGGCACCCGGTGCTCCGTCCCGTCGACGGTGAGCGTCAGCTCCCCGGCGGTGACATGGACGAGTTCCACCGTGCCGGCGGGGTGCGGGTCGGAGTCGCTGCTCTCCCCCGGCATCAGCCGCCACTCCCACATCTCCAGCGGTCCCGGCGCCTCGGTGCCGGCGAGCAGCCGGCTGTAGCTGCCGCGCCCGGTCTCCCACAGACGGACCGTCTGGTCGGCGGGGACGACCCGCACCTGCGGGCCCCGCTCGTAGTCGAGCAGCGTGGGCACGCTGACGCCGAGCGCGTCGCCGATCTTGACGATCGTGCCGATGCTCGGGTTGGTGCGGGCCTGTTCGATCTGGATGAGCATGCCGCGGCTGACGCCCGCCCGGGCCGCGAGCATGTCCAGGGTGAAGCCGCGCTCGGTGCGCCAGCGCTTGACGTTGCGCGCCAGGGACCGGGTCAGCAGGTCGAGGTCCGCCACGTTCCGTCCGTTTCGACTGTCCGGATGACTGTCCGGATGCCCGGGGCCGGCCCGTGCGGCTGCGGTGCGGTGCACCCGGTGGTACACCGCACTGTACTGCGAGGCCGGGCGGGTACGGCGCGGGCGTCAGGCGCCGGGTTCCACCTCGGCCAGCCGCGCGGCGGCGCTCGCGTCCTTCGGCTCGGCCTCGTCCAGCAGCCCGGCCTCGTCCAGCTCGGCGAGGCGGGCCGCGCTCTCCTCGTCGAGCTGCGACAGCGCCCGCAGCTGGTCGGGCGTGATGTCGTCGGGGAGCGGCACGGGCGGCGGGGTGCGCAGCGGCGGCTGCCAGCCCTCGTCGGGCGTCCAGCGGCGTACGACCCGGGCGGGCGCGCCCGCGACCACGCAGTGGTCCGGCACCTCGCCCCGGACGACCGCGCCCGCGGCCACCACCACGTTCCGCCCGACGCGGGCGCCCGGCAGGATCACCGCGCCGGTGCCGATCCAGCAGCCGGGGCCGATCTCCACCGGCTCCATCCGCGGCCACTGCCTGCCGATGGGCTCGTGCGGGTCGTCGTAGGAGTGGTTGGTGGAGGTGACGTAGACGTACGGGCCGAAGTAGCAGTCGCTGCCGATGGTCACGGTGGTGTCGGCGATGACGTGGCTGCCGCGGCCGAGGACGACGCCGTCGCCGATGCGCAGGATGGGCTCGGGGCCAAGGTCGAGGCCGGGCATGAGTCCGGCGGTGAGGGTGACCTGCTCGCCGACGATGCAGTGCGCGCCGATCCGGATCCAGGGCTCGCCGAAGATCGTGCCGAGCGGGAAGGCGAGTCTGGTACCTGTTCCCATCGCGCCGAAGCGGAAGCGGCCGGGCTGTTCGGCGGTCACCGAGCCCGTGCGCTGCACCCAGGCCCAGCCCGCGTGGACCGCGCGCTGGGCGAGGCGGCGCGGCCAGTACGAGAACGTGTTCTTGCGCTTCGGCACCCGCTCACCGTAGTCCGCGGGCGCGACGGGCACGGCCCGGCGCCCCTGTGATCTTCACCCCACCGGGTGGCGTACCGTTCCCCCGACGTTCGACTAGGAGGCGACGATGACGCACCAGGCTCTGATCACCGGTATCGGCGGCAGGGAGCCGCGGATCGACGAGGGGGCGTTCGTGGCGCCCACGGCGAGCGTGATCGGCGACGTGACGCTGCACGCCGGGGCCAGCGTCTGGTACGGCGCGGTGCTGCGCGGCGACGTGGAGTCGATCGCGGTGGGCGCGAGCAGCAACGTCCAGGACAACTGCACGCTGCACGCCGACCCCGGGTTCCCGGTCACCGTGGGCGAGCGGGTGTCCGTCGGGCACAACGCGGTGGTGCACGGGGCGACCGTCGAGGACGACTGCCTGATCGGTATGGGCGCGACGGTCCTGAACGGCGCGGTGATCGGCGCGGGCTCGCTCGTCGCCGCGCAGGCGCTGGTGCCGCAGGGGATGCGGGTGCCGCCGGGCTCCCTGGTCGCGGGCGTCCCGGCGAAGGTGCGGCGGGAGCTGACGCGGGAGGAGCGGGAGGGGCTGACCCTCAACGGGACGATGTACGCGGAGCTGGCGGCGGCGCATCGGGATCAGCACGGGGGCTGAGACACGGTCGCATGTCGGCCTGCGGGCCGGTGGGGCCGTTCGCGCAGTTCCCCGCGCCCCTTCGGGGCGCCGGTCGGGCAGCCCGCCCAGGGGCGCGGGGAACTGCGCGACCAGCCCCCACCGGCCCGCACGGGCGGCTGCGGGATCGCCGGGTTCGTCCTGGCGCCCCGAAGGGGCGCGGGGAACTGCGCGGCCGGCCCCCTGCCGGGGTCAGTCGCCCACGGAGGCCGGGGCCGGTGCCGTGGCCGTCGTGGCCGCCGCCGTCTTCTTCGCCTTGCGCTTCAGGACCAGCATCGAGGTCAGACCGATCAGCACCGCCAGCACCAGGCCGAGCCACGAGAACCGCTTGAGCCAGGACTCGGCGACGATGCCCACGTAGTAGATGACCGCCGTCGTGCCGCCCGCCCAGAGGATGCCGCCGAGGACGTTGGCGGTGAGGAACTTCCAGTACGGCATGTGCAGCACGCCCGCGAGCGGGCCCGCGAAGATCCGCAGCAGGGCGACGAAGCGGCCGAAGAAGACCGCCCACATGCCCCACTTCTGGAAGGACCGCTCGGCGGTGGCGATGTGCGCCTCGCTGAAGTGGCGGGGGAACTTCCCGCCCAGCCAGGCCAGCAGCGGGCGTCCGCCCTTGCGGCCGATGGCGTAGCCGATCGAGTCGCCGATGATCGCGCCGGCGGTGGCGCAGGCGCCGAGGATCACCGGGTCGATGTCGCCGTGCTGGGAGGCGAGCAGCGCCGAGGAGACCAGGATGATCTCGCCGGGCAGCGGGATGCCCAGGCTCTCCAGCCCGATGACGATGCCCACCAGCGCGTACACGGCGACCGCGGGTACGGTCTCGAGCCATTCCTGGACGTGCAACGCCTCTTCCTCCGGTCCGCCGATGCCGTGTGCGTGCGTGTGCGCCCCGTCGGGGGGCACGGTCGGGAAGCCTACCGGGTCGGGGTGATCCGTCCGGTCGGGGCCGTATGCCGTGCCGCGGGGGCCGGTCGGCCCATGCGGGCGGCGGCGGACGGGGGGACTCTGGAGACAGCCACTGGAGATACCGACGACGGCCCACACTTCGCTCCCGGGAGGCCCGCCATGTTCGCTCCTACGTCGCCCAGCCTGCCGCGTGCCCTGCCCGCAGAGCACCGGGAGCGGCTCATGGCCGCCGCGCGCGAGGTGTCCTTCCCGCAGGGGACCCGGTTGTTCGAGGAGGGCGGCCGGGCCGACCGGTTCTGGGTCATCCGGACCGGCACCGTGGAGCTGGACATGCGGGTGCCGGGCCGCCGGCCCGTCACCATCGAGCGGCTCGGGCACAACGAGCTGATCGGCTGGTCCTGGCTGTTCCGCCCGCACGTCTGGCACCTGGGCGCCGAGGCGGCCACCCCGGTACGGGCGTACGAGTTCGACGCCGCGTCCGTCCTCGCCCTGTGCGAGAGGGACGCGGAGTTGGGCCGGGAGGTGACCCGCTGGGTGGGCGAGGTGGTGGCCCACCGGCTGCACTCCGCCCGGGTCCGGCTGCTCGACCTGTTCGGTCCGTACGGCGCCGGCGCCGGCGTGTGAGGGAGGCCGCCCGCGCTTGCTACGTCCCCGTCAAAGGGCAGTGACCGAATCGTGTCAGGGCGCGGCTAGGGTGACTGCCCATGTGGCCAGGACAGCAGCCGCCCGGGGGCGAGCAGAACCCGCAGTCGAACAATCCGTACCAGCAGCCGGGGTACCAGCAGCCGAATCCTTACCAGCAACCCGGCTATCAGCAGCCGAACCCGTACCAGCAGCAGCCGCAGTGGGGCGAACCGTCCACCGTGGGCATGCCGCAGCCCGGGGACGGCGGCGGTGGCGGGAACCGTACGAAGCTGGTGGCGATCATCGCGGCGACGGCGGTGGTCGTGGCCGCGGGCGTGACCGGTTTCCTGGTGCTCGGCGGCGACAAGGACGACGAGGCCGACGGCAAGAAGCCCGCCAAGCCGAGCGCGACCGCGTCCAAGGACGCCTCCGCCGATCCGGCCCCCTCGGCCTCGGGGGGCAACCCGCGCGGCGGCGAGGGCGAGAAGGCGACGATCCCGGGCTGGCAGGTCGTCGTGAACACCCGCTTCGGCACCAAGTTCGACGTCCCGGCCGACTGGGAGATCGAGACGCCGGACACCTCCGTGGGCTTCGAATGGGAGGAGAAGAACGGTGAGATGGGCCGCACCACCGTCACCGCCCCCGCCTATCTGAAGTCCAAGTGGTGCACCGCCGACGAGAACAAGGACGGCCGCACCGAGGACACCGCGCTCGCCACCGCCGGCACCCGCGGCGAGAACGGCGCGAAGGACACCAAGGAGGCGGCCGAGACCCGCGTGCCGTGGTGGATCTTCGGCGGTTACACGCAGCCCGACAAGAAGAGCGTGAAGTACGACGCGCCGAAGCCGTACACCACGAAGTCCGGGGTCACCGGGCATGTGGCCACGGCGCATTCGGAGGGCACGCCGCAGAAGGGCAAGTGCGACAGCGAGGGCAAGGCGATCACGTTCGCGTTCAAGAACGGCGCGGGCGACTTCATCACCTGGAACCTGTACGGCGCGGCGGGCGTGAAGGACGAGATCCCCGAGGCGACCGTGCAGAAGATCCTCAGCACGGTCCGGCTGACCGAGGAAGCGCCGACGGAGTCGTGACGGTCCGGGCCCGCACATGAGCGGGCCCGGAACCCATTTGGCAAGTCGGCCCCCTCCCGGCGATAGTCACCGGGTGCCGACCTCCGCCGACCGCCGCCGCCCCGCCTGGGCCGGCCGCAACTACACGCTGCTGACCGCCTCCGCCGTGGTGACCAACCTGGGCAGCCACGGCGCGCTGATCGCCGCCGCGTTCGCCGTGCTGGCCGCGGGCGGCGACGGCGGGGACGTGGGCCTGGTGGCCGCCGCCCGCACCCTGCCGCTCGTGCTGTTCCTGCTGATCGGCGGCGCCGTGGCGGACCGGCTGCCGCGGCACCGGGTGATGGTCGCGGCCAACGTCCTGAACTGCGTCTCGCAGGCCGCGTTCGCCGCGCTGGTCCTCGCGGGCGAGCCGCGACTGTGGCAGATGATGCTGCTCAGCGCGCTCGGCGGCACCGGGCAGGCGTTCTTCAACCCCGCCGCCGAGGGCATGCTGCTCTCCTCCGTCGACGGCGAGCAGGCCGGCCGCGCGTTCGCGGTGTTCCGGATGGCGATGCACGGGGCGACCCTGGGCGGCGCCGCGCTCGGCGGGGCGATGGTCGCCGCGATCGGGCCGGGCTGGGTGCTGGCGGCGGACGCGGCGGCCTTCGCGGTCGCGGCGGTGCTGCGGACGTTCCTCGACGTGAAGCACATACCGCCGCGCGAGCCGGGGGGCGGGATGCTCGCCGATCTGCGGGACGGCTGGCGGGAGTTCACCGGCCGGCCGTGGCTGTGGGGCATCGTCGTGCAGTTCTCCGTCGCCAACGCGGTCGTCGGCGCGGCCGACGCGGTCTACGGTCCGCTCGTCGCCCGGGACCACCTGGGCGGGGCGGCCCCCTGGGGTGTCGCGCTGGCCTTCTTCGGCGGCGGCACGGTGGCGGGCGCGCTGCTGATGACCCGCTGGCAGCCGCGCCGTCTGCTGCTGGTGGGCACCCTGTGCGTGTTCCCGCTGGCGCTGCCGTCCGCCGCGCTCGCGGTGCCCGTGCCGGTGGCGGTGCTGTGCGCGGTGATGTTCCTGACGGGGCTGTCCGTGGAGGTGTTCGGCGTCTCCTGGATGACCGCGCTGCACCAGGAGATACCCGAGGAGAAGCTGTCCCGGGTGTCCGCCTACGACTGGTTCGGCTCGGTCGCCCTGGTCCCGGCGGCGATGGCCCTCGCGGGGCCGGCGGAGTCGGCGTTCGGCCGCCCGGAGGCGCTGTGGGGCTGCGCGGCGCTGGTCGTCGTGGTGACGGCGGCGGTCCTGACGGTCCCGGACGTCCGCAATCTGCGCCGCCGCACGAAGCAGGTCACGGCGGTGCCCGCACCGACGCTCGGCGCGGACGCCCCGCTCTCGGCGAGGGAACAGGGCTGAGCCCCTGTGACCGACCCGCGGCCCGGCGGGGGCTGAGCGCGCAGTTCCCCGCGCCCCTGAAGGGGCGGGCACCACCGTCGCCTTCCAGGGGACCCGGGGACCCCTGAGGGGGGCGGCGCCACCGTCGCCCTCCAACACCACCGCCCGGCGGGGGCTGAGCGCGCAGTTCCCCGCGCCCCTGAAGGGGCGGGCACCACCGTCGCCTTCCAGGCGGGGCGGCGCCACCGTCGCCCTCCAAGGGGCGCGGGGAACTGCGCGAGCGACCACGACGGCGTCGCGGCCGCCCCCTAACCGATCGCGAACGCCCCCGAAGGCGGCAGTGGCGACGGCACCGCCGTCCCTTCGTGGACCGGGGGCGCGTCGCCCACCAGCCGGCGCAGGGACGACCCGTGCTCCACCCGCGCCGGGAACGGGTCGCCGGCGACCGCGCGGGTCAGGGCCGGGATGTCCAGCGGGCGGTCCGAGGCAGCCAGGACCACATTGCCGAACCGCCGCCCCCGCAACACCGCCGGCTCGGCGATCAACGCGCACTCCGCGAACCGCGTCCCCACCGTCGCCAGCTGCGAGCGCACGAAGGCGAACGGCGCCGCGTCCGCGAGGTTGGCGAGGTACACCCCGCCGGGCCGCAGCACCCGCGCGACCTCGTCGACGTAGCCGACGGTGGTCAGGTGCGCGGGCACCTGCGAGCCGCCGAAGACGTCGGCGACCAGGACGTCCGCGCTGTCCTCGGGCGCCGCCTCCAGCCAGGCGCGCGCGTCCGCGGTGTGCACGGTGACACCGGCGCCGGCCGGCAGCGGCAGGTGCTCGGCGACGAGGTCCGCGAGCCCCGCGTCGGCCTCCACCACGTGCTGACGTGACCCGGGCCGGGTGGCGGCCAGATACCGCGGCAGCGTCATCGCCCCGCCGCCGAGGTGCACGACGTCCAGCGGGCCGCCGGGTTCGCCGGCCACGTCGAGGACGTGCCCGAGCCGCCGGGCGTACTCGAACTCCAGGTGCTCCGGCTCGTCCAGGTCGACGTAGGACTGCGGCGCGCCGTCGACGGTCAGCAGCCAGGCCCGTTCCCGGTCGACGTCAGGCATCAGCTTGGCGGTGCCGTGGTCGACGGCGCGGGACACGGGGACGGGCTCGCTCACCGTCCCATTGTGCCGCCGCCCCGGGCGGCACGGCCGCCCGCCCCCGGTCACGGGAGCGGGCAGCCGTGCGCGTCGGAGGCTCAGCCGACCTCCGTCACCGTCCCGGCCCCGACCGTGCGCCCGCCCTCGCGGACGGCGAAGCCGAGCCCCGGCTCGAGCGGCACGTCACGCCCCAGCTCCACGGTGACGGTCACCGTGTCACCGGGCCGCGCCACCGCCGCCTCGCCGAGGTCGACGTTCCCGACGACGTCCGCGGTGCGGATGTAGAACTGCGGCCGGTAGCCGGTCGACAGCGGTGTCGTCCGGCCGCCCTCGCGGGCCGACAGCACGTACAGACGCGCGGTGAACCGCCGGCTGGGCGTCACGCTTCCCGGCGCGGCCACCACGTGTCCGCGCCGGACCGCGTCACGCGGCACCCCGCGCAGCAGCAGCGCCACGTTGTCCCCGGCCTGCGCCTCCTCCATGGGCCTGCCGAAGGTCTCCAGGCCGGTCACCACGGTCTCGGTGTCCGCGCCGAGCACCCGCACCCGGTCGCCGACCCGTACCGTGCCACGCTCCACCGCGCCGGTGACGACGGTGCCGCGGCCGGTGATGGTGAGCACGTTCTCCACCGGCAGCAGGAACGGCGCGTCCAGATACCGCTCCGGCACGGGCACATAGGTGTCGACCGCGTCGAGCAGCGCCTCGATCGACGCGGTCCAGCGCGGGTCGCCCTCCAGCGCCTTGAGTCCGGAGACCCGGACGACGGGCGCCGTGTCACCGCCGTAGCCGTGCGCGGTGAGCAGCTCGCGGACCTCCAGCTCGACCAGGTCGGTCAGCTCCTCGTCGCCCGCGTCGGCCTTGTTGAGGGCGACGACGATGTGGTCGACGCCCACCTGACGGGCGAGCAGCACGTGCTCGGCGGTCTGCGGCATGATCCCGTCCAGCGCGGAGACGACGAGGATCGCCCCGTCGAGCTGGGCGGCGCCGGTGACCATGTTCTTCACGTAGTCGGCGTGGCCGGGCATGTCGACGTGCGCGTAGTGCCGGGTGCCGGTCTCGTACTCGACGTGCGCGATGTTGATGGTGATGCCGCGGGCGGCCTCCTCCGGGGCCCGGTCGATGCGGTCGAACGGGACGAAGGTGCCGGCGCCCCGCTCGGCGAGGACCTTGGTGATGGCGGCGGTCAGGGTGGTCTTGCCGTGGTCGACATGGCCCATCGTGCCGATGTTGAGGTGCGGTTTGGTGCGGACGTACGCCGTCTTGGACATGGCGGTACCTGGAAGCCTCTCAGGTGATGACGCGTCAGGCCCCGGGCGCGGCGGATCGGCGCGCGGCCGGGACGGGGACCCCGGGAACCTGGCCGACCCTCCCCCTGCGGGGTCCGCCGGACGATCCGGGGAGGGTCAGCTTCGGGCGCCGTCGACTGCGGCGACGAGAACGGTGACGGCAGCCTTCGGGGCATCCGCGACGGCGGATGCTGCGAGAAGGAAGGCGTACCGGAACATGGGGACGATCCTTGCCGATGCCGCGCCGGGCGTCGAACGATTTTCCGCGCAGCGGAAGACCGCCCTGCGGTTCACCGGCCGACGGGCCGGCTCACGCCGATGTTCTTCGACGCCTCCCGCACCGACAGCGGCGCGAACCGGTCGCCCTCCCGCGCGATGAAGTCCCGCACCGCGTCCGGGTCGGTCTTGGCGTACTCGCGCAGGGCCCAGCCGATGGCCTTGCGGACGAAGAAGTCGGGGTGTCCTGACTGGCGCAGGCAGTAGCCGAAGAGCCGCTCGGTGTCGGTGCGTTCCTTGTGGCGGAGCTGGTGCAGCAGCGCGGTCCGCACCAGCCACATGTCGGCGTCGGCGCTCCACCGGTCCATCTCGGCGGCGAGCGCGGGGTCGGCGGCGACCAGCGCCCCGACGACGTGCGCGGCGAGCGGGTCGACGGTGTCCCACCAGGGCACGGTGGTGACGAGGTACCGGGTCACGGGCAGGAAGCCGGAGGAGCACCGTCGTACGTGCCGGCGCAGGTAGTCGACGGCGAAGTAGTGGTACTCCCGCTCGGGCAGCTCCCAGCAGCGCAGGGCGACGGCCGTGCAGTCGGCCTCGGACGGGCGGGGAAGTCCGGCCTCGACGGTGCGGGACAGGGCACGGCGCACCGGGGTCTTCAGCCCCAGGAAGGGCGCGACGTCCTTCATGTACGCCCGCATGGCGGCGGCCGCGACGGGGTCGGAGGCGGACGCGTACGCGGCGGTGAGCCGCTCCAGCACCGTGTCGGCCGTGGTGCTGTCCGGCACCCGCGGCGGCGCCGGGCCGTCCTCTGTGACGCGCATGAGACGAACACTACGGCGATCTCGCACATATGTCGGTTAGTGTCACCGGATGCTCGATGCCACCAACCGCTCTGGGGGCACCGCCGCGGCCCCTCCCCGGGCCGGCTCGTCCGACCTCGCGGTCGCCGTCCCCACGGCCGCTCCCGTTCTCGCGCCCGCTCCCGGTTTCGCCGGCCGCTGCGCGAGAGCCCTGCTGTCGCCGTGGTCCCGGCTGTCCCTGCTGGTCGTGCTGCTCGCGTCGGCGGCGGCGGTCATGGTGGTGCTGGAGCCGCAGCGGCTGCTGACCGACGGCCTGCCGGCCCGGCTCGGCGGCGTCGTCGGCGTCGTCGCCTACGCGGTGGCGTACGGGGCGTGCACGGTGGCGTTCGTGCCGCGCCCGCTGCTCAACCTGGCCGCGGGGGCGCTGTTCGGCTCCCAGTTCGGCCTGGTCGCGGCGCTGGGCGGCACGGTGCTGGGGGCCGGTCTCGCGTTCTGTCTGGGCCGGGTGCTCGGCCAGGAGGCGCTGCGTCCGCTGCTGCGCGGGCGCTGGCTGAAGGCCGCGGACAACCAGCTCAGCCGGCACGGTTTCCGGTCGATGCTGGCGGCGCGGCTGTTCCCCGGGATCCCGTTCGCGGCGGCCAACTACTGCGCCTCGGTCTCCCGGATGGGCCTGCTGCCGTTCCTGCTGGCGACGGCGCTCGGCTCGATCCCGAACACCGCCGCCTACGCGGTGGCGGGCGCCCGCGCCTCCACCCCGACGTCCCCGGCCTTCCTGATCGCGCTGGCCTGCATCGCCGTACCGGGTCTGGCGGGCGCGGTGGTGGCGTGGCGCAAGCGGCACCGGCTGCGCGCACGCTAGGGCCGCGAGCGGACCTCAGATCCGCTCGAGGATCATCGCGTTGGCGAGCCCGCCGGCCTCGCACATGGTCTGCAGGGCGTAGCGCGCGCCGCGCTCCCGCATGGCGTGGACCAGGGTGGTCGTCAGCCGGGTGCCGCTCGCGCCGAGCGGGTGGCCGAGGGCGACGGCCCCGCCGTGGACGTTGACCTTGTCCAGGTCGGCGCCGGTCTCCTGCTGCCAGGCGAGGACCACGCTGGAGAAGGCCTCGTTGACCTCGAACAGGTCGATGTCGTCCAGGGAGAGCCCGGCCCGGCGCAGTACCTTCTCGGTGGCCGGGACGACGCCGGTGAGCATCAGCAGCGGGTCGGAGCCGGTGACGGCGAAGCTGTGCAGCCGGGCGAGGGGACGCAGGCCGAGCCTGGCGGCCGTCTCCCCGGCCATGACGAGGACGGCGGACGCGCCGTCGTTGACGGGGCTGGCGTTGCCGGCGGTGACGTTCCACTCGATCTGCGGGAAGCGCTCGGCGAAGCCCGGGTCGTGGTAGGCGGGGCGGAGCCCGGCCAGGACCTCGGTGCTGGTGCCGGGGCGCACGCACTCGTCGCGCGTGATGCCCTCCAGCGGCGCGACCTCGGCGTCGAACAGCCCGGCGTCCCACGCCGCGGCGGCCCGGCGGTGCGAGGACACGGCGAAGGCGTCCATCTGCTCACGGGTGACCGACCACTTGGCGGCGATGAGTTCGGCGCTGATGCCCTGCGGGACGAGCCCCTCCGGGTAGCGCGCGGCGATCCCGGGGCCGAACGGGTCCTTGCCCTCGGGCACGTTGGACCACATCGGCACCCGGCTCATGGACTCCACGCCACAGGCGACGGCGATGTCGTACGCGCCGGAGATGACGCCCTGGGCCGCGAAGTGCACGGCCTGCCGGGAGGAGCCGCACTGACGGTCGACGGTGGTGGCGGGCACGGACTCGGGCAGTCCGGCGGAGAGGGCGGCGTAGCGGGTGGTGTTCATGGCCTGCTCGCCGACCTGGTCGACGGTGCCGCCGATGACGTCGTCGATCAGCTCCGGGTCCACGCCGGAGCGTTCCACGAGGGTGCGCAGGGTGTGGGCGAGCAGTTCGACCGGGTGGACATGGGCGAGGGCGCCGTTGGGCTTGCCCTTGCCGATGGGCGTGCGTACGGCTTCGACGACGACTGCGTCACGCATGGTGCGGGCCTCCTTGGCCGGGCCGGTTCGGACGGTCACCAGGGTCGGGCTACCGGTGAGTAGGAAATTCGGACTCACCATAACGCGGCGCGTTGGAAAATCAAACCCACTTCTGGGCATGCCCGTAAACTGGCCCCATGGCCGCCTCCAAAGACCCGCGCCCCTGCTCGATCGCCGACGCCCTCGCCCTCGTCGGCGAGAAGTACTCCCTGCTCGTGCTGCGCGAGGTGTGCCTCGGCAACGGCCGCTTCGACCAGCTCGTGCGCAACATCGGCGCGCCGCGCGACATCCTGGCCACGCGGCTGCGCCGGCTGGTCGACGCCGGGATCCTCACCAAGCGCCCGTACAGCGAGCGCCCGCAGCGCTTCGAGTACCGGCCCACCCAGGCGGGTCTCGAACTGGAGCCGGTGCTGTGGACCCTGAAGGAGTGGGGCGACCGGCATCTGCGGGCGGACAGCGGCACGCCGATGGTGCTGGAGCACCACTGCGGCAACGAGTTCGTGCCGGTCGTCACCTGCCGGGCCTGCGGCGAGGAGGCGCGGCACCAGGAGCTGACCGCGCACCCCCAGGTCCCCGGCTGGACGGTGGGCGGTCCCGCGGCCGCCTGAGCGTCACCCGGAAGGACGCGTGGGGCCATCGCACCTTTGCCGGGGCTTCATCTCCGGGCGCTACAGTTCGCCCTCGGCGCGCCCGATGATCGACAGCACCGCACCCGGCGGTGGGGGTGTGCCCTTCGACCTTTCCGCGATCGGCACTTGGATACCCCGCTGCCCTATGTCTTGGTTCGAATCCCTGATCCTCGGCCTCGTCCAGGGTCTGACCGAGTTCCTGCCCGTCTCCTCCAGCGCGCATCTGCGGCTGACCGCGGCCTTCTCCGGCTGGGAGGACCCCGGCGCGGCCTTCACCGCGATCACCCAGATCGGCACGGAGACGGCGGTGCTGATCTACTTCCGCAAGGACATCGGACGCATCCTGTCCGCGTGGTCCCGCTCGCTGACCGACAAGGAGATGCGCCGGGACCAAGACGCCCGCATGGGCTGGCTGGTCATCGTCGGCTCCATCCCGATCGGCGTGCTCGGAGTGACCCTCAAGGACCAGATCGAGGGCCCGTTCCGCGATCTGCGGCTGACGGCGGCGATGCTCATCGGCATGGGCATCGTCCTGGGCGTCGCCGACCGGCTCGCGGCGCGCGCGGAGAGCGGCGGCCGGCACCGGGTGGCCGCGCCCCGCAAGGAGCTGGGCGACCTGACGGTCCGGGACGGCCTGATCTACGGCGTGTGCCAGGCGATGGCCCTGATCCCGGGCGTCTCCCGCTCCGGGGCCACCATCAGCGGCGGTCTGTTCATGGGCTACCGGCGCGAGGCCGCGGCCCGTTACTCGTTCCTCCTCGCCATCCCGGCCGTGCTGGCGTCCGGCCTGTTCGAGCTGAAGGACGCGGCGGACGGCGGGCACGTCTCCTGGGGGCCGACGCTCTTCGCCACGGTGATCGCGTTCGTCACCGGGTACGCGGTGATCGCCTGGTTCATGAAGTTCATCTCGACCAAGAGCTTCATGCCGTTCGTCTGGTACCGGATCGCGCTCGGCGTCGTGATCATCGTCCTGGTCGCGACCGGCGCGCTCAGCCCGCACGCGGCGGAGTCGGCGGGCTGAGCGCCCACGCGAGTCCGCGGCTCGGACCGCACGGCACCGCACGGCACGAATTGGGCATGCGGAAACGGTTCTGCCGCGGAACGTCCACCCGGGACGTGTCCGCGGCACGTGACCGAACCCATACGGGTCCCGTAGCCGTCCGGTAGCGCACCGTCAGTCCATGGCCCTAGGCTTGTCCGCATGTCCCCCGATTTAACGCCCCCTGGTTCCGTGCGGTCCGCCGCCGAGGTGAACGAGCAGATCCGCGCCCTGTGGCTGCGGGCCGGCGGCTCCCTGTCCGCCCAGGAGCGCGAGGAGTACGAGATGCTGGTCGTCGAGTGGGCGGCCGCGATCCGCGGACGGGTCGTCGAGGCGGCCTGACGCCCGTCCGTCCCGCGTTCCCCTGTCAGCGTCCGCCCGCGACCCTCAGCACCGTCCCCGTGGTGTACGAGGCCTCCGGCGACATCAGCCAGGCGACCGCCGCCGCGATCTCCTCCGCCCGTCCCGCCCGCCGGAGCGGAATGGTCCCGGCCATCTCCCGGACCCGGTCCGGCGCCCCCATCGCGGCGTGCATCTCCGTGTCGATCAGGCCCGGCGCGACCGCGTTGACCCGCACCCCGGCCGGCCCGAGCTCCTTCGACAGCCCCAGGGTCAGCGCGTCCACGGCCGCCTTGGTCGCCGCGTAGTGCACGTACTCGCCGGGGCTGCCCAACGTCGCGGCGCCCGACGAGATGTTCACGATCACGCCCTCGCCGCGCGGCGTCATCAACTGGGCGGCCCGCCGCGCGCACAGCAGCGTGCCGACGACGTTGACGTCGACGACCCGTCGCAGGGTGTCCGTGCCCACCTCGGTGAAGGGTCCCAGCGGCCCGGTCACCGCCGCGTTGTTCACCAGCCCCGTCAGCGGCCCGAGTTCGCTCTCCGTCACCTCGAACAGCCGCTCCACGTCGGCCTCGACGGACGTGTCCGCCCGCACGGTCACCGCCCGCGCCCCCGCGGCCCGCACGTCCTCGGCCACCTTCTCGGCGGCGTCGGCGTCCCGGACGTAGTTCACCGCCACGTCGTGCCCCTCCGCCGCCAGCCGGCGGCAGGTCGCGGCGCCGATGCCCCGGCTTCCCCCGGTGACCACCGTGACCAAACGCTTCATGGGTACCTCCTGGCGCAGAACGCGGGACGAAGATCCCCAGACTCGCAGACGCGCCCGCGGGCGTCGCCCCCGGGCCCGGGGGCCGGGGGAATGTCCGCGCACGCCCCTTGGCTGCGCTCCCCGCATGGTCAACACTGAGCCGATGACGCAGCGTGTGGAGCTCGCGACCGTACGGGACCGGCTGGCCCTGGACGGACTCGTCACCGACTACGCGGTGGCCGTCGACGACGGCGACTGGGCGGCGTACCGGCGGCTGTTCACCCCGGACGGCCGGGCGGACTACCGCGCCGCGGGCGGCATCGAAGGGGACGCCGGGACGGTGGCCGGATGGCTGGCCGAGCGGTGCGCGGAGTTCCCCGTGCGGCAGCACCTGTTCGTCAACCGCCGGGTGCGGCTGGGCACGTGGGAACAGGACACCGGGGACACGGCCGAGGTGCGGACCGACTACGTCAGCCCCGCCTCCCGCGGCGGGGACGGGGCCGCGGCCGCCGGGCTCGACCTGCTGAGCGGCGGCCGGTGCGTGTTCACGGTGGTGCGCACGCCCGACGGCTGGCGGCTGAGCCGGGTCGTCGTGCGGGAGAAGTGGCGGCGCCCGACCGGCGGACGGGCGGACGGTGTGATCCACTGAACCCGCGTCCGGCCGGGCCGGGACGCACACTGGAGGCATCACGGGGTAGGGAGGCGCCCATGAAGAACGTCGGCCACCACCTCGCCTCCCCGTGGCGCCGCTCGACCGCCGCCGCGGTCGCGGGCGCGCTGCCCGTCCTGGCCTTCCCCGCCCCGAGCCTGTGGTGGATCGCCTATGTCGCCCTGGTCCCCTGGCTGCTGCTGATCCGCTCCGCGCCGACCGGGCGCCGGGCCGCGTTCGACGGCTGGTGGGGCGGGTTCGGGTTCATGCTGGCCATGCACCACTGGCTGCTGCCCAGCCTGCACGTGTTCACGTTCGTCATCGCCGCGCTGCTGGGCGCGCTGTGGGCGCCGTGGGGGTGGCTGGTGCGCCGGACCCTGGGCGGCTCGCCGTCCGCGGGCCGGGTGGCGGCCGCCCTGCTGGTGGTGCCGTCGGGCTGGCTGACGATCGAGCTGATCCGCTCCTGGCAGGGGCTCGGCGGTCCCTGGGGCGTGCTGGGCGCGAGCCAGTGGCAGGTGGAGGCGGCGCTGCGGCTGGCGTCGGTGGGCGGGGTGTGGCTGCCCAGCTTCCTGGTGGTGGCGCTGAACGTCGCGGTGGCCGTGCTGGTCGCGGTGCGCCGGGCACGGGTGCCGGCCGTGGCGGGGCTGATCGCCGTGGCCGCCGCCGGGTCCGCCGCGTGGGCGGGCGCGCCCCGCCCGGACCAGACCGGGGAGCGGACGCGGATCGCACTCGTCCAGCCGGGGGTCGTCGCGGGACCGGACAGCCCCGACCGCCGCTTCGACCGCGAGGAGCAGCTCACGCGTGAGCTGGCCGGACAGGACGTCGACCTGGTGGTCTGGGGGGAGAGCAGCGTCGGCTTCGACCTGGGCGACCGCCCCGACCTGGCCCGGCGGCTGGCCGCGCTGTCCCGCGAGACGGACGCGGAGATCCTGGTCAACGTGGACGCGCGCCGCTCGGACAAGCCCGGCATCTACAAGAGCTCGGTGCTGATCGGCCCCGACGGACCGACCGGCGACCGCTACGACAAGATGCGGCTGGTGCCCTTCGGGGAGTACGTCCCGGCCCGCTCGCTGCTGGGCTGGGCGACCTCCGTCGGCAAGGCGGCCGGCGAGGACCGCAGGCGCGGTTCCGAGCAGGTCGTCATGGACCTGGGCGACGGTCTGCGGATCGGGCCGATGGTGTGCTTCGAGACGGCGTTCCCCGACATGAGCCGCCATCTCGTCCAGGACGGCGCGGGCGTGCTGCTCGCGCAGTCGTCCACGTCGACGTTCCAGCAGAGCTGGGCGCCCGAGCAGCACGCCTCGCTGGCCGCGCTGCGCGCCGCCGAGACCGGACGCCCGATGGTGCACGCGACCCTGACCGGGGTGTCCGCCGTGTACGGCGCGGACGGCGGGCGCATCGGCCCGTGGCTCGGCACGGACGCCTCGGCCGCGCAGGTCTACGACGTGCCGTCGGCGCGGGGCACCACGCTGTACGTCCGGTTCGGCGACTGGCCCCCGCAGGCGGCGCTCGTCGTTCTCGCGGTCTACGGCGCGGTGGGCCTGGTGCGGTTCAGGCGGGGCGCCCGTCGACCGCTCGTACCACCCGTTCGCACAGCTCATGGGTCGCCAGTGCGTCACGGGCGCTGAGCGTCTTCCCCGCGCGCACCGCGTCCAGGAAGGCGAGCACCGCCTGCTCGATGCCGCGCTGCCGGGACACCGGCACCCAGTCGCCGCGCCGCCGCACGGTCGGCTGGCCCTTGTGGTCGATCACCTCGGCGAGGTTGACCACCTGGCGCTTGGTGTCCTGGCCGGACACCTCGAGTATCTCCTCGGTGGAGCCGCTGAGCCGGTTCATCACGCCGAGGGCGGTGAAGCCGTCGCCGGCGAGCTGGAGCACCACGTGGTGCAGCAGCCCGTCCTCGGTGCGGGCGCGGACGGTCACGTCGTCGACCTGGCCGGGCACCAGGAAGCGCAGGGTGTCCACGACGTGGATGAAGTCGTCGAGGATCATCCGGCGCGGCTCCTCGGGCAGCCCGACCCGGTTCTTCTGCATGAGGATCAGCTCGCGCGGGTGGTCGGCGCACTGCGCGTAGCCGGGGGCGTGGCGCCGGTTGAAGCCGACGGCGAGGCTGACGCCGCGCTCCTCGGCGAGCGTCACCAGCCGCTCGGAGTCGGCGAGTTCGTAGGCGAGCGGCTTGTCGACGTACGTCGGCACGCCCGCCTCCAGCAGCCGGGTCACGATCCGCGGGTGGACGTCGGTCGGGGCGTGCACGAAGGCCGCGTCGAGGCCGGCGCCGATGAGCGCGTCGAGGTCGGCGTGCCGCTGCGCGGCCGGCAGATGGAGGGCGTCGCCGACCCGGGCCAGGGTGGCCGGGGTGCGGGTCTGCAGATGGAGTTCCACGCCGGGCTGGACGGCGAGCACCGGAAGATAGGCCTTCTGCGCGATGTCGCCGAGCCCGATGCAGCCGACCTTCACGGTGTGTTCTCCTCTGGTCCTCGCCTGCCGTGGTCCGCTGCGAGCATACGGGGTGCCCCGGAGCCGTCCCCGTCCGCACCGGACGGCCCTCCCGGCGGCCGCCAGTCGGCGACCCCGTCGAACCCGCGCAGGAACAGCGACGGCGCCGCCTTCGACAGCGCGGCCAGCGCGGTGTCCCGTACGGCTGGGCCGACGCGGCCGGTCATCAGGTTGAGGCGGGCCACCCGTACCGCGCGGCGGGAGACGGCCATGGTGCGCGGGAGGCGGACGGCGGTGTAGCCGGGGAGGCCGTCGGCGACCGGTTCGACCGCGGACGGGGGCATGCCCGGGCGGGGGAAGGCCAGGGTGATCGCGTCCTCGACGGCCTGGTTGCCGCCCTGGCCGAGGGTGGGCGGCATGGCGTGCGCGGCGTCGCCGACGAGGGCCACGCGGCCCCGGTGGAAGGCGGGCAGCGGCTCGGCGATGTGGTGGACGTCGTGCCGCAGGACGTCCTCGGGACGGACGGCGGCCAGCACCTCGGGGACGGGACTGTGCCAGTCGCCGTAGCGGCGCAGCAGTTCCGCCCGTTCGTCGTCCGGGGCCCGCTCCCCCGCGGGCGCGACGGCGGCGGCGTAGGCGTACACCCGGCCGTCCTTGAGCGGGTGGGTGCCCCAGATGCGGCCACGGCCCCAGGTCTCGTGCGAGCAGAACGCGACGCCGGGCAACGGGATCACCACGCGCCAGGTGGTGAAGCCGCTGTGGACCGTGCCGGGGTGGCCGGGGAAGAGGGCGCCGCGCACGGCGGAGCGGATGCCGTCGGCGGCCACCACCAGGTCGGCCTCCAGTTCCCCGTCCGGCGTCTCCACACGGGCCGGCCTGCGGCGGTCGCCCGGGACACCGGGGTCGGTCAGGCGGGCGGGGGTGCCGGTGCGGACGGCGCCGGACGGGAGCAGCCCTGCCAGGCGGTCGACGAGGGTGGCGCGGTGCAGCAGGACGAGCGGGCCGCCGAAGCGTTCGGCCGCGGCGGCCGCCTCGGCGCGGGCCAGCCACCGGCCGCTCGGCGTCCGCAGCCCGCCGTCGCCCTGCCAGGCGGACAGGGCGCGGATGTCGTCGCCCAGGCCGATGACGTCCAGGGCGCGGAGCGCGTTGGGGGACAGCGAGATCGCGGCGCCCACCGGCTCCAGGGAGGGGGCGCGCTCCAGCACGGTCACCCGCGCCCCGCGCAGACGCAGGGCGGCCGCCGCCGTCAGTCCGCCGATGCCCCCGCCGATCACGATCGCCCGCTCGGCCGCTGCCATGGCTCCTCCTGGAGGCTTTCCGACTACATCTGTAGTGACCCCTCGCCTCCACCGTACTACAGCCGTAGTGAACCGGGTAGGTTGACCCCTATGCCCGAACGCCCCACAACCACCGCCGCCCGCGCCGACCTCGTCGCCGACACCGCCCTCGCCCTGCTCGCCGAGCGGGGCATGCGGGGCCTGACCCACCGGGCGGTGGACGAGGCGGCCGGACTCCCCCAGGGCTCCACGTCCAACGTGGCGCGCACCCGGCAGGCGCTGCTGGAACTGGCGGTACGCCGGCTCGCCGACCGGGAGGAGCGGGTCCTGGCCCTCCAGGAACTCCCCGACCCCCACGAGGGCGCCGACGCCCTCCTGGACGCCCTGGCCCTCACCGCCCACCGCGCCCTGACCCACAACCGCGAACTGACCCTGGCCCGCTACGAACTCGCCCTGGAGGCCACCCGCCGCCCGGAACTCCGCGCCCACTTCGACGCGGCGGGCGCCCGCTTCCGCGCCCAGCTGACCGCCCTGGTCACCGCACTGGGCTCCCCGTCCCCCGACCGCCACGCCCTCACCCTGATCGCGTGGGCCGACGGCCTCCTGTTCTCCTGCGTCGCGGGCTCCTACCATGCCGAGATCCCGCCGGTCCCGGACATCCGGGCGGACCTACGGGAGATCATCGCGGGGATGCTGGGGACGCGGTCGGCGGAGTGACGGCTGTTCTCAGGGCGGCGGCACCGGGCACCAGCCCCGTATGAAGCCCTCACCGCGATTCACGTTGGCCGCCTGCACGCTCGATGCGCCGAACGCCCGACACCTGGCGGACTTCTACGAGAGCCTGCTCGGGTGGCCGAGGCGGAGTGACGCACCGGAGTGGGTCGAGCTCGCCCCGTCCGACGGCGGTACGGGACTGTCGTTCCAGACGGAGCCGCTCTTCTCGCCTCCGCGATGGCCGTCCGGAGCGTCCGAACAGCAGATGATGACGCACCTGGACATCGAGGTCGACGATCTGACGTCGGCGGTCGAGCGCGCCGTCGCGCTGGGGGCGACGGAGGCGGACTACCAGCCCCAGGACGACGTACGGGTCCTGTTCGACCCGGTGGGGCACCCGTTCTGCCTCTTCGTGCGCACCGACGGCGGCACCTGACCGCGGCGCCGGCGTCGCACCGCCCTCCGCCCCGCCGGCACCCTGAAAACCCCTGGTGTGACCCCCCGTCAGCGGGAAAGGATGCCGGGATGACGACCCAGCGCACCGAACCCGCCCAGAACGCCGATGAACGGACCATGCTCGAAGGGTGGCTCGACTATCACCGGGCGACGCTCGCCCGGAAGTGCGAAGGGCTGACCGACGAGCAGCTGCGGGCCGCTTCCGTGGCGCCGTCGGAGCTGTCGCTGATGGGGCTGGTGCGGCACATGGCGGAGGTGGAACGCTCGTGGTTCCGCCGGGTGTTCGCCGGTGAGGACGCGGGGCCGCTCTACTACGGGGAGGCCGACCCGGACGGGGAGTTCCACCCCGGCGAGGCGGACACCTGGAAGGACGCCTACGAGACCTGGCAGGGCGAGATCGAGGCCGCCCGGCGCGCCGCCGCCGGTCACGCCCTCGACGAGCGCTCCCAGGGCCGTCACCATTCACACTCCGGGCCGTGCTCCCTGCGCTGGATCTACACGCACATGATCGAGGAGTACGCCCGGCACAACGGCCACGCGGACCTGATCCGGCAGGCGATCGACGGCGCCACCGGCGAGTGACGTCACCCGCCGCGCCGACGGGGCCCTCGAAGGTGGGCGGACATCACCCGTGCGGAGGACGGCCGCGCCTGTCCGTCCACCGCCCGGCGGGCCGAGCCAGCAAAGTGGCGGGGGTGCAGCGAACGACGACCACAGCAACGCTTCTGGTGACCGTGGCGGTCGCCGCCCTCTCGGGCTGTGTGACGGTCCAGCGTCCCCTCGCACCGGGCCCGGCGACCGCGCCGCCGCCGGGGGCCGGGCACGACGCGGCGGGGCGCGACGCCTCACCGGTGGTGCAGGCGCCGGCGCGCGAGGCCCTGCGGCGGGTGCCGGCCGACTCCCCCGAGGCGTCGCCGCCGGACCGGGCCACCCCGAGGACCACGCCCCCGGAGCGGGACGTGCCCTCCGACGCACGCGACGGGCAGGCGCCGCGCGCGGAGCGGCCCCTGAGCCCCGAGCGGGCGCAGCCGACCCGGCGCGTCCCGGCCCCGCGCCCGCCGGCGCAGCTCCCTGGCGGCGGGTCGCCGGCCGGGGGCTCCTCCGGCGGCTCGGACATCTGCGCGCTGGGCAGGGAGTACGGCGGCTGGCCGGCGGACAGCGCACAGGCGCACATCTGCCGGGACACCTACGGCCGCTGAGCCGCACCCCGCCTCATCTCTGCCGGGGCGGTCCCGGTGCGCCGGGCGGCCTGCCGTCCTCACCCAGCCGTGCCTCCAGCCGGCGGACCGCGGCCCGGAGGCCCTCGCCGTACCGGTCGTCGGCGAGGGTGCGGGCGGCGCCCCGGGCCCGGTCCAGATGGGCGCGGGCCGCGTCGGGGCGGCCGAGGCGGAGGTAGTCGGCGGCCAGGTTCAGATGCAGCGACGGGTACAGGGCGCGCACCGCCGGGGCACCGGCGTGGGCCGGGGTCCCGCCCGCCTCCTCGGCCGCCGTCAGCGCGCGCAGGTCCCAGGCCAGTTCGTCCTCGGGGTCGTCCTGGGTGTCGGCGAGGTAGTGGGCGAGGGTGCAGCGGTGCAGCGGGTCGCCGTGCTCGCCGATCTCCGCCCACAGGCCGAGGAGGCGGTGCCGGGCCTCCTCCCGGTCCCCCGCGTGGTGCAGCATCACGACCTGGCCGATCCGGGTGAGCAGGGCGTCCGGCGCCGCCTGCTCCTGTCGCTCCGTCACCGCGTCCTCCGCACCGTCGCCCGCTGTCGCCCCCGACGCTAACCGCAGACGGGGACGATTCCGGACAGGCCGCCCCGCGACGTGCCGGGGGCGGAGGCGAGGGCGATCAGCCCAGGTTCGGGATGGTCCAGTCGATCGGCTGGTGCCCCTGCGCGGCCACCGCCTCGTCGATCTGCGAGAACGGCCGGGAGCCGAAGAACTTCTTCGCGGACAGCGGCGAGGGGTGCGCCCCCTTCACCACCACGTGCCGGCTCTCGTCGATCAGCGGCAGCTTCTTCTGCGCGTAGTTCCCCCACAGCACGAAGACCGCCGGGTCGGGCCGGCCGGCCACCGCGCGGATCACCGCGTCGGTGAACAGCTCCCAGCCCCGCCCCTTGTGCGAGTTGGCCTCGCCCGCGCGGACCGTGAGCACCGCGTTGAGCAGCAGCACGCCCTGCCGGGCCCACGGCATCAGATAGCCGTTGTCCGGGACGGGCGTGCCCAGGTCGGCGTGCAGCTCCTTGTAGATGTTCCGCAGGGACGGCGGGATCTTCACCCCGGGCCGGACCGAGAAGCACAGCCCGTGCCCCTGGCCCTCCCCGTGGTACGGGTCCTGGCCGAGCACCAGGACCTTCACCTCGTCGTACGGCGTGGCCTCCAGCGCCGCGAAGACCTCCTCGCGGGGCGGATAGACGGGACCGCGCGCCCGCTCCTCCTCGACGAACTCGGTCAGCTCCTTGAAGTAGGGCTGCTGCAGCTCGTCACCCAGAACCCCGCGCCAGGACTCGGGCAGCATGGCGATGTCGGTCACGTCGATTCCCTTGCTCACGTGGTCGTTTCCAGCTCTCAGAACCTACCGGCGACCACTGACAGCCGGCCTCGCGGCCGGCTGTCAGGGCGCTCTACCAGCTGGTCTTCCGGGAGAGCTGCCAGAGCATCATGATCGTGGAGGGGTCCAGGGCACGCTCGGCGCCCGAGATGTCCCGGCTCACCGCCACGTACTGCCGGCCCTGCCACAGCGGGAGCAGCCGCGCGTCGTTCACCAGGATCTGCTGGGCCTCCTCGAACTGCTTCACCACGTTGCCCCGGTCGCTCTCGCGGCGGGAGCTGGGCAGCAGGTCGTTGACGATCTTCTTCGCCTCGTACGGCGTGCCGAGCGCGTTCTGCTTGCCGACGAACGGGGCGATGAAGTTGTCCGCGTCGGGGAAGTCGGGGAACCAGCCACGGCCGAACACCGGGTACTCGCCCTTCTGGTAGCCCTCGACGTAGGTCTTCCAGGGGCGGTTCTTCAGCGTGACGTCGAACAGCTCCGACGCCTCCAGCTGCCGCTCCAGCTCCTTGAACTCCAGGGCGGTCTCGGAACCGTAGCGGTCCGAGGTGTACCAGAGGGTGAGCGGCACCCGCTCGGTGATGCCGGCGTCGCGGAGGATCTCGCGGGCCTTGCCTGCGTCGGGCTCGCCGAAGTCGTCGAAGAAGCCGGTGGTGTGTCCGGTCAGGCCCTTGGGGACCATCGAGTACAGGGGGTCGACGGTGTCCTTGTACACCTTGTGCGCGATCGCGGCGCGGTCGACGAGCTGCGCGATGGCCTGGCGCACCGCCTTCTTCCCGGCCCACGGGTCCTTCGGGTTGAAGACCAGGTAGTTGATGTCGGTCCCGGTGCCCTCGATGAGCTGGATCTCCTCCTCCTTGGAGGTCCTGCCCTGCAGCTCGACGATGTCGCCCGCGGCCAGACCCCGGTAGGTGAGATCGATGCGCTTGTTACGCAGCGCCTTCACCATCGTGCCGGAGTCCTGGTAGTAGCGGATGGTGACCGCGTTGTTGTTCCGCTCGGCGTAGCCCTTGTACTTGTCGTTGCGGACCAGCCGGGCCTCCTTGCCCTCCTCGTACGACTGGAGGGTGTACGGGCCCGATCCGACGACGCTCTGGTCCTCGCGGAGCGACCCCGCCGGGTAGGAGTCGGGGTCGACGATCGACATCGCGGGGGTCGCGAGCACGAACGGGAACGTGGCGTCGGGCTTGTTGAGGTAGAAGACCACCTCGCGCTCGCTCGGCGCCTGGACCCGCTCGAGGCTGCCCAGCAGACCGGCCGGACCGCCGTTCACGTTGATCTGGCGGATGCGGTCGATCGAGTGCTTGACCGCCTTCGCGTCCAGTTTGCCGCCGTCGGAGAAGGTGAGTCCTTCGCGCAGCTCGCAGCGGAACACCTGGTTGGAGGTGTCGGAGAACTCGCAGTTCTCCGCCGCGTCCGGCTGTGGGGTCGTCGCGCCGACCGGGTAACTCAGCAGCGTTTGGTAGATGTTGCGGAACAGCTCCCAGGAGCTGTCCCAGGACGCGGCAGGATCCAGCGTGCTCGGCGAGCTGGTGGTTCCCACGACGATGGGGCCCTCGTCCTCCGGGCTGTCGGACGACAGGACGCCGCATCCGGTCACCAGGGACGATATGGACGCGATGGCCGCCACCCGCCGCAGGCATCGATTCCGGTTGAACACGCGCACGCTCCTCGATCTGCCATACCAAGGGTCGGCGAACGATACCGCAGTGACACGCCCCCTGACCCACCCCGGAACGGGCCGTGAGATCAACTGGCGGATGACTACGTTGTCACGGGCGTTTCGTGCCCAAAACGCCGACACGGACGCCGTTTTCGTCAACGGCGTCCGTGTCGGACGGGGCGGTGGTGACCGGTGCGCACGCGTGATGCGCGATCGGTGCGTACGGATCAGCCGACGCCGGCGTTGAGGAAGATGCCGCCGTCGACGACCAGGGTCTGGCCGGTGACCCAGTCCGACTGGTCCGAGGTGAGGAACGCGGCCGCCCCGCCGATGTCGGACGGCACACCGAGCCGGCCGAGCGGGTAGGACGCGGCGGCCTCCTCCTCGCGGCCCTCGTACAGCGCCTGGGCGAACTTGGTCTTCACCACCGCCGGGGCGATGGCGTTGACCCGGACCCTGGGCGCGAACTCGTGCGCCAGCTGCTGGGTGAGGTTGATCAGCGCGGCCTTGCTGACGCCGTAGGCGGCGATGAAGGGCGAGGGCGCGATGCCCGCGACGGAGGCGATGTTGACGATCGCCCCGCCGTTGTCCTTCTGCCAGGCGTGCCAGGTCTTCTGCGCGAAGCCGAGCGCGGAGATCACGTTGGTCTCGAAGACCTTGCGCGCCACGTTCAGGTCGAGGTCGGCGATCGGCCCGAACACGGGGTTGGTGCCCGCGTTGTTGACCAGGTAGTCGACCCGGCCGAAGGCCTCCATCACGCGCTCGACGGCGAGTGCCTGGTGGGCCTCGTCGTGCGCCTTGCCGGCCACGTACACGGCCCGGTCGGCGCCGAGCTGCTCCACGGCCTCCTTGAGGGCGTCCTCGTTGCGTCCGGTGATGCAGACCCGGTCGCCGCGCGCGACCAGCGCCTCGGCGACGCCGTAGCCGATGCCGCGGCTGGCGCCCGTGATCAGGGCGACCTTGCCGGTGGGTTCCACTGTCGTCATGTCCGGGTCCTTTAGTCGAGCGGTCCGCCGGCCACGTACAGCACCTGGCCGGAGACGAAGCCTGCCGCGTCCGCGGTGAAGAAGGCGATGGCGTTGGCGATGTCCTCGGGCTCGCCGACGCGGGCGACCGGGATCTGGGTGGCCGCGGCGGCCTTGAAGTCCTCGAAGCCCATGCCGACGCGGTCGGCGGTGGCCTTGGTCATCTCGGTCGCGATGAAGCCGGGGGCGACGGCGTTGGCGGTGACGCCGAACTTGCCGAGCTCCTTGGCCAGGGTCTTGGTGAAGCCCTGCAGGCCGGCCTTGGCCGCGGAGTAGTTGACCTGGCCGCGGTTGCCGAGCGCGGAGGAGGACGACAGGTTGACGATGCGGCCGAAGCCGGCGTCCACCATGTGCTTCTGGCAGGCCTTGGACATCAGGAAGGCGCCGCGCAGGTGCACGTTCATGACGGTGTCCCAGTCGGAGACGCTCATCTTGAACAGCAGGTTGTCGCGCAGCACGCCCGCGTTGTTGACCAGGATCGTCGGGGCGCCGAGCTCCTCGGTGACGCGGGCGACGGCAGCCTCGACCTGCGCCTCGTCGGAGACGTCGCAGCCGACCGCGAGCGCCTTGCCGCCGGCGGCGGTGATCTTCTCGACGGTGTCCTTGCAGGCGGCCTCGTCGAGGTCCAGCACGGCGACCGCGCGGCCCTCGGCGGCCAGTCGTACGGCGGTGGCGGCGCCGATGCCGCGCGCGGCGCCGGTGACGACCGCGACCCGCTGCTCAGTGGTGGACATTGCTGCTTCTCCTCGCCCTTGGGATGCGGCTCCTGCGGCCGCCCCCGATGCAATGAGCGACCGCTTAGTACCTTCAGCAGACGTGACGCTAGAAGCCCTGGCACCCGGTGTCAACGGCGCACCGCGCGTGTGTGATCCATTCCCCGCGGCCGGGCGGACCTCTCCGGCCTCCGGTTCACTTCCCCGGCACCCGATCGGCCCAGCGCTGCGCGCCGTGGCGGCCGGCGGAACCTAGCGTCGAAGCGCGAGCTCCCCGCGGCCGGAAAGGAGGCGCCCGATGCGCCGTCGCACCGGTGCCATAGGCACGCTGATCGCGCTCGCCGCGATCGTGCCGATGGCCGACATCGCCCACGCCCAGGACCTGGACTGCAGCGACTTCACCTACCAGGAGGACGCGCAGACCTTCTTCGAGATGGACCGCAGCGACCCGCACCGGCTCGACGAGGACGCCGGCCCGGACGACGGCATCGCCTGCGAGGCGCTGCCCCGCCGCGGCCTGACCTCCTCCACGTTCCGCCCGGCGACCCCGACCATGTCCCCGACGACGGCGGCCCCGACGTCCGCCCGGCCGACGTCCGCCCCGCCGACCCGGACCCAGACGCCGGCCGCCACGCGGACACCGACGGCCACGGCGTCCCCGACCCGCTCCCCGAGCCCGACGCCCACTCCCACGCGAACCTCCGCCGCCCCCACCCCGACCCGCGGTGTCCAGGGCGGCCTGGGCGGCGCCTCGGGCAACGGCCCGACGAGCTGGGACATCGGCATCGGCGCCACGTTCGTGAGCGGCGCGCTGCTGGCCACGGGCTACGTCCTCCGCCGCCGCACCTGACACACACCGCCTGAGGGCGGCCGCGGGCGCCGCACCTGTTCGCCCGCGCCCCCGCACGGCGCCCCCGCGTCCTACCGGACCAGCAGGTCCAGCAGGCGTTCCGTCTCCGCCCCCGGGTCCGCCGTCAGGCCCGTGTGGACCGGGCCCGGCTGGACGATCGTCGAGCGGGGGGCGATCAGCCAGCGGAAGCGGCGGCCGGGGTCGTCGGCGGCCGCCTGGCCCGCCGCGTCGCCGCCCGCGCAGACGCCCTCGACGGCGCGCAGCGCGGCCCGTACGCCGGGTACGTCGGCGGCGGGGTCGAGGGCCAGCAGCCGTGTCTCGTCGAGGTGGGTGCGGGCCCCGACGTAGGAGAGGGGCCGGCAGTACACCAGCACCCCCGCGTTGATGCGTTCGCCGCGTTCGACGCGCGGCACGACGTGCAGGAGCGCGTACTCGTAGACGTGCAGGTCGCTCACCGGTCCCCCTCGAGGCCCTCGATGCGGTGGTGGATCCCGGCGGCGCGGGCGAGCAGCGGGCGGGCGTAGGCGCGCCGGAGGTCGTCGGGGCCGTCGAAGCCGGGTTCTCCGGCCAGCCACACGTCGGGGACCTGGGCGGTGACCTCGGCCAGCAGGTCCTCGGTGATGCGCGGGGCGAGGTCCGCGGCGGCCGCGGCGACGTCCGGCGCGGCGCCCCGGAGGGCGTGGTCGGAGGCGTCGTAGGGGCGGGCGGCGGAGGCCTCGGCGCCGGGCCAGTTGTGGTGCCAGATCATGGTCGCGCCGTGGTCGATGAGCCATAGCTCGCCGCGCCAGCGCAGCATGTTGGGGTTGCGCCAGGAGCGGTCGACGTTGTTGACCAGCGCGTCGAACCAGACGATCCGCCCGGCCTCCTCGGGGCCCACCTCGAAGGCGAGCGGATCGAAGCCGAGCGCGCCGGAGAGGAAGTCCGTCCCGAGGTTGGTGCCGCCGCTGGACTTCAGCAACTGCTGCACCTCCGGGTCGGGTTCGCCGAGCCCGAGCACCGGGTCGAGTTCCACGGTGACCAGGCGCGGCACCCGCAGCCCCAGCCGGCGGGCCAGTTCCCCGCAGACGACCTCGGAGACGAGCGTCTTGCGGCCCTGTCCGGCGCCGGTGAACTTCAGCGCGTAGGTGCCGAGGTCGTCCGCCTCGATCAGTCCGGGGAGCGAGCCGCCCTCGCGCAGCGGCGCGATGAATCGGGTCGCGATGACTTCCTTGAGCATCGCCCCAGGCTACTGGCGTGTCGCCGCACGTCGGAGGCGGCCCGGTGGCGCGTCGCCGGGGCCGACAGGCAACCGACAGCTGTGGCTTACGCCCCTCCGACCGCACGCAGGCGAAGCTCTCGGCACTGCCTGAACGGCCCGGGCCCGCCGACCGTACCTGTTTCCAGATCACGCTTCATCCCCGGAAGGGACACACCGGCATGACCGTATCGTTCCAGCCCGCATCGGGACCCGCCCGCCGCACGGTGGTGGCGGCCGCGGGGGCGGCCGGCCTCGCCGTGGCGCTGACCGCCTGCGGAGGTTCCGACGACGACGCGTCCGCCGCCCCGGCCCAGTCCGGCGGCGCGGCGGACGACACCGCGAACGGCGGCGGCACGGGCGGGAGTTCCGGCGGCGACGCCGCCGGCGGCACGCCGCTCGCCTCGACCGCCGACATCCCCGAGGGCGGCGGCAAGGTCTTCGCCGACCAGAAGGTGGTGGTCGTGCAGCCGTCGGCGGGCGAGTTCAAGGCGTACTCGGCGACCTGCACCCACCAGGGCTGCGCGGTGAAGAGCGTCTCCGACGGGCTCATCAACTGCCCCTGTCACAACAGCAACTTCTCCGTCGCCGACGGCAGTGTGAGCAGCGGCCCCGCGACCAAGCCGCTGCCCGAGGTGGGGATCACCGTCGACGGCGACTCCATCACCCTCGCCTGAACCGCCGGACCCGTGCACGATGGGGAACCACGTGCACGGCACACGCACAGCACGACAGCAGAAGGGGCCGTCCGTATGACCGCCACACAGCGCCGGGGCCGCAAGATCATGATGACGCCCGGGGAGCTGGACGACTTCCTCACCGAACAGCGCACCTGCCGGGTCGCCACGGTGTCCGCCGACGGCATGCCGCACGTGAGCACCCTGTGGTTCGTGTGGGACGGCGTCTCGATGTGGCTGTACTCGGTGGTGCGCAGCAGGCGGTTCGCGGATCTGCGGCGCGACCCTCGGGTGGCGGTCGTGGTCGACACGGGCGAGGAGTACGACGAGCTGCGCGGCGCGGAGCTGTCCGGGCGGGTGGAGTTCGTGGGCGAGATCCCGCGCACCGGCGAGCTGCGGGCGGAACTGGACGTGCCGGAGACGCTGTTCGCCCGGAAGAACTTCGGCCTGGACGAGATGCCGCACGACGGACGGCACGCGTGGCTGCGGCTGACCCCGGAGAAGATCGTCTCCTGGGACTTCAGGAAGCTGTCGCAGCTGTCCTGACGGGAGCGCCGGGCTCCGTCGCGCCGGCCTGCGGGACGCCCGCCTCCGAGGAGCCGTCCACGGGGGCGCCGTCCACGAGTGCGGCGCCCCCGACCCTCTCCCCCGCCGCCCGCAGCGCCCGCACCGCCGCCCGGATCGACGGGCGGCGGTCGGCGTCGGCGCGCCAGACGACGAACACGTGCCGCCGGACCCGCTGCCGCAGCGGCACGGTCACCACCCCGCCGGGCAGCGGATCGCGGCCCAGCAGCGGCGCCACGCACACCCCGAGCCCCGCGGCGACCAGGTTGAGCTGGGTGTGACTCTCGGCCGCGCGGTGCGCGACGATCGGCTCGACGCCCTTGGAGCGCAGGGTGAACATCAGCCACTCATGGCAGAACTCCCCCTCGCCCCACGTGATCCACTCGTCCTCGGCCAGCTCGGCGAGGTCGATCTCGTCCCGTCCGGCGAGCGGGTGGGCGGCCGGGAGGGCCACGTCGGCCGGGTCGTCCAGCAGCAGCGCCTTGACCAGCCCGTCGGGCAGCGGCATCGGCTTGTTGTACCAGTCGAGCACCACCGCGAGGTCGAGGTCGCCGCGGACCACGCCTCGGATGCCGTTCTCGGGCTCCAGCTCCCGCGACCGCACCCGCAGCGCCGGATGGCGTTCCTTCAGCTCGGCCAGCGCGGCCGGGAACAGCCCGCGCGCGGCGGTCGGGAAGGCGGAGATCCGCAGCTCGCCCGCGACCTGCCCGCGCTGCGCCTCCAGGTCTGCCTGGGCCAGCTCCACCTGGGACAGGATGCGCGCGGCGTGCTCGGCGAGCAGCCGGCCCGCGTCCGTGAGCCGCACCCCGCGCCCGTGCTTGGCGAGGAGCCGCTGACCCACCTCGCGCTCCAGCTTGGCCATCTGCTGCGAGACCGCCGAGGTGGTGATGTGCAGCCCCTCCGCCGCCCCGCTGACCGAGCCGTGCCGGGCGAGGGCGTCGAGGGTGCGCAGGCGCTCCAGGTTCAACATGTAAGTGATGCTACGAGATACTGCGTGCGATTTCTCGATTGTGCTACGAGGTAGGTCTGCCCCATCGTTACCGGCATGAGCAGTGTCACCGCGACCACCACCACCGCGCCGGATCCGGCCGGCTCCGCGCCCGCCCCCGCCCGTCCGCGCCTCGACTGGCGGCTGCGTTTCGCCGCCCTGTCGCTGATCTGGGGCTTCAGCTTCCTCCTCATCAAGGTCGGCACACAGGGCTATGCGCCCTTCCAGGTCACCCTGGGCCGCCTGGCCTTCGGCACGGCCGTGCTGGCGGTCGCCATGGCGGTACGGCGGGAGGGGCTGCCGCGCGGCGCCCGCACCTGGATGCATCTCGCGGTCGCCGGTTTCCTGCTGAACGCCCTGCCGTTCTCGCTGTTCGCCTTCGCGGAGCTGACCATCCCGTCCACCCTGGCCGGCATCTGCAACGCGACCTCCCCGCTGTGGGGCATGGCGCTGTCCCTGGTGGCGCTGCGCGAGGACCGGCCGACGCGGGTGCGGGTGGCGGGACTGGGCCTGGGCTTCCTCGGGGTGCTGACCGTGCTGGGGGCGTGGCAGGGCTTCCAGGGCCTGGACGCGCGCGGCACGACGCTGGCCCTGCTCGCCTCCCTGAGCTACCCCGTCGGCTGGATCTACGTCCGCCGTACCCTCGCCGGCAGCAGCCACTCCCACCTGTCGCTGACCGGGGGCCAGTTGCTGCTCGCGACGGTCCAGCTGGCCGTCGTCACCCCGCTGTTCACCTCCGTGCCGTCGAGCCTGGCGGTCGGCCCGCTGCTCGCGATCGCCGCGCTGGGCACGCTGGGCACGGGCCTGGCGGTCCTCGTCCAGTACGGCATCGTCGCCGAGGTCGGCCCGACCACCGGTCAGATGGTCACCTACTTCGTCCCGGTGATCGCCGCCGCGGCGGGCATCCTGCTGCTGGGCGAGACGCTGACCTGGTCGACACCGGTCGGCGCGGCGGTGGTCCTGGCGGGGGCGGCGCTCACACAGGTGAGGCCGCGGCGGGCGGAGTAGGGAGGTGGGGTGCCCCACGCGCGCCGCGCCCCCTCACGCGTACGTCCGCCGGTCCCCCTCCCCGGGCCGCACCGCCGCCGCGAGCGCCTCGGCCAGCGGCTCGATCTCCGTGTGCGTGAGGGTGGAGACGGTGACGCGGACACCCGGCGGCGTGCTCATCCGGAAGCGCGCTCCGGGGGCCACCGCCCAGCCGGCGTGCAGCAGCCGGGCGACCGCCCCGGTCTCGTCGGGGACCGGCACCCACAGGTTCATGCCGCTGCGCCCGTGCGCCGCGACCCCGCGCCGGTTCAGCGCCGCGGCCAGGGCGTCCCGGCGCTCCCCGTAGCGCGCCGCGACGGCCGCCGGGTCCACGGCGCCGTCGGCCCACAGCCGCGCCACCGCGCGCTGGAGGGTCAGGCTGACCCAGCCGGGCCCGAGCCGCTGCCTGCCGCGCACCCGGTCGAGGGTGAGCGCGTCGCCGGTGAGGACCGCGAGGCGCAGGTCGGGCCCGTACGCCTTGGCGGCCGAGCGGGAGAAGGCCCAGCGGTGCGTGACGCCCGCGAGGGGGTGCAGGGGCAGGTCGACGATGTGGTGCCCGTGGTCGTCCTCGATCAGCAGTGTCTCCGGATGGCCGGCGAGCACCGCGCGCAGCGCCTCCGCCCGCTCGGCGCTCAGCGCGGCGCCGGTCGGGTTCTGGGCGCGGTCGGTGACGATCAGCGCCCGCGCCCCGCCCTCCAGCGCCCTGCGCACGCCGTCGGGGAGGGGCCCTTCGTCGTCGAGGGCCACCGGCACGGTGCGCAGGCCGAGCGCCGGGACAAGGTCCAGCAGACTCCCCCACCCGGGGTCCTCCACCGCGACCGCGTCCCCCGGCCGCAGATGGGCGGCGAGCACCCGCTCCACCGCGTCCAGCGCACCCGAGGTGACGGCGACCGGCCCGTGCGGCACGCCGTCGGCGTCCAGCCCGGCCCGCGCCAACCGCTCCAGTTCGGGGTCCACGGGTGCGTGCCCGTACAGCACCGGCTCCTTGTCGCCCTGGGCCGCGGCCGCGGCGAACGCCCCGGCCAGCGCCGGCAGCAGCGCGGGGTCCGGGTTGCCGTCGGACAGGTCGCGCACGCCCGGTGGGACCTCCACCCGGATCATCTCGCGTGCCGTGGTGGCCGGCTTGGGCCGCACCCGGCTGCCCCGCCGGCCCGCCGTCTCGATGACCCCGCGCTCGCGCAGGGTCCGGTACGCGGCCGCCACGGTGTTCGGGTTCACCTCGAGCCGCATGGCCAACTCCCGCATGGAAGGCAGCAGTTCACCCGGCTGCAGGGCGCCCTCCCCCACCGCCCGCTCGATGCTCGCGGAAATCTCCGCCGCGCGCCGCCCACTGATCCGATACTCTCCTAGCACAAACCACATTATGCACTAGTACAAGGGAGTCGGCCATGCAGGGGCCCCAGCCATCGCAGCAGCGACCCGAGACCTCCTACGCGCCCACCGAGCGCACCGTCCCCACCCGCTCCCCGCAGCGCGCGTCGTACGACAAGGACCTGGTGCACGCGATACTCGACGAGGGCTACGTCTGCCACCTCGGCTTCGTCCGGGACGGCGCCCCGGTCGTCCTGCCCACGCTCTACGGCCGCGTCGGCGAGGTCCTCTACGTCCACGGCTCCACCGGCTCCCGCCCGCTGCGGGCGGCCGGGCAGAGCGGCCAAGGACTTCCGGTGTGCCTCACGGTCACCCATGTCGACGGCCTGGTGCTCGCCCGCTCCGCCTTCCACCACTCGGTCAACTACCGCTCCGTGGTGGTGCACGGCACGGCGTACGACGTGAGCGACCCGGAGGAGAAGCGGCGGGCGCTCGACGCCCTCGTCGACCACGTCGTGCCGGGCCGCGCCGCCGACTCCCGCCCGGCCGACAAGAAGGAACTGGCCGCCACGGCGGTGCTCCGCCTCCCCCTCGCCGAGGTCTCCGCCAAGCTCCGCACCGGCGGCGTCAACGACGAGCCCGAGGACCTGTCTTTGCCCCACTGGGCGGGCGTCCTCCCGGTCCGCACGGCCTACGGCACCCCCGAGCCCGCCCCGGACCTGGCCCCCGGCACGAAGGTCCCCGGCTATCTGACGGCCCTGTGACCTGATCGACCCCTCCGGGCGACGTCCACCTTCGCCGGTCACGCCCGGGACGCGGCGGCCCGGGGCCACGTCCCGCGGGTGCCCCCGGCCGACCGGAGGCACCCTCGTTCACCTCACGCCGGAACGGCGTCCCCCCGCGCCCGTCGCGCCGCCCGCGCGTCCCGGGCCTCGCCTGCCGCCAGGCCCGCCACCGAGCCCAGCATCAGCAGGGTGCCGACCAGCGTGGCCGCCGTGAGCCGCTCGCCGAGCACAGCGACGGCGAGCACCGCCGCGCTGACCGGTTCGAGCAGCATGATCACGGACACCGTCGCCGACCGTACGACCGCGGCGCCCGCGAAGTAGAGGCCGTAGGCCAGCGCGGTCGGCACGGTCGCGACGTAGGCGAGCAGGAGCGACAACGCACCCGGGGCGTCGGTGTGCGGCACCAGTCCCTCCACCGCGGCGAACGGCAGGAGCACCAGGCTGGTGACGGCGAACGCCCCGACGGTCGCGCCGGACGCGTCGGTGCCGCCGTCGCGCCCCCACCACCGGGTGAGCAGGGTCATCGCGGAGTAGCCGGCGGCGGACAGCAGGGCGAGCAGGACGCCCACGGGGTCCACCGTCGCGTCCCCGCCGCCGAGGACGAGGACCACGAGCCCGGTGAGCGCGCCCGCGACGGACGCGAGCCCGCCGCGCCCCAGCCGCTCGCCCATGGTGAGGCGGGCCCCGACGGCGATCAGCACGGGACCGGCGCCCAGGGTGACGACGGTGGCCACGGCCAGCCCCGTCGCCGACACGGCGGCGAAGTAGGCCGTCTGGAACACCGCGAGTCCGATGCCGGTGGCCGTCGCCCGCGCCGCCCGGCGGCCCAGCGGTGCCGGAGCGGCGGCGCGGGAGCGTCCGAAGAGCAGCCGCGCCGCGTACAGCACGGCAAGGCCGACGGCGCAGCGCCAGAAGGACAGGGCGACCGGGCCCATGTCGCTGGTGCGGTACACCAGCGACGCCGCGGCGCCCGCGGTGCCCCAGGCGGCACCGGCGACGACGAGGTAGATCAGGCCGCGCCCGACGGGCAGGCCGGAGACGTTGTTCGACACGTGTTCTCTCTCCGCAGAGGCGCGCATCACGCGTGTGCGTGGGCGCGGAAGTTCGGAAGGGAGCCCGGCTCAGGCCCCGCCGGGGCCGAGGGACCGGGATCCGCGGACTTCGTCTGCGGGCAGCACCGCGGCGCCCGGCACGCTGCCGGGCGCATCCGCCGGAGGGCCCGCCTCAGGCGGCCGGAGGCGGAAGAACACGTGCGCGCGTATGCATGACGAGCACCTTAGGCGGTGGTTCCGGGCGTGGACAACTCCCGTTCCGGGCCGCCGCTCGCGACGGGCTTCTCCGGGGTCTTCGCCGGGGCGGAGGACTGGGCGATGAGGGCGCCGGCCAGGACGACCGCGCCGCCGACGATCTGCGGCGCCGACAGATGCTCACCGAGCAGCACCCAGGCGAGAACGGTGGCGATGACCGCCTCCAGACAGGCGACCACGCCCGCCACCTGCGGTGAGAGGCGGCGCACCGACAGCACGCCGGTGACGTACGCGGCGACCGTGGCGATCAGGACGATCCACCCCAGCAGCAGGAAGGCGGCGACGGGCGTGCCGTCCATCGCGGCGGTGCCGGTGAGCACGGACCAGTCCATGGACCAGGGCCGCGCGACCACGGTGAGCACGGCGGCGCCGATCAGCAGCCCGTACGCGATGACACCGAGCGGGTCGGGGGACTCCTCGCTGTCGCTGCCCTGGTCGGACAGGACGAAGTAACCGACCTGACAGCAGGCGGCGCCGAGCGCGAGCGCGAGTCCGAGGGCGTCGAAGCCGAGTCCTGCCCACACCTCGACGACGCAGGCGAGACCCCCCACGGCGAGCACCACGCCGACGGCGGCGGCACGGGTCACCGGCCGCCGCTGCACGAACCGCACCCAGCCGAGGACGAGGGCGGGCGCCAGGTACTCGACGAGCAGCGCGACGCCGACGGGGATGCGGGAGATCGCGGCGAAGTAGCAGGCCTGGACGCCGGCCACGGCGAAGAGACCGAACCCGGCGAGCAGCGCGGGCCGCCGCAGCAGCAGCCTGCGGTGGCGTACGGCGAGCGGCAGCATGACGAGCGCCGCGCCCGCCACCCGCAGCCATACGACGTGCAGCGGATCCAGCCCGGCCTCGATCAACGGCTTGGCCGCCACACCGGACCCGCCGAAGGCCACGGCGGACACCAGCGCGAGGGTGAGCCCCATGCCCTTGGGGTGAGTCATGAACACCGCCACATGATGCCAGCCCGCGACAGGACCGTCACCCCCAAGGCACCTGACCGATGGGGGCGCGAACTCACCCCGCAGCCCTTTGATCCACCCCTTTGATCACCTCGTGCGGCTCCACTCCCGCCCGCCGCACCACCTCAACGGCCCGAGCCTGCGGCTCCACGACGAGCTCGGCCAGCAGATCGGTCCCCCGCACACCCCCCTCACCCCGCCGAGCGGCCCGCTCCCGTGCCCGCGCCACGCACACCGCCGCCAGCGGCGAGAACCCGGCCGCCCCCTCCACGACCGGCAGCCCGTCCGAGTCCTCGACGCTCCCCTGCCACCTCAGCCCGTACCCGATGCTGCGCTGCACCAGATACCCGAGCAGCCGCGCCACCGCGGCCCCCTCGCCGAACGCGGCCCGCACCTCGGGATCGGACTCGAGCAGGGAGTGCAGCAGATGGGCGGTGTCGATGTGCCGGTCGCCGCCCCGGACCACCCTGCGCCGGGCGCCGGCCACGACCTCCGCCAGCTCCGCGCCGAGCCCGGCGTCGTCGTCCGCGCCGCGGGCGGCCTGCGCCTGGGGCCACTGGGCCTGCTGCCGGGGAAGAGGGGATCGCACATCCCCCACCCCATCAGTCCGGGCCGCCCGGCACATCGGCGGCGGGACGCATCTCGGCGTCCCACAGGAAGGGGACGTCGCGTGGCGAAATCTCCTCCTTGGGAACGAGATCAGGGCGCACACACCCGAGGGGCGCACGCCACGCGGCGTACGCCCCTCAGACTCTCCCGGCCGGCGGCCACCGGCTCAGTGCTCGTCCGCGAGGATCAGATAGAGCTTCTTCCGAGCCTCGTTGATGACCCCGAGGGCCTTCTCCCGCTGTTCCTTGCTCCCCGTCTTCCAGACCTGCCCGAAGGCCTCCATCAGGCCGAACCCGGCCTGGCGGATCTCGCTCAGCGCCTCCCAGTCGACCCCGCGCGAGGCCTCCTCCCAGGGAGCCTCGGGGCCGTCCTCGGCGGCCGTGCGGCCGGCCTCGGTGAGGGAGAACAGCTTCTTGCCGCCCTCGGACTCGCTGACGATCAGGCCCTCGTCCTCCAGCAGCTGGAGGGTGGGGTAGACCGAGCCGGGGCTGGGCTTCCACGCCCCGCCGCTGCGCTCGGCGATCTCCTGGATCATCTCGTAGCCGTGCATCGGGCGGTCCTTCAGCAGGGCCAGGATCGACGCGCGGACGTCACCGCGCCGCGCCCTCCCCCTGGGTCCGCCGCGCCCTCGGCCGCCCCAGGGGCCGCCGTGGCCGAAGCCGGGACCCCAGGGGCCGCCGGGTCCTCCCGGCCCTCCGGGCCCGAAGGGACCGAAGGCGGCACGCAGCCGCTCGAAGTCGCCGCGTCCGCCGCCCCGCGGTCCGCCGTGCCCATGACCGTGTCCATGCTCATGACCGTAGCCACGCATCGCCATCACTCCATCCCATCGTTGATCTATTGCGATGCTTCAACGATATATCGGAAGAGCTCGCCCGACAAGGCCCTTGTGCCGGGCGGCCGCCCGCCCTCTACCGTCGGGGCATGCGGATCCGAATCGTCGATGCCTTCACCGACCGTCCCTTCACCGGCAACCCGGCCGGAGTGCTGCTGCTCGACGCCTTCCCGGAGGACTCCTGGCTGCAGAACGTCGCCCTGGAGGTCAACCACGCCGAGACGGCCTTCGCCCACCCGCTGCCCGAGGGCGGCGAGGCCGACTGGGCGCTGCGCTGGTTCACACCGGTGACCGAGGTGGCCATGTGCGGCCACGCCACGCTTGCCACCGCACACGTCCTGCACGCCACCGGCGCCCACAAGGGCCCGGTGCGGTTCGCCACCCGCAGCGGCGTGCTGGTCGCCGGGACCGCGGAGGACGGCACCGTCGTCCTGGACTTCCCCACGGCCCCGCTCACCGCCGTCGACGTGCCCGAGGGCGTCGCGGAGGCGCTCGGCGCGCCCGTCCTGGCGGCGTTCGACACCGGCCCGCACGTCGGCGACCTGCTGGTCGAGCTGGCCGACGAGCGCACCGTGCGCGCCCTGCGCCCCGACCACAAGGCCCTGATGACGTACTCGGAGCGCGGGATCATCGCCACCGCCCGCGCCGAGGACCCGGCGTCGGAGCACGACTTCGTCTCGCGCTGCTTCTTCCCCAACGTCGGCATCGACGAGGACCCGGTCACCGGCAGCGCGCACACCGCGCTGGCCCCGTACTGGGCGCAGCGGCTCGGCCGCGCCGCCCTCACCGGGCTCCAGGCCTCACCGCGCTCCGGTCTCGTCCGCACCGAGGTGCGCGGCGCCCGCACCCTGCTGGGCGGGCGCGCGGTGACGGTCGTCGACGGCGAACTGCTGGCCTGAGTCCCGCCTCAGCTCACGCCGTCGGCAGCCAGCCGACCTTTCCCACCAGCAGCGCGTACCCGACGAACGCGCCGATGTCGAGCAGGGTGTGCGCGGCCACCAGCGGCCCGACGCGCCCCCAGCGGCGGTACAGGTGGACGAACACCACGCCCATGACCATGTTGCCGACGAAGCCGCCGATGCCCTGGTACAGGTGGTACGACCCGCGCAGCACCGCGCTGCCCGCCATGGAGGCGGTGGGCGACCAGCCGAGCTGGTCGAGCCGGCGCAGCAGATAGCCGACGACGACGACCTCTTCGAGGATCGAGTTCTGCGCGGCCGACAGGATCAGCACGGGGTACTTCCACCACACCTCGGGCAGCGCCTCCGGCACCACGGTGAGGTTGAAGCCGAGCGCGCGCACGGCCAGATAGAAGGCGATGCCGCTGCTGCCGATGACCGCGGCGATCGCGGCGCCCCGGCCGAGGTCGGACCAGGGCCGGGTGCGGTCGAAGCCGATGGTGCGCAGTCCGGCGCCCTCCCGCAGCAGCAGGTGCGCCACCAGGGCCACCGGAACCAGCGCGGTGGTGATGCCGAACAGCTGCCAGGCCAGGTCCAGCCAGGGGCGGCCCGGCGCGGCCGAGGCGTTGAGGGTGGCCGCCTGGTCCTTCAGTCCGCCCGGCCTGGTGACCGAGCCGATGAAGCTGATCAGCGCCGACACTCCGCTCGCGCCGAGCGACAGCGCGAGGACGAGCAGTGTCTCGTCCCGCAGCGTCCTCCGCGAGAGGGTCCGCTCCGGATACGCATCGGCCCCCGGGCCCGCCGCCTCCGCCTGCACACCTGCCTCCACATCACCGGTCGGTCCGATCAGTATGAAGGCAGGACCTGTGCGGCAGGCCGCGGGGCCGGGGCGCCGATCAGTCCCTCAGGGGCACCGGTCAGGCCGTCGTCGGCACCGGTTCGGGCAGCCCCACCGGCCATGTGTGCACGGGCTCGCCCTGCTTGGTCAGCTCGCGGTAGCGGCGGGTGGTGGCCGCCAGCGCCTCGTCCCGGCCGAGTCCCGCGTCCAGCGCCCGGTGGAAGGTCGCGGCCTGCCAGGACGCGCCGTTCACCCGGCGCCGGCAGCGCTCCTCGATCACCCCGAGGTACCGGTCCCGGTCGGCGGGCTCGATCCCCCACGCGTCAAGACCGGCCTCGGCGAGCGGCAGCAGTTCCTCCCGTACGAGGGTGACCGCGTCCACCTCGCCCAGGCCGCCGAGGCGGCCGCGCCGGGGCCAGGTGAAGCGGGCGTCGATGCCGTCCTTGCAGGCGGCGTCGAAGTTGGCGGCGGCGGCCTCGAAGGGCAGCCGGCTCCACACCGGGCGGGCGTCCTCGGCGAGGGCGCGGACCACGCCGTAGTAGAAGGCCGCGTTCGCGAGCACGTCGGTCACGGTGGGGCCCGCCGGCAGCACGCGGTTCTCCACGCGCAGGTGGGGCACGCCGTCGGCGATGCCGTAGACGGGTCGGTTCCAGCGGTAGACGGTGCCGTTGTGCAGGACGAGTTCGGCGAGCGAGGGGACGCCGCCGCGGTCCAGCACCTCGAGCGGGTCCTCCTCGTCGCAGATGGGCAGCAGGGCGGGGAAGTAGCGCAGGTTTTCCTCGAAGAGGTCGAACGCCGAGGTCACCCAGCGCTCCCCGAACCAGGTGCGCGGCCGCACGCCCTGCGCCTGCAGCTCGGGCGGGCGGGTGTCGGTGGACTGCTGGAACAGCGGGGGCCGGGACTCGCGCCACAGCTCGCGCCCGAACAGGAAGGGCGAGTTGGCGCCGACGGCGATCTGCGCGGCGGCGACCACCTGCGCCGCGTTCCACACGTCGGGAAAGCGTTCCGGCGTGACCTGGAGGTGCAGCTGCACCGAGGTGCAGGCGGCCTCCGGGGCGATCGACTTCGAGGTGCACCTGAGGTGCTCCACGCCGTCGATGTCGAGGGTGAAGTCCTCACCGCGCGCGGCCACGATCTGATCGTTGAGCAGGGCGTAGCGGTCGACGTCGGAGAGGTTGGAGGAGACGAGGTCGTCGCGGTCGAGCGTCGGCAGGATGCCGATCATCACGATGCCCGCGTCCACCTCCTGGGCCTTGCGGTCGGCGTAGGAGAGCGAGGTCCGCAGTTCCTCGTCGAGCCGGTCGAAAACACGCCCGCCCAGCCGGTGGGGGGCGATGTTCACTTCCAGATTGAACATGGCGAGTTCCGTTTGGAAGTCACGGCTCGCGATGCGTTCGAGGACTTGCGCATTCAACATTTTCGGCATGCCGTCGGCGCCCGCGAGATTCAGTTCGATCTCCAGCCCCATCAGGTTCTTGGGGCGGTCGAACCGCTTCTCCTCCAGGAGTCGCTCCAGGCCCGTCAGGCACCTGCCGAGCTTCTCGCGGTAGCGCTGGCGATCGGACAGGTCGAACTGACCTGCCACGACCTTTTCCCCCATCGAAGCGTCCCTCCTCGGATGGCGTACCGAAGATCGGCCGCCGGGGTCCCGGTCCACAAGCAAGGATGCCCCGCGGATGCGATCGATAACGCCCCGGATCCATGTGGCGCGCGCTACTCTGGTCGAGGTGTCCAGTGGCACATTCACGGGGCAATACGCGGGAACGCGTATCACGGCACGGTTGCGAACTCGTGAAAAACGCCGACCGGAATGGGCCGACCGCTCGGCGGTCATTGCCCGAGGTCAGTGCGGTGAACCCTTTGGGAAATCGGCATCTTTTTCGCATATCGCCGACCTGAAATATCCTTGCCGGAACTGCCGGAGAGAGCTAGACGAAACATAGTCTCAACCCGTGTCGTATAAACTTCGTGCACAAGGCAGAACCAGGTTGGCGCCCACGGTCGAGTGATCCAGCCGTGAGACGGTGTGCGGCTCTCCTCACCCCCGTCTCCCGCCCAGACCCTCCGGGCCCCCGCCTCTCTGACCTTCGCGAGCTGACAGCGCCGTCCGCACCGCCACGCCCCGCCCTCGCGCCACTGTGCCTTCGAATGAGAGGCGACCCACCATGCCGCTGCACGTACCCCCGGCTCCCGCGCCCGCACTGCGTTCCGTCCTGACCGCGCTCTCGTCGCCGACCGCCGTGCGCGACGCCCGAACTCCCTCCCTGCTCCGCGCCCAGGGGCCCGCCTCACCCGAACTCCCGCTGCCCGTGCACGTCCTCGACCGGGTCACCGCCGACGGCGAGACCTCGACGACGCTCGCCGGGTGGCGCTTCCTGATCCGCACCGGCGACCGCGCGGTGGCCGCCGCCGACACCGTGCTCACCGCCGACGGATGGACCTTCTCCCGCTTCTTCGAGGGCCCGTACATCACTGCCACCGAACTGGCCCTGCGCCAGGCGGAGACCATGACGCAGCCGTACCAGCCCCGCCTGCTGTCGGTGCCCGGCCTGTACATGCTGGCGCTCTGGCTGCACGGCGACACCGAGGCGGACGGCGCCGCCGGCGTCCCGGCCGCCACCGATCTGCTGGTGCCGCTCGCACCGGCCCCGCCCGGCATCGCGGCCCACCGGCCGCACCGGGTCACCGATCTGCTCCCGGTGCTCACCCACCGCGTGACGCCCACCCGGCTGCTCGGCTCACCCGCCTGACCCGCCCGCTCCCGCACCCCGTCGCCCCCACCCGGGCGGCGGGGTGCGCGCGTCGGGTGACACTGCGTACGCATGTGCGGACCAGTCCCGTCCGGCCATTGCGAACCACCCGAAAGGACAGTGCAGTTGGGATGAACCGTCCGCGCGGGTGACGCGTCATGAACCTGTGAGGGGCGGTGCCGCGAAATGCCTGCGGATCCTCGTCCGTGGGGCAACACTGGATCCCGACCGACTCATCACCACGGGGGGCGGCCATGAACGACGATTCACGCCGCGCAACTGACACGACAGCCCACACACAGGTCATCACGGAGCGAGAGAACCCACCCATGTGCCAGCACCAGCCACCGTGCCCCTCAGCCGACTCCGCCGACCGGGAATCCGCCCGTCTCGTGGCGCACCACCCGGAGCAGGGCTGGAGCCTGCTGTGCAACGGTGTGGTCCTCTTCGAGGACACCGGTGAACTCCTGCCCGACGGCAGGGTCATCGCCCCGCAGCGGTCCCGGGACGTCACGCTGACGTCCGCCTGAGCACGGCCGGGCGGGACGGGGACCGCCCGGGGATCACAGGGGCCGGACCGCGGGACGACGCCTCCGCGACCCGGCCCCGAAGCGTGTGCACGGCTCCTCACCCACCGTGTCCCGGCGGAAGGGCACGGTGACGGCCGCCGCGCAGGACCCGCGGTGTGACCTGTGCCGCCTTTCCCCACGCGCCCGTCTTCCGGAAGACTTCTGGAAGTTTCGCGGGTTCCCGTCTCGGAGGAGGGGCAAGTGGCAGCACAGGAGACCGACGCCGGGAGCAGGATCACGATCACCGAGATCGCCCGGCAGGCCGGGGTCTCCGTGCCGACCGTCTCCCGCGTGGTCAACGGCCGCTCCGACGTCTCCCCGCAGACCCGCGCCCGGGTCGAGGACCTGCTGCGCCGTCACGGCTACCGCCGGCGCCCCGCCTCCTCCCCCTCCCGCGCAGCGCTGCTCGACCTGGTCTTCAACGACCTCGACAGCCCCTGGACCGTGGAGATCATCCGCGGGGTCGAGGAGGAGGCGCACACCGCCGGCGTGGGCACCGTGGTGTCGGCGGTCCACGGGCGTTCCGGCGACGCGCGCGAGTGGATCCGCACCCTGCGGGCGCGCGCCTCGGACGGCGTCATCCTCGTCACCTCCGCCCTGGAGTCCTCCCTCCACGAGGAACTGCGCATCCTGGGCGTCCCGGTGGTGGTCGTGGACCCGGGCGGCTCACCCGGCCTGGACGTCCCCACCATCGGCGCCGCCAACTGGTCCGGCGGCCTCGCGGCCACCCAGCATCTGCTGTCCCTCGGGCACCGCAGGATCGGCCTGATCGCCGGCCCGCCGCGGCTGCTCTGCTCCCGTGCCCGTCTCGACGGCTACCGGGCCGCGCTGGAGGGAGCGGGCGTCACTCCCGACGACACGCTCGTGGTGCCCGGCGACTTCCGCCCCGAGTCCGGCCACGCGGGCTGCCACGCCCTTCTGGATCTGCCGGAGCCGCCCACCGCGGTCTTCGCCGCCGGCGACCAGATGGCGCTCGGGGCGGTCGAGGCGCTGCGCGGCCGGGGACTGCGGGTGCCGCAGGACATGAGCGTCGTCGGCTTCGACGACCTCCCGGAGGTGCGCTGGTCGGCCCCGCCGCTCACCACGGTCCGCCAGCCGCTCGCCGACATGGGCGCCCTCGCCGTCCGTACGGTGCTCCGCCTCACCCGCGGCGAGCAGCCGGACTCGCCCCGCGTGGAGCTCGGCACCGACCTGGTGGTGCGGGCGAGCACGGCACCGCCCGCGTCGTAGCCGGTACGCCCGCGGCGGCCGCGGCACCCTATCGTGACCGGCATGCAGTCCTACACGATCGGCCAGGCAGCGCGGCTGCTCGGCGTCAGCCCGGACACCGCACGCCGCTGGGCGGACGCGGGACGCCTCACCACCCGCCGCGACGACGCCGGGCGCAGGGTGGTCGACGGCCGTGACCTGGCGGCGTTCTCCGTAGAGCTGGCCAAGTCGGCCACGACCGAGGAGGACACCCCGTACACCTCCGCCCGCAACGCGTTCCCCGGCATCGTCACGGCGATCAAGCTCGGTGACGTCGCCGCCCAGGTGGAGATCCAGGCGGGCCCCCACCGCCTGGTCTCCCTGCTCACGCGGGAGGCGGTCGAGGAACTGGGCCTGGAGGTCGGTGTGGAGGCCACGGCACGGGTGAAGTCGACGAACGTCCATATCGACCGCACCTGAGCATCCTGCTCAGGCACGCATCTGCGAACCCCACACGCCGAACGACCTCGCTCATACGGACGCACAGGTGCCATAGACCTCGCAGATGCGCCATGATGAGGAGGCGCGGGGCCGGCGCCCCGCCGACGCCCGCCGCCGTCAGGGAGTGCCTGCGCATGATCCGTTCCGCCCGCCGCGCCGCCGGCCCGGCCGCCCTCGCACTCCTGACCGCCCTCGGGCTCACCGCCTGTTCCCCGTCATCCTCGCCGGCGAGCGGCGACGGCGGTCCGAGCGGCACCGTGACCGTCTTCGCCGCCGCCTCGCTGGAGGAGAGCTTCACGGCGCTGGGCGAACGCTTCGAGAAGGAACACCCCGGCACCGAGGTGACCTTCAACTTCAACGGCAGCGACTCCCTGGCCGCCGGCATCGTGGGCGGCGCCCCCGCGGACGTCTTCGCCGCCGCCAGCCCCGCCACCATGAAGCGCGTGACGGACGAGAAGCTCACGGCGGGCGACCCGGTCACCTTCGCGCGCAACCGCCTGGCCATCGCCACCGCCCCCGGCAACCCGCACGGCGTCGGCTCCCTGAGGGACCTGGCCGCGGCCGGCCTGAAAGTCGTGCTCTGCGACGAGACGGTGCCGTGCGGAGCCGCTGCCCGAAAGGCCCTCACGGCGGCCGGGGTCGAGGTGACGCCCGCCTCCTACGAGCAGGACGTGAAGAGCGCCCTGACCAAGGTGCGGCTCGACGAGGCGGACGCCGCCGTCGTGTACCGCACGGATGTGAGGGCGGCCGGTGACAAGGTGGACGGCGTGGACTTCCCGGAGGCCGCCCAGGCCGTCAACGACTACCCGATCGCCCTGCTCGAGCACGCCCCCAACGCCTCGGCCGCGCGGGCCTTCGTCGCGCTCGTGACGTCACCGGAGGGGCAGAAGGTGCTCGGGAAGGCCGGGTTCCTCGCGCCGTGACCACCACCGCCCCGGACACCCCCCGCAAAGCCCGCCGCCCCCGCGCCCCCGGCCGCGGTGTCCCGCTCGCCCTCCTCGCGCCCGCCCTCGTCGGCCTGGCGTTCCTCCTGGTGCCCCTCCTGGCCCTCGTCGTCCGGGCGCCCTGGCGCGACCTGCCCGAGCAGCTGACCAGCCCGGCCGTCTGGGACGCGCTGCGTCTGTCCCTGGTCTGCGCGACCACCGCGACCGCGCTGAGCCTGGTCGTCGGGGTGCCGCTGGCCTGGCTGCTGGCCCGCACCGACTTCCCCGGGCGGAGCCTGGTGCGCGCCCTGGTGACGCTTCCGCTGGTGCTGCCGCCGGTGGTCGGCGGTGTCGCCCTGCTGCTGGCGCTGGGCCGCAACGGCATCGTGGGCCGCCTGCTGGACGAGTGGTTCGGCGTCACCCTGCCGTTCACCACCGCCGGTGTGGTGCTCGCGGAGACCTTCGTCGCGCTGCCGTTCCTGGTGATCAGCGTCGAGGGCACGCTGCGGGCCGCCGACCCGCGGTTCGAGGAGGCGGCGGCCACCCTGGGCGCGTCCCGCTTCACCGCCTTCCGCCGGGTCACCTTGCCGCTGATCGCCCCGGGCGTCGCGGCCGGCGCCGTGCTCGCCTGGGCCCGCGCCCTCGGCGAGTTCGGCGCCACGATCACCTTCGCCGGGAACTTCCCGGGCCGCACCCAGACCATGCCGCTCGCGGTCTACCTCGCCCTGCAGAACGACCCGGCCGCCGCGATCGCCCTCAGCCTCGTGCTGCTCGCGGTGTCGGTGGCCGTGCTTGCGGGGCTGCGGGACCGCTGGACGAGGGCCGTCTGACCCATGCCGAAGCACCCCGCAGCCCCGCCCCTGGGCCTCGACGCACACCTCGTCGTCGAGCGCGGTTCCTTCCGCCTCGACATCGCGCTGACGGCCGCCCCCGGTGACGTGGTCGCCCTGCTCGGCCCGAACGGGGCGGGCAAGACCACCGCACTGCGGGCCCTCGCCGGACTCGCGCCCCTCACCGGCGGCCGTCTGCGCCTGGACGGCACGGACCTCGCCCGCACCCCGCCCGAATCCCGTCCGGTGGGCGTCGTCTTCCAGGACTACCTGCTGTTCCCGCACCTGACCGCCCTCGACAACGTGGCGTTCGGCCCGCGCTGCCGTGGCGCCGGCAAGAGCGAGGCCCGTGCGCGGGCCGCCGCGTGGCTGGAGCGGATGGGGCTGGCCGGGTACGCGGGCGCCAAGCCGCGGCGGCTCTCCGGCGGCCAGGCCCAGCGCGTGGCGCTCGCCCGGGCCCTGGCCACAGAGCCGCGCCTGCTGCTCCTGGACGAGCCCCTCGCCGCCCTCGACGCCCGCACCCGGCTGGAGGTACGGGCGCGACTGCGCCGCCACCTGGCCGACTTCGAGGCGGTCGCGATTCTGGTGACGCACGACCCGCTGGACGCGATGGTGCTGGCCGACCGGCTGGTCGTCGTGGAGCACGGCCGGGTGGTGCAGGAGGGCGCGCCCGCCGACATCGCCCGCCACCCGCGCACCGAGTACATCGCCCAGCTCGTCGGGCTGAACCTCTACCGCGGCCTGGCGGACGGCCACACCGTACGGCTCGACGCGGGACCGGAGGTGAGCACCACGGAGGACCTGTCCGGACCCGCGTTCGTCGCGTTCCCGCCCGGCGCGGTCACCCTGTACCGGGACCGGCCCACCGGCTCCAGCGCGCGCAACCTGTGGCGCTGCGAGGTGGCGGGGCTGGAGAGCCACGGCGACCAGATCCGCGTGGAGCTGACCGGCGAACTGCCCCTGGCCGCCGACCTCACCGCCGTCGCCGTGGCCGAACTGGGCCTGCACCCGGGCGCACCGGTCTGGGCGGCGGTCAAGGCCACACAGACGCACGCCTATCCCGCCTGACGCACCCCCGGACACGCGAAGGGGCCCCGCCCGGACCGCCCGGGCGGGGCCCCTCACGTCCGCGTGGGTCAGTCCTCGTACGCGTCCAGCGGCGGGCAGGAGCAGACCAGGTTGCGGTCGCCGTAGGCCTGGTCGATGCGGCGCACCGGCGGCCAGTACTTGTCGGCGGCGCTCACCTCGCCCGGGAACACGGCCTCCTCGCGGGTGTAGGCGTGCTCCCACTCCCCACCGAGCACGGACGCCGTGTGCGGGGCGTTGCGCAGCGGGTTGTCGTCCGCGGGCCACTCGCCGGAGCCGACCTTCTCGATCTCGGCGCGGATGGCGATCATCGCCTCACAGAACCGGTCGAGCTCGGTGAGGTCCTCGGACTCGGTGGGCTCGATCATCAGCGTGCCGGCCACCGGGAAGGACATCGTCGGCGCGTGGAAGCCGTAGTCGATGAGGCGCTTGGCCACGTCGTCGACGGTCACGCCGGTCGCCTTGGTGAGCGGGCGCAGGTCGATGATGCACTCGTGCGCGACCAGCCCGCCGGGGCCGGTGTAGAGCACCGGGTAGTGCGGCTCGAGGCGCTTGGCGATGTAGTTGGCGCTGAGCACGGCCACCTGCGTGGCCCGCTTCAGGCCCTCGCCGCCCATCAGCCGGACGTACGCCCAGGAGATGGGCAGGATGCCCGCCGAGCCCCACGGGGCCGCCGAGATGGGTCCGACGCCCGTCTCCGGTCCGGCCTCCGGCTGCAGCGGGTGGTTCGGCAGGTACGGGGCGAGGTGGGCGCGGACGCCGACCGGGCCGACCCCGGGACCGCCGCCGCCGTGCGGGATGCAGAACGTCTTGTGCAGGTTCAGGTGGGAGACGTCGCCGCCGAAGTGGCCCGGCTTGGCCAGGCCGACCAGGGCGTTGAGATTGGCGCCGTCGACGTACACCTGGCCGCCGGCCTCGTGCACCTGGGCGCAGATGTCGGCGACGTGCTCCTCGAACACGCCGTGCGTCGACGGGTACGTGATCATCAGCACGGCCAGCTCGTCGCGGTGCTGCTCGATCTTGGCGCGCAGGTCCTCGACGTCGACCTCGCCGTTCTCGGCGGTCCTGACGACGACGACCTTCATGCCGGCCATCACGGCGGACGCGGCGTTGGTGCCGTGCGCGGAGGACGGGATCAGGCAGACGGTGCGCTGCTCGTCGCCGTTGGCGCGGTGGTAGCCGCGGACGGCGAGCAGTCCGGCCAGCTCGCCCTGGGAGCCGGCGTTGGGCTGGAGGGACACCTTGTCGTAGCCGGTGACCTCGGCGAGACGGTCCTCCAGCTCGCGGATGAGCGTGAGGTAGCCCTCGGCCTGCTCGGCCGGGACGAACGGGTGCAGCTGGCCGAACTCGGGCCAGGTGACCGGCTCCATCTCGGTGGTCGCGTTGAGCTTCATGGTGCAGGAGCCCAGCGGGATCATGCCGCGGTCCAGCGCGTAGTCGCGGTCGGCGAGGCGGCGCAGGTAGCGCAGCATGGCCGTCTCGGAGCGGTGCTGGTGGAACACCGGGTGGGTGAGGTAGTCGTCGGTGCGCAGCAGCGCCTCCGGCAGGGCGTCGGCCGCGGAGGCGTCCAGTGCCTCGACGTCGGCCTGCACGCCGAAGGCGCGCCACACGGCGGCGACCTGGTCGCGGGTGGTGGTCTCGTCGCAGGCGACGGAGACGGTGTCGGCGTCGACGAGGCGCAGGTTGACGCCGTGGTCACGGGCGGCGGCGACGACCTCGGGGGCCCGCCCGGCGACCCGCACGGTGAGGGTGTCGAAGTAGGAGCCGTGGACCACCTCGGCGCCGCCGGAGCGCAGGCCCTCGGCGAGGATCGCGGCGTAGCGGTGGGTGCGCCGGGCGATGGTCCGCAGGCCCTCGGGGCCGTGGTAAACGGCGTACATGCCGGCCATGACGGCGAGCAGCACCTGCGCGGTGCAGATGTTGCTGGTGGCCTTCTCGCGGCGGATGTGCTGCTCACGCGTCTGCAGGGCCAGGCGGTACGCCTTGTTGCCGTCGGCGTCGACGGAGACGCCGACGAGGCGGCCGGGCAGGCTGCGGGCCATCTTGTCCTGGACGGCCATGTAGCCGGCGTGCGGTCCGCCGAAGCCCATGGGGACGCCGAAGCGCTGCGTGGTGCCCACCGCGATGTCCGCGCCCAGCTCGCCGGGGGACTTCAGCAGGGTGAGGGCGAGCAGGTCGGCGGCGACGGTGACGAGCGCGCCGCGCTCGTGCGCCTGGTCGATCACCGGCTTGATGTCCCGGACGGCGCCGGACGCGCCCGGGTACTGGATCAGGACGCCGTTGATCTCACGGCCGTCGAGCTCGGCGGGGATGCCGTCGCTCAGGTCGGCGACGACGACCTCGACGCCGGTCGGCTCGGCGCGGGTCTCGATCACGGCGACGGTCTGCGGCAGGGCGTCCGCGTCGACCAGGAAGAGGCCCTTCTTGTTCTTGCCCATGCGCCGGGACAGCGCCATCGCCTCGGCGGCCGCGGTGCCCTCGTCGAGCAGGGAGGCGCCGGACGTGGGCAGGCCGGTGAGGTCGGCGACCATCGTCTGGAAGTTCAGCAGCGCCTCGAGCCGGCCCTGCGAGATCTCCGGCTGGTACGGCGTGTACGCCGTGTACCAGGCGGGGTTCTCCATGACGTTGCGCAGGATGACGGGCGGGGTGAACGTGCCGTAGTAGCCCAGGCCGATCATGGAGCCGAGGACCTGGTTGCGGCCGGCGAGGGCGCGCAGCTCGGCGAGCACCTCGGCCTCACTGCGGGCGCCCGGCAGGTCCAGCGCGTCGGCGTTCTTGATCACGTCGGGCACGGCGGCGGCGGTCAGCTCGTCGAGCGAGCCGTAGCCCACCTGGGCCAGCATCTTCGCCCGGGCCTCGTGGTCGGGGCCGATGTGGCGCTGCTCGAAGGGGATTCCCTGTTCGAGCTCGGAGAGCGGGGTGCGGGGGGCAGTCATTGAGGAGGCCTCCTGGTCCGACGACCTTCGAGGGGCACCACGGCGCAGGTGCCCGGACGGCCTCCCCCTCTGTCATCTCAACCTGAGAGTTTCACCGGAACGCCGAGGGCGGTCCGGTTTTCACCGTCGGTGAGAGCGGAAGCCGTCGACACCCGCCCTGCTTTCCAGAGTGACCTCGTCCGTGCGGTACGTGTGCCTGAGAGATTCCGGGGAGGATTTGCTCCTTCGGCGCCTCCGGTGGTGCCTGGAGGACTCTCCCGCACGGGATCAGCGGCCGTTGCCAGCCTACCAGCGAGGTCCGGACCCCGGCCTTCGAGTGGCCGTTCCGCCGATTGTGCCTTTTTGTGGTGCTAACGGATGACTCGCGAGGAGTGGAGGGCCTGTGCAGACCGACATCGACCCGCGTCACCTCATCGGCCGCAAGGCGTACGACCGCAACGGCACCCGCATCGGCACGATCGACGAGGTCTACCTCGACGACGCCACCGGTGTGCCGGAGTGGGCGGCGATACGCACCGGCCTGTTCAGCCGGGACGCCTTCGTGCCCCTGGAACCCAGCGAGCTGGTCGACGGGGCCCTGCACGTGCCGTTCGAACGGTCCCTCATCAAGGACGCCCCCGACTTCGGCGTCGGCCGCCATCTGTCCCCGGAGCAGGAGCTCCAGCTGTACCACCACTACGGCCTGGACGTGGCCTCCCCTCCCCCGCTCCCGGACCGCGACTTCGGCAAGCTGGCGGGCCAGGAGGGACACGCCTGACGCACCGGGGGCGGCGGTCTCTCGGAACCTGTGCCTGGGCCGGCCCGCGCCCTGCTCGTCCGGCCATGGCGATCTGCACCACCCTCACCCACGGCGGGTGGCCGGCTCCACCGGCAGCGGGTCAGGCTTCCAACGGCCGAGGCCGCGACGGCGCGTCCGGTGTCCCCCGGGTCCCCGTCGTCTCGAGCAGGTCCGGTGGATCGTCCACCAACGGCAGCGGGTCCGCGGGCTCGAGCGCCGGGTCGTCGACGCGAAACGTCTTCACACGGCCCGGCGCCGAGCTGGGGGTCTCGAAGCGGACCGTCACGCGGCCCAGTCCGCTGCCCTGCACCCACCCGTGCCCGTGCTCGGCGTGCCGGACGTCGTGGCCCGCGGGCCAGCGCCGCTCGGCGGGGGTCTCCGGGCGCGGCTCGGGCGCCGTCTCGGGTTCCTCGCCCGCCGGCGTCTCCACCCCCGCACCGCCCGCCGCCTGGGCGAACAGGTCCTCCTGCGTGTAGTCCGCCAGCCCGCTGACGCCGACGCCCAGCAGCCGTACGCCGCCCGTGGTGTCCACCGAGTCCAGCAGCCGCGCCGCCGCCTCCCGGACGACGGCCGGGTCGTCGGTGGGGCCCCGCAGCGTCTCGGACCGGGTCAGCGTGGAGAAGTCGTACCGCCGCACCTTCAGCACGATGGTGCGTCCGGACAGCCCCGCGCCGCGCAGCCTGCGCACGCAGCGGTCGGCGAGCCGCTGCACCTCCAGGCCGACCCGCACCCGGTCGTGGATGTCCACGTCGTACGTGTCCTCGACGGACACCGACTTCGTCTCGCGCTCGGCGACGACGGGCCGGTCGTCGCGGGCCAGCGCCATCGCGTACAGCGCGTGCCCGTGCGCCTTGCCCAGCAGCCGCACCAGTTCGTCCTCGCCCGCCTCGGCGATCTCGCCGACCGTGTGGATGCCGGCCCGCCGCAGATGGTCGCCGGTGGCGGGTCCGACGCCCGGGAGGGTCCGCACCGGCATCGGCTCCAGCATCGCCCGCTCGGTGCCGGGCTCGATCACGACCAGCCCGTCCGGCTTCGCCTCCTCCGAGGCGATCTTCGCCAGCATCTTGGAGGCGGCCAGCCCCACGGAGCCGGTCAGTCCCGTGACCGCGCGGATGTCGGCGCGCAGCTTCGTGCCGGCCAGCCGCGCCGACCGCTCGTCCCACGCCGTGCCCCCGGCCTCCAGATCGACGAACGCCTCGTCGAGGCTGAGCGGCTCCACCAGGGGCGACAGGGCGCGCAGCAGCGCCATCACCTGGTCGCTGATCGAGCGGTACAGCGCGAACCGGGGCACCAGATACGCGGCGTTCGGCGCGAGCCGCCGGGCCTGGGACATGGGCATCGCGGAGTGCACACCCAGCACGCGCGCCTCGTAGGAGGCGGTGGCGACCACGCCACGGGGCCCGAGACCGCCCACGATCACTGCCTTGCCGCGCAGACTCGGCTTGGACGCCTGCTCCACCGAGGCGTAGAAGGCATCCATGTCGAGATGCAGGATCGTGGGAGCGGATCTCACATCTCCGATGCTGCCCTACGCCACTGACAACGTCCTCGTCGGGCCGGGCCCCGCGCGGCGCGGGCTCAGACCGCGCGGTTCCTGCGCCGGGCCAGCTCGTCCATCGGGTTGTGGCCGATCAGGGTCTCCCCCGTGTCGACACGCTCGCCGTGCAGCTGCGACAGCGCGCTCTCGACGTCCCGCCACACCACGCCCACGGCGATGCCGAAGACGCCCTGGCCGCCCTGCAGCAGGGCGTGGACCTCGTCGGGCGACGTGCACTCGTAGACCGTCGCGCCGTCGCTCATCAGCGTCATGCGCTCCAGGTCGCTGAAGCCGCGCTCGCGCAGGTGCTGGACGGCGGTGCGGATGTTCTGCAGGGACACCCCGGTGTCCAGGAACCGCTTCACGATCTTCAGCACGACGACGTCGCGGAAGCTGTACAGCCGCTGTGTGCCGGACCCGTGGGCGGGGCGCACGCTCGGCTCGACCAGCCCCGTGCGCGCCCAGTAGTCGAGCTGGCGGTAGGTGATGCCGGCCGCGGCGCAGGCCGTGGGCCCCCGGTAGCCGATCTCCTCGGTCGCCATGGCCGCCGCCCCTCCACCGCTCGGAACGGCCGTCGGTCGCTGCGGAGCGGGCTCGATCGCACCGCCGCGCGCGGGATGGCCCCCGCCCGAGCGGAGCGGAGAGCTCTGGGGAGGGTACGGCCCGCCCGCCCCGAAAACGCGTCCGGGGGCACCCCCCGCCGTACCGTCGCCGCTGCTTCTCACGCCGACCTCCGTCCTTGACCTGCCTCCTCGACGGTAGGCAGTCACCAAGGGTGCGTCAACGATCGCCACACTCGGCACGCCGAGTGATAATCACCCTAAGAGTGGTTTCCCGTACCCCGTCGCGGGGAAAGGCTAGCCGAATGTTCACGGCGCGGGCCGCGACCGACGCCAGGTCCGCGGGAAACGGCTCACTGGTTGCTGCTCCCGAAGTCCTCGGGCGAGATCTGGTCGAGGAACTCGCGGAACTTCTCCACCTCGTCCTCCTGCTCGTCCGGAATGGCGATGCCGGCGTCGTCCAGCACCGTGTCGCTTCCGTAGATCGGGGTCCCCGTACGCAGGGCGAGAGCTATGGCGTCGGAGGGGCGGGCGCTCACCTCGACACCGCTGGCGAAGACCAGCTCGGCGTAGAACACGCCTTCGCGCAGGTCGGTGATGCGCACTTCCGTGAGCTCCTGTCCCACGGCCTCCAGCACGTCCTTGAACAGGTCGTGGGTCAGCGGCCGTGCGGGCGCCATGCCCTGCTGGGCGAAGGCTATGGCCGTCGCCTCCCCGGGCCCGATCCAGATGGGGAGGTAGCGGTCGCCGCCCACTTCACGCAACAGCACGATCGGTTGGTTGGAGGGCATTTCCACCCGGACACCTACGACATCGAGCTCGTTCACACAGCAACCCTAGGCCGTGCCCGGGACGTTTGGGTAGTCGGGCCGGGATCGGGTGGCCGATCCGGCGGCCCTGTGCTGCTTCTCGAGGGTCCTCAGGGCAGCCGCACCCCGAGCGCCGACCGCACCAGCGCCGCGTGCAGCTTCATGGTGAGACCGGCCAGTTCCTTGGTGCGGTCCTCGGCATGCGCCCTGGTCTGCGGGTTGCGGTGACGCCGCAGCGGCGCGACGACCTGCTCCACCAGCCCGGCCTCCCGCTCGGCGGCCGCCTTCATGGCCCGCAGATGGCGGGGCTCGATCCCGTACCGCCCCAGTTCCATGAGCAGCCCGGCGACGGTGACCGCCTCCGCGTCGTACACACCGTCCCCCACCGGGACGAGCAGGCCGTACGACTCCCACTCGGCGAGCCGCTGCTCGTCCACCCCGGCGGCGGCGAGCAGCTGGCAGCGCCCGATCCGGGCCGCCGTGGGCTTCTCCGGGACGCACTCGGCGGGGTCCTCGCCGTCACCCGGACGGCTCAGCGCCGGCAGCGGCAGGGCCTCACCGCGCTCCATGGCCGCCAGGTGCTCCCGGATCACCTTGAGCGGCAGATAGTGGTCGCGCTGCATGCGCAGCACATGGCCGAGGCGCTCGACGTCCTCCGCGCTGAACTTGCGGTACCCGGACGGGGTGCGGCGCGGCTCGACGAGCCCTTCCGACTCCAGGAAGCGGATCTTGGAGATGGTGACCTCGGGGAACTCCTCGCGCAGCACGCTCAGCACCGCACCGATGCTCAGCAGTCCGGTGTCCGTGGCGGCGGCGCCGTCGCCGGCACCGCCGCTCGGTGTCTGCAGCATGGACCCTTCCTGGAGTCCCCCGGGACCGCGTCCGGGGAGGTCAGTAGCTCCGCTGGCTCGCGTAGAAGACCAGCCGGTACTTGCCGATCTGCACCTCGTCGCCGTTGGACAGGGCGACCTGGTCGATCCGCTCGCGGTTGACGTAGGTGCCGTTCAGGCTGCCGACGTCGGCGACCGTGAACGAGCCGTCCGGGCTGCGACGGAACTCCACATGCCGGCGGGAGACCGTCACGTCGTCGAGGAAGATGTCGCTCTGCGGGTGACGCCCGGCCGTGGTCAGGTCGCCGTCCAGCAGGAAGCGGCTGCCCGAGTTCGGCCCGCGGCGCACGACCAGCAGGGCGGAGCCCACCGGCAGCGCGTCGACGGCCGCCTGCGCCTCCGGGGAGAGCGCGGGCACCTGATGCTGACCCGTGGCCTCGGAGTCGTAGGCCTCGAGGCCGGAGATGGAGATCGTGGACGTCGTCTCGGAGGGGCGCTCCGGGGTGACGCCCGGCTTCAGCGGCGCACCGCAGTTCGAACAGAAGCGACTGTTCTCCGCGTTGCGGTTGCCGCACCTCGAACACACCAGGGCCGACATGGACGGATCCTCCTGCCGCGGCTGCCCGCCGGGGGCATGGGACGCGTACGGACCGGAGTAACCTCCGCCCGCACCTGGGCTCGACGGCTGGCCAGAACCTATGCCGCCCGACTGCGCAGGGTCAACGGAGGCCCCGCCCGTCTCGTCCCGGAACAGCGGACGCTGGCCTTCCGCACCGGGCTGCGCGCGGTGACGAGCGGTCGCGCTGTCGCCGTCCTCTCGCCGCGCGCTCTTGCCGAACAACTTCCCAAACAACTTCACGGGCGATTCCCCTTGACCGAAACAGACCCGCCCGTGGGGCAGGACGAACCCTGACTGAACACATTGGCCGACCCGGACATCTTCACAACGTCCGCCTCCGCCAGACAGTTTCCACCACGCACCACCCATTCGGTGCGCCGACCCCCCGCAACCTCATGCCCTGGCCGGACAACCCCCATGCACCCTCGGTTCACCGGGAGGACGACCGAGCGTAGTCAGGCCGCTTCGGCGCTCGCAAGGCATCCACAACGATCTTGTCAGTCCGCTCCACGGTAACGGTGGCCTGTTCCTTCTCGAGCGTCTGCACCACGCCTCCGGGGATGTTGAGCGCCGGCTCCAGGTCCTGCGGCTTGCCGATGACCTTGAAACGATAGGGGGACTTGATCTTGTTCCCGTCCACGGAGACTCCGCCGTCCGCGTCCGACAGATAGGTGCCGGCCACCACCCGCACCCCGTTCACCTGGATCGCCTCCGCGCCCGCGGCGCGCAGCTCCTGGATGGCGTCGAGCAGCATGTCCGACTCGACCGTCCCCTTCGTGTCCTCGATGGTCATCTCGATGCCGGGCCCCTGCGCGGCCACGGTGCCCGCGAGGACGCCGAGTTGCCGTTCCTTCTCGATCGTCTGCCTGCGCGCCTCCTCCGCCTGGTCGGAGCTGTTCTCCAGCTCCTCCCGCTGCTTCTCGAGACCCTGCTTCTCGTCTTCAAGACGCTCGGTCCGGTCGTCGAGTTCATCGAGGATGCGCACAAGATCTTCCTGGCGTGCGCCGCGCAGCGCGCTGTCGGTGTCGCTGGTGGAGGCGACCTGGACGGCGAGACCGAAGCCGAGCCCGAACAGCAGCAGGGCGACGATGAGTTGGGCCCGGGTCACGCGCGGCGGCCACAGCCCGTTCACGAGCCGTCGCCGCCCGGTCAGCCCGGGCTCGCCGGGCCCGTCGGCGGCGGGCGCCTCGGATGCCTGGGGCTTCTGAGAGACCTGGGGCGGGTGGGCCGTGCGGGGTGCCTCGCTCGCGCCGGTCCTCCCGGACGCGGTCCGCGGGGCTGCCGGGGGCACCTCCGCGGGCAGTTCCCGGCGCAGCCCGGACGGGGGCGACGCCCCGGGGGCGGACGCGGGCGTGTCGGGGACGGACCGCGGCGGGGTCACCGCCGGGCGCGTCGTCTCGGGCTGTTCGCGCTCGCTCATCGGCCTCACGCCCGGAACACGTGGCGGCGGATCGCCGCGGCGTTGGAGAAGATGCGGATGCCGAGAACGACCACCACACCAGTGGACAGCTGCGCCCCCACGCCCAGCTTGTCGCCGAGGAACACGATCAGCGCGGCCACGACGACGTTCGACAGGAACGACACCACGAACACCTTGTCGTCGAAGATCCCGTCGAGCATGGCCCGCAGACCGCCGAACACGGCGTCCAGCGCGGCGACGACGGCGATCGGCAGGTAGGGCTCGACGACCGCCGGCACCTCGGGCCGGACCAACAGGCCGGCCACCACTCCCACAATGAGGCCCAGTACGGCGATCACGATGTGCCCTTCTCGGTTATCGGCTGTGCGGTTCGTACGATCACACTCGTTGCGGCGGGCAGCCGGACGTCGTCCTCCACGGACAGGGCCGTCCGGATGCCGTAGTTCTCCTGGAGGGCGTGCAGATACAGCCCGTCGGCGCCGTTCTGGAAGCGGTCGCCGAGCTCCTCGCCGTCCCCCACCGCCAGCACCGTGTACGGCGGCACCAGCGGCTTGTTGTCGACCAGTATCGCGTCTCCCGCGGCCCTGATCGCCGACAGGGCGGTCAACCGCCGCCCGTTGATGGAGACGGCCTCCGCGCCGGACTCCCACAGCCCGTTGACCACCCGCTGCAGGTCGCGGTCGCGGACCCGGCCGGTGTCGGAGAACCCCGAGGTGGACCGGGGGCCGCCGTCACCGCCGCCGGTGGCGTCCTCGGCGTCGTTCACCACGAGCCGGACGCCGGGGCCGTGGACGGGGGTAGCGCCGGACAGGACGCCCATGAGCGTCGACCGGTCGCCGCCGCTGTCCCGCAGCGCCTCCCGCTGCCGTGCGCTGACCTCGGCGCGCAGCTCGTCGACGCTCTCCTCGAGCCGGTCCGCGGCCGCGGTCTCCTCGTCGATCCGGTCGATCAGCTCCTCGCGCTCCTTGGCGACCACCGGAGCGGCGACCCGGGCCTGGGCCGCACCGACGGTGACGACGCACGCGGCGAGGACGAGTCCCGCGGCCAGACCGAGCTTCGCCCGCAGCGTCCTCGGCAGGCCGCCGGTCCCCTCGCTCCGCTTCCGGGCGGCGGCCTCGGCATAGCCGTCGTCGAGACTGTGGTCCATCACGTTGGTGATCAACGACATGGACGCGTCCGGGCGCGCGGGCCGCGCGGGTGTGCTCCGAACGGGGGGTTGCTGCGGCATGCCGCACATCGTCGCACGCCGCGCCCCCGACCTCCGAACGACCCCGGCGGTGTGCCGGACGGGCCCCTTCCGGGGTCCCGGCCCGGCACACCGCCGGTACCGCGTCTACTGCGGGAAGGTCACCTGCCGGCGCTGTCCACGACCGCCGACCACTCGTCGAGCAGCGCCTGCGCGGAGGCGTCGTCGGGCCCCTCGGCCCACAGGTGCGTGACGGCCTCGGCCGGGTCGGGCAGCACCATGACCCAGCGCCCGTCGGCCTCCACCACGCGCACGCCGTCGGTGGTGTCCACGGAGCGGTCGCCGGCCGCCTCGACGACACGTCGCATGACCAGGCCCTTGACGGCCCACGGGGTCGCCAGGTCCCGCTTGAGGACGTGCGCCCGCGGGATACGGGCGTCGATCTGGCTCAGCGTCAGCTGGGTGCGCGCGACCAGCCCGATGAGCCGGACGAACGCCGCGGTGCCGTCGTAGACGCTGCTGAACTCGGGGACGATGAAGCCGCCCTTGCCGTCACCGCCGAAGATCGTCCCTTCCTCGCCGCCGACCCGCGTGAGGTCGTCGGGCGAGGTGGTCGTCCACTCGACCTGCGTGCCGTGGTACGCCGCCACCTGTTCGGCGATACGGGTGGTGGTCACCGGCAGGGCGACGCGACCGCTGCGCCGCTCGGAGGCGACCAGGTCGAGCATGACGAGAAGCGCGCGGTCGTCCTCGACGATCCGCCCCTTCTCGTCGACCAGCGACAGCCGCTCGCCGACGGGGTCGAAGCGGACGCCGAAGGCGGCGCCGGACGACGCCACGATCTCCCCGAGCCGCACCAGGCCCGCGCGCCGCATGTCGGCCGTCTCGGTGGGCCGCGACTCGTCCAGACCGGGGTTGATGGTCAGCGAGTCGACGCCCAGCTTGCCGAGCAGGCTGGGCAGCACCAGGCCGGCGCTGCCGTTGGACGCGTCGACGACGACCTTCAGCCCGGACTCGGCGATGCCGGTGATGTCGACGTTCCGCAGCAGCGACCCGGTGTAGGAGTCGAAGACGCTCGCCGGGAAGTGCAGGTCGCCGATCTCGCCGGGGAAGGCACGCCGGTACTCCTGCCGCGCGAAGACGCGGTCCAGCTTGCGCTGGCTGCCCTGCGACAGGTCGGCTCCCTGCCCGTCGAAGAACATGATGTCGACGGAGTCGGGCACGCCCGGCGTGGTGCGGATCATGATGCCGCCCGCGCTGCCCCGCGCCGTCTGCTGCCGCGCCACGGGCAGCGGCACGTTCTCCAGGTCGCGTACGTCGATGGCGCTGGCCTGGAGCGCGGAGATGACCGCGCGCTTCAGGGCTCGGGCGCCTCGGGAGTGGTCGCGGGCCGTGGTGACGGTCGAGCCCTTCTTCAGGGTCGTCGCGTAGGCGCCGGCGAGACGGACGGCGAGCTCGGGCGTGATCTCGACGTTCAGGATGCCGGAGACGCCGCGCGCGCCGAAGAGGTGCGCCTGACCGCGGGACTCCCAGATAACCGAGGTGTTGACGAAGGCGCCGGCCTCGATGGTCTTGAACGGGTAGACCCGCACATTGCCCTGAACGATCGATTCTTCACCGATCAGGCACTCGTCACCGATGACGGCGCCGTCCTCGATCCGCGCGGCGCGCATGATGTCGGTGTTCTTGCCGACAACACAGCCGCGCAGGTTGCTGTGCGGTCCGACGTACACGTTGTCGTGCACCACGGCCTTGTGCAGGAAGGCACCGCTCTTGACGACGACGTTGGAGCCGACGACCGTGTGCTCGCGGATCTCCGCGCCGGCCTCGACCTTGGCGTAGTCGCCGATGTACAGCGGCCCCCGGAGCACGGCGTCGGGGTGCACCTCGGCGCCCTCGGCGACCCACACGCCGGGCGCCATCTCGAACCCGTCGATGTCGACGTCCACCTTGCCCTCGAGCACGTCGGCCTGCGCCTTGACGTAGCTCTCGTGGGTGCCGACGTCCTCCCAGTAGCCCTCGGCGACATAACCGTAGATCGGCTTGCCTTCCTTCATGAGCTGGGGGAAGACGTCACCGGACCAGTCGACGGGAACGTCGGGCTCGACGTAGTCGAACACCTCCGGCTCCATCACGTAGATGCCGGTGTTCACCGTGTCGGAGAAGACCTGGCCCCAGGTCGGCTTCTCGAGGAAGCGTTCGACCTTGCCCTCTTCGTCGACGATGGTGATGCCGAATTCCAGCGGGTTGGGCACGCGGGTCAGGCAGACCGTGACCAGTGCGCCCTTTTCCTTGTGGAAATTGATCAGCTCGGTGAGGTCGAAGTCCGTGAGGGCATCGCCGGAGATGACGAGAAAGGCATCGTCCTTCAGTGCCTCCTCGGCGTTCTTGACGCTCCCGGCGGTACCGAGTGGCTTCTCCTCATTGGCATACGTGAGCTCCATTCCGAGCTCCTCGCCGTCCCCGAAGTAGTTCTTGACCAGCGAGGCAAGGAACTGGACGGTCACAACGGTTTCGTTGAGCCCGTGCCTTTTGAGCAGCCGCAGAACGTGCTCCATGATCGGCCGGTTGGCCACCGGCAGGAGCGGCTTGGGCATGCTTGAGGTCATGGGGCGAAGACGGGTGCCTTCGCCCCCGGCCATCACGACGGCCTTCATGTCGGAAGCGTCCTCCTCGAAGAGACGACGGTCTGGCCGACTTCACCCGCCAGGATTGCCGCACACGTATTCAGCGTGGGACATCGCGCGCCCCGTTGCGCGTGAGGAAGCGAGTCAATCGGCCATGGCGTCCGCACGGATCAAGCGGCGGACTTGGACCACATAGAGCACTCCTGCCCACCAATAGAGGGTTGTACCCCATCCGGCGAACGCCCAGCCGAAAATTGCGGCGAGTGACGAGATCCAACCACTTCCGTCACTGAGCAGGAGCAACGGGAAGGCATACATCAGGTTGAAGGTCGCGGCCTTCCCCAGGAAGTTCACCTGCGGCGGCGGATAGCCGTGGCGCCGCAGGATGCCCACCATGACCAGGAGGACCAGCTCCCGGGCCAGCAGGACGACGGTCAGCCAGAGCGGCAGAATCTCCCGCCAGGTGAGTCCGACCAGGGTCGAGAGAATGTACAGCCGGTCGGCCGCGGGATCGAGCAGCCGGCCGAGGCTGCTGATCTGGTTCCACCGACGGGCGAGCTTGCCGTCCAGGTAGTCGCTGACGCCGCTGAAGGCCAGCACCAGGAGCGCCCAGCCGTCGCTCTTCGGCCCGCCGAACTCCGGCCTCAGAATCAGCCAGATGAACAGGGGTACGCCGACGAGCCGCGCCATGCTGAGCACGTTCGGGATGGTGAGGACACGGTCTGTCTGGACCCGTGTCTCCTGGACCTCCACCCGGGATCCTCCTGTGGGGAACGTTTCTACGATGCTCCTTGACCCTACCGCAACGCGAAAAAGCTCCGGCTCTCGGGCGGGGAGCCCAAGAGCCGGAGCTGTAAAAGGAGTTCGGCGGCGTCCTACTCTCCCACAGGGTCCCCCCTGCAGTACCATCGGCGCTGTAAGGCTTAG
>BMVA01000017.1 GCA_014650475.1 Streptomyces albogriseolus
ACACGATCCTCCTACCCGCCACGTCAGACGACTGATCGCCTACACCACGACAAGGGACATGACCCGACCTCTCCGTGACCCAGGTTCGGCGCATGCGGGGCGTCTTCGCGATGCATGAGGGAGACCCCTTGTTCAACGAGAAGTTCGCGACCTCCCTCGGCGCAAAAGGCACCCTTCAGTTCTGGGTCGACCTGTCGGAAGCTCATGCCGGCGCCCGAGGGACAGACCTGAAGGACCTCAAGGGATTTCAGGAGCAGATCAGCACCAACTTGGCCAACGCAACTCACTCCGACTCTCGCGCCATGCAGCAGTGGAAGCAGGGCGTGATCGATTCGGGCAACATCAGTTTCAAAGCTGACTCAAAGGAGCCCTTCTACCGTCCTCCCGGCGCGGTCGGCTTCCAGGTCATGAGCAGCTTGATGGGCAGCGGAAAATACGACACCGACTTCCTTTCCGATTACGGCAAGGCCCTCCTCAAGGTGGACAAGGCCCCAGCCGGTGAGGGGAAGTACACGGATGAGGTGTGGCAGCGAGGTGCCGACCTGGTTTTCGGGAAGGAAACCGGACGAGACCCCCTGAATGGCTATCTGGACGCCCTTTCCCATAACCCAGAGGCTGCTACGCACAGCCTGTCGAGCAAGTCGGACCTGACCCACTTGCTCGAAAGCAGCAAATACACAGAGCGGGGCGATTCTCTAGGGGAGGCCCTGGAAGCCGCAGTAACCGGAGTTGTACCAGGAGAGTCAGTCAACGAGATCCCGAGTCATAGTGCGACTCAAGTGCAAATCGTGCAGAACGTCGTCCATGCGGTCGCTCAGCCCAGCGGGGGAGAAAACCTCGTTTCCAAAGCTGGATTGGGTGAGAGTTTCGGTCACATCGCCTCGGCCTACATGCCAGAGATAAGTCATGCCCTGGCCGGACCCGGAGCCGATGCAGCCCTCGTGACGACGAGTCAAGCACCCAAGGGGCTGGAACGAACCGACGTCACCCGCTTCCTTTACGAGGTTTCCAGAGACCCCGACGGGAAGGCAGCAGTCCAGTATGGCGAGTCCATTTACACTGCTAGCCTCCTTGAGGCGCATGTCGCCGATCCCGCTCTGTACGACGGCAACACGGAGAACGCGATCGCGACCGTCGCACATAACGCAGGTTTGATCCAAGGGATTGTGGGTCATTCGACAGCAGATGCGGGGGTCGGGAGCGCCATCGGAACAGAGAAGGAATACAACGAGGCAATCAAGAAGCAGGGGGACTTCATCAAGACGATCGTGTCCACCGGAATCGGAGTCGGCGCAAGTTCGTTCCCGGCTGCCTCTCCGCTGGTTGCAGCCACTGCGGGGGGCTTTTTCTCCGGCGTGTCCGGGATGGCGATCGATCGCTTCTACGAAGGAAAGCAGCTCGACGGGGCACTGGATGACTCTCTGTACCGGACCGGAAGGGACCTCAACAGAGCTCAGGATTCCGTCGTACAACAGACGCAATGGTCGGCTCTCGATGCTATCGCAGCACATCATTCGAAACTTCCGGTGGACTCTACAAGAGACCTGATTCGCGCCGAGGTGAATGACGGATGGAATCGCAGCGATAACATTCTCGAGGACACACACGCGCGCCCCAGCGCCTGAATTTCGGCGGTGATAAAGAATTATGCAAAAGAGTGTCAGAGTGCTGCTTTCCAGCGGTGTCGGCTGTCTTCTCCTTCTAGGAGGAGTCGTCGGTTACCGTTACTTCTTCACCAACGGGCTGGAGAAGCTCCCGAATAAGCTGTGTTCTGGTGCCGTGGACAGGGAGATCGCCATTCGAGCCCTTCCGCCGTCACGTCACGCCGAGGAAGGCGACGAGGCCAGTTCTCCCGGCCAGAACTTCTTCTTCTCGTGCTACGTCTACGCCGGGGATGAATCCACCCTTTCCGGCGAAGCCCAAGCCGCCGATTCGTCTATAAGCACCTGGATCAACTACTACAGGGGCAAGCGAGAGGGCGAGATGGTGCGGGTCGCGAAGGGCCCGGTACAAGCCCTATCCCTGCCGGACGGGCTCGTAAGCGTGTACGTCCCGTGTACTCCCCCCAGGACTGCTCCTGACGAGGCGGTCCAATCCTATGCTCTCGTCACCGAGGCAAGGACGATCGGGGAAACTCAAGCAAAAGGGGACGACCTGCGTCAGGCTGTCACCGACTTCGCGTATGCCATTACCAAGCGGGCATATCAGGTCGGTGAGTGCCAGGAACGTACTTCATTCCCAGCGAATCTCTCGACTGAAAATACCGAACGAGGAAACGAATGATCGCCCCGTCGAGGGAATAGGCGGAGGTCGTCGGTGGTGACCCAAGAACTTTTGCTCGTCGGGTCGTTCGGTGCCCTCCTGCAGCCCAGACGAGGAACAGGCGAAGTCGGCGAACGGGTGTGAGGAGGTGCTGGGCGCGGCCGGACTTGAATGGCGGGTGCCCGATTCGCCAGAGGGATCTGAACTGCCGACCGTGGCATCGCTTTTGGCGGTCGGCGAGACGGCACCTGGGTGCTCATGTCAGATTGTCTCGAAAACGACGATCATACCTCGCATCAAAGCGCTCACTCCTTCGCCGAGGAAATCAAGGTGAAGCGATGTCCGACGCGAGCGATGCCACCTACGCAGCGAACGATGCGAGTAGCGTGAGCAGGTCCTCTGCCCTCTACGGAGTAGATCTGCAACTTCCCGCGCGTATCCTCAGTTCCCATATTTGTTTGCCGCCGACAAGAACTGCGTAATCTGATTCAACGTAAGCCTCGGGATGTCCCACTCCAAAGCGTCACTCATGCCTTCGTACGTCCTTACTCGCGGTACGTGAATCCCCCTGCCCGCTGGGCCAGTTCCGAAGCTGGCGGACCTACCGCGACGTCGGCCTCGGCCTCGGCTCGGATGAAAGCTGATTCCAGGAGTACCCCGTCCATGATGCCGTCGGCCCGCGACGCCGAAGCGGCGTAGAGGAACTGGCCGTCAGTCGGACGATGGCTGCACGTCTTCGTGGCAGCGGGTCACGACACCACTGGGCGGCACTTTGCCGACACCTTCGTCGGCATCACCTCGGGTCCGATCGGCACGCCGCCTGCCACCATTCGCTGAGGCTGCACCCTCACCCTGGCCTATGAGTCGCCATCAGAGGCACTGCCGCCGGAGATGGCTCGCAGATGCTTGACCTCCTGCACCAGACGAGGGATTACCTCTCTTGCCATCGCGATGAACGCGGCATTCTCGTCCCAACGCCCATCTTCACAATCCACGTAGCGTGGGTGCTGCACCAACGTCGCAGCTACCAGGTCTCGATGGTCAAACGCAGGCCACCTTTCCCCTCGTCCCGTATCCTCGACCGTACTGATTGCGACAAGATTCATGGCGTTTTGATCATCCAGGTGCCGGACGAACCATGGCCCTGGGGTGGCCGCCGCACAGATTTCTTCAATCTCATCCAGATCGATATCGCAATCCGCACCCCGTGGGATCTGCTCACCATCATCACTCATGACGTCCGCTCATTTCGCACTCAATAACGTTCTGTAGTGTATCCGAGTCGCTCTGCGTTCTTGAAGAATCTCACATCGTTGGTGATGATCGACAACCCTTCTTGTACGGCGGAATGCAGAACCATGGCATCGTGATCCTGGATCATCGGATTGAATGATTTACCCTTCCACATGGCCTTGAGTCTGGCTTGAATGTCGGCGACTCCTTCAGGCGTAGACTCAGGCCCCATTCGGCCTTGTCGCTCCCTCAACCAAGCGTCGATCGCAGCTGATGTGTGGCCCCCGTCGAGTAGTTCACGAAACGCCTGCGGTGACAGCACGGGAGATCGTCCGTTCAGGGCCGTATCTACTTCAGCCGTGCGTATCCCGTTGAGGGCATCGGTAACAGGATTCGTGTCAACGGCAACATAGTCGGGGGACAAACCAACAGAGTCTGTCGCGGTGTGCGGGTTTATGACATAGGTGGCAGGGTTAGGGGCTGGCGTCAGGCCCAGAGGGTCCCGCGTCAGATACCGCGCCGTTTCCGGGTCGTAGTGGCGGAAGTAGTTGTAGTGGAGGCCCGTTTCCGGGTCGTGGTACTGGCCGGGGAAGCGGAGAGGGGTGTAGGCCGTGCTGGAGGTCGGCCAGGTGGTGGTGCCCCAGAGGGTGCTGCGGGTGCGCCAGGCTATGTCGCCCTGTTCGTCGAGGAGTTCGGTGGGGGTGCCGACCAGGTCGGTGACGATGGCGAAGAAGCGGGAGTCGATCTCGTGCTGGGGGGCGTCCGCCGCGGTGATGCGTTCCGACTGGGTGATCGGGTGCAGGCCCCGGTGATTCCAGGTCAGCGTGACCGGGTCGGGGAGGGACGCGGACGTCGTCGTCTGTTCGCAGAGGGTGGTGCCGTCCCAGGTGAAGAGGATCTCTTCCGTGACCGTCTCACCGTCTGCGGCAAGGCGGCGTTTGGCCGTTCTGCGCCCCAGGGGGTCGTAGGCGTAGCTCCAGCGGGTGCCGTCCGGGGTGATGGCCGTGGTCAGGCGGTCCTCCGCGTCCCAGGTGTAGTGCCATGTGTCCGGCTTGCGGGACAGGCGTGACTTCTGGCGGAGGGTGGTACGGCCCAGGGCGTCGTGTTCGTAGCGGACGCGGCCGGCTCGGGTGATGCGGGTGCCCGCGTAGTCGCGGGCACCGGTCGCTTCGCCGCCCGGATGCGAGGTCGGCCATGACGCCGAGGTCTGGTTGCCGGCCTCGTCGTAGGCGTAGCGCTCCGTCCAGTTCGCGGCGTGCACGGCCGTCACGCGGCCCGTCGGGTCCAGGTCGAAGCGGCGCGTGCCGGAGAGCTGGTCCTCGATGCCGATCAGGTTGCCGTCGGCGCGGTAGGCGTAAGCGCGGTGTTGCACGGAGCGGCTGTCCGGGCCTGTCACCGACTGGGTGGTCAGGCGCCCCAAGGGGTCGTACGCCTGGGTCAGAGTGAGTCCTTCGCCTATGCGGCGCGTCACTTCCCGACCCGCCGGGTCGTACGTGAAGTCGATGGTGCGGCCCGAGGCCGTCATGCCGACGCTGCGGCCCGTCGCGTCGTAGGTCCATGTCGTGGTCACGCCCGCGGGGGTCGTGCGGGCCGTGCGGCGGCCGAAGTCGTCGTAGGTGTAGGTGAGGGTGCGGCCGTCGACCGTCTCGGAGAGGACGCGACCGTGGATGTCCCGGTCGATCGTCACCGTCGTGCCGTCGGGACCGACGGCCTCGGTCAGTTGGCCGGTCGTGTCGTACGCGTAGGTGGTGATCCCGTCGGGCGTGTGCTTGGCGGTCACCCGGCCCAGCGCGTCGCGCTCGTAGGACAGGGTCTGACCCAGCACGTCTCTACGGGACGTCAGGCGCCCCGCCTGGTCGTAGGTGTAGGTGAGGGTGCGGCCGTCGAAGTCGGTCTCCGTGGCCGGGCGCCCGGCGGGATCGTAGGTGTACTTCCAGGTCAGGCCCTGAGGGTTGGTGACCTGGGTGAGGTTCAGCTCCGTGTCGTGCTCGAATGCGTAGCGCACGCCGTCGGGACCCGTGCGTGCCGTCAGCAGGTCGAAGTGCGTGTATGCGAAACGTGTGGTGCCGCCGAGCCGGTCGGTGTGGGTGGTGCAGTTGCCCTCGCCGTCGTAGGTCCAGGACTCGGTGCTGCCGTCGGCGGCGGTGCGACGGGCCAGGCGGCCTTCCACCGTCCATTCGAGGCGCGTCACCGCGCCCGTGGGCTCCGTGATCGCGACGGGTCGGCCGAACGCGTCACGGTCGTAGGACGTCGTCGCACCGAGCGGGTCCACGACGCGTACGGGCAGTCCCGCGTCGTCGCAGTGGACCGTCGTCGTGTGGCCCAAGGGGTCGACGACGCCCGTCAGTCGGCCCTGCTCGTCGCGGGTGAAGCGGGTGGTGAGGCCCGTCGGCGCCGTGACGGACGTCCTGTTGCCGTGGAGGTCGTACGCCTGACGGGTGGTGGCGCCGTTCGGGTGCCGGACCGTCGTGGGGAGGTGAAGGTCGTTGTAGTCGGCCTGGGACTCGCTGCCGTCGGGGTGGGTGACCGAGGTGAGGTTTCCGGCCTCGTCGTAGGTGTGGCGCGTGGTGTGGCCCAGCGGGTCCGTTCGGGACAGCAGGCGGTTGTAGCGGTCTCGCTCGAAGCGGGTCACCGCGCCCAACGGGTCCACCTCGGACACGATCTGGCACAGGTCGTTGACGAAGTACCGGTAGACGTGTCCGGTGCCTGTCGTGGCGGTGGTGGTGCGCAGCCCTGTCCCGGGGTCCCGGTCGGAGTACGCGATGCGCAGGCTCATATGGCCTTCGGTGCCGCCCTCGGCGATGCAGCGGTCGCGGTCGTCGTACTCGTAGGTGTAGCCGCGGTCGTTGGTGTCGGTCCAGGAGGTGATGCGGCCCGCGTCGTCGTAGGTGAAGCGGAGGGGCAGGCCCGAGGAGTTGACCACCTCGGTGAGGTCGCCGACCGGGGAGTAGCCGTACCGGATCAGCTCTTGGTCGCCCTCGTCGGGGGCGGCGCCGACCAGGTGGAGGGCGGTGATCCTGTGCGCTTCCGTGGTGACGCGGATCCGGTAGCCGCCGCTGTGCGTCACAGCGGTGGGGGTGCCGTCGGCGTCGTGCTCGAACGTGATCCGGTTGCCGGTGCGGTCGTCGATCTGTTCCAGGAGCGCGTGGTCGTCGGTGTGCCGGGTGAAGTGCCACGTGCGGCCCGCGGCCGGGTCTGTGATCGCGTAGCCCTCGGGCTCGGACCGCAGTTCCCAGCGTGGTCCTTCCGTCGGCAGGCTCGTACCGCCCTCGGCCGGGTGGGGGTAGGCCAGGATCAGACCGTCCTCGTGGACGAAGACAATGCGCTCGGACTCGATCTCGAGCCGCTGGTCCACCGTCGACGACCAGGACGGGCCGAACCAGCGGCCGGCACGGAAGCCGGACTCGGCGCGCCGCTTGAACAGCAGGGGAAGTGTCCCGGGAAGGGCCACGTCGGTCTGCGGCATGTACATCTTGCCGGTGGCCAGGTCCACGGGGTCGGTGGGGTTGTGCTGGGTGGCGTGGCCGTCGCTGTGGGCGCCGGGGTCACTGCGGTCCAGGTGGGATCCGGCCGTGCCCAGACCCGTCGGGCTGCCGAGGGCGTTGCGGCCGTCCATGTGGCGTGCCAGGCTGCCCGCGCCCTTGAAGGCCGCTCCCCCGGCGAGACCGGGCGCCATGTACCCGAGCATGCGGGCCGGGTCCTTCTGGAACTCGTCCCAGGTGTGGGAGGCGCCCTGGTAGACGTCCTTCGAGAAGCCGATGGGGTCCCTGACCGCGTTGACGCCGCCGTCGATGACCATCGCCGCGTCGTGCAGGTAGGCCTTCGGCTCGGTCAGCAGCCGGCCCGGGTTGACCGCCAGGCCGAACTCGACGAGGTCGTTCCAGCCCTCCTTCGCGCCCCCGGTGACGCGCTGCCGGCCGCTCGGCCGTTTCGGGGCCTTCTCGGCGGCCTTGTCGAGGCTCCGCCTGGCGGTGGTCGCCGCTTGTGCGACCTCCTCCTGCGCACCGTTGATCATTCCGACGAGTTCGGCCATCGCCGTTCTGCCGGGGTCCGTCTCGGGAGGCCTGGTGGGAAGGCTGGTCCCGCCGGCCTTGACCGCCGTGTTGTAGTCGTCCACGGCCTTGGCGTACTGGCGCGAGAGGTCGCGGGCGAGCGGCGCCTCGTGGTCGAGGATCCGCCGGGTGAGGCGCTGGGCCCCGTCGAGCACCTCGCGGTAGGCGAACACGGCGACGCCCGCCTCGACGAAGGCGTCCATCGCTCCGTCGAGGTCCTTGGGCAGCTTCTTGACCGTCTTGCGGAACTGTTCCGCGGCCTCGCCCTGCCAGGGATCGGTGTTGAGCTTGCGCAGCTGCTCCGCGCCCTCCCCGAAGTGGGCCGCCGCACCGCCGAGCTTCTTGACCAGCCGGTCGAGTTCGGCGGGCTTGCCCGGTATCCAGTCCTGGACGGTGTCGTCGGGGCCGATCCATATGCGGCGCAGGAGGAACCGTTTCTCCGACATGCTGGGTGTTCCTGCTCCTGCCTTTATCGCGGGGCCCGGTCGGGGCCGGTCCCGCCGTCACGGTCGACCGGCTCCAGGCGGCCGCGGAACTCGGTGCGTTTCTCCGCGATCCCGTGCCCCTCGAGGAATCCGGTGACGGGGTGGTCGTCCTCGAACTGTTGCTGCCGCTCGAGCATCATGGCCTTGTACCGGGCCTTGGTCTCGGTGACCAGGAAGTCGTTGATGGTGGCGCTCAGCGCGGTGACGATCACGTCGGCGTCGTCCGCGATGCAGCCGAGGCCGTGGCACCACTTGTCGAGGAAGTCGTTCACCGCGGCTGTCACTTCGTTCGCCCCGGTCTTGTCCTCGCCGGCCAGGGAGGCGAGGTCGAAGGCCGCCTCGGCCCGTTCCTCGGAGATCTTCCGCGCGGCGGCCGTGGACTCCTCGAGGGGGTGTGCGATCGACTGGAGGAACTGGACCTCCCACTTGAACTCGCCGCCGTCCGCGCCCAGCGGGATGAGCCATCCCTGGGTGTCGCTCATGCCGCGCTCCCGCCAGGACGGTAGGAGATGTGCAGGACCGGCTCGATCTTCGTGGCGGCCGAGGCGAGCCGTACCGCGTGCTCGGCGGCCGGATCCAGCCACACGTCGAGCCCGGGTGGCAGCAGGTCGAGGACGTCGGCGCCCGTCGTCGAGAACCAGGCTCCTCCGCCCGCGAACAGCGCGAACTGTTCCAGCGATGTGAACACCGGTACCAGCCGGGCCGGTGACGCCGGGGCGTCGTCGGCCGGGTCGGGGACTACGGCCAGGTCGAGGATGCGGGAACCCCGAGGGGCGTGGTCGCCCTCGCCCAGGACCTGGGAAGCGGTGACGGTCAGGAAGCCGGGCTCGTCCGGTCGTTCGCAGTAGACACGGGCCTGCAGGAACGCCTCGAAGACGTCCCGCGGTGACGCCTCCCCGCTCTTCGCGCGTCGCACGACCTCGGCCAAGCGTGTCGCGTCGTCCGGCTGCGCCCGTTCAGCGGACGCAGCCGTGGTGTCCGTGCCTCCCCCGTTCGCACCCATGCGCCCAAAGATCACACAAGCGCTTCGCAGCGCGCAACGCGCCTTTGCGACAGGGCTCATGGTGTTTCCCACATGCCAAGAGGCGGCCCGGGACGGGCCGCCTCCTGTCCCTTGGGCGCGGTGACGCGGTCAGCCCATCAGCATCCGGAAACGGGCCGCGTTGCCGTGGTCGGTGTCCTTGTAGCCGATGACCGAGTCGTCCAGCAGCTTCGCGATGCGGTTCAGCTTCTGGCACATCTGGTCCATCTCCGAGCTGCTGCTGCGCTGGATCTCTCCGTAGGCGGTCTTCGCCTCGCCCTCCCAGGTCTCGGCGACTGCCTTGACCTTGCGCATGAGGATCTCGAGCTGCTCCGACAGCTCCTTGGCCGTCTTGCGCACGTCCTGGGCGGCCTGGGTGACGGTGTCGAAGTTGACGGCGGTGCGGTCGTAATTGACGCTCACTGTGCGTTTCTCCTGGGTAGCGGGCGGCGTTGCTGCGGTCAGGCGAGGTCGGTGATGCGACTGGTGACCTGGTACGAGTTGTCCACCTGGCGGATCTCCGAGACACGCTGCTGCTCGTGCTCGCTGAAGCCCTTGACGCTCATCCGCATGACGTCCTCGAGGTCGACGAGGTCGTCCTGGATCTTCTTCAGGTGCTGGTTGACACCGCGCTGGACGGAGTCGAACTCCTTGCCCGCGGCGCCCTGCCAGCCGGCCTGGATCATGTCGACGACAGCGTTGAGGGACGTCACCCTGCTGCTCACGTCCGTGTGGAAGTCGCGGATCTTGTTCGCGAGGTCGGTCAGGTCCGAGTCGCTGTAGTTGACGCTCATGGTCGCTTGCCCTCCTTCGATGCACCGGTGACCGTGGCCACCGTGACGGGCCGCCGTGGATGGGTATCCAGGCTGTCCTGGCGGGCAAGTACCGCTGCACCCCGCGCGACGCGTGGTCGCAGCGCCGCGCCGCCCCCGTGCCGTACCACATGCGTGGCACCGGAGCCACTTTAGTCACTTGACATGGGGGTTCCAACTGCAAAGTCGGGACAGGCCACTTCGTGGCGGGTACCGTCCGCCAGAACCGTGTGATCCGGTCATCCGAAGGTCTCCCGAGGCGGCCCCCGAGTACGGTGACCATGGATCGTTGGTACGTCACGAAAGGACACCGTTCCGCCATGGCAGAGCTGCCGGACCAGGGGCGCGAGACGCCCGAGGAGATCAAGGCGCGCAAGGAGCGCGAGCGGGACGAGCTGTACGCGCTGGACATCTCCGGCGTCGAGTGGCACAGCGCCCCGGGCACGGAGACGCACGAGGAGCGGGTGGAGATCGCCTACCTGCCCGGCGGCGCTGTGGCCATGCGGTCGTCGCTCGACCCCGGCACGGTGCTGCGTTACACCGAGGCCGAATGGCGTGCCTTCGTCCTGGGCGCGCGGGACGGGGAGTTCGACCTGGAGACCTCGTCGGAGGGAGCAGCGGCCTCCGAGTGACCCCTGCATGGGCCTGAGGGGGCGGCCTCGTCACGCTCCTCGTGCTGTCCGGCGGCGGCGCAGGTCGCGCAGTACGACGGCGGTGCCGGTGACGACCGCGACCAGGACCGCGGTGATCCCCAGCGCGTAGGTGGCATGGCGTTCGTCGCGTTCCGCCGGCGTCTCCGCCAGGGAGAACGGGGCCACGTCAGGAGCCTGGGCCTGGGGCGCGCCGGGGTCGGGAGTGGGCGACGAAGGAGGGTCGGCGATGTCGGACTCCTGGACGGCGCGGACCGGGTCGATCACTCCCCACCCGACGAAGTCGTCGTGACCGTTGACCGAACGCTCCGCCGTCTGCTCGATCTGCGTCACGATCTGGGCCGTGGTCCACCCGGGATGCTTCTCCTTGAGCAGAGCCGCCACCCCCGCGGCGAAGGGGGCCGAGAAGCTGGTGCCGCTGTCCGTGCACTGGCCGCCGCCGGGCACCGTGGAGACGATGTCGACTCCGGGGGCGGCCACTCCCACGAAGCTCCCCGTCTGGGAGAAGGCCGCGCGCTCGTTGTTCCGGTCGGAGGAGGCCACGGCCAGCACGCCGTCGAAGGCCGCGGGGTAGGTGTTCTTCTGCTTGCCGTCCAGGCCGTCGTTGCCCGCGGAGGCGACCACGACGACGTCCTGCTCGATCGCCTTGCGGACCGCCTCGGCCAGGGCCGAGGTGTTGGACAGCGGCTTGGTGGTGTCCTGGGAGATGTTGACGACGTCGGCGCCCTGGGCGACGGCGTGGTCGATGGCACGGGCCATGGTGTCGGAGTCGCCGCTGCTGTCGGCGTCGTTCTGGCGGATGGGGATGATGGTGGCGTGCGGCGCCAGACCGACGAATCCGGTCCCTTCCCGTGGCCGGGCCGCGATGATGCCCGCGACCTTGGTGCCATGCCCCACCTGGTCGTCGGTGGGGTCGCCGTCCTTCCCCCCGGCGAGCAGGTCCAGCCCGGCGGCCTTGTCGACGGCACCGGCCAGTTGCGGGTTCTTGTCGTCGACGCCCGTGTCGATCACGGCCACCCGCACGCCCTTGCCCTTGTCCGTTCCCTGCCACAGCTCGTCGAGCAGGACGCGCTGCAGCGACCAGGGGCGGGCCTTGAACTGCCTCTGGCTGGGATAGGTGCACTCACCACTGCCCGCGAGCCGCACGGGTGCCTGCGGCCGCGCGGGCCCGTCCTGGGCAGCCGCGGCCCCGGGCCCGGGCGGTTGGACACCGAGAGCGGTCAGAGCTACGGCGGCGGCCAGCAGAGCGGCCTTCGTCGGCGACACCGGTTCGGTCCTCTTCTCGTCCGTCGTCCATGGTCCGTGCGCGCGAGGGCGGTATGCGTCCACCCCTGGCCGGCGGATCATGAACCCTGGGGCTGCCGGGCGCTGTTGGTGTCGAGGCGTGGCCCCTTCGCCAGGAACTCCGACCAGGCCAGCGGGATTCTCGCCGGCCGTACGTTCTGGTAGCCGAGCTTGACCTGCGCCTCGCTGGGCTCGGGGCTGCCGTCCGGCCCGCCCTCCGGGTCGGCGCCGATGTCCGAGGTCTCGCTGTCGCTGTCCCCGTTCGCCTGGACGGCGTACCGCAGGCCGGTGTCCGTCACCAGAAAGAGGGATCCGGCGTCGGACGCCGTGCCCTGGATCTGGGTGTAGAGCTGTCCCGTTCCCGGCGTGACGTACGTGCTCGTGCCGTCGGCCGTGATCTCCACGGGGTAGTCCTTGCCCGCCCAGGTGCTGAGGACGGTCGAGTTGTCCTTGCCCACGTCCCGGAGCACGCTGCACACGGTGTCCCGTGCGCCGTCGGGGGAGTTGACCTGGCGGACGCGCAGGTCCGGCCAGTCGGCGGCCTGGCCCTCGAAGGGTTCGGGGTCGGGGGTGAAGTCCTGCAGCCCCACGGTGCGGGCCTTGCCGTTCATGTTCAGTTCGGCCGTCTGCGGCGAGGAGATCAGCAGCCAGGCGGTGAACTCGGTGACGGGCTGCACCTTGCCGGGGAGGACGACGTAGTACTGGGTTCCTTCGCCGGTCTCCGTCCTGAGGACCATGCCGACCCTGTTCTCGTCCTCCGACAGTTGTCCCGGGACCTCCGCCGGGGCGCCGACACCGGAAGGGAGCTCGGGAAAGCGGAGCGGGTCGCCCTCGTGCAGGGTGGCCAGCCACTCCTCGGTGACGAGTTGGGGCTCGCGCGAGCCGACGAGCGCGATGGTCAGCGGGTCGGACTTCCCGCCGGTGACGGCGTACGCGGTTCCGCGGGCGTCGACGAGGTGGCGCTCGCCGGCACGGGTCTTCACGTACAGGGCGTCCCCTCCGGAGAGCCGGCCGGCGTCGTCGGTCCTCTTCCGGTCCGCGTCGGCGAGTACGAACGTGGCCTCCTGGACCGTTCCCTTCCCGTCCTTGCCGCCGGGCTGTGCGCAGACGGCCCAGCGCTTGGCCTTGCCCGCCTCGTCGGCGGAGGGCAGGCGGTCGGGCGCGTAGGGGATGCCGAGGATCGGCCCGCGCGGCAGCTTGCCGGAGTCGAGGACCTTGTCACTGACCTGGACGACCCGGTACCCCGCGTCCTTCATCAGCAGGCGTGCGGAGGCGAGGTTGAGCACCGGGTGCAGGCGCGTGACGCCGTCCGTCTTGAGGACGACGTAACGGGTCGTCGACTGCTTGCCCACGATCACCCGGGTACCGGGCTCGTCCCAGCCCGCGGGCGCCGTGGGCTTGAACATTCCCCAGGCTCCGAAGACGCCCAGCACCAGCACGCCGACGACGAGGCTGGGTACGACGGCCCGCAGCGGCCGGGGCGCCTCTTCCTCCGACCCCGACGGCGAGGGCTGGAGAAAAGCGGCCAGCATGCGCCGCTTCGCAAAGGTGTAGGCGTTGAGTTCGTCCCGCCGTGATGCCATCAGTGCCTGCCGCTCCCCCACTTACCGCCCCGGGTGCGAATCCCCGGCCGTCCGCTGTCGGACGGGCCCCCTACTATGCCTGGTGATCGTCGGAGTGCGGCGAACGGGTAGGGTACGCGAGCTCATTCTGAGCCGCTGACGGTGTTGTTGCTCAGGCTGTTGTGACCAGAGCGGGGGATGGAGTGAGGGCTTCGGGGACGCGGGCACGCGGTCCGGCGGGAGCGGCGCGAACGCCGGCGGCCGGGCCGGAGGGGGCCGCCGGGCCGTCGGCCGACCACCGGCCGGCGCGGGGGCCGCTCCAGCTCAGAGTGCGTTCGGGGCAAGGCGGTTCGTTCCGCTTGCAACGACTCGTGCTGCTGGAGATCGCCGCGGCTCTTCTGCTCGTCGGATGGGTGATCGGCCCTGTGGCGCTGGTGCCTGGCGCGGTCGTCGCCGTCGGGTTGGCGGTGCTCGCCCTGGTCCGTCGTCGGGGGCGTTCGCTGCCTGAATGGCTGTCCACCGCAAGGGCGTTGCGAGCGCGGCAGAAGTGGGCCGCGACCCTCCAAGTGCCGCCGGGGACCGAGCCGGGGCTGACGCCGGTGCTCGAGTGCGACCCGGCCCTGCGCACCTACTCCTACGGCGCACGCGACCGCCGCCCCGTCGGGATCGTCGGGGACGGGACCTTCGTCACCGCTGTGGTGCAGGTGGAGGCCGACGCCACGGCGCTGCGGGCCGAGCGGAGCCGGCGGCCGTTGCCGTTGGCCCTGGTGCGGGACGCGCTCGAGGTGGACGGGATCCGGCTGGAGTCGGCGCAGGTGGTGCTGCACACCCAGCCCGCGCCCGCGCTGCATCTGCCGCCCCAGTCGGTGGCCGTCACCAACTACGCGCCGCTGCAGGCGCAGACCGGCGCTCCCGCGGTCCGCATCACCTGGATCGCGTTGAAGCTGGACCCCGAGCTGTGCCCGGAGGCCGTGGCCGCCCGGGGCGGCGGCCTGCACGGCGCGCAGAAGTGCGTCGTACGCGTCGCCGACCACCTGGCCAGCCGGCTGACCGGCGCCGGGTTCCGTGCGACGGTGCTCGACGAGGAGGAGCTCATCTCCGCCGTCGCCACCTCCGCCTGCGCCAACCCCCTGGTGACGGCGGAGGCGGGACGGGCCGACCGGCGGGAGCGGCGTACCGAGGAGTCCGGCCGCAGCTGGCGGTGCGACAACCGGCGGCACACCACGTACTGGATCCGCAAGTGGCCTTCCCTGGGCGGCGCTCAGGGTGCGTCTCTGCACCAGTTCGTCGCGCGGGTCACGGGGGTGCACGCGCTCGCCACCACGATCAGCCTCACCCTCGCCCCCGGCGACCGGCGGGAGATGTCGCTGAGCGGCCACCTCCGGGTGACCGGACGCAGCGCCGAGGAACTGACCGGCGCGCGACGCGCGTTGGAGGCAGCCGCCCGGGACGCGGGCGCGGCGCTGACGCGGCTCGACCGGGAGCAACTGCCCGGCGTGCTCGCCACTCTGCCGCTCGGAGGTGCCCGGTGACCGCCACGACGGCACAGACCGCCCAGGGGGCGGGCCCCTACAGCGCGCCCCCGCGTACGGACGCGCCGGCGGGCGGCGGGCAGACCGCCCCGTGGGCGCGTGGCTCGCTGCGTCCCGGCTTCGGGCTGTTCGGGCCTCGCCACGGCCGGCACACCCTGTCCGCGGACGACTTGGACAGCCTGGCGCTGCCCATCGGGGACGACGGCGTCGTCATCGGGGTGGACGCCCAGGGGCAGCCCGCCGTCCTGGGGCTGAACCGGCCCACGCCGTACGACGTCGTGCTCATCGGTGGCCTCTGGACGGCTCAGGTGCTCGCGCTGCGGGCGGCGGCGACCGGCGCCCGGGTGGCCGTGGAGACCGGCCGGCCCCAGGCCTGGACGCAGATGATGCACGCCATGGGCGGCGGCCAGAACGGGCTCTCGGTGTACGACGTAGGGCGGGTGCCCCCGCAGGGCGCCTCGGCCGGCACACCGGTGCTGGTGGTGCGGGACTGCGGCATGCGGCCTCCGCGGGGGCGTGTGGTGTCCGGCCCCTGGCAGTCGGTGCTGACCCTGCTGCCCTACCTCAGCCCTGTCGCGCCCCGACTGGTGCGGCAGGCCCGGCTCGTGGGCGTTCAGCGGATATCACCGGACGAGTCCGCCGAACTGGGCCGCACGATGGGGCTGCCCCGCGCCGACATCGACGCCCTGCCCACCCTTGTCGACGGTGTCACCCTGTGGTGCTCCGACCGCGACCGGCAGTACGTGACGACGCAGCCGACCGACGCGGAAGTGGGGCTTCTCGGCACACCGCGGCGAATGGACTGACGTCCGGTCGATCGGCTGGACGTGGGAGTTGGGGGAGGTCCGTGATCAGCGCCTTTTCCGTGGGGAGTTCGTTGCGGTCGGCGCGCTTTCGTCCGGGTTGCGGGCGCGTGGGCCGCCCCTGCCGTGCGGGCGTGACGCGGGTGTGGGGCACCGGGCGGAGGGCAGGCCTCCCGGGGTGACGGTCGCGGTGATTAGGCTGGTACCGGTGTGACGTCCGAACCTGTCGTACGGGTACGGGCGTCCTGACGGGGAGGGCAGATGGTCGCCCCCAGCACGGCACAAGGGTGCTCGACCAACCAGGAGGAACTGTGAGCAGCGATCGGGACGGTACGCACGGGAGCTGGGCGACCCCCGGCGATGACCAGCCCGACGCGGAGTCCGCCGTCGAGACGACGGGCGAGTTCACCATCGACTACGCGCCGCCGGCCTGGTACACGCAGAACGCCTCGGAGACGGCTTCCTCGGCCTCGGCGGCCGGTTCCTCCACTTCCGCCTCCGACTCCGGGTCCGGGTCCGGTTCCGGTGACTCGTCCGGTTCGCCGGCGGGTGCCGGTGATCCGGGAGCTTCGGATGCTTCGGGGGGTTCTTCGTCCTCCTCGGGCGGGATCATTCCGCCGCTCCCGGGGCTGACTCCGCCTCCGCACGCCATGGGGGCCTCCGGGCCGTCCGCCCTTCCGACGCCTCCGGCACCGGCTCCCGGGGCGCCCTTCACTCCGCCCGCGCCCGCGCCCGCTCCAGGCGCCCCGTTCACGCCCCCGGCGCCTGCGCCCGGTGCGCCGTTCACGCCTCCCCCGCCGCCCTCCGGCGGGCCCGCCGCCGTGCCCCGGCTGCCGGTGGGAAGCGGGTTCGAGCCGCAGCAGCCGGAGACGAACGCGGCTGAGGAGGAGAAGGAGGAGCAGGAGCGGGAGGCCAGGCCTGAGACGGCTTCCCCGGACGCGTCTTCGTCTCCTGCCGCCGTGCCGGTCATGCCGGTCGGGCAGGAGCCGTCGCAGTACGTCGAGCCCTCGGACGGGACCGACAAGGGCGACATCGAGAGCGGCGCCACGATCCGTTTCTCCGCCGCCGCCTTGAAGCGGGAGATCGTTGAGCGCGATGCGGCCGCCGAGGCGGAGAAGGCCAAGGAGGAGGACGCCTCCGGGTCCGAAGACGGGCCCGAATCCCACTCCGACAGCGATTCCGACACCGACACCGACACCGACAGCTCCGAGGCTTCGGTTGAGCCGGTTGTCTCGGCGGACGAGGGTTCTGACGATCCGTCCGAGTCCAGTGGTGACGCCGACGAGCGTGACGGGCTCGACGCGGACTCCTTCGGTCCCGAGGGCGCCGAGAGCGCCGCTGCGGACGCCGAGGACGCCGAGGACCCCGAGAGCGCCGCTGTGGACGCCGAGTCCGCTGACGTGGAGGACGACGTTCCGACAGCGTCGGAGGACGAGGACGAGGACGAGGACCAGCCCAAGGACGCCGTTCCCGCCGACGCGGACGACCAGGACGACGAGCCCGAGGACGCCGTTCCGGGGCCGGTCGACACGCCTCAGGCGCCTTCGGCTCCGCCCGCGTACCCGAGCGCTCCCCCGGCGGGCGGCGACTGGTCCATGCAGCCGCCTCAGCCGCAGACGCCGCAGGGTGGTGTGCCCGCTCCGCAGCCGCCGTTCCAGCCGCAGGCGCCCCAGCCGGCGCCGGCCGCCTGGAACCCCCCGCCGGTTCCGCCGACGCAGCCGGCAGACGCGGCCCAGCAGCCGCCCCAGGCCCCGACCCCGACCCCGGCCGGCTACGGCTTCCCTCCCGCCGGGCCCGCGCAGCCGCCCGCCCAGCAGCCCGGATACGGCTTCCCGCAGCCCCCCGCCCCCGGACAGCAACAGGCCGAGCCCCCGGCACCCGCCGCGCAACAGCCGCCCCAGACCCCGACCCCGCCCGCGCCCCCGGCCGGCTACGGCTTCCCTCCCGCCGGGCCCGCGCAGCCGCAGCCCGAGGCACAGCCCCAGCCTCAGCCCGGCGCGCCCAACGCCCAGCCCGGGTACGGCTTCCCGCAGCCCCCCGTCCAGCCCCAGCCCCAGCCGGGTGCCCCCACCCCACCCCCCGGGTACGGGTTCCCGCAGCCCGGCGCCGGCGCCGGTGCTCCGGGTGTGCCCGCTCCCCCGGCCCAGCCGAGCGGTTACGGCTTCCCCCAGCAGCCCGCCCCGCCTGCCCAGCCGCAGCCCCAGCAGCCCCACCCCGGCGTCCCGCCCCAGGCACAGCCCCCGCAGGCGCCGCAGCCACAGGCGCCGCAGCCGCAGCCGCCTCAGCAGCCCGTCGACCCGCGGAGCGGCACCGCCTGGCCGCAGCCCGTGCAGCACGACCAGCGCCAGCCGGTCAACCCCGGTGCCGCACCGCTCGGTTACACGGCCGCCGTCGAGCTGTCGTCGGACCGGCTGCTCAACAGCAAGAAGCAGAAGGCGAAGAGCAGCCGTCCCGCGGCCGGCGGGTCGCGGTTCAAGCTGGGCGGGAAGAAGGAGGAGGCCGAGCGGCAGCGGAAGCTGGAGCTGATCCGCACGCCGGTGCTGTCCTGCTACCGCATCGCCGTCATCAGCCTCAAGGGCGGCGTCGGCAAGACGACCACCACCACCGCGCTCGGCGCCACGCTCGCCAGCGAGCGGCAGGACAAGATCCTGGCGATCGACGCCAACCCGGACGCCGGTACGCTCGGCCGCCGTGTGCGGCGCGAGACCGGGGCCACCATCCGTGACCTCGTCCAGGCGATCCCGTACCTCAACTCCTACATGGACATTCGGCGGTTCACGTCGCAGGCGCCCTCCGGTCTGGAGATCATCGCCAACGACGTCGACCCGGCCGTGTCCACGACGTTCAACGACGAGGACTACCGGCGCGCCATCGACGTGCTCGGCAAGCAGTACCCGATCATCCTCACCGACTCCGGCACCGGTCTGCTGTACTCCGCCATGCGCGGGGTGCTGGACCTCGCCGACCAGCTCATCATCATCTCCACACCGTCCGTGGACGGTGCGAGCAGCGCCAGCACCACGCTGGACTGGCTGTCGGCGCACGGGTACGCGGACCTCGTGTCCCGGTCCCTCACCGTCATCTCCGGTGTGCGCGAGACCGGCAAGATGATCAAGGTCGAGGACATCGTGTCGCACTTCGAGACGCGCTGCCGTGGTGTGATCGTCGTGCCGTTCGACGAGCACCTGGCCGCCGGCGCCGAGGTCGACCTCGACATGATGCGGCCCAAGGTGCGCGAGGCGTACTTCAACCTCGCGGCGATGGTCGCCGAGGACTTCGTCCGGCACCAGCAGTCGCACGGGCTGTGGACGTCCGACGGCAACCCGCCGCCGGTCGCCGCCCCGCCCATGCCGGGCCAGCCGGTCCCGGGCCAGCCCTACCCCGGTCAGCCCGCCCCGGGGCCGTACGTGCCGGGTCAGGGCGTCCCCGGCCAGCCGGGCGCGTACCCGCAGCAGCAGCCTCAGCCGCCGCAGCATCCCCAGCAGGCCCCGCAGTCGCCTCAGGCCCCGCAGCCCCACCCGGGCCAGCCCTACGCCCAGCCGGGACAGCCGGGCCACCCGGCCCAGCCCGGCCAGCCCCCGGCCCAGCCGGGTCAGCAGGCCCAGCCGGGTCAGCCCTATCCTCAGGCGCCCGGCCAGCCGCAGCCGTACCCGCCGCACCCCGGCCAGCCCGGACACCCCGGCCCCGCACAGCAGTAGGGCTCAGCCCGAACCCCCGCACCGCCCGTAAGGGAAAGCGGCCCCTCCACGAGGGGCCGCTTTCCCGTGTCCGCACCGTCAGCCGCCGACCAGCACCGCGTCAGTGGTCTCGACCAATGGGTGCAAACACTGCGTCAACTCAACGTTTCCGCAGGCCACATGGGGTGCGCGCGCCGTTGACGGCCGTACATGCCGCTGATAGACACACCCTCACTCATCTGATCAGCCCGTCCCACCCGTGCGATCGACGACACGAGGTCTGCGCCCATGGACACGAACGATCAGTACGGCGGTCACCACCGCACCCCTGGCCGGGTCCGGCTCGTCGTGGCGGCCGGTGCCGCGGCGCTCACGCTCAGCGCCGCGCTCGCCACCCCCCTCAGCCCCGCCCGACCGCAGGCTTACGCGGCCGACGACGGCGGCAGGGTGCTGACGGTCGCGGTGGCGCAGAGCGTCGACTCGCTCAGCCCGTTCCTCGCGGTGCGGCTGCTCAGCACCAGCATCCACCGGCTCACCTATGAGTACCTCACCAACTACGACCCCGAGGACAACCACGTCGTCCCGGGACTGGCCACCCGGTGGGAGTCCTCCCCGGACAAGCTGACCTGGACGTACACGATCCGCTCCGACTCGCGGTGGTCGGACGGCAGGCAGGCCACCGCCGAGGACGCGGCGTGGACGTTCCAGACGATGATGACCGACCCGGGCGCGGCCACCGCCAACGGCAGCTTCGTCTCCAACTTCGAGAAGGTGACCGCGCCGAACCCGACCACGCTGGTCATCAAGCTGAAGAAGCCGCAGGCCACGATGACGGCGCTGGACGTGCCCATCGTGCCCAAGCATGTGTGGGAGAAGGTCGACGACTTCTCGAAGTTCAACAACGACAAGGACTTCCCCGTGGTCGGCAACGGGCCGTTCGTCCTCACCGACCACAAGCCCGACAGCTACGTACGGCTGAAGGCCAACAGGGACTTCTGGCGCGGTGCGCCGAAGTTCGACGAGCTGGTCTTCCGCTACTACAAGGACCAGGACGCGGCGGTGTCGGCGCTGCGCAAGGGCGAGGTATCGTTCGTCGCCGGGTCGCCGTCACTGACGCCCGCCCAGGCGTCGTCGCTCAAGGGCGAGAAGAACATCCACGTCAACGACGCCCCCGGCCGCCGCTTCTACGCGCTGGCCGTCAACCCGGGCGCCAGGGCGAAGAACGGCGAGACGCTGGGGGACGGGCACCCCTCGCTGCTCGACCAGCGGGTGCGGAACGCGCTGTTCAAGGCGGTGGACCGCAAGGCCGTCATCGACAAGGTCTTCCAGGGGCACGCCGTGGAGGGCGCGGGTTACATCCCGCCCCGTTTCACGCAGTACTTCTGGAAGCCGTCCCCCGGACAGGAGCTGACGTACGACCCGGTGGAGGCCGGCCGGATGCTCGACCGGGCCGGGCTGCGGAAGAACGCGGACGGCAGGCGCGTCGGCAAGGACGGCAAGCCCCTCACCTACCGCGTGCTGTGTCACGCCACCGACCCGAACGACAAGGCGATCGGCAGGTACCTTCAGGAGTGGTGGGGCGAGCTGGGCATCGGCGTCACCCTCACCTGTCTGGACAACGTGACCGATCCCTGGCTGGCCGGTGAGTACGACCTCGCGTTCGACGGCTGGTCGGTGAACCCCGACCCGGACTTCGTGCTGTCGATCCACACCTGCGCCGCGCTGCCCGCCACCCCCGAGGACACCGGCGCGACCGACAACTTCATCTGCGACAAGAAGTACGACGAGCTGTACGCGCGGCAGCTCGCCGAGTACGACCCGGACAAGCGGGCCGCCCTCGTCAAGCAGATGGAGTCGCGGCTGTACGACCTCGGGTACATGAACGTCATGGCGTACCCGAACGCGGTGGAGGCGTACCGCACCGACCAGATCGCGTCGATCACCACCATGCCGGCGAAGGCGGGCAACATCTACGGGCAGGACGGCTACTGGAGCTGGTGGTCGGCGGTACCGGCGGACTCCGGGGACTCCTCCGGCAGTTCCTCGTCGACCGGGGTGGTCATCGGGATCGTGACCGGTGTCGTCGTCCTCGCCGGTGTGGGCGCCTTCTTCGCGAGGCGGCGCCGGGCTACGGCCGACGAGCGTGAGTAGCGGACGGAGGCGCCGATGACCGCCGACGCGGCGTCCGCACCGCTCGGGAAGCCGGGTGCCCGCACCGCCACCGCGTATCCGCGGTACCTGGCCGGCAAGCTGGCGGGCGCGGCCGTGTCGCTGCTCGCCGTGCTCGTCACCAGCTTCTTCCTGTTCCGGCTGATCCCCGGCGACCCGGTGCGGTTCATGACCGGCGGGCGTCAGGTGTCGTCCGAGCAACTGGCCAACTACCGCGAACAGTTCGGCCTCGACCTGCCGTTGTGGCAGCAGTTCACCGACTACTGCGGCAAGGCCCTCACCGGTGACCTGGGGACCTCGTACCAGTTCAACGCCCCGGTGATCGACAAGATCACCGAGGCGTTGCCCCACACGCTGCTGCTCACCGGCACGGCCTTCGTGATCTACACCGTGCTGGGGATCGTCCTCGGCACGCGGTCGGCATGGCGGCACGGGCGGCTCGGCGACCGGCTCAACACCGGTCTGGCGCTGGTCCTCTACTCGGTGCCGTCGTTCTGGCTGGGGCTGCTGCTGATCGTCACGCTGTCGGTCGGGATCGGACCGCTGCCGGGGCTGTTCCCCACCGGGGGCATGGAGTCGGGCGGCGAGGAGGGCTTCGCGTACGTCCTGGACGTGGCCCACCATCTCGTCCTGCCGGTGGTGACGCTGGTGGCCGTCGAGTACGGGCAGACGCTGCTGGTGACCCGGTCGGCGCTGATGGACGAGATGGGCAGCGACTATCTGACCACCGCCCGCGCCAAGGGGCTGCGCGACGACCTCGTACGGCGGCGCCACGCGGTGCCGAACGCGCTGCTGCCGACCGTGACGCTGATCTTCATCAACCTGGGCCGCACGGTGGCCGGGGTGATCCTGGTGGAGACGGTGTTCTCCTGGCCGGGCCTCGGCGGGCTGTTCTACCAGGCGCTCAGCGTGCCCGATCTGCCGCTGGTGCAGGGGCTGTTCTTCGTGTTCGCCGCCGCGGTGATCGTGATGAACACCCTGGCCGATCTGATCTATCCGCTGCTCGACCCCCGGGTGGGCCGATGACGACCGGGACCGGCATGACGAAGGAGCAGGGGTCCTCCCCGGTGCGGTCGCGCTCGCTCGCCCGGCGGCGGCGCCGGGACTCGGCCGCGCGCTTCTGGCGGCAGTACCGCACGCACCGGGCCGGGCTGTTCGGCCTGGGCGCGCTGCTGCTGTTCGCGCTGCCGGCGCTGACCGCCCCGCTGCTGGTCGGCTCCGACGTGGACGACGTGACCGACGCGCCCGGCGGCCCGCTGGAGGACCCGAGCACCGCGTTCCCCTTCGGCACCGACCGGTTCGGGCGGAACCTGCTCGGGCTGGTGATCTGGGGCGCACGCGTGTCGCTGCTGGTCGGGCTGCTCGCGGCCGTCCTGTCGGTGGCGATCGGAACGCTGATCGGGGTGACGGCGGGCCACTTCAAGGGCTGGTACGCCACGGTGACGATGCGGATCACCGACTGGTTCCTCGTGATGCCGACGCTGGTGCTGGCGATCGCGCTGGCCACGGTGATGCCGCGGTCGCTGCTCACCATCGTGGTGGCGATCGGCGTGACCACCTGGCCGACCACGGCACGGCTCGTGCGCGCGCAGACCCTGGCGGTGGAGACCCGGCCGTACATCGAGCGGGCGCGCGCGCTGGGCGGCGGGCACTGGCACATCATGTCCCGGCATGTGCTGCCGAACGTGATGCCGCTGGTCCTGGCGCAGACGACCCTGATCATCTCCTCGGCGATCCTCGCCGAGGCCACGCTCGCCTTCCTCGGGCTCGGCGACCCGACGGTCGTCTCCTGGGGCGCGCTGCTGCAGGACGCGCGGGAGGCGGGCGCCGTGAGCTCCGGGCACTGGTGGTACCTGGTGCCGCCGGGTGTCGCCATCGCCGTGGTGGCGCTGGCGTTCACGCTGTGCGGGCGGGCCGTGGAGCAGGTCCTCAACCCGCGGCTGGGGGTGTCCCGGTGAGCCTGCTCGAGGTCAGGGACCTGACGGTGACGTACGCGGACGGCGCGGCGGCCGTGCGCGGGGTGGACCTGCGGCTGGACGCCGGCAGCAAACTCGGGATCGCCGGGGAGTCGGGCTGCGGCAAGTCCACGCTCGCGCTGGCGCTGCTGCGGCTGCTCCCGGCGGGCGCCCGGGTCGGCGGGGAGATCCTGCTGGACGGCGAGGACGTGCTCGCCATGAAGTGGGGCCGGGTCCGGGCGGTGCGCTGGGCCGGCGCCTCGATCGTCTTCCAGGGCGCGATGCACTCCCTCAACCCGGTGCACCGTATCGGCGACCAGATCGCCGAGCCGATCGTGCTGCACGGCCGGGCGACGGCGGCCGGGGCCCGGAAGCGGGCCGGGGAGCTGCTGGAACAGGTGGGTCTTCCGGCGGCCCGTGCGTCGGCGTATCCGCACGAACTGTCCGGAGGCCAGCGGCAGCGGGTGATGATCGCGATGGCGCTCGCCTGCGATCCGCGGCTGATCGTCGCGGACGAGCCGACCACCGCGCTGGACGTGATGATCCAGGCGCAGATCCTGCGGCTGATCGAGCAGTCGGTCGCGGACCATGGCGTGGGGCTGGTGATGATCAGTCACGACCTGGCGGTGCTCGCCGACACCTGCGACCGGCTGGCGGTGATGTACGCGGGACGGGTGGTCGAGGAAGGGCCCGCCGCTCAGGTCCACGAGGACGCTCGGCACCCGTACGCCCGGGCCCTGTCGGCCGCCTTCCCCCGCATCGGCGACCCGTCGTCGCGCCGCGCGCCCCGCGGCCTGCCCGGCGACCCACCGGACCCGTCGGCGCTGCCGGGCGGCTGCACGTTCCATCCGCGCTGTCCGGTGGCGCTGGACTCCTGCGCGGTCGACGACCAGCCCCTGCGCGAGGTGGGCAGGGCCTGGCAGGCGGCCTGCGTACGGGTCGGGCGGGACGGCGCGGAAGAGCCGGCCGCGGGACATGACGGCGTCCCACCGCCCGGTGAAGCGCTGCGGCCCGCCGGCGCGGAACGGTCCGGCACGGTGTCACCCTCCGCTGACACGGAGCCGCACGGTGAGACGGCGCACCCCGCCGGCGCGGAACCGGACGGCAAGACAACACCCCCCGCCGGCACGGAGCCGGACGGCAAGGCAGCACCCCCCACCACCCCGAAACCAGACGGCGGCCCCACCCGCCCCGGTGAGGAAGCGAGGCCCGGTACTCCATGACCCTCTCCCCCGGTACCGACACGACGACCGCGTTGCTCGGCGCGCACGGTGTGCACGTCGCCTTTCCCGGACGGCACGGCGCGCCCGACGCCCGGGCCGTGGACGGGGTCGACCTCGGCATCCGGCCCGGCGAGATCGTCGCCCTGGTCGGTGAGTCGGGATGCGGCAAGACGACGCTGGCCCGCACCCTGCTGGGCCTCGTCGCTCCGACCAAGGGCGGCGTCACCTTCGACGGACGGCCCCTGGCGTACTCCGGCCGCTCCCTCAAGGCGTACCGCAAGCGGGTGCAGCTGGTGCTGCAGGACCCGAGCGGCTCGCTCAACCCCCGGCACACCGTGTACGACGCGGTGGCCGAGGGACTGCGCATCCACGGTCACCGTGGTGACGAGCAGGCGGCCGTGGCCGAGGCACTGGCGCGGGCCGGCCTGCGGCCTCCGGAGCGTTTCTTCCTGCGCCGTCCGCACGAGCTGTCCGGCGGTCAGCGCCAGCGGGTGGTGATCGCGGGCGCGCTGGTGCTGGAGCCCGAACTCCTCGTCGCCGACGAGCCGGTGGCGTCCCTCGACGCGTCGGTGCGCGGCGAGATCCTGGGGCTGCTGCTGCGGCTGCGCGACGAACTGGGGCTGGCCGCGCTGGTCGTCACGCACGATCTGGGGCTGGCCTGGAACATCGCCGACCGGGTGGCGGTCATGTATCTGGGCCGGATCGTGGAGACGGGCCCGGTGGAGCAGGTGCTGACCGCTCCCCGGCACCCCTACACACAGGCGCTGCTGTCGGTGCTCCCCGACGCGCCCGGCGACCCCGTGGTCCTCACGGGTGAGCCGCCGGACCCGTCCCGTATCCCGTCCGGCTGCCGTTTCCACGCGCGCTGCCAGGTCCTGGCGGGCGGTGAGGCCGAACGGGCCGGAGTGGCGCAGGCGTGCCGGACGCGGGACCCGGGGATCCTGACCGGCGACGACACCGCTCAGGTCGCGTGCCACTGGGCGGCGGCACGCTGACCCTGGAGGGAGACCTCAGGCGTCCTCGTCCTGCTCGGCGGCCGCGACGAGCTCCTTGCACCGCTCGACGTCCCGCCCCATCTGCGCCAGCAGATCGTCCAGCGTGTCGAACTTCGCCTGCCCGCGCACGAACGCCAGGAAGTCCACGGCGACGTGCAGCCCGTACAGGTCGAGGCCGACGCGGTCGATGGCGTACGCCTCGACGGTCCGCTCGGTGCCGTCGAACTGCGGGTTGGTGCCGACGGAGATCGCCGCCGGCATCGCCTCGCCCTGCGCGTGCAGCCAGCCCGCGTACACCCCGTCGGCGGGGATCGCGGTGTGCGGGAGCGTCTCGACGTTGGCCGTGGGGAAGCCGAGGTCGCGGCCGCGCTGGGCGCCGCGGACGACGACGCCCTCCACGCGGTGCGGGCGGCCCAGGATCTCGGCGGCGCCCTCGACCTGGCCCTCGGCGACCAGCCGGCGGGTGAGCGTGGAGGAGAACGGCCGGCCGCCGCCCGCCTCACCGGTCACGTACAGGTCGACGACCTCGACCTCGAAGTCGTACACCTTGCCCTGCTCGGCGAGGAACTGCACCGTGCCCGCGGCCTTGTGGCCGAAGCGGAAGTTGGGGCCCTCGACGACGGCCTTGGCGTGCAGCTTGTCGACCAGCACCTTGACGACGAAATCGGCCGGCGACAGCTTGGAGAACTCGCTGGTGAAGGGCAGGACCAGCACCGCGTCCACGCCCAGCTCCGCCATGAGCTCCGCGCGCCGGTGGTGCGGGGCGAGCAGCGGCGGGTGGCTGCCGGGGCGGACCACCTCGCTGGGGTGCGGGTCGAAGGTGACGACGACCGCGGGGACGCCGAGCGTGCGGGCGCGGTCCACGGCGTGCCGGATGATCAGCTGGTGCCCGCGGTGCACTCCGTCGTAGGAGCCGATGGTGACGACGCTGCGCCCCCAGTCGTGGGGGATGTCCTCCAAGCCACGCCAGCGCTGCACTGTGACTGCTCCTTGTCGAAACCTTGTCGGACGAACCCGAGTCCGTGGACTTCTCTGCGCAGCTCTAAGGGTGCCATGCCGGGTGCGCCCGGCTCGCATCGGCATGGGGGCTGTGTGACGACGTGCACGCGCCGGGTGGCGTCAGACGGGGACGGCCGCGCCCGTCAGCTCGTCGATCACCTCCCGGGCGGCGGGTCCGACGAGCGGTCCCCAGACGTGCGGGGCGTCCGTGAGCCAGCCGGCCATGGCCGCCGCGAGGCCCGGCACATGGCGGGCCAGATCGGCGAGGGTGCGGTCGAGGCGGACGGCGCCCTCGGCGGTGCGGACGAGGAGCAGTGCCGTGCGGTGGAGGAGCACCCGCAGCTCCGGCCCGGTGGTGCGGGCGGCGGCGCGCAGCACCGCGTCCAGCACGCCGGGGTCGGTCTCCCGGTCGAGCAGCGTGTCGAGCAGGCCGCGGCGCAGGGGGCGGGAGGCGGAGGTGCCGGGCGCGGCGAGGACGCCGGCGAGGGCCGTCCGCAGGGGGCGCGGGCCGCCGTCGAGCAGTTCGGTGAGGAGCAGACGCAGCACCCCGCGGGCGGCGGGGCCGAGGTCGAGGCGGCGGTCGGCGTACCCGGCCACGCAGCCGGTCAGCTCGGGCCGCCGGGCCGCCGCTTCCCGGACGAGGGCGGCGACCGGCCGGGCCAGGGCGGGCGTGGTGGCGTCGGCGAGGGCGCGGAAGGTGTCGTCCGGGTCCGCGCCCTGGGTGAGCCGTGTGCGGAAGGCGTCGAGGACGGGCTCGGTGTGGGTGGTCAGGGCGTCGGTGAGCGCGCTCGGCGGGAAGTGCGGGTCGCCGGCCGCGAACCGCTCCAGGGCGCGGGCGAGGTGGCGTCCCCTGCTGTCCGGGTCGCGGACCAGGAGGGCTAGGGCGCCGCCGTGCAGCGCGCGGTCGGAGGTGCGCACCAGGACCGCGAGGGCGGCGTACCGCAGCAGGGTGCGGTCGCCGAGGTCGCGGGCGTACGGCGCGACCCGCAGCCCGTGGGTGACGGCCGCGGCCCGGCGGGCGGGGCGCGGGTCCTCCGCCCAGCGGTCGACGGCCCGGCACAGGGCGCCCGGCTCCTCCTCGGCGAGCACGGCGAGCAGTTCGTCGGCCCGCCGGTGCGGGCTGTCGACGAGCGCCTCGGTCAGCGCGTCGGGCGCGGCGTGGCGGTGGGTGTGCAGCAGGGCCTGCGCGGCGGTCGCCACGGTGGCGTGCGGGGTGGCGGGCAGCGGCCGCTCGTCGTCGAACCAGCGGATCAGGTACGGCAGGACGGTCGCGGGGTCGGCGGTGAGCAGTCCGGCGACGGCGTCGAGGAAGCGGGGGCCGCTCTCGCACGGGGGCCCGTCGGCCGGCACCAGGCGGCGCAGCAGGGCGCAGCGCGTCTCCATGGGCAGCCGCAGCCCTGTCCAGAAGGGGGGCCCCAGCTCGGGCGGGACGGTTCGGCGCTGCTCGCGCCAGGCCACGAGACGGTCGGCGAGCAGCCGCAGCACGTCCGTGTACGGGCCCGCGTCGGGGACGCGGGTGAGGACGCCGGTGAGGAGGCGGGAGGCCCACCAGGAGCCGGGGTCGGCGTCCAGGGCGTGCGTGAGGTCCGCCAGGCGGGACGCGAGCCGGGCGGGGCCGTGCCGGCGGGCGAGGCACAGCAGGGCCTCGACGACGGGGCCGATGCGGTGGCGGGGCACGGGGCCGGTGTCGCCGGCGGGGGTGTGCACGAGGGTGTGCAGGGCGCCGTCGAGGTCGAGGTGGGCGCCCTGGAGCCAGTCGGCGAGCTCCTCGTGCCCGAACCGGTAGCCGTCCCCGGCCGGGACGAGCAGCTCTTCGGCGAGCACCGCGTCCGCCCATCCGGGCGCCGCACCGCCGTGCTCGCCGCAGGCGGTGGTGAAGCCGGGTCCGGACGCGGGGAACAGCTCCTCGAACGACGCGCGGTCCAGCGCCCCGTCCTCCGTGCCGAGGCAGCGGCGGGCCGCCTCGTGCGCCTTCCCGGCGGCCCGGACGGCGAGCCGGCGTACGGCGGCGCCGCGGGCGCCGGCCCCTCCGGCGAGGCGCTGGGCGATCCGCAGGCAGGTCAGGTCCAGGTGGGCGGCGAGCACGTCGTCGCGGTCGACGGGGCCGTCGGGCGTCGTCGCGGCGACGTCGGTGCGGACCTCGGCGAGCAGCCGCAGGGTCAGCGGGTGGGCCGCGTCGGCGTCCGTGACGGCGCCCTCCGGGACGCCGTACCGGGCGCGGGCCTCGCGTGCCTCGTCGGCGGTGAGGTCGCCGAGGACCACGCACGGCGGGAGCCCGTCGGGTCCCGCGCCGCCGTGGTGCAGCAGGGCGGGCGGGTAGCCGGCCTCCTCCCAGTGCTCGGCGCCGCAGGACACCACCAGGCGGGTTCCCGTCGCGTGCAGCAGGCGCACGGTCTCCTCGGTCCACGCGCCGCGCCGCCGGTACAGGCCGGGGTCCATCTGCTCGGGGTCGTCGAGGAGAAGCAGCAGAGGGCGGCCGGCGGTGCGGGCGAGCGCGGCGAGACGCTCGGGCGCGAGGTCGCCGAGGTCCCGCGGCGGGAACGGCAGACGGGCGGTCACGTCGGCCGCGGCCCGCTTCAGGGCGCGGCGGGCGGCGTCGGCGACCGAGGTGTCGTCCTCGCGCAGGTCGGCCCCGCGCAGCCACAGCGTGGGCAGGCCCGCGCGGTGGCGGCGGGCGGCGAGGGCGGCGAGTTCGGTGCTGCGGCCGCTACCGGGCGGCCCGACGAGGCCCAGGACAGGGGCCTCACCCCGCTCGAAGGCGTACAACTCCGCGCGGACGCCGCCTCTTTGGACCGGCTCCACGGCCGGCTGGGGACCGTGGCGGGCCACCGAGGCGGCGGTGAGCCCGACCAGACCGGCGAGGTTGAGGTCGGTCCCGTACGCGGGGACCGTGGCCGCGTTCTCCATGAGCAGCGCGGCGAGGGCGGGGACGGTGGGGCGCAGGGGCACGGCGAAGCCGACGTCGGAGGCGGCGGTGCGCAGCGCGGTACCGAGGACGCCGACGACGGTGCCGGTCGCGGGGTCGAGCACGGGGCCGCCGGCCGCCCCGCCGCCGAGCCGCAGCGCGTCCCGCCCGGCCGTGCCGACGGCCAGTTCCAGGGCGCCGGGCACGCGGTGGGCGCGGTCGGTGGCGGTGTACGTCACGGTGGTCGTCCCGAGCACCCGCGCCTCGCGCCAGCCCCCGGCGGGGATCCGCACGTACGCGCCGGTCTCCACGGTGTCCCGTGAGGTGACGGGGAGAGGGGCGACGCCGAGGTCGCCGCCGCGCACCAGGGCCAGGCCGAGGGCGGGCAGCGGGGTGACCGCGTCGGCGCCCACGACGCCGTGGCGGCCCTCCGCGCCGTGCAGCACGAGGCGGGGCAGGCCGTCGACGGCCTCGTGGCTGGTGATCACGGTGCCGTGGAGGTCGGCCACGAAGCCGGTGCCGCGGGGGCGGCCGGCCAGGTCGTGGAGCGCGACCAGCCCGGGGTCCGCGGCGGACCGGAACCGCTCGAGGGCGTGTCCCGGAGCGTCGAGCGACGGCATCATGGAGCCTCCTGCCGTGCCGTACCTGGTGCCTTGCCCGCGACCTTAGGGCCCCGATGATCAGCGGCACAGATCGGCCGGCGAACGCGCCCCCTTCCACTCCCCCGCTTCACTCCGAGCGCCCGCACATGAGGGTGAACAGGGCGGGGGTGATGGATAGACCCTAGGGGTGGGGGAACCGAGGGGGGCCGTGGAGCGGCGCCGCGCCGTCCCCGTGCCGGCGCCGCTCCACGGACGGCCTCCGGCGCGCTGATGTCAGCCCCTCCGGCGTTTGAGGAGCGGGGTCCGGGGCGGAGCCCCGGGGGCCTCAGCTCGCGAAGACCGCCACGCTCTTCGCCTTCCCCCGCTGCTCCTCCACCAGCGCCAGGAACCGCTCCCCCGGCCCGAAGACCGCCACCGGCCCCCGGCCGGCGTACTCCTCCGGCATCTCCAGGCGGACGCCGTTCGTCAGCAGCTTGGCGCGGCGTTCGTCGACGTCCCAGCGGGGGAACGCGGCCGCCGCGGCCTCGGCGATCGGCATGACCGTCAGCTTCTCCTGGAGCTCGTCCAGGGTCTTCGCCGCGTCCAGCCGGTACGGGCCGACGCGGGTCCGGCGCAGCGCGGTCAGATGGCCGCCGACGCCCAGTCCCGCGCCCAGGTCGCGGGCGAGGGCGCGGATGTAGGTGCCGGAGGAGCAGACGACCGAGACGACCAGGTCCAGCACCGGCGTGCCGTCCTCGGCGACGGCCTCGCGGACGTCGTACACGGAGAACGACGAGACGGTGACCGGGCGGGCGGGGATGTCGAAGTCCTCGCCCTCCCGCGCGCGCTTGTAGGAGCGCACGCCGTCGATCTTGATGGCGCTGACCTTGGACGGCACCTGCATGATGTCGCCGGTGAGGGCGGCGATGCCCGCGTCGACGGCCTCGCGGGTGACCCGAGAGGCGTCGGCGGAGGCGGTGATCTCCCCCTCGGCGTCGTCGGTGACGGTGGTCTGGCCGAGCCGGACCGTACCGAGGTACTCCTTCTCGGTCAGCGCCAGATGGCCGAGGAGCTTGGTCGCCCGCTCGACGCCGAGGACGAGGACGCCCGTCGCCATCGGGTCGAGGGTGCCGGCGTGGCCGACCCGCCGGGTGCGGGCGATGCCGCGCATCTTGGCGACCACGTCGTGCGAAGTGAAGCCCGACGGCTTGTCGACGATGACAAGGCCGTCGGGCGTGGTCTGCTTCTGGGTCATTCGGCGGTGTCGTCCGTCTCGTCGTCTTCCGGCTTGCGGTACGGGTCGGCTCCGCCGGCGTACGTGGCGCCCGCGGACGCCTCGCGCACCTTGGCGTCGGACTGGCGCGCCTTGTCGAGGAGGTCCTCGATGTTGCGCGCGGTGTCCGGCAGGGCGTCCATGACGAAGGTCAGGGTGGGGGTGAACTTCACGCCCGCCGCCCGGCCCACCTCGGAGCGCAGCACGCCCTTGGCGGACTCCAGGCCGGCCGCGGCCGCCGTCCGCTCCTCGTCGTCCCCGTACACCGTGTAGAAGACGGTCGCCTCCCTGAGGTCACCGGTGACCCGGGTGTCCGTGATGGTGACGTGCGAGCCGAGCCGCGGGTCCTTGATCCCGCGCTGCAGCTTCTGGGCCACCACCTCTCGGATGAGGTCCGCCAGCCTCTTGGCACGCGCGTTGTCGGCCACTGGTCCGTCTCCTTAAGTGCTTAACGTCTTGCTTCAGTCTTCGTCGCTGTGGAGCCTGCGTCGAACCGAGAGCAGTTCCACCTCGGGCCGCCCGGCGACCAGCCGCTCGCAGCGGTCGAGGACGTCGGTGACGCGGTCCCATTCCCCCGCGACCACCGCGAGGCCGATCTCGGCCCTGCGGTGCAGGTTCTGATTCCCGGTCTCCGCCACGCTGACCGCGTACTTCCGCTGCAGTTCGGCGACGATCGGACGGACGACGGAACGCTTCTCCTTGAGCGAGCGGACGTCGCCGAGGAGCAGGTCGAAGGACAGAGTCCCCACATACATGTGTGCATCCGGATGACCCGCCGGTTCGGGATCAGGGACCTCCCCGGTCCGGACGGAGCCGGTACCCCGGGGAAGGGCGCCGCAGCGGCGCCGGTACGGGAACCGTACACGCAACGGCCGGGGCCGATCGACGGAAATACGCTTCCGCCGACCGGCCCCGATCGCGTGCTGCTGCGGTCAGACGCGCGGCTTCTCGCGCATCTCGTACGTCGCGATGACGTCGTCGACCTTGATGTCGTTGAAGTTTCCGAGGTTGATACCGCCCTCGAAGCCTTCGCGGATCTCGGTGACGTCGTCCTTGAAGCGACGCAGACCCTCGATGTTGAGGTTCTCCGCGATGACCTTGCCGTCGCGGATGAGGCGCGCCTTGGTGTTGCGGCGAACCTCGCCGGAGCGGATGAGGACACCCGCGATGTTGCCGAGCTTGGACGAGCGGAAGACCTCGCGGATCTCCGCGGTGCCGAGCTCGACCTCCTCGTACTCCGGCTTGAGCATGCCCTTGAGGGCCGCCTCGATCTCCTCGATCGCCTGGTAGATGACCGAGTAGTAGCGGACGTCCACGCCCTCGCGCTCGGCCATCTGCGCCGCGCGGCCGGCCGCGCGGACGTTGAAGCCGATCACGATGGCGTCCGAGCCCATCGCCAGGTCGATGTCGGACTCCGTGACCGCACCGACGCCGCGGTGCAGGACGCGGATGTCGACCTCTTCGCCGACGTCCAGCTGGAGCAGCGAGGACTCGAGGGCCTCGACCGAACCGGAGGCGTCACCCTTGATGATCAGGTTCAGCTGCTGGACCTCGCCGGCCTTGAGCACCTTGTCCAGGTCCTCGAGGGAGACACGGCGCGTGCGCTTGGCGAACGCGGCGTTCCGCTCACGGGCGGCGCGCTTCTCCGCGATCTGACGGGCCGTACGGTCCTCGTCCACCACGATGAAGTTGTCGCCCGCACCCGGGACGTTGGTCAGGCCCAGGACCTGGACCGGCGTCGAGGGTCCGGCCTCGGCGACGTTGTTGCCGTTGTCGTCGAGCATGGCGCGCACGCGGCCGTAGGCGTCGCCCACCACCATCGTGTCGCCGACCCGCAGGGTGCCTCGCTGGACGAGGACGGTCGCCACGGCGCCGCGGCCGCGGTCGAGCCGGGACTCGATCGAGATGCCCTGCGCGTCCTGCGTGGGGTTGGCCCGCAGGTCGAGCGAGGCGTCCGCGGTGAGGATGACGGCCTCGAGGAGGCTGTCGATGTGCAGACCCTGCTTGGCGGAGATGTCGACGAACATGGTGTCGCCGCCGTACTCCTCGGCCACCAGGCCGTACTCGGTCAGCTGACCGCGCACCTTGGTCGGGTCCGCGCCCTCGACGTCGATCTTGTTGACCGCGACGACGATCGGGACGTCGGCCGCCTTGGCGTGGTTGAGCGCCTCGACCGTCTGCGGCATGACGCCGTCGTTGGCCGCGACGACCAGGATCGCGATGTCGGTCGACTTCGCACCACGGGCACGCATGGCGGTGAACGCCTCGTGACCCGGGGTGTCGATGAAGGTGATCTTGCGATCCTCTTCGTTGACCTCGGTCGTGACCTGGTAGGCACCGATGTGCTGGGTGATGCCGCCGGCCTCGCCCGCGATGACGTTCGTCTTGCGGATGGCGTCGAGGAGGCGGGTCTTGCCGTGGTCGACGTGACCCATGACGGTGACGACCGGCGGACGGACCACCAGGTCCCCCTCGTCGCCCTCGTCCTCGCCGAACTCCAGGTCGAAGGACTCGAGCAGCTCGCGGTCCTCCTCCTCCGGGCTGACGACCTGAACCGTGTAGTTCATCTCGTCCGCGAGGAGCTGGAGCGTCTCGTCGGAGACGGACTGGGTCGCGGTGACCATCTCGCCGAGGTTCATCATGACCGCGACGAGCGACGCCGGGTTGGCGTTGATCTTCTCCGCGAAGTCGGTGAGCGACGCACCGCGCGACAGGCGAATGGTCTCGCCGTTGCCGCGAGGCAGCATCACGCCGCCGACCGACGGGGCCTGCATGGCCTCGTACTCCTGGCGCCTCTGCCGCTTCGACTTGCGGCCACGACGCGCGGGACCGCCGGGACGGCCGAAGGCGCCCTGCGTGCCACCGCGGCCACCGGGACCGCCGGGACGGCCGCCGAAGCCGGGACGGCCGGCGAAGCCGCCGCCGCCACCAGGACGACCGGCACCGCCGCCGCCACCAGGACGACCGGCGAAGCCGCCGCCGCCACCGCCGCCCGGACGGCCGGCGAAGCCGCCGCCGCCACCGGGACGGCCGCCGCCACCGCCGGGACGACCCGCACCGCCCGGACCGCGGCCACCGGGGCCGCCGCCGGGACGCGGGCCGGCAGCGGGACGCTGCGGCATCATGCCGGGGTTGGGACGCGGACCGCCGGGGCCGCCGCCGGGACGGGGACCGCCCTGCGGACGGGGCATGCCGCCCGGAGTGGGACGCGGACCGCCCGGAGCCTGCGGACGGGGACCGCCGCCCTGGCCAGGGGCCTGGGGACGGGGACCGGCGCCGGGGGCGCCGGGACCGGGACGCTGGCCCTGCGGGCGCGGAGCCTGCGGACGGGCCATGCCGGTGGAGCCACCCGAGGTGAACGGGTTGTTGCCGGGGCGCGGACCGGCCGGGCGGGCGCCCGGACGCGGAGCACCGCCGCCGGGACGCTGACCCTGGCCTGCCGGACGGCCCTGGCCGCCCTGGCCCTGACCGGGACCGGCGGGACGGCCGCCGGGCTTGGGAGCGCCGGGACGCGCGCCGCCGGGCTTCGGGCCGGAGGGAGCCTGGGCCGCCGCGGGCGGGGCCTGGAACTCCGGAGCCGCCGGGGCCGGACGCGGCGCGGGGCGCGGGCCCGGCGTCGGGCGCTGACCACCGGGGGCCGGCGCGGGCGCCGACGGAGCCGCCGGCGGCTGGGCCGCGGCGGGCTTGGGCGCGGCCGGCGGCTTGGGAGCAGCCGGACGCTCCCCCGCTGCCCCAACGGCGCGGGAGGGGCCACCAGCCTGCGCCGGAGAGGGCGCAGCGGGCCTGGGGGCGGCCTTCTTGGGCGCGCCGGGCTTGGCGGCGGACCTGCCGTTGCCCCCGCCCTGCTGGAAGGCGTCAGTCAGCTTGCGTACTACGGGCGCTTCGATCGTCGAAGACGCCGAACGGACGAACTCACCGAGTTCCTGGAGCTTGGCCATGACGACCTTGCTCTCTACACCGAACTCCTTGGCGAGTTCGTAGACCCGGACCTTAGCCACTTCGCTCCTTTGAGGTCCGGGTTGCGTCCGGACCGTCGCTAGTTCATGGGCGTACTCATCGCGTACTCATCGAGTGCTCATCGCAATCTCGACCTGCTTTCGACTCGCGAGGTACCAGGCCGTACGGGGGTTTCCGTACGGCATGTTCTTACCGTGTCGCCTGTCCAGCGGACGTGTCAGCCGCTGATCGGCAACCTTGTGCCTGCTCGACGTGGTGGCGCAACGCCTTTACGTCGAGCGGTCCCGGGACGCGGAACGCCCGCGGGAACGCCCTGCGGCGCACCGCCTGGTCGAGACAAGCCGGTACGGGATGCACATACGCACCCCGGCCGGGCAGCGTACCGCGTGGATCAGGGACGCATGCGTCCTCGATCACCACGATCCGCAGCAGCTCGCCCTTGACCGCTCGCTCGCGGCACCCCACGCATGTGCGTTCGGGGCGCGCGCCAGCCTGTGTCCGGCCAGACACTCCTTAGTCTACCTCCCCGGACCGACCTCACCCCTCCGGGGCAAGAATCGAACACCACCACGAGCAAAGCTGTCGTGTTCTCAGCGGATCGCGGCCTGGATCTATTCCCCGGTCTGCTCCGTGTCCGGACGGATGTCGATCCTCCAGCCGGTCAGCCGGGCGGCCAGACGGGCGTTCTGCCCCTCCTTGCCGATGGCGAGCGACAGCTGGTAGTCCGGCACCGTGACCCGGGCGGACCGGGCCGCCAGGTCGACGATCTCCACCTTGGAGACGCGGGCCGGGGACAGGGCGTTCGCCACCATGTCGGCCGGGTCGTCGGACCAGTCGACGATGTCGATCTTCTCGCCGTTCAGCTCCGCCATGACGTTGCGCACACGGCCGCCCATGGGACCGATGCAGGCGCCCTTGGCGTTCAGCCCGGAGCGGGTGGAGCGTACGGCGATCTTGGTGCGGTGACCCGCCTCACGGGCGATCGCGGCGATCTCCACGGAGCCGTCGGCGATCTCCGGCACCTCGAGGGCGAACAGCTTCTTCACCAGGTTGGGGTGCGTACGCGAAAGAGTGACGGACGGGCCGCGCACGCCCTTGGCCACCCGGACGACGTACGACCGCAGGCGCAGGCCGTGCGGGTAGGTCTCGCCGGGGACCTGCTCCTGCACCGGCAGGATGGCCTCCAGCTTGCCGATGTCCACCAGCACGTTCTTCGGGTCGCGGCCCTGCTGGACCACGCCGGTGACGATGTCGCCCTCGCGGCCGGCGTACTCGCCGAGCGTCGCGTCGTCCTCGGCGTCGCGCAGGCGCTGCAGGATGACCTGCTTGGCCGTGGTGGCGGCGATACGGCCGAAACCGGACGGGGTGTCGTCGAACTCGCGGGGCTCCTGGCCCTCCTCGAGGTCGTCGGGGTCCTCCTTCGCCCACACGGTCACATGCCCGGTCTCCCGGTTGAGCTCCACGCGCGCGTGCCGGCGGCTTCCCTCGGTGCGGTGGTAGGCGATGAGGAGGGCCGACTCGATCGCCTCGACCAGCAGGTCGAAGGAGATCTCCTTCTCCCGTACCAAGCCCCGCAGGGCGCTCATGTCGATGTCCACGGCTACGCCTCCTCTTCCTTCTTGTCGTTGTTCTTGTCGGACGCGTCGTCCTTGCGGTTGAACTCGACCTGGACGCGCGCCCTGGTGATGTCGTCGAAGGCGAGCCTGCGCGCGGTGGCCTTGCGGCCCTTCACCCCGGGCACCTCGAGGTCGAGGCCCTCGTCGTCGGCCGCGAGGATGCGGGCGACCAGCTCGCCGCCCTCGGCGAGCTGGAACCGCACCAGGCGGCCGGTGGCGCGCACGTAGTGACGGTGCTCGGTCAGCAGGCGCTCCGCGCCGGGGGTGCCGACCTCGAGGGTGTACTCCGCGCTGCCCATCGCGTCGGTCTCGTCGAGCTTCGCCGAGAGCGCGCGGCTCACATCGGCGATCCGGTCGAGGTCGGCCCCGGTGTCGGAGTCGACGACGACGCGCAGCACACGCTTGCGGCCGACCGTGTCCACGGCGATCTCCTCGAGATCCAGGCCCTGGGAGCTGACGAGCGGCTCCAGAAGTTCTCGAAGCCTCTCGCTCTGGGTGGTGCTCATCCGGGTGACTCCTCGGCCGCGTGTGCTGTTGTGGGACGGTGCGCGTGTCTGCACAAAGGGTATCCGGTCGCCAGGGGTGTTGCCGTCCACCCTTGCCGTCCACCCGGTCGGCGAGGGTGCCGCTCAGGTGCGCCGGGCGGACCTGCGGGTACCGTGATCACGGGCCCCGCCCGATCTCCTGTTCCAGCCCCGTTCGTCACGAGCCCCCCGAGGACGTCTGCCGTGTCGTTCCCCCTGTCTCCGCGCGCCCGTTCGGGGCCGCGCAGAAGGAGTCTGCTCGCCGCCGTCCCGGCGGCCCTGCTGGTGGCGGGCTGTTCCGCCGGGTCCGGCGACCCGGGCGGCGCCGCGGCCGCGCGGCCCTCGGCCGCCGAGCGGACCCGGGCGCGCGCGGCCCGGGACAGCCGGGCGCTGGCCGCGCGGTACGACGCGGTCGCCGCCGCGCATCCGAAGCTGGCGGAGCGTCTGCGTCCGCTGCGGGCGGACGTGGTGCGGCACGCGGAGGCGTTCGAGGCGGGCGCGGCCGGCTCGGCCCCGCCGTCGGCCTCGGCCGCTCCTTCGGCCGGGGCGACCGCGGCGGCCGCGCCGTCGTCGGCCCCTTCGGTCCCCGCGTCGGCCGGGGTGCCCGCGAACGAGAAGGAAGCGCTCGCCCAACTGGCCGCGGCGGAACGGGAGATCGCCGACCGGCGGGCCGAGGAGCTGCTGACGGCGCCGGCCGAGCTGGCCCGGCTGCTGGCGTCGGTGTCCGCGTCCGGCGCCGCGCACGTGTACCTGCTGACGGAGGCCCGACGGTGAGTGACGCGCAGGACAAGGAGCTGCGGGCGCTGCAGGCCGCGCTGGCCGCGGAGCACGCGGCGGTGTACGGCTACGGCGTGGTCGGCGGACGGATCGGCGAGCAGCGGCGCACGGAGGCGCGCACGGCGTACGACGCGCACCGGGCGCGCAGGGACGCGCTGGTACGGGACGTGAAGGGCGCCGGGGGCACGCCGGTGGCCGCGGCGGCCGGGTACGCGCTGCCGTTCCCGGTGCCGGACGCGGCGGCGGCGGTGCGGCTGGCGGCGGAGCTGGAGATGCGGGTGGCGGGCGTCTACGCCGACCTGGTGCGGTCGAGCGGCGGCGAACGGCGCAGGTCGGCGGCCGAGGCCATGCGTGAGGCGGCGGTGCGGTCCGTGCGCTGGAGCGGGGAGAGCGTAGCCTTCCCTGGGCTCGCCGAGCGGAACGGAACGGCTCCGGGCGGCCCGGCGCCGGCGCCGTGACATGACGGGGGGCTCCGGCACCGTGTGACGGCAGGAAGGAACGACTCGCGCATGGCATTCGAACCGCCGCGGCGTCTGGTGAGGGCGCTCGGTGAGACGGCGCCCGAGGGTGACGACTGGCTGGAGAAGCTGCCCGGGCTGGCGCGTGAGGCCGTGGAGCGGCGCGAGTTGACGGTGGAGCGGGTGCAGCTGCCGGGCGGGCGCAGCAGCCTGGTGGTGCTCGTCCGCAGGGCCGACGGCACGCCCGCCGTGCTGAAGCTGGCGCCGCCCCGTGCGCGTCCGGAGAGCGAGCGCGTGGCGCTGGCCCACTGGGGCGGCCGGGGGGCGGTGCAGTTGCTGGAGCCGGTCTCCGAGGGCGCCGAGGGCTCCGAGGGAGTGCTGCTCCTGGAGCGGCTGCACCCTGACGTCTCGGTGCGGACGCTTCCCGAGGCGAAGGCGTTGCTGGAGGCGGCGGGCACCCTGCGCAGGCTGTGGGTGGACCCGCCGGAGGGCCATGTGTTCGAGACGGTGGCCGAGCGCACCGGGCGGCAGGCGAAGGCGATGCGGGCCGGGGCGGACGCGGCTCCCGAGGTGGCCCCGCTGGTGGACGCGGCGCTGTCGGCCCGCGAGGAGCTGCTGGACTCGCCGCCGGAACACCGGCTGCTGCACGGCACGTTCCGGCAGAGCAAGGTGCTGTCCGGGGACCGGATGCCGTGGCTCGCGGTGGGACCCGACCCGGTGGTCGGCGAGCACGCCTTCGACCTGGCGCGGCTGGTCCGTGACCGCGTGGAGGACCTGATCGCCCAGCCCTCGGGCGCGACGACGACCCGCCGACGCGTGCGGCGCCTCGCGGAGTCGCTGGAGGTCGACCGCGACCGCCTGCGCGGCTGGACCCTGTTCCGCGCGGTCGAGTCGGGCGTCCGCGCCCGCCGGGTGGGCCGCGAACGGGACGCGGAGCTGCTGCTGGAGTTCGCGAGCTGGCTGTAGGGCGCCCCCAGGGGCGCGGGGAACTGCGCGCTCGGCCCACCACGGCCCGCGGCCGACACCCGACGGCAGAGAAACGGCGCGCCGACGGAGAAACGGGCGTCAGCCTCCGCGTGCGGCCGGGCTGAGCACCGTGACGGAAGTGCGGTGCCGCCGGGGTGCCGCTGCGCCCACCCGTGCCGTCCCCAGCGGCACGACTGCCCGCAGCGGGCGCGGGGAAGCCCGGCCCCGACGCGCCCTGCCCCCCGCCCACCAAGGGACGCCTGTCCGACGCGAACGTCCCGGCTCCGGACGGCACATGCGTCCAGGGCCGGGACGATCCCGGGGCTGCCGGGTGGGGCTAGCGCGCCGTCAGGCGGGCGATCGCCTCGTCGACCGTCAGCTCCTCGCGTTCGCCGGTGCGGCGGTCCTTGAGTTCCAGGACACGGTCGGCGGAGCGGCGGCCCGCCACCAGGATCCGCGGGACGCCGATCAGCTCCGAGTCGGTGAACTTCACGCCCGGGGACACGCCCGCGCGGTCGTCGACCAGGACGCGGACGCCTGCGGCGGCCAGCTTCTCGGAGACCTCGAGCGCCAGCTCGGTCTGGAGCGCCTTGCCGGCGGCGACCACGTGCACGTCGGCCGGGGCAACCTCCTGGGGCCAGCACAGGCCCTTGTCGTCGGCGGTCTGCTCGGCGAGGGCCGCCACCGCGCGGGAGACGCCGACGCCGTAGGAGCCCATGGTGACGCGGACCGGCTTGCCGTTCTGGCCGAGGACGTCGAGCTTGAGGGCGTCGGCGTACTTGCGGCCCAGCTGGAAGATGTGACCGATCTCGATGGCGCGGTCGAGCTTCAGACCGGTGCCGCACTTGGGGCAGGGGTCGCCCTCCTCGACGACCACGACGTCCACGTACGCGTCGACCTCGAAGTCACGGCCGGCGACGACGTTCTTCGCGTGGGTGTCGGCCTTGTTGGCGCCCGTGATCCACGCGGTGCCGGGCGCGACGCGCGGGTCCGCGACGTACGTCACCTTGTCCAGGCCCTGCGGGCCGACGTAGCCGCGCACCAGGTCGGGGCGGGCGATGAAGTCGGCCTCGGTGACCATCTCGACCTCGGCCGGGGCGAAGTGCGCCTCGACCTTGCCCATGTCGACCTCGCGGTCACCGGGCACGCCCACGGCGACGATCTCGCCGTCGACCTTGACCAGCAGGTTCTTCAGCGTGGCCGAGGCGGGGACGCCGAGCTGCGCGGCGAGGGTCTCGATGGTGGGGGTGTCGGGCGTGGGGATGTCCTCGGCGGCCGGCGTCCCGGCGGCGTCCACCGGCTTCAGCTCGTACGAGACGGCCTCGGTGTTCGCGGCGAAGTCGCAGTTCGGGCAGTCGGCGAAGGTGTCCTCGCCGGCCTCGGCGGGGGCGAGGAACTCCTCGGACTTCGAGCCGCCCATGGCGCCGGCGGTCGCCGCGCAGATGCGGTAGTCGAGGCCGAGGCGCTCGAAGATCCGCTGGTAGGCCTTGCGGTGCAGGGCGTAGGACTGCGCCAGGCCGTCGTCGTCCAGGTCGAAGGAGTAGGAGTCCTTCATCAGGAACTCGCGGCCGCGCAGGATGCCGGCGCGGGGGCGGGCCTCGTCGCGGAACTTCGTCTGGATCTGGTAGAGGATGACCGGCAGGTCCTTGTAGGAGGACGCCTGGTCCTTCACCATCAGCGTGAAGATCTCCTCGTGGGTGGGTCCGAGGAGGTAGTCGCCGCCCTTGCGGTCCTGGAGGCGGAACAGCTCGGCGCCGTACTCGTCCCAGCGGCCCGTGGCGTCGTAGGGCTCGCGCGGCAGGAGGGCGGGGAGCAGCACTTCCTGGGCGCCGATGGCGTCCATCTCCTCGCGCACGATCCGCTCGACGTTGGCGAGCACCTTCTTGCCGAGGGGCAGCCACGTCCAGATGCCGGCGGCGGTGCGGCGCACGTAGCCCGCGCGGACCAGCAGCTTGTGGCTGAGGACCTCGGCGTCGGCCGGGTCGTCGCGCAGCGTCTTCGCCATCAACTGGGACATGCGCTGGACCGGTGCGTTCGCCATGGTTCTCGTACTCCTGCTGCGTCTAGGTGATGAAGGCGAGGTTAGCCGGGCGGGACGGGACGGCGGAAATCGGTTAGGGGCGCGGCAGCGGCAGCGGGGCGCCCATGACGGCGTACGGGGTGGGCGCGCTCGGGAAGCGGACCTGCCGGGCGAGGTCCCGGTAGCCCAGCGAGCGGTACAGATGGCGGGCGGGGCTGTCGATGTCCAGCGCGGACAGGATCGACCGGGGCTGCTCGGCGCCGTCGGTGATCGTGGTGATCAGGGCGCGGCCGATGCCGTGCTTCTGGTGCCGGGGGTGGACGTGCAGCTCGGTGATGACGAAGGAGTCGTCGAGCCAGTCGTCGTGGCCGCGGGCGCGCAGATAGGGCTCGACGACGGTGGACCACCAGTGGGTGCGGTCGTTCGGCATGCCGTAGACGAAGCCGACCAGGCGTCCCCGGACGGTGGCGCCGAAGGCCCGGGCGTCGGGGAAGGTCATGTGGCGCAGCACGATCTGCCGGCGTACGGCCACCTCGTCGGGGCCGAGTCCGAACGCCACCGCCTGGACGGCCAGCGCCTCGTCGACGTGTCCGGGGAGGTCGAGGGGGCCGATCACGATGTCGTCGGGCTCGGGGCGGCCGTGACCGGGAAAGCGCAGCATGCCGGCGAGACTACAGGGACGCGCCCGTCAGAACAGCACGCTCATGAAGGCGCCGACCTCGCGGAAGCCCACCGTGGCGTACGTGCGGCGGGCGGGGGTGTTGAAGTCGTTGACGTAGAGGCTGACCACGGGGGCGACGTCGGCGAGGGCGTAGCGCAGGACGGCGGCCATGCCGGGGGCGGCGACGCCCTTCCCGCGGTGTTCGGGGGCGACCCAGACGCCCTGGATCTGGCAGGCGCGGTCGGTGGCCGCGCCGATCTCCGCCTTGAAGACGACGTTGCCGTCGGCGTCGAAGCGGGCGAAGGAGCGGCCGGAGCCGACCAGCTCGGCGACCCGGGCCTGGTAGAGCAGGCCGCCGTCGCCGGCCAGCGGGGAGACGCCGACCTCCTCGGTGAACATCGCCACGCACGCCGGCATGATCGTCTCGAGCTCGTCCTTGCGGACGCGGCGGACGTACGGGTCGGGCGCCACGGTGTCGGGCACGCGGTCGGTGACCAGCAGCGGCTGGCGGGCGCGGACCTCGCGGGCGGGGCCCCACTGGGGTTCGAGCAGCTGCCAGAGGGCGGCGGTGGCCTCGGCCGGGCCGACGATGGAGGAGCAGCGGCGGCCGGCGCGGCGGGCGCGGTCGGCGAAGGCGCGGACTGCGCGGGGGGTGGCGCTTATGGGGACGAGGTTGGCGCCCGCGTAGCACATCGACGTCAGGACGCCGTCCTCGTACCAGCCCCACATCTCGCCGCCGAGCCGCCACGGGTCGAGACCGGCGATCTGCACGCGCGCCGTCACGAAGGCGTTGGCGACCGGGTCGCGGTCGAGTACGGCGAGGGCGGCGTCCAGGTCGCTCGGTTCGAGGACCCGGGAGGTGGTCTGCGTCAACACGTGCGGGGCCTCACACAAAGGGGTTCTGCCTGATTTCCGCACTGTACCCGCGGAGGCCGGGGGCCGCCGCCCCCGGACCCCGCGGGTGCCGGGAGGGCCCGGTCAGCCGGCCACCGCGACCTGCGGCTCGCCGGAGGCCACACCGTCCTTCTCCATCTGTTCGGCGATCTTCATCGCCTCCTCGATCAGGGTCTCGACGATCTTCGACTCCGGCACGGTCTTGATGACCTCGCCCTTCACGAAGATCTGCCCCTTGCCGTTGCCGGAGGCCACACCCAGATCGGCCTCACGCGCCTCGCCCGGACCGTTCACCACACAGCCCATCACCGCGACCCGCAGCGGCACCTCCATACCCGTCAGCCCCGCGGTGACCTCCTCCGCCAGCTTGTACACATCCACCTGCGCGCGCCCGCACGACGGGCAGGAGACGATCTCCAGACCCCGCTGACGCAGGTTCAGCGACTCCAGGATCTGGATGCCGACCTTGATCTCCTCCACCGGCGGCGCGGACAGCGAGACCCGGATGGTGTCCCCGATCCCCTGGGAGAGCAGCGCGCCGAAGGCGACCGCGGACTTGATCGTGCCCTGGAAGGCGGGGCCGGCCTCGGTGACGCCGAGGTGGAGCGGGTAGTCGCACTGCTCGGCGAGCTGACGGTAGGCCTCGACCATGACGACCGGGTCGTTGTGCTTCACCGAGATCTTGATGTCGCGGAAGTCGTGCTCCTCGAACAGCGACGCCTCCCACAGCGCCGACTCCACCAGCGCCTCCGGGGTGGCCTTGCCGTACTTCTGCAGCAGCCGCCGGTCCAGCGAGCCCGCGTTCACCCCGATACGGATCGGGGTGCCGTGGTCCTTCGCCGCCTTGGCGATCTCCTTGACCTGGTCGTCGAACTTCTTGATGTTGCCCGGGTTCACCCGCACCGCCGCGCAGCCCGCCTCGATCGCGGCGAACACGTACTTGGGCTGGAAGTGGATGTCGGCGATCACCGGGATCTGCGACTTCCGCGCGATCACCGCCAGCGCGTCCGCGTCGTCCTGGGTGGGGCAGGCCACCCGCACGATCTGGCAGCCCGACGCGGTCAGCTCCGCGATCTGCTGCAGCGTCGCCCCGATGTCCGACGTCCGCGTGGTCGTCATCGACTGCACCGACACCGGGGCGTTCCCGCCCACCGCCACGGATCCGACCTGGATCTGCCGGCTCTTCCGGCGCACGGCGAGCGTGGTCGGGACGGACGGCATGCCGAGAGAAATCGCAGTCATCTGCTGTGCAACCCCAAGTCGTGGATCATGGTCCGGCTCCCCGTGAGCAGCGGGCTCCGGGCTCCGAGATTACGGCAATGGCCCATGCTCGAGCACATCGCGCCCTCGAACCCGCCCCGAGGACGGCGGCCCGGAACCCTCAGGGTTCCGGGCCGTCGTGAACAACGGGTGGCGTGGCGCCGGCCGGTCAGGAGATGCGCACCGGGTTCACCACGTCCGCGATCAGGACGAGGATCGTGAAGCAGACGAAGATCCCCGCCACGACGTAGGCGACGGGCATCAGCTTCGCCACGTCGAAGGGGCCCGGGTCGGGGCGGCGCAGCAGCCTCGCCAGGTTGCGGCGCAGCGACTCCCACAGGGCGCCCGCGATGTGTCCGCCGTCGAGCGGCAGCAGCGGGAGCATGTTGAACAGGAACAGGGAGAGGTTGAAGCCCCCGAGGAGCATCACGAACATCGCGAGCTGCTGCGAGGCCGGGATGTCGAGGGTGGCGATCTCCCCGCCGACACGGGCGGCGCCGACGACGCCCATCGGGGAGTCCGGTTCGCGCGGTCCGTCGCCGAAGGCCGCGTCCCACAGGGCGGGGACCTTCGACGGCAGGGCGGCGAGGGAGTCGACCGCGTCGCCGACCCTGTCGGTCATCCAGCTCACGGACTCGCCGAGGTCCTGCTTGACGACGCCGGTGGCGGCGCTGAAACCGAGGAAGCCGGCCTTGACGTACTCACCCTCGATGTAGGCGCCGTTGCCGTCCTTCTTGGCGACCATGTTGGTGGCGATGGTGGCCTGCAGCGTCACCTCCTTGCCGTCGCGTTCGACGACGATCGGCACGCTCTTGCCGGCGCTGTCGCGGATGAGGTCGGACAGTTGGCCCCAGTCGTCGGTGCGGACCCCGTCGAAGGCGACGATCTTGTCCTTGGCCTTCATGCCGGCCGCGGCGGCCGGTGACCGCGGGTCGGACGTCCGGCAGTCGTCGCGCTTCTCGCTCTGCGAGATCACGCACTGGGAGACCGAGCTGACGGTGGTGGTCTGCTGCTGGATGCCGAAGCCCATCAGCACGATGAGGAACAGCACGACCGCGAGGATCAGGTTCATGAACGGGCCGGCGAACATGACGACGACCCGTTTCCACGGCTTGCGCGTGTAGAACAGGCGCTTCTCGTCGCCGGGCCGCAGTTCCTCGAAGGCGGCGGAGCGGGCGTCCTCGATCATGCCGCGCCACGGGGAGGTGGAGCGGGCCTCCAGCTTCCCGTCGGGGCCCGGCGGGAACATGCCGATCATCCGGATGTAGCCGCCGAACGGGATCGCCTTGACGCCGTACTCGGTCTCGCCCTTGTGCCGCGACCAGATCGTCGGGCCGAAGCCCACCATGTACTGCGGCACGCGGATGCCGAACATCTTGGCCGTGGACAGGTGCCCCAGTTCGTGCCAGGCGATGGAGAACAGCAGGCCGGCCGCGAAGACGACAATGCCGAGGATGAACATCAGGGTCGTCATGCACGCGCCTCCGCGCTCGCCGTCCGGGCTGTCAGTTCGCGGGCCCGCGCGCGGGCCCAGGTCTCCGCTTCGAGGACGTCCGGCACGGTCAGGGAGGTTCCCGCGGCGGGCGTTCCGTGTTCCTCGACCACCCGGGTGACCGTGTCGATGATGCCGAGGAACGGCAGCGCACCGGTGCGGAAGGCCTCGACGCACTCCTCGTTCGCGGCATTGAACACCGCGGGGGCGGTTCCCGCGAGCCCGCCGACGTGCCGGGCGAGGTTCACCGCGGGGAAGGCCTCGTCGTCGAGAGGGAAGAACTCCCAGGTGGACGCCTTGCTCCAGTCGAAGACCGGGGCCGCGTCGGGGACCCGTTCGGGCCAGCCGAGGCCGATGGCGATGGGGCCCCGCATGTCGGGGGGCGTCGCCTGGGCCAGTGTCGATCCGTCCGTGAACTCAACCATCGAGTGGACATACGACTGGGGATGCACGACCACCTCAATGCGGTCGAAGGGAATGTCGTAGAGGAGGTACGCCTCGATGACCTCCAGGCCCTTGTTGACGAGGGTCGCGGAGTTGATCGTGATGACCGGGCCCATGGCCCAGGTGGGGTGGGCGAGGGCGTCCTCGACGGTGACGGCCGCCAGCTCCTGCCGGGTGCGGCCGCGGAAGGGCCCGCCGGAGGCGGTGACGACCAGCTTGCGGACGTCGGCGCGGGTGCCGGCGGCCAGCGCCTGGAACAGCGCGGCGTGCTCGGAGTCCACCGGGATGATCTGACCGGGCTTGGCCAGCGCCTTCACCAGCGGGCCGCCCACGATGAGCGACTCCTTGTTGGCGAGCGCGAGGGTGCGGCCCGCCTCCAGGGCGGCGAGGGTCGGCGCGAGCCCGATGGAACCGGTGATGCCGTTCAGGACGGTGTGGCAGTCGGAGGCGGCGGCCTGGGTGGCCGCGTCGGGCCCGGCGAGGATCTCCGGCAGCGGCTCCCCCGCGCCGTACCGCGCGGACAGCGCCTCCCGCAGCTCCGGCACGACGTCCTCGCGGGCGACGGCGACCGTGCGCACCCGCAGGCGGTGCGCCTGCTCGGCGAGGAGGGCGACCCGGCCGCCGTTGGCGGACAGGGCGGTGACCCGGAAGCGGTCGGGGTTGCGCAGCACGAGGTCGATGGCCTGGGTGCCGATCGACCCGGTGGAGCCGAGGATCACCACGTCCTTCGGGCCGTCTCCCGCGACGGGGTCGTACACCAGGTGCGGGTCGGCGAGGGGGGCTGGAGCGTCGGTCATGGCCCCATTGTGTCCGGTCGCGGCGGCCGTCGGGCCCCCGCCCCGGTACCCCGGGGTCGTGTCCGCCGTGCACGGGGAGCGGAGGGAGGGGACGCGCGCCGTGGCGGTCCCCTCCCCGGGCCCGCTCAGCGGATCGGGCGGCGCGCGTTCTCCCGGGTGGAGGGGCCGGGGGTGGCGTCGGCGATCCAGGGTCCGTCGTCGGAGGGGTCGATCACTCCGTCCTCCAGCCAGGTGTAGGAGCCGCCGAGGACGTTCTTCACGACCTTGCGGTCGAGGTCGTCGGTGTTGCTCCAGAGCCGGCCGAAGAGTTCCTCGACGCGCAGCCGGGCCTGGTGGCAGAAGGCGTCGGCGAGCTGGTAGGCCTCGCGGCCGTGGTCGCCCCGGCTCCGCAGGAGTTCCGCGCGGACGCAGGCGGCGCTCATCGCGAACAGTTCCGCGCCGATGTCGACGATCCGGCCGAGGAAGCCCTGCTTGGTCTCCATCCGCCCCTGCCAGCGGGACATGGCGTAGAAGGTGGAGCGGGCCAGCTTGCGTGAGGTGCGCTCGACGTAGCGCAGGTGCGGCGACAGGTCGATGCCGTGCTTGAACTCGCCGTAGGAGCCCGGGAGCTGTCCGGGTCCGGCGACCAGCCTGGGCAGCCACCTGGCGTAGAAGGCGCCCGCGCTCGCGCCCGCCCGCGCCTTGTCGCCGAGGGACTTGTCGGGGTCGATGAGGTCGCCGGCGACGGACAGGTGGGCGTCGACGGCCTCGCGCGCGATCAGCAGGTGCATGATCTCGGTGGAGCCCTCGAAGATGCGGTTGATGCGCAGGTCGCGCAGCATCTGCTCGGCGGGGACCGCGCGTTCGCCGCGGGCGCGCAGCGAGTCGGCGGTCTCGAAGCCGCGGCCGCCGCGGATCTGGACCAGTTCGTCGGCCATCAGCCAGGCCATCTCGGAGCCGTAGAGCTTGGCGAGGGCGGCCTCGATGCGGATGTCGTTGCGGTCCTCGTCGGCCATCTGCGAGGACAGGTCGACCACGGCCTCCAGGGCGAAGGTGGTCGCCGCGATGAACGCGATCTTGGAGCCGACGGCCTCGTGCAGGGCGACCGGCTTGCCCCACTGCTCGCGCTCGGCGGACCACTCGCGGGCGATCTTCAGGCACCACTTGCCGGCGCCGACGCACATGGCGGGCAGCGAGAGCCGTCCGGTGTTGAGGGTGGTGAGGGCGATCTTGAGCCCCTGTCCCTCCTCGCCGATGCGGTGGGAGGCGGGGACGCGGACGCGGTGGAAGCGGGTGACGCCGTTCTCCAGGCCGCGCAGCCCCATGAAGGCGTTGCGGTTCTCCACGGTGACGCCCTCGGAGTCCGCCTCCACGACGAAGGCGGTGATGCCGCCCCGGTGGCCCTCGGACCTGGGGACGCGGGCCATGACGACGAGCAGGTCGGCGACCACGCCGTTGGTGGTCCACAGCTTCACGCCGTCGAGCACGTAGTCGTCGCCCTCGGGTACGGCGGTGGTGGCGAGGCGGGCCGGGTCGGAGCCGACGTCGGGCTCGGTGAGCAGGAAGGCGGAGATGTCGGTGCGGGCGCAGCGCGGCAGGAACGTCTCCTTCTGCTCGCGCGTGCCGAAGATCTTCAGCGGCTGGGGGACGCCGATCGACTGGTGCGCGGAGAGCAGGGCGCCGATGGCGGGGCTGGCGGAGCCGACCAGGGCGAGGGCCTTGTTGTAGTACACCTGGGTGAGGCCGAGGCCGCCGTACTTGATGTCGATCTTCATGCCGAGGGCGCCGAGCTCCTTGAGCCCGTTGATCACCTCGTCGGGGATGCGCGCCTCGCGTTCGATCAGGGCGCCGTCGACCCGCGTCTCGCAGAAGTCGCGCAGCTTGGCCAGGAACTCCTCGCCGCGCCGGACGTCCTCGTCGGCGGGGAGGGGGTGGGGGTGGATGAGGTCGGGCCGGAAGCGTCCGAGGAACAGTTCCTTGGCGAAGCTGGGCTTGCGCCAGTCCTGCTCCCTCGCCGCCTCGGCGACCTGCCGGGCCTCACGTTCGGTGACGGTCGGCCTGGACGGGGCCGCGGGTGTCTCGGGTACTGCGGACATGAGGCTCACCTCGCCGCGAATAGGATGGAGTCATTGCGGTACGGACCGGTGCTACTCGATCGTATGTACCCGATTCGTAGCGACCCCACCACCCTTCGTGCCGCCGTCCGGCCGATCCGCGCACGGCGGCGACGGCGGGGAACTCCCCCGTCGAAGCGCTTCGACTGTCTGGACATCACGACCCCGCGGAAGCTAGGGTCGAACCGGCTTCCACAAGCCTTTTTATCGGTCCAGCGCCCCGTCGAAGCGCTTCACATCCCTGGGAGATGCCGGATGGTCACCCTCGCCGAGGTCGCCCAGCACGCCGGAGTCTCGGCGAGCACGGTGAGCTACGTCCTCAGCGGCAAGCGGTCCATCTCCGCGACCACCCGGCAGCGCGTCGAGCGCTCCATCCGTGAGCTCGGCTACCACCCCAACGCGGGCGCCCGCGCCCTTGCCAGCAGCAGGTCCAACGTCATCGCCCTGATGGTGCCGCTGCGGACCGACATGTACGTGCCGGTGATGATGGAGATCGCCATAGCGGTCGCCACCACCGCCCGCACCCACGGCTACGACGTGCTGCTGCTCACCGGCGAGGAGGGCCCGGACGCGGTCCGCCGGGTCGCCGGAAGCGGACTCGCCGACGGCATGATCCTCATGGACGTCGAGCTGGACGACGAACGCCTGCCACTGCTGCGGGAGTCCGCCCAGCCGGCCGTGCTGATCGGCCTGCCCGCCGACACCACCGGGCTGACCTGCGTGGACCTCGACTTCCGGGCGACCGGCGCGCTCTGTGTGGAGCACCTGGCCGGGCTGGGCCACCGGGACGTCGCCGTCATCGGCGAGGCCCCGGCGGTCTACGAGCGGCACACCGGTTTCGCCGAGCGCACCCTGGACGGGCTGCGCTCGGCCGCCCGGGAGACCGGGCTGCGGCTGCTGCACCGCCCCTGCGAGGGCGGGTACGACGCGACGGCCGTCACGGTCGCCCGGATCCTCGACGAACGCCCGGACACCACGGGCTTCGTGGTGCAGAACGAGGCGGCGGTCGAGCCGCTGCTCGCCCTGCTGCGGCAGCAGGGCCGGGCCGTGCCGGAGGACGTCTCGGTGGTCGCGGTCTGCCCGGAACAGGTCGCCGTCCAGGCGTCGGTGCGGCTGACGTCGGTGTCCCTGCCCGCCCAGGAGATGGGCCGGCACGCCGTGGAGCAGCTGGTCGCCAAGCTCGACGGGCGGGGCGGCGACGAGGTCGTGCTGCTGCCGCCCGAGCTGACGGTCCGGGCGAGTTCGGGACCCGCGCCGGTGCGCTGACCGGCCCTGTGCCGTCCGCACCGGTACGGACGGCGCAGGGGGTGTGCCGTGCGGTCAGCCGCCCGAGACGGTCAGGCGGTCGGTGCGGAAGTCGAGGCCGCCGGCGGACGAGGTGATCTCGTAGCCGAACTGCACGTCGCCGATGGTCTCGTTGCCCATCCAGGCCTTGGTGTCCTTGATCCACTTCAGGACGGGCAGGATGTCGACGGTGCCGGACGTCGAGTCGGACGTGCGCAGGAACGAGAAGACCTCGTTGGCGCCGTTGTTCCCCTTGTAGACGTTCCAGGTGTGGCCGCCCAGGCTCACGGTGCCCTGCGCGGTGCCGAGCGGACCGACGGCGCCGTGGTGGTTGACCCACAGCATGATCTCGTAGTCGTAGTCCGTGTCCCAGATGTCGTACGAGGTGTTGTACGCGCCCGCGGACGGGACGGTGACCCGGTAGCTGCTGGTGAGCGACGTCAGCGAGGAGATCGGCTTGTTGATCACCTTCTTGCTGTTCGGGTAGGACTTGATGCCGCCGGTGTTCGGGTGGTCGGCCCAGACGCCCCAGTTGGTGCCGGAGTTGGCCCAGACGCACTGGGAGCCGGCGCCGGAGCCCCAGATGTTGTTGTAGAGGATGTAGCCGTCCAGGGTGGTGTTGCCCCACTGGTCGCAGGAGTTCCAGACGGCGGCGTGCGCGGGCGCGGAGGCCGCTCCGACCGTCGCGCCGAAGGCGAGGACGGGGACGGTCAGCGCCCGGACGATCCCGCGCAGGGTTTTCGATGCCATGGTGTTCCTTCCATGGGTGGGGGGACGTGCCTGGTCATCGCGTCGCCGCCGGCAGCGGGACGACGCGTTCTCCGCCGGCGACCAGGTCGAGCGGCTCGGCGCCGGCGGAAGTCCACAGGGTGATGCGGGCCGTGCGGCCGGGCCGGAGCACGGCGGTGCCGCCGTCCGGCGTCCAGGTGAGGTCGAGGGCGGCGCCGAAGCGGGTGCGGATCCCGGTCAGCCGGCCGCTCGGGAGCGCGGGGAGCGGGGCCGGCAGCAGCACCAGCCGGTCCGGGGCGGACTGCACGAGCGCCTCGATCAGCACGGCGGGCAGGGTGTGGGCGGCGTCGGCGTTGTAGACGTTCCGCCGCGGATAGTGGGCGCTCATCAGGGAGTCGTGGAAGAAGTCGCCGTCGAGCACCCGGCCGAGCGCGTCGGCGACCCGCCTCCCGTCCCGGAGCCGGGCGGCGATCAGGGCGTGGTGCAGATGGCCGTGCGCGGAGTCGTTCTCGGGGCCGCGCAGTTCCAGGGCACGGTGGGCCGCGGCGGCGAGCTCGGGGGTGTCGTAGGGGGTGATCTCGTCCAGCGGCCAGACGCCGTAGAGGTGGCTGAGGTGGCGGTGGTCGTAGGTGTCCTCCAGGCCGGGCCAGGCCCATTCCGCCAGCGCCCCGTCGGCGTTGACGCGGTGCGGGGGCAGCCGGTCGGCGAGGGCGCGCAGGTGGTCGGCGCGGTCCGGGTGGTACGCGGCCGCGGTGTGCAGGGCGTGACGGGCGGCGGAGAGGTCCATGGCCGCGTTCAGCGCGCCCCAGCCGCCGTTCGCCGGACGGTTCTCGGGCGAGTAGGAGGGGACGACGACCAGCCGGCCGTCGGGGCCGGTGCGGGTGAGGAAGTCCTCGTAGAAGTCGGCGACTTCGGCGAGCGCGGCGGCGGTGCGCGGGGTGCGGGCGCCGTAGGTCTCGTCGTGGTCGACGAGCGGCTTGAGCAGCCAGTCGGCGCCAGCCGTCCACAGATGCAGGGGGTACTCGCGGCTGAAGTGGTAGCTGTGCCCCGACTCGCCGTCGGTGTGCGCGGGCGCGACCACGCCCCGGGCGCCGAAGACCGCGCGGGCGTTGTCACGCCAGTGGGGCAACTGCCCCTGGATGAAGCACGCCAGGGACTCTGTGACCTCCGGGAGGGCGGCCGCGGCGGCGGACGCGGTCTGGAGGTTGAGGTTGGCGTCCAGGGTGAAGGCGCCCGACCAGGCGGTGTCCCAGTCGCCGGTCCACAGTCCGGTGAGCCGGGGCGGGAACAGCCCGCCGGCCGACAGCAGGTGATAACGGCCGGCCGCGAACAGCCGCTCCAGCAGTGCGGTGCTCCGCGGCCGGGTGAGCAACGCCGAGCCGGGCAGCGCCCGTTCCGCGGGTTCCGCGGCCAGGTCGAGGGTGACGCGCTTGTACGCGGTGCGGTGCAGGGCCAGATGCCGGGCGAGCAGCGTGTCGTACGCCGGCTCGTCCGTGGCGAGCAGGTCGCGCAGGGCGCGGCCCTCGGCGACCACGTCCGCCTCACCGGTGTGCCGCAGCACCCGGGTGAGCAGCAGGATCGAGCGGGCGCCGGTGACGCGCGCCCCGGGCGGGGCGAGTTCGGTCCGCCCGCCGGTGACGGCCGCCACGGTCACCCCGGTGTACGCGAGGTCGCTGCCGGGGTAGCGGGCCCGCAGGCTGAGCAGGACGCCCTCCGGGGTGAGGACGGCGCCGTGTCCGACGCGCAGGTCGTCGGGCGCGTTCGGCAGCCGGTGGTCCAGGGAGAGGCGCAGGGTGAGATCGCGGCCGGTGACGTGCTGGACGATCACGTCGTCGGCGCGGGAGACGAAGACACGGCTGGAGCGGTCGCCGTGGCGGGCGGTGGCCTCGCCGGTGGCGAAGTCCAGCTCGCGGCGGTAGCCGGTCAGGCCGGCTGCCTGGTGGCGCAGGCGGATCCGGAAGGCGGGGTGGAAGGGCCGGACCCACTGGAGCGGGCGTCCGTCGGTGAAGTCCTCGGCGGCGGTGAGGTCGCCGGAGAGCAGCCGGTCCTGGACGTCGGGGAGCGCGTCGGCCAGCAGGGGCGGCAGCCGGTGCCGGCCGCCCGCGTCGTCGTTCGGGCGGACGAGGGTGTGGTGGGTGACGACGGTCCGGTCGTCGTCCGGATCACCGAGGACGAGGGCGCCGTGCCGGCCGTTGCCGCACAGGAAGGCGTCCTCCCAGCGGGCGGCCGGCCGGGGCTCCCAGGTGCCGTGCACGGGTCCGGCGGTCATGGCGCGAGCACCGCCACGCCGTAGCGGCCGAGGGTGACCCGGTCGGTGACGGTGACGCCGGTGAGCAGGTCGCGATGGGTGCCGGGGACGTCCACGGTGACCTCGTCCCGGCCGTGGTGCAGCAGGAACAGCAGCCCGCCCCGGCGCACGGCCTCCACCGCGTCCGGGAGCCCGTCCAGCACCGGCCGCGCCCCCGCCCCGGCGGCGACGCGGACGAGCAGGTCCCGCAGGGCGTCGGGCTCGGGGAGGGTGGAGACGTACCAGGCGCGGCCCTTGCGGAGCACGGCGGGCAGTCCGGCCAGCTCGCCGCCCCGGTACGCGAGGGTCTCGTCGGCGGTGCCGTCGGGTTCCAGTTCCTCGGACCACAGGGTGCCGCGCAGGCCGCCCTCCGCCTCCACGGTCGCGCCCGGCTCCAGCGGCCACCACTCGTGCAGGGTGCGGATGCCGAAGAGGGCGCGCAGCCGCTCGTCCATGCCGCCGGGCCGCACCCGGTCGTCCTCGTCCACGACGCCGGTGCCGAAGCCGCAGACCAGGGTGCCGCCGCCGCGCACGTACGCCACCAGGTTGTCCGCGGCCCGGTCGGTGAGGAGGTGCAGTTGGGGGACGACGACCATCCGGTATCCGGTGAGGTCGTGCTCGGGGTGGGCGACGTCCGTGGTGAGGTGGCCCCGCCACAGGGCGCGGTGCCAGGCGCCGAGGATCTCGGCGTGGCCGGTCTCCCGGGAGGGGCGGCCCTCCTGGTCGCTGGCCCACCAGGCGTGCCAGTCGTGCAGCACGGCGACCTCGGCGGTGACGGCGCCGCCGACGACGTGCGGGGCGATCCGCGCCAGGTCCGCGCCGAGCCGGCGTACTTCCTGGTGGGCACGGCCGTCCGGGCCGGCGTGGCCGAGCATGCCGGAGTGGAACTTCTCGGCGCCCTGCCGGGACTGCCTCCACTGGAAGCAGCAGACGGCGTCCGCGCCGCGCGCCACGGCCTGGAGGGACCACAGGCGGTTCAGGCCGCGCGGCTTGGGGCGGTTCACCGGCCGCCAGTTGACCGCGCCGGCCGCCTGTTCCATGAGCATCCACGGGCCGCGCGCCTGCGAGCGGGTCATGTCCTGCACGAGCGCGCCGTGCTGCGCGCCGAAGGGGTCGTCCGGGTCGGGGTAGAGGTCGACGGAGACGACGTCCTCCTCCTCGGCCCAGCGCCAGGCGTCCTGCCCGGACCACAGCGGCATGAAGTTGGTGGTGACCGGGAGGTGCGGGGTGTGCCGGCGGACGATGTCGCGCTCGGCGGTGAAGCACTCCAGGAGCATGTCGGAGGTGAAGCGCCGGAAGTCCAGCACCTGCGCGGGGTTCTTCAGGTAATGGGTGCGCCGGGGCGGCAGCACCTCCGCCCAGTCGCCGTAGGTCTGGCTCCAGAAGGCGGTGCCCCAGGCGGTGTTGAGGGCGTCGAGGGTGCCGTAACGGTGCCGCAGCCAGGTGCGGAAGCGGGCGGCGGCCTCGTCGCCGTGGTCGTAGGTGCAGTACTCGTTGTTGATGTGCCACAGGGTGAGCGCCGGGTGGCCGGCGTAGCGGGCGGCCAGGTCCTCGGTGATCGCGGCGGCGAGGCGCCGGTAGGTGGCGCTGGAGTGGGAGAAGTGCTGGCGTCCGCCCCACAGTTCGGTGTGGCCGTCGGCGTCGACCGGCAGCGTGTCCGGGTGCAGCCGGCCCATCCACGGCGGCGGGGAGGCGGTGGGGGTGGCGAGGACGACCCCGATGCCGTGGTCGTGCGCCAGGTCCATCAGCCGGTCCAGCCAGCCGAAGTCCCGCTCGCCCGGCCGGGGTTCGATCCGGGACCAGGAGAAGACGCCGAGGGTCACGGAGTTGACCCCCGCCTCGCGCATCAGGCGGACGTCCTCCTCCCAGGTCTCCTCGGGCCACTGCTCGGGGTTCCAGTCGCCGCCGTAGAGGACGCGGCCGCGGGTGACGTCGTCCAGGCGGGGCATCAGACGGTCCCCCGGGGTCGGACGGCGGGCGCGGCGCACCGGCGGGCAGAGGGCACGAGCATGTCAGGTCCTCGGGGCAAGGGGCGGACGGAGGGGATGCGCGCGGGTGCGGGACGCCCGGAGGCGTCCCGCACAGGGGGTCACCCCTTGACCGCGCCGGTGAGCATCCCCTTCTTGAAGTGCTTCTGGACGAAGGGCGAGAGCACGGCCACCGGCAGCAGGGCCAGCACCATCACGGCCATCTGGATGGCCAGCGGCGACAGCTGTCCCGTGTTGATCTGTGCGGAAAGACCGACGGGCCGCTCCTGCTTCTGCACGAGCTGGATCATGACGTTCTGCAGCGGCATCATGTCCTGGTCGGTCAGGTAGATGGAGGCGTTGAACCAGGCGCTCCAGTAGCCCACCGCGTAGAACAGGGAGATCACCGCGATGACCGCGCGGGACAGCGGCATCACGATGCGGAACAGGATGCGCCACTCCCCCGCCCCGTCGATGCGGGCGCTGTCGACGAGTTCCTGCGAGATGTTCATGAAGAACGCGCGCAGGACCAGGATGTTGAAGACGCTCACCGCGCTCGGCAGGATCAGCGCCAGATAGGTGTCGGTCAGTCCGAGCGCCTGCACCAGCAGGTAGGTCGGGATGAGGCCGGCGCCGAAGAACATGGTGGCGAGCAGGGTCATCAGGATCCAGCTGTGCCCCAGCGAGCCGCTGCGGGAGAGGCCGTAGGCGCACAGCACCGACACGGCCATGCTGAACAGCGTGCCGACGACGGTGACGCCGATGCTGACCAGGGCGGCGCGCTGCACCTGCCCGCCGCCGAGGAGTTCCTGGTAGGCGACGAAGGTGATGCCCTTGGGGATCACCACGAGGCCGCCCGCCTCGTCGATGGTCCGCTTGGTCTGCAGACTGGTGACGATCACGATCCACAGCGGGAAGAGGATGGCCAGGCAGGCGAGGCCCAGGGCGATCCCCTTGCCGGCCTGTCCGGCGCGGGACGGCTCCTCCTCCCACACCGGGCGGGGCGGCGCGGACCAGCGGCCGGGCCTTTTCTCCCGGGTCTTCCCCTGGTCCGGACGGGTGCCGAGAACAGCGGTCATTTCTTGTACACCCCCTGCTCGCCCATGAGGTGGGCCACCTTGTTGGCGGTGAGGACCAGGCCGAGGCCCACCACGCCCTTGATCAGTCCGGCCGCGGCGGCGTAGCTGAAGTCCTGGTTGCGGATGCCGTTCCACCACACGTAGGTGTCGAGGACCTCGGAGGCGTCGACGCCCACCGCCTGTCTCTGCAGCAGCAGTTGCTCGAAGCCGACGGTGAGGGCGTCGCCGACGCGCAGCACCAGCAGCAGGGCGATCACCGGGCGCAGCGCGGGCAGGGTGACGTGCCACATGCGGCGCCAGCGGCCAGCGCCGTCCATGGCGGCGGCCTCGTACAGGTCGTTGGAGACGGAGGAGAGGGCGGCGAGGAAGACGATGATGCCCCAGCCGGCGTCCTTCCAGACGGTCTCGGCGGTCACCAGGTACTTGAAGATCTCCGGGTTCGTCATCAGGTCGAAGCCCTCGTAGCCGTGGCGGCGGAGGGTCTGCGCGATGATGCCGGCGCCACCGAAGATCTGCATGAAGACGGTGACGACGAGCACCCAGGAGAAGAAGTGCGGCAGGTACATGATCGCCTGGGCGACCGCCCGCACCCGGGGCCGCACCACGCTGTTGATGAGCAGCGCGAGCAGGATCGGAATGGGGAAGTAGAGCACCAGCTGGAGGAAGAACAGCACGAACGTGTTCCGCACCGCGTGCCAGAAGGCCGAGTCGGCGAAGATCCGCTCGAACTGCTCGAACCCGATCCAGGGGCTCTCGAAGACGGCGACGAAGCCGTTCTCGCTGAGATACGGGTCGTAGTCCTGGAAGGCGACCACGTTGCCGAGGATCGGCACGTAGTTGAAGACCAGCACCAGCAGCAGGGCGGGCACGGTCATCAGGATCAGCGTGCGGTCCCGCCGCCACCTGATCCGGAACGCGAGCCGTCCTGCCTTCTTCGCGCGGGGTCCTCGCCCGCGCTTCCCGGACGGGGCCGGGCCCTCGGGGGTCCCGGTCGTCCCGTCGTCGTCCTGCGGGGGTGTCTGCGCCTCGGTCGTCCCCCGGGGCACCGTGCTGTGCGACACGGCCGTCTCCTCGCCTCGCTCCGGGTCAGTCGGCCGAGCCGTTGTCGTCGAGCAGCTTGCGGTACCAGTCGCGCAGTCCGTCGCCGCCCCTGCTCCTCCAGTCGGACACCGCCTGCTGCACGTCGCTGATCTTCTTGCGGCCGCGCACCACGTCGTCCTCGAGCTGCTCGAAGTCGTCGGCGAGGTTGGACCAGCGGGCGGGCTCGGTGACGGTGAGCCCGAAGAACGACGACTTCTTGGTGAAGGCGCCCATGCGCTGCTGCCACTCGACCATCCCCTTGGTGACCTCGGGCAGGTCGGGGTAGGCGATGTACGGGGCCGGGTTGCCGGTGTAGTCGTAGGCGCCGTTGACCTCGTTGACGCCCTGCTGGGTCTTGACCGGCAGGCCCTTCTCGAAGGTGTAGTCGGTGCCTTCGACGCCGTAGGCGGTGAGCATGAACTCCTTGGTGCCGTAGGGCGCGGCGCAGAAGTTGCAGAGCGCGAGGAAGTCCTTGATCTGCTGCTCGGAGGCCTTCTTCGAGACGAAGGTGAAGATGTTGGCCGGCTGGACCGCCCACAGGGTGGGGTCGCCGCCGTCGGGGCCGAAGTAGTCGAACGCCTCCATCTCGAAGTCGGCGTTCTGGGTGCGCTGTTCGGCGGTCTTGCCCCACCAGTCGGAGATGTTCTGGTTGTAGACCAGCACCTCGCCGGCGGTGAACCGGTTGCCCGCGTCGCCGCCGGCCTTGCCCTGCACCGCGTCGGGGTGGACCACTCCGGCGGCGTACAGCTTGCGGGTCCACTCCAGCGCCTCGAGGAACTGCTCGGTCTCGATGCGGTTGACCAGCTTGCCGCCCTCCAGGTTCCACCAGAGCGCCTTGTCGCCGCCGGAGAGGACGCCGAAGATGTTGAACGCCGTCCACTTCATGTCGTCGCAGGCCCACAGCTTGGACTTGGCGTCGGTGGCCTCCTTCGCCCAGGCCAGGAACTCGTCGGGGCTGCCCGGGACGGTGTAGCCCTTCTTCGCGAACAGGTCCTTGCGGTACAGCGGCGCGATGTCGGTGACGTACGGGGCGGGCATGGGGATGCCGCGCAGCTGGCCGCCGAAGATGCCGCGCTGCCACGCCTCGGTGGGGACGGCGGCGAGGTTCGGGTAGTCCTTCACCTTGTCGCCGGAGAGGTAGGGGCCGAGGTCGGCGAACTTGGCGTTGATCGCGCTGGGGATGCGGCCCATCAGGTTCCAGCCGGGGACGACCACCACGTCCGGGACCTCGCTGGAGGCCAGCACCGCGCCGAGCTTCTGGTCGTAGGTGACGCCGTCCTGGTTCTGCCAGGTGACGTCGACGCCGACGGCCTTGTTCATCGCCGTGTAGTAGGGGTTGTCGCCCTTCGGCGGTGTGCCCCAGAACGGGGACATGACGGTCAGCTTCCCGCCGCTGCCCAGCGTCTTCGGCACGGAGGTCTTCAGCTCGGCCGTCGGTATCGCCCGGGTGAAGCCGGCCGCCGATCCGTTCTTCGCCGGGATGTCGGGTGTGACGACGCTCGACGCCACGTACGCCGGGAGGATCTTCGCGGCCTCCTTGCCCGAGGTGGTGCCTTCCTTGCGGCCCTCCTGGCCCCCGCCGCCGCAGGCGGCCAGCAGCGGCGTCCCCACGGCGACCGCCGCGGTGGCGACCGCCGTGGAGGTGAGGAAGCTTCTCCGGCTCGGCCCGGAGGAGGAAGCGGCGTTCGGCGTCATTGCGTCAACCCTTCATGGCGCACCAGGACACCCGGCAGGTGGCCGTCGGCTGTGGTGTCTTCGGTGGAACTGGCCGATGGGAAGCGGTCGTCCGGCGGAAGGTGCACGCCATCACGGCGGCCTCGCTGTCGAAGCGCTTCGATGTTGCTGCGAGGTTAAGTGAACACCCAGAGGCACACAAGGCCCGATTCGATAATTCCTGAGACGGATGCGCGATCACGAGGGAGGAGAGTCAGGGGAGTCGTGTCGGCGGGTGGCATGCGGGCGCAGTGGTCCAGGCGCACGGACGCTTGACACCCACCCTGGCGCGCAGTGAGCATCGAAGCGCTTCGAAAGCGCCTTGGCGCTCCATCCCGAGGGGACCCACGTGACCGCACCCACCCCGCCCACGCCGCCGTTCCGCGACCCGGACCTGCCGTTCGCCGAGCGCATCGACGACCTGCTGTCGCGGCTCACCCTGGACGAGAGGATCGGCTTCCTGCACCAGTTCGGTCCCGCCGTCGAGCGGCTGGGCGTCGCCGCGTTCCGCACCGGCCAGGAGGCCCTGCACGGGGTCGCCTGGATGGGCCCGGCGACCGTCTTCCCGCAAGCCGTCGGGCTGGGCGCGACCTGGAACGAGGACCTGGTGCGCCGGGTGGGCGAGGCGGTCTCCCGGGAGGCCCGCGCGATGCGCGCCCGCGACGAGCGGGTCGGCCTCAACGTCTGGTCGCCCACCGTCAACCTGCTGCGCCACCCGCTGTGGGGCCGCAACGAGGAGGGCTACTCCGAGGATCCGCGCCTCACCTCGGCGATCGCCACGGCCTACACCCGCGGACTTCGCGGCGACCACCCGGTGTACTGGCGCACCGCGCCCGTCCTCAAGCACTGGCTGGCGCACAACAACGAGACGCGCCGGGACACCACGTCCAGCTCGGTACGGCCGCGCGTGCTGCACGAGTACGACCTGCGGGCCTTCCGCGACACCGTGGAGGCGGGCGCGGTGGCCGGGGTGATGCCGGCGTACAACCTGGTCAACGGCCGCCCCAACCATGTGTCGCCGTACCTGCGCGAGCAGCTGCGCACCTGGACCGGGGAGGAGCTGCTGGTCTGCTCCGACGCGGGCGCCCCGTCCAACCTGGTCGACTCCGAGCACTACTTCGCCACCCACGAGGAGGCCACGGCGGCGGCGCTGCGCGCGGGCGTCGACAGCTTCACCGACCACGGCACCGACAGCTCGGTCATCGTCGCCCGGATCAAGGGGGCGCTGGAACAAGGCCTGTTGACCGAGGAGGACGTCGACACGGCGGTCCGGCGGCAGCTCTCCGTGCGGTTCCGGCTCGGCGAGTTCGACCCCGACCGGGACCCGTACGCCGGTGAGCGGGCCTTCGACACCCCCGAGCACCGTGCGCTCGCCCAGGAGACCGCCGAGCAGGCGGTGGTGCTGCTGAAGAACGACGGCCTGCTGCCGCTCGCCCCGGGCGGCCGGGTCGCCGTGGTCGGGCTGCTCGCCGGCGAGTGCAAGCTCGACTGGTACAGCGGCAGCCTGATCCACCGCTCCACCCCGCTGGAGGGCCTGTACGAGCGGTTCGGCGCCGACCGCGTGGAGTTCGCCGAGGGGGTGGACCGCGTCCTGCTGCGCACCTCCGCCGACGCCTTCCTGCACGTGCCGCCCGCGCCCGGCGCCCCGGAGACGGCGCGCGGTGCGGAAGGCGCCCTCGACCCGGCGCTGCTCGCCGGCCGCACCGACCTGCCGCCGCTCACCGCAGGACCGGAGGGCACCGAACTCGCCCTCGTCGACTGGGGCGACGGCGTGCTCACCCTGCGCGCCCCGGACGGCCGGTACCTCTCGGTCGCCGACGACGGGTACCTGCGCGCCTCCGCCGACCAGCCGGGCGGCTGGATCGTGCAGGAGACGTTCCGGCTGGAGCCGCACGGCGACGGCCAACTGCTGCGCCACCTGGGCACCGGGCACCCCGTGCGGGTCACTCCGGACGGGGTGCGGGCCGACGGGGGCGGCCAGGAGGTGTTCGAGCTGGTCGTCACCGAGCGCGGGGAGGACGCCGTGGCCCGCGCCGCCGCCGCGGCCGACGTGGTCGTGGTGGTCGCGGGCAACGACCCGCACATCAACGGGCGGGAGACCGAGGACCGCACCACCCTGCGCCTGCCCGCCCAGCAGGAGCGGCTGCTGCGCGCCGCCCGGACCGCCAACCCGCGCACGGTGCTGACCCTGGTGTCCGCCTACCCGTACGCGGTGGACCCGGCGGACCTCCCTGCGGTGCTGTGGACCGCGCACGGCGGCCAGGCGGCCGGCACCGCCCTGGCGCGGGTGCTCGCCGGGGACGTCCCCCCCGCCGGCCGGCTGCCGCAGACCTGGTACGCCGACGACGCCGACCTGCCGGAACTCCTCGACTACGACGTGATCGGCGGACGCCAGACCTACCTCTGGTTCGAGGGCGCCCCGCTGTTCCCCTTCGGGCACGGCCTGTCCTACGCGGCCTTCTCCTACGGGGAGCTGACGGCGGAGGTGACGGCGTCCGGGGTGCGGGTCGCGTTCGAGGTGACCAACACCGGCGAGGTCACGGCCGACGAGGTGGCCCAGCTGTACGGCCGGGCCGTGGACCCGTCCGTGCCGCGCCCGCGCCGCGAACTGCTCGGCCACCGCCGGGTGACGCTCGCGCCCGGCGAGAGCACCCGCCTCTTCTTCGCCCTGCCGCTGTCCGCGTTCGCCTTCTGGGACGTGGCGGCCGGCCGGTGGCGTGTGGAGCCGGGGGCGTACGAGCTGCTGGCCGGGGCGTCCAGCGAGGACGTGCGGCTGAGCACCACGGTCACCCTGGAGGGCGAGCCTGGCGCTCCGCGGCCGGTCGTCGAACACGGCCTGGACGCGGCGGACTTCGACGAGCAGAGCGGCATGGAGATCGTCGACCGGACCAAGGAGGCGGGCGACGCCGTGACCCCGCTCGGCGGCAAGGACGGCGAACTGCTGTACCGCCGCTGCGACATGGGCGCCGGGGTGCGGGAGGTGTCGGTGGAGGTGTCCGGCGCGGGCACGGTGGAGATCGCCGTCGACGGCGGTCCGCCACTGGCCTCGCTGTCGCCGAAGACGCCCACGGCCGGTCCGTACGCGTACGTCACGCTGACCGCGCCCGTCGCCGGGGCGCCCGGCGGGGTGCGGGACCTGCGGCTGCGGGTGCGGGGGGCGCTGCGGGTGGCGCGGGTCGGCTTCTCGGGCTGAGCGCCGGTACGGCGAAGGGCCCGGCACCGAACGCGTCGGTGCCGGGCCCCTGCTGTCGCCCGGGGCGTCAGAGGGCGAGGCCGGTGAGGACCATCACCCGCTCGTAGGTGTAGTCCTCCATCGCGAACCGCACGCCCTCGCGGCCCACGCCGGACTGCTTGGCGCCGCCGTACGGCATCTGGTCGGCGCGGTAGGACGGCACGTCGCCGACGACCACGCCGCCGACCTCCAGCGCGCGGTGGGCGCGGAAGGCGGTCTGCAGGTCGTGGGTGAACACGCCTGCCTGAAGGCCGTACTTGGAGTCGTTGACGGCGGCGAACGCCTCCTCCTCGCCGTTCACCTTCTGCACCGTCAGCACCGGTCCGAAGACCTCCTCGCAGGAGATCGTCACGTCGGCGGGCACATCGGTGAGCACGGTCGGCGCGTACGAGGCGCCGTCGCGCTTGCCTCCGGTGTGGAGCGTGGCGCCGGCCTCGACGGCCTCGTTCACCCAGGACTCGACGCGCTGGGCGGCGTCCTCGCTGACCAGCGGGCCGACGTCGGTGGCGTCGTCGGACGGGTCACCGGTGACCTGGGCCTCCACGGCGGCGACGATGCGCGGCAGCAGCCGGTCGTACACCGAGGCGTCCGCGATCACGCGCTGCACGGAGATGCAGGACTGGCCGCCCTGGTAGTTGGAGAAGGTGGCGATGCGGTTCGCGGCCCGGTCGAGGTCCTCGTCGCTCGCGAAGTCGGCGAGGACGACGGCCGCGCCGTTGCCGCCCAGCTCCAGGGTGCAGTGCTTGCGCGGCACCGAGTCCATGATCGCGTAACCGACCTTCTCGGAGCCCGTGAAGGAGATGACCGGCAGCCGCTCGTCCTGGACCAGGGCGGGCATGCGGTCGTTGGGCACCGGCAGGACGCTCCAGGAGCCGGCGGGCAGCTCGGTCTCCGCCAGCAGCTCGCCGAGGACCAGCGCGGACAGCGGGGTGGCCGGCGCCGGCTTGAGGACGATGGGCGCGCCGGCCGCGATCGCGGGGGCCACCTTGTGGGCGCACAGGTTCAGCGGGAAGTTGAACGGCGCGATGCCGAGGACGACGCCCTTCGGGAAACGGCGCGTGAAGGCGAGCCGGCCCTGGCCGCCCGCGTCGGTGTCGAGCCGCTGGGCCTCGCCGCCGTTGAAGCGGCGGGCTTCCTCGGAGGCGAAGCGGAACACGGACACGGCCCGGCCGACCTCGCCGCGCGCCCACTTCATCGGCTTGCCGTTCTCGGCGGAGATCAGCCGCGCGATCTCCTCGGTGCGCTCGGCCAGCCGACGGCTGACGTGGTCCAGGGCGGCGGCCCGGACGTGGGCGGGGGTGGCGGCGAACTCGTCCCGCACGGCGTACGCGGCGGCCACGGCCTCCTCGACCTGGGCCTCGGTCGGCACGCTCACGGCGCCGACGACCCGGCCGTCCCAGGGGGAGGTGACGTCGAAGGCGGTCTCGCCGGTTGCCTGGCGGCCGGCGAGCCAGAAGGCGTGGGTGGCCCTCACTTCTCGTTCTTGGGGCATGTGAGTCCCGGCCCTTCCGCGTTGGAGGTGTACGTGGGTTGCTGGGCACCACGGTAGGTCCGGGGCGCCGGGGCGGCGTTTGTCCGGGGCGTAGTAGTGCCCGGCGATTCCGTGCCACTTTGGCACCAGCGCCACTGCGGACACCCAGGGGCGCGGGGAACTGCGCGCTCAACCCCCACGAACCCGCACCCGCCCACCCGCCGCGGCCCCGCCACTCACCCCGTGTCCGCCGTCGTCGCCTTCAACGCCAGCCACAGCTCCATGCGGACGTCCGGGTCGTCCAGGGACCGCCCCAGGATCTCCTCCACCCTGCGCATGCGGTAGCGCAGAGTGTGGCGGTGGACGCCGAGATCCGCGGCGGCCGCGTCCCACTGCCCGTGGCGGGAGAGCCAGGCGCGCAGGGAGGCGACGAGGTCGCCACGCCCGGTCGCGTCGTGGTCGCGCAGCGCCCGCAACAACCCGTCGGCGAACGCCTTGACCGCGTCGTCGGCGAGCAGCGGGAGTACGGAGCCGGCGGCCATCTGCTCGTGCTCCACCAGCACCCTGCCCCGCCGCCTGGCCACGGACAGCGCCTGTTCGGCCTGCTTGTAGGCGGAGGACGCGGCGATCGGGCCGGCCGGCGCGGACAGGCCGACGACCAGTTCGTCGTCGGTCTTGCGGGCGGCCTCGCGCGCGGCGGCGTGGTCGCGGCAGGCGCCGACGACGGTGCCGCCGTCCGCGGCCAGCACGACCAGCCGGTCTCCCTCCGGCACCACGAGGACCGCCTCGCCGGAGCGGGCGGCGGCGGACTCGGCGACCTCGGCGAGGGCCCCGAAGGCGTCGCCGTTCGTCTCTCCCTGGGCGCGGGCGGCGGGGGCCGCGCCGGTTTCGGCGACGATGATCCGGAACGGCGCGTCGAGCAGCCCGCCGTACAGGTCACCGGCGACGGCGCGGGCGTGGTCCGGCTCCCCCGCGAGCAGCATGCGCAGCACCGCCGCGCCGATGCGCTGTTCCGCGGCGTGCAGCGAGCGCGAGCGTTCGGTGGTGAGGGTGAGCAGCGCGACGGCGGAGTGGACGGCGTAGCGCTCGGCGGTGCCGGGGGCGGACGCGGTGCCGACGGCGAGGGCGGCGCGGGGGCGGCGTCCGGTGCCGAGGGAGTGCAGTTCGACCCGGTCCTCGTTCTCCGGTCCGGCCACCACCGAGGAGGCGGGCGCCGGCCGCTCCCGCAGCCGCGTGACCTCCGCGGTCAGCCGGGCGGCACGCCGGCCCGCCCAGTCGGGGGCGGCCGCGACGACCGATCCGGAGGCGTCGTACAGCGCGGCCCACCCGTCGACCTGGGAGGCGAGCGCGGCGAGCAGCCCTTCGGGGCCGTCCGTGAGGGTGTGCCGGGTGAGTTCCCGCTGGGCGGCGAAGCCGGCGGTGACCGCGCGGTACTGGTCGGCGGCGATCGCGGCGGACACGGCCTTGCTGATCGCGAGGAACGGGGTGCGGCGCGGCACCTCCAGCAGCGGCAGCCCCTCCTCGCGCGCGGCCTCGACCAGCGCCTCGGGGATGTCGTCGTAGTGGACGCCGACGGCGAAGCCGAGTCCGACCACGCCCGCGCCGGCCAGCCGCTTCACATAGCGGCGCATCGCCTCCCGGTCCTCCGCGTCGAGTTTCAGCGCGGTGATCAGGAGCAGCTCGCCGCCCTCCATGTACGGCACGGGGTCGGCGAGCTCGCTGGCGTGTGCCCAGCGGACGGGCGCGTCGAGGCGGTCCTCCCCCGCGCGCACGGTCAGTTTGAGCGCGGAGTGGTGGACGAGCGAGGCGAGCGTCGGGGGCATCGGGGCGGTGAGCCTTCGGTTCGGCGGTCGGGTGTGCAAGAACGGTGATCTTTTGGCCGTCTCGTATGAACGACCTGTGTCGATTCTGCCTCACCGTACGGTCCCCGGCGGCCGCGGCCGCTCACTCCCGCAGGTCCACCAGGAGCGGAGGCGCGTGCTCCCCCTTCACGTTCGTCAGCGACAGCACCGCATGGCCCGCGGGCACCGCGTGCGCCAGCTCGGACGCCGACCAGCGCTCCCGCTCGACCTGGCGGACGGTGACCGCCCGCGCGGTGGGCGCCTTGCCGGTGATGGCCCGCCGCAGCGCGTGCACGGCCTTGCCTGCCGGGCTCTCGGCGATGATCTGCCGGTCGGTGACGTCCCGCGCCTCGGTCCACTCCTTGCCCCACACCTCGGCGAAGTCCTGCCCGTCCCAGGGCGTCACCCCGGACAGCGCCATCCGGCAGCCGGTGGCGCCGAGCAGCGGCCCGCGCAGCGGCCGGGGCACGTCGTCCAGGGTGCGCAGGGTGAGCAGCACGCCCGCGTTGGCGGACCGCAGCCGCTGGACGCCCCGCACGGACTCGGGGGTGATCACGCCGGTGGCGTCGTCCAGCACCAGGCAGGCGAACAGGGAGCGGTCCTCGCGCACCGTGACGCTCGCGGTGAACTGCGCGAGGACCAGCCGCGCCAGCATCCGCGAGGCGTCCGCGTGGCCCCGCTCGGGCAGGTCCACGCGCACCCGGACCGGGTGGTCGAGGGCCTTGAGGGTGAACGGCCGGGACTCGCCCGAGGTGTCGAAGAACCCCGCGAAGGCCGGCCGGTCCAGCAGCGCGACCCGGTCGGCGAGGATGCCGCCCACGTCGCCGGGGTGGCCCATCTGCCGCTCGCGCGCGTCGAGTTCGCGCAGCAGCGACTCCTGGCCCGCCTCCTGGAGGCCCTGGCGCAGGGCGGCCAGGAGTGCGGGGGAGCCGTCGAGCAGCTGCCGCAGCTCCGGCACCGAAGGGAAGCGGCCGTGCACCGCGCGGAAGGGGCCGAGGAGCTGGGCGAGAACGGTGGTGGAGCGGCGGGTGTCGCTGCCGGGGTGCGGGTCGGCCAGGTCGCCGACGAGCGCCTCGGCGAGCACGGCGGCGGCCTCGTCCGGGTCGGTGGTGCCGCCGTACAGGTCGAGGTCGTAGACGGAGTCGGGGCTGCCGATGCGGACGACGACGTCGTAGGCGTCGGACGGGCCGAGGCCCGCGCCGGCCGCGCCGACCACCACCAGGGCGGTCCGCCCGGCGAGCGCCTGGAGGCACAGCGACTCGGCGACCGGCCGGACCACACCGCCGGTCTTGCCGGACCCGGCAGGGCCGACCACGAGCATCGAGGTGCCGAGCAGGTCGGGGCCGAGGGCCAGGCCGGCGCCGCGGTAGGCGTAGGGGTTGCGCGGATCGTCGGCGGTGGTGCCGAGCCGTACCTGGCCGGTGAGCAGGTCGTGACGGGCCTGCCGGACGGGCAGGTCGCGGGCGCCGGACGGGTGCGGGCAGGCGGCGGCGCCGTCCTTGAGCACCGCCCCGGTGAAGGTGGCGAGGCTGTGCCGGCCGGTGCGCACGCCCTGCCAGGCGCGGGCGATCCGGGCGTGGTCGACGTCCCGCATCAGCCCCGAGCGGGCGTCGGAGGCGAGCCGCTCGGCGGCGTCCACGGCACCGGCGGCGCGCAGCGCGGGCCAGGCGGCCGGGTCCTCCTCGGGGGCGGGCGGGCGCTCGTCGCGTGCGGGGCTCCTGCGCCAGGCGGGCGGGCCGTAGCGGCGCCAGATCTCGCCCCAGCGGCCGAGCCGGCCCACGCCGACCATGATGATCCCGGCGACGAGGACGTAGTAGGCGTAGACGACCACCACGGCGGCGAAGCTGTGCGGCTCGGCCCAGGAGTCGGGGATCATCGCGTACAGCGGCAGCAGCCACCAGCCGCCCAGGTAGCCGTTCCACAGCAGCGACCAGATCAGCCAGCCGACGAGGAACGCGATGAGCGCGCCGCTGAACAGCTGACGGCCGGGGACGCGCTCGGGCTCCTCCTCCGGCCGGGGCCGGTGGCCGAACCGCCAGATGCCGGGGAGCGTCTCCGGGCGGGCGGTGCGCAGCCAGGCGAGGAACGCGGAGCCGTCCGGGGGCGGCGGCATGCCCGGTACGTGCGCCGGGCGCGGTGGCGCCGCCGGTACCTGAGGTGGTCCCGCCGGGCGCGGCACCGGGCCGGCCTGCGTGCCCCGCGCGTCCTGGGTACCCTCGCTGTCCATCGCCCCTGCCCCCTGAGCAGCCGCCTCGTCCGCCTGTAGACACGTCAATCTAACGCCCCGACAGGCGCGGTCCACCGGTGGCACGGCCGGGGTCCGCGTCCCGGCCGGGACCCACCGCCGCGCCGCGTCGGCACGACCGCTCCCCGGCGGGTATGTCCACCACGGACAACCCGGCCCCCCGGACAACGCCCACATGGAGCATGCCCAGCCTTCGCGCCCCGTCCTAGCCTGCGAGAAAAGAAGCACCGAGCGTCCGTTACACCCCCCAGGAGCCCCGCATGACCGCACTTCCGCAGGAGCGCCGCGTCGTCACCGCCATCCCCGGCCCGAAGTCGCAGGAGCTGCAGGCCCGCCGCACCGCCGTGGTCGCGCAGGGCGTGGGCTCCGTGCTGCCCGTGTTCACCGCGCGGGCCGGCGGCGGCATCATCGAGGACGTCGACGGCAACCGTCTGATCGACTTCGGCTCCGGCATCGCCGTGACCTCCGTCGGCGCGTCCGCCGAGGCCGTCGTCCGCCGCGCCTCCGCGCAGCTCGCCGACTTCACCCACACCTGTTTCATGGTGACGCCGTACGAGGGTTACGTGGCCGTCGCCGAGGCGCTGGCCGAGCTGACGCCGGGCGACCACGCGAAGAAGTCCGCGCTGTTCAACAGCGGCGCCGAGGCCGTCGAGAACGCAGTGAAGATCGCCCGCGCCTACACCAAGCGGCAGGCGGTCGTCGTGTTCGACCACGGCTACCACGGCCGCACCAACCTCACGATGGCGCTGACCGCGAAGAACATGCCGTACAAGCACGGCTTCGGCCCGTTCGCGCCCGAGGTGTACCGGGTGCCGGTCGCCTACGGCTACCGCTGGCCGACCGGTCCGGAGAACGCGGGTCCTGAGGCCGCCGCGCAGGCCATCGACCAGATGTCCAAGCAGGTCGGCGCCGACAACATCGCCGCGATCATCATCGAGCCGGTGCTCGGCGAGGGCGGCTTCATCGAGCCGGCCAAGGGCTTCCTGCCGGCCATCAGCAAGTTCGCCCGGGACAACGGCATCGTCTTCGTCGCCGACGAGATCCAGTCCGGTTTCTGCCGCACCGGCCAGTGGTTCGCCTGCGAGGACGAGGGCATCGTCCCCGACCTGATCACCACGGCGAAGGGCATCGCGGGCGGTCTGCCGCTGGCCGCGGTCACCGGTCGCGCGGAGATCATGGACGCCGCGCACTCCGGCGGCCTGGGCGGCACCTACGGCGGCAACCCGGTGGCCTGCGCGGGTGCGCTCGGCGCCATCGAGACGATGAAGGAGCTGGACCTCAACGCCCGCGCCCAGCGGATCGAGGAGGTCATGAAGGGCCGCCTGACCGCCATGGCGGAGAAGTTCGACGTCATCGGCGACGTCCGGGGCCGCGGCGCGATGATCGCGATCGAACTGGTCAAGGACCGCGCCACCAAGGAGCCGAACCCGGAGGCGACGGCCGCGCTGGCGAAGGCCTGCCACCAGGAGGGCCTGCTGGTCCTGACCTGTGGCACCTACGGCAACGTGCTGCGCTTCCTGCCGCCGCTGGTCATCGGCGAGGACCTGCTGAACGAGGGCCTCGACATCATCGAGCAGGCCTTCACCCGCATCTGATCCGTTCCGTTCCGGCTTGTTCCGGCCGGAACCGGACAGCGGCAGAGCGTGTGAAGAAGGTGTGCGGGGTGGATGACAGGAGCCCGTGGGCCCTGTCGCCGGGCCACCCCCTGCCGTAGGTTTCTACCCGGATGAGAGATACACCCCGCCCACAGGGGACTGTGGGCGGCTCAGGCCGAGGCCTCCCCAGCTTCGACCTGGTCGTGCCCTCGCGCACACAACCGGGGCCCGAGGGCCCCGGGTCTCCTCACGATCGGACGGTCGCCCGCCCCAGACCCCCCGGGGCGCGCGACGTTCCGATCCGGACGGCCGTCCGGGCATCAGACACGGCAAGCCGTTCCCCGGAGGCCGGCGCACATCCCCCCTTTGCGCCGGCCCTCCGGTGTGTCCGCCCCCTCCCGCCTGCGAAGCTGTCCCGCATGCTGCTGCTGGTCGTGCCGCTCCTCCTCTTCCTGCTGATCACCTGGCAGGTCCTCGCCGACGGTCCGCTGCTGGACCTCGACGCACGCCTGAGCGAGGCGCTGGTCCGCCCCGACCGGGCCTCGGAACTCCTCTCCGACCTCGGCAACGTCGAGGTCGCCGTGCCCGTCCTCGCGCTCGCGCTGGCCGTGACGGCGTGGCGGCTGCGCGCCAGAGGTGTGGACCGCTGGTGGCTGCCGCCCGCGGCCGGGGCGGCGGCCATGCTCCTGGTTCCCGTCCTGGTCGCCCCGCTGAAGGCCTGGACCGACCGTCCCGGCACCCCCGCCGTCCCGCCGGCGACCGGCTATTTCCCCTCCGGGCACACCGCCACGGCCGTGGTGGCGTACGGCGCGGCGACGCTGCTGCTTCTGCGGCTGCTCGGGTCGCCGGCCGTCCGCCGGGGGCTGATCGCGCTGTGCGCGCTGCTGATCCTGGGCGCCTCGTACGGGCTGGTGCGCCGGGGCTACCACTGGCCGCTGGACGTGGCGGCCAGTTGGTGCCTCGGCGCGGTGCTGCTGGCCGGCGTGGTGCTGGTCAGCCGAAGTAGCCGTCGAACGTCCGCTGGAACTCCCAGCCGCCGAAGCGGTCCCAGTTGATCGACCAGGTCATCAGGCCGCGCAGGGACGGCCAGGTGCCGTGGGTGCGGTAGGAGCCGCAGTCGGCGCCCTTCGTCAGGCAGTCGAGGGTCTTGACGACCTCCGCCGGGGGCACGTGGCCGTTGCCGGCGTTGACCGTGGCGGGCATGCCGATGGCGACCTGGTCGGGGCGCAGGGGCGGGAAGACGTTGCCCGCGTCGCCCGCGACCGGGAAGCCGGTGAGCAGCATGTCGGTCATGGCGATGTGGAAGTCGGCGCCGCCCATGGAGTGGTACTGGCCGTCCAGGCCCATGATCGGGCCGGAGTTGTAGTCCTGGACGTGCAGCAGGGTGAGGTCGTCGCGCAGGGCGTGTATGACCGGGAGGTAGGCGCCCGCGCGCGGGTCCTGGCCGCCCCAGGGGCCGCTGCCGTAGAACTGGTGGCCGAGCTGGACGAAGAAGGTCTCCGGAGCCATGGTCAGGACGAAGTCGTCGCCGTAGCGGGCCTTCAGCGTCTTCAGGGCGGAGATCAGGTTGACGATCACCGGGGTCTTCGGGTTCCTGAAGTCGGTGTCGCCGGTGTCCAGGGAGAGGGAGTGGCCCTCGAAGTCGATGTCGAGGCCGTCGAGTCCGTACGCGTCGATGATGCGCGAGACGGAGCTGACGAAGGTGTCGCGGGCGGCGGTCGTCGTCAGCCGGACCTGGCCGTTCTGGCCGCCGATCGAGATCAGCACCTTCTTGCCCGCCGCCTGCTTGGCCCTGATGGCCGCCTTGAACTCGGCGTCGCTCTCCACGCCGGGGCACTCCGCGGCCGGGCAGCGCTCGAAGCGGATGTCGCCGGAGGTGACGGAGGTGGGTTCGCCGAAGGCCAGGTCGATGACGTCCCAGCTGTCGGGGACGTCGGCGAGACGGGTGTAGCCGGAGCCGTTGGCGAAGCCGGCGTGCAGGTAGCCGACGAGGGCGTGGGCGGGCAGGCCCGGGTCGCCGCCGCCGGAGTCGGGCGCCGAGGTCGTCACCGTGACGGTGGCCGAACGGGCCGACTCCCCGGCGTCGTTGAGGGCGGCCACCTGGAAGGCGTACGCCGTCGACGGGGACAGTCCGGTGACGGTGGTGGAGGTGCCGGTGACGGTGCGGATCCGCGCGCCGTCGCGGTAGACGGCGTACGAGGTGGCGCCCGCGGCCGGTGACCAGGACAGGGAGACGCTGGTGGCGGTCACCCCGGACGCGCTGAGGCCGGCCGGCGGGGCGGGCGGTTGTCCGGTCTCGCCGCCCGGGCCGACGAGGGTGATGTCGTCGGCGTGGTAGGCGCCGGTGCCGTACCAGCCGTGGGTGTAGATCGTGACGCTGGTGGTGGAGGGGCCGGTGCGGAAGGTGGTGGTGAGCTTCTGCCAGTCGGGGGCGGACTGGGTCCAGGTGGAGACGTCGGTGGTGCCGGTGCCGCTCGCGCCGAGGTGGACGTAGGCGCCGCGGACGTGTCCGGAGAGGGTGTAGGCGGAGTCCGGCTTCACGGTGACCGTCTGCGCGCAGCGGGCGTTGTCCGACCCGGCCGGGGTGGCCTTCAGGGCGGAGGCGCCGGTGCGGACGGGCGAGGTGACGGTGGTGCCGGCCGGACAGCTCCAGCCGTCGAGGCCGGCCTCGAAGCCGCCGTTGCGGGCGAGGTCGGCGTCGGCCGCACGGGCGTCCGGCGTCAGGGCGGTGACGCCGGCCGCGGCGATGGCGGTGGCGGTGAGCAGGGCGGCGAGGGGGCGGCGGACGATCGGTCTGGCGCGGTCCACAAGGGCCTCCGGGCAGGGGGGAGTTGGAGGGGTGGAGCGCGCTCAATTTGGTCCAGACCAATTCGGTTGTCAAGACCCCGCGCAGCGTCCCCGCACGCCCCTGCCCGGCTCCGCACAGGCTCAGCTGTCGAAGCCCAGCCCCAGCCGGTCCATCGTCCGCAGCCACAGATTGCGCCGTCCGCCCCGGGCGTCCGCCCTGGCCAGCGACCACTTGGTGAGGGCGATGCCGGTCCAGGCGAACGGTTCGGGCGGGAACGGCAGCGGCTTGCTGCGCACCATCTCCAGCTCCGTGCGCTCGGTCCGCTCCCCCGCCAGCAGGTCCAGCATCACCTCCGCGCCGAACCGCGTCGCGCCCACGCCGAGCCCGGTGTAGCCCGCCGCGTACGCCACCCGGCCCGCGTGGGCCGTGCCGAAGAACGCCGAGAAGCGGGAGCAGGTGTCGATCGCGCCGCCCCAGGCGTGGGTGAAGCGCACCCCCTCGAGCTGCGGGAAACAGGTGAAGAAGTGCCCCGCGAGCTTCGCGTACGTCTCGGGCCGGTCGTCGTGCTCGGCGCGCACCCGGCCGCCGTACGGATAGACCGCGTCGTAGCCGCCCCACAGGACGCGGTTGTCGGAGGAGAGCCGGAAGTAATGGAACTGGTTGGCGCTGTCGCCGAGACCCTGGCGGTTCTTCCAGCCGATCGAGGCGAGCTGCCGGTCGGTGAGCGGCTCGGTCATCAGGGCGTAGTCGTAGACCGGGACGGTGTAGGGGCGCACCCGGCGCACGAGGCTCGGGAAGACGTTGGTGCCGAGCGCGACCCGGCGGGCGCGGACGGCGCCGTACGGGGTGCGCACGGACATGCCGGCGCCGTACTGCCGGAGGGTGAGGGCGGGGGTGTGCTCGTACACGCGCACCCCGAGGTCGAGGCAGGCCCGCTTCAGGCCCCAGGCGAGGCGGGCCGGGTTGAGCATGGCCACGCCCCGGCGGTCGTACAGCCCGGCGAGGAAGGTGGGCGAGTCCACCTGCTCGCGGACCGCGTCGGCGTCCAGGAACTCGATGCCGTCGGCGAGACCCCGGGCGCTGATCTCCTCGTACCAGCCGCGCAGTTCCTCCGCCTGGTACGGCTCGGTGGCGACGTCGATCTCGCCGGTGCGCTCGAAGTCGCAGTCGATGGAGTGGCGGGCGACCGTCTCCTCGATGGCGTCGAGGTTGCGGGCGCCCAGCCGCTCCAGGGTGTGGATCTCGTCGGGCCAGCGGGCGAGCCCGTTGGGCAGTCCGTGGGTGAGGGAGGCCGCGCAGAACCCGCCGTTGCGGCCGGAGGCGGCCCAGCCCACCTCGCGGCCCTCCACCAGCACCACGTCCCGCGAGGGGTCGCGCTCCTTGGCGATCAGCGCGGTCCACAGTCCGCTGTAGCCGCCGCCCACCACCAGCAGGTCGCAGACGGTACGGCCGGTCAGGGCCGGCTCGGGTTCGGGGCGGCCGGGGTCGTCCAGCCAGTAGGAGACCGGCCGGGCCTCGGAGAGGGACTGCGTCCAACGGCTCATGGCGCTCGGGGCCATGATCTCAACTCCCTACTGCGGACTGTGGTGACGGGTCGCTATGCCTTCTGCCGCTTGCGGCGGTTGCCGACGGCCATGGAGACCAGCACCAGCAGCACGGCGATCACGAACATGGCCGTGCCGATGACGTTGATCTGGACGGGCGTGCCGCGCTGCGCGGAGCCCCACACGAACATCGGGAAGGTGACGGTCGAACCGGCGTTGAAGTTGGTGATGATGAAGTCGTCGAAGGACAGCGCGAAGGCGAGCAGCGCGCCCGCCGCGATGCCGGGGGCGGCGATCGGCAGCGTGACCCGCAGGAACGTCTGCGCCGGGCCGGCGTAGAGGTCCTGCGCGGCCTGTTCCAGACGGGGGTCCATCGACATCACGCGCGCCTTCACGGCGACCACGACAAAGCTGAGGCAGAACATGATGTGGGCGATCAGGATCGTCCAGAAGCCCAGCTCCGCGCCCATGTTGAGGAACAGGGTGAGCAGCGAGGCCGCCATCACCACCTCGGGCATCGCCATCGGCAGGAAGATCAGCGAGTTGACCGCGCCGCGGGCGCGGAAGCGGTAGCGCACCAGCGCGAACGCGATCATCGTGCCGAGGAGTGTGGCGCCGAGGGTGGCCCAGAAGGCGATCTGCAGGCTGAGGCCGAGCGACTCGCACAGCCCGGAGACCCCGCACGGGTCCCGCCAGGCGTCGGTGGAGAACCGCTGCCACTCGTAGTTGAAGCGCCCCTTCGGCCGGTTGAAGGAGAACACCGTGACGACGACGTTCGGCAGCAGGAGGTAGGCCAGCGTCAGCAGGCCCGCGATGACGACGACGTTGCGCTTGAACCAATTGACGAAGGCCATTTAAACCAGATCCTCCGTGCCGGACTTGCGGATGTAGACCGTGACGACGGCGAGGATCGCGGCCATCAGGATGAACGAGAGCGCCGCGGCCGTCGGATAGTCCAGGATCCGCAGGAACTGGGACTGGATGACGTTGCCGACCATCCGGGTGTCGGTGGAGCCGAGCAGGTCCGAGTTGATGTAGTCGCCGGACGCCGGGATGAAGGTCAGCAGCGTGCCGGAGACCACGCCCGGCATCGACAGCGGGAAGGTGACCTTGCGGAACGTGGTCGACGGCTTGGCGTAGAGGTCGCCGGCGGCCTCGTGCAGCCGGGGGTCGATCCGCTCCAGCGAGGTGTAGAGCGGCAGGATCATGAACGGCAGGAAGTTGTACGTCAGACCGCACACCACCGCGAGCGGGGTGGCGAGGACCCGGTCGTCGGCGGTCCAGCCGAGGAACGCGGTGACGTCCAGGACGTGCAGCGCGTCCAGGGCGCCGACCACCGGGCCGCCGTCGGCGAGGATCGTCTTCCAGGCGAGGGTGCGGATCAGGAAGCTGGTGAAGAACGGCGCGATCACCAGGATCATGATCAGGTTGCGCCAGCGTCCCGCGCGGAAGGCGATCAGATACGCCAGCGGGTAGCCGAGCAGCAGGCACAGCACGGTCGCGGAGGCCGCGTAGAGCACGGAGCGGACGAACTGCGGCCAGTACTCGGACAGGGCGTCCCAGTAGGTGGCGAAGTGCCAGGTGACCTTGTAGCCCTCCTCCAGGGAGCCCGTCTGCACGGACGTGGAGGCCTGGTAGATCACCGGCAGCGCGAAGAACACGACGAGCCAGAGCAGACCGGGCAGCAGAAGCAGGTAGGGCGTCCAGCGGCCGCGTCTGCGCGGCGGCTTCGTCTCGGGGGCGGGCGGCGCGAGCGGCGGCGGCGCCTCGGTGACCGTGGCCATCAGACGACCTCTTCCTCGACCGTCTCGACGCCCGCGTCGATGTCCTGGGCGGCGTCCAGTCCGAAGGTGTGGGCCGGGTTCCAGTGCAGGACGACCTCGGCGCCGGGCGCGAGCCGCGGGTCCCGGTCGATGTTCTGCACGTAGACCTCGAAGTCCGAGCAGACCGGGCTGTCGACGACGAACTGCGTCGAGACGCCGATGAAGCTGGACTCGGTGATCCGGCCCGTGATGCGGTTGCGGCCCTCGGGTATCCGGCCGGCGTCGTCGGCGTGGGTGAGGGAGATCTTCTCCGGGCGGACCCCGGCCAGGATCTTGCCGCCCGTGGTGGCGGGCGCGCTCGCGCGGGACCGGTGCAGCACCAGCTTGCCGCCGCCCGCCTTGAGCACGATGTCGTCGCCGGACGTGGCGTCCACCTCGGCCTCGATGAAGTTGGAGGTGCCGAGGAAGTTCGCGACGAAGGTGGTGCGCGGGTTCTCGTACAGGTCGGCGGGGGTGCCGAGCTGCTCGACCCGGCCTGCGTTCATCACCGCGACGCAGTCGGCCATCGTCATGGCCTCCTCCTGGTCGTGGGTGACGTGCACGAAGGTGATGCCGACCTCGGTCTGGATGCGCTTGAGCTCCAGCTGCATCTGGCGGCGCAGCTTCAGGTCCAGGGCGCCGAGCGGCTCGTCGAGCAGCAGCACCTTGGGGTGGTTGATCAGCGCGCGGGCGACCGCGACGCGCTGCTGCTGGCCGCCGGAGAGCTGGTGCGGCTTCTTGCGCGCCTGCTCGCCGAGCTGGACCAGCTCCAGCATCTCCTCGACCTGCTTCTTCACGCTCTTGATGCCGCGCCGGCGCAGGCCGAAGGCGACGTTCTCGTAGATGTCGAGGTGCGGGAAGAGGGCATAGGACTGGAAGACCGTGTTCACCGGCCGCTTGTACGGCGGCAGCGCGGTGACGTCCTGGTCGCCGAGGTGGACGGTGCCCGAGGTGGGCTCCTCCAGGCCGGCGATCATGCGCAGGGTGGTGGTCTTGCCGCAGCCGGACGCGCCGAGCAGGGCGAAGAAGGAGCCCTGCGGGACGGTCAGGTCGAGCGGGTGCACGGCGGTGAAGTCGCCGTAGGTCTTGCTGATCCCGGTGAGGCGGACGTCACCGCCGCCGGCCGTGGTGGTCTCTTCGGTGGTCTTCATCTCGTCACGCCCCAGTGAGCTTCGCGAACTTGCCTTCGAATGCCGTCTCTTCCTCGGAACTCAGCGAGCGGAAGGCACGGGACTTGGCCTGCATGGCCCGGTCGGGGAGGATCAGCGGGTTGTTCGCCGCGTCCTCGTCGAGCTTCGAGAGCTCCTCCTTCACCCCGTCGACCGGACAGACGAAGTTGATGTAGGCGGCGAGCTGGGCGGCCGGCTGCGGCTCGAAGTAGTAGTCGATCAGGCGCTCGGCGTTCGTCTTGTGCCGGGCCTTGTTGGGAATCAGCATGTTGTCGCTGGAGAGCATGTAGCCGCTGTCCGGGATGACGAAGCCGATGTCCGGGTTGTCGGCCTGGAGCTGGACGACGTCACCGGCCCACGCGACGCACGCGGCGAGGTCGCCCTTGGTGAGGTCCGCGGTGTAGTCGTTGCCGGTGAAGCGGCGGATCTGGCCCTTGTCGACGGACTTCTGGAGCCGGGCGAGGGCGGCGTCGTAGTCGTCGGCGCTGAAGGACCGCGGGTCCTTGTCCATGTCGAGCAGCGTCATGCCCATGGTGTCGCGCATCTCGGTGAGCAGCCCGACCCGGCCCTTGAGCTTCGGGTTGTCCAGCAGGTCGGAGAGCGTCCTCACCTCCACGCCGTCGAGCGCCTTCTTGTTGTAGGCGATGACGGTGGCGATGCCCTGCCAGGGGTACGAGTACGCGCGGCCCGGGTCCCAGTCGGGCGTGCGGTACGACGAGGCCACGTTGGCGAAGGCGTGCGGCAGGTGGGAGGCGTCGAGCTTCTGCACCCAGCCGAGGCGGATCAGCCGGGCGGCCAGCCAGTCGGTGAGGACGATGATGTCGCGGCCGGTGTCCTGGCCCGCGGCGAGCTGCGGCTTGATCTTGCCGAAGAACTCGGTGTTGTCGTTGATGTCCTCGGTGTACTTGACCTTGATGCCGGTGCGTCGGGTGAACGCCTCCAGCGTGGGGTGCCGGCGTCCGCTGTCGTCGACGTCCATGTACTCGGTCCAGTTGGAGAAGGTCACGGTCTTCTCCTCGGCCGAGCGGTCCTCCGCGGAGACGCCGCCCTGGGTGTTCCCCGCCGCGGGGATGCCGCAGGCGCTCAGCGCGCCCAGGCCGCCGACCGCGAGGGCGCCGCCCGCTGAGGCGCGCAGCAGGGAACGGCGGGTGAGGGCCGCCCTGCCGTTGCGGAAACTGCGCCGTATCGCGGCCTGCTGGGCCGGCGAGAGGCGGTCGGGCTCGTACTGCTCCATGCGCGTGGTGCCCTTTCGGGAAGTGGCCGCGGGTCGGGCGGCCTGGCTGCTATCGGTCCCCGAAGACGGTGCGGTGCCAGTCCTTGCGGACCACCGCGGTGTTGTCGAACATGACGTGTTTGATCTGGGTGTACTCCTCGAAGGAGTACGCGGACATGTCCTTGCCGAAGCCGGACGCCTTGTAGCCTCCGTGCGGCATCTCGCTGATGATCGGGATGTGGTCGTTGATCCACACGCACCCCGCCTTGATCTCGCGGGTGGCCCGGCCCGTGCGGTACACGTCCCGGCTCCAGGCGGAGGCGGCGAGCCCGTACGGGGTGTCGTTGGCGAGTGCGATGCCCTCGTCGTCGGTGTCGAAGGGCAGGACGACCAGCACCGGACCGAAGATCTCGGACTGCACGACCTCGCTGTCCTGCGCGGCGTCGGCGATGAGCGTGGGGCGATAGTACGCGCCGTCCGCCAGCTCGCCCAGGGGTGTCTCGCCACCGGTCACCACGCGCGCGTAGGCACGCGCGCGCTCGACGAAACCGGCCACCCGGTCGCGCTGGGCGTGGGAGACCAGCGGGCCGAGGTCGGTGCCGGGGGCGAAGGGGTCGCCGAGCCGGACGGTCTCCATCAGCGCGGCGGTGCGCTCGACGAAGGCGTCGTACAGCGGGCGCTGCACGTACGCGCGCGTGGCGGCCGTGCAGTCCTGGCCGGTGTTGATGAGCGCGCCCGCGACGGCGCCGTTGACGGCCGCGTCGAGGTCGGCGTCGTCGAAGACCAGGAAGGGGGCCTTGCCGCCCAGTTCCAGGTGGAGGCGCTTGACGGTGGCGGTGGCGATCTCGGCGACCCGCTTGCCCACGGCGGTGGAGCCGGTGAAGGAGGTCATGGCCACGTCGGGGTGGCCGACCAGGTGCTCGCCGGCCTCCTTGCCGGTGCCGGTGACGACGTTGATCACGCCGTCCGGGATGCCCGCGTCGGTGGCGGCCTGGGCGAACAGCAGCGAGGTCAGCGGGGTGAGCTCGGCGGGCTTCAGCACGACGGTGTTGCCCGCGGCGATCGCCGGGAGGATCTTCCACGCGGCCATCTGCAGCGGATAGTTCCAGGGGGCGATGGAGCCGACGACGCCGATGGGCTCGCGCCGGACGTAGGAGGTGTGGTCGCCCGAGTACTCGCCGGCCGACTGGCCCGCGAGATGGCGGGCGGCGCCGGCGAAGAAGGCGATGTTGTCGATCGTGCCCGGCACGTCGAACTCGCGGGTCAGCTTCAGCGGCTTGCCGCACTGCAGCGACTCGGCGCGGGCGAAGTCCTCCGCCCGCTCGGCGACCACGGCGGCGAACCGGTGCAGGGCGTCGGAGCGCTCGCCGGGGGTGGCGGCCGCCCAGGCCGGGAACGCCTCCCGCGCGGCGGCGACGGCCGCGTCGACGTCGTCGGCGCCGGCGAGGTCGTAGGTGTACACCTCCGTGCCGGTAGCCGGGTCTACCACGGCGTGGGTGCGTCCCGAGGTGCCCTTGGCCGGACGGCCCGCGATGAACTGCGCGCCGTCCGCGAACCGTTCACCGGCCAGGAAGCGGTCGTGCGGGGTGGAGCCGGGTTTGTGCATGTCGCTCTCCTCCGTGTCCCCGAGGGGGCGGCGTGGCTTGAGCTCGATTTGAGTGCCGATCCTGACAGAGCAGAGGCCCTCCAACAAGTGATTCCGTTGTTGCCATTTGGTTACGCGACGGAATCTGTCGACCGGGTGTCGAGTGGCAACGGAAAAGGCAGGACGGAGTGTCAGTGGTGCCTGCGAGACTGCTCTGCGCATGGATCACGTGGGGGGTGATGAGCGTGGACGGAACCGTACGCACGGTGGCGTCCCGGGAGGCGCTGATCGAGGCGGTCCGGGCCGGGGAGCGGGTGAAGTACCTGTACTTCTGGGGACACCGGCCGCTGCCCGACGGGCGCATCGGGGCGAGCTGCCTGAGCCAGTGGTGGCCGTCCCCGTTCACCGTCGACGGCGTGGAGTACGCGACCGCCGAGCACTGGATGATGGCGGCCAAGGCACGCCTCTTCGGGGACGCGGAGGGTGAGCGGCGCGTGCTGGCCGCGGGGCATCCCTCCGAGGCGAAGAAGGCGGGCCGTCTCGTCCGGGGCTTCGACGAGGAGATCTGGCGACGGGAGCGGTTCGGGATCGTGGTGACGGGCAGCGAGCACAAGTTCGCAGCTCACGGAGGACTGCGGTCTTTCCTGCTCGGCACGGGCGACCGCGTCCTGGTCGAGGCCAGCCCCGTCGACCGCGTCTGGGGCATAGGCCTCGCGGCCGACGACGAGGCCGCCGCCGACCCGGCCCGCTGGCGCGGCCCGAACCTGCTGGGCTTCGCGCTGATGGAGGCGCGAAGACGGCTGCGGGAGGCGTGACTCGTCGCAGCCACCGCCGTCCGCGGGCAGTCGTGCCGCTGGGCGGCACGGGTGGGCGCGGGCGGCACCTCTGCAGCGCCGGGTGCGGGGAGCCCGCGGCTGGTCGCGCAGTTCCCCGCGCCCCTGAAGGGTGCTTCCGCCAGGGTCGCTGGAAGTGACTCGCGGCCGCTGTGGACAGTCGTGCCGCTGGGGCGATGGGGGTCCCCCCGCTCGAGCGAAGCCGAGAGTGGGGGAGGGTGGGCGCAGCGGCACCTATGCAGCGCCGGCACGATCAAGAGAGGACGGCACGTCTCCGGGCCTGGGAGGTGAACCCCCGTCCAGAGGAGCCCCTCGGGCTCACGTGACCAGCACGATCACGCCGAAGGTGAGCGCCAGCGCGCTCCCCACCGCTCCGCAGATCACGCCCGCCAGGGCCTGCCCCCCGTTCGTCGCCTCGCCGCGGTTCGCCTTGCCGCGGCCGATCGCGCCGAAGATCACCGCCAGGACGCCCAGCACGATGGCCACCGGCCACAGGCAGAACGCGGCGGCCGCGACGATCCCGAGGACCAGGGAGGCGACGCCCATGCCGTTGCTCGGCAGGGGCGGGACGCCGGCCCAGCCGGGGTATCCCTGGGCGGGCGCGCCCGCGTACCCGGCGTGCGGATAGCCGTAGGGGACCTGACCGGGCCCTTCCGGGCCGATGGGCGGCGGTGGGACGGCCGCACCCGCGGCCGGGGGCGCGAAGGGGTCGGCGGCCGCCGGGCGGGCGGCGGGCTGCGGCACGGGCGCGGCCGTCCCCGCGGGCCCCGCCCACGCGCCGCCGTACGCCGGCGCGGGCGGCGTCGCGTCCGAGGCCGCCGGGAAGGACGTCACCGTCTGCTGGTCGTGCACCGTGGAGGCGCCGGACGCCGGCCGGTCGTGCACGGTGGGCGGCGACCACGGCGCGGTCTCCCCCGCCACCACGGTCTCGCCCGGACCGCCGGAGGCCTGCACGTGGTCCCCGGGCAGCGCCCACGGATCGGCCGCGGGCGTCTCGGGGTCCCGTGTCCCGGGCGCGGCACGCCCCGTCTCCGTGGTCCGCGCGTCCACCAGCGAGCCGTCCAGGGGGGCCACGTGCGGCGCCCCGCCGTCGGCCGGTGCCGGCCACAGCTCAGGGGTGGACGAACCCGCCGGAGGCGTCCCGTCCCCCGTGCGGTCCCCGGCCCCCGGTGCCGGTGCGTCGTCGGACATGCGCTGCGACCCCTCCCTCGGACGAACCGTCATGCTACGGCCCGCGTCCCTCCCGCGTACGCCGGGCCTACGATGATCCCCGCACCACCGATCAGCCGATCACCCGCGTCCCGCCGCGACCCGGACCGGGACGCCGTTCCCGGGGAGGAACCTTGACCGACCGCCACGCCACCGCGGCCACCGCCGGACAGGTCCGTGACCTGCACGCCTTCATCGCCGGACTGCCCAAGGCCGAACTGCACGTGCACCACGTCGGCTCCGCCTCCCCCCGCATCGTGTCGGAGCTGGCCGCCCGCCACCCCGACTCCAAGGTCCCCACCGACCCCGAGGCCCTCGCCGACTACTTCACCTTCACGGACTTCGCGCACTTCATCGAGGTCTACCTGTCCGTCGTCGACCTGATCCGCACCCCCGAGGACGTGCGGCTGCTGACGTACGAGGTGGCCCGTGAGCTGGCCCGGCAGCAGGTGCGGTACGCCGAGCTGACCATCACCCCGTTCTCCTCCACCCGCCGCGGGATCGACGAGCGCGCCTTCATGGACGCGATCGAGGACGCCCGCAAGGCGGCCGAGAGCGAGCTGGGCACCGTGCTGCGCTGGTGCTTCGACATCCCGGGCGAGGCCGGACTGGAGGCCGCCGAGGAGACGACGCGGCTCGCCACCGACGACCGGCTGCGCCCGGAGGGCCTGGTCTCCTTCGGACTGGGCGGGCCCGAGATCGGCGTGCCGCGCCCGCAGTTCAAGCCGTACTTCGACCGGGCCGTCGCCGCCGGGCTGCGCTCGGTGCCGCACGCGGGCGAGACCACGGGACCGGAGACGATCTGGGACGCGCTGAACGAACTGGGCGCCGAGCGCATCGGCCACGGCACCAGCGCCGCGCAGGACCCGAAGCTGCTGCGGCACCTCGCCGAGCGCCGTATTCCGCTGGAGGTGTGCCCGACGTCCAACATCGCCACCCGCGCGGTCGCCGCCCTGGACGAGCACCCCATCAAGGAGTTCACCCGGGCCGGCGTGCTGGTGACGATCAACTCCGACGACCCGCCGATGTTCGGCACCGACCTCCGCAACGAGTACGCGGTCGCCGCCCGCCTGCTGGACCTCGACGAGCGGGGTCTCGCCGGCCTCGCGAAGAACGCGGTCGAGGCGTCGTTCCTCGACCCGGCGGGCAAGGCGCGGCTGGCGGCCGAGATCGACACCTACACCGCCTCCTGGCTCGCCTCCTGACCACCCCGCGAAGGGCACCATGCAGAACGTGACCGCCGTGGCCCACCGCGGCGACCCCTACCGTGTCCGGGAGAACACCCTTCCCTCGCTGCGCTCCGCGATCGGGCGGGGCGCGGACGCGGTCGAGATCGACGTACGGCTCACCCGGGACGGCGTCCCGGTGCTGCTGCACGACGCGACCCTCGAACGTCTCTGGGACCACGACCGTCCCCTCGCGTCCCTCACCTGGGACGAGGTGCGCGAGGTGACGGACGGCGGGGTGCCCGCCCTCGCCGACGCGCTGGCGGCGACCGAGGGCAGCCGGGTGATGATCGACCTGCCCGGCGCCCCGGGCGAGCGCGCCGTGCGCCGGATCGTGAACGTCGTCCGGGAACAGGGCGCCGAGGACCGCGTGTACTACTGCGCGGGCGCCCCCGCCATGCTGGCCGTGCGGGCGGTCGACCCGGACGCGGAGATCGCGCTCACCCACACCTCCCACGCGCCGCCGCGCGCCGGGCTCCTGGAGGCGGTCCGCCCGCGCTGGCTCAACTACCGCTTCAGCCTGGTGGACCGGGCGCTCGCGGACCGGATCCACCGCGACGGGTACCTGCTGTCCGTGTGGACCCCGGACACCCGCCGCTCGATGCGCCGCCTGCTGGCCGCGGGCGTGGACTCGATCACCACCAACCGCGTCGACGTCCTGGGCGCGCTGCGCGACCGCCTGGCGTCATGACGTCCGGCGCGCCGAGCGGAGCAGCTGGCGCGCCACGACGTGCGAGGCGACCGTGGCCGCCCCGGCGGCCGCCAGCCCGGCCACCACGTCACGCGGCCGTGCGGGACGCAGCACCCCAGCCTTCCGCAACCGGCCCCGCGCCCACAGCGTGAACGGCAGGACGACCAGCGGTGACGTCACCGAGCCGGGGGTGCAGCCGCGTACGACCGCGGCCTGGGCCATGTGCATCACGCCGTGCAGTCCGAAGCCGGTCAGCGCGGACTGATAGAAGCCGGACCGTCCGCCGGTGAGCCGTCCGGTGGCCGCTGCGGTTCCGACGACGGCGCCCATCACCCCCACGGCGGTGGCGAACTCGGCCGCGCCCATGGTCTCGGCCCGCCGCCACACCCCCTCCGGCACCTGGGGGAACCGCTTCCGCAGCTCGGGCACCTTGCGCCGCAACCATCCCGGCACGGTGGCCAGTTCCTCGAGATCGTGCACGACCCATGCGCCCAGGAGCCCCCATGTGACGGCTCCGCCCACCCGTTCACCAGTCATGCGCCCAACCTACTGAGCGGGCGCGGCGGCGCCCCCCGGAACAGCTGCCTCCGTCAGCGCTTCCAGCCGCTTGATCTTCTTCCTGACGAGGTACAGCGGGATCGCGCCGAACACGCCGAACGCCATGTCGATGACGCTCCACCAGAAGGGGATGCCCCGGACCGGCCCGCAGATCAGCGCGAGCGGGATGACACCGGCGCAGGCGATCAGGCCGAACTCCACGACCCAGATGTTGCGTACGGGGTCCCGGTAGGGGCCGAGGAAGGCGACGGCGATGACGAGGTGGGCGAAGGCCAGCCAGTCGGTGCCGTAGAGCAGGAAGGGGTGGTCGGCGTCGGCGGCGTCGAGCCCGTCCCGTACGCGTTCGATCCACTCCATGAGTCCAGGGAGGTGCTCGGGCGCCCCGAGGGACCGCGCCGTCTGCTCCGCCCAGCGCAGTTCGTGCACCAGCGGGAACGCCGTGACCCCGCTGAGCACCAGGCAGACGACGAAGAACACCAGCCAGACGCGAATGCCCTTCAGCAGGGCGGCTCTGTCGCTCATGCCAGGAGCGTACGCCTGAAGTTGAACATGTTCAAAAATCTTGGACGGCGGCCCCGGAGAAACACGTCGGCCCCGGACAGGCGCGGTGCACCGTCCGGGGCCGAGCGTCCCGTCCGCTAGTCCTCCAGCGACGTCATCACGTGCTTGATCCGCGTGTAGTCGTCGAAGCCGTAGGCCGACAGGTCCTTGCCGTAGCCCGACTTCTTGAAGCCGCCGTGCGGCATCTCCGCGACCAGCGGGATGTGGGTGTTGATCCACACGCAGCCGAAGTCCAGCTTCTTCGACATCCGCATCGCGCGGGCGTGGTCCCTGGTCCACACCGACGAGGCCAGCGCGTACTCCACGCCGTTGGCGTACTCGACGGCCTGGTCCTCGTCCGTGAAGGACTGGACGGTGATGACCGGCCCGAAGACCTCCTTCTGGATGATCTCGTCGTCCTGCTTGAGGCCCGAGACGACGGTCGGCGCGTAGAAGTACCCCTGGTCGCCGACCCGCTTGCCGCCGGCCTCGACGCGCGCGTGGGCGGGCAGCCGCTCGATGAAGCCCTCGACCTGCTTGAGCTGGTTGGGGTTGTTGAGCGGACCGTAGAGGACGTCCTCGTCGTCGGGCATGCCCGTCTTGATGTCGGAGGCGGCCTTGGCGAGCGCCTGGACGAACTCGTCGTGCACGGACTCGTGCACCAGCACGCGCGTGGCGGCCGTGCAGTCCTGGCCGGCGTTGAAGTAGCCGGCCTCGGAGATGCCCGCCACGGCCTTGGCGATGTCGACGTCCTCGAAGACCACGACCGGGGCCTTGCCGCCCAGCTCCAGGTGGACCCGCTTGAGGTCCTTGGAGGCGGACTCGGCGACCGCCATGCCCGCACGGACCGAGCCGGTGATGGAGGCCATCGCCGGGGTCGGGTGCTCCACCATCAGACGTCCGGTCTCACGGTCGCCGCAGACGACGTTGAAGACGCCCTTGGGCAGGATCGAACCGAGGATCTCGGCGATCAGGACGGTGGAGGCGGGGGTGGTGTCGGACGGCTTGAGGACGACCGTGTTGCCCGCGGCGATCGCCGGGGCGAACTTCCACACGGCCATCATCATCGGGTAGTTCCAGGGCGCCACCTGGGCGCAGACGCCGACCGGCTCACGGCGCACGAAGGAGGTCAGGCCCTCCATGTACTCGCCGGCGCCCTTGCCCTCGAGCATCCGCGCCGCGCCCGCGAAGAAGCGGATCTGGTCCACCATCGGCGGGATCTCCTCGGAGCGGGTCAGCCCGGCCGGCTTGCCCGTGTTCTCCACCTCGGCGGCGATGAGTTCCTCGGCGCGCTCCTCGAAGGCGTCCGCGATCTTCAGCAGCGCCCTCTGCCGCTCGGCCGGGGTGGTGTCGCGCCAGCCGGGGAAGGCCTCGGCGGCGGCCGCCATCGCGGCGTCGACGTCCGCGGCACCGGACAGCGGAGCCGTCGCGTACGCCTCGCCGGTCGCGGGATTGACCACCTCGGTGGTCCGTCCGTCGGCGGCGTCCCGGAACTCACCGCCGATGTAGTTGCGCAGACGACGCAGCTCGGTGCTCACTGCAGGCCCTCCTGGTGTTCCTTGTGGGTGCCCGAGGTGTCGGGTGTGAACGGGTGTGAGGTGTCCAACCTCTGAGACACCCACCCTAGACGGAGCGCTGACGTTTTCAACACCCCCACTCCCCCCGCATCTGCGAAATCCGCAAGCATCAGCTTCATTAACAACGGATTTCATCGATCGAGCCTTGCGAAACTGTCGATACGTCGTGCACAGTGACCTCGTGGCCAGTCGAAGCGCAGACCCGAAGGACTCCCGCGAGTCCAAGAACGGCGGCGGACCGCAGTTGGACGCCGTCTCCCTCGCCATCATCGAGCAGCTCCAGGAGGACGGCCGCCGGCCGTACGCCGCGATCGGCAAGGCCGTGGGCCTGTCGGAGGCGGCCGTGCGCCAGCGGGTGCAGAAGCTGCTCGACCAGGGCGTGATGCAGATCGTCGCCGTCACGGACCCGCTCACCGTGGGCTTCCGCCGGCAGGCGATGGTCGGGGTCAACGTCGAGGGCGACGTGGAGTCCGTGGCCGACGCGCTGACCGCCATGGATGAGTGCGAGTACGTGGTGATGACCGCCGGCTCCTTCGACCTCATGGTCGAGATCGTCTGCGAGGACGACGACCACCTTCTGGAGGTCATCAACAGACGCATCCGGGCCGTCCCCGGAGTGCGCTCCACCGAGAGTTTCGTCTACCTCAAGCTCAAGAAGCAGACCTACATGTGGGGAACCCGATAATCGTGACCACCGACAGCCCCAACGACCTCAGCAAGTCCGCGTACGACCACCTGTGGATGCACTTCACCCGCATGTCGTCGTACGAGAACGCGCCCGTCCCCACCATCGTCCGCGGTGAGGGCACCCACATCTGGGACGACAAGGGCAGGCGCTACCTCGACGGCCTGGCGGGCCTGTTCGTGGTGCAGGCCGGTCACGGCCGCCAGGAGCTCGCCGAGACCGCCGCCAAGCAGGCGCAGGAGCTCGCGTTCTTCCCGGTCTGGTCCTACGCCCACCCCAAGGCCGTGGAGCTCGCGGAGCGGCTCGCCCACGAGGCCCCCGGCGACCTCAACAAGGTCTTCTTCACCACCGGCGGCGGCGAGGCGGTGGAGACCGCCTGGAAGCTCGCCAAGCAGTACTTCAAGCTGATCGGCAAGCCGACCAAGTACAAGGTCATCTCCCGCGCGGTCGCCTACCACGGCACCCCGCAGGGCGCCCTGTCCATCACCGGCCTGCCGGCCCTCAAGGCGCCCTTCGAGCCGCTGGTGCCGGGCGCGCACAAGGTGCCGAACACCAACATCTACCGGGCGCCGATCCACGGCGGTGACCCGGAGGCGTTCGGCCGCTGGGCCGCCGACCAGATCGAGCAGCAGATCCTCTTCGAGGGCCCGGACACGGTCGCCGCGGTCTTCCTGGAGCCCGTGCAGAACGCGGGCGGCTGCTTCCCGCCCCCGCCCGGCTACTTCCAGCGGGTGCGCGAGATCTGCGACCAGTACGACGTGCTGCTCGTCTCCGACGAGGTCATCTGCGCCTTCGGCCGGCTCGGCACCACCTTCGCCTGCGACAAGTTCGGCTACGTGCCGGACATGATCACCTGCGCCAAGGGCATGACCTCGGGCTACTCCCCGATCGGCGCGTGCATCGTCTCCGACCGGCTCGCCGAGCCGTTCTACCAGGGCGACAACACCTTCCTGCACGGCTACACCTTCGGCGGCCACCCGGTGTCGGCGGCGGTCGGCCTCGCCAACCTCGACCTGTTCGAGCGCGAGGGCCTCAACCAGCACGTCCTCGACAACGAGGGCGCGTTCCGCGCCACCCTGGAGAAGCTGCACGACCTCCCGATCGTCGGCGACGTCCGCGGCAACGGCTTCTTCTACGGCATCGAGCTGGTCAAGGACAAGGCGACCAAGGAGTCCTTCACCGCCGACGAGACCGAGCGCGTGCTGTACGGCTTCCTGTCCAAGAAGCTGTTCGAGAACGGCCTGTACTGCCGGGCCGACGACCGCGGCGACCCGGTGATCCAGCTCGCGCCGCCGCTGATCTCCAACCAGGAGACCTTCGACGAGATCGAGCAGATCCTGCGCGCGACCCTCACGGAGGCATGGACGAAGCTGTAGGCCGACGAGTTGATCGCGGCGTAGGCCGTCCGAGGTACCGATCTTCCCTTTGAATGATCAACACCGGCCCCGGTGCCGCCCGTTCGAGTGAGAAACGGCGTCCCGGGGCCGCGTGCTGTCCGACCGCCCGCCACCGCCTGCCTAGCGTGCCCAGTGACCGATCGGCCCGCCCTTCGTTCCCCCGGACGGGGGATTAACCCGAAGAGCGCACGGCATTTCCGATCCGAACCGAGGTGTACGCCATGGTGGCCCCACCGGACAACGACGTGCTCTGGGCGCGCGCCCTGCGTTTCCGGCACGACGACGGCTCACCCGGCCTGAGCGGGGTCTCGCTCGGCGTCCGGGAGGGCGAGATCCTCGCCGTCTCAGGCCCGCGCGGCAGCGGCAAGTCGACCCTGCTGCGCTGCCTGTCCGGCCTGGTGCCCGCCGACGACGGCGAGGTCTGGTTCAACAGCGTGCCCGTGCACACGATGGGCCCGGCGGCCCGGGAGCGGCTGCGCCGCGACCGGTTCGGCTGGATCGACCCGGCCCCGGTGCTGGTGCCCGAGCTGAACGTCTGGGAGAACGCCGCGCTGCCCCTCATGCTGCGCGGCACCGGGCGGCGCCGCGCCAAGGCCGCCGCCGTGGAGTGGCTGGAGCGCCTGGACGTCGGCGACCGGGCGCGCAGGCATCCCGTGGAGCTGACGCACGCGGAGCGCCAGCGGGTGAGCATCGCCCGCGCGCTGGCCCCGGCGCCGTCGGTGCTGTTCGCCGACGAGCCGACCGCGCCGCTGCACCGCGTCGACCGCGCCCATGTGCTGCGCACCCTCACCACGGCGGCCCGCTCGCACGGCATCACCGTGGTCCTCGCGACCCACGACGCGCAGACCGCCGCCCTCGCCGACCGCACGGTGTCGCTGCTCGACGGGCGGTGCGTGCGGACCGTACACCTCCCCCCGGTCTCCGGACCGGCCGAGTCGGAAGGCCGGGCGGCGTGCTCGCTCTCCGTCTGAGCCTCGGCGCCCGGCCCGCCGTCCAGGTCCGCCGGCTGCTCGTCGCGGGCGCCTCGGCCGGCACGGGCTTCCTGCTGCTGAGCGCCCTCGGCCACGCGCTGAGCCACCCCGACCCCGCCGCCTCCGTGCTCCGGCTGGCCTGGTGCACGGCCCCGCTGGCGGCCACCGTCTACCTCGCGGTCGCGGTCGCCCGCGCCGATCCGGCGACCCGGCCCCGGCCCGGTCTGTCGGCGGTCGGGCTCGGCCCGGTCAGGCTGATGGCGATCTCCGCCGCGACCACGGCCGTGTCCTGCCTGCTGGGTTCGGCGCTGGCGCTGCTCGTCTTCCTCCAGGTGCGCGGCGACCTCACGGGGATGTCCCTCGGCGGGGGCGCACAGGAGTTCCTGGCCGCCGGGCGTCCCCTGCCGCTGCCGGCCGCGCTGACGCTGCTGGCCCTGGTGCCGCTGAGCGCGTCGGGGGCGGTGGCGGTGACGCTGCGGCCGCGCGAACCGGTGAAGGGCGCGGGCCGGGCGGCACGGGCGTACGGCCGGTTCGGCGCCTACCGGCGCACCCCGGTGCGGGAGTCCTTCGGCGCGTACGGGCGGTTCGGACGGCAGCTGGGGGCCGCGGCCCGCGGCCGGCGCACGGCCGCGGAGGCGCCCGCACAGGAGCAGGACGGCGCACCGGCCGGCGCGGCCGGGGATGCCGGTGCGGAGGCCGTCGACGGCTCCCCCGCCGTCGTCCCGCCGCCCGTGCCGACCGCGGCCCCGTCGGGTCTGCCCTGGGGCGTCGCGGTGCTCGCGGTGGGGCTGGCGGTGGAGGCGCTCACCAGCCGTACCGGCTCCGCGGACGGCCCGGCCGCGTTCCTCGGGCTGGCCCTGACCTCCCTCGGCCTGGCCCTGGTCGGCCCCGGGCTCACCCATCTGTGCGGGCGGCTGCTCCAGGCCGTGCGGCCGGGCGCGCTGCGGCTGCTGGCCGGGCGGGTGCTGATGACGGAGGCGACGCGCATCGGACGCCCGCTGGGCGTGGTCTGCGCGGTGGTGTCGGCCGCGTACACGATGGCGTCGCTGCACGACCCGGACGACCCGTCGGCCGGTCCGCTCGTGGTGCTCGGCGTGCTGCTGGTGGCCGGCTGCACGGTGGCGACGCTGCTCACGGCGGCCGTCGAGGCGAAGCAGGCGCACGCGGACACCACCGCCTCGCTGCGGCGGCTGGGGGCGCCCGCGGGGACGCTGCGCCGGGCCGCCTCCCTGCGCGCGGGTGCGCTGCTCGCCCTGTTCGGGCCGCTCACCGTGGCGGTGGCCGAGCTGTCGGCGTGGCCGCTGGGCGGCTGAGCGGAGACGGTCGAAGAATTCTTTCCCCGGGCGCGATGAGTTCCGCGCGGCCCTCCGGTCTACCCCCTCGAACGGCAACGACACAAGGAGAGGCCCCGTCATGTACCAGCAGATGATCTTCGTGAACCTGCCCGTCGAGGACATCGACGCGTCGCGGAGGTTCTACACGGCGCTCGGCTACTCCATCAACGAGCGGTTCAGCGACGAGTCCACCGCGTCCGTCGTGATCAGCGACACGATCATCGCGATGCTGCTGACGAAGGAGAAGTACGCGCAGTTCACGAAGAAGGAGATCGCGGACGCCCGCAAGAGCAGCGAGGTGCTGCTGGCGCTGAGCGCCGAGAGCCGGGAGAAGGTCGACGAGCTGGTGGAGAAGGCGCTGGCGGCGGGCGGCTCCGTGGCCGGCGACACCCAGGACCTCGGCTTCATGTACGGCCGGTCCTTCGACGACCCCGACGGCCACACCTGGGAGGTCGTCTGGATGGACCCGGCGGCCGTGGAGGGCTGACGGCCCGTCGCCGAACCGGACCTGGCAGGGGCGGGGTGCTCGCGGAAGCGCGCCCCGCCCCTGCCGCGTTCCCGGGCGTCGGCGGGCCAACGTAGGCTGGTGACAGTCTTGTTGATTCCCGCGTACGCCAACTGGCCCTCCGTACACGTTCGGTGACCGATCTCGGACGCTGCGGCCGGATCGATGCGGTCCCAAGGGCGGGTAAACGTCCGGGTGGTTAACAAATAGGCAAAGCCGGGGCCCCCGGTAGGCATATGCGTTGACACTACTTATGCGGCGCTTATAGACCTGGGAGCCTCACGGGAGTGCTGATTCTTCATCACCTCTCCCTCAACCCCCCTCATTTGCGCATCATGTAAAGGACAAACGTGGCAGTTCTGTCCGTTTCACGCCGTACCGTGACCCGCTCCGTGCGCGCCCTCGGTGTCGTCTCCGCGACCGCCGCGCTCGCGCTCGGTGCCGCCGGCAACGCCGCGGCGTGCAACATCAACGAGTTCTCGGCCGAGGCCAAGTGCGACGGTGACAAGGGCGTCATCACCGTCACCGACGTCGACCCGGCCGGCGTCCCCGCCACCGTGACCGTGTTCCTCCAGAACAATGGCGCCGACATCGAGAAGATCGGCGAGCAGGTGGTCCGGGGTTCCAAGGAGGGCACCACCATCACCTTCGAGGAGGACTGGAAGCCCAACGCCGAGTACCGCATCCACGTCACGGCCAAGCCGTTCGTGGACGAGGACATCAAGCCGAACCTGATCACGCCGTCGACGCCGTGCAAGGAGGACGAGGAGTCCCCGTCCCCCGAGCCCACGCCGTCGGAGGAGACCTCGGCCCCGGCCGAGGAGAGCGAGGAGCCGACCCCGGCCCCGTCGGAGAGCGAGAGCGAGAGCGCCGCTCCCCCGGCGGACACGTCGGACAACGCCCCCTCCCCGGCCGGTGAGTCCAACCTCGCCGAGACCGGCGCCAACTCCAACACCGGTCTGATCGCCGGTGTCGCGGCCGCCCTGGTCGCGCTCGGTGGCGGCGCGGTCTTCTTCGGCATGCGCCGCCGCGGGGCGAACAGCCAGCGCTGACGCCTCACGGAACCGCCTGCGGCCCGTCCCCGAACCGGGGGCGGGCCGCTCGCCGTTGCCGTACCGGTCAGCCGAACGTGGCCCGTTCCAGCCAGTGTTCGAGCACCGCGCGCTCGCCGAGCACCTCGATGCGGGGGTGGTCCAGCGGGATGCGGCGGTAGAAGGCCAGCAGCACCCAGGTGAGCGGACCGCGCAGTGCGACCGTGGCCTTCTCGTGGCCGTGACTCCAGGACACCCCCTCCTCGTCCAGCCTGATCAGCCACTCCGCCGCTACGCCGGGGGCGGTGTCGGTGGCGTGCAGGTGGATCGTGCGCAGGGGTCCGCGCAGCCCGTGCACCTCGTCGTCGGGCAGCGTCCGCTGCGCCCACTCCACGATCTCCAGCCACTCGTCGACCGCGTCGGCGGCCACCTCGGGCGCGACCTCGTAGGGCAGTCCGGCGGCGAGCCTGGCGTCCGCCCGGTGCACGGTCACCTCGTGGGTCACACGGCGGGCCCAGAAGCCGGCGTTCTCGATGCCCGCCCAGCTCCACACCCGCGCGTCAGGACCCGCCTCCCGCAGCGCGGAGACGACCAGGTCACCGCTCTCCGCCAGCCAGGCGTCCAGCGCGGCGGCGTCCCCGCGCGCCCTGGGCCCCTCGAAGCCCGGCACGTCCTCCTCCCGGGCCTCCTTCCCGGCCCCGGTCCGCACCATCAGGGCCACCCAACGCAGGGCGCCGCCGAGGTGCCGTACGAGCTGTTCCACGGACCAGTCGGGCGTGGTCGGCACCGTGCGGGACAGGTCCGTCCCGGAGGTCACCACCGCCCTCAACTGCCCGGTCTGACGGGCGATCTCGTCGCAGTAGCGTGCGTGTGCGAGTCGTGTCATGCCGCTCACCCTAGGCAGCGGTGATCAGCCCAGCACAGCGATTTCCGCGCCGTCGAACTCCACGCCGGTGACGTCCCCGACGTCCGGGGCCTCCCTCAGGGCGCAGGCCGCCTCCAGCGGGGGCGCGTCCTCCGGCTGCAGGCGCACGGCGACATGGGTGCCGCGGAAGGTGCGCGCGGTCACCGTGCAGCGCAGTCCCTCCCCGGCCGGGACCAGCCGGACCCCGGCGGGCCGGACCAGCAGCGGCCGCGTGCCCCCGGGGGCGTCCGGCGGCACCGGGACCTTGCCCCAGGGGGTGACGGCGACGCCGTCGGCGACGGCCGCCTCGACCACGTTCTCGAAGCCGAGGAAGCGCGCCACGAAGGCGTCGGCGGGCCGCTGCCACACCTCGAGCGGCGTGCCGGACTGGGCGATCCGGCCGTCGCGCATCACCACCACCCGGTCGGCCAGCGCGAACGCCTCGCCCTGGTCGTGCGTCACGGCCAGCACGGTGGTGCCCAGCCGGCCGAACAGCTCGCGCAGTTCGACGACCAGCCGCTCCCTGAGCGACCGGTCGAGCTGTCCGAGCGGCTCGTCGAGCATCAGCAGCCGCGGGCTGGGCGCGAGCGCACGGGCCAGCGCCACCCGCTGCTGCTCGCCCCCGGACAGGGCGGCGACGGCCCGCCCGGACGCCCCGGGCAGCCCGACCAGCTCCAGCAACTCGCCCATGCGCCGGTGCTGTTCATCACGCGGCGCGCCGTGCATGCGCAGGCCGAAGGCCACGTTGCCGCCCACGTCCCGCTGCGGGAACAGCTGATGGTCCTGGAACATCAGCCCGACGCCCCGCCTGTGCGCGGGGACGCCCGCCTGGTCCCGCCCGTCGAGCAGGATGCGCCCGGCGTCCAGGGGCTGGAGTCCGGCGACCGCGCGCAGCAGCGTGGACTTGCCGCTGCCGCTGGGCCCGAGCACGCACACGATCTCGTGCTCGGCGACGCCGAGGCCGACGGCGTCCAGCGCGGCCCGCCCGCCGAAGCGCACGGTCGCGTCCTCGAGGCTCAGCAGGCTGTCCGTGGCCATCTAGAACTCCCCCGTCCGGTCGGTCCGCAGCCGCTCCAGCACCAGCAGAGCCACGGCGCACACGATCATCAGAATCGTCGACAGGGCCATCGCCTGCCCGTAGTTGAGGTCCCCGGGCCGTCCCAGCAGCCGCGCCACGGCCACCGGCAGGGTGGGGTTGTCCGGCCGCGCGATGAACACCGTCGCCCCGAACTCCCCGAGGGACACGGCGAAGGCGAACCCGGCGGCGATCAGCAGCGCCCGCCGCACCAGCGGCAGGTCCACCTCCCGCCACGCCCGCCACGGCGACGCTCCCAGCACCGACGCCGCCTCCCGCAGCCGCACGTCCACCGCCCGCAGCACCGGCAGCATGGTCCGTACGACGAAGGGGACGCCGACCAGCGCCTGCGCGAGCGGCACCAGGATCCAGGAGGCGCGCAGGTCCAGCGGGGGTTCGTCGAGGGCGATCAGAAAGCCGAAGCCGACGGTCACCGCGGAGACGCCGAGGGGCAGCATCAGCAGCGCGTCGAAGCCGCGGACCAGCCGTCCCGCGTCGCGCCGGGTCAGTGCGACGGCGGCGAGACCGCCGATCACCACGGCGATCACGGTGGCGGCGACGGCGTAGCTCAGGGAGTTGCCGATCGCCTCGATCGGGGCGACCAGGAAGACCCCGCCGTCGGCCTCGGTGAGCGCCCGGTAGTAGGCGAGGCCGGCGCTGCCGAAGGAGCGCTGCACCAGCACGGCGAGCGGCAGCAGGAGGAGCACGACGACCGTGGCGACGACCCCGCCGAGCAGCGCCCACTGCCCGGCGCCGCGCGGGGGGCGTGCGGTCACCGAGGCGTCGACCAGCCGCAGCGCGGTCTCACGGCGCCGCACGGTCCAGGCGTGCAGGGCCAGGATCGCACCCACGGCGACGAACTGGATCAGCGTGAGGACGGCGGCCGTGGACAGGTCGAAGAGGTCGGCGGTCTGCCGGTAGATCTCCACCTCCAGGGTGGAGAAGGCGGGCCCGCCGAGGATCTGCACCACCCCGAACGAGGTGAAGGTGAAAAGGAAGACCATCAGCGCGGCGGCGGCCACGGCGGGCGCGAGCGCCGGGAGGGTGACGGTGCGCCAGGCGGTGAGACGGGAGGCGCCGAGCATCCGCGCCGCCTCCTCCTGCCGCGGGTCGAGCTGTGCCCACAGCCCGCCCACGGTGCGGACGACCACGGCGTAGTTGAAGAAGACGTGCGCGAGGAGGATCGCCCAGACCGTGGTGTCGAGGCGCGCGCCCCACAGCTCGTCGAGCAGTCCGCCGCGCCCGACGAGCGCCATGAACGCCGTGCCGACGACGACCGTCGGCAGCACGAACGGCACGGTGATCACCGCGCGGAGCACCTGTTTGCCGGGGAAGTCGAACCGGGCCAGGGCGTAGGCGCCGGGCAGGGCGATCACCAGGGTGAGGGCCGTGGAGACGAGTGCCTGCCAGAGGGTGAACCACAGCACCTGGCGGACGTCGGACTGGGCCAGCACGTCCGCGATCCGCCCGGGCTGCCAGCCGCCGTCGGCCTTCAGCCCCCGGGCGACGATCGCGGCGACCGGGTAGGCGAAGAAGACGGCGAAGAACGCGGCCGGCACGGCCATCGGGCCGAGCCGGGCCGCGTTCCGGCGCCACCGGCCGGTGCGCCGCGGGCTCACTTCAGTACGAGCGAGGTCCACGACTTGACCCACTGGTCACGGTTCTCGGCGATCTTCGCCGGGTCCATGGTCCGCGGCTCCTTCGCCTGCGGCCCGAACGTCACGAACTCCTCGGGCACCTGCGCGCCCTCGCGCACCGGGTAGACGAACATGTTGAGCGGCATGTCCTCCTGGAAGCTCTCGCCGGTCATGAAGTCCAGCAGCGCCTTGCCGCCCTCGGGGTTCTCGGCGTTGCTCAGCAGGCCCGCGTACTCGACCTGCCGGAAGCAGGTGCCCTCGGCGACGCCGGTGGGCGCCGTGTCGGGCCGCGGGTCGGCGTAGATCACCTCGGCGGGCGGCGAGGAGGCGTACGACACGACGAGCGGGCGGTCGGCCTTGGCCTTCTTGCCGCCGGCCGAGCCGGAGAACTCCTCGTTGTACGCCTGCTCCCAGCCGTCGACGACCTTGACGCCGTTGGCCTTCAGCTTCTTCCAGTAGTCCTCCCACCCCTCGTCCCCGTACTCGGCGGCGGTGCCGAGCAGGAACCCGAGGCCGGGCGAGGAGGTGGCGGCGTTCTCGACGACGAGGAGGTCCTTGTACTCGGGCTTGACCAGGTCGTCGAAGGTCTTCGGCGGGGTCAGCTTCTTCTTCTCGAACCACGCCTTGTCGTAGTTGACGCACACGTCGCCGGTGTCGACGGGGGTCACCCGGTGCTTGTCCTCGTCGACCCGGTACTCGGGCAGGACCTGGTCGGAGCCCTTGGCCTCGTAGGACTGGAAGAGACCGTTGTCGAGGGCGCGGGACAGCAGCGTGTTGTCGACGCCGAAGAAGACGTCGCCCTGGGGGTTGTCCTTGGTCAGGATCGCCTTGTTCACGGCCTGGCCGGCGTCGCCGTCCTTGAGGACCTTGAGCTGGTAGCCGGACTGCTTCTCGAAGGCGGCGACGACGTCCTCGGACACGGCCCATGAGTTGTGACTGACGAGGGTCACGGTCCTGGAGCCCTCGCCGCTGCCCCCGCTGCCGTCCCCGCCGGACGACCCGCAGGCGGACAGCGTGACGAGCCCCAGCCCGACGGCCAGGACGGTGACCTTCTTGGTGATGCCCACTTGATTCCTCCTGGAGTGACCAGGAAGAGACGCGGCCCTGCCCGGAACCCCTGGGCGGGGTCCCGGGCAGGGCGCAACAGCTCGAGTGATGACCGATCTCCCTACCCAGAATGACCTGGGCCAGGTTCGGAGGGTCTGCGGCCGGTGCCGCACTCTCAGCGCTGTGGCGCTCCCCTGTCGGAATATGCAGATGTGTTGACGCCGGTCAGACTACCGCTCGGTGGCGGCGAGCTGACCACACGCCCCGTCGATCTCCTGACCACGGGTGTCCCGGATCGTGACCGGCACACCGTGCGCGGCGATCGCCTCGACGAACGCCTTCTCGTCCTCGGGCCGCGACGCGGTCCACTTGGACCCGGGCGTGGGGTTGAGCGGGATGAGGTTGACGTGCACGGGACGCCCCTTGAGCAGCCGCCCGAGCCGGTCACCGCGCCACGCCTGGTCGTTGATGTCCCGGATCAGCGCGTACTCGATGGACAGCCGGCGCCCGGACTTCGCCGCGTACTCGAACCCGGCGTCGAGCACCTCGCGCACCTTCCACCGTGTGTTCACGGGGACGAGGGTGTCGCGCAGCTCGTCGTCGGGGGCGTGCAGCGAGATCGCCAGCCGGCACTTGAAGCCCTCGTCGGAGAAGCGGTGGATGGCCGGTACGAGGCCCACCGTCGACACGGTGATCCCCCGCTGCGACAGGCCGAGGCCGTCGGGCTCGGGGTCGGTGAGGCGGCGGATGGCGCCGACGACCCGGTTGTAGTTGGCGAGGGGTTCGCCCATGCCCATGAACACGATGTTGCTGAGCCGCGCGGGCCCGCCGGGCACCTCGCCGTCGCGGAGCGCACGCATGCCGTCCACGATCTGGTGCACGATCTCGGCGGTGGACAGGTTCCGGTCAAGACCGGCCTGCCCGGTCGCGCAGAACGGGCAGTTCATGCCGCAGCCGGCCTGCGAGCTGATGCACATGGTGACCCGGTCCGGGTACCGCATCAGCACGGACTCGACGAGCGTCCCGTCGAACAGCTTCCACAGCGTCTTGCGGGTCGTCCCCTGGTCGGTCGACAGATGCCGCACGACGCTCATCAGCTCGGGAAGCAGCGCTTCCCGCAGCTTCCCGCGCGAACCGGCGGGGATGTCGGTCCACTGCTCCGGATCGTGCGCGTACCGCGCGAAGTAGTGCTGCGAGAGCTGCTTGGCACGGAACGGCTTCTCACCGACCGCGACAACCGCCTCCTTGCGCTCGGCAGGCGTGAGATCGGCAAGATGCCGCGGCGGCTTCTTGGCTCCGCGCGGCGCGACGAATGTAAGTTCTCCGGGCTTAGGCATGGCTGTACCAGTGTCGCAGATCATCTTCGAGGACCCAGGCCAGAGCGGGGTGGGGGTGGTCACCCGTGGGTGCCGACTGTCAGCGTTGGGCGACCTCGGACGGCCCAGGGACGGCCCAGGGACCTTCACGGCGAGCTTGCTCGCCCTTCCGGTCAAGGCGGAGCCGGGACAGTTATACCAGCCAAAAAGTGGCGCTCCAACCAGGACTTGCATAGCCTACTTGTAGGGGCTCTCAGAAGTTTCGGGCGGTGACCATGAACCTCGAGACGATGGCAGTAGAGTATCGTGAGAAATACCAGCCAAAATATGCCGCATACGCGGAGCGCATTAAGCTACTCCTGCAAGACCTGATCGAACCTACAGGAATTCGAGTAGCCTTTTACGAGAGTCGCGTTAAAACTGTAGGTAGCTTCAAAGATAAAATCATACGGAAGAAATATCAGTCTCCATTCAGCGAAATGAAAGACTTCGCTGGTGTGAGAGTGATCACCTATTACAGGGACGACGTCACGCGAATAGCGGAGATGATTTCACGGGAATTTGAGGTTAGTCCATCAGATTCCGGAGACAAGGTCGACACTCTGGATGTCAATCAATTCGGGTACCGGTCACTTCATCTCGTTTGCCAAATGGATAGCGGGCGGTGCCAACGAAGCGAATGGCAGGCGTACGCCGATCTTTACGTAGAGATCCAGGTTCGCTCGGTAGCTGAGCACGCCTGGGCCCTGCTGAGCCATGAGCTTGAGTACAAATCGGCAGCCTCCGCACCCTCGAACATCCAACGTCGACTATTCATGCTGAGCGCTCTTTTTGAGATCGCAGACAACGAGTTCCAGGGCCTCCGTTCCGAATATGGACGCATCGAGCAGGAGTACGCGAGCGCCATACGAGATGGCGATTTGAGCGCTAGCTTGAATTCCGCATCCTTGGCCGCCTTCTTCAAGTTCTGTACCGATCTTGAAGAATGGGCCGAACTCGGGAGATCTGCCGGGCTGGGCGTGCCTCGAGAATATTTGGGAGAATTCGAGGCAACCACCGCGTTCCTTGTTGAGATGTTCACCCAGATGGGGTGTAGGACTCTGCAGGACGTGAAGGAACTACTCGATGACGTCAAAGAGGTTTCCGACGAGGCTCTGAGAAAATCGCTCAGCGCAAGCCAACATCATCAATGCCCTGTCTACGCATATCCACTTGATGTCATCATGTTCGCCGCTCTAGCCACAAGAGGTAACTCCCTGTCTTCAGGTTTCAAATTCCCTGCGGCATGGGGCGCCAGGGAAGCGAGCATGCTTGAGGATTTGGCTAGGGGCGTCGCTTCCTAAGTGGATTCACTGCCTGCCAGTCGGTTGACGAGGTCGGCGGAGCGGCTTTGGGCTGGAGCTGCTTTGGGGCGAGTGATCTTGGCCCCGTAAGCTGATGGCGAGTCGGGCAGTCTGTGGACCTGCCCGTTAAAGCACGACGTTGGGGCCAAGATTTTAGAGGCTCGACCCAAAGTGGCTGCCTAAAGCCGTGGAGCCGACCGCCCCAGCCACAGAGGGTGTATCCCCACTTCATGCCCGCAGCCGCCGAGCGCGCCGCCGGGCGCGGCCAGCCGGGGCGCAGACAGGAGGCAGGCCGCGCCGCAGAGGCGGCGCGCGCCCGCGCCGTGCGCGGGCCTTGATGAACGTAGGGAAAGTCTTACCGCACCCATGATCGGCAACCGCCCCGATCGTGGCCTGTCGGCTCTCTGCTCGCCTCGGCTAACGTTCCATGCATGCCTTCTGCACTGGACACGCCCCAGGGAGCGGCCGAACTCGCCGAGTCCCTGCTCCCTCCGCTCGGGAACCGCTGGCTGCACACTCAGGCCGTGGCCGCTCGGGCTCGCGAGGCTTCCGCGGCTGTGTCCGAGGCTGACCGGGATCTCCTCGTCGCTGCCGCATGGCTGCATGACATCGGCTACGCCCCCGAGCTGCGTGACACCGGCTTCCATCCCCTCGATGGTGCTCGGCACCTCGAAGCGCTGGGTGCGCCGGCGCGCCTGGTGCGGCTGGTCGCTCATCACTCCGGGGCCGTATATGAGGCAGAGCAGCGCGGGCTCTCGGCGGAGCTGGCCGTCTATGAGCGGGAAGACTCGCCGGTCCTCGACGCCTTGATCTTCGCTGACATGACGACCGGCCCCGCCGGGCAGTCCTTCGACTTCGACACCCGGATTGACGAGATCCTCGTCCGCTACGAGCCGGGCAGCGAGGTGCACAACGCGATCAGCAAGGCACGGCCGTATCTCCGGGATGCTGTCGAGCGGACTCGCGACCGCATGGCTCATCAGCCGATGTAGGGCTCCGCCCGGTCGGCCAGGCCGTGCTCGATCCTCATGCGCATCGACGGGTGGATGTTCAGCTCGTCCAGCTTGCTCGGGTCGACGAATGCCACTTCCTTGCTCTCGCTGCTCGTCCGCAGCTCGCCGCCGGTGATGCGGGCCTGGAAGCAGATCGAGAACTGCTGGCGGACCTCTCCGTCGTCGTACGCCATGACGTGGCCTGGGTTGGTGTAGATGCCGACGAGGCCGGTCACCTCCACGTCGAAGCCGGTCTCTTCCTTCGTCTCGCGCACGGCTGCGTCTGGGGCCGACTCGCCCAGGTCGACGCCGCCACCGGGCAAGGCCCAGAGGTCGTTGTCCGTCTTGTGAATCAGCAAGACCTCTCCGGCCTCATTGCGTGCAACGGCGGTCACGGAGGGGACGAGGCTGTTCGCCTTCGGGGCGTTGGGATCGTTGAAGTAGTCGACACGGGCCATGTGTTCAGCGTTGCACGTCCGGGGCCTGTTACGCCTCCCGGCCCCGCTCCCATGCATAGTCGAAGCTCCGCATGTAGTGCCGGAAGGTTCGCGCTCCGGGGAGGTACCGGAAGTGCATCACCGGGTTCTGGCCGGCGGGAGCTCCGAGGACGTGCGGGTTCACGAGAACGTCCTCGTCGAACCGGTAGATCGAGTTGTAGAGGATCGTGTCGTGCAGCCGGACTTCGACGCCGGGCGTCGACATGGCGGGCTCGAGGTAGCGCCGGGTGATCCGGGCCCGTGCGGCCAGGTCGCCGCCGATGCCCTCCTCTTCGCCGCGCTGGCGGACCGCTTCGGAGTCGGGGTCGCCGAGCAGGATGCGGACCTGGGTGCCGGCCTTCGCCTTCTCGGCCAGTTGGTCGGGCAGGTCCGGGTTGCTGTCGAAGAGGAAGAGTCCGGCGTACACGAGGATGTCGACCTGGTCCGTCGCCTTCTCGATCAGGGATGACCAGAGCGGGGCGGGCACCGCGCCACGGTGCGGGTAGTACGTGATCAGCTCGGACGTGCTGGCCTTCTCCGCCTGCTTCTCCACGGACGGCCAGACGTAGACCTCGTCGACTCCGAGGAAGCTCGCCGCCTTCCAGCGGTGCCCGCGGTGCGGAGTGCGGCCGGTGGTGATCCACCGCTCGACGCTCTTGGGGTCCACTCCGACGTGCTCGGCGACGGACTGGATCGTCTCGCCCTTCGCTGAAATCGCCGCGCGCAGACGCTCGTTCGCCATGACGTGCCCTTCACTCGGACGGCTAGGGACGTTTTGACGGTACCTCAGACGTCCCCAAACGTCCATACGGGCGGTGATGCGTCCACCCCTTCTCACGGTCTCCTGGTCTCACCGACGGGATGTCGGTCAACACCTCACCGCAACAGGAGACAAGACGATGCGTCAGATCCCCGTGGACACCGCCAACGCCACCGTGATGGTCGCCAAGGCCCCGCAGCCCAAGGTGAAGGACCGCCGTACCGGTGAGATCGCCACCGACAAGGACGGTGCCACCCTGATGGTCGTGGAGGTCATGTTCTCCACGCCCGACGAGGTGGAGATCCTCAAGCTCACCGTCCCGCAGTCCGGCGTCTCCGAGGACCTGGACATGGGCACCCCGGTGGTCCTGACCGGCCTGGTCGCCTCGCCGTGGGAGAACGAGTTCAACGGCCAGAAGCGGCACGGCATCGCCTTCCGCGCAGTCGCGGTGACCTCGCTGAGCGCTGCGGACTCGGCCCCGAAGGCGGCCTGAGCCATGACGTGGCTGATCGTCGCCCTGGTGCTGGTCGTCGCCGCTGCGGGTCTCCTGCGGTGGCGGCGCCCCGCCTGGTACTGGATGACCTTCGGGGTCACCCTCGCCGCGCTGCGGGTCCTGGTCCGGTACGGCTCGGTCATGGACGCCTGCGGCCTCACCGTCCCGGCCCCTCGCTGGCGCCTGGCCCTGGCCCGGATGACGAACCGCTCCGTTCCCGGCCCCCGTGCCCCGCGCATTTTCCGGGTCCGAGTGACCCGGACCGGCCTGGTGCTCCGGCTCAAGCTCCGCCCCGGTCAGGACGCCTTCGACGTAGCTGCCTCGTGCGACCGGCTGCGACACTCGTTCGCCATGTACGGGGTCACCTCCCGTGAGCTGCGCTCGGGCGTCGTCGAGCTGCGCATGACCGGCTACGACGTGCTCAAGCGCGTGCAGATGCCCGCCCTGGTCGACACCCGACCGATGCGGGTCCCGGTCGCCCTGCGCGAGGATGGGGCCGTCCACTACCGCGACTACCGAGCCGTGCCCCACGCGCTCACCCTCGGGGCTACGGAGTCCGGGAAGTCGGTCTATCAGCGCAACCTCGTCGCCGCCCTCGCGCCGCAGCACGTCGCCTTGGTCGGCATCGACTGTAAGCAGGGTGTCGAGCTGTTCCCGCTGGCCCGCCGGTTCTCCGCGCTCGCCGACAACCCCGACACCGCCGCTGAACTCCTCGACGCGCTGGTGTCCCACATGGAGGACGTCTACCAGCTCATACGGGCCGAGCAGCGGATCACTGCTGACGTGCCGGATGCGGAGATCGCAGCCGACATCTGGGACCTGCCCGAAGGACTGCGCCCGGTGCCGATCGTGGTCCTGGTCGACGAGGTCGCCGAACTTGCCCTCTTCGCGACCAAGGAGGAGGAGAAGCGGCGGGACCGCATCATCACCGCCCTGGCCCGGCTCGCCCAGCTCGGCCGCGCGGCCGGCATCTACCTGGAGATCTGCGGGCAGCGCTTCGGCTCCGAACTCGGCAAGGGCATCACCATGCTCCGCGCCCAGCTCACCGGCCGCACCGCCCACCGCGTCAACGACGAATCCTCCGCGAATATGGCCCTCGGCGACATCGCCCCGGACGCCGTCCTCGCCGCGATTCAGATCCCCACCGACACTCCCGGCGTTGCCATCACCGGCGACTCGACCGGCGGCTGGGCCCGCATCCGCGCCCCGCACACCTCGCTGCGGCAGGCCGTCAACATCTGCAACCGGCACGCTGGCCTGACCCCGGACCTTCCCGCCCTGGCCCCGTTCAGGCCCGCGCTCGGCACCCTCACACCGGTTCCGGCCCCGGCTGTCGAGTCCGCCCCGGCCGTGGCCTGAGCCACACCCCCTGATCGGTCGGCGCGACCGCTCTTCGCACCAAGTCCCTACCCCTGCCATGCCAGAAACCGGAGGTGAACCCGTGGACACCCGCGAGGACTTCAACCGCACGGTGCAGCTGCTCAGCGCCCTGGCCCTGTACGCCCACACCTATGGAGCCGACCCCGCCTTCGTCGACGCCATCGGCCCGGCCCTGGCCGTCTCCCTCCCTGAACCCCCGCCCGGCATCTTCCCGCCCGGCTACGACCCCACCGACGGCCCTCAGTACCCGGGAGGGCAGCCGTGATGGCCCGCCTCCGCGTCGACGCCGTCCTGGTCCAGGCCGTCATCGCCGGGGCGCTGTCCTTCGCGCACCTGCACGACCTGGCCGCCGCTGCCGGACAGGACGGCTGGAAGGCCTGGGCCTACCCGGTCTCGGTCGACCTGCTCCTGGTCGCCGCCTGGCGTCGGCTGCGTACGGACGGGCCGTCCCGGCTCGCCTGGTGCTGGTTCCTCATCGCCCTGGTCGCCTCGCTCGGCGCGAACGTCGCCACCGCCGGACTCCTCGACCTGGACGACGTTCCGGCCTGGCTGCGCATCCTCGTCGCCGCCTGGCCCGCCCTGGCCTTCATGGGTGGCACCCTCCTCGCCCACTCACCCACTCGGCAGGAGCCGGAAGCGCCGGCACCCTCCGCCCCGAACCCGGAGCATGAGCCCGAACCGGTCACCGCTGCTGAGCCGGACCCGGAACCTCAAGCCGTAGCGGTCCCGGCGGCCGAGGAAGCCCCGGCCCTGCCCACCGCGAAGCCCCGTCCGGTGGTGCCGGTCCCGGCCGCGCTGGTCGACCACGCCCGCAAGGTCGCCGCCGACCACCAGCAGCGCACCGGCTCCCGGATCGACACCGACACCCTCCGCGCCCGCCTCGGCGTCCCGCCCCAGCTCGCCGACGCCATCGCCGCCCAGCTCACCTGACCCGAGAGGAGACCCCGTCATGCCTGCCCGCGACTTCTTCCACTCCGTGATGCGGATCGGCCCGGTGCAGATCGGCACCCACCGCGACCGCAACGGCACCACCAAGCACGCCGCCGTATGCAGCTCGGACGACTGCGGATGGTCCGCCGACTACTCCAGCCAGTCCGCCGCCCAGCTCGCCGCCCGCACCCACCGCTGCAAGGTCCGCTAGGAGGCCACCCCATGGATGTCCCCCTCTGGTTCGCCCTGGTCGTCGTCGGCTGGCTCGGCGTCAAGCTCATCCGCCCGCCGCTCTGGCTGGTCCTGGTGCTGCTGCTGGGCGGCTACCTCCTCGCCGACAGCCTCCTGGCCCCGGTCGTCGACACCGCCGTCAAGTAAGGAGACCCGCTCATGTTCCGGCCCAAGCTCCCGACCATGCCCCAGCCCACCGGCACGGTCACCCCTCCCACCGTGGTGGAGCCGACCACCATCACCCCGGGCACCTCGGTTTCGCCGCCCGCCCCGGCCCCGGTCGCTGGCCCCGCTCGGCCCACGGCCCAGCTCACCCCCGGCACCGCCCTCGCCCTGGTCGGCGGCGGCACCGCCGTGGTCCTGGTCGTCGGCGCCGTCCTGGTCTCCATGCTCCTGGCCGTCGCCGTCACCGCCGCCTCGGTCGCCGTCTGCGCCGTCGTCCTGCGCTCGCTGCTGGCCTCCCAGCACCGCCGCTGACCGGTCCCGGTGGCGACGCACAAGCCGCCAAGCACGCCGCCGCCTTCCGGGACCCGTACCTCGCCAACCGCCGTCACCCAAGGGAACGCTCATGGATCTGCAGATAGCCGCCGCCCTGGTGCCGTTACTGGGCTGGGCCGTGCACGGGGGCATCCTCACCCACCGGCTCGCCGCCGCCCGCCGTGACCCGCTGACCGGTCTGCACACCCGCGCCGGATGGACCGCCCGCGCCGAACACTGCATCCGCCGGCACCCGGCCACTGCCGTCCTCCTGGTCGACCTCGACCACTTCAAGAACCTCAACGACACCCACGGCCACGCCGCCGGGGACGCCGCGCTCATCGCCACCGCCGATCGCCTGCGCACCTGGTGCGGCCGTCACGGCACCGCCGGTCGCCTGGGCGGGGACGAGTTCGTCGCCGTCGTCCGGGACCCGGCCGCCGTCAACCTCGACGCGCTCACCACCGCACTCCACCGGCCGCTGCCCTACAACGGCGTTTCGCTGCCGCTGGCCGCGTCGGTCGGCGTCTGCCGCCTCGCCGAGCTGCCGGTGCCGCTGCTGACCGATGCCCTCGCCGCCGCCGACGCGGCCATGTACGCGGCCAAGGGCCGTGGTCGCCGGGGCTCACGCCTCTCTCGCTGACCGGCCGCCGGGTGGCGCACAAGCCGCCAAGCACGCCGCCACCCGGGGCCGTTCCTTCCAACCGCAATCGAAAGGAACCACCATCATGACCCAGCACACCCCGCCCGCGTCGCGTATCTGCCCGGCCTGCGACGGCTTCGCCTCCGTCGCCGTCACCATCGGCGGCCGTGACCTGCGCGGGCACCTGCGCACCATCACCGCTCACTGCCCGGTCTGCCACGGCACCGGCACCGTCACCGCCCGCCGCGTCCGGGAGGGCGCTGGTGCCTGAGACGCTGCTCGACCTGACCACCCTCAGCGACCTGCTGAGGGTGGCTTCGGCCGTCGACTACCACCGCTGGGAAGAACAGATACGCCGCACCGGTGGCTGCGCCGACCCCATCCACCTGACCGGCTGGGTCGTGCACAAGGACAAGACCACCGGCGAGACCCTGCACCACTACTCCACCGAGGGCGAGCCGGGCGGCCGTCTCCGCCTCGCCTGCGGCAACCGCCGTGCCTCCCGCTGCCCCTCCTGTGCCTGGACCTACGCGGGCGACACCTACCACCTCATCCGCGCGGGCCTCGCCGGTGACGACCGCCGCGACATCCCCGCCACCGTCCGGGATCACCCCCGGGTCTTCGTCACCCTCACCGCACCCTCGTTCGGCCCGGTCCACAACCGCCCCGATCGCGGCGTCTGCCGCTGCGGCACTCGCCACGCTCCCGACGCCCCGGAGCTGGGCACCGCCCTCGACCCGGACACCTACGACTACGCGGGCGCGGTGCTGTTCAACAACCACGCCGGACAGCTCTGGCAGCGCTTCACCAACCGGCTCCGTCGCGAGATCGCCGCTCGCGCCGGCCTCACCCAGCGCGAGCTGAAAGAGCGTGCCCGGTTGTCGTACGGCAAAGTCGCCGAGTTCCAGAAGCGTGGGGCCTTGCACTTCCATTCCGTAATCCGACTCGACGGACCGGACGGCCCGAACACCTTTCCCCCGGCCTGGGCGACCGTCGACATGCTCGCCGACGCGATCCGTGCAGCTGCGGCACACTCCTACACCTCGGTCTCCGTCCCGGCCGCCGAGGACCAACCGGCCCGGACCTTCCGCTGGGGCACCCAGCTCGACATCCGCCCCGTGAAGGCGTTCGGGGACGGCTCCGACATCACCGAGCAGGCTGTCGCCTCCTACGTCGCCAAGTACGCGACCAAAGCGGCCGAGAACACCGGCACCCTGGACCGCCGCATCGGCGAGCTGGCCGAGCTCGACCGCCACCAGGTCCCCGACCACACCCGCCGCCTGATCGAAGCCTGCAAGACCCTCGACCCGCTCTACCCGGACCGGCGGCTGTGGGCCTGGGCTCACATGCTCGGCTTCCGCGGCCACTTCTCCTCGAAGTCCCGCCGCTACTCGACCACGCTCAGCGAACTCCGCCAGACACGCGCCGAGTACCGGGCCGCCCAGGAACACGCCGCCCTCGGCCTCGAGGACGCCGAGCCGGACACCGTCCTCGTCCTCGCTGACTGGCAGTACGCCGGACACGGCCACACCCCCGGTGAATCCGTCCTCGCCGCCACCATCGCCCGCGACCTCCAGCTCAACCGCGAAACCGCCCGCGAAGCCCTACGCGACCAACTCGCCGACGAAAGGGAGTGCTGACCATGGCCTCAGAGCTGCCGAACCGGTTCCTGACCCCTGAGGACCTGGTCGAGATGTTCGAGCTGCCCAGCGTCGAAACCGTCTATCAGTGGCGCCGCAAGCGCACCGGTCCCCGCGGCTTCCGCGTCGGCCGGCACCTCCGCTTCGACCCGACCGACGTGCGTGCCTGGGTGGACTCACAGATTGGTGAGGCTGCCTGATGGCGGGGCACATCCAAGACCGCTGGTACAAGACAGAGACCGGTCCGGACGGCAAGCCCGTCAAGGTCAAGACTGACCGATACGGCGCTGGCATGCGTTACCGCGCTCGGTACATCGGCCCTGACGGCACCGAGAAGTCCAAGAGCTTCCCGGACCGACAGAAGCGCCTCGCCGAGCAGTGGCTCACGGACATCGCGTCGGACATGTCGCGCGGTCGGTACATCGACCCGCGTGCCGCTCGGATCACCTTCAAGAGCTACGCCGAGAAGTGGCTCAAGACGCACGGCATCGACCCGGCCAGTCAGGTCGTCGTGGAGCAGCGGTTACGCCTGCACGCGTTTCGCCTGATCGGCTCTCGGCCGCTGGACTCGTTCCGCCCGGAGCACATTCGTGCGCTGGTGAGCGCGCTGGAGAACGATCCGGCCGTGAGCGGCGGCTATGCGCGGAACATCTACGGCGACGTACGGGCCGTGCTCAGTGCGGCGGTCGACGACGGGCTGTTGCCCCGTAACCCGTGCTCCGCGAAGTCCGTTCGTCCGCCGGCCGCCGAGCAACGCCGGGTTGTGCCGTGGCTGCCTGCTCAGGTCCGGGCGGTCCGCGCGGCACTCCCCCAGCGCTACCGGCCCATGGTGGACGTGGGCGCTGGGTGCGGGCTCCGTCAGGGGGAGATCGTAGGACTGGCTGAGGATGCGCTCGACTTCGACAGCGGCATCATCCGGGTCGTCCGGCAGGTGAAGCTGATCCGGGGAAAGGCCGTGTTCGCTCCTCCGAAGTGCAACAAGGAGCGGGACGTACCCTTGCCGCCCTCGGTGGCCGAGTCCCTGCGGGCCCACATGGACGCCTTCAAGCCGGTCGAGATCACCTTGCCGTGGCGCAAGCCGGACGGCCCGAAGGTCTCCGCCCGTCTCCTGTTCACGAACACCGCAAGCGGACTCGTCTGGCGCAGCAACTTCAACGTCCAGGAATGGAAGCCCGCCCTCGCGTCGGCCGGACTGATCGCGGAAGCCGGGGAGGACGGCAAGCACCAGTCCGCCCGCGAGCACGGCATGCACGCGCTGCGGCACTTCTACGCCTCGGTCCTGTTGGATGCCGGCGAAAGCATCAAGGCCGTGAGCGAGTACCTGGGGCACTCCGACCCTGGGCTGACACTGCGGGTGTACGCGCACCTGATGCCGTCGAGCCAGGAGCGGACGAGGAAGGCCGTGGATCGGATGCTTCTCCCGGCCTCGCGCGAGCCTGACGGCCCAGAGACGGCCCAGTAGCCCGAACAAGGCCCCCTATCCGCGCCGAACGCGCTGGTAGGGGGCTTATTGCTGCCCGGCTACTGCCAGTTCTCCGGGCTTAGGCATGGCTGTACCAGTGTCGCAGATCCAATCAGGTCAGAGCCCCCTAGGAACGAACGAACGTTCGTTCCTAGGGGGCAATGCCACACGACTACCGGCGGCTGGCGGCTCTGCCGCGACGGTACAGAATGGTGCCGCCGACCAACAGCAGCACGGTGACTCCTGAAGCGATGAGCGTCCGCTCCCCGGCTCCAGTTTCGGGAAGCGTGGGCGGCTTCGCCGGAGGGGTGGCCGGAGGCTTCGTCACCGGAGGCGTCGTCGGCGGTGTCGTCGGAGGCTTCGTCACCGGAGGCGTCGTCGGCGGTGTCACCGGAGGCTTCGTCACCGGAGGCGTCGTCGGCGGTGTCACCGGAGGCGTCGTCGGAGGCTTCGTCACCGGAGGCGTCGTCGGCGGACGGCTGGGCGGCGTGTTGCCGTATCCGTAGCCGTCGCCGTAACCGGTTCCTTCCTCATCACGGCCCTCGCCGCCATAACCGCTCTCGGCGTCCTCCCCGTAACCGCTCCCCGCCCCCTCGCCATAACCGCTCTCGGCGTCCTCCCCGTAACCGGTTCCTTCCTCATCACGGCCCTCGCCGCCATAACCGGCCTCGGCGTCCTCCCCGTAACCGCTCCCCGCCCCCTCGCCATAACCGCTCTCGGCGTCCTCCCCGTAACCGGTTCCTTCCTCATCACGGCCCTCGCCGCCATAACCGCTCTCGGCGTCCTCCCCGTAACCGCTCCCCGCCCCCTCGCCATAACCGCTCTCGGCGTCCTCCCCGTAACCGGTTCCTTCCTCATCACGGCCCTCGCCGCCATAACCAGCCTCGGCGTCCTCCCCGTAACCGCTCCCCGCCCCCTCGCCATAACCGCTCTCGGCGTCCTCCCCGTAACCGGTTCCTTCCTCATCACGGCCCTCGCCGCCATAACCGCTCTCGGCGTCCTCCCCGTAACCGCTCCCCGCCCCCTCGCGGCCCGAGCCGCCGTCCTCGCCGTCGCTGCTGTGGCCCGCGGACTGTGTCGGCCACGGCTCCGCCGAGGACGCCGTGGAAGGCTCGGAGGGCTGCGTACCACCGCTGGTCCACTCTGTTGCCGAGGCGTAGTCGTAGCTGCCCTGGGCGCCTCCGTCCTCACGGTCGTCGCCAAGGGCAGAGTCCTGGAAGGCTTCGTACGCCGCACGCACGCCCGCACCACTGGTGGTGACGAGAACGTCGGCAGGCGAGTCCGCCAGCGCCGGGATGCCGTAAAGGGAACTGATGCCCGTCGCGGCGGCGGCTACTACCAACCCCCTGCTGATTTTCGCTCGCAATCTCGTTGTCTTCCTACTCGCAGGATGAAAATGCCTCGAATTCCGGCGACGGCCCGTCCACAAAGGGTGGAACCGAGCCGGGCCAACGGCTGCCGTGCGCTTTCCGGAGGGGTGACACCTACAAAGAAGCACGTACGGCCGCCGCGGAACATTCGTTGTTCTGATGTATCCGAACGACTCCCATCTCCTCTGACCGGCCACGGGACCCACCGCTGCCGGATCCGATGCGACGGAACAGGAGCGGCAGTCTCGTCGGTGCACGGGGTGGCGAACAGGATTCGGTCTCCCCTGCGTCGAGGACGAGGCAGCCACCATGGCCTGCGCTTCCCGCGGGGAGCCCGAAGCGCGTTGCACTCAGGACGCTCGCAGCCAGATGATCGTAACAGTCACATTTACATAAGTCAGGATTTAGTGGGGCGTTTTTCGTTCACCGACCTGACGTGGAAACACCGGCGAACGCCGTCGGGCCAAATGGCCGTCATTCTCACGAGTGAACGCGCCGATTTCGCCAGGAGAAGCACGCCGCACACCGACAACGGCCATTTACCGAGTCGGCGCGGTGTGGGCGGACGTGGCGGAAGATCACATAGGAGATGGCGGCGAGCTGGGCGGCATAGGGCCTGTCCCGGGAGTGTGAACGGTTGCCCCGATGATCATTCGCAGGACGTGATCGTCGTGCACACAGCACTCGGGCCCCCGTCCGTGGTGGACGGGGGCCCGGGCGGCTGTCAGGGGGGTGTCAGCCCGCTCCCACGAAGATCGCCAGCAGCAGCCACACCACCGGCGCCGTGGGCAGGAGGGAGTCCAGGCGGTCCATGATGCCGCCGTGGCCCGGCAGCAGCGTGCCCATGTCCTTGATGCCGAGGTCGCGCTTGATCATCGACTCGCCGAGGTCGCCCAGCGTGGCGCTCGCGGCGACCGCGAGGCCGAGCAGCAGGCCCTGCCACCACTGGCCGCCGTCGATCAGGAACTGCATGCACAGCGCGCCCGCCGCCATCGAGAAGGCGACCGCGCCCAGCAGGCCCTCGCGGGTCTTGCCGGGGCTGATGCGCGGGGCGAGCTTGTGCGTGCCGAAGCGCCAGCCGACCGCGTACGCGCCGGTGTCGCTGACCACGGTGAGCAGCAGGAAGGTCAGCACGCGCCACGGGCCGTCCTCTGCCTTCAGCAGCATCGCGACGAACGTCGCGAGGAAGGGGACGTAGAACACCGCGAAGACGCCGGCCGTGACGTCCTTGAGGTAGCCCTGCGGCGGCGCCGTCATCCGCCACACCAGCACCGCCAGCGTGGTGAGTGCCATGGCGATCCACGCGCCCTCCGCGCCCCGGGCGTACCCGGCGACGACCATGGCCGCGCCGCCCAGCGCCAGCGGGACGAGGGGCGCCTTGATCCCCTTGCGCTCGTCCAGCCGCGTCGTCAGCTCCCACAGGCCCACCACGACGGCGACCGCGACCACCCCGACGAAGACGGCCTTGACGACGAACAGCGACGCGACGATCACCGCGCCGAGTCCGACGCCGACGCCTATCGCGGCGCCGAGGTCCCGCCCCGCGCTCTTCTTCTGCGGTGCGGGGGCCGGCTGCGGGGCGTGGGGCATGGGCTCCGGATTCTGCGGCACCTCCCCCGGCAGGGGGCGGGCCCGCGTCGGCTCGTCTCGGAACAGGGGGCCGCTCAGCCGAGCGACCCCCCGGTCCGCATCCTGGTCTCCGCCGTGTTCGGGTACATCAGGCACGATGGGCATGGGCCGCGTCTGCTGTGCTTGGTGCGCATCGTACGCGGGACCCGCCGGGACAGCTCCCCGGCCGGGTCCGTGGTCGGACTGCCCCCAGTACCCGGTCTGCGGCGTCCCCCAGGAAGAGTCGTTCATCAGACCTCGAGCAGCTCCGCTTCCTTGTGCTTCAGGAGCTCGTCCACCTGGGCGACGTACTTCGCCGTGGTGTCGTCGAGCTCCTTCTCCGCACGGCGGCCCTCGTCCTCGCCGACCTCGCCGTCCTTGATCAGCTTGTCGATGGCTTCCTTGGCCTTGCGGCGCACGGAGCGGATCGAGATCTTCGCGTCCTCGCCCTTGCCCTTGGCGACCTTGATGTACTCGCGCCGGCGCTCCTCGGTCAGCTCGGGGAACACCACCCGGATGATGTTGCCGTCGTTGCTCGGGTTGACGCCCAGGTCGGAGTCGCGGATCGCCTGCTCGATGTTGCGCAGGGCGCTCTTGTCGAACGGGGTCACCACGGCCATGCGCGGCTCGGGCACGGAGAACGAGGCCAGCTGGTTGATCGGCGTCGGCGCGCCGTAGTAGTCGGCCACGATCTTGTTGAACATCGCCGGGTGCGCACGGCCGGTGCGGATCGCGGCGAAGTCCTCCTTGGCGACCACGACGGCCTTCTCCATCTTCTCCTCGGCCTCGAGGAGGGTCTCTTCGATCACCACTTGCTCCTGCGTGTCTTGAGTAGGCCCGGCTGCGGTTCCTGGTCAGGGCGGCGGCCGGCTGCGTCGCGTCTTCTTCCTGCACGGTTCACGACCGGCAGGACATTGTCCATCCCCCGGTCAGTTGTGCCCGGCGTCGTCGCCCACCAGCGTGCCGATCTTCTCACCCTTGACGGCGCGGGCGATGTTGCCCTCCTTCAGGAGTTCGAAGACGACGATCGGCAGGCTGTTGTCCCGGCAGAGCGTGACGGCCGTGGCGTCGGCGACCTTCAGGTTCCGGGTGATGACCTCGCCGTAGCCGAGGGCGTCGAACTTGACGGCGTCGGGGTTGGTCTTGGGGTCGGAGTCGTAGACCCCGTCGACACCGTTCTTGCCCATGAGGAGCGCCTCGGCGTCGATCTCCAGGGCGCGCTGCGCGGCGGTGGTGTCGGTGGAGAAGTACGGCATGCCCATACCGGCGCCGAAGATGACCACGCGGCCCTTCTCCAGGTGGCGCACGGCGCGCAGCGGGATGTAGGGCTCGGCGACCTGGCCCATGGTGATGGCGGTCTGCACGCGGCAGTCCACGCCCTCCTTCTCCAGGAAGTCCTGGAGGGCCAGGCAGTTCATCACGGTGCCGAGCATGCCCATGTAGTCGGAGCGGGCGCGGTCCATGCCGCGCACCTGGAGCTCGGCTCCGCGGAAGAAGTTGCCGCCGCCGATCACGATCGCGATCTGCGCGCCGTCGCGTACGACGGCCGCGATCTCACGGGCGATGGCGTGCACCACGTCGGGATCGACGCCCAGGCCTCCGCCACCGGAGAAGGCCTCTCCGGACAGCTTCAGCAGAAACCGGCCGCGCACTTTGCCGTCGTCGCTCTTCTCAGCCTTGGTCGTCATGGTCGAATCCCGCCTCTTTCACGTGTTGCACATACGAAGAAGGCCATTGCCGGTGGGGCGTGGTTCGCATCCCATGCGGCAATGGCCTCCTCGTCAGATCTGCTGTCGCCCGGCACGCGCGCGTGCGTGGACGCGTGTCCGAACGACTGCTGTCGACCCTATCGGGGTCGCGCGCCCGTCGCGGTGCGGACTCAGATGCCGACCTTGATGCGCGAGAAGCGCTTCAGGGTGACACCGGCCTCGTCCAGCACCTTCTGGACGGACTTCTTGTTGTCCAGCGCGTAGGGCTGGCCGAGCAGCGTGGCGTCCTTGAAGAAGCCGTTGAGGCGACCCTCGACGATCTTGCCGATCGCGGCCTCGGGCTTGCCCTCGGCGCGGGTGGTCTCCTCGGCGATGCGACGCTCGGACTCGACGACCTCGGCCGGCACGTCCTCCTTGGAGAGGTACTTCGGCGCGAAGGCGGCGATGTGCTGGGCGACGCCCTTGGCGATCTCGGCGTTCGGCTTGTCGAGCTCGACGAGCACACCGATCTGCGGGGGCAGGTCGGGCATCGTGCGGTGCATGTACGCCGTCACGTAGCCGCCGGCGAACTGCGCGAAGCGGTCCAGGACGATCTTCTCGCCGAGGTTGGCGTTGGCCTCGTCCACGAACGCCTGGACGGTCTTGCCGGACTCGATCTCGGAGGCGAGCAGGGCCTCGAGGTCGGCCGGAGACGTCTTGGCGACGTGCTCGGCGATCGCGGTGGCGACGGCCTGGAACTTCTCGCCCTTGGCGACGAAGTCCGTCTCGCACTTCAGCTCGACGAGGACACCGGAGGAGTTGTCGTCGGCGATGATCGAGACCACGGCGCCGTTCTCGGCGGAGCGACCCTCGCGCTTGGCGACGCCCTTCTGGCCCTTGATGCGGAGCGCCTCGACGGCCTTGTCGACGTTGCCGTCGGCCTCGTCCAGCGCCTTCTTGCAGTCCATCATGCCGGCGCCGGTGAGCTCCCGGAGCTTCTTGACGTCGGCGGCGGTGTAGTTCGCCATGAGTCTGTGAATCTTTCTCGAAGTCTGGAGGTTCGAAGATCGGCGGGACGGGACCGCCGCACGGGCAGGTCCCGGGCCGCCCCCGGTCTACGGGTGAACGGCGGGAGCGGACGACATGTCTCCGCTCCCGCCGTCATCGGCTCTGACGGAGCGGTCAGGCCTGCTCGGCCGGGGTCTCCGCGGCCGGGGTCTCCGCGGCGGGGGCCTCGGCAGCGGGGGCCTCGGCCGGCTTCTCGCCCTCGGCGGCGGCCGGAGCGGCCTCCTCGCCCTTCTTCTCGCCCTCGAGCAGGTCGCGCTCCCACTCGGCCAGCGGCTCGCCGGCGGCCTTCTCGCCCTTGCCCTCCGCGCCACCGCTGCGGGCGATGAGGCCCTCGGCGACGGCGTCGGCGATCACGCGGGTGAGCAGGGTGACGGAGCGGATCGCGTCGTCGTTGCCCGGGATCTTGTAGTCGACCTCGTCGGGGTCGCAGTTGGTGTCGAGGATGGCGACGACCGGGATGTTGAGCTTCCGGGCCTCGCCGACCGCGATGTGCTCCTTCTTGGTGTCCACGATCCAGACGGCGCTGGGCACCTTCTGCATCTCGCGGATACCGCCGAGGGTCTTCTCCAGCTTGGCCTTCTCGCGGGAGAGGACCAGCAGCTCCTTCTTGGTGAGGCCGGAGGCGGCCACGTCCTCAAAGTCGATCTGCTCGAGCTCCTTGAGGCGCTGCAGACGCTTGTAGACGGTCGAGAAGTTGGTGAGCATGCCGCCCAGCCAGCGCTGGTTGACGTAGGGCATGCCGACGCGGGTGGCCTGCTCGGCGATGGCCTCCTGCGCCTGCTTCTTCGTGCCGACGAACATGACCGTGCCGCCGTGGGCCACGGTCTCCTTGACGAACTCGTAGGCGCGGTCGATGTACGACAGCGACTGGAGCAGGTCGATGATGTAGATGCCGTTGCGCTCCGTGAAGATGAAGCGCTTCATCTTCGGGTTCCAACGACGGGTCTGGTGACCGAAGTGGACGCCGCTCTCCAGCAGCTCCCGCATCGTGACGACGGCCATGGCCGTATCTCCTTGAATTTCTCGGTTGTGCCGCGGGTGCCGGACGGCTCCCGCGCCTGACGCCCACGACGCGCCGTGCCACAAAGGACCGAGGGGCGCTGACACCGGGCCACGGCCGTGACCGGTCCCGATGTCGGGGCGTGCGAAGTCGACCCGGTGGCCCGGGTCGCCACCAGAAGTGTACGGGACCCGCGGGGTGCCGGGTGACGCCGTTGTCCACAACCCGGCCGCTGTCCACAGGTCCCGGCGGAGATCACGTCCCCGCGAGACGCTTCCGCCATGCGACGACTGGGACGGAGCGAAGGACGTGGGTGGCGTGAACGGGCCGGAACGGCTGAGGGGAGCGGGCGGGGCGGATGGGCCTGGCGGTGCGTGCGGCTGGCGCTGGTGGTGGCCGTGACCGTGGCGGCGCTGCTGGCGCCGCCGGCGTCACGCCTCCTCGCGGCGGGGGCGGGGAACGCCGCGTCACCGACCGGCGGGGCGGGTGGGCGCCGTGCCGCGGACGACGCCGTTCCGGCCATCGCGCGTATGTGGCCGGTGGGGGTGCGCCCGCCGGTGCTGCGCGGCTGGGAACCGCCGGCGACCGTCTACGGGCCTGGGCACCGGGGTGTCGATCTCGCGGCGCCGCCGGGGACGCCGGTACGCGCGGTGGCGGACGGCCGGGTGTCGTTCGCGGGCCGGGTGGCCGGGAAGGGCGTCGTCGCGGTGGAGCTCGCCGGCACCGGGGACCCGCCGCTGCGCACCACCTACGAACCCGTCCGCGCCTCGGTGCCGGAGGGTGCGGAGGTGACGGCGGGCGAGGTGATCGGCACGGTGGAGGCGGGCGGCTCCCACTGCACGGCGGCCTGCGTCCACTGGGGGCTGCTGCGGGGCGAGGCCTACCTGGACCCGCTCTCCCTGCTGCCCCCGTGGCTGCTCCACCGGGGTCCGTCCCGGCTCCTGCCGGTGCTCGGGGTGCCTCTGCCCTGAGGAGCCCCGGCCGGTGCGGGAGCAGGGCGCGCCGGACGACGTTTCAGCCCCGGACGCCGTCCAGGGCGAGGGAGACCGCCGCCCGGACGATCACGTCGGGATGCTCGGCCGCCCCCAGCTCGATACGGCGTACGGCGGCGTCGACCACGCCCTGGAGCAGCATGGCGGTCAGGCGCGGTTCGGCGTGCCCCAGCTCGGCGAGCGCCTCGACGATCATCGCGATGAGTCCGCCGTGGGCCGCGCGGATCTTCTCCCGGGCACCGGCGTCGAGTTCGCTCGCGGAGATCGCGACGACCGCTCGGTGCCGCCGGTCCCCCACCAGTTCCAGCTGCTTGCGGACGTACGCCTCGATCTTGCCCTCGGGGCCCTCGGCGTCCGCCATCGCCGCCTCGACCTCGGCCGCCCAGACGGGGAAGTCGGCCTCGCACAGCTCCTCGACGACGGCCGCCCGCGAGCGGAAGTACTCGTACACGGAGGACCGGGCGAGGCCCGTGCGCTCGGCGAGGGCCGGGAAGGTCAGCGCCTCCGTACCGCCCTCGGACAGCAGGGAGCGTGCCGCGTCCAGCAGGGCGGCTCGCTGCATCGACCGGTGCTCGGCCACGGAGGCCGCTCGAATCCTTGGCACGCCGTCCACTTTACGGACGCCCTGCCCACTGCGGCCAGGGTCCGGCCGGCCGGGATGTCCGGCCGGCCGGCTGGGGTCAGCGGCCGAAACTCGCCAGCTTGGCGCGCAGCTGGAGCACGGACTTGGTGTGGATCTGGCTGACCCGGCTCTCGGTCACGCCCAGGACGTTGCCGATCTCGGCCAGGGTCAGGCCCTCGTAGTAGTACAGCGTGACCACGGTCTTCTCCCGCTCGGGCAGGGTGTTGATGGCCCGCGCCAGGAAGCGGCGCAGCTCCCGGTCCTCGGCGACCTCCACCGGGTTGTCGGCGGCGGTGTCCTCCAGGGTGTCCATGAAGCTGAGCTGGTCGCCGCCGTCGCCGACGTGCAGCAGCTCCTCCAGGGCGACGACGTTGGCGAGCGAGAGCTGGCTGAACACCGCGTGCAGCTCGCCGACGGTGATGCCCATCTCGGCGGCGACCTCGTTCTCCGTCGGTGTGCGCCGGAGCCGCGCCTCGAGGGTGGCGTAGGCGCGCTCGACGTTGCGCGCCTTCTGCCGCACCGAGCGGGGGATCCAGTCCAGCGCCCGCAGTTCGTCGATCATCGCGCCGCGGATCCGGGTGATCGCGTACGTCTCGAACTTGATCTCGCGGTCGACGTCGAACTTCTCGATCGCGTCGATCAGCCCGAAGACCCCGGAGGACACGAAGTCCGCCTGTTCGACGTTGGGCGGCAGCCCCACGCTGACCCGGCCGGCGACGTACTTCACCAGCGGTGAGTAGTGCAGGATCAGCTGCTCCCGCAAACGTTCGTCCCCCGTCGCCTTGTACGACCGCCACAGCTCGTCGAGCGTCGAGGGAGCGGGCGGCCGCACGCTGCCACCGTCGCGGGCGGCTGGGGGGATCGCCGCCCGGTCGGACCCGGAGGTGTGCTGGGGCATTCGTCGCCTAGTGCCGTTCTGCCGTGGGCTGGTACTGCCTGGGTGCGTTGTCTGTCCGATGTCTGTTCTGGTGTGTGTTCCGGTGTCTGTTCTGGGCTGTCCGTGTCTGGGCCCTCGTGAGCGTAGCGTGACTGCGGCGTCGCGGTGTGCGAAGAACGGCGGCCGGGCCGTGCGCAGATACGTTCCGGGGGCCGTCCCGCCGGGGCACACCCGTCGCTCTGTGTGATCACCCGGATACCCCAACTGGCGTATTTTCCTAGGCGTGTCGGGGTTCCCCCGGACGGCCGAACACGCTGTGTCAGCGGACATCGGAAGCGGCCCGGACGGAGATCATCGCCTGGCGCGTCAACTTCCAGCTGTCGCCATGTCGTTCGACGTAACCAAGTGCCCGGAGTTCGTACAGTTTCGCGATCGCGTCGTCCGGGGTGGTCTGGGCCGTGCGGGCGATGTCGTCGGGGCGGGCCGCCCTGCGGGCCGGCAGCGCGGCGAGGACCTGACGGACCGCCGGGTCCAGCAGGTCGCGGGGCAGGACCGGCCCCTTGCGCTCGGGGGCGAGCTCGCCCATGTCGCCGACCAGTTCGGCGATCTCGTCGGCGTCGGTGACCAGGACGGCGTCCTGCCGGAGCAGTTCGTGCACCCCGGCGGAGAGGCCGCTGGTGGCCGGGCCCGGCACCCCTATCGTGTGGCGTCCCAGCCTGAGGGCGGCGCGGGCGGTCACCAGGGAGCCGCTGCGGTGGGCCGCCTCGACGACGACCGTGCCCCGGGTGAGGGCGGCGATCACACGGTTGCGGAGGATGAAGCGGCTGGGCGTCGGATGCTCGCCCGGCGGCAGCTCGCCGACCACGAGACCCTGCTCCGCGATCCGGCCGATCAGTCCTGCGTGTCCGCGCGGGTAGGGACGGTCCACCCCGCAGGCCAGCACGGCGACGGTCGCGCCGCCCGCGCCGAGCGCCCCGCGGTGGGCGGCACCGTCGATGCCGTAGGCGCCGCCGGAGACGACGACCCATCCCTTCTCGGCGAGTCCGGCCGCGAGGGTGGCGGCCATGAACGCGCCGTACTCGGTGCAGGCGCGGGCGCCGACGAGGGCGACCGAGCGCAGCGCCCACATCCGCAGGTCCGCGGTGCCCCGCACCCACAGGCCGAGCGGGCGGGCGTCCCCGAGGTCGTCGAGCTGACCGGGCCACTCCGCGTCCCCGGGGCACACGAACCGCACGCCCGCGTCCTGTGCGACGGCGAGGTCCCGGCGCGGGTCGGCCCGCTCGGCCCGGGCCAGCAGCCCGGCCCACCGCTTCCGGCCGACGCCGGGCAAGGGCTCCCCGCGCTGCCTCAGCCGGCGCACCACTCCGTCCACCCCGAACTCCCGCACCCAGCGCCCGCCGGTCTCGTCGCCGGGTTCGATGACGCGGGTGAGGAAGATCCGGCCGAGAAGACCGCCCTGGCCGGTGAGTCGCGGCGGGCTGTCGCGCCCGATCCCTCCAGGCGAACCGCCCGAGCCGGCCGGCCCCAGCGGCCCGTCGCGCCCAGCCTCTCCAGGCACACCGCCCGAGCCGCTCGGCCCCAGCGGCCCGTCGCGCCCAGCCTCTCCAGGCACACCGCCCGAGCCGCTCGGCCCCGCCGGACCCTCGTGCCCGATCCGGTCGGCCGATCCCGTCGATTCCGTGGACCGCGGCGGGCCGTACGGCCCGCTCGCCCCGCTCATACCCCCGCTCCGATCGCCATCGGAACCCCACGCGGGACGCCCGTGCGCAGTTGCAGGGCGAGGGCGACGTCGCCGGCGTCGGGGCGGTCGTGGCCGGCCAGGTCGGCGACGGTCCAGGCGACCCTCAGCACCCGGTCGATCCCCCGCGCGGTCAGCACACCCCGCTCCAGGCTGCGCTCGGCCTCGTCCATGGCGCCCGGCGCGGCCTGCCAGCGGCTGCGCAGCTCCCGCCCCGGGACGTCGCTGTTGAGGCGCCACGGCGTGCCGTGGAACCGCGCGGCGGCGCGTTCCCGGGCCGAGCGCACCCGGTCGGCGACCGTCGCGGTGGTCTCGCCCCGTGCGCCCGTCGCCGTCAGCTCGCCACGGGTGACGGCGTCCACCTCGATCCGCAGATCGACCCGGTCGAGCAGCGGTCCGGAGAGCCGGGCCTGGTAGCGGCGGATCGCCGAGGGCGGGCACTCGCACCGCTCGTCGGTGCGCGAGAACCGGCCGCAGGGGCACGGGTTGGCCGCGAGCACCATGAGGAAGCGAGCCGGGAAGCGCACGACGCCCGCGCTGCGCGCGATGACCACGTGCCCGGCCTCCAGCGGCTGGCGCAGGGCGTCCAGCGCCTTGCTGCTGAACTCGGGGGTCTCGTCCAGGAACAGGACGCCTCGATGGGACAGGGACACCGCTCCCGGCCGTGCCGTCCCCGGGCCGCCGCCCACGAGTGCCTGCATGCTGGCCGAGTGGTGCGGGGCGCAGTAGGGGGCGGTGTCGATCAGCGGGCGGCCCGGCGGCAGCAGGCCCGCCACCGAGTGCACGGCCGTCACCTCCAGGGACGCCTGGCGGTCCAGCGGCGGCAGGATGGACGGCATCCGCTCCGCCAGCATCGTCTTGCCGGCGCCGGGCGGTCCCTCCAGGAACAGGTGGTGCCCGCCCGCCGCGGCCACCTCGACCGCCGTGCGCGCCGCGTGCTGGCCCACGACGTCGGCCAGGTCGTGCCCCTGGTCGCACCGGCCGGGACCGCCGCTCATGCCGGTGATCCCTCCGCTGCCGAGGTCGCGCAGCCCCGCCATCAGCGGATCGGGTCGCTCCTGCTCGAGGGGCTCCTCGTCGGGCACCGGCTCGTCGGTGAGGACCGCGATGAGCTGGCGCAGGCTGCGCACGCCCAGCACGGACACGCCCGGCACCAAAGCGGCCTCGGCGGCGGCGCACTCCGGTACCACCACCTGCTCGAAGCCCGCGTCCGCCGCGGCCAGCACGGCCGGCAGGATGCCCCGTACCGGCCGCACCCGGCCGTCCAGTCCCAGCTCGCCGATCATCACGATGTCGGACAGGACCCGGGGGTCGATCCGCTCCGAGGCGCCGAGGACCGCACAGGCCACGGCCAGGTCGAAACCGCTGCCTGCCTTGGGCACCGACGCCGGGCTCAGTCCGACGGTGAGCTTCTTCTGCGGCCACTCGCCGCCGGAGTTGACCACGGCGGCCCTGACCCGGTCGCGGCTCTCCGTGAGGCTCTTGTCCGGCAGCCCCACCAGCGTGAACGCGGCGACTCCCGGCTCCAGGTCGGCCTGCACCTCGACGACCACGCCCTCGACGCCGACGAGGGTCACCGCGCACGTACGGGCGAATCCCATGTCAGGCCACCCCCCTGACGTGCTCGACGACGGGAGCGCCGCGCAGGGGGAGCAGCACGCCGACCAGGTCGATGCGGACACCGCCGGGCGGTGCTCCCCCGTGTTGCTGGAGCCAGCGCTCCGCCAGGCCGCGCAGCCGGCTCGCCTTGGCCGGGGTGATCGCCGCCATGGGGTGCTGGAAGGGCGTGGCGCGGCGGGTCTTCACCTCGCAGACGACCAGGGCGTCGCCGTCCCGGGCGACGATGTCGATCTCGCCGGTCCTGCCGCAGCGCCAGTTGCGCGCCAGCACCGTCATCCCGGCCTGGGTGAGCCGCCGCGCGGCCAGTGTCTCCCCGTATCTGCCGAGCGCCCCACGGGCCCGCCCGCCGCGCCTCGGCTCACCCCGGGCAGCGCGCCCCTGAGCAGCCCCCTGGCCGTCCCGTACCTGCCTGTCCTGCCGTGCGTCCATGTCGGCACCACCTCCGGCGCCAACCGTCACGCATCACCGCGGACCCCGCCGGGGCACGTGCACAACCCGGCGACTGTGGACAACCCCGCCACCCGCGAGGGTGAACCTCACCCGCCCGGCAGCTCCAGATCGCTCTTGTTGAGCTCCTCGATGTTCACGTCCTTGAACGTGAGCACCCGCACCTGCTTCACGAAGCGGGCGGGCCGGTACATGTCCCAGACCCAGGCGTCCGCCATGGAGACCTCGAAGAACACCTCGCCCTGTACCGAGTGCACCTGCATCTCGTAGTCGTTGGTGAGATAGAAGCGCCGTTCGGTCTCGATCACGTATTTGAACAGACCGACGACATCGCGGTACTCCCGGTAGAGCTTCAGCTCCATCTCGGTCTCGTACTTCTCGAGGTCCTCGGCGCTCATGGCATGTTCCCCTTCAGCCGTGCGATCCCACCATTGTGCGCCAGTCCCGGGGGTCACCGGACGATTTCGGTGTCCAGGGTCACGGGCGCGGCCGGGGGGCCTTCGTCGAGCAGTGTCCGCAGCAGCCCGGCGAGTTTGGTCGGATACACCGTCTCACGGGCGTGGAGCAGTTCCGGGCAGGTCCACCAGCGAGCTCCGGCGACACTGCGCCTTTCCAGCTCGGTCAGGGCCGTCGCCGCGGTGGCCGTCTGCGTCGTACGGGCCAGGTAGTACCACTCGTCCTGGTCCCACTGGCGGCCCGCGAACGGGAAGGAGCAGCGCCGCCGCCACAGCACCGGGCCGAGTTCGACGTCGGTGACGCCGGTCTCCTCGGCGAGTTCCCTGAGGGCGGCCTGTTCACGGGTCTCGTCGCCCTCCACGCCGCCGCCCGGCGTGAACCACCAGTCGGTGCCGGGGTCGTCCGGTTCATGGCCGTGGAGCAGCAGGATGCGGTCCTGAGGGTCGAGCAGCACCACCCGGGCGACCTTGCGCAGCCCGCCCGTGTACGTGTCCGGTGCCGCCGGCGCCGGCTCAGCGGCCACCGGCGCTCCCCGCGGCGCTCCGGGCCCGGGAGGCGGCCGCCCGCTTGGCCAGCGGCCCGTACGCGGCTCCCGCCAGCACCAGCACCGCGCCGCCGACCACCGCCGCGAGCACGCTCGGCAGCGGTCCCGGCGTGGAGAGCGGGCCGAGGGTCTTGAAGCCGGCGGGCTCGGCGAGCATGCCGTCCATCGGCCAGACGACCGCGTCCACGCGGGCCTGGACGGCGTCACGCGCGACCGTGCCGCTGGCCGCGTCGGTCAGACGGGCCGTGGAGTCGACCGACCCGGAGCGCTCGTCTCCGAGCAGGAACAGGCGGCCCTTCGGCACGGTCACCTCGAGGAAGACGGCGGACCGCGCCATCGGGTCGTCGGGGAGATACGGTTCGTCGATCTCCTTGCCGTTGACCGTGAGCTTGCCGTCCTCGCAGCAGGAGACGGTGTCGCCGCCGACGGCGACCACCCGCTTCACCATGGGCGCGTTCGACCAGGTGGCGTCCCGGAAGACGACGACGTCGCCGCGGCGGACCTCGCCGCCGTCGACGCGCTCCGCCAGTACCCGCTCGCCGGCGTCGATCGTCGGGGCCATCGAGGTGGTCGGCACGGTGTAGGGCCGGTAGGCCACCGCTCCCCAGGCGAACCCGCCGAGGAACAGCACCAGCCCGAGCGCGACGGCCACGTTGGACAGCACCTGACCGGTCCGGCCCGTCCGTGCCGTGCCGGAACCGCCGCTGCCCGGGACCGTACGCGTCGTGCTCTGACCACTCATGGGCGGCACCCTACCCGGCGGTACCCGGGCGGGTAAGCCCTCCCCGCGCCCCCGCCGTCAGGCGCGACGGCGCCGCCACAGCGCGAACGGCACCGCGCCGGCCAGCGCGACCGCGGGCGGTGCGACCGTCAGGGCCGCCGCGTTCTGCGCCGGGGTGTTCAGGCCGGGCTGGTCGAAGGTGTCCGGGACGGGCAGGTTGGTCCAGCGGTTGATCGGCCAGGCGATGACCACGGCACGGCCGACGACCTTGTCGACGGGGACGAAGCCCTGGTTCTTGTCGGCCGTGTTGTAGCGGGAGTCCCGCGAGTTCTGCCGGTGGTCGCCCATGACCCAGATGTGGCCCTCGGGGACCTTCACCTTGAACTGGCCGCCCTGGTCGTCCTGGCTGCACGGGGTGTTGCCCGGGTAGACGTACGGCTCGTTGAGCGCCTTGCCGTTGACCTTCAGCGGGCCGGTGCCCTTGCACTCGACCGTGTCGCCGCCGACGCCGATGACCCGCTTGATCAGGTCCTTCTCCTCCGCGGACGGCATCAGGCCGATGAAGCTGAGGGCCTTCTGCAGCGCGTTCGGGTCGGGGGTCGGCTCGCCCGCCAGCCAGTTGTCGGGGTCGTGGAAGACGACGACCTCGCCGCGCTCGGGCTCGGAGCCGAACCACGGGGTCAGCTTGTCGACCAGGACCCGGTCACCCCGCTGGAGGGTGTTCTGCATCGAGTCGGAGGGGATCGAGAACGCCTGCACGAGGAACGTCTTGATCAGCAGCGCCAGGACGAGCGCGATACCGATGAGGATCGGCAGCTCCTTCCAGAAGGAGCGCTGCTGCTTCTTCGGCCGGTCCTGCTCCGGACCGTCCGGCCCCTGGCCGCCGGTCCGCGTCCCGTCCTCGTTCACTCCGCCGTCCTCGACCGCACGCTCGTCACTCCCGGAGAACGCGGCGTGGCCCGCGTCCGGGTCGCCCGGACCCGCGGAACGTCCGCGGTGCTCCTCGCCTCCCTGACCGGACCGTGCGCCTACCGCCACATCCCCCACGCCGACTCCTCACTCTCTGCCGCCGCCCGCGCCATGCCCGGCGCAGGCCCACCACTCCCATAACGAGCGGGAGTTCCGCAGGGGTCGGGAGCTGGACAATCTCTTCGCGTTGGCCGGGATCGTCCGTGGCAACCCTATGCGACGACGGCGCTCCGGCGATCGACCCCGGCGCCGAGTCGGACACGGAGGCGTACGTCGTGGGCTCGTCGAGGGTGTTCCAGTGGCCGAGCGGCCAGGCGATGACCATGGCGCGGCCCACCACCTCGTCCTCGGAGACGGTGCCGCCGTAGTCGGTGTCCTGGTGCGAGCGGGAGTCCGCGGAGTTCGCGCGGTGGTCGCCCATCACCCACAGGCGGCCCTCGGGCACGGTGACGTCGAAGGGCGTCAGCGAGGGGGCGTTGCCGGGGTAGAGGTAGTCCTCGTTCAGCGGGACGCCGTTGACGGTGACGCGGCCCTGGGCGTCGCAGCACCGGACGCGGTCGCCGCCGACCCCCACGACCCGCTTGATCAGGTCCTTCTCGTTCTCCGACGGCAGCAGGCCGATGAAGGTGAGACCCTCCTTGATCTGCTTGATGCCGACCGGGTCCTCCTTCTTCACCGTGGTCCGCTCGTCCTGGAGCCAGCCGCCGGGGTCCTTGAACACGACGACGTCCCCGCGCTCCGGCCTGGAGCCGAACCAAGGGGTGAGCTTGTCGACCAGGACGCGGTCGCCGATCTGGATCGTCTGCTCCATGGAGCCGGACGGGATGACGAACGCCTGCACGAGGAACGTCTTCAGCACCAGCGCGATCAGGACGGCGACACCGATGAGGAGGGGGATCTCCTTGACGGCGCTGCGCCTGCGGCGGCGCTTGACCTTGCGCTGCAGCTTGCGCCGCTCGGCGCGGGTGCGGCCGGAGGCCGGGGAGACGGCCCGGCGTGACCCGGTGGGCAGCAGGTTCTCGGCGGCGCTCGCCGGCATGCCGCGGGGCTTTCCGCGGTTACCCATGGCCGCCTCCCGTCGGAGCGGCCGCGGGCGCGGATGCCTCCCCCGCCGGCACCTTGTCGTACGCGTCCGTCGGCTCCAGGCGGCCGGCGCGGCCGAACGGCCACACGAGGCCCTCCGCGCGCCCGACGACCATCTCGACCGGAACCATCCCGCCGCCGGGCGAACCGAGACGGTCACGCGAGTCGCTGGAGCTGCCGCGGTGGTCGCCGAGGACGAAGAGCCGCCCCTCGGGCACGACCACGTCGAACCGCACCGTGGAGGGACTGTCGCCGGGGAACAGGAACCCCGACTCGTCGACCGACCGGCCGTTCACCCGGATCCTCCCCTCCCCGTCGCAGCAGACGACATGGTCCCCGCCCACCCCGACAACCCGTTTGATGTAGTCGGCGTCACCGAAATACCCGGTGCCGTCGAACACAATCACGTCGCCGCGGGCCGGCCCGTCGCCGAAGGTGTATGCCAACTTGTTTACGAGAACGCGGTCCCCGACCCTCAATCCCTTCTCCATCGATCCGCTCGGGATCTCGAAGGGGCGCGCCACGAACGTGTTGACCGCCAGCAGGAACAGCAGGCAGAGCAGCAGGGTCAGGGTGATCCGCCCGCCGGGCAGCCAGTCCGTGAAGCGCGACGCCAACGCGGAACGCGACCGCCCCTCCGGCCCCGGCGCGCCCGAGGAGTCCTCGGGGTCCGGGGGGAGGGAGCGGTCGCGCTCCGTCGGCTGTGCTTCGGTGTCCATCGGGGCCAGATGCTATCCGGCCGCGATGTGACGCCGGTAAAGCGCTCAGTTCTCGCGCTTCTCCTTGATCTTCGCGGCCTTGCCGCGGAGCTCACGGAGGTAGTACAGCTTGGCGCGGCGGACGTCACCCTTGGTGACGAGCTCGATCTTCTCCACGATCGGGGTGTGCACCGGGAAGGTGCGCTCGACGCCGACGGAGAAGGAGACCTTGCGGACCGTGAAGGTCTCGCGCACGCCGGAACCCTGGCGGCGGATCACCACGCCCTTGAACTGCTGCACACGGGAGCGGTTGCCCTCGATGACGCGCACGTGGACGTTGACGGTGTCGCCGGGACGGAAGTCCGGGACGTCGCTGCGGAGCGACGCGGTGTCGACGGAGTCGAGCAGGTGAGACATGTCGTCTGCTTTCTTCGCTGATGCCGCAGGTCATCAACGGCACTTGGGTTTCGGATCTGGGCTGTGCGGTCGGGGCGGCGTCGTGTCCCCCTGCGGCAGGGGCGCTCGCCGGACGGCGCACAACAGCGGCCTATTCTTCCACGCCGCCGGTCCTGCGCCAAAATCGGCCGTACGGCTCCCCTTCGGGGTCCGGTTCCCAGCCGAGGATGGACAGCATCTCCCGGTCCTTCTTGTCGAGGGCCTTGGGATCGCAGCGCTCGACGAGGTCGGGGCGGTGCACGGTGGTCCGCCGCAGCGCCTCGTCGCGCCGCCAGCGGGCGATCCTCCCGTGGTGGCCGCTGAGCAGCACGTCCGGGATCTCCCGGCCGCGCCAGGACGGCGGCTTGGTGTAGACGGGGCCCTCCAGCAGGCCGGCCATGGCGCCGGGGGCGAAGGAGTCGTCGCGGTGCGACTCGGCGTTGCCGAGGACGCCCGGGAGCAGCCGTGCCACCGCCTCGGTGATCACCAGGACCGCGGCCTCGCCGCCGGCCAGGACGTAGTCGCCGATGGACACCTCGTACACCGGCATGCGCGTGGCGTACTCGTCGACGACGCGGCGGTCGATGCCCTCGTAGCGGGCCGGGGTGAAGATCAGCCAGGGCCGCTCGGAGAGGTGGACGGCGAGTTCCTGGGTGAAGGGGCGGCCGCTCGGGGTGGGGACGATCAGGGCGGGCTCGCCGCAGCCGCCCTCGTAGCCGTCCGCCAGGACCGAGTCCAGCGCGTCCCCCCAGGGCTCGGTCTTCATGACCATGCCGGGACCGCCGCCGTACGGGGTGTCGTCGACGGTGTTGTGCCGGTCGTACGTCCAGTCGCGCAGGTCGTGGACGTGCACGCCGAGCTGTCCGCGGGCGCGGGCCTTGCCGACCAGGGAGACATTCAGCGGGTCGAGGTACTCGGGGAAGATCGTGACGACGTCGAGCCGCATCAGGCGTCGTCCCCGCTCTCCGCGGCGTCCCGGGACGAGGCGACCTCGGCACGGTCGTCGATCAGGCCGGGCGGCGGGTCGATGACCGCGCGCTGCTCCTCCAGGTCGATCTCCGTGACGATCTCCTCGACGAACGGCACGTACACCTCGGTGCCGTCCGGGCGCTCGACGACGAAGAGGTCCTGGGTGGGCAGATGGGAGATCTCGGTGATCCGGCCGACCTCCTCGCCGTCCTTGGTGACGACGTCCAGGTCGATCAGCTGATGGTCGTAGTACTCGTCCTCGCCCTCGGGCAGTTCCTCGGGGTCGACGTCGGCGATCAGCAGGGTGTTGCGCAGCGCCTCGGCGCCGGTGCGGTCGTGGACGCCCTCGAAGCGGAGCAGCAGGCGGCCGCTGTGAACCCGGCCGCTCGCGATGGTCAGCGGCCCGGCGGAGGCCGGGTCGGTGGCCAGCACGGCGCCGGGGCCGAGCCTCAGCTCCGGCTCGTCGGTGCGGACCTCGACGGTGACCTCGCCCTTGATGCCGTGGGCGCGGCCGATACGCGCGACTACCAGCTGCACTGTGTTGGTTCTCCTGTCATACGACTGCGGGCCGGGGACGGCCCAGTGGCCCTCCCCGGCCCGAGCCGGTGCTGCTTACGGCGTCAGCGGACGTGGTCCACGTCGACGAGGTCGACACGGACACCGCGGCCGCCGATGGCGCCCACGACGGTGCGCAGAGCGCGTGCGGTGCGGCCGTTGCGGCCGATCACCTTGCCGAGGTCGTCCGGGTGGACCCGGACCTCGAGCACGCGACCGCGTCGCAGGTTGCGCGAGGCCACCTGCACATCGTCAGGGTTGTCGACGATGCCCTTCACGAGGTGCTCGAGAGCCTCCTCGAGCATGCTCAGGCCTCGGTCGACGCGGACTCAGCGGCGGCCTCGTCCTTCTTCTCAGCCTTCTTCTTCTGGGTGATGGCCTCACCCTTGCCCTCGTCGTCGCCGCCGATCGCCTCGAAGGACGGGCGGGCGGGCTTCTCGGGCTGCTGCAGCAGAGGCGCCGGGGCGGGCTCGCCCTTGAACTTCTGCCAGTCGCCGGTCTTCTTCAGGATGGCGAGCACGGGCTCGGTCGGCTGGGCGCCGACGGAGAGCCAGTACGCCACGCGATCGGCGTCGACCTCGATCACCGACGGGTTGTACGTCGGGTGGTACTTGCCGATCTCCTCGATGGCCCGGCCGTCACGGCGGGTACGGGAGTCGGCGACGACGATGCGGTAGTGAGGCGAACGGATCTTGCCCAGACGCTTCAGCTTGATCTTGACTGCCACGGGAGTGGGTTCTCCTGGATTTGACGTGGTTGGGCACGGCGGGAAGGCCGCGTGGGGTTGCGGTACCCGAGTGCCCGATGGACGCGTCAGCCGGAGGAGAGAGGGGTCCTGTGCGGCTGTCGAGTACAGCTAGCCATTGTGCCACACCCCGAGGGGCCGGACGGTTCCGGGGTGAGGGCACGTGGGCACGACGAAGCGGCACCCGGCGCATGGTGCTTGTGGCGTCGGGTGCGCCCGATGGCCGGCGGGGGCTGGGGCCCCGGCACCCACGAGGTGCCGGGGACTCAGCTCGCCGCGACGACTTCCGGGATCCGGAACGGCTTTCCGCAGCCGCCGCAGACGATGGGCGCCTGCGCCAGCACGGACGGGACGACGCGCACGTTGCGGCCGCAGTCGCAGACCGCCTTCACGCGCACCCCGCCGCCGGACGAGCCGTGCCGCGCGGCCGGACCGCGGAAGCTGCGGGCGGTGTCGCCCGCCGTCGCCGCGGTGTGGGCCTTGAGGGCGCGCTGGAGACGCTCCGTCGTCGGACGGTACCGGCGCTTCGCCTCGGGGGTGAGCGTGACCAGCGAGAAGCCGCTGCTCGGGTGCGGCTCCTCGGGGTGGTCCAGGCCCAGCTCCTCGGCGATGGCCAGGAACCTGCGGTTGTGGTACCGCCCGGCTCGGGACGTGTCGCGCACGCCGCGCGCGGCGGCGATGCCGTGGACTGCCTCGTGCAGCAGTCGCTCGAAGGAGAGTTCGTGCCCGCACGCGGACGACGACTCCCCGATCAGGGACTCGGGCGCGGCAAGATCGGGCAGTTCGGGGTGGTACCGCTGAATGTCGGCCCACGCCTGTGCCAGCTCTGCGGCGAGAACAGGTGGTGTCTGTGTCGTGCTCACGTAATAACAACGAGCCTGGGTGCCTCTGTGTTCCGATTCCGGGGCATCCCAAATAATTTGCACGTACCCGTCAGTTGCCACTGATGCGCCCTGACGACCACGGGTGCGCTGATCTGCGGAGAAGCCACGCAGCTCACCGCAAGGTGGTGCGTAGGCTGACGTACGCCCCCGCGTGTATCCGGTCTGCACGCGCCGGTGCGCGTGCGCCCCACGGACGCGCAAGAGCCCTTTCGGCCGCCCTCATGGCGGGAGGCGGCGTCCGGTTCACCCGGAACGCCGTGACGGCAGAACCTACCGGGTCCGCCCCCGGCACCGCGAACCGGCCCTCCCCCGCCCCCGGAGCCCCCGCCGCCGATGGCCGGAACCGTTCCGCGGACGTCTCCCCCATGGCGGACCGTACGGCCCCCGATTACCGGAACGTGAATTCTTGCCACTGGCACGAGCAACTACCAAACGGCCGTCCCCTTCCACTGGACGACACGTCGAGGGCGGAGTTACCTGGCATACGGGGGATGTGCGGGCGCACTGCACGGGGGCCAGGACAACGGGCACTGCGGCAACTCTCGGCTGATTGGGGCGCTTACCTATGACACCTACGCTCGTGCGGCAGCACCCGTCACGCACGGGGGCGGCCCCGCGCGTGGACCTGCGGGCACGCGCGCGTGACTGGTCCGAGATCCAGGAACGGATGCTCGTACCGCTCTACGAGGCGGTGTACGAGCGACTCGACGTGGGCCCGGCGACCCGGCTGCTGGGCCTCGGCTGCGGCTCCGGGCTGGCCCTGCTGATGGCGGCCTCCCGCGGCGCGGCGATCACCGGTGTGGACACCTCGTCCGACCGGCTGGCCCTCGCCCGGGAGCGGCTGCTGCCGGACGAGCGGGACATCATCCCGCACACCGGCGCCCGGATCGTGCGGGGCTCCCCCGCCGAGGCAGTCCCCGCCGACGCCGCCGGGTACACCGTGGTGACCGCCTTCGAACCGATCGGGTGCCTCTCCGGCGACGCGGAGGGACTGGGCGAACTGCTCGCCGAGGCGCTGCCGCTGGCCGGGCACGGGGCGGCCGTGGTGCTGGCCGGCTGGGGCCCGCCGGAGCGCTGCACCACCGCGACGGTGCTGCGGGTCGCCGCCAAGCTGGCGGAACCGCTGCGCGGCGCGGACGCCTGGCGCCCCACGGAGCGCGACGACCTGGAGCGGGTCGCCGAGCGCGCGGGACTGCGGCCCGACGGCTCCGGACGGGTGGCCTGCCCCTTCGGCTACGCGGACGCCGACAGCGCCGTACGGGGCCTGAAGTCGACGGGTCTGTTCGACCCGGCGATCGCCGCCACCGACCAGGTGCAGGTCGACAAGGAGCTGACCGAGGCCCTCCACCCCTACCAGCGCGCGGACGGCACCGTGTGGATGCCGAACGTGTTCCGCTATCTCGTCGCGCGCGTGCCCTGACACGCACGGCACGCCGAACGCCGCAGGGGCGCCTCCTCCTACGAGGAGAGCGCCCCTGCGGCGTTCGTGCGCGGGTCTCAGCCCATGAACTTCTTGAACTCGTCGGGCAGCTCGAAGTCCTTGCCGCCCTGCTGGGGCAGACCGAAGGCGCCTCCGCCCTGGGCCGCCGCCGCGCGGCGCGCGGCCTCCTCCTGCTCCTGCTGCTTGCGCTTCATCGGGTTGCCGGAGCGCTGCTTGCCCTTGGCCTGCTTCTGCTTCTTCTTGCCGCGGCCGGGACCGCCGCCCATGCCCGGCATCCCGGGCATCCCCGGCATGCCGCCGCCCTGCGCCATGCGGGACATCATCTTCCGCGCCTCGAAGAACCGCTCGACCAGGTTCTTCACCGCGCTGACCTCGACACCGGAACCCTTGGCGATACGGGCGCGGCGCGAACCGTTGATGATCGTCGGGTCCTGGCGCTCGCCGGGCGTCATCGACTTGATGATCGCGGCGGTGCGGTCGACGTCCCGCTCGTCGAGGTTGTTGATCTGGTCCTTGATCTGGCCCATGCCCGGGAGCATGCCGAGCAGCTTGGAAATGGAGCCCATCTTGCGGACCTGCTCCATCTGGGCGAGGAAGTCGTCCAGGGTGAAGTCCTGGCCCTTCTTCGACGCCAGCTTGGAGGCCATCCGCTCGGCCTCTTCCTGGCTGAACGTCTTCTCCGCCTGCTCGATCAGGGTGAGCAGGTCACCCATGTCGAGGATGCGGGAGGCCATCCGGTCCGGGTGGAAGGCGTCGAAGTCGTCGAGCTTCTCACCGTTGGACGCGAACATGATCGGCTTGCCGGTGACCTGCCGGATCGACAGGGCGGCGCCACCGCGGGCGTCACCGTCGAGCTTGGACAGCACCACGCCATCGAAGCCGACGCCGTCGCGGAAGGCCTCGGCGGTGTTGACGGCGTCCTGGCCGATCATGGCGTCGACGACGAACAGGATCTCGTCAGGGCTGACGGCGTCCCTGATGTCCGCGGCCTGCTGCATCATCTCCTGGTCGATGCCCAGGCGGCCGGCGGTGTCCACGATCACGATGTCGTGGACCTTGGCGCGGGCGTGGTCGATGGAGTCCTTGGCGACCTTCACCGGGTCGCCGACGCCGTTGCCCGGCTCGGGCGCGTAGACGGCGACGCCGGCCCGCTCGGCGACCACGCTGAGCTGGTTGACGGCGTTGGGGCGCTGAAGGTCGGCGGCGACCAGCAGCGGGGAGTGGCCCTGGTCCTTGAGCCACTTGCCGAGCTTGCCCGCGAGGGTGGTCTTGCCGGCGCCCTGCAGACCCGCGAGCATGATCACGGTCGGGGGCTGCTTGGCGAAGCGCAGGCGGCGGGTCTCGCCGCCGAGGATCTGGACGAGCTCGTCGTTGACGATCTTGAGAACCTGCTGGGCAGGGTTCAGCGCCTTGGAGACCTCCGCGCCGAGCGCACGCTCCTTGACGTTCTTGATGAACGAGCGGACGACGGGCAGGGCCACGTCGGCCTCGAGGAGGGCGATGCGGATCTCACGCGCCGTGGCGTCGATGTCCGCCTCGGACAACCTGCCTTTGCCGCGGAGGTTTTTGAAAGTCGCGCTGAGGCGGTCGGAGAGGGTATCGAACACGGTGGCGTCGGTCCTCGAGGTCGGGGGCGGAACTGGGCTGCCCTCCAGGGTATCCGGCCCCGCAAGCAAATCGCCCCCGCCTGCCGTGGCCGGCGGCCGGGGGCGAGGCCCGTGCCGCACACGCTTCCGTGCGGCACGGGGGTGGTCACGCCCGCAGTGCCTCCTCCAGCTTCCGTGCCACAGCCACCGCCTCCTCACCCGGCAAGGGCACACCCTGCTCCTGCGTCACGTAAAAGGCGTCCACCGCGTTCGCGCCCAAGGTGCTCACATGCGCACTCCGCACCCGTACCGCCGCGTCCTCCAGCGCCCGCCCGATGCGGAACAGCAGGCCCGGCGCGTCCTGCGCGCGCACCTCGATCACCGTGGCGTGCCGGGACGCGGCCGGGGCGACCGTCACCCGCGGGGGCGGGGCGACCACCCCGCGGCGCCTCGGGTACGCGGCGTCCCGTTCGGCGAGACGGGCGGAGATGTCCAGGCTGCCGTCCAGGGCACGCACCAGGTCGGCGCGGAGCCGGGCGGCCTGCGGCAGCGAGCCGTACTCGGCGGCGACCCGCCAGTCCAGCAGCAGCACGGAGCCGTCGACGCCGTCCGGGAGATCCAGCGAGCGCAGTTCGGCCGTGCGCACGGTCAGCCGGTGCATGGCGAGCACGCCGGCCACCGCGGGCAGCACGCCCGCCTGCTCGGGCACGGCGATCAGCAGCTCCACGCCGAGCGGTTCCGGGTCGTCGGAGGGCTCGGCGGCCGGCTCCGTCTGCGCCCGCAGGGACAGCACGGGGGCGCCGGTGGCGACGGCCTCCAGGGCGAGCCGCTCGTGCTGCGCGGTGGGCAGGGCCTCCTCGGGGTCGGGCGGAGTCTGGCCCGCCAGCACGGCGGAGACCCGCTTGACCAGGTCGGCGACCAGTGCGGCGCGCCAGGAGGACCAGGCGGCCGGTCCGGTGGCGAGGGCGTCCGCCTCGGTGAGGGCGTGCAGCAGCTCCAGCGTGCCCGGGGAGCCGACGGCCTCGGCGACGGACCGCACGGTGGCGGGGTCGTCGAGGTCGCGCCGGGTGGCGGTCTCCACGAGCAGCAGGTGGTGGCGTACGAGGGTGGCGACCACGGTGACGTCGGCGGGGTCGAAGCCGATGCGGGCGGCCACGTCCCGGGCGATGACCTCCCCCGCGACCGAGTGGTCGCCGGGCCAGCCCTTGCCGATGTCGTGCAGCAGGGCGGCGATGAGCAGCAGGTCGGGGCGGCTGACCCGGCGGGTGAACGCGGAGGCGCGCACGGCGGTCTCGATGAGGTGCCGGTCGACGGTCCACAGGTGGACGGCGTTGCGCTGCGGGCGGCAGCGCACCCGGTCCCAGTCGGGGAGCAGCAGGCTGATCAGGCCCTCGGCCTCCAGCGCCTCCCAGACGTCGACGGTGGGCCGGCCGGAGCCCAGCAGGGTGAGGAGCTGCTGGCGTGCCTCGGCGGGCCAGGGCGAGGGGAGGGCGCGGGCGCCGGCGGCCATACGGCGTACGGCGTGCAGGTTGAGGGGGAGGCCGGCCTGGGCGGCGGCGGCCGCGGCGCGGAGCGGGAGCACGGGGTCGCGGTCGGGGCGCGCGGCGCGGGCGAGCACCACTTCGCCGTCCTGCTCCACGACGCCCTCGGCGAGCGGGGACCGCTCGGGCGCGGGCTTGCCTCCGCCCAGCATGGCGCGCAGCCGGGGCCGTACGGACCGGGAGCGCAGGACGCGGCCGACCTCGCGCCAGGTGACGTCGCCCGCGTAGGCGATGACCCGGGCGGCCTCGTAGACCTGGCGGAGCAGGGCGTCGGCGTCGAGCAGGCCGAGTTCGGCGGCGACCTGGTCCTGTTCCTGGAGGGCGAGCCGGTCGGTGGCGCGTCCCGTGGTCAGGTGCAGGGCGTCGCGTACGTCGAGGAGGCCGGAGCGGGCCTCGGCGAGTCCTTCGCGGGGGGCGTCGGCGAGCCAGGAGGCGGCCACCGCGCGCAGGGCGGTGACGTCGCGCAGTCCGCCGCGGGCCTCCTTGAGGTCGGGTTCCAGGAGGTACTGCAGTTCGCCCTGGCGTGCGGCGCGCTCCTCGCACAGCTCCCGGAGGGCGGGCAGCCGCTTGGGGGCCTGGTTGCGCCAGTCGGCGAGGACGGTGGTGCGCAGGGCGGTGGTGAGGCCGAGGTCGCCGGCGATGTGCCGGGCGTCCAGCAGGCCGAGCTGGACCTTGAGGTCCTCCCCCGCGGTCCTGCGGGCCTCCGCCGGGGTGCGGACGGAGTGGTCGAGGGCGAGGCCGAGGTCCCAGACCGGGTACCAGAGGCGGTCGGCGAGCGCGGAGACGGCGCCGGTGGCGCTGCCGTCGTGGAGCAGCAGCAGGTCGAGGTCGCTGCGCGGGGAGAGTTCCGCGCGTCCGTAGCCGCCGACGGCGACGAGGGACACCCCGCGCGCTCCGGGGGCGCCGGCCGCGAAGAGTCCGGCGAGCCAATCGTCGGTGAGACCGGCGAGCGCGGAACGGCGCGGCGGCCCGGACCGCGCCTTCTCGTTGAGAAGGCGCAGCCGGGCCGCCGCGTAGCCGCCGGGTCCCGAGTTCTCTGCCTGGCCGTGCATGTCCGTCCTCGTCACCCGGCGACTCCTGTTCGGTCGGTCTGCTGTCAGAGCGCGTCCGGGCCGCGCTCGCCGGTCCGGACCCGTACGGCCGTCTCGACGGGGATGGTCCACACCTTGCCGTCGCCGATCTTGCCGGTGCGGGCGGCCTTGACCACGACGTCGACGATCTGTTCGGCGTCGTCGTCCTCGACCAGGACCTCGATGCGGACCTTGGGCACCAGGTCGACCGTGTACTCGGCGCCGCGGTAGACCTCGGTGTGGCCGCGCTGGCGGCCGTAGCCGCTGGCCTCGGTGACGGTCAGACCGTGGACTCCGAAGGCCTGGAGGGCCTCCTTGATCTCGTCGAGCCGGTGCGGCTTGACGACGGCGGTGATGAGCTTCATGCGTCCACCTTCTTGCTCTCGGCCGGGGCGGCGGGGCTGCTGGCCGGCGTACGGGCCGCGCCGCCGCCCGCGCCGCTGAAGTCGTATGCGGTCTCGGCGTGCTCGGCCTGGTCGATGCCGGCCACCTCCTCGTCCTCGGAGACTCGCATACCGATGGTCTTGTGGATCAGGAGGGCCAGGACCGCGGAGGCGACCAGGGAGTAGGCGAGGACGCCGAAGACACCGGCGCACTGCTTCCAGAACTGGTCGAGGCCGCCGCCGTAGAAGAGGCCCGCGACGTCGGACTGGCCCTTGCCGGTGGCGAAGAAGCCGATGAGCAGGGAGCCGATGATGCCGCCGACGAGGTGGACGCCGACGACGTCGAGGGAGTCGTCGTAGCCGAGCTTGTACTTGAGGCCGACGGCCATGGCGCACAGCACACCCGCGATGAGGCCGACCGCGATGGCGCCGAGCGGGGAGACCGCGCCGCCCGCCGGGGTGATGGCGACCAGGCCGGAGACCGCGCCGGAGGCGGCGCCCAGCGTGGTGAACGCGCCGTGGCGGATCTTCTCGTAGGCGAGCCAGCCGAGGACCGCGGCGCCGGTGGCGACCTGGGTGTTGACGAACATCAGCGCGCCGACGCCGTCGTCGTTGCCCAGCCACGAGCCGGCGTTGAATCCGAACCAGCCGAACCACAGCAGACCGGCGCCGAGCATGACCAGCGGGAGGCTGTGCGGACGCATCGGGTCCTTCTTGAATCCGATGCGCTTGCCGATGACGAGGATGACACCGAGGGCGGCCGCACCGGCGTTGATGTGGACCGCGGTACCGCCGGCGAAGTCGATGACGCCGAGCTCGAAGGCCCAGCCGCCGGATCCCCAGACCCAGTGGGCCACCGGGAAGTAGACGACGGTGACCCACAGGGCGACGAACAGGGCCCACGCGGTGAACTTCACACGGTCCGCGAGGGCACCGCTGATCAGCGCGGGCGTGAGGACGGCGAACATCAGCTGGAAGACCAGGAAGACGAACACGGGGATGGTGTAGCCGTCCCACAGCTCCGTCAGGCCGATGTCGCTCAGCCCCACCCAGTCGGAGTTCCAGCCGACGAGGCTGCCCTTGTCGTCGCCGAACGCGACGGAGAACCCGTAGAGCACCCACAGGATGGTGACGATGCCCAGGCTGATGAAGCTCATCATCAGCATGTTCAGGGTGCTCTTGACCCGGACCATGCCTCCGTAGAAGAAGGCCAGACCGGGGGTCATGAGCATCACCAGGGCGGAACAGATGAGCATGAACCCTGTGTTGGCGGCGGACAGCGTGGGCGCGTCTGCTGCCAGGGTGATGGCTTGTGCCATCGGCGTCTCCTCGTCGTTGGTACGGCCCCGTGCGGGCGAAGCCTTGAGCGGATTGAGGGGTGGGCCGGTTATGCGCCATGAGATTGGCGCAGCGCCGTTTCGGTGGAAGCCCCTCGTTGTTTCGCCGCCGTGACGAAGGCACCCGGAGTGTTACGGGTCGGTGAACCGCCGGATCCGGGGAGCGCCGATCGTTATCGTGGCGCAATCTTCGGTGTACGGCGGTGAGCCGCGGCCGGGGAGACACACGACCGGCCGCGGCCGGCCTTCCGAATGACTGGCATGGGGGAGCCGAGTCGGGCAGTTCGGGAGGGCCGGCCGCGGCCGGGGTCCAGGGTTCCTCGGTGGGTCAGACCGCCTGGGCGGTCTCGGGCAGCTCGGCCGCGAGCCGCTCGGTGAGCTCGACGACCTGGGCGAGCTCGCCGAAGTCGCGTACGGCGGTGTCGACGGTCTTTCGGATACGAGTGTTGACCCGCTCGGAGCGGACCTTCTTGGCCGCCTTGATGGCCTCGGTGGCGAGAACCGTGCTCTGCTCGGGCTCGCGCTGGAGCAGATGGACCGTGGCCATGCCGATCAGGTTGAGGGCGTAGGAGCGCTGGTGCTCGCCGCCTTCCCGGCCGAACAGCTCCACGGCCCGCTTCATCAGCGGCTCGGCGAGCGAGGCGTACGTGGGGCTGCGGCCCGCGACATAGGCGAGGTCGCGGAAGGAGTGGCTGTTCTCCGCGTACAGCTCGGCCTCGGAGAAGAAGCGGATCCAGTCGGGGTCCGGCTCGTCCCACTCGTCGGCCTCGGCGAAGGTGTCCTCGGCCATGCGGACGGCGCGCTTGCAGCGGCCGGGCTGGCCCATGTTGGCGTAGGCGCGGGCCTCCATCGCATACAGCATGGACTGGACGCGAGGGCCGGCGCAGTCGCGGCTGCCGTACTGGGCGAGGTGGATGAGCTCCAGGGCGTCCTCGGGCCGGCCGAGGTGGATCATCTGCCGGCTCATGTTGGAGAGCACGTAGGAGCCGAGCGGCCGGTCGCCGGCCTCCTTGGCGGCGTGCAGGGCGAGCACGAAGTACTTCTGCGCGGTGGGCTGCAGCCCCACGTCGTACGACATCCAGCCGGCCAGCTCGGCGAGCTCGGCGGCGACCTTGAACAGCCGCTTGGTGGTGGCCTCCGGCTGGGGCTCCTGGAGCAGGTCGGTGACCTCGTGGAGCTGGCCGACGACGGCCTTGCGGCGCAGTCCGCCGCCGCACTGGGCGTCCCACTGCCGGAACATCACGGTGGTGGTCTCCAGCAGGTCCAGCTCCGGCTTCGACAGCCGGCCGCGGGCGCGCGCCGAGGAGGGGGCGACGTCCGGCTCGGGCCTGGCGAGCGGGCCGGACGGCGAGGGGACGAGCCAGCGCTGCATGGGCTCGATGAGGGACGGGCCCGCGGAGAGGGCCAGCGAGCTCCCGAGGAAGCCGCGCCGCGCCAGCATCAGGTCGCTGCGCGAGAACTCGCTGAGCAGGGCCACGGTCTGCGGGCCCGTCCAGGGGAGGTCGACGCCGGTCGCGGAGGGTGCCGGGCGGGTGGTGCGCAGGCCCAGGTCCTCCACGGAGACGACGACACCGAAACGCTCGGAGAACAGCTCGGAGAGGATGCGCGGGATCGGCTCGCGCGGGTTCTCCCCGTCCAGCCAGCGGCGGACGCGGGAGGTGTCGGTGGAGATGTGGTTGGCGCCCAACTGGCGTGCTCTGCGGTTCACTTGGCGGGCGAGCTCGCCCTTGGACCAGCCGCTGCGGGCGAACCACGAGGTGAGCAGCTCGTTCGGGCGCTTCTCCGCACTCGCAGAACTCGTCCCGCCACCGCCGTTGCCGCCCACTGGAACGCCCCCATCCCTGAGAACCACTTGTCGCTGAGTGCGCCAAGCCCTATCAGAATGCCGGTAGTTGGGGCCGCCCGTCCGGCGATTGCCACCCCGCGAACGGAAAGCCGACTTGCCTCCGGCATACCCACGCCTGCATGTGCCCCGTCCGAACCGTGCACACACAGTAACCCGATGATCACCCGCCTCACCATGACGGAACCTCAATCGCCACCATTCGCCACCCCTTCGAATGAACGCACCGTCGCCGTCCCGCGATTGACTTGACACAGGACAGACAAGAGCGGATGCAGCGGTGCGCTAAGGGGCGCGCGACGCCCATCGCACCACCCCGCGCGCAACAAGGCGCCGGTTGGCGCGGGTCGCACCGGGAAGCCGGAAACAGAGAGTCACACTCTGCGTCCGCTACGTAACCACCAGCGCGCCGGACCCGTTGGAGGGGGCATGGGCTTCACGATCGGCATCAGTCGGGGCATCCGTGACATCCGGTCCGGCTCGCGGCGGCGCGGCCGCTCCTCGGACGGCACGGTCGTGGCGGAGTACACGGGACTGTGGGGCTGGGACGTGGTGCCGGGCGTCCGCGCCGTCGCCGGGTCCTGCTCCTGCGGCCGCTCGGGCTGCCGGGCTCCGGGCGCCCACCCCCTGGAGCACGCGCCGGTGATCCGCGCGGGCGCGCCGCTGGACGAGGTGACCGCGCTCTGGTCGGAGTTCCCGGGCGCCTCGGTGATGCTGCCCGTCGGGCGGGCGTTCGACGTGATCGAGGTGGCGGAGCCCGCCGGGCGTCACGCCCTGGCGCGGCTGGAGCGGATGGGCCTCCCGGTCGGGCCGGTCGCCGCCACCCCGGACGGCCGCGCCCAGTTCCTCGTCGCCCCGGGCGCCGCGGCCGCCCTGCCCGATCTGCTGTACCGCATGGGCTGGGACGACCCGGACGCCCTCGACCTGCGCGGCCTGGGACGCGGTACGCACATCACGGCACCGCCGTCGGACCGCGCCGGCCTCGGCCCGGTGCACTGGCTGCGCTCCCCCGCCCTGGACTCCGCCTCCCGGCCGCCGGAGGCGCGGCTGCTGCTCGGCACGCTGGCGTACGTGGCGCACCGCTCGGGCTCCTGACCCCCTTCCGGTACGGCGAAGCGCCCGTCCCCCGACCGTTTCCGGGGGCGGGCGCTTCCTCGCGTACGGGGCCGGACGGCTCCGGGGGTGTCACTCCCCCAGCAGGGCGTCCACGAAGGCCTCGGGCTCGAACGGCGCGAGGTCGTCCGCGCCCTCGCCGAGACCGATCAGTTTGACCGGGACGCCCAGCTCGCGCTGGACGGCGATGACGATGCCGCCCTTGGCGGTGCCGTCGAGCTTGGTGAGCACGATGCCGGTGATGTCGACGACCTCGGCGAAGACCCGCGCCTGCACCAGACCGTTCTGCCCGGTGGTGGCGTCGAGCACCAGCAGCACCTCGTCCAGCGGGGCCTGCTTCTCGACGACCCGCTTGACCTTGCCGAGCTCGTCCATGAGGCCCGTCTTGGTGTGCAGCCGGCCGGCGGTGTCGATGAGCACCGCGTCGGCGCCCATCTCCTTGCCCTCCTTGACCGCGTCGAACGCGACGGAGGCCGGGTCGCCGGCCTCCGGGCCGCGCACGGTGTGGGCGCCGACCCGCTCGCCCCAGGTCTGCAGCTGGTCCGCGGCGGCGGCGCGGAAGGTGTCCGCGGCGCCGAGGACGACGGTGTTGCCGTCGGCGACCAGGACGCGGGCGAGCTTGCCGGTGGTGGTGGTCTTGCCAGTGCCGTTGACGCCGACGACCATCACGACGCCGGGGCCGCCGTTGGGGTTCTCCGTGTGCACGGTGCGGTCCATCTGGGGACCGACCAGCGTGATCAGCTCCTCGCGGAGCAGTCCGCGCAGCTCCTCGGGGGTGCGGGTGCCGAGCACCTTGACCCGCTCGCGCAGCCGGTCGACCAGCTCCTGGGTGGGCTGGACGCCGACGTCGGCGGTGAGCAGGGTGTCCTCGATCTCCTCCCAGGTGTCCTCGTCGAGGTGCTCGCGGGACAGCAGGGTGAGCAGGCCCTTGCCCAGGGCGTTCTGCGACCGGGACAGCCGGGCGCGCAGCCGGATCAGACGGCCGGCGGTGGGCTCCGGGATCTCGATCTCGGGAGCCTCGGCGGCGGGCGGTTCCTCGATGACGACGGGACCGGCGCCCGCCGGAAGATCAACCTCCTCGATGGTGCGCCGCGGTTCCTCCCGCGGCGTCTCGGCCTCTTCGCCGACGTGCGGCTCGGCCGGCGGGGCGGTGATGTCGGGCGCGGCGGGCGGCGGCGGGGGCAGCGGCTTCTTGCGCCGGCTCCCGACGATGAGCCCGCCGAGCGCGCCGAGCACGACCACGGCGATGACTACAGCAAGGATGACGATGTCCATAACCCGTCCAGTATCAGCCATGCTGCCCCCGAGGCCCCTGCCCCCGACGCGCCCCACTTGAGACGCCCCGAGGGGCGCGGGGAACCGCGCGCCCCTCTCTCACCCGCCCGCGCGAGCCCACGAACGCCGCTGCCCCGGCTCGGACGAGACCGAACCGGGGCGGGTGGGGGGTGGCACACACGAGGGGCAGGGCAGCGGGGAGGTGACCCCGCCCCTCGGGTCTTTGGGGAGGAGGGGCGTCAGCCCATCTCCTCCAGCCGCTTGCCCTTCGTCTCCTTCACGAACTTCAGCACGAACGGGATCGACAGCGCCGCGAACACCGTGTAGATCACGTATGTGACGGACAGGTTCCAGTCCGCCAGCGACGGGAAGCTCGCGGTGATCGCCCAGTTGGCGATCCACTGCGCCGCCGCGGCCACACCGAGCGCCGCCGCCCGGATCCGGTTCGGGAACATCTCGCCGAGCATGACCCACACGACCACGCCCCACGAGAGGGCGAAGAAGAGGACGAAGACGTGGGCCGCGATCAGGGCCACCCAGCCCTGCGTGGCGGGCAGCTGGCCGTCGACGAGGTTCGAGGAGAACGCCCAGGCCTCCAGCGCGAGACCGATCACCATGCCGACGGAGCCGATGATGGCCAGCGGCCGGCGGCCGACACGGTCGACGAAGATCATCGCGATGACGGTGCCGACGATGTTGATGATCGACGTGGTGAACGAGTAGAAGAACGAGTCCGCCGGGTCGACGCCGACCGACTGCCACAGCGTGGCCGAGTAGTAGAACGCGACGTTGATGCCGACGAACTGCTGGAACACCGACAGGCCGATACCGACCCAGACGATCGGCTTGAAGAAGAAGCTGCCGCCGAGCAGGTCCTTGAAGCTGGACTTCTCCTCGCGGCGCATGCCGGTCTCGATCTCGGTGACGCGGGCGTCGAGGTCGGTCCCGTCGCCCTCGACCTCGGAGAGGATCTGGCGGGCGCGCTCGTGCTTGCCGACGGAGATCAGGTAGCGGGGCGACTCGGGAATGGCGAAGGAGAGCAGGCCGTAGAGGACGGCGGGGATCACCATGACGCCGAGCATGACCTGCCAGGCCTCCAGGCCCATCAGCTCACCGCGCTGGTCGCCGTCGGCGGCGTTCAGGATGCCCCAGTTGACGAGCTGGGAGACGGCGATGCCGATGACGATCGCGGCCTGCTGGAAGGAGCCGAGCCGGCCGCGGTAGGCGGGCGGGGCGACCTCGGCGATGTAGGCCGGGCCGATGACGGAGGCCATGCCGATGGCGAAGCCGCCGACGACCCGCCAGAAGGCGAGGTCCCACAGCGCGAAGGGCAGCGCGGAGCCGACGGCGCTGACCGTGAAGAGGACCGCGGCGATCTGCATGCAGCGGATGCGTCCGATGCGGTCGGCTATCCGGCCGGCGGTGGCGGCGCCGATGGCACAGCCGATCAGCGCGATGGCGATGACCTGGGCGAGTGCGGCGGAGCCGACGTCGTAGCGGTCGCGGATCGCCTCGACGGCGCCGTTGATCACGGAGCTGTCGTAGCCGAAGAGGAAGCCGCCCATGGCGGCGGCAGCGGTGATGAAGATGACATGCCCGAGATGTTCGGGGTGAGCCGTCCGGGCTCCTGACGCTTGTGCCTGCGCGGTGCTGGTCACGTGTACTCCTCGGGCCACCGGCAACATCGCCGGGTGGGGGTCAGCCCTTCAAGGTTTCTGCCGTAGGCACCTGAAGGTAAAAACAACAGTGCAGAGACTATGTCTTCAACTTTTGAAGTCAATAGGGACTGGGCTGTGAGTTATGAGACGCAGGAGCCCTGGGCAGGACCCACAAAGGGTTCATATCTTGAAGAGCTCGGGCCGCTTCAGCGCAGACGCTGGCTGATGACCTTGGACACGCCGTCGCCCTGCATGGAGACGCCGTAGAGCGCGTCGGCGACCTCCATGGTGCGCTTCTGGTGCGTGATCACGATCAGCTGCGAGGCCTCCTGCAGCTCCTGCATGATCCGGATCAGCCGCTGGAGGTTGGTGTCGTCGAGCGCGGCCTCCACCTCGTCCATCACATAGAACGGGCTGGGCCGCGCCTTGAAGATCGACACGAGCAGCGCCACCGCGGTCAGCGACCGCTCGCCGCCCGACAGCAGCGACAGCCGCTTGACCTTCTTGCCCGGCGGACGCGCCTCGACGTCCACGCCCGTGGTGAGCATGTTGTCGGGGTCGGTCAGCACCAGGCGCCCCTCGCCGCCCGGGAAGAGGCGGGAGAAGACGCCCTCGAACTCCCGGGCCGTGTCCCGGTAGGCCTCGGTGAAGACCTGCTCGACGCGTTCGTCGACCTCCTTGACGACCTGGAGCAGGTCCGCGCGGGTCTTCTTCAGGTCCTCCAGCTGCTCGCTGAGGAACTGGTGGCGTTCCTCCAGCGCCGCGAACTCCTCCAGGGCGAGCGGGTTGACCTTGCCGAGCTGCTGGTAGGCGCGCTCGGCCGCCTTCAGGCGCTTCTCCTGCTCGGCCCGCACGAAGGGACGGGGCTGGTTGCGCGGGTGCTCCGGGTCCTCCGGGAGCTGTTCACCCTCGGCGGGGGGCGAGGGCGGCACGAGCTGGTGCGGGCCGTACTCCGCCACCAGCCCTGCCGGTTCGACACCCAGTTCCTCCAGCGCCTTCGCCTCCAGCTGCTCCATCCGCAGCCGTTTCTCGGCGCCGAGTACCTCGCCGCGGTGGACCGAATCCGTCAACTTGTCGAGTTCCGCCTTGAGATCGCGTCCTTCGGCGCGGGCGCGGGCGAGTTCCTCCTCGCGGCGGGCCTTGGCGGCCTCGGCGGCGGTGCGCTCGTCGGCGGCGCGGGCCAGGGACACCTCGACGTGCGCGAGGAGCTGGCGGGCGCCCGCGGCGACGGCGGCGGCGACCTCCGCCTCGTGGCGCAGCCGGGCGCGGCGCTGTTCGGCACGCGCGCGTGCCTCGCGTTCGGCGCGGGCGGCCCGGTCCAGGGAGTCGGCCCGTCCGGCCAGCCCCTTGACCCGCTCCTCGTGCGTACGGACCTGAAGCCGGGCCTCCATCTCGGTCTGGCGGGCGTTGGCCCCGTCGGCGGCGAGCCGGTCGCGCACGGAGGTGTCGGGCTCCTCCTCGAACGGCATCTCCTCGGCCGTCTCCAGCCGCTCGGCGAGCTCCTCCACCTCGGCGAGCGCCCTGTCGAGGGCCTCTTGCGCGCGTTCGGCGGCGGCCCCGGCGCGCTCGGCCTCGCCGGCGGCGCCACGCGCCTGTCCGGCGAGCCGGCCGAGCTGCTGGGCGACGGCGGACTTCTCCCGGTCGGCGGCCCGGCGCCGCTCCCCCAGCTCCTCGACGAGGGCCGCGCACTCCCGGCGCCGGGCGGCCGCCGCCTCCTGCGCCTCGGCCAGCTCCTCGCAGCGCACCGCGAGCTCCTCCAGCTCGGCGGCGGCCTCGTCGACGGACGCCTGTACCTCCAGCAGGCTGGGCGCGCCGGCCGAGCCGCCGTGCGCGAAGTGGGCGCCGAGCAGGTCGCCCTCGGCGGTGACGGCGGTGAGGCCGGGCCGGGCGTGGACGAGTTCCTCGGCGTCCTCGAGGGTGGCGACGACGACGATGCCGTGCAGGAGCCGTCGCACGGCCGGCATGAGGTCGTCGGGGCCGCGGACGAGGCGCTCCGCGGGAAGGGGCGTGAGCGCTTCGAGGAGGGGGGTTCCGGAGGGAGCGGCGGGTGCGGGGGCGTCGTGGCTGGGCGCGCTGTTTCCCCCGCCCCTGGAGGGTGTCTCGCCTGCGGTGTCGGACGGGCCTGTCACCAGGAGGGCGGCTCGGCCGGCGTCCAGTTTGCGGAGGAGACGGATGGCGTCGGCCGCCGCGGCCGGGGAGGAGACCGCGAGGGCGTCCGCCGCCGCGCCGAACGCGGCCGCGAGCGGTACCTCGTAGCCGGGCGTCACCGTCAGCAGTTCCGCGGCCGGGCCGAGCAGCCCGGTGAGGCTGTCCCTCGCGCCGAGCAGCGCGCCGGTGCCGTCCTTGCGGCGCAGGCCGAGCGCCAGGGTCTCGTGGCGTGCCTGGGTCGCGGCGCGTTTCCTCTCCACGGCGGTGACGGCCTCGCGGGCGGCGGTGAGGACGGCCTCTGCCTCGGCGAGCCCGCGCTTGGCTTCCTCGTGCCGCTCGGCGAGCTCCGCGTCGCCCGCGTCGAGGCCGTCGACCTCCGTCCGGAGGGCCTCGTACTCCTCCTGGGCGGCCACGGCGCGCTGCCGCGCCTCGTCGCGGGCGGCGGCGAGGCGTTCGATCTCGGCCTGGGCGGCGGCTGCGCGGGAGCGGGCGGCGCCCACCCGTCCCTTGAGCCGGGCGAGCCCTTCGCGCCGGTCGGCGATGGCGCGGGCGACGTCCTTGAGCCGCCGTTCCTCCTGGGCCAGCTCGCGCTCCAGTTCGGCGCGGTGGGCGACGGTGTCCTCCAGCGCGCGTTCGGCCGCTTCGAGGGCGGCCTCCAGTTCGGCCTCCTGCTCCCGGATGCGGGCGGCCTCACGCTCCATGTCCTCGGGGTCCCGGCCGCGCCGCTCCTCGGGGGGTGCGGAGGTGGCGCTCTTCACGCGCGCGTCGGCGAGCGAGATGGTGCCGCGCACCCGTTCGGCGAGCTGGGAGAGCTCGTACCAGGTCTGCTGGGCGTTCTGGAGCCGCGGGGTGAGGCGGCGTACCTCGTCCTCCAGGAGGCCCTCGCGCTGGAGGGCCTTCTTCAGCTCGGCCTCGGCGGCCTCCTTGCGCTGTTTGAGGGCGGCCTCGTCGGCGATCTCGGCCTGGAGCGCCTCACGCAGCGTGACGAGGTCGTCGGCGAGGAGGCGCAGGCGGGCGTCGCGCAGGTCGGCCTGGATGACGGCGGCGCGACGGGCGACGGCGGCCTGGCGGCCGAGCGGCTTGAGCTGGCGGCGGAGCTCGTCGGTGAGGTCCTGGACGCGTGCGAGGTTGGCCTGCATCGCGTCCAGCTTGCGCAGCGCCTTCTCCTTGCGCTTGCGGTGCTTGAGGACGCCGGCCGCCTCCTCGATGAAGGCGCGGCGGCCCATGGGGTCGGCGTGCAGGACGGAGTCGAGCTGGCCCTGGCCGACGATGACGTGCATCTCGCGGCCGATGCCGGAGTCGGAGAGCAGTTCCTGGATGTCCAGGAGACGGCAGGTGTCGCCGTTGATCTGGTACTCGCTGCCGCCGTTGCGGAACATGATCCGCGTGATGGTGACCTCGGAGTACTCGATGGGGAGGGCCCCGTCGGAGTTGTCGATGGTCAGGGACACCTCGGCGCGGCCCAGGGGCGGGCGGCCGGTGGTGCCGGCGAAGATGACGTCCTCCATCTTGCCGCCGCGCAGCGACTTGGCGCCCTGCTCGCCCATGACCCAGCTGAGGGCGTCGACCACGTTGGACTTGCCCGAGCCGTTCGGGCCGACGACGCAGGTGATCCCCGGTTCGAACCGCAGGGTGGTCGCGGAGGCGAACGACTTGAAGCCGCGGAGGGTCAGGGCCTTGAGGTGCACGCCGTCGGACTCTACCCGGCGGGCATGTCTCACTCCATGAGCGCGCGGTTTCGCGGGTGAACGCGCAGGGCATGCCAGTCGTTGAGAACGTGAACAGGTGCGCGGGACAGAGAGTGCGCCGCGCGGGGGTCGCGGGGTTCCCCGCGGGAGACGGCAGGCTCAGCGGTTCGGGACGCGGAGGGGTGAAGAAAGAAGGGACGCCGGAGCGTCCCTTGCAATTCTGACTGCCTGGCGGTGATTGACGGGCAAGCCCGACCACTGCGGTGCTGTTCGTGGAGCGTGCAGTGATCAGGTGAGCGCAGGCTCCGCCTGGTGTGCGTCAACGCTCTCCATGATCCTGTCGTGAGAAGCGGCAGCCTTCAGGGCGTCCTTCTCGGCCTGGATCCGCGTGAGCTCGGATTCCAGGTCCTGGACGCGCTGCTGGAGCCGTCGCATCTCGGCGAGGAGTCGAGGGTCGGAGCCGCCGACGTAACCGAGAAGCGCCTTTGCCATGATGGATGGTCCTCCACAATGAGTGACCGACCGATGCGGTGTGGGTCGTGAGGGATTCGCACCCGCGGTGCTTGGCAGGCCTGGAGTTGTGCTGCCGTTCAGCCATGCCAAACAGCTAAGGTGCGCGGGGCTTTCAGCGTCTCACCAAAAAGTTTGAGGGTCAACACGATCACGCCCCGTATTGGGGGACAACCGGGCGCATACGGCCGGACGGCGGCGGCGTCGCGTTCCTCGCGGGTCCTCGGGGCGTGGCGATCATCTTGGCGGGCCCAGCCGCCGTCGGCAAGCCGTTTGCTTCGATCACCAGGACTTTTTTGCGTCCGGACCGTTCACGGCGAGGGCCGCGCGGGCCTGGGCGCGGCGGCCCGGCGGGCGCCGTCAGCGGATCGCGAAGCCGTCGTAGCCGCCGCGAGGTGTGTCCCAGATCTCGGTCACTCCGTCCACGTGCCCGGGCGTGTCGCCGGTCTGCAGCCACTCCAGCAGTCGCTCGCAGCGGTCGCGGGGACCCTCGGCGACCACCTGCACCCTGCCGTCGCCGAGATTCAGGGCGAAGCCCCGCAGGCCGCCGGTCTCCAGGGCCTTGGCCCGGGTGAACCAGCGGAAGCCCACACCCTGGACGTGTCCGCGGACCCAGGCGACCAGTCGCACATCCTCGCTCATGCCTGCAACCTAACCGCACAAAGTCACACCGGGCACTCCGCCCCCGTGCGCCATGCGGTAGCGTCCCCACCCATAAATCTCATATGAAACTCACTCGTTGGTGTGAGTTTCGTGATCGTCGAGTTACGGGCAGGTCGCGAGACGCGGCCGACCACCAGGACGAGGAAGGCCAAACATGGGACGCCACCGACGCTCCGACGCCGGCCGCGCCGCCACGAGCCGCGCCGCCGGGGTCACCCACCACGACGGCTCCTACGGTGAAGGCCTGGACCCGCGAGGCGCCGGGGCCGACGGCCCGCCCACGATGGGCACCGCGCCGTATCTGAACCCGGAGGCCTACGCGGAGACGTACGCCCGCAGCGAGGCGTACCTGTACGCGACGGACGGCACCGCGGTCCCCTCCGGCGGCGCCGGCTTCCCCGCGGGCGCCGACCCGGACGCCGGCCCCGCCCCGGCCGCGTACGCCTACACCGCGTCCGCCACCCACACCGCGTCCGTCCACACCGCGTCCGTCCACACCACGGACACCGTCGCCGCCCCCGCCGTCCCGGGCCCGCGCACCGCCGAGTACGACTTCACGGGCCACTCCTTCGCCGGCGACCCGCTCCCGGAGTGGGACGTGACGCCCCGGCCCCGCCCCGTCCGTACCGCCCGTACCACCGTGACCTCGTCGGTCGGCGCGGACGACCGGCCCGCGAACGGACGGCGCCGCAAGAAGAAGAAGGCCGCGACGCCGGTCCGCACCGGGCTGCTCGGCGTGTCCGCCGCCGTGGCCCTCGGCACGGTCGCGGTGGCCACCGGCGCGGTGCCCGGCCTGGAGAACTACAAGCTCGGCGGCGACCGCGGCCCCAGTGACAACGTGCAGGCCGGCGCCGGTGTGGCGACCAACCTGCCGACGGAGCAGGGCGGCACGTCCGGCTCCGCCGAGGCGCCGGGCCGCGACGCGTCCACCCCCGCGAGCCGCGACGGCGGACGCGCCGCCTCCCCGGCGCCGTCGGCTTCGCCGTCCGCCCCGACCGCGCCGACGAAGGCGCCCGAGGCGGAGAAGACCCCCGAGAAGACGGAGTCCGCGGCCGCCCCGGAGAAGACCGAGGAGCGGGCGCAGGACCGCAGGACGACGCCCGACACCGAACGGAAGGCGGGCGACCAGAGTCAGGGCAAGGGCCAGACCTCGGCCGAGGCCACCGCCGCCGCGGAGGTGCTGCGGCTGGTCAACGCCGAGCGCGCGAAGGTGGGCTGCAGCCCGGTCACCGCGGACAGCGCCCTGACCGGGCTGGCCACGGCGTTCAGCGACGACATGGCCGACCGCGGTTTCTTCGACCACACCGACCCCGACGGCGACACCCCGTGGGACCGCGCCCAGGCGGCGGGCATAGGCAACCTCGGCGGCGAGAACATAGCCCGCGGCCAGGCCGACGCCGAGTCCGTCATGCAGGCCTGGATGGACAGCCCCGGCCACAAGGCGAACATCCTGAACTGCGACTTCAAGACCCTGGGCGTAGGCGTCCACCTGGGCCCGGGCGGGCCTTGGTGGACCCAGAACTTCGGGTACTGAACCAACCGCAGGTCAGAGGGCCAGACACCCTCGTAGGCCGTGTCCGGGCCGTCGGCGGCGGGTTTCTCGCCGGAGAAAACTCGATCCACGGCGGCCCGGGGCCGGCCCGCTCGACGGCATCAGGTGCGCGGACCAGGCCGACGATCGAGCGCCCTACGATCCGGACTGCCTCATCAAGCCCCGGCTGCGCTCCGCTCCGGCGGGGGCGCTCAGGCTCCGGGATGCCGGGGGCGCCGTCCGCGAGTGCCGGCGGAGATCTCGGTCCAAGCATGGGCGGCTGGTCCGGCCGGGGATCGAGAACCGGTTGCGGCGTGGTGAAAGATGAAGGCCGTGCCGGGCCGTCCGTCAGGACGCCTTGCTCGCTCGAGCCGTCACGGGGCAGCCCTCCTTCACTTACCAGGAGTAAGCGCCACCTCTCGGCAAGCGCTGCTCTGAAGTACGCTGAGTCCATGACGACCACGCAGTCGGCCCCGGAGGACCGGGACCTCCCGTTCAACGTGTTCGCCAAGTCCTGCCCGTCCCGGGTCACGCTGGAACACGTGACCGGGCGCTGGGGGGCGCTGACGCTGGGGGCGTTGTACGAGGGGTCGTTGCGGTTCAACGAGCTGCGCCGGCGGGTCGACGGCGTCAGCGAGAAGATGCTGTCGCAGACCCTGCACGCGCTGGAGCGCGACGGGCTCGTGCACCGCGAGGCGCAGCTGACCAACCCTCCCCGCGTGGACTACGAACTCACCCCGCTGGGCCGTGAGGTCGCCGAGCACCTGCTGGCCCTCATCCGTCTCCTCGAGGACCGCATGGACACCGTCCTCGAGGCCCGGGAGCGCTACGACGCGGCGCGCGGCGCCCGCTGACAGCGGGGGCAGAAGTAGCTGGAGCGGTTCATCCACGCCCGCCGGCGTATCGGCGTCCCGCAGCGGCGGCAGGGCAGGCCCTCGCGGCCGTACGCGTCCAGGGAGCGGTCGAAGTAGCCGGACTCGCCGTTGACGTTGACGTAGAGGCTGTCGAAGCTGGTGCCGCCCGCGGCGAGGGCGGCGTTCATGACGTCCCGGACGTGCCCCAGCAGCTGCAGGGTGCGGGGCCGTGTGAAGCCGGCCGTCGGGCGCTCGTAGTGGATGCGGGCGCGCCACAGCGCCTCGTCCGCGTAGATGTTGCCGACGCCGCTGATCAGCGACTGGTCGAGCAGCGCCCGCTTGATGGTGGTCCGCTTGCGGCGCAGCGCCTGGTGGAAGGCCTCGTCGTCGAACAGCGGGTCGAGCGGGTCGCGGGCGATGTGCGCGATGACGTCGGGCAGGCCCTCGGGGGTGTTGTCGTGCAGCGACAGACCGCCGAAGGTGCGCTGGTCGACGAAGCGCAGCTCGGTGTCGCCCGCCGGTCCCTCGTCCGGTGACTGCGGCTCGGTGAAGCGGACGCGAATGCGCAGGTGCTTCTCGTCCGGCGCGGTGTGCGGCTGCATCAGCAGCTGGCCGCTCATGCCGAGGTGGGCCAGGATCGACTGGTCCGTGTCCTCCAGCGGCAGCCACAGGTACTTGCCGCGGCGGCGGGGGACGCCGATGCGGTGTCCCTTCAGCCGGTGCGCGAAGTCGTCGGCGCCTGCGAGGTGACGGCGCACCGCGCGCGGGTGCAGGACCTCGGCGTCGGCGACGGTCCGGTGGGCGACCCACCGCTCGAGTCCGCGCCGTACGACCTCGACCTCGGGCAGCTCGGGCATGGTGTCCCCTCCCAGGACCGGTGGAACGAGCACCGAGCGCCCGCCCCGGTGCGGGGACGGGCGCTCGGGCCGTGCGTGCTACGTCAGGCGGATGCCGACGGGGCCCCGGCGCTCTTGCCGGAGGCCTCGGCCTCGGCGGCCTGGACGACCTGTTCGGCCTCCTGAGCCGCCTTGGCCCGCTCGTCCGCCGCGGCCTTGATGGCCCGCCACGCGGACTCGGCGGCCTGCTGCTCCGCCTCCTTCTTGCTGCGGCCGGTGCCGGTGCCGTACGAGACGCCTCCGACGCGGGCGGCAGCAGTGAAGGTCTTCTCGTGATCGGGGCCGGTCTCCGTGACCAGGTACTCGGGAACGCCGAGCCCCTCGATCGCGGTGAGCTCCTGGAGACTGGTCTTCCAGTCGAGGCCGGCTCCCAGGTTCGAGGACTTCTCGATCAGCGGGTCGAACAGACGGTGCACCAGCTCCGCCGCCGATTCCAGGCCCTGGTCGAGATAGACCGCGCCGATCACCGCTTCGAGGGTGTCGGCGAGGATGGACGCCTTGTCCCGGCCGCCCGTTCCCTCTTCACCGCGGCCGAGCCGGATGAAGGAGCCGAGGTCGAGCCCGCGGCCCACCTCCGCCAGCGCACGCGAGTTGACCACCGCGGCCCGCAGCTTGGCCAGCTGGCCTTCGGGCAGGTCGGGGTGGGTGCGGTACAGCGTGTCGGTGACGACGAGGCCGAGCACGGAGTCCCCGAGGAACTCCAGCCGCTCGTTCGTCGGCAGACCGCCGTTCTCGTACGCGTAGGAACGATGGGTCAGCGCACGCACCAGAAGGGCGGACTCGACCTGGTAGCCGAGCCGCCCTTCCAGAAGCGTGGGGGACGAGGCCTGGTTGTCCGCAGAGTTTTTCTTCGGCGTGGACACAGTGCCTCTCACCAGCCGCTCAGACCTCGAGGACCTGGCGCTTGTTGTAAGTGCCGCAAGACGGGCACGCGATGTGCTGCTGCTTGGGCTCGTGGCAGCGCTCGCACGCAACCAGGGTGGGGACCGCAGCCTTCCACTGCGACCGGCGGTGGCGCGTGTTGCTGCGCGACATCTTCCGCTTCGGAACAGCCACGGCTACTTCTCCTGCTTCTCGTCGACGCCGGCTTCGGCGCCGCTCATCTCGTCCTTCTCGCCGTCCTTCATGGTGCCGGCGAGTCCCTGCAATGCCGCCCAACGGATGTCGACGGCGTCGTGATGGTGGTCCGGGTCGTCCGCCAGCCGCACTCCGCACTCGGAGCACAGACCCGGGCAGTCTTCCTGGCACACCGGCTGCATCGGCAGTGCGAGCACCACCGCGTCGCGCAGCACCGGCTCGAGGTCGAACAGGCCGTCCTCGAGGAGGAGCCGGTCCTCGTCGTCCTCGGCGTCGTCGCCCGGTTCCGCGATCACGCGGCCCCGGTCGTCGGCGTCAGGGTACGAGAACATCTCCTGGAAGTCCGCTTCGAGCTCCAGCTCGAGCGGCTCCAGACACCTTACGCACTCCCCCTCGGCCCTGGCACGGGCGGTGCCTGTGACGAGCACACCTTCCATGACCGACTCGAGCCGGAGTTCGAGCTCCACCGGAGCGCCTTCCGGCACTCCGACGACTCCCGTGAGACCGAGGTCCTGGGGAGCGTCGACCGTACGGGTCAGGCGCTGCAGCGCACCGGGCCGCCGCCCCAGCTCGTGCGTGTCGAACACGAGGGGGTTGCGGTGGTCGAGGCGGGCGTTCAGAGCCATTCCTGCTTTCGATCTTCGAGCTCGGAGGGTGTCGCTGCCGTACGGTGCGTTCCCGGGCAGCGTGGATCGCGGTCATACGCGCGACCGAAGAGCCAGGATACTGGACCTTTCGCTCTCGGCCCAATCCGCCCCTTACAGGCCCCGCTCGCGCTGGTACGCCTCGAGCTGTTCGGGCGTGATCATGCTGGTGTCGAACAGGCTCGTCTCGTCCAGCGCGTACCCCTGCTGGGGCTGCTGCGGCGCGTGCTGGGCGGTCTGGCCGGGGTCGTACGCCTGCTGGGAGGTGTCGTAGCCCTGGTAGGCCGCGTACGGGTCGGCCTGGGCGTAGCCGCCGGACTGGGCGTACGGGTCCTGGGCGCCGCCGTACTGCTGCTGGTAGCCGCCGTAGGGGTCGGCCTGCTGGGCGTCGTAGCCGTACGCGGGCTCCGGCTGGGCGTACGGCTGTGTCTGCGGCTGCGGGGGCTGCTGGGGCTGCGGCGGCTGCTGCGGCTCGGTCCTGCGGCCCCGGGCGTCCTGCTCGGCGAGGGAGGCCAGGTCGGCGAGGTAGTCGGCGTCGCTGGAGTGCTGGACGGTGCTGGTGTCGTCGGCCAGCGCGCCCAGGTCGTCGGTGGCGATCCGGCCGTGCAGCTTCTGCCGGCCGCGGCCGACCGCCTCCAGCGTCTTGGCGAGCACCGCCTCGAAGGCGCCGAGCTTGACGTCGACGTAGGCGTCCGCGTTGCGGCGCAGGGTCTCCGGGTCGTGGCTGCGCTCGGGGGCGTCCTCGTCCTCGTAACCCTGCTCGTCCAGGCCGGGCCCCGTGCCGAGCAGCTTCTCGCGGCCGCGGCCGACGGAGCCGAGGGTCTTGGTGAGGACGACCTCGAAGTTGGCGAGCTTGGAGTCGACGTAGTCGTCGGCCTCGGCGCGGATCTCCTCGGCCTCCTGGCGGGCCTCGGCGAGGATACGGTCCGCCTCGGCCTGGGAACGGCGGGCGATCTCGGTCTCGGCGACCAGTGAACCGCGCTGGGCGTGCGCCTCGGAAATGATTCGTTCGGCCTCCTGGCGGGCCTGTTCGACCATCTGCTCCCGGCCGCCGATCAACTCCTCGGCCTGGGCGAGGGAGTCGGGCAGCGCCGCGCGCACCTCGTCGAGCATGGCGAGCAGTTCGGCGCGGTTGACCACGCACGACGCCGACATGGGCATCGACCGGGCACTGGAGACCGCGGCGACGATCTCGTCCAGCTTCTTCTGCACGTCCACCGTGTGCTCGCCACTCTCTACAGCTGTGTTGGAGACGGACGGGACGACTGTACGGCCATGGGGCGTCCGGGGGACACCGGATGCCCCCTCCGTCCGTGGCGCGGGGGCGCGTTCAGTCCTTGCGCAGGCGTTCGGTGAGCGCCGTCAGGACCTCGGCGGGCACCAGGTGGGAGACGTCGCCGCCCCAGGCCGCGACCTCCTTGACGAGCGAGGAGGACAGGAAGCTGTAGGTGGGGTTGGTGGGGACGAAGAGGGTCTCCACGCCCGAGAGGCCGTTGTTCATCTGGGCCATCTGGAGCTCGTAGTCGAAGTCGCTGACCGCGCGCAGGCCCTTGACGATGGCGGGGATGTCACGCTGCTTGCAGAAGTCGACGAGCAGGCCGTGGAAGGCCTCGACCCGGACGTTGCCGTACTCGGCGGTGACGGTGCGGATCAGGTCGATCCGCTCCTCGATCTCGAACAGGCCCTTCTTGGACTTGTTGATCATCACCGCGACGTAGACCTCGTCGTACAGCCGGGAGGCCCGGGCGATGATGTCGAGGTGTCCGTTGGTGATCGGGTCGAAGGACCCGGGGCATACGGCGCGGCGCACTGGTGATTCCTCGCTCTCCGGTCCGGTCATCGTGCGTCTTCGCACGTAGAGGCGGCGCGACCGTACCAAAACGTTCCCTCGCCGTAGCGACGGGCCCGGATCGCCTCGAAACCCGGCGGCCAGGCGAATTCTCCGCCTCTGGTGCTGCGCTCCACGGTGACGAGGGCGTCGTCGGCGAGCCACCCCTCGGTGCGGAGTGTGAGCAGAATCTCCCGAAGATCGCCGTCGGAGACGGCGTAGGGCGGGTCGAGGAAGACGATGTCGTACGGCTGCTCGGGGGGCGCGGTGCGGACGATCTGTTCCGCTTTGCCGGATCTCACCTCGGCGCCGGGGAGTCCGAGCGACTTCACGTTCTCCCGGACGGTGCGCACCGCGCGGGCGTCGGCCTCGACGAGCAGGACGTGTCCGGCGCCGCGGGACAGGGCCTCCAGGCCGACGGCGCCGGAGCCGGCGTACAGGTCGAGGACGCGTTCGCCGTCGAGGGGGCCGCCGAGCAGCGACTGCCAGGTGGAGAAGAGCCCTTCGCGCGCCCGGTCGGAGGTGGGGCGGGTGCCCTGCCCCGGCGGGACGGCCAGGCGGCGTCCGCCGGCCGCGCCGGCGATCACGCGGGTCATGTCCTCGGTCCTTGTCGGTGGGTGCGGGTCGGTTCGTGCGGGGGTCCCCAGTCTGTCAGCCCTTCTCCAGGTACTGCTCACGCTCCTCGTCCAGCAGGGCGTCCAGCGCGGTGCGCAGGGCGGGCAGGCGCTCCAGGTCCGGGTCGGAGGCGACGATCCGGGCGGCCTCCTCGCGCGCCTCGGCGATGACCTCCTCGTCGTCGATGACGGCGAGCATGCGCAGACTGGACCGGGTGCCGGACTGGGCCTGGCCCAGCACGTCGCCCTCACGGCGCTGTTCGAGGTCGATGCGGGAGAGCTCGAAGCCGTCGAGGGTGGACGCGACGGCGTTGAGCCGCTGGCGGGCGGGACTGGCCTCGGGCATCTCGGTGACCAGCAGGCACAGTCCGGGCGCCGAGCCGCGGCCGACGCGGCCGCGCAGCTGGTGCAGCTGGGAGACGCCGAAGCGGTCGGCGTCCATGATCACCATCGCGGTGGCGTTCGGGACGTTGACGCCGACCTCGATGACGGTGGTCGCCACCAGGACGTCCACCTCTCCGGCGGCGAACCGGCGCATCACGGCGTCCTTGTCGTCGGGCGGCATCCTGCCGTGCAGGACGTCCACGCGCAGTCCGGCCAGCGGGCCCCGCGCGAGCTGCTCGGCGGTGTCCAGCACGGCGAGCGGGGGCCGCTTCTCGGCCTCGTCCTCGGGGGACTTCTTCTTCGCCTTGGCCCCGTCCTCCTCGTCGCCGATGCGCGGGCAGACCACGTACGCCTGGTGGCCCTTCTCCACCTCCTCGCGCACGCGCTCCCAGGCGCGGGCGAGGAAGTGCGGTTTGTCGGCGGCCGGGACGACATGGCTGGCGATGGGCGAGCGGCCGGCCGGGAGCTGGTCCAGGACGGAGGTCTCCAGGTCGCCGAAGACGGTCATGGCGACCGTGCGCGGAATGGGCGTGGCCGTCATGACGAGCAGGTGCGGCGGCTGCTTTCCCTTGCCGCGCAGGGCGTCGCGCTGCTCGACGCCGAAGCGGTGCTGCTCGTCCACGACGACCAGGCCGAGGTCGTGGAACTGCACCTTGTCCTCGATCAGCGCGTGCGTGCCGATGACGATGCCGGCCTCGCCGGTGGCCAGGTCGAGCAGGGCCTGGCGGCGGGCGGCGGCGCCCATGGAGCCGGTGAGCAGCACCACCTTGGTGGCGTCGTCCGCGCCGCCGAGCATGCCTCCCTGGGCCAGATCCCCCATCATCTCGGTGACCGAACGGTGGTGCTGCTGGGCGAGGACCTCGGTGGGCGCGAGCATCGCCGCCTGGCCGCCCGCGTCGACGACGGCGAGCATGGCGCGCAGGGCGACCATGGTCTTGCCGGAGCCGACCTCGCCCTGGAGCAGGCGGTGCATGGGGTGGTCGGTGGCGAGGTCGGCGAAGATCTCCTCGGAGACCTTGCGCTGGCCCTCGGTGAGGGTGAAGGGGAGACGGGCGTCGAAGGCGGCGAGGATGCCGTCGGGCCGCGGGCGGCGGGGCACGGCAGGGAGCTGCGCGTCGGCGTGCCGGCGGCGGGCGAGGGCGACCTGGAGGACGAACGCCTCGTCCCACTTGAGGCGGGCGCGGGCCTCCTCGATGTCCGCCTTGGTGTGCGGGCGGTGGATCTTCAGCAGCGCCTCGGGCAGCGTGACCAGGCCGCGGCCCTCGCGCAGCGGCCCGGGCAGCGGGTCGGCGGCCTCCTGGGCGCTGGGCAGCACGGTCTGCAGCGCCTTGCCGATCTTCCAGGACTCCAGCTTGGCGGTGGCCGGGTAGATCGGGATGAGCGCGCCCGCCCAGGTCTCGACGGTCTCCTCGGCGTCCCCGCGCAGCAACTCGTAGGCGGGATGGGCGAGTTGGAGGCGGCGGTTGAAGACGGAGACCTTGCCGGCGAACATCGCGCGGGTGCCCGGCAGGAGTTCCTTGTGCGGCTTGTGGACACCGGCGCCGAAGAAGACCAGCTGCAGCCGGCCGCTGCCGTCGGTGATCGTCACCTCCAGGCGCTGGCCCTTGCCGCGCGGGGCGCGGCTGGAGGCGAAGGTGTGCAGCCGGGCGTCGGCGACCTGCGCGACCACGGTCACGTGCTCGTCCATCGGCAGGTCGGCGAGGTGGGTGAGCTGGCCGCGCTCCTCGTACCGGCGCGGGTAGTGGTGCAGCAGGTCGCCGACGGTGTGCAGGCCGAGGTGCTCGGCCATCACCTTCGCGGTGGCGGGGCCGAGCACCTTCTTCAGTGGTTCGTCCAGTGCGGGCACGGGATCCATTGGACACCACTCCACTGACAGAGCGGGGACGGCGGGCCGCCTCCCCGGTCCGCTCCGGGCGGGGGCGGCCGGGTCACTCGACGCCGATGAGGAGGACGGAGCCCTGCCGGCCGCCGTGGTGGACGACGGTGTCGACGGCCAGGTAGCCCTCGCGGACCCGGGCCTCCAGGCGTTCGGCGACGGATTCCGGGGCGCCGTCGCCGACGACCAGGGTGACCAGTTCCCCGCCGGCCGCGAGCATGCGGTCCAGGACGGCCAGGGCGGTGTCGGTGAGGTCCTGGCCGATCACCGCGACGTCGCCGTCGACCAGGCCGAGGACGTCGCCGGCCTGGCAGATGCCGGCCATGGTCCAGGACTGCCGCTCGGCGACGGTGACCTCGGCGTAACGGGTCGCGCCGGCGGCGGAGGTCATCGCCACCACGTCCTCGTCGAAGCGGCGCTCCGGCTCGTGCACCGCGAGGGCCGCGATGCCCTGCACCGCGGACCGGGTGGGGATGAGCGCCACCCGGACGCCCTCCGCCCGCACCTGCTCGGCGGCCGCGGCGGCGGTGTGGCGCAGCTCGGCGTCGTTGGGCAGCAGCACCACCTCGCGCGCGTGGGCGCGCCGTACGGCCTGCACGAGTTCGCCGCTCGCGGGCGGCTCTCCGGGCCGGGCGAGTACGGCCGTGGCGCCGGCCTCCGCGTACAGACCCGCCAGGCCCTCGCCGGGCACCACGGCCACCACGGCCCGCTGGACGCGCTCGGCGGGCGTCCGCTCGGGCCCCGCGGCGTGCGCGTCCCCGGCGCCGAAGTGGGTGATCCGGATGCGGTACGGCCGTCCCGCCTCGACGCCCGCCTCCACGGCGGCGCCGGCGTCGTCGACGTGCACATGGACGTTCCACAGGCCGTCACCGCCGACCACCACGAGGGAGTCGCCGAGGGCGTCGAGCCGCTCCCGCAGCCGGGCGACGGCCGCGTCCTCGGCCTCCAGCAGGTAGATCACCTCGAAGGCGGGGCCTCCGGGCCATGGTGCGGCGGCGTCGTCCGCGCAGGGAGCCGCGAGCGTGTGCGACGCCCCGGTGCGCGCGTGCGGACCGGGCCCGTGTGCCGCGGCGCCCCGGGGCGTCTCCCCCGTGAGCGTCTCCACCAGCGCCGCCAGGACGGTCACCAGGCCGCGTCCGCCCGCGTCGACCACGCCCGCCCGGCGCAGGACCTCCAGCCGGTCCGGGGTCTCGGCGAGCGCCTCACGGGCGCCCTCGTAGGCGGCGCGGGCCACCGCGCCGCAGTCGCCGTCGGCGCCTCCGGCCGCGTCGGCGGCGGCCGAGGCGACGGTGAGGACCGTGCCCTCGACGGGGTGCGCCACCGCCTGCCGGGCGGAGTCGGCCGCGTGCCGCAGGGCGAGCCCGAGGCCCCGGCCGTCGGCGTGGGCGGGGGCGTCGTCACCGGCCAGCACCTGGGCCATGCCGCGCAGCAGCTGGGCGAGGATCGTCCCGGAGTTCCCGCGCGCCCCGATCAGCGCGCCGTGCGCCATCGCGCGGACCGCGTCGGCCAGGGTGGGGCCGGGATTCCCGCCGCCGCCCGCCTCGTGACCGGCGAACACCGCCTCCACGGCCGTGGCCGCCGACTCCAGCGTCAGATAGAGATTGGTGCCGGTGTCCCCGTCCGCCACGGGATAGACGTTGATCGCGTCGATCTCCTCGCGGGCCCGTCCGAGCGCGTCGAGCGCGAGGCCGCACCAGGCACGCACCGCGAGAGCATCGAACGTCTGCGGCACCTGCGGCACCTGCGCCTCCTCGAGCTGCTGGACGTGGCACGCAGCGTAGACGGTGTGCCCCCGCCTGCCGGAAGAGGGCCGCGGGCGGGCCCGTGAGCCGCCGTGCTAGTTTCGTCCTACGGGTGCAGCCGTTGTATGCTGCTCCGGTTGCCCGATCCGATCGGGCGTATCCCCCTGGCAACGCCACTCAGATCCACCCGCTCTCCGAGTTCTGGATCTGGATCCCGGCCTGCCGGGATCAACCGTAAGTGCATCTGAAGTCTTTGGAGTGACCCGTGGCTGCCAACTGCGACGTCTGCGGCAAGGGGCCGGGCTTCGGCAACAACATCTCGCACTCGCACCGCCGTACGTCCCGCCGCTGGAACCCGAACATCCAGCGTGTGCGTACCGTGGTCGGCGGGACGCCGAAGCGCGTGAACGCCTGCACCTCGTGCATCAAGGCCGGCAAGGTCTCGCGCTGACGCATTCGCTGAGCGCGCGGCCACAGCCGGTATCGCCGCAACGGGCCGGTCCACCTCAGGGTGGACCGGCTTTTTGCTGTCCCCGGCCAGGGGACGGCCACGCGCACCCCTCGCCCGGTCTCGGTGACTACCGCGCGCCCTCTCCGCGCCACGCCCAGCCGTGGTCCACCGGGCCGATCCCCGCGCCCAGGGCGAAGCCCGAGGCCAGCGCTCCGGTGACGTACGTCTTCGCCGCCGCGACCGCCTCCGGGACCGTGTGGCCCCGGGCGAGGTACGAGGCGATGGCGGAGGCCAGGGTGCAGCCGGTGCCGTGGGTGTGGCGGTTGTCGTGGCGGGGGGCACGCAGCCAGTGCTCCTCCGTGCCGTCCGTGAGGAGGTCGACGGCCTCCTCCGACCCGGCGGCGGCGAGGTGACCGCCCTTGATCACCACCCAGCGCGGGCCGAACTCCAGCACGGCCGCGGCGGCCCGCCGCATGTCCTGCTCGGAGGCCACCCGCAGGCCGGTGAGTTGCGCGACCTCGTCCAGGTTCGGGGTGGCCACGGTCGCCACCGGCAGCAGCTTCGTGCGGACGGAGTCCAGCGCCGACACCGCCAGCAGCGGATCGCCGTGCTTGGAGACGCCCACCGGGTCCACGACCGTCGGCGCGTCCGTGCCGGCGAGCAGGTCGGCGACGGCCTCGACGAGTTCCGCCGACGCCAGCATGCCGGTCTTGACCGCCTGCACGCCGATGTCGTCGACCACGCTGCGGTACTGGGCCCGTACCGCCTCCACCGGCAGTTCCCAGGCGCCCTGCACGCCGAGGGAGTTCTGCGCGGTCACCGCGGTGAGCACGCTCATCCCGTGCACACCGAGCGCCAGCATCGTCTTCAGGTCGGCCTGGATGCCCGCTCCCCCGCCGGAGTCGGAGCCGGCCACCGTGAGGACCCGGGGCGGCGCGCTCATGACTCGATGTCCCCGAAGTGGTCCCAGCCGCCCTGGCTGGTCCAGGGCGCCCCGTCCACCGTCACCTGCGGCAGCGCGGAGGGGTTGAGCACCTCCCCGATGACCTTCCAGCGGGCGGGGAGCTTCACGTCCGGCGGGAAGGTGGCCACGATCGCGTGGTCCTCTCCCCCGGTCAGCACCCACTGCATGGGGTCGACGCCGACGGCCTGCCCGATGTCGTGCATCTGCGAGGGGATGTCGATCGCGCCGGAGCGGACGTCGATGCGGACCTTGCTGGCCTCGGCGATGTGCCCGAGGTCGGCGATCAGTCCGTCGCTGACGTCGCACATGGCGGTCGCGCCCAGTCCGGCGGCCGCCGGACCCGCGTGGTACGGCGGCTCGGGGCGCCGGTGCGCCTCGACGAAGGCGCGCGGGGAGCGGAAGCCGCGGGAGAGCACCGCGTGCCCGGCCGCGGACCAGCCGAGCCAGCCGGTCACCGCGACGATGTCGCCGGGCTGCGCCCCGCCCCGCGTGACGGGCTCCTGGTTGCGCAGGTCGCCGAGCGCGGTGATGGACACCGTGATGGTGTCGCCGCGGACGACGTCCCCGCCGACGACCGCCGCGCCGGCCACCTGGCACTCGTCGCGCAGCCCGTCCATGAGTTCGCTGGGCCAGGTCACCGGCAGTTCGGCGGGCACGACCAGGCCGAGCAGCAGCGCGGTCGGCACGGCGCCCATGGCGGCGATGTCGGCGAGGTTCTGGGCGGCGGCCTTGCGGCCGACGTCGTAGGCCGTGGACCAGTCGCGGCGGAAGTGGCGCCCCTCCACCAGGACGTCGGTGCTGGCCACGACCCGCCGGTCGGGCGCGGAGACCACGGCGGCGTCGTCGCCGGGGCCGACCCGGACCGCCGGGGTGGTGGTGAGACGGGAGGTGAGCTCCCTGATGAGCCCGAACTCCCCGAGCTCACCAACAGTGCCCTTCATTTCCCTTACGCCCCTTCTATCCCTGTCCGTGCCCGGTCGCGGGTCGTCCGAGTCCTCGCTACGGTCGAACCGACCGTCAATTTCTCTCGTGCCTGTACCCCGGCGCGGGGGCGCCGGTTCTCGCAGGTCTCCCCGCGACGTGCGGCGACGCGATACCGTGGCGTTCCTTTTCCCCACATGATCCTCGTGGCCGCCCTGGAGGTTCCGTGGTACAGGCGTACATCCTGATCCAGACGGAGGTCGGCAAGGCGTCGACCGTCGCCGATCTGATCGGCAAGATCCCTGGAGTCGTCCAGGCCGAGGACGTGACGGGTCCCTACGACGTCATCGTGCGCGCCCAGGCCGACACCGTGGACGACCTGGGACGCATGGTCGTCGCCAAGGTCCAGCAGGTGGACGGCATCACCCGCACCCTGACCTGCCCGGTGGTGCATCTGTAGCCCCCGTCTACCCTGTGCCGGTGAACTCCTTCCGCCACCGGCACGCCGTTTGCTCCGCACTCGCGGTGCTGATCACCGTCGCGGGCTGCTCCTCAGCAGACGACAACGTGTCCGCGGCGGTTCCCAGCCCGGACGCGAAGGTCACCGAGCTGTGTCAGAACCTGGACGAGGTCCTGCCGGCGACGGTGGACGGTGAGAGCCGCGACGACCCCGAGCCCGCGTCCGAACTGACCGCGGGCTGGGGCGGCGTGGCGATCATACTGCGGTGCGGTGTCGAGCGGCCGCCGAAGATGACCGATCCCAAGGTGGCCAACGGCCAGGACGCCGACGCGGTGCCCGGCGGCGTCAACGGCGTCGACTGGCTGATGGAGAGGCAGGACGACGGCGTCCACCGCTTCACCACCGCCAACCGTGAGGCGTATGTCGAGGTCAGGGTGTCCGACGGGCGGGACAGCACGGGTGTGCTGATCGACCTGGCCCCGGCCGTGAAGAAGGCGATCCCCGAGGGGATCGCCTCCTGACACGCGCGCGGAATCCGGCTCAGCGCAGTCCGGTGGACCGGCGCAGCGCCGCCTGGATCAGCAGGTCGACGAGTTCCTGGTAGCTCACGCCGGTCGCCTGCCACATCTGCGGGTACATCGAGATGGGCGTGAAGCCGGGCATGGTGTTGATCTCGTTGATCACGAACTCGCCGTCCTCGGTGAGGAAGAAGTCCGCGCGGACCAGACCCTCGCAGGAGGCCGCGTCGAACGCCTCGACCGCGAGCCGGCGCACCTCGGCCGTCTCCTCGTCGGTCAGCGGCGCCGGCACGACGCCGGGCGTGGAGTCGATGTACTTCGCCTCGAAGTCGTAGTACGCGTGCGCGTCCGGCGGGGGGATCTCGGCGGGCAGCGAGGCGCGCGGACCGTCCTCGAACTCCAGCACGCCGCACTCGATCTCGCGTCCGCGCAGCGCCGCCTCGACGAGGATCTTCGGGTCGTGGCGCTGGGCCTCGGCGACGGCGTCGTCCAGACCGGAGAGGTCGTCGACCTTGGTGATGCCGATGGACGAGCCGGCCCGGGCGGGCTTCACGAACAGCGGCCAGCCGTGCTCGCCGGCGAAGTCGACGATCCGCTTGCGGGCGGCGGCCTCGTCCCGCGCCCATTCGCGCGGCCGGATCACCAGGTACGGGCCGACCTTGAGCCCGAAGGAGGTGAACACCCGCTTCATGTACTCCTTGTCCTGGCCGACGGCCGAGGACAGCACACCGGAGCCCACGTAAGGGATGCCGGAGAGTTCGAGCATGCCCTGGAGGGTGCCGTCCTCCCCGTAGGGGCCGTGGAGCACCGGGAAGACCACGTCGACCTCACCGAGTGCCTTGGGCACCGATCCCGGCTCGCTGTACACGACTTCGCGATCCGCGGGGTCGACGGGGAGCACCACCGCGCCCTCCGTGGACTCGGCCAGCTGGTCGACGCTGGGCGTGCGGCGCTCGGCGATCGCCATGCGTTCCGGTTCGTCGGCGGTGAGGGCCCACCGGCCGTCCTGGGTGATGCCGATCGGCAGGACGTCGTACCTGGTCCGGTCGATGGCCTTGAGGACGGCGCCGGCGGTGACCACGGAGATCCCGTGCTCGGAGCTGCGCCCGCCGAACACGACGGCCACACGCGGCTTGCGCGACGGCGAGTCGGGGCTCTGGGGGAGGTTCTCGGTGCTCATATCGCGACGAGCGTACCCGCTGCCGGAGCCGGGATACAGCGCCCGCAACGCCGTGCGTGGGCCGAACGGAGGGGCTGTCGCTCAGCGTCGCTCCGGCTTGGCGCTGCGCGACATCAGCTCCTTGACAGCCACCTGAGGGGGCTTGCCCTCGTGCACGATCCCGACGACCGTCTCGGTGAGCGGCATGTCGACGCCGTGCCGGCGGGCCAGGTCCAGCACCGACTCGCAGGACTTGACGCCCTCGGCGGTCTGCTTGGTGACCGCGATGGTCTCCTGCAGGGTCAGCCCCTTGCCGAGGTTGGTGCCGAAGGTGTGGTTGCGGGACAGCGGCGAGGAGCAGGTGGCCACCAGGTCGCCCAGGCCCGCGAGTCCGGAGAAGGTCAGCGGGTCGGCGCCGAGCGCGACGCCGAGCCGGGTGGTCTCGGCGAGGCCGCGGGTGATGAGCGAGCCCTTGGTGTTGTCGCCGAGGCCCATGCCGTCGGCGATGCCGACGGCCAGGCCGATGACGTTCTTGACCGCGCCGCCCAGTTCGCAGCCGATGACGTCGGTGTTGGTGTACGGCCGGAAGTACGGGGTGTGGCAGGCGGTCTGGAGCCGCCGGGCGACCTCTTCGTCGGTGCAGGCGACCACGGCGGCGGCCGGCATCCGGGCGGCGATCTCCCGGGCCAGGTTGGGGCCGGTCACCACCGCGATCCGCTCCCGGCCGACCTTGGCGACGTCCTCGATCACCTCGCTCATCCGCATCGCGGAGCCGAGTTCGATGCCCTTCATGAGGGACACCAGCACCGTGCGCGGCGCGAGCAGGTCCCGCCACTGGGCGAGGTTGCCGCGCAGCGTCTGCGAGGGCACCGCGAGGACGGTGAAGTCGGCGCCGCGCGCGGCCTCGGCGGCGTCCGAGGTGGCCCGCAGGTTCTCGGGGAGTTCCACCCCGGGCAGGTAGTCGGGGTTGGTGCGGGTGGAGTTGACCGCGTCGGCGAGTTCGGGGCGCCGTCCCCACAGCACGACGTCGCAGCCCGCGTCGGCGAGGACCATGCCGAAGGCCGTCCCCCACGATCCGGTGCCGAAGACGGCCGCCTTGACCGGCTCGCTCACGTACCCAGCCCCTCTTCACGTGCTTCCCGGACGGCGGCTCGCTCGCCCCGGGTGCGGTCCTGCCGCCCGTTCCTGCCGTTGCGCTGCGCGTGCGTCCGGCGGCGCTGCTCCATCCGCTCCGTGCGCGGGTCGTAGGGCCTCTCGGGGGCCTTCTCGCCGCGGATCTCCTCCAGCAGGCCGGTCACGGCGGCCATGATCGCCTCGGTGGCCTCCTTGAGGAGCTCCGGCGTCATCTCCTGGTCGTAGAAGCGCGAGAGGTCGACCGGCGGGCCGGCCAGCACCCTGCTGGTCTTGCGCGGGAACAGCCGCGGCTTCTTGGCGTACGGCGGGAGCAGTTCGTTGGCGCCCCACTGGGCGACCGGGATCACCGGGCACTTGGTCTGCAGCGCGACGCGCGCGGCGCCGGTCTTGCCGGTCATGGGCCAGCCGTCCGGGTCCCGGGTGAGGGTGCCCTCGGGGTAGAAGGCGACGCACTCGCCGCGCTCCACGGCGTCGATCGCGGCGCGGAAGGCGCTGAGCGCGTCCGTGCTCTCGCGGTAGACGGGGATCTGCCCGGTACCGCGCATCGCGGCGCCGACGAATCCCTTGTTGAAAAGGCCGCTCTTCGCCAGGAATCGCGGAACACGGCCGGTGTTGTACTGAAAGTGCGCGTAGGCCAGAGGATCGATGTGCGAATTGTGGTTCACCGCGGTGATAAATCCACCTTCGGCCGGAATGTTCTCCATTCCGCGCCAGTCCCGCTTGAGCAGTACCACCAGCGGCGGTTTGCAGATCACCGCGGCGAAGCGGTACCAGAAGCCGATTCTGCGGCGCGGCACGAGTACACCTTCCTCTTACGGACGACAGGCCCAGGTCCCGGTCCCCTCGAGGCCGGGCGGGCCGCACAAGTGTCGCCCCGGGCCGCCGGTCTGTCGAGAACACCGTACGCCCGGTCCCTCGGCCGTCGGCCGCACCGGGTGACAATGGCCGTGACAAGAGAGGGACGCAACACTCGTGCAGTGGACCTTGGTGGTACCCCTGAAGCCCCTGCCGCAGGCCAAGAGCAGGCTGGCGGACACCGCGGACGACGGTCTGCGGCCGGGTCTGGCGCTGGCGTTCGCGCAGGACACGGTGGCGGCCGCGCTGGGCTGCCCCGCGGTGCGGGATGTGGTGGTCGTCACCAATGACGCGCTGGCCGCCAGGGAACTGGCGGCGCTGGGCGCGGGGACCGTTCCCGACCTGCCGCGGGCCGGGCTCAACGCCGCGCTGGTCCATGCCGCGACGGTGGTGGGCGCCGCACGCCGCGCGGCCTCGGTGGCGGCGCTGAACGCGGATCTGCCGGCGCTGCGCCCCGCGGAACTGGCCCGGGTGCTGGACGCGGCGGCGGAATTCCCGCGGTCCTTTCTCGCGGATTCCGCGGGGCTCGGCACGACCCTGCTCGCCGCGAGCCGCGGCCGTGAACTGCGTCCGCACTTCGGCGTCGGTTCCCGTGCCCGGCACCGGGCGTCGGGCGCGGTGGAGCTCACGCTCGACGCGGTGGAGTCCGTACGGCAGGACGTGGACACCGGCGGGGATCTGCGGGCCGCGCTGGCGCTGGGCGTCGGCCCCCGCACGGCCGCGGCCGCCGCGCGGCTGCCCGCCGGGCAGCAGTAGGCTGCCGCACATGCAGGCCACCGCGTACACCTACGACCCCGACAGCCGCAGCGGTCAGGTGCTGCTGGACGACGGCACCCCGGTTCCCTTCGACGCCGCGGCGTTCGACGCGGGCGGTCTGCGGCTGCTGCGTCCCGGGCAGCGGGTGCGGCTGGAGACGGAGGGCGAGGGCGCGTCCCTGCGGATCACGCTGGTGACACTGCAGACGTTCTGACCGCGCGCGGCGCGGTCCCGGACACACCGCGGGCCGGACTCCCGGGGAGTCCGGCCCGACACATGAGTACCGTTTGCCCGAAGGGGGGACGAGGCGTCCGCTACTTCTTGCGGGTGGTGGTCTTCTTGGCGGTGGTCTTGCGCGCGGTCGACTTCTTGGCGGGGGCCTTCGTGGCCGTCGCCTTCTTCGCCGGGGCCTTCTTCGCCGTGGTCTTCTTCGCGGCGGTGCTCTTGGCCGCGGCCGTCGACTTGGCGGGGGCCTTCTTCGCCGCGGTCTTGCTCGCCGTGGTCTTGGCGGTGGCCTTCTTGGCCGCCGTCTTCTTCGCGGCCGCCTTCTTGGCGGTGGCGGCCTTCTTCGCCGTGGTCTTCTTCGCCGCGGCCTTCTTCACCGTCGCCGAAGCGCCGCCGGTCAGGCTGCCCTTGGGCGCCTTCTTCACGGCGACCTCACCGCCGCGCGGCAGCTTCTTCGAGCCGCTGACCAGGTCCTTGAAGCCCTGGCCCGCACGGAAACGCGGGACGGAGGTCTTCTTGACCCGAACGCGCTCGCCCGTCTGCGGGTTGCGGGCGTAGCGGGCCGGGCGGTCGACCTTCTCGAACGAACCGAAGCCGGTGACCGAGACCCGCTCCCCTGCGACGACCGCGCGGACGATGGCGTCCAGTACGTGGTCGACGGCGTCGGCGGCCTGCTGGCGGCCGCCCACCTTGTCGGCAATCGCTTCTACGAGCTGCGCCTTGTTCACGTCTTCCCCTTCGGAGACATCGCCAGAACGAATGTGTTCAAGCTTTTCGCACGTTAGGCAGATATATACCGCAAATCAAACACGAAACGGGCTAATCACCCTTGTGCCGCAACGGACTCGGTTGTCTTGACTGGCTCAGCGTTCCTCGTCGGGGATTCGTCCCTCGTCGAGGTCCGCCATGAACCGCTCCAGACGCCTTGCCGCACCGGCGAGATCGTGCTTGGCCGCGGCCGTAATGACCAACAGCTTCCGGGTCAGCGCCATCCGTACGCCCTCCGGGACTTGCAGTGCGCGCACCCTCGAGTGCGCTTCCTTGAGCCGGACCGCGACCGCCGTACAGAGCTGGAGTTGGCCGTCGTGTTCCATGCACAGATTGTGCCATCTGGGGCGAGTTGTCGCCTGCGCAGGGGGCAACTACCGCGCCGGACGGCCGTCCGCACACACCCGGGATCCACGGCCACGTGACACGTGTACCCCGGCAACCACCTTCTTAACGTGGCAAGTTGGCGGCCCTCAAGACGGCACGCGGGGCCGAACGGGTACGAAGACGCCCGTACCCCCGATCGGTCCGATCGGGGGTACGGGCGGGGTGAGGGGGTGGCCGAAAGTCGACCTCTGCCGAGGACTTCGGCCGCGCGGGAAGGTCAGGCCGTGAGGGTCCGCGGCTTGAAGGACGGGCGCTTCGCCTCGTACGCGGCGATGTCCGCCTCGTTCCGCAGCGTGAGGGAGATGTCGTCGAGGCCGTTCAGCAGCCGCCAGCGGGCGTTCTCGTCCAGCTCGAAGGGGGCGTTGAGGCCCTCGGCGCGGACCTCGCGGGCCTCGAGGTCGACGGTGATCTCGGCGGTGGGGTCGGCCTCGGTGAGCTCCCACAGGGCGTCGACGATCTTCTGGTCGAGGACGACCGTCAGCAGGCCGTTCTTCAGCGAGTTGCCGCGGAAGATGTCGGCGAAGCGGGAGGAGATCACGGCCTTGAAGCCGTAGTTCTGCAGCGCCCAGACGGCGTGCTCACGGGAGGAGCCGGTGCCGAAGTCGGGGCCGGCGACCAGCACCGTGGCGCCCGCACGCTCGGGTCGGTTGAGGACGAACTCGGGGTCCTTGCGCCAGGCCTCGAACAGCCCGTCCTCGAACCCGTCCCGGGTCACCTTCTTGAGCCAGTGGGCCGGGATGATCTGGTCGGTGTCGACGTTGCTGCGGCGCAGCGGGACGGCCCGGCCGGTGTGGGTGGTGAATGCTTCCATGACTGATCAGACTCCAGCGGGCGTGCGGTCGTCGGCGGCGGCGAGGTCGGCCGGGGAGGCCAGGTGGCCGAGGACCGCGGTGGCCGCGGCGACCTGCGGGGACACCAGGTGCGTCCGGCCGCCCTTGCCCTGCCGGCCCTCGAAGTTGCGGTTGGAGGTGGAGGCGGACCGCTCACCGGGGGCGAGCTGGTCCGGGTTCATGCCCAGACACATCGAGCAGCCCGCGTGCCGCCACTCGGCGCCGGCCTCCTTGAAGACCACGTCCAGGCCCTCGGAGACGGCCTGCAGACCCACCCGCGCGGAGCCGGGGACGACCAGCATCCGTACGCCGTCGGCGACTTTGCGGCCCTTGATGACGTCCGCGGCGGCGCGCAGGTCCTCGATGCGGCCGTTGGTGCAGGACCCTACGAAGACGGTGTCCACGTTGATGGAGCGGAGCGTCTGGCCGGCCTCCAACCCCATGTACTCCAGCGCCTTTTCGGCGGCGAGCCGCTCCGAGGCGTCCTCGTACGAGGCGGGGTCGGGGACCGACGCGGAGAGCGGCGCGCCCTGGCCCGGGTTGGTGCCCCAGGTGACGAACGGCGACAGCTCGGAGGCGTCGATGACGACCTCGGCGTCGAACTCGGCGTCGTCGTCGGACCTCAGCGTCTTCCAGTAGGCGACGGCCGCGTCCCAGTCCTCGCCCTTCGGGGCGTGCGGACGGCCCTCGAGGTACGCGAAGGTCGTCTCGTCGGGGGCGATCATGCCCGCGCGGGCGCCGGCCTCGATCGACATGTTGCAGATGGTCATCCGGGCCTCCATCGAGAGCTTCTCGATGGCCTCGCCGCGGTACTCCAGGACGTAGCCCTGGCCGCCGCCCGTGCCGATCTTCGCGATGATCGCCAGGATCAGGTCCTTGGCGGTGACGCCCTCGGGCAGCTCGCCGTCGACCGTGATCGCCATGGTCTTGGGGCGGGCCATCGGCAGCGTCTGGGTCGCCAGGACGTGCTCGACCTGGGAGGTGCCGATGCCGAAGGCGAGTCCGCCGAAAGCGCCGTGGGTGGAGGTGTGGGAGTCGCCGCACACCACCGTCATGCCGGGCTGGGTCAGGCCCAGCTGCGGGCCGACGACGTGCACGACACCCTGCTCGACGTCGCCCAGCGGGTGCAGCCGGACGCCGAACTCGGCGCAGTTCTTGCGCAGCGTCTCCAGCTGGACCCGGGAGACCGGGTCGGCGATGGGCTTGTCGATGTCGAGGGTCGGGGTGTTGTGGTCCTCGGTCGCGATGGTGAGGTCGAGACGGCGCACCCGGCGGCCGTTCTTGCGGAGGCCGTCGAAGGCCTGGGGGCTGGTCACCTCGTGCAGCAGGTGCAGATCGATGAAGAGGAGGTCGGGCTCGCCCTCGGCGCGCCGGACGACGTGGTCGTCCCAGACCTTCTCCGCGAGTGTCCTACCCATCGCTTTCCCTCCGGCCGGCACGTTGCCCTCCGGCCCAACTAGAGATCTGTGAGACGGCGCCCGCGCCCCTGACACCGGGCGTCCGCCGTCAGGCCCGGTGGTCCACGGGCCGCGTTGCTTCGTGCTTCAAGAGTGGCGGGTTCCACGGAAAATTGAACTTGCGTTTCACAGAGTGAGACGCAAGTATCGTTGCATGGACAACAGTAGCGGCGTCGGCGTTCTGGACAAGGCAGCACTCGTCCTGAGCGCCCTGGAGTCCGGCCCGGCCACCCTCGCGGGGTTGGTCGGTGCCACCGGACTGGCACGACCCACGGCCCACCGCCTGGCGGTGGCGCTGGAGCACCACCGCATGGTGGCGCGTGACATGCAGGGGCGGTTCATCCTCGGCCCGCGCCTGGCCGAACTGGCCGCGGCCGCGGGCGAGGACCGGCTGCTCGCCACGGCGGGCCCGGTGCTGACCCACCTGCGCGACGTGACCGGCGAGAGCGCCCAGCTCTACCGCCGCCAGGGCGACATGCGCATCTGCGTCGCCGCGGCGGAGCGCCTGTCCGGACTGCGGGACACGGTACCGGTGGGCTCCACGCTCACCATGAAGGCCGGCTCGTCGGCGCAGATCCTCATGGCCTGGGAGGAGCCCGAGCGGCTGCACCGCGGCCTGCAGGGCGCCCGTTTCACGGCGACGGCCCTCTCCGGTGTACGGCGCCGCGGCTGGGCCCAGTCGATCGGCGAGCGCGAGCCGGGCGTGGCGTCCGTCTCGGCGCCGGTGCGCGGGCCGTCGAACCGCGTGGTGGCCGCCGTGTCGGTCTCCGGCCCCATCGAGCGTCTGACGCGTCACCCGGGCCGGATGCACGCCCAGGCCGTCATCGACGCCGCCGCCCGCCTCTCCGAGGCGCTCCGGCGCTCCTGAACGTCCCCCGTCCACCGCACACGTTCCGCGGGAACGGGTCCGCCTCAACGCCGCGGCGGACCCTCCCCCGCCTCACGCGCCGTCGGCCACCGCCGACGGCGCAGTCGTTTCCGTCCCTTCCGGCCGCGCGGGCTGCTCCGGCCGGTACGCGAAGCGGTCCTTGGCGCGCCGTCCGCGCCGCTCCAGCGGTATCTGCCCGTGCGCGGCCGCGAGTCCGAACGCCGGCATGTCGGCGTAGATCGACTCGTAGTTCCCCTGCGGCACCACGTACGCCTCGTGCCACAGCCCGACATGGCCGCGCACCTTGCCCGCGCGCTCCTTGCCGTTGACGAAGGTCCACGCGCGGTGGTGGACCGTTCCCGGGGCGTGCGCGTAGGCGTACAGCTTCTCCTTGGACTCCCAGTACTGGACGACGTAGTACGTCCGCGGGGAGGCCGTGAGCAGGATGTACTTCAGCAGTCCGCTCTCCGGGCGCTTCCCGAGCTCACGCAGCATGCGCGGCATCGAGACCAGCACGGGCAGCCAGTGGTGCACGGCCCAGAAGCGGTTGATCCGCATGCCGATCAGCAGGACGACGACGGTGCCCTCCGCCGCCGCGGTGGTGCGCTCGGCGACCGCGAACCTGCGCCGCATGTCTCACTCCCGGATCCCTAGGGTGGCCTGGACGAGTTCCCGGGGGGAACCCTAGGATAGTCTCGCTATCCCATGAAAGGCGCAAGAGGTGCGGCTGGCTGAACTGAGCGAACGCAGCGGTGTGTCCACCGCGACGATCAAGTACTACCTGCGCGAGGGACTGCTGCCGCCCGGCCGCCGCGTCAACGCGACCACGGCGGACTACGACGAGGAGCACCTGCGCCGGCTGCGGCTGGTGCGCGCGCTGATCCAGGTGGGCGGCATCCCCGTGGCCAGGGCCCGTGAGGTGCTGAGCCACATCGACGACGACTCCCTGGGCCGCACGATCCGCCTGGGCGCGGCGCTGTGGGCGCTGCCGCAGGACCCGGAGCCGGACGAGGAGGACCCGGACGTGGTGGCGGCCCGCGCGGAGGTGGACAGGCTGCTGGAGACGCTGGGCTGGGAGACGTCGCGGGAGATGGCCCCCCTCTCCCCCGTGCACCGCTCGCTGGTGGTGGCGGTGGCCGCACTGCGGCGGCTGGGCTACCCGTGGGACGCCGAGCTGATGGCGCCGTACGCGCGGCTGATGCACCAGGTGGCGTCCCGGCAACTCGACTTCATGGAGACGTACGACTCGTTGAAGGAGCAGGTGGAGATGGCCGTGGCGTCGGCGGTGCTGTTCGAGCCGGTGCTGCGCGCGCTGCACCGGCTGGCGCAGGAGGAGGAGTCGGCCCGGCGGTACGGCATCGAGTGACGGACAGCACGAAAGCCCCCCACCGAGGTGGAGGGCTTTCGCCGGTGTACCCCCGACCGGATTCGAACCGGCGCTACCGCCTTGAGAGGGCGGCGTGCTAGGCCGCTACACAACGGGGGCGTGGATCATGCGTTTCCGCAGATCCTGCTGGTCTACCTGGACTCGAACCAAGACTAACTGAACCAGAATCAGTCGTGCTGCCAATTACACCATAGACCAATGATGGTTTAGACCAGTCAGTACCCCCGACCGGATTCGAACCGGCGCTACCGCCTTGAGAGGGCGGCGTGCTAGGCCGCTACACAACGGGGGCCCTAGCGATCCCGCGAAGGATCTGTACCCCCGACCGGATTCGAACCGGCGCTACTGCCTTGAGAGGGCAGCGTGCTAGGCCGCTACACAACGGGGGCTTGCGGATGTGATCCGCGGGTGCAGATGAGCTCTGCGAGCTGGCCTACCTGGACTCGAACCAAGACTAACTGAACCAGAATCAGTCGTGCTGCCAATTACACCATAGGCCACTGGAACGCAAGCCCCGGAGGGGATCTCGTTCTAGTTCTGCGCTTCGGGGCTCCGGCCTTCCGGCCCGCTCCCCGCGGCGCAGGAAGAACATTACCTGAAGGTGGTCGACGCTCCAAAACGGGTATCGCCGCGCAGCAGGGAGGGCAGTTCGGCGAGGGACGCGATGCGGCGCGGACCGGCCGGCGGTTCGAGGGTGGCGTGGGCGTCGGCGCGGTCGATCCACACCGAGAGCAGCCCGGCCTCGGCGGCGCCCCGGCCGTCGATCTCCGGATGGTCCCCGACGTACGCGACCTGCTCAGGGTGGAGCGCGAGGGCGTCGCAGGCGGCCAGGAAGGCGCCGGGCTCCGGCTTGGAGACGCCCAGCTCGGCGGCGCACAGGATCGCCTCGAAGCGGTCGTGCACGCCCAGCACCCGCAGCTTGCGGTCCTGCACGTGCAGGCTGGAGTTGGAGAGCACGGCGTGCCGGTGGCTGGCGGCGAGGGCGTCCAGCACGGGCAGCACGTCCGGGAACAGGCTCCAGGCGGACTCGTAGTGCACCAGGTAGCGGTCGAACCAGTCGTCCGCCTCCGCGTCGGTCAGCTCGCGGCCCAGGAACACCCGGGTGCGGTCGCGGCGCTGGGTCTCGAAGTCCACCTCGCCGGCGGCGAACCGCGCCCACTGCTGGTCGGTGATCTCCCGCCAGCGCGTCAGCGCCTCCTCCACGGAGCCGTACCCCGCGAGCAGGCCCTCGGTGACGAGGTGGGCGCGCATGCCCTCACGGTCGGCGGAGGTGTAGTCGAACAGCGTGTCGTCGACGTCCCAGACCACGGCGCGGATGTCCATGCCACCGACGGTACCGGGGCGGGCCGGAGGACACCGGGGAACGCCGAGGGGCGGCCCCCGGACGTGTCCGGGAGCCGCCCCTGCACGGCGGGTGAGGTCAGCCGGCGAGCCTCGCCAGGGCCGCGTCGACGCGGGCCAGGGACTTCTCCTTGCCCAGCACCTCGAGGGACTCGAAGAGCGGCAGGCCGACGGTGCGGCCGGTGACGGCGACGCGGACCGGGGCCTGCGCCTTGCCGAGCTTGAGGCCGTGGGCCTCGCCGGCGGCCAGGACGGCCTCCTTCAGCGACTCGGCGGAGGCCCAGTCGGCGGCCTCCAGGTTCTCCCGGGCGGTGCGCAGCAGGGCGTCGGAGCCCTCCTTCATCGCCTTGTTCCAGGACGCCTCGTCGAAGACCGGCTCCGGCAGGAACAGGAAGTCGACGTTGTCGGTGATCTCGGAGAGGACCTTGAGGCGGGTCTGCGCGTGCGGCGCGATGGCCTGCCACTTGGCCTCGTCGAAGGCGTCCGGGGCCCAGGGGGCGTGGGGGGCCTGCAGCCAGGGGCGGCAGCGCTCGGCGAAGTCCTTCACGTCGAGCATGCGGATGTGGTCGGCGTTGATCGCCTCGCACTTCTTGAGGTCGAAGCGCGCCGGGTTGGGGTTGACGTCGGTGACGTCGAAGGCGGCGACCATCTCGTCGATCGAGAAGACGTCCTGGTCGGCGGAGAGCGACCAGCCGAGCAGCGACAGGTAGTTGAGCAGGCCCTCGGGCAGGAAGCCGCGCTCGCGGTAGAGGTTGAGCGAGGACTGCGGGTCGCGCTTGGAGAGTTTCTTGTTGCCCTCGCCCATCACGTACGGAAGGTGGCCGAAGGCGGGGATCTCCTTGGCGACGCCGAGCTCGATCAGCGCCTTGTACAGGGCGATCTGGCGCGGGGTGGAGGAGAGCAGGTCCTCGCCGCGCAGGACGTGGGTGATCTCCATCAGGGCGTCGTCGACCGGGTTGACCAGCGTGTACAGCGGGGCCCCGTTGGCGCGCACGATGCCGTAGTCCGGCACGTTCTCCGGCAGGTAGGTGATCTCGCCGCGGACCAGGTCGGTGAAGGTGATCGGCTCGTCGGGCATCCGGAAGCGGACGATCGCCTCGCGGCCCTGGGCCTTGTACTCCTCCACCTGCGCGGCGGTGAGCTCGCGGCAGTGGCCGTCGTAGCCGGACGGCTTGCCGGCGGCGCGGGCGGCCTCGCGGCGGGTGTCCAGCTCCTCCTGGGAGCAGTAGCAGTGGTAGGCGTGGCCGCGGTCCAGCAGCTTCTGTGCCACGTCGCGGTAGAGGTCCATGCGCTGCGACTGGCGGTACGGCGCGTACGGGCCGCCGACCTCGGGGCCCTCGTCCCAGTCGAAGCCCAGCCAGCGCATGGAGTCCAGCAGCTGGTTGTACGACTCCTCGGAGTCGCGGGCCGCGTCGGTGTCCTCGATGCGGAAGACCAGGGTGCCGCCGTGGTGCTTGGCGAACGCCCAGTTGAACAGGGCGGTGCGGACCAGGCCCACGTGGGGGTTACCGGTGGGCGACGGGCAGAAACGGACGCGTACGGAGGAGCCGGATGCGCTAGCCACGCTTGACAACCTTGTTGGTGAGAGTGCCGATGCCTTCGATGGTGACGGCGACCTCGTCGCCGACGTGGAGGGGGCCGACCCCAGCCGGGGTGCCCGTGAGGATGACGTCGCCCGGGAGCAGGGTCATGGCCTCGGAGATGTTGACGATCAGGTCCTCGATGGAGTGGATCATCTCGCTGGTGCGGCCGAGCTGGCGCTGGCCGCCGTTGACCGTGAGCTGGATCGTCAGGTCCTGCGCGGCGGCGATGTCGAGGTCCGTCTCCACCCAGGGGCCGAGCGGGCAGGAGGTGTCGAAGCCCTTGGCGCGGGCCCACTGCTTCTCGCGCTTCTGGACGTCGCGCGCGGTGACGTCGTTGGCGCAGGTGTAGCCGAAGATCACGTCCTTGACGCGCTCGCGCGGGACCTCGCGGCAGAGCCGGCCGATGACCACGGCGAGCTCGGCCTCGTGGTGCACCTCCTGGGAGAAGGAGGGGTACTGGATCTCGTCGCCGGGGCCGATGACCGAGGTGGCGGGCTTGAAGAAGGCGAAGGGCGCGTCGGGCACCTCGTTGCCCATCTCCTTGGCGTGGTCCGCGTAGTTGCGCCCGAAGGCCACCACCTTGTTCGGGAGCACCGGGGGCAGCAGCCTGACCTTGCTCACCGGGACCTTGGTGCCGGAGAGCTCGAAGTCCGCGAACGGGATGCCCTTGATGATGTCCAGGACGAGCTCGTCCTGCTTCTCGCCCTCGACCGCGCCGAAGGCGACGTTCCCGTCGATGGAGAATCTGGCGATGCGCACGGGATGCTGGTCCCCTTGACTGAAGCGGCTGGAGTCTGACGCTCCAGGCTAACGCGCAGGGGTCCCGGCCCGGCGCACCGACGAGGGGCGCCCCACCGCGGCCGGTGGGGCGCCCCTCGTCGGTGCGCGGTTCGCGCTGAGCGTTTCGCGGCGGCCGCGCGTATGGACCGGTGTCAGTTCGCGGCGCCGGCCGCGACCGGGATCTCCATGAGGACGGTGCGCTTGGGATTGGCAGTCTGGGCCGGGAGTTCGACGGGGTGCTCCTGCTGGACCGGCTTCTGCAGATCGTCGGCACCGTCGAGGTGCGCGAGCGTGGTGCGCCGCGGGTTGGCGATCTTGTGGAACATCGTCGTCGTCTTCACTGTTTACTTGACCCTGTCCTGTGCACGGGCGCCCGGAGGGTCGGGAAGACCCTCGGACGGGCGCGGGTTGTCAGTTCTGCCGTCCCTGTAAAGCGTCAGGCTAAACATTCAATTCCCGGCGGCCCGGGGCCGGGAGCGGTGATCTCGGTGTGAGTTTGCTCACGATACGAACGACAATCCAGGCATCTCGGGCGCGCGCCACGGCGAGCGGAATCGGACATTGACCACCTGAAGCGACCATTCCGCTCCTGATCATGCCGACTGGGACACCGCCCCCACCTCGCCGGTCCGGACCGGTATGCCCGGAATAGGCAAGATCCCGTTCTACGACTGGTGATCCGGCGGACACGCGGTGTCACGTATGTCACGGGTAAGCCCACGGGCCTTGTTGGAGATCCTGCACTGTGCTGGAATCTCACGGACCGCCGCAGGGATCGAGCCGGCGCACAGGGGGCGCGACCACGCGCCGAGCGGCGGCGAGATGGGGGGACCGGCGCCGGATCATCACGACCACCACGGGGGCGTATTCAGGGCGCCCCTATGACGCCGACACCGTGCCTCGCCGTTCACGCGGAGGGGCGCCTGGTTCAGAGGTTGCGACGCTAGTGCAGGGACGTTTCAAGAGGGATGGCAGCGCTTCGGCGGAGCCGGAGCCGCAGGGCGGGACTGGCCCCAAGGCCGTCAGCTCCTCGCCCCAGCACGCCCAGAGCCAGGGTCCGACCACACCCGGTAACAGCGGCGGTGAGCGCCCCGGCGCGCCGTCCGCACCCCCGGCCACCCCGCCGGCCGCCCCCGCCGGCCCGGGTTCGCGAATAGCCCTGCGCAACTGGCGGATCTCGACCCGTCTGGTGTCGCTGCTCGCGCTGCCGGTGGTCGCGGCCACCTCGCTCGGCGCGCTGCGTATCCAGCAGTCGATGGACGACATCCAGCAGCTCGACAACATGAAGCTGCTGACGGACATGACCAAGCAGGCCACCGAGCTGGCGCACGCGCTCCAGGAGGAGCGCGACCAGTCGGCCGGTCCGCTCGCGCACGGCGGCAAGGGCACGGACTTCTCGGTCAAGGGCTACCGCGAGAAGACCGACCGCGCGATGTCGAACTTCCTCGACAGTTCCGAGGAGATCGACGCGGCGAGCAAGGACGGCAACCTCAAGGGCGTCCGCGACAACCTCGTCCAGCTGGCCGGCGACCTGAGCGAGCTCGCCAAGATCCGCAACACGGCGTTCCAGCAGGAGAACAACTCCACGCAGAGCGTCGAGGGCTACCACCGCCTGATCGAGAACCTGATCGACCTCTCGCAGGACATGGCGGAGGCGACCAGCAACCCCGACATGATCCAGCGCACGCGTGCCCTGGCGTCGTTCTCCTCCGCCAAGGAGTACGCGTCAGTCCAGCGCGCGGTTCTCGCCGCGGCGCTGCCCGCGAGCAACACCACCAAGGGCGACATCGCCGAGAACGACCGGCTCTACGCGCAGTCCGCGCTGGAGAGCCAGAAGTCCGAGTTGCGCGCCTTCAAGAGCATCTACGGCGAGGACTCCGCCGCCGAGCTGCTGCTGCCCATCGAAGAGGGCAACACCACGATCAAGGCGACCGACGAGTACGCCGGCCGCGCGCTGGCCTCCGAGTTCGGTCTGCAGTCGGTGGGCGCGCGCTCCTACCGTGACTGGCTGGACGACAGCTCCACCAAGATCCAGCAGATGAAGAACATCGAGCTCTCGCTGCTCGAGGAGATGGAACAGAAGGCCCGTGAGCTGCGCAGCGCCACCGAGCGCGACGCGATCATCTCCGGTGCGCTGATCCTCCTCGTGCTCGGTGTGTCCCTGGTCGGCGCCTTCGTCGTGGCCCGGTCCATGATCCGGTCGCTGCGCCGCCTGGAGGAGACCGCGACCAGGGTCGCCCAGGAGCGCCTGCCCGACCTGGTCAAGCAGCTCTCCGAGTCGGACCCGCAGGACGTCGACACCACCGTGGAGTCGGTCGGTGTGCACTCCCGGGACGAGATCGGCCGCGTGGCCGCGGCCTTCGACGACGTGCACCGCGAGGCGGTCCGCCTCGCCGCCGAGCAGGCCCTGCTGCGGGGCAACGTCAACGCGATGTTCACCAACCTCTCGCGCCGCTCCCAGGGTCTGATCCAGCGCCAGCTGTCGCTGATCTCCGAGCTCGAGTCCCGCGAGGCCGACCCGGACCAGCTGTCCTCGCTGTTCAAGCTGGACCACCTCGCCACCCGTATGCGCCGTAACGGTGAGAACCTCCTCGTCCTCGCGGGTGAGGAGCCCGGCCGCCGGTGGACCCGCCCGGTCCCGCTGGTCGACGTGCTCCGCGCCGCCGCGTCCGAGGTGGAGCAGTACGAGCGCATCGAGCTGGCCGCGGTGCCGTCCACCGAAGTGGCCGGCCGGGTCGTCAACGACCTCGTGCACCTGCTCGCCGAGCTGCTGGAGAACGCGACGTCGTTCTCCTCCCCGCAGACCAAGGTCAAGGTCACCGGTCACGCCCTGCCCGACGGCCGGGTGCTGATCGAGATCCACGACACCGGTATCGGTCTGTCCCCCGAGGACCTCGCGGCGATCAACGAGCGGCTCGCCTCGCCGCCCACCGTGGACGTCTCCGTCTCCCGCCGCATGGGTCTGTTCGTGGTCGGCCGTCTGTCGCAGCGCCACGGCATCCGGATCCAGCTCCGCCCGTCCGACTCCGGCGGCACGACCGCGCTGGTCATGCTGCCCGTGGACGTCGCCCAGGGCGGCAAGAAGCCGCAGGGCAAGCCCGGTCAGCCGGGCGGCGCCGGCGGTCCGGCCGCCGCGCAGGCCGCCGCGGGCGCCGCCGCC
>BMVA01000018.1 GCA_014650475.1 Streptomyces albogriseolus
ACCGTCCCCCAGCCGGTGATCACACCGTCCGAGTACGGCTTCTTCTCCTCCAGACCGAAGCCGGTGGCCCGGTGCCGCCGCAACTGCTCGACCTCACGGAACGACCCCGCGTCCAGCAGCAGTTCGATGCGCTCCCGCGCGGTCAGCTTGCCCTTGGCGTGCTGCGCCCGGGTCGCCTTCTCGCTCGGGCCGGCCAGTGCCTGCGCACGAATCTCGTGCAGTTCGGCCACGCGTCCACGCGCGTCGGTGGGCTCACCCGGCGCCTCATCCAAAACGGTCATGTAGTGACCTTACGAAGCCCGCCGCTGATTGCGAGCCGTCGACTCCTCACAGTCTCCGGACTGTTTTCCTGGTAGCACCGAACAGAACCAGCGGGCCATGCAGGCGTTCCGACTGCTCAGAGGCCCTGCGGCTTGTGGAGGTCACACAAACCCCAGCGGCTGAGAGCCGCCTCACACACGTGCGTCACGCATGCCTCCCCCCGAGTGACGCGCAGCCGCGGCCGGGGCTCGGTGGCCAGAATCCCCACGGGGTCCGGCACCTCCCGCACGGGCCGGTCCCATCGAAGTTCCACGGATTCGCCCGTTCGGGTCAGGTCCTGCACGCAGAGCCTAGCGGTACGCCCCTGACGGCGGAGCAGCACGGCCACCGGGCGGGAGACGGTGGCGTAGCGGCGGACACGGCCTCAGCCGAAGCGGTCCAAGAGCCTCCGGTACAGGCCGGGCGTCAGGGCCCGGACACGGGCGGGGAGGGTGAGCCAGGACGGGATGTACGTGTCGTCGCGGGCCTCGCTGACCGCGTCCCAGACGGCGGCCGCGACCCGGGCCGCCGACGTGGGGCGCGGGTGGGTGCGGTGGTAGGGGCGGCCGCGGCGGGCGAAGAAGCCGGTCTCGACGGGGCCGGGCACGATCAGCGTGACGCCGACGCCGGTGCCGCGCAGTTCCTGCCGGAGCGCCTCGGCGAACGCGGCCAGTCCGGCCTTGGCGGCGGAGTACACCGCCTCCTCGCGGACGCCCACCGCGCCGGCCACCGACCCGACGAGGACCACCCGGCCGCTCCCGGCCGCCACCATCGCGGGCAGCACCTCGCGGACCAGGTGGAGGGTGGCGTTGAGGTCCAGGAAGAGCACCCGGTCGATGTCGGTGTGCGGCATGGTCAAGAAGGGGCCCGCCCAGCCGATGCCCGCCCCGGCGATCAGCAGGTCGATCCGCCCGGCCTCCCGCAGCGCGGCCTCGGCCAGCATCTTCGCCCCGTCCGGGGCGGCGAGGTCGGCGGGCAGCAGGACCGCGGAGGTGCCGGACGCGGTCTCCTCCAGCCGCCGCCGGTCACGTCCGCTGAGCAGCAGATGCCATCCGCCGGCGGCGAAGCGCCGGGCGGTGGCCGCGCCGATGCCCGAGGACGCGCCGGTGACGAGGACGACGCGGCGGTCCGTGCGGGGCGGGGTCTGTTCGACCGCCGCGGCCGCGGCGGAGGCGGCGGGGTCCGCCGGGGGGTCGTAGGGGGAAGCGGAGCCGGTGGTGGTCACGAGTACGGTCTCCCATGCGCTGTCGCTGCGGGCCTCGCCATCCAGGACACCCCCGGCCCGGGGGACGCCGCCAGCGCAGCGGCCCGTCCGCGGCGGGCCCGGCGGCGGCCCTCCGGCGGGTGCCGCCGCCGGTCGTCGCGGCGGTCGGTGGGCCGGTACGCCGCGCCGGGCAACCACTCCTGCGTGCCGCCGGGTAGGCCATGCGGGCGTATGAGCAGTACGCGACCCGGCGCACCGGGTTACGAAAGGGACATCCCGCCCTGCTCCCGGCACCGTGACGAGGTCCCCTCATGCGCCTGCTGCTCGTCCACCCCAGCGCCCTGATGTACTCCGAGATCTTCCTCCGGCTCGAACCCCTGGGCCTGGAGCGGGTGGCCGGCGCCGCCCGCGAGGCGGGTCACGAGGTCCGGGTGGTCGACCTCCAGGTGCTGAGCGTGCGGCGGCTGCGCGACGAGGTGCGGTCGTTCCGCCCGGAGGCGCTCGGGATCTCGCTGAACTACCTGGCGAACATCCCCGAGGCGATCCGGCTCGCCGAGCGGGTGAAGGAGGAGCTGCCGGACTGCTTCGTGTTCCTCGGCGGCCACAGCGTCTCGTTCGTCGCCCAGGAGGTCATCGAGCAGGCGCGGGGCGCGGTGGACGCCGTGGTCCGGGGCGAGGGCGAACCCGCCGTCGCGCCGCTGCTGGAGGCGGTGCGGGACGGCGGCGTGGAGGGGGTGCCCGGTGTCGTCACGGCGTCGGGGCGGGGCCCCGCCCCGCTGATGCTGCACAGCATCGACACGCCCCTCCCGGCCCGGGACCTGATGCGCAGCCGCCGCCGCTACTTCATCGGCGAGCTGGACCCGTGCGCGTCCATCGAGTTCACCCGCGGCTGCCCCTGGGACTGCTCGTTCTGCTCCGCGTGGACGTTCTACGGCCGCAGCTACCGCAAGGCATCCCCGGAGGCGGCGGCGGACGACCTCGCGGCGATCCGCGAGCCGAACGTGTTCATCGTGGACGACGTGGCCTTCATCCGGCCCGAGCACGGCAACGCCATCGCCGCGGAGGTGGAGCGGCGGCGCATCCGCAAGCAGTACTACCTGGAGACCCGCTCCGACGTGCTGCTGCGCCACCCGGAGGTGTTCGAGCGCTGGGCGCGGCTGGGGCTGCGGTACATGTTCCTCGGCATGGAGGCGATCGACGCCGAAGGGCTCGACCTGTACCGCAAGCGGGTCAGCCCGGACGAGAACCTGAAGGCGCTGGAGACGGCGCGACGACTGGGCATCCAGGTGGCCATCAACCTGATCGTGGACCCGGCCTGGGACGAGGAGCGCTTCCGGGTGGTGCGGGAGTTCGCGATGGCGGTGCCGGAGATCGTGCACTTCACCGTGATGACGCCGTACCCGGGCACGGAGATCTGGCACACCGAGTCGCGCCGGCTCACCACCCGCGACTACCGGCTCTTCGACATCCAGCACGCGGTGGTGCCGACCACGCTGCCGCTGGAGCGCTTCTACGAGGAGCTGGTGCGCACCCAGGCGGTCATCAACCGCAAACACCTGGGGCTGCGCACGGCGTTCGGGGCGGCCCGGGTGCTGGCCGGGAACCTGGCGCGCGGGCAGACGAACTTCGCCCGCATGCTGTGGAAGTTCAACCAGGTCTACGACCCGCGCCGGCAGCTCGCCGACCACGCGCGTCCGGTGCGTCACGAGCTGCCGCTCCCCCAGCGGCTCGACGTGGGAGACCGGCGCCAGCTGTACGTCCACACCCGCGGCGCGACCCAGGGCGCCCCGGCCCGCCGGCTGCCGGACTAGGCCCGGCCGCTCCTTGCCCGGCCGCTCGTTCTCACTCGTTCGAACGAACGGATCGCGACACCTTCCCCGAAAGATGTTGAACATTTAAGGGAATGGGTCTACGGTGGGCCGTGTTGAGTAGTTGAACATTCAACGGGATCTCCCCATCCCCGTCCCCAGGAGGAACACCATGGGTCTCTTCGGCCGCAAGGACGACGACAAGGGCGCCACCGGCTCGGCGGTGAGCCCGGACCTGGCAGCGCTGACCGGCGACTACGAGCTCGACCCGGCGCACACCACGATCGGCTTCGTCGCCCGCCACGCGATGGTCACCAACGTGAAGGGCCACTTCAAGGAGTTCTCCGGTCAGCTGCACCTCGACGGAGCGGACCCGAGCCGGTCCACGGCCTCGATCGACGTGGTGATGGACACCATCGACACGGGCAACGCCGACCGTGACGGTCATCTGCGGAGCGCGGACTTCTTCAAGATCGACGAGTTCCCGACCATGACCTTCCGCTCCACCCAGGCGGAGGCCCTGGGCGGCGACGACTACCGCATCACCGGCGACCTGACGATCCTCGGCACCACCAAGCCGATCACCATCGACCTGGAGTTCAACGGCGCCGCGAAGGACCCGTTCGGCAACGAGCGCGTCGGCTTCGAGGGCAAGGCCGAGATCCAGCGCTCCGAGTGGGGTCTGACCTGGAACGCCGCCCTGGAGACGGGCGGCATGCTGGTCTCCGACAAGATCAAGCTGGTCTTCGACATCTCGGCGATCCGCAAGGCCTGACGCCCCGCAGCACCGAGCGCGCCCGCTCCTCCCGGTACGGGAGGGCGGGCGCTCGGCGTCCGTGGTGCGCGGCCCGGGTCAGAAGCCTCCGCCGAAGTCGCCGCCGCCTCCGAAGCCGCCCCCTCCGAAGTCGCCGCCGCCGAAGCCACCGCCGAAGTCCCCGGAGTCGAAGTCCGCGCCGGAGACGTCACCGCCTTCGTAACCGCCGAAGTCGCCGTATCCGGCGCCGTAGTCGGACGCGTACCCGGGGCCGGCCATCATGCTGCCGAGCAGAGTGCCGAACAGCAGTCCGGGCAGCAGCCCGCCGCCGAAGTATCCGCCCGCCCAGGGGCCGTACGCCGGTCCCGCCTCCCAGTAGGGACGGCGGCCGTACTCGGTGTCGACCTCGCGGACCGCGGGATCGCGGCCCTCGGCCAGCCGGGCCTGGTCGGCCGCGCACACCGGCACCTCGCGCTCCGTCCCGCCGGGCGGCGTCCACCGGGCGTCGGCGACGGAGGGGCCGTGGCGCGGGTCGAAGAAGCACGGCGGGCGGCGCTCCGGCACCGGCCTGCCCTCACGGCGGGCGGCCAGCGACGCGAGCGCGAACCGGCCGTCCTCCACGGCCTCGGTCACCGCCCGGACGTCCTCCGGTTTCCGGGCCGCCGCCATGGAGGCCTTGGACTGCTCGTAGGCGTCGAGCGCGCGTGCGTAATCCGCGCGCATCGCGTCGTCCGCCCCGGGCTCGCCCGGGTGGAAGTCGAGCCGGTCCAGCTCCTCGCCGAACGCGGTGATGTCCTCGTCGACCACCACCCGCAGCTTCTCCAGGGCGGCCGCCTGCTCCTCCTCGTGACGGCGCCTGCGGCGGCGGGTCACCGCGTACGCGCCCGCTCCGCCGGCCGCCACCAGCGCGCCGACCGTGATCAGCCCGCCGACGGGCACGTCGCCGGAACCGTCGCTCCAGGAGTCGGGCGCTCCGCCGCCGATGCTGCGGATCGCGGTGTCGACGAAGTCGTTGAGCTGGGCCTTGGCGTCCCCTGCGTCCTGCACGGACCCGACCAGGTTGGACACGCCCTGCCGGCTGAGCACACTGCTGTCAGCACGGGCGTCGAACCGGTCGCCGAGCCGGACGCCGTACAGACCGGTGATGCCCGTCTCGGTGCGCAGGTCGCGGAAGAGGTTCTGGGTGGGGAAGTCGGCCGGCAGGACGGCGACGAAGACGGGTTTGCCGGAGTCCTCGATCTTGCCGGCGAGGGCCTCGGCGTCGGACTCCGACAGGACGTCCCGGGCCTCGGGATCGACGTAGACAGGGCTTTCGCGCAGCTTCTCGGCGACGACGGAGACGTCCGTGGCCGCCTGCGCCCCCGGCGCGCCGGCCAGGAGGACCGCCAGCACGGCGGCCACCGGCGCGATCAGCAGACGTACAAGGGTGCGCATCGGTGCGACCTTCATATAGTCGAAGCTACCCGAATACGCCACGAAACGGGCATCCGGACCATTGGGCAATTCTGCCGCCCGCCGGTCCGGAGGTCCGGTCGCCTCAGGCGGGCTCCACCCCGGCGCGCAGCAGCCCGTAGGCATAGGCGTCCTCGAGCGCCTGCCAGGAGGCGGCGATGACGTTGTCCGCGACGCCGACGGTCGACCACTCCCCCGCCCCGTCGGAGGTGGAGATCAGCACCCGGGTCGTGGACTGGGTGCCGTGCTTGCCCTCCAGGATGCGGACCTTGTAGTCGACCAGCTCCAGCTTGGCGAGCTGCGGGTAGATCTTCTCCAGGGCGACGCGCAGGGCGCGGTCGAGGGCGTTGACCGGGCCGTTGCCCTCCGCGGTGGCGACGATGCGCTCGCTCTTGGCCCACAGCTTCACGGTGGCCTCGTTGGCGTGGGTGCCGTCGGGGCGGTCCTCGACGATCGCGCGCCAGGACTCGACCTCGAAGTACTTCAGCGGCCCGCCCTCCACCTCGGCGCGCAGCAGCAGCTCGAAGGAGGCGTCGGCGGCCTCGTAGGTGTAGCCCTTGAGCTCGCGCTCCTTGACCCGCTCGACGACGCGGCCGACCAGTTCGCGGTCGCCGCCGAGGTCGATGCCGAGCTCCTTGCCCTTCAGCTCGATGGAGGCGCGGCCGGCCATGTCGGAGACCAGCATCCGCATGGTGTTGCCGACCTGCTCGGGGTCGATGTGCTGGTAGAGGTCCGGGTCGACCTTGATCGCGGAGGCGTGGAGTCCGGCCTTGTGCGCGAAGGCGGAGACGCCGACGTAGGGCTGGTGGGTGGAGGGGGTGAGGTTGACGACCTCGGCGATGGCGTGGGAGATGCGGGTCATCTCGCGCAGCCGGCCGTCGGGGAGGACCTTCTTGCCGTACTTCAGCTCCAGGGCCGCCACGACGGGGAACAGATTGGCGTTGCCGACCCGCTCGCCGTAGCCGTTGGCGGTGCACTGGACGTGGGTGGCGCCGGCGTCGACGGCGGCGAGGGTGTTGGCGACCGCGCAGCCGGTGTCGTCCTGGGCGTGGATGCCGAGCCGGGCGCCGGTGTCGGCGAGGACGGTGGCGACCACGGCCTGGATCTGCGCGGGGAGCATGCCGCCGTTGGTGTCGCACAGGACGACGACGTCGGCGCCGGCCTCGGAGGCCGCGCGGACGACGGACTTGGCGTAGGCGGGGTTGGCCCGGTAGCCGTCGAAGAAGTGCTCGCAGTCGACGAAGACGCGGCGGCCCTGGGAGCGGAGGTGGGAGACGGTGTCGCGGACCATCTCCAGGTTCTCGTCGAGGGTGGTGCGCAGGGCGAGCTCGACATGCCGGTCGTGGGACTTGGCGACCAGCGTGATCACCGGCGCGCCGGAGTCGAGGAGCGCCTTGACCTGGGGGTCCTGGTCGGCGGTCGTGCCGGCGCGGCGGGTGGCGCCGAAGGCGACCAGCTGGGCGTGGCGGAACTCGATCTCCTGCTGCGCGCGGGCGAAGAACTCGGTGTCCCGGGGGTTCGCGCCCGGCCAGCCGCCCTCGATGAAGCCCACGCCGAACTCGTCCAGGTGCCGTGCGATGGCCAGCTTGTCGGCGACCGTGAGGTTGATGCCCTCACGCTGGGCGCCGTCGCGCAGGGTGGTGTCGAAGACGTGGAACGAGTCGTCGAGCTCGCTGGTTGCGGTCATGGTCTGAAGGCTCCTGTATTGGATCTCGGTCTACCGGAATGACCGGTTCCACCGTTCCCCCATGGTCCCTCGCGCCCGGTCCCCGGCTGAAGGTGGGCCGAGAAACAGAAAAACCCCTCGCGGGTGCGAGAGGTCTGCGCGCGGGTCGAGGACGACGGTGTCCGCCCGTACGGTGTCGTACGTGCGGTCACTGCGGACCGGCGCGCCTGCTGCCAATAATCGTGGCGAACGAGAGCACGGGGGAAGTCTGGCACAAGCAGCCCCCGCGCTCACGATCCGTCTCAGGATGCGGGCGGCGTGCGGCCCCGGGCGGTCAGGCCGGCCGGTACCGGGCGGGGGGACGCGAGAAGGCTCCTTGCGGGGCGACGCGCGCCCTCCCGGATGCGAACGGGTGAACACGCGGCGTCACCCTGGGGGCCGAGCCCCCCGGGTGACCCGACGTGTGACGGCCTAGCCCAGCTTGCGCATCCAGCCGTGCTTGTCCTCCGCCGTGCCGCGCTGGATGTCGAGGAGGGCCTGGCGGAGGCGGAGGGTGACCTCGCCCGGTTCGCCGCCGCCCTGCTGCCACTCTCCGCTCGCCCGCTTCACCGTGCCGACCGGCGTGATCACCGCCGCGGTGCCGCAGGCGAAGACCTCGGTCAGCGTGCCGTTATCCGAGTCGCGCTGCCACTGCTCGACCGAGACACGCTCCTCGACCGCCTCGTAGCCGAGGTCGCGGGCGACGCCCAGCAGGGAGTCACGGGTGACGCCCTCCAGGATGGACCCGGTGAGGGCCGGCGTGACGATCTTGTTCCCGTACACGAAGTACAGGTTCATGCCGCCCAGTTCCTCGACCCACTTGTGCTCGACGGCGTCGAGGTAGCACACCTGGTCGCAGCCCTTGGCGGCCGCCTCGGCCTGGGCGAGCAGGGAGGCCGCGTAGTTGCCGCCGGTCTTGGCGTCGCCCATGCCGCCGGGGACGGCGCGGACACGGTCCTCGGAGACCCAGATCGACACCGGCTTCACGCCGCCCGGGAAGTAGGCGCCGGCCGGGGAGGCGATCACCAGGAACAGGTACTCGTTGGCGGGCTTCACGCCCAGCCCGACCTCGGTCGCGATCATGAAGGGGCGCAGGTAGAGGGACTCCTCGCCGCCGTGCGCCGGCACCCACGCCTGGTCCTGGGTGACCAGGGCGTCGCACGCCTCGATGAACGTCTCGACCGGCAGCTCCGGCATGGCGAGACGGCGGGCGGACCGCTGGAACCGCTCGGCGTTCTTCTCGGGGCGGAACGTGGCGACGGACCCGTCGGGCTGCCGGTAGGCCTTGAGGCCCTCGAAGATCTCCTGGGCGTAGTGCAGCACCGTGGTCGCCGGGTCGAGGGAGATCGGCGCGTACGGGACGAGCTGGCCGTCGTGCCAGCCGCGGCCCTCGGTCCACTTGATCGTCACCATGTGGTCGGTGAAGTGGCGGCCGAAGCCGGGGGCGGCCAGGATCGCTTCGCGTTCCGCGTCGGCGAGCGGGTGGGCCGAGGGCTTGAGCTCGATCGTGGGCGTCGTCATGAGTGGTTGTCCTTCACCGGTTGTAGTGACGGGCCGCGCACACGCCCGTACGGCCCGTGGCCAGTACTAGGACGTCCGAGCATTCCCTCCGTCCGCGGCTCCGCGTTCGATTATCGCCCGGCGGAGGCAGCGGAAGAAACAGGGTGAATGCGGCCCGGTGGTCGTTGACACGCCACCCGGCGGAAGAACGCGTCGAAGCCGCCGGGTGCGGATGCGACCCGGCGGCTTCGAGTGTGTCGAGGTGGGCGCCGGGTCAGCCGGCTACTCGTGCGGCGAGGGCGTCGCCGATCTGCGAGGTGCTGCGGGCGGGCAGGGCGCCGCGCTCCGCGAGGTCGGCGGAGACGGCGTCCTCGATGCGGGCGGCCTCGGCGTCGTGGCCGAGGTGGCGCAGCAGGAGGGCGACGGACAGGACGGTGGCGGTGGGGTCCGCCTTGCCCTGGCCGGCGATGTCCGGGGCCGAGCCGTGCACGGGCTCGAACATGGACGGGAACTCACGGCTCGGGTTGATGTTGCCGGAGGCCGCGACGCCGATGCCGCCGGAGACGGCCGCGGCGAGGTCGGTGATGATGTCGCCGAAGAGGTTGTCGGTGACGATCACGTCGAACCGGCCGGGGTCGGTGACCAGGTAGATGGTCGCGGCGTCGACGTGGATGTAGTCGGTGGTGACGTCCGGGTACTCCGCGGCCACCTTGTTGAAGACGTTCGTCCACAGGTGGCCGGCGAAGGTCAGCACGTTGTTCTTGTGGACCAGCGTCAGCTTCTTGCGCGGGCGGGCCTGCGCGCGGGCGAAGGCGTCGCGGACCACGCGCTCGACTCCGAAGGCCGTGTTGACGGAGACCTCGGTGGCGACCTCGTGCTCGGTGCCCTTGCGGATGGTTCCGCCGTTGCCCGTGTAGGGGCCTTCGGTGCCCTCGCGGACGACGACGAAGTCGATCTCGGGCTGTCCTGCGAGCGGCGTGGCGACGCCCGGGAGGAGCTTCGAGGGACGCAGGTTGACGTGGTGGTCGAAGGCGAAGCGGAGCTTCAGCAGGAAACCCCGCTCCAGGACGCCTGACGGGACGCCCGGGTCGCCGATGGCGCCGAGGAGGATCGCGTCGTGCTGCTTGAGCGCGTCGAGGTCGGCGTCGGTGAGGGTCTCACCGGTGGCGTGGTAGCGCCGGGCGCCGAAGTCGTACTCCTTGGTCTCCAGCTTCACATCCTGCGGAAGGACGGCGGAGAGGACCTTCAGGCCTTCGGCCACGACCTCCTGGCCGATGCCGTCACCGGGGATCACTGCGAGATTGATGCTGCGAGACATGCGGGCACCCTACTCCTCGTCCCACGGGATGACATGGGGCGTCCGGCATACGGACGCCTCGGTGTGTCGGAGGCCGGCCGGCGGCGGCTCAGTGGCCGGTCGAGCCGCCGTTGTCCCGGCGGTCGAGGGCGCGCTGCAGGGCTGCGGCGGCGTTCTTGCGGTCGCTCTCGGCGCTGCGGACGGAGCGGCGGACACGGCGGCGGGCGGTCGTCTCGGGCATGAGGGATCGACTCCTTCGGAAAAGACGCGCGGACTCGAAGATGCGCGGAGGGTGACGAGACGCCGGAGGGGGCGGGGAGCCACGGCCGCAGGGGTCGCCTGCACAGGGCCTGCTCACAACCGCCGTTCGCTGGATCGAGCGATGCGTTCGGCTCCTACAAAAGTAAGGGCGGCGGCCGCATCTGTCTGCACAATTACTTGGGCTTCCTACTATCTGAGACGGCGGCACCGCCACCACCCCGCTGAGCTGCGCTTCTCCTGATGCCGACTCGGCCACTCGGCTGATCCCGGCGCCCGGCGGGCGACTGCCGCGGGCCGGAGGGGAACGGTGACCGGCATGAACGACACGGCGAAGGTGTTCCTCGAAGGCGGGCCGGACGATCTGTCCGAGCGGATCGTCCCGGCCCCGAGCCCGGGCCCCGATGTGAAGGTCGAGCTGCGCAACGGCTACGAGCACTTCCGGCCGACCTCACGCCAGGCGGACACGCCGGAAGGGCGGTTGCCGGTGTACGAGTGGTGGGAGCGGACGGAGATGCCCGGCTGACCCCGGACAGCGCGAAGGGGCCGGGCGTCGTGCGCCCGGCCCCTGTCACGTCCCGACGGGACGTCAGCCCATGTGCGGGTACGTGTAGTCGGTCGGCGGGACCAGCGTCTCCTTGATGGCGCGGGTCAGCGTCCAGCGCATCAGGTTCTGCGGGGCGCCCGCCTTGTCGTTGGTGCCGGAGGCGCGGCCGCCGCCGAAGGGCTGCTGGCCGACCACGGCGCCGGTCGACTTGTCGTTGATGTAGAAGTTGCCGGCCGCGTAACGCAGCTTCTCCATCGTGTACGCCGCCGCCGCGCGGTCGCCCGCGATGACCGAGCCGGTGAGGGCGTAGTCGGACACCGACTCCATCTGGGTCAGCATCGCGTCGTACGCGTCGTCCTCGTAGACGTGGACGGCGAGGATCGGGCCGAAGTACTCGGTGCGGAACACCTCGTTCTCCGGGTCCGAGCACTCGATGACGGTCGGGCGGACGAAGTAGCCGACCGAGTCGTCGTAGGTGCCGCCCGCGACGATCGTGCAGGCCGGGTCCTCCTTGGCGCGGTCGATGGCGGCCTTGTTCTTGGCGAAGGACCGCTCGTCGATGACGGCGCCGATGAAGTTGGACAGGTCGGTGACGTCACCCATCTTGATGCCGTCCACCTCGGCCGCGAACTCCTCCTTGAAGCCGGAGTTCCAGATCGAGGCCGGGATGTACGCGCGCGAGGTGGCCGAGCACTTCTGGCCCTGGTACTCGAAGGCGCCGCGGGTCAGCGCGGTCTTCAGCACGGCGCGGTCGGCGCTCGGGTGGGCGACGACGAAGTCCTTGCCGCCGGTCTCGCCGACCAGACGGGGGTACGAGCGGTACTTCTCGATGTTCTGGCCGACCGTCTTCCACAGGTACTGGAAGGTCTTGGTGGAGCCGGTGAAGTGGATGCCCGCGAGGTCGCGGTGTTCCAGGGCGACCTTGGAGACCTCGATGCCGTCGCCGGTGACGAGGTTGATGACGCCCTTGGGCAGCCCGGCCTCCTCCAGCAGCCGCATCAGCAGCACGGCGGCGTGGGTCTGCGTCGGGGACGGCTTCCACACCACGACGTTGCCCATCAGCGCGGGCGCGGTCGGCAGGTTGGCCGCGATGGCGCTGAAGTTGAAGGGCGTGATCGCGTAGACGAAGCCCTCCAGCGGCCGGTGGTCGAGGCGGTTCCACACGCCCGGGGAGTTGGCCGGGGGCTGCTCGGCGAGGATGCCGCGCGCGTAGTGGACGTTGAAGCGCCAGAAGTCGACCAGCTCGCAGGGGCTGTCGATCTCGGCCTGCTGGGCGGTCTTGGACTGGCCGAGCATGGTGGAGGCGGCGATGGTCTCGCGCCAGGGTCCGGCCAGCAGCTCGGCGGCGCGCAGGATGATCGCCGCGCGGTCGTCGAAGGACATGGCGCGCCAGGCGGGGGCGGCGGCGAGGGCCGCGTCGATGGCGTCCTGGGCGTCCTGCTGGGTGGCGTTGGCGTAGGTGCCGAGGCGGGCCTTGTGGTTGTGCGGCTGCACCACGTCGAAGCGCTCGCCGCCGCCCATCCGCCGGACGCCGCCGATGGTGCAGGGCAGCTCGATCGGGTTGTCGGCCAGCTCCTTGAGCTTGGCCTCAAGCCGGGCCCGTTCGGGGCTTCCGGGGGCGTAGCCGTGCACCGGCTCGTTGACGGGGGTGGGGACCTGGGTCACAGCGTCCATGGGTTCCGTAACTCCTTGTCTGAGCGGGGTGTGGTGTCAGCCCTTGGTGATCATGCTGCGGGCGAAGAACCGGAGGTTGGCCGGCTTCTCCGCCAGGCGCCGCATGAAGTAGCCGTACCAGTCGGTGCCGTAGGCCGTGTAGACGCGCATGCGGTGGCCCTCGGCGGCGAGCCGGAGGTGCTCGTCGCCGCGGATGCCGTAGAGCATCTGGAACTCGTACTCGTCGAGCTTGCGTCCGGCGGTGCGGGCCAGTTCCTGGGCGATGGCGATCAGGCGCGGGTCGTGGGACCCGATCATCGGGTAGCCCTCGCCCTCCATCAGCGTCCGCAGGATGCGCACGTACGCCTTGTCGATCTCGTGCCTCTGCTGGTAGGCGACCTCGGCGGGCTCCTTGTAGGCGCCCTTCACCAACCGTACGCGACTGCCCGCGGCGGCGAGCCGGCGCGCGTCCTCCTCGGTGCGGAAGAGGTAGGCCTGGATGACGCAGCCGGTCCGGGGGAAGTCCTTCCGCAGCTCCTCGTGGATGGCGAACATCGAGTCGAGGGTGGTGTGGTCCTCCGCGTCCAGGGTGACCGTGGTGCCGATCTCGGCGGCGGCCTCGACGACCGGGCGGACGTTGGCGAGGGCCAGCTCGTGGCCGCCGGACAGCGCCTGGCCGAACATGGACAGCTTCACCGACATCTCGGCGCGCTCGCCGAGCCCCAGCGGCTTGAGCCGGTCGATCAGCTCCAGGTAGGCGTCGCGGGCGGCCTCGGCCTGCTCGGGGGTGGTGATGTCCTCGCCGACGACGTCCATGGTCAGTTCGAGACCGTTGTCGGTGAGCTCCCGCACGATCGGCAGGATCTCGTCCACGGTCTCACCGGGGATGAAGCGGTCGACGACCTGCTTGGTCACCGGGGCCGCCGAGATCAGGCGTCGCATCCGGTCGCTGCGCGACGCGGCGAGAATCACGGGACCCAGCACGGGGCACCTCCACAAGCTGCGAGAGGCCGCCACCCGACGGTTCGGGGACGGCACGGAGAACCACCGTGAAACCTAAGGATGGCCCTGATCCTGGGCCATCGACAGACGTCACGCATCCCTGAGCGAGATCTCAGACAGATGTATGAAGGGCGCCGGTTTTTGCGGCAGAATGCCCAGGTGACGTCGGAATACAGGGACGACTACCAGGAGCTGGTCGACGAGATCTCGGAGCTCCTCGGCGCTCCGGCGACCCTGGAGAACCGCGACTTCGAGCTGATCGCCTTCGGCGCGTACGACAGCGAGGGCGACCTCGACCCGTCGGCGCTGGACCCGGTGCGCGCCCGCTCGATCCTGACCCGGCGCTCCACACCGGCCGTCCGCGCCTGGTTCGAGGGGTTCGGGATCACCCGCGCGACCGGCCCGGTCCATATCCCGCGCACACCGGAGGCGGGCGTGCACCGGGGGCGCGTCTGTCTCCCCGTACGGCATCGCGGGGTGGCCCTCGGCTACGTCTGGCTGCTGGAGGACGAACCCGGACCCACGGCGGAGCAGCTCGACGCGGCCATGCGGGTGACGGCGCGGATCGGCGCGCTGCTCGCGGACGAGGCGCAGCACGGCGCGGATCTCACCCGGGAGCTGCGGGCGGTGCTGACGGCGGAGCGGGGCTGGCAGCGGGACATGGCGGTCGCCGAGCTGCGCACCGCCCTGGGCTCCCGCGCGGAGGGACCGCACACGGTGGTCTGCGTCGCGCCCTGGCCGTCCGCCGACCCCGACGACGCGCCCTCGGTCCGCACGGTGCCGGGGGCGACCGCGCTGTGCACGCTGCCCTGGGGCGCGACCGCCGTCTCGCTGGCGCTGCTGCTGCGGCTGCGCTCCCCCGACGTGCTGACGCCGGCGACGACCGCGGCCGGGCGGCTGCTGGAGCGGGCCCGGGACGGCGGGGCGGCGGGCCGGTCCGGGCCGCCCCCGGCGGCCGCGGGGATCGCCGCGCCCCGTACGGGTCTGGCCGGTCTGGGCACGGCCTGGGACGAGGCGTCGGCGTCGGCGCGGGCGGCGCTGGCCGAGCCGCGCCTCGGACCGGTGGCCCGCTGGGCGTCGATCGGCCCGTACCGCCTGCTGACCGCGCTGTCGCCCGGCGCCGCCCAGGATCCCGCCGTCAGCCCGCTGCTCTCCCCCGCGCACACGGAACTGGCCCGCACCGCCGAGGTGTACCTCGACTGCGCGGGCCAGGCCGGGCGCGCGGCGGCGGAGCTGGGCGTGCACCGCCAGACGCTGTACTACCGGCTGTCGCGGATCGAGCGGCTCACCGGCCTGGACCTGGACGACGGCGAGGACCGCCTGCTGCTGCACATGGCGCTCAAGGCGCACCGTCTGTAGACGCGTCCGCCGCTGACGCGCCGTCCGCGGGCGGCGTGGCCGCCTCGAGCACCTGGCGCAGGCCGGCGGTGAGCCGCTCCGCGTCGGGGGCGCCGGCCGGGTCGAAGGTCCACTGGGCGATGAGGCCGGTCATCAGGGTCACGTAGAACGCGCCGAGGGTGTCGGCGGTCCCGTCGGAGACGTCCTCCTCCCGGCCTCCCATGAGCAGCGGCACCAGACCGCGTCCGGCCTCGCGCTGGGCCGCCGCGAGGTGGGCGCGCACCTCGGGCAGCCGGTCGCCGAAGGCGAGCACCTCCATGCTGAGGCGCCACACCGAGCCGGGCTCCTTCATGGTGGCGATGATGTTCGCCCACACCCGCTCGAACCGCTCCAGTGAGCCCGGCGCGGCCGCGTCCACGGTGCCGTCGCCGTCGAAGGCGTCGCCCATGCCCTCGACGAGGGAGACGTAGGCCTGCGCGAGCAGCGCGTCCTTGGAGCCGTAGTGGTAGCCGATCGACGCGAGGTTGGTGCCCGACTCCTTGACGATGTCGCGCGCCGTGGTGCGCACGAATCCCTTGGCGAGCAGGCAGCGCTTGGCCCCTTCGAGCAGATCCTCACGATGTCCCATGGCCGCAGCCTACCCCGCACCTCATACGAGCGTCTTATACAAGTGTTCTAGACAGCCGTATAGGACGTGCGTACAGTCGGCGCCATGACACCGAACCCGAACCGGGCCGGCCGCCGTGAGTGGACCGCGCTCGTCGTCCTGATGCTTCCGCTGCTGCTGGTCTCGATGGACGTCTCCGTCCTCTACTTCGCCGTCCCCGAGATCAGCGCCGATCTGGAGCCGACCGGCACCCAGCAGCTGTGGATCTTCGACATCTACGGCTTCGTACTGGCCGGCCTGCTGATGACCATGGGCGCGCTCGGCGACCGCGTCGGCCGCCGCCGGCTGCTGCTGTGCGGCGCGGCCGCCTTCGGCGCCGCCTCCCTGTTCGCGGCCTACGCGCGGTCCGCCGAGACGCTGATCGTGGCCCGCGCGGTGCTGGGCCTCGGCGGCGCCACCCTGATGCCGTCGACGATGGCGCTGGTCCGCACGATGTTCACCGACTCCGGCCAGCGGGCGAAGGCGATCGGGCTCTGGTCCGGGGTGATGACGGGCGGCATCGCGCTCGGCTCGGTGATGAGCGGGCTGCTCGTGGAGCACTTCTGGTGGGGCTCGGTCTTCCTGGTCAACCTGCCCGCGATGGTGCTGCTGCTGGTCCTCGGCCCGCTGCTGCTGCCGGAGTCGAGGAACCCCTCTCCCGGCCGCTTCGACCTGGGAAGCGTCCCGCTGTCCATGGCCGCCGTGCTCCCCGTGGTCTACGGCCTGAAGGAACTGCCCTCCGAGGGCTGGAACGTCCGGTACGTCGTCTCGATCACCGTCGGCCTGCTGTTCGCCGCGCTGTTCGTGCACCGGCAGCGCACCGCGCGGTCCCCGATGATCCCGCCCGCCCTGTTCCGCGGGCACGGCTTCAGTCCCGCGCTCGTCCTCAACACGCTGTCGGCGTTCGGGATGATGGGCTCCGCCATCTTCACCACCCAGTACCTTCAGTCGGTGCTCGGCAGGAGCGCGCTGGAGGCCGCGCTGTGGAGCCTGCTGCCGTCGGTGCTCATCGGCGTCGCCGCCCCGGTCGCCGCGCTGCTGGTGCAGCGCGGCGCCGAGCGCGCGCACGTCGTCACCGCCGGGTTCGTGATCTCCGCCTGCGGCTACGGGCTGCTCGCCCTGGCCGGCACGGACTCCCTGTGGCTGGTGCTGGCGGCGTGCGGGGTGATGGCCGCGGGCATCGTCGTCGTGATGTCCCTGCTCACCGACCTGGCGCTCAGCTCGGCCCCGGTGGACCGGGCGGGCTCGGCGTCGTCCCTGCTGGAGACCGGCACCGAGTTCGGCGGCGCCCTGGGCATGGCCGCCCTGGGGTCGATCGGCGCCGCCGTCTACCGGCACGCGATGCCGGACACCGCGCCCGAACCGGCGCGGGAGACCCTCGGCGGGGCGCTCGCCGTCGCCGCCAAACTGCCGGGGCGCGCGGGGGACGCCCTGGCCGCAGCGGCACGCGAGGCGTTCACCGACGGGATGCGGGGCGCCGCGGTCGCCGGGGCGCTGCTGCTCCTCGTCGCGGCGGGGATCGCGGTGGCGGGCCTGCGGCACATCCGGGTACGCGACAACGCCGGACGGGCCGAGACACTCAGCCCGTCCGGCGTGTGAGCCCGACGAAGGGTGGGGTCAGACCAGGTTCACGGACCGGGCCGAGGTCGCGCCGATCTCCGCGGCCAGCTCGCCCAGCACCGAGGTGGACACCGTGTCGTCGACGGTCAGCACGGCGAGCGCCTCGCCGCCGACCGTCGCACGGGCGACCTGCATGCCGGCGATGTTGATACCGGCCTCGCCGAGGATGCGGCCGACGGTGCCGACGACACCCGGGCGGTCCTCGTAGCGCAGGACGACCATGTGGTCGGCGAGCGCGAGGTCGACGTCGTACTCGCCGACCGCGACGATCTTCTGGACGTGCTTGGGGCCGGCCAGCGTGCCGGAGACCGAGATCTCCTCGCCGTCCGCGAGGGTGCCGCGCACGGTGACCACGTTGCGGTGGTCGGCCGACTCCGAGCTGGTCGTCAGCCGCACCTCGACACCGCGCTCCTGCGCGAACAGCGGGGCGTTGACGTAGGAGACGGTCTCGTCGACGACGTCCTCGAAGACGCCCTTGAGCGCGGACAGCTCCAGCACCTTCACGTCGTGCTGGGTGATCTCGCCGTACACCTCGACGTCGAGGCGGACCGCGACCTCGCCCGCCAGCGCGGTGAAGATGCGGCCGAGGCGCTCGGCGAGCGGCAGGCCCGGCTTGACGTCCTCGGCGATGACGCCGCCCTGCACGTTCACCGCGTCGGGGACCAGCTCACCGGCGAGGGCGAGGCGCACCGAGCGGGCGACGGCGATGCCGGCCTTCTCCTGGGCCTCGTCGGTGGAGGCGCCGAGGTGCGGGGTGCAGACGACCTGGTCGAACTCGAAGAGCGGGGAGTCGGTGCACGGCTCCTTGGCGTACACGTCGAGGCCGGCGCCGGCGACGCGGCCCTCCTTGAGCGCCGAGTACAGCGCCTCCTCGTCGACGATGCCGCCGCGCGCGGCGTTGATGACGCGCACGGTCGGCTTGACCTTGCGCAGCGCCTCGTCGCCGATCAGGCCCAGCGTCTCGGGGGTCTTCGGCAGGTGGACGGTGATGAAGTCGGAGACCTCGAGCAGCTCGTCCAGCGACAGCACCTTGACGCCCATCTGCGCGGCCCGCGCGGGCTGGACGTAGGGGTCGTAGGCGACGACCTTCATGCCGAAGGCGGACATGCGCTGCGCGACGAGGGCGCCGATCCGCCCCAGACCCACGACACCGAGGGTCTTCTCGGCGAGCTCGACGCCCGTGTACTTGCTCCGCTTCCACTCGCCGTTCTTCAGCGCGGCGTTGGCCTGCGGGATGTTCCGCGCGGTGGCGAGGATCAGTCCGCAGGCGAGCTCGGCGGCGGTGACGATGTTGGAGGTGGGGGCGTTGACGACCATCACGCCGGCCTTGGTGGCGGCGGAGACGTCGACGTTGTCGAGGCCGACGCCGGCTCGCGCGACGACCTTCAGCTTGTTCGCCGCGGCGATCGCCTCGGCGTCCACCTTGGTGGCCGAGCGGATCAGGATCGCGTCCACGTCGGCGATGGCGGGGAGCAGTTCGGCTCGGTCCGCGCCGTTGCAGTGCCGGATCTCGAAGTCCGGGCCGAGTGCGTCGACGGTGGCGGGCGACAGCTCTTCAGCGATGAGTACGACGGGTTTCGAGCTCACGTGAGTCCTCACAAGTCCCAATGCGGACGGCCGTCCCGACGGCCGCAGGCGGTGAAGAAGTGCTAGCCGCGTGGAAGACGCACGACGCTGTGGGCCTGACGCGTATGTAGTGCAGCAGTGTAGTGGCGCCGAGGGCGTCGTCTTACGCCGCTTCGGAAGGATCACCCGTCCGTGGCGGACGGGATGGACAACGCCGTACTACCGACGTTACCCCTGGTTCGTCCGAAGGGCCGGGGCGTGGCGCCCCGGCCCTCAGGACGACCGGGCTCAGGCCTCCTCGTCGACCCAGCTCATCAGCTTGCGCAGCTGCTTGCCGGTGGTCTCCAGGAGGTGCTCGGAGTCCTGCTTCTTGTACTCCGCGTACTTCTTCAGGCCGCCGTGGTACTCGTCCATCCACGTCTGCGCGAAGGTGCCGTCCTGGATCTCGGCGAGGACCTTCTTCATCTCGGCCTTGGTGGCGTCGGTGATGATCCGCGGGCCGGTGACGTAGTCGCCCCACTCGGCGGTCTCGGAGATCGACCAGCGCATCTTCTCCAGGCCGCCCTCGTACATGAGGTCCACGATCAGCTTCAGCTCGTGCAGGCACTCGAAGTAGGCGATCTCCGGCTGGTAGCCGGCCTCGGTCAGCGTCTCGAAGCCCGCCTTCACCAGCGCGGCGGTGCCACCGCAGAGGACGGCCTGCTCACCGAACAGGTCGGTCTCGGTCTCCTCGGTGAAGGTGGTCTTGATGACGCCGGCGCGGGTGCCGCCGATGCCCTTCGCGTACGACAGGGCCAGCGCGAAGGCGCTGCCCGTGGCGTCCTGCTCGACGGCCGCGATGCAGGGGACGCCGCGGCCCTCCTCGTACTGACGGCGCACCAGGTGGCCCGGGCCCTTCGGGGCGACCATGCAGACGTCGACGCCGGCCGGGGGCTTGATGAAGCCGAAGCGGATGTTGAAGCCGTGGCCGAAGAACAGCGCGTCGCCGTCCTTCAGGTTCGGGGCGATGGACTCCTCGTAGACCTGGGCCTGGATCGGGTCCGGGACGAGGATCATGATGACGTCGGCCTCGGCGGCGGCCTCGGACGGGGTCACCACGCGCAGGCCCTGCTCCTCGGCCTTGGCCTTGGACGTGGAGCCCTCGTGCAGACCGACGCGCACGTCGACGCCGGAGTCGCGCAGCGACAGGGCGTGGGCGTGGCCCTGGCTGCCGTAGCCGATGACCGCGACCTTGCGGCCCTGGATGATGGACAGGTCGGCGTCGGCGTCGTAGAACAGCTCGGCCACTGGGTTCTCTCCTTGTGTGCAGGTGTTGCGTCCCACCGTATGACGGTGAGGGAGGGGGAAGGTTGAGGGTCTCGCGATACGGGCGGCCGGCCGTGTCCCGGCCGCCCGTTCCGTGTCTTACGCCGACCGGTCCAGGGCGCGCAGCGACCGGTCCGTGATCGAACGGGCACCGCGTCCGATCGCGATCGTGCCGGACTGGACCAGTTCCTTGATGCCGAACGGCTCCAGCATCTTCAGCATGGCGGACAGCTTGTCGCTGCTCCCGGTGGCCTCGATGGTCACGGCCTCCGGGGAGACGTCCACGGTCTTGGCGCGGAACAGCTGGACGATCTCGACGATCTGGGAGCGCGTCTCGTTGTCGGCACGCACCTTCACCAGGACGAGTTCGCGCTGGACGGCCTGCCCGGGTTCGAGCTCGACGATCTTCAGCACGTTGACCAGCTTGTTCAGCTGCTTGGTGACCTGCTCCAGCGGGAACTCGTCGACGCTCACCACGATGGTGATGCGGGAGATGTCGGGGTGCTCGGTGACACCGACGGCGAGCGAGTCGATGTTGAAGCCGCGGCGGGAGAACAGGGCCGCGATCCGGGCGAGGATGCCGGGGGTGTTCTCCACCAGGACGGAGAGCGTGTGCTTGGACATGATCTCTTCGGTCTCTCTCGCTCAGTCGTCTTCGTTGTCGCCGAAGTCGGGGCGCACGTCCCGGGCGGCCATGATCTCGTCGTTGGAGGTGCCGGCGGCGACCATCGGCCAGACCATCGCGTCCTCGTGGACGATGAAGTCCACGACGACCGGGCGGTCGTTGATGGAGTTCGCCTCCTCGATGACCTTGTCGAGGTCCGCGGGGTCCTCGCAGCGGATCGCGTGGCAGCCCATGGCCTCCGACAGCTTCACGAAGTCGGGGACGCGGGTGCCCCTCGCCTCCGGGTTGACGTCGTCGGGGCCGGAGTGCAGGACCGTGTTGGAGTACCGCTGGTTGTAGAAGAGGGTCTGCCACTGGCGGACCATCCCGAGGGCGCCGTTGTTGATGACGGCGACCTTGATCGGGATGTTGTTCAGGGCGCAGGTGGTGAGCTCCTGGTTGGTCATCTGGAAGCAGCCGTCGCCGTCGATCGCCCAGACCGCGCGGTCGGGCGCGCCGGCCTTGGCGCCCATGGCGGCCGGGACCGCGTAGCCCATGGTCCCGGCGCCGCCGGAGTTCAGCCAGGTGGCGGGCCTGTCGTACTGGATGAAGTGCGCGGCCCACATCTGGTGCTGGCCGACGCCCGCCGCGAAGATCGTGCCCTCCGGGGCGAGCTGCCCGATGCGCTCGATGACCTGCTGCGGGGAGAGCGAGCCGTCCGCGGGCTGGTCGTAGCCCAGCGGGTAGGTGTCGCGCCAGCGGTTCAGGTCCTTCCACCAGGCGCTGTAGTCGCCGCGGTGGCCCTCGGCGTGCTCCTTCTGGACGGCCTGGATGAGGTCGGCGAGGACCTCGCGGGCGTCACCGACGATCGGCACGTCGGCGGCGCGGTTCTTGCCGATCTCCGCCGGGTCGATGTCGGCGTGGACGATCTTGGCGTACGGGGCGAAGCTGTCCAGCTTGCCGGTGACGCGGTCGTCGAAGCGGGCTCCGAGGGCGACGATCAGGTCGGCCTTCTGCAGCGCGGTGACGGCGGTGACCGAACCGTGCATGCCCGGCATCCCCACGTGCAGCTCGTGGCTGTCGGGGAATGCGCCGAGTCCCATCAGGGTGGTGGTGACGGGAGCTCCGGTGAGTTCTGCGAGGACCTTCAGCTCGGCGGTGGCGCGGGCCTTGAGGACACCGCCGCCGACGTAGAGGACCGGTCGCCTCGCGGAGGTGATGAGCTTGGCGGCCTCGCGGATCTGCTTGGCGTGCGGCTTGGTGACGGGCCGGTAGCCGGGCAGGTCCATGACGGGCGGCCAGGTGAAGGTGGTCTTCGCCTGGAGGGCGTCCTTGGCGATGTCGACCAGCACCGGGCCGGGACGGCCGGTGGAGGCGATGTGGAACGCCTGGGCGATGACCCGCGGGATGTCCTCGGCCTTGGTGACCAGGAAGTTGTGCTTGGTGATCGGCATGGTGATGCCGACGATGTCCGCCTCCTGGAAGGCGTCCGTGCCGATCGCCTTGGAGGCGACCTGGCCGGTGATCGCCACCATCGGGACGGAGTCCATGTGCGCGTCGGCGATGGGCGTGACCAGGTTGGTGGCGCCGGGACCCGAGGTCGCCATGCAGACGCCCACCTTGCCGGTGGCCTGCGCGTAACCCGTGGCCGCGTGACCCGCGCCCTGCTCGTGCCGGACCAGGACGTGACGCACCCGTGTGGAGTCCATCAGCGGGTCGTACGCCGGAAGGATCGCACCGCCGGGAATGCCGAATACGGTGTCGGCGCCGACCTCCTCGAGAGAGCGGATGAGGGACTGCGCGCCCGTGACGTGCTCGACGGGGGCGGACTGCTGTCCTCCGGAACGGGGCCGCGGCTGCGGGTGATGGGCCCCGGTGGCCTGCTCGGTCATCGGCATTCTCTTCTCGATGCTGAGGGTTTTTTGCGAGGTTCGTGCGGGTTACGCGTGCTGCTCGGCAGGTGCCTGTGCAACAAAAAACCCCTCGTGCCGTAAGGCAAGCGAGGGGAGCGCGCCGGGTGGTGGGTCGCTGAGCGTTCGTCGCTCAGCGTCAGCCGACGCGCTTTCCAAGTACGAGAATTCGGGTGCGCATGGCATTGACCCTCCCCCCGGCGCACAGCCACTGTCAAGTGGGTGGGACGGGAGTCTCATTATGTGAGCGGAGTGTCGTAGTGCTTTCGAGTACCGCCGTCACCCCCGTGGAGTACACGCCGGAACCGCCCCCGCCGGCCAGCACCGGCTCGCCCGGGGCGTGCGGCACCGGGTAGTGCCTGGCGGCCAGCGCCCGGCGCAGCCGGTACTCGTCGAGCGGCCCGGAGAAGGCCAGTCCCTGCCCGTGGGTGCAGCCCATCGCGCGCAGCGCCTCGGCCTGCTCGGGCAGGTCCACGCCGTCGGCCACGGTCTGCAGACCGAGGTCGGAGGCGATCCGCAGCAGCCCGTGGGTGATCTTGTACAGCCGTGCGGACTCCGCCACCTCGTCGACCAGGCCGCGGTCGAGCTTCAGCATGTCGAGGGGCAGCCGTCGCAGGGCCGTGATCGCCGCGCGTCCGCTGCCGAAGCCGTCCAGGGAGATCCGTACGCCGAGCCGCTTGAGCACGGTGAGCCGCCGCTCCAGCTCGTCGAGGGAGACCCGGGGATCGATGTCGGCCAGCTCCACGATCAGTGAGCCGGACGGCAGACCGTGCCGGGTGAGCAGCGCCTCGACCGAGCCGAGCGGCAGCGAGCGGTCCAGCAGCCGGCGCGCGCCCAGCCGTACCGCCACCGGCACGGGCAGGCCCGTCGCGTGCCGTTCGGCGGCCTGCTCGACGGCCTCCTCCAGCACCCAGCGGGCCAGCTCGGCGGTCTTCTCGCTGTCCTCGGCGACGCGCAGGAACTCCGCGGGCGTGAACAGCACGCCCTGGGAGGAGCGCCAGCGCGCCTGGGCGCACACCGACGTGATCCGGCCGTCCGCGAGGCACACCACGGGCTGGTGCAGCAGGGCGAACTCGCCGTGGTGCAGCGCCGCACGCAGCCGTGTGGCCAGCTCCGCCTTGCGGACGACGTCCTGCTGCATGTGCGGCTTGTACAGCTCGACCCGGCCCTTGCCCGCCGCCTTCGCCCGGTACATCGCGAGGTCGGCGTTGCGCAGCAACTCACCCGCGCCGATGCCCGGTTCGGCGAAGGCGACGCCGATGGAGGCGTTGACCCGGACATCGTTGCCGTCGATGAGGTAGGGCTGGGAGAGGGTGGATCGGAGCCGGTCGGCGAGTTCGAGGATGTGCCGCTCACGCGCGTCCCGGTCGCGTACGCCGTCGCCGACGATGAGCGCCGCGAACTCGTCGCCGCCGAGCCGGGAGGCGGTGTCGCCCTTGCGGACGGCGTCCTGGAGTCTGCGGGCGGCCTGTACGAGCAGTTCGTCCCCGGCCTGGTGACCGATGGTGTCGTTGACGCCCTTGAAGCCGTCGAGGTCGATGAAGAGCACCGCCGTGCCGCGCAGGGCGGCGCCCCGGTCCGAGGCGCGGCGGCCGGAGAGGGCCTGCTGCACGCGCCGGGTGAACAGCACGCGGTTGGGCAGGTCGGTCAGCGGGTCGTGCTCCGCGTTGTGCTGGAGCTGGGCCTGGAGGCGGACCCGCTCGGTGACGTCGCGGCTGTTGAAGATGAGGCCGCCGTGGTGCCGGTTGACGGTCGACTCCACGTTGAGCCAGGTCTCCCCGCTCCCGGCCTCTCCCCCGCTCCCGGTCTCGCTCGAGCGGGAGGACCCCCATGAGCGGGAGGCGCCCCCACCACCGGAGCGGAACCGGCACTCGATCCGCGTGGTGGGCTCCTCCACCGGGTCGGCGGCGAGGAACCTGCGCACCTCGTGCACCACACGGCCGAGGTCCTCGGGGTGGATCAGGGAGGCCAGTTCGGTGCCGACCAGGTCCTCGGCCGGTCGGCCGTACACCCCGGCGGCGGCCGGGGAGACGTACCGCAGGACGCCGCTGGGCGCGGCGATCATGATGACGTCGCTGGAGCCCTGCACCAGGGAGCGGAAGTGGTTCTCCGCCTGGGCGAGTTCCTGGGTGAGGGTGATGTTGTCCAGGAGCATGATGCCCTGGCGCACCACGAGCGCGAGCGCCACGGTGCCCCCGGTGATCAGCACGACCCGGTCGACGCTGCGGCCGTTGAGGACGTTGTAGAGAATCCCCAGGGTGCACACGGCCGCGGCCAGGTACGGGGTGAGCGCGGCGAGGGATCCGGCGATGGGCCGGGACACCTGGTACCGGCCCGCTCCCCCGCCGGGTGGTGGCCCGTGCTGGTGGTCGGGAGCGGCGCGCCGCCCGGGCAGGTGCTCGCGGACCACGCGGGTGGACGTCTCCCGGTCCGGCCCGCCGCGGCGGGGAGCGGTCCAGGGGGCGTAGGCGAGCAGCAGCGACCCGGCGAACCAGCCCGCGTCGAGCAACTGCCCGGAGCGGTAGTCGGCGTGCAGCAGCGGGGAGGTGAACAGGGCGTCGCACATCACGGTCAGCGCGAGCGCGCCGATCGCCGTGTTCACCGCCGAGCGGTTGACCGAGGAGCGCCGGAAGTGCAGCGCGAGGACCATGCTGACGAGGGCGATGTCGAGCAGCGGGTACGCCAGGGACAGCGCCGTGTGCGCGACGCCGGGCCCCTCGGCCTGGGCGGCCTGCGCGAGGGCGAGGCTCCACGCCAGGGTCAGCAGCGAGCCGCCGATCAGCCAGGCGTCGAGGCCGAGGCACACCCAGCCGGCCTTGGTCACGGGCCGTTTGGCGAGCACCAGCAGGCCGACGATGGCGGGCGGCGCGAAGCAGAGGAAGAACAGGTCGGCGTAGCTGGGGCTCGGCACGTCACGGTCCAGCACGACCTCGTACCAGCCCCAGACCAGATTGCCCAGGGACGCCATGGCCGAGGAGAGCCCGAACAGCATCCAGGCGGACCGGTACCGGGTGCGGCGGCTGCGGGCGTAGACCGCGCAGGACACGGCGGCGGCCGCGGCGGCGGCGCTCAGCCCGAAGTCCCCCATGATCAGGGCCAGTCGCTCCGACCCCCAGCCGAACGCGGCGCCGACGGCGTAGGCACCGCAGACCAGGGCGAGCACCAGCTGGGCCGCGGGGCCGGGGCGGCCGACGGCGGACGCGGGCAGCAGGGTCCGCGGGCCGGACGCGGGACGCAGCGCTCCGTCGAGGGTGGGGGTCGGCGGCGCGCTCACCGGTCCCTCCCGGTCCGCGCCGCCTCCGCGCTCCACGGTCCCCGTTGCGTGTGGGCCCGGGTCCGCCGGCCGGTCTGCCGGGGAGGGTGGTGAGGGCCGGCGCCGTCGGTCCGCCCGCCGCGCCGGATGTGCTGACCGTGCCTGTGCGTGTCCGCGCGCCGGTGTCGTCGCCGACGCATCCGCCGCGTCGGATCGCTGGTCCTGTGGCCGTGCATCGCCCGTCGCCCCCCTCACAGTCTCCGTGTCGCTCCCCCGCGCCGTTGGTCGGCGGCGCAGCCCCTGCCGGGACGATACACCAGGATCGTCACTCAGGGACATAGGTCCTCTACGCTCCGTGACGGTCAACGGGCCGCCGCGTACCCACCGCTCCCGGGGGGTCGCGGACGGTACTCGAAGCGGACTACACGTCTTCCGTTCCCGTCACCAGGATCACGTTCCCGAGCGCTTCGCGGTTCACGTATCGGCGCAACTGGTCGCGCAGCAGCCGCTTGGCGCGGGGGAGGAACGCGGACGTGGGTCCGCCGACGTGCGGGGTGATCAGGACGCCCGGCGCCCGCCACAACGGGTGGCCGGCGGGCAGGGGTTCGGGGTCGGTGACGTCGAGGGCCGCGGTGATGCGGCCGCTCTCCACCTCGTTGAGCAGGGCCTTGGTGTCGACGACCGGTCCGCGGGCGACGTTCACCAGCAGGGCGCCGTCCTTCATCCGGGCCAGGAACCCGGCGTCCACGAGGTGCCGGGTGCCCTCGGTCAGCGGGGTGCACAGGACGACGACGTCCGCCTCCGGAAGCAGCGAGGGAAGTTCGGTGAGCGGATGCACCGGCCCGCGCTCCGTTGTGCGCGCGGAGCGCGCGACGCGCGCCACCCGCGCGAGCTCGAAGGGGGCGAGCCGGTCCTCGACGGCCGCGCCGATCGAGCCGTACCCGACGACGAGGACGGTCCGGTCGGCGAGCGCCGGCCGGAACCCGCCCTGCCACTCCCCCCGGTCCTGGGCGCGCACGAAGCCGGGGATGCCGCGCAGCGAGGCGAGGATCAGGGTGAGCGTGAGCTCCGCGGTGCTGGCCTCGTGCACCCCGCGCGCGTTGCACAGCCGCACGCCCGGGGGAAGGTCCTTCAGCCCGGGCTGCACATGGTCGATGCCGGCCGACAGGGTCTGCACCACCCGCACGGACCGCATCCGGGACAGCGGACGCAGGCACACCTCGGCGGGCTTCATGTACGGCACGACGTAGAAGTCGCACTCCTCCGGGGCGGCCGGGTACGTCTCGGCGCCGTCCCAGAAGTGGTAGCGCGGCCCCTCGGGGAGCCCGTCGATCTCGTCCGGGGGAATGGGAAGCCACACGTCAGGAGTCATGCCACGGAGGCTAGTTCAGGCCGCCGGAACGGCAGAGGTTAGGTTGGGGGACCGGAGAGGGAGGGTCACGAGCAGGTGGAGCGCAGGACGATCGGCGCGGCGGCGCTCTCGGTGGGCGCCGTAGGCCTCGGATGCATGCCGATGAGCTGGGCCTACAGCACGTCCAGGCAGCGCGGCGAGGAGTCGCTGAGGGCGGTGCACCGGGCGCTGGACACGGGCTCGTCCCTCCTCGACACCGCCGACATGTACGGCCCGTTCACCAACGAGCTGCTGCTCGGGCGGGTGTTGAAGGAGCGGCGTGCCGACGCCTTCGTGTCGACGAAGGTCGGACTGCTGGTGGGCGACCAGCACATCGTGGCCAACGGCCGCCCCGGGTACGTCAGGCGGGCCTGCGACGCGTCGCTGCGGCGGCTGCAGACCGACGTGATCGACCTCTACCAGCTGCACCGCGCCGACCCGGAGGTCCCGGTCGAGGAGACCTGGGGCGCGATGGCGGAGCTGGTGCGGGCGGGCAAGGTGCGGGCGCTGGGCCTGTGCGCGGTCGGGGCGCGCTCGTCGCGACGGCCGGGGGCGCGGCTGCACGACGCGACGGTCCGGCAGCTGGAGCGGGTGCAGCAGGTCTTCCCGGTGAGCGCGGTGCAGGCGGAGCTGTCGGTGTGGTCGCCTGAGGCGCTGGAGACGCTGCTGCCCTGGTGCGAGGCGCGGAGCGTGGGTTTCCTGGCCGCGATGCCGCTGGGCAACGGCTTCCTGACCGGGACGCTGACGCCCGGCGAGGGGTTCGAGGCGGACGACCTGCGCGCCCGGCATCCGCGGTTCACGGCCGAGATGATGGCCGCGAACCAGCCGATCGTGGCCGGTCTGCGCCGGGTCGCGCGCCGGCACGGGAAGCACGTCACCCCGGCACAGGTCGCCCTGGCCTGGGTGCTGGGCCGGGGCCGTCAGGTGATCCCGGTGCCGGGCGCCAAGCAGGAGCGGTGGGTGACGGAGAACGCGGCGGCGGCGGAGCTGCGGCTGACCGGCGAGGACCTGGCGGAGATCGCGAGCCTGCCGCCGGCGCAGGGGTCGTGGGACTGAGGTCCTCGCGAGGTTCGGCCCCGGCGAAGCGGGAACCTGGGAGGCGCGAGCGGTGTATGACAGACAGAACCCGCCGCGTCGAAGGGACGAGATCGTGCAACGACGAGCCGTGCCGGCCGTGCTGGCCGCCGCCGCGCTCCTGCTGACCGCCGGCTGCTCCTCCGACGACGGAGCGCCGCCGGAGAAGGACGCCGCCGCCTCCTCGGCCGGCGCCGCGGCCCCGTCCTCCCCGTCCGGGAAGGCGGAGGAGACCCCGCCCGCGAAGGGCTCGGTGACGGTGGTCCGTACGGTGGCGACGGGGCTGGCCGGCCCCTGGGGTCTGGCCCCGGTCGGGGACGGCGACCTCCTGGTGTCCTCCCGCGACGAGGCCACGCTCACCCGGATCGACGGGAAGACGGGGAAGACGACCGAGCTGGGCGAGGTGCCCGGGGTGGCGGCCGAGGGCGAGGGGGGCCTGCTGGGCATCGCCCTCTCCCCCGACTTCGCCTCGGACCACATGATCTACGCCTACTTCACCTCCGCCTCCGACAACCGCATCGTGCGGATGCTCTACAACGAGCGGAAGCCGGCGGGCGAGCAGCTCGGGGCGCCCGACACGGTGTTCCGGGGCATCCCCAAGGGCGTGATCCACAACGGCGGGCGGATCGCCTTCGGCCCGGACCGCATGCTCTACGCGGGCACGGGCGAGAGCGGCGACACCGGACTGTCCCAGGACAAGGAGTCCCTCGGCGGCAAGATCCTGCGGATGACCCCGGACGGCGAGCCGGCCCCGGGCAACCCGTTCCCCGGCTCCCCCGTGTACTCCTACGGCCACCGCAATGTGCAGGGCCTGGCCTGGGACCGTGAACAACGGCTGTTCGCCTCAGAGTTCGGCCAGAACACCTGGGACGAGCTGAACGCGATCGCGCCGGGCGACAACTACGGCTGGCCGGAGGCCGAGGGCCACGCGGACGAGGGCGGTTTCCACAACCCGATCGCGCAGTGGAGCACCGAGGACGCCTCTCCCAGCGGCATCGCGTACGCCGAGGGGTCCGTCTGGATGGCGGGGCTGCGCGGCGAGCGGCTGTGGCGCATACCCCTCAAGGGCACGGAGGCCTCCGCGAAGCCGCAGGCGTTCCTGGAGGAGGAGTACGGCCGGCTGCGCACGGTGGTCGCGGCGGGCGGCGACCGGCTGTGGCTGGTGACCAGCAACACGGACGGACGGGGCAGCCCGGAGCCGCAGGACGACCGCGTGCTGGAGCTGCGGGTCAGCTAGCCGGCGTCCGTCCCCCGGCGGAGGCGTCCGGGGCGTCGCCGGTGCCGTCGGCGCGGTCCCTCTCCTCGTCGGCGGGGGCCGGCCGGCGGACGGTGACCTTCCCGGAGGCGAGGTCTATCGGCCCGCGTCCGGGGTCGGCGTCGCCGACGTCCTCCCGGGTCAGCGCCAGGCGTTTCTGCTCGTCCTGGGTGTGTTTGCGCCCGGGGGAGAACAGTTCCTCGAAGGCGTTGAACATCGCTCCCCTTTCACCGGGCCCCGGGTGCCGGGCCGTCTGCGTCCTACACCGATTGTCGCGCGGTGGCGAGATGTCCGGATCCGTCGGGAAAGCCGTCCGGGAACAGGCCCAGGCGGTGGGCCACCGCCGCCGCCTCGCCGCGGCCGGAGACGCCCAGCTTGGCGAGGATGTTCGACACATGGACGCTGGCCGTCTTCGGCGAGATGAACAGCTCCTCGGCGATCCGCCGGTTGGTGTGCCCGGCCGCCACCAGACGCAGCACGTCCCGCTCCCTGCTGGTCAGGCCGAGCGCCTCGGCCGGGTCGGCGGGCGCGGGGGCCGGCTCCTCGCGCGGGGCGGGCGTCAGCGCGAGGCGGCCGCGGCGGGCCAGCAGCGCGGCGTCCCGGGCCAGCGGCGCCGCGCCCAGGTGGGAGGCGACGGCGTCGACCAGGCGCAGCAGCTCGGTGGCGCGGGCCCGTTCGTCCTCGCCCCCGCCGGCGGCCAGCAGCGCCTCGGCGAGCCGGAGGCGGGCGCAGGCGAGATCATGGGGCCGCCCCAGCGGCTCCAGCGCCGCGACGGCCTCGGACCAGGCGTCCGGCTCGCTCCGGCCGTCGGCGCGCAGCAGTTCGGCGCGCAGCCACTGGTCGTGGGCCTTCCACAGGGGCACCCCGGTGGCGAGATTCCTCGCCGCCCGGCGGATCCGGTCGAGGACCTCGGGGCGGCCCGGTTCGGTCGCGGGGTCGCCGTACCGGTCGGCCTCGGCGGTGGTGGCGGCGAGCAGCAGGGGCCACGCGTAGCGCTGGGTGCCGGGCGGGAAGCCGGCGTCGAGGGCGGCGGACAGTTCGGCGCGGGCCTCCTCAGGGCGGCCTTCGGCGGCGGCGACGCGGATGGCGACCCACTTCATCGGGAGGGCGTACTGGGGCATCGGGTCGTGGGTGCCGAAGTGGGCGCGGGCCTCGGCGAGGCAGCGGGCCGCCCCGGCGGTGTCGCCCCGGAGGTAGGCGAGATGGGCCAGGCGCAGCGAGCCGCCGGCGCGCGGCTTGGCGCTCTGCTCGGACCCCTGCGCGCTGGCCGCGGCGCGGGCGGCGTCCTCCCAGCGTCCGACGGACAGCAGGGACTCGGCGAGGTTGCCCCACACCCACCCCTCGGAGTCCAGCAGGCCGAGCCGCCGGGTGACCCGGACGCCCTCCTCCAGCAGCCGTACGGCCTCCTCGGAGCGGCCGACGCCCTCCAGCACGGAGGGCAGGTTGACGAAGGCGCGGGCCAGCACCATGTCGACGCCCAGGTCGGTCGCCCGTTCCTTGACCTCGTACATCTCGGCGAGCCCGGCCTCGATGTCGCCGGCGTCGACCATGAGGCCGCCGAGGATGAGCCGGGCGTTGAGCTCGATGTCGTGGGCGCCGACCATACGGGCGTACTCGACGGCGCGTTCCGCGGCGGCCATGGCGTCGGGGCCGGGTTCGTGCAGCATCGACCAGCCGGCGGCGGAGGCGAGCACCTCGGCGTGCACCTCCGAGGGCGGCAGTCCGCGCACGAGTTCCTGCGCGGTGCCCAGCTCCTCCCAGCCGTCGCCGCGGGCGAGGGCCTGGGTGAGCCGGGAGCGCTGCACCCAGAACCAGGCGGCACGCAGCGGGTCGGGGTCCTCGTCGAGGAGGCGCAGCGCCCGCCTGGTGAGCTTCAGGGAGCGTTCGCGTTCGCCGCAGAGGCGGCCGGCGACGGCGGCCTCCGCCAGCAGGTCGAGGTAGCGCAGCGGCCGCGTGGCGGTGTCGTCGGCGCAGGGGTCCTCGTCGCAGCCGGGCGGCGGGGGCGGGTAGGCCTCGGCGTGGTCGAGCGGCCGCAGTCCGGCGCGCACGGTGTCGGGCACGGCGTCCCACAGCTCCATCGCCCGCTCCAGCAGGCGCAGTTGCTCGGCGTAGGCGTGACGCCGGCGGGCCACGACGGAGGCGTCGAGGACGGCGGGCAGGGCCTTGGCGGCGTCGTGGGCGTGGTACCAGTAGCTGGCCAGCCGGGTGGGCCGCTCGTCCGCGGGGACGAGCGCGGGGTCGGCCTCCAGGGCCTCGGCGAAGCGGCGGTTGAGCCGGGACCGTTCCCCGGGCAGCAGGTCGTCGCTGACGGCCTCGCGGACCAGGGAGTGCCGGAAGCGGTAGCCGTCGCGGTCGGGGGCCGGGGTGAGGATGCTGGCGTTGACGGCGGCGCGCAGGGCCTCGATGAGATCGTCCTCGCCGAGCCCGGCGACGGCGGCGAGCAGCCGGTCCTCGACGGTGGAGCCGCCCTCGGCGACGATCCGGACGACCCGCTGGGCGCTCTCCGGCAGGTTCTCGACCCTGACCAGGAGCAGGTCGCGCAGGGAGTCGGTGAGGCCGGTGCGGCAGCCCTCGTCGGCGGCGACGGCGAGCTCCTCGACGAAGAAGGCGTTGCCGTCGGAGCGTTCGAAGATGTCGTCGACGCGGTCCGGTTCGGGTTCGCGGGCGAGGATGCCGGCGATCTGCCGGTGCACCTCCTCGCGGCTGAAGCGGCCCAGTTCGACGCGGTGGACGGTGCGCAGCCGGTCGAGTTCGGCGAGGAGGGGGCGCAGCGGGTGGCGGCGGTGGATGTCGTCGGACCGGTAGGTGGCGAGGACGACCAGGCGGCCGGTGCGCAGGGTGCGGAACAGATAGGCGAGCAGATGGCGGGTGGAGGCGTCGGCCCAGTGCAGGTCCTCCAGGACGAGGACGACGGTGTGCTCGGCGGCGACCCGTTCCAGCAGGCGGGCGGTGAGCTCGAAGAGGCGGGCCATGCCCTGCTCGTCGCGGCGGGCCTCGCGGGCGGCGGCGACGGCGAGCTCGGGCAGCAGCCGGGCCAGTTCCTCCTCCTGCCCGTCGGCGGCGGCCGTGAGCTGGTCGGGCAGTTCCCGGCGCAGTTGGCGCAGGGCCGTGGAGAAGGGGGCGAAGGGCAGGCCGTCGGCGCCGATCTCCACGCATCCGCCCAGGGCGACGATCCCGCCCCGGTCGCGGACGGTGGCGGCGAACTCCTCCACGAGGCGGGTCTTGCCCACCCCGGCCTCGCCGCCGACCAGCAGCGCCTGCGGTTCACCGGCGCCGGCCCGGACGAACGCGTCGATCAGGGTGGCGAGTTCGGCGGTGCGGCCGACGAAGACGGGACTGACGGACTTGGTCTCCACGCCCCCGAGCATCGCACGGGCCCGCGAGGAGGGCGCAGTGGTTTTCCTCTCCTGGCGCACCGGCACGGCGCCCCCTCCTTCTCGTCCCGAACGCCTCCCTGGGCCGTGCGCACCGGCGACGGGGCGGCGGCCGCTTCCGTGCGGCCGCCGCCCCTGGGCGGTGCTCATGCGGTCCGGGCGAACCAGGACCGGCGCCGGGTATGGCTCTCGGGCTCGGCGCCGCGTGCGGCGGTTCCGCGGCGGGCGGCGCGGCGGACGCGTACCGCCTCGCGGACCCGGCGCTCCGTCTCGGCCCGGCGGATCAGCTCGTCGTGGCGGAGCCGGTGCAGCTCGATCTCGAACATGATGGTGTCCCCCTCGGATCCGGTGTCGGTATCGCTTTCTGCGATGCCTTCACCTTCGTCTCCAAGGCGGTCGAGCCGCATCGGGAGAGTTCCATATCTTCGCGGGCGGTGATGCCTTAGAAGTGGAGCGCCTTGTCGAGCCGGCGCCTAAGAGGGTGCTTAGGACCCTCCTCAGGAGGCCGCGCGGGCGCGCCATTCGGGGGCCAGCAGGGACCAGACCTCCAGGTCGTGCCGTACGCCGTGGTGGAGGTGGGCCTCGCGGCGGACGCCGTCGCGGGTCATGCCGAGCCGGCGGGCGACGGCGACGCTGGCGGTGTTGCCGGACGCGGCGACCCATTCGACGCGGTGGATGCCGCGCTCCTCGACGGCCCAGTCGATCAGCACGCGCATCGCGCGGGTGACCAGCCCGCGTCCGGTGCCGGCGGGCTCCAGCCAGCAGCCGAGCTCGCAGGTGCCGGCCGCCGCGTCGAAGTTCAGGGTGAGGACCCCGCCGACCAGCTTGCCGTCGAGCCACAGCCCGTGCACCCAGGCGGTGTCGGCGGCGCGCAGGTCGGCGTAGCGCTGGAGCGCCTCCCGCGCGGTGTCCAGGTCGGTGGCGCGGGAGCCGAAGGGGACGTACCGGTTGATGAACTCGCGGCCCCGGTCCAGGTGGGCGAGGAACTCCTCGGCGTGCCAGATCTCCAGGGGGCGCATCTCGGCGCCGTCGTCACCCAGTCGTATCGCGTACATCCCGCTGCCGCTCCTCCTCCGCCAGCACGTCCGCCACCTCGGCGTCCGTGACGGCGGCCAGCCTCTCATGGGCGGCACGGCACTCGGGCGGCTCGATGCTGATCCGGGGCAGGATCCGGTCCAGCCACTTCGGCAGCCACCAGTTGGCGCCGCCGAGAAGGTGCATCAGCGCGGGCACGAGCAGGGTGCGCAGCACGAAGGCGTCGAGGGCGACGGCCGCGGCGAGGGCGATGCCGAACATGGCGATCACCCGGTCGCCGCTGAGCACGAAGGCGAGGAAGACGGAGATCATGATCACGGCGGCGGAGTTGATCACGCGGCTGGTCTCGGCGAGGCCCACGCGCACGGCCCGCCGGTTGTCGCCGGTCTCCAGCCATTCCTCGTACATCCGGCTCACCAGGAAGACCTGGTAGTCCATCGACAGCCCGAACAGCACCGACACCATGATCACGGGCAGGAAGGGTTCGATGGGGCCCGCGCTGCCGAGGCCGAGCAGTTCACTCCCCCAGCCCCACTGGAAGATCATGACGACCACGCCGAACGCGCCGGCGACGGCGGCCACGTTCATCGCGGCGGCCTTGAGGGGTATGCCGATGGAGCGGAACGCGAGGAGCAGCAGCAGACAGCCCAGACCGATCACGACCCCCACGAACAGGGGCAGCTTGCCGACGATGACGGAGGCGAAGTCGTCGTAGCCGGCCGTCACACCCCCGACGTGCACGTCGAGCGACGTGCCCGACTCGGCGCGGGGCAGCACGTCCTCGCGCAGCCGGTCGACCAGGTCGCTGGTCTGCTTCGACTGCGGGGACGAGTCCGGTACGACGGTGAGGAAGGCGGTGTCGCCGCCCTGGTTGTACGTGACCGGCGACGCGGAGGCGACGCCCTCGGTGGTGCGCAGGGTGGAGCCCAGATTGTCCAGGGCGAGCCGGTCCTGGGCGCCGTCGACCTCGGTGACCAGGGTGAGCGGCCCGTTCACGCCCGGTCCGAAGCCGTCGGCGATGAGGTCGTAGGCCTGGCGGGTGGTGGAGGTCTTCGGGTCGTTGCCCTGGTCGGAGGTGCCCAGGTGGAGCGAGAAGGTGGGCAGCGCGAGGACGGCCATCACGGCGACGGCGAGCGCGCCGAGCAGCTTGGGGTGGCGCTCCACGAACGCCGACCAGCGGGCGGCGAACCCGGTGGGCACCTCCGGCTCCGGTCCGTGCTCGGCGAGCCGGCGCCGCTCCCGGCGGCTGAGGGCGCGTGTGCCGATCAGCGACAGCAGGGCGGGCAGCAGGGTGACGGAGGCTGCGACGGTGAGGACCACGGTGAGCGAGGCGGCCACGGCGACGCCGTTGAGGAAGTTCAGGCGGAGGATCAGCATGCCCAGCAGGGCGATGCACACGGTCGCACCCGCGAACACGACCGCCCGGCCGGTGGTGGCGACGGCGTTGGTGGCGGCCTCGGTGACGCTCAGGCCCCGCTTCAGTCCGCGACGGTGCCGGGTGACGATGAACAGCGCGTAGTCGATGCCCACGCCCAGCCCGATCAGCAGGCCGAGCATCGGCGCGAAGTCCGCGACGGTCATCACATGGCCGAGCAGCACGATGCCCGCGTAGGCGGTGCCCACGCTCACCAGCGCGGTGGCGATGGGCAGCAGGGAGGCGGCGAGGGAGCCGAAGGCGAGGAACAGCACGACGGCGGCGACGGCCACGCCGACGATCTCGGCGGTGTGCCCCCCGGACGACTCGCTCAGCTCCACGGCGCTGCCGCCCAGCTCGACGTCCAGCCCGTCGGTCTCGGCGGCCTTCGCCGTCTTGACCACGGCCTCGGCCTCACCGCTGGTGATGTCCGTGCCGGAGTGCTCGAAGGTCACGGTGGCGTAGGCGGTACGGCCGTCGGCGCTGACGCGTCCGGCGCCCCCCTCGTCGTACGGGCCGCTCACGGAGGCGACGCCGGGCAGCTCCTCGAGCCGGTCGAGGGTGTGGGTCATGGTCTGCTCGACGCCGCTGTCCCGGACGGTGCCGGAGGATGTGTGCCAGACCACGCTGTCGCTGTCGCCCCCCAGCGAGGGGAAGCCTTCCTTCAGCAGCTCGGTGGCGCGCCCCGACTCGGTGCCGGGCACGTTGTAGTCGTTCGAGTAGGCGGAGCCGGCGGCGAAGGCGCCCGCCGCGATTCCGACCAGGGCGAGCAGCCACAGCAGAACGGTGACCAGACGGCGCTGTACGCACCAACGTGCTAGGGCTGCCACAGACGTGCTCCCGGTATGGCTCGGGGTGGATCTTTGAGCGGATGCCGTCGGCGAACAGCCGGACGGATCGCAAAGAACGCATGAGCAATGCCCTGCCACTGTTACAGGCGAAAATGATCGTTTGTCGCTTTCGTGGACTAACTCACATTTCTTCGTGAGTTCGTCTCCGCGCTGGTCACGAGGGGCGCGCGGGCCGCCGACGGGCTCAGTCGAAGTGGTCACCCAGCGCCATGACCATGACGCCCGCGACGGTCGTCCACAGGGCCCTGCGGGTGCGTCCGCGCGCGCCCAGCACGGCCGCCAGGGCGCAGACGGCGGCCCCGCAGGCGTAGGCGGCCAGGACGAGGGCCGGGGCGGCGTCGGCGGCCCGGAGCGCGGTGGCGGCCGTTCCGGCGAGGGCGAGCAGGGCGCCGGTGCCGACGGAGCCCCAGCGGGCTCGCCGCGCCTGCTCGAGGAGGAGGTCCTCGTCCTCGGCCTCCGGGAGGTCGTCCGGGAGGTCCTCCGGGGTGTCCTCGGTCGGCTCCGGGGTGGTCTGAGTGTCCGGGGGCAGGTCGGAGTCAGGGCGTCCACTCATGGCCGGAGCGTAGCGCCTCACCTCCGGAAACCCGGATGCGGGTCCACCCGCACAGCTGTTAGCGTCCGTCGGTCCGACACTTCCGCGGCACCGCGCCGCCGGCCGAAGCAGGTGCTTTGATGCTTGTCCGTCCGACCTCCGACGCGACCCCTTCCCTCTTCACGGCCTCAAGGAGCCCGTTCACCGATGTCGGACATCACACCGAACGCCTCGCACGACGACCTCGCTAGCCTCCTCAGCCTGCCGCGGTACCCCCGCAGCAGCGCCTACGACCCGCGCTGGACCATCGACAACCAGATGGGCCCGCACGCGCTGTGGCTGCTGGAGTGGCTGGCCCCCGCCCTCGGTCTGGACACCCTGCGCCCCGGCGCCCGGGTGCTCGACCTGGGCTGCGGCCGCGCCCTGACGTCCGTCTTCCTCGCCCGGGAGTACGACGTCCAGGTCACCGCCGCCGATCTGTGGATCACGCCGGACGAGAACGCCCGCCGGATCGCCGAGGCGGGCGTCGCCGACCGCGTCCAGCCCGTCCTCGCGGAGGCGCACGACCTGCCCTTCGGGGAGGAGACCTTCGACGCGATCGTCTCCGTCGACGCGTACCAGTACTTCGGCACCGACGACCTCTATCTGCCGACGCTGACCCGGCTGCTGAAGCCCGGCGGCCGGATCGGGGTCGTCGTCCCGTCCCTGTCCGAGGAGATCGAGGGCAGCGAACCGCCGGAGCACCTGAGGCCCTTCTGGGAGCCCGCGTTCTGGTGCTTCCACAGCCCCGCCTGGTGGCGCCGCCACTGGACCCGCAGCGGCGCCGTGGACGTCCTGGCGGCCGACTGGCTGGAGGACGGCTGGCGGGAGTGGCTGCTGTGGTGCGACGTGGTCGCCGAGCACCACACGGACGAGTTCCATGTGCGGATGGGCCGGGAGAACGCGCGGCTGGTGCGCGCCGACCAGGGCCGCACGCTGGGCTTCACCCGTGTGGTGGGCCGCCGCCGCTGACCCGCCCGTCGCACGGGAAGGGGGCGCACCCGGCGGGTGCGCCCCCTTCCCTCATGCCGTACGGGCTCAGCCCTCGACGCCCAGCTTCTGAAGGATCAGCTCCTTCACCCGGGCCGCGTCCGCCTGACCGCGCGTGGCCTTCATGACCGCGCCGACCAGTGCGCCGGCCGCGGCGACCTTGCCGCCGCGGATCTTGTCGGCGATCGCGGGGTTGCCGGCGATCGCCTCGTCGACGGCGGCGGTGAGCGCGCCCTCGTCGGAGACGACCTTCAGACCGCGCTTCTCCACGACCTCGTCCGGGGCGCCCTCACCGGCGAGGACGCCCTCGATGACCTGGCGGGCCAGCTTGTCGTTCAGGTCGCCCTTGGCCACCAGCTCGGTCACCCGGGCCACCTGCGCCGGGGTGATCGCCAGCTCGTCCAGCGCCGTGCCGGACTCGTTGGCGCTGCGGGCCAGCTCGCCCATCCACCACTTGCGGGCGGAGGCCGCGTCGGCGCCGGCGTCGATCGTGGCGACGATCAGGTCCAGCGCACCGGCGTTGAGGATCGCCTGCATGTCGGTGGCGGAGACGCCCCACTCCTCGCGGAGCCGGTTGCGGCGCACCAGCGGCAGCTCGGGCAGGCCCGCGCGCAGCTCCTCGACCCACTCCCGCGACGGGGCGACCGGCACCAGGTCGGGCTCGGGGAAGTAGCGGTAGTCCTCGGCCTCCTCCTTCACACGGCCCGAGGTCGTGGACCCCGTGTCCTCGTGGAAGTGCCGGGTCTCCTGCACGATCGTCCCGCCGGACGACAGCACGGCCGCGTGCCGCTGGATCTCGAAGCGGGCGGCGCGCTCGACGGAACGCAGCGAGTTGACGTTCTTCGTCTCGCTGCGGGTGCCGAACTTCTCGGCGCCCTTCGGCATCAGCGACAGGTTGACGTCGCAGCGCATCTGGCCCATCTCCATGCGGGCCTCGGACACGCCGAGCGCGCGGATGAGCTCGCGCAGTTCACGGACGTACGCCCGCGCGACCTCGGGAGCGCGCTCGCCGGCGCCGACGATCGGCTTGGTGACGATCTCGATGAGCGGGATGCCGGCGCGGTTGTAGTCGAGCAGCGAGTGCGAGGCGCCGTGGATGCGGCCGGTGGCGCCGCCGACGTGCGTCGACTTGCCGGTGTCCTCCTCCATGTGGGCGCGCTCGATCTCCACGCGGAAGACCTCGCCGTCCTCCAGCTGCACGTCGAGGTAGCCGTCGAAGGCGATCGGCTCGTCGTACTGGGAGGTCTGGAAGTTCTTCGGCATGTCCGGATAGAAGTAGTTCTTCCGGGCGAAGCGGCACCACTCGGCGATCTCGCAGTTCAGCGCGAGGCCGATCTTGATCGCGGACTCGACGCCGGTCGCGTTGACGACCGGGAGCGCGCCGGGCAGGCCGAGGCAGACCGGGCAGGTCTGGGTGTTGGCGTCCTGACCGAGGGCCGTCGAACAGCCGCAGAACATCTTGGTCTTGGTGCCGAGTTCGACATGGACCTCGAGGCCCATGACGGGGTCGTACGACGCGAGCGCGTCCTCGTACGACACCAGGTCGGTCGTGGTGGTCACGGTGAAAACTTCCCTCTCAGCCCAGCAGGACGTCGTCGTCGCCCAGCCGCTTCAGCTCGCGGTAGAGGATGGCGAGGCCGGTGACGATCGCGGCGGCGGACACGGTCGCGTCGATCAGGACCAGGGTGTCCTTCTCGGCGCGCGCCGTCTTCAGCCGCTTGGCGACGCCGAACGCGCCGAACGCGGTGGCGGCCATGGACAGGTACGTACCGGACCGGGACTTCTTGAAGCCCTTGGCCTTGGTCAGTGCACTCACAGCGACGGAGCCTCCTCGAGCAGCGGGTGGCCCCACTTTTCCACGAAGGCGGCCTCGACGGCTGCACCCACCTTGTAGAGGCGGTCGTCCTTCATGACCGGGGCGATGATCTGCAGCCCGACCGGCAGGTTGTCCTCCGGCGCGAGGCCGCAGGGCAGCGACATGGCGGCGTTGCCCGCCAGGTTGGTCGGGATGGTGCACAGGTCGGCGAGGTACATCGCCATCGGGTCGTCGGCGCGCTCGCCGATCGGGAAGGCGGTGGTCGGGGTCGTCGGGGAGACGATCACGTCGACCTGCTCGAAGGCCTTGTCGAAGTCCCGCTTGATGAGCGTGCGGACCTTCTGGGCGCTGCCGTAGTACGCGTCGTAGTAGCCGGAGCTGAGCGCGTACGTGCCGAGCATGATGCGGCGCTTGACCTCGTCGCCGAAGCCGGCCTCACGGGTCAGCGAGGTGACCTCCTCGGCGGAGTGCGTGCCGTCGTCGCCGACGCGCGCGCCGTAGCGCAGGCCGTCGAAGCGGGCGAGGTTGGAGGAGCACTCGGAGGGCGCGATCAGGTAGTACGCGGAGAGCGCCAGGTCGAAGGACGGGCAGTCCAGCTCGACGATCTCGGCGCCCAGCTCCCTGAGGAGCTCGACCGACTCGTCGAACCGCTGGACGACGCCGGCCTGGTAGCCCTCGCCGCGGAACTGCTTGACGACGCCGACGCGCATGCCCTGGACGCTGCCGTTGCGGGCGGCCTCCACGACCGGCGGGACCGGCTCGTCGACGGAGGTGGAGTCCATCGGGTCGTGCCCGGCGATCACCTCGTGCAGCAGGGCCGCGTCCAGGACCGTGCGGGCGCAGGGGCCGCCCTGGTCGAGGGAGGAGGAGAACGCCACCATGCCGTACCGGGACACCGCGCCGTACGTCGGCTTCACGCCGACCGTGCCGGTGACGGCGGCCGGCTGGCGGATGGAGCCGCCGGTGTCGGTGCCGATGGCGAGCGGCGCCATGTGCGCGGCGAGCGCGGCGGAGGAACCGCCGCCGGAGCCGCCGGGGATGCGGGTGAGGTCCCACGGGTTGCCGGTCGGGCCGTAGGCGCTGTTCTCGGTGGAGGACCCCATGGCGAACTCGTCCATGTTGGTCTTGCCGAGGATGACGACGTCGGCGGCCTTGAGGCGCTTGGTGAGCGTCGCGTCGTACGGCGGGATCCAGCCTTCGAGGATCTTGGAGCCGACGGTGGTCGGGACGCCCTCGGTGGTGAAGATGTCCTTCAGCGCGAGGGGAACGCCGGCGAGCGGGCCGAGCTTCTCGCCGCGCTCGCGCTTGGCGTCGACGGCGCGGGCCTGCGCGAGGGCGCCCTCACGGTCGACGTGCAGGAAGGCGTGCACCTTCTCGTCGACGGCCTCGATGCGGGCCAGGTGGGCCTCGGTGACCTCGACCGCGGTGAGCTCGCCGGAGGCGATCTTCGCCGCGGTCTCGGCCGCGGTGAGCTTGATGATCTGATCGCTCATGGCGGTTTACTCCTCCCCCAGGATCTGCGGCACCTTGAAACGCTGCTGCTCCTGGGCCGGGGCGCCGGAGAGCGCCTGCTCGGGGGTGAGCGAGGGACGGACCTCGTCGGCCCGCATGACGTTCGTCAGCGGGAGCGGGTGCGAGGTCGGCGGTACGTCTTGGTCGGCGACCTCGCTGACGCGGGCGACCGCGCCGATGATGTCGTCGAGCTGGCCCGCGAAGTGGTCGAGCTCTTCGGGCTTCAGCTCCAGACGCGCCAGCCGGGCGAGGTGGGCGACCTCCTCGCGCGTGATGCCAGGCATGCAGCGATCCTCTGGGGTGAGTGTGTGTGGTTTGGGACCAATCCTATGGGGCGGGGCCCCATGCCCGTGAAACCTCCGCTCTGAGCGCCCCGTGAGGGGCGCGGGGAACGGCGCGAGCAGCCACGGCGAACCCGCGGCCGAAGTACGGCGTGTGTCAGCCGGGGGGCTAGTCCTCCGCCGTGCCCGTCGCAGCGGGCAGGGCCGCGGCCGGCCGCTGCCAGCCCCGGGAGCCCCGGGCGAGGAGCCAGGCCGTCGTCTCGTCCGGGGGCATCGCGGCGGCGACCAGCCAGCCCTGGACCGCGTCACAGCGCAGGTCCCGCAGGCGTTCCCAGGTCTCGTCGTCCTCGACGCCCTCCGCGACCACCAGGAGCCCCAGCGAGTGGGCCAGGTCGATGGTGCAGCGCACGATCTCCGCGTCCTCCGCGTCGAACGCCAGCCGGGCCACGAAGGAGCGGTCGATCTTCAGCTCGCTCACCGGCAGCCGCCGCAGATGCACCAGCGAGGAGTAGCCGGTGCCGAAGTCGTCGAGGGACATCTTCACGCCGTGCCCGGTCAGCGCGTTGAGGGTGTCGGCGGCCCGCGTGGGGTCCTCCAGCAGCACGTGCTCGGTGATCTCCAGCTGGAGCGCTCCCGCGGGCACCCCGTAGCGGGCGAGGCGCGCGGCGACGGAGCCGGCGAAGCCGGGGCTGTGGACGTCGCGCGGCGAGACGTTGACGGCGACCGGCACGAACAGCCCCTGGGAGCGCCACTCTGCGACCTGCCCGAGCGCGGTCTCCAGCACGTACTCGGTGAGCTGCGGCATGAGCCCGGACGACTCGGCTATCGCTATGAACTCGTCCGGGGGGACCCGCCCGCGCTCCGGGTGCACCCACCGCACCAGCGCCTCAAGACCGGAGACCTGGCCGTCGAAGCGGACCTTCGGCTGGTAGTGCAGCTCCACCTCGTGCGCGTCGAGGGCGCGCCGCAGATCGCCCAGCAGCCCCAGCCGGTCGGGGGTGTTGGAGTCCCGCTTGGACTCGTACGCCTCGACTCCCGTGCGGTCCCGCTTGGCCTGGTACATCGCCACGTCCGCCCGCCGCAGCAGCCCTTCGGCGTCGGACGCGTGGTCCGGGAAGACGGCGACTCCCGCGCTCGCCTCCAGGACGAGGGTGAGCCCGTCGAGGTCGAGCGGGGAGCTGAGGGCCGCGACCAGTCCGCGGGCGGCGCGGGTGGCGGACGTCGTGGAGTCCGCCACGGGCAGTAACACGGCGAACTCGTCGCCGCCGAGCCGCGCGGCCTCCGCCCCGCGCGGCAGGGCCGCTCTCAGCCGGTCGGCGATCTGCAGCAGCAGCCGGTCGCCGGCGAGATGGCCGAGGGTGTCGTTGACCGACCGGAAGCGGTCGAGGTCGATGAGCATGAGCGCGGCGCGGGAGCCGGCCCGCTCGGCGTCGTCCAGCGCGGTCCAGATGCGCTCCTGCAGCCACTGCCGGTTGGGCAGTCCGGTCAGAGGGTCGCGCAGCTGCTCCTCGGCCCGCGCGCGGGCGATCCACAGGGTGGAGTCGAGGGCGATCAGCGGAATGGCGAACAGCGGCAGCAGCACGGGCTTGGCGTCGGCGACCACGCACACCAGCGGGGCGATGCCGAGCAGGGCGACCGCGACGAGACCCTGGCGGACCAGGGCGGTGCGGGCGACGGTGGGCAGGCCCGAGCGCGGGGTGTGCAGGTACCACAACAGGGTGCGGGTGACCGCGAGATAGGCGGCGGCGACGAGCACCACCCCGGGACCGGTGTAGAGGGTCCAGGTGTCGGGGGTGGACGGCGACTCGACGGACGGCACGGTGCCGAAGGCGGCCAGGACGAGCGCTCCGGCGCCGATGCCGAGCAGGTCGACCGCGCCGTGCAGCACGCCCTGCCGCCAGCGGCCCCGGCGGGCTATGCCGACCAGGACGACGACGGTGAGGCTGACCATGCCGGCCGGGACCCAGCCGTAGAGCAGCAGCACGGCGAGGGTGAGGGCCGCGCCGGAGCCGGTGCCGCCCCACCAGCGGGAGCGGCCCAGCATCACGAGGTGGCCGACGACGATGCCGGTGAGCACGGCCAGCGACCAGCCGACCGTGCCGGACGGGAAGAGGGCGTGCCCGCCGGTGAAGGCGCGCAGGAAGCCGGCGCCGAGGACGAAGCCGGCCGCCGCGACGACCGCGGTGGGCAACGCGGGCCAGGACGGGTGCCGTTCGGTCTCCGTCGCGGCCTCTCCGATGCCGTGCCCGCCGGCCGGGCGTGCCGCGCCGGCGTCGCGCGCGTCCGCGGCGCCCGCCCCGGTACGCCCCCGCGCGTCCGGTCGCTCCGCGGGCCGCCCGTCCTCACGGCCGCGCCGCCGGACGACCGCCAGGCGGCGCAGGCGCAGCCGTGAGCCCGGGGCGGCGCTCTCGGTCGGTTCCATTCCCGTCCCTCTCACAGCCGGCGGTGCCCACGCCACGCGGCCCGATGCCCGACATCCCTCAGCGGCTCGCCGTGGAAAGCCCTTCCCCGGACCCGTCACGGGTACGGGAGTTGCCCCGACCGCAACTGGGCACGGCGGGCGCACATCTCAACAGTAGGCCGCGGAAGGCTTGTACGGGCACCGGTCGCCGACGGTTGCCCGAATGCGCCCCAGCCACCCGTATGCATCTGATATGCGCCGATCGGGTGGCCTTCAACCGCTATTCCTCGGCCGAAAGAGCGGCGTCGGCCGCGGCGTCGGGCCCCTGCTCCAGAAGCACCTGGAAACCGTCCTCGTTCAGAACCGGCACCTTCAACTGCATCGCTTTGTCATACTTCGACCCGGGGTTGTCACCCACGACGACGAACGACGTCTTCTTGGACACCGATCCGGTCACCTTGGCGCCCCGGTTCTGCAGCGCCTCTTTCGCGCCATCCCGGGTGAAGTTCTCCAGCGTCCCGGTCACCACGACCGTGAGTCCTTCGAGCGGACGCGGGCCCTCGTCCTCGCCGGACCGCTCGTCCTCCATGCGGACTCCGGCCGCCCTCCACTTGCGGATGATCTCCCGGTGCCAGTCCGCGGCGAACCACTCCTTCAGGGAGGCGGCGATGGTCGGGCCGACGCCCTCGGTGGCCGACAGCTCCTCCTCGGTGGCCTGCTCGATGCGGTCGATGGAGCGGAACTCGCGGGCCAGCGCCTCCGCCGCCACCGGGCCGACGTGACGGATCGACAGGGCGGTGAGCACCCGGGCCAGCGGGCGCTCCTTGGCCGCCGCGATGTTCTCCAGCATCGCCAGCGCGTTCTTCTTGGGGGCGCCCTCCTGGTTGGCGAAGACCGTGGCGATCTTCTCCTCGCCGGTCTTCGGGTCCCGCTTGGGCAGTCCGCTGTCCTGGTCGAGGACGTACGCCTTGATGGGGAGCAGCTGCTCGACGGTGAGGTCGAACAGGTCGCCCTCGTCCTTCAGCGGCGGCTCCTTCGGCTCCAGCGGGCCGGTGAGGGCCGCGGCGGCGACGTACCCGAAGTGCTCGATGTCCAGCGCCTTGCGGCCGGCCAGGTAGAACAGCCGCTCGCGCAACTGGGCCGGGCACGTACGGGCGTTGGGGCAGCGCAGGTCGACGTCGCCCTCCTTCATCGGCCGCAGCGGCGTGCCGCACTCGGGGCACTCGGACGGCATCACGAACTCCCGCTCGCTGCCGTCCCGCAGGTCGGCCACCGGGCCGAGGATCTCGGGGATGACGTCGCCGGCCTTGCGCAGCACCACCGTGTCGCCGATCAGGACGCCCTTGGCCTTCACCACGTCCTGGTTGTGCAGCGTGGCGAACTCGACCTCCGAGCCGGCCACCGTCACCGGCTCGACCTGCGCGTACGGCGTGACGCGGCCGGTGCGGCCCACGCCCACCCGGATGTTCACCAGCTTGGTGTTGACCTCCTCCGGCGCGTACTTGTACGCGATGGCCCAGCGCGGGGCACGTGAGGTGGTGCCGAGGCGTCCCTGGAGGGAGATCTCGTCGAGCTTGACCACGACGCCGTCGATCTCGTGCGCCACGGAGTGGCGGTTCTCGCCGTAGTACGCGATGAACTCCCGCACGCCCTCCAGGCCGTCGACCACCCGGTTGTGCGGGGAGGTCGGCAGGCCCCACTCCTTCAGCAGGTCGTAGCCCTGGGAGAGCCGGGTCAGGCCCTTGTAGCCCTCGAGCACGCCGATGCCGTGCACCACCATGTGCAGCGGGCGGGTGGCGGTGACCCGGGGGTCCTTCTGGCGCAGCGAACCGGCCGCCGCGTTGCGCGGGTTGGCGAACGGCTTGTCGCCGGCCCCTACGAGGCGGGCGTTGAGCTCCTGGAACTTCTCCATCGGGAAGTAGACCTCGCCGCGGATCTCCACGACGTCGGGCACCTTGTCGCCCTTGAGGCGGTCCGGGATCTCGGCGATGGTGCGGACGTTGGGCGTGATGTCCTCACCGGTGCGGCCGTCGCCGCGGGTCGCCGCGCGGACCAGCCGTCCGCGCTCGTAGGTGAGGTTGACCGCGAGGCCGTCGACCTTCAGCTCGCACAGGAAGTGGTAGGTCTGGTCGCCCAGTTCCCGGTGGATGCGGTCGGCCCAGGCGGCGAGGTCCTCGTCGTTGAACGTGTTGTCCAGGGAGAGCATCCGGGAGCGGTGCTCGACGGAGGTGAACTCCGTCTCGTAGGCCCCGGCGACCTTCTGGGTCGGCGACTCCGGCGTGCGCAGCTCCGGGTAACGCTCCTCCAGCCCCTCGAGCTCCCGCAGCAGGCGGTCGAACTCCGCGTCGCTGACGACGGGCGCGTCGTTCACGTAGTACCGGAAGCGGTGCTCCTCGATCTGCTCGGCGAGCGTGGCGTGCTGCTCCCGCGCTTGTGCGGGCACGCTCGTCGTCTCCGCTTGCTTGTCGCCGGCCACCGTGTGTCCTCCCGTTACTCAGGGTTGTCCGCGAGGGATCTCGCCGCCCGGACGCAGTGGGCGTAGACCGATCGCGCGTACCCCGGAGATGCCCCCGCGAGTCCGCACGCCGGGGTGACCGTGACCGCCTCCGGGAGGAGTCCCGTCCGCAGCCCCAGCCTGCGCCAGAGCGTCCTGACACCCATGACGCTACCGGCAGGGTCCGACAACGGGCCGTCCGTGCCCGGCACGACACCGGCGAACAGCCGGGTCCCGGCCTCCACGGCCTCCCCGATCGCCTCGTCGTCACGCTCGGTGAGGAGGGAGAAGTCGAACGAGACCGCCGCCGCGCCGGCCCGGCGCAGCAGGGCGAACGGGACGTCCGGGGCGCACGAGTGGACCACGACCGGACCGTCGTCGTGCACGCCGACCACGTCGCGCAGGGTGGCCTCGACGACCTGGCGGTCGACCGCGCGGTGGGTGCGGTAGCCGCTGGCCGTCCTCACCTGACCGCGCAGGACGGCGGTGAGGGAGGGCTCGTCGAGCTGGAGGACGAGCCGCGCGCCGGGGACGCGGCGGTGCACCTCGTCGAGGTGCAGGCGCAGGCCCTCGGCGAGGGAGGCGGCGAGGTCGCGGCAGGCGCCGGGGTCGGAGAGGGCGGCCTCGCCGTTCCTCAGCTCCAGGGACGCGGCGAGGGTCCACGGGCCGGCCGCCTGGACCTTCAGCAGCCCCTCGTAGCCCTGTGTGAACTCCTCCAGCGCGTCCAGGTCCTCGCCGAGCCAGGAGCGGGCGCGGCGGGTGTCCCGGCCGGGACGGTCGCCGATCCGCCAGCCGCTGGGCTCCACGCGCGCGTAGAGCTCGACGAGCAGGCCGGCGGTGCGGCCGATCATGTCGGCGCCGGGGCCGCGGGCGGGGAGTTCGGGGAGGTGGGGGAAGTCCTCGAAGCTGCCTGTGGCCGCCTTGGCCGCCTCTCTCGCGTCGGTGCCGGGGAGGGAGCCGATGCCGGTGGCGGGGGCGGGTGGGAGGTGCGGGGTGTCGTTCACACGGGAAGCGTACGCAGTGGGGCGCCGGGGTTTTTCGCCCCCGCCGCCCCTTCCCGTCCCGTCCCTGGGGCTGCGCCCCAGACCCCCTTCGGCCCTTCGGGCCTCGTCCTCAAGCGCCGGACGGGCTGGAATTGCCGGACCGGCTCAGTTGCCCGGTCGGACCGTCAGGTCGTTCACTTCCGCGTCTCTCGGGAGGTCGAGGGACATGAGGATCGTCGTGGCCACCGACTCGGGGTCGATCCACTTCTCCGGGTCGTAGTCCTTGCCCTCCTGCTGGTGGACCTTGGCCTGCATCGGGCTGGCGGTGCGGCCGGGGTAGACCGAGGTGACCCGGACGCCGCTCGCGTGCTCCTCCGCGCGGAGGGAGTCGGCGAGGGCCTTCAGGCCGTGCTTGGAGGCCGCGTAGGCGGACCAGTCGGCGTGGGCGCTCAGGCCGGCGCCGGAGTTGACGAAGACCACGTGGCCGCGGCTCGCGCGGAGCTGGGGCAGGAGGAGGCGGGTCAGTTCGGCGGGGGCGACGAGGTTGACGTTGAGCTGGTGGCGCCAGCTCTTCGGGGTGAGCTCGCCGACCGGGCCGAGGTCGACGACGCCCGCGACGTGCAGCAGCGAGTCCACCCGGCCGGGCAGCGACTGGTGGGAGAACGCCCAGCTGAGCCGGTCGGGGTCGGCCAGGTCGCCGACCAGGGTGCGGGCACCGGGGAACTCGGCGGCCAGCTCCTTCGCGCGGCCGGCGTCGCGCGCGTGGAGCACGAGGTCGTCCCCGCGCGCGTGGAGACGGCGCGCGACGGCCGCGCCGATGCCGGAGCCGGCTCCGGTGATCACATGTGTAGCCATGACCGCCATGCTCGCATCACCGCGCGGTCAGACGACGCCCAGGCTCTCCTCCAGGTAGGCCAGCGCGCCAACCGGCTCCTCGGCGAAGAACACCAGCTCGGCGAGCGGGCGGGGCAGGAAGCCCTCGTCCTCCATGCGGCGGAACTGCTCCTTGAGCCCGTCGTAGAAGCCGGCGGAGTTGAGCAGCACCACCGGCTTGTCGGTGTGGCCGTGCTTCTTCAGCTCCAGGATCTCGGTCGCCTCGTCCAGCGTCCCCGTGCCGCCGACCATGATCACCACCGCGTCGGCCTTCTCCAGGAGGAGCCGCTTGCGCTCGGCGAGGTCCTTGGCCACGACCATCTCGTCGACGCCGGGGCGTGCCTTCGCCGCGAGGAACTCCACCGAGACGCCGAGGAGCCGGCCGCCGGCCTCCTCCACCCCGTCGGCGACGACCTTCATCAGGCCGACGTCCGAGCCGCCCCAGACCAGGGTGTGCCCGCCCTTGCCGAGCAGGTGCGCGAACTCCCGCGCGGGGCGTGTGTAGCGGTCGTCGAGGTCGGCGGCGGAGAGGAAGACGCAGATGTTCACGGCCGTCAGCCTACGCTCGGGAAGAAGCCCGCCCCGAGGGGTGCTCTACGGGGAGGACCGACTGCCGAGGAGGACGCCGTGACCACAGGCCATCGCATCACCGTCGAGCGGGGCGACCGGCGCGTGCGCGTGGTGCGCGACGGGCGGGTGCTGGCGGAGAGCGACCGGGCGCTGGTGCTGCGCGAGACAGGCTGCCCCGCGCGCTGGTACATCCCGCCGGAGGACGTGCGGCTCGACCTGCTGACGCCGTCCGCGACGCACACGTACTGCCCGTTCAAGGGGACCGCGTCGTACTGGTCGCTGCCGGACGCCCCCGACCTGGTGTGGTCGTGCCCGGACCCGAAGCCAGCGGTGGCGCCGATCAAGGACCACCTGTGCTTCTACGACACGGAAGTGGACGGACCGCGCGCAGGGGTGTGATCGGCGGACGCGCCGCCCGCCTCACGGACGATTTCCGTGCCGTGCGGCAGTCTGCTGAGACATGGACCAGAACATCTCCTCGCGCGACGGCACCTCCCTCGCCTACGAGAGCGCCGGGCGCGGCGCCACGATCGTCCTCGTCAGCGGCGCGATGTCGACGGGCGCCACGGTGGCGCCGCTGGCCGCCCCGCTCTCCGAGCGGTTCCGGGTGGTGGTCTACGACCGCCGCGGCCGGGGCGCGAGCGGTGACACGCCGCCGTACACGGTGGAACGCGAGGTGGAGGACCTGGCGGCGCTGATCGAGGCGACGGGCGGCGAGGCGGCGCTGTACGGCGTCTCCTCGGGCGGCGCGCTGGCGCTGCGGGCGGCGGCGGGCGGGCTGCCGGTGCGCCAGGTCGCCGTGTACGAGACGCCGTACGCGATGTCGCAGGAGCACCTGGCGGAGCGCGCCCGGTACACCGAGGAGCTCACCGCGGCCCTGGAGGAGGGGCGGCGGGGCGACGCGGTGGAGCTCTTCCTCCAGCTCACCGGCCTCGACGACGCGGTGATCCGGAGCGCGCGGCAGTCGCCGATGTGGACGGGCATGGAGACGCTGGCGCCGAGCCTGGCGTACGACGACGCCGTGATGGGCGACGGGGGCGTGCCGCGGGAGATGCTGGCGTCGATCGGGGTGCCGGTGCTGTCGATCGCGGGCGACGCGAGCCCCGCGTGGATGCGTCAGGCGGCGCGGGCGATCGCGGAGTCGGTCCCCCGGGGCACGTACCGCACCCTGGGGGGCCAGACCCACATGGTGGAACCGGACGTCCTGGCGCCGGTGCTGGCGGAGTTCTTCTCGCGGTGAGCGGCCGGGGCGGGGCCGCTCAGGCCACGTCCGCCGTGGCCCGCTCCGTGGAGGCGATGGTCGCCGAGCCCACCACGCGCGTGCCGTCGTAGAGGACGACCGCCTGGCCGGGGGCGACGCCGCGGACCGGCTCGGCGAAGCGCACGCGCAGCTCCTCGCCGACGAGTTCGGCGGTCACCGCGGTCTCGTCGCCGTGGGCGCGCAGCTGGGCGGTGTAGGCGCCGGGGCCGGTGGGGGCGGCGCCGCACCAGCGGGGCCGGATCGCGGTGAGGGCGCCGACGTCGAGGGAGGCGGCGGGGCCCACGGTGACGGTGTTGTCCACCGGGGAGATGTCGAGGACGTAGCGCGGCTTGCCGTCGGGGGCGGGGGTGCCGATGCGCAGGCCCTTGCGCTGGCCGATGGTGAAGCCGTACGCGCCCTCGTGGGTGCCGATCTTGGCGCCGGACTCGTCGACGATGTCGCCCTCGGCCTTGCCGAGCCGCTTGGCGAGGAAGCCCTGGGTGTCGCCGTCGGCGATGAAGCAGATGTCGTGCGAGTCGGGCTTCTTGGCGACGGCGAGTCCGCGGCGCTCGGCCTCCGCGCGGATCTCCTCCTTGGTGGTGACCGTGTCACCGAGCGGGAACATGGCGTGGGCGAGCTGGCGGTCGTCGAGCACGCCGAGGACGTAGCTCTGGTCCTTGGCCAGGTCGGAGGCGCGGTGCAGTTCGCGGGTGCCGTCCTCGCGGAGGATCACCTTGGCGTAGTGGCCGGTGCAGACGGCGTCGAAGCCGAGGGCGAGGGCCTTGTCGAGCAGCGCGGCGAACTTGATCTTCTCGTTGCAGCGCAGGCACGGGTTGGGGGTGCGGCCGGCCTCGTACTCGGCGACGAAGTCCTCGACGACGTCCTCGCGGAAGCGGTCGGCGAGGTCCCACACGTAGAACGGGATGCCGATGACGTCGGCGGCGCGGCGGGCGTCGCGGGAGTCCTCGATGGTGCAGCAGCCCCGCGCGCCGGTGCGGAACGACTGGGGGTTCGCGGAGAGCGCGAGGTGGACGCCGGTCACGTCGTGGCCCGCTTCGGCGGCGCGGGCGGCGGCGACGGCGGAGTCGACGCCTCCGGACATGGCGGCCAGGACGCGGAGGGGGCGGGTGCGCTGCGGGGTGTCAGTCATAGCCCCTCCAGGGTACGGGGGCGCGGGAACCACGGCCGCCGGATACGCGTTCTCGATCACATGGGGGCCAAGGGAACATCCGAGGACGGCGACCGGCGCATCGGGCGGCGCGCCCTGATCGTGGGCGGGCTGGCGGCAGCGGCGGGGACGGCGGCGCTGGCGCGCGACGAGCTGGCGCGGCTGTGGTGGCGGCTGCCGGGGGTCGAGAAGCCGCGCACCCCGGGCGCGGTCGACTTCGCGGGCGCCCGCTGGGTGGCGGCCTCGGACGCCAACTGGCGCGGCGCGGACCGGCCGGACGACTTCCACATCGACATGGTGGTCGTGCACGTCACGCAGGGCAGCCTGGACAGCGCGGTGAGGGCGTTCCAGAACCCGGGCCACAAGGCCGCGGCCCACTACATCGTCGGCAAGGACGGCCGGGTCACGCAGATGATCCGCGAGCTGGACGTGGCGTACCACGCGGGCAACCGCGACTACAACGAGCGCAGTGTCGGCATCGAGCACGAGGGCTTCGTGGACCGCCCGGAGGACTTCACGGACGAGATGTACGCGGCCTCGGCCCGTCTGACGGCCCGAATATGCGCGCGCTACGGCATCCCGGTCGACCGGGAGCACATCATCGGGCACGTCGAGGTGCCCGGCACCGACCACACCGACCCGGGCCCGCACTGGGACTGGGACCGCTATTTGACGCTGGTCCGCCGGGCCGGCACGGCGCAGGCGGGCCAGGGCCGCACGGCCGCTCCGACGGGCGGCTGAACCCGGCCCCCGGGGGCGTGGCCCCCGGACCGCTGCGGGACGCGGCGGCCGCTCAGCTCAGCCCCGCCGCCCGTGCGCGCTCGACGGCCGGGCCGATGGCTTTGGCGAGGGCTGCCACGTCGGCGTCGGTGGAGGTGTGGCCGAGGGAGAAGCGGAGGGTGCCGCGGGCGAGGTCGGGGTCGGTGCCGGTGGCGAGGAGGACGTGGCTGGGCTGGGCGACGCCGGCGGTGCAGGCGGAGCCGGTGGAGCACTCGATGCCCTGGGCGTCCAGCAGGAGGAGCAGGGAGTCGCCCTCGCAGCCGGGGAAGGTGAAGTGGGCGTTGGCGGGGAGCCGGCCGCCGGGGGCCGGGTCGCCGCCCAGGATCGCGTCGGGGACGGCTTCCAGCACCGCGGCGACCAGGTCGTCGCGGAGGCGTCCGATCTCCAGGGCGAACCGCTCCCGCTCCTCGGCGGCGATCCGTCCGGCGACGGCGAAGGAGGCGATCGCCGGCACGTCGAGGGTGCCGGAGCGGACGTGGCGCTCCTGGCCGCCGCCGTGCAGCACGGGCACGGGGGTGTGCTCCCGGCCCAGGACCAGGGCGCCGATGCCGTAAGGGCCGCCGATCTTGTGGCCGGAGACGGTCATCGCGGCGAGCCCGGACGCGGCGAAGTCCACCGGGACCTGGCCGAAGGCCTGGACCGCGTCGGAGTGCAGGGGGACGCCGAACTCGGCCGCGACGGCGGCGAGTTCGGTGACCGGCAGGATCGTCCCGATCTCGTTGTTGGCCCACATGACGGTGGCGAGGGCGACGTCGTCGGGGTTGCGCGCGACGGCCTCGCGCAGCGCGTCGGGGTGGACCCGGCCGTGGGCGTCGACGGGGAGGTACTCGACGGTGGCGCCCTCGTGCGTGGCGAGCCAGTCGACGGCGTCGAGGACGGCGTGGTGCTCGACGGGGCTGGCGAGGACCCGGGTGCGGGCCGGGTCGGCGTCGCGGCGCGCCCAGTACAGGCCCTTCACGGCGAGGTTGTCGGCCTCCGTGCCGCCGGAGGTGAAGACGATCTCGCTGGGGCGGGCGCCGAGGGCTTCGGCGAGGGTCTCGCGGGCCTCCTCGACGGTGCGCCGGGCGCGGCGGCCGGCCGCGTGCAGGGAGGAGGCGTTGCCGGTGACGCCCAGGTGCGCGGTGAGCGCCTCGACCGCCTCGGGCAGCATCGGGGTGGTCGCGGCGTGGTCGAGGTAAGCCATGGTGAGGCCGATTCTACGGGGCCCGGTGCATGACCCACGGATCCCGGTGGCCGGGATGTGACGCCCGTACGGCGGGTTCGGCGGGTCTCCCCGTCAGAAGCTCCAGGAGATCGTGCCGTCCGCCTGCATGAACGCGGCGAGGACGACAAGGTCGGCGATGCCGAGGCCCAGACCGAGCAGGGCGCGGCCGCGGCGGGCGGTGCCCCGCCACAGGGCGACGGACGCCAGCACGATGGCGCTCGGGCCGAGGAAGACGTTGAGGACGAGCAGGCCGAGCAGGCCCAGGACGAACGACGCGACGGCCATGCCGTCGGTGTCGCGGATCCCGGTGCGGCGGCCGGCCGGTGCGGTGAGCTGCATGGTGATCGGCTCCTGCGGTCGGAGGGTGTCGGGCGGGCGGCGCGGGTCAGTGCGCGGAGGTGCCGCGGTCGCGGCCCTGGTGCTCGCGTACGGCGAAGACGCCGAGCCAGACGGCGATGACGGCGCCGACGGCGACGGAGAAGGTGAGCGGCGCGTGCGCGACGGCGCCGAGGACGACGCCCATCAGCAGCAGCGCGGCGACGAGGAACAGCATGAGTCGGATCCCCCAGATTTTGGGTGAACGGCTGTAGTTACACTTGTTCACTGACTTCCCAGTCTAGCGTCCCCCTCACTTCCCAATTCGGGAGAACAGTTGTTAACTGCATGGCATGAGTCACACGCCCGGCATCCGGCAGGCCCAGAAGCAGAGGACCCGGCAGGCGCTCCTGGACGCGGCGCTCGAACTGCTGGAGGGCCAGAGCCTGAGCAGCCTGGGCCTGCGTGAGGTCACCCGCGCCGTCGGGATCGCCCCGACCGCGTTCTACCGGCACTTCCGGTCGGTCGAGGACCTGGGCGTGGCGCTCGTCGAGGAGGCGCTGGGCAGCCTGCACCCGATGATCCGGACGACCGTGTCGCCGGCCGGCGAGGGCGAGGAACGCATCGCGCGCGCCATCGAGCTGATCGCCGGTCATGTGGACGCGCACCCGGCCCATGTGAGGTTCGTCGCCCGGGAACGGCACGGCGGGGTGCGTCCGGTCCGCGAGGCGATACAGGAGCAGCTGGCCCGGTTCACGGCGGAGGTCGGCGAGGCGCTGGCCGGGGACGCGGAGTCGGCGGGCTGGAGCGAGGAGGACCTGCTGATGCTGGCCCAGCTCTACGTGGACCAGATGCTGATCACGGCCTCGCTCTTCCTGGAGGCGCCGGCGAGTTCGCCCGAGGCGCGGGAGCGGGTGTCCAGGGTGGCGGCCCGTCAGCTGCGGCTCATCCATGTGGGACGGCAGCACTGGCTCGACGGGACGGGCGCGGCCGGGAGCCGGTGACAGCACGGAGGGGCGGTGCGGGGTCGCCCATGACCCCGCACCGCCCCTTCGCGTCGGTTCAGCTCAGCCGCACGCGGGCCAGCTGGCGGGACTGCGCGACGAGGCGGTCGGCGCTGTCCCAGACCTCGGCGTCCTCCTCCAGGAAGCCGCCCGCCAGGTTGCGGGTGGTGATGGACACGCGCAGGGGGCCCGGCGCCGGGCGGCAGCGGACGTGGACGGTCAGCTCGACCGTGGGCACCCAGCCGGTCAGGCCCATCTCGAAGGCGGTCGGCGGCAGGGCGTCCACCGCGAGCAGCAGCGCCAGCGGGTCGGCGTCCCGGCCGTCGGCGAGACCGAACCAGGCGCGCATCTCGCCCCTGCCGGACGGCTTCCCGAGGGCCCAGCCGAGGGTCGACGGGTCGAGCTTCAGCATCAGCCGGCCGGCGATCTCGGAGCTTCCGTCGACCGGGGCGGGGCCGTCCTCGGGGCCGAAGCACTGGTCCATCGGCGGCAGCGCGGGCGGCGCGGCCGTCGTGCGGACGTCGTCGGGGAGGGAGTCCAGGTCGCCGTAGGAGGCGAGGACCCGGATGCGCTCCACCTCGTTGCCCTGCTCGTCGCGCTGGAACAGGGACGCCTGGCCGGTGGACAGCGTGCGCCCGGTGCGGACGGTCTCGGTGCGGACGACCGCCGGGCCCGGCTGGGAGGCCGTCAGGTAGTGCGCGGAGACCGTGAACGGGTCGGAGTGCGGCAGCGCGTCCGCGAGCGCGCGGCCCAGGACGGCCAGCAGGTAACCGCCGTTGACGGCGTTGATGATCGTCCAGCCGGCGGAGAGGTCGATGTCGTAGACACCGGGTTCCCGCGCGGTGAGCGCGGTGTCGCGGTCGAACTCACTGTCACCGATGACGGCCCGGGTGGCCTGGGCGGAGGCTGCTTCTGGCATGGGTGAACAGTACAAGAAGATAATACTAAGCGGTAGCTTTGCTCACTCCTCCATGACCGTCGAGCGGCGGTGCCAGGCGCGGGGCGCCCGCCAGTGGTACCGCATCGCGAGCAGCCGCAGCACGAAGGCCGTGACGGCGGCGGTGGTGCTGGTCACCGGGTTGAGCATGTCGAAGCGCAGGCACAGGGCGACCATGGTCGCGCCGACCATCGCGGGCACCGCGTACAGGTCACGGTCCCAGCGCAGCAGCGACGGCACCTCGTTGGCGAGCACGTCCCGCAGCACACCGCCGCCGACCGCCGTCGCCAGGCCCAGACAGGCGGACGCGGTGAGGCCGAGCCCGTAGTCGTACGCCTTGGTGGTGCCGACGACGCAGAAGAGGCCGAGGCCGGCCGCGTCGAAGACGTTGACGGCGGTCTGGATGCGCTCGACGTGCGGGTGCAGGAAGAAGACGAGGACGGTGGCCAGCAGCGGGGTGACGAAGTACCCCAGGTCCGTGAAGGCGGCGGGCGGCACGGCGCCGATGATCAGGTCGCGGAAGAGACCGCCGCCCAGGGCGGTGATCTCGGCCATCACGGCGATCCCGAACACGTCGAAGTTCTTCCGGACGGCCAGCAGGGCGCCGGAGATGGCGAAGACGAAGATGCCGATCAGATCGAGCGTGTGCAGGACGGACGGGCTGAACAGTTGCTGAAGCACTTACATATTGTGGCGTAGAAAGAAGCCCTCGCCTTGCAAAGCAAGGCGAGGGCTTCTTCCGGGTGCCGATCAGACAGCCTTCTCGGGCTCCTCGGAGGCCTCGGCGGGCTTCTCGTCCTTCGCGGTCTTCTCCGCCTGGGCCGGGATCTTCGCCGGGGTGTCCTCGGCCGAGGTCCCCGTCTCCGGGTCGTCCGGCTCCGGGTTGTCCTCGACGCCCTCGCGGGTCGCCGAGACGACCTCGCCCTTGGTCAGCGAGAGCTTCCCGGACGCGATGTCCTCCGCGTAGTGGCACGCCACCCGGTGGCCGCCGCCGATGTCCCGCAGCTGGGGGCGCTCGGTCGCGCAGCGCTCGGCCTGGGCCCACGGGCAGCGGGTGTGGAACCGGCAGCCGCTCGGCGGGTTCGCCGGCGAGGGCAGGTCACCGGTGAGCAGGATCCGCTCGCGCTTGTCCTCCACCTCCGGGTCCGGCACGGGCACGGCCGACATCAGGGCCTTGGTGTACGGGTGCTTCGGCTCGGCGTAGAGCGCGTCGCTCGGCGCCTCCTCGACCAGCGAGCCCAGGTACATCACGCCGATGGTGTCGGAGATGTGCCGGACCACCGCGAGGTCGTGGGCGATCACCAGGTAGGTCAGGCCGAGTTCCTTCTGAAGCTCCTCCAGCAGGTTGATGACCTGGGCCTGGACCGACACGTCGAGCGCGGAGACCGGCTCGTCGCAGATGATCACGTCCGGTTCGAGGACGAGGGCGCGGGCGATGCCGATGCGCTGCCGCTGGCCGCCGGAGAACTCGTGCGGGTAGCGGGCGAGCGCGTTGGAGGGCAGGCCGACCTTGTCGAGGATGGCCTTGATCTTCTCGCGGCGCTCCTCCTGGTCCTTGCCGATGCCGTGGGCGATCATGCCCTCGGACAGGATCGACTCGATGTTCTGCCGCGGGTTGAGCGAGCCCAGCGGGTCCTGGAAGACCATCTGGAGCCGGCGCCGGAAGCGGCGCATCTCCTCGCCGGGCAGCTTCGCCAGGTCGGTGCCGTCGAGGACGACCGAGCCCTCGGTGATGTCCACCAGCCGCAGCACGGACCGCCCGAGGGTGGTCTTGCCGCAGCCGGACTCGCCCACCAGGCCGTAGGTCTCGCCGGCCTCGACCTTCAGCGACACCCCGTCCACGGCGTACACGTGGCCGACCGTGCGGTCGACCAGGACGCCCTTCTTGATGGGGAAGTGGACCTTGACGCCGTCCAGTTCGAGCAGGCTCATGCGGGGACCTCCTCGGCCTTCGCGTCGTCGAGTACGGGGTTGACGCACCGCACCTGGTGACCGGCCGCGCGGGGCTCGCCCAGCTGCGGGGTGCCGGTCAGGCAGCCCATCTCGTACCGGTCGCAGCGGGGCGCGAAGGCGCAGCCGTCGGCCCAGGCGATGCGGTCGTTGATCGAGCCGCGGATGGGGTTGAGCGGCTCGCCCCGGGGCGCGTCGAGCCGCGGGATGGAGCCCAGCAGTCCGTGCGCGTAGGGGTGGGTGGGGTGGGCGAACAGCTCGCGGCGCCCGGCGGACTCCACGACCTTGCCCGCGTAGAGCACGTTGACCTGGTCGCAGAGGCCGGCGACCACGCCGAGGTCGTGGGTGATCATCAGCAGGGCGGTGCCCTCCTGGTCCACGAGCTCCTTGAGCAGCTCCAGGATCTGCGCCTGGATCGTCACGTCGAGCGCCGTGGTGGGCTCGTCGGCGATGAGCAGACGCGGGGCGCAGGCCACCGCCATGGCGATCAGCGCACGCTGGCGCATGCCGCCGGAGAGCTGGTGCGGGTACTCCTTGAGCCGCCGGGCGGGGTCGGGGATGCCGACCCGGTCCAGCAGGTGGGCGGCCTCCTTGCGGGCGGCCTCCCCCTTCATCCCGCGGTGGCGCTCCAGGATCTCGGTGACCTGCACGCCGATCGGGACGACCGGGTTCAGCGAGGACAGCGGGTCCTGGAAGATCATCGCCATTTCGCTGCCGCGCAGGTCGCGGCGGGCGGACGGGCTCATCGTGAACAGGTCCGTGCCGTCGAACTCGGCACGGCCGCCGATGGTGAGACCCTTCGCGGGCAGCAGGCCCATCAGGGCCAGGGAGGTGACGGACTTGCCGCAGCCGGACTCGCCGACCAGGCCCACGACCTGGCCCTGGTCCACCTCGAAGGAGACGCCGTCGACCGCCCGGGACTCCTTGCGGCCGCGGCCGCCGAAGGTGACGGTCAGTTCGTCGACAGTGAGCAGAGACATGGTGGTTCAGCCCCTCAGCTTCGGGTCGAGGGCTTCCCGCATGGCCTCGCCGAGGAGGGTGAAGCCGAGGGCGGTGATGATGATGCCGACGGCGGGGTAGACCGCCATCATCGGCGCGTTGTCGAAGAAGCGCTGCGCCTGGGCGAGCATGACGCCCCACTCGGGGATCGCCGGGTCGGGGTTGCCGAGCCCCAGGTAGGACAGGGCGGCCGCCTCGATGATCGCCGTGGCCAGGGAGAGCGTGGCCTGCACGATCACCGGGCTGAGCGAGTTCGGGACGATCTGCGACGTCACGATGCGGCGCTTGCGCACGCCCAGCGACTGCGCGGCGAGCACGTAGTCGGCGCCGCCCTGCGCCAGCATCGAACCGCGCAGCAGACGGGCGAACACCGGCACCTGGACCACACCCACCGCGATCATCACGGTGGTGAGCGACTGTCCCATGACGGCGGCGACGGACACCGCGAGCAGCAGCGACGGCAGCGCCAGCATCATGTCGATGAAGCGCATGATGACGGAGTCGACGCGCTTGCCGGCCTCACCGCCGAGGGTCGCGGCCGCGCCGGACAGACCGCCGATCAGGAAGCCGGCGACCAGGCCGATCAGGGTGGAGACGACACCCACGAGCAGGGTCTGGCGGGCGCCGACCAGCATGCGGGAGAACATGTCCCGGCCCAGGTGGTCGAGGCCGAACCAGTTCTCGCCGCGCGGCCCGACGAACTTGCCCTGGTTGGGGAAGACCTCGCCGCGCCAGGTCTGGGCGGTGGGCGCGTACGGGGTGAGGTACGGCCCGACGACGGCGATCACGACGAAGACGGCGATGATGACCGCGCCGATGATCGCCATCTTGCTGCTCTTGAGGCGGCGGAACGCCTCACGCCACAGGCTGGCGCCGGTGCTGGTCTCCTTGGTCGCGGTGAGTTCCGCGAGGCGCTGGATCTTGTCGGTCTTGGTGGCGACGCTCATGTCAGTGCACCCGCACTCTCGGGTCGATGAGGCTGTACGCCAGGTCCACCAGCAGGTTGATCAGGACGTACACCATCGCGATGAACATGATGAACCCGACGAGCACGGGGTAGTCGCGGCCGTCGATCGCGGTCCGGATGAAGGAACCGATGCCTCCGAAGGAGAACACCGACTCGGTCAGGACCGCGCCGGACAGCAGGGAGCCCGTGAGCAGGCCGACCGCGGTCACCACGGGGAGCATCGCGTTGCGCAGCACGTGCCGGCTGCGGACGACGCTGCGCTTGAGGCCCTTGGCCTCGGCGGTGCGCACGTAGTCCTCGTCCTGCACCTCGAGCACGCTGGCGCGGGTCATACGGACGATGACCGCGAGCGGGATGGAGGCCAGGGCGACGGCGGGCAGGATCAGGTGCATGATCGCGTCCCAGGACGCGTCGAACTCCCCGGTGAGGATGCCGTCGAGGACGGCGAAGCCGGTCACGTCCGTGGCGTTGATGCCGGTGTCCTGGCGGCCGTAGCTGGGGAAGATCCCGAGCTGCACGGCGAAGATGCCCTTGAGGATCAGCGCGAGGAAGAACACCGGGATGCAGATGCCGACGAGCGAGCCGGAGACCGCGGTGACGTCGAGCCAGCCGCCGCGGTTGCGGGCGGCGAAGTAGCCGAGGGGGACGCCGACGGCCACCGCGATGAGGATCGCGAGGAGGGACAGTTCCACGGTCGCGGGGAAGCGCAGGACGAACTCGTCCCACACCGGCTGTCCGGTCTGGGTGGACGTGCCGAGATCGAGCTCGACGATGCGCTTGAGGAAGCGCCAGTACTGGACGTAGACGGGCTGGTCCAGCCCGAGCGCACGGTTGATGCGCGCCACTTCGGCCTCGGTGGCCTTCTCCCCCAGGATCGCTGAGGCGGGTCCACCGGGCAGCCGGTCGAGCCACAGGAAGAGCAGAACCGACAGGCCGAGCAGCGTGGGTATGAGCTGGAGCAGTCTTCGTACGACGAGACGCAGCACCCCGCTTGCCCCTTTCTTGCGTGTTGTCTTACATGAACGGACCCGCCCGGCCGCCGAGTTGCGACGGCCGGGCGGACCCCCCCCGTTATCGATTTCCTGCCGGTTCGCCTACTTGAAGGACGCCTCGGCGAAGACTTCCTGCGTCAGCGGCGACACGTTCGGCGGGTTGACGTTCTTGCCGAAGGCGATGGCCGGCGGGGACGACGAGATCGGGACGCCGGGCAGGTAGTCCATGATGACCTCGTTGGCCTTCTGGTAGGCCGCGGTGCGCTCCTCGGCCTTGCCCATCTTCGAGCCGGCGTTCACCGCGTCGAAGACCTTCTTGTCCTTGAAGCCCCACTGCTTGTCGAACCCGGCGAACCAGGTGCCGATGAAGTTGTAGCCGTCGTTGAAGTCACCGGTCCAGCCCAGCATGTGCAGGGCGCAGGAGCCGGCCTCGGTGGCGTCCAGGTAGTCCGGGGCCCACTTCATGGCCTTCGGCTTGACCTTGATGCCGGCCTTCTCCAGGTCGGCCTTCATCAGCTCGAACAGGTCCTGCGGGGCAGGCATGTACGGGCGGGTGACCTCGGTCGGGTAGCAGAACTCGATGGTCAGGTTCTGCGCGCCGGCCTTCTTCAGCAGCGCCTTGGCCGCGGCGGGGTCGTGCGGGTACTGCTTGACGTTCTTGGAGTAGCCCTCGATGGTGTCCGGCATGAACTGGTCGGCCACCTTGCCGCCCTCGGGCAGCTGGGTCTTGACCAGGTTCTCCTTGTCGATCGCCTGCGCGATCGCCTGGCGGACCTCCTTCTTCTTGAGGGCCGGGTTCGCCGACTGGCTCATGCCCACGTAGAAGAGGTTGAAGACACCACGGGTCGGGACGACGTAGCCCTGGTCCTCGAGGGTCTTGACGTCGGCCGGGGCGACGAGGTCGTAGCCGTCGATGTCACCGGCCTGGAGCGCCTGGCGGCGGCCCTCCTCGGTGTCGATCGTGCGGAAGACCAGGTTCTTGATCTTGGCCTTCTCGCCCCAGTAGTCGTCGAAGCGCTCAAGGGTGACTTCCTTGTTGCCCTTGTTCCACTTGACGATCTTGTACGGGCCGGTGCCGGCGACCGTGCCGGCCTCCTGGCTGTACTTGGGGTACGTGATGGCGTCGCCCTTGGCGGTCGCCTCCTGCTTCTCGTACTCCTTGATCGCCTTCGGCGAGTGGATGGCGAGGGCGTTCAGCGAGAAGCCGCCGGGGAGGTTCGCGGAGGGCTGCTTGACCTCGATGACGGCGGTGTTCTCGTCCTTCGCGGTGCAGCTCTTGTAGTTCGCCTCGGGCGTCTCCGGGTCCTCGTTCTTCGCGAACCCGCCCATGATGGTCTGCCAGTAGTAGGAGACCGCGCTCGACTGGTAGGTGCCCTTCCAGTTGAACCAGTGGTCGTAGTTGGCGCAGACCGCGGCGGCGTTGAACGCCTCGCCGTCGTGGAACTTCACGCCCTTGCGGAGGTTGAAGGTCCAGACGGTGCCCGCGTCGTTGCTCGACCAGGTCTCGGCGAGGCCGCCGACCAGCTTGGTGCCGCCCGACTCGTGCTCGAGGAGGGCCTCGAACGCCTGGCGGGTCACGCGGAAGGTTTCACCGTCACTCGCGAGGGCAGGGTCCAGGGATCCCGGGTCGCCCGCACCGGCGAACACGAAGGTGTCCTTCTTGCCGCCGCTCTCGTTGTCGCTGTCCCGCTCGCTGGCGCAGCCCGTGGCGATCAGGCCGACCGCGACCGCGGCCGTGATCGCCCGAGCGGCTCGGGTCTTGAATATGCGCATACTGGGGCCACTCCGGGTCCGCTATGTGGATGCATCTTGACCGGCCGAACACTACAGACGTTCGCAGTGAGTCAGGAACAGTCCGGATAGCGGTGATACCTACCTGAGATCTGAACAGTCGACATAAGGGACTGTTCCGGCATCTTCGCGCGATGATTTAACGCCCAGGACACATACGGGGGCTCCGTAAGTGCCCGTCGCAAGGCCCGGGATGACGTGAAGACGCGGTGAAACCGCAGGTGACAGGCGGTCATCGACAGGTAGCTGATCGCATCCGACGGAATCTGACGCAAAATCAGCGGCGGACGGGTCGGGACAGGAGCCGCACCGCCGCCCATTGTCCACATGCTGGACACGGTGACGCTGCGTCACCCTGCGCCGGACCAGCGGCGGCGGGGCCGCGCCGCCGCGGGCTTCGGGGAAGACGTACCGGTCAGAGACGGTGCGCGGGCGGATAGCCGTAGCCCGTGGCGGGGGCCGGGGCGTGCGCCCCACGGTCGTAGAACGGGCGCGCGTTGACGCGCAGCCACATCGCCACCGGGTCGTGCTCGTCGGCCATGGCGACGGTGGAGACCGGCAGCCCGTCGGGCACGGCGGGCAGCGACTGCCGCATCATCGCCCGCACCGACTCCACGGCGGGCGGCGAGGCGTCGTACACGTCCAGGCCGATGGCGAGGTACGGGGCGCCGAGGGCGGGCTGCACCCAGGCGCGGCGCAGCGCGCGCACGGCCGGGGTGCGGTGGGCGTTCTGCGCGAGGAGGGCGTAGAACTGCGGGATCTCGATGGCCGGTTCGGACAGCCGCAGCGGCCCGGCGGGCTGCTGGTCGAGTCCGCCGGCGATGCGGCGCAGGTCCAGCCAGGGGATGCCGACGCCCCCGCCGGGCGCGTGCGGGTTGAGCCAGAGGCCGTAGCGGTCCGGGTAGAGCGCGCGGGCCACCTCCAGGCCGTCGACCACCTCGTACGAGCGGTTCCAGCCGCTGGCGGACAGCTCCTGGGCGGAGGTCACACAGGGCGCGTAGCCGTGCCCTTCGACCTCCATGGTCCCGTACTGGGCGTCGGGCGAGCCGGCCTGGCCGTGCCAGAGCAGCATCCAGACCCGGCCGGACGAGGGGGTGGCGAGGGCGCGCAGCAAGGCCTCGTAGGCGTCGTAACGCCCGGGCGTCACCTGGCGCAGCATGTGCTCGACCTGTCCGGCCGCCGCGGTGCCAGCGCTCACTTGTATCGCCCCTCCGTACAACACCCTGCCGGCCAATGCTCCTAGCTTAAGCCGACGGCCTCCGGCGGTCTGCGGTCAGTGCGCGGAAGGTGAGGGCATGCGGCGGATCGGGGGGCGCGTCAGGCGCGCTGGTAGAAGGGGCGGACCTTGGCGCGCAGCCAGTCGGCGACCGGGTCCTGGGCCACGTCGAGGACGACGAGGCTGACCGGCCAGCGGGCGGGGCTGCGGCCCAGGGCCCGGCCGAGGGCGTCCAGCGGCAGCGCGCGGGGGTCGCCCTCCCAGTGCAGCAGCTCCACGCCGACGAACAGCACCGGGTCGGCCGTCTCGACGGCGGCCAGGCAGCGGCGGGCGGTCGCCACCACGCCGAGGGAGTCGAACTCCTGCGAGGCCGCGGCGAGGAAGTCCACCGGGTCGTCCTGCCAGTCCGGTTCGAACAGCCGGACGCGGCCGCCGCTCGCGGGACCGTCCAGCGGGGAGCGCCCGGCCCGGCACAGGTCGGCCACCGCGGCCGGCGGCAGCGGGACGGCGACCGTGCCGCCCGGGTTGACCACGATGCCGGCCTGCGGGGGCAGTCCGCGGGCGAACTCCACGGCGGGCGCGACGGTGCAGCCCATGTGGGAGCCGACGACCTGCCGGAACTGCTCCTCGGAGCTGAAGACCGGCACGTACGCCTGGCCGTCCAGTTCCATGGTGGGCAGGTCGAGGGGGCCGCTGTGCGGGCCGCCGCCGCTCGGCAGCGGCACCCAGAGGAAGCTGCGGCCGAGGACCTCGACGATCCGTGCTCCCGCCGAGGGGACGCCGAGGGAGGCGGAGAGCGCCTCCTCCAGTTCGTTGCCGGGCCACCCGCCGTGCGGGTGGAAGTGCGTCCGGTCCGGGATGTCCGCCGGGAAGTCCATCTGTCGCCCACCGTCTGCCTGATGCCGCTGCTTGGCGGAAAGGCTAGCCGGTCAGCCGGTGAAGCCGATCCGGCGCAGGGCGTTCGCGGCGTCACGGTCGACGAGCACCGCCGAGGCGCAGCCCTCCGGCACCCGGCCGGACTCCACCGCGTCCAGCAGCCTGCCGCACGCCGTGCGGTGCCGGCGGAAGGCGTAGCGCGAGACGCCGCGGCCCCGCTCCAGCTGCCCGGCCAGAGCCTCTTCGGGCGCGACGTCCAGCACCAGCAGGTGCAGCGCGGCCCCGCGGCGGCGGGCCTCGCGGGCCAGCCAGCGCCGCACCCAGGTCTGGGTGCCGCAGTCGTGCACGACGACCGGCCGGCCGGAGCGCAGCACCCGGCGCAGTCCCGCGTAGTGGGCGAGCCGGACCAGCGGGCGGTAGACCGCGTACGGCAGCAGGCGGGGCACACGGCGGTCCCAGCGGTCGCGGGCGTCCTGGGAGTCGACGCGGTCGCCGTGCACCGCGCGCCGCATCAGCGTGGACTTTCCGCTGCCGGGCAGTCCGGTGACGACGACGAGGTCGCGGGGGCCGAAGAGCAGGGCGCGCGGGCTGCGTCCCGAGCGGGCGCGCAGATCCTGGACGAGGGGGGCGGGTGCCGCGCCGCGGGCGCCGCCGGGCCGGTCCGCGTGCTGCGGCGGCAGCGCCACGCCTGTGGTGCCGGCGTACGCCGTGGGCCTGTTCACCGTGGTCGTCCTCCCCCTGGGGCCGGATATGGAGGTCCGATCCCCGCCGCGTGTAAAGAGAAGGTAATGCCAGGTCGCCTCGGTTGCGTGCTCATACCGATACAGGCCTGTCACAGCTCCCTGTGACCGAGCCTGCACGAACGGTGCACCCCCGGCAAGGGTCCCCCTGCCGGTGTCCCGCGATGCGTGCAATGATGTGCGCGCCAACTGCATACCGGCCGTTTGAATCCGCGCGGGAGAGTCCCCGGCACCGTGTGCCGCCGGGGCGCCGAAGGAGCAAGTCCCTCCCTTGAATCTCTCAGGCACCGTTACCGCGCGGGCGAGGCACATCTGAAAAGCGGGCCGCCGTCGCAGTGCTCCGGTGGCCCCACCCAAGGTGCAAGTCCTGACCTCCCTCCGGCGGTGGTCATGGCGAACCTCTCAGGTTCCGATGACAGATGGGGAGGAACGACCTCGCCTCCCCCATGCTCGGACGACCTCGCATGGGAGGGACCCCCATCGCCCTGGGAGACCGACCGATGAGCAGTACCGAACCCCGCCGCACCGCGCTCGATGCCCTGCATCGGTCGCTCGGCGCGACGATGACCGACTTCGCCGGCTGGGACATGCCCCTGCGCTACGGCTCCGAGCGCGACGAGCACAACGCCGTGCGCACGAAGGCCGGCCTCTTCGACCTCTCGCACATGGGCGAGATCACGGTCACCGGCCCGCAGGCCGCCGCGCTGCTGGACCACGCGCTGGTCGGCAACATCTCGGGCGTGAAGCCGGGCCGCGCCCGCTACACGATGATCTGCCGTGAGGACGGCGGCATCCTGGACGACCTGATCGTCTACCGGCTCGGCGAGACCGAGTACATGGTCGTGGCCAACGCCTCCAACGCCCAGGTGGTGCTGGACGCGCTGACCGAGCGGGCCGCGGGCTTCGACGCCGAGGTGCGCGACGACCGCGACGCCTACGCCCTGCTGGCCGTGCAGGGCCCCGAGTCCCCGGCGATCCTCAAGAGCCTCACCGACGCCGACCTGGACGGCCTGAAGTACTACGCCGGACTGCCCGGCACCGTGGCCGGGGTCCCCGCGCTCATCGCCCGCACCGGCTACACCGGCGAGGACGGCTTCGAGCTGTTCGTGAAGCCGGAGCACGCCGTGGAGCTGTGGCAGGCGCTGACCAAGGCGGGCGAGGCCCACGGGCTGGTGCCGTGCGGTCTGTCCTGCCGGGACACGCTCCGCCTGGAGGCGGGCATGCCGCTGTACGGCAACGAGCTGAGCACCTCCCTCACGCCGTTCGACGCCGGTCTGGGCCGGGTGGTGAAGTTCGAGAAGGAGGGCGACTTCGTGGGCCGCGCCGCCCTCGCCGAGGCCGCCGAGCGCGCCGCGCAGAACCCGCCGCGCGTCCTGGTCGGCCTGGTCGCCCACGGCCGCCGGGTGCCGCGCGCCGGGTACGCGGTGGTGGCCGGCGGCGAGAAGATCGGCGAGGTCACCTCCGGCGCCCCCTCCCCCACCCTGGGCAGGCCGATCGCCATGGCCTACGTCGACGCGCGCCACGCGGAGCCGGGCGCCGAGGGCGTCGGTGTGGACATCCGCGGCAGCCACGAGCCGTACGACGTCGTGGCGCTGCCGTTCTACAAGCGGCAGAAGTGACACCGTCGTAGCCGGCCTCCGGGCGGCTTTCGCGCCACCGCGGCACGGGGGTCCCACCCGTCCGGCCGCTTCGCGCTCCCTCCCCGTCATCAGCAGTTTCCCGCGTACAGGAGAATTCAGGCCATGAGCAACCCCCAGCAGCTGCGCTACAGCAAGGAGCACGAGTGGCTGTCGGCCGCCGAGGACGGCGTGTCGACGGTCGGCATCACGGAGCACGCGGCCAACGCGCTCGGCGACGTGGTCTTCGTCCAGCTCCCCGAGGTCGGTGACACGGTGAGCGCGGGCGAGACCTGCGGCGAGCTGGAGTCCACCAAGTCCGTCAGCGACCTGTACTCCCCCGTCTCCGGCGAGGTCACCGAGGTCAACGAGGACGTGGTGAACGACCCGGCGCTGGTGAACTCGGCCCCCTTCGAGGGCGGCTGGCTGTTCAAGGTGCGGGTCACCGACGAGCCGGCCGACCTGCTGTCCGCCGCCGAGTACGACGCGTTCATCGCGGGCTGAGGAGCCGTAGCCGTATGTCGCTTCTGAACACGCCTCTGCACGAGCTCGACCCGGCGGTGGCCGCCGCGGTCGACGCCGAGCTGCACCGGCAGCAGTCCACCCTCGAGATGATCGCCTCGGAAAACTTCGCCCCGGTCGCGGTCATGGAGGCCCAGGGCTCGGTCCTCACCAACAAGTACGCCGAGGGCTACCCCGGCCGCCGCTACTACGGCGGCTGCGAGCACGTCGACGTGATCGAGCAGATCGCCATCGACCGGGTGAAGGAGCTGTTCGGCGCCGAGCACGCCAACGTCCAGCCGCACTCGGGCGCCCAGGCCAACGCGGCCGCGATGTTCGCGCTGCTCAAGCCGGGCGACACGATCATGGGTCTGAACCTCGCGCACGGCGGGCACCTGACCCACGGCATGAAGATCAACTTCTCCGGCAAGCTCTACAACGTGGTCGCCTACCACGTGGGTGACGACGGCCAGGTCGACATGGCCGAGGTCGAGCGCCTCGCCAAGGAGAACAAGCCGAAGCTGATCGTGGCCGGCTGGTCGGCGTACCCGCGTCAGCTGGACTTCGCCGCGTTCCGCCGGATCGCCGACGAGGTCGGCGCGTACCTGATGGTCGACATGGCGCACTTCGCCGGTCTGGTCGCCGCGGGCCTGCACCCGAACCCGGTGCCGCACGCCCACGTGGTGACCACCACCACGCACAAGACCCTCGGCGGTCCGCGCGGCGGTGTGATCCTCTCCACGGCCGAGCTGGCCAAGAAGATCAACTCCGCTGTCTTCCCCGGCCAGCAGGGCGGTCCGCTGGAGCACGTGGTCGCCGCCAAGGCGGTCGCCTTCAAGGTCTGCGCCTCGGAGGAGTTCAAGGAGCGCCAGCGCCGCACCCTGGAGGGCGCGCGCATCCTCGCCGAGCGTCTGGTGCGGGACGACGTGAAGGCCGTGGGCGTGGACGTGCTGTCCGGCGGCACGGACGTGCACCTCGTCCTGGTGGACCTCCGGAACTCGGAACTGGACGGCCAGCAGGCCGAGGACCGGCTGCACGAGGTCGGGATCACCGTGAACCGGAACGCGATCCCGAACGACCCGCGCCCGCCGATGGTCACCTCGGGCCTGCGCATCGGCACGCCCGCCCTCGCCACCCGCGGCTTCACGGCCGAGGACTTCGCCGAGGTCGCGGACGTGATCGCTCAGGCGCTGAAGCCGTCGTACGACGCCGAGGCGCTCCGGGGCCGGGTCGCGGCGCTGGCCGCGAAGCACCCGCTGTACCCCGGTCTGCGGTAGTTCCGTCCGCCTTTTGTACGGACGTACGGGGCATCGCGCACACTGGGTCGGTGGGCGCGGTGCCTCGCACCATGCAGCGCATGAACGATTCACCACCCCGCCCGGCCCACTGAACCGCCCTTCCCCGGTGGACAGCGTCGTCCGCCGAACCCTGAGGAGTCCTCCCGTGGCCATCTCGGTCTTCGACCTGTTCTCGATCGGCATCGGCCCGTCCAGCTCGCACACGGTCGGCCCGATGCGGGCGGCCCGGATGTTCGCCCGGCGGCTGCGCAACGAGGACCTTCTGGACTCCGTCGCCTCGGTGCGGGCGGAGCTGTACGGCTCCCTGGGCGCCACCGGGCACGGCCACGGCACGCCCAAGGCGGTGCTGCTGGGCCTGGAGGGCGACTCGCCGCGCACGGTGGACGTGGAGTCGGCCGACGAGCGGGTGGAGAAGATCAAGGACGGCGGGCGGCTGCGGCTGCTCGGCGAGCACGAGATCGGCTTCTCCTTCGACGACGACCTGGTGCTGCACCGCCGCAAGGCGCTCCCCTACCACGCCAACGGCATGACGCTGTGGGCGTACGACTCCTCCGGCGCCGAGCTGCTGGCCAAGACGTACTACTCGGTGGGCGGCGGTTTCGTCGTCGACGAGGACGCGGTGGGCGCGGACCGGATCAAGCTCGACGACACCGTGCTGAAGTACCCCTTCCGCACGGGTGACGAGCTGCTGCGCCTCACCCAGGAGACCGGCCTGTCGATCTCCGCCCTGATGCTGGAGAACGAGCGCGCCTGGCGGACCGAGGAGGAGATCCGCGAAGGGCTGCTGGAGATCTGGCGCGTGATGCGGGCCTGCGTGGAGCGGGGCATGTCCCGCGAGGGCATCCTGCCGGGCGGGCTGAAGGTCCGCCGCCGGGCCGCCACCACCGCCCGCAAGCTGCGCTCCGAGGGCGACCCGCAGGCGCTCGCGATGGAGTGGATCACCCTCTACGCGATGGCGGTGAACGAGGAGAACGCGGCCGGCGGCCGGGTCGTCACGGCCCCGACGAACGGCGCGGCCGGCATCATCCCGGCCGTCCTGCACTACTACATGAACTTCGTGCCGGGCGCCGACGAGGAGGGCGTGGTCCGCTTCCTGCTCGCGGCGGGCGCCATCGGCATGCTTTTCAAGGAGAACGCCTCCATCTCCGGCGCCGAGGTCGGCTGCCAGGGCGAGGTGGGCTCCGCCTGCTCGATGGCGGCGGGCGCGCTGGCGGAGGTGCTGGGCGGCTCCCCCGAGCAGGTGGAGAACGCGGCCGAGATCGGCATGGAGCACAACCTGGGCCTGACCTGCGACCCCGTCGGCGGCCTGGTGCAGATCCCGTGCATCGAGCGCAACGGCATGGCCGCGGTGAAGGCGGTGACCGCCGCCCGGATGGCGATGCGCGGCGACGGCTCGCACAAGGTGTCCCTGGACAAGGTCATCAAGACGATGAAGGAGACCGGGGCGGACATGTCGGTGAAGTACAAGGAGACGGCGCGGGGCGGGCTCGCGGTGAACATCATCGAGTGCTGAGGGGCCGGTCCGCGTTCACCCGAGGGGCGGCAGTCCGAGGATCTCCCGGAGCCGGGCGGCGAGGCTCGCGACCGTTCGGGGGTCCGTCCCTTCCGCCGTCAGGAGGACGGCGAGCCGGCGCACCGCGTCGCGGTACGCCTCCCCCGCGTACCGCCAGTCCGCGCGCGCGGAGTCCGCGTCGCCCGGCAGGAGCAGGCCGAGGGCCGTGTCCCACGCCCGGGCGGCGTCCGTGTCCGGGAACGTGCTCCCGAAGTCGGTGAAGGCCGAGTGCCAGATCCGGCGCGACACCGTGGCCACGACGGCGTCGAGGGCGTCCGGCCACGGGCCGGGGCGAGCCAGCAGCAGCCGCACCTGGTCGAGCGGTGCCAGTCCGCCGCCCCGCACGCCTCCGCCGAGCTGCGCCTCGACCTCCGTTCCGGGGGTGATCCCGATGCCCGCGTCCCTCAGTTCGGCCAGGGTGACGGTCTCGTCGCCGGTGAACCCCGGCGGGTCGCCCGGCAGGTCGTCCGCGCTCACCTGACCGGCGATCCACCGGCGTCGGGCCTCCTCGGAGGGCGGCGCCTTCGGCCCGGGCGGCGGAGGCGGGGGTGCGGGCGGCGGGGGCTGTGCGGGTTCCGTCGGCGGGGCCGGGGGCGGTGCGGCCGCGGCGGTCTTCACCTGGTCGGTGCGGACGACGACGCCCAGCCGCTCGCTGAACAGGGCCGCCACGTTGGTCAGCCAGTCGGCGGCCTCCGCCGCGTCCAGGCCCGGACGGACCGTCTCGCTCATGTAGCGGCCCGACTTGTCGTTCACCACCCAGGAACGCAGCTCCTCACTCCAGCGGAACTCGCCGGACACCCGGCTGCGGCCCGGCAGCGTCCGGCCGGCCGTCTCCCCGCCGCCGGCGAAACCGGCGGCGACACCGGTGTGGCCCAGCCCGTCCAGTGTCCTGCGCAGCGACTCCGCCGTCAGGTCGGGGTCCTTCTCCCGCATCCCCGCCAGCAGCGCGTCGAACTGCTCCGGCGTGACGATCCCGCTCAGGTCCTCCGTACCGAGGATCACCCGGCCCTCATCGGTGACCGTGTACAGCCACACCGCGTCCCGGTTGCCGGTGATCAGCAGCCCGGGGTCGACCTCGTCCAACGGCACCCACAGGGGGTTGAGCCGTACGTCGCCGTCCTGGTCGCGCTCCTCCTTCTTGATCCGCTTCGGAAGGACCGGGGCGCCGAACCGGTCACGGGCCTCGGCGTCACTGCCGTCGTAGTGGTCGACGCCGTTGTAGTAGACCTCCGTCTGCCGTACGGCGTTGTCGGGTCCGGCACCGCCGACCCGTCGGGGTCCCGACGGGAGCGACCGCACCACATCGACCCGCAGGTCGAACGCGTGCGCGGCGAGGAACAGGAAGGTCTCCCCCTCCGGCGTCCCCCAGCGCTGCTCCCAGTGGACGACGGCGTCCAGAAGCCTGGGCAGTTCCGTGTCGTCCAGCGGCGCGGTGCTCTGCGTGTAGGCGATGCGGAGCAGGCGGCCCAGTGCGCGGTCGTCGAACGCGTCGGGTGCCGGCAGCAGGTCGTGCTGATCGAGGTACTCGAACATCCGGCGCGGGCTCAGGTCCTCGGCCTCCGCCTCCAGGACGGCCCGGGCGTCCCGCGGGGAGATGCCGGGGTCGGCGGGGAGCGCCGCCATGCGGGCATCGACGTACCGCTTCATCAGTTCGGCGGGGTCGAGGGCCTCGGGGACAAGGGGACGCCGGACGCCGTGGTGGGCGAGGAGGGCGAGCCTCTCGGCCCGGTCCATGCCCTGGACCCGTGCGGCGAACGCGTCGGCGGCCGTCCGCCGGAACTGGCCGACGATCTGCGGATGCAGCCGTCCCTCGCTGCGGGCCACGAAGTCCTCCAGATGGGACCGCATGGCACGGAGCGCGGCCTGGACGGGACCGGTCGGTTCGTTGCCGGTCCCGGCGCGGAGCGTGGTCCGACGACGCAGTTCGGCGCGTACGGCGCCGGGGTCCCCGAGCAGGTCGTACGCGGCGCGGTCGGTGGCGGCGAGGCCGCCCAGACGGCTGCGGATGTGCACGGGGTCGCCGGCCATGAAGGAGTACAGAAGGCACTCCCCCGTACCGGGCACCGGCACCCGGCGGCCTCTCGCCCGACCGCTGTCGCTCCCCGGCCCGGAGCCCTTCCCGGCGTCCTTCCGGGACGGGTCCGGTTTCGAGTCCGGCTTCGGCTCAGGTGTCGAGTCCGGCTCCGGCTGCGGGACCGGGGGCTTCGGTTCCGGCTTCGGGACCGGGTCGGCCGGCAGGGCCAGCCGGTAGTGGCGGTTGTCGAGGCTGAGGACCACGTGTGCGCCGGAGTGGGGGGACGGGCCGACGAGTTCCCGGAGGCCGCCGGTCCCCGTCGGGTCCTTGGGAGCGAAGTCCTGGAAGCCGCCGTCGCTCCCGACCACCGTGACGCGCACGCCGAAGGTGCGTGCGGCGAGCAGCGGGAGGAGGTCGGACGCGGCGTGGTTCCAGCCGGCCTCGGACGGGGCGTCGCCCGGGCGGAGGAGCTGGGTGACCGCCAGTTCGGCCCGTACCTCGGGGGACAGCTCGGCGACGTGCGGGATCAGACCGCCGAGGCCGTCGAACTCACGGCGTGCGGGAGTGTCCGTTCCGAGGTCCAGACCCGCCGCGGCGATCTCCTCCGCGCTGAAGGTGTCGGTGTGGTCGGGGGCGACGACGGCCAGCAGGTCCTCGTCGGCGTGGTCGGTGAGCCAGGAAGCCATCCTCCGGCGCATCTCGGACATCGCCCTCGGGCCGGTGAGGTCGATGCCGTGCGCGGCCGGCAGCCCCGGAGCGGCGCGTTCGAGGCCCTCGGCGAGCGCGCGGAAGAAGGCGTCGCCGTCCTCCGGCACGTCGTGGAGCGTGTACGTCTCGCCCGTGGGTGAGGTGAGGACGGCGTCCGGTGCCTCACCGCTCCTGGTGTAGCGGGGCGGGGCCGCTGGTTCGGCCACGGGCTTCTTCGGCGGAGCCTGGTAGGTCACCGGAGGCGGCTCGGCGAGACCGTCCAGTTCCTTCCGGCCGTCCTCTGTGGCCGCGAGCCGGTGCCAGCGGGTGAGCTGGTCCGCCCCGGCCCGTACCCGGTGGTACTCCGCCGCGGCCTTCTCCGCCGTGTCCTTGAGCGCGTCCAGTTCGGCGCGCCGGGTGTCGAAGGCGTCGCGTGCCGTGTCCCGGCGGGCGGTGGCCTCGTCGAGGGCCCTGCCGGGCGCTTGCGCGGACAGCAGGGCCGCGTCGAGCCGCCCGTCGGCCAACGCCTTCTCGGTGCGCGCGGTCTCCAGCCGCAGGTCGGCCGCCCTCCGCAGGGTCCCGGCGGCCCTTTCCGCGTCGGCCAGGCGGGCCAGAGCGGCGTCCTGCTCGTCCCGCAGGAGCTCCGCCCAGCCGTCGTGCTCGGGCTGGGCGTACTCGTCGTCGGCGAACGCGGCGGCCTCGGCCCGTGCGGCGGCCACGTTCGCGTCCGCGATGCCGTGGTCCCGGCGTGCGGCGGCCTCGGCCTGTGCCAGGGCCCTGTCCGCGTCCTCGACGCCCGTCCGGGCGAGGCCGACCGGGCGGGCCGCCGCGCGGGCGACCCCGGCGGCCTTGTCGAGGGCGGCCTGTGCGGCGTCGAGGTCCGCGCGCAGCCCGCCGGAGGCGCGCCGCTTCTTCCAGTAGGCCTTGTCGGCGTCGACCCACGCCTTGCTCGCCTTCTCGACCGCGTCCCACGCCTTCGAGACGCGGTCGGGGAAGTTCGTGTCGGTGATGATCCGCAGTTCGCGGGCGACGTCCTCCCGGATCCAGGTGACGACGTACGCCTCGGACCTCATCGCCTGCGGACCCGATCTGGCCTTGGCGAAGGTCCCGCCCCGAATCCGGTTCGCGAGCCTCGAGTCCAGGGTGCTCCGGTGCACGTCGCCGACGCCGATCCAGGTGGCCGGGACGGCGAACAGGAAGGACCGGCCCGTCTTGGGCTTGAGGTTGCGCGAGGTCAGGTGGTCGTCCCCGACCGGCATGCCGTCGCCGTCGAGGTCGTTGGGGCCGGGACCGAAGGCTCCGATCTGGTTGAGTCCGGCGTTGTCGGGAGAGTTGTACAGGAAGGCGCCGCCGAAGCTCGAGGACTGGCTGTGCTCGACGGACGAGGACGTGCCGGTGTTGTCCCCGTACCGTCTGAGCACCTCCAGCTTCTTGCCGTCGGCGACCGTCAGCAGCAGCGCGCGGCTGAAGTCGGGTGCCGAGCGCAGTGACAGCTGTCCGGTGTCGGTGCCCAGGAGGGACTTCTCGGTCAGCCCCGCCACCTGGTAGCCGCCGGGTTCGGTGGTGCGCGGGAAGAACGCCGTGACCGCCGTGGAGCTGGTGCCGTCCTCCAGCGCCTGCGCCGATCCGGTGCCGAGGCGGGTCAGCCCGGTCCGCCTGGTCCTGCGGAGGAGGTCGGTGAGGGCGGCGGCGCCGGTACCGTCCGCGGCCTCCAGGGTATGGAGGGGGAAGCCGACGTCGTACGCCTTCGTGAGGAGGAGCTCGCCGGCCGTGCGGATGTTCTCGACGCCGATGATCCCGCGGGGGTGCATGCCGTTCTCGGGGAAGGTGAACGACCGTACGACACCGTCCCCGTCCCGGACCGTCAGTTCCTCCACCGCCCTGGACAGAGGTATCGGCCGGGGCGGAGCGGCCAGGGCGGGGTCGGCCGCCGGGTCGGGCGCGGGCAGCAGCCGGCCGGTCCCTTCGTCCTCCCCCGACCGCACCGGCTCCATCAGGCTGAGCGGCACGTGCTCGCGCAGCTCGCCGACGTCGCCCTCCTCGACGATGCGCAGCCGGCCCCGGAAGCGGTCGAGGGCCGTGGGCTCCCCCTTCGCCGGCTTCGCTCCGGCCGACGTGCCGGTGTGGGGGGTGTCGTCGGCCTCCAAGGTGATCCGCATCCGGTACGGGGTGACGATCTCGGCGTGCGGTTCGGTGGACGCCGCCCGGTAGATCGTGACGGTGGTGACCGTGTGACTGGACGCGACCGTCTTCCGGTTCGAGCCACCCTCGGTGTACGTGGGCCCGGCGGCCGGGACCTGTGTGTTGCCGGTGTACACCAGCTGGCTGGTCAGCAGACCCAGGTCCGCCCCGGAGGAGGACTCCGAGTTCTCCTGGGCGGTCTCGATGGCCCGCCGGTTCTCCTCCAGCTCCGCGCTGTGGTCGAGTCCCTCGAACACGGGCGTCCCGGGGATCAGCTCGACGCGCGCCCGCACCTGCCGGCTGCCGATCCGGATGCTGTCCCAGCCCCAGCCTCCGGCCTTGACCGGCGTCGACGGGGCGGTGGTCGTCATCTCCCCCTTCAGCGCCCGCGTGGCGCGGGCCGTCACCAGCTGCCTGATCCGCTCCCGGCTCTCGTCGTCGAGCCCCAGTCTCCCGATCCGCCGGTCGAACGCGAGCAGTGCGTCGGTGGGGTCCAGCGGGTTCACCGCGTACGTGCCGAAGGCGGTGCCGCGCATCCAGGGCTGCGGCGTCCAGCTCCGGCCGGTGTAGCGGGGGACGTCGCCCATGCCGTCGTCGATCAGCCCCATCCGGTGGGCGCTCTTCTCCGGCAGGTGCCCCAGCAGTCCGCCCCTGCCGGTCAGCTCGGTTCCCGCCGCTCCGGCGAGGAGGCTCGGCACGAAGGTCCTGGCCGCCGCGCCCGTCCCGATCCGGCCCGTGCCCAGCCGGCTGGTGAACAGCGCGAACCAGTGCTGCACGTCGCCGGCCACCAGCACCTGGTGGGTGAAGCCCTTGCGGTTCATGTCCGCGACGACCGTGCGGACGACGCTGCGGCTGCGCGCGTGGGACGTCGAGAGGGGGTTGGCGACGAGGCCGTACGCGCCCATGAGGCCGTGGCCCGGGTTCTGGGAGACGGAGTAGACCAGCTGGCCACCGAAGACGAAGCTGGTGCTGTTGCTGACCTTGCCGGCCGCCTGACGGGTCCCGCCGAGCGTCATCTCGGTGTCCATGGACATCGACGGGGTGAGGGTCCGCAGGTCCCCGACCGTCGTGGCGTACCGGAAGGTTCCCCACAGCTCGCCGTACGGCCCCTTGCCCAGCAGGCCGCTGCCCACCAGGCCCAGCGGCCCCGAACTCTGGTCGAAGCCCGATGCCAGGGACTGGGGTGTGAAGGAACGGACGATCGCGTCCCGGGTGGCGGCGCCCTCCTTCGTCAGTTGCCAGGCGTTGCCCGACGCCGCCCCCAGGACCCGGTCCACCTCCGCGAGGAGGAGGGGTGACACCACCATGTTCACGATGACGAACGGGTGCTGCCGGAAGTCCCGGAACTGGCCCGTCCCGCGGTCGGCGAGCCGTCCGGCGGGCCGGCCCGCACCGGGGTCCGCGGGCAGCAGGAGGTCGCCCTTGGCCAGGGCGAGGGCCCGCTCGGTGGACATGTGCGCGGGGGCGGACTCGTCGGACAGATAGGGGTTGAGCGCCCCGTCCGCGTGCGGGTCCGCATCGGGGGTGTGCTGGACGGGTACGCCGATGAGCACCTGCCCGGTCCTCGGGCCGCCGCCCCGCAGGTGGCCCAGCGGCGTCCGGCCGAAGAGCACGTTGACCGGCTCGTCCAGGACCAGCAGACCCGGCAGCCCGAGGCCGAGACCGCGGACCAGGCCGCGGGGCCGCCAGTAGCCGCTCATGGAGGCGGTGAGGGACAGGTCGTAGCGGTACAGGTGGGTGGGCTGGTTACTCACCGACATCGGCTCGTTGGTGACGGTCGAGCCGAAGCCGGTCTCCGTCTCCCACTGCCAGCCCCCGCGCGCGCCCAGGGTCAGCCCGAGCGTGTTCCGGGGCAGGCCCGCCTCGTCGCGGTCGTTGTCGCGGCCCGAGAACGTGCCCTCGAAGCCCAGCTCCAGGCCTCGTTTCGCGCTCGCCTGGCCGTCGATCCGGTCGACGCCCTGGGCGCTGAAGCGCATGCCCTCGCTGTCGTCCCTGCCCTCGTACCGCCGCCCGGTCAGCGTTCCGTGCACCCGGACGGTGTAGTAGGTCTGTCCGACGGAGTCGGGGTCGGTAAGTCTGATCGGCAGGCCGACCGTGGTCAGCCCCTCCAGGGTCGCGGTGACGTTCTGCTGGGACAGCACGCCGAGGACCTGCAGGGTGTTCTGGAGCGCGATCCGGTACGTGACGGGGTCGGTCCACCGGGGCGGCATGGGCAGGCTCTCGGCCGCCCGGAGCACCTGGTCGGGATCGCGCTTGAGCAGGTCGCCCAAGCGGGCGCGCCAGCCCTTCGGCAGGTTCGGCGGCAGCAGCTGGTCGAGGGGCACCACCAGCCCTTGGCGCAGGTTCGAGATGGCGTCGACCAGGCCGTCGGCGAACGCGTCCAGCAGGGTGCGGCCGATGCCGTCCGCCGCGTCCGGTGTGACACGGGTGCGCCGGCCGTCGTCGAAGGCGAACTCCTTCACCCGGTGCATGCCCAGGGTGCGCGGCCGGTCCACGGTCAGGTAGGCGGGCGCGAACGGCGGGGCGACGCCGTTGCGCAGGGCGAGTGTGCTCCCGTCGTCCCATCCGGCCAGCCGCCGCGCCTCGGAGCTGGTCATCCGGTCCAGGCTCCAGGTGAGGAAGCGCGTCGGCGGTGCGTCGTCACCGGACCGGCGCACCCGCACCGACTTCACGACCAGGTAGAGGGCGGTCCTTGGGCCCTTCACCTGTCCGGCCGACTTCAGGGTGCCGGCCCCGCCGAGTCCGGCCGACCAGGTCTTCGCGAACGATGCCTGGAGGGTCGGTCCGAGCTGGAGCCGCAGGTCGAAGGGGGCCGTGCCCGGGTCGTGGAAGTTGAAGGCGGGTCCGGCGACGGCCTGCAGCAGCAGGCTCCTGCCGTAGGCCCGGCTCCGCTCGCTGCGGACCGTCGAGGTGTTGATGTCCCGCATCTCGGCCTGGTCGGTCTCCCCGACGAGCACCGCCGACAGCGGAATCAGTTCCTCCACCACGAAGGCGCCCAGCGGTGACTTCTTCTTGTCGTCGGCGAACAGTTGCGGAGTGGTGATGCGGCCGCGCGCCATCGTGCCGCCGTGCCGCTGGAAGCTGTCGCCGGAGAAGAAGCTGTCCAGCTCGGTGTAGGCCGAGCTGCCGGGCAGGGCTCCGATCCGGGCGGCCGCCCAGTCGCGGATCGCCGCGACCGGGCCGAACCCCTCGATGCGGACGAAGCGGTACTGGGAGTCGCGGTCCAGGGTCATCGTCCGGGGGATGCGGCCCGGCTTCGGGATCTTCGTCACGCTGTCGGGCAGGCGCACGCGCAGGCCGCCCCGGACGCCGAAGGCGAACCGGACGGGCGCGGCCGGTTCGGTGCCCGTGCCTGTGTCCGTGCCTGTGCCTGTGCCTGTGTCCGTGATGTCCTGTCCGGCGGCGTCGGTGACGTGCATCTCGTAGTGAACGTCGTCCAGGTACGCCCGCGACGTGTCCAGCGTGCGGGTCTCCATCTGGTTCATGCGCTGGTCGGTCAGGGTGTAGCCGACCTTGCCGATGAAGCCGAACCGCACGGCGAGCCGGCCGAAGCCGCCGAACGCCGCGCTGCCCGCCGGGCCGATCGGCCCGCCGAGACCGTACTGGGAGTTGGCCTGCATGTTCTTGGTCAGCCCGAAGGCAGCGGCCGCCCGGTGCATGCTGTCGATCTTCGTCGAGTCGCCGACGCCGTCGTCGAACGGGGTCCAGTTGCCGTAGTGACGCGCCCTGACCCACAGGACGCGCCTCTTTCCGTCCGCGTTGACGTACGGGAAGGGGCGCCCCTTCCCGTCCGCCAGCGTCTTCGGCTTGTCCCGGAGCGTCTGCCGGACATCGTCCAGCAGCCGTGCGCCGTCCGCGGGCCGGGCCTCCGGCCGGCTCCCCAGTTCGCGGTCGATGGCGTCCAATGCCTGTTCGTAGCCCCGCAGGACGACCGTGCTCTGGCCGAACGTGCTCGGGTTGGCGAGGAGTTGCTCGAGCTCGGCGGCGGTCAGGCCGGACGGCAGCAGCGACGGGAGGTCGTCGACGTACGCGGGCATCCGCCTGCCGCCCTCGAACCGGACCGGGTCGCGGCGCCTCGGCGGGGGCGTCATGGCGGGGTCGAGGCGCGGGGCGTCCGGGGAGGGCGGGTCCGGCTCCGGGGGCCGGGGCGGGCCGGAAGGGGCCACGGCTCCGCTTCCGGCCGTGGCCGTGGTGGGCGACAGGTGGGTGTCCGCCGGGGACGCGGGGGTCGGCCGGACGGCCGACCAGTCCTTGGCCTGCTGGCGCCGGCCGTCCGTCAGGGGGAGCAGGGAGAGGACGTGCGGCAGGGACGCGTCGCTCTGCGCGAGCAGGCCCACGGGTCCCGGTGAGGTCCACACACCGCGGCCGGTCGCGGCGCCGACGAGGGCCTGCCTGTCGGTGGTTCCCGGGTCCGCCGTGGCCGGGGTCATGGAGGCGAGGACGATGTCGGCCGTGCGCGGAAAGTCGTTCAGCACCGGGTCCACCGCGAGCAGTTCGGCGACCTCCTCGTAGAGGACCTCGACGCGGAGTCCGCCGGGCAGCTCCATGGTGAGGTGGTCAGGACCAGCCTCGCCCCGCACCAGGTACGGGGCGGGTTCGGCGGGGTCGGTGGTCCACGGCATCTTGGCCCGGCGCAGCGGTCGGTGGCCGCCGTCCGGTGTCGCCGCCATGACGAGGGCGGACTTGACGTCCACCGCCGCACCCGGTGGGCCCGGCGCCCAGCTCCGGCCGGCCGGGGCGCCCGAGTCGTCGAGCAGCAGGGTGTCCGGCGCGAGGGCGCCGAGGGACTCCAGGTGGAACGCGCCCAGCACGACCAGGTCGTCCACGTCGACGCCGACGGCCGCCGCGCGCGCCACCAGGTCCAGGAGGTCGGGCAGCCGGTCCGGGTCCGGCCGCCCGAGGTGCAGCACCCTGCCGGTGAGGGCGGCCGGGTCGGGGGTCCTGCTCTCCCACTCCAGGGCCTTCACGGTCGCCCAGAAGAACCGGGCCCGCTCGGGCGCCCCGATGACCACCTGGTCCGGGTCCAGCCCCAGGAGCCGGGCGGCCTCTTCGTTCACCTCCTCGTCCGTGAGACCGTCCAGCCCTTCGGCCATGGTGATCACGTGCGGCAGGGTCACGAGGTCGGTGAGCACGGCGCCGGGGTTGCGGTGCACGGCGTCGGCGGCCCTGGCCAGCAGGTCCTCGTAGGCGTCGGGTCCCGGCTCGCCGTCCGGGTCGCCGTGTTCCGTCGCACGGATCTCGCGGGCCGCGCGCTCGAACAGGTCCAGGGAGAAGGGCACGGTGTCGCGCAGCGCCGGGTCGGCGGCGCGCAGGGACTCCAGCGCGCCGATGCCCGCGAGGAGTTCGCCGTAGCGGCTGTCGTCCTCGATCGCCACCCCGAACGTCAGCCGCAGCGCGCGCACCAGCCGCAGCGTCCGCTCGCGGACCTCCTCCGACGCCGGTCCCACCGGGTCGGTGTGCAGGCCCGCCGCGCGGGCGCGGTCGTCGAGCGCGGCGTCGTCGGGTTCCGGCCGGTGCTTCACCCACTTCCCGCGCCGGCCCCGCGAATCCATGATGATGTAGTGGGAGACCCGGCCGTCCTTCTCGAACTTGAAGCCGACCTCCTGGGTGGCGCCGTAGACGGTGCGGCCGGTCTCGTTGGCGACGTGCTGGCTCTGGCTGGCGTCGGCCAGCGGGTCGGGGACGAACGTGTCCGTGACCAGCTTGCGCCTGCGGGTGAGGCCCGGCGGTGTCGCGGCGAAGCACTCCTGCATGAGGACGGCGTGGTCCTTGGGGCGCCGCGTCAGGCTCGGACGGCGCCCGAGCATCCCGCCCACCGCCCGGTCCCGTTTCCGGTGGCGGGGGTTCGACCGGGTCGGCAGCTCCGTCTCGCCGAGGAAGCCGTGCCCGGCGAAGACGTACACCGGCTCGCCGGCGAACGGGACCGGCTCGTCGTCCTTGACCCAGGTCCCGTCCTGCCGGTTGACGTGGTAGAGCTCGGTCGCCGTCGCCGCGTGCCGGATCCCCCACAGCAGCCGTGCGCGGTCGCCGTCCCTGAAGACGGCCCTGCCGATCGGCCCCTGGTCGGTGACGATGGTGTGGGACAGCAGGTCCTGTTCCCAGAAGGGGGCGCGGGCGGACTGTGCGGGGTCGGGCAGCAGGCCGGGGAAGCTGCGGATCCAGTCGGTGCGGTCGCTGCCCCAGGCGCTCCGCAGGGGCACCACGTACGGGTGGGAGGCGCTCTTGTCCGGGCCTTCGGCGACGTCCACGACCCCGTTGGCCGCCCAGACGTCCCTGCCGATCCGGTCCGCCGCCCGTCGCGGCAGCTCCAGGCCGCCCCCGCCGGCGTCGGAGACGAGCAGCAGCACCGGCACGTCCGCCGGGAGTCCGCTCAGTTCGGCGTCGAGGGCGAGGAGTTCGGCGAACACGTCGAGGGGGACCTCGCGCGGGGCGCCGTCGTGGCCGCGGACGACGACCTGGTCCCGGTCGCCGTCCGCCCGCACGACGTAGGGGTCCGGGCCGCCGGGCCGGTGCCAGGGCGCGGGTCCCACCTCGTCGCGTGACAGGCTGCCGTCGGCCCGGGGTCCGGTCCTTCCCGTACGGGTGAGGTCCAGGTTGTCGGTCCCGCCCTTGCCCCGGGTCCAGTCGCGGCCGCGGGGGCGTCCGTCGGGGCCGGTGGTCAGGGCATGGGTGGGCGACAGCACGCCCTGGCGCCGGAGGTGGAGCGCGGCGAGGGCGGCCAGACCGTCCGCCGTCCGTGCCTCCTGTGCCGAGGCCAGCCCCAGCAGCCGGGCGCGCTGCACGTCGGTCACCGGATCGGCGGGGTCCAGGAGCAGCACCCGGCGCGCCACGGCGTCCAGGTCGAGCGGGCCGAAGTCCAGCAGGGGGTCGGTCCGGCGGAGCCGGTCGAGGCGTGCGAGCCCGTCACGGATGTCCGGGTACAGGGGGCTCGACATGACGTCGGGGCCGTAGATGTCCACGAGCAGTTCCCGGTACCCGGCTTCCTCCGGGGACGGCTCCTGCGCCCGGTCGTCGTCCACCTCGTCGTCCTGGTGGTCGGACAGCGGCGCGTCGAAACCCTCCAGCAGGCCGTCCAGGCTCGGCAACGGGGTCTCGAGGCCCCCGACCGGTCCAGGGTCGAGGAGGTCGGCGAGCGCGGCGGGCGGCTCGGCCGGGACCTCGGTCGCGGGGCGGTCCGCGAAGGTGACGTCGTCCACTCCGGTGCCGCCGTCGCCGGGCCGGACGGCCGCCCAGTCGGCCGCCGCGGGACGCCCCGGCGCGCTGGGCAGGAGGGAGGGGACGTAGGGCCGTGAGGGCCCGGTCGGGGCCAGGCTCACACTGCCCTGCGAGGCCCATACGGTACGGCCGGTGCCGGCGCCGACGACGGCCCGCGGATCGGGGCCTGGGGTGCCGTCCCCGGCCGGTACGGTGAAGGCCGCCTTGGGGACGGCCAGGACGACGTCCGTGGTGTCCTGCGGCCGGGTGTTGAGCACCGGGTCGCGGGCCAGCAGCTCGGCGACCTCGTCGTAGGGGACCCGGGCGCGGAAGCCGCCGGGCAGGGTCATGAGGAGGTGGTCCCGGCCGCCGCCCGCCCACACCAGGTAGGCCGGCGATCCGCCGGGGACGCTCCACGGGGGGCGTTCCTGGCCCACGGCCCGGTAGCCGCCGCCCTGTTGCGGGGCGGCGACGACGACACGGTCGGTGAGCGTGGTCGTGGCCGCGCCCGGCGGGGTCGGGGACCAGCGCCGCCCGGTGGGCACGCCGCCCGGGTCGAGCAACTGGGTCTGGGACGAGAGGGCGCCCAGGGTCTCCAGGTGGAACGCGCCCAGTTCGGTCGGGTTGTCCACGTCGGCGCCGACGGCCGCCGCCTGAGCCACCAGGTCGAGCAGCTCGGGCCGCCGGGCCGGGTCGGGCCGGTCCAGGTGCAGGATCCGGCCGGTGAGGGCGTCCGGGTCGGGGGTCCGGCTCTCCCACTCCAGGGCCTTGACCGTCGCCCAGAACAGCCGGGCCCGCTCGGGCTCCCCGACCGCCGCCGGGCCGTCGTCCAGTCGCAGGACGCGGGCGGCCTCGGTGTCCAGGTCCTGGTCCGTCAGGCCGCCCAGCCGCTGTGCGGCGGCGGTGACGTGGGGCAGGGTGACGAAGTCGGACAGCACGGTGTCCGGCCCTCGGCGTACGGCGTCGACGGCGGCGGTGAGCAGGCCCCGGTAGGCGTCGGGGCCGGCGCCACCCGGCCGGCGGGCGTGGGCCGCGCGTTCGAACAGGTCCATGGAGAACGGGGCGAGGTCGCGCAGGGCCGGGTCGGCCGCCCGCATGGTCTCCAGCGCGCCGATCCCGGCGAGGAGGTCGCCGTACCGGCTGTCGTCCTCGATCGCCGCGCCGAAGGCCAGCCGCAGCGCGCGGACCAGCCGCAGCGTCCGCTCACGGACCTCCTCCGAGGCCGGTCCCACCGGGTCGGTGTGCAGGCCCGCCGCGCGGGCGCGGTCGTCGAGCAGGGCGCCGGTGGGTTCCGGCCGGTGCTCCACCCACTTCCCGCGCCGTCCCCGCGAGTCCGTGTAGAGGCGGTGGACGAACTTCCCGTCCGGTCGCGTCGCGAAGCTGACCATGTGGGTGCCGCCGTACACCGTGCGGCCGGTCTCGTTGGCGACGTGCTGGCTCTCGCTGACGACCGCCAGCGGGTCGGGGACGAAGGTGTCGTCGATGCCCCTGCGGGTACGGACCACACCCGGCGGCTTGGCGCTCGAGCACGCCTCCATCAGCACGCCGTGGTCCTCGGGGAGCTGCGCCAGGCTCGGACGCCGCCTGAGCATCCCGCCGGTCGCCGGCCCGCGGGTGTGGTGCCTCGGGTCCGTCGTGGTCGGCACCCGGGTCGCACCCGACCGGGCGTGGCCGCCGAAGACGTACACCGGCTTGCCGGCGAACGGGACCGGCTCGTCGTCCTTGGTCTCCTCCTTGGTGACCGGGTTGTAGTGCCACAGCTCCGACGACTCCGTCGCGAGCTTCAGCGCCGCGATCCGGCGCGGGGCCTCGGAGTCCTCGAACACGCCCCTGCCGATGGTCGCGCCCCCGTCGACGACGACGCTGTGCGACAGCATCTCGCGCTCCCACTCCGGCGCGTTCTCGCGCTCCGCCGGGTCGAGCACCTGGCCCGGGTTGCTGCGGATCCAGTCGGCGCGCGGCAGCCCCTGTCCGAACAGCAGGGAGACGACGTGCGGCTGCGACGGGTCCCGCTGCGGGGACACCTTCACGGTGCCGTTGGCCGACCAGACCTCCCTGCCGATCCGGTCCGCCGCCTGGCGCGGGAGGTCCAGGCCGCGGGCGCCGGCGTCGGGGACGAGCAGCACCACGGGGGTGCCCGGGGGCAGCGCCGCGAGCCGGGGGTCGCGGGCCAGCAGTTCGGCGAGCACGTCGATCGGCACCTGGCGCGGGGCGCCGTCGTGGCCGCGTACGACGATCCGCCGGTGGTCGCCCTCCGCCATGACGACGTACGGCTTCGGCTCACCGGGCCGGTGCCAGGGCGCGGGCTGTACGTCGCCGCGGCCCAGGGTGCCGTCTGGCTGCCGGACCACCTTGCCCACCTCGGTGAGGTCGAGGTCGGGGATCGTGGCGTTCGTCCAGTTGCGGCCCCACACGCCGCCGTCGGCAGCGGTCAGCGCCTGGGTGGAGGACAGCACGCCGCGGAGTTCCAGGTGGAAGGCGGCCAGGGCGGCCAGGCTGCCCGCCGACTCCGTCTCCGGGGCCATCGCCACCCGGAACAGCTCACTGCGCTGCGCGTCGGTCACCGGATGGGCGGTGTCCAGGAGCAGCACCTGGCGGGTCACGGCGTCCAGGTCGAGCGGGCCGCCGCGGAGCGCGGGAACGGCCTGCCGGAGCTGGTCGAGGTGCGCGAGGGTGTCGCGGAGGGCGGGGTGAAGGGGGTTCGTCCCGATCGCGGAACCGAAGACGTCCGTCAGCAGCCGGTCGTACAGCGCCTCGGTGGCCGGGTCCGGCTCGTACTCGGGCTCGGACGCGTCCTGGTCGTCCTCCCAGTCCAGGATCATGTCGACCGAGTCCGGGGAACCCGGCCCGGAGGACTCCCCGGTCGGGATCCCGTCCGGTGCCCGGGAGCTCAGCGGCGTCTCGTCGACGGTGACGGGCTGGGCGGACGGCACCTCGCGGGAGACGACCGGGGCGGGTTCCGCCGTGGAGCCGGTGCCGGCCGGCAGTTCCTCCGACTCGGTGCGCACGGGCCGGTAGGGCTGCGGGTCGTCGGACGCGGTCCGGGTCTCGGTCTTCGGCACCGCGGAGGACGGGCGGGACTGCCCGGACTCCTCGGACGCGGGGGTACGGACGTCGTCCGGGGTGTCCGTCTCCGGGTCCGGGGTCGCCTGCCCGGCGGTGACCACCGGGTCGCCGGACGGTGTGGTCTGGGGCCGTGGCTGCGGGGTGGTGTTCGGCGAGGCGTGGCCGCCCGGGGACGTGCCGCCCGACGGGGCGGGTGCGGTGTGGGGCGCGAGGGGCGCCTGCGGCTCCGGCTGTTGCCGCCCCTCGGAGGTGGACCGGGTCGTGTCGCCGTCCGTCGACCGCTGTCGCTCGGTCTCGTCCGGTACGGAGTTGCCGCCCGTCTGGACCGAGGGCGGTCCGGGAGCGGTGGAGCCGACGGTGACCGGCTTGTTCACCGGCAGGGTGGCGTCCGTGTCGGTGTTCCCGTCGGTCCCCGGGGTCCCGGTCACCGGCGGATTGAGGGTGGAGAAGACGGTGTCGGTGTCGGTGTCGTCCACCAGGGAGTCCCGGTGGGCGTCGTCGTACGCGTTCGACGGAGGGGTGTGGTACGACGGCTTGCCCGCACCCGCCGCCCCCGGGAGTCCGTAGGCGTTGGCGTCGTTGCCGACGCCGTGAACCGTGTCGTAGCCCGGGAGGGAGGAGACGGACGAGACGGACGAGACGTCGCTGGTGTCGCTGAAGACCGATGCGGCATCACTGGTGTCGCTGAAGTCGCTGAAGACCGACGAGGCGTCATCGATGTCGTCGGTGTGGGGGACCGAGTCGTCGCCCGGCCGGTACGGCGACGTGGAGGAGGTCGGGACGTTGTGGACGTTGCTGTACGTGTCGCCGTAGAGGTCCTGGTACGTGCTTCCGCCGTCGTACCGGTTCTCGTACTCGTACCGGTTGCCGCTCGCGCTCGTGCCGCCGTTCCCGCCTCCGCCGCCCGGCAGGTCGTTGACGTCGTCGGAGCCGGTGTTCTGGAAGTAGTTCTTGTAGACGAACTTCCCGCCGAACTCCGCGCCGGTGGAAGCCGCTTCGAAGATCAGGCCGCTGAGGCCGGCGCTCAGGAACGTACCGGGGTTGAGGGTGAACGTGCCCAGGAAGATCAGACCGGTGAAGGCCTCGGCGAAGGTCTCCGCCTGCCCCTCGTTGATGAAACTGAACGGGAGTTCGGAGAACTCCTTCCAGAAGTTGTTGTTCTTGAAGTACTTGTTGATGAACTTTCCGCCGACCTCACCGAAGATGCCCCCGAAGAGTCCCGCGAACGCGCCGGCGACCGCCGACTGGCCGATGTCCGTCCAGTCGAACTTGGTGCGCCGGCGCTCCGGGTCGTCCGGCGCGGTCATGGAGATCAGCTGCGAGGCGAAGGAGACGAACGCCTCCTGGATCGCCTCCAGCAGCACCGAGAGCGGCGTGGGGATGGCGCGTCCCAGCCGCTGGAGGATCAGCAGGATGGTGAGCGCGGTGCGCGCCTTCTGGATGGCGATCTCGGTGAGCGACGTACCGCCGGTGAAGACCGCCAGCGCGGCGATCAGGGCCAGCTCGATGTTCATCAGGATGAACTCGATGAGGATCTGGTACTTCGCCTCGGACAGCTTGATGGAACGGTTCACCTGCTGGGCGCCCAGGTCCCGGAGTTCGTCGGAGAACTTCTGCAGGTGGTTCTGGCCGTTGTCGTCGACGAAGAGCTTCATCGCGGCGACGAACTCCTGGGCGATCCGCGGCGGGAGCGAGTTCCCGGCGGTGGAGATCGCTCCCTTCATCGCGTCGGAGAGGTCCCTGACGTCGTCGGCCAGCCGCTTGTAGGGGTTACGGCTGTCGAAGCCCCGGTCCTCGTTGCCGGTGGCGACGTTCGCGCCCACCCAGACCTCGATGAACTCCCGCAGGCCGGGCGGGAACATGATGGCCATTCAGCGCCTGTTCTCGCTCTCCGAGCCGTGCGCCTCGATGTCCTCCACCGCCTGGATCTGCGGCCGCTGCACGTGGTCGGCCTCCGCGGCGACCGCGTCGACCAGCGCCAGGAACCCACCGGTGATGGCCAGGACCGTGTCCCTCACCTGCTCCTGTTCACGCCGGACCTGCTCGCCGACCGCGTTGGCGAACTCGTCGTCGCCGCCTTCTTCGCCCCACCAGCCCGCGTACTGGGCGCAGCCGGTCTCGAACCGGGGCAGCATCTCGTCGCCGTAGCGGACGGCGTCGGCGAGGTGCCTGGAACCCTGCAGAATCGCCTGGATGTCGGCGGAGTAGTTGCCGGACATGGTTACGCGCCCCCCTGCCGTCCCTTGTCGTCCTCGTCGTCCTCGACGATCTCGTCGCGGAGCCTGCTCATCGCCGTGGGCCCCTTCGCCTCGGAGGTCTCGGCGATCAGCGAGCCGAAGACGGCCTCCCAGTCGACGCCCATCCGCTCCGGGGCGGCGCCGCGCGCGGTCATCCTGGTGATCGGGTCGAGCAGGTCGACGACCCGGCGGGCCATCTCGGCCCGCGCCGTGTTCGCGGCCTCCAGCACCGCCGCGGAGAGCTGGGCGGCGGCCATGGTCCGGTACTTGCCGTCGAGGAACTCCAGGCTGGTCAGCTCGCCCTTCGCGCCGACGGAGACCCGCACCGACCGGTCCGCCGAACGCGCGATGGCCGACGCCGTGTCCAATTCGGCCCGTGCCGAGGCCGCGGCCGCCTCCGCCGCCTTGAGGTGGGCCATCGCCTGGGCCACTCGGTCCTCCATCGGCTGACTCATCCTGGTCCTCCCCTTCCCCTCAGCGCCCCAGGGCCTGCGGCGCGCCGCCCTCGTCGGTGCCCCAGACGTCCTCGTCCTCGGCCAGCCACGTGGTCCGTTCCCGGTCCCCGCTCTCCGTCTGCGGCCTCTCCCCCGCCCCGCCCATGCCTCCCATGGGCGGCATGAAGGGCATACTGCTGCTGGTCTGCGTGGACCTGGGGACGACGCGGTGCTCCTCGTCGCCGACGGTCTGCGCGGCGGTCGTCCGGCCGGAGCGGCCGACCGCGGGCTCGATGACGGTCCTGGTGCGCTCGCCGCTGTTGCCGCCGGCATCGCCGCCCGCGCCGCGCATCATCGGCGGGTACATCCCCGGCGATCCCGCCCCCGTGCCAGTACCGTCGGCGGAGGCGCCCGCCAGGGCGTCACTGCCCTGTGGACGCCCGAGCGCCGAGGCAAGGTCGTCCTGGTTGTAGAGGTTGTCGTCGAACACGGAGGAGTACGCGGAGCCGGCCGAGCCCGTGGAGCCGCCCCCGTAGGCCGAGAGGTCGGGAGGCTCGGGCAGGTCGGCGATGCGCTGCCGGATCAGCTCGTCGATGTCCTTGTCACCGGCGTTGATCCGGTCGTACTCGGCCTGGATGTCGCGCATGCGCTGGTCGTACGCGGACTTGGCGTCCTTGCGCGCCTGCTCGGCCTCGGTGCGCGCCTCTTGGCGTTCCGCCTGGGCGTCGGCCTTCGCCTCGTCGTACTCCCGCCTGGCGTCGGCCTCGGCGGCGTCCGCCCGGTCGACGGCCGCCTGTTCGGCGGCGTCGATCCCCGCGATCCGCCGGTCGTACTCCTCGCGGGCCTCTTTCTCGTCGGTGCCGGCGGCGATCTCGCGCTCGTACTCCCGGCGCGCCTCGGCCCGTTCCCGCTCGGCGTCCTGGCGTGCCTGGTCCCGCTGTTCCTGAGCCTCGGTCTTCTCCCGCTCGTACTCCTGGCGCGCCGCCGCCTCCTGGCGGTCGGCCTCCTGGAGGGCGGCGTCGCGGTCGGCGCGGGCCTCGGCCTTCTGCTGCTCGTAGTCGGCCTGCGCGTCGGCCTTGGCGTTCTCGGCGTCCAGCCTGGCCTGCTGCCTCTCCTGCAGGGCCTCACGGCGGGCCTCCTCCTGCTGGGCCTCCGCCCTGGACCGCGCGTCCGCCTGTTCCCGCGTGGCGGTTTCCCGCTCGGCGTCGGCCTCCGCCCTGGCGGCTTCCTGCTCGCGCTCCGCCTCGGCCTTGGCAGCCGCCTGTTCCTGCTTCGCCTCGGCCCGCGCGGCCTCCTGTTCGGCCTTGGCCTCGGCCTTCTCGCGCTCCTGCTCGGCCTTGGCCTCGGCCTTCTCCCTCTCGGCCTCTTCCCTGGCGGCTGCCTGTTCGGCCTTCGCTTCGGCCTTCTCGCGCTCCTGCTCGGCCTTGGCCTCGGCCTTCTCCCTCTCGGCCGCCGCCTTGGCCGCCTCCTGCTCGCGCTTGGCCTCGGCCGTCTCGGCCTCCTGCTCCGCCTTCGCCTCGGCCTTCTCCCTCGCCGCCTCTTCCTTGGCGGCCTCCTGCTCGGCCTTCGCTTCGGCGCGGTCGGCTTCGGCCTGGGCCGCGGCCCGTTCCCGTTCCTTCTTCGCCTCGTCCTGCGCCTTCTGGTTCTGCGCGAGGACGAACGCCTGCTGCTCGGCCGCCGCCGCCTTCGCCTCGGCCTTCTCCTTCGCCGCCTCTTCCTTGGCGGCGGCCTGCTCGGCCTTGGCCTCGGCCTTCTCCTTCTCGGCCGCCTCCTTGGCGGCGGCCTGTTCCGCCTTGGCCTCGGCCTTCTCCTTGTCCTGCTCGGCCTTGGCCTCCGCCTTCTCCTTCTCGGCCGCCGCCTTCGCCTCGGCCTTCTCCTTCTCGGCCTCAGCCTTCTCCTTGTCCCGCTCGGCCTTGGCCTCCGCCTTCTCCTTCTCGGCCGCCGCCTTCGCCTCCGCCTTCTCCTTCTCCGCCGCCGCCTTCGCCTCAGCCTTCTCCTTCTCGGCCTCAGCCTTCTCCTTGTCCCGCTCGGCCTTCGCTTCGGCCTTCTCCTTCTCCGCCGCCGCCTTGGCCTCCGCCTTCTCCTTCTCCGCCTGGGCCTTGGCCGCCGCCGCTTCGGCCTCCGCCTTCTTCTTCTCCGCGTCGGCCTCTTCCTTGGCGGCGATCTCGGAGAGGGGGCGGTCGTCCCGGTCGGTGATGCTGGTGTCGAACGCCTTCTCGGCTTCCTTGAACGCCTTGTTGACGGCCACGATGGCCTCGGCGCCCTTCGTGCTGAGCCAGTCCTGCACGGACTGCTCCCACCGGCGCACCGCCTCCTCGGCGATCGCCTTCCAGGTGGTCATGTCGCTCGGCCTGCCGTACGACTTCTCCCCGATGACGATCTCGTTCCGGAAGCCGGCGGTCGACACCACGTAGTTGTGCCAGGTGGTGTACGGCCCGGAGCCACTGGACACCGTGTCGAAATCCGTCTTCTCGAACTGGTTCTCGATGAGGTTGAACCGGGCGTCCTGCAGCATGTCGTAGAGCCAGCGCTGCGGATTGCTCTCGGCCCGCCACGCCACCCAGGCGTCGCGCAGGTTCTGCGCCTGCTCGAGGACGACGCTCTGGGCCGCGGCCAGCGCCCTGGCCGGCTCGGACGACACCGTCACCGTGTCGATGGTGACCGCGGAGCCCTCGCTGCCCTTGCCGTCGATCTGGTCGGCGTACCCTTCGTAGTTCCGGGCCAGCTTGTGGATGAGCGCCTTGAAGACGGCGGCCGAGGTGCCGTCCCAGGAGTCGCTGCCCTCCCCGATGTTCTCGGTGTCCCACGTGCCAATGGTGACCGCGCTGTCCTCGAAGAACTTGACGACCCGGTCGAACGCCTGGGCCGTCTTGGTGAAGGTGAGCAGGTCGACGTAGGTGCCGTCGCCCACCTTGATGCCGCGGTTCTCGAATCCGTGGGTCGAGTAAGGCCACATCGTCAACTGGTCGAGGGCGGCCTTGGAACCGTAGATGTACTGGACCAGGGCGCTGGTGTCCCAGTCGAGCTTCTCGCCCTCGCTGTTCGAGCCGCCCTTGTCCATCAGGACCTTGCTCGTCTTCTCGAACTTCGCGATCACGTCCTCCCCGCTAGGGGGCGCGGCCGCGGGCGTGGCGAGGAAGGTGATGTACACGCGGTACCGGTAGAGGTAGCTGCCTTCGGAGACGCTCGTATCGTTTCCGGCCGGCTGGTAGTACGGAATGGTGTAGTTGGTGTTGTGCGTGCCCCAACCGCCCGAGGAAAGGAAACCCGACGAGTAGCCCGGACCTCCCTCGTCCTCCACCCGGACATGGATCATCGGGATGCCGTCGTTGCCCTTGAGGGTGTCGAACAACGTCTTCCGCTCCGGCAGAACGTAGCCGGTGAGCAGATCGACCGCTTTCTTCCAGTAGTCGTCGTTGTTGTCCTCGGGGTTGGCCATCGCCGAACTCCGCTACTCTTCCTCTTCGTTGCCACCCGGATTGTCGAGATCACTGTCGACATCCTCGAAGATGTCCATGAACTCGTCCGCGGTGATGTTCTCGAGATTCCTGCCCTGGGCCTTGGCCAGCTCGTCGATCGTGTCCCACAAGGCCTGTTCGAGGTCCTCGAAGAGAACCGTCTGGTCCTCCAGGATGCGCTCGACCTCGCCCGCGCCCTGCTGGATGACCTTGTTCAGGGATCCCCCGCCGACCACGCTGTTCTCGTCGGCCATGGGGCCGAGGACGAGCGGCTTCGAGGACAGGATCGTCGTGGTCGAGATGCTGTCCGCGATGAACGAGATCGCCGGACCGGCGGTCGGGCTGTCCTTGAGGATGTTCTCCAGGGACGTCCGGAACGCGTCGACCTGGTTGTTGATGAAGTTCTTCAGGAACGTGCTGTCGAGGACCGTGACGGCCACGTGATCACCCTTCCGTCACCGGCCGGCGTCAGCGGCTGCCGATCCTGATGTCGCCCCACCGCTGCGAGAGGTTCTGCTCCGTGTACCGGTAGTTGCCGGAGATCTCGGTGAGCAGACCGGAGTGGTTGGCGAGCAGGGTCTTGATGTTCTGGACGGCGTTGTCCCATTTCGCCTGGACCTCGCTGTAGACGTCCCGGTCGTCACCGATCCAGCTGTTGCGGAGTTCGGCCAGTTCCATTTCCAGGTTGGCCAGAATGCTCATAATCGACTGGGACTGGCTGACCATGTCGTCCGCCGCGCCTTCGGCATGGTTGTAGTCGACGTAGATGTAGCCATCGGAGAAGTCCATCGGAGTCCTCTATTCACCGGGGGAACGACGAGAGTGGAAGGGCTTGGGGTCTGCTGGGTCAGTTCGACGACGTGTTGGTGCCGTTGAGCTCGTCGAACACCTGCGTGGAGCGTGAGTACTCCGCGTCGACCGCGTCGCTGGTGGATCCCTGTACCAGCCCGTGTTCCGTGAGGGTGGTGTTGAGCTCGTCGACCATCCGGTCCAGGTTGATCAGGATGGTGTCGACGTGCTCGTCCCACTGCTCCAGCAATTTCTTGTACTTACCGCCGTCCACGCCCCCGTAATTCGAGGCGAGCGTGTGCGACGTGGACTGGACGTCCTGCTGACAGCGCTGAACACCGGTGAATGCCTGTTCCAGCGCCATGATCCCGTTACGGGTCGCGCGCTCTTCGGACTGCTGCATGGCCATGAGGGAACTCCCTTTTCGGTGACGCTCACCGGGCTTCGGCCCCCAGGTCCACTCCGTGGGCAGACAGAGTGTTCCTGCGATCGCGGATGATGCGCCGGGGTCATGGGGTGGCCAGATGCTATGCAGACTGCAACTTCTTTGGCAATTGCCGAAGGAACCGCGAAGTCCGGGAGGGAGAAGCTCAATTGTGCAATGACTCGGAATTCATGCCGCTCACCTGAGCGGCGCGGTGAATCCGGCCGGACAGACCGGGCATCGGTGCCGTCCGCCGGACACCGCCGGGTGCCCGGCTGAACGCGAGGTGACCGGGGGGACTCCAAGAATTTCCCTTCCGGACGACCGCCGGCGGAGCCCGGCCGTCCCCTCCTGTCCCTCCCGTCCCTCCCGCCCGCTACCGCCCGGGGCACCGCAGCGTCACCCGGGCCTCGCCCTCGGCCGCCGCCTCGGGGGTCAGGTCCGGGCCGCTGGGCAGCATGGCCAGCATCGGGGACGGCATCGTCCGCGCCTCGACGCCCTCGTAGCCCAGCGCCTTCACCGCCTCCTGGGACAGCAGCCGGTACTTCACGCCCTCGTCCGTCACCAGGTACGTGGTGTCGCCCAGTGCGCTGCCGCTCGCGCTCAACACCCTGACCAGCGCCCCCTTTCCGGCCCGTACGGCGATGGAGTCGACCCTCAGACAGCCCGGCTCGGCCTCGGGCGCCGGCGCCTGCACCGCCTGAGGCAGAGCGCTCCCGGGCAGCACCGAGGTCCCCACCCGCACACCGGAGTCCGCGGAGTCGACCTCCGCGCAGGACAGGAAGCCGGTGGCGACGGTGACCGCCTCCGGCGGCTTCGCGGGCAGCCGATCCGTCCGCGAGCTCCGCGCGTCGGGGGCCAGATGCCCGGCCAGGGTGTCCGCGCCGAGCGTCACCACGGCCGCGGCCTCACCGCCGTACGCCTCCTCACGCGTCCGCGGATCGCCCAGCAGGAGGGTGGCACCGGTGTCGGTGAGGGGGACGAGGCCCTCCCGGGTGAGCAGGTGGTAGCGGGTGGCGGAGCCGGGCACGTCGACCTTGAAGAGCTGCCCGATCCTGGTGCTCCGCCCGCCCAGTTCGGGGCCCTTCTCGCCCCGGCCGGGTACGTCGGCGGGGGCCAGGTCGGGGCCGAGCGGAAAGGCGTCGAGGAACGCCGCGGAGACGGGACGCGGGGTGACGTCGCCGTACCCGAGGGCCTCGGCCGCCTTCGCCCGCCCGTCCAGGCGCAGCCGGCTGCCCTGCCACAGCAGGTACGTGGTGCCGTCCGGGCCGGTGACCAGCAGGCCCTCGTTCCCGCCCAGTCGCCGGCCGCCGGGAACGTCCTGCGGGGCGTCGGCGCCGAGGGCGAGGGTCGTGGTCGTCGTGACGACGCCCGTCGTCCGCGGCAGGACGTCGGAACACACCAGCCACGGGGTGCGGTCCAGGTCGCCCGTGCCCGGCAGCGCCTCGGGCCCGTCGGGGATACCGACGGGCGTCCCGTGCGGGGTGCCGGCCAGCGAGGACGTGCCCACCGTCGTGACGCCGACCTCGCCGCCGGTGACCAGCCGGGCCGACGCGTAGTTGCGCACCGGGCGCAGCCGCCCGTCCAGGTACAGGTAGCGGGCGCCGGTGTCCTTGTCGACGACCAGGTTCTCCCCCGAGCGCCACGAGTCGTTGCCGCCGGGCCGGATGAGTCCGAAGACGAAGGCGCCGGCGCACACCAGCACGGCGATGACCACGCCGATCGCGGCGCCGCGGTTGGTCCGGCCCAGCGGGCTCTCCGGGGAGTCCGGCTCGGCGCGCAGCATGGCCGAGGCCAGCCGCCCCATGATGAAGAGATGCGCCTGTACTTGGTCGCGCTTGCTGTGCATGTCGCCGTGTCTCCCGGGTCAGCCGTTGATGCCGCGGAGCCAGCCGTAGACGCCCATCGACCAGAGCGTCAGCGGCAGGATGCTGAGGGCGGCGAGTGAGTGCAGCAGCTCGGCCGCACGTCCCCAGTAGGGGACGAGCCGCCGTCCGGGCACGGTCCACGAGGCGATGGTGATCGCGGCGGCCAGCCCCATCAGGCCGGCCGTCAGGGTCAGCCGGTCCGCCGGGGCGAGGGAGCGCGCGGAGACGAACAGCAGCAGGACCACGCCCCAGGCCCCGGCGGCGGTCAGCGCCAGCCGCTGCCAGACGTTGCCCAGCCCCCGGCTGTGCAGCAGCAGCAGGAGGGAGAGGGCCACGACGGTGAGGATCTCGGCGAGGCCCGGCGAAGCCATGAGGGCCACCAGGCAGGGCAGGCAGACCAGGCCGATGGCGCCGTAGAGGGCGGTCATCCAGCCGTCCGCCAGCGCGGAGCGCGCGTCGACGTCCGAGGAGGAGTACGGGTCGATGCCCTGCTGCAGCTGCTGGACGTTGGTCGGCAGGGGCGGCATCCGCATGCCGGCCAGCCGGAACGACAGCGACGGGACGAACCCGCCGAAGAGCACCACCACGACGGCCACCACACCGGCCGCCTGCTGCGGCGCCAGGTCCAGGGTGATCAGGGCGGCGCCGAGCGCGCCCGCCGCGGCGACACAGGCCGTGCCGATGAAGAGCGCCGGGTGGACGCCGACCGCCGCCAGGGCGAGGATCGTGCCCGCGCCGCCGGCCGCGGACGCCGCCAGCAGCCGGGCGCCGAGGACGGCATCACCGTCGACGCCGCCCAGGTCGCCGCCGGGCAGCAGCCAGCCCGCCAGGGCGAAGTAGGGGGCCGCCATCAGGCCGAGCACCGAGCCGGCTCCGGCGTCCCCGACGGCACGGGATGCGGAGCCGGCTCCGGCGATCAGCAGCAGTCCCGCGGCCGAGGCGGCGACCGCCCGTATCCAGCCGGCCGTGCCGGGCATGGCCAGCAGCACGATGCCCAGCGCGAGGGTGGCCGCGGCCAGTCCGCGCAGCAGGCGACGGCCCGCCTCCGGGCTCCAGCCGTGCGGTCTGCGGCCCATGCCGTCGGCGATGCCGTCGACCAGGTCGTCGATGTGCACCTCGGGCAGCGCCTCGGTGCGCGGCCGCAGATGCAGCTCCTCTCCGTCCCGCAGACCGAGGGAGTCCAAGGTACTCTCGGGGTCGAGCGGTGGGCCGCCGAGCCGCTGGAGCACCCAGCCTCCGTGCTCCAGACCGGTTTCCTCCAGGTCGTCCCCTCCGTAGCCGATCACTGTGGGCAGCAGATCGGCGACAGGGACGTCGGAGGGCACGGCCAGGTCGACGGTCCTGGCCGGAGCACGTACGGTGACGCGGCACAGGCTTGCCGTCTGAGTGTCAGTCATGGGTTCGGAGTTCACACTTTCTGGCGGACCGCGGAATACGCGGTGGCTGGAAGTGGCAAGGGCGGCACACCGGTCGGTCGCCGAACACGACGGAAAAGTCGGACGGGGCATGCGCCGACGAGTTTGACCGTACGCCGGGCTTTTCGCAACACCACTCCGGGAGTTCAACTTCACGGCGCTTCCCGGCCATTCTCCCGACGCCGACGCACGGGACGTTGACTCTTTACGGTAAAACCCGCGTTGTTCTCGCGGATTTCCCCCGGAATTCCTTCCGACATCATTGAGGAGGACGTTCGTTGAGCGTGATCCTGTTCCGCCGTCCGGCCCGTCGCAAAGGGCCGGAAATGCCGTCGGGGGAACTGAGTCTCCAGGAGCCGCCCACGCTTCCGGAAGTCGTGCCGGACAGTTCCGCGGTGTGGACGTATCTGCCGATGGCGCTGATGTCGGTCTCCATGATGCTGATGTTCATGCGGCCGGGGATGAGCCAGAGCAGCGGCGGATTCATCTACATCGCGCTCGGTGTGATGGTGATCGCGTCGGCGGGCATGATGCTCGGTCAGGTGATGCGGCGCAACGGCGAGCGCAAGCAGCGGATGAAGGGCGAGCGCCGCGACTACCTGCGGTATCTGCGGCAGACCCGGCGCATGGTGCGGACGTCCGTCGTCGAGCAGCAGCGCGCCCTGGCCTGGCGCCACCCGGAGCCCGACGCGTTGTCGTCGCTGGTGCGCAGCACCCGGCTGTGGGAACGCCGGTCGTCCGACGAGGACTTCGCCGAGGTGCGGATGGGTGTGGGCGACCAGCGGCTGGCGATGAAGCTGACACCGCTGTCGACCAAGCCCGTCGAGGACCTGGAGCCGCTGAGCGCGCACGCGCTGCGCAGCTTCACCCGCGCGTACTCCACCGTCCGCGACCAGCCCATCGCGATCTATCTGCGGGCCTGGTCGAAGGTGCTGTTCCGCGGGGACGAGGAGCGGATACGGGCCCAGGTGCGGGCCCTGCTCGCGCAGTTGGCGGTGTTCCACTCCCCCGACGACCTGTGGATCGCGTTGTGCGTCTCGGACGAGCGGCGCGCGGAGTGGGAGTGGGCGAAGTGGCTGCCGCACAGCCTGCACCGGCACGAGGAGGACGGCGCCGGACCGGCCCGTCTGGTCGCTTCGGCCTTCACCGAGCTGGAGAACCTGCTCGGCGCGGAGTTCCTGGAGCGGCCGGGCGCCGACCCCGACGCGGTTCCGGGACGTGAGGAGCCGTACACGGTCGTCGTGATCGACGGCTGCACGGTGCCGGCCGGGCACCGCTTCGACGGGCACGGGTTCCGCAACGCGGTGGTGCTCGACCTCACCGGTGCGCTCGCGTGGAAGCCCGGACGGACCACGCTGCGCCTGGAGGTGGACGAGAGCGGTGTCGCGCTGGTGCGCACCGACCGCGACCGCAAGGAGCAGTCGACGGTGCTCGGCCGGCCCGACCGGCTGGGCACGGTGGGCGCGCTGGCGCTGGCCCGGTTGCTGGCGCCGTACCGGATGAGTGTGGGCGGCGACGACTCCAAGCCGCTCGCCGACGACGTCGAGCTGACCTCGCTGCTGAACATCCCCGATCTGCACCGGCACGACCCGGCCACCCTGTGGCAGAAGGCGACGGGCAGCGCCCGGCTGCGGGTGCCGATCGCGGTGAGCGGTGAGGGCAGGCCCGTGGAGCTGGACATCAAGGAGTCCGCGCAGGGCGGTACGGGGCCGCACGGCATGCTGATCGGCGCGACCGGCTCCGGCAAGAGCGAGCTGCTGCGCACGCTGGTGCTGGGGCTGGCGCTGACCAACTCCTCCGAGACGCTGAACTTCGTCCTCGTCGACTTCAAGGGCGGCGCGACCTTCCTCGGCCTCGACGAGCTGCCGCACACCTCGGCGGTCATCACCAACCTCGCGGACGAGGTGGCGCTGGTCGCCCGGATGCAGGACGCCCTGCACGGGGAGCTGATCCGGCGGCAGGAGCTGCTGCGCGCCGCCGGGAACTACACCTCCGCGCTGGAGTACGAGAAGGCGCGGCAGTCCGGGGCGCCGCTGCAGCCGCTGCCCAGCCTGTTCGTGGTGGTCGACGAGTTCAGCGAACTGCTCGCCTCGCACCGCGACTTCATGGAGCTGTTCGTGATGATCGGCCGGCTCGGGCGCAGCCTCGGGGTCCATCTGCTGCTGGCCTCGCAGCGGCTGGACGAGGGCCGTATGCACCAGCTGGAGAGCCATCTGTCGTACCGGATCGGTCTGCGGACGTTCTCCGCGATGGAGAGCCGGGGCGTGCTGGGGGTGCCGGACGCCTACGAGCTGCCCGCGCAGCCGGGCGCCGGGTTCCTCAAGAGCGGTGTCGACGCGCTGACCCGGTTCCGGGCCGCGTACGTCTCGGGACCGTACCGGCGGCGGCGGGCCGTCGCGCGGGCGCAGGTGGCGCGTCAGGTGGTGCCGTGGACGGCGGAGTGGGTGGTGCCGCGCGCCCCCGCGGACCCGGACCCGGCGGGCGAGCCCGACGGGACCGCACCCGAACCGGAGGGCGAGGGGGACGGCGGCGGGGAGACGCTGCTGTCGGTGGCGCTCGACCGGCTGCGCGGGGCGGGGCCGCCCGCCCACCAGGTGTGGCTGCCGCCGCTGGGCCGGCCGGCCACCCTGGACCAGATCCTGCCCCCGCTGTCCCCCGACCCGCGGTACGGCCTGACCACGGCCGACTGGCCGCTGCGGGGGCGGCTCACCGTGCCGGTGGGTGTGGTCGACCGGCCCTTCGACCAGGTGCGTGACCTGCTGACCGTGGACCTGTCCGCGGCCGGGGGCCACGTGGCCGTCGCCGGGGGGCCGCAGAGCGGCAAGAGCACGCTGCTGCGCACCCTCGTCACCGCGCTGGCCCTCACCCACACCCCGCGCGAAGTGCAGTTCTACTGCCTCGACTTCGGCGGCGGCACGCTGGCTTCACTGGACGGGCTGCCCCATATGAGCGGGGTCGCGGCGCGGGTGGACACCGAGCGGGTGGGCCGTACGATCGCGGAGGTCACCACGCTGCTCGCCCGGCGGGAGCGGTTCTTCCTGGAGCACGGCGTCGACTCCATGGCGACCTACCGCAAGCGGCGCGCGGCGGGAGAGTTCCCCGACGAGCCGCACGGGGACGTCTTCCTGGTCATCGACGGCTGGGCGACCGTGCGCCAGGACTTCGACCGGCACATCCCCACCTTCAACGCGCTGGCCGCCCGCGGGCTCAACTACGGCGTCCACCTGATCGTCACCACCGCCCGCTGGGTGGAGCTGTCGTCGTCGGTACGCGACCAGACCGGGACCCGGCTGGAGCTGCGGATGGGCGATCCCATGGACTCCCAGATCGACTCCCGGAAGGCGGCGACGGTCCCGCGCAGCGCGGGACGAGGGCTGACCTCGGACAAGCTGCACTATCTGGCGGCGCTGCCGCGCGTCGACGGGGTCGAGGACGCCGACGACCTCGCGGACGGGGTCGCCGGACTGGTCGCCGCGATCGGCGAGAACTGGACGGGGCCCACCGCGCCACGGGTGCGGATGCTGCCTTCGACGCTGCCGGTGGAGGAGCTGCCGGAGCCGGAGGGCGACAACGGGCTGCGGATCGCGATCGGCCTGGACGAGAACGAACTGGCGCCGGTGTGGCACGACTTCGCCGAGAACCCGCATCTGATCGTGGTGGGCGACACGGAGAGCGGCAAGACGAACCTGCTGAAGCTGGTCGCGCGCGGCATCACCGAGCGGTACACGCCGGCCGAGGCGCGGATCATGACGGTGGACTACCGGCGGGAGCTGGTGGAGAGCGTTCCGGAGGCGTACCGGCTGGGGCACGCCGTGTCGCTGGACATGCTGCGGGACCTGGTGGACGGAGCCGCGCGGGCGGTCAGGCAGCGGGTACCGGGGGAGGACATCGCTCCGTCGCGGATGCGGTTGTGCGACTGGTGGCAGGGGCCGCGGCTGTTCATCCTGGTCGACGACTACGACATGGTGGGCGGCGGGCCGATGACGCAGCCGTTCGCCCCGCTCCTCGACCATCTGGCGCTGGGGCACGAGGTGGGGTTGCACCTGGTGGTGGCGCGGTCCTCGGCGGGAGCCGGGCGAGGGCTGAACGAGGCGCTGCTGCGGCGGTTGCAGGAGGTGAACACGCCGGGGCTCTTGATGTCCTGTCCGCCGAGCGAGGGCTATCTCTTCGGCAGCGTGAAGGGGCGGGAGCTGATTCCGGGGCGGGCGGTCCGGATCGCCCGGCGGAAGACCTTGCAGGTGCAGACGGGGCTCGTGGGGGGCGGGTCGTGAGGCGTCCGGGTCCGGAAAGGGTCTCCGCACCGCCGCCAAAATCCGCGGGCAGTCGTGCCGCAGGGCGATGGGGGTCCCCCCGCTCGAGCGGAGCCGAGAGTGGGGGAGGGTGGGCGCGACGGCGCCCCGAAGGCGTCGGGCCGGGCAGGCGAGGGCCGGCCCGGACGGGTGCGGTGACGACGTCCTCAGGAGGTGCCCGGCGGGCGCCAGTTACGGGTGCGGCCTCGAGGGACGACCGCGGCCAGGGCCGCCAGGAGGAGGACCGTGGTCAGGCCCACGGCCGCGATCGTCAGGGAACGGGTGCGGGGGGCAGGGTCGGCGGGGGGCGGCATCCGCGCGGGGGCGGGGGTCCTTGCAGAGGGCTTCGTGTGGTCCTGGACCAGGGACAGGGCGGCGTACGGGTCCAGGCGGGGGATGTCCGAGGGGTAGGCGGTGTCGAGGAGGCGGCGGGTGACCTCGGCCGCCTCGAGGTCGGGGTGGTAGGCGCGGACGAGGGCGGCGGCGCCGGCGACGCCCGCCGCGGCCAGCGAGGCGCCGGAGCCGATGTAGTGGCCGGAACCTTCAGGGCCGACGCTGACCATCTCGCTGCCGGGCGCGGACAGATCGGGCTCGTAGGCGGGCGGCGCGTTCTTCTGCCGTACGCCGCCGGGGCCGAAGTCCACGACGGCGAGCGCGCCGGGTGCGGCGGCCGGCCAGTACGGCCCCTCGGGCATCTCACCGTCGGGCCCCCGCTCCTCACGGGCCACGGCGTCGGGCGCGGCCGGGGCGACGACCAGCGCGTCGCGCCGGGCGGCGTGGGCGACGGCCGCGGTGAGTTCGGCCTTGCCGGTGCGCAGGACCTGGCCGACGTAGATGACCTGTGCGCCGCGGTCCGCCGCGGTCCTGATGCCGGCGGCGACGCGTTCCACGGAGGGCACTCCCCGGTCGTCGGTGCCGGACAGGGCGAGGATCTCCGCCTGTGGGGCGATCCCGGTGATGCCGCTGCCCTTCTCCGGCGCGGCGGCGATCAGGCCGGCGGCGAACGTGCCGTGGCCCACGCAGTCCTTCGCCGCCCCGTCGAGGGGCTCCACCCTGCCGGACAGACTGGGGACGCCGGTGGCGACCCCGCTGTCGACCACCGCGACGGTCACCCCGCCGCCGCGGGAGATCCGCTGGGCCCGGGACAGCCCGAGCGCCGTCTGCGACCACGCCGCCCCGGTGGCCGTCTGATCCGAGGCCCCGGTGCACGGGTTGCCCTCGCCGAGCCGGACGGGCAGCGGGGGCAGCAGCGTGGCCCCCGGATCGTCGGCACCGGAGCTCGCCGACGGCGCGGCGGGGAGGGCGAGGGCAGGCCCGCCCGTGACCGGCAGGACCACGGCGACCGCCAGCACAAGGCCCGTCCCCCGACGTCTCATGACATTCCGCATGAGCCGCATGATATGCACACAAGATGTACGGCGTACAACGCCAACTAGGCGACAGCACAAGGAGGTTCGAGGCGTGGCACGTCACATACTCACGGTCGGCCCGGAACGGTCGGACGGCTTCCGGACGATCGGTGAGGCACTGGCCCATGCCCGTACCGGGGCGGTGATCCGGGTCCGCCCCGGCCGCTACGCCGAGAACCTCGTCATCCGGCACCGGGTGACGATCGCCGGCGAGGGCGAGCCGGGCGCCGTCGAGCTCTGCCCGCGGGACGGCACCGCCGTCACCCTCATGGCCGACGCCGTGATGCTCAGTGCCCTGACCCTCCGGGGCCGGGACAAGGAGGCCGCGGTCGTGGACGTACCGGCCGGCCAGGCGGCCCTCGACGACTGCACCGTGGCCGGTTCCGGATGGACGGCGCTGCTGGTCCGCGGCAAGGGCTCGCTGGCCGCCCGCGGCTGCCGGATCAGCAACCCCGGCGGCGCCGGCCTGGTCGACTCGTCGGAGTCCGGGAGCATCGTCGAAAACTGTGTGTTCGAGAACTTCGGCACCTCCGCGGTGGTGATCGGCGAGAGTGCCGGGCCCCTCGTCCGCGACTGCCGCATCCGGGGCGCGCGGGCCAACGGCGTCCTGGCGAGCGGCGAGTCCCGCGGCACCGTGGAGGGCTGCGACATCTCCGGCACCGACAAGCCGGCCATCGCCCTGGAGGGCCACAGCTCGACGCGCGTGCTGCGGTGCGCCGTGCACCACACCTCGGTGGGCCTGCTGGTGACCAGCATGTCCCGGCCGGAGATCGAGGAGTCCTCCTTCGAGTCGATCGCGCAGAGCGGCATCGTCATCTCCGGCGGGGCCGACCCCGTGCTGCGCGGATGCGTCACCCGGCGCACCGGGACCAGCGGGCTGCTCGTCCTGGACCGCTCGCGCGGAATGCTGGAGGGCTGCTCGTTCCACGGCTCCGCCGAGGCCGCCGTACGGGTCGTCGAGGGCGGTGCCCCGCTGTTGCGGAACACCGTGGTGAGCGACTGCGCCGACACCGGCGGGGCGGTGCAGCTCTGGGACGACTCCACGGCCGAGTTCGAGCACCTGGAGGTCCTGGACGCGGCCGGCGTCGGCATCTCGGTGCGCTCCGCCGCCAACCCCTTGCTGCGCCGCGTCAGGGTCACCGGCTCCGGCGGCCACGGCATCGAGTTCACCGATGACGGCCGCGGCCGGCTCGAGCACTGTGAGATCGAGTCCGCCGGCGGCTGCGCGCTGAGCATCGACGACGACTCGGACCCCGAGATCAGCGACACGGTCCTCACCTCCGCCGCCCGCTCGGGCCTGCTCGTCGGCGAACGCGGCCGGGGCACCCTGCGGGACTGCGAGATCGGCGACAGCGCCGACGCCGGGGTCGGGGTGCGGGACGGCGCGGAGATCACCCTGGAGCGGGTCCGGGTGCACGGCTCGAAGGCGCACGGCGTCCAGGTGTCGCGGGGCGGCCGGGCCGTCCTCACCGCCTGTCAGATCACCGGGAGCACGGGCGACGGCGTACGGATCGACAGCGCCGAGCCGGTCGACGTCACCCGGTGCGTCGTACGCGACAACCGGGGCGCGGGACTGCGCCAGAGCCGCGCGAGCGAGCGGCTCACGGTCGAGCTGCTGACCAGCGCGGACAACGGGCTGCCGGACAGCTGGGGCGAGTCGGCCGGGGCAGGCGGCGAGGACGGCGCACCGGGCGGGTCCGGCAAGGAACCGGAACCGGAGGGCCCGCTGGCCGAACTGGAGGCGCTCGTCGGCCTGGAGAACGTCAAACACCAGGTGAACACGCTGGTCAATCTGAACCAGCTCGCGGAGCGCCGGCGTCGGCTCGGCATGCCGGTCCCGTCGATGAGCCGGCACCTGATCTTCGCGGGGCCGCCCGGCACCGGCAAGACCACCGTCGCCCGCCTCTACGGCAGCATCCTCGCGGACCTGGGCGTGCTCAGGAGCGGACACCTGGTCGAGGTCGCCCGTGCCGATCTCGTCGCGCAGGTCATCGGTGGCACGGCCATCAAGACCACCGAGGCGTTCACCAGCGCGCTGGGCGGCGTGCTGTTCATCGACGAGGCCTACACGCTCACCGTCGAGGGAACGTCCAACGACTTCGGCCGCGAGGCCGTCGACACCCTGCTGAAGCTGATGGAGGACCACCGCGACGACGTGGTCGTGGTGGCGGCCGGATACTCCGAGCAGATGGAGTCGTTCCTGACCGCCAACCCCGGTCTCGCCTCCCGGTTCACCCGCACCATCGAGTTCGGCAACTACGCGGTGGAGGAGCTGGTGACGATCACCGAGAGCCTCTGCCTGCGTCACCAGTTCGAGCTCGGGCCGTTGACCCGGGAGGCCCTCGCCGTACGCTTCGAGCAGATGACGCGCGACGCGACCTTCGGCAACGGCCGTGCGGCCCGCAGCGTGTTCGAGGACATGGTGGACCGGCAGGCGTTCCGGCTCGCGGCCATGACCGACCCGTCGGAGAACGACCTGACGCTGCTGCTGCCGCAGGACGTCGGCGACGCGGAGGCGGCGGCCGTCGGCGCCGGCGAGGGCGGCACGGAGCAGGACGCGGACGGCGCGTCCGCAGCCTCCGACCCGATGGCCGAACTCACCGCCATGGTGGGACTCGCCGCCGTGAAGCGGGAGGTAGCCGACCTGGTCAGCCTCCTCACCAACGCCCGGCAGCGGGTCGCCGCCGGGCTGCCCGCCCCCCGGATCAGCAACCACCTGGTCTTCAGCGGACCGCCCGGCACCGGCAAGACCACCGTCGCCCGGCTGTACGCCAGGCTCCTGCACTCGCTGGGGGTGCTCCCCCGCGACTCCCTGGTGGAGGTGGCGCGGGCGGACCTGGTGGGCCAGTACGTCGGCCACACCGCCCAGCGCACCAAGGACGTCTTCACCAGCGCGCTGGGCGGGGTGCTCTTCATCGACGAGGCCTACACCCTGACCCCCGAGGGATCGTCCAACGACTTCGGCCGCGAGGCGGTCGACACCCTGCTGAAGCTGATGGAGGACCACCGCGACGAGATCGTGGTCGTCGTCGCCGGATACACCGAGGAGATGGGGCGTTTCCTCGCCTCCAACCCCGGTCTGACGTCCCGGTTCTCCAAGTTCGTGACGTTCGAGGACTACAGCACGGACGAACTGGTCACCATCGTGTCCCGGCACGCCGCCGCCTCCGGGTACGAGTGCGCCGACGCCACCGTCGAGGCGCTGCGCGCCCATGTGGACGCCATCCCGCGCGACCGGTCCTTCGGCAACGCGCGGCTGGCCCGGCAGTTGCTGGAGACGATGATGACGAGCCAGGCCCGCCGGCTGGGCGGGCTGGCCTCTCCCAGTCTCGCCGACCTCACGACGCTGCTGCCGGAGGACCTGCCGGGCCGGCAGGTCCTCCGGCAGCAGCCCGCCGGGTGAGGACGGACGCCCGCCGGCCGGTGCCGGCGGGCGTCCACCGCGCCGGCGGGTCCCTCAGAGGTTGAACTTGACGCTCTCCAGCCACAGGTCCGGCTCCAGCGTCCCGCCGAACCGCCAGCCCTCGGACGACTCGCACAGATAGGCGCCCCAGTCGTGCCCGCCGAGCTTGTGGTGGTGGCAGACGTTGCCGTCGTCGACGCCGATGGCGTACCCGCTGAGGTTCGGCGCGTTCGGGGAGTCGCTGCCCAGCGTCAGATCCGTCGCCTCGCCCGCGCTCGACCACGCGGTCGTCCAGCCGTCCTTCTGGACGTACTCGTTGGCGGACACCTTCTTGGCGCCGACCACCGCGATGTTGATGGCCGTGATCGGCAGCCCTTTGCCCGACATGGCCCCGTCGCACCTCGGGTTGGTCCAGCCGGCCCCCTTCCGGTGGACCCGGTAGCAGATGTGCCGGCCGGAATCCTCGGCGGCCAGCCGCTGAACGGCGTAGGCGGCCGTGTTCGGCGGGAGCACCGGGGCCTCGCGCTTCTCGGTCCGGGTCTCCGCCTTCTTCGTCGTCGCCCTGGGCGACTCGCCGACCGGGGCGGGAGCCGAACTCGTCACCGGGGGGACGGGCTTCTCGACGACATGGCTCGGCTTGACGGACGGCTTGACGGACGGCTTCCCGGTCGACGGCTCAGGTGTGGGCTCCGCCGCGGCGTAGTCGCCCTTCGGCACCTCCAGGGGGTCCTCCTCCAGCAAGGTGTCGGACCCGGCGGCCACCGTCACGTCGTCCTTCTCCTTCTGCCGTGAGTCGTCCGTGGCCCAGATCAGCAGCGGCACGGCGAGAAGGACGACGCCCGCGATGCCGGCGGCGGCGAGCAGGGGCTTCTTCGGTTTCCCGGACGGCGGCCCGTCCGCACCGGCGGTGGCAGCGGCGGTTCCGCCCACCCCGCTCACTCCGGCGGGTTCGGCGGCCGCGGCGGCTGCGGCGGCCGGCTCGGCGGCGCTCCCGCTCTCCGTTTCCGGCCGCTCCCGCGAGGCGGACGCGGTGGCCGCCGCGGCCGGTTCCCCGGTGGCGGCGGCCGGCGCGGGGGCGGCCTCGCTCTCGGCGGTGTCCGCGGCCGGCCGGGCCGTCTCCGCCGCTTCCCCGGTTCGCCCGGTGTCGCCGTCGCCGGGGTCCGAAGCGGCCGTACGCCGTGCGGCCGGCGCCAGCATCGGGCCGGGGTCGGCCGCCGCCGACCCGAGGGACACGGCCCTGCGGACGGACGAGCCGCCCGGACCGCCCGTGCCGTCGGGCCCGCCGGGAGCGGGCGGCTTCTTCTGACGTGCCATCGTTCTCCTCGATCTGTGTGGACTGTGGGGTGATGGGTGGTCGTGTGGCGCGCCCCCGCCCGCTATCCGTCCTGGCCCACGGGCCCGGAACAGCGCTCCGGCCACTGGTGGTCGTCGCCGGGGCGGAAGCCCTTGGCCAGCGCCTCCTCCAGGTGCGTGAGGGCCTTGAGGTCCAGCCCGCTCAGCTCGTCCGACCCGTCCCGGTAGGCGGTCGCGTTCCCGGGGAGCTCGCGCAGCAGTACGACGGAAGGGCCCGCGGGCACGGTCCGCACCCCCAGCACCCGGAAGCCGGTCCCCGGCACGAAGACGATCTCCTCGTACCTCTCCGGGGGCCCGCCCGGCCGGTCGATCAGTTGCCGTACCTTGCGTCCGGTGACGGACCAGACCGCGTAGCGCACGGGGGCCCCGGAGGGGAGCGCCGAGGATCCGGCCAGGGCGCTGACCGGGGCGGGGTCGTGCAGCAGCGTGCCGGCCTCCGGTGCGGGGCCGTCGGCGTCCCCGCCGCGCAGGGCCACGCCCCGGTAGGAGGGCAGCCGGCGCAGAGCGGACGCGAGACACCCGGCGTAGGGCAGCAGGCGCCCCTCGCCGGTGCGCAGGTCCCGGATCAGCTCGCGGTGGTGCAGAGGTCCTTCCCCGGCGGTGAGGTAGGCGTGCGCGGCGACGAGGTCGGTCCGCGCGGCGTCCAGTTCCTGACCGCGCAGGGCGGGCATCCGGGTGAGCACCCGCGACACGGCGGCCGCGTGCCCCTCCCAGGCGCCGCCCGCGGCATCCCGGAACGCGGCACGCTCGGCGGGCCCGCTGACATGCCCGGGCACGAACGGCAGGGCGGCACGGCGCGACGCGGACGCTTCCCCGGCCCGCCCCGGCGGTCCCGACGGCGCCACGGCACATACGGCCCGACCGCCGGCGGCGTGCCCCGCCCCGCCGACGACACCGCCGGCTCCGGGGCGCGCCCCGGCCGAGGAGACGGTCCGAGGCCTTGCGGCCCCCGGACCCGCCCCGGTGCCCGGCGACGCGGCGGTCGGGGACCCCTCGGCGGACCGACCCTGTGCACGGGACTCCGTGGACGCGGCGGGCACGGACGCCCCGCGCCCCGCCGCCTCGGGTTCGGCGGCCTCCGGCGAGGAGCCCGGCGGTGCACCCGCCTCTCCCCCGGCACCGGCGGCCGACAGGCCGGGGGCGTCCGCGTCCACGGGGACATCCGGGGACGCGACGGGCCCGACAGTCGAACATCGGTTCGCTTCAGCGGCCGCATCGCCCGGAGGAGCATCCGGGGACAGGGCACTCGGGCGCACCGGTGCCCCGGGCCCGGCAGCCTGCGGACCGGCGGCAGCCACACCGTCGGAGCGGGCCGCCCCACCGCCGGGTCCGCCGGCCGACGGACCGCTCGCAGCCGTACCGGACCGACGGGTCTCCCCGTCGCCGGGCCCGCGGCCCGCTCCGGCGGCAGACCCGGCAACAGGCGGAACAGGAGTCGTGCCGGCCCCACGGGCCACCCCGCCGGACGCCGACGCCCGGCCCGTCCCGCCGGGCCCACGGCCCACCCCGGCGGCATGCCTGGCCCCAGGCGGAACAGGCGCTGTACCAGGCCCGTGGGCCACGGTCGGCACAGTCTGTCCGGGCTTCGCCGCCGACGGGCCGTCGGCGCCCGTGGGCGGTCGGCTCGTCGCCATGCCCGGCCGAACGGTCGCCGGGCCGGGGCACGAGGGCCGTCCGGAGGTGACGTAGCGGATGTTCGGTATGCCGTGTTCGGCGGCCAGACGGCGGAGAGCGCCGTCGCCCTTCAGGAGTCGGCCGCGGACCAGCAGGGTGGTGCGTGCGCGGACGTCGGTGCCGAGGCCGCGCACGAGGCGGGACAGCGCGGGCAGCAGGGAGTCGTCCAACGGCTGCCCCGGCATGCCCACTTCGATGGCGCACACCTCCGGGTCGACGGCCGGTCCGAGCGGCCCCGGACGAGGTCCGTCCGGTGCCCACAGGGCGAGGCCGGCCCGGGTCACCCTCGCCTGCCAGTGGTCCGTCAGCCGTACCGTCCCCCGTTCGCTGCCGCCGAGGATCCAGTCGGGCGGGTGGATCTCCACCGGCCTGGGTACGGGAGCCCGCCCCTCGGCGTCGACCGGTCCGCAGACCACGGACGACACGAACGGCCGCCAGCTCGGCCTCCCGTCCAGCCCCACCAGCGTGGGCCGGGGAGGCGTTCCGGGCGGAGCGTGGTCGTCGAGCAGCGGCAGGCCGGTGAGCACCTCCACCTCGGCGCCCAGCAGGTCGGCGACCGACTGCCCGAGCCGCAGCAGGTCACGCCGGCCGCCGGGCGCGAGCCGGGTGCGGGCGCGCTCCGCCTCCGGCAGCCCCGCGAGCACGGCGGCCACCTCGTCGGCGCCGACGTCCTCCGCCTGCGGGGCACCGACCAGTACCGTCAGCCGTTCGAGGTCGACGGGCACGGAGAAGCACAGGTCGTCGGGGGCCGGCCCGGGCGCCTCGGCCGGACGGATCACCACGCCTGCCGGGACGCGGTCCACGACACAGCCGCCGGCCGTGCGCGCGGGCACCCCGTCCAGCGCCTCCTCCCAGGCGGGTGCCGGCGCCCGCCGGCCCGCCTTCCGGGGCTCCGCACCGGGTGCGAACCGCCACCAGGCGCGATCTCGGCGGGAGTCGCCGTGGACGAAGAGCGTGCCCCCGGGTGTGATCAGGACGGCCCCGTCCGGCGCCGTCACCTCCAGTTCCCAGGCCTCCGCGATCCTGCGGGCGACGCCGGGCCGGTCCGGCCGGTCGTCACCGGCGCCGGACATGACGAGCCGGACCCGGTCGGTGCCCCGCGCGCGGAGGGAGTCGAGGAGCGCGCCCAGTCGTGCCCAGTGGCCGGCGTCGGGCGCCCCGCCCCGGGCGGCGGAGCCCACGATCACCGTGACGACGTCCTCCTCCCGCCCGACGGCGCCCGCCACCTCGGCGACGACGTCCAGCGGGAAGGAGTCGTCCTCGACCGAGCGCACCAGCAGCACACCGTCGACGTCCTCCACCGGGGGCCCGCCGGCGTCCCGGTTCCCGGCGCCGTTCCCGCCGCCGGCCGGGACCGCCGTACCTCCGCGTCCCCGGCCCCGCAGCACGGACGACCAGCGGCTCACGCGTCCGTCCCCCGGACCGGGTGAACGGCCTCGGTGACCACCGGCGCCGTGCTCCCGACTGCGGTGGCGGCCGCGACGGGCCGCTCCCCCGCACCGTTTCGGACCGCGTCGCGTACGGGGCCGGGGTCCAGCAGCATGCCCACCGCGGCCGAGGGGTTCAGATACAGCACGTGCCCCTCGGGGACGCGTGTCACCAGGTCGTCGACGCCGACGAGTTCGAAGGCGAACCGGCCCGCCGTGCGCAGGAACACCGACGAGGTGAACACCGGCACGACCGGTGTCCCGTCCGGCGCCGCCGCGCTCACCAGGCCCTCGCCGCCCGGCGCGGTCAGCACGGCCACCTCACGCCCCACCAGCGCGGCCGGCACCGCCTCGCCGGGCCCGTATCCGGTGGACGCGAGCTGGACGGCGCGGTCCACCTCGTCCGCCGGTTCGGGCCAGCCGAGCGCGCGCGGGGACGGCCGGTACCCGGGGTTGTCCTCCCACTCGACGATCTCGCCGTCGGGTCCGGACCGCCACCGGCCGGTCATCGCCCACTCCGGAGGCTTGCCCTCCCCGGACCACATCGGGTCGACCACCCCCAGCCAGTGGTCCGGGGCGAGGCGGCCCGCCTCGCGGATGTCGTCCGGAACGGGCGGAAGCGCCCCGTCCTGCCGGCTCATCGCTGTCCTCGTCCAGTGGATCGGGACGACGGTGCGGATACGGTCCGCGCCGGGTCGTCCGGGTCGTCCGGGTCGTCGTGCCAGAGAAGGAGGCGCGCGGTCGTGGCGTCCGTGACGACTCCGGTGAGCAGTCCGGAGTTCAGTACGGCGCGGACCGCCCCGGCGCCGCGTCCGCCGGCCGCGACGCCGATCAGCTCGGTGACGCCACGGAGTTCGTCGGCGGTGACGGCGATCGTTCGGGCGGTCAGCTCGGTGGGGATCATCCGGCCCTCGGCGTCCAGGACATGGCCGGCCACCTCGGCGCACGCTCCCGCCTCCCGGAGTGTCTCCCGCTCCCGCTCGGACAGGGCGTCGTACACCGTGGAGTGCGGTGCGTCCCACGCCGCGATGCCGACGACGGCCTTGGTGACCAGACCGAACCGGTTCAGCGTCTCGGCGGTGGCGGGCTGGCTGCGCAGGACGGCGGCCGTCACCGCGTCGGGCAGCAGGAACGGGGTGTGGAGGGGGAACGCCCTGCCCCCGCCGGCCGCGGCCGTACGGCGGACCGCGGTGATCGCGGCGTCATGGGCGAGGTCCCGCCCCCGCACCCCGGTCAGCTGCACCACGTCGCACAGCGGCAGCCGGGTGACCGCCTCGCTGAGCGCGTCCACGGCGTGGCTGCCGTCCAGTCCGAGGACGTCGCCCTCCTCGGCGATCTCCGAGATCAGCCGGGCCGCCGCCGTGCCGAGCCAGCGCCCGCTCCGCCACTGGTCCGCCGGCGCCGCCGTACCGCCCTCGCCGCGGCCCAGGTTGACAACGATGCCGTGCCGGAGCCCGAACCGCTCGGACAACGCCCGTCCGAGCGGGACGTCGATCTCGGCCGGGACGGTGATGTCGATCCGCACGATGTCGTGGGCCACGGCCGCGCCGAGGAGGCGGGCCACCTTGAACCGGCTGATGCCGAACTCCTTGGCGATCTCCACCTTCGACCGGTGCTCCAGGTAGAAGCGCCGCGCGACGGCGGCGGCGAGGAGCATGTCGATCGGGGCGGGTAACGCCGCCACCTCGGCCGGTTCGGCCATGTCGTCTCTCCGCGCTCTCATCGGTCGTCACCTCACGTCACTTCTCCGGCTAGTTCATCTGTGCGAGGTGAGCGGAACATGACGGGTAAGCGACACAGGAGTGACACCAGGGGTGTCAGTGACCGCCGGGATCTGACTTTCCGCCTGCCGGACGGGTCGCCGGTCCCGGGGCGGGGAAGGAATCACTCGACTCCCCTCCCCCCACCGGCACCTCAGGGAGCCCCATGCTGCGCGGCATCGACGTGAGTGCGTACCAGTCCTCCTCGTACGACACCGACGGCCTGTCCTTCGTCTTCATCAAGGCGACGGAGGGGCGTTCGTACATCAACCCCAAGCTTTCGGCCCAGACGAAGCGGGCCCGCGACGCCGGCCTGGTCGTCGGCTTCTACCACTTCCTCTGGCCGGGCGACCTCACGGCCCAGGCGGAGTACTTCGTGCGCCACGCCCCGGAGCAGCGGGGCGACGTCCTCGCGGTCGACTGGGAGACGACGGGCGAGGGGACACGGGCGAGCAACGCGGAGAAGGACCGCTTCATCCGGAAGGTGAAGGACCTGAGGCCGCACCACAGGGTGATCCTCTACGCCAACAGGCACTTCTGGCGCGACGTCGACACCACGTCCTACGCGGGCGACGGGCTCTGGATCGCCGACTACGTCACCGCCGGGAAACCGCGCATCAAGGCGGACTGGCGATTCCACCAGTACACCGACGACCCGCTGGACAAGAACGTCGCGGACTTCTCCAGCGGGTCGGCGCTACGGGAGTGGGCCGGGGCGTGAGAGGTCAGCCGCGGAACTCCTCCGGGCGTTCCGGGGACGCCTCGGCGAGGGCCTGGGTGACGGCCTCGGCGCCCGCGCGCAGGCCGTAGACCGGGGTGCCGGGCTGCTGGCGCCAGGAGTCGTCGATGCCGCCCGCGTCGACGGTATCGAAGCCCAGCTGCTCGATCAGGTCGCGGACCGTGCGCTTGGCCGCCTCGTCGTCGCCGGCGACGGGGAGGGCCATGCGCTCGGGGTCGCCGGCGGGGCGGTGCCGGTCCAGCAGGTCCTGGGCGTAGGTGCCGTTGAACGCCTTGACGACGGGGTGGCCGATCTGGCGTTCGGTCCAGCGGCTCTCGGTGAGGCCCTCGTCCTCGATGCCGGGGATCCTGCCGTCGCGCCGGCGCGGGTAGTAGTTGCCGGTGTCGATGACGACCAGGCCCTCAGCGGCCTCGTCGAACAGGCCGGAGGGCAGGTCCGGCACGGCCTTGAGGGGCACGGTGACGACGGCGATCTCGGCGCCGCGCGCGGCCTCCTCGGCCCGTACCGGGGTCGCGCCGGTCTCGTCGGCCAGTTCCCTCAGGGTGTGCGGGCCGCGGGAATTGGCGACGGAGACGTCGTGGCCGAGGGCCGTGAGCCGTCGCGTGAGGTTTCCGCCGATGTTGCCCGCGCCGATGATGCCGATCTTCATGTCCGCTCGCCTCGCCCTTTCCGGGGGTCGATGTCGCCGGGGTTTCCGGGGAAACCCCATGATCGGCACCAACCTGCCGGGCGGGCGGGCCATTCCGGGCGCTTTCGCCCGTCCGGCCCTGTGCGGCGTCCGCGTGGATTCCCGGCGCCGGAGTCACCGGCGCCGGGGAATGCCCGGTCCTACTTGTTCAGGTGGATCCAGAACTCGTCGAAGGACAGCAGTTTGTCGCCGTCGAGGTCCCGCGACTTGATGAGGGCCTCGGCGACCGCCTCGGTGACGTTCCAGTCGCCGCCCTGGGCCAGCGCGGTCTTGAACTCGGCAGCGGTGATGAACCCGTCCCCGTTCGTGTCGATCCGCTCGAACTGCTTCCGTGCTTCCTCGATGTCCGCCACCGGTCCGCCCCTCGTCTCGTACTTTGCCGTCTTGCTGACGCGGGTCAGTTTATGGGGCCACCTGGGACTCCAGTGCGGCGACCACCCACCCGAACTCCTCGGTGCGGGCGGAGGGCCGGTCCCATCCGTTCACCACGGCGGACAGTTCGCGGTAGCGGTTGAGGCGCGGGTCGGCCACCGCCTGGAGGCGCTTCAGCACGGCAGCCGGGTCGGCGTCGCCGATCAGGTCGCGCAGCACGGCCGCGGCGCGGGGCGTGCCCGGCACGACGCCGTCGCGCAGGGCGTCGCCGGCGCTGCGGATCAGGCGGCTCATGAACCACAGGGAGCTGCCGGTGGGCACGTCCGGTCCCCGGTCCTCGGCGTTGAACTCGATCATCCTGCGCATGGCGGCCCGGAACTCCGGCTCCTGGATCAGCTCGACCAGTTCCACCCATGCGTCCACCTGCTCCGGGGTGGGGTCGTCGGGAAGATCGGCCGCGGCGAACCGCAGACGGTTCCGGATGTCGGGGTCCGCGGTGTCGAGGCCTTGGAAGATCTCGGTCGTGAAGTCGTCGAGGATGCGGGCGCGCTCGGCGGCGGACAGGCGGGCGAGTCGGTTCATCAGGGTCGTCTCCTCGGCGGTCGAGCCCCTGCGGGCCACGGTCGACAGCACCCCGCGGGTCACTTTCAACGACCGGATCTGCGCGTCCAGCGCGGCCACGTGGGCCGCCGCGACCTGCGCGACCGTCGTCTCACCGGTCAGCACCCGGCGTACGTCGGTGAGGCCGAGGCCCAGCTCACGCAGGGTGCGGACCAGCTCCAGGCGGGCGAAGGAGCCGGCGTCGTAGAGCCGGTACCCGCCCGCCGAACGGGTCGCCGGGGGCAGGGCGCCCTCGTCCGACCACTAGCGGATGGTGCGCACGGACAGCCCGGTCGCCCGGGCGAGCTCGCCGATGGTGAGAAGGCCGGTGCCGTCGTCGGTCATGTCCGGGAGTCTGGGCCTTCCAGTGGGTGGAGACTCAGGCCACGCGGGCGGGAAGGCCCTCAGGGGCCCCCGTGAGCCCTCAGCGGTCCGCCACGCGCATCTCGAACCAGGTGGTCTTGCCGTGGGAGAGGAGGTCGACGCCCCAGCGGTCGGCGAGTTCGTCGACGAGGAACAGACCGCGGCCGCTGACGTCCATCTCCTGCACCGGCATCAGACAGGGCAGGGCGCGGGACGGGTCGCGGACCTCGACGCGGATCCAGCCCCGGCGGTGCCGCATGCGCAGCCCGAAGGCACGGGCCCCGGTGTGGCGTACGGCGTTGCCGACGAGTTCCGAGACGAGCAGCACCGCGTCCTCGGTGAACTTCGGGGGCAGGCCCCAGCGGCGCAGGATGACGATCTGGACCAGTCGGCGGGCGATGGCGGCGGACTCGGGAAGGGACGGGAGCGGAACTTCGCCCTCCGTGGGGTCGCCGTACAACTCCATTGCGCGCACGGCATGTTCGTCCTCGACCGTCGGCGACCAGCGCGACGCGATGGCGCGTCCGTCTCCCCGCGGCTGCTCCATGCCCTCCAGCCCCGCCATGGCCCCATCATGGCCGTCCACCGGGGAGGCCGGGGCCGTTCCGAGGGAATACGCCCCCTCTGCGCCCCCGTCCGACCGTGGGCCTCCGGCATGTGCCGAAGGCATGTCGGTGCATCCGAAAGCCTGCTCGACCTGCGACAACGACTCACGCTCGGGCAATCGACGGGCCCCCTCGACGGGTACGGCTTAAGGGTGCGTTAAGGCTCCCATAATGCGTACCGTCGAGAGGGCCGGATGAGACATGACGTCAACTGCAACCCCTTGGCGGGGATTTCAACTGCTCGTCACAGGAACTTCGCCTTGCCGGGGCCCTCCTCCACGAAGCTGCGCATACCCCGCTCCCGGTCCTCCGTGGCGAACAGGCCCGCGAACCAGTTGCGCTCCACCGCGAGACCGGTGTCGATGTCCGTCTCCAGACCGGTGTCGACCGACTCCTTGGCCGCCCGCAGCGCGAGCGCCGGCCCCTGCGCCAGCTTCGCCGCCCAGGCGTGCGCCTGGGTGTAGACCTCGTCGGCGGGGACCACGCGGTCCACCAGGCCGAGGGCGAGCGCCTCGTCGGCCCGCACCTGGCGGCCGGTGAAGATCAGGTCCTTGGCCTTGGACGGGCCGATCAGCCGGGTCAGCCGCTGGGTGCCGCCCGCGCCGGGGATCAGGCCGAGCAGGATCTCCGGCTGGCCGAGCTTGGCGTTCTCCCCGGCGATCCGGTAGTCGGCGCACAGGGCGAGCTCGCAGCCCCCGCCGAGCGCGTAGCCGGTGACGGCGGCCACGACCGGCTTGGGGATGCGGGCGACGGCGGTGAAGGAGTCCTGGAGGGCGCGGGCGCGCAGGACCATCGCCGTGTGGTCCATGGCCTGCATCTCCTTGATGTCCGCGCCCGCCGCGAACACCCTCTCGCCGCCGTAGATCACCACGGCGCGCACGTCCTCGCGGCGCGTGGCCTCCTCGGCGAGCTCCTTCAGACGGTCCTGCGTGGCGACGTCCAGCGCGTTCATGGGCGGCCGGTCCAGGCGCAGCGTGCCGACGCCCTCGGCGACTTCGAGATGTACGGTCATGCCAGCAGGTTAACGGTGACTAACCCTCCGTGAGCCGGTGCCGTGGCTCACATCCCCCTCCGACACCGGGCACGCCTACGCAGGCCCTACGCCTTCCACTTCTCCCAGGACATGTTCCAGCCGTTGAGGCCGTTGTCGGGCGCGATCACCGCGTCGTCGCTGTTCTTGACCTCGACCACGTCGCCGATCAGCGAGTTGGTGAAGAACCACGCCGCCGGGGCCGTCTTGTCCCAGCCGCCCTTCACGTCGCGCAGGCCGACGCAGCCGTGGCTGGCGTTGCGGTTGCCGAAGGCGTCGCCGCCCCAGTAGTTGCCGTGGATGAAGGTGCCGGAGGTGGACAGGCGCATGGCGTGCGGGACGTCCTTGATGTCGTACTCGCCGCCGTAGCCGACCGTGTCGCCGTTCATCCGGGTGACCGTCAGCTTCTCGCTGATGACCATCTTGCCGTTCCAGGTCTCGTAGCCCGGGGCGCCGGTGGTGACCGGGATCTTCTTGATCACCTTGCCGTCGCGGATCACCTTCATGGTGAGCTTCTTGGCGTCGACCACGGAGACCTGGCTGCGGCCGATGGTGAAGGAGATCTTCTTGGACTGCTCGCCGTAGACGCCGTCACGGCCCTCGACGCCGTCCAGGTCGAGGTCGACGGTGACCTTGGTGCCGGCCTTCCAGTACGTCTGCGGGCGGAAGTCCAGGCGGTCGTTGCCGAACCAGTGGCCCTCGACCTCGACGGCCGGCTCGGTGGTGATGCGGACGGCCTTCTCGACGTCCTCGGGGTGGGTGATGCCCCGGGTGAAGCGGAGGGAGAAGGGCATGCCGACGCCGACGGTGGAGCCGTCCTCGGGGGTGAAGTGCCCGATGAACGTCTCCTTCGGCGTCAGGGTGGTGAAGCGGGAGTCCTGCGTGGTGGTGCGGCCTTCGGCGTCCTTGGCGACCGCGTGCACGGTGTAGCCGGTGGAGGCGGCGAGGTGGGTGGACGGCGTCCAGGTGGCGCCGTCCTTGGATATCGCGCCCTCGACGGCCTTGCCCTTGGCGTTCTTGACGACGACCTCGGTGAGCCTGCCCTGGGCGGCCGTCACCTTCAGCTCACCGCTGGTCTCCACCGACGTGGCGCCGTCGCGCGGGGCGATGGTCACGCGCGCCTCGGACTGCGTGCCGCGCGCCGCCGTGGAGTCCTTGCCCTTGCCCTTGCCCTCGCCCGAGCCGGATCCCGGCTCCGATCCCCCGCCGCAGGCGGTGACCGCCAGCATCACCCCGAGTGCCAGCGCCGCCAGCTTCCTGCCGCCGCGCCGCGCGCCCACCGACGCCCCCGATATCGGCCCCACGTTCACTTGTTTCTCCCCTCGGCGGGTCTGTCCGGACCCGGCCCCCCAGCACGCCTCTCGCGCACACGGCGAATGGTAACCACAGGCCAGGAGCGCGGAAGGCGGAGGTTGTGTCACCGTTCCGTTCCAAGTTCAACGGCCCGGCCGAGGGGGTGCGGTCAGCGGCCGTTCACCGCGCTGCCCGCCTTCCAGTCCTTCCAGTTCATGTTCCAGCCGCCGAGCCCGTTGTCCGGCGCGACCGTCCGGTCCTTGCTGTTGACCACCTCGACGACGTCGCCGATCAGACTGCGGTCGAAGAACCAGCCCGCCGGGGTGTCCGCGCTGCCGCCCTTCTCGTCGCGCAGGCCGACGCAGCCGTGGCTGACGTTGCTGCTGCCGAACACCTCCGGCGCGGCCCAGTAGTTGCCGTGCAGGAAGGTGCCGGAGCTGGTCAGCCGGATGGCGTGCGGGACGTCGGGGATGTCGTACTCGCCGCCGAACCCGACCGTGCGGCTGTTCATGCGGGTGACCTCGAGCATCTCGGTGATCACCATCTTGCCGTTGTACGTGGGCGTCTTCGCCGCGCCCGCCGTGACCGGCACGGTGGTGAGCAGCTCCCCGTCCCGGCGCACCCGCATGGTGTGCGCGGCGGCGTCGACCACGGACACCTGGCTGCGGCCGACGGTGAAGGTGAAGGTGCGGCGCTGGAGGCCATAGACGCCGCGCGCGCCCTCGACGTCGCGCAGGTCGAGGTCCACGGTGACCTTGGTGCCGGGCTTCCAATAGTGCTCGGGGCGGAAGTCCAGACGGGTGGAGCCGAACCAGTGGGGCCGGATCTCGACGGCGGGGCGTGCGGTGACCCGGACCGCGCGCTCCACGGCGGCGCGGCGGGTGATCTTCCGGTTGAACTCCAGGGAGACGATCATCCCGGTGCCGACGGTGGAGCGGTCCTCGGGGGCGACGTAGCCGATGAAGCGTTCCTCCGGGACGTGCGTGGTGAAGGTGGTGTGCCGGGCGGCGCGGCGTCCTGCGCCGTCCACGGCGACCGCGTCGACGGTGTACTTCGCGGCGAGCGCCAGCCGTTCGTCGTCGGGTTTCCAGGTGCGCCCGTCGGCGGAGATCCGGCCCGGGACCGGTGACTCGCGCGCGTCCTGCGACACGACCGCCTTCACCGACTCCAGCCGGCCCTCCGCCACCCGCACCCGCAGCGGGTCGCCGGGGCGTACGCCCTTGCTCCCGTCCCGCGGGGACACCTGGATGACGTCCCCGCGTCCCGGCGGCCCGAACGCCCCCGGGACGGGACCCTCCGGGCTGCACCCGGCGGTCGCGGTCAGCAGTCCTGCCCATGTCACTACGACGGCCAGCGCGGCCCTCGCGCGCCGTGCGCGCCCTTGTACGTGCCTCACGCGGTACCCAACGACGGGCGCAGCCTCGGGGAAACGACCATGTCGCCCCTCGGGGAAACGTGAGTGCGAGGCGCGCTCTGGGCAGAACTGTGGGAGGACGACGCACCGGGGAGCCGCACGGGCCGTGGCTCACCTGTCCGCCGTCGTCCCCCACGAGCCGCGGGAGGCTGACAGGTGTCCAGCGCAGCCGAGCAGGAGGCGGTGGCCGGAGAGCGGGCCACCGGGGACGGTCTCCCGGCCGTCGTCGTGAACGGCGCGCGGCCGGCGCCGCCCGTCCCCACGGTGCCCGTCCGGCCGGGCCGGCCGACGCCGCTGGGCGCCCGGTTCCGCACCGGCCCGGACGGGGTGGCGGGGACCAACTTCGCGCTCTGGGCGGGCGGGGCGGAGGGCGTGGAACTGTGCCTGTTCGACGAGCACGGCCGGGAGAACCGGGCCCGGCTGACCGAGCTGACGCACGGCATCTGGCACGGCTTCGTACCGGGGGTGATGCCGGGGCAGCGGTACGGCTACCGGGTGCACGGCCGCTGGGACCCGTGGACCGGCGGGCGCTGGAACCCGGCGAAGCTGCTGCTCGACCCGTACGCCCGCGCCGTGGACGGGGACTTCGCGCTGCCGCCCGAGGTGTACGGGCACGTCCGGGACTGGCCGGAGCAGCATGTCGCGGACACCGTGCGCGACGACCGGGACTCCGCGCCGTACGTGCCGAAGGGCGTCGTCGTCCACGACGACGACGACTGGGCGGACGACCGGCGGCCGAAGACGCCGTGGGCCGACTCGGTCATCTACGAGCTGCACGTGCGCGGCTTCACCAAGCGGCACCCGGACGTCCCCGAGGAGCTGCGCGGCACCTACGCGGGGCTCGCGCACCCCGCGGCGATCGAGCACCTGGTGCGGCTGGGCGTCACGGCCGTCGAGCTGCTGCCGGTGCACCAGTTCGCGCACGAGGACCATCTGCTGCGCCGGGGCCTGCGCAACTACTGGGGCTACAACTCCATCGGCTACTTCGCCCCGCACGCCGCCTACGCGGCCTCCGGGACGGCCGGGCAGCAGGTCGGCGAGTTCAAACGGATGGTGCGCGCGCTGCACGCGGCCGGCATCGAGGTGATCCTCGACGTCGTCTACAACCACACCGCGGAGGCGGGCGAGCTGGGCCCCACGCTGTCCCTGAAAGGCGTCGACAACCGCGGCTACTACCGCCTCCAGCCCGACGCCCGCCGGTACGCCGACTACACCGGCTGCGGCAACACCCTGCACGTGGTGCAGCCGCACGTGCTGCGGCTGATCACGGACTCGCTGCGCTACTGGGTGACGGAGATGGGCGTCGACGGCTTCCGTTTCGACCTGGCGGCGGCGCTGGCCCGCTCCATGCACGACGTCGACATGCTCTCGCCGTTCCTCGCGGTGATCGCGCAGGACCCGGTGCTGCGCCGGGTGAAGCTGATCGCGGAGCCGTGGGACGTCGGCTCCGGCGGCTACCAGGTGGGCGCCTTCCCTCCCCTGTGGACGGAGTGGAACGACCGCTACCGGGACGCCGTACGGGACTTCTGGCGCCACGCGCTGCCGGACGTGCGGGAGATGGGCTACCGGCTGTCCGGCTCCAGCGACCTGTACGCCTGGGGCGGGCGGCGGCCGTACGCCTCGGTCAACTTCGTCACCGCGCACGACGGTTTCACCCTGCGCGACCTGGTGTCGTACGACCGCAAGCACAACGAGGCCAACGGGGAGGGCAACCGCGACGGCACGGACGACAACCGGTCCTGGAACTGCGGCGCGGAGGGCGAGACGGACGACGGGGACGTCCGCGCCCTGCGGCGGCGGCAGCTGCGGAACCTGCTGACCACGCTGCTGCTGTCGACGGGCGTGCCGATGCTGGTGGCGGGCGACGAGATGGGCCGCACCCAGCGCGGCAACAACAACGCCTACTGCCAGGACAACGAGACCGGCTGGCTGGACTGGAGCCTGCGCGACGACCCGGAGTGGCGGCCGCTGACCGCGCTGGCCTCGCGGCTGATCGCGCTGCGCCACCGGCACCCGGTGCTGCGCCGCCGCTCCTTCTTCTCCGGCCGGGCGCACTCCGCGGACGGGCTGCGGGACCTGGCGTGGTTCACCCCGCACGGCCGGGAGATGACCGAGGGCGACTGGTACGCGCCGGCCGCCACCCTCGGCATGTACCTCTCCGGGCGGGACATCCCGGGGCGCGACGAGCAGGGGGCGCCGGTGCTCGACGACAGCTTCCTGGCCGTCCTGCACGCGGGTGCGGACCCGGTGGACTTCGTCCTGCCGGGCCCGCCGTGGGCCGGGCGGTACGAGGTGGTCGTGGACACGGCGCGGGAGGAGCAGGACCGCGCGCCCGCGGTGGTGCACCGGGCGGGGGTGCCGGTGACCGTGCCGGGGCGGTCGGTGCTGCTGCTGCGGGTGCTGCCCTGACGCCCGGCGTGCGCCGGTCCGCGGTCAGCCCAGGATGCCCCGGTCGTAGGCCGTCGCCACCGCGGCCGCCCGGTCCTTGGCGCCGAGCTTGGCGAAGATGTGCGTCAGATGCGTCTTGACCGTGGCCTCGCTGATGAACAGCTCGCGGGCGATCTCCCGGTTGGAGGTGCCCCTGGCGACCAGCGCCAGCACCTCCCGCTCCCGCGCGGACAGCGGTTCCGCGCCCGGGGTGCGTGGCGCGCGGACGGCGGACACCAGCCGGGAGGCGACGGCCGGGGACAGTACGGAACGCCCGTCGGCGGCGGCGCGTACGGCCGCGAACAGCTCCTCGCGCGGGGCGTCCTTGAGCAGATAGCCGGTCGCGCCCGCCTCGATCGCGGGCAGCGTGTCGGAGTCGGTGTCGTAGGTGGTCAGCACCAGCACCCGGGCCCGCGCGCCCCGGCGGGTCAGCTCGCGGATGGCCGCCACGCCGCCCGTGCCCGGCATCCGCAGGTCCATCAGGATCACGTCGGGGTCCAGCTCCGCCGCCCGCTCCAGCGCCGCCGCGCCGTCGGCCGCCTCGCCGAGCACGCGGAAGCCGGGCGCGGACTCGAACATGCCGCGCAGGCCGTCCCGGACGACCGGGTGGTCGTCGACGACCAGCAGGGTGATCACGGGCTCTGCGGGCGCGGCCTGTCCGGCCGTGCGGGACGCGGCGTCATGGGTCATGGCGGACCAACGGTACGCGAGCCGAGACCGCCGTGCCGCCGCCCGGCTCGGACTCGACCGTGAGGGACCCGGCGACGCGTTCGGCGCGGGCCCGCATGCCGTCGAGGCCGAAGCCGCCGGCGGAGGTGCGCGCGGGGACGGCGAGCGGGTCGAACCCCCGGCCGTCGTCGCGGATGTCGAGGGTGACCTCGTCCCCCATGTAGGAGAGGGTGACGCCGGTCCGGGTGGCCCGCGCGTGCCGCGCGGTGTTGGAGAGGGCCTCCTGGGCGATGCGCAGCAGGGTGGCCGCCATCTCGTCGTGCAGCGGCTCGGCGGTCCCGGTGACGGTGAACTCGGCCTTCACCTGACTGCGTTCGCCCCATTCGGCGACGGTCCGCCGCAGCGCGCCGGGCAGGCCGCCGTCGGCGAGCGCGACCGGGGAGAGGTTGTGCACGGAGCGGCGGGCCTCGCCGAGGCTTTCGCGGGCCAGGGCGAGGGCCCGGTCCAGACGGTCGCGGCCTGCGACCGGGTCGGGGGTGTTCGCGGCGACCTGGAGCTGGGCGATGATGCCGGTCAGACCCTGCGCCAGGGTGTCGTGGATCTCGGCGGCGAGCCTGCGGCGCTCGTCGGCGACCCCGGCCTCCCGCGCCTGGACGAGCAGTTGGGAGTGCAGGGCGGCGTTCTCGTCGAGCGCCTGCTGCAACGCGGTGTTGGTGCGCTCGAGTGCGGCGATGGCCGCCGCCTGGGTGCGGGCGCGGTCCTCCTCCATGCGGGCCAGGTGGGAGAACAGCAGGAGCAGGCCCAGGTTGACGGCCATGAGGCCGAGGAAGACCAGCCAGCCGGTCAGGCCGTCCGGCGGCAGCCCGCCGCTCTGCGATCCGGCGACCGCGGCGGCCGCCGCCAGCAGCCCGGGGACGACGAGCCGCTTCGGCAGCAGCCGGCCGGCGTCCCAGTAGTTGACGGCCACCTGGAAGGCGAACAGCGGGTTCATCCAGGTGAGGGCGAAGCCGATGGCCATGCGGACCGCGAAGTACACCGTGCTCGTCCGGGTCGGCTCCCCGGCCCCGCGGGACGCCCTCTCCCACCACAGCTGGAGCACGAGGGCCGCGACGACCAGCACCCCGCAGGCGTACACCTCCGCGCGGGTCATGCCCAGCGGCGCCGCGGTGGCCGCCGCCAGCACGGTGCCCGTGCCCAGCAGGACGTACGGCCCCCAGCGGTAGAGCAGGGCCCACCGCTGCTCGATCCCCGACCAGTTCCGTGTCACGTCCGTCGTGTGCGGCATCGCATCAGTGTCCGGCACGGCCGTCCTCACTCCCAGCGGAACCAGCGCACCGCACCGGCGGTGAGCAGCACCGCCCACCCCGCCGTCACCGCGAGGTGCATCGTTCCCGGCCAGTCGCCCGCCGACGCCTCGCCGAGGGCCTGCGCGGCCGCGCCGAACGGGGTCCAGCCGACGATGTCGGCCATCAGGTCCGGCATGGCCTCGACGGGGAGCCACACGCCCGCGGTGAACATGGCCGGGAACAGCGCGGCGGAGCCGACCGCGGTGGCGATCTTCGCGGTGCGGGCGAGGGCGCTGAGCAGCGCGCCGAGCGCGAGGGAGGCGGCCAGGGCGAGCAGCAGCGTCAGCAGGTGGCCGAGCGGCTGTGCGGGCAGGGCGACGCCGAAGGCGAGCCGGCCGACGGCGAGGGTGAGCAGCGCGGAGACCAGCGAGGCGGCGCCGAGCACCGTCATCTGCGCGGCGAGCAGGGCGCGGGGGCGGACCGGTGTGGTGGACATGCGGCGCAGGATGCCGGTCTCGCGGTAGCCGGTCAGGGTGGGCGGCATGCCCTGGAGTCCGCCGATGATCAGGCCGAGGAGGAGGGTGACGGGGACGTAGGCGTCGACCGGGCGCAGTCCGCCGAGGGCGGGGTCGGCGTCCCGGAAGGAGGGGATGGAGCCGAGGACCGCCAGCAGCAGGGTCGGGAAGAGCGTGATCCAGAAGATGCCGGCGGGTTCGCGCCGGAAGAGGCGGAACTCGGTGCGCAGCACCGCTGTGTTGACCAGTCCGGTGCTCATGCGGGGCTCTCCGTGAGGTCCAGGAAGGCGTCGTCCAGGGTGGCGTCGGTGACGCGCAGCTGGTGGGCGGTGACGCGGGAGCGGGCGAGAAGGGTGAGGACGGCGTCGACCGTGTCGTCGGTGCCGGACAGGGTGATCCGGCCGCCTTTGCGGGCGACCGAGGCGAGGCCGGGCAGGGCGTTCAGGCCGGCGTCGTCGAGCGGGGCGGACGGGGTGAAGCTGATGACGGTGGCCCCGGCCGAGCGGCGGACGAGTCCCGCCGGGGTGTCGAGGGCGGCGACGCGTCCCTTGTCGATGACCGCGATGCGGTCGCAGAGGCGCTGGGCCTCCTCCATGAAGTGGGTGACGAGGAGGACGGTGACGCCGCCCGCGCGGACGTCTTCGATGAGTTCCCAGGTGTCGCGCCGGGCGCGCGGGTCGAGGCCGGTGGTCAGCTCGTCCAGCACCACGATCCGCGGGCCGCCGATCAGGGCGAGCGCGATGAACAGGCGCTGTTTCTGGCCGCCGGACAGCTTCGCGAACCGGGTGGTCAGCTGCGCGGTGAGGCCCAGCCGCTCGGCGAGCGGGCGCCAGTCGGCGGGGCGGGGGTGGAAGGAGGCGTAGAGCTCCAGGGCCTCGCGGACGGTGAGTCTGGGCTGGAGTCCGCTCTGCTGGAGCTGCGCGCCGAGGATGCGGGTGACCTCGGCATGGTCGGCGACGGGGTCGAGTCCGGCGACCCGGACCCGCCCGGCGTCGGGGACGCGCAGCCCTTCCACGCACTCCACGGTGGTGGTCTTGCCGGCGCCGTTGGGGCCGAGGATGCCGAAGATCTCGCCCTCGCCGACGGAGAAGGACACCCCGTCGACGGCGGGCCGGCCGCCGTAGGCCTTGCGCAGGTCGGTGACGTCGATGACGGACATGACGGTCAGTGTTCCGGCGAACGGGGCGCGCGGGCATCGGCCGTCGCGCTCGACCGCGCATCGTCCGATCGGCCGATGGAGTGGTACGACTCCCCGGCCGGCGGCGGGCGTTCGCCGAGGTGGGGCCGCCCATGGGCGCCGGTCGTAGGACCCACGGCCGAGGCGGACCGGGCCGGAATTCGGTGGGCAGCGTCAGTGGCGATCCGTACTCTCACTGCTGATGCCCACTACACCTTCTCCCCGGGAACCCCGCTCCACCGTGCGGACGCTGCTGCGGCTGTGGCCGTACGTGCGTCCCGTGCGGGCGCGCCTGTTCACCGCCGCGTTCGTCGCCGTCCTGGCGTCCTGCATAGGGCTCGTCATCCCGCTGGTGCTGAAGTGGATGGTCGACGGCCCGATCGCCGACCGGGACCCGGCGGGGGTGTGGCTCGGCGCGCTGTACCTGCTGCTGCTCGGGCTCGCGGAGGCGCTGCTGTTCGGGTTCCGGCGCTGGCTGGTGGCGCGTCCGCTGTCGCACGTCGAGGCGGAGATGCGGGCCGGCCTGTACCGGCATCTCCAGCGGCTGCCGATCGCCTTCCACGACCGCTGGGCCTCGGGCCAGTTGCTGTCGCGGGCCACCACGGACCTCATGCTGCTGCGCATGTTCCTCGCGTTCCCGCTGACCTTCCTGCTGGTCAACGGGGTGACGATCCTGGTCGGCGTGATCATCATGCTGGTCCAGGACTGGACGCTGGGACTGGTCATCCTGGTGCCGGCGGTGCCCGTGCTGATCACCTGCGTGGTGTTCGAGAAGCAGTACTCGCGGGCGGCGCGGCAGGCGCAGGACCAGGTGGGCGATCTGACGACCGTGGTCGAGGAGAGCGTGCTCGGCATCCGGATCATCAAGGGGTTCGGCCGGCACCGCAGCCAGGCGCGGGCGTTCCGGGAGCTGTCCGGGAAGCTGCGGGGCACGGAGCTGCACAAGGCGCGGCTGCTGGCGACGATCCTCGGCATCATCGTGACGCTGCCCGAACTGGCCATCGGGGCGGCGCTGGTGCTGGGCGCCGTGCAGGTGGCGGACGGCGAGCTGTCGGCGGGCACCCTGGTGGCGTTCCTGTCCACGGCGCTGGCGCTGCGCTGGCCGGTGGACTCGATCGGCTTCCTGCTGGCGATGAGCCAGGAGGCGGCGACGGCCACCGAGCGCTACTTCGAGGTGATGGACGCGGAACCGGAGTCGGGGACCACGCCGTCCGCGGGGAAGCAGGGCGGCTCCCGGGAGGGCGGGCTGCGGTTCGAGAACGTCACCTTCCGCTACCCGGACGCGCCCGAGGGCTCGCCGCCCGTGCTGGACCGCGTCGACCTGCACATCCGGCCCGGCGAGTCGCTGGCGCTGGTCGGCGCGACCGGCAGCGGCAAGACCACGCTGACCGCGCTGGTGCCCCGGCTGCACGAGGTCACCGAGGGGCGCATCACCCTCGACGGGCGGGACATCAGGGACATGTCCCGGGAGGAGCTGCGCTCCCGGGTCGCCGTCGCCTTCGAGGAGCCGACGCTGTTCTCCGCGACCGTCGGCGAGAACGTCCTGATGGGCGGCGGCAGCGGCGCGGAGGACCTGGAGCGCGCCCTGGCCGTCGCCCAGGCGGACTTCGCCCACGCGCTGCCCCAGGGCACCGCGACCCAGGTCGGCGAGCAGGGCCTGAGCCTCTCCGGCGGGCAGCGGCAGCGGCTCGCGCTCGCCCGCGCGGTCGTCGGGCGGCCCGACTTCCTGGTGCTGGACGACCCGCTGTCCGCGCTCGACGTGCACACCGAGGCCGCGGTCGAGGCCGCGCTGCGCCGGGTGCTCGCCGACACCACGGCGCTGATCGTGGCGCACCGCCCGTCCACGGTGCTGCTGGCCGACCGGGTGGCGCTGCTGTCCGGCGGGCGGATCACGGCGGTCGGCACCCATCACGAACTGCTGCGCGGCAATGCCGAGTACGCCCACCTCATGTCGGGCGGCCCGGCGGAGGAACTGGAGGAGCAGCGATGACGGCGGCCACCACCGCACCCGTCCGCGACGAGGACGACGACCGGTCGCCGGAGCAGGGCGGCGGCGACCCCTTCGACCGGGACGTGCTGCCCACTCCCCCGGGCGCCACCGGCGCGCTGCTGCGCTCCCTGCTCGCGCCGATGCGCGGCCGGGTGGCGCTGACCGCGCTGTTGCTGCTGCTCCAGCAGGCCGCCGTGCAGGCGGGCCCGCTGCTGGTGGCGTACGCGATCGACCGGGCGGTGCCCGCGTTCCGCGTCAGCGACCACGGGCCGCTGATCGCGGTGGCGGTGGGCTATCTGCTGTGCGCGTCGGCGGCCGGGGCGCTGCAGTACGCGTTCATCACCGCCTCCGCCCGGGTCAGCCAGGACGTGCTGCTGGACCTGCGCGGCCGGATCTTCCGGCACGCGCAGGCGCTGAGCGTGGACTTCCACGAGCGCTACACCTCCGGCCGGCTGATCTCCCGCTCCACCACCGACGTCGAGTCGCTGCGGGAGCTGCTGGAGGAGGGCCTGCAGGAACTGGTGATGACGATCCTGTCCGCCGTGTACATCTCGGTGCTGCTGCTCTGGCTGGACCTGGGCCTCGGCGCGGTGGCGGTGGCGTCGTTCGTGCCGCTGTACCTGCTGGTGCGCTCCTACCAGCGGCGGGCGCAGCGGGTGTACCGGAAGCGGTCGACGGCGATCGCCGCGGTGATCGTGAAGTTCGTCGAGACGATGAACGGCATCCGCCCGGTGCGCGCCTTCCGCCGCGAGCGGGCCAACGACGCGGACTTCGCGGTGCTGAACCGGCGGCACGAGAGGACCAACGGCGACGCGCTGCTGGAGATGGCCCGCTACGTCGTCGGCTCCCGGGTGACGGCGAACACCACGGTCGCGCTGATCGTGCTGTGGGGCGCCTACCGGGTGGCCGGTCAGACGCTGGCGCTCGGTGTGCTGGCGGCGGCCGTGCTCTATCTGCGGCGGCTGTACGACCCGATCGACCGGCTGGGCATGTTCCTCAACTCCTACCAGTCGGCGGCGGCCTCGCTGGAGAAGATCGCCGGCCTGCTGGCGCAGACCCCGTCGGTGCCCGAACCGGCGGCGCCCCGTGAGCTGCCGGGGCGGCGCCCCGGTCTCCCCGGGCGCGAGGTGGTCTTCGACGACGTGCGGTTCGCGTACCGCACCGGCGGCGAGGTGCTGCCCCGCTTCCGCCTCACCCTGCCGGCCGGGCAGACCGTCGCGGTCGTCGGCTCCACCGGCGCGGGCAAGTCGACGCTGGCGAAGCTGCTCGCCCGGTTCTACGACCCGAGCGACGGACGGGTGCTGCTCGACGGGGTCGACCTGCGCGACCTGACCGGACGGGACCTGCGGCGCGAGGTGGTGATGGTGACCCAGGAGGCGTTCCTGTTCTCCGGGACCGTCGCCGAGAACATCGCGATCGGCCGTCCGGAGGCCACCCGCGAGGAGATCGAGCAGGCGGCCAAGGAGATCGGCGCGCACGACTTCATCGCCGCGCTGCCCGACGGCTACGACACGGACGTCCGCAAGCGCGGCGGCCGCATCTCGGCGGGACAGCGGCAGTTGGTGGCGTTCGCGCGGGCGCTGCTGGCGGACCCGGCGGTGCTGATCCTGGACGAGGCGACCAGTTCGCTGGACATCCCCGGCGAGCGGGCGGTGCAGCGGGCGATGGCCACGGTGCTGAAGGGCCGGACGGCGGTGGTGATCGCGCACCGGCTGTCCACCGTGGAGATCGCGGACCGGGTGCTGGTGATGGAGCACGGGCGGATCGTGGAGGACGGCAGCCCGGACGAACTCATCGGCGGGACGGGCCGGTTCGCGGACCTGCACCGGGCCTGGCGGGACAGTCTGGCCTGACGAACGCCGCCGTCGCGGGGGCGCGTCGGCGTACCGACCGAGGGGAGCACACCGGTGACGGAGGCGACGTCGATGCTGCTCGCGCGGCTGCACGCGGCCGGGCTGACGGACGTCGGCGCGGTGCGGCCGGCGACCGGGGGTCTCGCCGCGACCGCGGGGCTGGCCCGCCGCGCGGACGGCACCGCGCTGTTCGTGAAGGCGTTCGGCGAGCCGCCGGCGGACGACGCCTTCGCCGCGGAGGCCGAGGGGCTGACGGTGCTGCGCGAGGCGGGCGGGGTGCTCACGCCGGACGTGGTGCGCGCGGAGCGGGACCTGCTCGTGCTGTCGGTGCTGCGCCCCCGGCCGGACACGGAGGCGTTCTGGGAGGAGTGCGCGCACGCGTTCGCCCGGCTGCACACCACCACGCGCCACGACCGGTTCGGCTGGCACCGGGACAACTGGCTGGGCCGCCGCCGTCAGGTCAACACCTGGACCGACGACGGATTCGAGTTCTTCGCCCGGCACCGGCTGCTGCGCTGGCTGGAGGAGCCCCGGGTCCGCCAGGCGCTGGACGCCGCCGACCGGCAGGCGCTGGAGCGGCTGTGCGACCGGCTGCCCGAGCTGCTGCCGGACCGGCCCGCCTGTCTGACCCACGGCGACCTGTGGACGCAGAACGTGATGGCCGCCCCCGACGACCGGCCCGCGCTGATCGACCCGGCCGTGTCGTACACCTGGGCCGAGGTGGACCTGGCCCATCTGTGGACGACCGCGCCGCCGCCCGAGGCGCGGGTGTTCTTCGAGCGGTACGCGGAGCTGACCGGTCTCGACGCGGGCTGGCGGGAGCGGATGCCGGTCCTCCAGCTGCGTCAGCACCTGGCCGTGATCGCCCAGTTCGAGCCCGACTGGGGCGCCGCCGCACACGTACGGGCCACGCTCGCGCCGTTCCGGAAGCGCCCGTGAGACGACCGACGAGGCACACCGGCCGCCGGGCCGCGGGGGAAGGGAAGCGCACGTGATCGACGCCTACGGGGATCCCGGCACGCCCGACGGTCGGAGCGGGGCCCGCTATCTGTGGTGGCTGGTGCGCCGGCAGCCGGGTCGCTGCGCGGCGGGGGCGGTGTACGGCAGCGTGTGGATGGTGCTGCTGGCGTCCACGCCGTACCTGATGTCCCGGGCGGTGGACGACGGCCTGGGGACGGGTGACATGGCGGCGCTGGCCGGCTGGGCCGGCGCCCTGGTCGGGGTGACCGCCTTCAACGCCTGGCTGGGCGTGATGCGGCACCGCACGATGACGATGGTCCGGATGGACGCCAACTTCCGCACGGTGAAGGTGGTCGTCGGGCACACCGTGCGGCTGGGCGCGTCTCTGGACCGGCGGGCGACGGCCGGGGAGGTCGTGACGATCGGCGTGGGCGACGTGCAGGTGATCGCCCACTCGCTCACCGCCGTCGGGCCGGGGATCGGCGCGGTCGTGGCGTACGCGGCGGTGGCGGGGCTGCTGCTGACGGTGTCTCCGCTGCTGGCCGCGGTCGTGCTGCTGGGGGTGCCGGTGATCGGGCTCGTGGTGGGGCCGCTCGCCGGGCGGCTCCAGGGCGCGGAGACGGAGTACCGGGAGCGGCAGGGTGTGCTGACGGCGCGGATCGGGGATCTCGCGGGCGGGCTGCGGGTGCTGAGCGGGCTCGGCGGCAAGGGGCTGGTCGCGGACGCGTTCCGCCGCGACTCGGGGCGGCTGAGGGACCAGGGCTACCGGGTGGGGGCGGTGACCAGCTGGATGCAGGCGCTGGCCGCCGGTCTGCCGACGCTGTTCCTCGCGGTGGTCACGTGGATCGCGGCGCGGCAGGCCGCGCAGGGGGACATCAGCATCGGCGAACTGGTGTCGGTGTACGGGTACGTGACCGTCCTGGTGTGGCCGGTGATGTTCCTGATCGAGTGCGGCTACTACCTCAGCCGGGGCGTGGTGGCGGCCGGCCGGGTGGCGGCCCTGCTGCGGATCGAGCCGCCGCCGGACGCGGCCGTCGCGGAACCGCCGGCCGAGCCGTCCGCGCTGGAGGACCCGGAGTCCGGGGTGCGGGTGCTGCCGGGGCGGCTGACCGCGCTGGTGTGCGCCCGGCCCGCGGACGCGCAGGCCGTCGTGGACCGGCTGGGCCGGTACACGCCGTCCGGGGCCACCTGGGGCGGGGTCCGGCTGGACGAGATCGCGCCGGCCCGGGTGCGGGAGCGGATCCTGGTGGCCGACCCGGAGGCCGCGCTGTTCGCGGGTCCGCTGCGCGAGGTGGTCGCGGGCCGGGGCGGGGCGTCCGACGCACAGGTGCTGCGGGCACTGCACGCGGCGGCCGCCGACGACGTGGTGCGCGGACTGCCCGACGGGCTGGACTCGGCGGTGTCCGCGCAGGGCCGCAGCCTGTCCGGAGGTCAGCGGCAGCGGGTCCGGCTGGCGCGGGCGCTGCTCGCAGGACCGGAGGTGCTGCTGGCGGTGGAGCCGACCTCGGCGCTCGACGCGCACACCGAGGCCCTGGTCGCCGACCGGCTGCGCGCCGCGCGCGAGGGCCTGACGACGGTACTGGTCACCACCTCGCCGCTGGTGCTGGACCGGGCCGACCGGGTGCTCTTCCTGGCCGACGGCAAGGTGGCGGCGAGCGGCGCCCACCGGGAACTGCTGGACGGCGAGCCGGAGTACCGGCGCCTGATGGCCAGGGACGCCGAGCAGGGCGCCCCCGAGGAGGTGGCGGGATGAGCGGCGAACGACTCCCCGTGGCGGAACCGGCCGATGTGCGCCGGGCGGCCGGGGAGCTGGTGCGGGCGGACGGGCGGGTCTTCGCGGGCGTGCTGGCGCTGAACGGCGCGGCGGCCCTCGCCGGTCTGGCCGGGCCGTGGCTGCTCGGGCGGATCGTCGACGAGGTGCGGGCGGGCGCCGGCACCGCGGTGGTGGACCGGCTGGCCCCGGTCATCCTGGCGTGCGCGGTGGCGCAGCTGCTGCTGTCCCGCTGGGCCCGTTACGTGGGGCACCGGTTCGGCGAGCGGACGCTGGCGCGGGTGCGGGAGCGGTTCGTGGACCGGGTGCTGGCGCTGCCGTCCGCCGTGGTGGAGCGGGCGGGCACAGGCGATCTGACGACGCGGGGCACGGCGGACGTGACCGCCGTGGGCACCACGCTGCGCGACGCGGGCCCTTCACTGCTGGTCAACGCGGTGCAGTCGGTGTTCGTCATGGCGGCGATCCTCGTCGTGGACCCGCTGCTGGGGGCGCTGGGGCTGCTGTGCCTCACCCCGATCTGGCTGGTGCTGCGCTGGTACCTGCGGCGGGCCCGGGACGCGTATCTCGCCGAGGGCGCGGCCAACTCGGACGTGGCGGAGGTGGTCGCGTCGACGGCGGCGGGCGCCCGCACCGTGGAGGCGTTCCGGATGGAGGAACGGCGGATCCGGGCGAGCCGGGAGGCCCTGGAGACGTCCCGCCGCACCCGTATGCGCACGCTGTTCCTGCGCTCGGTGTTCTTCCCGGTGGTCGAGTTGTCGTACGTCGTGCCGGTGGCCGGGGTGCTGCTGTGCGGCGGATGGCTGCACGCGCGGGGCGCGGTGAGCCTGGGCGCGGTGGTGGCGGCGTCGCTGTACCTGCTGCAGCTGAGCGGTCCGCTGGACGAGGTGCTGATGCGGCTGGAGCAACTGCAGTCGAGCGGCGCCTCGTTCGCACGGGTGGAGGGGCTGGCGCGGGCGCCGCGCGCGGCCGGGCGCAGCGACGCTCCGGACCCGGTGGACGACCGCATCGACGTGACCGGGGTGCGCTACGCGTACGACGGGGGCGGCGAGGTGCTGCGCGGGGTGGATCTGACGGTGACGCCGGGCGAACGGCTGGCGGTGGTGGGGCCGTCGGGCGCGGGCAAGACCACGCTGAGCCGGCTGCTGGCGGGGGTGGACGCGCCGGCCGCCGGGAGTGTGACCGTGGGCGGGGTGCCGGTGGCGTCGCTGGACCCGGAGCGGCTGCGTCGGCAGGTGGTGCTGGTGACCCAGGAGCACCATGTCTTCCTGGGGTCGGTCCGGGACAATCTGCGGATCGCCGCCCCGGACGCCGGGGACGAGGAGCTGTGGGCGGCGCTGGCGGTGGTGGGCGCGGACGGCTGGGTGCGGGAGCTGCCGCGCGGGCTGGACACCGGGCTGGGCGAGGGCGGCCACCCCACCGACGGCCCCCAGGCGCAGCAACTCGCCCTGGCGCGCGTGGTGCTGGCCGACCCGCACACGCTGGTCCTCGACGAGGCGACCGCCCTGCTCGACCCGGCGACCGCCCGGCACGCGGAGCGCGCGCTGGCCGCCGTGCTGGAGGGCCGTACGGTCGTCGCCGTCGCGCACCGGCTGCACACCGCGCACGACGCGGACCGGGTGGCGGTGATGGAGGACGGCCGGCTCTCCGAACTGGGCACGCACGACGCCCTGGTGGCGGCGGACGGGGTGTACGCGGCGCTGTGGCGGTCGTGGCACGGGGAGGGGCCGGCCGGCGGCAGGGCGTAGGGCCGGCCCGTCGTCGCGGCGGGTCGGGGTCACCGGAGCGCCGCCGTCCCGCTGCCGTCCGTATACCGGACACCCCCTCCCGGACACCGAACGGGATCCGGCCAACTTCCTGACGCGCTCCTGACAGAAACCGCGCTCCCCTGCCACTCTTCCCACGGCCGCTTCACAGCAACCCCACAGCTTCGGCTGCCCGTTGTACGGCGGTCACTGCTCGGAGCACTTCCGTTCTGCCCGGCCGGCTGACCCGCCGGCCGGTCTCCCCAGGCCGCGCACCCCGCGGCCCCGCAGAAGGAGTCAGCGTTGAGAAGCAGGACGTCCCACAGACGCACCCCCCGCACCGCGCAGCGTCGCGTCGCCGCCGTCGCCCTGGCCGGCGTGGCCGCACTGGTCGCCACGGCCGTGCAGTCCGGCGCGGCCACCGCCGCCCCCGGCACGGCGCCGCGCACCGCGAGCGCCGCCGCGCCCGGCTCGGAGTCGGTCACGCTCACCCCCGCCCAGCGTGCCGCGCTGATGCGCCAGGCGGACTCCGTCAAGGCCGGGACCGCCAAGGACCTCGGTCTGGGCGCGAAGGAGAAGCTCGTCGTCCGCGACGTCCTCAAGGACCGCGACGGCACCGTGCACGTCCGCTACGAGCGCACCTACGACGGGCTGCCCGTCCTCGGCGGCGACCTGATCGTCCAGGGCGACACGGCCGGCGAGGCGGACAAGGTCGTGAAGGCGACCCGCGCCGCGGTCAAGCCCGCCACCACCGCCGCGAAGGTGCCGGCCGCCAAGGCCGAGCAGCAGGCCCTGTCCGCCGCGAAGGCCGAGAAGGCCGAGGGCGCGGACGTCGAGCGGGCCCCGCGCAAGGTGGTCTGGGCGGCCGGCGGCACACCGGTCGTCGCGTACGAGACGGTCGTCGGGGGCCTCCAGCACGACGGCACCCCGCAGGAGCTGCACGTCGTCACCGACGCCACCACCGGCGAGAAGCTGTACGAGTGGCAGGCCGTGCAGAACGGTACCGGCCACACCGTCTACAGCGGCACCGTCGACCTGACGACCACCCAGTCGGGCTCGACGTACAACCTCACCGACGGCGCGCGCGGCGGGCACAAGACGTACAACCTCAACCGCGGCACCTCCGGCACCGGGACGCTGTTCTCCGGCTCCGACGACGTCTGGGGCGACGGCAGCCCCTCCAACGCGGAGTCGGCCGGCGCGGACGCCCACTACGGGGCGGCGCTGACCTGGGACTACTACAAGAACGTGCACGGCCGCAGCGGCATCCGCGGGGACGGCGTCGGCGCGTACTCCCGGGTCCACTACGGCAACAACTACGTCAACGCCTTCTGGTCGGACAGCTGCTTCTGCATGACCTACGGCGACGGCTCCGGCAACGTCAACCCGCTCACGTCGATCGACGTGGCCGCGCACGAGATGACCCACGGCCTCACCTCGAACACCGCGGGCCTGAACTACAGCGGCGAGTCCGGCGGTCTCAACGAGGCGACCAGCGACATCTTCGGCTCGACCGTCGAGTTCTACGCGAACAACTCCTCCGACGTCGGCGACTACCTCATCGGCGAGGAGATCGACATCAACGGCGACGGCACGCCGCTGCGGTACATGGACAAGCCGAGCAAGGACGGCGCGTCCAAGGACTCCTGGTACTCCGGCATCGGCTCGATCGACGTGCACTACTCGTCGGGCGTGGCGAACCACTTCTTCTACCTGCTGAGCGAGGGCAGCGGAACGAAGACCATCAACGGGGTCACCTACGACTCCCCCACCTCCGACGGCCTGCCGGTCACCGGCATCGGCCGCGCCAAGGCGGAGAAGATCTGGTTCCGCGCGCTCACCACGAAGTTCACCTCCACCACCAACTACGCGGCGGCCCGCACCGGCACCCTGGCGGCGACCGGTGAGCTGTACGGCACGGACAGCGCCGAGTACAAGGCGGTGCAGGACGCCTGGGCGGCCGTCAACGTCGGCAGCCGCTCCGGCGGCCCCGGGGGCGGCGGGACCACCTTCGAGTCGACCACCGACGTGGCGATCCCGGACGCCGGCGCCGCGGTAACGTCCTCGATCGCCGTCACCGGCCGCACCGGCAACGCGCCGGGCAACCTCCAGGTCGCGGTGGACATCGTGCACACCTGGAGCGGTGACCTCGTCGTCGACCTGGTGGCCCCGGACGGCACCGCGTACCGGCTGCGCAACCGGACCGGCGGTTCGGCGGACAACATCAACGAGACGTACACGGTCAACGCGTCGTCGGAGACGGCCAACGGCACCTGGCGGCTGCGGGTCCAGGACGTGGCCCGCTACGACACCGGCTACATCAACGGCTGGAGCCTGACCTTCCCGTAGACGGACCCCGTCGAAACGGGCCCCGTAGCGGCGCCGTTCCAGGTGGTTCCCACCACCTGGAACGGCGCCGTTTTTTGCCGATCCCATACGCGCCGCGGGTTGCGCCTTTGCCGAGGTCACACGGTTTTACCCGCACGCAATATTCGTCCCGACGTCAACTTTCGGCCAACATCATCCCACCCTCATGACATGTACGCGACGTAGATGTCACTCTTCCCTCGCTCGGTGCACCACCCGGACGGCCCCCCACCGTCCGGCACCCCCACTCACCCCCCGAGGAGCTTCGAGTGACTCCCCTCTACGCGCGTCGCCGGCGTACCGTCCTGGCCGCCGCCACCGCCGTCGCGGCCGGCGCCCTGCTCACCACCGGCCTGGCCACCGGTACCGCGACCGCCGACTCCGCCCCGGCCGGCAAGCCGGTCCTGGGCGGCGCCCCCGTGCTGCTGTCCGCCGCCGCCCGCACCTCCCTCATCCAGGAGCAGCAGGCCACGGCAGCCGAGACCGCCGATGCGATAGGCCTCGGCGCCAAGGAGAAGCTGATCGTCAAGGACGTCGTGCGGGACGTCGACGGCACGGTCCACACCCGCTACGAGCGCACCTACGACGGACTGCCCGTGCTCGGCGGCGACCTGGTCGTGCACGAGCCGGCGGGCGGCGCCAGAACCGTCACCAAGGCAGTGAAGACGGCGGTCGGGGTCGCCTCCGTGACGCCGAAGGTCACCGCGGGCAAGGCCGAGGCGCAGGCGCTCGCCGCCGCCGAGACGGCCGGCGCGGAGCGCACCGGGGCCGAATCCGCGCCCCGCACGGTGATCTGGGCCGCCGAGGGCACGCCCGTCCTCGCCTACGAGACCGTCGTCGGCGGCCTCCAGGAGGACGGCACCCCGAACGAGCTGCACGTGATCACCGACGCCACCACCGGCGAGAAGCTGTACGAGTGGCAGGCCGTGCACACCGGCAGCGGCAGGAGCCTCTACTCCGGCACCGTCACCCTCGGCACCTACAAGTCCGGCTCGACGTACCAGCTGTACGACACCTCCCGCGGCGGTCACAAGACCTACAACCTGGCGCGCGGCACCTCCGGCACCGGCACCCTGTTCACCGACGCGGACGACACCTGGGGCACCGGAACCGCCTCCAGCTCCTCCAGCGACCAGACCGCGGCCGTGGACGCGGCCTACGGCGCCCAGGTCACCTGGGACTTCTACAAGAACACCTTCGGGCGCAACGGCATCAAGAACGACGGCAAGGCCGCCTACTCCCGCGTCCACTACGGCAGCAACTACGTCAACGCCTTCTGGCAGGACAGCTGCTTCTGCATGACCTACGGCGACGGCTCGGGCAACACCCACCCGCTGACCTCGCTGGACGTCGCCGGCCACGAGATGAGCCACGGCGTCACCTCCAACACCGCGGGCCTGCGCTACAGCGGCGAGTCCGGCGGCCTCAACGAGGCGACCAGCGACATCTTCGGCGCCGGCGCGGAGTTCTACGCGGCCAACTCCTCCGACGCCGGCGACTACCTCATCGGCGAGAAGATCGACATCAACGGCGACGGGACCCCGCTGCGGTACATGGACAAGCCGAGCAAGGACGGCGCGTCCAAGGACTACTGGTCCTCCAGCCTCGGCTCGGTCGACGTGCACTACTCCTCGGGCCCGGCGAACCACTTCTTCTACCTGCTCGCCGAGGGCAGCGGCTCCAAGACCGTCAACGGCGTGACCTACAACTCGCCGACGTACGACGGCTCGACGGTCACCGGCATCGGCCGCGCCAAGGCGCTGCAGATCTGGTACAAGGCGCTGACCACGTACTTCACCTCGACGACCACCTACAAGGCGGCCCGCACGGGCACCCTGAACGCGGCGTCCGCGCTGTACGGCGCGAGCAGCACGGAGTACAAGGCGGTCGACGCCGCCTGGAAGGCGGTCAACGTCAGCTGAGGCCGGCCCCGTCCCGTACCGCGCGGCACCCGGAGCGTTTCGCTCCGGGTGCCGCCGGTGCGTGCGGGGCCACCGCCTAGGCTTGTGTCCCATGTCTTCGGCGGACTTCACCTACGACCACGTCGGCGCGAGCCGGGATCCCGACTACTGCCCTCCGGGGTTTCACCATCTGAGGGAGCGCACCCGGCTCGGCGAGGGGGAGAAGGTGTTCCGGCAGGCCGCCGACGCGCTGTTCACCTGGGAGATGCACCGGGAGATGGGCGTCGGCATCGACGCCTCGGCGGACCGGGCGGCGCCCGGCGTCGACGTCACCGTCACCCTGGCCGGAGTGGTGAAGGCGCCCTGCCGGGTGGTGTGGACGGCGGACGAGTACCGCAGGGCCGGCTGGGCGTACGGCACGCTGGCGGGGCATCCGGAGACCGGCGAGGAGGCGTTCGTCGTGCACCGGACGGGGGACGGGACGGTGTGGCTGACGGTCTCGGCCTTCAGCAGGCCGGCCCGCTGGTACGCCCGAGCGGGCGGCCCGGCCACCCGGTCCCTCCAGCACGCCTACGCCCGCCGCTGCGGCAAGATCCTCCGCCGCCTGGCCACACGGGGCGTGCGGGACGCCTGACGGCGACCGGGGGACGGGGCCACTCGCCCCAGCCTGCGGGCATTCGTGCCCCCTGGGGCGGCACGGGTGGGCGCAGGCGGCACCTCGCAACGCCGAGCCGCGCGACACCCCCCACGGCCACCGCGGTGCCGGGAACTGTTGACCGCCGGGTGCGGGCCGCCGAGGGCCGGTCGCGCAGTTCCCCGCGCCCCTGAGGCACGCCAGCCTGCGGGCATTCGTGCCGCCTGGGGCGGCACGGGTGGGCGCAGGCGGCACCTCGCAGCGCCGAGCAGCGCGACACCCCCGACGTCGAACACCGGGTGCGGGCCGCCGAGAGCCGGTCGCGCAGTTCCCCGCGCCCCTGAGGCACGCCAGCCTGCGGGCATTCGTGCCGCCTGGGGCGGCACGGGTGGGCGCAGGCGGCACCTCGCAGCGCCGAGCAGCGCGACACCCCCGACGTCGAACACCGGGTGCGGGCCGCCGAGAGCCGGTCGCGCAGTTCCCCGCGCCCCTGCGGGGCGCTACCGCATCAATAAGCCCGCCGCCTCGGCGACGTCCTCCGGTGGCACGGCCACCAACCCCAGTTCCGCCCCGGACGCCAACAGCCGGTGGCTGGGAAGCACCCGCACCGTGTAGCCGAACGGCCCCGTCCGGTCCAGGGACAGCGGGCCTTCGTACACCCACTCGCCCGCCGCCCCAGGCGCCCCCACCGGCTTCAGCGGCACAGCGGCCGCCTCCGTGATGCGGTCCTCCTCGTCCACCCGGCCCGCGACGGCCTGCACTTCCACGTCCTCAGGACGCAGACGCCCCAGCCCCACCCGCACCCGGAGCGCCAGCGTGCTGCCCAGCTCCGCGGTGGCCGAGGCCACGGACGTCTCGACGTGGTCGACGGTCACCCCGTGCCACGCCCCCCGCACCGCCGCCTTCCACTCCGCGAGCTCCCGCGCGGCGTCCGCGGTCATCGCCCGGTGCGCGTGCGCGGCAGGCGTGTACAGCCGGTCCACGTACTCCCGCACCATGCGCCCGGCCAGCACCTTCGGCCCGAGCAGGCTCAGCGTCCGCCGGACCATCTCGATCCACCGGTCCGGCAGCCCGCTGCGCCCGCGCTTGTAGAAGGCGCGGGTGACGCGCTGCTCGAGCAGGTCGTACAGCGCCGCGGCCTCTATGTCGTCGCGCCGGTCCGGATCGGTCCCCGCGCCGTCCGCCGTGGGGATCGCCCAGCCGAAGTCGGGCTGGAACCACTCGTCCCACCAGCCGTCGAGCACGGACAGGTTGAGCCCGCCGTTGAGCGCGGCCTTCATCCCGCTGGTGCCGCACGCCTCCAGCGGCCGCAGCGGGTTGTTCAGCCAGATGTCGCAGCCGGGGTACAGCTTCTGTGCCATCGCCATGCCGTAGTCGGGCAGGAACACGATCCGGTGCCGCACCCGCGGGTCGTCGGCGAAGCGGACCAGCTCCTGGATGAGCCGCTTGCCGCCGTCGTCCGCCGGGTGCGCCTTGCCGGCGACCACGATCTGCACCGGCCGGTCGGGGTGCAGCAGCAGGTCCATCAGCCGGTCCCGGTCGCGCAGCATCAGCGTCAGCCGTTTGTACGACGGGACGCGCCGGGCGAAGCCGATGGTGAGCACGTCCGGGTCGAGGACGCCGTCGATCCAGCCCAGTTCGGCGGTCCCGGCGCCGCGCTGCCGCCAGGAGGCGCGCAGCCGTTCCCGCACCTCCAGCACCAGCAGTTCGCGCAGCGACCGGCGCAGGTCCCAGATGTCCTGGTCGGGGATGTCGGCGACGGAGTCCCAGCGGTCGGAGTCGCCGATGCTGAGCGCCTCCTCCGCGCGCTGGGTGCCGATCTGCCGGGCGCCGAGCCGGTACACCTCGGGGGCGACCCAGGTGGGCGCGTGCACCCCGTTGGTCACGGAGGTGATGGGCACCTCCTCGGGGTCGAACCCGGGCCACAGTCCGGCGAACATCTCCCGGCTGACCTGCCCGTGCAGCAGGGAGACGCCGTTGGCCCGCTGAGCAAGGCGCAGGCCCATCACGGCCATGTTGAACAGGTTGGGCTCGCCGCCGGGGTAGGTCTCCATGCCGAGCCGCAGGATGCGGTCGACCTCCAGGTCCGGCAGCTCCGCGTGCGGGCCGAAGTGCCGGGCGACCAGTTCGCGGTCGAAGCGGTCGATGCCGGCCGGCACGGGCGTGTGCGTGGTGAACACGGTCCCGGCGCGGACCGCCTCCAGCGCCGCGTCGAAGTCGAGCCCCTCGGCGCGCAGCTCCGCCATCCGCTCCAGGCCGAGGAACCCGGCGTGCCCCTCGTTGGTGTGGAACACCTCGGGCGCCGCGTGCCCGGTGAGCCTGCAGTACGCGCGGACGGCGCGGACACCTCCTATGCCGAGGAGCATCTCCTGGAGCAGCCGGTGCTCGCTGCCGCCGCCGTAGAGCCGGTCGGTCACCCCGCGCTCGATGAGGTCGTTCTCCTCGATGTCGGAGTCCAGCAGGAGCAGCGGGATCCTGCCCACCTGGGCGACCCAGACGCGGGCGCGCAGGGAGCGGTCGCCGGGCAGGGCGAGGGTGATCTGGGCGGGGGCGCCGTCGGCCTCCTTGAGCTGGTCCAAGGGCAGCTCGTGCGGGTCGAGGACGGGGTAGTGCTCCTGCTGCCAGCCGTCCCGGGACAGGGACTGGCGGAAGTATCCGTGCCGGTAGAGCAGGCCGACGCCGATCAGCGGGGCGCCGAGGTCGCTGGCGGCCTTGAGGTGGTCGCCGGCCAGGATGCCGAGCCCGCCGGAGTACTGCGGCAGGGCGGCGGTGATGCCGAACTCGGGGGAGAAGTAGGCGACGGCGGCGGGCAGCCGGCCGCTCTGCCGCTGGTACCAGCGCTCGCCGGTCATGTAGGCGTCCAGGTCGTCCGCGACCGCGGCGAGACGGTCGAGGAAGTCGCGGTCGCCGGCCAGTTCGGTGAGCCGCTCGGTCGGCACGCTGCCCAGCAGGCGCATGGGGTCGCCGCCGGCCGCGACCCAGCGTCCGGGGTCGACGGAGCGGAACAGGTCACGGGTTCCGGCGTGCCAGGACCAGCGCAGATTGCGGGCCAGATCGCTCAGCGGCCGGAGGGGTTCGGGGAGCACGGGTCGGACGGTGAATCGACGGATAGCCTTCACAAGCCACCTCGGCGCGTTCGTGAGAGACGCGGTGTGCGTCCGGGCATCGCAGCCGACAGTACCGGCGCGGACACCGTCCGCGGGGGAAGCCGGGAGACACGGGTACCTCGTCTGGGCTGTCCAAACGATTCACCGCACGGTGGACATGGCCGATTCCGCCCCCATGTACGGTCTTGTCGCACTTCACCCCGCACATCGCGCCGCTGCTCGGCGATCCCTGTCGCACCGCGCGCCCCGGGCCGGTCGCCGGGCAGGGCAAGAAACCGGCCGTTTCCGCGTCCCTCCCGGCACGCACCCACGTCACCGTCGGTGTTCGGCCCCCGCGCGCCCCTCCCGTCCCGCCTGTCCCACCCGGTCAGGCACCGCCGTCCGCGCAGGGCGTGGGCGGGTCGCCGCGCCCCGGACGGACGGCGGCGGGAGCGGGCGGAGAAGCCGCTGGTCACCGGGTGGGGCGGGCGGCGTGTGCACGGCGCGTGACTCCGCCCGCCGCGGTGCCCGCGTGCGCCGGTGCGCCGTACGCGCTCCAAGGCGCCCGCGCCCCCCGGCGGCCGGTGGGAACGAACCCAGCAGGGGTGCTCCCGGGCCCCGCCGGACGCCTAGGGGGCGCGGCCGGTCTTGAGTGTCGACATACGCGTGAGTAGTTAACAAAGGGCCGGATTGCCCACCCGAACGGTGTGGGAAGGCTCCTGCGGGTACACCCCACTTCAGACCCCGCAGGACCCACCTCCCCACAGTCATCAGCCCACCCACGTTGACGCGGACAGGAGCGGTCATGCCCGCCAAGCACCACTCGTCATCCCCCTCGCCGTCCGGCGCCAAGGCGTCCTCCCGCCCCGATACCGCGCCCCCGCGCGGCCGTCCCTCCCGTACCGAGCCCGCCGCCCCGTCCGTCCCGGGCGCGCCCGCCTCACCGGCGCCCCCCGAGACGTCCGTGGGACGCATCCCCGTGCTGGACGTCCGGCCGCTGGTGCGGCAGGGGCGCCGCCCCGCGAAGGCGGTGGTGGGCGAGGCGTTCGAGGTGACGGCGACCGTGTTCCGTGAGGGGCACGACGCGGTGGCGGCCAACGTGGTGCTGAAGGATCCGGAGGGGCGTCCGGGTCCGTTCACGCCGATGCGGGAGCTGGCCCCCGGCACGGACCGCTGGGGGGCGACCGTCACCCCGGCGGGCACGGGCCTGTGGACGTACGCGGTGGAGGCGTGGGGCGACCCGGTCACCACCTGGCGGCGCCACGCGCGGATCAAGGTCCCGGCGGGCATCGACACCGAGGTGATGCTGGAGGAGGGGGCCCGGCTGTTCGAGCGGGCGGCGGAGCAGGTGCCCGGGGACGACGACCGGGAGGTGCTGCGCGCGGCCGTGGACGCCCTGCGCGACACGGAGCGCCCGGCGGCGGCCCGGCTGGCGGCGGCGCTGACGCCGGAGGTGGACGCGGTGCTGGCCCGCCACCCGCTGCGGGAGCTGGTCACCAGCAGCGAGCCGCTCCCCCTGCTGGTCGAGCGGGAGCGTGCCCTGTTCGGCTCGTGGTACGAGTTCTTCCCGCGTTCGGAGGGCACGCCCGA
>BMVA01000019.1 GCA_014650475.1 Streptomyces albogriseolus
CGCTTGAGGCGCTCCTCCAGCGGCAGCGCGGCCAGCTCCTCGGCCTTGCCCGCCTTCAGCGACTTGGCGGTGGCGCCCTCGAACAGCTGCATGAGCTTCTGCAGCGGGTCGTAGCCCTCCGAGCGGCGGTCGTAGATCAGGTCCAAGGCGGTGGTCACTTCCTCCTCGCTGAACCGCGCGATCGGGAGGATCTTCGACGCGTGGACGATCGCCGAGTCCAGGCCCGCCTTCACGCACTCGTCGAGGAAGACACTGTTCAGCAGGATGCGGGCGGCCGGGTTCAGCCCGAAGGAGATGTTCGACAGGCCCAGGGTGGTCTGCACGTCCGGGTGACGGCGCTTCAGCTCACGGATGCCCTCGATCGTGGCCAGGCCGTCCTTGCGGGACTCCTCCTGGCCGGTGCAGATCGTGAACGTCAGACAGTCCACGAGGATGTCCTCCTCGCGGATGCCCCAGTTCCCGGTCAGATCCGCGATCAGCCGCTCGGCGATCTCGACCTTCTTCTCCGCCGTGCGCGCCTGCCCCTCCTCGTCGATCGTCAGCGCGATCAGCGCCGCACCGTGCTCCCGCGCCAGCTCCGTCACCCGGGCGAAGCGCGACTCGGGGCCGTCGCCGTCCTCGTAGTTCACCGAGTTGATCACCGCGCGGCCGCCGAGCTTCTCCAGCCCGGCGCGGATCACGTCGACCTCGGTGGAGTCCAGCACGATCGGCAGCGTCGAGGCGGTCGCGAACCGGCCCGCCAGCTCCCGCATGTCCGCCACACCGTCACGGCCGACGTAGTCGACGCACAGGTCCAGCAGGTGGGCGCCCTCGCGGATCTGCTCCCGCGCCATCTCCACGCAGTCGTCCCAGCGGCCCTCCAGCATCGCCTCACGGAACTTCCTCGACCCGTTGGCGTTCGTGCGCTCACCGATCGCCAGATACGAGGTGTCCTGCCGGAACGGCACACTCTGATACAGCGACGCCGCACCCGGCTCCGGACGCGGCTCACGCTCCACCGGGGCCAGCTCCCGCACCCGCTCCACCAGCCGCCGCAGATGCTCCGGCGTGGTACCGCAGCAACCCCCCACCAGCGACAGCCCGTACTCCCGCACGAACGTCTCCTGCGCATCCGCCAGCTCCGGCGGGGAGAGAGGGAAGTACGCGCCGTCCGCGGTCAGGACGGGCAGGCCGGCGTTCGGCATGCACATCAGGGGGATACGCGCCTGGCGGGCGAGATGACGCAGGTGCTCGGTCATCTCCCCCGGGCCCGTGGAGCAGTTGAGGCCGATCATGTCGATCCCGAGCGGCTCCAGCGCGGTCAGGGCCGCACCGATCTCCGAGCCGAGCAGCATCGTGCCCGTCGTCTCGAAGGCGAGGGAGCAGATCAGCGGCAGCCGGACACCGAGGGCGTCCATGGCGCGGCGGGCGCCCACGACGGCCGCCTTCGTCTGCAGCAGGTCCTGCGTGGTCTCCACCAGCAGGGCGTCCGCACCGCCCGTGACGAGCCCTTCGGCGTTGCGCGCGAAGCCGTCCCGCAGAGAGGCGTAGCCGATGTGGCCGAGGGTGGGCAGCTTGGTGCCCGGGCCCATGGAGCCCAGCACCCAGCGCGGCCGGCCGTCCCGGCCGGTGAACTCGTCCGCCGTCTCGCGGGCGATGCGGGCGCCCGCCTCGGACAGCTCGAAGATCCGCTCGGGGATGTCGTATTCGCCCAAAGCGGTGAGGTTGGCGCCGAACGTGTTCGTCTCGACGCAGTCGACGCCCGCGTCGAAGTACTCGGCATGGACCGAACGGACGATGTCGGGGCGGGTGACGTTCAGGACCTCGTTGCAGCCCTCCAGCTGCTGGAAATCCTCGAGGGTCGGGTCCTGGGCCTGGAGCATCGTGCCCATGGCTCCGTCGGCCACCACCACACGGGTGGCCAGGGCCTCCCACAGTGCGGCGGCCCGGGCGGCGGCGGTCATCGAACATCCTCCAGGTACGGGGCGAGCTCACGGGCCGCCTCGGCGCCGTAGGCGCGGGCGAGATGGTCCAGCAGGATCCGCCGGCCGGGTCCGTAGGTCTGCGGGCCGACCGCCGCCAGGGACAGGGCGGCGAGCGCGCAGCCCAGGCGGGCGGCCGGGATCAGCGGCAGGCCCCACTCGGCGGAGGCGAGGAAGCCCGCGCGGAAGGCGTCGCCCACGCCCGTGGGGTCGGTCACGGGGACGGCGGGGATCGCGGGCACGGTCATGTCCAGGCCGTCGGCGGCCCGGCGGATGCGCACGCCGCCGGCCCCGAGCGTGGTGACCCAGGCTCCGACCCGGCGCAGCACCTCGGCGTCGCTCCACCCGGTGCGTTCCTGGAGCAGCGCGGCCTCGTACTCGTTGCCGAACAGCCAGCGGGCGCCGTCGACCAGTGCGCGGGTGTCCGCGCCGTCGAGGCGGGCCAGTTGCTGGGACGGGTCGGCGGCGAAGGGGATGCCCCGCTCACGGCACTGGCGGGTGTGACGCACCATCGCCGCCGGGTCGTTGGCGCCGACGACGACCAGGCCCAGCTCGTCCGGGCGGACGGGCAGCCGGGTGAGGTCGATGCCGGCGGCCTCGGACATGGCGCCCGCGTGGAAGGCGGCGATCTGGTTGCCGTCGGCGTCCGTGGTGCACATGAAGCGAGCGGTGTGCCGCTCGGCGGACACGAGGACTCCGGTGGTGTCCACGCCGTGCTCCTTGAGCCACACCTCGTACTCGGCGAAGTCGCCGCCGACCGCGCCGACCAGCAGGGGACGCAGACCGAGACGGCCGAGGCCGTAGGCGATGTTGGCGGCCACCCCTCCCCTGCGTATGTCGAGCCGGTCCACGAGGAAGGACAGCGAGACGTGGGCCAGTTGGCCGGGGATCAGCTGATCCGTGAACCGGCCGGGGAAGACCGTCAGATGGTCGGTGGCGACGGATCCGGTCACCGCGATGCGCACGTGGGCACTCCCGTCGAGCTCGGCGGTCCGGCTCAGAGTCCGGCCGCGGCCTTGAGCTGGGCGGCGCGGTCGGTGCGCTCCCAGGTGAAGTCCGGCAGTTCGCGGCCGAAGTGGCCGTAGGCGGCGGTCTGGGCGTAGACCGGCCGCAGCAGGTCGAGATCCCGGACGATGGCGGCCGGGCGCAGGTCGAAGACCTCGTCGATGGCCTGCTCGATGCGTTCCTGGGCGACCTTGGCGGTGCCGAAGGTCTCCACGAACAGGCCCACCGGCTCGGCCTTGCCGATCGCGTAGGCGACCTGCACCTCGCACCGGGAGGCCAGACCCGCGGCGACGACGTTCTTGGCGACCCAGCGCATCGCGTACGCCGCGGAACGGTCCACCTTGGAGGGGTCCTTGCCGGAGAACGCGCCGCCGCCGTGGCGGGCCATGCCGCCGTAGGTGTCGATGATGATCTTCCGGCCGGTGAGGCCGGCGTCGCCCATCGGGCCGCCGATCTCGAACCGCCCGGTGGGGTTGACCAGCAGCCGGTAGTCGTCCGTCTCCAGCTTGATGCCGTCGTCGGCGAGGCGGGCGAGGACCTGCTCGACGACGTGCTCGCGGATGTCGGGCGTCAGGAGACCCTCGAGGTCGATGTCGCTCGCGTGCTGCGTGGAGACGACGACCGTGTCCAGACGGACGGGACGGCTGCCCAGGTACTCGACGGTGACCTGGGTCTTCCCGTCGGGCCGCAGGTACGGCACGGTGCCGTCCCTGCGGACCTCGGTGAGACGCCGCGACAGGCGGTGCGCCAGGTCGATCGGCAGCGGCATCAGCGTCGGCGTCTCGTCGGTCGCGTAGCCGAACATGATGCCCTGGTCGCCGGCGCCCTGCCGGTCCAGCTCGTCGTCGTCGCCCTCGACCCGGGTCTCGTACGCCGTGTCGACGCCCTGGGCGATGTCCGGGGACTGCGCGCCGATGGACACCGACACGCCGCAGGAGGCGCCGTCGAAGCCCTTGGCGGAGGAGTCGTAGCCGATCTCCAGGATCGTCTCCCGCACCAGCGTCGCGATGTCCGCGTACGCCGTGGTGGTGACCTCGCCGGCCACGTGCACCTGGCCGGTGGTGATCAGGGTCTCGACGGCGACGCGGGAGGCGGGGTCCTCGCGCAGCAGCGCGTCGAGGACGGTGTCGCTGATCCGGTCGGCGATCTTGTCGGGGTGGCCCTCGGTGACGGACTCCGAGGTGAACAGGCGACGGGACATGACTCTCCAGGGGCTGAGGGCTCGGGGCTGGGGGCTCGGGGCCGGGCGGTCAGGCGGCGGCGGGGCGGGCGTGGCGGCTCGCCGGGCGGGCCAGGCCGAGCCGGGCGCGCAGGGTGGCGCCCTCGGCGGCGGCGCGGCCGGAGACGCCCAGGTCGCGGGGCAGCGCCAGCGAGGGGTCGTCGGGGGCGGTGATGTCCACGACGAGGCCGTCGGCCCCGCTGCCGGCGAGCAGGGCGTGCGGGTCGGCGCCGGGCGGCAGCGCGCACAGCGCCTTGACGCCGGGGGCTCGGCGCCGCACGTCCCGGACGGTGCCGGCGTCGTGTCCTGCGCCCAGCAGCACCAGGTCGGCGTGGCCGGCCAGCGCGGGGTCGGTGACGGCCACGACCGGGTGGCCCTGGGGCGGGCGGGCGACGTTCAGCGGGCCCGCCACGTCGAAGTGGCGGCCCTTGTGGTCGAGGCGGTGGATGCCGTCCGGCCGCCAGTACAGGCCGTCGGCACGGTCGTGCACGAACGCGTCGTCGTCGAAGCTGTCCCACAGCCCGCGGGCGACCTCGATCAGTTCGGCGGTGCGGCCGTCCGCGTCGGCGGGTCCCGCCAGCCAGCCGGTGCGCCCGCGGGCGAGGTGGTCCAGGGAGGCGGTGATGCGGGCCACGTGGTACGGGGCCTGGTCGGCGGGGAGCGGGGCGACGATCAGGCCGATCCGGTCGGTGGCGGCGGCGACCGCGGCGGCCAGGGTGGTCGCCTCGAAGCGGGCCCGGGTGCCGTCGGCGGCGGCCCCGTCGTCGAGGACGACGGCGTCGAACCCGGCGGTCTCCGCGGCCCGTACGCGTCGCAGCACGTCCCCGAGCGTGGGCGGGGTGGTGCGGCTGTGGGCGGCTGTCCGGCCGATCAGGAGCGGGGCGGTCATGCGGCGGCACCTGCCTCGGTGGTCGTCGTGGACGGTTCGGTGCCGAGGTTCTCGCGCAGCGTGCCGCCCTCGTACGAGGTGCGGTACAGGCCCCGGCGCTGCAGCTCGGGGATCACGTGGTCGACGAAGTCGTCGGCGGATCCCGGCAGATAGGGGAAGTCGATGTTGAAGCCGTCCGCGCCGCGCCCGGTGAACCAGCTCTCCATGTGGTCGGCGATCTGCTCCGGCGTGCCGGCGACGATGTCGCCCATCAGGCGCAGCGCGAGCTGCCGGATGCTCAGGTTCTCGCGCCGGGCCAGGCCGACGAGGCGTTCGGTCGTCGACTGGGACTGGTTGGTGTACGGGATGTCGGGGACGGGCCCGTCGATCGGGTACGCGCTCAGGTCGACGTCGCCGAGGAAGTCCTGCAGGGTGCGCAGGGCCACGTGGTCGTGGGTGAGGTCCTGCAGTTCCGCGAGACGCTGCCGGGCCTCGGTCTCGGTGGCCGCGACGATGGGCGCCAGGGTCGGCCAGACCAGGATCTTCTCCGGGTCCCGGCCGTGCCCGGCGGCGCGCTTCTTGAGGTCGGCGTAGAAGTCCTGGGCGTCGGACAGGGTGTTGTGCCGCGTGAAGATCACCTCGGCGTGGCGGGCCGCGAACTCGCGCCCCACCGGGGAGGAGCCGGCCTGGATGATCACCGGACGGCCCTGCGGCGGGCGTTCCAGCCCCAGCGGGCGGGAGACGTCGAAGTGCTCGCCGCGGTGGCCGGTGTAGCGCTCCCCCGAGTCCCACAGCCGCTGGACGACGTCGATGAACTCCTCGGCGCGGGCGTAGCGCAGGCCGTGCTCCAGGTGCTCCGGGAAGCCGAAGTTGACGGACTCCCAGGGTGCGGCCGAGGTGACGACGTTCCAGCCGGCCCGGCCGCCGCTGAGGTGGTCGAGGGAGGCGAACCGGCGGGCGACGTGGGCGGGTTCGTTGTAGGTGGTGGTGGCCGTGGCGCACAGTCCGATGTGCTCGGTGGCGGCGGCGTACGCGGCGAGCAGGGTCAGCGGCTCGAAGTGCTCGGTGCGCGAGGTGCGGCACAGGGAGTCCAGGCGAGTGCCCCACACGGCGACGATGTCGGCGATGAACACCGCGTCGAACAACCCGCGTTCGAGGGTCCGGGCGTTGCGACGGTGGAAGGCGAGGTCGAGCTGGGCGTCCGCCTGGGTGGCCGGATGACGCCAGGCCGCCACATGGCCGCCCGGCCCGTCGATGATGCCGGCCAGGGTGATGCGGCGCCGGCGCGGGGTGGTCATGGTGGGTGCTCTCCTCGGGTCAGTTCGTGAGCGCGGACGCCAGGATCCGGGCGAGGCCGCGGACGTTGTCGCCGGTCAGCATGGTCACGTGGTTGCCGGGGACGACGCGGATGACGAGGTCGTCGACGTGGTCCTCCCAGCCGAGGCCGGGGCGGTGGTGGAAGCGGTCGCTCTCGTCGTAGGAGGCGCCCTTGCCGAAGCCGGTGTCGCCGGCCCGGAGCACCACGACCGGGCCCGGGGCGGGGCGGGGGCGGTAGCGCTGGACGGCCTCGACGCTGACGCGCATCAGTTCCACCGGGTCGCCGCCGCCGTCGCCGCGCATCCAGTCGGCGATCTGCGCGAGTTCGGCGAGATAGCCGGCGGCGCCGTCGGGTTCGGCGGCGGGGCCGGAGGGCTCCGGGCCGGCGGAGACCGCTGCCCGTCCCTCGGCGACCTCCCTGAGCTGCCGGGCGAAGGAGCCCTCGGCGTCGGCGTCGGTGAGGTCGCCGTCGGGGGCGCCCGCGTCGACCATCACCACCAGCGGCGGTCTGCCGCCGGCGGCGCCGATCAGGCGGGCCATCTCGTAGGCGAGGACGCCGCCGCCCGAGAAGCCGCCCAGCACGATGCGCTCCCCCCGCTCCAGGGCGGGGCGCAGCGCCTCCACGTACCGCTCGGCGAGCTGCTCCACGGACCGGTACTCCGGCTCGGGGTCCTCGGTCCGGGGGTCGCGGATGCCGACGAGGGCGTGCGGGCCGGTGTACTCGCGGGCGAGCTGCGCGTAGCAGGCGACCTGGCCGCCGGGCGGGTGGACGAGGTAGAGCGTGCCGGCGCCGGGGTGGCCGGCCGGCCGCAGCGGGACGAGGACGGAGGCGGCCCCGTCCGTGCCGTCCTCGGGCGCCGGTCCGGCCAGCAGCGCGGCCAGCTGGGCGGCGCGGGGGTGGGCGAGCAGGTCGTCCAGGCGCAGGGTCCGCCCGGTGCGCCGGGCCAGCTCGCGCAGCAGGCGCACGGCGAGCAGGGAGTGCCCGCCGGCGTCGAAGAAGTGGGTGCCGGGGGCGACGTCGGCGGTGCCGAACACCGTCTGCCAGGCCTCCTTGACCAGGCCGGCCTCGGGGCCGTCGGGCCAGGCGGGGGCGTCGTCGCCGGCGCCGTCCGGCCGGGGCGCGTCGGCCATCCGCACCGGCGGGTCGTCGTCGAGGGCGGCCAGCACGTCGGTCACGGTCGCCGCACCGCCGGCCAGATCGGGCAGTTCGCGCAGCAGCCGGGCGCACTGGCCGACCAGCCGTGCCGCCTCCTCGTCGGCGAGCCGGGCGCGGTCGTGGACCGCGGCCAGGACCAGGCTGCCGTCGACGTCCCGGTAGGCGAGCAGCGTGACCGGGAACGCGGTCTGCGAGCCGGCCGCGTCGGGCAGTTCGACCTCGATGCCCTGCGCGGCCAGGGCGGTGCGCAGGTCGTCGGAGCCGCGGGGGTAGTTCTCGAAGACGATGAGGCTCTCGACGAGCTTCTCGTCGGGGCGGCGTCCGCTCCACTGGTGGATCTGCCCGGTGGACACCCACTCGTAGGCGGCCATGTCGAGGGCGTGGTCGCGCAGTTCGGTCAGCAGCCGGGTCACGGCCGCGTCCGGGTCGACCCGGACGGTCATGGGCAGCGAGTTCATCAGCAGCCCGGGCAGCCGCTCCACGGAGTCCAGGGGGATGCCGCGGCCCGAGACGGTGACGCCGAAGCCGACCGGGGCGGACCCGGAGGTGACGCCCGCCCGGTAGAGCAGCAGCGCCCACACCGCCTGGAGCGCGGTGGACTCGGTGGCCGCGGAGGACGCCGCCCAGGACCGCAGCCGGTCGGCCTGTGCGGCGGCGATGCGCACCTCCGCGCGGCCGGACCCCGCCAGACCGGTCGCCGGGCCGGGGACGGCGGGGCGCACCAGCGGGGTGGCGTCGGGGACGGCGGAGGACCAGAACTCCCGGGCCGGCGCGGTGTCCTGCCCGGCCAGCCAGCGCGCGTAGTCTCGGACGTCGGGGCGCCGTTCGCCGCCCGGCAGCAGACCGCCGGCGAGGTAGGCGCGGTAGAACTCCTGGAGCAGCACGGACACGCTCCAGCCGTCCAGCAGCACGTGGTGGAAGGTGAGGAGGATCCGCGCGCGCTCCGGGCCGCCGTCCCCGGGGTCCGCCTCGTCGAGCACGTTGACCCGCAGCAGGCCGGGGCCGCGCAGGTCGAAGCCGCGCAGCCGGTCCCGTTCCCGCAGTTCCTCGAAGTCCACCGAGCCTGCCGGGTGCCGCACCACCTCGGCGCGGACGTGCTCGTGCAGGACCAGGCAGGGCTCGGCCTCCCAGTCGAAGGCCGCGCGCAGCACGGTCTCCCGGTCGAAGACCGACTGCCAGGCGGCCGTGAACCGGTCGGTGTCCAGGGGCCCGTGCCAGCGCCAGAACAGCTGCTCCACGTACCGGCCGGTGCCGCGGTGGGCGAGCGCGTCGAGGAGCAGGCCGTGCTGTTGCGGGGTGACCGGCACGGTGACCGGCCGCCCGTCCTCCGCGCCGGGCCGCGCCGGGGCGGGGAGGGCGGCGGGGCGGGGCCGGGAGCCGGTGCCCGGCGCCCCGATCTCGGCGGGGACGACGGTCGCCGGGTCGGCGCCGGCGAGCGTGGCCAGCACCCAGGCCATCTGGGCCACGAGCGCGTCCACCCCGGCCTCGTCCACGCCGTCGGCCGGGCTCGGCACCCAGGTCAGGCCCATGCGCAGCCGGCCGCCGTGGACGATCCCGTACACCTCGACGCCGTACACCCGCTCGCAGCGGGCGGAGTGTTCGCGCGGGATGGGGCGCGGGGACATGGTGAAGCCGCCGGACGGGCTCAGCTGGTCGGCCTGCCCGTAGTAGTTGAAGCAGACGAGGGCCGGCGGCAGTTCGCGCAGCAGGGTGCGCAGGGAGGCGTCCGGGGAGAACTCGCGGCAGGCTCCGAAGCCGACCCCGCCGTCGGGCACCGCCGTCAGGTCGCCGCCCACCGCGGCCAGGTAGCGGTCGGGCGGCAGCGCACGGTCGGCGCCGAGCACCAGCGGGTGGATGGAGGTGAACCAGCCGACGGTGCGGAACAGGTCGTCGCGGCCGTGCCGGCCGTGGGTCTCCACGTCGAAGGTCACCGTGCGGGTGCCCCGCCAGCGGGCCAGGGCCTGCGCGAAGGCGCCGGTCATGACCTGGTGCACCTCCAGGCCCAGACGGGCGGGCAGCGGGCCGATCAGGCGGGCGGTGGCCTCGGGGTCGAGGGAGAACTCGACGCGGCGGATGTGCTCCTCGTCCGGTGCGGGCGCGGTGAGCAGCAGGGTGTGCGCCGACTCCCGGGCGGCGGCGACACCGCGCCAGTGGTCCGCCTCGCCCTCGCGGGCCGCGACGGCGGGCAGCGAGGCCACCCAGTCCTCGTACCGGCAGGCCTCGGGGGGCAGCGCGGGCAGGACGCCGCCGGCCAGGGCGGTCAGGGCGTGCTCCAGGTCCTCGAGCAGGACGCGCCAGGAGACGCCGTCGACGACCAGGTGGTGCACGGCGATCAGCAGGTGGGCGGGCGCGGACGGCGCACGCCGGTCGCGCACCAGCACGGCGCGCACATGGACGCCCTCGAGCGGGTCGAGGCTGCGCTCGGCGTCCTCCAGGGCGCGGTCGAAGTCGGCCTCCTCGGCGATGTCACGCTCCCACAGGACCTCCTGCGGCGGGTACGCGGCGAAGGGTTCGGCGGCGGTCATCAGGCGGGCGGAGGGGTCGGAGGCGTCGCCGTCGGGGTCGGGGGCGAACCGCGCGGACAGCGCCGGGTGCGCGGCGACCACCGCCTGCAGGGCCAGGCGCAGGGTCGTGGGGTCGACGGCGTGGTTCAGCTCCAGCAGCACCGACTGGTTCCACTGGTGCCGGTCGGTCCTGATGTGCCGGAAGAACCAGGCCTGGACCGGGGCGAGCGGGGCGGCCCGTCCGGCGGGCGGGGGCGGCGCCGTGCGGCCGGTCCCGGCGTCGTCCTGCCCGGACTGCTCCGTGCCGCCGCCGAGGCGGGTGGCGAGGCCGGCGAGGACGGGGTGGCGGTAGACGTCGCGCAGGGCGAGGGAGAACCCCTCGCGGCGCAGCCGCGACACCATCTGCATGGCGAGGATGGAGTCGCCGCCCGCCTCGAAGAACTGGGCGTCGTCGGCCGCCTCGCCCAGGAGGTCGGCCCACACGGTGCGCACGGCCCGCAGGGCGTCGGCGGAGGGCGGGGCGGGTGCGGGGGGCTCCTCCGCGGGGGCGGGTGCGGCGGGCTCCCTCGCGGGGGCGGGTGCGGCGTCGTCGCGGTCGTGCGCGGGCGTGTCCGCCGGGGCGGTCGCGTCGGGCTGTCCGCCGGAGGTGAGGGCCGCCAGGGCGCGGCGGTCGGTCTTGCCGTTGGGCAGCAGGGGGATGTGCGGCACCGGGTGGAAGTGCGCCGGGATCATGTGGGAGGGCAGCCGGGACGCCAGAGCGGCGCGCAGGGCGGCGGCCGGGACGCCGGTCACCACGTGGGCGACGATCTGGAGGCTGCCGCGCGCGTGCCGGACCGCCTGGACGGCGGCGTCACGCACGTCGGGCAGCGCCACGAGGGCGGCCCTGACCTCGCCGAGTTCCACGCGGTTGCCGTTGACCTTCACCTGGTCGTCGAGGCGGCCCAGGTGGGTGAGCGTGCCGCCGGGCAGCAGCCGCACCAGGTCGCCGGTGCGGTAGACGGTGTCCGTGCGGTCGCCGAGCCGGAGCGTGCGGTAGCGCTCCGCGGTGCGCCCCGGGTCCCCGACGTAGCCGTCGGAGACCGTGCCGCCGCCGATCCACAGCTCGCCGGGGGCGCCCGGGGGCAGCGGGCGCAGCTCGTCGTCGAGGACGTAGCAGCGGATGTTGTCGAAGGGCACGCCGATCGGCACCTCGGCCCGCCGGGTCCAGAAGGCCCGGTCGCCGCGGCTCCAGGAGAACACCGTCGAGTACGACGTCTCGGTCGGTCCGTAGGCGTTGTGCAGCCGTGCCGGGTGCGCGGCCTCGAAGGCGGCGCGCAGCTCGTTGGGCAGCGACTCCCCGGTGGACACCACGGTGCGCAGGGTGCGGTTGGCGCCGAACGTGTCGGCCTCCAGCAGCAGCCGCAGCTGGGACGGCACGGCGTGCAGCAGGGTCACCCCGTGCCGGTCCAGGGTCTCGGCGAGCAGGTCGGGGTCGCGCTCGGCGTCCGGCGGGGCGACGACCAGGCGGGCGCCGGACACCAGGGCGACGAGCATCTCGTGGGCGCTGACGTCGAAGGTGAAGGGCGCCTTGAGCAGCACGGCGTCCTCGGGTCCGAGGCCGAAGTGCCGGATCGCGGCCAGGACGTCGGTGACCAGGGCGCGGTGGCTGAGCTGGACGCCCTTGGGCAGGCCGGTGGAACCGGAGGTGTACAGCACGTGCAGGGCGTCGGCGCCGGACGGTCCGGGCAGTGCGGCGCGGCCGCCGGGCACCGCGAGGCCTGAGAGGAGGACCCGGCGGGGTCCGGGCGGGCAGGCGTCGGCCGTGGCGGGGTCGACCAGGGCGAGCCGCATGCCGCTGCTGTCGGCGATGTGGCGGCGGCGCGCCTCGGGATGGGCGGCGTCCAGCGGGACGTAGGCGGCCCCGGTGCGCAGCACCGCGAGCATCGCGGCGACCGCGTCGGCGCTGCGCGGCAGCAGGACGCCCACCCGGTCGCCGGGCCGTACGCCCGCCTGTTCCAGGCCGGCGGCGAACGCGTCGATCCGGGCGTCCAGTTCGCGGTAGCTCCAGCGCAGGCCGTCGGCCTCGACCGCGGTGGCGTCGCCGCGGTCGGCGGCGCGCTCGCGCAGCAGGGTGTCGATGTCGGTGTCGGGGACCGGGTGGTCGGTCGCGTTGAGGAAGTCCAGCGTGGCGCGGGCGCGCGGGCCGATGCCGTCCAGCGCGCCGACGGGCCGCTCGGGTTCGGCGACGAGCTGGGCGGCGAGCGTGGCGACGTGCTCGGTGAACGCCTCGGCCGTCGCCGGCTCCAGGCGGGTCGCGTCGTACTTGAGCCGGCCGTGCAGCCGGCCCTCCCCCTCGTACAGCTCCAGGGTGAGCAGGCCGAGGCCGGGGGTGTGCACGTCCTGGCGCCAGTGGGCGCGCAGGCCGTCGCGCAGGGCGACGCCGTCGGTGGCGGCGGCGCCGGCCTCGGCCCAGCTGTGCAGTACGAAGGTGCAGTTGAACACCGACGGGCCGGCGCCGTCCGGCGCGAGTGCCGCGATCCTCGGGAACGGCAGCCCGGAGTGGTCGACGGCGCGGGCGAGTTCCCGCTGCACGGCGGTGACGTAGCCGGCCGCGGTCAGCTCGGGGGCGGGCTGCGGGGCGCGGACCAGCAGGGTGCGGACGAAGTAGCCGACGGTGCGGTCGAAGCGGGGGTCGGTGCGGGCGCCGAGCGGCACGCCGACGGTGGGGGCGTCCTGACGGCCGTAGGTGGTCAGGGCCTTGAGGTAGGCGGCGAGCAGGACGGCGGCGGCGCCGGCGCGGTGGGCGCGGGAGAAGGCGCGGATCCGGTCCCAGGCGCCGGTGTCCAGTTCCAGGGGGACGGCCGCCCCGCGCGGGGCGCCGTCGCCGCCGTCGCCGCCGGGGACGTCGAGCGGGAAGTCGACGGTGAGGTCGGCCCCGTCGAGCCGCTCCCGCCAGTACGCCTCGGCGGTCCCGGTGGCGGCGGCGGCCTCGGCGGCGCGGTCGGCGGCATAGGCGTCGAAGCCCGCCTCGGGGGCGGGTCCCGGCACCTCGCCGTGGACGTAGGCGGCGAGCAGGTCGGCGAGGAGGATGCCGGTGGACTCGCCGTCGACGGCGAGGTGGTGCACGACGAGCAGGAGGGTGTGGTGGCCGGGTCCGTGCGCCACCAGCACGGCGCGCAGGACGCCGTCGCGCTCCAGGTCCAGCTCCCGGCGGGCCTCGGCGGTCACGGCCTCGGCGGGCCAGACGCCGTCCGGGCCGGTGCTCGCGGTGCGCCGCTCCAGCCGGGGGGCGCGTCCGGGATCGAGGTCGAGGGCGGGCAGGCCGTCGCCGTACGCGTCGTCGACGACCCGCGCGGACAGCAGGGGGTGGCGGGCGACGAGCCGGGCGAGGGCGGACTCCAGGGCGGTCGCGTCGAGCGGGCCGGTGAGGTCGACGGCGAGCGGCACGTTGTAGGGCGAGGCTCCGGGGTCGGCGCGGTGCTGGAGCAGCAGTCCCAGCTGGTCCTCGGTCAGCGGCAGCGGCCGTGCCCGGTCCGTCCCGCGTCCGGCGGTCGCGGAGGGCTGCTCGCCCGGCGGGTGGAGCTTGGTCATCGGGGGTCTCCTGGGTCGGATCCGAGGCCTCTGCCCGGGTGTGCGCATCCGGTGGCGAGCGTGCCGGGCTGCTCTGGCGCGGTGCTGACGGGGAGCTGACGTGGGGTTTCGTGCGCCCGCTACGGGGTGCGGGCGGCGACGAAGGCCCGGAGACGGTCGAGTCCCTCGGCGATGTCGGTCTCCGTCAGGACGCTGAAGGAGAGCCGGATCTGGTTCAGGCCGCCGGAGCCTGCGTAGAAGTGGTACATCGGCGTCCACAGCACGCCGAACCGCTCGGCCGACTCCTCCAGGGCGGCCTCGTCCGCGGTGAACGGCACGGTGACCACGGCGAACAGCCCTCCCTCGGGCGCGTTCCAGCCGACCGGGCCGCCGCGCGGGAAGCGTGCCGCCAGCCCGTCGAGCACGGCGCGCAGGTTGCGGCGGTAGACGGTGGCCTCGCGGGCGCAGGCGCGCTCCATGCTGCACCCGTTCTCCAGCAGGAGTCCGCCGATCGCGGCCTGCGCGACGCTCGAGGTGTTGAGGGTGAGCATGCTCTTGAGCTTGGCGAGCTGGTCGGTGAGCGTGCCGCCCTCGGCCACCTGCTGTCCGGCGACGACGTAGCCGATCCGCGCGCCCGGGTAGGCGGTCTTGGCGAAGGAGCCGATGTAGACCACGCGGCCGGAGCGGTCCAGGGACTTCAGGGTCGGCGGCCGGCCCGAGCCGTCGTGGAACATGGAGTACGGGTTGTCCTCGACGACCAGCAGGTCGTGCGCGTCGGCGACGCGCAGCAGCTCCCGGCGGGCCGCCTCGGGCATCCGGGCCCCGCCGGGGTTGGAGAAGTCGGGCACGACGTACAGGGCGCGGGGGCGCAGCCCGGCGGCGCGTGCCTCGTCGGCGGCGCGGCCCACGGCGGCGGGGTCGAGCCCGGCGGGGCCCTCGGGCACGGGCAGCACCCGGGTCTCGGTGAGCCGGGCCGCGCCGGTGAACCCGACGTAGGTGGGCGCAGCCGCCAGGACGACGTCGCGTGCGTCGCGTCGCAGGGCGCGCAGCACCAGGACCATGGCCTCCTGGCAGCCGGTGGTGACGAGGACGTCGGCCGCGTCGGCGGTGATGCCCTCGTCGAGGAGGAGGTGGCGGACGATCAGATCGCCCACGATGCCCTTGGTCGCCCCGTACTGGAACAGGGTGCGCCGTACCTGACGCCGGTCCATGCCCCGCTCGGTCTCGAGGTACCGGGTGAACAGGCGCAGGTGGCGGTGGAGGGCCTCGCTGTCGAAGTACTCCTCGTAGGGCCTGCCCGCGGCGAAGGACACGGCGTCCGGGTAGGCGCCGGTGATCTCGTTGAGCAGGGTCATCGAGGTGAGCGCGGGGTCGCTGAGGCTGGCGTGCAGGCCGGCCGTGGAAAGGGCGGGCGCGGCCCGGCCCGGCGTGTCCAGCAGGCCCGCGGCCGGGGTCATGCCGCCGTGCCCTTCATGGCGTCGATCAGGCTCGCCGGCCGCATGTCGGTCCAGTGCTCGGTGATGTGGGCGAGCGCGGTGTCCCGGTCGGTGGCCGGCAGCGCCACGGTCCACCCGGCCGGCACCTCGGCGAAGGACGGCCACAGCGAGTGCTGGCCCTCGTCGTTGACCAGGACGAGGTAGGTGCCTTCGGGGTCCTCGAAGGGGTTGGTCATGTCGGTCTCCCGGAGTTCGGCGACGGGGCGGAACGGTCCCGGTCCACTGTGGCCACCGGTGCTGCCGGAGGGCTGACGCGCCGCTGACGGCCGTCCGCGGCGAGGTCGGTGACGAGGTCGAGCAGCACCGGGGCCGGGTCGTCCAGGAGGTGGAAGTGGCCGCCGGGGAAGGTGCGTTCGCGTACCGGGCCGTCGGTGACGGCGGCCCAGGCGGACGCCTCCCCTGCGGTGAGTTCGGGGTCGGAGAGGGCGCGGTGCACGGTCACCGGCACGGCCAGGCGGGGGCCGTGCCGCTGCCGGTAGGTCTCCCCGAGGGCGTAGTCGGCGCGGGCCGTGCGCAGGGCCAGGTCGAGGAGGTCGGGGTGGGCCAGGACCTCGTCGGGCAGGCCGCCGAGGCGGCGCAGCTCGGCGAGCAGTCCCGCGTCGTCGGCGCGGTGGACGGAGCCGGGGCGGACGCGGTGCGGCGGCGGCATGCCGGAGACGACGAGGCGGACGGGGGCGCGGCCTGCCGCCTGGAGCCTGAGCGTCACCTCGTAGGCGACGAGCGCGCCGAGGCTGTGGCCGTAGAGGGCGAACGGGCCGCCGGTGAGGGGCGCCGCGTCCGCCGCCGCGGCGTCGGCCAGCGCGTGCAGGCCGGTGTGGAGGGGTTCGGCGATGCGGTCGGCGTGCCCGGGGTACTGCGCGGCGTGCACCTCGACGCTGCCGGGCAGCAGGGCGGGCCAGTCGCGGTAGGCGCTCGCGGAGCCGCCGCCGTAGGGGAAGCACAGCAGCCGGACGGCGGCCCGGGGGCGGGGTGCGAAGCAGCGGTACCAGGCGTTCATGCCGCCGCCGTCCGGCGGGCCGGCCATTCCAGCCGGCCGACCGCGTCCAGGATCCGCGCGACGCCGGGCAGGTAGTGCCTCTCGACGAGCGGGGGCGGGTAGGGCACGTCGTACCCGGTGACCCGCAGGACGGGCGCCTCCAGGTGGTAGAAGCAGCGCTCGGTGACCGTCGCGGCCACCTCGGCGCCGGGGCCGGCGAAGCCGTGCGCCTCGTGCACGACGACGGCGCGGCCGGTGCGGCGGACGCTGGCGCAGACCGTCTCCTCGTCGAACGGGGCCAGCGTGCGCAGGTCGACGACCTCCAGGCTGAGTCCGTCGGCGGCCGCCGCCTCGGCGGCCTGGAGCGCGACGGGCACGGCGGGGCCGTGCGCGATCAGGGTGGCGTCGGTGCCGCTCCGGCGTACGGCGGCCCAGCCGAGGGGGCCGGTGTCCACCGGCAGCCCGACGGACTCCTTCTGCCAGTAGAGGCGTTTGGGTTCGAGGAAGATCACCGGGTCGTCGGACTCGATGCTGCGGCGGAGCATCGAGTAGGCGTCGGCGACGGTGGCCGGGGCGACGACGGTCAGGCCGGGGGTGGCCATGTAGTACACCTCGGAGGAGTCGCTGTGGTGCTCCACTCCCCCGATGCCGCCGCCGTAGGGGATGCGCACGGTCAGCGGCAGCGGCAGGGCGCCGCGTGTGCGGGCCCGGAACTTCGCGACGTGGCTGACGAGTTGCTCGAACGCCGGGTAGGCGAACGCGTCGAACTGCATCTCGATCACGGGGCGCCGGCCGTACATCGCCATGCCGATCGCGGTGCCGACGATGGCGGACTCGGCGAGCGGGGTGTCGAAGCAGCGGTCGTCGCCGAACTCCCGGGCCAGGCCGTCGGTGACGCGGAACACCCCGCCGAGGACGGCGACGTCCTCGCCGAAGACGACGACGTCGTCGTCGGCGCGCAGGGCGTCGCGCAGCGCCGAGTTCAGCGCCCCGGCCAGGGTGACGGCCGCGCCCCGGGGTGCGGCGGACACGGTGCCCGCGGTCATGACCCCTCCTCCTGTTCCCCGTCCGTCTGTTCCCCGTCCGCCCGTTCCCCGTCCCCTGCGCCGGCGAGTTCGCCGGCCAGGGCGGCGGCCTGGGCGCGCAGCCGGTGCGGCGGGTGACGGTAGACGTGCCGGAACATCTCCGCCGGATCGCACGTCGGCGGCGTCTCGAAGTCGCGGCGCAGCGTGCGGCTGAGACCGTCGGCCTCGTCCGCCACGGCGGCGGCCGCCGCCTCGTCCAGCGTGCCGTCGGCGAGCAGCAGGCGCTCCAGACGGGCGACGGGGTCCTTCCGGGCCCAGGAGGCGATCTCCTCCCGCGGGCGGTAGCGGGTGTCGTCGTCGGCGTTGGTGTGGGCCTCCATGCGGTAGGTGACGGCCTCCACCAGGGTGGGGCCGCCGCCGGCGCGGGCCCGTTCGGCGGCCTCGGCGACGGCCCGGTGCACGGCGGGGGCGTCGTTGCCGTCCACCCGCACCCCGGCCGCGCCGTAGCCCGCCGCCTTGTCGGCGAGCGTGCGGGCTGCGGTCTGCTTCGCCAGCGGCACACTGATGGCGTACTGGTTGTTCTGCACGAGGAACACCACGGGCGCCCGGCGCACCGCGGCGTAGTTGACCGCCTCGTGGAAGTCCCCTTCGCTGGTGGCCCCGTCGCCGACGAAGGCGAGGGCGACCAGGTCGTCGCCGGCGGTGCGGGCGGCGTCGGCGAGGCCGGCCGCGTGCAGGCACTGGGTGGCCAGCGGGGTGCACTGCGGGGCGGCGCGGTGGGCGCGCGGGTCGTAGCCGCAGTGCCGGTCGCCGCGGAACAGGGTGAGCACCTCGACGGGGGCGATGCCGCGGGTGAGCAGGGCGACGCTCTCGCGGTAGGTCGGGAAGACCCAGTCGGTGGGGCGCAGGGCGAGGACGGGCGCCACCTGGCACGCCTCCTGGCCGCGGGAGGACGGGTAGACGGCGAGCCGTCCCTGCCGGGTGAAGGTGGTGGCGGTGGTGTCGAAGGCACGCCCGAGGACCATGGCCCGGTACAGGGCGAGCGCCGTCTCGCGCGGGAGGCCGGCCGGCGCCGGCGCTGTCATGGGGGCGTCGAGCACCGCGGTCATGCGGCCTCCTCCCTCCGCCGGTCGATCCAGGTGCGCTCCAGGGTGTCGATCAGCGCCGGGCTGTGCAGCAGCCGCGCCTGCTCGTAGGCGTAGCGGGCCAGGTAGCGCCGGAAGAGATCGGCGGGCTCCTCGGCGAGGGCGAGCATGCGCCGGTTGGCCCCCACGGCCGGGTGGTCGAGGTGCTGGGCGGCGCGTTCCACGGCCGTGTCCATGGCGTCGGCGGGCGCCGTCTCGTCGACGATCAGGGCCGCCTCGGGGTCGGTGGCGCGCAGCTTGCGGCCCCACAGGATCAGACGGCGGGAGAACCGGGAGCCGGTCAGGTGCAGCAGGCGCAGGTTGGCCAGGCCCGGCACCAGGCCCTCCTCCATGGCGGGCAGGCTGAACCAGGCGTCCTCGGCGGCGACGACCCGGTCCATCACGGGCAGGATCTGCATGCCGCCGCCGATGGCGAAGGCGTCCACGGCGCCCACCCAGGGCTTGTCGGCGTCCGGCCACCAGCCGTCCCCGTGGGTGTCGTCCAGGCACAGGCCGCGCACGAACTTGGCGAGGTAGCCGGCCTCGCGGCGCAGCATGAAGCCCAGCAGGGAGATGTCGCCGTGGTAGAGGTGGGTGAGGTTGATGCCGGCGCTGAACACGCGGCGGCCCGCGTAGGCGGGGTGGGTCTGGGGTGCGCCGCGCAGCACGCCGACATGGCTGGCGGGGTCCAGCAGCACCAGGTCGGTGCCGGTCTCCAGGGCCTCGACCGCGCAGTCGTCCTCGGCGTTGAGGAACTCGTCGTTGCACAGTTCGAGGGTGGCGACGCCGTCCCGCCGGGTGACGGTGGCCACGCCCAGGTCGGCGCGGCCGGTGACCCGGAAGTCGGTGAGCGCGGTCAGCGCGCGGTCGGTGGGGCGGAGCATGGCGCGCAGCAGATGGCCGCCGGTGCGCGGGACGCTGAGCACGGCCTGGAGGAACAGGCCGACGGCGACCTCCCAGCCCTCCTTGTTGCGCTGGAGCCGGCGGGACTCCTCCGCGAGCTGTTCGCGGGTCGGCACCAGTCCGGGGAAGGCGTGGGAGGCCCGCTCGGTGAGGTCCTCGACGCGCAGGGAGCGGGTGAGGCCGTCGGTGAGTTCGGTGTAGACGCGTTCGGCGTGGGCGGCCAGGAACCGGCGGCGCAGGTCGTGGAGTTCCTCGTGGGCGGAGGCGGCGTGCCGCTGGGCGGCGACGCTGCGTTCGGCGCGGGGCCCGAGGTCGGCGATGCGGCCGACGCCCGCCTCGAGGTAGGCGGTGACCGCCGCCCGGTCGGTGGTGAAGTCACCGGTGACGGCGGGCGGTTCGGTCACGGGGCGGGGTGCGGCGGCGGGTGCGGCCGGCGCCGCCGAGCCGGCCGGGGCGCGGTCGGCGAGGGTGGGTGTGCGCACGGTGGGTCTCCGATCGGTCAGGTACGGGTGCTGCGCGCGTCGCGGTCCGCGAGGGTGCGGGCGATGACGCCGAGGACGTCCGGCCGGGCCAGGCCGGCGTGGTCGGTGTCCAGGGAGTGCTCCTCGACACGGCCCGTGACATGGGGGCGCCACGAGGCGGGGGTGAGGTCCGGGCGGGTGCGGTCGCGGGTGGCGGCGAAGAACACCAGGTCGCCGTCGAAGCGGTGCGGGGTGAAGTCCTCGATGAGCCGGGTGTTGTTGAGGAAGACCCGCGTCATCCGGCCGATCGCGGCGTCGTCGAGGTGGGCGAGCGCGCTGCCGCTCGCGCGCAGGGCGCCGAGCACGGCGGTCCGCTCCAGCGGCCCGTCGCCGAGGGCGGCGCGGTCGGCGCCGGCCGCGTTGAGCAGGAGGGCGAGGACCTGTTCCTCGCCGACGTCGTGCCGGGTGGTCCCGTCGTAGGCGTCGGGATAGCCGTCGAGCACGGCCAGCAGGCTCACCTCGGCGCCCTCGGCCTGCAGCCGGGTGGCCACGGCGTGGGCGACGAGTCCGCCGAAGGACCAGCCGAGCAGCTGGTAGGGGCCCCGCGGCGCGGTCTTGCGGATCTGTTCGGCGTAGTCGCGGGCCATGGCGTGGATGTCGCCGGGCAGCGGTTCGTCGTGGCTGAGGCCGCGGGCCTGCAGGGTGTACAGCGGCTGGTCGCGGTCGGTGTGCCGGAGCAGCGCCGAGTAGACCCAGCCGAAACCGCCGGCCGGGTGGACGCAGAACAGCGGGGGCCGCCCGCCCCCCGCGCGCAGCGGCAGCACCACGCCGAAGGGGTCCGGGCCGTCCTCGCCCGCGGTTCCGTCGACGCGGGCGAGCAGCGCGGCGACGGTGGGCGCCTCGAAGAGGGTGCGCACGCCGACGTCGGCCCCGAGGACCGTCTTGATCCGGCCGGCGAGGCGGGTGGCGAGCATGGAGTGTCCGCCGAGCTCGAAGAAGTTGTCGTCGATGCCGACGCGGCCGGCGCCGAGCACCTCGGCGAACAGGTCGCAGAGCAGTTCCTCGCGCGGGTTGCGGGGCAGCCGCCCGCCGCCCGCGCCCCACTCCGGCTCGGGCAGGGCGTCCCGGTCGAGCTTGCCGTTGGGGGTGACCGGCAGGGAGTCGAGCGTGACGAACGCGGCGGGCACCATGTAGTCGGGCAGGGACCGCTCCAGTTCGGCGCGGAGCCGTGCCGGTTCCAGGGCGCCGGGCCCGGCGTCGGGCGCGGGGACCAGGTGGGCGACGAGGACGGTGTCGCCGGCCCGTCCGGGGCGCGCGGTGACGACGGCCCGGGTGACGTCGGGGTGGGCGGCGAGCGCGGTCTCGATCTCGCCGGGTTCGACGCGGAAGCCGCGTATCTTGACCTGCTGGTCGGCGCGGCCGAGGAACTCCAGGACGCCGCCCGTGGTGCGGCGCGCGATGTCGCCGGTGCGGTACATGCGGCCGCCGGTGTCGCCGAAGAGCCCGGCGAACGGGTCGGCCGTGAACCGTTCGGCGGTGCGCGCGGGCTGGGCCCAGTAGCCGCGGGCCAGGCCGGCGCCCGCGATGTACAGCTCGCCCGGCACACCGGGCGGCACGGGCCGCAGCCGCTCGTCGAGCACGTAGGCGCGGGTCTCGTCCAGCGGGCGTCCGATGGGCACGGACGCGGGGACCCGGCCGGGGTCGGTGAACCGGTGCCAGGTGCAGCCGAGGGTGATCTCGGTGGGCCCGTACAGCACCTTGACGACGGTGCCCGGGCAGGCGGCGAGGACGCGGCGCACGGCGGTGGGCGGGACGACGTCGCCGCCCGTCCACACGTCGCGCACGCCCGTGAAGACGCCGGGGTCCTCGTCCGCGACGACGCCGAACAGACCCGCGGTCAGCAGCAGGGAGGTGACGCCCTGCTCGGCGAGGACGCGGCGCAGCACGGCGGCGTCCAGTTCGCCGGGCGGGGCGACGACGATGCGGCCGCCGGCCAGCAGCGGGCTCCACAGTTCGTAGGTGGAGATGTCGAAGGCGTACGGCGAGTGCATCAGCACCCGGGAGGCGGCGCCGGTCTCCCAGCAGCGGTCGACGGCGAGCGCGACGGCGTCGCGGTGCGTGATGCCGATTCCCTTGGGGACGCCGGTGGATCCGGAGGTGTACATGATGTAGGCGAGCGCGTCCGGCGGAACGGTGACGTCCGGCGCGGTGGCGTCGCCCGTGGAGGTGTCCTCGTCGGCGGCGAGGGCCGTCACGCCCAGCCGGGACGCGGCGGCGGCGTGGCGGGCGTCGGTGAGCAGCAGTTCCGCCCCGGTGTCGGCGAGGACGTGCCGCATCCGCTCCTCGGGATAGCCCGTGTGCAGCGGCACGTAGACGCCGCCCGCCTTGAGGATCGCGAGGGTGGCGGCCACCAGGTGCGCGGAGCGTTCCTGGAGCACGGCGACGGGTGTCTCCGGGGTGACGCCCCGGGCGACGAGCCGGCGGGCCAGCCGGTTGGCCCGGGCGTCGAGTTCGGCATACGTCCAGGTGACGCCGTCTGGTTCGGTGACGGCGACCGCGTCGGGGGTGCGGGCGGCCTGTTCGGCGAAGCGCCGCGGCAGCGACGCGTCGGCGGCCGTGCGGCCGGGCGCCCAGGAGGTGTCGTTCCACCCGGTCAGGACGAGGTGGCGTTCGCCGCTCGCGAGGATCGGCACCTCGGCGACCGGCAGGTCGGGGTCGGCGGCGACCGCCCGCAGGAAGGCCACGAGACGGTCGGTGAGCGCCTCGGCGGTGGTGCGCTCGAACAGGTCGGTGTTGTATTCGAGGACGGCGTCGATGCCTCCGGCCGTGCCGTCGGGGCCGTGCCGCTCGGCCAGGTTGAAGGTGAGGTCGAACTTGGCGGCGCCGAGGGCGACGACCTCGGGCCGGACGGTGAGGCCGGGCAGGGCGAGGTCGGCCTCGGGCGTGTTCTGCAAGGCGAGCAGCACCTGGAACAGCGGGTGCCGGGAGAGGGACCGGCCCGGTCCGAGGTCCTCCACCAGCCGGTCGAAGGGCACGTCCTGGTGGGCGTAGGCGGCCAGGTCCGCCTCCCGGACCCGGTCCAGCAGTTCCCGGAAGGTGGGATCGCCTGAGGTGTCGGTGCGCAGCACCAGCGTGTTGACGAAGAACCCGACCAGGTCGTCCAGCGCCTCGTCGGTGCGCCCGGCGACCGGACTGCCCACGGGGATGTCGGTGCCCGCCCCGTGCCGGGTCAGCACGGCGGCGAGGGCGGCGTGCAGCACCATGAACAGGCTGGCGCCGCCGGAGCGGGCGAGGTCGAGCAGGGTCTGGTGCAGACCGGCGTCGAGGGTGCGGAACACCGCCTCGCCGCGATGGCCGGGGGTGGCAGGGCGTGGCCGGTCGGCGGGCAGCTGGATCTCCTCGGGGAGCTGCGCCAGCGCCTCGTGCCAGTAGGCGAACTGCCGGGCGGCGGTGCCGGACGGGTCGTCGGCGTCGCCGAGCAGGTCGCGCTGCCACAGCGTGTAGTCGGCATAGCTGACGGGCAGCGGCGTGAACGCGGGGGCGCGGCCCTCGCGGCGGGCGGCGTACGCGGTGGCCAGGTCCCGCGTCAGCGGGGCGAGGGACCAGCCGTCGCCCGCGATGTGGTGCAGCAGCAACAGCAGCACATGCTCCCGCTCGCCCAGCTCGAACAGCACGGCCCGCAACGGCAGATCACGCGTGAGGTCGAAGCGGTGCCGGGCCGCCCGGGCCAGTGCGCCGGGAAGCTCGTCCTCGGTGGTCCGGCACACCTCGAGCGCCGGCCGGGCCGCCTCGGGCCCGAGCACCAGCTGGCAGGGGCTGCCGTCCTCGCCCTCGGGGAAGACGGTGCGCAGCGTCTCGTGCCGCTCGGTCAGGTCGGCCAGTGCGGCGGCGAGCGCCTCGGCGTCCAGGGCGCCGGTCAGACGCAGTCCCACGGGCATGTTGTAGCCGGGGTCGTCGTCCGTGAGGCGGCCGAGGAACCACAGCCGGCGCTGGGCGTACGACAGCGGGAGCGGGTCGGGCCGTTCGGCGGCGGGCGCCAGGGCGGGACGGCGTCCGTCGCCGGCCGAGGCGGCGAGGGACGCGAGGCCGGCCGGGGTGGGGCGCTCGAACAGGTCCCGCAGCGAGACCTCCGCGCCGAGGACGCTGCGGATGCGGCTGATCAGCCGGGTGGCGAGCAGCGAGTGCCCGCCCAGCGCGAAGAAGTCGTCGTCGGCGCGGACCGGTCGGTCCACCGCGAGTACCTCGGCGAACAGCCCGCACAGGATCTCCTCGCCGGGGGTGCGCGGGCCGCGTGCGGCGCCCGGCGCGGGGGCGGGGTCGGGCAGCGCGGCCCGGTCCAGTTTGCCGTTGGGGGTCAGCGGCAGCGCGTCGAGCACCACGTACGCGGACGGCACCATGAAGTCCGGCAGGACCCGGCCCAGGGCGGCGCGTACGGCGTCGGTGTCCGGGCCGTCGCCGACGAGGTAGGCGACCAGCCGGTCCTCGCGGGCGAGGACGGCGGCGCGGGCGACGCCCGGCAGGGCGGCGAGCGCGGCCTCCACCTCCCCCGGCTCGACCCGGAAACCGCGGATCTTCACCTGGTGGTCCGCGCGCCCGGCGAACTCCAGCTCCCCGTCCGCCCGCCACCGGCCCAGGTCACCCGTGCGGTACATACGGGACCCCGGCGGACCGTAGGGATCGGCCACGAACCGCTCCGCCGTCAGCTCCGGACGGTTCAGATACCCGCGCGCCACCCCCGCACCCGCCAGATACAGCTCACCCGTGACACCCGGCGGCACCGGACGCAGCGCACCGTCCAGCACGAGGACGCGGTCGTGGTCCACGGGCCGCCCGATGGGGGCGGCGGCGGGCCACTCGGCCGGATCGGCGGGCAGGGTGTGGGTGGTGACGGCGTGGGTCTCGGCGGGTCCGTAGACGTTGTGCAGCCGCCGGCCGGGGACGGCGTACGCGAAGTCGCGCACCCGGGGGCCGGGCACGAGGGCCTCGCCGCCCTGGAGGACGTCGGTCAGGTGGGGCAGGGTGCGGCCCTGCTCGGCGGCGGCCTCCGCGACCGCCTCCACGACGAGGTTCGGCGCGAACAGCTCGTTCACGCGCTGCTCGTCCAGCCAGGCGGCCAGCAGTTCGGCGCTGTGCCGGGTCGGCTCGTCGGGCGCCACGAGGGTCTTGCCCATGACGAGCGGGGAGAGGATCTCCTGCACGGAGAAGTCGAAGCCGATCGCCGTGAACTGCGCGGTGTGCGTTCCGGGGCCGCCGGGGAAGCGGCGGGCGTGCCAGGTGAGGAGGTTGACCAGTCCGACGCCGGGCATGACCACGGCCTTGGGCCGGCCGGTGGAACCCGACGTGTAGATCACGTACGCCGGGTGCTGCGGCAGCAGCGGCGCGAGCCGCTCACCGTCCGTCAGATCCCCCGCGGGGACCCCCGACAGATCCGCCTCCACCTCCTCCGGCGTGAGCACCAGAGCAGGCGACGCGTCCTGAAGCATCAACGCGATCCGCTCCTCCGGATACGCCACATCCACCGGCAGATACGCCGCACCCGCCTTCAGCACCGCCAACAGCGCCACATACAGCCCCGCACACCGCGGCAACCGCAACGCCACGATGCGCTCAGGGCCCGCACCCCGCCCCACCAGCCACCGCGCCAACCGGTTCGCCCGCGCGTTCACCTCCGCATACGTCCACGACTCACCCCCCACCACCAACGCCACCGCATCCGGCGTACGCGCCACCTGCGCCTCGAACAGCTCGGGGACCCGGGTGCCGGGCGCGGGACGCGGCGCTTCGGTGGTGTTCCAGCCGGTGAGGACCCGGCGGCGCTCGTCGGGGCTGAGGAGTTCCAGGCGGCCGATCGTGGTGTCGGGGTCGTCGGCGACGGCCCGCAGCAGGCGCAGCAGCCGTTCGGCGAGCGCCTCCGCGGTGCCCCGCTCGAACAGGTCGGTGCTGAACTCCAGGGCGGCGCGGATGCCGCCGGGTGCGCCGTCGCCGGAGCGCAGCTCGACCATGCTCAGGTGCAGGTCGAACTTGGCGACGCCGACGCCGACCGGAAGCGCCTCGGCGGTGAGGCCGGGCAGGTCGAGGCGGGCCTCGCCGCTGTTCTGGAACGCCAGCATCACCTGGAACAGCGGGTGGCGGGAGAGTGAGCGCTCGGGGCGCAGCCGTTCGACGAGCTTCTCGAAGGGCACGTCCTGGTGGGCGTAGGCGGCCAGGTCCGCCTCCCGGACCCGGTCCAGCAGTTCCCGGAAGGTGGGATCGCCTGAGGTGTCGGTGCGCAGCACCAGCGTGTTGACGAAGAACCCGACCAGGTCGTCCAGCGCCTCGTCGGTGCGCCCGGCGACGGGGCTGCCGACGGGGATGTCGGTGCCCGCCCCGTGCCGGGTCAGCAGCGCGGCGAAGGCGGCCTGGACCACCATGAACAGGCTGGCCCGCGCGCTGCCGGCCAGGGCGTTCAGCCGGCGGTGCAGGTCCGCGTCGACGGTGAAGGGCACCGTGTCGCCGCGGTGCGAGGCGACGGCGGGACGGGGGTGGTCGGTGGGCAGCGTGAGTTCCTCGGGGACGCCGTCCAGCGTCCTCGTCCAGTGCTCGATCTGGCGCGCGAGGCGGCTGTCGGGGTCCTGCTCGTCGCCGAGCAGCTCACGCTGCCACAGCGTGTAGTCGGCGTACTGGACCGGCAGCGGCGCGAAGCCGGGGGCGCGGCCCTCGCGTCGGGCGGCGTACGCGTCGCCGAGATCGCGGGCGAGCGGCGGCCAGGACCATCCGTCGCCGGCGATGTGGTGCATGAGCAGCAGCAGCACGTGCTCGCGCTCGCCCAGCTCGAACAGCACGGCCCGCAGCGGGAGTTCGCCGGCCAGGTCGAAGCCGCGGCGGGCGGCGCGGGTCAGGTCCTCCTCGAGCCGTCCGGGCGTGGTCGGCACGGTCTCGAAGGCGGGCGCCACCGGGTCCAGAACCTGCTGGCGCGGGACGCCGCCGCGCTCCGGGTAGACGGTGCGCAGCGCCTCGTGGCGGGCGACGACGTCGGCGAGCGCGGCCCGCAGCGCGGCGGTGTCGAGGCTGCCGGTCAGCCGCAGGCTCATCGGGATGTTGTAGGTGGCGCCGGGTCCCTCCATGCGGTGCAGGAACCACAGCCGGTACTGGGCGAACGACAGCGGCACCTCCGCGGGGCGCGGCCGTGCGGTGAGCGCGGGCCGGGCCTCGTCCGCGCCGTCGACGCGTTCGGCGAGCTCGGCGACGGTGGGCGCCTGGAACAGGTCGCGTACGGCGAGTTCCGCGCCCAGCACGGTGCGGATGCGGCTCAGCAGCCGGGTGGCCAGCAGCGAGTGCCCGCCCAGGTCGAAGAAGCTGCGGTCGACGCCGACCCCGGGCAGCCCGAGGACCTCCGCGAAGAGGGCGGCGAGGATCTCCTCCCGCCGGGTGCGCGGTGCCTGGCCGGCCGCGGCGGACCCCAGGTCGGGTGCGGGCAGCGCGTCCCGGTCGAGCTTGCCGTTGGCGGTGAGCGGCAGGGCGTCCAGGACGACGTACGCGGCGGGCGCCATGTGCGCGGGCAGCCGTTCGGCCACCAGGGCGCGCAGTTCGTCGACGACCCGCGCGTCGCGCTCGGCGCGTGAGGGGTCGTTGGCCAGGGCGCGTGCGGCGGCCGGGCGCGGCCGGTGGGCGGCGCCGGGGCCCGCGTACGCCTCGAAGGTGTCGTCCGGTGCGCCCCAGGCGCAGCGGGCGCCCCAGCGGTGCACGTCGTGCGGGTCGACGGCGTCGTCGGGGGCGGGCGCGTCCAGGAGGGCGGCGGCCCCGGCGGCGTCGCCGCGTTCCAGCGCGGCGAGCGCGCGGTGCTCGCGGACCAGCCGGGCGTTGGGTATGCCGGTGACCCGTACGGCGCCGTCCCCGCTCAGGGCGCGGCGCAGCTCGCCGGCGGTGCGGACGTCCGTGCCCCAGCGCAGCCGTTTCCCGTCCGGCGCCGGGCCGTCCGCGGCCCGGCGCAGCAGGACGTCGTAGCGGTGCCGGCTCATCTCGTTGTGGTGGGCTCCCGCGCGCAGGGTGACGTCGGCGAGGACCAGGTGCGGGTCGTCGGCGGCGAGGGCGGTGAAGTAGTCGGGGTCGAGCAGCAGTTCCTTCTCGGCGGCGATCGACTGGGCGACGGAGCGGCGTATCGCGGCGGGGTCCGCGTAGGCGCCGGCGCGGCGCAGTTCGACGGCGGTGCGGAAGGCGCGCAGGGTGCGCAGGTTGCGGATGTCGCCGAGGAAGATCGTGCCGCCGGGGGCGAGGAGCGCGGCCGCGCGGCGCACCACCGCGGCCAGGTATCCGGCGTCGGGGAAGTACTGGACGACGGAGTTCAGCACGACGGTGTCGAAGTGTCCTGCGGGCAGGCCGTCGGTGTCGTGCGCGGGACGGGTGAGCAGGGTGCACCTGTCGGCCAGTTCGGGACGGGCGTCGAGGTGCCGGCGGAGCTGGTCGACGACCGGTGCGGACAGGTCGGTCCCCCAGTACTCGGCGACGTGCGGGGCGACCTGGGAGAGGATCAGGCCGGTACCGCAGCCGATCTCCAGGACCCGGCGCGGGCGCAGGGCGAGGATCCGCTCCACGGACGCGGCCCGCCACTCGGTCATCTCCTCGAGGGGGATGGCGTCGGCGGTGTAGCTGCTGTTCCAGCCGGAGAAGTCGGCGCCGAAGGCGTGCCCGGGCTCGGCCTCGTACAGGGAGTCGTAGGTCTCGCGCCATCGCTCGACCTGTCCGTCGCCGCCGGCCTCGTCCGCGGCCGTCGGGTCGCCGGTGGCGGTCTCGCGGACGACGTAGGCGACGAGGTGCTTGTCGCCGGGCCCGGCCTCCCGGGCGACGACGGCGCCGGCCGTGACGTCCGGGTGGCCGGTGAGGACGGTCTCGATCTCGCCGGGCTCGATGCGGAAGCCGCGGATCTTGACCTGCTGGTCGGCGCGGCCCGCGAACTCCAGCTCTCCGTCGGCCCGCCACCGGCCCAGGTCGCCGGTGCGGTACATCCGGGCGCCGCGCTCGCCGAACAGGGGCGCGAAGGGGTCGGCGACGAACCGTTCGCCGGTCAGCCCGGGGCGGCCGAGGTAGCCGCGGGCGACGCCGGGCCCGGCGATGTGGATCTCGCCGGTGACGCCGGGCGGCACGGGCCGCAGCCGCTCGTCGAGGACGTAGACGCGGGCCGCGCCGACCGGGCGGCCGATGGGCGGGGAGACCGCGCCGGTGACGGGGGCGCTCAGGGTGGCGCACACGGTGCTCTCGGTCAGACCGTAGGCGTTGACCAGGCGCCGGCCGGGGCCGAACCGGGCGGCCTGGTCGGGGGCGGTCGCGTCGCCGGCGACGATGAGGTCCGTGCCGGGAGGCAGGGCGCCGTCGGGCAGGGCGGGCAGGGCGCCGGGCGGCAGGGCGAGCAGCGTGACGCCCTGCTCGCGGACCAGGTCGGCGAGGCCGGGTCCTGGCAGCAGTTCGTCGGCGGTGGCGAGGACCAGTCCGGCGCCGGTGAGCAGGGCGGCCGTCAGCTCCCACAGGGCGGCGTCGAAGCTGATCGAGGCGAACTGGAGCACCCTGCTACGCGGACCGAGACCGAACCGCGCGGCCTGGGGCGGGATCGTGGCGGTGACGGAGGCGTGCGCGACCACGACCCCCTTGGGGGTGCCGGTGGAGCCGGACGTGTAGATGACGTAGGCGGGGTGGTCCGGCAGCAGCGGGGCCGCCCGGTCGGCGTCGCGGAGGTCGGTGGCGGGGTACCCGGCGGCGGCCTCGAGGTCGGCGGCGAGAGTGTCGGGGGTGAGGACCAGGGACGGCCGGGCGTCGGCCCGCATGAACGCGATCCGCTCGTCCGGGTAGCCGGGGTCGACGGGCAGGTAGGCGGCGCCGGCCTTCCAGACCGCGAGGACGGCCGTCACCAGGTCCGCCGTGCGCGGCAGCTGGAGCGCCACGACGTGCTCGGGGCCCGCGCCCCGCTCGGCCAGCCGGCGCGCCAGCCGGTTGGCCCGCGCGTTCAGTTCCGCGTACGTGAGCGACCGCGCGCCCATGACCACCGCGACGGCGTCGGGGGTGCGGGCGGCCTGCTCCTCGAACAGGGCGGGCAGCGTGGCCGGGCGGACCGTCCCCGCTTCGGGGGCGTTGACGTCGACCAGCAGCCGGTGGCGTTCGGCCGGGCCGAGCAGGTCGACCGATCCGATGGTCCGCCCGGGGTCCTCGGCGACGGCGCGCAGGAAGCGTTCCAGACGTTCGCCGAGGGCCTCCACGGTGCCGCGCTCGAACAGCTCGGTGCTGTACTCCCAGTCGCCGCGGATCCCGGCCCGCTCGCCGTCGGCGGTGTGCTCCTCGACGACGGCGAGACCGAGGTCGAACTTGGCGAAGCCCACCCGCACCGGCTCCACGGCGACGTCCAGGCCCGGCAGGGCCGTGTCGGGGGCGGGCATCGACTGCAGGGCGAGGACCACCTGGAAGAGCGGGTTGCGGGCGAGCGTCCGCTCGGGGTTGAGCTCCTCGACGAGCTTCTCGAACGGCAGGTCCTGGTGGGTGTAGGCGGCCAGGTCGACCTCGCGCACCCGGCGCACGAGGTCGCGGAAGGCGGGGTCGCCGGAGGTGTCGGTGCGCAGCACCAGGGTGTTGACGAAGAACCCGACCAGCTGGTCGAGCGCGTCGTCGGTGCGGCCGGCGACGGGGCTGCCGACGGGGATGTCGGTGCCCGCCCCGTGCCGGGTGAGCACGGCGGCGAAGGCGGCCTGGAGCACCATGAACAGGCTGCTGTCGCAGGCGGTGGCGAGCGCGGCGAGCCGGTCGTGCAGAGCGGCGTCGAGCCGGAACGCGACGGTGGCGCCGCGGTGCGAGGCGACGGCCGGCCGGGCGTGGTCGGTGGGCAGGTCGAGCTGGGCGGGGGCCCCGGACAGGGCGTCGCGCCAGTGGGCGAGCTGGGCGGCGTGCGGGCTCGCCGGGTCGTCGGCGTCGCCGAGCAGGTCGCGCTGCCACAGCGTGTAGTCGGCGTAGCTGACGGGCAGCGGCGTGAACGCGGGGGCGCGGCCCTCGCGGCGGGCGGCGTACGCGGTCGCCAGGTCCCGCGTCAGCGGGGCGAGGGACCAGCCGTCGCCCGCGATGTGGTGCAGCAGCAACAGCAGCACGTGCTCCCGCTCGCCCAGCTCGAACAGCACCGCCCGCAACGGCAGATCACGCGTGAGGTCGAAGGGCCGGCCGGCCGCCTCGGCCAGCCGGCCGGCGAGGTGCTCCTCGTCGGTGACGGCGGTCTCGAGGCCGGGTACCGCCTCGCCGGGCGGCAGGATCTCCTGGTACGGCTCGCCGGCGTCCGCGGGGTAGACGGTGCGCAGGGTCTCGTGCCGGGCGGTCAGGTCGGCGAGGGCGGCGCGCAGCGCGGCGCGGTCGACGTCACCGCGCAGCCGGAGGGCGAGCGGGATGTTGTAGGTGTTGTTGGGGCCGTCGAGGCGGCCGAGGAACCACAGCCGGCGCTGGGCGTGGGACAGCGGCAGCCGGGACGGGCGCCGCTCCGGGGCGACCGGCCGCAGCGCGGGACGGGCGCCCTCGGCGCCGTCGAGGCGTTCGGCGAGCCGGGCGACCGTGGGGGCCTCGAACAGCTCGCGCAGCGGCAGTTCGGCGCCGAGGACGCTGCGGACGCGGCTGATCAGCCGGGTGGCGAGCAGCGAGTGCCCGCCCAGCGCGAAGAAGTCGTCGTCGATGTGGACGGGGCCGGTGAGTCCGAGCACCTCGGCGAACAGGCCGCACAGGATCTCTTCCCGCGGGGAGCGCGGGGTGCGGCGGGCGGCCGCGGTGGTCCGGGGCGCGGGGAGCGCGGCCCGGTCCAGTTTGCCGTTGGGGGTGAGCGGCAGCGCGTCGAGGACGACGATCGCGGCGGGCACCATGTGGTCGGGCAGGGTCCGGGCCAGCGCGGTGCGCAGCGCGGCGGGGTCGGTGGCGTCGTGGGCCGGGACGACGTAGCCGACGAGGCGCTTGTCGCCGGGGCGGTCCTCGCGGGCGAGGACGGCGGCGTGGGCGACGCCCGGCAGGGCGGCGAGCGCGGCCTCCACCTCCCCCGGCTCGACCCGGAAACCGCGGATCTTCACCTGGTGGTCCGCGCGCCCGGCGAATTCCAGCTCCCCGTCCGCCCGCCACCGTCCCAGATCACCCGTGCGGTACATACGGGACCCCGGCGGACCGTAGGGATCGGCCACGAACCGCTCCGCCGTCAGCTCCGGACGGTTCAAGTACCCGCGCGCCACCCCCGCACCCGCCAGATACAGCTCACCCGTGACACCCGGCGGCACCGGACGCAGCGCACCGTCCAGCACGAGGACGCGGGTGCCGGCGACGGGACGGCCGACCGGCGCCGGGTCGCTCCAGCCCGCGGGGTCGGCGGGCAGGGCGGTGCCGGTCGTCACATGGGTCTCGGCGGGCCCGTAGTGGTTGTGCAGCCGCCGTCCGGGGGCGGCGCCGGTGAAGGCGCGCACGGCGGCGCCGAGTCCGAGCGCCTCGCCCGCCTGCACCACGTGCCGCAGCGCGGGCAGGGTGCGCCCCTGCTCGGCGGCGGCCTCCGCGACCGCCTCCACGACGAGGTTCGGCGCGTAGAGCTCCGTGACGCGCTGTTCGTCGAGCCAGGCGGTCAGCAGCTCGGCGCTGCGGCGCACGTCCTCGGCGGGCACGGCGAGGGTCTTGCCGTGCAGCAGCGCGGAGAGGATCTCCTGGCTGGCGACGTCGAAGCCGATGGTGGTGAACTGGGCGACCACCGTGCCGGTGCCGCCGGGTATCTCCCGCTGGTGCCAGGTGAGGAGGTTGACCAGGGCGGATCCCGGCATGACCACGGCCTTGGGCCGGCCGGTGGAACCCGACGTGTAGATCACGTACGCCGGATGGTGCGGCAGCAGCGGCGCAAGCCGCTCACCGTCCGTCAGATCCCCCGCCTCAAACCTCGACAGATCCGCCTCCACCTCCTCCGGCGTGAGCACCAGAGCAGGCGACGCGTCCTGGAGCATCAACGCGATCCGCTCCTCCGGATACGCCACATCCACCGGCAGATACGCCGCACCCGCCTTCAGCACCGCCAACAGCGCCACATACAGCCCCGCACACCGCGGCAACCGCAACGCCACGACCCGCTCAGGACCCGCACCCCGCCCCACCAGCCACCGCGCCAACCGGTTCGCCCGCGCGTTCACCTCCGCATACGTCCACGACTCACCCCCCACCACCAACGCCACCGCATCCGGCGTACGCGCCACCTGCGCCTCGAACAGCTCGGGCAGGGTCCGGCCGGCGGGGGCGTCGGAGGAGGGTCCGCGGGAGAGGGCGAGGGCGTGGGCGCGCTCGTCGGCCGTCAGCAGCGCGGCGCGGCCGACGGGCAGGCCGGCTCCGTGTTCGGCGACCTGGGCGAGCAGGGCGTCCAGGCGGCGCAGCAGCCGTTCGGCGCCGGCGGTGTCCAGCACGTCGGCGCGGTGGTCGAGGCGGAAGCGGAGCCGCTCGCCGGGGATGGCGAGCAGGCTCAGCGGATAGTGGGTGGCGTCGCCGACCTCGAAGGAGGCCAGGCGCAGCCCGCGGGCCTCGGCGCGGAGCACCTCGGGGTCCAGCGGGTAGTTCTCGAACACGACGACCGTGTCGAAGAGTTCACCGGCGCCGGCGGCCGACTGGATCTCGCTCAGGGACAGGTGGCGGTGCTCGATGAGCGCGGCCTGCTCCCGCTGCACACGGGCCAGCAGCTCGCCCAGCGTCTCCCAGGGGCGGACGCGGACCCGTACCGGCAGGGTGTTGACGAACATGCCGATGGTGGACTCGATGCCGGGTATCTCGGGCGGGCGGTGGGAGACGGTGGCGCCGAACACCACGTCGTCGCGGCCCAGTTCGCTGCCGAGCAGCAGTGCCCAGACGCCCTGCACCAGGGTGTTGGGGGTCAGTCCGAGGGAGCGGGCGAGGGCGGTCAGCCGTCCGGTGGTGGTCTCGTCCACCTCGTGCCAGATCTGTCCGGGCAGCGCGGCTCCGCCGTCCGCGCCCCGGCCGCGCCCGGCGGCGACCAGGCTCGGCTCCTCCAGTCCGGCCAGCGCGGTGCGCCAGGCGGCGCGGGCCGCGTCCCGGTCCTGCCCGGCGAGCCAGGCCAGATAGGCCCGGTAGGGGGTGACGGGCGCCAGGGCCGAGTCGTCGCCGTGGTGCGCGTACAGCGTGAACAGCTCGCGCACCAGCAGCGGCATGGACCAGCCGTCGAACAGCAGATGGTGGGTGGTCAGCACCAGCCTGTGGTGGTCGGGACCGAAGGCGAGCAGACCGCAGCGCAGCAGCGGCGGGGCGCCCGGGTCGAAGCGTTCGGCGCGGTCCGCGGCGACGAAGTCGTCCGCCCTGAGCCGCTGTTCGTCGTCGGCGAGCCCGGTGAGGTCCAGGCGCCGCCAGGGCAGCGGCACGTCGCGCGGGACGAACTGCACCGGCCGGTCCACGTTCTGCTGCCAGAATCCGGCGCGCAGGTTGGGGTGGCGGCGCAGCAGGGCGCCGGCCGCCGTCCTCAGCGACTCCTCGTCCAGCGGGCCGCGCAGGTCGAACACCAGCTGGACGGTGTAGACGTCCGGGCCGCCGGCCTGCGCCGCGTAGGCGACCTGGAAGAGCAGCCCTTCCTGGAGCGGGGTCAGGGGCAGGACGTCGGCGAGTCCGGACTGCGTCATCGGGCTACCTTCCAGGCGGCTTCGAGCTGGTCGATCTGGTCCTGGCTGAGCTGGACCAGGGACAGGTCGGACGGGGTGATCCCGCCCGCCTCGGGTCGTTCGGCGTGGGCGGCCAGGGCGGTCAGGGCCCGGAACCAGCCGCCGGCGAGGTCGTGTACGGCGTCCTCGTCCAGGAGCCGTCCCGCCCAGGTCCACACGGCGGTCAGCCGGGGGCCGTCGTTCCCGTCGCGGGTGAGGGCGTTGAGTTCGAGGGCGTGGGCGAGCGGCAGCCGTTCGCCCGCGCCGTCCCCGATCAGGTCCGCGTCCGGGGCGGCGGTCCACAGGCCGCCGTCGGGGGCGGGGAACCGGCCCAGGTAGTTGAAGCCCAGGTCGGGGGTGCCGTGCGGGGCGAGGGCGGTCAGGCTGCGGGCGGCGCGGGCGTCGAGGTGTCGCAGCACCCCGTGGCCGATGCCGCCGTCGGGGATCTCCCTGAGCTGTTCCTTGACCCGCTTGACGGCTGTTCCCGCGGCGGCGCCGCCGGCCAGGGCGTCCTGCCGGTCGAGCGGTCCCGGCCGGAGCAGGACGGGGTGGATGGAGGTGAACCACCCGACGGTGCGGGAGAGTTCGGCGGCGCTGTCACCCGGTTCGCGGCCGTGGCCCTCGACGTCCACCAGGACGGCGTCGTCGTCCCCGAGTCCGCGGCGCCCGCGCCAGTCGGCGACCGCGAGCGCGAACGCGGTCAGCAGGACGTCGTCGACCCGGCCGTGGAACGCGGCGGGCACGGTGGTGAGCAGGGCGGCGCTGGTACGGGGGTCCAGGTCCAGGCTGACGCTGCGGGCGGTGGCCGCGGTGTCGCGGGCGGGGTCCAGCCGCTCGGCGGTGACCGGCCGGGCGCCGTGCGCCAGGGTCCTGGTCCACAGGGCGAGTTCGCCGCCGCGCCGCTCCGTGCGCGCCTGTTCGGCCAGGTGCAGGGCCCAGGCCCGGAACGGGGTGCCGACCGGGGGCAGCGGCGTGTGCGGGTCTTCCCAGGCGGCCTTCAGGTCCGGCAGCAGGATGCGCCAGGAGACGCCGTCCACGACGAGGTGGTGCAGGGTGAGCAGCAGCGTTCCGGGGCGGCCGTCCCCGGCGTCGAGCCAGACGGCCTGGCCGGTGCGGCCGGTGAACGGGTCGAGCCGGTCCCGGGCGGCGGCGGCCTCCCGGGCGGTCAGCGCGGCCAGCGCCGCCGCGTCCTTCCCTGCGGCGTCGACGCGGCGCACCCAGTCGGCCGCGCGGACGGCGCCGGGCGGGTCGATGCGCAGGGTCCAGCCCGCCTCCCCGCCGTGCGTCGCGCCGTCGCCCGTGGCGCCGTCCGCCGTCCGGGGCTCGCGGGTGAGGACCGCGCGCAGCACGTCGTGGTGGTCGACGAGTGTCTGGAGGGCGGCCGTGAGGCGTTCCTCGCCGAGGCGGGGCGGGACGGGCACGGCCATGGTCTGGCTGAACGCCTCGACCGGGCCGCCGCGTTCGCGCAGCCAGTGCATGACGGGGGTGAGCGGCACCGGGCCGGCCGGCTCGGCGGTCAGGCCCTCCGGCGCGGCGGGCGCCCGGTCGGCGGCGCCCTCGGCGACCTGGGCGAGGGCGGCGACCGACTTGTGCTCGAAGACCTGTGCCGCGTTCAGCACCAGTCCGGCGCGGCGGGCCCGGCCGACCAGCTGGATGACCATGATGCTGTCACCGCCGCGGTCGAAGAAGCTGTCGTCGACCGAGACGCGTTCCACGCCGAGCACCTCGGCGAACAGCACCGCGAGCAGTTCCTCGCGGGGGGTGCGCGGTGCCCGGTGCGTGCCCGTGGCCGCGCCGAAGTCCGGCGCGGGCAGGGCCCGGCGGTCGAGCTTGCCGTTCGGGGTGAGCGGCAGCGCGGGCAGCGCGACGAAGGCCGCGGGCACCATGTAGTCGGGCAGCGCGGCCGCGACGTGGGCGCGCAGCGCGGCGGCGCCGGGGTCCGCGCCGGGCGCGGCGACGACGTAGGCGACGAGCCGTTTGTCCCCGGGGCGGTCCTCCCGGACCAGGACGGTGCACTGGGCGACCTGCGGGTGGGAGCCGAGGACGGACTCGATCTCCCCCAGTTCGATGCGGAAGCCGCGGATCTTGACCTGGTGGTCGACGCGGCCGAGGAACTCCAGCACGCCGTCGCCACGCCTGCGCACCAGGTCGCCGGTGCGGTACATGCGGGCGCCCGCGGGGCCGTACGGGTCGGCGACGAACCGTTCGGCCGTGGCGTCGGGCCGTCCGAGGTAGCCGCGGGCCAGTCCGGCGCCGCCGATGTACAGCTCGCCGGCCACGCCGGGCGGGACGGGCCGCAGCCGGTCGTCCAGCACATGGCAGGTGGTGTTGTCCAGCGGGGTGCCGATGGGGACGGTGGTCTCCTGCTCCCACGGCGCGCGCATGAAGTGGTGGGTGGCGAAGGTGGTGGTCTCGGTCGGGCCGTAGCCGTCGACGACCAGGGTGCCGGGCGAGGCGGCCAGGACCCGGGCGACCGCGGCGGGCGAGACGACGTCGCCGCCCGTCCACACCTCCCGTACGCCGGTGAAGCACTCCGGGGACTCCTCGGCGAGCAGGTTGAACAGGCCGGAGGTGAGCCACATGCCGGTGACCCGGCCCTCGACGACCGCGCGGGCCAGGGCCCGGGTGTCCAGGTCCCCGGGCGGGGCGACGACGACGGCCCCGCCGGACACCAGCGGCACCCACAGCTCGTACTGGGAGGTGTCGAAGGAGTACGGGGAGTGCAGCAGGACGCGCTCCTGGTTGCCGGTGCGCCAGCACCGGTCGGCGGCCAGCGCGGAGACGTCGCCGTGGGTGATGGCCACGCCCTTGGGCCGGCCGGTGGAGCCGGAGGTGTACATCACGTACGCCAGCTGGTGCGGGTGGGCGGGCACGGCGGGCAGCGGCCGGCGCTCCGCGTCGCCGCCGTCGTCCACGACGACGACCTCGGCGTGCGGCGCCCAGGAGGCGCAGGCGTGCCCGGCGTCGGTGGCGCGGTCGGTGAGGACGACGCGGGCGCCGACGTCCTCGGTGATCAGGGCCATCCGGGAGGCCGGGTAGCGGGTGTTGAGCGGCACGTAGTAGCCGCCGGCCCGCAGAACCGCCAGCAGGGAGACGACCAGGTCGGCGGAGCGTTCCTGGAGCACGACGACGGCGCTCTCGGGTCCGACGCCGGCGTCGGCGAGCCGGCGGGCGAGCCGCCCGGAGCGCGCGTCGAGTTCGGCGTAGGTGAGGTGGGCGCCGTCGGCGCCGGTCACGGCGACCGCGTCGGGGGTACGCCGGGCCTGGGCCGCGAACTGCTCGGCGAGCCCGCTGCCGGGCACCGGCCGGGCGGTGTCGTTCCAGGCGGCCAGGCGGGCGCGCTCGGTGTCGTCCAGCAGGTCGTGGGCGCCGATCGGCAGCGCGGGGGCGGCGACGGCCGCCCGGAGCAGCGTCAGCAGGCGCCGCACCAGGGACTCGGCGGTGGACCGGTCGTACAGCGCGACGTCGTACTCCAGGTCGCCGTCGATGCCGGCGTATCCGTCCCGGCCGTCGCGGTGCTCGACCAGGTTGAACGTCAGGTCGAACTTGGCGACGCCGAGTTCGACCGGTTCCCGGCGCACGTCGAGGCCCTTGAGCACGGGGCGGGCCTCGAAGTCCTGGTAGGACAGGACGACCTGGAACAGCGGGTGGCGGGCGGCCGACCGCTCCGGCTGGAGCCGTTCGACGACCCGGTCGAACGGCACGTCCTGGTGGGCGTAGGCCTCCAGCGCGGTGGCCCGCACCCGGGCGAGCAGATCGGTGAAGGCGGGATCGCCGGAGGTGTCGGCGCGCACCACGACCGGGTTGACGAAGAAGCCGACGACGTCGTCCAGGGCGCTGTCGGGGCGGGAGGCGGTGGGGCAGCCGAGGGGGATGTCGGCGCCCGCGCCGAGCCGGGTGAGCAGGGCGGCCAGCGCGGCCTGCAGCACCATGTGGCAGGTGGCGCCGTTCTCCCGGGCGAACGCGTCCAGGGCGGCGTGCACTTCGGGACCGATGCGCAGCGGCACGGAGCCGCCGCGGTGCTCGGCGACCGGCGGCCGGGGCCGGTCGGCGGGCAGCTCCAGCTGGTCGGGAAGGCCGGCCAGCGCGCGTTCCCAGTGGGCGAGCTGGCGTCCGGCCAGGCTCGCCGGGTCGTCCTCGTCGCCGAGGAGGTCACGCTGCCACCGTGCGAAGTCGGCGTAGCGGACGGGCAGCGGCGGGAAGCAGGGCTCCTCGCCCATGACCCGGGCGGCGTACGCGGTGGACAGGTCCGTGAGCAGCGGACGCATCGACCAGCCGTCGCAGGCCACGTGGTGCAGCACCAGGAGCAGGACGTTGTCCCCGTCCGGCAGGGTGAACAGGTGTGCCACGACCGGCAGTTGCCAGTCGAGGTCGAAGGGGGTGCGGGCGGCCCGGGTGAGCGCGGCGGGCAGGTCGCCGGGCCGGACGCGGGCCTCCACCAGCCAGGGCCGGGCCTGCTCGGGCGGCAGCACACGGGGCGAGACGCCGTGTTCGCCGCGCGGGTACACGGTGCGCAGGCTCTCGTGCCGGACCACGACGTCGTACAGGGCGTCGCGCAGCGCCATGCGGTTCACCGGGCCGGACAGGCGCAGCGCGAGCGGCATGTTGTAGGTGGGGGCGGCGTCCTCCACCTCGCGCAGCACCCACATGCGGTGCTGGGCGTACGACATGGGGGCGGGGCCGTCGTCGGAGCGGGCCACGAGCGGGGGCCGGCCGGGCGGGCCGGCGGCGCGGACCCGGGCGGCCAGGGCGGCCGGGGTGGGCGCCTCGAACAGGTCCTGGACGGTGATCTCGGCGCCCAGCGCGTCGCGGACGGCGGCGATGAGCCGTCCGGCGAGCAGGGAGTGCCCGCCGAGGGCGAAGAAGTCGGCGTCGCCGCCGACCTCGTCGACGCCGAGCACGGAGGCGAAGGCGTCGCGCACGGCCGCCTCGGCCGGGCCGGCGGGCGGGGTCCGGTCCGCGGCAGGGGCGCCGGGAGCGTCAGGGACGGGCAGCGCGGCGCGGTCGAGCTTGCCGTTGGCGGTCAGCGGCAGCGCGTCGAGCACGGTGACCGACGCGGGCACACTGTGGGCGGGCAGGGTGCGGGCGCACAGCGCGCGCCAGTCGGCCGGGTCGGGTGCGGCGCCGGCAACGGGCACGGCGTACGCGGCGAGCCGCCGGTCGCCCGGCCGGTCCTCGCGGACGGTGACGGCGGCCTGGGCGACACCCGGGTGGGAGGCCAGCACGCTCTCGATCTCGCCGAGTTCGATCCGGAAGCCCCGGATCTTCACCTGGTGGTCGCCGCGCCCGAGGTAGGCGAAGGTGCCGTCGTCGAGCAGTCGCACCAGGTCGCCGGTGCGGTACATGCGGGAGCCCGGCGGGCCGTAGGGGTCGGCGACGAACCGGTCGGCGGTCAGGTCGGGGCGGCCGAGGTAGCCGCGGGCGAGGCCGTCGCCGGCGACGTACAGCTCGCCGGCGAAGCCGGGCGGCACCGGGCGCAGCGCGGGGTCCAGGACGCGGGCGGCGAGGTGCGGCAGGGGGCCGCCGACCGGGGAGCGGGTACCGGGGGCGGTGTCGCCGGGGCCGAGAGCGGCGTGCGTGACGTGCACCGTGGTCTCGGTGATGCCGTACATGTTGACGAGCGAGACGCTTTCGCCGCGCCGGGCGTACCAGCCGTCGAGCCGGGCGGGTTCCAGCGCCTCGCCGCCGAACACGACGTGCTTCAGCGCGAGCGGCGGGCCGCCGGCGTCCCGGTCCGCGGCGTCCAGCTGGAAGAACGCGCTCGGCGTCTGGCTGAGCACGGTGACCCGTTCGCGGGCCAGCAGGGCGAGGAGGCCGTCGGGCGAGCGGCTGACGGTGTAGGGCACGACGACGAGCCGGCCGCCGTGCAGCAGCGCGCCGAAGATCTCCCAGACGGAGAAGTCGAAGGCGTAGCTGTGGAACAGGGTCCACACGTCGTCGGGGCCGAAGCCGAACAGGGGCCGGGTGGCCGTGAACAGCCGCACCACGTTGGCGTGCGGGACGACCACGCCCTTGGGACGGCCGGTGGAGCCGGAGGTGTAGATGACGTAGGCCGGGCTCGCCGGGTCCACGGCGACGCCCGGGTCGGTGGCCGGGCCGCCGTCGTCCGTGCGCATCGCGTCCGCGTCGACGACGGCCACCGGCCGGGCGTCCTCGATCATCCAGGCGAGGCGGTCCTCGGGGTAGTCGGGGTCGAGCGGCAGGTAGGCGGCGCCGGTCTTCAGCACCGCGAGGAGGGCCACGACCAGGTCGGCGGAGCGCGGCAGGGCGAGGGCGACGGTCCGTTCGGGGCCGGCGCCCTGCGCGAGGAGCCGGTGCGCCAGCCGGTTGGCGCGGGTGTCGAGTTCGGCGTACGTGAGCCGCTCGGCGCCGTGGGTGACGGCCACGGCGTCAGGGGTGGCGGCGGCCCGCCGGGCGATCAGGCCGTGCAGGGTGCCGGCCGGGGCGCCGGCGGCGGCCGGACGGGCGGGCGGCGGTCCGTCGGCGGCGTGCACCCGGGCCAGCGGGGCGGCGGGGTCGGCGGAGGCGAGGCGGTCCAGGAAGCGGGTGAAGCGGCGCAGGTGGCCCTCGGTGGCCGCCTCGTCGTAAAGCGCCCGGTTGGCCTCGAGACGCAGGCGCAGCCCGGCGCCCTCCTCGTACACCGAGAACTTCAGGTCGTCGACGGGGCCGGTGGACACCGGGTGCACGGTGGCCCGCAGCGGGCCGAAGTCGGCGGTGTGGTCGTGCCCCGCCACGTTCACCACGGGGCCGGAGGCGTCCTCCCCGACCCGCCCCAGTGCGCGGCGGACCTCCTCGTAAGGGAAGCGCTGGTGGCGCAGCAGGGGCGCCAGCGCGTCGCGCCCGGCGGCCACCAGGCCGGTGAGCGAGCCGGCGGGACGCGGGGCGAGGTGCAGCGGCAGGACACCGGCGACGCATCCGACGGCGCGACGGGCGGCGGCGGTGCGGCGGGCCGTCACCGGCAGCCGCAGCGTGACCTCCGGCTGTCCGGTCAGCCACTGCGCGTACGCCGCGACGGCGGCCGGGAAGGCGGCCTGCCAGCCGGTGTCCGCGGCGGCGGCCAGCCGGGTGAGCCCCTCGCGCACGGCGGCGGGCAGCAGGACGGTGCGGCGTACGGGGGCCGGCCCGGCCGGGGCGCCACGGCCGGCGAGGGCGACCGGGGCGGGGGGCGGCGCGGCCAGCCAGTGGGCGCGGTCGGCCGCGTAGGCGTCGGAGGCGCGCCAGGCGCGTTCGGCGTCGACGAGGGCGCGGACGCCGGGGAGGTCCTCGAGCGGTTCCCCCCGGTAGGCGCGGGCGACCTGCCCGGCCACGAGGCGGAAGGCGTACCCGTCCAGCAGCAGGTGGTGGGCGTGCTGGAACCAGCGGTGACGGTCCGGGGCGAGGGTGATCAGGGCCTGGGTGTACAGGGGCCTGCCGGAGGTGACGTCGAGCGGGGTGGCGAGGACGCCGTCCATCCAGGCGTCGGCCGCGGCGCCGGGGTCCTCGGCGGCGCTGACGTCCACGCGGTGCAGGGTGAACTCGCCGGCCGGGCCCACGTGCTGGTGGACCGTGCCGTCGGGGTCCGTGCCGAAGCGCAGGCGCAGGGCGTCGGTCGCCTCGGCCACGGTCCGCAGGGCTTCCTCGAAGCGGTCCCGGTCGAGGTCGCCGGCGAGTTCCACGTACTCGCCGGTGTTGAACACGGGACTGAGCGGGTCCCTCGCCTGCGCGAACCAGATGCCGAGCTGTGCCGCCGTCAGCGGCAGACGCATGTCGTCGGGAACGGGAACGGGCACACTTCCCCCAAGGTCCGGGCCATCCGCGACACAGGCGGCGCGATACCGGCCCAGCCTCTCCGCCGCGGTTGACAGCCCGCTGACCGACGCCTGATGCGCGACGGCGGCGCCGTCAGCGCAGGCCGGACTCGAAGGCGTAGATGGCCACGTGCACCCGGTTGCGCAGGCGCAGCTTCTGCAGCAGGTTCTGCACATGCGTCTTGACGGTGTGCTCGGACAGCGTCAGCGCACGGGCTATCTCGGTGTTGGACAGACCGCGCGAGACGAGGTCGAGGATCTGGCACTCGCGGGCGGTGAGCCGGTCCGGCGGCACGGGGGAGACGGAGGAGGGACCCGGGGTGCGGACACGGGCCGGCCGGTCGGCCGGGGCGGGCGCGCCGCGGGCCACGGAGTAGCCCGCGGCGGCCAGCGAGACGGCGGCGGCGAGCTGTGCGGCGCTGGTCGTCACGGGAAGGTGGCCGCGCAGGGCGGGCTCGGGCCGGGAGAGCGGGCCGGCGCCTCCGACGGTGAGCACGGCGCCGTCCGGACCGACCGCCCGCAGCAGCGCTCCGGTCTCCTCCTCGTCGCGCAGTCCGTGCGCGAGCAGTACGTCGGGCTCGTGCGCCCGGACGGCGGCGAGGGCCCGGGGACCGGGCTCGTCCTCGCCGACGACGGTGATGTCGCCGTGCCCGTCGAGCAGGGACCTGATCCCCGCCCGTGCGAGGGCGTCGGGGCCGACGAGGAACAGCCGCACCCCGCATGTGGCTGCCGCCGCGCCCGGCAGCGCCCGCAGCACGGAGGTCCGCGCGAACCCGGTGGTCCGTTCCGTCATCAGACGCCCCCTCAGCACTCGTGGACGCTCCCGAAGGTAGCCGGGCCGCACCGGCCCGGAGCGCCGCGTCCAGCGGGCCTCGAGGCGGGGGCGAGCGGAACCGGAGCGGCTCCGTGGGCGCGCCGGGGACGGCGGTCATCGCGGGCGCGAGGCCATCAGGGACAGGAAGCCAGGGTCCAGCATCGTGCGCGCCGACGTGTCGTGGGCGGGGTCCAGGCCGGCGTCGTGACGGGCCACGCTCAGCAGGTAGCGGCCCTGCACCGGGTGGGTGGCGAAGGACCACTCGCCCCGGGAGGCGGGCGAGCCGTCGGGCGCCTGGAGCCGCCCGGTGCGCAGGGAGAAGCCGAACTCGGTGAAGCCCAGCCGCATCCCCTGGCCGAGCGCCTTGGTGTACGCCTCCTTCAGCGTCCAGAGGCGAAGCGTTTCCGCGGTCTGCCGTCCCTCGGGGAGCGGGGCCAGCTCGGCGGCCTCCGTCGGGGTGCACATCTGCGCCCTGAGCAGGTCGAACCGCATGCGCCGGTCGGCGGGTTCGGCGTCGACGCCGATGCGGCCGAGGCGGCTGAGGCCCACGGCGAGCAGGTCCCCGGTGTGGGTGAGGCTGACGTCGACCTGGTCGAAGCCGGGCAGGTACGGCCGTCCGCCCAGGCGGTAGGCGAGGTCCAGGGCCTCGGGCGGGACGCGCAGCGCCGCCGCCGCCGTGTACTTGATCAGCAGCCGTGAGGCGAGGAAGCGGTAGCGGACCGTCGGGTCGGGGGTGCGCCGGTAGCGCGTCCAGTCCCGGCCCAGCAGCCGCCGCAGCCGGGGCTGGGCCAGGGCCGCGGGCAGCCACTCGCCCCACGTGGTGTGGACGACGGCGTGTCCCCGGCCCGCGAGGTCGTCGTGCACGCGCTGCCACGGTCCGGTGGCGCGCGGCACGTGCACCGGGACGGCGACGCCCGGCCCGTCCGTGAGCTCCAGGTCCACGGTCCCTCTCCCTTCTTCCGTCCCCCGCCGTCCGGCCTGCCGTGTCATCCGGCGAGAGGCGCGTCGTACAGGTCGAAGCTGCGGCCCTCGCGGTGGCGGGCGAGCAGTTCGCCCAGCACCGTCGCGGTGACGCCGTCGGGCAGTTCGGGGACCGGGACGCCCAGCCGGCGGCCGATCCGGCTCAGGGCGAGCACCGCCCAGGCCGGGTCGTCCAGGAAGGAGCCGGTGCCGTCCTGGCCCAGCCACACGCCGAGGCAGGCCGCCGCCGCGAGGACGAGGCCGTGACGCTCGGCGAGCATGCAGGCGCGCGGGTCGACGAGCGCCGAACGGGCCGCCTCCGGCAGCGCCGCGCACTGCGCGCGCAGTGCCCGGACCTCGGTGACGAAGGACTCCGCGAGGTCGGCGAGCGCGGCCCAGGCGGGCCCGGCAGGGCGCAGGGCGCCGATTCGTTCGGCGCTTCCCACCAGGGACGCGACGAGGACGTCCTCGCCTCCCAGGACGCTGAGCCGGCGGTAGTCGAACGCCGGGAGGGGCGCCTCGGGAAGGAACAGGCGGCCCGGAGGCTCGTCGGTGCGCAGCCACGACCGCCGGGCGAGCGCCGGCAGCTGGGGGACGAGCACGGCGAGGCAGGCCGCCGTGCCCGCGTGCCCGAGACCGGCCACCGGCAGATCCCGGACGAGCTTCTGGAACCCCCCGTACAGCGGCCCCCGGTCGTGGCCGAGGGCGCCGAGCACCGTGGACAGCTCCTCCAGGTTCTCGCGCAGCAGGTCCGGCACGGTCAGTTTGGCGGCGGCGGCGATCAGATGGGCGTCGTCGGGCAGCAGGCTCAGCGCTCGCAGCCCGGTGACCGCCATGCTGTCGCAGGCCAGCAGGTCCGCGAAGACCCCGGCCAGCACCGCGTGCCAGCGGCGCGCCGGGAGTCCGCCGTCCCGGCCCCGGGTCGCCGCGCGCACCGCGAGGCGCAGCACGCTGTCGACGCCGGCCACCACGGTGCCCGGGATGAGACAGCGGTTGACCTGATAGGTGCGCAGGGCGAGTGACACGCCGTCACCGGTCTCCCCCACCAGCGCCCGTGCGGGCACGGGACAGCCGTCGAAGGCCAGGCCGGAGAAGCTGCTGCCGCGCATGCCGGTGGTGACGGCGCGGGGCAGCCGGCGCAGCGCGCCGGCGGGGAGTTCCGCCGCGTCGAGCAGCAGGACGGAGTGGCTGCGCGGTCCGGCGGCGGTCGCGGTGCGGGCGTACATGACGAAGGTGTCCGCCCGGCCGGCGTTGATCACCACGTCCTTGCGGCCGTCCACCACGAACCCGCCGCCGGGGGCGGAGCGGGCGCTGAACTCGTCGCGCAGGATGGCGTTGGCGTGGGCGAGTTCGTGGTGCAGGATCGTCACCCGGCCGGCGCCGCCGCGCAGCAGGCGCCCGGCGACCTCGGCCCGCTGCCCGTCGTCGCCGGCGGCCCACACGGCCGAGGCGCCGAACAGCGCGGTGATCCCGAAGCCGAACCCGAGCGCCACGTCCCGCCGGAACAGCGGGCGCAGCACGCGCGCCAGCACGTCCGGGCGGGTGAGCCTGCCGCCCAGTTCGCGCGGGACGAACTCGGCGGCCAGACCCGCCCGGGCGAGCAGGGCCTCGGTGGCGGCCGGGGTCTCGCGGCGGTCGTCGGCGGCCAGCAGCGCGGCGCGGCCGTGCGGGTTGCGGGCGTCGTCCGGGTCGCCGAGGAGCCGCTCGTAGTGGTCGGCCCGCTCGGCCCCGCCCGGCGGGGCGGGGCCCGGTCCGGCCGGCGTCCCGCGGGCGGACGCGGGAAGCGTGCCCGTGGTCACAGGACCGTGACCGCGTTCTCCGCGTGGCTCTTGGCGAGGTTCATGGTGGCCGTGCTGTTGCGGCCCAGCGCCTCCCGGACGTAGCGGCGCGCGGCGGCCACGGTGGCGCCCTCGCCGAGGACCCGCTCGATGTTCTCCTCGCGCAGGACCACGCTGTGCCGGGAGACGACGGTCGCACCGGTCTCGTCCTGCTCGACGGTCCACTCGCCGGTGTGCGCCGACATCAGCAGCGGCGTCGCCGTCTGCTTGTAGACGATGCGTCCGGCGTCGGGGAAGCACACCCGCACGGACTCGGTGGTGTGCGAGGAGCCGTCGGCGGTCAGCGTGTCCATGGACATGACCTGCACGCCCGGCTCGTCCTCGACGACGTCCAGGCGGGAGACGTGCGGGACCAGTTCGGGCCAGTCGGCGACCCGGTGGAGGAAGTCGTAGACCAGCTCGGCCGGGCCGTTGACGCGGACGGAGTCCTCGAAGGTGAGGACCAGCTCGTCGAGGTTCGCCCAGCGCTCGGCCAGCGCCTTGATGTTGGCCAGCTCGGCGGTGCTGTTGGTGTCCGTGGCGCGCTCGACCCAGGCGACGGCCCCGGGGTCGTCGCCGTCGACGGTGAAGTCGTGCAGCAGGGTCAGCTTGCACCGGTCGGCGCCGAGGGGTTCGACGATCCAGGTGCCGCCCATGGACCGCACGGGCCGGGCCGGCAGCTCCTGGCGGAACTCGACGCGGCGTGCCACGGCGTCGAGGACCCGGCGGGAGGTCCAGGACTTGACCTCGCCGTTGGCGGTGGCCCACATCCGCAGCCGCTCGCGCTCGCCGTCGAACTCGAGCTGCTCGACGTGCACGTTGGGCGGGAAGTACAGCGGCCACTGGACGGCATCGGAGATCAGGCCGTAGACCACGCCCGCGGGCGCGGCAACGGTCACGTCGTGCGTCGTGCGGTGCACTCGCTCAGCGGACATCTCTCTGCATCCTCATTTCCGAGGTCGGTGATTTCCGGTGGGTCGTGGCGGCGGGAACGCCGGTGGTTGCTCCGACGGTGTCGCGCTCCGCTCGACGTGCGGACGAGTCCCGCTCGAGGAGCGCCGCAGGGCGGGCCGGGGACACGTGCAGGGCGCGCAGGGCCTCCTCGAGGGAGGCGGGCGAGAGCAGGTCCCCCCGGGCGGCGAGATAGCCGTCGGGACGGATCAGCGCCCAGCCTCCCGCGCCCAGTCCGAGCGCGGCCGGCAGCGCGCCGTCGGGGTCGGCGAGCGGGGCGGGGCCCGGGCCGGGGCCGACGGTGCGCACGGACAGCCAGTCACCGTGCCGGGCGGCGGCCTCCCGGGCCGTGCGCACACAGCCGGCGCCGGGACCGTGGCCGCCGGGGACGAACAGCAGCGTGCAGCGTACGTCCCGCAGTTCGGCGGCGAGGGCGGGCGCCGCGACGGCCGCCATGGCGGCGCGTTCGCCCGGGGCGGGCACGCCCGGCCGGCGCGGCACCATGACGGGGGCGTCGACGGGCGCCGCGACCGGCACCGGCTGCGGGCCGCCGTCCACGGTCAGCGAGCTGCGGGCGTAGTGCAGTCTGAGCCCGGAGATGCCGCCGAGCACCTTGCGCTGGACGGCGCGGCGCAGCGGCGGCACGTTGCGGACGACGCCGAACACGGCCGGCAGCGCGACGGAGGCCAGCGCGTTCTTCAGCTGCACCAGGAACGTCGCGGTGCGGGTGGAGCCGAGCAGGGCCCGGCCGACGGGCACGCGCTCCTCGCCGTAGGTGTCGAGCAGGGCGGGGGCGGCGTGCCCGTGGTGCACCAGCGCGAGCTTCCAGGCCAGGTTGTACGCCTCCTGGACGCCGGTGTTCATCCCCTGCCCGGAGGCGGGGCTGTGCACGTGGGCGGCGTCGCCCGCGACGAACACCCGCCCCTCGCGCATCCGCGGCACCATGCGCTGCTGGAAGGTGAACACCGAGGTCCACTCGGGTTCGCCGACCCGCACCGGACGCCCGAGGCCGGCCGACAGCAGGGCGGACAGCCGCTCGGCCGCGCCGTCCGCGCCGTCCGGACCGGGCGCGGTGTCCAGCAGCCGCCAGTGGCCCTCGCGGGCGTAGGGCACCATCATCAGGGCCTGGCCGCCGGTGTGGACCCAGTGGATGCTGTCCTGCGGCAGGTCGGTGTCGACCTGCGCGTCGGCGAGCATCCACGTGTCGCGGCTGTCGCCCACCAGGGGCAGGCCGAGCCGTTTGCGGACGGTGCTGTGGCCGCCGTCGCAGCCGATCAGCCACGGGACGGTGCACTCCTCCTCGCGGCCGTCGCCGTGCCGGAGAGCGGCCCGTACGCCGGTGGGATCCTGCTCGAAACCGGTGAGGGCCACGCCCTGTTCGATGTCCACGCCGAGCCGGGCGACGGCCGCGCGCAGCACGGCCTCGGTGCGGGTCTGCTCGACGATCAGGGAGTAGGGGTGACGGGTGGGCATGGTGGCGTAGTCGGCCTCGAGGCGGACCAGCCGCCTGCCGCCGGCGTGCATCGTGAAGGCCCGGTTGGGGCGGCCCTCGCGCAGCAGCGGGCCGAGCGTGCCCATCTGGTCCAGGGTCTCCAGGGTGCGCGGGTGGACGGCGACGGCGCGGCTGGTGCGGGCGGGGGCGGGCGCGGCGTCGACCAGGCGCACCCGCATGCCCCGGCGGGCCAGTTCGTGGGCGGCGGTCAGACCGACCGGGCCGGCGCCCACGACCAGCACGTCTGCGGCTTCAGCGGGCACCGAGGGCCTCCGGCGCCCGGGCGTCCTCGTCCTCGTCCTCGTACAGGGCGGGCTCGGCGGTGACGAGCGGCCTGAGCCCGGCGACCAGGCGCTGGAACTCCTCGCTGGTGACGGCGGCGCGGTGCGCCGCGGCGCTCTCCCACTCGGCGATCTCCAGGTGGACGGCGGGGTCGCCGGCGTGGCGCAGCGTGCGGTGGCCGGCGTAGCCGGGCTGGGCCGCCATGTACGCGGTGAGACGGGCGCGCACGGCGGCGAACTCGTCCGGGTCGCCGTGCACGGTCAGCTTGTTGACGAAGGTCACCATGGTTGTCTCCTCGGTGTGTCGGGACCGGTCAGGCGGCGTTCTCGGCGGCGGCGCTGCGGTGCAGCCGCCGCCGGACCTCGCGCCGGGCGGGTTTGCCGGTGGGTGTGCGGGGGACGGCGTCGACGGCCTCCAGGCGCCGGATCTGCTCGAAGGGCGCGAGGTGTTCGTTGGCGCGCTCGGCGACGGAGTCCAGGACGTCGAGCACGGCGTGCGGGGGCCCGTCGGGCGGGACGGCCGACGGGCGCAGCACGACGCCGGCCCAGACGACGCCGCCGTGCACGGGGTCGGGCCAGTCGGCGACGACGCACTCGGCGACCCGGGGGTCCTCGGCGAGGACCCGTTCGACGGCGGCGGGCGAGACCAGTTCGTTGTCGTGCTTGAAGACGTCGTCCAGGCGGTCCACGAGGTGGAGGACGCCGTCGTCGTCGAGCCGGCCCACGTCGCCGGTGGAGAACCAGCCCTCGGCGTCGATCCGTGAGGGCTCCTCGTCGTGCAGGTACCCGGCCATCACCTGGGGGCCGCGCACCTGCAGCTCGCCGACGGCGCCGGCGGGGAGCGGCTCGCGGTCGTCCAGGCCGACGATCCGGCTCTCGGTGCCGGGCAGCGCCCTGCCGACGGCGCCCCGGCCGACCGGGTCGCCGGGCCGCTGGTTGTGGGCGAGCGGGGACAGCTCGGTCATGCCGTAGCCCTGGATCACGGGGACGCCGAGGGCGTCGCGCAGCCGGTGGGCGGCGCTCGGCGCGAGGGCGCTGCCCCCGGACATCACGACGGTGAGCGGTCCGCCGCGCAGGCGTCCGGCGGCGCCGTCGAGCCGCGGGTCGGCGGCGAGGCGGTGCAGCCGGGCGGGCAGGCCGTAGTAGTGGGTGGCGCCGGCTCGGGCGGCCAGGTCCAGGGAGGCCACCGGGTCGGGGTCCTGGCACAGCACCTGGTGGGCCCCGGCGTACACCGCCGAGTTGAGGTGCATGGTGTGGAACAGGGGCAGGTGGTTGAGGGTGACGGCGTGGGGGCCGAGCCGGTGCGCGTGGGCGATCTGGGCGGCGTTGGCGACCAGGTTGCGGTGGGTGAGCCGGACGCCCTTGGGCCGGCCGGTGGTGCCGGTGGTGAACTGCAGGCAGACCACGGCCGTGGTGTCGGCGCTCCCTTCGCCGAGGCCGAAGGGCTCCTCGGGCGCCGGCCGCAGCACGGCGGCGAGCGGCACGGCGTCGGCGGGGACCACGCCGTCGTCGGCGTCGGTGACGACGACGGTGCGCAGGGCGGGCAGCCGGTCGCTCAGTTTCGTCAGGCGTTCGGCGAGCGCGGTGGGCACGAGGGCCGCCTCGACGCGGGCGGCGGTGAACACATGCCGCAGCGCGGCCTCGGACAGCAGGGGGTTGACCAGGGCGACCGTGCAGCCGGCCCGGGCGGTGCCGTAGTAGGCGGCCGGGAAGACGGCGTCCAGGGCGCCGGCCACCGCGACGGTGGCGCCGCGGCGCACGGTGCGCCGCAGCGCGTGCGCGATCCGGTCGGCGCCGGCGTCGAGCTCCGCGAAGGTGACGGCGCCGGCGGCGGTGGTGACGGCGCGGCCGTCGGGGTCGCGGGCCGCGGCGGCGCGCAGCAGCCCGTCCAGGGGCAGTTCCGGATACGTGAAGCCCGGCACGGCGTCCTCCTCCTCGGAACCGGCCGTCCCCTCCGTCGGGACCGGCGGACGGTCCTCACGCTCCGCACGCACGCTCGAAACCCCGTCGAGACCTGCTCGAGCCCGGCCGCACGGCATCTTGAGCCGGCCCTCCGCAGAACCGCGGCGGCGCGGAGGGCCCGGCTCCAGCGGCACGCGGGTGCGGCTCGATCGGAGGGCGTCAGCGTGGCCGCGGAAGGTAGAAACCGGGACGATGGGAGCTCCCCGACATGACGCAGACGACGATCGACCGGCCTGAGGTCTCGGCCCTTCAGCAGGCCGTGCAGCAAGCCGCTGACCGCCTCGTCGAAGCCGGCGCCGCGGGCGTGCAGTTCCGGGTGGCCCGGGACGGCGACTCCTTCGTGGTGACCTCCGGCGTCGCCGAGCTGGGCTCCGACCGCCCGGTTCCCGCCGACGGCCGCTTCCGCATCTCCTGCATCACCAAGCCGTTCGTCGCGGTGGTCGTCCTCCAGCTCGTCGCGGAGGGGAAGATCGAGCTGGACCGCACGGTGGAGAGCTATCTGCCGGGCCTGCTCCCCTACGGCGACAGGATCACCGTCCGGAACCTGCTCCAGCACACCAGCGGCCTGTACAACTACGCGGACTCGTTCCAGAAGCCGGGCGACCGCTTCCTGCGCGACCGCTACAAGCACTACGAGCCGGAGGACCTGATCGCCATCGCGGCCGCCAAGCCGCTGGAGTTCGAGCCGGGCACGAAGTTCGCCTACTGCAACACGAACTACTTCGTCATCGGCCTGCTCATCAAGAAGGTCACCGGCCGCACCCACCGCGAGGAGATCACCGAGCGGATCCTGCAGCCGCTGGGCCTGACCGAGACGGTGCTGCCCGGCGACGACCCGGAGATCCCCGGTCCGCACGCCCGCGGCTACATGCAGATCGGCGGCGAGCCCGTCGACGTGACGCTGATGAACCCCTCCGAGGCCGGCTGCGCGGGCGAGATCATCTCCACCACCAAGGACCTCGACACGTTCTTCGCCGCGCTGTTCGACGGCAAGCTGCTGAACGGGCCGGAGTTCACGGAGATGACGACCCCGCTGCCGCCGGAGATGATCGAGAACCTGCCGATGGGCATCGGCTACGGCCTGGGCATCATGAAGCTGGAGAACGACAAGAAGCTGGACCTGTGGGGTCACGGCGCCGGCATCCCCGGCTACGCCACCTTCGCGGCCACCACCCGTGACCTGAGCGCCCGCGTCCAGCTGTCGTTCACGATCGGGGACAAGGACTTCGGTCCCGAGGCCGAGCAGGCCGTCATCCGCGGCGTCAACACCGCGCTCTGCGCCTGAGGAAGAACTCACTCATGGAGAACAGGGTGAGGAACACGGCGCGGAATGCGGCGCGGAATACGGCGCCGGAATCCGTGGAAAAGGCCGTGGTGGTGACCGGCGGCGGCACCGGAATCGGCGCCGCCACGGCGCGCGCGTTCGCCGGCGAAGGGGCGCACGTCCTGATCGTCGGGCGCAGCGAGGCGACCCTGAAGGAAACGGCCGAAGGACACGACCGGATCCGGATTCTGGTGGCCGACATCCACGATCACGACGCGCCCGATGCGATCGTGGAAAAGGCGCTCGCGGAATTCGGACGGATCGACGTCCTGGTCAACAACGCGGCGGTCACCGGGTTCGCCGCGCTCGACGGGCTGGACCGGGAGTCGGTGCGCGCCCAGCTCGGCACGAACCTCCTCGCCCCGGTGTTCCTCACCCAGCGGGCGCTGGACGCGCTGGAGGCCGCCCGTGGCGTGGTCGTCAACGTGTCCTCGGCCGGTTCGCTGGGCCGCCGGGCGTGGCCGGAGAACTCGGTGTACGGCATGGCCAAGGTGGCGCTGGACTTCCTGACCCGTACCTGGGCCGTGGAGCTCGCGCCGCGCGGCATCCGGTCGGTCGGCATCGCCCCCGGCGTCGTCGACACCGGTGTCGGGGTGCGCGCGGGCATGCCGCCGGAGGCCTACGAGGCGTTCCTGGCGGAGACGGCGAAACGGATTCCGGCCGGCAGGGTCGGCCGGCCGGAGGACATCGCCTGGTGGATCGTGCAGCTGACGCGGCCCGAGGCCGCGTACGCCAACGGCACGGTCCTGGCGGTGGACGGTGCGCTCTCCGTGACGTGAGGGAGCGGACGGCGCACGTGGAAGGCCCCCCGGGCGTCGCCCGGGGGGCCTTCCGGCGTTCCGTCCGGCGCGCCGCCGGAACGGGACGGAGGTCAGCGGTCGACGGTCGCCGTGACGTAGCGGACGGGGACGTCGATGTGGATGACGCCGTCGTCGCCGCGCAGCGCGTCGAGCCCTTCGGTGAGGCGGGTGCGCAGGGCGGCCGCCTCGTCCTCCGGCAGGTGCTGCCACAGCAGGCGCATGCCCTGCGTGTGCGACCAGGTGACCCAGTCCGCGCCCGACACGGCCGTCATGTCGACGCTCTCGTCGGTGATCTCCACGTCCCGGAAGCCGGCGGTGCGCAGGGCCGCGGTGAGGTCGGCGGGGTCCTCCAGCCAGGAGTGCAGCTGCTCCCGCAGCCGCTCCGGGTGCCAGGCGGCCGGCAGGTGCTCCAGCAGCGACAGCGGGATCCACCGGGTGAACAGCGGCGGCAGGAACGGGAAGGTGTCCTGGCTGAACACCGGGCTGGTGAAGGCGATCCGGCCGCCGTCGCGCAGCAGCCGGGCGTAACGGGCCAGTGCCCCGCGGGCGTCCGGCAGGAAGATCACGCTGTAGCTGCCCACCACGAGGTCGAAGGAGCGCTCGGGCAGGTCGGGGTGCTCGCCGTCCATGACGCGCAGTTCCACGGTGTCGATGCCCTGGCGTTCGATCTCGCGCCCGGCCTGCTCGATCATCGCCTCGGCGATGTCGATGCCGAGGGCCGAGCCCTGCGGTCCGAGCAGGCGGGCGGCCGGCAGCAGGGTGGCGCCGAGGCCGCAGCCGACGTCGAGCAGGCGCTGTCCGGGGCGCGGCGCGGCCCGCTCCACGAGGCGCCGGCCCATCGGGGTGAAGAACTCCACCCCCAGCCGGTCGTAGGTCGCCGCGGCCCCGTTGAAGGCGGCCGTGACTTTCGTCTTGTAGATGTCGGTGGCGGTGGCGGTGTCCACGGTCAGCTCCGGGTCCTCGTCGGGGGGCGCGGGAAATCGCGAGGTGCACAGGCCATGCTCCGGTGGTCCTTTCGGAAACCGCTAAAAGCCGCGTAGAGGCGGCCTCGACCGCGGATGAAGGCCGCTTGCCCGCCGTATTCGGCCACCGCAGACTGACGGCCAGTGTCCCGGCGTCCTGGACCGAGATCCGTGGAGGGGAATTCGATGAGCAGTCAGATAGACGCGGTACGCCGCATGGTGCGGGCGTACAACACCGGAAACACCGAGGATGTGGCCGAGTACATCCACCCGGAATACCTCAACCCGGCGACGCTGGAGCACATGGACCTGCGCGGTCCGGATTCCTTCGCGATGGCCGTGAAGTGGCTGCGGATGACGTTCTCCGAGGAGGCGCACCTGGAGGAGGTGAAGATCGAGGAGCGCGGCGACTGGGTGCGTGCCTATCTCGTTCTCTACGGCCGTCACGTCGGCAACCTGGTCGGCATGGCGCCGACCGGCCGCCGCTTCTCCGGTGAGCAGATCCACCTGATCCGGTTCGTCGACGGCAAGATCCGCGACCACCGCGACTGGCCCGAGTACCAGAGCACCTACCGGCAGCTCGGCTCCCCGTGGCCGGAGCCGAACGGCTGGAGGGACTGACGATGATTCTGGTCACCGGAGCGACCGGCAAGGTGGGCCGGGAGGCCGTGGAACAGCTGGTGGGCCTCGGCCGCCGGGTCCGTGCGCTCAGCCGCAGCCCCGAGGAGGCCGGCCTGCCGGAGGGCGTGGAGGTCGTCGCGGGCAGCCCCGCCGACCCCGCCTCGCTGGCCGCCGCCTTCGAGGGCGTCTCCCGGGCGCTGGTGGTGCTGTCGGGCGATGTGGCCGGGGAGGCCCGCAACGTGGCGAAGGCCGCGGCCGGCGCGGGGACGGAGCACATCGTGCTGCTGTCGTCGGCGAGCGTGCTGCACCCGCTGCCGCACGGCATCAAGGAGGAGCACCGGGCCGCCGAGGAGGCGATCACCGCCTCGGGCGTCGCGACCACGTTCCTGCGTCCGGGTCCGTTCCACGCGAACACCTCGTGGTGGATCAGGACGGTGCGGGAGAACTCCTCGGTGCGCGACTGGATCGGCAACAACCCGGGCGCGCCGGTCGACGAGTACGACATCGCCTCCGCGGCGGTGGCGGCGCTCACCGGGGAGGGGCACGGCGGGAAGGCGTACGTGCTCACCGGGCCCGAGGTGCTCACCTCCGAGGAGCAGGCCCGCGTGCTCGGCGAGGTGCTGGGCCGGGAGCTGGCGTTCTCGGTGGCCCCGCGGGAGGAGGTCGTGGAGGTCTTCGCCGGCATCACCGGCGACCGTCCGGCCGCGGTCTCCAACGTGGCGGCCCTGCACAGCCCCGAGGTGCCGTGGGCCCGGCCCACGACCGCCGTACGGGAGCTCACGGGCCGCGATCCGCGCCCGTACCGTCAGTGGGCCGTCGCCAACGCGGCCCTGTTCCGCTGAGACCGGGAGGCGCGGAGGATGACGAACGACACGAACACGGGCACGGGCCCCGACGGCACCGTCCTGGTGCTCGGCGCGACCGGGCAGCAGGGCGGCGCCACGGCGCGTGAACTGGTGCGACGGGGCCGGTCCACGGCGGCCCTGGTGCGCGACCCGGAGTCCCCGAAGGCCCAGGAGCTCGCCGCTCTCGGCGTGCGCCTGGTCCGCGGCGACATGGACGACGAGGCGTCCCTGCGGGCGGCGATGGAGGGGGTGCGCGGGGTGTTCTCCGTGCAGAACTTCATGACGCCCAAGGGGCTGGGCGGTGAGGTGCGCCAGGGCCGTGCCGTGGCCCGGGCGGCGAAGGCCGCCGGCGTCGCCCACGTGGTCTACAGCTCGGTGGGCGGGGCCGAACGCCACAGCGGCGTACCGCACTTCGAGTCCAAGCGGCACATCGAGCGGTACCTGGAGGAGCTGGGCGTCCCGACGACCGTGCTGCGGCCGTCGTTCTTCATGGACAACTTCGCCGCGCACGGCCCGCAGAACGTCGACGGGACGCTGGTGGTGCAGCTGGGTCTGAAGCCGGACACACGGGTGCAGTTCATCGCCGTCGAGGACATCGGCTTCTTCGCGGCGCAGGCCTTCGACCGGCCGGACGACTACATCGGCCGGGCGCTGGAGCTGGCCGGCGACGAGCTGACCGCGACCGAGGTGGCTCAGGCGTACGCGGCGCGCACGGGGATGCCGGCGCGGTTCGAGGAGCTGCCGCTGGACATGGTCGCCGCGAACCCGTACATCCCCAACGCCCCCGAGATCGCCCTGATGTTCGAGTGGTTCCAGGACCACGGCTACCGGGCCGACATCGCGGCGCTGCGCGCCGAGCACCCGGGGCTCCAGTCGTTCGCGGCGTTCCTGAAGGGCCTCGACATCTGACGGCCGGCCGAGGACGCGCAGGGGCCGGGACCACCCGCGGGTGGTTCCGGCCCCTGCGCGTGCGCCCCGGCAGCCGTGGTCAGCCCCCGAGCACGCCGTGGTCGACGAAGCCCAGCTCCTTGAGCATCGGCAGGTAGTTGAAGACGTCGTAGTGCTCGATGATCCGGCCGGCGTCGTCGAAGCGCAGCTCCTCCAGCATGAACCAGCGGACCTTCCTGCCGGTCGGGGCCTTGCCGAAGAAGTCGCCCAGGTGCGTGGCCGTCACGGAGATGCGCAGGATGACCCGGTCGCCCTCGGCGACGGCGCTTCTGACGTCCAGGTGGAGGTCGGGGAAGGCGGCGAGCCCGCCGCGCATCGCGGCGATCATCTGCCCGGTGTCGACCTGCCGGTCCTCGGAGAAGTGCCGGATGTCCGGGGACCAGTGCGCGACGACGCCGTCCACGTCCCAGCGGTTCCAGGCGGCGGCGCAGTCGAGCGCGATCTGCTTGTTGCGTTCCTGCACGGTGGTGCCGGTGAGCGTTGCGGTCATGGCGGAGGTCTCTTCCTTACCGGTGCGAGGGGATCAGGACGTGCTTGCCGACGGTGGCGCCGTCCAGCAGGGCGCGGAGGGCCGCGGGCGCCTCGTCCAGACGGTGGCGGCCCGCGATCTCCGGGCGCAGGACGCCCTCGTCGGCCAGCCGGTAGAGGGCCGCCAGGTCGGCCTGGAACTTCGCGCCGGGCTTGACGTAGTACATGGTCTGCCGGCGGCCGCGGGTGAGCCCGAGCCTGCGGGCGAACCAGCGGGCGACCGTACGGCGCAGGGCGGGCACATGCGGGCGGAACCACTGGCCGGGCCGGTATCCGGCGACGGACGAGTCGAAGGAGACCAGCGTGCCGCCGTCGGCGAGGAGGTCCCAGCCGACGTCCAGGCCGCGCCCGCCGACATGGTCGAAGACCGCCTGCACGCCCTGCGGGGCCAGCTCCCGCACCGCGCCCGCGAAGTCCGGCAGCCGGTAGTCGACGGGCTCGGCGCCCAGCGCCCGGACCGCCGGGTGCTTGGCGGGCGAGGCGGTGCCGATGACCCGCAGCCCGTGATGGACGGCGAGCTGGGTGAGCAGCGTTCCCACGCCGCCGCTCGCACCGTGCACCAGCACGGTGTCGCCCGGGTGGAGCGAGACGAGGCGGTGCAGCATCTGGTAGGCCGTCACCCCGTTGGTGATCAGCGAGACGGCGACGGCGGGGTCGAGGTGCCCGGGCGCCTCGGCGAGGTGTTTCGCGGGCAGTTCGACGTACTCCTGCCAGGCGCCCTGGCGGGGCATGGCGGCGACGCGGTCCCCGGGGCGCAGGCCGGTGACGCCGGGGCCGGTCTCGACGACCCGCCCGACGAGGTCGTAGCCCGGCACGAACGGGAACTTGGGCGGGAAGGGGTGCAGGTGCTGGAGCATCTGCACCTCGGCGTAGGAGACGCCGGCGGCCTCGACGCGGACCACGGCCTTGCCGGGGCCGGCCGACGGCCGGGCGTCCCGGACGGCGACGAGGTTCTGCTCGGGCTCGCCGCTCCCGGTCATGGTGACCCGCGCGTTGACGAGGGAGGCTTCGGAGTGGACGGTCATACGGCAGCCACAGCCTCGGTGGTGCGGGCGAAGTCCGCGGCGTGGTCGGCGGCCCAGCGGGCGAAGGTGCGCGCGGGGCGTCCGGTGACCTTCTCGACGGTGTCGAGCGGGACGGGCGGGTGGGCGACGGCGTCGGCGAGGTAGCCCAGGACCATCTCGACGACCGGCGGCGGCATGACCCGGCCCATCTGCTCACGGGCCTCGTCCGGGGTGATCTCCTCGAAGACGATCGGGTGGCCGACCGCGTCGGCGATGGCCCGGACCTGGTCGGCCTGGGTGACGGCCTCCGGCCCTGTCAGCACGTACGCCTGTCCGGTGTGCCCGTCCTCGAGCAGCGCGGTCACCGCCACGGCGGCGACGTCCGCCTCGTGGATCAGCACGCGCGGGGCGTTGCCGTAGGGCGCGCGGACCACCCCCTCGGTGCGGATCGAGTGCCCCCACTTCCACAGGACGTTGGTGGCGAACTCGTCCGGGCGCACGAACGTGTGGTCGATGCCGGACTCCTCGACGGCCCGCTCCACGGCGCGGTGGTGCTCCCCGCTGTGGTTGTCCCCGGAGGTGTCGAGCACGGACGAGGAGGAGAGCACGACGATGCGGCGCACGCCGGCCTCCTTCGCCAGCGCGACGACCTCACGGGCCGTGCCGGGCACCGGGAAGAGATACAGCTTCTCCACTCCGTCCAGGGCCGCCGTCAGGGTCTCCGGCTGCTCCAGGTCGCCCTGGAACACCTCCACGCCCGGCGGGAGCCCGGCGGCGGCCGGGTCGCGGGTCAGCGCCCGCACCGGGGCGCCGGCGGCCACGAGTCCGTCGACCACGTGGCGGCCGACCGCTCCGGTCGCTCCTGTCACGAGAACTGTCATGCCTGCTCCACCTGTGTCGATGTCCCCGGCGGTCGCCGGGGGGGCCGTCGAAGTCGCTTGAGTGCTTGCCAGGCTGTGGGCGTCCGCTGGAGGGCACGTCGAGAGCCGCTGGACGACGCGCCCTCCGGCGGGGTGCGCCCGGTCAGTAGTGCGAGTACTCGGCGGAGTCGAGGTCGTGGATCTCGTCGCCGCGCAGCGCCGGGGTGAACACGCACACCAGACGCAGGTCCTCGTGCGGGGAGGCCACCAGCCAGTGGGCGTCGTGGCGGTCGAGGGCGTAGAGCGTGCCGGGGGTGACCGGGTGGGAGACGCCGTCGCTGTCGACGACTTCGCCGCTGCCCTCGATGCAGTAGCAGCTCTCCAGGTGGTTGCGGTACTCCAGGCGGGACTTGGTGCCCGCCCGCACGGTGGTGTCCGTGACGGTGTAGCCGACGCCGTCGGCCTCGGTGAGGAAACGGCGGCTGAGGCCGTTGCCCCACTCGACACAGGTGACGTCTTCCAGCTTGCGGACGATCATGCTTCGTCTCCTTCCATACGGTGATGCCGGCGGGGGCGCGTGAGGGGAGAAGGGGGCTCAGGCGGCGACCGCGGTGCGACCGCGCAGGCGGTCCACCAGGGCCAGGGCGGATCCGTCGCCGATGGCGGCGCGGGCGGCGCGGACGGCCTCGTGCCAGTCACCGGTGACCCGGGCCGCGACCGCCAGGGCGGCGGCGTTGAGGCACACGGTGTCCTCGGCGGCGGGGTGGCCCTCGCCCGCCAGCAGCGCCCGGAACCCGGCGACCGGGTCGGCGCCGGGGGCGAGGTCGGCGAGGGCGCCAGGGCGCAGACCGAAACGGGCCGGGGTGAGGACGAAGTCGTCCTCGGCGCCGTCCTCGTAGGTGCGCACGAGGTTCGGCGCGAAGCCGAGCAGTTCGTCGGCTCCGGCCTCGTTGGTGCACAGCCACACCGTGCGGCCGGTGCGGCGCGAGACGTGCTCGGCCGCCTGGCGCACCCCGGTGACCAGCCGGGCGTCGGAGACGCCGGTGAGCTGCGCGTCGGCCGGCACGTCGGCGAGGAACGGCCCGAAGGTGTTGACGAACCGGGCCAGCGGCCGGAAGTCCAGCGGCAGCACGCTGCGGGCCAGCAGCGCGATCTCGGCCGGGTAGACGGAGGAACCGGTGAACGCCAGGCCGAAGCGTGCGAGCGTCTCGTGCGTCTCCTCGTGGGACGAGGTCGGGACGACGCCGAGCCGCCGCAGCAGGTCGACGGAGCCCAGCCGGGAGGTGTGGGCGCGCGAACCGCTCTTGACCACCGGGGTGCCCGCCGCGGCGGCGACGAAGGCCGCGGCGGTGGAGAGATTGAGCGTGGGCGGCCCGCCGCCGGTGCCGACGATGTTCACGGCGCCGGTGAACGGCTCGCCCGCCGGGGGTCTGCGCTCGGCGAGCGAGTCCAGCAGGGCCGTCAGCGTGGCACGGCCGGGCGTCCGGGTGGACAGCGAGGCCAGGAGCGCCGCGCTCTCGCCCCGGCGCAGCCGGCCGTCGTGGAGGGCGTCCCACAGGGAGTGGAAGGCGTCCCGTGCCACGGGCCGGTCACGGGCGATCAGCGCGGTGACGGCGTCGTGCATCGCTACGCGGCCTCCGCCGTGGCGCCGGAGGCGGCCGCGGCGAACTCCTCGATGGCGGCGACCGACCGGAACGACTCCGGCGCGAGGTCGACCTCGTCGGTGTTGATGCCGTACCGGTCCTCCAGCCAGGCGATCACCTTCAGCAGACCGAGGCTGTCGATGACTCCGTTCTCCAGCAGGTCGTAGTGGTCGTCGAGCTGCGCCGCGGGCACGTCCGGCAGGAACTCCTCGACGAGGAACGCCTTGATGGCCTGGGCGTTGGGCATGTCGGTTCTCCTTGGTGAGGCGGTCGTGCACGCCACGGTCGCGGCCGGGCGGCCGGCGTGAGGGCGGGCCGCTCGTGCCTGTGCCCTCCTGGCCTTCGAGGGTGAAGGGCCGGGCTGGAGCCCGGTTGGAGCCGCGGTGCACCCGTCCTCGCACGACGACGGGCCCGGCACGGCACGCGTGATGCGCGCCGCGCCGGGCCCGGGCCGGGCGGGTCGCCTCAGATGTCGTCCGCCAGGCCGGTCAGGTCGGCGAGCGCCTCGGCCGGGTCGGCGGACGGGGGGCCGGCGGGCCACCACAGGCCGTCGCGGCGGCGGTAGGGGTACCAGCGGCCGTCGCGGCCCAGGCGGAGCTGGAGTCCGCGGCCGGTGAGCGTCCAGTGGTTGCCGTCGACGTCGACCGGGGGGAGTTCCTCCGCCTCCCAGGCCGTGGCCAGCGCGGTGCGGGCGCGCGCGGTCTGCTGCTCGGGCGGGGTCCAGGGGTGTTCCAGGACGTCCAGGGCGGCCCGGCCGCCGGTGCGCCACGCGGCGGCGGCCCGGTCCAGGTCCTCGGCGGGGCGGCCGGAGCCGGTGCGGAGCCGCTCCGCCGCACGCGGGTCGGGGTGGGTGGCCGCCAGCCGGACCGTGTCCTGCCAGACGTCGAGCGGTTCCGGTGGCTCGGCGCCGAACCCGTGGGCGTAGGCGAGGAGTTCGCGGGCGCGCAGGGCGGCGTCCGCGGCCAGCCGGTCCAGCGGGTCGGCCTCGATGCCGGTCAGCGGCTCCTCGGGGGCGGCGGGCGGTTCGGGCAGCGGCGGCAGGGCGGGCAGCGCGGCGGCGGGGCGGGCGTAGGCCGCGCGCTGAAGGCTGTCGTCGGGCGTCTCGGCCGTCCCGCCGGCGGTCCCGTCCCCGGCCTCCTCGTCGTACGGCTCGTCGTCCTCCTCGTCGTCGCCGGCCAACGCCCGCAGCAGCAGCGCCGACTTGAGTTCCTCCACCGCCTCCTCGGCGTCACGGCCGCGGATCAGGAGCAGCAGCCAGGGGTCGGTGTCCAGCAGCCAGGACAGCTGGTAGGCGAGGGCGGTGGCGTGCGGGCAGGGGTGGTCGAGGGCGTCGCAGTCGCAGTCGGCGTCGAGGTCGCCGTAGCCGGGCAGCATGCGCACCCGGGCGTCCTCGACGGCCTCCAGCAGGTCCTCCGGGAGGTCGCCGGCCAGCAGCGCCTCGGTCTCGGCGGGCCGGTCGGCGGTCTTCTCCCAGAGCAGGTCCCACTCGTCGTCGTCCAGCACGGTCAGCGTCAGCCGCGTGCGGTACGTCTCCTCGCCGCCGTACACCTCGGCGGCCACCCGGCCGGGGCTGACCGTGATCGGGCCGATGCGGCCGGTGCGGGCGAAGGAACGCCCCTTCTTCAGCGGGCCTTCCTCCGGCCACACGTCCTCCACGGCCGCGGCCCACTGCGCGGCCCAGAAGGACTGGCCGCGGGCGCGGCCGCCCCGGCGTGCCGCGAAGGCGGGGAAGCCCCGTGCGCCGCTGCCCTGTGCCTCGCTCATGCCATGCTCCTCAGTTCCACCAGGTTGGCCAGCTCGTCGTTGGTCAGCTCGGTCAGGGCCTGCTCGCCGGAGCCGAGGACGGCGTCGGCCAGTTCCTTCTTCGCCTCCAGCAGGGCCGCGATGCGGTCCTCGACGGTGCCCTCGGCGATCAGCCGGTGCACCTGGACGGCCCTGGTCTGGCCGATGCGGTGGGCGCGGTCGGTGGCCTGCGCCTCGACGGCCGGGTTCCACCAGCGGTCGTAGTGCACGACGTGGTCGGCGCGGGTGAGGTTCAGTCCGGTGCCGGCCGCCTTCAGCGACAGCAGGAAGACGGGGAACTCGCCGTCCTGGAAACGCTGTACGAGTTCCTCGCGCTTGGCGACCGGGGTGCCGCCGTGCAGGAGGGCGGCGGGGGTGCCGCGGTCGCGCAGATGGCGTTCCAGGAGGCGGGCCATGGTGACGTACTGGGTGAAGACCAGGGCGGCGCCGCCCTCGGCGGTGATGGTGGCGAGGAGTTCGTCGAGCAGCTCCAGCTTGCCGGAGCGTCCGGTGAGCCGGGCGTTCTCCTCCTTGAGGAACTGCGCCGGGTGGTTGCAGATCTGCTTCAGGCCGGTGAGCAGCTTCAGCACCAGGCCGCTGCGGGCGATGCCGCCCGCGCCGGCGCGGATCTCGCCCATCACCGTCTCCACCTGCTTGCGGTAGAGGGTCTCCTGCTCCGCGGTGAGGCCGACCGGGCGGTCCGTCTCGGTCTTGGGCGGCAGTTCGGGCGCGATGCCCGGGTCGGTCTTGCGGCGGCGCAGCAGGAACGGCCGGACCAGCTCCGCCAGGAGGCGGGCGGTGTGCTGCTCCCCCTCGCCCTCCGCGGCGAGGACGCGTTCGGTCTCGATGGGCGCGATCCAGCGTTTGCGGAACGCGCCGTGGGTGCCCAGGAGTCCGGGCGTGGTCCAGTCGAGGACGGCCCACAGTTCGGAGAGGTTGTTCTCCACCGGGGTGCCGGTGAGGGCGATGCGGGCGCGGGCGCCGATCTGCCGCAGGGCCTTGGCGGTGGAGGAGTGGGGGTTCTTCACGTGCTGGGCCTCGTCGGCGACGACCAGACCCCAGGTGTGCGCGCCGAGCCGGGCGGCGTCCAGACGCATGGTGCCGTACGTGGTGAGGACGAAGCCCTCGTCGGCGCCGTCCAGGGTGCGGCCGGGGCCGTGGTAGCGGCGTACCGGGGTGCCCGGGGCGAAGCGGCCCACCTCGCGCTCCCAGTTGCCCAGCAGGGAGGCGGGGCAGACCACCAGGGTGGGGCCGCGGTCCTCGGGGCGTTCCTGGCGCAGCAGGTGCAGCGAGATGAGCTGGACCGTCTTGCCCAGGCCCATGTCGTCGGCGAGGCAGCCGCCGAGGCCGAGGGAGGTCATGCGGTCCATCCAGCGCAGTCCGCGCAGCTGGTAGTCGCGCAGGGTGGCGGTCAGGCGGGCGGGCTGTTCCACCGGTCCGTCGCCGCCGTCGGGGTCGGCGAGGGCGCGGCGCAGGGCGTCCAGCCAGGCGCTGGGCGCCACCCGTACGCGCTCGCCGCCGATGTCGGTGCGGCCGGTGAGGGCGACGGCGAGCGCCTCGATCGCGGTGAGCGGCGGCAGCCGGCGGTCGCGGGCCTTGCGGGCGATGCCGGCGTCGACGAGGATCCAGCGGCCGCGCAGCCGGACGACGGCCCCGCCTGCGGCGACGGCCGCCGCCTCCTCGTCGGTGAGGGGTTCGCCGTCCAGTTCGAGGCGCCAGCGCAGGTCGACGGTGCCGTCGCCGCCGAAGAAGGACCGCAGGTCGGCGGGCGGGGTCCGGTCGGCGCCGGCCACCGCGCGGGCCGTGAGCGAACCGGTGGACGTCTCCGGCCAGGTGACGTCGATGCCGTGCCCGGCCAGCCGGCCCGCGGCCCCGCCCAGCAGGTCCCGCAGTTCCTCGTCGGTGAGGTCGAGGGCGGTGGGCACGGGCAGCAGGCGTGCGAGTGGCTGCCACACGGTCGCGGCGCGGCGGACGGCGAGGACCATGTCGGCCTGGGCGCGCGGTCCGAGGGCGTGGTCGGCGCGGGCGAACAGCTCGTCGGCGTCCAGGGCCAGGGTGGGGTCGGCCAGGCTGTGGGCGCGGGGGACCAGACGCGGGCGGGGCGGCTCCGTGTCCCGCGCGGTGGCGGGGGCGTCGGTGAGTTCGACGCGCAGGGACATCCGTACGCCGGAGTCGAGTCCGGCGGAGATCTCCTCGGCCCAGGCGCGCAGTTGGGGCACGTGCTGGGGTGCGGTCGCGGCGAACGCCGCGCGTCCGGTGGCGAGTTCGGCCGCGGGGGTGCGCGGCAGGGTGTCGGCGACCGCGTCGAGGAAGGCGCGTACGAGCGTGGCCGGGTCGGTGCCGGGGACGGCGACGGCCTCGCCGGGGGCGGCGTCGGCGAGCGCGCGAAGGCGGGCGATGTCGTCCGCGTCGAACGGGCCCGCCCGCCAGGTGTCGTAGCCGGCCGGGGAGACGCCGGGAAGGAGGCGCTCGCGGGCGATCAGATGCAGGGCCAGGGCGGTGACGGCTCCCCAGAAGACGGTGGCGGGGTGGGGGGCGGCGGGGGCCGGCTCGGTCGTGGTGGGCGCCGTCGGCCCGGCGGGCGCGGTCGCGGCCGTGGTGGTGGCCGTGCGGCGGGCGTGGAGAAGGGCGGGCAGGGCGTGGGCCGGGGTCAGGCGCAGGACGGGCACGGTCCGGACGGCGAAGCCGTCGCCGTCGGGGACCACGAGGTCCGCCTCGCCCGGCTCGCCGCCCGGCGCCGTGGGCGGGGTGCCGCCGGCCGGGTCCCAGAAGGCGATCCGGCCCGTGCGCGCCGGGTCCCCCGGTTCGAACACGGCCGCGCAGCGCGCCAGCGGCGCGGCCTGCCGCGGTGTCATCCACTCCATGCGTTCCGACTCTCTCTCCCCATGGTTCCGGACCGCCGCCGCACGTCGCGAGGCGGCGCGGCGTCGGCGGATGCGGGTACACCCCCGCCGATGATCCCTCATGCCCGGCACGGCGTGCCGGGGCCTCGCTCGAGGATCGCTCGAGAACGCGCGCCGGACCCCGGCCGTCGACCGTTCCTCGAGCCCGGTTCAGCACAATCGCGGCTGCCGGACGGCCCGGTCCCCCCGGACGCCGCCCGGGACATCCCGACGCCCCTGCCTGGAGAAGAGATGACGACCACCCGCATCCTGGTGACCGGCGGGGCCGGCTTCATCGGCTCCCACTACGTGCGCACCCTGCTCGGTCCCGAGGGCGACCCGGACGTGACCGTGACCGTCCTGGACAAGCTGACCTACGCGGGCAACCCGGCCAACCTCGAACCGGTGCGCGGCGACGCCCGGTTCGCCTTCGTGCACGGGGACATCTGCGACGCCCCGCTGGTCGGCCGGCTGGTGGCGCGGCACGACCAGATCGTGCACTTCGCCGCCGAGTCGCACGTGGACCGCTCCATCCACCGGGCCGGCGACTTCGTGCGCACCAACGTCGGCGGCACCCAGACGCTGCTGGACGCGGCGGTACGGCACGCGCCGACGACGTTCGTGCACATCTCCACCGACGAGGTGTACGGCTCGATCGAGTCGGGATCCTGGCCGGAGACCCACCCGCTCGCGCCGAACTCCCCGTACTCGGCGTCCAAGGCGGCCGGCGACCTGATCGCGCTCGCCCATCACCGCACCCACGGCCTGGACGTGCGGGTGACGCGCTGCTCCAACAACTACGGACCCCGCCAGTTCCCCGAGAAGCTCATCCCGCTGTTCGTCACGCGGCTGCTGGACGGCGGCCGGGTGCCGCTGTACGGCGACGGCGGCAACGTCCGCGACTGGCTGCACGTGGACGACCACGTCCGCGGCATCGAGCTGGTCCGCACCCACGGCAGGCCCGGGGAGATCTACAACATCGGCGGCGGCACCGAACTGACCAACCGGGAGCTGACCGCGCTGCTGCTGGACGCCTGCGGCGCGGACTGGTCGCGGGTGGACCACGTCGCGGACCGCAAGGGCCACGACCGGCGCTACTCGGTCGACTGCCGCAAGATCACCGAGCAGCTGGGCTACCGGCCGCGGACGGACTTCGCGGCCGGGCTGGCCGGGACGGTTGCCTGGTACCGGGACAACCGCCGCTGGTGGGACCCGTCGGCGGCGCCGGCCGCGGCCTGACCGGCGCCGGAGGCCGGCGCCGGGCCGTTCCCCGCGGTCGCCCGGATGGCGTGCAGCAGGTCCGCCTGGGCGAGCGTGGCGGCCTCGTCGGCCGCGGTCGTCTCCCCCGCCCGCACCGCCCGGGCGAAGTCGGTCAGCACCGCCGACACCTGGTCCTCGGCGGGCAGCCGGAGCGTGCGGGTCCCCCGTCCCCCCTCCACGACGAGCGCGGGACGGTGGTCGGCGGGCGGGGTGAAGGCCCGGTCGACGGTGACGCGGCCCCGGCTGCCCCACACCTCGTAGCACGACCCGTAGGCGTGGTCCATGCCGAACGTGAGCTGCGCCGTGACGCCGTCGGCGCGCCGCAGCAGCGCGGCGCCCGCGGTCTCCACCCGGTGTCCCGCGCCGCGGGAGAGGACCGCGCCGGCCACGGCCAGGCCGGCGCCCAGCAGGTGCACCGCCGCCCGCACCGGGTACAGGCCGATGTCCGCCAGCGCCCCGCCGCCCAGCGCCGGATCGTGGCGGATGTCGTCCTCGGGCAGCGCCGGCACGCCGAACCGGGCGTGGAACGCGCGCAGTTCACCGATCTCGCCGTCGGCGATCAGCTTGCGCACGACGGCGTGCTGCCCGTGGTGGACGAACATCACGTTCTCGCGCAGCACCAGCCCCCGGCGCCGCGCGCCGGCGAGCAGCGCACGCGTCTGGGCCGGATCAGAGGTCAGCGGCTTCTCGGCCAGCACGTGCTTGCCGGCGGCCAGGGCGGCGGCCACCCACTCGGCGTGCAGCGCGGCGGGCAGCGGCACGTAGACGGCGTCGACCGCGGGGTCCTCCAGCAGCGCCGCGTACCCGGTGACCGGGCGGGCGCCGTGGCGGGCGGCGGTGCCGGCGGCGCGGGCGGCCGACCGGGAGGCCACGGCGACGAGCTCGACGTCCCGGGCGGCGGCCATCGCGGGGAGCACCCGCCGGCGCGCGATGCCCGCACAGCCGAGCACCCCGAAGCGCAGCGGCCGTCCGGCGCTCACCCGCGCCTCCGGGACACGGGGCCGGACCGTACCGCGGTGTGTCGCGCACCCATGGCGCCTCCAGTCTGCTGCGGGGGTTCCGAGCCTGGTGACAGCGTCTCGACCCCCAGTCGAGGAGGGATCGAGAGGGCTCGGCGAGATTGCCCGGTGCGCGGCCGTGTCCCCGGACCCGGCACGCGCGCCCCCCTCGCCCCCGTCCCGACCGGCAGGAGTCCGAGCCATGTTCTCCGACACAGCGGAGTTCCACCGGTGGTTCGCCCAGCGGCGCCAGGCACACGCGTACAAGGTCACCAGAACCCCCCTCGACCGGCTGGACGGCTGGTCCCTGGAGGAGGGGACGGGTGATCTGGTGCACCGCACCGGACGGTTCTTCTCCGTGCGGGGTCTCGACGTCCGCCGGTCGGGCCGTGGCGTGGAGGCCTGGCAGCAGCCCATCATCGTGCAGCCCGAGCACGGCGTGCTGGGCATCCTGGTCAAGGAGTTCGGCGGCGTCCCGCACTGTCTGCTCCAGGCCAAGATGGAGCCGGGCAACGTGAACCTGGTCCAGCTGTCGCCGACCGTGCAGGCCACCAAGAGCAACTACACACGGGTGCACGGCGGCCGGCCGGTGCCGTACCTGGAGCACTTCGTGGCGCCGCGCGGCGGCCGGGTGCTGTTCGACGCCCTCCAGTCGGAGCAGGCGTCCTGGTTCTTCGCCAAGCGCAACCGCAACATGATCGTGCGGACCGGTGAGGACGTGCCGCTCCACGAGGACTTCTGCTGGCTGACCTTCGACCAGATCGCCGAACTGCTGCAGACGGACGACCTGGTGAACATGGACACCCGGACCGTGCTGTCCGGCGCGGCGGGGCTGCGCCGGCCGCCCGCGCCGGGCGGGGACGCCTTCTCGGCCGCGCTCGCCGCCTCCTGGCAGCCCGGCGGCCGCGCCCTGCACGACACCGCGGAACTGCTGAGCTGGTTCACCGAGGCGAAGGACCGCTGCACCCTGGAGCGCCGGCTGATCCCGCTGGCCGGCACGGCGCGCTGGTCCCTGCGCGACGGGGTGATCGCCCACGACGACGGACGGCACTTCACCGTCCTCGGTGTGCGGGTGGAGGCGTCCAACCGCGAGGTCACCGGCTGGTCCCAGCCGATGTTCGCGCCCAGCAGCCGCGGGGTGATCGCCTTCCTCGCCCGCCGGGTGGAGGGCGTGCTGCACCTGCTGGTGCAGGCCCGCATCGAGACCGGCGCCCTGGACCGCATCGAGATGGCGCCCACCGTGCAGTGCCAGCCCGCCGACCACACCCCGGGCGTGCTCGGCGCACCGTTGCCCGGCCCCCGGCCGCCGTTCCTGGACGAGGTGCTGGGCGCGGCCTCGGAACGCGTCCGGTACGACGCGCTCCAGTCCGAGGAGGGCGGGCGCTTCCACCACGCCCGCAGCCGCTACATGATCGTCGAGGTGGACGAGGACTTCCCGCTGGACGTGCCGCCCGACTACACCTGGATGACGCTGCGTCAGCTGATCGACTTCGTCCGGCACGGCAGCCAGCTGAACGTGGAGGCCCGCAGTCTGCTGACGCTGCTGGGTTTCCTGCCGGCCCGTCCCGCCGCCGCGCGTGCGCCGCTGCCGGCCTCGACGGCCTGAGGCGGCCCCGTCCGGCGGGGTCAGGCGTGCGCCGCGGCGACGAGGCCGAGGCAGTCCTCGTACCGCGGCAGCAGCCCGGCCGTGCGGGCCTCGGCGAGGGTCGGGGCGGCGGCGTCCCGGTCCGAGAGGGTGAAGTCGGCGCCGGACGGCCACGGCAGCCCGAGCACCGGGTCGAGGGGGTGCAGCGCCTGCTCCAGCTCCGCCCGGTACGGCGTCGACACCAGGTACGACATCACGGTGTCGTCCTCGAGCGCGAGGAACGCGTGGCCCACCCCCTCGGGCAGGTACACCGAGCGGAACGACTCCGTGTCCAGTTCCACGGTGTCCCACCGCCCGAACGTGGGGGACCCCACCCGCAGGTCCACCACGACGTCGCGGGCGCGGCCGTGCGCGCAGTGCACGAACTTGGCCTGTCCTGGCGGGGCGGTGGTGAAGTGCACGCCGCGCAGCACCCCCCGGGCGGAGCGGGTGTGGTTCGTCTGCACCACCGCCGGGCGGCGGCCCACGGCCGCCGTGAACGCCTCCTCCTGGAGCGGGGAGACGAACACGCCCCGGCGGTCGCGGTGCACCCGCGGGGTGAACACGTAGGCGCCGGCGACCGCCAGCTCCCGCACCGTCGCGGTGGGGGTGGAGAACGTCCGCGGGATCGGTGTGCCCGGCAGGGATGTCGGCTTCTTCATCGGGAACCTCCGGGGGTCAGGAGAAGATCTGCACCTTGCTGTGGTCGCCGAGGATCAGCCGGTGGGCCCTCGGGGTGTGCGGCGCGGGGGTCACCGTGACGTTGCGGCCGATGAGCGAGGCCTGCACGCGGCGCACGCCGTCCAGCCGGGAGTCCCGCAGCACGATGGAGAACTCGATCTCGCTGTCCTCGATACGGCAGTTCTCCGCGATGGAGGTGTAGGGGCCGACGTAGGAGCCGCTGATCACGCTGCCGGCGCCGATCACGGCGGGGCCGACGATGCGTGAGCCGCGGACCTCGGCGCCGGCCTCGACGCGGACCCGGCCGACGAGTTCGCTGCCGGCGTCGACGGTCCCCTCGACGCCCGCGCCGATGCCGTCCAGCACCGAGCGGTTGGCCTCGAGCATGTCGGCGACGTTCCCGGTGTCCTTCCAGTAGCCGCTGACGGTGGCCGAGCGGACGTCGTGCCGGGTGTCGATGAGCCACTGGATGGCGTCGGTGATCTCCAGTTCGCCGCGCGCGGAGGGACGGATGGCCCGTACGGCCTCGTGCACGGCGGGCGAGAACAGGTAGACGCCGACCAGCGCGAGATCGCTCTTGGGCTTGGCCGGCTTCTCCTCCAGCCCCACCACGCGTCCGTGACCGTCGAGTTCGGCGACGCCGAACGCGGTCGGGTCCGAGACCCGGGTGAGCAGGATCTGCGCGTCGGGGCGCTCGGCGGTGAACTGCTCCACCAGCGGGGTGATGCCGCCCACCAGGAAGTTGTCGCCGAGGTACATCACGAAGTCGTCGTCGCCGAGGAAGTCCCGGGCGATGAGCACGGCGTGCGAGAGCCCCAGCGGCGCGTGCTGAGGCAGGTAGGTCACGTCGAGGCCGAAGCGGGAGCCGTCGCCGACCGCGGCGCAGATCTCGTCGGCGGTGTCCCCCACCACCACGCCGACCTCGGTGATCCCGGCCTCGGCGATCGCCTCCAGGACGTAGTAGAGGACAGGCTTGTTCGCCACCGGCACCAGTTGCTTGGGCGAGGTGTGGGTGAAGGGGCGCAGGCGGGTGCCGGCTCCTCCGGACAGGACCAGTGCCTTCATGGCCCGAACGGTAGGCAGCGACGCTCAAATCCGGCTGGGGACCGGATCGCGCCGGGGCGGACGTGGTGTCCAAGGCGTGTCCACGCACGGCCCGCGGCCCCGGCGGCGGTGGCACAGTCACACCTCGGCGGGCCGGAGGATGTGCCGCCTGCGCGTGGTCACGACGGTGAGGAGAGGGCATGACCGAGAGGGACGGCAACCAGCGGATCGCGCTCGTGACGGGCGGCACGAGCGGCATCGGTCTGGAGATCGTACGGCGGCTGGCCGGCGCCGGTACGCCGGTGCACCTGTGCGGCCGCCACGAGGAGACGGTGAACGGCACGGTGAAGGAGCTGGCCGGCGAGGGCCTGCCGGTCACCGGCTCGGTGTGCGACGTCCGCGACCCGCAGCAGATACGGGAGCTGGTGCGCACGGTGGTCGAGGACCACGGACCGGTGCGGATCCTGGTGAACAACGCGGGCCGCAACGGCGGCGGGGTCACCGCGGAGCTGGACGACGAGCTGTGGACGGACGTCATCGAGACCAACCTGACCAGCGTCTTCCGGGTGACCAAGGAGGTGCTCACCACGGGCGGCATGCGGGAGGCGGGCCACGGACGGATCGTCAACATCGCCTCGACCGGCGGCAAGCAGGGCGTGGTGCTCGCCGCTCCGTACTCGGCCTCCAAGCACGGCGTGGTGGGCTTCTCCAAGGCGCTCGGGCTGGAGCTGGCGAAGACCGGCATCACGGTCAACGCCGTCTGCCCCGGCTTCGTGGAGACGCCCATGGCACAGCGCGTGCGCGAGGGCTACGCGGCCGCCTGGGGCGTCACGGAGCAGGAGGCCTTCGACCGGATCACCACCCGTGTGCCGATGGGCCGTTACGTGACCGTCCGTGAGGTGGCGGCGATGGTCGAGTACCTGGTGGGCGACGACGCGCAGGCCGTCACCGCGCAGGCGCTGAACGTGTGCGGCGGTCTCGGCAACTACTGAGACGGCCGGGCCCCGCGGCCCAGCGGCGCTCGACCCCCCTTCCACCCGGGCGGGGCAGGGTGGGGCGCCGTAGATCCCCGCCACGACTCACGGGAGGCACCGTGACCAGCCCCGCCGAGGTGAGCGCAGCGACGCCCGTCCTCACCGAGCTCTACCCTCGCATCCAGCAGTTCTACGCCGGGCAGGTGCGCCACCTGGACGCCTTCCGGGCCGAGGAGTTCGCCGCGACCTTCACCGAGGACGGTGTCTTCGACCACCGCCCCGGCGCCGACCCTCTGCTGGGCCGGCAGGCCATCGCCGCGGCGGTGAGCGGCTACCAGCGGACCAAGCACGCCGCCGACCCGGTGCAGCGCCGCCACTGGTTCAACATGCTCCAGGTCTTCCCGCAGGACGACGGCACCGTGCGCACGGAGTACTACGCGCTGGTGCTGCACACCCGGCCCGGCACCCCGGAACCGCAGACCGGTCCGAGCTGCTTCGTCACCGACGTGCTGGAGGTCGGGGAGGACGGCGGCCTGCTGACGAAGTTCCGCCGGGTCCGCCAGGACCACCTGGTCTGACCGGCCGCGGCGTCCCGCGCACAGCCCGCCCGGGGCGGGGCCCGTCCCGTGACGGGTCCCGCCCCGGGCGTCGTCGTACGCCCGCCGCCGTCACGCGAGGCAGCAGGGCAGCCCTCCGTGGTGCTCGATCATCTCGGCCAGCGCCGTCCGCATCACCTCGCCGGGCAGGGGCTCGTCCGCGGTGACGCCGTCCAGCTCGGCGTACGCCCGGTGCAGGTTGGGCACCAGCCGCTCGGGGTCCAGCAGCGCGGCGTACGGGCCGAGGGACGCGGCGCGGGCGGCCTCCAGCGGTGTGCGGCCGGCGCGTCTTCCGTCCTCGGCGACGCGCAGCACCAGCCGCAGATAACCCTCGACGGAGTCGAACACCTCGGGCCCGCACACCGGCCCGTGGCCGGGGACGACGGTCCGCGCGCCGTATCCCCGCAGCCGGTCCAGCGCCCGCAGCGACCCGGCGATCGAGCCCATGAGACAGAACGGGGTCACCCCGTTCATGACCAGGTCGCCGGTGAACAGCACCCGTTCCCGGGGCAGCCACACCACGGTGTCGTTGGAGGTGTGGGCCGGTCCGACGTGCTCGAGCTCGGCGCGCAGCGAACCGATGTGCAGGGTGAGGGCGTCGGCGTAGGTGAGGGTGGGCGGGGCGAGTTCGATGGAGCCCCACTCCACGTCCGGCCACAGCCCGGTCAGGTGCAGGCCGGAGGCGATCATCTCCGTCCGGGTGCGTTCGTGGCCGATGAGCACGGCCTCGGGGAACAGGTGGTTGCCGAAGACGTGGTCCCCGTGGAAATGGGTGTTGACCACGGCCCGCGGCGCGGCCTGGGGGCTGACGCGCAGCGCGGTGCGGCGCAGGTGGCGGGCGCGGGCCTCGGTGGCCGCGGTGTCGACGAGGGCGCTCTCGCCGCCGGAGACGATGATGCCCGCGTTGTTGAGACACCATCCGCCCGGACCCTGGACGTAGGCGTGGACGCCGTCGGCGATCTCCGTGGTCTCGGCGAAGGGCGCGGGCGCTGTGGTGGGCACGGTGGGGCTGGACGGCACGGCCGTTCTCCTCCCGGGTGTCGGTTGCCCCGAGTCTCACGGGGCGCCCTAGCGCCCCGGTCGAAGCGCCGCCGTGCGCACGCCGTTCCCCCGTCGGGCGCCGGGGAGGACCGGCGGCCCGTCAGGCACGCCGCGGAGCGGGCGTCCGCACCGTGAACAGATCCGTCCGCACCTCGGGCGGTGTCCGGCCGTAGGCGATGCGCCGGGTGATGCGCGTGCCCAGCGGGGTGCGGCCGACCAGGCGGGCCGCGTGGGAGCGCAGCACGTCCGCCGCCGGGCCTCCCGCTCCGAGCAGCGCCTTCGCCTGGACCTTCTGCATCCGGGTCACCGCCTCGGCGGCGGGCCCCCGCAGCCGGGGGAAGGCGGCGAGCCGGCCGCGGGAGCAGTCGTCCGCGCGGAGGGCGTCCACCAGGACCGGGTGCAGGGCCGCGGCGTCCTGGAGGGCGAGGTTGACGCCCTGGGCGCCGAGCGGGCCGTGGGTGTGGGCGGCGTCCCCGAGCAGCACCAGCCCGTCGCGCACCCAGGTGTCGGCGTGCGCGGCGAACACGTCGAGCAGCCGCAGGTCGTCCAGGGCGCGCACATGGTCCCGGATCAGATCGGCGAACTGCGGCAGCGCGGCGGTCAGTTCGGCGCGGACGGCCTCGACGCCGCGGGCGGCGACGGCGGGCCAGCCGCGGTGCGGCAGCGTCCAGCCGACGCGGAGCCGGTCGGGGTGGGTGTCGTGGACCAGGACGGCGCTGCCGGGCGCCCGGTGCACGGCGACCGTGCCGGTCGCACGGCCGGGGGCGGGCAGCGAGAACCACACGACGTCCTGGTCGAAGGCCTCGGTGCGGCCTGCGCCGATGCCGGCGAGGGCGCGCGTCTTGGAGTACCGGCCGTCGGCGCCGGCCACGACGCGGGCCCGCACGGTGACGCGGCGCCCGCCGGGTCCGGTCGCCACCACGCCGGTGCACCGTCCGTGTCCCCCGGTCAGCGCGGACACACGGTGGCCCGGCAGATGACGGAATCCGGGCAGCGCGCGGCAGGCGGCGAGGAGTTCGGCGAGCAGGTGCCGCTGCGGCAGCGCGAGCAGGTGGTCGTAGGGGCCGGGCAGCCGGCCGTAGTCGACGTCCAGCAGGACGCGGCCGCGGTCCAGCAGCCGGAAGCCGGCCAGGCGCCGGGCGCCGCGCGCCCGTGCGGGCGACAGCACCCCGAGCCGGTCGAGCACCCGCTGGCCGCCGGGCTGGAGGACCTCCCCGTGGAAGTCCCGCCCCGCCGAGGCGGGATCCCCGGAGGACTTCTCGACCAGCGCGACGCGTACGCCGGAGCGGAGCAGCATCAGGCTGAGCGCCAGCCCCGCGGGCCCGGCCCCGACGACGGCGACGTCCGTGTCCACGGTGTCGTCGGCGTCCGGGGTGTCCGGGGTGCGCGCGGCGTCCGCGCCGGCGGTGTCCCCCGCGCGGTGGTCAGGCCGCCGTGCGGACGGCGGCCAGGGCACGGTTGACCAGCTCCAGATAGGCGCGCGGGGTGTCCGCCTCGTCGAGGGCCTCCTCGTCGAGGGCGACGTCGAAGTCGCGCTCGATGCGCCCGGTGGTCTGCAGGATGGCCAGGGAGTCGTAGCCGAGCTCGGCGAAGGGCACGTCGACGACGTCGCCGTCCAGGTCGACGCCCTCCTCCTCGCCCGCGCACTCGCGCAGCAGAGCCTTCAGATCGTCCAGTTCGAACTGTCGCATGGGTGCCTCTCCGTCTCGTACGCCCGGGCGGCCGGCCGTGTGGTCACGGCTCGAGAGTCGGTCAGCGGGCTGGAGAAACACTCGAATCGTCCGGGTGCCGCCCGGGCGGCCGGCGACGCGCGCGCCGGCGCTCAGGCCGCGTACAGGTCGAAGGTCGAGGTGCGGCGCGGCCCGGACATCACGTCCAGCTGCGGGTCGACGGCCAGCATCGCCTGGTGCAGGCGCTGCAGCTGCGGCGAGGGCTCCACGCCCAGCTCGTCGACGAGGCGGCGGCGGAGCCGGTGGTAGACCTCGAGCGCCGCGGCCTGCCGGCCGGAGCGGTACAGCGCCACCATCGCCTGCGAGTGCAGCCCCTCGTGCTCGGGGTGCCGGGCGATCAGGTCCATCAGCTCGGCGGTGACCTCGGCGTGCCGGCCGAGCCGGAGGTCGGCGTCGAGACGGCGTTCCCGGGTGACGAGCCTGCTCTCCTCCAGGCGCATCGCCTCGATCTCCAGGATGGGGCCGACGCGCACGTCGACCAGGGCGGGCCCCTGCCACAGGTCGAGGGCCTTCCGGTAGGTGCGGGCGGCCCGCTCGTCCTCGCCGTCCTCGAAGCACTGCTGGCCTTCGGCGATCAGGCGCTCGTACTCGTGCACGTCCACCGCCTCGGGCGGTATCTGCAGCAGATAGCCCCCGTGCCGGGTGGCGAGGACGCCCTTGGCGGCGCCGGGGGCGCCCGGTCCCATGGCGGTGCCGAGCCGGCGGCGCAGCTGGAGGATGTACGTCTGGAGGGTGGTCAGGGCGCTCTGCGGCAGTTCGGTGCCCCAGATCTCCTCCATGAGGGTGGGGACGGGCATGACCCGTCCCGGGTAGAGGGCGAGCAGGGCCAGGATCTGCCGTGGCTTCCCGGCTGTCGGAACGATCGACATCCCGTTGACGTCGGCACTCAGTGGACCCAGAACACGTATCTTCATGGTTTCCTCCCCGTACCTCGACGGCTGGACTCGGCTGCCGAGCCGGTGTGCGAATCGGTGCCCGAGGCTCGTCGATATTGCGCCGCGCGGGGATCCGCTGTCCTTTCCCCACGACATGAGCACGAGCCGCACCGTATCCCGCCGCAACCTTTCCGTCAGGAATTCTCGAGGAGTCGTCGAGCGGTTTTCCGGCGCCCCTTCCCGGGCCGGGTCTGACGCGTCTCTGACGCCCGGCTGACCACGAGGAAAGGGCGTCCGGACCTGTCTTCCTTCCGGGTGGGGCCGCTGTTAGCTTTTCGCGTCATGGAGACCACCGAAAGCACCGGACGGGACGACGGCCGGGCGGTGCCCGAGGGCGCGGACCCGCTGACGCGCAGCCTGCTGCGCCAGATGGTCGCCCGCAGCATGCAGCTGCCGGAGACGGAGATCCCCGGCGACGACGAGGATCTGGTGGACCACGGCCTCGACTCGATCACCGCCATGTCGCTGATCTCCGCCTGGCACCGGCGCGGCATCGAGGTCGGATTCCCCGAGCTGATGGCGCGTCCCACGCTCGGCGACTGGTGGCTGCTCATTTCCCGCCGGAAGCCCGCGAACGCCGCATGACGTGAACTCGAAGGGGTCCGGAAAAGCGCTGGAGCCACGCTCGCGCCCGCCCCCGGAGTGACCGTGACCGTCTATGGTCCGACAGCGGAGGAATCAAAGCCGCCCTTTCCGGTCAGCCGGAATCGGATCACCAGACGGAGCCATCCATGGAATTCGGCGTGAACTTCTTTCCGGTCGTCGACCCCGAACGCAAGAGCGCGAGCACCTACTACGACGAGAGTCTGCGGCTGGCCGCGCTCGCCGAGGCCCTGGGTTTTGAACATGTGCAGACGGTGGAGCACTACGGCTCCCCGTACGGCGGCTACAGCCCCGACCCGGTGGTCTTCCTGACCGCCGTCGCCGCGCGCACCAGCCGGATACGTCTGGTGACCGGGGCGGTCATCGCCGCGTTCGCGCACCCGGTGCAGATCGCCGCCCGCCTGGCGCAGCTCGACAACCTCTCCCACGGACGGCTGGACGCCGGCTTCGGACGGGGCTTCCTGCCCGACGAGTTCGAGCTGTTCGGCGTGGACATGGGCGAGAGCCGCACCCGTTTCGACGAGGTCGTCGACGCCTGCGTCGCGCTGTGGAGCGGACGCGAGGTGCGCTTCGAGGGCGAGGTGCACCGCTTTGGCCCGGTCACCGGCTTCCCCCGCCCCTACCAGCGCCCGCACCCCCCGGTGTTCGTGGCGTCGGCGACCAGCGCCGCGTCCTGTGCGCTGGCGGGTGAGCGCGGTCACCACCTCCAGGTGGTCCCGTCCGTCACCAGCCGCGAGCAGCTCACCGCGATGACGGCGGCCTACCGCGGGGCCCGCGCGGCCGCCGGCCACGAGGGCCCGGGCCGCATCCAGATCAAGTACACCTGCTACCTGGGCGAGGACCGGGCCACCGCGCTCGCCGACGCACGCGCCGGCGAGGAGAACTACGTGCGGACGATGGCCGGCGCGGTGGCCTCCTGGGCCGAGGCGCGCTCGGAGCAGTACCCGGGCTACGAGGCGTTCGTGGAGAAGGTCCGGGCCTACGACTTCGACCGGTCGCTGGCCGACCACAAGGTGCTGGCGGGCACCCCGGACGAGGTGGCCGCGCAGATCGAGGCCATCCGCGGCTGGTACGGCGACGACCTGTGCCTGAGCCTGCAGTTCAACCCCGGCCACCTGCCGTTCGACCGCGCCGAGCGGGCCGTGGAGCTGTTCGCCCGCGAGGTGGCCCCGGCGTTCACCGGCGGCCTCGCCGCCGCGGCGGCGTGAGCCGGCCCGACCTTCAGGAGAGGCGATGTACGGCATATCCGGATCTTCCGAGGAGCTCCGCCTGTTCGTCTTCCACCACGCGGGCGGCTCCCACCTGCTCTACCGCACCTGGCCGGGCCTGCTGCCCGACCGCTGGGACGTGCGCCTGCCGGACGCTCCCGGCAGGGGGCGGCTGGCCGACGAGCCGCCGCTGGACGACGCACGCCGGCTGGCGGGCTTCTTCCTGCGCCGCCTGGGCGCGGACCTGACCGGCCCGTTCGCGTTCTTCGGGCACAGCATGGGCGCGCTCGTCGCCTACGAGCTGACCCGGCTGCTCGAGGAGGAGGGACGCGAACTGCCCGTCTGGCTCGGCCTGTCGGCGCGCGGGGCGCCCCGTCCGCAGGGCGACGGCACCCGGCGGCACGAGCTGCCGGACGACGAACTGCGCGTCCATCTCGCGGCCATGGGCGGCACCCCCCTGGAGGTGCTGCACGAGCCCGACCTGTGGGCGATGTTCGCCCCGGCCATCCGCAACGACCTGCGCCTGGTGGAGAGCTGGCGTCCGCGCCCCGGCGCCGCGCCGCTGACCGTGCCCCTCGCGGTGTACGGCGGACGGGCCGACGTGGTGGTCTCCCCGGACCGTCTGGCCGGCTGGGAGGAGCACGCCGCGCGCTTCCAGGGACTGCACCTGTTCGACGGCGGCCACTTCTACTTCCAGGACGACCCGGCGCCGCTGCTCCGGCTGGTCACGCGGCACGCCACGGCCGCTCTCCGGGCGCCGGCGGCGGTGAGGCCGTCATGACCGGCCGGCGGGAGGCGGACGCCGACGTGGTCGTCGTCGGGCTCGGCGCCTGGGGCGCCGCGGCCCTGTGGCAGCTGGCCCGGCGCGGTCTGAACGCGATCGGGGTGGAGCGGTACGGGCTGGCCAACACCAGCGGCTCCTCCTACGGGGAGAGCCGGATGTTCCGCACAGCCTGCCTGGAACACCCCGGCCTGGTGCCGCTCGCGCAGCGCTCCCGCGCGCTGTGGCGGCAGCTGGAGACGGAGACCGGCGCCCATCTGCTGGACCCCACCGGGGCGATGCTGATCGGCCCGCCGGACGGCCGGATCGCCGGGGGCGCCCTGCGCGCCGCCCGGGAACACGACCTGGACGTACGGGTCCTGGACCGCGACGCGCTGCACCGGCGCTGCCCGGCCCACCAAGGGCTCGCCGCCGGCGACGTCGCCGTCGTGGAACCGCAGGGCGGGCTGACCCTGCCCGAGCGGACGATCGAGGCCGCGGTCGGAGCGGCCCGCGCTTCCGGGGCGCGGGTGCTCACGGACACCCTGGTGACGGCCGTGGAGCACGCGGGGGACGGCGTCGCCGTGCACACCGCCGCCGGGCGGGTGCTGCACGCCGCGCAGGCGGTGCTCACGCCCGGCCCGTGGCTGGGCCGGCTGCTCCCCGGGCTGCCGCTGGAGGTCGTGCGGATGCCGACGACCTGGTTCACGCCCGACGCACCGCACGAGAGGTTCGCGCTGAACCGGCTGCCGGTGTTCATGCGGGAGATCGACGGCGGCGACGTGCTGTGGGGCCACGGCACGCTGCCCGGCCGCACCGAACTGAAACTCGGTCTCGAGGACGGCGGGAAGCACTTCCGGGTCGTCGACCCCGAGACGCCGGACCGGTCCGTCGCGCCGGCCGACTGGGAGGTGCTGGCGGACCACCTGCGGTGGGCGGTGCCCGGCGTGGGCCGGGCGCCCTCGCGCGCGCTGGCCGGCATCTACGCCCGCACGCCGGACGGCCAGTTCGTCATCGGGCGGCCGGGGCGTGACCCGCGGGTCGTGGTGGCCGGCGGGTGCTCCAGCCACGGTTTCAAGCATTCCCTGGGCATCGGCGAGGTGGTGGCCGACCTCGTGCAGGGCAAGGAGCCGGCCGTGCCGCTGGGCTTCACCGACCCCGACCGCTTCTGAGTGACATGCGAGGAAGAGATGCAGTTCCGCATTCTCGGTCCCGTTGAGGTCCACGACGAGCGCACCGGACTCAGGATCCTGCCCACGGGCGCCAAGCAGCGCGCCCTGCTGGGCGCGCTCGTGGTGAAGTCGGGGCAGATCGTGTCCGTGCACCGGCTCATCGACGAACTGTGGGGCGAGCATCCGCCGGCGAACGCCACCAACGCCCTCCAGGCCCATGTGGCCCGGCTGCGCCGGCTGCTGCCGGTGCCGCACGCCGGGTCGGGCGAGCCCCACCACGAGTGGATCGTCACCCGCTCCCTCGGCTACGTGCTGCGCCCGGGCCGGGCCTCCACCGACGCCGAGCGGTTCCACCGCCTGGCCGCCGAGGGCCGGGCGGCCGCCGTCTCCGACCCGGGGCACGCCGCCGAACTGCTCCGCCAGGCGCTCGCGCTGTGGCGCGGACCGGCGCTGGAAGGCAGTGTGCGCGGAGACATCTGCGCCGCCGAGGCCGCGCAGCTGGAGGAGAACCGGCTGACCGCCCTGGAGGCGCTGTACGACGCCTGTCTGCGGGCCGCCCGGCACGACGAGATCACCGGCGAACTCGAGGAGCTGACCGCGGACCATCCGATGCGGGAACGTTTCTACGACCTGCTGATGGTGGCCCTGTACCGCTGCGGCCGCCAGGCCGAGGCGCTCGGCGTCTACGACCGCGCGCGCAAGCGCCTGGCGCACGAACTCGGGGTGGAGCCCGGACCGGTGCTGCGCGGCCGTATGGAGGCGATCCTCCATCACGACCCGTCGCTCGCCGTGCCCGGTGCGGCCGAACCGCCCCGGGCCTCGGTCCACGCCCTGCCCCGTCCGGCCGGCGACGAGGACGCCCCGGACTCCGGGCACCAGGCCACGGTGGTGACGCTCACCGACGAGATCGCCCGTCTACGGCGCCGTGTGGAGCGCCTCTCCCTGGAGCAGGAGGCCCTGATCCGCCGCTTCGACCTCCTCTCCTCCCAGGCGCCGGCCCGGGCCCGCTGACACCGGGGGCGGCCGGCCCGGGAGCCTAGGCCGCCGCGGCCGCGGGCAGGGCGGGGGACGGGGTGTGGAAGGCCCTGCGGTACCAGAGCAGGGGGTCCGGGGCGGGGTCGGCGGTGCGGGCGTCGGTCACGGCGCCGAGGACCAGGTCGTGGTCCCCGGCCCGGACCACGTCGGCGGTGCGGCAGCGCAACAGCACCCCGGCGTCGGGCAGATAGGGCGTGCCGGTGCCGGGCCAGCCGGCGAAGCCCGCGCCGGCGAACCGGTCGACGCCGTGGGTGGCGAACCGGCGGGCCAGTTCGCCGTGGTGCGCGCCCAGGACGTTCACCGTGAACTCCGGGGCTTCGGTCAGCGCGGCGTGACAGCTGGAGCGGTGGTCCACGCCCACCAGCACCATCGGCGGGTCCAGCGACACGGAGGTGACCGACGTGGCGGTGAAGCCGCGGCGCCGGCCCGCCGGATCGAGCACGGCGACGACGCTGACCGGCGCGGCCAGACGCGCCATCGCCTCACGGAAGGCCTGCGCGCCGGCGTGGGACGGGCCGGCGTCCTGGCCTTGGGTCGGGGGGTGTGTCCTCACGGTCGTCTCCTCGGGTCCGGGGTCGGTCGGATCAGCCGGCCAGGCCCGCCGGGGCCGGGGGGCTCCGGTGCGGCACGGGCAGCGGCAGCTCGCGGGGGGTGGACCGGCCCCAGGGGAACCCGTCGTGGACGAACAGCCGCCGTGCGGGACCGGAGTTCTCCGCGCCGCGTTCCACGGCCAGCGACACCAGCACCTCGGGCCGGGGCTGGAGTTCGACGAAGGTCCAGCGGTCGGCGGTGTCGTCGTCGGGCGGCCGGAAGCGCAGCACACCGCGGTCGTCGGCGAGTTCGAAGGCGAAGGAGTCGAAGGGGAGCCCGAGTCCCAGCCCGCGCGCCTTCGCGTACGCCTCCTTCAGCGTCCACAGCCGCAGCGTGGCCCGGTCCCGCTGACGGCCGGGCGGCAGCTCGGCGAGGCGGGCGCGCTCCTCGGGCGAGTAGCTCTGGACGATCCACTCCAGGCCGCGTTCGGCGGCCCGGTCGGTGCGCTCGACGTCGACGCCGACGCGGCGGCCGTGGCCCACGGCGACGACGTTGTGTCCGTGCGCGTGCGACAGGTTGAAGTCCGGTACGGGCCGGCCCGGTCCTTCGCCGAAGGCGGACCGGAGGAAGGGGCGGCCGCGCGAGGAGCGCCAGATCGCCGCCTCGGCCTCCGGCACCCCGGTGACCAGGCTGAGCACCCGGCGCACCAGCACATGGGCGACGAGGTACTGACGCCGGTCGCGCGGGAACATGAAGCGCCGGGCCACGTCGTGTTCGTGCTCGTCCAGCCAGTGCGCGGCGAGCGTCTCCGCCAGGGGCTCCTCCAGCGCCTCGTTGGGGCAGAACCACAGGTGCACGCTGCCCGGGTCCGGCCCGGCCGCGAACCCGCTCACCGGGGGCCCGCCGCGCCGACCGCCGCCCCGCGCTCGCGCCGGATCTGCCGCAGCATGCCGGTCAGCACGGTGCCGGTGCCTATCTCGGTGAACTCCGGCTCGGGCCCGTACTCCTCGTCGAGGATCGACTCCATGGTCCGGCACCAGCGCACCGGCTGGTGGATCTGCTGGAGCAGCAGGTCGCCGATCCGCTCCTGTTCGTAGGGTCGGGCGGTGGCGTTGGCGACGACCGGAACGGTGAGCGGGGCGAAGCGGGTGGCCGCGACGACCGGGTAGAGCCGCTCGGCCGCGGGAGCCATGTACCGGGAGTGGAAGGGGCCGCTGACGGCGAGGCGCCGCACCGCGCGGGCCCCCGCGTCCTCCAGGATCGGCCCCGCCTCCTCCAGGTCCTCCACCGGCCCGGCCAGCACGATCTGGCCGGGCGTGTTGAGGTTGGCGAGGTCGAGCGAGCCGAATCCGGCGCGCAGCAGCAGGAAGCGCAGCTGGGTCTCGGGCAGGCCGATCACCGCGCTCATTCCGCCGCCGCCGGTGCCCGCCATGGCCTCGGCGCGGGCGGCGACCAGCCGCAGTCCGTCGGTGAAGCCGAACGCGCCGGCGGCCTGGAGGGCGTTGTACTCGCCGAGGCTGTGGCCGACGGCGAGGTCGGGCCGCTCCCCGGTGTCCTCCAGGTGGGCGCGCAACGCGAGGGCGTTGACGGCGAACATGGCGGGCTGGGTGTAGCGGGTGTCGCCGAGCCTGCCGCCGGGGTCCTCCAGGCACAGGGTGCGCAGGCTGTAGCCGAGCACGTCACTGGCCTGCTCCTCCAGTGCGGGGAAGCGGTCGAACAGCTCCCGGCCCATGCCGACGCGCTGGGCGCCCTGGCCGGGGAACATGAAGATCCGGGTCATGGTGATCACTGCCTGTCAGACGGTGGCGGGCGGGTGGGCGGGGTAGGCGGCCTCGGCGAGCGCGCCCAGATCGGCGGCGGTGAAGAGGTCCTCCAGGGACGGCTCCCGGCCGCCGTCGGCGGCGATCCGCGCGGCGATCCGCAGCAACTGGCGGCTGGTGGCCCCGAGTTCGAACAGGTCCTGGCCAGGGGTGAGCCGCTCGGCGGGCACGCCGGTCTCGGCGGCGACGATCCGCGCCAGCCGCTCGAACCCGCCGGCCGCGAGGTCCCGGCCCGCTCCGGCGCCGCCGGCGGGGCGGCCGCCGGGCTCCGGGGCGTCCTCCCGCGGCGCGGGGCCGGCTCCGGGCTCCGGGGCGGCGTCCTCGGCCGGGCCGAGACCCCACATCCTGCCCAGCCGTGCCGAGAGCCCGTCGTCCCGGCCCCCCGCGCCCGTCGTCGGCAGCGGGAAGGAGACCTGGTTCAGCGGTGTGGCCGGGAGAGCGGCCCGGGGCGCGTCGACGGAGGGCCAGACCACCCGCTCGCCCGCCAGCCACCGTCCGACGGGCGCCGGCTCGTCCGCCGGGGCGGAGCCCGCCGGTTCGGCGATGCCCGCCCCCTCCCGACGGACCCGCCGCGCCAGCGCGCGCAGCCCGTCCGGCGCGGTCGCACGGCCGGCCACCAGGACGGCGCGGGCGGGGCGGTCCGTACGGCCTTCGCGCAGGGTGCGGGCCACCGACGCCACGGTGAGGCCGGGGTCGCGCTCCCAGGCGTCGGCCAGGCGATCGGCGAGGAGGGCCAGGTTCGCCGGGGTGTCGGCCGACAGCGGCAGGGCGCGCGCCGTGCCGTCGTCGTCCCGCGGGGCCCCGGCGGGCGGCTCCTCGACGACGAGACTGCCGTACGAGCCGCCGCCGGCGAAGCCGTTGACCAGGACGCGCCGGGGGCGGCCCGGCGCGGTGCGCCAGCGGTCCGTCCGCCGTCCCGCCAGGGCCACCGGCCCCGAGGTCCGGGCCACGGCGGGGTTCACGGCTCCGGTCAGGACCGTCGGATACACCTCGGTGCGGCGGAACTGCGTGATGACCTTGCCCAGCTGGGCGAAGACCGAGGCGGCCTCCAGGTGCCCGGTGTTCGGCTTGACGGTGCCCACCGGCACCGTCTCCCCCGCCCCGGCGTCGGCGGCGAACAGCCGGCTGAGGGCGGTGAACTCCAGGGCGTCGGCGAGCGCGGCGCCGGCCGCGGCGGCCTCCACGTAGCCGATGTCGGCGGGCGCGAGGCGGGCGTCGGCGAGGGCGGAGCGCATCGTCTCCTCCTGCCGCTGCGGGTCGGGCACGCCGTACTGCCGTGTCGTGCCGGAGTGCTGGAGCGCCCCGCCGCGCAGGACGGCGTGCACCGGGTCGCCGTCGGCGAGTGCCCGCTCCAGCGGTTTGAGCAGGACGGCGCCGACGCCTTCGCCGACCAGCCAGCCGCTCGCCCGGTCGGTGAAGGCGCAGGAGTCGGGGTCCTCCGCGACCAGCCCCATCTCGGACAGGACGTCGAGGTGGTCGGGGTGCAGCACGAGGTTGGCCCCCGCGGCCAGGGCGGCCGTGCAGCGGCCGTCGGCGACGGCCCGGTAGGCGGCCTCGACGGCGGCGAGCCCGGACACGCACCCGGTGTCGAGGAGCACGCTGGGGCCGGTCAGCCCGAACGTGTGGGAGGTGCGGTGGGCGAGCCCGCCACGGGTGGCGTGCGTGCCCTCGTCCGGGCGTCCGGCGGCCCGGGCGGTGACCCCGTGGAGCGCGTGGTCGTGCCACATGGACCCGACGAACACCCCGACCGGCCCCTGTTCGGCCAGCCGTGCCGGGACGACGGCGGCGTCCTCGAAGCAGCGGCGGGCCACGGACAGCAGCAGCCGTTCCTGCGGGTCGACGGCCGGGCCCTCGTCCGGGTCGATGCCGAACTCCTCGGCCTCGGCGGCCAGGACGTCCTCGAGGTAGCCGCCGACGGCGGCCCCGGCGCGCCGGGCGCGTGAGGCCAGCGGCGCCCAGCGCTGCTCGGGCACGGGTCCGGTCGCGGTGCCGCCGTCGGCCAGCAGCGCGTCGAGCTCGTCCAGGGTGCGTGCGCCGGGCAGCTCGGCGGCGAACCCGACGACGGCGACCGCCGCGCCTTCGTCCGGGGCGCCGTCGCCCTCGGTGGGAGCGGCGTGCGGGGCTGCCGCGGCGTCGGCCCGCAGCGCCTCCCGCCGGGCGCGGACGTCCGCGGTGAGCGCGCCGCCCCACAGCGACAGCAGCAGCTCCTGGTCGTCGTCGGCCCCGAAGTCGGCGCGGACGGCGTCGAAGTCCATCTCGCCGACCGCGCACATCCCGAGCCCCCACCCGGGCGCGCCGGTGAGCAGCAGCTGGGCGATGTGGCCGGCTTCGACGGTGGAGAACCGGGCGGCGTTGCGCTCGCCGTAGGCCGGCGCGATGGCCGCCGGGGTGGAGAGCAGGAAGATGCCGAAGGCGGAGCCCTCCACGAGGGCACGGTTGTGGAAGACGTGCAGGTCGGTGCCGTACCGGGCGTCGGGCGCGAGGGCGATCAGGGCCCGCTCGGCGGGATGCAGGTAGTACAGGCCGGGGTCGGCGCCGGCCACGGCGCCGGGCGCCAGGTACACATAGACCTGGACCGGGTAGAAGCCCCCGCCGGAGGGGTAGCGCCGTTTGGCCCGCCCGTCGAGGTCGCCCCAGGTGACGGTGGCGAGCAGAGCGAGCAGGTCGGCCGCGGGCACCGGCCCGGGGGCGAAATCCCGGAAGGACGACGCGTCGAACAGGGCCAGCGTCTCGGCGGGGCCGGGTGCGGGCACGGACAGCCGGGGCAGCGAGGCGGGCAGCCGCCGTTCGGCGATCCGCGCCTCCTTGAAGGCGGCCTTGGCCTCGGGGTCGAGGGCGATGCGCACGTCCGTCCCCGCGGCGGCCGCCGGCGCGGTCCCCTCCGGATCCGTCACGGCGGGCGCGAGACCGTCCGCGACGGCGCGTGCCGTGGGCGTCCGGATCAGCACGTCGACGGGGACCGTCCGGCCGGTCGCCGACTCGATCTCCTGGGCGATGCGGATCATGCTGAACGAGGTCGCGCCCAGGTCGAACAGGTCGGCGTCCGGGTCGACGGCGGGAAGGTTCAGCACGGCGGCGGCCGTCCGGGCCACGTCCTCGGCGGTGAGCCCGGCCGGGGCCGCGTCCGCGGCCGCGGGGTCCGGAGCGGTCCCGGGGGCGGCCGGCAGGGCGGCGGCGGTCAGCGCGGCGAGCGTCGGCCCGCTGATCAACGCGTCGACCGGGAGCGAGGTCCCGGTGATCCGTTCGATCTCCTGGGCGATGCGGATCATGCTGAACGAGGTCGCGCCCAGGTCGAACAGGTCGGCGTCCGGGTCGATCCCGTCGGCGTCGCCCACCCCGAGCACCTCGGCGACGGCCGTGCGGATGCGGGCGGCCCGGCCGTCGTCCGCGGGGCCCGCGGCCGTGGCTCCCGGCAGGGTGCGCGGACCCGGTTCCGGGGCCGCGTCGAGGAGCCGGCCGGCGGCCTCGCGGTCCAGCTTGCCGTTGGCCGTCAGCGGCAGCCGGTCCACGAAGCGGAAGCGGCTCGGAACCAGGTACGGCGGCAGCACCTCGGCCAGGGCCCGGCGCAGTTCCCCGACGCCCGGCGCCCGGCCGGGCGTGCCGGACACACAGACCGCGGCCAGCACCTGCTCGCCCGACGCCTCCTCGCGCACCGGAAGGACCCGTGCCTCGGCGACGGCGGGCAGCCCGGTGAGCGCGGCCTCGATCTCCTCGGGTTCGATGCGCAGTCCGCGCAGTTTGAACTGCCCGTCGATGCGCCCGAGGTAGCGGAGCTCGCCGTCGTCGCCGAGCAGGCCGAGGTCGCCCGTGCGGTACAGCCGCGGGGAGGGATCCCGTTCCGGGAACGGCGACGGGACGAACCGTTCGGCGGTCAGCTCGGGGCGGCGGTGGTAGCCGAGGGCCACCTGCCTGCCGCCGATGAGGATCTCGCCGGGGGCGCCCGGCGGCACCGGCCGCAGCCGCTCGTCGACGAGGTGGACGCGGGTGTGGGCGACGGGCCGGCCGATCGGCACCGTCGGCTCGTCCCAGTCGGGGCGGCACGCCCAGTGCGTGACGTCGACGGCGGCCTCGGTCGGCCCGTAGAGGTTGTGCAGTTCGGGCGCGTCCGCGCCGGTGCCGTACACCTCGTAGAACCGCCGCATGGTCGCGACGGGCAGGGCCTCGCCGCTGGCGAAGACGTACCGCAGCGCTCCGCAGTCGGCGGCGCGCGGGTGGCGCAGGAACATGCCGAGGACGGACGGCACGAAGTGGGTGACCGTGACCGACTCCTCGCGCAGCAGGCGCGCCAGATAGGCGGGGTCGGTGTGGCCGCCCGGCCGGGCCACGACGATCGAGGCGCCGGCCACGATCGGCCAGAAGAACTCCCACACCGAGACGTCGAACCCGTACGGCGTCTTCTGCGCGACCCGGTCGGCCGGGCCGAGGGGGAAGCGTTCCTGCATCCACAGCAGGCGGTTCGCCACGCCCTGCTGGGTGTTGCGGCAGCCCTTGGGCTGCCCGGTCGTGCCGGAGGTGTAGATGGTGTACGCGGGGTCGTCGGGGCCGAGGGTCACGGCGGGCGGGGTCTCGGGGTGTTCCGCGAGCGCGCGCCGGTCGTCCTCCCGGCCGGGGCACACCACGAGCGCGCCCGTCCCCTCGGGCACGGCGGCCAGGGCCTCGTCGGCGACGACGACCCGGGCGCCGCTGTCCCGGAGGAGGTGGCGTACCCGCTCGGGCGGGTTCGCGGGGTCGACCGGCACGTACACGGCGCCGGCGCGCACGATCGCGACGAGCGCGGCGACCAGGTCGTCGGAGCGGTCCATGTGCACGGCGACGTGGTCCCCCGGCCGCACCCCGAGCGCGTGCAGGTGGCGGGCGAGCCGGGCGGTGCGCCCGGCGAGTTCGCGGTAGGTCACGGTACGTCCGCCGAACCGTACGGCGACCCGTTCGTCGCGTCCGGTGAGCCCGGCCTCGACCAGCTCCACCAGGGTCACCGGGGCGCGGGGGTCCACGGGTGCGACGGCGGGGGCCGGAGCGGCGTCCGCGGTTCCGGCGTCCTCGGGGTCGACGTGGCCGTCGGCGAGGACGGCCGCGTCGAGCACCGCGCCCGGCACGGGCGCCGGCTCCTCCCCGTCCAGGAAGCTGCGCACCCGGCGGGCGTAGCGGTCGAACATCGCCTCGAGGCGGGCGGGGTCGAGCGCGCCGTCGGCCGCGTCCCACTGGCCGATCAGGTCGTCGCCGGTCAGCAGCGGCACATGGTCCAGGGCGACCTGCGCGGTCTGCGACTGGCTGGTGCGCAGGCGCACACCCCGCGGGTGCAGCGTCGGGTCGATCTCGGGAACGCGGGTGAACACCACGGGCAGCCGCAGCGCCCCGCCGGAGCGGAAGACCCGGGTGCGCAGTTCGCCGAGTCCTGGGCAGCGTTCGTGGCGGTCGAGGTCGGCCTCGACCCGGGACCACAGTGCGCGGGCGCGGTCGGCGAAGGACGCCGGCAGGGTGTCGTCGACGACGACCCAGGCGAGCCGGGTGAAGTCGGCCACCATGCCGGCGGCGCCCGGCAGCGTGCCGGGCCGGTCCCAGGACACGACCGTCACGGTGAACGGACCCCGGTGGCCGAACTCGGCGCGCAGTTCGTCGGTGTAGGCGGTGAGCAGCACGAGGTCGGCGGGAACGCCGAGCGCGGCGGCACGCTCGGTCAGCCGGCGCCAGGAGCCGAGCGGGGCCGCACGGTGCCTGCGCGCCGCGCCGGCGGCCGGTTCGGGAAGGCCGGGGCCCGGGGGCAGCGAGGCGAACTTGCGCCGCCATGCGGCGCGGGCCCGCGTGTGCTCCTCGGTGCCGTCGGCCCGTCGTGCGGCGAGGGCCCGCAGATGGGGCACGGGGTCGGCGGGCCCGGTGAGCACCGAGTCGTCGCCGTCGTGCAGGGCGAAGAGCTGGCCGAACAGCAGGGCGAAGCTGCGGGCGTCGGCGAGGAGGGCGTCGAGCACGACGTGCAGCACGGCGGTGCCGTCGGGCAGGGTGCTCGCCTCGAGCGCGTACATCGGGCGGCTGCCGAGCGGGAAGGTGCCCGCGCGCAGCCGCCCGGCGACCGCGGCGAGTTCCGCCTCGGTGTCGGGTACCGCGGTCAGGTCATGACGGGCGATGCGGTACGCGGGGGTGTCCGCCCGCGCGGCGACGGTGAGGGTGCCGTCCTCGTGCACGGCGGCCCGCAGCATCGGGTGGTGCGCCACGAGCCGGTTCCAGCACCGCTCCAGGCGGTCGAGGTCGTGCCGCTCCAGCAGGAACTCCTGGTAGACGCGGGTCTCGGCGGTGCCGCCGAGTCCGCCCATACGGCCGACGAGGTAGGCGGACTGCACCTCGGTGAGGGGCACGGGCCCGTCGTCGGGCCCGGGCGGACCGAGGGGGCGGTCGAGGGCGTCGGCGCCGTCCCGCGCGAGCTGCTCCAGCGACTCCCGCAGCGCTGCGAAGGCCGCCTCGGTGCGGGCGGTGTCCAGCGCGGTCGGCGCGTAGTCCCAGGACAGCAGGAGCGCGCCGGCCCGTTCCTGGACGCAGGCCTCCAGCTGGACGCCCGAGGTGAGGGTGGCCGAGGCGGACAGGTCGACGTGGGCGGCCCAGTTGGCCGGGTCGCCGGCGGCGTCGAGCGCGGTGAGGCTGCCGAGGAGACTGGTGAAGACGACGGGCACGGTGCGTCCCCGCTGTCCGCCGGCGGCCCTGGCGTGCTCGCGCAGGGCGCGCACCCCGCTGACCGCCGCGTGCTCCAGGTCCTGCCACAGCCGGGTGCGCACCCGGTCGAGGCGGGCGCGCAGGGTGTCGCCGGGCGGCGGTGCGACGAACACCGACGTGGAGAGGAACGGCCCGGCCAGGCGGGCCACGTCGGGATGCACCGGACGCCGGTTGTACGTCGTGAGGACCACCGGCAGGGGGTCGCGGCCGGAGCCCTGCACGGCGGCGGTGCACAGGGCGAGGAGCAGCGCGGTCGGGGTGGCCCGGGCCTGCCTGGCCACCGCCTGCACCCGCTCCCAGCGCTCCGGCTCCAGGCTCAGGGTCAGCCGCCGGTGCGCGGGGGCGTCCGGAACGGCGCCTCCGGCGTCCGCGGCCGGCGGCAGCGGGCGCTCCAGGTCGACGCCGGCCAGTTGCTCCCGCCAGTAGGCCAGGGACTCGGCGGGCACTTCGGTGACGGCCGTGGCCTCGGCGTACTCCCGGAACGTGATGCCGGGCGGACGGGGGGCCGTGCCGTGCGCGTACGCGGCGTACCACTGCTGGAGCAGCAGCGACACGCTGGGTCCGTCGGCGATCAGCTCGTCCACGGTGAACAGCACCCGGGCCCGTCCGCCGGGGAGTTGCGCCACGCGCACGGCGAACAGGGGCCAGCGGTGCGGGTCGAAGCCGCTCAACGCCTCGTGGCGCAGCCGGGCGAGCGCGGCCTCGGCCTCGTCCGGTGCGGCGTCCGTGAGGTCGGCGCGCCGTACGGCGTAGTGCGGCACGTCCCGCAGGACCGCCTGACGGCCGTCGGGCAGCAGGCGGGCGCGCAGCATGTCGGTGACGGCGACGACCTCGTTCCAGGCGGCCTCGGCCCGGTCGGTGTCCAGTCCGTCGGCGTCGAACTCGAGGTGGATCTGCGTTCCCGCGCCGGTACCTCCCCCGAGCGTGCGGCCGACGTAGAACGATTCCTGTACTTCGGTGAGCGCGAACGGCTCGTACCGGGCGGCGGGGTCGGTCTGCGGCATGACTGGGTTCTCCGGTTCCCTCTACAGGGCGGGCAGAGCGGACAGGTGGGCGACGAGTTCGTCGACGGTGGACTCGCTGAGCTGCTGCAGCGGCAGGGTCTCGCCGAAGCGCTCGGTGATCTCGAACCGGAGGTTCATCGCGCCGATGGAGTCCACGCCCAGCTCGACGAGGGTGCGGCCGGTGTCGACGGCGCCGCCGGCGCCGGGTCCGGCGGCCAGTTCACCAATGAACTCCACCAGCCGGCGCACCCGTTCGTCCCCCGGGGTGGCCGCCTGCCCGGGCGCCGCCGGCTCGACGACGGGCGCGGGGGACGGCGCGGGTCCGGGGGCGGTCACGGGCTCCGGTGTCCGGGCCGCGGGGGCGGCGGCCGGTGCGGCGGCGCCGCCGGCCTCGTCGTGCTCCGGGAGCCAGTGGCGGGTGCGCAGGAACGGGGTGGCCGGCAGCGGCACCACCGCTGCCGTGCCGGTGTCCGGGGCGTGGCGGTCCACCCGCCATCCGGTCACCCACAGGTCGGCCAGCTGCTCCAGGCGGCCCGCGCGCCACAGGGTGTCCAGGAGGTCGTCGGTCTCGGGCGCCTGTTCCCGCCCGGCCTCGACCGTGCCCGCGCGCAGGCCGCTCGCGGTGGAGCCGCCGGCGAAGCGGGCAAGCACGGCGGCGAGTTCGTCCGTCCCCGCGACCACGGCGGCGAGCCGTGCGGGGCCCGTGGCCCGCCCGGTGCGCAGGGTACGGGCCACGGCGGGGAGCGGGGCGTCCCGGCCCGGCCCGGTGAGCCACTCGGCCAGGCGCCCCGCGAACGCGGTGAGATGACCGGGGGTGGGCGCGGACAACAGGACGAGCTGCCGTCCGTCCGTCCGGCCGGCCGGTTCCGCGGCGCCGGACCCGCCGGGACGGTACTCCTCCAGGATGACGTGGGCGTTGACCCCGCCCGCGCCGAAGGAGCTGACGCCCGCCCGCCGGGGCAGTTCGCGTCCGGCGTCGTCGCGCAGCCGGGGCCAGGGCGCGGCCTCGTGCTGCAGCCGGAACCGGGATCCGGCCAGGTCGAGTCCGGGGTTGCGGGGTTCCGCGTGCAGGGTCGGCGCGAGGGTGCCGTGCCGCAGTTGCAGCAGGACCTTGGTGACGGCCGCGACGCCCGCGGCCGACTCCCCGTGTCCGATCGCGGACTTCACCGACCCGAGCGAGCACGGGACGCCGGCGGCGGCCCCCTGGCCGTAGGTCTCGTTCAGGGCGGCGACCTCCACGGGGTCGCCCAGTTCCGTGCCGGTGCCGTGTGCCTCGACGACGGTGACGGTGGCCGGGTCCACGCCGCCGCGGCGCAGCGCCTGCCGCAGCACACGGGCCTGCGCGCGGGGGCTGGGGGCGGTGAATCCGTTGGTGCGGCCGCCGTGGGCGACGGCGGTTGCGCGGATGAGGGCGTGCACGGTGTCACCGTCCGCGAGGGCCCTCGAGAACCGCTTGACCACCAGTGCCCCCGCGCCTTCGCCCGGCCCGAACCCGGCGCCGCCGGCGCCGAAGCTCCGGCACCTGCCGTCCTCGGCGAGGAAGCCGGAGCGGCGCAGCATCCGGAACCGGGACGGGTGCAGGTACAGGTTGACGCCGCCGGCCAGTGCGGCGGCGCACTCGCCGCGGCGCAGCGACTCCACGGCCAGGTGCAGCGCGACCAGGGAGGACGAGCAGGCGGTGTCGACGGGCTGGCTGGGGCCGCGCAGGTCGAGCAGGTACGACAGGCGGTTGGGCCCGGACCAGTGGTGGCCGGACGGCATGTCCCGCTGTCCGGCCGCCCAGCGCTCCGCGCCGAGCAGCGGGTAGTCGGCGGAGGTGATCCCGGCGAACACCCCGACGCTGCGGGCCTCGCCGTCGGCCGCGGTGAGCGCGTCGAGCCGGGAACCGGTCAGCCCGGCGTCCTCCAGCGCCTCCCAGGCGACCTCGAGGAAAAGCCGCTCCTGCGGGTCGACGTAGGCGGCCTCGTGGGCGGACAGGCCGAAGAACGCGGGGTCGAAGGCGTCCACGCGGTCCAGGAAGTGGCCCTTGGCGACCACGCCGCCGCTGTCGCCCCACCGGTCGGCGGGCAGGTCGCCGACGGTGTCCTTGCCGACCAGCAGGTTGTCCCAGAAAGCGTCGAGACCGTCGGCGCCCGGGTAACGCCCGCTGACGCCGACGACGGCGAACACGTCGTCGTCCGGGTCCGGGTCCGTGGGCCCGGACGGCCCGGCCGGGGCGGGCCGGACGGGCGGGGCGCCGCGCCCGACAGCGGCGAACACGTCGACGTCCGGGTCCGCGCCCCCGGGCGCGAACGGTCCGGACGGTCCGGCCGGTGCTGCTGCCGGTGCGGACGGTGCCGGCCGGGCGGGTCGTGCGTCGTGCTCCGTCGACGTGGCGGCGGGGGCGTCGGGGGCCGGCCGGGACGGCGTCAGACGGCCCAGGTGGGCGGCGAGTTCGGCGAGGTCGCGCAGGCCGTAGAGCATCTCAGGACCGATGGGCGCGATCCGGGTGCTCAGTCTCGCGGCGAGGGTGCGGATCATCACCGAGTCCAGCCCCAGGGCCTCCAGCGACGTGCCGGGCCTCACGGCGGACGGGTCGTGCCCGAGGGTCTCGGCGACCGTGCGGCAGACCAGGCCGAGCAGCCCTGCGTCGCCGTCCGCGGAGGCGACCGCCGCGGTGGCCGCTCCGGTGACCGCCTCCGGGTCCCGCGCGGGCAGCAGGCCGAGTCCCTCCAGGTGCTGCCGCCAGGCGTCGGCCCGTCCGTGGAAGACCGAGACGACGTCGGGGCCGCCGGGGCCCAGCAGCCGCCACAGCGCGGCGAGGCCGGGCCCGGCGGGCAGGGGGACCATGCCCACGCGCTCCTCGACGACCTGACGGACCGGCTCGGGGATGGTCATGCCCGGCACGTCCCACAGCGGCCACTGCACCGACAGGGTGCGCCCGTGCCGCTCCCCCGCCACCGCGCGGGCGGCGCGGTGCGCGGCGAACCCGTCGAGCACCCCGTTGGCGTAGGCGTAGTCGGCCTGGCCCATGTTGCCGGTGACGGCGGCGACCGAGGAGAAGAGCACGAAGGCGTCGAGCGGGAGCGCGGCGGTGGCCTCGTCCAGGGCGGCGGCCCCGGTGATCTTGGGGGCGAGGACGCCGGCCATGCCGTCCGCGGTCTTGCGCAGCAGGTAGGCGTCCTCGACGGTCCCGGCCGCGTGGAAGACGCCGTGCAGGGCGCCCTCGTGGCCGAGGACGTCGGCGACGAGGGCGTCGGCCCCGCCCGGCGCCGCCACGTCGGCGCGGACGTAGCGCAGACGGCCGGAGCCGTCCGCCGGGGGGCGCGAGGCGGGGTCGAGGTCCTCGGCCGGGGTGCGGCCGCAGGCGACGACGCGGACACCGGGGTGCCGCAGCAGGTCCCGGACCAGGGCGAGGCCGATGCCGCCCATGCCTCCGGTGACCAGGTAGACCCCGTCCGGGCGGGGCGTGAACCCGGGGGCGGGCAGCCCGGCGGGGCGCAGCACCCGGCGGGTGCGCCGGGGGCCGCGCAGATCGGCGAGATGCCCGGACTCCGCTTCGGGCGCGGCCAGTTCCGCTCGGATGTGCGGCGCCGCGGCCGGACCGTCGTCGCCGACGAGCAGGGCCCGGCCGGTCAGCCGCGGGTTCTCCTGGCGCAGGGTCTGGACCAGGGCGCGGGCGGCGTCGGCCCGGCGCGGGTCGGCGGTGACGGCGATCAGGGTGAGCGGCTGGGTGCGGTGGGCGGCGAGGACCTTCCGCGCGGCGTCGAGGGCGGCGACGTCGTCCCCGGTCAGCCGGAGCACCAGGGCGGCGGCGGCCGGCTGCGGTGCGGAGGCCGCCCGGTCCGGCGGGGCGCCGCCGAGCGCGGCGGCGAGGTCGCCGTGCGCGTCGTGCACGTACAGCGCGGCGCCGGGGCCGGCGTCGCGTCGCGGCAGCGGGCACTCCTCCCAGCCGGGCGTGTACAGCACCAGGCCGTCGAGCCCGTCGCGTCCGGGCCGGGGAGCGGCGCCGGCCGGCTCCTCGACGGCGCCTGCGACGCTCCCGGCGGCGCCTTCGGCGTTCCCGGCGGTGTCCCCGTCGTTCGCGGCGGTGTCCGCCGCCGGGACGACGTGGTGCCGGTCGGGGACGAAGGCGTACCCCGGGGCGGGAACGCGACGGTGACGCGCGGGCGGGCAGACCCGGGACCAGTCGACGGGGAGGCCCGCCGTGTAGCGCCCGGCCACCTCGCGCAGCGCGTCCGGGTCTCCCGCGGCGGCCCGGTCCTGGACGGTGTCGGGACCGGCGGCGTCCCGGCCGCCCGCCGGGACGGGACCGTCCGCGGTGACGGTGCGCTCGTCGGGCGTCCCGGACGCCAGGGCGTCCAGGGAGGCGAGGAGTCCGGCACGGCCGGCCGCGAGGACCGCCGCCCGGTGGCGGTGGTGGTCGCGGGCGCAGGCGAGGGTGTGGGCGAGGTCGGCCAGGGCCGTCCCCGCGCCGGCGGGCGAGCGCAGCCAGCGGGCGAGTTCGGCGGCCCTGCCGGTGACGGACTCGGGCCGGTGTCCGGACAGCGGGACGAGCACCGGCGCCGCCGCGTCCGGCGCCGGGGAGGACGGGCGCGGCGGCGCCTCCTCCACGACGACGTAGGCGTTGGTGCCGCTGAATCCGAAGGAGCTGACCGAGGCGCGGCGGGGCCGTCCTCCCGTGGCGGGCAGCCGGACGGCCTCGGTGGCCACGGTGAACGGGCCCTCGCCGAAGGGGATCCGGGGGTTGGGCTCGGTGCAGTGCAGCGAGGGCGGCACCTGGCCGGTGCGCACCACCCCGACGGCCTTGAGCAGCCCCGCCAGCCCGGCGGCGGCCGAGGTGTGGCCGACGTTGCCCTTGACCGAGCCGATGGGGACGCTGCCGGCGGGCCGGGCGGCCGGGGCGAAGGCCTCGTTGAGCGCGGTGACCTCGATGGGGTCGCCGAGCGGGGTGCCGGTGCCGTGGCACTCGACGTAGTCGATGCCGGACGCGTCGAGGCCGAAGCGGTCCAGGGTGGCGGTGACGAGCCGGGCCTGGGAGGCGGCGCTGGGGGCGGTGATGCCGTTGGTGCGGCCGTCCTGGCCGATCCCGGAGGCGCGCACCACCGCGTGCACCGGGTCCCCGTCGGCCAGGGCCTTCTTCAGCGGCTTGAGGACGACGACGGCGCAGCCCTCGCCGGGGACGATGCCGTCGGCGGCGGCGTCGAAGGGGCGGCAGCGGCCGGTCGGGGAGAGCATGCCGGCGCGGCTCATGAACACGTGCGGCAGCTCGGTGAGGTACAGGGTGACGCCGCCGACGAGCATCATGTCGGCCTCGCCGAGCCACAGGGCCTGGCAGGCCTGGTGCAGGGCGACCAGCGAGGACGAGCATGCCGTGTCGACGGTGACGGCGGGGCCCTTGAGGTCGAGGTGGTAGGCGATGCGCGCGGCGAGCAGGGAGTTGGAGTTGCCCTGCATCACCTGCGCGAGCCGGGCGTGCTCGCTCTCCCGCTCGATGAGGTCCTGGTAGTCGTTCATCATGACGCCCGCGTGGACACCGCAGCGCGTTCCGGCGAGGTCCGCGGTGCGCTGCCCGGCGTGCTCCAGCGCGCGCCAGGCCTCCTGGAGGAACAGCCGGGCCTGCGGGTCCGTCAGTTCGGCCTCGCGCGGGGGCATCCGGAAGAACTCGGCGTCGAAGCGGTCGGCCCCTTCCACGAAGGCGCCCCACTTGCTGACCGACTTCCCCTCGGCGCCGGGGTCGGGGTCGTAGTGCTCGGCGATACGCCACCGGTCGGCGGGGACCTCCGTCACAAGGTCGTCGCCGTCCAGCAGCCGCTGCCAGAAGGCGTCGGCGTCCGCCGCTCCGGGGAAACGGGCGCTGTACCCGACGACGGCCACGGGCTCGGGCACGTCCCGCCGGGGTCCGGCCGCCCGCAGCAGCTCCGCGGCACGCTCCGGCGACACCGTGTCCGCCGGGCCCGTCGCGGGGGCCGCGGCCGGGGTCTCGCGGCTCCCGGAGGCGGCGGCCCGGAGCAGGGCGGCGGCGGACGCGGCGTCCAGGGTGCCGGTCTTCACGCGGGTCAGGATCTCTTTGGCGTCCATGGCTTCCATCGGTCCTCGTGCGGGCGGGCGGCGGGCTGCGTCAGGAGGTCAGGCCACGGGGTCGCCGTAGCCGGCGACGATGCGCTCCAGGACCTCGGGGAGACGGAACGAGGTGCGGTGCAGGGCCGCTTCGCGGGCCACCGCGGCTCCCGTGTCGGCGAGCAGCGGCGCCGCCAGCTCCCGCTTGAGCAGTTCCAGCGAGGCCCGGGGAGCGCCGCTGACGGAGCGGGCCAGTTCCCGCGCGGCGGCGGGCACGTCGGTGTGGCGCACGACCCGTACCGGAGCGCCCCGCTCCCGCAGTTCGGCGCCCCGGTAGTTGCGGGCCGAGAAGAGCATCTCGGTGCCGAGTTCGCGGCCGAAGCGCGTCGGGAACAGATGCGTGGCGCCCATCCCGGGCGTGAACCCGTACCGCATGAAGTTGGCGGCGTACAGGGAGCGTTCGCTGAAGACCGCGAAGTCCGCGTACAGCGCGAGCACCAGGCCGCCGCCGATGGCGTGCCCCTGCACGGAGGCGATCACCGGGAGGGGGCAGCGGGCGAACACCCGGAAGAAGTCGTCGGTGTCGAAACTGCCGTTGCCCTGGGCGAAGTTGATCAGCTCTCGCTGGGTCCCGCCGGCGCAGAACAGCTCCGGGCGCCCTTCGACGAGGACGGCCCGGGTGCGCGGGTCGGCGACGGCCGACTCCACGGAGTCGACCAGGCCCGAGGTCAGACCGGAGGAGAAGGTGTTGCGTCCGCCGGGGTCGTCCATGGTGACGACGGCCACGGCTCCCTCCCAGGAGAGGCGGACGACGGACTCGGCGACGGGTGCGGTCATACGGCACGCTCCGGGGTGGGGATCCGGTCCAGCAGCGGCTGGACCGCGGGGTCGGTGAGACGGTCGAGGAAGACCCGGCCGGCGTCCTGTCCCAGACGGGCGTCGCGCGGGAAGAGCCGGGACCGGTACGTCTTGAGCGCGCCGGCCGTGGACCGGTCGACCCGGCTGAGGGCCACCAGGGTGCGGCGCAGCGCCTGTGCCGGTTCGCCGGCGTGCAGGTCGGCGAGTCCCGCGGCGACCGCCGCAGGGGCGTCGAGGTCCTCGGCGAGCAGGGTGGCCGTGAAGGCCCGCTGCTCGCCGGTTCTGCGGGCGACGAAGGGCAGCGCCATGGCGGGGACCAGACCGACGAGCGCCTCGGTCAGGCGGAACCGGGCGCCGGGTCCGGCGAGCACCAGGTCGCAGGCGGCGGCCAGTCCGACGCCGCCGGCGGTGGCCCGGCCCTCGACGAGCGCGACGGTGACGACGGGGGTGCGCGTGAGCCGGTCGAGCAGTGTCCAGTACGGCAGTTCGGCCTCCGGGCCGGCCGCCGGTTCTGGGACCGGGGCGGTCAGATCGGTGCCCGCGCAGAAGTGCTCGCCGCGGGCGGACAGCACCAGGACGCGGCAGCCGGGGTCGGCCTCGGCCGTGTCGACGGCGGCGTGCAGGGCGTCCAGCAGTTCCGGTGTGACGGCGTTGCGCCGCCCGGGTGCGTCCAGCAGGGCGTGCAGCACCCCCCGCGAGCGGCTCAGCGCCACGGGGGCGGCCGGGGCGCCGGTCATCGCGCGGCGCCCTGGCCGAGCCACACGTACTCGCGGTGGTAGTCGCGCACGGCCTCGAGGACCAGGCGGCGTCCGCCGGTGAAGCGCTCCTTGGTGATCTGTGGGAACCGGTCGAGGTCGAAGGTGAAGTCCCGTGCGCCGAACTTGAGCTCGGCGGTGGCGGCGAGGAGTTCGTCGTACTCCTGCATGCTCAGCCGGTAGCGCGCGTCCAGCGCCTCACGGATGCCCATGGCGCGCACGGCGCGCTGGGAGTCAGGGGTGACCACGACGCTGTAGAACTCCGAGGCGCAGCCGGACCCGTAGGAGAAGACGCCGACCCGCCGCTCCCGGTCGACGACCGCGTTGTCGAGGGTGGAGGCGAGGGCGAGGAAGACGGTGCCGGCGTAGATGTTGCCCACCTGCTGCGGGTACTGGACGGCGGCGCCGAGACGGGCGGTGAAGTCGTCCTCGACGGCCTGCGGCGAGATCCCGCGGCGCAGTTTGCGCAGCGCGGCGCGATGGGCGCCCTTGACCATGCCGGGGAACGGGGTGTGCATGGCGAGCAGGTCGAAGGTGTCGACGAAGTCGGCGCCCTCCACCTTGCGCGCGTAGTCCGCGAAGGCGCCCTTGAGGCAGTCGATGTACGTCAGCAGGGACAGGTCGGTGTCGCCGGCCTCCCGCTCGGGGTCGGGGCGGCAGGTGTCCATCACCTCGTAGCTGTGGAAGCCGTTGGCCCCGTGGTCGAAGGCGGCGACCACGGGCCGGTCGGAGACCAGCATGGCCATCGCGCCCGCGCCCTGGCTGGGCTCGACATAGGTGTGCGGCACGGGCCGGGCCACGTCGCTGCTGATCACCAGCGCCTTGGTGCCCTCGAAGGGGCTGGCGGCGACGACGGCCGCGGCCGTCTGCAGGGCGGCGGTGCCGCTGTAGCAGGCCTGTTTGGTCTCGAACAGGCGGCAGCTGCGCGGCAGTCCGAGGTGGTCGTGGACGTAGGTGGCCAGCGACTTGCCGAAGTCGACGCCCGACTCGGTGCCGACGATCAGCAGTTCGATGGAGGAGCGCTCCTCCTCGGTGAGGGCGTCCACGATCGGCTTGGCCGCGTTCACGGCGAAGGACACCGCGTCCTCGCAGTGCAGCGCGACGCTCTTGCGCGCCATCATCAGGTTGCCGATCCGGCTGTCGTCGAGACCGCGTGCCGCGAACAGCGTGGGGACGTCGACATAGGTCTCGCCGCAGTACGCGTTGATGGCTTCGATGCCGACCTGCTTCATGGTCTTCTCCGTTAACTACAGGGCGCCTACGGGGCGGGAGCCGAGGGGGAGGCGGGACGGTCGTCGCGCGGCAGGCGCAGGACGACGGAGGCGTTGATGCCGCCGAAGGCGAAGCTGTTGCTCAGCGCCGTGCGCAGCGGCAGCGTTTCGCTCGTGCGTCCCGCCAGCGGCAGGTCGGCGCACGGGTGGTCCAGATGGGGGTTGGGGTGCACGGCGCCGGCCCGCAGCTGGGCGACGACGGCGATGGCCTCCACCAGACCGGCCGCGGACAGGCAGTGGCCGGTGAGGGGCTTGGTGGAGTTGACGCGGAGGGTGTCACGGCCGCCGAACACCTTGTGCAGGGAGGCCGCCTCGGTCTCGTCGCCGAGGACGGAGCCGGTGCCGTGCGCGTTGACGTAGTCGACGTCCTCCGGGGCGAGGCCGGCCGCGTCGAGCGCGGCGCGCATCGCCGCCGCCTGGCCCTCGGCGTCCGGCTCGGTGCCGCGCCGGGCGTCCAGCCGCTGGCCGCATCCGGCGAGCTCGGCGAGGACCGGTGCGCCACGCTCCCGGGCGGAGTCCGGCCGCTCCAGCACCACGGCGGCGGCGCCCTCGCCGGGTACGAAGCCCTGCCGGTCGCGGTCGAAGGGGCGGCACATACGGGCGGGCCGGTCCCGGAACCGCTCATGGGCCAGCGCCCCGGCACGGCGGAACGCCTCGGCCTCCACCGGGGACAGCTCGGCCGCCGGGGCGACGACGAGGACCCGGTCGGCCCAGCCGGCCGCGACGGTGCGGGCCGCCTGGATCAGGGCGAGGGCGCCCGCCGCCGACGCCCCGCCGACGAGCCAGCCCTCCCCGCGGATGCCGGTCAGCTCGCTCACGGTGCCGATGACGTCGGCGTCGAGGTGGGTGAGCGCGTAGGAGGCGCGCAGCCGGCCCGGGGCACGGTGGTGGCCCAGGACGGTCTCGGCCTGGTGCGCGAGGGCGAGGTTGCCGCCGGCGACGAGCAGTGCGGTGCCGTCGGCGAGCTGGTCGTCCGTCAGGCCGGCGTCCCGTACGGCACGGAGGGCCACGCAGGCGGCGGTGCGCGCGGGCAGCGCGGCCCGGCCCGCGGTCCTGCGCAGCCGCGCCGCGGTGTCCGGGGCGTCGGCGAGATGCCGGCCGGCCCAGCCGCCGAGGGTGAACCCGTCGAGCGCGGCGACGGGCAGGGTGTCCGGTGCGCCGTCCGGGAGCGTCACCGCGCTGCGGCCGTCGAGCAGGGCGGCGGTGAAACCGTCCAGGTCGTCGGCGAGCGGGCTGAGGACGGCGGCGGCGGTCACGGCCACGGCGCCGGGAACCGGCGGGGTCATGCGCGGGCGCTGAGGGACCGGCGGAACACGCCGACGAGAGACCGCAGGTCGCCCGCGCCGGTCAGTTCGCTGTTGGGCACCTTGACGCCGAGTTCCTCCTGGGCGGCGATGACGACGTCCATGCGGTCGATGGAGTTGGCTCCCAGGTCGCGCATGCTGTGGTCGGGCGTGATCTCCACGTCGGCGGCCTCGGGGAGCACGTCGACGATCTGGGCGCGCAGGACGGCGAAGATCTCTTCGTCGGTCACGGTGAGTTCCTCATTCCTCGTCATTCCTGGTCATTCCTCGTCATTGCTCGGTGGGACGCGCCGTCAGCTGTGCTGCGGCAGCAGTTGCAGGGCCTGCTCGACGGTGAGGCGGTTGTCCCGCACGGCGGCGAGCAGCGCGTCGAGTTCGGCGGCGGCGACGCCACCGCCGGCCGCGCCGCCCGGGGCGGCGGAGGCCGGGGCGGCGGCCGGGGAGGGGTCCGCGGTGCGGGCGGCGATGTGCGCGGCCAGGGCCCGGGGGCTCGGGTGGTCGTAGAGCACGCCGGCCTTCTCCTTCAGGCCGTAGGCGTTGTTGACGAAGGCCACGAACTCGGCGCCCAGGATGGAGTCCAGCCCCAGGCTGCTGAAGCTGGCGCCCGGGTCCACGTCGTGGAGGTCGCAGTACAGCGTCTCGGCGAGCTGTTCGCGCAGGGTGCCGAGGACGGCGGCGACACGGTCGCCGTCGGCCGGGGCGGCGGGCGCCGGTGCGGGCGCGGGAGCCGGGGCGGGAGCCTGAGCGGGGACCGGCGCCGGGGACGGCACCGCCTGCTCGGACGCCGGCCTCTGCGGGGCCCCGCCGCCCGTCTGCGCCGCCACGTGCCGGGCGAAGGCGTCCGGGGTCGGATGGTCGTACAGCTCGGTGGCCTTGACGTCGGTGCCGTACCGGGCGTTGACCAGCGCCACGAACTCGACGCTGAGGATGGAGTCGACGCCCAGCGCCTGGAAGGTCTGCCCGGTGTCCAGCTCGCCCGGCTCGGCGTAGAGCACCCCGGCGAGCACCTCCCGCACGCCGTCCGCGACTTGGGCGACGAGGGCGTCGTCGGCACGGGCGGGCGCGGCGGATGCGGGCACGACGGGCGCGGGCACAACGGGCGGCGCGGCGGACGGCGCCGGGGCGGCGGGAACGGCAGCCGCCGGTGACGGCGCCGGCGCCGGTGCCGCCGCGCCCAGCGGCCTCAGGGAGATCTTGCGGTCAGGGGTCATGGAGGGCCTCTCCTGGGGTTCTGCCTTCGGTGGGGACGCCGGGGCCGGTCCGGCGGCCGGGGCGGACTCGCGCCCCGGCTCCGTGCCGCGCGCTCCGGTGGTTCCGGGACCGCGCCGCGGGCGGCCGAAGTCACGCAGATGGGGGCGGGACAGCGAGGGCTCGTGCGCGGCGGTGCCCAGGCCGTGGCGGTGCAGGTGCCCGATCTGGAGGTCGTACCAGCAGCGGACCCGCTCGAACGGGTAGTGCGGCAGCGGCACCCGGCGCGCGTCCGGGCCGGCCCCGCACACCGCGACACGGTCGACGCGCCCGCCGTCCAGCCACTCCCGGACGGGGTCGTCGGCCGCGGCCTCGGCACGCGGCCAGGGCCGCGGGCGGCCCTCCGCCACGGCGGCGAGCCCGTCCAGCAGCGCGTCCGGCGAGTCGGCGGCCACGGCCGCCCGGTGGTCCAGATCGACGCGCCCGGCGGCCAGGGTGAGGGCGACGTCGACGAGCGCGGGTTCCTCGCCCCGCTCGCGGGCCGCCAGCAGGAAGGCCCGCAGGTCCCGCGCGGTGGCGGCGAGCGCGGCGGGCGTGCGCGCGGACAGGAACGCCACGACGGGACGCGGCCCGGGGGCGGGCCGGGGCGGAGCCGGGGGCGGGCCCTCCACGACGATGTGCGCGTTGCCGCCGCCCGCGCCGAAGGAGCTGATGCCCGCGCGCAGCGGGCGCTCCGTCCCGTCGCGGGTGGCCCACGGCGCCACGTCCCGCTGCACGGTGAACGGCACCCTGCCGAAGTCGATCTCGGGGTTGGCGGGGGTGGCGTGCAGCGACGGGACCAGGGTGCGGTGGCGCAGCTGGAGCAGCACCTTGGCCAGCGCCACCGCGCCGGCGGCGGACTCCAGATGGCCCACGTTGGACTTCACCGAGCCGATGGGCAGCTCGCCCGGCCCTTTGACGCCGTCGCGGGCGAACGCGGTCGTCAGCCCGCGGATCTCGATGGGGTCGCCGAGCGCGGTGCCGGTGCCGTGCGCCTCGACGTAGTCGAGGTCGGCCGCCGTCAGTCCGGCGTCCCGCAGCGCCTTGGTGACCAGGTCGGCCTGTGCTCGCGGGTTGGGCACGGTGTAGCCGTTGGTGCGTCCCCCGTGGTTGGCGGCCGTGCCGCGGATCACGGCGTGGATGTGGTCGCCGTCGCGGAGGGCGTCGGGAAGCGGCTTGAGCACGAACGCGCCCACGCCCTCTCCCGGGACGTAGCCGTCGCCGCCCGCGCCGAAGCTGCGGCAGCGGCCGTCGCCGGAGGCGAATCGGCCCTGGCCCAGCATGAAGTACTTGTTGGGGTGGATGAGGACGTTGACCCCGCCCGCGATCGCCACCTTCGAGCTTCCGGCCCGCAGCGACTCCACGGCGAGGTGCAGCGCGGTCAGCGCGGAGGAGCAGGCCGTGTCGACGGCCGTGCTGGGTCCCTGGAAGTCGAAGAAGTACGACACCCGGTTGGCGATCGACCAGTAGGCGCTGTTGGCGAGCACCGGGTTGCCGCGCAGCCGTTCCTCGGCCTCGTGCAGCTGGTACTCGCCGTACATGGCGCCGACGAACACGCCGACGTCCTTGCGGTGCACCGCGTCGCCGGTGGTCACCAGCCGGTCGGGGGTGTATCCGGCGTTCTCGACGGCGGCCCAGCACGCCTCCAGGAAGAGCCGCGCCTGCGGGTCGACGGTGCTGGCCTCGCGCGGCGAGATGCTGAACAGCGGGGCGTCGAAGGTCTCGACGCCGTCGACGAATCCGCCCCACTTGGTGTAGGTGCGGTCGACGCGGCTCCTGTCCGGGTCGTACAGGGCCTCGGCGTCCCAGCGGTCGCGCGGCACCTCGGTGATGCTGTCGCGGCCGGCCAGCAGGTTGCTCCAGAGCTGGTCGAGTCCGTCGGCCTGCGGGAAGCGCCCGGCGACGCCGATGACGGCGACGGCACGCGGGTCCGCCTCGGCGGCCGGTGACGGCGGCTGGGCCGGGGGTTCCCCGAGGACCTGGACGGCGGGCAGCGGCGCCGTCGCCGAGGCCGGCGGCTCGGGCTCGGGAGGGGCCGAAGGCCGCGAGTCGTCCGGCCGGGCGCCGCCGCCGAGCTCCGCGCACCGCTCGGGGAACTCCTCGGTGAGGTGCTCGGCGAGTTCGGCGACCGTGCGGCATTCGAAGAGCAGTGTCTTGGACAGCCGTCCGAAGTCCGCCTCGAGCATCTCCACGACCCGGATGGCGAGCAGCGAGTCGATGCCGAGGTCGTCGAAGGGGCGTTCCCCGGTGACGTCCTTCAGCGGTGTCCGGGTCGCCTCGGCGACGACGGTCCGCAGCCGCTCGACGAGCACCGTGGCTCCGTCCCGGGCTCCGGACGCGGAGGACGGGACCGGGGCCGGGCCGGGGGCGGGGGCTGGTGCGGGTGCAGGAGCGGGGGCCGGGGCGGGGGCGGGTGCGGGTGCGGCAGGGTCCTCCCGCAGCAGCGGGAACGACTCCAGCAGCCGCTTCCGGTCCCCGTACAGCACGACCGGCGCCGGGTGCGCGGCGTCGTCGTCCGCCGCGAGCAGCGTCTCCAGGACGGCCAGCCCCGTCGTGCCGGGCATCGGCCGCATGCCCAGGCCGCCGAGGACCTGTTCGGCCTCGCCGGCGGTGCGCATGCCGCCGTCGGCCCAGTAGGGCCAGCCGACCGACAGGGACCGCCCCCGGCGCAGTCCGGCCCGTACGCGGCGGGCGCGCAGGGCGACGAGGGCGTCGGCCGCGGCGTTGGCGAAGGCGTAGTCCGCCTGGCCGGGGCTGCCCAGCGCCCCGGAGACCGACGAGTAGACGACGAAGCAGTCCAGCGGCCAGTCGGCGGTGGCCTCGTCGAGCGCCACGGCCGCGGTCAGCTTGGCGGCGATCACGTCGGCGGCGTCGGCCGTCTCCTTGCGCAGGACGTACGCGTCGCGCAGGACTCCCGCGCAGTGCAGTACGCCGTGGACGGGGCCCTCGGCGGAGAGACGGACGGCGCGGTCCCGTACCGCGTCGGCGTCGGTGGCGTCGAGGCGGTGGTAGCGGACCGAGCCGCCGGTGCGCTCGGCGCGTGCGGTGAGCCGGGCCAGTTCGGCCGCGCGCCCGCCGTCGGCGGCGGAGCGGCCGGTCAGCACGACATGGGCGGCGTACCGGTCGAGGAGGTGGGCGGCGAGCAGGGCGGCCAGGGCGCCCATGCCGTTGATCCAGTAGCGTCCGCCGCGCCGGAACGGCTCGCGGTGCGCCGCCGGGACGGGCAGCGGGCGCAGCTCGGTCGTGGCCGGGGTGCCGTCGCCGCCCACGGCCAGCCGCCGCGAGGCGGGCGCGGGCCGCCGGACGGCCCGGGCCACAGCGTCGGGGCCCGCGCCGGGGTCCAGGGCGAGCGCGGTCAGCTCGAAGCGGTGGTTCTCCCCTGCCAGGGAGCGTCCCAGCGCGGCGATCCCGGCGCCGCTGACGGCGGCCGCGTCGTCGAGGGGGTTGTCGGGGTACGGCACGATCACCCGGGCGCCGCGGCGGGCGAGCGGGCGCAGCAGGGCCCGCAGCAGGGCCAGCATGCGCAGCCCGGCGTCGGCGGTCCCGCGGGCGGAGGCGGTGATCGGCCACACCACCACGGGCGGGGCCGTGCCGTCGCCGAGCCGTCTGACCAGTTCGGCCCCGGTGGCGGCGGCCGCCTCGGGGTCCCGCGGGTCGTCGAGGACCAGGGTGGCGTCGTCGACGGGCGCGTCCCCGATGACGACGACGGGCCCGGGGGGTGCCTCCTCGGCCCCGTCCGGTCCCCCGGTCGGCCCGGACGTCCCGCCGCCGGCCGCGGTGAGGGGCGCCGTGGCCGGTGCGAACAGGTGCACGTCCGCGGGGAGTTCGCGGGCCGCGGTGCCCTCCGGGCGCGGGACCGGGCGCAGGGCGAGGCCGGTCAGGGTCAGCACCACGTGCCCGTCGGGGTCCGCGACCGTCACGTCGTACTTGCGCACCCGGCGGCCGCGGCCGGCCAGCGGCAGCGGCCGGATGTGCACCCACACCTCCTGCGGGAGCCCGGCGTGCAGGGTGAGCGCGTCCACGGCGAACGGGATGAAGGTCTCGCCGCCGAGGTCTTCCCGCAGCACGCAGCCGGCGACGGTCTGCAGGGCGCCGTCGAGGACGTACGGGGACACGGTGTCGCCGTCGGCGGGGGTCTCGGGGGCCTCGACCCGGGCCAGGGCGCCCTCCTCGCCGTGGCGCAGTTCGCGCAGCACCTGGAAGGCGGGGCCGTAGGAGACGCCGTGGGCGGCGAACCAGCGGTACAGGTCAGCGGGTTCGGCCACGTCGGGGTGGGCCGCGCGGAGCGCGGTGAGATCGATCCGGCCGGCCGCTGCGGAGCCGGTGGCCGAGACGCGGGCCTCGGTGTGCGGGACGTCGGAGGCCACGGTGACGGCGCCGTCGGCGACGGCGGCGCTCAGGGTGACGGCGGCGGTGACCTCCACGGGCCGGTGGAAGGCGACGTCGGTGAGGCGGGCGGTGTCCGTCCCGTCGCGCCGGACGGCGGTCAGGGCGAGGTCGAGCTGGGCCGCGGCGGGCAGCACGGGCCGGCCGGCCACCACGTGGTCGGCGGCGAGCGGTTCGTCGGGGCGCACGGTGCGCACCAGCGCGGCGCCCGGCCGGGGCCGGCGGACGCGGGCGAAGGGGTAGCCGGGCAGCCGGACGCGGCGCGGGGTGCGCTGCTCGTCGTCGGCCGCGGGCAGCGGTCCCTCGCCGGCCGCCCAGGCCCGGTACGCGTCCGGGACGTGCCCGTCGTCGAGCCGGCCGTCGGCGGCGAACTCCCGCAGCTTGTCCCGCAGTTCGTCCGTCGTGGTGGCGCCGACGACGAGGCGGGTGCGGCGGTGGCTGCGGCCCTCGCGCAGGGTGTGCACGACATCCGGCAGGGACAGCGGCTCCACCGCGCCGGCGAGGGCGCCGGCCAGCTCGCGCAGGGCGGTCTCCGTGTGCGCGGACAGCACGGCCCAGCGCCGTCCGCCGTCCGGGACGGAGCCGGCCGCCCCCGCCGGGCGGGCCGGCGCGGGCGCCTGCTCCAGGACGACGTGCGCGTTGGTGCCGCCGATGCCGAAGGAGCTGACGGCGGCGCGCCGCGGCCCGCCGGGCACCGGCCAGCCCGCCTCGGCGACGTCGGCGTCGGCGATGCGCAGTCCGCCCGTCCCGCCGAGCGCGCGGTTGGGGGTGTCGAAGGGGACCTGGCGGGGCACCGTGCCGTGCTCCAGGGCGAGGACGGCCTTGACGACGCCGGCGATGCCCGCGGCCGTGTTGAGGTGGCCGACCACGGACTTGACGGAGCCGACGGCGGCGGGGTGCGGACGGTCGCCGCCGTAGACGCGTTCCAGTGCGGCGAACTCGACGGGGTCGCCGAGGTGGGTGCCGGTGCCGTGGGTCTCGAGCAGACCGACCGAGTGCGGGTCGACGCCGGCGACGGCGAGCGCCTCGCGCAGCACCGCCTCCTGACCCTCGGGGGACGGCGCGTGGTAGTCCATCTTGCGGGCGCCGTCGTTGTTGACGGCGCTGCCGCGCAGCACGGCGCGCACCGGGTCCCCGTCGGCGAGGGCGTCGGCCAGGCGGCGCAGCACCAGGGCGCCGCCGCCGTTGCCGAAGAGGGTGCCGTCGGCCCGGTCGTCGAAGGGCCGGCAGGTGCCGCTGGGCGAGAGGATCATGCCGGGGGCGGCGAGGTAGCCGGCCTGCGGGAAGTGCAGCGAGGCGGCGGCGACGACCGCCAGTTCGCACTCCTCCGCCAGCAGCGCCTCCGCGGCCAGGTGGAGGGCCACCAGCGCGCTCGAGCAGGCGGTCTGCACGGTCATGCTCGGCCCGGTCAGGCCCAGCTTGTACGACACCCGGGTGGCGGCGAAGTCCTTGTCCGCGGAGGAGAAGCGGATCATTCCGGCGGCGTCCAGCTCGGTGATGCCGACCGGCGGGAGGGTGGGCTGTCCGACGGAGACGTAGGCGGCGGTGCGCAGTCCGGTGCGGTCGGGTGCGAAGCCGGCGTCCTCCAGGGCGTGCCAGGCGGTCTCCAGCAGCAGCCGCTGCTGCGGGTCGAGCCATTCGGCGTGCTGGGCGCTGTAGCCGAAGAACTCGGCGTCGAAGGCGTCGGCGTCCTCGAGCACCACCCCGGCGGGCACGAAGTTCTCCCGGCGCACGGTCTCGGGGTCGTGGCCGAGGGCGACGAGTTCGGCCGGGGTGTGACGGCGGATGCCGGTACGGCCCTCGCGCAGCAGCTCCCAGAGCTTGTCGACGGAGGTGGCGGGCCCGAACGCGCAGGCCATGCCGACGACGGCGACGGCGTTGGGGTCGAGGTCGGGGGGCAGTTCGTTCATCGTTGGTCGTCTCCGAGTCGGAACGCGCGCCGCAGCTCACGGCGGGAGGGCCGGGCGGGGGCGGCGCCGGCCGGCGGGGGAGCGGCCTGTGCGGAGGCGGGCCGGGCGCCCAGCCGGCCGGTGAGGAGTCCGGCGAGGTCGGCGACGGTGGGCCGGGCGAAGAGGTCGGCGAGTTCGAGTCCGGTGCCGGGGTAGGTCTCCTCGAGCCGCGCGAAGAGCTGCCCGAGCAGCAGCGAGTTGCCACCGAGGTCGAAGAAGCGCTGGTCGGTGGGTATGTCGTCGAGTTCCAGCAGTTCCCGCCACATCGTGGTGACCTCCCGTACGAGCCGTTCGTAGGTCACCGTCCCGCGTCCCGCCTGACTGCCGGTGGAGCCGTGCGTCGTCGGCGCCGCTTCTGCGGCCTCGGAGAGGGCGGCGTCGGCGAGGGCGGCGTCGGCGAGGGCGACGGCGGCCTTGCGGTCGACCTTGCCGTTGGGCGTCAGCGGCAGCCCGGCCACGGCGGCCAGCCGGTCCGGGAGCATCCACGGCGGCAGGACGGACGCGGCGTGCTCGCGCAGTTCCGGCAGGGCGGGCAGGCCGGCGCCGGCCTGGGGGACGGCGACGGCCGTGAGCCTGGCCGAGGGCCCCTCGCCGCGGACCGCGACGACGACCCGGGCGATCGCCGGGTGGCGGCCGAGCACCTCTTCTATCTCGCCGAGCTCCATCCGGTGGCCGCGCACCTTGACCTGGCTGTCGGCCCGGCCGAGGAAGAGCAGCCGCCCCTCCTCGTCACGGCGCACCAGGTCCCCGGTGCGGAACCAGCGTCCGCCGCCCTCCGGGGACAGCGGATGTCCCGTGAACCGCTCCGCGGTCAGCTCGGGTTGCCGCCAGTACCCCTGGGCGACGCCGGCGCCGCCGATCCACAGTTCGCCGGGTTCGCCCGGCGCGGGCGGGCGCCGGCCGTCGACCTCGGTGAGCAGCAGCCGGGTCGCGCCGATCGGGTCACCGAGGTGGACGGGCCCGGACGCGGTGACCGGCGCGATCGTCGACCAGATCGTCGCCTCCGTCGGTCCGTAGACGTTCCACAGCGCGGCGGTGCGCGCGGCGAGCGCGGCGGCCAGGTTCGGCGGCAGCGCCTCACCCCCGCACAGCGCGGTCAGCGTCCCGCGTCCCGTCCAGCCGCCCTCGACGAGCAGGTGCCAGCCGGCGGGGGTGGCCTGCATCAGGCCGATGTCCCGTTCGGTGAGCAGCCGGGCCAGTCGCCGGGCGTCGGTGACGTCGGCGCGCTCGGCGACGACGACGGTGCCTCCGGTCAGCAGCGGCAGGAACAGTTCCAGGACGGAGATGTCGAAGCACACGGTGGTGACGGCGAGCAGCCGTGCGGGGGCGCGCTCGTCGACGCCGACGGTGGCGGCGAGCGCTTCCAGGGTGTGCACCACGTTGCCGTGGGTGACGGCGACGCCCTTGGGCTGTCCGGTGCTGCCCGAGGTGAACATCAGGTACGCCGGGCTGTCCGGCGTGGGCGGCGTGGGCGGCGGGCCGTGCGGGACGTCCGGACCGGCCGGGCCGCGCGGGTCGACGACGTGCACGCCCTGCGGGAGCAGCCAGGTGAGTTCACGGTCGGCCACGGCGACGCGGCAGCCGGCCCGTTCGACGACGAGCGCGAGCCGCTCGCTGGGGTAGGACTCGTCGAGGGGGACGTACGGGCGCCCGCTCTTGAGGATGCCGAGGAGCACGGCGGGCAGCCGGGCGGAGCGGTGCATCAGGACGGCGACCGGCTCGCCGGGCCCGGCGGCGTGGTGCACGCGGCGGGCGATCTCGTCCGAGACCTGCTGGAGTTCGGCGTAGCTGAGACGGGTGTCGCGGTCCTCGACGGCGACCGCGTCCGGCAGCCGGCGCGCGGTCGCGGCGATCCGGGCGGTGAGGGTCCCGGCAGCCGGGTCGAGGAGCTCTCCGAGCGTGCCGCCCGCGCCGCGGGCGAGTTCGGCGGCCGACCGGCGCAGTTCCTCCACGAAGGCGTCGGCCTCGTCCGCCCCGAGCACGGCCGTGCGGTGGTTGGCGAGGACGTCCAGTCCGTGTCCGGTGTCGGTGACCTCGAGGCCCAGGTCGAAGTGGCCGCGCTGCCCGCGCCGGTACACCTGCTCCCAGCCGGCCCCGGCGGCCGTCCCGGCCGCGTCCCGCTCCCAGTTCTGGTAGGCGAGGGTGACGGTGGGGACGGCGTCAGGACCGCCCGCCTCCCGGCACAGCTCGGCCAGCCGCGGATAGGGCACGACGGACCGGCCCAGCGCGGCGCGGACCTCCTGGTTCAGCTCCCGCAGCCAGGCGTGGACCGGCCGGCCGGGGTCGAGGTCGACGCGGAGCGGCACGGTGGTGGCGAAGCATCCGACGCTGTGGTCCTCCTGGCCGCCGCCGCGTCCGTAGACGGGGACCGCCACCAGGAAGGAGCGGTGGCCGGTGGTCCGGGACAGGGCGGTGGCGAAGGCGCCGAGCAGCACGGTGAACCTCGGCACGCCCGCGTCCTCGGCGACCCGGGCGAGGGTGTCGGCGAGCGCCGCGGGCAGCCGGTGCTCACGGTGGCCTCCGGCGGCGCCCGCCCGTTCGCCGCCGCCCGGGAACAGCACGCCCGCGGCCCGCCCGTCGGCCAGCCGTTCGGCGAAGCGCCGCTCGGCCTCGGCCCGTCCGGACGCGTCGTCCTCGGCGCGTCTCAGTTCCCGGCGTACGGCGGTGGCGAACGGCAGGGCGGGCGGCAGTTCCCGGCCCGTGCTCAAGGCGGCGAGGTCACGGCCGAGCAGATCCGCGGACCTGCCGTCGACCACCATGTGGTGCGTGGTCAGCTGGAGTACGGGGGCGCCGCCGTCCTCCGGCTCCCACAGCACGGCCCGCAGCAGCGGCTCGGCCGAGGTGCGCAGCCGGCGGTCCCCCTCGGCGCGGACCGCGCCGTCGAGGGCGGCGCCCGCCACGGTCCGGATGACGAGCGCGGGGGGCTCGGGCGCGGGCTGAAGTGCGGGGCGGCCGTCGAGCGGCCGCACCCGGCAGCCGAGCACCGGGTGCCGCCGCACCAGCGCGTCGACCGCCGCGCTCAGGGCGGTGCGGTCGGCGTCGGCGGGCATCCGCCAGGCCAGGGACACGTTGTACGGCGCCTCGGGCGCGGCGGCCTGGTCGGCCGCCCACATCCCGACGAGCCGCTCGGGCAGTACACACCCGGCCGCCGCGGGCGCGGCGCCGTCGACGACCCCGGAGAGACCCGGCGTCCGACCGACCGCCGGGCCGGCGACGAGGGGCGCGGACGGCTGGGACGCAGACGGCTGGGACGCGGACGGCTGGGGCGCAGACGGCTGGAACGCGGACGGCTGGGGCGCAGACGGCCCGGACACGGACGGCTCAGACACGGACGGCTCAGACACGGACGGCCCCGACACGGACGGCTCGGGCGCGGACGGCCCAGACACGGACGACCCCGACACGGGCGGTTGGAGCGCAGACGGCCCGGACACGGACGGCCCAGGCGCGAACGGCCCAGGCGCGAACGGCTCGGGCGCGGACGGCTGGGGCGCGGACGGCTCAGACGCGAACGGCTCGGGTGCGCAGCCCGCAGCGGCAGCGGCCAGCGCCGCCAGCCGCGGTCCGTGGTCGTGGCGCAGGCGGTCGGTCAGGTCCCGCACGCTGGAACTGTCGAGCAGGACCGACAGGGGCACCCGCCCCAGGTCGTCCTCCAGGATCCGGCTCAGCCGCATCGACGCGATCGAGTCGATCCCGTACGCGTCGAGCCGGGCGTCCGGATCGATCGTCCCGGCGGGCACTCCGGTGGTCTCCTCGACCTTCCGCGCCACCCACCGCAGGGCGTCCGCCCCGTCCGCCGCTCCGGGGGCGTCCGGCGGGGAGGGGTCCGGCCCGGCCGGGGAGGCGGCGGGCCGCGCCCCGGGCGAACCGGTGGCCCGCTCCCAGACACCGGTGTCCCCCGCGACGAGCGCGGTGCACGCCGTCTCCGGGCTCCGCGCCGCGGCCAGGCGCGGCCACAGGGCCCGCACCGCGTCACGGGTGGCGACGGGACGCAGTCCGTAGGTCTGGGCGAGGTAGTCCAGAGCGTGGGCCTCGAGGGTCATCCCGGCGTCGGCCAGCACCGGCCAGCCGGCCGACAGGGTGCGCCCGGGGCGCTGTCCGCGCGCGGCCCAGCGGGCGCGCCGCCGGGCGAACCCGTCCAGGAAGCCGTTGGCGAAGGCGTAGTCGGACTGCCCCTGGTTGCCGACCAGGGCGGCCAGCGAGGAGCACAGCAGGAAGAAGTCGAGCGGGTGCCCGGCGAGCGCGGCGTCGAGGTGGAGCGCGCCGAGCACCTTGCCCCGGCACACCTCCTCCACGGCCTCGAGGCTCTTGCCGCGCAGGAAGCCGTCGCGCAGCACCCCGGCGGTGTGGACGACGCCGCGGAGCCGGATGCCGGCGTCGTCCAGCCAGGCGGCGAGCGCGGCGACCTGCTCGGCGTCGGCGACGTCGCAGCGCCGGTAGTGCACGGCCGCGCCGGGTCCCGCGCCGCGGCGCAGTTCCCGGAGGGCGTCCTCGTCGGCGGGCGAACGGCCGACCAGGACCACGTTCGCCGGGCCGCGGCGCAGGAGGTCGGCGGCGATGCGGCGGCCGAGCCCGCCCAGTCCTCCGGTGACGAGGTAGCTGCCGCCGCCGTCGAGCAGCGGACCAGCGTCGCCGGCCTCGGGTGCCGGTTCCGCGTACAGCACCGCGGTGTGCCGTCCGCCGGGGGTGAGCCGCACCCAGTCCGCGTCGTCCCGGCCCGCCTCGGCGAGCAGTTCGCCGGCGGTGACCCGGCCGGTGTCCACGCCGGCGAGGCGCACGGTGAAGCGGCCGGTCTCGCCCGCGACGGTGCGGACCAGGCTGTGCAGCGCGTGGGCGGTGGGCGAGGGGTCGGGGTCGTCGGCCGGCCAGGCGGTCACCAGCAGCACCCGGGCGCCGTCCAGCGCACGGCTGCGGACGAGCGCCCGCAGCACGCCGAACACCGTGCCGAGGGTGTCCTCGGCGAACGGCGTCCACGCTCGCGCCGTCTCCGGCAGGGTCAGCGGATCCGTGCCGAGGGCCGGCCCGGCGCCGGTCAGGTCGACGAGGACGGCCGCGGGGGTCCCGTGGGCGCGGGCGGTGGCGGCGAGCGCGGACTCGTCGGCGGCCCGGGCGGGCGGGAGGACCACGTCCGCGCTCGTCCGCAGGCGCGCGGTGAGCGCGCCGTCCCCGATCACCCACAGGGGTCCGCGCGGCGGGCCGGGCTCGGGGCCGCCGGCGAGGGCCGGCCGCCAGTCCAGCCGGTAACCGTGCACGGGGACCTCCGCGTCCCCCGGCACCTCGTGCGTTCCGTGCGCCACCGGCCGTTCCACCGCGGTCGCGGGGCCGGTCACGGTGCCGTCGGCGGGCTCGTCGACGCGGACGCGGAAGCCTTCCGCGAGGGCGAGGACGGAGCCGCTCACCGGGTCGATCAGGCGCAGGTCGAAGACATGGACACGGGCGCGTTCGTCGAGCCGGACCCGTTGTGCGTGGACGTAGATCCGGCCGGTGACGGGTTCGTGGACGGTGAGCCGGTCGACGGCCAGCGGCCGCAGCCGCCGGCGGGAGGTGCCGGGGCCGTCGGCGAGCAGCAGCCGCGCGGCCGTCTGGCACGCCCCGTCGAACAGGGCCGGGTGGAGCACATGGCGTCCGTCGGGGTCCTCCCCGTCGGGCAGCCGCAGTTCCGCGGTGACGTCCTCGCCGTGCACGACGGCTCGCCGCACGGTGCGGTAGAGCGGCCCGTAGGCGAATCCGTGGGCGGCGAACGCCTCGTAGAAGGTCTCGGCGTCCAGGTCGCCGAGGTGGGCGTCGAGTTCGTCGGGCCGGTAGACGAGCAGGGGCCGTACCGGGCCGGAGGGGCTCGCGGCCGGTTCGGTGCGGCCCTGGGCGATCACGCTGCCGCCGACGGTCGTGCTGAAGCGCCTCGCGCCCCGCTCGTCGGGCTCGCCGAGTTCGGTGCGCACCTCCATGGGCAGACCGGTGGCCGGCCGCGGCCACAGCAGGTCCAGCAGGACGGTGCGGTACGGGTTCTCGTCGGCGCTGATCAGGGCCTCGTGCACGAGTTCGGGGTGGAACGCCCCGGGCAGCAGCGGCTCCCCGTCCACGACGTGGTCGGCGACCCAGCGGGAGGCGGCGCCGAGCCGTGCGGTGACCGTGCGGGAGGCGGGGCCGTGCACGGTGTCGGTGAGCGGCATGGGGGACGTGCGGGCCTCCGGCGGCACGCACCGCTCGCGGGCGAACGGCGTCACCGGCAGCGGAACGCGCCGTCCGCCGGCGGGCGCCGGGCACGCTCCGTCGGCGACCCAGGAGCGGGCGGCCGGGCCGGCGCCGTCCTGCCCGGCGTCGGTGACCAGGGCCGGATGCGCGGCTCCCTCGGCCAGGGCGAGCAGCGCGGCGCGCAGTTCGGCCCCGTCGCGGGCCACGACGGCGGCCCGGTGGGCGAAGCGCTCGCGGCCGCCGTGCAGGGTGTACGCGATGTCCTCGAGCGTGAAGTCGCAGGCGACCCGGGCGAGGTCGCGGGCGACGGTGCGCAGCCGGCCGGCGTCGGGAGCGGCGACCGGCACCAGCACGGGCCCCGGCGCGGGGGCCTCCCCGTGCGGGGTGTCCGCCGTGGGCTCCTCGAGGTACTCCTCCAGGATCACGTGGGCGTTGGCGCCCCCGGCGCCGAAGGAGCTGACGGCCGCCCGGCGCGGTCCGTCCGGGGCCGTCCACGGCTCGGCCGCGGTCTGGACGCGCAGCGCGGTGTTCTCCAGGCCGAGCTTGGGGTTGAGCCGTTCGGCGTGCAGCGTGGGCACCAGGTGCCGGTGCCGCAGCTGGAGCACGGCCTTGGTGAGCCCGGCGATGCCGGCGGCGGCCTCGCCGTGGCCGATGTTGGACTTGACCGAGCCGACCCGGACCGGGCCGTCGCGGCCCGCCTGCTCGAAGGCGAGGGCGAGGGCGCGCAGTTCGACCGGGTCGCCCAGCTCGGTGCCGGTGCCGTGCGCCTCCACGTAGCCGACGGTCCACGGGTCGGCTCCCGCGCGGCGCAGGGTCGACTCGATCAGCGCGGCCTGGGCGCCCGGGTTGGGAACGGTGTAACCGCCCGTGCCGCCGCCGTGGTTGAGGCCGGTGGCGCGGATGACGGCGAGCACGGTGTCGCCGTCGGCGCGTGCCCGGTCCAGCCGCTTGAGGACGACCGCGCCCGCCCCCTCGCCGGGCACGAAGCCGTCGCCGCCGGCGCCGAAGGCCCGGGTGCGGTCGCCGCGCGAGGGCATGCCGAGCGCGCACAGTCCGGCGAAGCGGTCCGGGTGGAGGTAGAGGTTGACGCCGCCGGCCAGGGCCAGGTCGGCCTCGTCCTCGAGGAGCGCCCGGCAGGCCAGGTGCAGGGCGGTCAGCGACGAGGAGCACATCGTGTCGACGGTGAGGCTGGGCCCGCTGAGGTCGAAGGCGTGCGAGACCCGGTTGGCCACCGAGGCGGCGGCCGTGACGGCGTACTCCGGGTTGTCGGCGCCGGCCGCGCGTGCGTCGCGCTGGGCGAGCAGATGGCTGTGGGCCGTGACCCCGGCGAACACGCCGACCCGCGGGCCTCCGTGACTGCCCGCCAGGGTGTGACGGGCGTATCCGGCCGTCTCGAAGGCCTCGCGTGCCACCTCCAGGAACAGGCGCTCCTGCGGGTCCATGAGCGCGGCGTCGCGCGGCCGGATCCGGAACATCGCCGGCTCGAAGGCGTCGATGCCGTCGAGGAAGCAGCCGTAGCGGGCGTATCCGCCGCCGCGGGTGCGCGCGGTGCGCCAGTCCCAGCGTTCGGCGGGCACCTCGCGCACGGGGGTGTCCCCGGAGACGAGCAGGTCCCAGAAGGCGTCGACGTCCGCGGCGCCGGGGTAGCGGCCGGCCAGCCCGACGACGGCGACGGCTCCGGCGTCCTCGCCCGGAGCGGGCACGGGACGCCAGCTCCGGGCCGCCGCGGCGGCCGTCGCGGCCTGGGGCGAGTCCGCAACGGCGGCCCGGGCGGGGGCGGATCCGGCGGCCGCGGCGGTGAAGGACCGGGGTTCCTCCTGCGCACCCGGCAGGGCGCGGGGGGCCGTGCCCGTGCGCGCGGCGGGGCCGGCCCCGGGCGCCGGTCCTGCGGCCGGGAGCCGGCCCAGGTGCCGGGCGAGCGCACGGGGGGTGGGGTGCTCGAAGGGCAGTGTGGCGGGCACGTCCGCGGCGGGGAACAGCGCGCGCAGCCGCTCGCAGAACTCCTCGTGCAGCAGGGAGTCCACGCCCAGTTCGGGGAAGGCGGTGTCGGCGTCGATCAGGGACGGGTCCCGCGCGGTGAGTTCGGCGACGAGTGCCGTGAGCCGCCGTACGAGGTCCTGGCCGTCGGCGTGCCCCGGCCCTGCGGCGTCCGGAGCGGGCGGGGCGGTCCGGGACGCGAGCGCGCGGGCGAGGTCGTCCACCGTGCGGTGCTCGAAGAGGGCGGTCGGCTTCACCGGGCCGTAGCGGCGGCCCAGTTCCTCGACGAACTCCATGTTCAGCAGCGAGTCGACGCCCAGTTCCTGCCACGGCACCCAGCCGGGCACCTCTGCGGCGGGATCGCCGAGCAGTTCCCGTACGAGGGCGCGCAGTTCCTCGGCCACGGCAAGGACGGACGACGGGTCGCCGCCGGCCGGAGGGCTCGCGGTCTCCACGGCGGGCGCGGCGGTGCGGGAGCCGGTGTCGTCGGCGGCTGACGCACCGGACCCGGCCGGGCGGCAGGTCAGCAGCGCCACGCAGCCCGGCGCCTCGCGCAGCAGGTCGGTGCCGTGCAGGCGCCAGCCGCGGCTTTCCAGCAGCGCCCGCCAGCGGCCCACGTCGAGCAGCGGCCCGTGCGGCAGCCGCCACTGTTCGTCGACGTACCGCCACCAGCCGTCGGTCAGGCCGAAGGTGAGCGTGTACACGGCGGCCGGGACGACCATTTCCACGAGCACCAGCCGGCCGCCGGGTGCGAGCAGCTGCCGTATGTGGTCCAGGGTGCGGGCGAGGTCGCGGGTGGCGTGCAGCACGTTGCTGGCCACGACGAGGTCGGCCGAGCCGTCCGCGAAGTCCTGGGCGGCCGGGTTCTTCTCGACGTCCAGCAGCCTGGGGACGATCCGGTCGCCGAAGCGGCGCCGTCCGTGCTGGAGGAAGGCCGGGGAGACGTCCGTGTAGACGTAGGAGAAGCCGGTGACGCCGCGGGCGTCCAGCGCGGCGAGGGCGGAGGCCGTGGTGCCGCCGACGCCCGCGCCGATCTCCAGGACGCGGGCGCCCGGGCCGATGTCCGCCGCGGCCTGTGCGAGGGACTCGGCGGCCGCCCGGTTCACCGGGTCGAAGAGCTGGTTGCCGCTGTACACGGCGCTGACCGCGCCGAGGTCGCCGCCGGGGAACAGCACAGCCGCGGGCGGGAGTTCACCGCGCAGCACGGGCCCGTAGGCGTCGAGCGTGCGGTCCAGCAGGGAGACGTGGCCGTACAGGTCGGGGTGGTCGGCGAGCAGCGCCGAGCGCGTGGCGGCCAGTTCGCCCGCGGTGGGCACCGGCCGGCCCGCGCGGTCGTGTGCGGCGAGGAGTTCGCACACGGCGGCCAGCAGCCTGCGGTGTTCGGGCACGGCGCGCAGCAGCCGGGCGGCGCTCTCGGCGTCGCTCCGGGCCGCGAGGGCGGGCGGGAGGCCCAGTTCGCTCATGCGGTGCGCGAGCACGGCGCGCGCGTAGTCGTCGAGCCGGTGCGCCGCGTCGTCGGGGCCCGATCTCGCGGCGGGCCGTCCGGTGAGGGGGCGCAGGGGTTCCGGGTCGCCCGCGAGGGCGACGGTGTGCGGATGGTTGCCGGACATGCCCGCTTCCAAGGCGGCCACACCCCTTTCCGGTGCGAAGTCGGTGAGGCCGGGGTACTCCCGCCGGACGCGGCCCGCGTAGCGCCGGGCGAGGCCGGTGGCGCGCCACAGCCCCCAGTCGAGGGCGCGGACGGCCGGCCCGTCGGCCGCCGTCCCCGTGGCGGTGGCGTAGTGCCCGAGCCAGGCGTTGGCCGCCGCGTAGTTCAGGCCGCCGACGCTGCCGAAGAGTCCGGCGACGGAGGAGAACACCACGAGCGCGGCGGACCGGCCGGAGGCGGAGCCCGCCAGCGTCCGGCGCAACTGCGTCACGGCGGTCACCTTGGTCGCCAGCACCCGGTCGAGGTCGGCGTCGGTGAGCTCCTCCAGCCGGGCGGCGCTGACCGAGCCGACGCTGTGCACGACGCCGTCGAGGCGCCCGTACAGCTCCCGGCACTCGGCGAGGACACGGGCCTGGGCGGCCGGGTCGGTGACATCGGCGCGGAGGTACCGCGCCCGGCCGCCCAGCGCGGTGAGTTCGCCGAGCAGGGCGCGGGTGGCGGCCCCGGCGGGCGAGCGGCCCACCAGCAGCAGGCCCGCGCGGTAGCGGCGGGCCAGATGACGGGCCACCTCGGCGCCGATGCCGCCCGCGCCGCCGAACAGCACGTAACCGCCGCCGTGCGTGAAGCCGTCGCCGTCGGCCGCGGGGGCGGGAGCCGGCAGGTCGGTGTACACCTGCCGGCTGCGCCGTCCGTCGCGCACGGCGATCAGCGGGACCGCCGTCCGGCCGGGTTCGGCGAGCGCGGCGGCCAGGTCCGCGGGGGCGGCGCCGGGGGCGAGGTCGACCGCGGCGGCGGTCAGGGCGGGGCACTCACGGGGCAGGGTGCGCAGCGCGCCGAGCAGCGCGCCCTGGAGGGCGGCGCCCGGTGCCGGGGTCCGGCCGTCGGGGGCGGCGAGCGCGGTGGTGACCAGGGTGACGGTGGCGGGACGGGCCCGGGCGGCCAGTTCCCTGCCGATCGCCAGCAGGGTCCGCAGCCGGCCGCGCAGTGCGGCGACTCCGGCGTCGTCGTCGCTCCAGGCGGAGCCGTCGACGAGCAGCGCGACCCGGACCGGGCCGCTCAGACCGCGCAGGCGGTCGGCGAACTCCCGGCGGTCCAGGCCGTCCGGGCCCACCGGGCAGCGCACGGCGCCGGCCGGCGCCGCGGCGGCGAGGGGCGCACTGTCATGATCGTGCACCAGGACGACGGGCCCGTCCTCCCGGTCGCCACCACCCGCCTCCGGCACCCACTCGGGCACAAGCACCCGCACGCCACCCCCGGCCTCCGCATCCTCCACGGCGGCGACGACCGCTTCCGATGCGCCGCCGGGCCCCGCCGCACCCGTCTCTGCCTCCCGCCCGTCGGCCCGGAAGCCGGGTCCGGCGCCGTACACGGGCACGCTGCCCCGCGCGCCGGGGTCGGCGGCCCATCCGGTCGACGGGGGGTCGTCCGCCGGGGCGACGGGAGCGGCCGGGGGGTGCAGGCGCAGGCCGCTCACCGTCAGGACGACGGCGCCGTCGGGCATGACGGCCTCCAGGTCGACGACGGTGTGGTGGGCGCCGCCGCCGACACGGTGCACGGTCAGCAGCGCCTCCTCGGGCACCTGGCCGGTCCACTCGATGCGGTCCAGCGCCGCGGCGACCCGGGGCCCGGTGTCCCCGAGCAGCGCGCAGGACGTCTGGAGCGCCGCGTCCAGCCAGGCGATGCGACGGGTGTGCGGCTGCTCGGCGAGCGGGGCGAGGATGCGTGCCGTCACCCGTCCGTCCGCGCGGCGGACGTCGCGCAGCACGCGGTAGACGGGTCCGGTCTCGATGCCGTGGCGGGCCAGGACGGCGGGGAGGTCCACGGTTGCGGCGGGTCCGCCGCCGGGTTCGGCCGGGCGGGGCGGCCGGGCGGGCCCGGTGGCCTCGGCGGCGCGGGCGCAGACGCGGCCGCCGTACTCGACGGCGAGCGTCCCCCCGTCCTCCCGGAGGCGCCTCAGGCGTACGCCGCCCTCCGTCACCGGAACCGGTGCGAGGAAGCGCACCTCGCCCAGCGACACCGGCCCGCCGCCGGCGAGCACGTCGAGGAGGGCGGCTCCGGGGAGCACGGCGGTGCCGGCCACCCGGTGTGCGGCCAGCGGGTCGGTGCGCCGCACGGTGAGCGCGGGCCCGCCCGCGTCCGCCGCGGGCGTCGCGGGCGTCGCGGGCAGCCAGTACGGCCGTCCCTCGAACGGGTACGGCACCAGGGGCGCCCGGCGCGGCCTGCTCCGCCCGGGCCACAGCGCGGCCCAGTCGTCCGTGGACAGCTCACCGCCCGCGAGCCAGTCCGCGAGGCGCGGGTCGGAGGGCGCCGGAACGTTCCGTCCGCCGGCCACGTCGCGGGCGCGGGCGGCGAGTTCGCCCGTGTCGCGCACGACGAGCAGGGCGCGGTGGGTCAGGGCGCGCCGCCCCGACTGCAGGGTCCAGGCCACCGCGTCCAGGGCGGGCCCGCGCCCGGACCCGACGAGGTCCGCGAGAGCCGCGGCGAGGCGGCGGAGCGCCCCGGGTGTCGCCGCGGACAGCGGCACGGCGAAGGCGGTCCCGGCGGGTGCGCCCGTGCCGTCCGGCATCCGGGGCGGCACGGGCGCCTCCTCGAGGATCACATGGGCGTTGCTGCCGCCGAACCCGAACGCGCTGACCGCCGCACGGCGCGGCGCTCCGCCCTCCTGGGCCGGCCACGGCACCGCCCGGCCGGCGACGGCGAGGGGCGTGCCGTCGAGGGAGATGTGCGGGTTGAGCCGGGTGAAGCCGGGCGTGCCGGGGATCAGCCCGTACCGCAGCGCCTGCACCGCCTTGACCACACCGGCCAGGCCGGACGCGCCTTCCAGGTGCCCGATGTTGGCCTTGGCGGATCCCACCCAGATCCGTCCGCCGGGACCCGCGCCGCGGGCCGGCGCACCCGCCGTGTCGTCGTCGGCGAGCGCCTCGCGGAAGGCGTCCAGTTCGACGGGGTCGCCGAGCGGGGTGCCGGTGCCGTGGGCCTCCAGGTAGCCCAGATCGGCGCCGCGCAGCCCGGCCCGGTCGAGCGCGGTGCGGATGAGGGCGGTCTGCGCCCGCGGGTTGGGCGCGGTGAGCGCGGCGGCACGCCCCCCGTGATTGACCGCGGCGGCCCGGACCACGGCGAGCACGGGATCTCCGTCCGCGAGGGCCCGGCGCAGCGGCTTCAGCACGAGCCAGCCCGCGCCCTCTCCCCGGACGAAGCCGTCGGCCTCCTCGTCGAAGACGTTGAGCTCGCCCCGTGGGGACAGCATCCCGGCCTTGCGGTAGGCCCGGGCGTTGAACGCGTTGCTCAGCAGGTTGGCGGCGCCGGCCAGGGCGATCTCGCAGTCCCCTCGGCGCAGCGCGGCCTCCGCGAGGGCCAGCGCGGTCAGTGCGCCCGAGCAGGCGGTGTCGACGGTGATGCTGGGGCCGGTGAAGTCGTAGAGGTGCGAGACCCGGTTGGCGAGGAAGGCGGGGAAGGTGCCCGTCGTGGCGTAGCCGTCGGCCGCGGCCTCCCGGGTGACGAGCTGCTCGCGGTAGTCGTAGCTGCACGCGGACGCGTACACGCCGACGGGGCGTCCGGCGAGGTCGTCGGGGTTGAGGCCGGCGTGTTCGAGGGCGTGCCAGCTCAGCTCCAGCAGCGCCCGCTGCTGCGGGTCCATGGAGGCCGCCTGACGGGGCGTCACCTGGAAGAAGTCCGCGTCGAACAGGTCGACCCGGTCCAGCAGCCCGGCCCGGAAACCCTCGGGCGGAGCGCCCGCGAGCCGTCCGGCCGGGACCTCCGTGATCCGGCGGCGTCCTTCGGCCAGCAGGTCCCAGAACGCCTCGGCGTCGTCGGCGCCGGGGACGCGGCAGGCCATGCCGATCACGGCGACGGCGTCCTCGTCGCCGCCCCGCTCCGGCCCGTGGTGTCCCTGGTCCGTCCGTTCCCCGGCCGTCGCCTCCGCCCCGTCGGCCGTCAGGCGGGCGGCCAGCGACCGCAGGGTCGGGTGGCGCCATACGGCCGTGGCGGGCAGCTCGACGTCGAAGGCGGCCCGTATCTCGCGGATCAGCCGCAGGGCGCGCGCGGAGTCCAGGCCCTGTTCGCCGAGGGGCCGTCCGGGGTCGACGTCGTGCCCGAGGACACCGGCCGCGAGGTCCGTGAGCCGGCGCAGCACGGTCCCGGGGGTGTCCGCGGCGGGGGCCGCCCCGGCCCGGTCGGCGCGTGGCCGGGCGTGCTCCGGTGCCGCCCGCCCCGCCTCGGGCTCCGGCGCCGCCCGCCCCGCCTCGGGCTCCGGCGCCGCCCGCCCCGCCTCGGCCAGCGCGTCCGCCACGGCGTCGAGGTAGGCGGCCGCTTCCTGGCCGTTGAGCAGGGTGTGGTCGAAGGCGAGCACCATGCGTCTCACGGGTGCGCCCGCCGTGTCCTCGACGGCGCCGAGGAACAGGGTGGCGGCGGCGGGCGGCACCACCACGGGCACGGCGAGGGTGGGGCCCCGGTCGCCGAGGTGGGACAGGATCAGGGTGACGCTGCCGTCGGCCTGCGAGGTCCCGGCGAGGGCCCGTTCGACGGCGTCGGCGTACCGGTCGTCGAAGCCGGCCGCGTCCAGGGTGTCGGCCCGGCGCACCACGGCGACGGTGAGGTCCCCCTCGGGCGTGGCGCAGGCGATGCCCAGGTCGACGTGCTCGTACACGCGCAGGGTGCGTTCGGTCAGCCGCCGGGAGCGCAGCCGGGGCGCGCCGGCCGCGGCGCGCGCGGCGGCCCGGGCGAACGCCTGGAAGGCGGTGGAGAATCCTGATCCCTGGTGGGCCCGCAGCGCGTCCTGGATCGCCTGCTCGGTGACGGTGCGGGAGACCACGGCGGGCACGGTGGTGTCCCGCGAGGCCCGCAGCGCCCGGTTCAGCTCGATCTGCCGCGGAGACTGCCCGACGTCCGCGAAACCGTCTCCGGGAGCGGCGACCGCCGGTTCCGGGTCCCGCCCCCCGGCCGCCTCCGTGGCGGCACGCTCCGCCTGTGCCGTCCGGTACCGCTCGAGGTCGGCCGGCATGAGGCTGGACCCGGCGGCCGGCAGGGACGCGAGGATGCCTTCGTCGATGCCCAGCCGCCGGGCGTGCGCGCGGGTGCGGGGCGGGATGCGCCGGGTTCCCGCGGGAGTCCGTCCGGGCACTCCGAGGACGGAGGCGCCGGGCGCGCCGCTCCCCCGCCCGGCCGTGTCCCGCCCCTCCGCGCCGGCCGGCTCTCCGTCCCGGTCAGCGGGGGCGGGTGCGGCGGGCGACAGCCGCGCCACCTCTCCCCCGATCGGTACGACGTCGCCCTCCGCCACCGACCACGCGTCGAGCACCCCGGCGACGGGGGACTCGATCTCGACCGCCGCCTTGTCGTGCTCCATCTCGTAGACGACCTCGTCCTTGGCGACCGGGTCGCCCGGCCTCTTCAGGAGCCGGACGATGCGCACCTCGACGATTCCCTCGCCGAGGCGCGGCACGGACAGCACGGACTGCCTGGGCATCTGCGGTTCCTTCGTCATACGGGGGCCTTCACAGCAGTACGGACCGGACGGCCGCCACCACGTCGTCCACGGCGGGCAGCACCGCCCGCTCCAGGTCGGGGTGGAAGGGCACGTGCACGTCCTCGCGGGTGACCAGCCGCGGCGGGGCGAGCAGGGCGTAGAACTCCTCGTCGCGGGAGAGCAGTTCGGTGACGAGTCCGGCGCCGAAGCTGCTGGTGCGGTTGTCCTCCTGGACGACGACGAGCCGCCCGGTGCGCCGCAGCGAGGCGGCGACGGTCTCGCGGTCGAGCGGGACGAGCCAGCGCAGGTCGACGACCTCGGCCCCGACGCCCTCCGCGGCGAGCACGTCGGCCGCCTCCAGCGCGAGTTCGGTGCCGTTGCCCCAGGTGACGACGGTGACGTCGGCGCCGGTGCGCAGGGTCCGTGCGCCGCCGGCGGGCCAGGACCGCCCGGCGGGTTCGCGGCGGCGCCGCATGAGGTGTTTGGGCAGCAGGACGAGCGTCGGGTCGTCGGCGGTGAACGAGTCGAGGAACGCCGCCTCGGTGTCCTCGGGCGTCGAGGGCACGACGACGCGCAGTCCCGGCAGATGGGTGAAGAGGCTCTCGTTGCTCTGGCTGTGCCAGATGCCGCCGCCGGGCAGATAGCCGCCCCACGGTGCGTAGAGGACGACGGGACAGGTCCACGCGGAGGCGGTGCGCCAGCGGAGGGTCGTCAGCTGAGCGGCGATCTGGTTCCAGGCGGGCCCGGCGAAGTCGACGAACTGCAGCTCCACGACGGGCCGCATCCCGGCGGCCGCCAGTCCGACGGCCGCGCCGACGATGGTGGCCTCGGCCAGCGGCGCGTTGGTCATGCGGTCGCCGGCCGCTTCGCCGAGGCCCTTGGTGAAGCCGAAGACGCCTCCCTTGGGGTCCTCGATGTCCTCGCCGAAGAGCACGAGTTCGGGGTGGAGTTCCAGTCCCGTGGCCAGCGCCCGGTTGACCGCGGCGACCATGGTTCCGCCGCAGGGCCGGGTGACGGCCGCCCGGCGCCCGTCGCCGGCGGGTGCGAACAGGTGCTCGCCGATCGCCTTGGGATCCGCGGCGGGTTCGGCGGCCACCCGGTCGTAGATCTCCTCCGTCTCCCGGGCGAGCCGCGACCGGGTCCGCTCGAGCCAGTCCTCGTCGACCGCGCCCTCGTCCAGCAGCCGCCGGGCGAAGAGGTCGACGGGGTCACGCATCGCGGCGATGTCCTCGGCGGTGCGGTAGACGCGGTGGTCGTCGGAGGAGGTGTGGGAGTCGAGCCGGTCCAGCCGGCACCACAGCACGACGGGACCTCCCCCCTCGCGCAGCTCGCCGAGCGCCGTCGCGGCCGCGGCGTGGACGGCGTCGGGGTCGGCTCCGTCGACGGTGCGGGTGCGGTGCCCGGGCAGCAGTCCGAGCGCGTGGGGCGACATCGCGGCGGTGGGCGTGGAAATGCCGTAGCCGTTGTCGGACACCAGGAAAAGGACGGGCAGTGCGCGTTCCACGGCGAAAGCGAGCGCCTCGAAGAATTCCCCCTGCCGGGCCGAGGCGTCCCCGATCGAGCAGACGACCGCACCCGGCTTTCCCCTCAGCTTCGCGGCCCAGGCGGCGCCGACCGCCGGAAGGCACTGGCTTCCGGTGGGGCTGGCGACCGAGAACACGTTCCCCGCGCGGTGACTGAAATGGGCGCTCATGTTGCGGCCCGCCGAATGCGAGGCGGCCTTGGCCATGAGGTCCCGCGCCTGCGCCTCGGGGTCCATCCCGCGGGCCAGCATCAGGGTGCGGTCCCGGTAGTGAGGGAAGATCAGGTCCTCGGGTGCGAGCAGCTCGCACAGGGCAGCGAGCGCCTCGTGCCCGGCCGAGGAGATGTGGAACCATGCCTCGCCCTGGCGCAGTACGATGCCCGATCTGCGGTCGCATTCACGGGACAGCAGCATCAGTTCGAGGAATGCGGTCCGCCGTTCGGCAGGTATCCCCGATGTCCGGGATTCCTTCGTCCGATTCGTCACGTACGAATCCTGCCGCGCGGGGAAGGGACGGACATCGCCCGCGATGGCCAATTCCACGGGCCGCTTTTCCTGGCTCTCAGGAGGGATTTCCTCCGGCGGGCCTACGGAGAAATGACCACGGTCTCCACGACGAAGCAGCCCGCGGCCGGGCACGGGGGATGTCCCCGGCCGGCCGCGGGCTGTTCCCGGTGGTGGCCGGGGCCGCGGTGGCGACTGCGTCGGAGGAGAGGGACGGCGGTGCGGACGGGTGGCCCGGCGCCGCCGCGGCGGGCGGGCGGTCAGCCCACCCGGGCCACGGCCTGACCGGCCGCCTCGGGACCCCGGGCGGTGACGGTCTCCGGGTGGGCCGTCAGGATGGAGCGCTGCAGCCGGCTGAGCGCGGCCGACGGCTCCAGCCCCAGTTCGCGCACCAGGGTGGCCCGCAGCCGCTGGTACGCGCTGAGCGCCTCGCCGCGCCGTCCAGAGCGGTGCAGGGCCACCATGAACTGGCCGTGCAGACTCTCGTGCATGCGGTGCTTGTTGACCAGCACGGTCAGCTCGGACAGCAGTTCCCGGTGCCGGCCGAGCCGCAGGTCCGCCTCGATGCGCTGGTCCAGCGCGCACAGCCGGGTCTCCTCCAGCCGCTTGACCTCGAGTCCGATCCGGCTGCCGGCGGTGACATCGGCGAGCGCGGAGCCGGTCCACAGCGAGAGGGCCTCCCGCAGCCGCCGTGCGGCGGCGGCGTAGTCGTCGCCGTCCATCGCCCGGTAACCCGCCCCGGCCTGCCGCTCGAACTCGCGGAAGTCGACCCGCCCGCCCCGGGTGTTCAGACGGTAGCCGCCGGGGAGGGTGACCAGGATGTCCTTGGCCGTGACGCCGTCCTCGCCGGCCTTCGCCAGCGCCTCGCCGATGAGCTCCCGCAGCTGCAGGACGTATGTCTGCAGGGTGGTGCGGGCACTGCGCGGCGGCTCGTCGTCCCACAACTCCTCGATCAGGGAGGAGACCTGGACCACCCGGTCGGCGTGCAGGGCGAGCAGAGCCAGCACCTGGCGCGGCTTCGGTGCCGTCGGTGTGATCGAGATGCCGTGCTCACGCGCTGACAACGCGCCCAGTACTTCGATGTCCACTGCCTTCTCCCCCATCGGTTCCGTGCAGGTTGCGTCCGAATCCATGCCATGAGGACCACCGCTGGGGCGCCTCATGGGCGGCCGACGGCGCTGGCTCAAGTACGATTAAAAAAACAGCACAGTCGGTTTGTCAATGGGAGAGAGGGTACGCTCGGCCACATGAACCGGCGAGCGCACCCCGACACGCCTCAGCCGCCCTACGACGGCGCCGGACCGCGGACCGCGACGAGCATGCCGTCGTTGCAGGTGGCACGGGACTCCGCCGAACTCCAGCGCCCCGTCTCCCGGAACAGCCGCGGCACCGACTCGAGCTGGTAACCGCCGTGCTCGAGCAGCAGCACCCCGCCGGGGGCGAGCAGCCGGCTCGCCGTCCGCTCCATCGCCCGGATCATCGCCAACCCGCTCTCACCAGCCCAAAGAGCAAGCGGAGGGTCGTACTTGAGAACCTCTGGAGCGCTCGTGCGCAGACCGATCGGGATGTACGGCGGATTGCTGACGACCAGGTCGGCACAGCCGTCGAACTCCGGGAAGGCCTCGCACGCGTCCCCCTGCACGATGCACGCGGCGGTGCCGCGCGCGTTGCGCCGGGCGGCCTGGGCCGCCACCTGCGACAACTCGATCCCGTACACCCGCGCGTCCGGCACACGGCGCGCGATCGTCACCGCCATGGTGCCGGGCCCGGCGCACAGATCTACCACCAAAGGGGATGTCTTGCCCCGCGAAAGAAGACCGGACAGTCTGTTTATTGCCTCTTCAACGATCTCCTGGGTCTCGGGTTTGGGCACGAACACCCCGGGTGCGAGCTCGAACCGGTGCCCCATGAACCAGGCGTGCCCGACGATCAGTTCGGCCGGTTCTCGCTCCTCCCGCCGCCTCACGTACTCCTCCAGGACCGCAGGCGCCGGCGTCTGCGAGACGCCGTCGAGGCCGTCCGGCCCGACGCCGCAGGCGTGCGCCGCCAGCAGCCGGGCGTCGGCCCGGGCCGTGGTCGCGTCGATCCCCGCGGCGACGAGGCGGCGCACCGCCTCCTCCAGCGCGGACCCCACCGTCCCGGCGCCCGCCTCCCTCTCTCGCGTGCCGGTGGTGCCGGTCACGACGCCCTCCGCTCCGGACCGCCGCCGGCGATCCACTCGTCCTCCAGCCGACAGGTCTCCGCGATCATCACGTCGTAGAGACGGTGCAGGAACGCCGGGTCGATGCCGTGCCGACGGGCGAACCGGGCGGCCCGGTCCTGCACGGCGGCGATGCGCTGCGGCTGCATCATCGGCACCCCGTGGACGCGTTTGTACTCACCGATGCGCAGGCAGATCTCCAGCCGCTCACGCACCGCCTCGAGCAGCACGGCGTCCACCGCGTCCAGTTGCCCGCGCAGGGCGGGCAGATCGTCTGCGCTTTCCGAGGACATGTCGGCTCCTTCCAAGCGACGACAGAAACTCCACGACGACGAACCGTCGGTCGGTACGAGAAGCACTGCGGGAGGCAGCACATGGGAACGGGAAACGGTCCGCGGGACGAGAGGGGCGCACAGACCATGGGTGACACGCAGGCGGGGAGCACGTCCCCGGTCCGGGCCGCGGACGCGGCCGCCCCCGTCTTCTCCCGGTGCGTGGTGGCCGGCGCCTCCGGCGGCGTGGGCGGCATGTTCACCGGCCTGCTGCTGCGCTCGGGTCTCGAGGTGACCCGGGTGGACCTCGCCGCCCGCCGGGAGGGCGAGCCGGGGGTGCGGGACGTCGCCGACGACATCCGGGCTCCGGGCCCCGCCACCGCCCGGGCGGTGGCGGACGCCGACCTCGTGCTGCTGGCGGTGCCGGAGCAGGCGGCGCTCGACGCGGTGGCGCCCCTGGCCGCGCTGATGCGGCCCGGAGCGCTGCTCGCCGACACCCTCTCGGTGAAGAGCCGGATGGCGCGGCGGCTGCGCACGACCGCCCCGGCCCTCCAGGCGGTGGGCCTGAACCCGATGTTCGCACCGTCCCTGCCGCTGCCCGGCCGCCCGGTCGCCGCGGTCACGGTCACCGGCGGGCCGGCGGCGCGCGCGTTCCTCGGGCTGGTCGCCGGATGGGGCGGGCGGGTGGTGGAACTGGACCCCGCCGAGCACGACACCCTGACGGCCGTGCAGCAGGCCGCGACGCACGCCGCGGTGCTGTCGTTCGGGCTGGCGCTGGCCGAACTGCGTCCCGGCATGACCGCCCTGCGTGCCTCCGCGCCGCCGCCGCACCGCACGCTGCTGATGCTGCTGGCGCGGATCGCCTCCGGCTCCCCGGAGGTCTACTGGGACGTCCAGGCCGGCAACCCGCACGCCGACGCCGCCCGCCGGGCGCTGGGCCGCGGCCTGGAACGCATCGGCCGTGCCGTCGCCGACGGCGACGAGGACGCCTTCGAGGACCTCGTGGAGGAGGTGCGCGGCGCCCTCGGCGATCACCACCGGGACGAACTGGCGCAGGCCTGCGCCCGCCTGTTCGCCGACCTGGCCTGACCGGCCGTGGCGGCCCCCGCACCCCGCGGACCGCCGGGACGGCCGGTGCCGCACGGCCGGCCCGGCGCACCGGGAGAGCCGGCCGGCGGGTCCGGCGCCCCGGCCCGTTCCGCGCGGGCCGCCCCGCAGGCGCCTGCCGGACGTCACCGCAGGCTGCCCGCCAGAGCGCGGTCCCCCGCGGCGGCCACGGCGCGGGCCTGCCGCAGGGCGCGCAGCGTGGTGCGGGCCTTGAGCAGCATCTCCCGGACCTCCTCGTCCGGGTCGGACAGCGCGACGACCGCGCCGCCCACCCCGATCGTGGCGGCCTCGGCGGTGGCCACGACGGTACGGATGACGATGCTGAGGTCCACCGCCCCGCTCAGCGCGAAGTAGCCGAGCGCGCCGGAGTAGACGCCGCGCGGCCCGGCCTCCAGCCGGTCGATGAACTGCATGGTGCGCACCTTGGGGGCGCCGGTCATCGACCCTCCGGGGAACGCCGCCCGCACCGCCTCCGGGCGGGACACCCCGGGCGCGAGCCGGCCCCGCACGGTGCTCACCAGCTGGTGCACGGTGGCGTAGGACTCGACCTCGAACAGGCCGGGCACGTGCACGCTGCCGATCTCGCAGACCTGCCCCAGGTCGTTGCGGACGAGGTCGACGATCATCAGGTTCTCGGAGCGGTCCTTCTCCGCCGTGGCCAGGGCTCCGGCGATCGCCGCGTCCTCGGCCGGCGTCGCGCCCCGCGGCCGGGTGCCCTTGATCGGCTTGGACTCGGCGGTGCCGGCCGCGTCGATCCGCACGAACCGCTCCGGCGAGGAACTGAGCACGGCCCCCGAAGGCAGGTCCAGGTACGCGGCGTACGGGGCGGGGCTGATGGCGCGCAGGGCCCGGTAGGCGACGAGCGGGTCGACGCGGCCCGGCACCCGCAGCGTGTTGGTGAGACACACCTCGTAGGTCTCGCCGTCGCCGATGAGCCGCTGGCAGGTCTCCACGAGCTCCCGGTACGCGGCCACGTCGTGCCGGTACTCGACCTCCAGCGGCGGCAGTTCGTCGTCGGGCAGCAGCGCGAACGGCGGGCGCGGAACGGTGGCGGCCAGGGTGGCGGCGGACCGGGCGAGCCACTCCTCGGCGTCCCGGACGGTCTCCGGGCGGCCGGACCGGCTGAGGGCGAGCAGCCAGGCACGGCGCCCGGCGTGGTCGACGGCGAGCATCCGGTCGGCGAACACGAAGGAGCCGTCGGGCAGTTCGGAGGTGTGGGCGCGGTCGCCCCCGCAGTCGGCCTTGGCCTCGTAACCGAGGTAGCCGACGTAGCCGAGGTTGAACTCGAAGGGCAGGCCGGCCGCGGGAAGGCGCCGGGCCGCCAGTTCCTCCTCCAGATGGGCGAAGAGCGTCCCCGGCCTGCGGCGCAGCGGAACGCCGTGCCGGTCGGAGACGGTGACCATGCGCTCGGTCACGTCATGGCTGACGATCTCGCCGAGCGGCCCGGCGGGGGCGCCGAGGAAGCTGAACCGCGACAGGCCCTCCTCGACCCGGCTGCTGTCCAGCCAGAACCGCCCGGCGACCCCGTCGAAGAGCGCGTCGAACGCGGCGTCGGCGTCGGGCACGGCGGCCAGCCGCCGTACGTGCAGCCGCAGACCGCCCTCACCGCCGTGCTCCCGGTCCACGGGGGCGGTGTCGGGGGCGGGAGTCAGGTCGGGCACCTCCACACCGAACGGCGCCTCCCCCCGGGCCCGCAGGGTCAGGTCGCGGAAGTTGGCCAGCATCCGGCGGCCGTACTCGCTGCTGATGGACTCCGGGTGGAACTGGACCCCCCACCGCGGCAGCTCCCGGTGGCGTACGGCCATCAGCAGGCCGTCGGCGGTGTGCGCGGTCGCCTCGAGCTGCTCGGGCAGCGCATGGACCAGCAGCGAGTGGTAGCGGACCACGCGGTAGGGCGAGGGGATGCCGGCGAACAGGTCACGGCCGTCGTGGAGGATCTCGCTGGTGCGGCCGTGCACCGGCTCCGGCGCGTGCCCGACGCTGCCGCCGCCGAGCAGGCACAGCGCCTGATGGCCCAGACACACCCCGAGCAGCGGCAGGTCCCACTCCTCGATGACCCGGCGGCTCAGGCCCAGGTCCGACCGGACCGCCGGATCTCCGGGGCCGGGCGAGACGACCACGTTGTCGAAGTCGCCGGGCGACAGGGCGGCCCACCCCTCGTGGTCGTCGTGCCGGAGCACGACGGGGGCGGCCGCGTTCACCTCGGCCAGCATCTGGAAGAGGTTGTAGGTGAACGAGTCGTAGTTGTCGATCAGCAGGGTTCGCACGGTGCGCATGACCGCTCCCTCGGTTCAGCCGCGCCGCACGGTCAGCGGCAGGTTCCGCACACCGAACAGCCCGTCTCGGTGGTGGCGCAGGTGCGCGCCGGGTGTGATCCGCACCCCGGTGAACCGGTCCAGGAGCGCCTCGAGCGCGATCCGGCCCTCGAGACGGGCGAGCGGCGCGCCGAGGCAGTAGTGGATGCCGTGGCCGAAGGCGGTCTGCTGGTTCTTCGGTCCGCGGTCGGGGCGGAAGGCCTCCGGGTCGTCGAAGACCCGCTCGTCGTGGTTGGCGGAGACGATCGAGGGGACGACCATCCGCCCGGCGGGGACGGGGACGCCGGCCACCTCGGTGTCCCGGGTGGTGACCCGGGCCATGACGGTGATCGGCGGGCGCAGCCGCATCACCTCCTCGACGACCGCGGGGATCCGGGACCGGTCGGCGCGCAGGGCGTCCCACAGCCCCGGGTTCTCCTCCAGGCACAGCACGGTGTTGCCCAGCAGCATGGAGGTGGAGACGTGGCCGGCCATCAGCAGCAGACCGCCGAACTCCGCGATCTGCCGGTCGGTCAGCCTCTCGCCCTCGACCTCGGCGGCGACGAGCCGGGAGATGAGGTCGTCGCCGGGGCGGCGCCTGCGGTCCTCGACGTGCCCGAGCAGATACGCGTGCATCGCCTTCAGAGGCTCCTTGACCAGCGTCTCGTACTCCTCGCCGGCCTCGTCGCCGAACTGCAGGTCCGCGGGGTCCTCGATCTGCATCGACAGCATCCGGTCCGACCAGGTGCGGAACAGCGTGCGGTCCTCGGCGGGCACGCCCAGCAGTTCGGCGATGACGATCACCGGCAGCGGGTAGGCGAAGTCGGAGACCAGGTCGAAGGTGTCCCCCTCGACGGCGTCCAGCAGGCGTCCGGCGACCTCGGTGACCCGCGGCTCGAGACCGGCGACCGTGCGGGGGGTGAACGCCTGGCTGACCAGGCGGCGCAGCTTCCGGTGCAGCGGCGGGTCGACGACCGACAGGATCTCCTCGGTCAGCGCCTCGGACCCGGGCCGCAGCCGGTGCAGTTCCGAGGAGAAGACGGCCGGGTCGGAGGACACGGCGAGCACGTCGGCGTGCCGGAAGACGTGGAACACCCCGTACTCGTCCTCGTGGACGGGGTGTTCGTCGCGCATGGTCCGCAGCCATGAGAAGAGGGCGTGCCCACCGTCCTCGACGGTGGGCCGGGGGGCCGGCGTGGTCAGGGACGCCATCAGGTTCTCCTTCACGGGTGTTTCCGGGCCGGTGCCGCTCCGGGTGGGGCCGGAGGGCCGGTCACAGCGACGCGGCGGCGGGCGTCTGCTGGAGTGCGTAGGGGTCGAGGGCGTCGGCCGGATGGTGCTCGATGCTCATCCGCGTCCCCAGCCCGTGCTCCGCGGCCGCCTCGAGGAACACCTCCATCGCGAGGGCGTCCTCCAGGGCGAATCCCGTGGAGTCGAACACCGTCAGCCCGTCCCGCCGGTCCCGCGCCCGCTGCGGATCGGCGACCAGGCCGGCCAGGCCGGTGACCGGATCCGCGGGACCCAGCTGCTGGCTCTCGCCCTCGCGGCGGGCCTGTTCGGGGTGGTCGGCGACGGTGAAGGCCCGGCGCAGCCAGGCGCGCGGCAGTTCCGTCTTGCCGACCAGGTCCGCTCCGACGGCGTTGATGTGCAGGTGCGCGCGGTGGCCGGTGTCGGGCAGCACGGGCCCGCCGCCCACCGCGACGGATGTGGCGGTGCAGACGATGTCGGCCTCGGCGGCGATGCGGGCGGGGTCGGCCACCCGGACGGGGACGCCGGTGAAGGCGGCGCGGCGGGCGAAGCTCTCGAGGTGGGCCGGGTCGGTGTCCCACACCAGCACCTGCTCGAGGGGGAACACCAGGGACAGGGCGTGCGCCTGGGTGACGGCCTGGGCCCCGGCGCCGATCAGGCCGAGGACGCGGCTGTCGGGACGGGCCAGCAGCCGGCTGGCGACGGCGGAGGCGGCGCCGGTGCGGATCGCGGTGAGCAGGACGCCGTCCATCAGCGCGGTGAGAGCGCCGGTGGTGTCGTCGTAGCGGGCGACCGTGCCGATGATCGTCGGCAGGGAGAAGTGGGTGGGATTGCCCGGGCTGTAGGCGACGGTCTTGATGGTGACGCTGTCGCCCGCGTCGCGGTGCGGCATCCACTCCAGGATGCCCGGCACCGGCTCGCTGCGGGTGAAGCCGCCGCGCAGCGGCGAGAGTTCACGCCGCCCGTGCCCGATGTCCGCGAACCCCTCGGTGAGCCGTCCGACGACCCGTCCCATCAGCGCGTCGCGCCCGACGAGCGCCGTCACCGCCGCGACGTCTCGGCGGTCCAGGATCCAGGTCTCCATCGGGCACTCCCTCGTACGAGGCGCTTGTCGTCGGGCCCGGCCGGACCCTGACGGCATCCTGTCCGGCCGGGCTGACGCAGGGCTGATCGGCGCCTGACGGCCACCGGGCCCGCGGCGGCGGCGCATCAGCGGCGTGTCAACGGCCCTGGAAACACTGGCCGCGACGCGAGCAGAGGGAAGGAACAACGATGCTGGACGGATGCGTTCCCTGGCCCGACGAGGTGTCCGCGCGGTATCGCGAGGCCGGGTACTGGCGCGGTGAGACGCTCGGCCGGCTGCTGCGGCGGTGGGCGCAGGCGTACGGCGACCGCACGGCCCTGGTCGACGCCGAGGGCACACGCCGCATCGGCTACCGCGAGCTGGACCTGTGGTGCGACCGGCTGGCCGCCGGGTTCGCCGCCCGCGGCCTCGGTCCGGGCGACCGTGTCCTGGTGCAGCTGCCGAACACACCGGACTTCGTGGCGGTCTGCTTCGCGCTGTTCCGTCTCGGCGCGCTGCCCGTGTTCTGCCTGCCGGCCTACCGCGACAACGAGCTGCGGCACCTGGTGGAGCTGTCGGGAGCCACCGCCTGCGTCGTCCCCGACACCCACAACGGTTTCGACCACCGGGACCTGGTGCGGACCGTGCGCGGACACCTTCCCGCTCTGCGGCAGGTGTTCGTCGCGGGCGAGCCCGCGCACGGCTTCACCGCCCTCGCCGACGTTCCGGCCGACCCGGTCGCGCTGCCCGAACCCGACGCCTCCGACGTGGCGTTCTTCCTGCTGTCGGGCGGGACCACCGCGCTGCCGAAGCTGATCCCGCGCACCCACGACGACTACGCGTACCAGACGCGGATCACCGCCAAGATCTGCGGTCTGGACGAGAACACCGTCTACCTGGCGGTGCTGCCGGTGGAGTTCAACTTCCCCTGGGGCTGCCCCGGTGTCATCGGCACCCTCGCCGCGGGCGGCCGTGCGGTGTTCGCCCGGACCCCCGAGCCGCTGCACTGCTTCCCGCTGATCGAACGGGAGCGGGTGACGTTCAGCTCGGCGATCCCCACGGTCGTGCACCTGTGGCTGGCGGCCGCCGAGGAGGGCCACGGCCACGACCTGAGCAGCCTGGACGTCCTCCAGGTGGGCAGCGCCAAGCTGCACCCCGAGGTCGCCGAGCGGATCGGCCCCACCCTGGGCGTGCGTCTGCAGCAGGTCTTCGGCATGGCCGAAGGGCTGCTCACCTTCACCCGCTACGACGACGACCCCGAGACGGTCCTGACGACGCAGGGCCGGCCCGTCTCCCCCGCCGACGAGATCCGCGTGGTCGGCCCCGACGACCGCGAGGTGGCCGTCGGCGAGACGGGCGAGCTGCTCACCCGCGGCCCGTACACACTGCGCGGCTACTACCGGGCGCCGGAGCACAACGCCCGCGCCTTCACGGCCGACGGCTTCTACCGCAGCGGCGATCTGGTGCGCCTCACCCCCGCCGGGGAGATCGTGGTCGAGGGCCGGGTCAAGGACGTCGTCGTCCGCGGCGGCGACAAGGTCTCCGCCACCGAGGTCGAGGGACACCTCACCGCGCATCCGGACGTGCAGCAGGCGGCCGTCGTGCCGATGCCCGATCCGGTCCTCGGGGAGAAGATCTGCGCCTATGTCATCCCCGCGCCGGGCCGTCCGGCCCCGCGGCTCCCGGTGCTCCGCGCCCATCTGCGCTCCCGCGGACTGGCCGCCTACAAGCTTCCCGACCGCGTCGAGGCGGTCGGCTCGTTCCCGCTGACGGGACTGAACAAGGTCGACAAGAAGGCCCTGGCGGCCCGGGTCGCCGAGCGGCTCGCCGGTGCGGGGCCGGAGCGGGGAGCCGCATGAGCACCCTCACCGCGAAGAACGGCGAGTACGCCGTGCCGTTCGCCCGCCGCGGGTCCGTCGTCGGCGCGGCGGACCTGGCCGCCCTCACCGAACTCGTACGCTCCGAGGGGCCGTTGACGTCCGGGGTGTGGCGCGACCGGTTCGAGGAGCGGTTCCGTGAGTGGTGCGGGGCGCGGCACGCGCTCAGCGTCACCAGCGGCACCGTCGCCCTGGAACTGGCGATCCGGCTGCTCGACCTGGCGCCCGGCGACGAGGTGATCGCCACCCCGCAGACGTTCCAGGCGACGGTGCAGCCGCTGCTGGACCACGACGTGCGGGTGCGGTTCTGCGACATCGACCCCGACACCCTGAACCTCGACCCGGACGCGCTCGCCGCGCTGATCACCGACCGCACCCGCGCCGTGCTGCTGGTCCACTACGGCGGCAACCCCGCCGACATGGACCGCGTCATGGCCCTCACCCGGCCGCGTGGCATCACGGTCGTCGAGGACAGCGCCCACGCCATCGGCGCCCTCTACCGAGGCCGGCGGCCGGGCTCGCTGGCCGACATCGGCTGTTTCAGCTTCCACTCCACCAAGAACCTCACCACGCTCGGCGAGGGCGGGATGATCACCCTGTCCCGGGACGACTGGGCCGAACGCGTCGCCCGGATCCGGGACAACGAGGTCGACGGCGTCTACGTGCCGCGCACCGGCGCGGCGCCGGACCGTCCGGCCCTGCTGCCGTGGATGAAGTTCGCCGACGGCGTCTACCGGCACACGGCGGTCGGTATCCGCGGCGCGGGCACCAACGCGACGATGTCGGAGGCGGCGGCGGCCGTGGGACTGGTGCAGCTCGGCTCCCTCGACCGGTTCGTCGAGCGGCGCACCCGGATCGCGGCGCGCCTGGACGAGGCGGTGTCCGCCTTTCCGGGGGTGCGCCTGCACCGGGCGGCCCCGGACAGCCGCCACGCCTACCACCTGTACACGTTCTTCCTCACCGGAGGCCGGGAGGTGCGCGAGCGGTTCGTCCGCGCCCTGGACCGCCTCGGCGTGGAGGTCCAGCTGCGCTACTTCCCGCTGCACCTCTCCCCCGAGTGGCGTCTGCGGGGCCACCGTCGCGGCGAGTGCCCGCACGCGGAGCGCATCTGGTTCGAGGAGCACATGAACCTGCCCTGCCACCCGGGGCTGACCGACGCACAGGTCGACCACATGGTCGCCGCGGTGCGCCGGGCACTCCGGGAGGCGTACGACGAGCTGGCCACCGTGCCGGCGTGACCGCCCTCCGGAAGGCAGACGCATGCCGTTCATCGACGTGAAGCTCTACGACCGCCGCCTCACCGAGGAGACCGAGCGCGCCCTGATCGAAGGGCTCACCCGTGCCGTGGTGGACGTGCTCGGCGAGGAGGCCCGTGAACAGACCTGGGTCGCCCTGACGGGGGTCGCCCCGCAGCGCTGGGGCATCGGCGGCGTGCCCGGCGCGTAGCACCCCACAGCTCCACCGGCGGGCGGTGGCCGTCCCCTCGTGACGGCCACCGCCCGCCGGCGTTGTCCTCCTAGACGGTCCGGCCGGCGCCCGCCTCCGCGTCGGCGTCGGCCCCTGCGGCCTTGTCCCGGGCCTCCGCGCGGTCCGCGCGGTTCAGCAGCATCGCCGCCAGCAGGCCGCCGGTGAACACGGCGGCGGCGCCGATGAGCTGGCTGGTGCTCACCGCGTCGGCGAAGGCGTCGTGCGCCTGGGCCACCAGGCGCGGGGTGTCCGCGTCCCGCAGGGCCTCGGCCAGCGAACCGGATCCGCCGATCGCCTCGGGCAGCAGCTGGGCGAAGCGCGCGCCGAGCACGGCTCCGAGGATGGCCACGCCGAGGCCGCCGCCGAACTCGGTCAGCGTGCCCTGGACGCCCGCTCCGACGCCCGCCTTCGCCGGCGGGATGGACGACATGATCGCGGTCGCCATGGCGGGCATGGCCAGCGCGATGCCGCAGCCCATCAGCAGCAGCCCCGCGAACATGCCGCCGTAGCCGCCCCTGTCCTCGGTACCGAGCAGGGCCACCGCGCTCAGACCGGCCGCGAGCAGCGTCATGCCGACCGCGATGGTGCGCGCCACGCCCAGTTTGACGAGCAGCTTCGCGCCGAGTCCCGCGAGGTTGAGGCAGACGATGGTCAGGGCCAGCGGCGCCGTGCGCAGACCGGCCTGCAGCGCGTCGTAGCCGAGGACGAGCTGGAGGTGCTGGGTGAGCAGGAACAGCGAGCCGGCCATGCCGAACGCGACGAGGAGTCCGCCCGCGATGGCGCCGTTGAAGCGCCGGTTGCGGAAGAACGACATGTCGAGCATCGGGTAGGGCACCCGCAGTTCCCAGCGGACGAAGGCGTACAGCGCGAGCAGGCCGACCAGCGCGGGCAGCAGGACGTCGGCGGAGGTCCAGCCGTGTTCGGGCCCGGAGATGATCGCGTACACCACGCCGACCATGCCGAGCGTGGACAGGACCGCGCCGACGAGGTCGGGCCGGTCGCCTTCGGGGTTCTTCGTCTCGGGGATCAGCGCGGACACGGCGACGAGGCCGATCAGCGCCACGGGGATGTTGATGAGGAAGATCGACCCCCACCAGAAGTGGTCGAGCAGGAAGCCGCCGATCAGCGGGCCGGCGGCGAAGCCGAGCGAACTGACCGCCCCCCACAGGCCGATGGCCTTGGGCCGCTCCTCCTCGTCGAAGATCTGCATGATGACGGCGAGGGTGGTGGTCGCCAGCAGCGCACCGCCGATGCCCATGCCGGCCCGGGCGGCGATGAGCTGCCCGGAACTCTGGGCGAAGGTGGCCGCCGTGGAGCCGAGCCCGAACAGGACGAGGCCCGTCATCAGCATCAGTTTGCGGCCGTAGCGGTCGGCGACGCTGCCCGCGGTGAGCAGCAGGCCCGACTGGACCAGGGCGTAGGCGTTGATCATCCACTGGACGTCGGCCGTGGAGGCGCCCAGGTCCTCGGTGAGCACGGGGATCGCGACGTTGAGGACGGTGTTGTCGAGCAGGACCACCAGTTGCGCGAGGCAGATCACCCCGAGGATGACCCAGCGCCGCGGATCTCGCTCGGTGGGGGGAACTGACGGCTGGGTGCTGTGCAAGAGATGTCTCCTGGGGGTAGGGGGCCCGCTGGTCTCCGGAGGGCACGCCACCGGCCGGGCCCCGGATCTGGTCGGTGAGTTACGGGGCCGTGCCGCCCCGGTCCTTGCCCGGGGCGCCCGCGGTCCGGACGGTTCCGGGCGTCCGGACCGGCCGAGCGCCGCCCGCTCCGGAGCCGGGGGCGGAGGCGGGGACAGAGGTGCGGCTTCCGGCCGCCTCGATGTCGCCGAGCGCGGAGGCCGCGGCCAGCCGGGGCAGCAGCAGTTGCCAGAACCTGGTGATGGTGCGGTTCGAGAGCCATCGCGGGTCGTGCGTGCCGAGCACTTCGAAGCCCGTGGTCGCCGCCACCACCGACGCCGCCGCCGCTTCGGGGCTGACCGCGCTGAGCACGCCCTCGCGCTCGGCGCGCTCGAGGATCGCCGCGACCCACTGGTGCCACTCGTGGTGCAGGTCCCGGCTCACCACGCGGATCTGCTGGCGGCTCAGCTCGAAACCGGCGCGCAGCACCACGTCGTCGGCGAGCCGACGGGCCAGGTCGTGCGAGGTGTCCACGAGCAGTTGGAGGGCATTGCCCGCGCCGTCCTCGCGCATGCCGATGAGACGGTGCAGACGGTCCGCCGCTGCGTGCTCCACCGAGTCGGCGAGTGCGGCCTTGCTCGCGAAGTGGAAGTGAAGCGCTCCGTTGCTCACTCCGGCCAGTGAGCTGATCGCACTGAGTGAGGCAACGCTGAAGCCGTCACGGTCGAAGACCGTGGCGGCCGACTTGATCAGCGCCTCACGGGTGCGCAGCGCTCGTTCCTGTTTGGCCATTCAGGGTGCTCCGTTATTGCGGCGGGTTGCCGTGTTTGCGGCTCGGCAGGTCGGCGTGCTTGGTGCGGAGCATCGCCAGCGAACGGATCAGCACCTCGCGGGTCTCGGCCGGGTCGATCACGTCGTCGACCAGACCCCGCTCGGCGGCGTAGTAGGGGTGCATCAGCTCGGACTTGTACTCCTTGACCATCCGCTTCCGGGTGGCCTCGGGGTCCTCGGCCTCGGCGATCTGCCGGCGGAAGATCACGTTGGCCGCGCCCTCCGCGCCCATCACCGCGATCTCGTTCGTCGGCCAGGCATAGGTCAGGTCGGCGCCGATGGACTGGGAGTCCATGACGATGTACGCGCCGCCGTACGCCTTGCGCAGGATCAGCGAGATCCGCGGCACCGTGGCGTTGCAGTACGCGTACAGCAGCTTCGCGCCGTGGCGGATGATGCCGCCGTGCTCCTGGTCCACACCCGGCAGGAACCCCGGCACGTCCAGGAAGGTCACGATCGGAATGTTGAACGCGTCGCACATCTGCACAAAGCGGGCGGCCTTCTCGGACGCCTCGATGTCCAGCACACCCGCCAGCGTCTGCGGCTGGTTGGCGACGATACCGACGACCTGGCCGTCCATCCGGGCCAGCGCGCAGATGATGTTGCGCGCCCAGCGCTCGTGGACCTCGAGGTACTCGCCGTCGTCGACGATCTCCTCGATCACCTTCGCCATGTCGTACGGACGGTTGCCGTCCGCCGGCACCAGATCGATCAGCACGTCGCCGCGCCGGGTTCGGGGATCCGCGCAGGGGACGGCGGGCGGGCACTCCTGGTTGTTCTGCGGGAGCAGCGACAACAGGTAGCGCACCTCGGCGATGCAGGTCTCCTCGTCGTCGTAGGCGAAGTGGCACACACCGCTCGT
>BMVA01000020.1 GCA_014650475.1 Streptomyces albogriseolus
CTCTCCGTGAATGTTTACCCGTGATCGGGTGCACACATCACGAGAGCGGAACATCGGGAGGAATAATCCCGACGTTCACAGCGTCCTCGCTGTGTTTTCTTCAAAGGAACCTCGACCATCCGAAACCGGATGGACGGGGTATCAACATATCTGGCGTTGACTTTTGGCACGCTGTTGAGTTCTCAAGGAACGGTCGCTTCCTTTGTACTCACCCTCTCGGGCTTTCCTCCGGGCGCTTCCCTTCGGTCTTGCGTTTCCGACTCTATCAGACCCTTTCGGCTCCGATTCCCGGTCGGCGGGATGTCGTTGAGCTTTGGGCTTTCGCCCGTCGGCCTTTCGACATTCACTACGTTAACCGATCTCCCCGCCCGATTCATAATCGGGGCCGGCGGCTTCGAATTCGGGCATGAGGACACGCCGAATTCGACCCCGCTGAAGGGGTGGTCGTAGGTAGTGGGTTGGCCGCCTCCGGATGCGGACGAATGCCCTGCCCGGCTCAAGCGGCTCGGGCTACATTACGCATCTTCCGCCGACGAGTCAACTTCGGCGGCGGCGCGGCACGTGCGCCCGGTACGGGCTGACCGTCGGGTCGTCGGCGACCCAGTACCGCCAGGGGTGCACGGCGCCCTCGCCGGAGACGCCGGTGCGCGGCCCGGTGCGCACGTGGGCGGAGCCGACGGGCGCGCCGTGGAGAATCCGCAGCGGGGTGGCGCCCTTGGCGCAGGCGTCCGTGCCATTGAGGGAGCGGTCGACGTCCAGGGCCGTGGCGAGGCGGGCCGGGCCCTTGGCCAGCTCTTTGTCGTTGCGGGCGGCGAGCCGGCGGGTGCGGGCGAGCTCCGCGCCCTCCACGATCTCTCCCGCGCGCAGCAGGACCGCGCTCGCCCGGCCCTGGGGTCCGCAGACCAGGTTCATGCAGAACCACATGCCGTAGGTGAAGTAGACGTACACATGGCCGGGCGCACCGAACATCACCTCGTTGCGGGCCGTGCGGCCGCGATAGGCGTGCGAACCGGGGTCGTTCTGTCCGTCGTAGGCCTCGACCTCGGTCAGGCGGAGGGTGATCGGTCCGTCCGGGGTGGCGCGGACGAGGAGGCGGCCGAGGAGATCGGGGGCAACCTCGAGGACGGGCCGGTCGAAGAACTCTCTCGGCAGGGGCGTACGGTCGGGGCTCGCGATCATGCCGTCCGAGGGTACTGGAGGCGGGTGGACCACGGGCTGGTCACGCCGGCGCCGCGGTGGCCAGGGTGAGGGGCACACGGAACCGGCCGCGGCCGGATCGCGTTGTTAGGGATCGGAGTCCGGCGCACGAGGTGCTGCGGGCCGGTGGATCAGGTGTGGCCCGCTGGGGTCGCCTGGAGAGGGAGAGACATGGCGTTCAAGAAGCTGCTGGCGAGTCTGGGGGCCGGCGGGGCCTCGGTCGAGACGGTGCTGCACGAGGTCAACGTCGTTCCTGGGGGCGTGGTCCAGGGCGAGGTGCGGATCCAGGGCGGGTCCGTGAACCAGCAGATCGAGGGGCTGTCGGTCGGTCTTCAGGCCAAGGTCGAGGTGGAGAGCGGCGACCAGGAGTACAAGCAGAACATCGAGTTCACCAAGCAGCAGCTGGGGGGCGCCTTCGAACTGCAGGCGGGCGCGGTGCACGCCGTGCAGTTCGGGCTGGAGATCCCGTGGGAGACGCCGATCACGATGATCGACGGTCAGCCGCTGCGCGGGATGGACATCGGTGTGACCACCGAGCTGGCGATCGCGCGGGCCGTGGACTCCGGTGACCTCGACCCGGTGAACGTGCACCCGCTGCCGGCGCAGAAGGCGATCCTGGACGCGTTCATCCAGCTCGGCTTCCGCTTCAAGAACGCGGACATGGAGCGGGGCCAGATCCGGGGTACGCGGCAGAGGCTGCCGTTCTACCAGGAGATCGAGTTCTTCCCGCCGTCTCAGTACCGCGGGCTGCACCAGGTGGAGCTGAGCTTCGTCGCCGACGCGCAGGCGATGGACGTCGTGCTGGAGATGGACAAGAAGCCGGGTCTGTTCAGCGAGGGCAGCGACACGTTCCGCTCCTTCCAGGTGGGGCTGAACGACTACCAGGGGACCGACTGGGCGGCGTACCTGAACCAGTGGCTGTCGGAGGTCGGCTCCAAGCGCAACTGGTTCTAGGCTCGTCCGCGACTGAACGTCATCGATCAGGAGGTACCGAGGTGACCGAGCACAAGCGGCGGCCGCTCCCCCATGACTTCCATCCGCCCGTTCCGTCGTTCACGGTGACGAGCGACGATGTGACGGAGGGGGCGGCGCTCAAGGACGCTCAGGTCCACGCGGCGGGCAACACGTCGCCGCATCTGCGGTGGGAGGGTTTCCCGCCGGAGACCAAGAGCTTCGCCGTGACCTGCTACGACCCGGACGCCCCGACGGGCAGCGGGTTCTGGCACTGGGTGGTGTTCGACATCCCGGCCTCGGTGACCGAGCTGCCGGCCGGCGCCGGCAGCGGCTCGTTCGAGGGGCTTCCAGCGGGCGCCGTCCACGCGCGGAACGACTACGGCACCAAGGAGTTCGACGGTGCCGCGCCGCCGCCCGGGGACGGTCCGCACCGGTACGTGTTCACGGTGTACGCGGTGGACCAGGAGAAGCTGGGTCCGGACGCGGACGCCTCTCCCGCCGTGGTCGGTTTCAACCTGCGGTTCCACACGCTCGCGCGGGCGCAGCTGATCGGTGAGTACGAGGTGCCCGCGGAGTCCTGAGTCCTCCGCGTGACGCCGGACGTTCCCGGAACGTTTGCCCGCCCCTGGTCCTGGAATTGATCAGGGGCGGGCATTTTTTCCGCCGGGGTCCCCCGGGAGGCGTCTTCCGGGGGAGCAGCGGATATTGCGTTGTCCCTCCCGGCGCGCCCGGCCAGAGTTGTTCCAGCTCGCCGAGGGGCGGGCCGGTGCGCACGGGAGGTGGGCTGGTATGCGGGACACGCTGGTGCTGAACGCGAGCTTCGAGCCGTTGTCGACGGTGACGCTGAACCGAGCTGTCGTTCTGGTGCTGCAGGACAAGGCCGTCGTCGAGCAGGCCCATCCCGAACTGCGGATGCGGGGAGCCGCGGTCGACATACCGGCGCCCCGGGTGATCAGGCTCTGCCGGTATGTGCGGGTGCCGTTCCGCAGACGTGCGCCGTGGTCGAGGCGGGGTGTGCTGGTGAGGGACCGGCACCGGTGCGCGTACTGCGGCCGGAGGGCGACGACGGTCGACCATGTGGTGCCGCGGTCGCTCGGCGGGCAGGACACCTGGCTGAACACGGTGGCGTCGTGCGCCGAGGACAACCACCGCAAGGCCGACCGGACACCGGAGCAGGCGGGGATGCCGCTGCTGCGTGAGCCGTACGAGCCGACGCCGGCGGACGCGATGCTGTTGGCTCTCGCCCGGGATGAATTCGAGGCGCTGCCGGAGTGGCTGGCGTTGGACGCCGCGTGACGGCTCGCCGTAGGGACTGAGTTGACCGCCCCCGTGCGGGTTGTTCGTGGTTGATCGCGCAGTTCCCCGCGCCCCTTCAGGGGGCGCGGGGAACGCGTGTTTTCTGGGCGCTCTCAGTCGATCGAGGGGTTCTCGCGGCGTTCCTGGGCGGGGACGTTCGCCGTGGTGCCGTTGCCACCCAGGCTGGAGCCGAAGTTGCCGACGGCGCCGGAGAGGCCCTTGAGGGCGTCGCCGATCTCGCTGGGGACGATCCACAGCTTGTTGGCGTCGCCCTCGGCGATCTTCGGGAGCATCTGGAGGTACTGGTAGGAGAGCAGCTTCTGGTCCGGGTCGCCGGCGTGGATGGCCTCGAAGACCGTGCGGACGGCCTGGGCCTCGCCCTCGGCGCGCAGCGCGGCGGCCTTGGCCTCGCCTTCGGCGCGCAGGATCTGGGACTGCTTCTCGCCCTCGGCGCGCAGGATCTCGGACTGCCGGACGCCCTCGGCCTGGAGGATGGCGGCGCGCTTGTCGCGGTCGGCGCGCATCTGCTTCTCCATCGAGTCCTGGATGGAGGTGGGCGGTTCGATGGCCTTGAGCTCGACGCGGTTGACGCGGATGCCCCACTTGCCGGTGGCTTCGTCGAGGACGCCGCGCAGGGCCGCGTTGATCTCCTCGCGGGAGGTGAGGGTGCGCTCGAGGTCCATGCCGCCGATGATGTTGCGCAGGGTGGTGACGGTGAGCTGCTCGATGGCCTGGATGTAGCTGGCGACCTCGTAGGTCGCGGCCCGGGCGTCGGTCACCTGGTAGTAGATGACGGTGTCGATGTTGACGACCAGGTTGTCCTGGGTGATCACCGGCTGCGGCGGGAAGGGGACGACCTGCTCGCGGAGGTCGATGCGGTTGCGGATGGTGTCGATGAACGGGACGACGATGTTGAGGCCCGCGTTGAGCGTCCGCGTGTAGCGGCCGAAGCGCTCGACGATGGCGGCGCTGGCCTGTGGGATGACTTGGATCGTCTTGATCAGGGCGATGAAGACCAACACCACCAGGATGATCAGGACGATGATGACCGGTTCCATCGTCGGTTCCCCGAACCCTTCTTAGCCTCGGCGCCTACGGCAGGTCGTGTGTGCCTGTGCACGGTCGTGCGGTTGTAGATCTTGCTGGTCGAGTCTGTCAGACCGCGGGCCCAACCGGGGGCGTGTTCGCGCCGGTTGTTCGCACGGGAGGTGCGGGATCACATGATGATCGCGGTGGCCCCCTCGATGTCCACGACGTCGACCTCCTGGCCGGCCTCGTAGGAGCGGCCGGTGTCGAGGGCGCGGGCCGACCAGACCTCGCCCGCCAGTTTGATGCGGCCGCCGCTGCCGTCGACGCGTTCGAGGACGACGGCCTGCTTCCCCTTCAGGGCGTCGACGCCGGTGGCGAGTTCGGGCCTTTGGGAGCGGTGTCTGCGGGCGATGGGGCGGACGACGGCGATCAGCGCGGTCGAGACGACGGCGAAGACCGCGACCTGGGCGACTGCTCCGCCGCCGAAGATGCCGGAGACCACTGCGGCGGCGACGGCGCCCACCGCGAGCATGCCGAGTTCGGGCATCGCGGTGATCACCAGCCCGATGCCGAGTGCCGTCGCGCCGATCAGCCACCACAGCCATGCGTCGATGTCCACACGGGTCATGGTAGAACCGCGCACCCGGTCACGGACAGGGCGCGGTCGGTCGAACGGGCCCCGTGGTGCCGGGTGTTGTGCGGGGGGGGTGCGGCGTCAGCTCATCGGGAGGCCTTGCGCGGTCCAGCGGTCGCCGACCTGCTCCACGACGAGCGGGAGGCCGAAGCACAGGGACAGGTTGCGGCTGGTGAGTTCGAGCTCGAGCGGGCCGGCGGCGAGGACCTTGCCCTGACGGATCATCAGGACGTGGGTGAAGCCGGGGGCGATCTCCTCCACGTGGTGGGTGACCATGATCATGGAGGGGGCGATCGGGTCGCGCGCGAGGCGGCCGAGGCGGCGCACCAGGTCCTCGCGGCCGCCGAGGTCGAGGCCGGCGGCGGGCTCGTCGAGGAGGAGCAGCTCGGGGTCGGTCATCAGGGCGCGGGCGATGAGGGTGCGCTTGCGCTCGCCCTCGGAGAGGGTGCCGAACTTGCGGTCCAGGTACTCGGACATGCCCAGACGGTCGAGGAAGGCGCGGGCGCGCTGCTCGTCGATGTCCTCGTACTCCTCCTGCCAGCCGGCGGTCATGCCGTAGGCGGCGGTGAGCACGGTCTGCAGGACGGTCTGCTTCTTGGGCAGCTTGTCGGCGAGGGCGATGCCGGCCACGCCGATGCGGGGGCGCAGTTCGAAGACGTCGGTGCCGGGGCGGCCGAGCGTCTCGCCGAGGATGGTGGCGGTGCCCTTGCTCGGGTAGAGGTAGCTGGACGCGATGTTCAGCAGGGTGGTCTTGCCGGCGCCGTTGGGGCCGAGGATGACCCAGCGTTCGCCCTCCTTGACCGACCAGGAGACCTGCTCCACCAGAGCCCGGCCCTCGCGGACCACGGATACGTCCTGAAGTTCCAGAACATCGCTCATGAGCGCCTTGTCTCCCCTTGCAGTGTGGCCGGTCTCGGCTGTCGCGTACGCCTTGTGGGTCGGTCCGCCGCACCCGTGGGCGGGAGCCCCTCATGAAATCTACGCCACCGGCCGACCCGGACATTCCATCGGTCCGGCTTCCGGGCGCTGTCTAGGGTGTACGCATGCTTTCGGAACCACGCTCCGGTCGTCTCGCCGCTTGGGGCAATGCCCTTCTTGCCGGACTTGTCTCTCCCGACGAGGCGGTGCTCGCCGTGGTCGGGGAGGACGCGGTGCACCGTGTGGAGGGGGTGACCGGGGAGTCCGCGCCGGTGGGGCTGACGCTGGCCCTGGGGCGGCTGCGGGGGCTCGGGGTGTCGGGGCTGCGGGTGGCGCTGCCGGCGCCGGGGCATCCGCTGGGGCTGAGCGGCCCGCCGGAGTTCAACGCGCGGGCGCTGGAGGCCGAGGAGGCCGTGGTGTGCCAGGGGGCGGCGCTGGGGCTGGTGCCGGAGGTGACGGAGGCCGGGCCCGAGGGCGATGTGCATGTGGAGGTCCTCTGGCACTGTCTGCCGGTGCGGGAGGCGCCGCCGGCGGACGTGCCGTCGCTGGGTGAGGCGGAGCGGGAGCTGGCGGAGGCGCTGCGGGAGGCGACGGAGGCGCTGACCCGGCTGGACGTGGCCGGGTCGGGTCCGGTCGCGGAGGCGGCGATCGACGCGTACCGGGCGCGGGCCACGGCGTCGCGCGGGCGGGACGTGCTGGCGCCGGGGTATCCGCCGCGTGCCGTGCGGGTGCTGGAGCTGGCGCAGCGGGTGGGCGCGCTGGTGTCGCTGGCGACGGCGCACGGGCACGGTGGCGCGGTGAGCGCGTCGGAGATGTCGGCGCGGGCGCTGGCGCTGCGGCCGGTGGAGCGGACGGCCCGGCGGGCGCAGGTGGCCGCGTACAACGCGTTCGTGGAGGAGCGCGGGGCGCGCTGAACCCGGCCCCGGGCCTCAAGGGCAGGGACGAGCCCCGGCGCCGGGTGGGGCGGGCGGCCGGGGCTTGTCGTCTGGTGCCGTCGGTCGTCAGTCGTTGACGGCGACGTTGCCGAAGGCCGGGTTCAGCACGCCGATGACGTTGATGCTGTTGCCCGACACGTTGACCGGGACGTCGACCGGGACCTGGACGAGGTTGCCGGAGACGACGCCCGGGGAGCCCACGGCCTCGCCGTGCGCGTGGCTGCCCTCGGTGGCGGAGGCCATGCCCGCACCGGCGGCGAGCAGACCGCCCGCCACCATCGTCACGGCGGCTGCCTTCTTCAGGTTCTTCACTTTCCGTTCCCCTCCTTGCGACGACCGCGGCGAGCGCCGCGGTCCGCACTGGGCAACGCACGGCACGGGCCGGGGATACGGAACCCGGGGGCCATTCCCCCTACGGTATGAATCTCGCACCGGAGGGGAACCTTCCGGGTGATGGCGCAGCGGCGGTCAGCCGCTGATCCCGTGCCGTACGGCCCACAGCGCGGCCTGGGTGCGGTCCGCCAGGTCGAGCTTCATCAGGATGTTCGACACGTGTGTCTTCACCGTCTTCTCGGAGAGCACGAGGGCGCGGGCGATCTCCCGGTTGGCGCGGCCGTCCGCGATCAGCCCGAGCACCTCGCGCTCCCGCTCGGTGAGGGAGCCCGCGCGTCCCGCGCCGGAACCGCTCTCCTCCTGGGACAGCAGCGCGCCCGCCACCTCCGGCTGCAGCAGCACGTGCCCGGCGTGCACGGAGCGGATGGCGCCGGCCAGCGCGTCGGGGTCGATGTCCTTGTACACGTAGCCGGCGGCGCCCGCGCGGAGGGCGGGGATCACCGTGCGCTGCTCGGTGAAGCTGGTGACGACCAGCACCCGGGCGCGGTGGTCCAGCTCGCGCAGCCGGCGCAGCGCCTCCACGCCGTCCATGCCGGGCATCTTGATGTCCATGAGGACGACGTCGGGCTGGAGCTCGCCGGCCAGGGCGACCCCCTCCGCGCCGTCCGCGGCCTCGCCGACGACCTCGATGTCGTCCTGCACCTCCAGGAAGGTGCGCAGACCACGCCGGACCACCTGGTGGTCGTCGACCAGCAGCACCTTGATCGCGTCAGCCACCGGGGACCTCCATCTCGATGGTGGTGCCCTTGCCGGGCGCCGATTCCACGGTCAGCCTGCCGCCGACCCCGCTCGCCCGGTCCCGCATGGAGACCAGGCCCAGATGGCGGCCCGCACGGCGGACGGTGTGCGGGTCGAAGCCGCGTCCGTCGTCGCCGACCCGCAGCACCGCGCCGTTGCCGCGCCGCTCCAGGGACACGTCGACGTGTGTCCCGCCGGAGTGGCGCAGGGCGTTGTGCAGCGCCTCCTGGGCGACCCGCAGCACCGCCTCCTCCTGGGCCGCGGGCAGGGCCCGCACACCGTGGCCGGTGAAGGTGACGCGCGCGCTGTGGGCGCGGTCGAGCACCTGCACCTGGGTGCGCAGGGTGGCGGCCAGCCCGTCCTCGTCGAGGGCGGCGGGGCGCAGTTCGACGACCGCCGCGCGCAGTTCGTCGGCGGCCTCGGCGGCCAGCTCCGCCACCTGCTGCAGCTCGCCCTTGGCGCGGGCCGGGTCGCGGTCCACGAGACGGGCGGCGGCCTGGGCGGTGAGACGCAGGGAGAACAGCTTCTGGCTGACGGCGTCGTGCAGTTCGTGGGCCAGGCGGGAGCGCTCCTCGGCGATGGTCAGCTCGCGGCTGCGTTCGTAGAGGCGGGCGTTGGTCAGGGCGATGGCGGCGTGCTGGGCCAGGATGCCGAGCAGTTCCTCGTCGTCCTCGGTGAAGCCGCAGGCGCCGTCCGGCTTCGGGCAGTTCTTGTTCGCGAGGAACAGGGCGCCGAGCACCTCGTCGCCGTCGCGGATGGGCAGGCCCAGGAAGTCGACGAGGTCGGGGTGGGCGCTGGGCCAGCCCTCGAAGCGGGGGTCGCGGCGCACGTCGGCGAGGCGCTGCGGGGCGGCGTCGTCGAGCATCGCGGCGAGGATGCCGTGCCGGCGCGGCAGGGGGCCGATGGCCTTCCACTGCTCGTCGCTGACGCCGTCCACCACGAACTGGGCGAAGCCTCCGTGGTCGTCGGGCACGCCGAGGGCGGCGTACTGGGCGTCGAGGAGTTCGCGGGCGGAGACGACGATCGTCTTGAGGACGTCGCGCACCTCGAGATGCCTGCTCATGGCCAGCAACGCGGAACTCACCGCGGCGAGGCCGGACCGGGGGCCGTGGCTCATGCCGTCACGGTACCGGCGGGACGCGGGCCCGCGGATCGGACCGCTGTCCGCCCCTGTCCCCCGTCGCTGGTCCTAGGTCCCGGGCCCGGGTCCGGCCGTCGCGGCCTAGGGCGCGGGGCGGGGGCGTCCCGGCGTAGGCCGAAGGGACCCGGGCGGCTGCGTCCCGCGCCCGAGGCGGCGTCCCGGCCCGGCTTCCTACGTTGATCACACGCCGACAGGGCGGGACGACACGACGGACGAGGGGACGGTTGTCATGCCGGTTGCGATCATCACGGGAGCCTCGAAGGGGCTCGGACGGGCACTGGCCGTGGGGCTGGCGGAGCGGGGCTGGGATCTGGTGCTCGACGCGCGGGGCGCGGACCGCCTGGCCGAGACGGTGGTGCTGGCGTCGGCGCACGGCACGCGCGTGACGGCGGTGCCCGGGGACGTCACGGACCCCGCGCACCGGGCGGAGCTGGTGGCGGCGGCCTGGCGTCTTGGCGGGGTGGACCTGCTGGTGCACAACGCGAGCGCGCTGGGCGCCGAGCCGCTGGTGCGGCTGGCGGAGCTGCCGCTGGAGGGGCTGCGGCGGGCGCTGGAGGTGAACCTGGTGGCGGCGCTGGGTCTGGTGCAGGAGGCGCTGCCGCTGCTGCGGGCCGCCGAGGCGGGCGCGGTGCTGGTGGTGAGCTCGGACGCCGCCGCGGAGGCGTACCCGACATGGGGCGGCTACGGCGCGTCCAAGGCGGGCCTCGACCGGCTGGCTGCGGTGCTGGCGGAGGAGGAGCCGGGGCTGCGGGTGTGGTCGGTCGACCCCGGGGACATGGCGACGGAGCTGTACGCGGCGGCCGTGCCGGACGACGACGATCCGCGGCCGGAGCCCAAGACGGTGGTGCCGGGGTTCCTGCGGCTGCTGGAGGAGCGGCCGGCCAGTGGCCGCTACGGCGCCCCGGCGCTGCTGGAGGGACGGCGGTGACGGTCACTTTCCAGGTGCCGGCGGAGCTGTCGGCGCGGGTGCCGGCGGAGCTGCGGGCGCCCGGCCGGGACCGGGACGCGGTACGGCTGCTGGTGTCGCGGGGCGCCGAGGTGTCCCACCACGCCTTCGCGGAGCTGCCGCTGCTGCTGCGCGCGGGCGACCTCCTGGTGGTGAACACCTCGCCCACGCTGGCGGCTGCCGTCGACGGCCGGATCGGCGACGCGCGCGTGGTGGTGCACTTCTCCACCCGCGGCGACGACGGCCGCTGGGCGGTCGAGCTGCGTGATCCGGACGGGCGCGGCACCACGCGCGTGCGCGCGGGCACGCGTGCGGGTACAGGGGTGCGGCTGTCCGGGGGTGCGCGGCTGAGGGTCGAGGAGCCGCTGAGCGCGGGGGCGTCACGGCTGTGGTGGGCGCGGGTGTCGCGGGACGTGCCCGGGCTGCTACGGGAGCACGGGCGGCCGATCCGGTACGCGTACACGGAGCGGGACCAGCCGCTGTCGGCGTACCAGACGGTGTTCGCGCTGCCGTCGCGGGACGGCTCGGGGAGCGCGGAGATGCCGAGCGCGGGGCGTCCGTTCACCGCGCGGACGGTGACGGAGCTGGTGAGCCGCGGGGTGCAGTTCGCGCCGGTGCGGCTGGACACGGGGGTGGCGTCGGCGGACGCGCACGAGCCGCCGTACCCGGAGCGGTTCGCGGTGCCGGAGGCGTCGGCGCGGCTGATCGGCGCGGTGCGGGCGGGCGGCGGCCGGGTGATCGCGGTGGGGACGACGGCGGTACGGGCGCTGGAGTCGGCGGCCGGTCCCGACGGGGCGGTGCGGGCCCGTGCGGGGTGGACGGACCTGGTGGTGACCCCGGAGCGGGGGGTGCGGGTGGTGAACGGGCTGCTGACCGGGCTGCACGAGCCGGAGGCGTCGCACCTGCTGATGCTGGAGGCGGTCGCGGGGCGGGAGGCGGTCGCGCGGGGCTACGAGGAAGCGCTGCGCGGGCGTTACCTGTGGCACGAGTTCGGGGACGTGCACCTGCTGCTGCCGCCCTGACCGAGGACGCGGAACTCCTCACCCAGCGCGTTGCGCCAGCAACACACGGTAAGGAGGGCGGGGGTCCGGTGTGAGGCCGGGCATAGGGCGCACATCACGTACGAAGCGGAGTAGGAGACACATAACCCCCCATACGAGCGGGGCGAACAGTCCGATCTGCCCGGTTTCCCACCCCCCTGATCCACTATCCGGCTTCGTAGGTCACATCTTTGCCGAGCGATTTTGCGGCCGCTAACAATGGCTGCGTCGCTCAGCGCCGTGGGCTTTCCGCCCGCGGCGTTCGCGTGCCGAAGAAGCACCGGTCCCACCGGACATCGAGCGACCTCCGCGCTATTCGAAGAGGTCCGTTTCGCATGCCCAAGCACATCCTCACCCGTGGTCATGGTCGAGCCCTGAGTCGTCACCACAAGGTCGCCGCCGCGGGCGTCGCCGCTCTCGGCGCCGCCGCCATCGGCCTCTCGGCGGTCCCGAGCAACGCCTCGACGACGACCACGGCCGAGGCTCCCGCCGAGACGGCGAAGGTGGCCTACAGCACCCAGCAGATCCAGGGCGTCGAGCCCGACGTCAACAGCCAGTTCGCCGCCGCCGGCCTGAAGGTCGAGCAGATCGCGGCGAAGAAGCAGGCCGCCGCCGAGGCCGCCGCGAAGAAGCAGGCAGCCGCGGAGAAGAAGGCGGCCGCCGAGGCCAAGGCCGCGAAGGCCCGCCAGGCCGCTGAGTCGGCGAGCCGTTCCGCCGAGCGCGCCGAGGTGAAGAAGGCCGCTCCGAAGAAGTACGGCGACAACCTCGACGGCTGGATCCGCGAGGCCATGTCCATCATGAAGAAGCACGGGATCCCCGGCTCCTACGAGGGCATCCACCGCAACATCATGCGCGAGTCCTCCGGCAACCCGCAGGCGATCAACCTCTGGGACATCAACGCCCAGAACGGCATCCCCTCCAAGGGGCTGCTCCAGGTGATCCCGCCGACCTTCGAGGCGTACCACGTCAAGGGCACCCCGAAGGACATCTACGACCCGGTCGCCAACATCGTCGCCGCCTGCAACTACGCGGCCGACAAGTACGGCACCATGGACAACGTCGACAGCGCGTACTGAGAGGTCGGCGCGGACCTCTCCTGCCGCACACAGACGCCGAAGGGCGGCACCCTCCTGACGGGGTGCCGCCCTTCGGGATCGTACGGCGGTACTACTTGCGCATGACCTCGGGCTCGTGGCGGCGCAGGAAGCGTGCCACGAAGAAGCCGCAGACCACGCCGAGCGCGAGCAGCGCGCCCATGTCCGTCGCCCACGCGGCGGCCGTGTGCTCCCACAGCGGGTCGGCGCTGTCTCCCTTGGCCGGCGGGCTGATGTTGTTGAAGTCCAGCGTCGCGCCCGCGGCGGCGACCGCCCAGCGCGACGGCATCAGGTACGACAGCTCGTTCACGCCGACCGAGTTGGCCAGCGGGAACAGGCAGCCGGTGAAGACGACCTGGACGATCGCGAACATCACCAGCAGCGGCATCGTCTTCTCGGCGGTCTTCACCAGGGCCGAGATGATCAGGCCGAACATCATCGCGGTGAAGCCCAGCGCCATGATCGGGATGCACAGTTCCAGCAGGATCTGGCCGCCGAGGACGAGACCCTCGTCGGGCACCGTGCGGCTGGAGAAGCCGATCACGCCGATCATCAGGCCCTGGATCATGGTGATCAGGCCGAGCACGAAGACCTTCGACATCAGGTACGCCGAGCGGGACAGGCCGGTGGCGCGCTCCCGCTCGTAGATCACGCGTTCCTTGATCAGCTCACGGACGGAGTTGGCGGCGCCGGCGAAGCACGCGCCCACCGCGAGGATGAGCAGCACCGTGAGCGCGGTGCCGTTGGCGACGGGCCGGCCCGTTCTCGGGTTGATCTCCGTGTTGACCAGCAGGTCCTTCCCCTGGTCGATGAGCAGGCTGACCGAGCCGAGGACCAGCGGCAGGATGATCGACAGGGCGAGGAAGCCCTTGTCGGAGGCGATTACCGACACGTACCGGCGCACCAGGGTGGAGAACTGCGACGCCCAGCCCTGCGGCTTCGGCGGCTTCATCGCCTGCATCGCGGGGACCTGGACGGACTGCGGGGCGACGGCGTCGATGTCCGCGGCGTACATCTGGTAGTGCTGCGAGCCCTTCCAGCGGCCCGCCCAGTCGTAGTCGCGGTAGTTCTCGAAGGCGGAGAAGACGTCGGCCCAGGTGTCGTAGCCGAAGAAGTTCAGCGCCTCCTCGGGCGGGCCGAAGTAGGCGACGGAACCGCCCGGCGCCATCACCAGCAGCTTGTCGCAGATCGCCAGCTCGGCCACCGAGTGGGTGACGACGAGGACGGTGCGGCCGTCGTCGGCGAGGCCGCGCAGCAGCTGCATGACGTCCCGGTCCATGCCCGGGTCGAGGCCGGAGGTCGGCTCGTCCAGGAAGATCAGCGACGGCTTGGTGAGCAGCTCCAGCGCCACCGACACGCGCTTGCGCTGGCCGCCGGACAGGGACGTGACCTTCTTGTCCTTGTGGATGTCCAGCTTCAGCTCGCGCAGCACCTCGTCGATGCGGGCCTCGCGCTCGGCCGCCGTGGTGTCGGCGGGGAAGCGCAGCTTGGCCGCGTACTTCAGGGCCCGCTTGACGGTCAGCTCCTTGTGCAGGATGTCGTCCTGCGGGACCAGACCGATGCGCTGGCGCAGCTCGGCGAACTGCTTGTACAGATTGCGGTTGTCGTACAGCACCTCGCCCTGGTTGGCGGGCCGGTAGCCGGTGAGCGCCTTGAGCAGCGTCGACTTGCCGGAGCCGGACGGGCCGATGACCGCGATCAGGGACTTCTCCGGGACGCCGAAGGAGACGTCCTTCAGGATCTGCTTGCCGCCGTCGACCGTGACGGTGAGGTGGCGGGCGGAGAAGGACACCTCACCGGTGTCGACGAACTCCTCGAGCCGGTCGCCGACGATCCGGAACGTCGAGTGACCGACGCCCACGATGTCGGTGGGGCCGAGCAGTTGCGAGCCGCCCTTGGGGATCGGCTGGCCGTTGACGTACGTGCCGTTGTGCGAACCCAGGTCGCGGATCTCCATGCGCCCGTCGGGCGTCGAGTGGAACTCCGCGTGGTTGCGGGACACCTGGAGGTCGGAGACCACCAGGTCGTTCTCCAGGGCACGGCCGATGCGCATCACGCGGCCGAGCGAGAACTGGTGGAACGTCGTGGGACTGCGGTCGCCGTAGACCGGCGGCGCCCCCGCGCCACCACCGGGTCCCTGCTGCTGGGGGATGTGCGGCGCGTTCTGCTGCGCGACGCCCTGCTGCTGCGGCTGCTGCCAGCCCTGCTGGGCGGGCGGCTGCTGCTGGGCGGGCGGCTGCTGCGCCCAGCCGGCGCCCGCGCCCTGGGCGGCGTACGGCTGCTGCGGCTGGGCCTGCGGCACGGCGGCGCCGACACCGGACAGCGTCACGCGCGGCCCGTCGTTCGCGTTGCCCAGGTTGAGCACCGTGTCGGCGGTGAACTCCAGGTGGTGGATCCGCTGCCCCTGCACGAAGGTGCCGTTGGTGCTGCCGTGGTCCTCGATCACCCAACCGCGGCCGTTGAAGCTGACCGTGGCGTGACGCCAGGACACCCTGGCGTCGTCGAGGACGACGTCGCCCTGCGGGTCACGTCCCAGGGTGTAGGACCTGGACGGATCGAGCGTCCAGGTGCGTCCGTTTGATTCCAGTACGAGTTCCGGCACTCCATGCCCCACTGAGTTGTTCCCCCGAATTTCCCCCGTCGCAGGGAGTCTAGGGATGTCGAACATCGGGGGGAACTATTTCAGGCCCGGCCCTCCGACCGAAAGTCGGCCCTGTCACGACCCCGCGACAAGACGTCTACGGCTCTGCCCGGACGGGGGTTGAAATCCCCTCGGAGAGTGGTAAACCCCGCGAGGGGGACATGTGCGGCCTGCCGGGCCGCTCCGCGGATCGGGGGGTCTGCCATGAGTACTGCCACAGGCTCCGCAGGGCCGGGACGCGACGCCGGTGTGCCGTGGGCGGACGTGGTGATGTCCGCGGTCGCCGCGGTGAGCTGGGCGCTGATCGGGATGGCGGGGACGGCGGCGCTGGGACTGCATCTGCTGGACGCGGACACGGCGGGATCGTTGGCGCCGATGACCGCCGCGGTGGTGGCGCTGGCGGTGGGCGGTTCGGTCACGCCGACGGGAGACGTGTCGGTGTTCGGGCTGTCCGGGGCCGAGGCGGAGACGGCGGTCGGCGTGATGCCGCTCGGCGTGGGGCTGGTGGGGGCGCTGCTGCTCTCCCTCATCTTCCTGAAGTCCTTACGGGCGGCGGGAGTTGTGGTGTCCGGCCGTGAACTCGCCGCGCGGGCGGGCGCGGTGGTCGCGCTGTCCGTGGCGACGGCGGGCGGGCTGGTGTGGGCGGGCCACGACGTGATCACCGTCGATATGGCCGCGCTCGGTGTGGACGGTCTGCCCGGCTCGGACGGCGGCGGGGGGCTGGTCGTCCCGGGGCTGGGCAACATCGGGGAGCTGCTGCCGGACCGGGTGGGGGACCTGGCCGGCGCGGAGGTGACGGTGGGGTTCACCGTCGACACGGCGCCGACGCTGCTGGCCGGCCTCGGCTGGCCGGCGGGCGTGCTGCTGATCGCCCTGCTGGCGTCCCGCCGCACTCCCCTGCCGCGCGGCTGGGACGCCCTGCACCGGGTGGTGCGGCCGGCGGTCTCGTCGCTCGTCGCGGTGCTGCTGGTCGCTGTGGCGGCGGGGTTCGCCGCCGCGGGGTACGCGGCGATCGGCGACGACCACCCCCGGCGGATCGCCGGGGCCGCGCTGCTGGGAGCGCCGAACGGTGTGTGGCTGGGGGTGTCGGCCGGGCTGTTCGTCCCGTGGGACGCCCAGGGGAACGGGGCGCTCCTGGGGGTCTTGCCCCATCCCCTGGACGATCTGCTGCGGAGGGGGACGGAGGAGCCGGTCACTCTGGGTGCGCTGGCCGGGCTGGACGGGCGGGTGTGGCTGCTGGGGGTGGCCGCGGCGACGGCGATGCTGCTGGTGGGCGTGGAGACGGGGGTGCGGACGCCGGTGGTGAGGAGTACGCCGGGGGCGGGTGGTTTCGCGGGGCGGTGTGCGGTGCGGCTGAGCGCCGCCGCGGCGGTGACACTGCCGGTGCTGGTGTGGCTCACCGAGGTGTCCGTGGGCGGCTCGCTGTCCGTGCTGGGGTACGACGTCTTCGACGCGGGGCTGGACCTGCGCGGGCGCCTCGGCGCATCGGCGCTGCTCGGCGCGGTGTGGGGCGCGGGGGCGGGCGCGGCGGGGGCTCTGCTGGCGTGGGTGTGCGGGGTGGCGGGGACGCGGGTGGCGGTACTGGCACGGGGTGCCGAAGGCTTGCCGACGTCGGCGCCCTCGGGGCCCTACCGGCCGGGGACGCCGTACCGCCCGCCCCACCCGGAGACCAATCCGTACCTACGGCTGCCGGGGGCGCGGACGGAACGGGCCTCCCCCGAGGACGCGGTGCCGGGACGGGGCACGCCTGCGGGGTCCGCGCGCTCGCCGGCACCGGGGAACGGGGCGGACGACGTGGCCGCGGCCCCCACGGTCATCAGCCCCACCCCGCCACCACGCCCACCCCGCCCGGACCGCCGACGCCTGTGGCCGGACAAGGTCCCGCCGCCTCCCCCGCCTCCTCCTCCGGCGCCCCGCCCCTCGGGAGTACGCGAGCCCGAGCGACGAGACCCGGACGGCAGGGAGCCGCGCGGGAGGAACGGGGAGGGGGACGGCCGGGGGCCGGTAGGACGGTAGGGGGCCGGTAGGACAGTAGGGGCGGGCCGAGCCCGGACCCGGCTGCGGCGCCGGGGCGGCGCCCAGAGCGGCCGGGCGGGCCGGGGCAGGCGCGCCGGGGCAGGCGCGCCATCACCGGAGCCGGTGCGACCGGGAGCGCGTGACGGCCCGGCGGGCTGCGGCTGAGCCCGACCTGGCCTCGCCTGGCCTGGCCTGGCCTGGCCGGACAAGATGCGGCCGCAGCGCCGGTGCGGGCGGCGCCGTGCAGCCGTGCAGCCGTGCGCAAACGGCGGGGTGGCACTCGGGCCGCAGGCCGGGAGCAGACCGGGGCTCCGTCGCCGGGCAGGGGCCGGGGGCATCGGGGGTCGGCGGGGCCGGGCCCGGGCACGTGTCCTCGGCTGCGCCGGGGGTCAACGGTATGCGCTGGGCCGGCATCGGACCTGGCCGGTGCCCGCCGGGCCGCACGCCGGGAGCAGGCTGGGGTGTCCGACGCCGGGTCGGGGGCCGGGGCATCGGGGATCCGCGGTGCCAGGCCCGGTTCACGTGTCCTCGGCTACGCCGGGGAAACCGCTGTGCGCCAAGTGACGCAGGGCGCGTGGGCCGACCGGGCCGGACGGATCCGGGCGCACGACGCCGGACCCTGGGGCCGGTCCGTGTGTTCACGGCTGGGGCGAGACGGGGGCGCGGCTCCGGACGGGGCGGTGGGGGTGTCCGGAGGGCGGACCGCGCGGGCGCGGGGCACTGGGTGCCGGATACGGTGGGAACACCATGAGCGCATCGCAGACCTCCGACGTTCCCACCCTCCTGGTCAAGATCTTCGGCAAGGACAGGCCGGGCATCACGGCCGGCCTCTTCGACACCCTCGCCGCCTACTCCGTCGACGTGGTCGACATCGAGCAGGTCGTCACCCGTGGTCGCATCGTGCTGTGCGCGCTCGTGACCCAGCCCCCGGCGGGGATGGAGGGCGACCTGCGGGCGACCGTCCACAGCTGGGCGGATTCGATCAAGCTGCAGGCGGAGATCATCTCGGGCAAGGGCGACAACCGCCCCCGCGGTCTCGGCAGGTCCCTGGTGACCGTGCTGGGCCACCCCCTCACCTCGGAGGCGACGGCGGCGGTCGCCGCGCGGATAACCAAGGCCGGCGGCAACATCGACCGTATCTTCCGGCTCGCCAAGTACCCGGTGACCGCCGTGGAGTTCGCGGTGTCCGGCGTGGAGACGGAGGTGCTGCGCACCGCGCTGGTGACGGACGCGGCCCGGTTCCGGGTCGACATCGCGGTGGTCGCGGCGGGGCTGTACCGCAGGGCGCAGCGCCTGGTGGTGATGGACGTGGACTCCACGCTCATCCAGGACGAGGTGATCGAGCTCTTCGCGGCGCACGCCGGCTGTGAGGACCAGGTCGCCGAGGTGACGGCGGCGGCGATGCGCGGGGAGCTGGACTTCGAGCAGTCGCTGCACGCGCGGGTGGCGCTGCTGGAGGGGCTCGACGCCTCCGTGATCGACAAGGTGCGCAGCGAGGTGCGTCTGACGCCGGGCGCCCGCACCCTGATCCGTACGCTCAAGCGGCTCGGCTACCAGGTGGGCGTGGTGTCGGGCGGCTTCACCCAGGTCACCGACGATCTGAAGGAGCGCCTCGGTCTGGACTTCGCCCAGGCGAACACGCTGGAGATCGTCGACGGCAAGCTGACCGGCCGGGTGACCGGCGAGATCGTGGACCGGGCGGGCAAGGCCCGGCTGCTGCGCCGGTTCGCGGCCGAGGCGGGGGTGCCGCTGTCGCAGACGGTGGCGATCGGTGACGGCGCGAACGACCTGGACATGCTGAACGCGGCGGGTCTCGGTGTCGCCTTCAACGCCAAGCCGGTGGTGCGCGAGGCGGCCCACACGGCCGTGAACGTCCCCTTCCTGGACACCGTCCTCTATCTGCTGGGCATCACGCGGGAAGAGGTCGAGGCCGCGGACACGCTCGCGGGCGACTGAGCCGCGCGGACCGGCCGTGACGACGGACGGGCCCGGCGCCGACAGGGTCGGTGCCGGGCCCCTGGCGTGCCGGGCGGGTCAGTCAGCCGGGGGTCACTCGGTGGGCGCCCAGTAGTCGGCCAGGGTGGCGGTGCCGGGCTCCAGGGACTTCCAGGGGCCGCTGAAGGTCAGGACCGCGAAGGCGGCGGCCGGGAAGCCGCGCCGCGTCATGCGCTCGCGGGCGTCGCCCTCGGACGCGCCGGCCAGGATGTCGGCCAGCCCCTGCACGCCCGGGTTGTGTCCGATCAGCAGGACGTTCTGCGCGTCGTCGGGGGTCTCGTTGAGCAGGGCGATCAGCTCGCCGGGCGAGGCCTCGTAGATCCGCTCCTCGTAGACGGTCTTCGGCCGCTTCGGGAACTCGTGGACCGCGAGCTTCCAGGTCTCGCGGGTGCGGACCGCCGTGGAGCACAGGGCCAGGCCGAAGGCGACGCCGGTGTCGGCCAGCTTGCGGCCGGCGGCCGCGGCGTCCAGGCGGCCTCGCTCGGCGAGGGGCCGCTCGTGGTCGGACACCGGAGGCCAGTCGGCTTTCGCATGCCGGAAAAGGACAATCCTGCGGGGTTCTGCGACGCTCATGGCACCCAGCTTCGCATGAAACAGGCCACAGGGCGCAGGGAGTTGACCGGCGCCTCGGCGCGTTCAGCGGGCTATGAGCTGCTGCGCCCGCTCGACGAGGAGGGTGAGCGCGGGCTCACCGGCGGTCGCGTGCGCGTCGGAGGGGTTGAGGACGAGGGCGAGCAGGGCCACGAAGGCGAGGGCGGGGAGGGCCAGGGCCCACCACGGCAGCCGGGTGGCGGCACCGCCCCGGGGGGCCGGAACGGGCCGGGAGTGCGTGCGCGCCGACATGGGGCCTCCGCTCTTCGAGTGCTCCGTGGCCGCCGCTCGCGGCCACATCTCGAAGGTACGGATCGGCGGGGCGCCAACCCATCCGGTGATCCACCCACTTGACCCTGAGCCTGGCCCCCTAGGGGACAGGGGTGCCAGCACCACCCTCAGGGCACGGAACCGGCCACCGCGCTCAGGGCGCGAGCACCGTCGCGATGACGCCGATGACGATGAAGATCGCGAAGAACGCGCCGAAGACGAGCAGCATCTTCTTCTGGCCGTTCTGCGGGTTCGGGTCGAGGACTGGCATGGGGAAAGTGTCGCACCCTTCCCGCCCGGCACCGGCCACGGGGTGCCCGGCGGGCGCGGCGGCACCCCGGACCGTACGCCTCAGCGCGCCGCCTCGTCCTCCACCGTGCGGTCCCGCCCGGCCACCACCCCGACGATCATCTGCGGGACCATCAGCCCCGCCATCAGCGCGATCGGCAGCCCCCAGCCCCCGCTGTGCTGGTACAGCACGCCCACCAGCAGAGGCCCGGGGATGGAGATCAGATAGCCGGTGCTCTGCGCGAACGCGGACAGCTGGGCCACGCCCGCGCCCGTCCGCGCCCGCATGCCGACCATGGTGAGCGCGAGCGGGAAGGCGCAGTTGGCGATGCCCACCAGCACCGCCCAGGCCCACGCGCCGGCGGCCGGGGCGAAGTAGAGGCCGGCGTATCCGAGCAGGCCGCTGACGCCCAGCACGAGCACGATCGGGCCTTGGCGGGGCAGCCGGGCGGCGAGGCGCGGGATGACGAACGCCAGGGGGACGCCCATCACCATGGTGACGGCGAGCAGCAGTCCGGCCCGGCCCGCGGGGACGCCCGCGTCACGGAAGATCTGCGCCATCCAGCCCATGCTGATGTAGGCGGCGGTGGCCTGGAGCCCGAAGAACACGGCCAGCGCCCACGCCGTGCGACTGCGGGTGATGCGCAGCACCGGCGCCTGCCCGGCGGGCCGCTCCTCCGGCCGCACGCCCCCCTGCCGCGACGCCGGCGCGCCCTCCCCCGGGGCCGAGGCGCCGCGGTCCCGTACGAAGGCGAGCCAGGGCAGGACGGCGGCCGCGGCGAGGGCCGCCCAGACGGCGAGCCCTGCCTGCCAGTCGCCGCCGAGCGCGTCGGTCACCGGGACGGTCACGGCCGCCGCCGAGGCGGTGCCCAGGGCGAGGGCCATCGAGTACAGGCCGGTCATGGAGCCGACCCGGTCGGGGAACCAGCGCTTGACGATGACGGGCATCAGCACGTTGCTGACGGCTATGCCGCCGAGCGCGAGGCCGCTGGCGAGGAGGAAGGCGGCCGTGCTGCCGACGAAGGGCCGGACGAGCAGGCCGGTGGCGATGGCGGCCATGCCGGCGCACACCACGGCGCCGGGGCCGAAGCGGCGGGCCAGGCGGGGCGCGGTGACGCCGAGGACGGCGAAACACAGCGCGGGCAGGGAGGTGAGCAGCCCGGCCACGCTGCCGCTCATGCCGAGCCCGTCGCGCACCTCTTCGAGCAGGGCGCCGAAGCTGGTGATGGCGGGGCGCAGGTTCAGGGCGGCCAGCACGATGCCGACGACGAGCAGCCGTGTCCGCCACGCGCGCGTGGAGGCACCGGGGCGTTCCGGGCGCGCGGTCGTGGCGGGCGTACGGGCGGCGGCGGACGCGGTCGTCCGGGTCTCGTCACCAGTCATACGAGTCATGCGACCCATCATAGAATCATGGGATGATTGGGTGTCCATGTTGTCCATGTCATGGGCGTCGGCGTTGGCGTCACCGGCGCCGTACGCGGCCTCTGCCGTGCGAAGGTGAAGCATGCCTCTGAGCCATCCGCGCCGATCCGCGCTGTCCGAACAGGTCATCGCCGCCCTGCGGGCCCAGATCGCCTCCGGCGAGTGGCCGGTCGGCTCACGCATCCCCACCGAGCCGGAGCTGGTGGAGCAGCTGGGGGTGGCGCGCAACACGGTCCGTGAGGCGGTGCGCGCGCTGGCGCACAACGGGCTGCTCGACATCCGCCAGGGCTCGGGCACCTATGTGGTCGCCACCAGCGAGCTGGCGGGCGTGATGCACCGCCGCTTCGCCGGCGCCGACCCCCGCCACATCGCCGAGCTGCGCTCCTCCCTGGAGTCCTGGGCGGCGCGGCTGGCGGCGCGGCGGCGTACGGAGAAGGACCTCAAGCAGCTCGACGCGCTGCTGCTGCGCCGCGAGGAGGCCTGGGAGTCGCGCGACGCGGAGGCGTTCGTGACGGCGGACGCGACGTTCCACATGGCGGTCGTGGCGGCCTCGCACAACGACGTGATGACCGCGCTGTACGCGGACCTGGGCGAGGTGCTGCGGGACTGGCTGCGCGACGACGTGGGCGGGGACATGTCGCCGGAGACGCACATGGACCACAGCCGGCTGGTGGACGCGATCCGCGCGGGCGACGAGGCGACGGCGGCCGAGGAGGCCGCCGCCTACCCCCTGGCGTGCAAGCCGGGGCGGTTCACGGCCTCCGCGGGCGACTGAGCGCCCTTCCGGACATACGCGAGGGCCCGCGTCCCCTGGGGGACGCGGGCCCTCGTGAGGCGTACGGTCAGGCGCCGACGGCGTGCAGACCGCCGTCCACGTGGACGATCTCGCCCGTGGTCTTCGGGAACCAGTCGCTCAGCAGGGCGACGACACCGCGGCCGGCCGGCTCCGGGTCCTTCAGGTCCCACTCCAGCGGGGCGCGGTTGTCCCACACCGAGGCCAGCTCGCCGAAGCCCGGGATGGACTTGGCGGCCATGGAACCGAGCGGGCCCGCGGAGATCAGGTTGCAGCGGATGTTCTGCTTGCCCAGGTCGCGCGCCATGTAGCGGCTGGTCGCCTCCAGGGCGGCCTTCGCCGGGCCCATCCAGTCGTACTGCGGCCAGGCGTACTGCGCGTCGAAGGTGAGGCCGACGACGGAGCCGCCGTTCTGCATCAGCGGCAGGCAGGCCATGGTCAGCGACTTCAGCGAGAACGCCGAGACGTGCATGGCCGTGGCGACCGACTCGAACGGCGTGTTGAGGAAGTTGCCGCCGAGGGCGTCCTGCGGCGCGAAGCCGATGGAGTGCACGACGCCGTCGAGGCCGCCGAGCTCCTCGCCGACGACGTCGGCCAGGCGGCCCAGGTGCTCGTCGTTGGTGACGTCGAGCTCGATGACCTTGGCGGGCTTGGGCAGCTTCTTGGCGATGCGCTCGGTCAGGGTGGGCCGGGGAAACGCGGTGAGGATGACCTCGGCGCCCTGCTCCTGGGCCAGCTTGGCGGTGTGGAAGGCGATGGACGCCTCCGTCAGCACACCGGTGATCAGGACGCGCTTGCCCTCGAGAATTCCGCTCATGTGTGTCAGTGACCCATTCCCAGTCCGCCGTCAACGGGAATGACGGCTCCAGTGATGTACGAGGCGTCGTCCGAGGCGAGGAAGCGCACCGCGGCGGCGATCTCCTCGGTCTTCGCGTACCGGGCGAGCGGCACCTGGGCGAGGATCTTCGCCTGCTGCTCCTCGGTGAGCTCCCGGGTCATGTCGGTGTCGACGAATCCGGGCGCGACGACGTTGAAGGTGATGTTGCGCGAGCCCAGCTCGCGGGCGAGGGACCGCGCGAAGCCCACCAGGCCGGCCTTGGAGGCGGCGTAGTTGGCCTGCCCCGCGGAGCCGAGCAGTCCGACGACCGAGGAGATCAGCACGACGCGTCCCTTGCGGGCGCGCAGCATGCCGCGGTTGGCGCGCTTGACGACGCGGAAGGTGCCGGTGAGGTTGGTCTCGAGAACGGACGTGAAGTCCTCCTCGGACATGCGCATCAGGAGCTGGTCCCGGGTGATCCCGGCGTTGGCCACGAGCACCTCGACGGGACCGTGCGCCTCCTCGATCTCCTTGTAGGCCTGCTCCACCTGCTCGGCGTCGGTGATGTCGCACCGGACGGCGAGGAAGCCGGCCGGGGGCTCACCCGAGCGGTACGTGATGGCGACCTTGTCGCCGGCGTCGGCGAACGCGCGGGCGATGGCGAGGCCGATGCCCCGGTTGCCTCCGGTGACGAGAACCGAGCGGCTCAACGGATCACCCCTTCGATAGCGGTCTGGTCCACCCGCCCGGACACCGTGACGACAGGCGGCTGCACCGAAAACCTATCGGGCCCGGTCCGCCTCGGGACATCGGGGCACCGACAGTGGCCGGGGAGCGGCTCTGTCGGGTCCCTACAGAAAGAACCCGGCCGGGCGACGGCGGTCACCTGCCCGGTGACGCGAATACGGCGAGGCTCGCCGCAAAGGTGTGGTCCCGGTCCGGCCCGGCGCGACATGATGCGCCGCAGCGCCGACTCGACGCAGCGACAACCGAACGATTCGAACCCGACAGGAAGAGACGTAGGTGTCTCATAGCATTGACGAAGCCTTCACAGCCCTGCCGCTACGCCCCCTCGCCGACGCCGCGCTGGCCCGGGCGCGGGCGCTCGGGGCGGAGCACGCGGACTTCCGTCTGGAGCGGGTGCGCAGCGCCTCCTGGCGGCTGAGGGACGCCAGGCCCGCCGGTTCGTCGGACACCACCGACCTGGGGTACGCGGTCCGGGTGGTGCACGGCGGCGCCTGGGGCTTCGCGTCCGGGGTGGACCTCACCCTCGACGCCGCCGCGAAGGTCGCCTCCCAGGCGGTGGCCATGGCGAAGCTGTCCGCGCAGGTGATCAGGGCGGCCGGCAGCCAGGAGCGTGTGGAGCTGGCCGACGAGCCGGTGCACACCGAGAAGACCTGGGTGTCGTCGTACGGGATCGACCCGTTCACCGTGCCCGACGAGGAGAAGGCCGGGCTGCTGGCCGAGTGGAGCCGGCGGCTCCTCGCGGCGAACGGCGTGGACCACGTGGACGCCTCACTGCTCACCGTGCACGAGAACAAGTTCTACGCGGACACCGCCGGGACCGTGACCACGCAGCAGCGCGTCCGGCTGCACCCGGTGCTGACGGCGGTGTCCGTCGACGATTCCAGCGGCGAGTTCGACTCGATGCGCACCCTCGCACCGCCGGCTGGCCGCGGCTGGGAGTATCTGACGGGCACCGGCTGGGACTGGGACGACGAGCTGGCGCGGATCCCCGAGCTGCTCGCCGAGAAGATGCGCGCGCCGAGCGTCGAGCCGGGGCTGTACGACCTGGTGGTGGACCCGTCCAACCTGTGGCTCACCATCCACGAGTCGATCGGGCACGCCACCGAGCTGGACCGCGCCCTCGGCTACGAGGCCGCCTACGCGGGCACCTCGTTCGCCACCTTCGACCAGCTCGGCAAGCTGCGGTACGGCTCCGAGCTGATGAACGTCACCGGCGACCGCACCGCCGAGCACGGCCTCGCGACCGTCGGCTACGACGACGAGGGTGTCGAGGCGCAGTCCTGGGATTTGGTGAAGGACGGGACGCTGGTCGGCTACCAGCTGGACCGGCGGATCGCGAAGCTCACCGGGTTCGAGCGGTCCAACGGGTGTGCGTTCGCCGACTCCCCCGGGCATGTGCCGGTGCAGCGCATGGCCAACGTGTCGCTGCGGCCGGATCCGGCGGGGATGTCCACGGAGGACCTGATCGGGGGCGTCGACCGGGGCATCTACGTGGTCGGCGACCGTTCGTGGAGCATCGACATGCAGCGCTACAACTTCCAGTTCACCGGACAGCGGTTCTACCGCATCGAGAACGGGCGGCTCGCCGGACAGCTCCGGGACGTCGCCTACCAGGCGACGACCACCGACTTCTGGGGCTCGATGGCCGCCGTAGGCGGTCCGCAGACGTACGTCCTGGGCGGCGCCTTCAACTGCGGCAAGGCCCAGCCGGGCCAGGTCGCGGCGGTCTCCCACGGCTGCCCGTCCGCCCTGTTCAAGGGAGTCAACATCCTCAACACCACGCAGGAGGCCGGGCGATGAGCGCGCGCACCACCAAGCCGCACGAGATCGTCGAGCGGGCGCTGGAGCTGTCCCGGTCCGACGGCTGTGTCGTGATCGCCGACGAGCACTCCTCCGCCAACCTCCGCTGGGCGGGCAACGCGCTCACCACGAACGGGGTCACCCGAGGGCGCACCCTCACCGTGATCGCCACGGTGGACGGCGCCCAGGGCACGGCGTCCGGGGTGGTGTCCCGGTCCGCGGTGACCCTGGACGAGCTGGAGCCGCTGGTGCGGGCCGCCGAGGCCGCCGCGCGCGGCGCCGGGCCGGCCGAGGACGCGCAGCCGCTGGTCACGGGGGTGGACCCGTCGCCCGAGTTCACCGAGGCGCCCGCCGAGACGACCTCCGCGGTGTTCGCCGACTTCGCCCCGGCGCTGGGCGAGGCGTTCGCCCGGGCACGGGCCGGCGGCCGGGAGCTGTACGGCTTCGCGAACCACGAGATGGTGTCCACGTACCTGGGCACGTCGACGGGGCTGCGGCTGCGGCACGACCAGCCCAACGGCACGCTGGAGATCAACGCCAAGTCCCCGGACCGCACCCGGTCGGCGTGGGCGGGCCGCTCGACCCGCGACTTCAAGGACGTCGACCCGGGCGCGCTGGATGCCGAGCTGGCGGTGCGGCTGGGCTGGGCGGAACGCCGCCTCGACCTGCCGGCGGGCCGCTACGAGACGCTGCTGCCGCCCACCGCGGTGGCGGACCTGCTGATCTACCAGCTCTGGTCGGCGTCCGGCCGGGACGCGGCGGAGGGCCGCACGGTGTTCTCCGAGCCGGGCGGCGGCACCCGCGTCGGCGAGCGGCTGACCGAGCTGCCGCTGACGCTGCGCAGCGACCCGAACGAGCCGGGTCTCGAGTCGGCGCCGTTCGTGATCGCGCACTCCTCCGGCGGCGACCAGTCGGTGTTCGACAACGGGCTGCCGCTGTCGGCGACGGACTGGGTGCGCGAGGGCGAGCTGCACCGGCTGACCACCAGCCGGCACAGCGCGGGCCTGACCGGCCTGCCGACCGCGCCCGCCGTCGACAACCTGATCCTGGACGGCGGCGAGGACCGCTCGCTGGAGGAGATGGTCGCGGCCACGGACCGTCGCGGGCCCTGCCTGCTGCTGACCTGCCTGTGGTACATCCGCGAGGTGGACCCGGCGACGCTGCTGCTCACCGGGCTGACCCGGGACGGCGTCTACCTGGTGGAGAACGGCGAGGTGACGGGTGAGGTGAACAACTTCCGGTTCAACGAGTCGCCGGTGGACCTGCTGGGCCGGGCAACCGAGGCGGGCCGTACGGAGAAGACGCTGCCCCGGGAGTGGAGCGACTGGTTCACCCGGGCCGCGATGCCCGCGCTGCGCATCCCCGATTTCCATATGAGCTCGGTCAGCCGGGGCGTATAACCTCGTAGGCGTTCGCAGCAGGCCGTCGCCCGTACGGCCGCAGATCACCGAGGAGACACGAGAACCGTGACGGACATCGTCGACGAGCTGAAGTGGCGCGGGCTGTTCGCCCAGTCCACTGACGAGGACGCTTTGCGCAAGGCGCTCGCGGACGGTCCCGTCACGTTCTATTGCGGCTTCGACCCGACCGCGCCATCGCTGCACGTGGGGCATCTGGTGCAGGTGCTCACCGTGCGCCGGCTCCAGCAGGCCGGTCACCGGCCGCTGGCGCTGGTCGGCGGCGCGACCGGGCAGATCGGCGACCCCCGGCCGACGGCCGAGCGCACGCTGAACTCGCCGGAGACGGTCGCGGGCTGGGTGGAGCGGCTGCGCGGCCAGATCGAGCCGTTCCTGTCCTTCGAGGGCGAGAACGCGGCCGTCATGGTCAACAACCTCGACTGGACGGCGAACCTGTCCGCGATCGAGTTCCTGCGGGACATCGGCAAGCACTTCCGGGTCAACAAGATGCTGACGAAGGACTCCGTCGCCCGGCGTCTGGAGTCCTCCGAGGGAATCAGCTACACGGAGTTCAGCTACCAGCTGCTCCAGGCGATGGACTTCCTCCAGCTGTACCGCCGCTACGGCTGCGTCCTGCAGCAGGGCGGCAGCGACCAGTGGGGCAACCTCACGGCCGGACTCGACCTGATCCACCGGCTGGAGCCGGACGCCGAGGTCCACGCCTACGCGACGCCGCTGATGACGAAGGCGGACGGCACCAAGTTCGGCAAGACCGAGGGCGGGGCCGTCTGGCTGGACCCGGAGATGACCACGCCGTACGCGTTCTACCAGTTCTGGCTGAACGTGGACGACCGGGACATCTCGGGGTACATGCGGATCCTGTCCTTCAGGTCCCGTGAGGAGCTGGAGGAGCTGGAGCGGCAGACGGCGGAGCGTCCGCAGGCCCGGGCGGCGCAGCGGGCGCTGGCGGAGGAGCTGACGACGCTGGTGCACGGCGCCGGCCAGACGGCCGCCGTGATCGCCGCGTCGAAGGCCCTGTTCGGCCAGGGCGAGCTGGGTGAGCTGGACGAGCGCACGCTGGCGGCGGCGCTCTCCGAGGTGCCGCACATGAAGGTGACCGAGCTCGGTCCGGTGGTGGACCTGTTCGCCGAGGTCGGCCTGGCGCCCAGCAAGTCGGCCGCGCGGCGCACGGTGAAGGAGGGCGGCGCCTACGTGAACAACGTCAAGGTCGCCGCCGAGGACGCCGTCCCCGCGAAGGAGGACCTGCTGCACGGGCGCTGGCTGGTGCTGCGCCGCGGCAAGAAGAACCTGGCGGCCGTGGAGGTCGCGGCCGGCTGAGCCGGCGGCGTGTGAGGGGCGGGGCCCGGCCGCGGACCGGGAACCGCCCCTTCGCCGTCCCCGGGGCCGGGTCAGACCCGTCGGCGCTCGGACTTCCCGCGCTTCAAGGAGGTGTAGATCATCTCCCCGAGCAGGACGATGACGATGGCCGCGCCCAGCTGGAAGATGTGCCGCCCCCAGTCGAAACCCGGGGTTTCCTCGATCCCGAAACCCGCCGCCATGGCGTTGCCGATCACGGCGCCGATCATGCCGCAGATGGTGGCCAGCCAGAGCGGGAGGTGCTGCTTGCCGGGGATCAACGCCTTGGCGAGCAGGCCGAGCACGAATCCCACGATGATCGCCCACAACCAGCCCATGGCTGCCTCCTCGTACTACTTGGCGCGAGCATTACGGCAAGTGTCGGCCCGGCCGCGGTACGCCGCATGTCGGACATGCCGTACGCGGGGCGGCGCGGCCGGGCCGGCCCGGAGCGGGGTGACCTGCTCTCGTGACCGTGCGGGTCGCGGCGTACCGTTGGCGTTGTCCGGACCAGACGCCGCGGAGCGGGACACTGGTCGCCGGGCAAGGGAAAAGGTCCGATGCGGGCGGATGGTGGAATGTGATGCGGAAGCAGCGTGGCGGCGGCGCTCAGGTGTTCCGGATCACGGGCGCCCGGGCGAGCCTGCATGATGACGTGCGGGGGCGGCAGCGCCGGTATGTGATCTCGATGACCGTTCGCACGATCTCGGTCATCCTGGCGGCCACCCTGTGGAACGTGGAGCGGCATGTCGCGATCGTGGCGCTGGTGCTCGGGGCGGTCATCCCGTACATCGCCGTGGTGATCGCCAACGCGGGACGGGAGAACGCGCCGTCCTTGCCGTCGACCTTCGTCACGACCCCGATGAAACAGATGATCGCACCGCCGCGGACGAACGACGGTCCCGCGGAACCGGATGCGGAAGAAGTACCGTCGCAGACGGCGCCGGGCGCACGATCCGAGGATCCGGGGCGCTCCTGAGCAGCGGAGGATGAGCGCGGGACGCCGGGAGGGGAAGTCACTTCCCGGCCAAGCTCAAAGAAACCTCAGATCAATCCTGTTCTTTCGGTGCCGGGGGCGGGGTGACCCGTGACATACTTCGTACGCGCTCCGCATCCCCCGTCGGAGCGACGGACCGACGCCGGGCAGCTCCCCCCGTGGCTGCTCGGCGTCGCCTTTTCCCGTGGCGGAACGGCCCTTCGGGGACGGGTTAGGGTCGGACGGTGATCAACCCTGACCCCGAGACGCCCATCTGCTCCGCGAAGGGCTGCCGCGCCCCCGCCGAGTGGGTGCTGGCCTGGAACAACCCCAAGATCCATACGCCGGAGCGGCGCAAGACATGGCTGGCCTGCGAGGAGCACCGGGAGCACCTGGCGCAGTTCCTCGGGGTGCGCGGCTTCCTGAAGGACGTGGTGCGCTTCGAGGAGTGGCAGGCCCCGGAGGGGGCCTGAGCCCGCGGCCGGAATCTCTCCCGGCCGGCCGGCCGCTCAGCCGCCGATGGCGGACATCGGGCGGTCCGGCTGGACGAAGGACGGGTCGTCCAGGCCCGCGCCGGCCTTCTTGCCCCACATGGCGAGCTTCCAGATGCGGGCGATCTCCTCGTCGTCCGCGCCGGAGCGCAGGGCCGCCCGCAGGTCGGTCTCCTCGGTGGCGAACAGACAGGTGCGGACCTGTCCGTCGGCGGTGAGGCGGGTGCGGTCGCAGGCGGCGCAGAAGGGCCGGGTGACGGAGGCGATGACGCCGACCCGGTGCGGGCCGCCGTCGACCAGCCAGCGCTCGGCGGGGGCGGAGCCGCGCTTCTCCTTGCCCTCGGGGGTCAGCTCGAACCGGGTGCGCAGGGAGGCGAGGATGTCCCCCGCGGTGATCATGCCGTCGCGCTTCCAGCCGTGCTGGGCGTCCAGCGGCATCTGCTCGATGAACCGCAGCTCGTAGTCGTGCTCCACGGCCCAGGCGAGCAGGTCGGGGGCCTCGTCGTCGTTGAGCCCCGGCATCAGGACCGAGTTGACCTTCACGGGCGTCAGGCCGGCCTCGTGGGCCGCGTCCAGGCCGTCCAGGACGTCCTGGTGGCGGTCGCGGCGGGTGAGGGTCTTGAAGACGTCGGGGCGGAGCGTGTCGAGGGAGACGTTGACCCGGTCCAGGCCGGCCGCCTTCAGGGCGCTCGCCGTACGGCGCAGCCCGATGCCGTTGGTGGTGAGGGACATCTGGGGGCGGGGCTCGAGGGCGGCGACCCGCTCGACGATGCCGACCAGTCCGGGGCGGAGCAGGGGCTCGCCACCGGTGAAGCGCACCTCCTCGATGCCCAGGGAGGTGACCGCGATGTCGATGAGCCGGACGATCTCGTCGTCGGTGAGCAGATCGGGCTTGGCCAGCCACTGCAGCCCTTCCTCGGGCATGCAGTACGTGCAGCGCAGGTTGCACCGGTCGGTCAGCGAGACCCGCAGGTCGGTCGCCACCCGGCCGTAGGTGTCGATGAGCACGTAGGGCCCTCCCTGTACGCCGATCACTGTGTCCGGTACTTGCGAGCGTACGTGACGCCGCCGACATCACCCAGCGACGTGATGTGACGATATGCCGACGGCCGCGTCGTAGGGACCTACGAGGGTCCCTACGACGCGGCCGTCGCGCGGGGGTCGCGTCAGTGGGCGCCGGTGCCGGTGAGGGACCGGACCTCCAGCTCCGCGTACTTCTTGGTGTCGGGCTCCTCCTTCGACAGGACGGTGCCCAGCCAGCCCATCAGGAAGCCGAACGGGATGGAGATGATGCCCGGGTTCTTCAGCGGGAACCAGGCGAAGTCGACGTCCGGGAACATCGCCTTCGGGTCGCCGGAGACGACCGGCGAGAACAGCACCAGGCCGACGGCGACGATCAGACCGCCGTAGATCGACCACAGCGCGCCCTGGGTGGTGAACCGCTTCCAGAACAGGCTGTAGAGGATGGTCGGCAGGTTGGCCGAGGCGGCGACCGCGAAGGCCAGGGCGACCAGGCCGGCCACGTTCAGGTCGCGGGCGAGGGCGCCGAGCGCGATGGAGACGATGCCGATGAGGACGGTCGCCCAGCGGGCCGCCTTCATCTCCTCCTTCTCGGTGGCGTTCCCCTTGCGGATGACGTTGGCGTAGATGTCGTGCGCGAAGGAGGACGACGAGGCCAGGGTAAGTCCGGCGACCACGGCGAGGATGGTGGCGAACGCGACCGCCGAGATGGTGGCGAGGAGGATCGCGCCCCAGGCCGAGTCGACGCCGCCGATGTGCAGGGCAAGCAGCGGCGCGGCCGTGTTGCCCGACGGGTTGGACGCGATGATCTCGTCCTGCGAGATGAGTGCCGCCGCGCCGAAGCCCAGCGCGATGGTCATCAGGTAGAAGCCGCCGATGATGCCGATGGCCCAGTTCACGGACTTACGGGCGGCCTTGGCGTTCGGCACCGTGTAGAAGCGGATCAGGATGTGCGGCAGGCCGGCGGTGCCGAGCACCAGGGCGATGCCCAGGGAGAGGAAGTCCAGCTTGGTGAGGTTGTCGGCGCCGTACTGGAGGCCGGGCTCCAGGAAGGCGTCGCCCTTGCCGCTGTTCTCGGCGGCCTTGCCCAGCAGGTCGGAGATGTTGAAGTTGAACTTCAGCAGCACCAGGAAGGTGATGAGGATCGTGCCGCCGATGAGCAGCACGGCCTTCACCATCTGGACCCAGGTGGTGCCCTTCATGCCGCCGATCGAGACGTACACGATCATCAGGAGGCCGACGAGGGCGACGATGAGGATCTTGCCGGCGTCGGAGGTGATGCCGAGCAGCAGCGACACCAGGACGCCCGCGCCGGCCATCTGGGCCAGCAGGTAGAAGATCGACACGACGATCGTGGAGGTGCCGGCGGCGGTGCGGACCGGGCGCTGGCGCATGCGGTAGGCGAGGACGTCGCCCATCGTGTAACGGCCGGAGTTGCGCAGCGGCTCGGCGACGAGCAGCAGGGCGACGAGCCAGGCGACCAGGAAGCCGATGGAGTAGAGGAAGCCGTCGTAACCGAAGAGGGCGATGGCGCCGGCGATGCCGAGGAAGGACGCGGCGGACATGTAGTCGCCGGAGACGGCGAGTCCGTTCTGGAAGGCGCTGAACTGCCGTCCGCCCGCGTAGAAGTCGGCGGCGTCCTTGGTCTGCCGGCCGGCCCAGACGGTGATGCCGAGGGTGGCGACCACGAACAGCGCGAACAGCGTGATGATCAGCGGCCGGTGTTCGCTGGCCTCGTTGGCGGCAAGGGTGATGTGAGTGATCGCGGGGCTCATGCGCCGCCCTCCATACGGGTCTTGATGGCCTCGGCCTTGGGGTCGAGCTTGGCGGCGGCGTGCTTGGAGTACCACCAGGCGATGAGGAAGGTGCTGACGAACTGCAGCACGCCGAAGACGAAGGCGACGTTGATGTTGCCGACCAGCTTGGCGCCCATGAAGCCGCCCGCGTAGTTGGACAGCAGCACGTACAGCAGGTACCAGACGATGAAGCCGATGGTCAGCGGGAAGGCGAATGAGCGGTAGGAGCGGCGTAGTTCACCGAACTCAGCGCTCTCCTGAACCTCGGTGAACTCCTCCGGCGTGGGGAGTTGGGCTTTCTCTGTCGAGGGGGGCGGTGCTTCGGCGGCCACGGGGTCTCCTCGCGGTGCGGGTCGGTTCTTGCGTCGGCGAAAGGCGAGTGTCCTCGCGCTTCCTGCCCAAGGGCACGGCGCCACGCGAGGACCGGTTCAACTCGGCACGGTTCTTTTCCGTGGACGTTTTCCGAAGACGTTGCCCGCAAATCATTGCTGGCCAGCGGACGGGCGGGATAGCTTCACCCTGCACCACCCGTCATGTACCTGCCCGGGCAGCCACCCCTGTCTCGGGCCGGTTTCGTTTCCGGATGATGTGGAGACCCCATGGCTCATCTGCGTTCCAGACGCCGGCTCGCCCTCGCCGTGCCCGTCGTGCTGTCACTGACCGCCTCGCTCGGCTTCCTGCCCGCGGCGGCCTCGGCCGCGCCGGCCACGGCCACGGCCACGGAGGAGCAGGCGGCGGACGCGCCCGTCCTCACGTACGTCGTCAACACCAAGGCGGACCACCGGACGATCGCCAAGGTGAAGCGGGCGATCGCCGCGGCGGACGGCGAGATCGTCATCGCGTACGAGAAGATCGGCGTCATCGTCGTCCGCTCCGCGAACGGCGACTTCGCGAAGACCCTCCGCGAGGTGCCCGGCGTGCAGTCGGCCGGCGCCACCCGCACCGCCCCGCTGGCCCCGGCCGGGACGACGGACGCGGGCTCCGCCGAGTACCTGACGGCCGCCGACGCCGCGAAGCTGAAGGCCGCGTCGGCGGAGACACCGGGCAGCGAGCCGCTCGAGGCCGACCAGTGGGACCTGCGCGCCATCGGCGCCGACAAGGCCGCGAAGATCAACCCGGGCAGCGGGAACGTCACGGTCGCCGTCATCGACACCGGCGTCGACGACACCCACCCGGACCTCGCCCCGAACTTCTCGGCGTCCCAGTCCGCCAACTGCTTCGGCGGCACCCCGGACACCACCCCGGGCGCCTGGCGGCCGTACACCGCGGGCGACTACCACGGCACGCACGTGGCCGGTGAGATCGCCGCCGCCCGCAACGGCGTCGGCGTCGCCGGCGTCGCGCCCGGTGTGAAGGTCTCGGCGATCAACGTCACCGACCCCGCCAGCGGGCTGTTCTACGCGGAGGCCGTCGTCTGCGCGTTCGTGTTCGCCGCCGACCACGGCGTGGAGATCACGAACAACAGCTACTACGTCGACCCGTGGATGTACAACTGCATGGACGACCCGGACCAGCGGGCCATCGTCGACGCGGTCAACCGGGCCCAGCTGTACGCCCAGCGCAAGGGCACCCTGCACCTCGCCTCGGCGGGCAACTCCAACCACGACCTGGCGTCCGACGCCATCGAGGACGCGTCCAGCCCGAACGACACCACTCCGGTGCCGCGCACCATCGACCCGAGCGAGTGCTTCGACCTGCCCACGCAGCTCCCCGGCGTCGTCACGGTCAGCGCGACGGGCTCCGAGAACCTCAAGTCGTACTACTCCTCGTACGGCCAGGGCGTCGTCGACGTGGCCGCGCCGGGCGGCGACCGCCGCTACCAGCTGCCGGACACCCCGTCGAAGGACGGCCGCATCCTGTCCACGATGCCGAACGGCGAGTACGCCTGGCTGCAGGGCACCTCGATGGCCTCGCCGCACGCGGCCGGCGTCGCGGCGCTGCTGAAGTCCAAGCACCCGTGGCTGCCCCCGGCGGCCCTTCAGGCGCTGCTCAAGGCGCAGGCGAACAACCCGGGCTGCCCCGCGTCGTACGACCAGAACGGTGACGGAACGCAGGACGCGACATGCGAGGGCGGCCGGCTGGTCAACGGCTTCTACGGTCACGGCATCGTCGACGCGCTGCGCGCCGTCAAGTGAGCCGGGGACCCGCACATCCGCCGTACCGTCCGCACGTCGAAGTGAACGAACTGGAGACTTCATGACAGCGTCTCACCCGCGCCACCGCCGGGCGCTGGTCGTCCCGGCCGGCATGGCCCTGGCGACCGCGCTCGCGTTCCTGCCGAACACGGCCGCCACGGCCGCCCCCGCCCACCAGGGGGCCGCCTCCGCGGACGCCGCCTCGCTGAGCTACGTGGTCAACGTGCAGGGCGGGCACGGCGCGCCGGCACATGTGAAGAAGGCGATCGCCACGGCCGGCGGGACGATCGTGACGTCGTACGAGAAGATCGGCGTGATCGTCGTCCACTCGTCGAACGCCGACTTCGCGCAGACGATCCGCACGGTGCCGGGGGTGCAGTCGGCCGGCGCCACCCGCAACGCGCCGCTGCCGTCGGCGGTCACGACGGACCTGGGCTCCCCGAAGGTGCTCAGCGCCGCCGAGGTCGCCGAGGCGGCGGAGGAGGCCGCCGCGGACCAGGACCCGCTGCAGAACCTCCAGTGGGACCTGCCCGCCATCAAGGCGGACAAGGCGCACGAGACGTCGCTGGGCAGCTCCGAGGTGACCGTCGCCGTCATCGACACGGGCGTCGACGACACCCACCCCGACATCGCGCCCAACTTCGACCGGGCCGCGTCGGTGAACTGCGTGGCGGGCAAGCCCGACACCAGCGAGGGCGCGTGGCGTCCGGGCGCGGCCGAGAGCCCGCACGGCACGCACGTCGCCGGTGAGATCGCCGCCGCGAAGAACGGCGTCGGCATGACCGGTGTCGCCCCCGGGGTGAAGGTCTCCGGCATCAAGGTGTCCAACCCGGACGGCTACTTCTACACCGAGGCCGTGGTGTGCGGCTTCATGTGGGCGGCCGAGCACGGGGTCGACGTCACCAACAACAGCTATTACACCGACCCCTGGTACTTCAACTGCACGGACGACCCGGACCAGAAGGCGCTCGTCGAGGCGGTCTCCCGGGCCACGCGGTACGCGGAGCGCAAGGGCGCGGTCAACGTGGCCGCGGCCGGCAACGAGAACTACGACCTCGCCGCCGACGAGATCACCGACCCGGTCTCCCCCAACGACGGCACCCCGTCGGACCGTGTGATCGACCCGTCCGAGTGCCTCGACATCCCGACCCAGCTGCCGGGTGTGGTGACGGTCGCGTCGACCGGCGCCAAGGGTCTCAAGTCGTCGTTCTCCAACTACGGCCGGGGTGTCATCGACATCGCCGCGCCCGGTGGGGACTCGACGGCCTATCAGACGCCCGCGCCGCCCGCCACCAGCGGTCTGATCCTGGGCACGCTGCCCGGCGGACGCTGGGGTTACATGGCCGGTACGTCGATGGCCTCCCCGCACGTCGCGGGCGTCGCCGCGCTGATCAAGTCGCAGCACCCGTACGCGCCGCCGGCGCTGGTGAAGGCCCTGCTGTACGCGCAGGCCGACGCCACCGCCTGCACCAAGCCGTACGACATCGACAACGACGGCAAGGCCGACGCGGTGTGCGAGGGCCCGAAGAACCGCAACGGCTTCTACGGCTGGGGCATGGCCGACGCGCTGGACGCGGTGACGCGGTAGTCGTCGTCGCTCCGTAGGGCGTTCCAGGGAGGGGCCGGGCGGATGCGCCCGGCCCCTCCCGTCTGTCCGGCCGGACGGTGCCGCACAGTAAGGCCATGGCTCGTCTCGCGTCCTTCTGGTCAGGTCTCGGCGGGGATCCCGCCCTGCTGTCGCGGGTGTCCGCCGTCGAGCGGCCCGGCGTGCTGCCGTCGCGGCTGCCGGTGCGGGAGTTCGCGGGGGCGTGCGTCGGCGTGTGCGCGCTGGCCGCCGCCGAGCTCGCGGCACGGCGCACGGGCGGCGGCGAGGTCCCGGCCGTGCGGGTGGACGACGGGGCGGTGGCCACCGCGTTCGTGAGCGAGCGTCACCTGCGGACCGACGGGCGGGCCGCCGAGAGCTTCGCCCCGCTGTCCCGGTTCTGGCGCACGGCGGACGGCTGGGTGCGCACCCACGCCAACTACCCGCACCACCGGGCGCGGCTCCTCACCGCGCTCGGCGCGCCGGAGGACCCGGACGCGGTGGCCGCGGTGCTCGCGCGGAGGTCCGCGCGGGAGGTGGAGGAGACGGTCACCGCGGCCGGCGGTCTGGCCGTCGCCCTGCGCACGCCCGAGGAGTGGGCGGCGCACGGGCAGGCGGCGGCGGTGGCGCGGCTGCCGCTGGTGGAGCGGGTACGGCTGGACGCCGCGCCCGCGCGGGAGTTCACGGCGGCGGGCGGGGATCCGCTGCTGCCCGCCGCGGGGCTGCGGGTGCTGGACCTCACCCGGGTCGTCGCCGGGCCGGTCGCCACCCGCACGCTCGCCCTGCTCGGCGCGGACGTGCTGCGGCTGGACCCGCCGGGCCTGCCCGAACTGCCCGACCAGCACACCGACACCGGCTTCGGGAAACGGTCGGCGCTGGTGGATCTGGCCTCCGGGCGGGAGGTGTTCGAGGAGCTGCTGGCGCGGGCGGACGTGGTCGTCACCGGGTACCGTCCCGGCTCTCTGGACCGCTTCGGGCTGAGCGCGGAGGCTCTGGCCGGGCGACGGCCGGGGGTCGTCGTGGCACAGCTGTCGGCGTGGGGCGCCGCCGGGCCGTGGGCGGCACGGCGCGGCTTCGACAGCCTGGTCCAGGTGGCGACGGGCATCGCCCACATCGAGGGAGACCACGGCCGCCCCGGCGCGCTGCCCGCCCAGGCCCTGGACCACGGCACGGGGTACCTGCTCGCGGCGGGGGTGCTGCGGGCCCTGTCGGACCAGGCGGACGCGGGTGGCGGCAGGCTCGTGCGGGTGGCTCTGGCCCGCACGGCGGCCGAGGTGCGGGCGGGGGCGGACGATTCCGCCGCCCACGGTGGCGAGGTGCCCGCCACGCCGTGGCTCGCGGAACGGAACAGCCCACTGGGGCGGTTGCGGTACGCCCTGCCCCCGGTGGACTTCGAGGGCGGGCCACGTGACTGGGCGCGGCCACCTGGGGCGTGGGGGGCGGACGCGGCGCGGTGGGTGTGAGCGGCACGCCCGCCTCCGCCACGGCGGACAAAATCCGCATACCGTCCCGCACTTGCCCCGCTCTGTGCGATCTTGTGAAGATCCTGGGGTGACTCTGACGAAATCCAGGGACCGGGCGCCCCGTACGCGCGGCGGCCGGCGGCGGGCCGTGGCCGTGCTCGTCCTGGTGGCCCTCGGTGCGCTGATCCCCCTGCTCGGGCCGTCGCCCGCGCTGCACGGCACCGGGGAGGCGGACGCGCCCGGGACCGGGGGCATAGCCCTGCTGCGCACGGTGCTGTTCGCCGCGCTGGCCGTGCCCGTGGGCGAGCTGTTCGCCGTGCGGCTGGCGCGTGGACTCCCCGGCGCCCCGCCCGCCCTGCCGCGCAGTTGGTCGACCGTCGCCAACTCCGTCGGTCTCGTGGCCGCCCTCGGACTCGCCTCCGTGGTGGCGACCGGCAACCTCCTGCCCACGAGCCCCGCCGACATGGACCTGGGCGGCCTCTACGAGACACGGGACGGCAAGCTCGCCCTGCTGGAGGTCAACGGCTTCCTCGCGGCGGCCCTCTGCTCCGCGTCCCGCCGTCCCGTCACCCAGGTGCTGCCGCTGGCGGCGGTCGTCGTCGCCGAGGCGCTGCGCGCGCACCCGACGACGGAGTACGGCCCGCTCGTCGGCTCGGGGCTGACGCTGGTGCACCTGACGTGCGCGTCGCTGTGGGTGGGCGGCCTGCCGCACGTCCTGCGCACGCTGCGGCTGTGGGGGCACGCCGAGGCAGGCGCGGCGCTGCTGGGCCGCTACGCGCGCGTGGCGCTCGTCCTGCTCGCCGCCATCACCGCGACGGGGGTGTGCAGTTCACTGCGCCGGATGCCGTCCGGGACGATCCTGACGCAGCTGACGGACACCGCGTACGGGAGGGTGCTGCTCGCCAAGGTGGTCCTCATGGCCGGTGTCTCCGCGCTCGCCCTGTGGGCCCGGGTGCGGCTGGCGCGCGCGGCCGACCCGCTGACCGCGCGTTCACCCGCGCGGGCGGAGGTGTGCCTACTCGCCCTGGTGGTCGCGGTGTCGGGACTGCTGACCGCGCTGCCGGTGCCGATCCGCTGGTGACCGCCCCGCGCGCCGTCACGCGCGCGTCGTGAACGGACGCGCCGCAGGGGGCACCTGACGGACAGGCCTGTCGGTAGCGGCCCGTATCCTCATGAACCATGCTCGAAGACCTCACCGCCGCAGCCGCCTCCCCCACCGCGTGGCCGGCCGCGTATCCGCAGGGATACGCGGTCGTCGACGTGGAGACGACGGGGCTGGCCCGGGACGACCGCATCATCTCCGCGGCCGTCTACCGGCTGGACGCGCGCGGCGAGGTCGAGGACCACTGGTACACGGTGGTCAATCCGGAGCGCGACCCGGGCCCGGTGTGGATACACGGGCTGACGAGCGAGATGCTCGAGGGCGCGCCCCTCTTCGCGGACGTCGCGGCGGAGTTCGCGGCGCGCCTGGAGGACCGCGTCCTGGTGGCGCACAACGCGGTGTTCGACTGGCAGATGATCGCCCGCGAGTACGCCCGCGCGCGCAGCGAGGCCCCGGTGAGGCAACGGCTGTGCACCATCGCCCTGTCCAAGGAGCTGGGGCTGCCGCTGCCCAACCACAAGCTGGAGTCGCTCGCGGCGCACTTCGGCGTGGTGCAGCGCCGGGCGCACCACGCGCTGGACGACGCGCGTGTGCTGGCGGAGGCGTTCCGGCCCAGTCTGCGGGCCGCGGCGGCGGGCGGCGTACGGCTGCCGCTGCACGAGTGCCGGCCGCTCACCGAGTGGTCGGACCGGCCGCGCATCGGGCAGCAGGCGTCCTACGGCGGGCGGACGCCCTCCAGTTGGCGCCCCTCCCGCAAAAGACCCGCATGCCCCTATCCCAACCCGGGCCGGTATGAACCGGGCAAACGTCTCAAGCAGGGCATGCGGGTGGCGTTCTCCGGGGACACGTCCACCGAGCGTGACCTCCTGGAGGACCGGGCGACCGAGGCGGGGCTGCACGTGGCGACGAGCCTGTCCCGGCTCACCAGCCTCCTGGTGACCAACGACCCGGACTCGGGCACGTCGAAGACGGTCAAGGCCCGCCAGTACGGCACGCCGGTGGTCGACGAGGCCGCCTTCGGCCAGCTCCTCGCCAACGTGGAGCCCGCCTCGGAGTCCTGACCGCCCTCCCGGGCGCGGGAGGACGTGCGGGGACGTACCCGGCGCGGAGCACCTCGCGCCCGGGTTGTACCTTCATGGGGTGTACCGCTTCCTGCTGTCCCGGCAATGGGTGACCCTCACGCTGGTCGCCCTGCTTCTCGTCCCCACGATGATCGCGCTGGGCATCTGGCAGATGAACCGCTACGAGGAGCGCTCCGCGCGTAACCAGCTGGTGACCGACGCGCTGGCCGCCGACCCGGTGCCGGTGGAGCGGCTCGCGGCTCCGGGCCACGCGGTGACCCGCGCCGAGCGGTACCGCACGGTGACCGCCACGGGCCGCTTCGACACGGACGCCGAGGTCGTGGTGCGCCGCCGCACCAACGCCGACGAGGAGATCGGCTTCCACGTCCTGACCCCCTTCGTCCTGGACGACGGCAAGGTGCTGCTGGTCAACCGCGGCTGGATCCCCGCCGACGGCCCGAGCCAGACCGAGTTCCCGAAGGTCCCCGCGCCGCCGCGCGGCGAGACCACGATCACCGGCCGGCTGATGCCGGACGAGACGACCGAGGCCAGCGGCATCAAGGACCTCGAAGGCCTGCCGGACCGGCAGATCATGCTGATCAACAGCGAGCGGGAGGCGGAGCGGCTGGACGCCGACGTGCTCGGCGGCTACGTGGCGCAGACCGCGCCCGAGCCCGCGAGCGGCCTCCCCCAGCAGCTCGGCAACCCGGGCAAGGAGAACGCGGCGCTGAACTACGCGTACGCGGTCCAGTGGTGGCTGTTCGCCGCCGCCGTCCCGGTCGGCTGGGCCGTGCTGGCCCGCCGCGAGGCGCGCGAGCGGGCGGCGAAGGCGGGCGAGGGCACGGACGCCGGGGCGCCCGGCGCCGCCCGCTCCGAGTCCGCGGCCGTCTGACCGCACTCCCCCGCCTCCCCCTTCTCCCCGTTCGCCGGCTTCTGTGCGAGAGTGGCGCACCGGTCGGGCGTGTTGCCGAGGTGTTCCGGACACGGAACTGGCCGGTTTCCGTCATCCGGACGGGCCGTCCGCGCAACTCTTCCCCGAGGGCACAGCACACCAAGGGCGGTGATCCATGGCCGGCGCAGCCATGACCACGACGTTCCTCGCCGTGATCGGCGGGGCGTCGCTGCTCGCCGTCACCGCGCGCCGGCTGCGCCCGAGCGACCGGCTGCCGTCCCTGGAGGGATGGGCGCTGGCCGACCGCAGCCTCGGCGCCGGCTGGACCTGGCTGCTGCTCGGCGGGACGATCTACACCGCGTACACCTTCACCGCCGTGCCGGGCCTGGCGTACGGCAACGGCGCGTCCGCCTTCTTCGCGGTGCCGTACACGGTGATCGTCTGCCCACTGGCGTTCGTGCTGCTCAGCCGGCTCTGGGACGTGGCCCGGCGGCACGGCTACGTCACGGCCGCCGACTTCGTGCGCGGCCGCTACGGCTCGGCCCCGCTGGCCCTGGTCGTCGCGCTGACCGGCATCCTCGCGACGATGCCGTACCTGGCGCTCCAGCTGCTCGGCATCCGCGCGGTGCTCACCGCGGGCGGGCTGTACCCGCCGGGCGCCGCCGGCGATCTGGCGATGGTCGCGGTGTTCGCGGGGCTGGCGGTGGCCACCTACCGGCACGGACTGCGCGCCCCCACGGTGATCGCCGCGCTGAAGGCGGTGGCGGTGTTCGTGTCGCTGACCGCGGTCTGCTGGCTGGTCCTGGACCGGTTCGGCGGGCCCGGCGGGGTCTTCGACGGGGCCGCCCGCGCCCTCGGCGGCACCGACCCGGCGCACTCGCCGCTGGTGCTCACGCCCGGGCAGCAGCCCGCGTACGCGACGCTCGCGCTCGGCTCCGCGCTGGCGCTGCTGATGTACCCGCACGTGCTGACCGCCGGCTTCGCCGCCGACGGGACGCGCACCCTGCGCAAGGTGTCGGCGGGGCTGCCCGCCTGGACGGCGCTGCTCGCGCTGTTCGGCTTCCTCGGCATCGCGGCCCTCGCCGCCGGGGTGCGGGCGCCCGCGGGCGGCGCGGAGTCGGCGGTGCCGATGCTGGTCGACCGGCTGATGCCGGGCCCGCTCGCCGGGCTGGTGTTCGGCTCGATCGTGGTCGGCGCGCTGGTCCCGGCGGCGGTGATGTCCATCGCCGCGGCCACCAGCTTCGTCCGCAACGTGTACGTCGAGTACGTCCATCCGACGGCCACGCCGAAACGGCAGGTGCGGGTCGCCAAGACGGTGTCGCTGACCGCGAAGCTCGGCGCGGTGGCGTTCGTGTTCGGGCTGCGCGACCAGGACGCGATCAACCTCCAGCTGCTCGGCGGGGTGTGGATCCTCCAGGTCTTCCCGGCGGTCGCCGTCGGGCTGTACACCCGGTGGCTGCACCCGCGGGCGCTGCTCGCCGGCTGGGCCGTGGGCATGGCCTCCGGGACGTACCTGGTGGTGCGCGAGGGCTTCTCCTCGATCGTGCCGCTCGTCGCCGGCTCGCCCGAGATCTACGCCGGGGTCGCCGCGCTGCTGCTGAACCTGGCCGTCGCGGTGGCCGTCACGCCCGTCCTCGCCCGCCTCGGCGTCCCGCGCGGCCCGGACGCCACCGACCTGCCGTCCCGCCCGCACGCCGGGCGACGTCCCCCGACGGGAGCGAACAACGCGTGAGACCCCGACACCGTCCTCCGGTCACCCTGCGCCCGGCCCCGGCGGCACCGCCGCCCGAGCCGCCGGGCCCGCCCGCCCCTCTCGCCGCCCCGGTCGCCGGCCCCGCAGACCTGGAGCGGGAAGCCGGTGTGGCCCGCCTCTTCGAGCTGCACTACTCCTCGATGCTGCGGCTCGCCGTGCTGCTCGGCGCGGACGACCCGGAGAACGTGGTCGCCGAGGCGTACTACCAGATCTACCGCCGGTGGCGGCGGCTGAAGGACGTGGCCGCGGCGGAGGCCTATCTGCGCTCCACGGTCTGCAACCTGACCCGCATGCGGATACGCCACCTCCAGGTCGCCCGCCGGCACGAGGAGCAGCCGGCCTCCCCGCCCGAGCCCACCGTGGCGTCCGCCGAGAGCACCGCCTTGCTGCGGGAGGACCAGCGGGTGCTGATCGACGCGCTGCAGCAGCTCCCCGCCCGGCAGCGGGAGGCGCTGGTGCTGCGCCACTGGCTCGGGCTGAAGGAGGCCGAGATCGCCGCCGCAATGGGCATCTCCCGCGGCTCCGTCAAAACGCACACCTCACGCGGCATCGCCGCGCTGACCCAGGCCATGGAGGCCCGGCGATGAAGCATCACGATGCGACTCCGTCGCGTGGCACCAGCCAGGACCGCACCGGCCACGAGCGGTCCGAGCCGCCCCGGCCGCCCGACGCGGAGCGCACCGAACGGGAGCTGGCCGACGCCCTGCACGCCCTGGCCGGCGGGGTGCTGCCCGACCCGGACGCCTACCGCACCGCGCGCGGCGAGTGGCTGCGCCGGGAGCGCCGCCGCCGGCTGGTGCTCACCGTGCTGGTCGCCGTCGTCTTCGCGCTGGCCACGCTGATCGGGCTGTGGGTGCTCAACCAGGCGCCCGCCGAACCCGGCGTGATCTTCTCCGGCGACGGCGCCGCCGCAGCCGACGGACCGTCACTCCCCCGGCTTCGGGGCTGATTACGGCACCCGGCGGCCGGGAACCCGCACCCCGTGCTTCGTATCGAGGACTACGCGCTCATCGGCGACGAGCAGACCGCTGCCCTGGTGGGCACCGACGGTTCGGTCGACTGGCTCTGCCTGCCCCGCTTCGACTCGGCGGCCTGCTTCGCCCGGCTGCTCGGCGACGAGAGCAACGGGCACTGGCGCATCGCCCCGCCCGGCCAGGAGCGGTGCGCGCGCCGCGCCTACCGCGAGGACTCGCTGATCCTGGACACCGTGTGGGAGACGCCCGACGGCGCCGTGCAGGTCACCGATCTGATGCCGCAGCGGCACACGGCGCCGGACCTGGTGCGGATCGTGCAGGGGCTGAGCGGTGAGGTGACCGTGCGCAGCACGCTGCGGCTGCGCTTCGACTACGGCTCGGTCGTGCCGTGGGTGCGCAGGGAGGACGGGCACCGGGTGGCGGTGGCCGGGCCCGACTCGGCGTGGCTGCGCAGCGTGCCGGAGGTGCACACCTGGGGCGAGGACCTGGGCACGCACTCGGAGTTCACGGTGAAGAAGGGCGAGCGGGTCGCCTTCGTGCTCACCTGGCACCCCTCGCACGAGCCGCGGCCCGCGCTGATCGACCCGTACGCCTCGCTGCGGCACAGTCTGAAGGACTGGCAGGCATGGGCGTCCCGCTGCCGCTACCGGGGACCGCACCGGGACATGGTGATACGGTCCCTGATCACGCTGAAGGCCCTCACCTACCGTCCCACCGGCGGGATCGTCGCCGCCCCCACCACCTCCCTGCCGGAGGAGCCGGGCGGCGTACGGAACTGGGACTACCGCTTCTGCTGGCTGCGCGACTCCACGCTCACCCTGACGGCGCTGCTCGCCGCCGGGTACGTGGAGGAGGCCGAGGCCTGGCGCAACTGGCTGCTCCGCGCGGTCGCCGGCGACCCGGCCGACCTGCAGATCATGTACGGGCTCGCGGGCGAGCGGCGGCTGCCGGAGTTCGAACTGCCGTGGCTGGCGGGCTTCAACGGCGCCACCCCCGTCCGGGTCGGCAACGACGCCGTGAAGCAGCTCCAGCTCGACGTGTACGGGGAGGTCGTGGACTCCCTCGCGCTGGCCCGGCGCGCGGGGCTTTCGGCGCAGCCGGACGTGTGGGCGCTGCAGTCGGTGCTGCTGGACTTCCTGCGCACCGCGTGGCGGCAGCCGGACGAGGGCCTGTGGGAGGTGCGCGGCGGACGGCGCCACTTCGTGCACTCCAAGGTGATGGTGTGGGTGGCCGTCGACCGTCTGGTGCGCGCGCTGGAGGAGTACCCGGAGCTGGACGGCGACCTGGACGGGTGGCGGGAGCTGCGCGACGAGGTGCACCGGGAGGTGTGCGAGAAGGGCTACGACCCGGAGCGCAACACGTTCACGCAGTCCTACGGTTCGCGTGAGCTGGACGCGGCGCTGCTGCTGATCCCCCGGGTCGGTTTCCTGCCGCCGGACGACCCCCGGGTGCTCGGCACCATCGACGCGATCCGGACGGAACTGGGCCAGGACGGTCTCGTACGCCGCTACACCGCGGACGCCGCCGAGCTGGACGGGCTGCCCGGGCAGGAGGGCGCGTTCCTCGCGTGCGCGTTCTGGCTCGTGGACGCGCTGCACATGACGGGCCGGACCCAGGAGGCCCGCGAGCTGTTCGAACGGCTGCTGGGCCTGGCGAACGACGTGGGGCTGCTGGCGGAGGAGTACGACACGGTGAACGGCCGGCTGCTGGGCAACTTCCCGCAGGCGTTCAGCCACATCGGCCTGGTGAACAGCGCCCTCACCCTGTTCGGCGACGAGGAGGCAGGATAGGGCCATGGATCTTGGACTGAAGGACCGGGTGTACGTCGTCACCGGAGCCACCCGCGGGCTGGGCCACGCCTCCGCGCGGGCGCTCGCCGCCGAGGGCGCGAAGGTGGTCGTCACGGGGCGGAAGGAGGACGCGGTCGCGGAGGCCGTGTCCGCGCTGGGGCCGGACGCGGCGGCCGGGATGGCCGTGGACAACGCCGACCCCGCGGCCGCCGGGCGGCTGATCGCCACCGCGCGCGAGCGGTTCGGCCGCTTCGACGGCGTCCTCGTCAGCGTGGGCGGGCCTCCGCCGGGTTTCGTCGCCGACACCACCGACGAGCAGTGGCAGGCGGCGTTCGAGTCGGTGTTCCTCGGCGCGGTGCGGCTGGCCCGCGCGGCCGCCGCGGAGCTGGGCGAGGGAGGTGTCATCGGCTTCGTGCTGTCCGGCTCGGTGCACGAGCCGATCCCCGGCCTGACCATCTCCAACGGGCTGCGCCCGGGGCTGGCCGGCTTCGCCAAGTCCCTCGCCGACGAACTGGGCCCGCGCGGCATCCGCGTCGTGGGCCTGCTGCCCGGCCGCGTCGACACCGACCGGGTCCGCGAACTGGACTCCCTGTCCGCCGACCCGGAGGCCACCCGCCAGGCGGCCGAGTCCCGTATCCCCCTCCGCCGCTACGGCACCCCGGAGGAGTTCGGCCGCACGGCGGCGTTCCTCCTCTCCCCGGCGGCGTCGTACGTCACGGGCGTGATGCTGCCGGTGGACGGCGGGTCGCGGCACGGGTTCTGAACCCGGACTCCGTGGTCAGGTGACGCGTTCCGGGCGGTGTTTCACCGCCCGGAGACGGACCTCCGACGGGAGGGCCGGGAGGGCCGCGGCGTCGCGGGCGTGGGTCAGAGGGCCCGCGGTGAACGTGTCGAGGGCCGTGCCGGGGTCCACGTGGGGCTCCAGGAGCAGCACGACGCGGGTCCGCGGCGTGCCGCGGCGGCCGGCGAGGAGGACGCGGGCATCGGCGACGCCGTCCTGGCGGTCCGCCTCCTCGGCGAGCGCGTGCTCCAGGGCGCGGCCCCGCAGCGCCGCCCCCTCCCCGTCGCCGGTGGGGACGAGGATCTCGGACATGCGCCGCCTGCGGAGCACGGAGACCAGCCACCACAGGCAGAGCAGGACCACCACGGCGAGCCCGGCGATCACCACCGGCCACCACCAGCCCTCGTCCCGCCACCGGGTCCGCTCGGCGTCGTCCAGCAGCACGTCGTTCCGGCCGTCGTGCAGCCACCAGGAGGGCGCGGGCGCGCCAAGGCCGATCGCCAGCACCGAGCCGCCCAGCACGAACAGCACCAGCCCGGCGAGGGCGAGCAGCACACGGTTGACGGTCGTGTTCACGGTCACCGTCCCTTCCGGCCGGGCCGCCGCACGTGCAGCGACAGCGGGGACGGCCGCGCCAGGCCCAGCCCCCGGATCGCCGCCTCCAGCACGGCGGTCAGGTCGTCCCGTACGTCGTCCAGGTCGCGGAAGTGCGACACCGCCCGCACGTCCGTCTTCTTCCGTTTCACCGCCACCCGCACCGACTGCACACCGGCCACCTCGAGCGCCCGGTCCCGCAGCACCGTGGCGGCCGCGTCCCGGTCGAGGCCGGCACGGACGTCGGGGTGGGCGCGGCGCATCGTCAGCACGGACCGCAGTCCCGGGGTGAGGGCCAGCACCAGCAGCCACAGGCCCAGCGCGGCGGCGACGGCCGCGCCGGTCAGCACCCACACGTCGTCGAGCTGCCGCTCGTCCAGTTGCCGGGCGAGGCCGTGCCGCCAGCTCATCCCCGGCCGGTGGGCGCGTACCGCCGCGATGTCGTACAGGAACAGGCCCGCGATCGCCAGGATCACCAGCGCCAGCAGGCCGGCCGGGACGCGGCGGGCCGACCAGAAGCGCCGGCGTCCGCCGCTCGCGCCGCCCATGGTCGCGCCGCCGTCCGCAGTCGGCACCGCCGGGCCGGCCGTCGTGTCCGGCGTCCCGCTCATGGCGTCCTCCCGCCCACCGTGTCGGGGTGGGCGGCCAGATGCAGCCGCTCCACCTGCACGACGACCTCCGGTACGGACATCCCCGCGAGGTCGCGCACCCGGTCGACGATCCGCTTCCGCACCCGCGCGCAGCGGCCGCCGATGTCGCCCGGGTAGTCGAGTTCCACGTGCACCCGCACGCGCGCGCTGCCGTGCCGGACGACGACGCTCGCGTGCGGCGGCTCGGCGTCCGGCGGCAGCGCGCCGAGGGCCTCACGGGCCGCCTGGGACGCGATCTTCGCGACCACACGGTCGGCGACCGTGGTCTCCCCGCGCTCCGCCGGAGGGACGGTCCGCGGGACTCCGCCGAGCTCCACGGCCCCCGTGCCCACCCCGTCACCGCCGCCGTTCGTCACGGGGGCGGAAGAAGTCGCCGAGGTCCAGGTCGCCCTCGACCAGCCGGCCGATCACGAAACCCACCGCGCCCAGGGCCGCCACCAGCAGGAAAGCCCCGAATCCGCCGAAGTATCCGGCGAAGCCCAACGCCATGCCGGCGATCATGCCGACGACGGCCATCCTCATGCCTCGCTCCTCCGCTCAGCGTGTCTCATTGCAGCCGGGTCTCGGTCTCGTCCTCCTCCTCGTCGGGCAGCTTCACGTCGCTGACCGCGATGTTGACCTCGACGACCTCGAGGCCGGTCATCCGCTCGACGGCCGCGATGACGTTCTCCCGCACGTCCCTGGCGACGTCGGCGATGGACACGCCGTAGTCGACGACGATCTCCAGGTCCAGCGCGGTCTGCACCTCGCCGACCTCGGCCTTCACCCCGCGCGTCGGCGACTTCGACCCGCCGGGCACCCGTTCGCGCATGGCGCCGAAGGTGCGGGAGATACCGCTGCCCATGGCGTGCACGCCCACCACGTCCCGCGTGGCCATACCGGCGATCTTCTCGACCACGCCGTCGGCGATGGTGGTCCGCCCCCGGTCGGCGGGGGCGCCGCCGCCGCGTCGCGTGCCCTGGCCCCGGCGGGCGCCGGAGTCGCCGAGCGTCTTGTCGGTGTCAGGAGCCCGTACCGAGCCGCCTTCGGTCATGTCGGTCATTGCCCTACGTCCCTTCGGTCGTCCTCCTTCGACCACCGTATGCGCGTTTGCCCCGATCCGCTCCGGCGATACGGCAGGCTGGAGGAATGATGGCGGACCGATGGACGCGGATGGTGCGGCAACAGGTGGGGCTGGGCAGATTCCTGCCGCTGGGCGGGCCGTACGACGGGGCGTGGATCGCGGAACGGGCGGCGAGCGGGGTGCTGCGGGACGCGGCGGAACGGGAGGTGCCGGAGGTGCGCCTGGACGGGGTCCGCATCGGGCTCGCCGACCCCGGCGAGGCCGCCGAGCCGGCGGTGCCGGCCCCGCCCAGCGCCCTGCCCCCGGGCCCCCTGCGGCTCACCGCGGAGTTCGCGGCCACGGCGGCGTGGCCCCTCCCGGAAACGGCCTCCCGCCTGCGCACGGCCCTGGCGGTCACCGCGACGGAACGGATCGGCCTGGACCTGACGGAGGTCGACCTCCGGGTCACGGAACTCCTGGACACCGAGCCGCCGGCGTCCCGGCCCGGGACGCCGGAGACACGCGGAGGTACGGACACGTCCGGGGGCGCGGGTATGCCCGGGGCGGCGGACACGTCCGGGGCGGGCACGCCCGGGGATGCGGACACGCCCCGAGCGGCACGGACGCCCGGGGTCGCGGACACGTCCGGGGCGGCAGATACGGCCAGGGGTGCAGGCACACCCGAAACGGCGGACACACCCGGGGGTGCGGGCGCGTCCGGGGATGCGGACACGCCCGGGGATGCGGGCATGCCCGGGAGCGCGGGCGCCTACGGAGCGGTGGAGCCGGAAGCGGCGCGGGCACCCGACTCGGCGGGTGGCTTCGGCGCGGCGGGGGTGGCGGGTGCCGTCGGGGGTGGCCCGGAGGCCGAGCGGGTCGCCGCCGTGGTGCTGCGGGTGCCCGGTGTGAGCCGGCTGACGGGCGTGTGGGGGCTGCCGGTGCGGCTCGGCGAGCAGGCGCCGGCATCCGGCGACGCCCTGCCGCGCCGCCACGCGCGCGTGGACCTCGCCGTCGCGGCGGGGTTCCGCCCGCTGGAGGTCGCACGTGCCGTGCGGGCCGCCGTGGCGGAGGCGTTGCCGGACCGGCCGACGGTGGCCGTCCTGGTCACCGACCTGGACTGACCCGGCGCCGTCGGCCGCTCACGGCCGGCCGCCCCTACTCGCCGAGGCCTGCCAGATCGCGCAGGCGGCGAGCCTGAGCCGCCCGCTCGGCGCCGCGCTGCTCGTCGTAGGTGCGGCCCTGGGCGCCGCGCAGCAGCGCCTTGGTCTCGATCACGGCGTCGCGCGGCGCGGCCAGCAGCGCCGCGGCCAGGTCCTGGACCGCCCCGTCGAGCTCGGCGGCGGGCACGGCGAGGTTGGCCAGGCCGATGTTCACCGATTCCTCGGCCGTGACGAAGCGCCCGGTCGCGCAGATCTCCAGCGCGCGGGCGTAGCCGACGAGGCCGACGAGGGGGTGCGTGCCGGTCAGGTCGGGCACCAGGCCGAGGCTGGTCTCGCGCATGGCGAACTGCACGTCGTCCGCGACGACGCGCAGGTCACAGGCGAGGGCCAGCTGGAACCCGGCCCCGATGGCGTGTCCCTGCACGGCGGCGATGGACACGATGTCGTTGCGCCGCCACCAGGCGAACGCGTCCTGGTAGCCGGCGATGGCGGCGTCCAGCGCGGCGTCGTCACTGCGCGCGAGGTCGACGAACGACGGCTCGCCGGGGATTCCCTCGGGCGAGAGCATCTGCCGGTCGAGCCCGGCGGAGAAGGACTTGCCCTCCCCGCGCAGCACCACGACCCGGACGGATCCGGGCAGCAGCTGCCCCGCCTCGGTCAGCGCCCGCCACAGAGCGGGACTCTGCGCGTTGCGCTTGGCCGGGTTGGTCAGCGTCACCGTGGCGATCGCGTCGTCGACGGTGAGCCGTACGCCGTCCTTGTCGAGAACCGGACCGAGGTCCTGGGGGGACGAAGCCATGGGGCGCCTCCGATGGGTGCGGTCGTCTAAGTGACTGCACAGTAACCACCCAGCCGGTCGGACGGCCGACCGGGTGGCCACCATCGGGTCTGCGGGGCTCCCGGGATCAGGCCGACGGAGACTTCTTGCCCCGTGTCGCCCCGCCACGCCCTCGGAGCGTGACGCCCGACTCACTCAGCATGCGGTGCACGAATCCGTAGGAGCGGCCGGTCTCCTCGGCCAACGCCCGGATGCTCGCACCGGCGTCGTACTTCTTCTTCAGGTCTGCCGCGAGCTTGTCGCGCGCGGCGCCGGTCACCCGGCTGCCCTTCTTCAGAGTCTCGGCCACCCGTGCCTCCTCATGGGAAGTGCGCTCTGGTCTCCTCATGATCACCCCTCCCGGGCCCGATGGCCACCCATTCGGCAAGGTCGATGAGACAACCTTGTGACGACGGGAGCGTGTCCCCACATCCGGAATGAGGAATTCCAAGCAGCTTCGGCGCGACCGCCGAACGGGTTTCTCCGGGAATCCGCAGGTCAGAAAGGAGCGACGGCCGGACCCTCGTTCCGGGAGGGTCCGGCCGCGAAATCCGTGTAGGACACACCTCGGGATGAGGAGATCTCACACGATTGATGGATCACCGATGGGCCGAATGATCCATACGCAGTGGATCACGTATTCGATCAAACACCGCTGACCCGCCGCAGGTCTGCGGAGGTCAGGCGAGCGCGACCAGATCCGCGTAGTCGGAGCCCCACAGGTCCTCGACGCCGTCCGGCAGCAGGATGATCCGCTCCGGCTGGAGCGCCTCGACGGCGCCCTCGTCGTGGGTGACGAGGACGACCGCGCCCTTGTAGGTGCGCAGCGCGCCGAGGATCTCCTCACGGCTGGCCGGGTCGAGGTTGTTGGTGGGCTCGTCGAGCAGCAGGACGTTCGCCGAGGAGACGACGAGGGTCGCGAGCGCGAGACGGGTCTTCTCGCCGCCGGAGAGGACCCCGGCGGGCTTGTCGACGTCGTCACCGGAGAACAGGAACGAGCCGAGCACCTTGCGGACCTCCACGAGGTCCATGTCGGGCGCGGCCGAGCGCATGTTCTCCAGGACCGTGCGGTCCGGGTCGAGGGTCTCGTGCTCCTGCGCGTAGTAGCCGAGCTTGAGGCCGTGGCCGGGGACGACGGCGCCCGTGTCGGGCTGCTCGACGCCGCCCAGGAGTCGCAGCAGGGTCGTCTTGCCGGCGCCGTTGAGGCCGAGGATGACGACCCGGGAGCCCTTGTCGATGGCCAGGCTGACGTCGGTGAAGATCTCCAGGGAGCCGTACGACTTCGACAGGCCCTCCGCCATCAGCGGGGTCTTGCCGCAGGGCGCGGGCTCGGGGAAGCGCAGCTTGGCGACCTTGTCGGACTGGCGCACCTCCTCCAGGCCGGACAGCAGCTTCTCCGCGCGGCGGGCCATGTTCTGCGCGGCGACCGTCTTCGTCGCCTTGGCGCGCATCTTGTCGGCCTGGGCGTTGAGCGCGGCGGCCTTCTTCTCGGCGTTCTGCCGCTCGCGGCGGCGGCGCTTCTCGTCGGCCTCGCGCTGCTGCTGGTAGAGCTTCCAGCCCATGTTGTAGACGTCGATCGTGGCGCGGTTGGCGTCCAGGTAGAACACCTTGTTGACGACCGTCTCGACCAGGTCGACGTCGTGGGAGATCACGATGAAGCCGCCGCGGTAGGTCTTCAGGTAGTCCCGCAGCCAGACGATGGAGTCGGCGTCGAGGTGGTTCGTGGGCTCGTCGAGCAAGAGGGTGTCGGCGTCCGAGAACAGGATGCGGGCGAGCTCCACGCGGCGGCGCTGACCGCCGGAGAGGGTGTGCAGCGGCTGGCCGAGCACCCGGTCGGGGAGGTTCAGCGCGGCGGCGATCGTGGCGGCCTCGGCCTCGGCGGCGTACCCGCCCTTGGTGAGGAACTCGGTCTCCTGGCGCTCGTACTGCCTCAGTGCCTTCTCACGGGTGGCGCCCTGGCCGCTCGCGATGCGCTGCTCGTTCTCGCGCATCTTGCGGATCAGTACGTCGAGGCCGCGGGCGGAGAGGATGCGGTCGCGGGCGAGGACGTCGAGGTCGCCGGTGCGGGGGTCCTGCGGCAGGTAACCGACCTCGCCGGAACGGGTGACCGTGCCGGCGGCGGGCAGGCCCTGGCCGGCGAGGACCTTGGTGAGGGTGGTCTTCCCCGCGCCGTTACGGCCGACCAGGCCGATGCGGTCGCCCTTGGCGACGCGGAAGGTGGCGCTTTCGATGAGGACGCGGGCACCGGCGCGCAGCTCGATACCGGAGGCGGAGATCACGGACAGACTCCAGGGCAGTGGGAAGTGGCGGTGGGCGGCTGAGGGCGTTCCCGCCGTCTAATGCGCGAGGAGAATGGCCATGCGAGCCATTCTAACGGGGCGGGGCAAGCGCTTTTCCGCGTGCGGTTTCCTCCCGGCGGTTGTCGGTGGCCGGTGTCACACTGGCCTGTGACCAGACATCCCGGTGCACTCCGGACACGAGGAAGTGATCACCATGGCAGGCACGGGCAGTGGCAGCTCGCGGCCGGGCGTCGTCCCGGCGCTGTTGTACGCGGACGCGAAGGCGGCGATCCGTCAGCTGACGGAGGGCCTCGGCTTCACGGAGGTGTCGGTCTACGAGGGGGAGGACGGCACCGTGGAGCATGCCGAACTGGCCCAGGGCAACGGGGTGGTGATGCTGGGGTCCAAGGGGCGTGGAGGGGTCTTCGACACGGCGATGAAGGATGCGGGGCCGGCGGGGGTGTACGTCGTCGTGGACGACGTGGACGCGCATCACCGGCGGGCGGTGGAGCAGGGGGTGGAGGTGCTGATGCCTCCGACGGACCAGGACTACGGGTCGCGGGACTACATGGTGCGGGATGTCGAGGGCAACGTGTGGACCTTCGGCACGTACGCGCCGGAGGTCGGCGCCTGATCCGCCGCGCCCTGCGAGGCGCCGTCGCGCCCACCCGTGCCGCCCCTGCGGCACGACTGCCCGCGACGGCGGCGGGATCTCGCGCGACGGCGCCCCGCCCCGCGGGGCGCCGTGGTCAGCCGCCCGTGTGGACCTGGAAGGCCGCTCTTCGGACCGCCTTGGCGAAGGCCGGGTCCGGGTGGGCCGCCGCCAGGGCCACCAGGACCTGGACCGTGCGGGGGTGCCCCACCGCGCGGACCTCGTCCAGGAGGGCCGGCACCGTGGGCTGGACCGCCGTCTCCAGATGACGGAGGAGCAGCGGCGCCTCGCCGTGGTCCGCGACCGCCGCCGCCGTGTCCACCCACAGCCAGGTCGCCTCCTCCCGGGTGAGCACCTCGTGCGCGTCCTCGGGGTCCACCCCGTCGTGCTCGGCCAGCCACAGCAGGGCGTACGGCCGCAGCGTGGGCTCGTCGAGGGCGGCGCGCACCTCCGGCTCGGCGGGGCCGCCGACCACCCGCAGCGCCTCGAAGGCGAGGCCCCGCAGCAGGGCGTCCTCGCCGCGGGCGGCGGCGATCAGCTCGGTGACGGCGCTGCCGACCGGCCGGGCGGCGAGCCAGGCACGGTACTCGGCGCGGGCCGCGGCCGGACGGAGCCGCGCGCACCCGCGCAGCATGTCCTCCGCGCCCTGCTCGATGTTGCCCGCCGGGCTCTGCGCGGCGACGCAGATCTGCTCCAGCTTGACCCACACCGCCCAGCTGCCGAGCGGGGTGAGGGTGGCCTGGCCGTCGCCGTAGGTGAGCGCGCCGACGGAGGCGAGGGCGCGCAGCGCCCAGTCGAGAAGTGGCCGCAGCGGAGCGTCCACGGCGGGCGCGGGGCGCGGCTCCGGGGCGACGGCGGGCGTGTCGGGCCGCGGCCCGTAGTCCACCTCGCAGCGCTCCGTGCGCAGTTCGGTGACCCGCTGCTCGAGCAGGTCGAGCAGCTGGGGCACGGGCACCGGCCCGGCGGACAGCTGGAGGAAGGACAGCACCTGCGGCATGGCCGTCACGACCTCGGCCACGGCGGCGGGCTCGTAGTCCTCGGGTTCGGGGCAGGCGAGCGACCAGGCGTCGCAGAGGGCGACCCAGCCGCGCAGCACGGCGCTGTCGTCGCGGTCCCAGGCGCGCAGCCGCCAGCCGGGGCGGGCGCTGTCGCCGTGCACCTCGATGAGGCCGGCCAGCCGGGCGGTGTCCCAGTCGGCACAGACCTGATCGACGGTCAGGCCGAGGGCGTCGGCGGCCCTGCGGGCGGTCGCGTCGGACAGGGTGGCCTTGCCGTCGGCGGTGGCGCTGTCGCCGCCGGGGCCGAGGGCGCGGTCGGCCCAGCGGGCCACGCGGGCGGCCGCGGCCAGGACGGAGCGTGCCATTCCGGCCAGCTCGGCAGGTGCGGGCGTGCCCTCCGGGGGGCGTGGCGCGGGGCGGCGCACACGCCGCTGCTCGATCGCGGCGGGGGCGGCGGCCAGGGGTCGCGGGCGGACGAGTCGAAGCCTGGAGTCGCGCGGGATACGGGACGTCACGGGTGCAGTCTTCCGGTTGACGGTCCGAAAACCCAAACGGAATGCCGGGGGACGCCTCGGCGGCCGTCGCCGTCCCGGCCCGGACGGTGCCGGAGGGGCCTGATCAAGCCAGCGGTCCGACCGTAAACGGAATCCTCTGCACCGCCCGCCGCTCCCCTCCACGGACGGGCCCGCCGACGTGGCCGGCGCGCGGCGCGCGCCCGCTCACATCAGCGGCACGAGGAACCGTCGCAGCGACTCCTCGTACCTGGCCGGGTCGGCGTTCCACATCGCGGCGTGCGGGGCGCCCCTGACGGTCTGCAGGGTGACCGTGTCGGGGTGGGCGGCGGCGAGGCGGCGGGAGAACCGCCAGGGGGCCACCGTGTCGTCGGGGCCGTGGAAGATCTGCGTCGGGATCGCGACGTTGTCGAGGCGCACCGCGCCGGGCCGGTGGTCGCCGTACAGGCCGGTGCGGCCCTGGGCGGCGCGGACGGCGAGCGGCAGGAGCACACCGGGGGTGCGGCGGGCGCCGGCGAGGGCGCGCAGGGTGGACTCCCAGTCGAGCACGGGGGAGTCCAGGAGCAGCCCGGCGACGCGTTCGCGCAGCTCCGAGCGGGCGGCGGCGCGCAGCGCCATGGTCGCGCCGGTGGACCAGCCGTAGAGCACCACCTTGCGGGCGCCGGAGTCGACGGCGTGCCGCAGCACGGCGTCGAGGTCGCGCCACTCGGTCTCGCCGAGGTGGTTGAGCCCGTCCGGGGACCGGGGCGCCTCCGGGTCGCCCCGGTAGGCGGGGACCAGGACCGGGAACTGGTTGCGGCGCAGGGCGTCGAGGACGTTGAGGACGTGTTCGCGGGTGGCGCCGAGGCCGTGCACGGCGATCACCCAGGTGTCCCGGGCGCCGGGCACGAACCAGGCGGGCAGCGGCCCGAGTTCGCCCGGTACGTCGAGGACGGTGTGGTCGACGCCGAGCGCGGTGCCCGGGTCGCCGACATGGACGTTCGGGGTGAAGCGGGCCCGGTCGCCGGGTTCGGGCGTCCCGTAGGTGACGCGTTCGAGGCGGCGTACGACGGTGTCGGCGGAGTGCGCCGTACCGGCCAGGACGGGTCCCACGACCGCGTGGAAGCGCTCGCCGACGAGGCCGTAGCGGCCGGGCCGCAGGGCGGCGAGGTCACGGGTGAGGGTGACCTGGCCGGCGGCGGTGGCGTGGACGGTGAGCCCGGGCTCGGTGGGCAGGGGCCGGCCCGGGGGGATCCTCAGGGCGGCGTCGCTGGCGAACCGGCCGACGGCCACCGCGGCGGCGCCGGCCCCGATCACGGCGGTGACGGCTGCTGCCGTCGCAGTCACAGTGCGCACGCCTCCCAGTGTCGGGTCCGGACGCGGACCCGGCCAGTGGACGCGTGGCCCGGGACCGTCCGGACGCGGTCGGCCTCACGGCCGCGTCAGCGGTGGGCCGGGCGCTTCACCCGGCCTCCGGAAGGGTTCCCCGTGAGCCGGTCATGACACCCGGCGGCCGGACTCGGCGGCCGCCGGGCCGACGAACGCTCACCCCCGCTGCCCGTACCCCCGCAGCCGCTCCCCCGCCTCCGCGAGCTGGTCCGGGGTGAGCAGGGTCGGGGTCAGGCCCGGTACCGAGGAGGCCGTGAGCCAGACGCGGCACATCCACTCCAGCTGGGCCGTGCGGTCGTACGCCTGGGCGAGGGTGGCGCCGTGGGTGAGGGTGCCGTGGTTGCGCATCAGGCAGCCGGTGCGGCCGTCGAGGGCGTGCAGGGTGTTCCCGGCCAGTTCCGGCGTGCCGTAGGTGGCGTAGCGGGCCACGCGGACGGGGCCGCCCAGGGCCGCGGTCATGTAGTGGATCGCCGGGAGCTCGTCGACGAGCGTGGAGACCGCGGTGGCGTGCACGGCGTGCGTGTGGACGACGGCGCGCGCGCCGGTCGTGCGGTACACGGCCAGGTGGAGGGGCAGCTCGCTGGTCGGGACCAGCGTGCCGATCACCTGCCGGCCCGTGAGGTCCACCCCCGTCACGTCGGCCGGGGCGAGCCGGTCGTACGGGACGCCCGAGGGTGTCACGAGGACGGTGTCGTCGACCCGTACGGAGACGTTGCCGGAGGTGCCGACGACGAGGCCGTCGGCGACGGTGCGGCGGGCCGTCGCGACGAGCTCCGCCCAGGCGTCCGCCACCTCCTCGCCCGGCCCCGCGGAGCCCTCACCGCGCGTGCCCGGGACGCCACGCACAGCGCCCTCCGCTTCCTGTCCGGTCCGGTACTGGTCGGTCATGTGGAGATCCTGCCAGGAGCCCCGGCCGTGTGGGCTGGACGGCGGAGCGCACACCCCCTCTTCCGGTCACCGCGATGCCCGTTCCAGTTCATCTTCCGTTCACCCTGGTTACCTACGTTCGACCAGCCAATGACCTCGAACGATTGCCTGGGTAAATGGAAAGCTTCTCGCTGATCCTCGCGATTGTGGTGGTAACCGCACTCGCGTTCGATTTCACGAACGGTTTCCACGACACCGCGAACGCGATGGCAACGACCATTTCGACCGGTGCGCTGAGGCCCAAGGTCGCGGTGGCCATGTCCGCCGTGCTGAACCTTGTCGGCGCTTTTCTCTCGGTGGAGGTCGCCAACACGATCTCCAAGGGCCTCGTCGACGAGGCCGGTATCCGTCCCGAGGTCATCTTCGCCGCGTTGGTCGGCGCGATCCTCTGGAACCTCCTGACCTGGCTGGTCGGCCTGCCGTCCAGCTCCTCGCACGCCCTCATGGGCGGTCTGATCGGCGCCACGGTCGCCTCCGCCGGCTTCGGCGCGGTCCACGGCGACGTCCTGGTCACCAAGGTCCTGATCCCCGCGATCGCCGCCCCGCTGGTGGCCGGCCTCGCCGCGATGTTCGCGACCCGGCTCACCTACCGCATGGGCAGGAACGCCGACGCCAAGGCCTCGGAGAAGGGCTACCGCGCCGGGCAGATCGCCTCGGCCGGCCTGGTCTCCCTGGCGCACGGCACCAACGACGCCCAGAAGACGATGGGCATCATCACCCTCGCCCTGGTGGCCGGCGGCACCCTCGCTCCCGACTCGGACCCGCCCATGTGGGTCATCCTCTCGGCGGGCATCGCCATCGCGCTCGGCACCTACCTCGGCGGCTGGCGCATCATCCGCACCATGGGCAAGGGCCTGACCGACCTCCAGCCGCAGCAGGGCTTCGCCGCCCAGACCAGCGCCGCGACGGTCATCCTGGCCTCCTCCCACCTCGGCTTCTCCCTCTCCACCACGCATTCCGTCTCCGGTTCCGTGATGGGCGCGGGCCTGGGCCGCAAGGGCGGTGTCGTCCGCTGGTCGACCGCCACCCGGATGTTCGTCGCCTGGGGTCTGACCCTGCCGGCCGCCGCCCTGGTCGCGGCGATCGCCGAGTGGGTGTGCGGCTTCGGAAGCTGGGGCACCGCCGTCGTGGCCGTCTTCCTGATCGCGTCCAGCGCGGCCATCTGGAAGATCTCCCGGCGCGAGGTCGTCGACCACACCAACGTCAACGACCACGAGGCCCCCGGCGCGGAGCCGGCCGGCGTGGTGACGCAGGCGATGGCCGCGGTGACCCCGCCCCCGGCGGGCACCGTGAGCGACGAACTCGCGGCCACGATCCCGGCCCCCAACGACCCGGCCTCACCGGCCAGGACCTCCGTCTGACCGCGACGGCCCGGAACGAAGGAAGAAGAGCACCATGAAGATCGACTGGGCGGCCCTCGGTTCCGTCTTCGGCGTCAGCCTCGTGGTCACCGTCGCCCTGGTGGCCCTGTTCACCCTCGGCATCACCGGCCTGTCCCGCCGCGAGCGTGCCGCGGCCCAGGGCCAGTCCGCGGCCCTGGCGGTCACCGGCGCCTACGCCTGCTTCGCGGCGTGCGCGGCGGCGGTGGGCTACGGGATCTACCTGATCATGGCCTGACCGCAGATCGTCCCCGTCCGGCGGGCGGTGCGGGAGCCCCGGCTCCCGCACCGCCCGCCGACGTGTGCGCGCCGTCCACCGGCCGTTCACGGCGTTCACCCACGTGAGCCCCTCTGTGGGCCTCGGCACACTTCAGCCCCGCAGGTCAACGGCAAGTTGACGGCCCTTCCAGGGGCATGGTGGACTGCCTCCGCCAATACGGCGGCAGGAGAGGAAGCCGGTGCGAATCCGGCGCGGTCCCGCCACTGTCACCGGGGTGTCCACCCCGGAAGCCAGGAACTCTCGCCGCCGGTCTCGTCGAACCAGGGCGCGGACACCCTGAGTGAGGACATATCGCCATGCGCGGCAGCCTGCCGAGGTCGACCAGCGACACCCCACCCCCCTTCGGGGCCGTAACCTCCGGATCCGTCACCGGCTGAACCCATGGGTGCCGATCGCGTGTTCGCGTACGGCGCCGCCGCCGGCCTCCTCGGCGACCTGCTGCTCGGCGATCCCCGCCGTGGGCATCCGGTCGCCGCGTTCGGGCGGGCCGCGGCTGCCGTGGAGCGGGTGCTGTGGCGGGACGACCGGGGCCGCGGGGCCGTGCACACCGCCGTGTGCGTCGGCGGCGCCGTCGCCCTCGGGAGCCTGGCCGCCCGCGCCGTACGCCGCTCCCCCGCCGCTTCCGTCGCCCTGACCGGCGTCGCCACCTGGGCCGTCGTCGGCGGGACCTCGCTGGCCCGGGAGGCGCGTGCCATCGCCCAGGCGCTGGAGGCCGGTGACGTCGAGGCCGCCCGGGAGCGGCTGCCGCACCTGTGCGGACGTGACCCGCAGGCCCTGGACGCCGACGGCATCGCCCGCGCCGTCGTGGAGTCCGTCGCCGAGAACACCTCCGACGCCGTGGTGGGCGCCCTGGTGTGGGGCGCGGTCGCCGGGGTGCCGGGTCTGGTGGGCTTCCGGGCCGTCAACACCCTGGACGCGATGGTGGGGCACAAGTCGCCCCGTCACCGCCGCTACGGCTGGGCGTCCGCCCGTCTCGACGACGTCGCCGGCTGGCCGGGCGCGCGTCTGACGGCCGTCCTGGCCGCGCTCACCGGGCCGAACCCGCGCGGTGCGGTACGGGCCTGGCGCGCGGACGCGGGCAAGCACCCCAGCCCCAACGCCGGTCCCGTGGAGGCGTCCTTCGCGGGCGCGCTCGGCGTGCGGCTCGGCGGGACCCTCTCCTACGGCGGGCGGGTCGAGCACCGGCCCGTCCTCAACGGCGGCGGACGCCCCGTCGCCGTCACCGACATCGACCGGGCGGTGCGCCTGTCGCGGCGCGTCGGCTGGCTGGCGCTGGCGGCCGGTGTGGCCGCGCGGCGCGTGCTGAAGGGACGTGCCACATGAGCGGTGGCGGACTGCTGGTCGCCGGGACCACCTCGGACGCCGGCAAGAGCGTGGTCACCGCCGGGATCTGCCGGTGGCTGGTGCGCCAGGGGGTGAAGGCCGCGCCGTTCAAGGCGCAGAACATGTCGCTGAACTCGTTCGTCACCCGCGAGGGCGCCGAGATCGGCCGCGCCCAGGCCATGCAGGCCCAGGCGTGCCGGGTGGAGCCGACTGCGCTGATGAACCCGGTGCTGCTGAAGCCGGGCGGCGAACGATCCAGCCAGGTGGTGCTGATGGGCCGCCCGGTCGGCGAGATGAGCGCCCGCGGCTATCACGGGGGCCGTCAGGAACGGCTCCTCGGCACCGTCCTGGACTGCCTGGAGCAGCTGCGGAACCAGTACGACGCGGTGATCTGCGAGGGCGCCGGGAGCCCGGCGGAGATCAACCTGCGCCGCACCGACATCGTGAACATGGGCGTCGCCCGCAACGCCGGTCTGCCGGTGCTCGTCGTCGGCGACATCGACCGGGGCGGCGTCTTCGCCTCCTTCTTCGGCACGGTCGCCCTGCTCTCCCCCGAGGACCAGGAGCTGGTCGCCGGGTTCCTGGTGAACAAGTTTCGCGGGGACGTCTCGCTGCTGGAACCGGGCCTGGAGATGCTGCACGGACTGACCGGGCGGCGCACCTACGGCGTGCTGCCCTTCCAGCACGGGCTGGGCATCGACGAGGAGGACGGTCTCAGGGTGTCGCTGCGGGGCGCCGTGCGGGAGTCCGCGGTGGCCGCGCCGGCCGGCGAGGAGCTGCTGCGGGTCGCGGTGTGCGCGGTGCCGCTGATGTCCAACTTCACCGACGTGGACGCGCTGGCCGCCGAGCCGGGTGTCGTGGTGCGGTTCGTGGACCGGCCGGACGAACTCGCCGACGCCGACCTGGTGGTCGTGCCGGGCACCCGCGGGACCGTACGCGCGCTGCGCTGGCTGCGCGAACGCGGACTGGCGGACGCGCTGGTGCGGCGGGCCGCCGAGGGCCGGCCGCTGCTGGGCGTCTGCGGCGGCTTCCAGCTCCTCGGCGAGCACATCGAGGACGACGTGGAGAGCCGCGCGGGCCGCGTGGACGGGCTCGGCGTGCTGCCCGTACGGGTGCGGTTCGCGCGTGAGAAGACCCTGGCCCGCCCGGCCGGCGAGGCCCTGGGTGAGCGCGTCGAGGGGTACGAGATCCATCACGGGGTCGCCGAAGTGCTCGGCGGGGAAGCCTTCCTGGACGGCTGCCGGGTCGGCTCCACCTGGGGCACGCACTGGCACGGCGCGCTGGAGTCGGACGGGTTCCGGCGGGCGTTCCTGCGCGCGGTCGCCGAACGCGCGGGACGCCGTTTCGTGCCGGCCCCCGACACCTCCTTCGCCGCGCTGCGCGAGGAGCAGCTCGACCGGCTCGGCGACCTGATCGAACAGCACGCGGACACGGACGCGCTGTGGCGGCTCATCGAGTCCGGCGCGCCACCAGGACTGCCCTTCATTCCACCGGGAGCGCCCGCATGAGCACTGTGTTGTTGTTGTCGACCGCCGACACGGACCTGCTGGCGGCCCGGGCCTCCGGCGCCGCCTACCGCATCGGCAATCCCACCCGCGTCGACGTCGCGGAGGAACTGCCCGCGCTGCTGGACGGCGCGGACCTGGCCGTGGTGCGGCTGCTGGGCGGCAGGCGCGCCTGGGAGGACGGGCTGGCGGCGCTGAAGACCTCCGGCATCCCCACGGTGCTGCTCGGCGGGGAGAGCGTGCCGGACGCGGAGCTGATGGCCGAGTCGAGCGTCCCGGCGGGCGTGGTGGCCGAGGCGCTGCGCTATCTCGTCGAGGGCGGCCCGGAGAACCTCGCCGAGCTGGCGCGCTTCCTGTCGGACACGGTGCTGCTGACCGGCGAGGGCTTCGAACAGCCCCGCAGGATGCCGGAGTTCGGCGTGCACGGGGAGCGTCCCGTCGTACCGGGCCGTCCGACGGTCGGTGTGCTCTTCTACCGCGCCCACGAACTCAGCGGCAACACCGCCTTCGTGGACACCCTGTGCGACGCGATCGAGGCGCGCGGCGCCAACGCGCTCGCCGTGTACTGCGGTTCGCTGCGCGGCGCCGACCCGGAGCTGTACGAGCTGCTGGGGCGGGCCGACACGCTGGTCGCCACCGTGCTCGCGGCCGGCGGCAGCCACGCCTCGCAGGCGTCGGCGGGCGGCGAGGAGGAGGCCTGGGACGTCGGCGCGCTCGCCGAGCTGAACGTGCCGGTGCTGCAAGGCCTGTGCCTGACGACCTCGCGGGCGGCCTGGGAGGAGTCCGACGCGGCCCTCTCCCCCATGGACGCGGCCATGCAGGTCGCCATCCCCGAGTTCGACGGCCGGCTGATCACCGTCCCGTTCTCCTTCAAGGAGCAGGGACCGGACGGCGTGCCGGTGTACGTCGCCGATCCCGGGCGGGCGGCGCGGGTCGCCGGAATCGCCGTACGGCACGCGGCGCTGCGGCACAAGCCGAACGCCGAGAAGAAGCTGGCGCTGGTCTTCACCGCGTACCCGACGAAGCACTCGCGCGTCGGCAACGCGGTCGGGCTGGACACGCCCGCGTCGGCGGTGCGCGTGCTCGACGCGCTGCGGGGCGCCGGGTACGCGGTCGACGGCCACCCGGCCGAGGGCGACGAGCTGATCCACCGGCTGATCGAGGCGGGCGGGCACGACGTCGAGTGGCTGACGGAGGACCAGCTGGCCGCCGCGCCCGCGCGGGTGCCGCTGGCCGACTACCGGGCCTGGTTCGCCACGCTGGACCCGGGGCTGAGGGAGGCGATGACCGAGGCGTGGGGCGAGCCGCCGGGCTCGCTGTACGTCGACGGGGACGACATCGTGCTGGCGTCCCTCCAGTTCGGGAACGTCGTCGTGATGATCCAGCCGCCGCGCGGCTTCGGGGAGAACCCCATCGCGATCTACCACGACCCGGACATGCCGCCCTCGCACCACTACCTGGCCGCCTACCGCTGGCTGGAGAACAGTTTCGGCGCCGACGCGATCGTCCACATGGGCAAGCACGGGACGATGGAGTGGCTGCCCGGCAAGGGCCTCGGCCTGAGCGCCGGATGCGCCCCGGACGCGGTGCTGGGCGACCTGCCGCTGGTCTACCCGTTCATCGTCAACGACCCCGGCGAGGGCACCCAGGCCAAGCGGCGCGGGCACGCCACGGTCGTCGACCACCTGGTGCCGCCGATGGCCCGCGCCGACACCTACGGCGACCTGGCCAAGCTGGAGCAGCTGCTCGACGAGTACGCACTGGTCAGCGATCTGGACCCGGCGAAGGCGCCGACGGTGCGGGCGCAGATCTGGACGCTGGTGAAGGCCGCCGAGCTGCATCACGACCTGCATGTGGACGACCAGCCGGACGACGACGCGTTCGACGAGTTCGTCATGCACATCGACGGCTACCTGTGCGAGATCAAGGACGTGCAGATCCGCGACGGTCTGCACATCCTCGGCGGCAGGCCGGCCGGCGAGCCGCGCGTCAACCTGGTGCTGGCGGTGCTGCGCGCCGCGCAGGTGTGGGGCGGGCGGGCGAACGCGCTGCCGGGGCTGCGGGCCTGCCTCGCCGCGCACTTCGGGCTGGTGGAGAAGGAGCTGCTGGCCGAGCCGGGCGCGCCGGTGAAGGCGCCGGTGGAGCTGACGGACCTGGTCGAGGGCCCGTCCCGTACCGCCGCCGACGCGATCGACCTTCTGGAGCAGCTGTGCCGGCGGCTCGCGGAGGGCATGGAGCGGCGCGGCTGGGCGACGGACTCGGTGACGGGTCTGGTGCGGGAGGTGCTGGGCACCGAACTCCCGGACGCCGTGGCCGTGTTGCGGTTCGCGTGCGAGGAGGTCGTGCCCCGGCTCGACCGGACGACGGACGAGATCGGGCACATCCTGCGGGCGCTGGACGGCGGGTACGTCCCGGCGGGCCCGTCCGGATCGCCGACGCGCGGACTGGTCAACGTGCTGCCGACCGGGCGGAACTTCTACTCGGTCGACCCCAAGGCGATTCCCTCACGGCTGAGCTGGGAGGTCGGGCAGTCGCTGGCGGACTCGCTGGTGCAGCGGTATCTGCGGGACACGGGAGCGTATCCGCAGTCCGTCGGCCTGACGGTGTGGGGCACGTCCGCGATGCGCACCCAGGGCGACGACATCGCCGAGATCCTCGCGCTGCTGGGCTGCCGTCCGGTGTGGGACGACGCGTCGCGACGCGTGACCGGCTTCGAGGTGGTGCCCCTGGAGGAGCTGGGCCGGCCCCGCATCGACGTCACGGTGCGCATCTCCGGCTTCTTCCGGGACGCGTTCCCGCACGTGGTGGGGCTGATCGACGACGCGGTACGGGCGGTGGCCGAGCTGGACGAGCCCGCCGAGGCCAACTACGTACGGGCGCACGTGGAGGAGGACGCGGCCGAACACGGCGACCGGCGGCGGGCCACCGCGCGCATCTTCGGCTCCAAGCCGGGGGCGTACGGGGCGGGGCTGCTGCCGCTGATCGACGCCCGGAACTGGCGCTCCGACGCGGACCTCGCCGAGGTGTACGCGGTGTGGGGCGGCTACGCCTACGGGCGCGGGCTCGACGGGCGCGCGGCGCGCGGCGACATGGAGACGGCGTTCCGGCGGATCGCGGTGGCGGCGAAGAACGTCGACACGAGAGAGCATGACATCGCGGATGCCGATGACTATTTCCAGTACCACGGCGGCATGGTCGCCATGGTCCGGCACCTGACGGGGGCCTCCCCCGAGGCGTACGTCGGCGACTCGGCGACACCGGACCAGGTGAAGACGCGCACGCTGGGCGAGGAGACGCACCGGGTGTTCCGGGCGCGGGTGGTGAACCCGCGCTGGATGGCGGCGATGCGCCGGCACGGCTACAAGGGCGCCTTCGAGATGGCGGCCACCGTGGACTACCTGTTCGGGTACGACGCCACGGCCGGGGTCGTGGACGACTGGATGTACGAGAAGCTCAGTGCGGAGTACGTGTTCGCGCCGGAGAACCGCGACTTCATGAAGAAGTCCAACCCCTGGGCGCTGCGCGGCATCACGGAACGGCTGCTGGAGGCGGCGGACCGGGGGCTGTGGGCGGAGCCGGACGCCGACACCTTGGAGCGACTGCGCGCCACCTACCTGGAACTCGAGGGCGACCTCGAAGGCGACTCGGAGGGCGACGACCAGTGACCACCCCCTTTCCTTTCACGGCCGTCGTGGGCCAGGACGACCTGCGGCTCGCGCTGCTGCTGAACGCGGTGTCGCCGTCCGTCGGCGGTGTCCTGGTGCGCGGCGAGAAGGGCACCGCGAAGAGCACCGCCGTGCGTGCGCTGACGTCGCTGCTGCCCAAGGTCGCGGTGGTGCCGGGGTGCCGGTTCTCCTGCGACCCGGCCTCGCCCGACCCGGGGTGCCCTGACGGACCGCACGAGGGCGGGGGCGGCGGCACGTCCCGTCCCGCGCGGATGGTGGAGCTGCCCGTCGGCGCCTCCGAGGACCGGCTGGTCGGTGCGCTCGACATCGAGCGGGCGCTGGCGGAGGGCGTGAAGGCGTTCGAACCGGGGCTGCTGGCCGCCGCGCACCGGGGCATCCTGTACGTCGACGAGGTCAACCTGCTCCATGACCACCTGGTCGACCTGCTGCTGGACGCGGCGGCGATGGGCGCCTCGTACGTGGAGCGCGAGGGCGTGTCCGTGCGGCACGCGGCGCGGTTCCTGCTGGTCGGCACCATGAACCCCGAAGAGGGCGAGCTGCGGCCGCAGTTGCTGGACCGGTTCGGGCTGACCGTCGAGGTCGCCGCCTCCCGGGAACCTGACCAGCGGGTCGAGGTCGTCCGGCGGCGGCTGGCGTACGACGACGATCCCGCCGGGTTCGCCGCCCGGTGGGCCGACGAGGAGGCCGCCGTACGGCAGCGGGTCGTCGCGGCGCGGGAGCTGCTGCCGTCGGTGCGGCTGGGGGACGCCGCGCTGCGGCAGATCGCGGCGACCTGTGCCGCGTTCGAGGTGGACGGCATGCGGGCCGACATCGTCATGGCGCGGACGGCGACGGCGCTGGCGGCGTGGGCCGGACGGACGGATGTGCTGGCCGAGGACGTACGGCAGGCCGCGCTGCTCGCGCTGCCGCATCGGCGGCGGCGCAACCCCTTCGACGCGCCGGGGCTCGACGAGGACAAGCTCGACCAGACGCTGGAGGAGTTCGCCGGGGACGACGACCCGGACCCGGACGGGGACGGCGGTGGCCCCGGCGGGGGCGGCGGACAGCCCGAGCCGGACGAGGGGCCGGCGGACGACGGCGCCGGCGCCGCCCCGCCCGAGGCGGGTGAGGGTGAGCCCGCGCCCGGTGGGGCCGGGGAGCAGTCCCCCGTGCGGGCGGCGGAGCCGTTTCGCACCAAGGTGCTGAGCGTCCCCGGCATCGGTGAGGGGGCCGCCGGGCGGCGGTCGCGGGCCCGGACCGAGCAGGGACGGACGACGGGCGCGCGCCGCCCGGAGGGTGCGCTGACCAAGCTGCATCTCGCGGCGACCGTGCGGGCCGCGGCTCCGCATCAGCGGGCGCGAGGACGCTCCGGGCGTGGGCTCGTCGTGCGCCGGGACGATCTGCGGCAGGCGACCAGGGAGGGCCGCGAGGGCAACCTCGTGCTGTTCGTCGTGGACGCCTCCGGCTCCATGGCCGCGCGGCAGCGGATGAGCGCCGTGAAGGGCGCCGTGCTGTCGCTGCTGCTCGACGCCTACCAGCGGCGGGACAAGGTGGGACTCGTGACCTTTCGGGGGTCGGCGGCCGAGGTCGCGCTGCCGCCCACCTCGTCGGTGGACGCGGCGGCGGCCCGGCTGGAGTCGCTGCCGACCGGCGGGCGGACGCCGCTGGCGGCGGGCCTGCTCAAGGCGCACGACGTCCTGCGCGTGGAGCGGCTGCGGGACCCCGCGCGGCGGGCGCTGGTCGTGGTGGTGACGGACGGGCGGGCCACGGGTGGTCCCGAGCCGGTCGCGCTGGCGGCGCGTGCGGCGCGGCTGTTCGCGGCGGAGGGGATCGCCTCGGTGGTCGTGGACTGCGAGTCGGGGCCGGTGCGGCTGGGGCTTGCCGGGCAGCTCGCCGGTGAGCTGGGCGGGACCGCCGTGACGCTGGACGAGCTGCGGGCCGACTCGATCGCCGGACTGGTGAAGGACGTGCAGAGGAGGGCCGCGTAATGCCGAAGGGACAGCCGAGTGTCGTGCCGGACGATGGCTTGACGACCCGTCAGCGTCGTAATCGGCCGCTGGTGGTGGTGCACACCGGGGTCGGCAAGGGCAAGTCGACGGCCGCGTTCGGGCTGGCGTTGCGCGCCTGGAACCAGGGGTGGCCGATCGGGGTGTTCCAGTTCGTCAAGTCGGCGAAGTGGAAGGTCGGCGAGGAGCGGGCGCTGCGCGTGCTCGGTGACTCCGGAGAGGGCGGGTCCGTCGCCTGGCACAAGATGGGCGAGGGCTGGTCCTGGGTGCAGCGCGAACTGCAGGGGGACAACCTCAGCAACGAGGAGAAGGCCCGTGAGGGCTGGGAGCAGGTCAAGCGGGACCTGGCCGCCGAGACGTACCGGCTGTACGTGCTGGACGAGTTCGCCTACCCGATGCACTGGGGGTGGGTGGACACCGCCGAGGTGGTGTCCGTGCTGCGGGACCGGCCGGGGACGCAGCATGTGGTGATCACGGGGCGTAACGCGCCGGCGGAACTGGTGGACTTCGCCGATCTGGTGACCGACATGTCCAAGGTGAAGCATCCGATGGACGTCGGGCAGAAGGGCCAGAGGGGGATCGAGTGGTGACGGGGACCGCCGTCGGCTCCGTTCCCCGGCTGGTCATCGCCGCGCCCTCGTCGGGGAGCGGGAAGACCACCGTGGCCACGGGGTTGATGGCCGCGCTGTCCGCGCGCGGGATGGCCGTGTCGCCGCACAAGGTGGGGCCTGACTACATCGATCCCGGGTATCACGCGCTCGCCACGGGGCGGGTGGGGCGCAACCTCGACGCGTACCTGTGCGGGGCCGAGCTGGTGGCTCCGTTGTTCGCGCACGGTGCGCGGGGGTGTGACATCGCCGTGGTCGAGGGCGTGATGGGGCTGTTCGACGGGGCGGCCGGGGAGGGGGAGCTGGCGTCCACCGCGCAGGTGGCGAAGGTGCTGCGGGCGCCGGTGGTGCTGGTGGTCGACGCGTCGGCGCAGGCTCGGTCGGTGGCGGCGTTGGTGCATGGGTTTGTGAGCTTCGACCCTGAGGTCCGGGTCGGGGGGGTGATTCTCAACAAGGTGGGGTCGGAGCGGCATGAGGTGTTGCTGCGGGAGGCGTTGGAGGCGACCGGGGTTCCCGTGATGGGGGTGTTGCGGCGGGCCGCGCGGGTGGAGACTCCGTCTCGGCATCTGGGGTTGGTGCCGGTGGCTGAGCGGGCGGCTGCCGCCGTCGAGGCTGTGGAGGCGATGGGGGCGCAGGTCGCTGAGGGATGTGACCTCCACGGGCTTGTCGCCCTCGCCTGCAGTGCGGGGCCCCTGGCGGGTGCGGCCTGGGATCCGGGGGACGCCCTCCTTTCTTCGCCCCCGCCGCCCCTTCCCTTCCCGTCCCTGGGGGCTGCGCCCCCAGACCCCCCTGTCGGCCCTGGCGGGCCTCGTCCTCAAGCGCCGGACGGGCCGGCCGTGCCGGTCGTCGCCCTTGCCGGTGGGGCCGCGTTCACCTTTTCCTATGCCGAGCATGCCGAACTGCTGACCGCTGCCGGCGCCGATGTCGTCACCTTTGATCCCCTCCGCGACGAGGAGTTGCCCGAGGGGGCTTCGGGGGTCGTCATCGGGGGTGGGTTCCCCGAGGTGTACGCCTCCGAACTGTCCGCCAACGAGGCTCTGCGGAAGCAGATCGCCGAACTCGCCGCGCGCGGGGCGCCCGTCGCCGCCGAGTGTGCCGGGCTGCTGTATCTGTGCCGGGAGTTGGACGGGATGCCCATGTGCGGCGTGCTGGACGCCTCCGCCCGGATGTCGGAGCGGCTGACGCTCGGGTACCGGGACGCCGTGGCCGTCGGCGACAGCGTGCTGGCCGCCGCCGGGACGCGGATGCGGGGGCACGAGTTCCATCGGACGGTCGTCGAGCCGGGGGCCGGGGCCTCTCCCGCGTGGGGGGTGCGCGTGCCCGAGCGGCGGGTCGAGGGGTTCGTCGAGGGCGGCGTGCACGCCAGTTATCTGCACACCCACTGGGCGTCGGCGCCCGGTGTCGCCCGTCGGTTCGTGGAGAGGTGCCGGACGTCATGAGCAGCAGGCTGGTCGGGGTGGGCGTCGGGCCCGGGGACCCTGAGCTGGTGACCGTCAAGGGGGTCAACGCGCTGCGGGCCGCCGATGTCGTCGTCGTGCCCGTGATGGACACGGGTGAGCGCGGGCGGGCCGAGGCGACCGTGCTGCACTACGTGGCCGCCGAGAAGGTGGTCCGGGTGGTGTTCGCGCTGAACGAGCGGACCGACCGGGCGCGGCGGGAAGCCGCCTGGGACGCGGCCGGTGAGCGGGTCGCCGGGATGCTGCGGGAGCGCCGCTCCGTGGCGTTCGCGACCATCGGGGATCCCAACGTCTATTCGACCTTCACCTATCTCGCGCAGACCGTCGGCGAGCTGGTGCCGGGCGTGGTCGTGGAGACCGTGCCCGGGATCACCGCCATGCAGGATCTCGCGGCCCGGTCGGGGGCCGTGCTGACCGAGGGGACCGAGCCGTTGACGCTGGTTCCGGTCACCGCGGGGAGTGCCGTGCTGAAGGAGGCGCTGGCCGGGCCGGGCACCGTCGTCGCGTACAAGTTCGGGCGGCAGGCCGGTGAGGTCGCCGAGGCGCTGCGGGAGACCGGGCGGCTCGACGACGCGGTGTGGGGGTCGGCGCTGGGGCTGCCGGAGGAGTCCGTGCGGTCGGCGGCGGAGATGGACGGGCGGCCGTTGCCGTATCTGTCGACGCTCATCGCGCCGCCCCGGCGCGGAGGCGGGCGGGGCGGGAAGCTGTGAGGCGGACCGGCGGGCGGTCAGTGGGCGGCGCCCACGACCAGCCAGATGAACAGCACCCCGGCGACCGTGCACACCAGGGTGGAGCGGGCCGGGTGGGCGTGATGGGCCTCGGGCAGGATCTCGGCCGCCGCGAGGTACAGCAGCGCGCCGCCGAACAGACCGAGGTAGCCGCCGAGCAGCGGCTCCGGGATCGTGAAGAACAGCGTGGAGGCGGCGCCCGCGACCGGCGCCACGGCGTCCGCCCACAGCATCGCGAGGGCGCGGCGGCGGGCGTTGCCGTAGGCGTGGGCGAGCGTGTACGTGTTGAAGCCGTCCGCGAAGTCGTGGGCGATCACGGCGACCGCGACGGCGGCGCCCATACCGCCGCCGACCTGGAAGGCGGCGCCGATCGCCACGCCGTCCATCGCGCTGTGCCCGACCATCGCCGCCGCCGCGGTGAGGCCCACCTCGGGGGTGCGGCCGTGGTTCTCGCCCGCGCCGTGCGCGGCCTGCCGGTGGGCGAGCAGGCGTTCCACCAGGTGGGCCAGCAGGAAGCCGGTGACGAAGAGGAGCAGCGCCACCGGCACGCCGTACAGCTCGGTGCCGACGGCCTCCAGGGACTCCGGGAGGAGTTCCAGGCCGACCGCGCCCAGCATCAGTCCGCCGGCCAGGCCCAGCACCAGATGGCGGCGGTCGGTCACACGGTGCGCCGACCAGCCGCCGGCCAGCGTCATCAGGAACGCGCCCAGCGCGACGAGGACCGCCATGTGCTCTTCGTATCCGATCAGCGGTCGCTCGCGCACGCGTGACAGCCGCTCAGCCCCCCCTTCGACTTCCGATCGCATCCAGAAAAGGACCTGTTTCCATGGCCGACGCCTCCACCGGCAAGGTGACCTTCGTCGGGGCCGGTCCCGGCGCCGCCGATCTGCTGACGTTCCGCGGCGCGCGGGCCATCGCCGAGGCGGACGTGGTGATCTGGGCCGCCAGCCTGGTCCAGGCCGAGGTCCTGGAGCACGCGCGGGAGGACGCGGAGATCCTGGACTCGGCGACGATGTCGCTGGAGGACGTGGTGTCCGTCTACGCGCGGGCCCGTGACGAAGGGCTGAAGGTCGCGCGGATCCACTCGGGTGACCCCGCGCTGTGGGGCGGCACCCAGGAGCAGTTCGACCGGTGCACGGAGCTGGGCATCGCCACGGAGATCGTGCCGGGGGTGTCGTCCTTCTCGGCGGTGGCGGCGCTCGCGGGGCGGGAGCTGACGATCCCCGAGGTGGCGCAGTCGGTGATCCTCACCCGGCTGGGCGGCGGGAAGACGCCGATGCCGCCCGGTGAGGAGGTCCGGGAGTTCGCGCGGCACGGCACCACGATGGCGGTGTTCCTGTCGGCGGCGCGCAGCGGGCAGCTGGTGCGGGAGCTGCTGGAGGGCGGCTATCCGACGTCCACGCCGGTCGTGGTGGCGTACCAGGCGACCTGGCCGGAGGAGCTGGTGGTGCGGTGCACGATCGGCACGCTGGAGGAGACGGTCAAGGAGCACAAGCTGTGGAAGCACACGCTGTTCCTGGTCGGTCCCGCCCTCGACGCCCGGGGGACCCGCTCGCACCTGTACCACCCGGGGCACTTCCACGGCTTCCGCAAGGCCGACCCGCGGGCCCGCAGGGAGCTGCGGGAGCGGGGGGCGAGCACATGATCACCGTGGTCGGGACGGGCACGGGTGCGCCGGTCGACGCGCAGGTGGCCGAGGGGGCCGCGCTCGTGGTCGGGGGGCGGCGGCATCTGGACGCCGTGAAGCTGCCGGAGGGGGCCGAGCGGGTCGTGCTGGGGCCGCTGGCGCCCGCCCTCGACACCGTCGCCTCGTATGTGGCCGAGGAGCGGCCGGTGGTGGTGCTGGCGTCGGGCGATCCCGGGTTCTTCGGGATCGTGCGGGCGCTGGCCGAGCGGTTCGGCGCCGACCGGCTCGATGTGCGGCCGGGGGTGTCGTCCGTCGCCGCCGCGTTCGCGCGGGCCGGGCTGCCGTGGGACGACGCCGTGGTGGTCAGCGCGCACGGCCGGGACGCGCGCACGGCGGTGAACATGTGCCGGGCGCATCCGAAGGTCGCCGTGCTGACCGGGCCCGGTGCCGGAGCGGCCGAGCTGGGGGCGGCGCTGCGCGGTGAGCGGCGGGTGCTGGTCGTCGCGTCCGCGCTGGGGGCGGCCGGGGAGTCGGTGGAGCGGGTGACGCCCGAGGAGGCGGCCGGCCGGGACTGGGGGCCTGCGGTGAGCGTGGTGCTGTGCCTGGACGAGGAGCGGACGCTGGGGCCGGTGCGTACGGTCGCGGGGCTCGGGGAGCGCCCGGCCGGATGGGCGCTTCCGGAGGCGGAGTTCGCGCACCGGGACTCGATGATCACCAAGTTCGAGGTGCGGGCGCTGGCGCTGGCCCGGCTGGGTCCGCGCCCCGGCGACCTGGTGTGGGACGTCGGCGCGGGGTCCGGGTCGGTGGCCGTGGAGTGCGCGCGGCTCGGCGCGGCCGCCGTGGCCGTGGAGCGTGACGCGGACGGTGTGGAGCGGGTGCGCGCCAACGCCGCCGCGCACGGTGTCGGCGTACGGGTGGTGCGCGGGGAGGCGCCGGGGGCGCTGGACGGGCTGGGCGACGATCCGGACGCCGTGTTCGTCGGCGGCGGGGGCCGGGAGCTGCCGGCGGTCGTCGGCGCGTGCGCGCGCCGGGCGCGGCGGACGGTCGTCGTCGCGATGGCCGCTCTCGACCGCGTTCCGGCCGCGCGGGCGGCGCTGACCGGCGCGGGCCTGGTCTGTGACGGCGTGCTGTTGCAGTCGTCGCGGCTGGCGCCGCTGCCGGGGGACGTGACCCGGCTCGCGGCCACCAATCCGGTTTTCCTGCTGTGGGGCGTCCGGCCCCCGGCGCACAGTGAAGGAGTCTGCGAGTGATCGGCCTCATCTCCGCCACGGCGGCGGGCGCGGCGGCGCGGGACCGGCTGGCCGCCGCCTGGCCGGACCGCACGCGCGTGTACGGCGGTCCGGTGGCGGACGCGGTACGGGCCGCGTTCGCCGAGTGCGACCGGCTGGTGTGTTTCCTCGCCACCGGGGCGGTGGTGCGGCTGGTGGCGCCGCTGCTCGAGGGCAAGACCGACGATCCGGGCGTGGTGTGCGTGGACGAGGCCGGCCGGTTCGCGGTGTCGCTGCTCGGCGGGCACGGCGGCGGTGCGAACGAACTCGCCCGCGAGGTCGGCGAGGTGCTGGGCGCCGAGCCGGTGGTGACGACCGCGACGGACGCGGTGGGGCTGCCGGGGCTCGACACGCTGGGCCTGCCGGTGGAGGGCGATGTCGCGGCCGTGTCGCGGGCGCTGCTGGACGGGGAGGCGGTGGCGCTGCGCGCCGAGGTGGCCTGGCCGTTGCCGCCGCTGCCGGTCGCCGGCGAGGGCGCGTACACGGTCCGGGTGACGGACCGGCTGCTCGAACCGGCCGACGGGGAGGCGGTGTTGCGGCCGCCGACGCTCGTCGTCGGGGTGGGCGCGTCGAAGGGCGCCCCCGTCGAGGAGGTGCTCGGGCTCGTCGAGGACGCGCTGCGGGAGGCGGGGCTGTCGGTGGCGTCCGTGGCCGAGCTGGCCACCGTGGACGCCAAGGCCGGGGAGCCGGGGATCGTGGAGGCCGCCAGGCGGCTCGGCGTGCCGCTGGTGACGCACGCGGCCGAGGCGCTGGCGCGGGTCGCGGTGCCCAACCCGTCGGACGCTCCGCTCGCCGCCGTCGGCACGCCGTCCGTGGCGGAGGCGGCCGCGCTCGTCGGCGGGGGTGAACTCCTCGTGCCCAAGCGGAAGTCGGCGGGCTCCCCCGCCATGGCGACGTGCGCCGTCGTACGGCGTCCGGGCCGGGGGCGGCTCGCGGTGGTCGGGCTCGGGCCCGGCGCGCGGGACCTGCTCACCGAGCGGGCGCGGGACGAACTGCGCCGCGCGTCCGTGCTGGTGGGCCTGGACCAGTACGTCGACCAGATCCGCGACCTGCTGCGGCCCGGCACCCGTGTGCTGGAGTCGGGGCTCGGCGCGGAGGAGGAACGGGCGCGTACGGCCGTCGCGGAGGCCCGGCGCGGGCAGGCGGTCGCGCTGATCGGCAGCGGTGACGCGGGGGTGTACGCGATGGCGTCCCCGGCGCTCGCGGAGGCGTCCGACGACATCGACGTGGTCGGCGTGCCGGGGGTGACGGCGGCGCTCGCGGCGGGCGCGCTGCTCGGCGCTCCGCTGGGCCACGACCACGTGTCGATCAGCCTGTCCGACCTGCACACGCCGTGGGAGGTCATCGAGCGGCGGGTGCGGGCGGCGGCCGAGGCGGACCTGGTGGTGACGTTCTACAACCCGCGCAGCCGGGGCCGCGACTGGCAGCTGCCGAAGGCGCTCGCCGTGCTCGCCGGGCACCGCGCGCCCGCCACCCCCGTCGGGGTCGTGCGGAACGCGTCCCGCGCGGACGAGTCGGTGCGGCTGACCACGCTGGCCGCGCTGGACCCGGCGACGGTCGACATGATGACGGTCGTGACCGTGGGCAACACGGCGACCCGGGAGATCGCGGGGCGCATGGTCACCCCGCGCGGCTACCGCTGGCAGGAGGAGACCCGGTGAACCGTGTGGTCCACCCCATCGAGCAGGAGTCGTTCCGGCGGCTGCGCGCCCGCCTCGACACGTCCCGTTTCCCGCCGCTGACCCGGGCGGTGGTGGAGCGCGTCGTGCACTCCTCCGCCGATCTGGAGTACGCCACGGACCTCGTCATGGACGAGGCCGAGCTGGAGCGGGCGCACGCCGCGCTGCACGCGGGCGCGCCCGTCGTCGCGGACGTGGAGATGGTCGCGGCCGGCATCACCCGCCGCGAGACCGTGTGCCGGCTGCGCGACGCGCGGTCCGGGCCGGGACTCACCCGGTCCGCGCACGCCGTGCGGCTCGCGTACGAGGAGGTCGGGCCCGGCGCCGTGTGGGTGATCGGGTGCGCGCCCACCGCGCTGGAGGAGCTGCTGACCCTGGACGCCTCCCCCGCGCTCGTGATCGGTTTGCCCGTCGGGTTCGTCGGCGCCGCCGAGTCCAAGGCGGCGCTGCGGGAGAGCGGACTGCCCGCCGTGAGCAACGTGTCCGAGAAGGGCGGGTCGGCGGTCGCCGCCGCCGCGCTCAACGCCCTGCTGTACCACCCCCTTTCGACCGAGGAGACCCTGTGACCACCCCGCCCGCCCTGCTCATCGCCGGCCACGGCACCCGGGACGACGCCGGAGCGGAGGCGTTCCGCGCCTTCGTGCGGGAGCTGGGCCGCCGCCGGCCCGACCTGCCCGTCGCGGGCGGCTTCATCGAGCTGTCCCCGCCGCCGCTGGGCGAGGCCGTCGCCGAGCTGGTGGAGCGGGGGGTGCGGCGGTTCGCGGCCGTGCCGCTGATGCTGGTGTCCGCCGGGCACGCCAAGGGCGACATCCCGGCCGCGCTGGCCCGCGAGAAGGAACGCCACCCCGGGGTCTCGTACACGTACGGCCGTCCGCTGGGCCCGCACCCCGCGCTGTTGCGGGTGCTGGAGCGGCGGCTCGCGGAGGCGGTGGACCCGTCCTGGGACCCCGCCGGGGTGACGGTGCTGCTGGTGGGGCGCGGGTCGACGGACCCGGACGCCAACGCCGAGGTGTTCAAGGCGGCCCGGCTGCTGTGGGAGGGGCGCGGATACGCGGGCGTGGAGACGGCGTTCGTGTCGCTGGCGAAGCCGGACGTGCCGGGCGGCCTCGACCGGTGCGCCCGGCTGGGGGCGCGGCGGATCGTCGTGCTGCCGTACTTCCTGTTCACGGGGATCCTGCCGGACCGGGTGCGGACGCAGACGGAGGAGTGGGCGGCGTCCCACCCGGAGGCCGAGGTGCGGTCGGCGGACGTCATCGGCCCCGAGCCGGAGCTGCTGGACCTGGTCCTCGAGCGGTACGAGGAGGCCGTGAAGGGTGATCTGCGGATGAACTGCGACTCCTGCGTCTACCGGATCGCGCTGCCCGGTTTCGAGGACAAGGTGGGGCTGCCGCAGCAGCCGCATTTCCATCCGGACGACGACGGGCACCATCATCACGGGCATGGTCACGCGCACTCCCACAGTCATGCCCACTGAGCCGGGCTCCGGTCACGACCTGCGTCATCACGGCGACGCCGAGGTCCGCGACGACGGCGGCGCGCTCGTCGACCTCGCGGTGAACGTCCGCGCGGACACGCCCCCGGCGTGGCTGCGGGAGCGCGTCGCGGCGTCGCTGGCGGGGCTCGCCGCCTACCCGGACGGGCGGGCCGCGCGGGCCGCGGTGGCGGCGCGGCACGGGCTGCCCGTGGAGCGGGTGCTGCTGACGGCGGGCGCGGCGGAGGCGTTCGTGCTGCTGGCGCGGGCGCTGAAGGTGTCCCGGCCGGTGGTGGTGCACCCGCAGTTCACCGAGCCGGAGGCGGCGCTGCGGGACGCGGGGCACACGGTGGACCGGGTGCTGCTGCGGGAGGCCGACGGCTTCCGCCTCGACCCGGCGGCGGTCCCGGAGGACGCGGACCTGGTGGTGATCGGCAACCCCACCAACCCGACGTCGGTGCTGCACCCGGCGGAGGCACTGGCGCGGCTGGCCCGTCCGGGCCGCACGCTCGTGGTCGACGAGGCGTTCATGGACGCGGTGCCGGGCGAGCGGGAGGCCCTGGCCGGGCGGACGGACGTCCCGGGGCTCGTGGTGCTGCGCAGCCTGACCAAGACATGGGGCCTGGCGGGCCTGCGCATCGGGTACGTGTTGGCAGACTCGGAGACCGTCGCCCGGCTGGAGCGGGCGCAGCCGCTGTGGCCGGTGTCGACGCCGGCGCTGGCGGCGGCGGAGGCGTGCGTGTCGCCTGCGGCGCTCGCGGAGGCGGAGGAGGCGGCGCGCGGCATCGCGGCGGACCGCGCGTACGTGATCGCAGGCCTGCGGGGCTTCGCGTCCCACGGTCTGCGGGTGGTGGAACCGGCCGAGGCCCCCTTCGTCCTGGTCCGCGTCCCGGCCGCGGCGGACGTGCGGGAGCGGTTGCGCTCCCTCGGCTACGCAACCCGCCGAGGCGACACGTTCCCGGGCCTCGACGAGGAGTGGCTCCGCCTGGCGGTACGGGACAGGGCGACGACGCAGGGCTTCCTGCGGGCGCTGGGCCAGGCACTGGGCGCCTGACCACCGAACGGGCGCCCGCCGCCGCGCCGGGTGCGGGCGGTCCGTGGCCGGTCGCGCAGTTCCCCGCGCCCCTGAAGGGGCGCCCCACCCCCGCCGCCTGCGGCCGACCGCACCCAGCCTGCGGGCAGTCGTGCCGCTGGGGCGGCACGGGTGGGCGCAGGCGGCACCTCTGCAGCCCGCCTCGATGGGACCCGCGCCCCTGACGGCAACCCGTCTGCCGAGACCGCTGTCCGCCGCCTGCGGCCCGTCGCGGGCCGGTCGCGCAGTTCCCCGCGCCCCTGAAAGGGCGCCCCGCCCCCGCCGCCTGCGGCCAGCCGCACCCAGCCTGCGGGCAGTCGTGCCGCTGGGGCGGCACGGGTGGGCGCAGGCGGCACCTTGCAGCCCGCCTCGATGGGACCCGCGCCCCTGACGGCAACCCGTCTGCCGAGACCGCTGTCCGCCGCCTGCGGCCCGTCGCGGGCCGGTCGCGCAGTTCCCCGCGCCCCTGGAGGGGCGCCCCGCCCCCGCCGCCTGCGGGGGCCTCCCCCGTACCCCCGACCGCTCAGGTCAGTTCCGGCGCCCCCGCCGCGACAGCAGCACCGCTCCCCCACCAGCCGCCAGCAGCGCCACCGCCCCCGCCGCCACGTACGGCGTGGCCGCATCCCCGCCCGTTTCGGCGAGGTCGGCCTGTGCGGCGCGGGCGCCCTGGGGTTCGACGGCGGGTTCCGCCTTCTCGGGGGCCTCGGGGGCGGCGGCCTCCGAGGGCTCCTCCTCGGCCGCCGCCGGCGTCTCGCACCGCGACGTCGCCAGCGTGAGGCGCCCCTCCACCTCGGCCACGTTCAGCTTCGCAGGGTTGACGGACACCTCCAGCGTCAGGGCGGTGGCGGCGGCCGTGGACGACGTCGTCCCGGTCGTGGACAGGTCGAGCCGGACCGAGCCCACCCCCGGCACCTCGACGTTCGTCGGGCCGCCGGCGCTCAGGGAGACCCGCTTGCCGAGGACGGTGACCGCGGCGGGCAGGGTGACCGAGGCGTGCGGGGTCTCGCCGGCCTCGCAGACCGCCTTGGAGCCGACCGCCTCGAGCTCGACGACCGACAGCAGCGGCAGTCCGGGGACGTGCAGGCGGGCGTCGGCGAGGGTGGTGGACGCCTCCGCCCGCTCCCCCTCGACGGTCGCGACCGCGTCGGCCACCTCGGCACGCAGCACGCTGAACGGCTTGCCCCGGTCGACGCCGTCGAGGGTGGCGGTGAGGGCCGTCTTCCGCGCGGTCCGCGGCGCCTCGACCTCGTTGAGGGAGACGGTCAGCGGGACCTGCACCGACTTGTTGAGCAGGGACACGTTGAGATCGGTGCGCAGCACGGAGGCGCTCGCGCTGCCGTGGCCCTCGGTGGCGTGCGCCGGCCCCGCGCCGGCGAGGGCGACGGGTCCCGCGGTGAGCGCACAGGCCACGGCGGCAGCGGACCAACGGCGGGCAGGCGTACGGACGTTGATGGTGTACAAGGTGGTGGGACCCCCATGAGACTTTGCTGGGACCCGGAAAGAATGTCCGCGCCCGCGCCGCCCCGTCAGCGATCCGAAGACTCTTCACCCCTTCGGGGAAGACCGGAGAGCGTTTTCGATTTAAGGGGTACGGCTGTTCCCCTCCGTCACCCTCCGGGGCCCCACCGGCGGGCGCGTCCCTACGCGACGACGCGCCCGTCGAGCACCACCCGGCGCGGATCGGTGAGCACCCGGAGGTCCGCGCGCGGGTCGGCGTCGTAGACCACCAGATCGGCGGGGGCGCCCTCCTCCAGGCCGGGGCGGCCGAGCCACTCCCTGGCCTTCCAGGTGCCGGCGGCCAGGGCCTCGACGGGCGGGAGGCCGGCCTTGGCCAGTTCCGCCACCTCCTCGGCGGCGAGCCCGTGCGGGAGGGTGCCGCCGGCGTCGGTGCCGACGAAGACGGGGATGCCGGCGTCGTACGCGGAGCGGACGGTGTCGTAGCGGCGCTCGTGGAGCCGGCGCATATGGGCGGACCAGCGCGGGAACTTGCTCTCGCCGCCGTCCGCGAGCGCGGGGAAGGTGGCGATGTTGACCAGGGTGGGGACGATCGCGACGCCCCGCTCGGCGAACAGCGGGATGGTCTCGTCGGTGAGCCCGGTGGCGTGCTCGACGCAGTCGATGCCGGCTTCGACCAGGTCGCGCAGGGAGTCCTCGGCGAAGCAGTGGGCGGTGACGCGGGCGCCCAGCCGGTGCGCCTCGGCGATGGCCGCCTCCACCGCGCCGCGCGGCCAGCAGGCCGACAGATCGCCCAGGTCGCGGTCGATCCAGTCGCCGACGAGCTTCACCCAGCCGTCGCCGCGCCGGGCCTCCTGGGCGACGTACGCGACGAGGTCGTCCGGCTCGACCTCCCAGGCGTAGTTGCGGATGTAGCGGCGGGTGCGGGCGATGTGCCGCCCGGCCCTGATGATCTTCGGGAGGTCCTCGCGGTCGTCGATCCAGCGGGTGTCCGAGGGCGAGCCGGCGTCCCGCAGCAGCAGCGCGCCGGCGTCCCGGTCGGTGAGCGCCTGCTTCTCCGCGACGTCCTCGGGGACGGCGCCGTGCCGGTCGAGACCCACATGGCAGTGGGCGTCGACCAGCCCGGGCAGCACCCAGCCCTCGACGGTCCGGACGTCACGGGCGGCGGACGGACGGTCGTACGAGATCCGCCCGCCGACCACCCACAGTTCGTCCCGGACCTCGTCCGGCCCGGCGAGGATCCGTCCCTTCACGTGCAGCACCGCGCGTTCGCTCATGCACCGCACCCTAGTTGTGCCTCAGCCGGACTTCCCCACCTGGTCCGACGTCTCCTCCTCGACCTCGGCCATGGCCGGGTCGAGGAGCCGCGACAGGAAGTGGCGGGTGCGTTCGTGCCGGGGCGCGCCGATGACCCGCTCGGGGGCGCCGTCCTCGACGACCACGCCGCCGTCCATGAAGACGACACGGTCGGCGACCTCACGGGCGAAGGTCATCTCGTGGGTGACGACCATCATCGTCATGCCCTCGTCGGCGAGCATCCGCATCACCGCGAGCACGTCGCCGACCAGTTCGGGGTCGAGCGCCGAGGTGGGCTCGTCGAACAGCATCACCTCGGGGCCCATGGCGAGCGCCCGGGCGATGGCGACGCGCTGCTGCTGGCCGCCGGAGAGGGAGAAGGGGTAGGCGTCCGCCTTCTCGGCGAGGCCGACCCGCTCCAGATTCCGCGCGGCGACCTCCGCGGCCTCCGCCTTGCCGCGCCGCAGCACGCGGCGCTGCGGCAGCGTGAGGTTCTCGGTGACGGTCAGGTGCGGGAACAGGTTGAACTGCTGGAACACCATGCCGATACGGCGACGTACGGCGTCGATGTCGACGTCCGGGTCGGTCAGCTCGGTGCCGCCGACGAAGACCTGGCCCTCGCTGGGCTCCTCCAGGAGGTTCACGCAGCGCAGGAGGGTGGACTTGCCGGACCCGGACGGGCCGATGACGCAGACCACCTCGCCCTGGCCGATCTCCAGGTCGATGCCGCGCAGCACGTGGTTGTCGCCGAACGACTTGTGCAGTCCGCTGACGCGGATCTCGGGGCGGCTCATCTGACGGCCTCCTGGGCCTTGGCCTCCATGCGGCGCACGACGAAGCCGAGCGGGACGGTGATCAGCAGGTAGCACAGGCCGGCCACCAGGATGGGCGTGGAGTTGGCGGTCTGGCTGGCCAGGTCGCGGCCGTACTTGGACAGCTCGCGCTCCTCCAGGGTGACGCCCAGGAACAGCACCAGCGAGGAGTCCTTGAACAGCAGGACCAGCTCGTTGGTGAGCGGCGGCAGGATGATCCGGAAGGCCTGCGGGATGATGATCGACACCATGGCGCGGCCGGGCGAGAAGCCCAGCGAGCGGGCCGCCTCCATCTGTCCCTTGGGCACGGCCTGGATGCCGGCCCGGATGGTCTCCGCCATGTAGGCGGCGGCCACCAGACCGAGCGCGAGGGCGACCTTGCCGTACGTCCCGCCGATGATCTCCGTGCCGGGGAAGGCGAGCGGGACGGCGACGCCGATGAAGATGAAGATCAGCAGGGCGGGCAGACCGCGGAAGATCTCGATGTAGACGCCGGCCAGCCAGCGGTAGGGGCCGACGGACGACAGCCGCATCAGGGCGAGGACCATGCCGAGCGCCAGCCCGACGCCGAAGCCGGTCACCGTGTAGAGGACGGTGTTCTTCAGCGCGAGCGTGATGACCTCGGGGAACATCCGCTCGGCGATCTCGGCCTGCGCGAACTGGTTCTGCAGCCGTCCCCAGTCGGCCGTGACGCCGAAGGCGGTCACGGCCGCGACGAACACGGCGTACTGGATGCCGCGCGACAGGCTGCGCTTCTGCCGCCGGGTCATGCCCTTCCGCCTGGGCTGGAGGGGCGTCTTCTCCGTGTCGGCCATGAGGTCAGGAGGCGGCCGGCGAGGCGGCGGACTCGTCGTACGGGCCGATCCACTGCTCGTACAGCTTCTTGTACGTGCCGTCGGCCTTGGCGTCCGCGAGCGCCTTGTTCACGGCCTCGCGCAGAGCGGTGTTGCCCTTCTTGACCGTGAAGCCGTACTGCTCGCCCGTGTCGATCTGCTCGGCGACCTCGAAGGCGTCGGCGTTGGCCTTGTCCTTCAGCCAGCCCTGGACGACGGGGTAGTCGATGACGACGGCCTTGACCTGGCCGGTGCGCAGGCCGTTGAGGACGGCGTCGGAGGACTCGAAGGAGACCGGGTCGAAGCCCTCGCCCTTGACGTAGTCCTCGCCGGTGGTCTGCGCCTGGGCGCCCAGCTTGACGTTCTTCGCCTTCACGTCGGCGAGGGAGCCGACGCCGCTGTCCCTGTCGACGAGGACGGCCTGCGTGGCGTTGAAGTACGGGTCGGAGAAGTCGACGTTCTTCTTCCGCTCCTCGGTGATGGTCATACCGGCCGCGGCCAGGTCGCACTCGCCGGAGTTGAGGAAGGCGCCGGTCTTGAAGTTCTCGAACGGCGTGTCGACGATCTGCTGCTTCACACCGAGGTCGTCGGCGACCAGGTCGATCAGGGCGACGTCGAAGCCCTGCACCTTGCCGTCGATCTCCGACTGGAACGGCGGGTAGGGCAGGTGGGTGCAGGTGGTGAGCTGCCCCGCCTTGACGAGTTCGACCCCGCCGGCGGTCGTGGACCCGCCGCCTCCGTCGTCGGTGGACGTGCAGGCGGCGAGGAGCGTCATCCCGGCCGTCGCGGTGGCGGCAACCAGGACCCGGGTCCTGCGGCCGAGAAACGTGTGCACGAGGGGCCTCCTGTGAGCGAACGAGAAGTTCCGATTATAAGGAGACGTTTGAGGACCTCAAACCAATCGGAGGAGGATTACGCCGTTCGGCCTCCGATCGTCCGCCCGCGCGCCGGCCGCTCCTCCGCCCGGACGCCGACGGCCCGGACCGCGGCAAGCGGTCCGGGCCGTCGGACGGCGGGGTGCGCGGAGGGCCGTTTCGCCTACCTGTTGGCGAAGGCGTCCCGCAGCCGCATCTCGTTGAACTGGTTCCCGTCGTAGTCGTCCGAGTACGTGAGGGACAGCCGGCCGCCGGGCGCCAGGGTGACCGCGGGGCCGCCCTGTCCGCCGCCCGAGACGACGTTCATCCGCAGCGCCGGGAGACGTCCGGTGGTGCTGCCGTCGGCGTTGTGGCCGCGGGCCCACACGTCGTCGAGGCCGTCGACGAAGGCCTCCTTCCACGCCACCACGAAGTCACCGGCGTCGGAGACGGCCACGTCCGGGTCGGTCTGGGGGCCGATCGGCCGGTCGCCCGGCACCTCCGCCGAGTCCGGCGTGGCGCGCGCCTCGGCGCCGCCGGGTGCGCCGGCCGCCGAGAAGGTCCGGTGGTACACCCGCTCCTGGCGGACCACCGTGCCGCTGCCGGTGGTGTACTCGTCCGCCCACGCGGCCACGATCCGGCCGTCGCCGGTCACCGCGACCGCGGGCCGGGTCTGCCGGCCGTCGGTGAGCGTGTTGGCGACCTTGCGGGCCACCGCGAAGCCGCCCGAGGTGTTCAGCGTGGCCAGGCCGATGTTGAGCCCGCCGTTGCCGTCGGCGTCCTCCTCCCACACGACCGTCGCCCGGCCGGAGTCGTCGACGGCCACGTCCGGGCGGCGGTTGGAGCCGGCGGCGCCGGAGTTGATGGTGCTGACCTGCACGTCCTGGTAGCGCAGGGCGCCGGTCCCGGACCAGCTCGCGGCGTGCACCTGGTTGAGGGTGGACCCGTCGGCCGTGGACTCCCACGCCACCGCGTAGGAGCCGTCCGGGGCGACGGCGACGGTCGGGCGGAGCTGGTCGCCGTCGCCCGAGGCGTGCGGACGCGGCAGCGTGGTCACGGTTCCGTCCGGGGCGACCCTGCGCACGGCGATGTCACCGTACTTGTTGCCGTCCTCGTCGGCGGTCCACACGACGACCGCGTTGCCGTTCGCGTCGACGCCCACGTCGGGCTTCTGGTGGGACCAGGTGGTGTTGGTGCCGCTGGTGCTGAGCTTCTTCTCGCTCCACAGCGGCACGCCGTCCTTGTACATGCGGAGGTACACGTCGGTGCCGAGCTCGGAGTCCGAGGAGTCGTGGCGGTCGCCCTCCTCGTAGACCACCGCGGTCCAGGTGGCGGAGGCGGTGCCGCCGGAGGCGACCGCGCTGTAGTGCTGGTCCCCCTCGGCCTTGGTGTTGACCCGCGAGTAGTGCTGGGCGGTGGAGCCGTAGACGGTCGCGTCGATGTCGTACGTGCCCTGGCGCACCGCGTTGAAGTTGTCGACGTACGCCTGGTAGATCCCCGGGTCGTCGATCCTCAGCAGCGTCTCGTCGTTGCGCTGGAGCGCGCCCTTGGTCCAGTTGTGCGAGCCGGTGAAGACATGCCGGACCTGGGTGCCGTCGGCCTTCTGCCACTCGGTGAGCAGGTACTTGGAGTGGGTGGTGCCGCGGTTGCAGGTGATGGCCGAGTAGCGGCAGCCGCCGGGGCGGTTGGCGTACACGGGGATGTCCAGGCCGGTGAGCTCGTTGACCCCGGCGTTGTCGCCGTCGCCGTTGGGGTCGCTCAGGTCCCGGCCGTTGATCTCGACGGCGCACCCGGCCGCCCTCTTGGCCGCCAGCGCGGTGTAGATCGCGGGCCGCGAGCTGCGCTCGTCGAGCTCGGCCGCGGAGATCCGGATGCGGCCGTCGCGGGCGCAGTCGACGTCGTCGATGAAGGAGGCGACGATGTCGGCGTTGCCGTAGTGCGAGGCGTCGGACGAGGTGTCGCGCGGGAAGAAGAACGCCTCCACCGGGGCGTCCGGGTCGCTCGTCGTGTGGTCGTACGTGGTGTGCAGGCTGTCGCCGGCGTGCTTGACCTGGTCCTGGAAGTGCGCGATGTACCGCGCGGCGAGCGTCGCGTTGCCGGAGACCACCAGCGCGTTGTTCAGTTCGCCGGACTGGGAGAGGGCGATGTTCTGCGAGCTCTGCCAGACCACGTTCTTCCGCCCGTCGTCCAGGGCGGTGAAGACGAAGTACTTGTCGTGGTTGATGGCGTTGACGTCGTCGGGGCCGTTGCCGAGACAGCTGTTGGTGCACCACGTCCAGGTGGAGCCGTTCTTCAGCTCGGCGGCGGAGAAGGGGGTGCTGCTGGGCTCGTTGCGCTTCTCCGAGACCATACGGAGGGTGACCCCGCGGTCCTGCGCCTCCAGCATCTTGGCCTTCAGCTCGGCGAGCCCGAACCAGTACATCCCCATGTAGACGGTGGAGCCCGGCGCCGCCCGGTCGACCAGACCGGCGAGGTCGTTGAGGATCGAGTGGTCGAGCGTGGTGCTGCCCGGCTTGGTGTAGTTGAACACCGCCTTGTAGTCGCCGGACGTGACGTCCGCGGCCTGGGCGGTGGTGGGGGCCAGCAGGGAGAGGCCCAGCAGGGCGGGCAGGGCGAGGGAGCCGGCGAGCCGTATTCGTCTTCGCACGTGAGCGCTTTCTCGAGATCGATGTCCTGGAGCAGGGGCGTCAGGCTAGTCATCCGGCGTCCAAGATCAAAGCGGTCCCTCGGACATCCTGCGGGGCGGTCCCTCCCGGGCGGTCCCTCCCGTGCGGTCCGGAGGGAGGGGTTAGGCTCGCTGGCGCCGTACCGCGATCCTGAGCGAAAGAGCACCACCGTGACGAACCTCCTCCTGGACCTGCCCCCGCTGAGCGCCGCGCGCTTCGCCTCGATCGAGGACCGGGTGGCACGGCTGCTGGGCACCGGGCAGGACGTGGTGATCACCCAGGGCGAGGCGCTGCTGCCGCTGGAGGGCGCGATCCGTGCGACGGCCGGGCCCGGGACGACCGCGCTGAACGTCATCACCGGCCCCTACGGACAGACCTTCGGCGACTGGCTGCGGGACTGCGGCGCCACCGTCGTCGACCTGACGGTGCCGTTCCACACGGCGGTGACCGCCGAGCAGGTGCGGGACGCCTTCGCCGAGCACCCGGAGATCGACTTCGTGTCGCTGGTGCACGCCGAGGCGGCCACCGGCAACACCAACCCGGTCGCCGCGATCGGCGAGGTCGTGCGGGAGCACGGGGCGCTGTTCTACCTGGACGCGGTCGCCTCGGTGGGCGCGGAGCCCGTGTTGCCGGACGCCTGGGGTGTGGACCTGTGCGTGATCGGGGCGCAGAAGGCGATGGGCGGGCCCGCCGGGGTGTCGGCGGTCTCGGTGAGCGAGCGCGCCTGGGCCCGCATGGCGGCGAACCCGAACGCGCCGCGCCGCTCCTACCTCTCCCTTCTGGACTGGAAGGAGCGCTGGATCGACGGCGGCCGCACGACGCTGCTGCACGCCCCGGCGCAGCTGGAGATGCTCGCGCTGGAGGCCTGCGTGGAGCGGATCGAGACGGAGGGCCTGGAGTCGGTGATGGCGCGGCACGCCTCGGCGGCCGCCGCGACCCGGGCGGGTGCGTCGGCGCTCGGCGGCGGGATCGCGCCGTACGTGCACGACGCGGCGGACGCGGCGCCGGTCGCCACGACCCTGCGGGCGCCGTCCGGCACGAACGCCTCGGAGCTGGTCGCCCGCGCCCTGGCCGCCGACCCGGACCTCCCGCTCGCGGCGGGCGGCGGCGCCCTGGCCCGCGAGATGATCCGCGTCAACCACTACGGCCCTGACGCCACCCGCGGCACGGTCCGCGCCTGCCTGACGGCGCTGGCGACGGCCCTGAAGGACGCGGGCCTCTCCGTCGATCTCCCCGCGGCCCTGACGGCGGCGGAGCAGGCCTGGCGACAGTCAGGGCTCGCGCCCCGCACCCCCTGAGGGACGGCGGGCGGTTCGCCGGCCCTCAGGGGGTGCGGTCTGCCGGCCGGCCCCGGCTCCCGCGGGTCCGCGACACCCTGTCGGCCCCCGAGGCCCGGGCCTGCGGGGTCCCGCGGCAGGCGCATCCGGGCGCGCGGCCCGCTGTCCGTCGGAGCCGCGGCCGCCGTCTGGACGCGTCCCAGCTCCGCGTCGCCGGAACACGTTCGCCGCCCCGCGAAGGGCGCTCGTCGCCCGGGTCCGCCCGCTGACGGCCGCGACCGACCGGCAGGACCCCGCCGCGCGGCTCACCCCGGCCGGAACCGAGCGGTGGGCCCCGATACGGGGCCGGCCTCGTGTCATCCTGCCCCCATGCCCGCCGACGCCTCCTCGCCCCGGCCCGACACCGACACCCTTCGCCTCCCCGACGGGCGGCCCGTCCCCCTGTTCGCCGGGGACGAGCGGGCCATGCTCGAGAGCTGGCTGGACTACCACCGCGCCACGCTCGCGCTGAAGTGCGCGGGGCTGGACGACGCGCAGGTGCGCACCGCGGCGGCCGAGCCGTCGGCGCTGACCCTGCTGGGTCTGGTGCAGCACATGGCCGAGGTGGAGCGGAACTGGTTCCAGCGGATCGCCGCCGGCCTGGACGTGCCGCCGGTGTACGAGGACGGGACCGGGTTCGCGCTCGACCCGGCGCGCGGGATGGACGAGGCGCTCGCCGTGTGGCGGCGGGAGACCGCCCGGGGGCGGGAGCTGTGCGCCGGGCGCCCCCTGGACGGCGCCGGAAGGATCGCCGACGGTCCGCTGGCGGGCACGGAGGTCAGCCTGCGCTGGGTGCTGATCCATCTGATCGAGGAGTACGCCCGCCACAACGGTCACGCCGATCTCCTGCGGGAGCGCATCGACGGGGCGACCGGCGCGTGAATTCCGGGGGATTATCGAAATCCCTCGCACAGATACTCCCGCGACATTCTCCGGCTTATTTCCCTATTACTCTGCAGAGCAGCTTCCCGTCCTCTTCTGCCCGCTCTCCCGGACCCTAAACACCCCAATCCGAGAAGCGGTCACCGGGCGATTCCCGGCGCGGTCACGGGAGTTACACAGATGTGACCGGTTCCACATCACGCCCGATTCATCCCGTTCCGTCCCGCACGAAACAGGACATTCCGCCGACAGCTCGCGCGGACCTACCCGCACGCGCGATAACACATGACACGCTCGTACGTAACCCCGCAGGACGATGCAATTTTGAATTTACCTCGGTAAGTTCAATTCGCATGACTGCCGCACAAGCAGACCTGCAAATCGACCGCCCGACCGTGGCGGACGGAGCCGTGCTGTGGCGGATAGCCAGGGACTCGAAGGTCCTCGACCTGAACTCGTCGTACAGCTATCTGCTGTGGTGCCGTGACTTCGCCGCCACCTCGGCCGTCGCCCGCGACGAGCGCGGAGAGCCCGTCGGCTTCATCACCGGCTACCTCCGCCCGGACAGCCCGCGCACCCTGCTGGTCTGGCAGGTCGCCGTCGACGAGGCGTACCGCGGCCGGGGCCTGGCCGCCGCCATGCTCGACGGACTGGCCGCCCGGACCGCCGCGGAGCACGGCGTGGACACCGTGGAGACCACCGTCGCTCCCGGCAACACCGCCTCCGAGCGCCTGTTCACCGCGTTCGCGGAGCGCCACGGCGCCCTGCTGGAGCGCGAGGTGCTCTTCGGCACCGGAGACTTCCCCGACGGACCGCACGAGCCCGAGGTCCTCCACCGCATCGGGCCGCTCGCCCTCTGACGGGCCGGCCCGTCCCCCCGATCTTCCGACTCCCTCTGACTTCCCACGCCACCGAGGAGCGATTCGTCGTGACCATCACCCAGCCCGACCTCAGCGTCTTCGAGACCCTCGAGTCCGAGGTGCGCAGCTACTGCCGCGGCTGGCCCACCGTCTTCGACCGTGCGCACGGCAGCCGCATGTACGACGAGGACGGCCATGAGTACCTCGACTTCTTCGCGGGAGCCGGTTCACTCAACTACGGCCACAACAACCCCGTCCTGAAACGCGCCCTGATCGACTACCTGGAGCGGGACGGCGTCACCCACGGCCTCGACATGTCGACGACGGCCAAGCGCGCGTTCCTGGAGACCTTCCAGAACGCGATCCTGCGCCCCCGCGACCTGCCGTACAAGGTCATGTTCCCGGGCCCGACGGGCACCAACGCCGTGGAGTCCGCGCTGAAGCTGGCGCGGAAGGTGAAGGGCCGCGAGTCCGTGGTGTCGTTCACCAACGCCTTCCACGGCATGTCGCTGGGCTCGCTCGCCGTGACCGGCAACGCCTTCAAGCGGGCCGGCGCGGGCGTCCCGCTGGTGCACGGCACGCCGATGCCGTTCGACAACTACTTCGACGGCCAGGTCCCGGACTTCCTGTGGTTCGAGCGCATCCTGGAGGACCAGGGCTCGGGCCTCAACAAGCCGGCGGCCGTGATCGTCGAGACCGTGCAGGGCGAGGGCGGCATCAACGTGGCCCGGCCCGAGTGGCTGCGCGCCCTGGCCGAGCTGTGCGAGCGCCAGGACATGCTGCTCATCGTCGACGACATCCAGATGGGCTGCGGCCGCACCGGCGCGTTCTTCTCCTTCGAGGAGGCGGGCATCACGCCGGACATCGTCACCGTCTCCAAGTCGATCAGCGGCTACGGGCTGCCCATGGCGCTCACCCTGTTCAAGCCGGAGCTGGACGTCTGGGAGCCGGGCGAGCACAACGGCACGTTCCGCGGCAACAACCCCGCGTTCGTGACGGCCACCGCCGCCCTGGAGGCGTACTGGGCGGACGGCTCCGCGATGGAGAAGCAGACCCGTCAGCGCGGCGAGCAGGTGGAGCAGGCGATGATCGCCATCACCGAGGAGAACCTCGCCGACGTCAAGGAGTACCGCGGCCGCGGCCTGGTGTGGGGTCTGGAGTTCCACGACAAGGAGCGCGCCGGCCGGGTCGCCAAGCGCGCCTTCGAGCTCGGTCTGCTGATCGAGACGTCCGGCCCGGAGAGCGAGGTCGTCAAGCTGCTCCCCGCCCTGACCATCACCCCGGACGAGCTGGACGAGGGCCTCAGGGTCCTCGCCCGCGCCGTCCGTGAGACCGCCTGAAGCACACACCCCAGCCGAGGAGGCATCGCAACACCGTGATCGTCCGTTCGTTCAAGGAGATCGAAGGCACCGACCGGCACGTGAAATCGGCGTCCGGCACGTGGGAGAGCAAGCGCATCGTCCTCGCCAAGGAGAAGGTCGGCTTCTCCGTGCACGAGACGATCCTGTACGCGGGCACGGAGACGGACATGTGGTACGCGAACCACATCGAGGCCGTCGTCTGCACCAAGGGCGACGCCGAGCTGACCGACCGCGAGACCGGGAAGACGTACCACATCACGCCCGGCACCATGTACCTCCTCGACGGCCATGAGCGGCACACGCTCAAGGTCAAGGAGGACTTCCACTGCATCTGTGTCTTCAACCCGCCCGTGACCGGACGGGAGGACCACGACGAGAACGGCGTCTACCCGCTGCTCACCGAGGAGGTGTGATCCACCGTGACCACGACCACGCGCGTCACCGATCTCTACCCGACCCGCGGTGCCACCGAGGTGGTCACCCCGCGCCAGGACCCGGTCGTCTGGGGCTCCCCGGACACGCCCGGTCCTGTCTCGGCGGGTGACCTCCAGGCGCTGGACCGCGACGGCTTCCTGACCGTCGACCAGCTGATCGGCCCGGACGAGGTCGAGGTCTACAAGCGCGAGCTGGACCGGCTGGTCGGCGACCCGGCGATCCGCGCGGACGAGCGCTCGATCGTCGAGCCGAAGTCCCAGGAGATCCGCTCGGTCTTCGAGGTGCACAAGATCAGCGAGGTGTTCGCCCGGCTCGTGCGCGACGAGCGGGTCGTCGGGCGGGCCCGGCAGATCCTCGGCTCGGACGTGTACGTCCACCAGTCGCGGATCAACGTCAAGCCCGGCTTCGGCGCGAGCGGCTTCTACTGGCACTCGGACTTCGAGACCTGGCACGCCGAGGACGGCCTGCCGAACATGCGCACCATCTCGGTCTCGATCGCGCTCACCGAGAACTACGACACCAACGGCGGTCTGATGATCATGCCGGGGTCGCACAAGACGTTCCTCGGCTGCGCGGGCGCCACGCCGAAGGACAACTACAAGAAGTCCCTGCAGATGCAGGACGCGGGGACGCCGTCCGACGAGGCGCTGACCAAGATGGCGTCGGAGTACGGCATCAAGCTGTTCACCGGCAAGGCCGGCTCGGCGACCTGGTTCGACTGCAACTGCATGCACGGCTCCGGCGACAACATCACGCCGTATCCGCGCAGCAACGTGTTCATCGTGTTCAACAGCGTCGAGAACGCGGCGGTCGACCCCTTCGCCGCCCCGATCCGCCGCCCCGAGTTCATCGGGGCGCGGGACTTCACGCCGGTGAAGTAGGGACACGCACGGCGGTGACGTGAGCGCACCGCCTCACCGACCGCGGGCCGGGCCTCCTCGTGTGGGACAAGGAGGCGCCGGCCCGCTGCCGTGCGCTCAGCCGGACAGCGCGTCGAGCAGCCGGTCCACGTCGGCGGCCGTGTTGTAGAGGTGGAACGACGCCCGCAGGTTGCCGGCGCGGTTCGACACCTCGACGCCCGCCCGCGACAGCTCCGGCTGCATCCGCCCCAGCCCCGGCACGGACACGATGGGCGAGCCGGGCGCGGGCACGGGCTCGTGGCCCAGCGCGGCGAGCCCCGCGCGGAAGCGGTCGGCGAGGGCGAGGTCGTGGGCGCGGACGGCGTCCACGCCGATCTCCTCGAGCAGGGTGAGCGACGCCCGCAGGCCCGCGTAGCTGAACAGCGCGGGGGTGGTGTCGAACCGCCGTGCGCTGTGGGCGAGTTCGGCGACGGGGCCGTAGCAGCTGCCCCACGGGTCCTCCCCCGCGGTCCAGCCGGCCTGCACCGGGACCAGGTCGCCGAAGTCCTCGGGGACGGTGAGGAAGGCGGCGCCGTGCACGCCCAGCAGCCACTTGAAGGCGATGGCGACGCCGTAGTCGTACGCGCCGGCCTCCACCGGCAGCCAGCCCGCCGCCTGGGAGAAGTCGACGTAGGTGCGCGCTCCGTGGGAGCGGGCCGCCTCGCGCAGCGCGGGCAGGTCGGCGATCCGGCCGTCGGCGGACTGCGCGGCGCTGACCGCGACCAGGGCGGTGCCCGGCCGCACGGCGTCGGCCAGCCCCTCCAGCGGCGCGGACCGCACCTTGAGGTCGCCGCGCGCGTGGAAGGGGTTGAGCACGGAGGTGAAGTCGTCCTCGGCGGTGAGGACGTCGGCGCCCGGCGGCAGGGACGCGGCGACCAGCGAGGAATACAGGGCGACGGTCGCCCCGGCCGCCACCCGCTCGACGGGCACGCCGGCCAGCCGGGCGTACGCGGCGCGGCACGCCTCGACGTCGGCGAACAGCGGGTCGAGCGGGCGCCCCTCCGCGCGCAGCCGGACGGCCGCGTCGAGCGCGGCCACGGTCCGGGCGGGCAGCAGGGCGCTGCTCGCGGTGTTCAGATAGGTGTTCTTCGGGGTGAACTCGGCGCGGACGAGGCTCTCGAAGGTCTCCATGGGACCACTCTGCGACCCCGCCGCGCCCCCGTCCATCGCGGATTTCTGCGCGGTACCGCCAAGGGTTGCTTATACGTCCGCGCCGGCCTGCGTGTTCTCCCGCGGGGGCACCGCGCACCCGTCGGGTCCGCAGGCGTCGGCGTCCGCGGCGCCGTCGACGAGGGTCAGCGGCGCGCGCTCGCCCCAGGCCTGGGTGAGCGCGCGGGTGAAGACCTCGGCGGGCTGGGCGCCGGAGACGCCGTACTTCCGGTCGAGCACGAAGAACGGCACCCCGCGCGCGCCGAGCCGCGCGGCGTCCTGCTCGTCGGCGCGGACCTCGGCGGCGTACGCCTCCGGGTCGGCCAGCACCGCGCGGGCCGCCTCGGGGTCGAGGCCGGCCGCGCCGGCGAGCTCGACGAGCCGCTCGTCGTCGCCGAACAGGGAGCGTTCCTCGGCGAAGTTGGCCCGGTAGAGGAGGTCGAGCAGCCGCTCCTGGCGGCCGTGCTCGCGGGCGAAGTGCAGCAGGCGGTGCATGTCGAAGGTGCCGCCGTGGTCGCGGCCCCGGGTGCGGTAGGGCAGGCCCTCGGCGGCGGCCTGGGCGCCCAGGTTGTCCTCGCCGGCCTCGGCCTGCGCCTGGCTCATGCCGTACTTCTTGGTGAGCATCGTGAGCACGGGCTCGACGTCGTCCTTGGCGCGGCCCGGGTCGAGCTCGAAGGAGCGGTGGACCACCTCGACCCCGTCACGGTGCGGGAAGGAGGCCAGCGCCCTCTCGAAGCGAGCTTTTCCGACATAGCACCAGGGGCAGGCGATGTCGCTCCAGATCTCGACGCGCATGGGCGGGCTCTCTCCAGGGTTTCGGCACGGCTGCGGAGACGTCCCCCGCGACCGGATGAACGTTCAAGCAACCGCCGGCATTCCCCGGTCGTGGCACGGTCCTCGCTCAGCTGCCGTCGCGCAGGTCCGGCGGCCAGTGCAGCCGGTACTCGATGTGGTCGAAGGTCACCACGCACCCCTCCCCCATCGGCGACTGGGTCGCGAACCCGACCAGGGCCGCCCCCGTCTCCTTCTCGTCGCCGAGGGTGAACAGCCGGACGAAGGTCCACTGCTTGCCGTCGCGGGAGGCGTGGAAGGCGAAGGCGCGCCCGGTGCGGCTCACCCGCAGCCAGACCGTCTTGCCGTCCACGGTGAAGGAGTTGGCGTCGTCGGAGTGGCCCCGGGTGACGACCGTGCAGACGGTGGGCACGTCCGGGGAGTACTCCAGGCAGAGCTTGGCCCAGGCGCGCTCCCCGACGTGGACGTACAGCACCCCGGCGTCGAAGGAGCCGGCGAAGCCCACCGTGACCCGGGCGATCAGCTGGAAGTCGCCCTCGGGCGCGCCGAGCAGCCGGGGCGCGTCGGCGGCGGACTCCAGGGACTCGCCGGTGGGCGGCACGAAGCGGTCCTGCCGTGGTCCGGCCCATCCGGTGAGGACGCCGTCCTCGTAGGACCAGGAGCCGTCGGGGCCGTAGGTCCGCAGCCGGAAGGGGAGTTCGGGTATGTCCAGGTCCATGGCGGGATTCTCCCAGGAGCGGCCCCGTCGCGCGCACCCGGTCCCGGTCAGCGGCCCTGGAAGGCGTCCAGGGCGACCGCCTGGGCGACGGCGAGCCGCAGGTCGAGGCCGGGGGCGGTCACCTCGACCAGGTAGCGGTCGCGCAGGCCGGTCTTCCTGTCGACGGTCATCACGGGCTTGCCGTCCGTCCCGAAGTCGAAGTGGTACGGCCAGGCGAACGGCACCAGCTCCAGCGGCAGCCAGTTCCAGGCCCGGCGCAGCACGGCCACGAACCGGTTGCGCTCGCGTCCCACGGCGTCGGGTGCGCCCGGCTGCTCCAGCACCCATGTGGAGCGGACCAGGGAGGTGAAGAACCGCTCGTGGAAGGCGCCGATGGGCTTGCCCTCCGCGTCCAGCACGTCGAAGCCCTCGCCGGGGTCCAGCAGGGTGCGTTCCCTGACGGTGAACGCGACCTGGCTCCTGGAGGCGTCGGTGTGGAAGGTCAGTTCCTCCCTGAGGGAGAACCGCCTCTGCTCGGCGTAGGCGAGGACCCGGCCGTCGGAGCCGTCCGGCGCGGTCTCGGTGACGAGGTACCGGTCGGTCGTGAGGGCGGCCTTCTGCGTGACGGTGAAGCGTCGGCCCGCCCAGGGTCCCGTTGCGTCCACTGCTGCGCTCCCGGTGTCGGTGGAGGGTGTGCCGCCGGCGGAGGTCCGCGCCGGCGCCGCCATCGTCGCCGGGCGGGCCGTGCGGACGCAGTCTCCGGAAGTCGCGGTCCGCAACGACCAAAGGGAACACGGACGTCGACGGCTGCCGTTCACTTTCGTCGTTCGGGGCCGCTACGGACGGAGGATGCCGGCGCCCCGGTGCGGGCCCCTAGGGTCGGGCGCGTGGACATCGCGCAGACCTCTCGCCCCGCCCGTCCCCTGCTGTCCCGGCCGGCCGCCGCCTCGCCCTGGTCCCGCGGCCGGATCGCCGGGGAGACCGTGCTGCTCCTGGTGCTCGCGGGCATCGCGGGAGCGGCGTACGCCACGGAGAGCGGATCGGCCGCCAAGGGCTGGGCGGTGGCCCTGCTCGTCGGGCTGCTCTCGCTGGTCCGGCGGTCGCTGCCCGCCACCGTGCTCGTCGTCTCCTCCGCCCTGGCCGGCTCGGTTCTCGGCGCCGGCCCGCTGCTGATCTACGCGAGCTGGTCGGCGGGCAGCCGCATCAAACGCCCCTGGCGCGCGGTCGGCGCGTACGCCGCCGGGCTGGTGCTGTACGTCGCCGGCGGTCTGCTCGGCGACGGGGGCGAGGAGACGCTGGAGCTGTCGCTGATGCTGGCGGCGGCGCTGGGCGCGGGCCCCTACCTGGTGCTGGCGGTCGTGCCGGGGCTCGCCTCCCGGTACCGCGCCCAGCGCCGTGACCTGCTGGACGCGCTGCGCCGGCACAACGCCCAGCTGGTGCGCGAGCAGGCGATGGTGGCGCGGCAGGCGCGGCTGCTGGAGCGGCAGCGGATCGCCCAGGACATGCACGACAGCCTCGGCCACCAGCTCGCCCTGATCGCGGTGCACGCGGGGGCGCTGGAGGTGGACCCGGAGCTGAGGGACCGCCGGCGGGAGGGGGTGGGCATCCTCCGGGAGGCCGCCAGGTCGGCGATGCGGGAGCTGCGTGAGGCCGTCGGCATCCTCCGGGACGATGCCGAGGAGCCGTCCGCGCCCGCTCCCGGCCCCGGACCGGAGGCGGCCGGGGCGCCGCCCGCCCGGGGCGCGGCCGGGGTGGACGCGCTGGTCGCGTCGTCGCGGAGCGCGGGCGCTCCGGTGGAGCTGCGCCGCTCGGGCGAGGAGCGGCCGCTCGCCCCGGCCGCGGACCACGCGGTGTACCGCATCGTCCAGGAGGGCCTGACCAACGCGCACAAGCACGCGCCGGGTTCCCCGATCACCGTGGAGCTGCGCTACGAGCCGGACAGCCTGGTGGTGGAGGTGGCCAACGCGCCGGTCCCGGACGGGGCGCCCCCGGCGCCGCCCGCGATCAGCGGCGGCCAGGGCCTGGCGGGGCTGCGGGAACGGGCCCGGCTGGTCGGCGGCATGGTGCACAGCGGCCCCTCCCCCGACGGCGGCTTCCGCCTCGCCGGTGTGCTGCCGTACGGCGACGGCGCCTCACCCGTCGGACGCGAGGACGCGACGTCCGTCGCCGCGGGCCGCGACTTTCGGGGGCAGATCCCGGTGGGCGGCGCGGGCGACGGTGGAGCGGACATCGAACGCTCCGACCCGAAGGAGTACGCCGCCATCATGAGCAGCAAGAAGAACGTCGCCCTGGGGTGCGCCCTCGTCTCCGTCGCCCTCGTCGCCGGCACCGTCGCCCTGCTGGTGTGGGGGGTGGGCAAGCTGATCGACGAGGTGGAGAAGGGCGTCATACCGGCGAGCGTGTACGAGGACGCGCGCATCGGCGACGCGGAGGCGGACCTGCGCGAGAAGTTCCCGGAGGGCGGCTCGCTCCTCACCGACGGCGTGGAGAAGCAGGGCCCGCCGCTGCCCGAGGACGCGGTGTGCGAGCACTTCGTGGACGACGAGAAGGACATCGTGTACCGGTTCTGCTTCCGCGACGGGAAGCTGACCGCCAAGGAGTCCTACCCGCACGTGGTCTGACGGCCGGCCGGCTCCGGTCCCGCGGGGCATCGGGCATGATGGCATGGCTCCGCCATCCGCCCGTCCCACCGCACCGCGCAGGAGGCCGCGTGATCCGGGTCCTGGTCGCCGACGACGAGCCGCTCATCCGGGCCGGCATCAGGATGATCCTCACCTCGGCCGACGACATCGACGTCGTCGCCGAGGCGCGCGACGGCCGTGAGGCGGTGGAGACCGCCCGCTCCACCGCCGTCGACGTGGCGCTGCTGGACATCCAGATGCCGGAGCTGGACGGGCTGACCGCGCTGGCCGAGATCGGCCGGGTCGCGCCCCGGGTGCGGGTGCTGATCCTGACCACGTTCGGGGAGCGGGAGAACGTGCTGCGGGCGCTGGGCCACGGCGGCGCCGGGTTCCTGCTGAAGGACTCCGCGCCGCAGGAGCTGATCCACGCGGTCCGCGCGGCGGCGGCGGGCGACGCCTATCTGTCCCCGGCCGCCACCCGGCACGTGGTGGACACCCTGGCCTCGCCCGCCGCGACCGCGCGCGGCGAGGAGGCGCGCCGCCGGCTGTCCGCGCTCACCGAGCGGGAGCTGCGGGTGCTGGCGCTCCTCGGGGAGGGCCTGTCCAACGCGGACGCCGGGGCCCGGCTGCACATGAGCGAGGCCACGGTGAAGACGTACGTCAGCCGGATCCTGACCAAGCTGGACTGCGACAACCGGGTGCAGGCCGCGCTCCTGGCCCGGGACGCGGGCCTGGAGCCGGCCGGCGGGTGATCGGGGGTCAGTGCTCCAGGCGGCCGTTGAAGCGGCGGGGCAGCCCGAGCGGGTTGTCGTCCTTCAGCTCCGGCGGCAGCAGCGCCTCCGGGGCGCCCTGGTAGACCACGGGCCGCAGCCAGCGCTCGATCGCCGTGCCGCCCACGGACGTGGACGTGGAGGTGGTCGCCGGGTAGGGGCCGCCGTGGTGCTGGGCGGGGGCGACGGCGACACCGGTCGGCCAGCCGTTCACCAGCACGCGGCCCGCCAACGGCGTGAGCTCCCGCACGAGTTCGGCCCCTCGGCCCTGTCCGGCCGCCTCCTCGGAGGACAGGTGCACGGTCGCGGTGAGGTTGCCGGGGAGCCGGGACAGCACCGCCCGCACCTCCGCCTCGTCCGTGTAGCGGGCCACCACGGTGACCGGTCCGAAGCACTCCTCCAGCAGCAGGTCGTGCGCGCCCTCGCGGGTCAGCCGCTCCGCCGGAACGGTGAGGAAACCGGCGCTGACGGTGTGCTCGCCGCCCGCGCCCGCGGTCACCGGGGACTCCACCTCCGGGAGCCGGGTGCGTTCGGTGACCCCGGCGAGGAAGTTGTCGCGCATGCGGTGGTCGAGCAGGACACCGGGGTCGGTGTCGCTGACCGCGTCCGTCAGGGACTTCAGCAGCGCGTCGCCGGCCGCGGAGGCCGGGGCGAGCACCAGGCCCGGCTTCACGCAGAACTGGCCGACGCCCAGCGTCATCGAGCCGGCCAGTCCGGCGCCGATCGCCTCGCCGCGCTCGGCGGCGGCGGCCTCGGTGACCAGGACCGGGTTGAGGGAGCCGAGTTCGCCGTGGAACGGGATGGGGACGGGCCGGGCGGCGGCCTCGTCGAACAGGGCGCGGCCGCCGCGGACCGAGCCGGTGAAACCGGCCGCCGCGACCATCGGGTGCCGGATCAGCTCGATGCCGGCGTCGAAGCCGTGCACCAGGCCGAGCACGCCGTCGGGGACCTGGTGCCGGGCGGCGGCCCGCCGGATCACCTTGGCGACCAGCTCCGACAGGGCGGGGTGGTCGGGGTGGGCCTTGACGACGACGGGGCAGCCGGCCGCCAGGGCGCTCGCGGTGTCACCGCCGGCCACGGAGAAGGCGAACGGGAAGTTGGACGCCGAGTACACGGCGACCACGCCCAGCGGGATCTTGTAGCGGCGCAGGTCGGGGACGGGCGGGGTGGCGGTGTCGTCGGGGTGGTCGATGACGACGTCGAGGAAGGCGCCCTCCTCGACGATGCCGGCGAAGGCGCGCAGCTGGTAGCAGGTGCGGGCGAGTTCGCCGGTGAGGCGGACCGGGCCGAGCGCGGTCTCGGCGTCGGCGGCCTCGACGAGCCGGTCGCGGGCGGCTTCCAGTTCGTCGGCGGCGGACCGCAGGAAGGCGGCGCGGACGGTGCGGTCGGTCAGCGCCTCGCGCGCGGCGTGGGCTGCCCGGACGGCGGCGTCCACCTCCTGGGCTGTGGCCTCCACCGCAACCTGTTCACGCTGCTTCCCGGTTCGGGGGTCGACACTCCAGACTGGTGATGCTGCCACCGCGGGTCCCTCCACTTGAATGCCGCATGCAATGCCGCAGTATGTACGTCACCCACGGCGGTGTTCGATATACTGAACACTGTCTCTGTGGGTGAATGCGCTTCGGAGACTATTTCCCGGCGAACGAAGGGGTCAAGGGCGATGTCGGCTGGCGAGACGGGCGGCGGGGCGCAGGTCAAGTCCGCGGTACGGACCGTTGAACTGCTCGAATACTTCGCCGGACGCCCCGGGATGCACTCCCTGGCCGCGGTCCAGGAGGCCGTCGGCTACCCCAAGTCCAGCCTGTACATGCTGCTGCGCACGCTCGTCGACCTCGGCTGGGTGGAGACGGACGCGACGGGCACGCGGTACGGCATCGGCGTGCGGGCGCTGCTGGTGGGCACCTCGTACATCGACGGGGACGAGGTCGTCGCGGCCGCCCGGCCCACGCTGGACCGGCTCTCCGACGACACCACCGAGACGATCCACCTGGCGCGTCTCGACGGCACCAACGTCGTCTACCTCGCGACCCGTCAGTCCCAGCACTACCTGCGCCCCTTCACCCGCGTCGGGCGCCGGCTGCCCGCGCACTCCACGTCGCTGGGCAAGGCGCTGCTCAGCACGTACACGGACGAGCAGGTGCGCAAGATGCTCCCCGAGACGCTGCCCGCGCTCACCGAGAACACCATCACCGACCGGGAGAAGCTCATCGAGGAGCTGCACCAGGTGCGGGAGCAGGGCTTCGCCGTGGACCGCGAGGAGAACACCCTGGGCCTGCGCTGCTTCGGCGTGGCGATCCCCTACCGCACGCCCGCCCGGGACGCCATCAGCTGCTCGGTGCCGGTGGCCCGGCTCACCCCCGCCCACGAACAGATGGTGAAGGACGCCCTGTTCGACGCCCGCGACCGGCTGACCCTGGCCACCCGGAGGCTCTGACCCGTGGACATCGCCCTGCGCCCGGTGCACGACAGCGACCTGGCCGTCTTCTTCCGGCAGACGAACGACCCGGAGTCGGTGCGGATGGCCGCCTTCACGCCCGAGGACCCGGCCGACCGTGACCGCTTCGAGGCGAAGTGGGCGCACATCCGCAGCTCCCCGGAGATCGTGGCGCGCACGGTGCTCGCGGACGGCGACGTGGTGGGCTCCGCGTCCGTCTACGGCGAGGCGGGCGAGCGCGAGGTGACGTACTGGATCGACCGGGCCTACTGGGGCAAGGGCATCGCCACGGCCGCGCTGCGCGCCCTGCTGGCGGAGGTGACCGAGCGCCCGCTGTACGCGCGCGTGGCCGCCGACAACGCGGGCTCGCTGCGGGTGCTGCGCACGTGCGGCTTCGAGGTCACCGGCACGGCGAGGGCGTACGCGCCGGGCCGGGGCGAGGAGACCGACGAGCTGGTGCTGGCGCTGGAAAACTGACCTGTCCCTCCCCCTGGGCCGACTCGTCCCTCCCCCGGGCGGCGGAGGCGGATCGTCGCCGCGCACGATGTGAGGGCGGGCGCCCGCGCGGGAGCGTGGACGCATGCCCCAGACACCGACCACGCCCTTTCCTCCCCGCTCCCGCAGGCTGCTGCGTGCCGTCGCCGTGGCGGCCTGCCTGCCGTACCTCGGCCTCAAGACCGCCTGGGTGGCGGGAAGTCACCTCGGCATCCCGGCCGGCAGCCCGCTGCTGGACGACCGTGTCGCGCTGGCCGCCGCCAACGCGCTGACGATCCTGATGGACGGCGCGGTGATCGTGCTCGTGCTGCTGCTGACCCGGCCGTGGGGCCGCGCGGTGCCCGCCTGGCTGCTCGCGGCGCCGATGTGGGTGGCGACGGGCCTGCTGGCGCCGATCATGGCCGGCTATCCCCTCCAGCTCCTGGTCGGCGCCCTCGGCGACGGCGCCGGGAGCGGCGGGGGTGACGGCCGGCCCTTCCTGGAGGACTGGGTGTTCGCCGTCGTGTACGGCGGTTTCATCGTGCAGGGCCTCGCCCTGGGCGCCCTGTTCGTGCTGTACGCCCGGGACCGCTGGGGGCACCTGTGGCGCGGCCGCACGGCGGACCTGCGCGCCGGTGCGACGCGGCGGCCCGGGCAGCGGGCCCTGGCGGCCGCGGCCTTGGTCCTGGTCCTGTTCCCGCTGACGCTGCGGGCGGTGTGGGCCTGCGGCGGCACCGTCGGGCTCACCGCGGACGCCGTCGCGGACCGGGGCGCCGACGCCCAGGTGCTGGAGGGCGTGTACGTCGTCTTCCTGCTGGCCGCGGTCGCCGGGGCGTGGGCGCTCGTCCCCCGGCGGGCTCCCGGGCCGCCGGTGCGGGTGCCGCTGGCCGCCGCGCTCGTCGGGTCCGCCGCCGTGGCCTGCTGGGGCGGCTGGATGACGGCCGCCGCCCTGCTCGCGCCGGGAGATCCCGCCGACCGCCCGACGGACCTGATGCTGTTGACCTACGCTGGCCAGATGACCGTCGGGCTGCTCGTCGCCGCCGTCTGCGTCCGCTTCCTCGCGGGGCGGTCGGCGCGGCTCCCGGCGGCATGACGGCCCTGCTGCGGCCGCTGTTCGGGCGGCAGGCACGGCTGCGCTGGGTCCATCTGGTGCTGGGCGGCGCACTCGCCATGCCGTACGTCCTGGTCGGCACGGTGGTCGTGGGCCCGGTGGCCGGTTCGACGGACGGTCAGGTCTTCACCTCGCTCACGATGCAGCTCGCCTCGTTCGCCGTGGGGCTGCCCCTCGCCGTCGCCACCTCCCTGTTCCCGCTGACCCGGCCGCTGGAGGGGGCGGCGGTGCGCTGGCTGTGCGGGGTGCCCGCGGACCGGCTCGCCGAGGGGCCCGCCCGCGGCCGGGCGGCCAAGGGCCGTACGGCGCTGTGGTTCGCACTGCATCTGACGTCCGGCGCGGTCGTCGCCGGCATGTCGCTGGCGCTGCCGCCGTTCGCCGCCGTGCTGATCGCCCTGCCGTTCGTCCCGGCCTGGCGGGACCCCCGGCTGGGGCTGCCGGAGATCCTCGGCCACGGGTGGGGTCAGGCGCTCGCCCCCGCCGCGGGCGTGGTGTCGCTGCTGGCGCTGGCGGGCTGCGCGGCGGGGGCGGGCGCGCTGCTCGCCCGCTGGGCGCCGGCGCTGCTGGGCCCGTCCCCCGAGGAGCGGCTCGCCGCCGCCGAGGCCCGGGCCGCCGATCTCGCCCTGCGCAACCGCCTGGCGCGTGAACTGCACGACTCGGTGGGGCACGCGCTGAGCGCGGTGACCCTGCAGGCGAGCGCCGCCCGCCGGGTGCTCGGCAGCGACCAGGAGTTCGTGCGCGAGGCGCTCGCGGCGATCGAGGAGACCACCCGGCGCACGGTCGGCGAACTCGACACGGTGCTCGGCGTGCTGCGCGACGGCGACACCCCCGACGCGGCCCCGGCGCCCACGCTCGCCGCCGACCTGGACGGCCTGCTGCGCCGCACCCGGGCCGCCGGGCAGCCGGTGACGGCCACGGTGGACGCGCCGCTGAAGGCCCTCCCTCCGGTGCTGTCCCGCGAGGCGTACCGCATCGTCCAGGAGGGGCTGACCAACGCGCTGCGGCACGCCGGCGCCGGGGTCACGGTGGCCGTGCGCGTCGTCCTGCGCGACGGGCACCTGGAGATCGGCGTCGACAACCCCCTCGCGGCCTCCGCCGCCACCCGCGGCGGCGGCGGGCACGGCCTGGACGGCATCCGGTCCCGCTCCCGTCTGCTGGGCGGCACGGCGCGGGCCGGCCCGGTGGACGGCCTCTGGCGTCTTCGCGTACGGCTGCCCGTCCCCCGCCCGTCCGCCTCCCCCTGACGAGGAATCCTCATGACCGTTCCGGCCCCGATCCGTGTCGTCCTCGCCGACGACGAACGCATGGTCCGCTCCGCCCTGCGGGCCATCCTGTCCGCCGAGCCGGATCTCGAGGTGGCCGGCGAGGCCGCCACGGGGGCGGAGGCGGTGGCCGTGGTGCGGGAACTGCGGCCGGACGTGGTGCTGATGGACGTGCGGATGCCGGGGACCGACGGCATCCGCGCCACCGAGACGATCCTCGCCGGTCCGGGCGAGCCGCCGCGGATCGTCGTCGTCACCACCTTCGAGAACGACGCCTACGTGTACGACGCGCTGCGGGCGGGCGCCGCGGGGTTCCTCCTGAAGCGGGCGGAGGCCGACGCGCTGGTCGGGGCGGTACGGCTGGTGGCGCGCAGCGACACGCTGCTGTTCCCGGAGGCGGTGCGGGCCCTCGCCGCCGAGCACGCGCGCGCCCGTCCCGCGCCGCCCGCGTGGGTGGGACGGCTGACGGGGCGCGAGCGCGAGGTGTTGCGGCACATGGCGGGCGGGCTGACCAACGCGGAGATCGCCGGGCGTCTGGGCGTGGGCGCCGCGACCGTGAAGACGCACGTGGCGTCGGTGCTGGCCAAGACGGGCGCCCGGGACCGCACGCAGGCCGTGGTCGCCGCCTACGAGGCGGGCTTCCTGGGCGGCAGGTGAGCGGGTTCACGCCGATCGGGGGCCTGTATGAACACACGATGAGAATCCGGGCGGACGGGAACGTCCCGCCCCCTTCGGCTCGTCTGTCCTCACGCGATGAACAGGACGATCAGGCGTGCCTCCGTCTTCACGCTGCTCCTGGTGTTCGCCCTGCTGGTGCGGGCGACCTGGGTGCAGTTCTACGAGGGCCGGGCACTGGCGGACGACAGCGACAACCGGCGCAACGCGATCGAGACGTACGCGGAGCCGCTGGGGAACATCGTCGTGGCCGGTGAGTCCATCACCGGCTCGGCGCGGACGAAGGGGAGCGACCTCGCCTACAAGCGCACCTACACGGACGGTCCGCTGTACGCGGCGGTGACCGGTTACGCCTCACAGGCCTACGCGCCGACCCAGCTCGAGGGCATCTACGCCGACGTGCTCAACGGCACGGACCCCCGTCTGAAGACGGTGACGGACACGGTCACGGGCGGGAGGGCCGCCCCGGGGAACGTGGTGACGACCATCGACCCGGCCGTGCAGAAGGCGGCGTACCGGGCGCTCGGCGACAAGAAGGGCGCCGCGGTCGCCATCGACCCGGAGACCGGCCGGATCCTCGCCGCCGTGTCGACCCCGTCGTACGACCCGACGGCGCTGACCGGCGCCAACACCGCCGGCGAGGCGTGGACGCGGCTGAACGGGGACCCGGACAAGCCGCTGACCAACCGGGCGCTGCGCCAGCCGCTGCCGCCCGGCTCGACGTTCAAGCTGGTGGTGGCGGCCGCCGCGCTGGAGGACGGGCTGTACTCCTCGGTGGACGAGCGGACCGACAGCCCCGACCCCTACCCGCTGCCGGGTTCGTCGAAGGACCTCACCAACGAGAACCCGTCCGCGCCGTGCGAGAACGCCTCGATCCGGGTGGCGCTCCAGTACTCCTGCAACAACGTCTTCGGCAAGATGGCCGTCGACCTGGGGCAGGACAAGGTGCGCGACATGGCGGAGGAGTTCGGCTTCAACGACGACGAGCAGGACGTCCCGGTGCGCGCCTACGCCAGCGTGTACCCCTCGGACATGGACCCGGCGCAGACCGCGCTGAGCGGCATCGGCCAGTTCGACGTGACGGCGACGCCGCTGCAGATCGCGATGGTGTCGGCGGCGATCGCGAACGACGGCGAGCTGGTGTCGCCGCACATGGTGTCCCGGGTGACCGACAGCGGCGGCGACGTGCTGGAGGACCACGACGAGGACGCCTCGGCCCGGCGGATCGTCAGCTCCTCGACCGCCGAGCAGCTGCGGTCGGCGATGCGGACGGTGGTGGACGAGGGCACGGGCAGCAACGCGCAGCTGTCCGGCGCCACGGTGGGCGGCAAGACCGGCACGGCGCAGCACGGCGAGAACAACAGCAAGACGCCGTACGCCTGGTTCACCTCGTACGCCGAGTCCGGCTCGAACGGCAAGAAGGTCGCCGTGGCGGTGCTGGTGGAGCAGTCGGACGCGGCCCGCTCGGAGGTCAGCGGCAACGGGCTGGCCGCCCCGATCGCGCGGGAGACCATGAAGGCCGCGCTCCAGGACTGACCTCGCGGGACACACACACGCACGGGCCGCCCCCGGTGCTCGAAGGGGGCGGCCCGCGGTGCTGTGAGCGGTCAGACGCCGAGCAGCTGCTCGATCGGGTCGATCGCGAAGTAGACCAGGAACAGCGCCGAGGTGCCCCACAGCAGCCAGTGGACCTCCTTGGCGCGGCCCAGCACCGTCTTGATGAGGACGTAGGCGAGGAAGCCGGCGCCGATGCCGTTGGTGATGGAGTAGGTGAACGGCATCACGGCGATGGTGAGGAACGCCGGGATGGCGATCTCGTAGCGGTCCCACTCGATGTGCCTGACCTGGGTCATCATCAGGAAGCCGACGGCGACCAGGGCGGGGGCGGCGGCCTGGAGCGGGACGATGGTGAGCAGCGGGGTGAGGAACAGCGCGAGCCCGAACAGCGAGCCGGTGACCAGGTTGGCGAAGCCGGTGCGGGCGCCCTCGCCGACGCCGGCCGCCGACTCGATGTAGGAGGTCGCCGAGGAGGCGGAGGCGGCGCCGCCCGCCACGGCCGCGGCGCCGTCGATCAGCAGCACCTTGCCGAGCCCGGGCACCTTGCCGTCCTCGTCCAGCAGGCCGGCCTCGGCGCTGACGCCGACGACGGTGCCCATGGTGTCGAAGAAGTCGGACAGGACCAGGGTGAACACCAGCAGCACGACGGTGACCACGCCGACCTGGCCGAACGCGCCGAACAGGCTGAACTGGCCGAGGAGACCGAAGTCGGGGGTGTCCACGATCCGGTCGGGCCACTCGGGGGTGGTCAGGCCCCAGGTCTTGACGTCGGCGAGCGCGTTGATGACGAGCGCGACGACGGTCATGGCGACGATGCTGATGAGGATGGCGCCGCGCACCTTGCGGGCGAGCAGACCGATGGTGAGGAGCACGCCGACGCAGAACACCAGCATCGGCCAGCCGGCGAGGGTGCCGGTGCTGCCGAGCTGGACCGGCACGGTGGTGTTCGCGGCGTCCGGGATGCGGGTGACGAAGCCGGCGTCGACGAAGCCGATCAGCGCGATGAACAGGCCGATGCCGACGCTGATGGCCTGCTTCAGCGGTTGCGGGATGGCGTGCATGACCGCCTCGCGCAGCCCGGTCACCACCAGGACGCAGATGAGCAGGCCCTCCAGCACGATCAGGCCCATCGCGTCGTCCCAGCTCATCAGCGGGGCGAGCTGGAAGGCGACGACCGCGTTGAGGCCCAGTCCGGCGGCCAGGGCGAGGGGCAGATTGCCGCCGACGCCCATGATGATCGTCATCACGGCGGCCACCAGGGCGGTGGCGGTGGTGAGCTGCACCGGGTCGAGCTGCTCACCGAACTTGTCCTTCGCGCTGCCCAGGATGAGCGGGTTGAGCACGAGGATGTAGGCCATCGTGAAGAAGGTGGCGAAGCCGCCGCGTATCTCACGGCCGAACGTCGAGCCCCGTTCGGTGATCCGGAAGAACCGGTCGACACCCGTCACCGTGGACGGCCCGGCGTCCTGCCGGCCGGCCGTCTTCTGTGCCTCGGACATGCAACTGCTCCTCGATGAGCGGGAGGTGATGATCTGCTGAACGCTGGCTGGATTGTGCCCGTGCTGTACGTCGTTCCGGTGTGCTTCGTGTGACGGATTGGCATACCGGCGGGCCGGACACCGTCCGGCCCCTCGGACGAGGGTTCAGGAGTGGAGCACGGAGTCCAGCCAGGCGTACGTCTCGTCCTGCATCGGGGAGTCGAAGGTGTGCCCGCGTCCGGGCCACACCTCCAGCCGCAGCCGCTCCTCGGCGTCCCAGGCCCGCCAGACCGTGCGGAGCCGGTCGTAGGCGGCCCGTACGCCGTCGGCGGGGAAGTGGGGGTCGCGCTCGCCGTGGAGGAACAGCATCGGCTTGGGCGCGGCGACGCTCGCCACGTCGGGAAGGTCGAGGTGGCGGGCGAGTCCGGGGTGCAGCATGTGGAACGCCGACTGGCCGCGCAGCGTGTTGTTGCCCGGCACCAGCAGCTGCTTCAGGCCGGTCATCCAGCAGACGCTCGCGGCGGCGGTGACGTGGTCGCTCAGCGCGGCGGTCTGCCAGGCGCGGAAGCCGCCCATGGACCAGCCGACGGCGGCGACCCTGCGCGCGTCGACCCGGTCGAGGCCGGCGAGGAAGGCGGCGGCGCGCTGGTCCTCGCGGGCGTGCAGTCCGGCGAGGGAGGAGCCCAACTGGTACAGGGTGGACGCGAGCGCCTGCTGCTCTTCGTATACGAGCGGGCCGCGTTCGCCCCAGCCGAGGGCGTCGAGACACAGCACGACATGGCCGCGGCGGGCGAGTTCGTCGCCGGGGAAGCGGCCGTCGAAGTGACGCGCGGCCCACTCCTCGGCGGAGGCGAGCCGGGTGTCGTCGTACCAGGGGCGGACGCACTTCTCCTTGCCGATGTCGAAGCGGGAGCCGTGGTCGTGCAGCAGCAGCACGGCCGGGAAGGGTCCGGTGCCGTGCGGGGTGAGCAGGACGCCGCGGGCCCGGGTACGGCGGGTGAGCGTGACGGTCACCGACTCCCGTGCGTATCCGTCCCCTTCGGGCCCGGGGACGTGCACGGGGTCGTAGGGCAGGGCGGGTTCGGCGGGGACGAGGAGCGCGTCCTCCACCGCGGCCCGGGCCGCCCGGCGCCAGCGCGCGAGGTCACGGACGGGTGAGGTTCCCCAGGCGAGCGGGAACGTCAGGTCGTCCTTGAGCGCGTCGAGCAGGCCGGGCGGTCCGGGCAGGGAGGTCATGCCTGGGGCCGCCAGTCGCCGAGCCAGGCCTGGCGGGTGTGCGCGGCGGCCTGGGCGGGGGTGAGCTGGGGCCGGTTGGCGGGGACGGTGACGACCGCGCCGGGGCCGGTGTTGCGGTACTCGGCGAACCGCTGGTCCTGCCAGGGGTGGCCGCTCGCCATGTTCGTGTAGGGCGCGACGGCGTCGATGCCCGGGCCGAGGTGGGTGTCGCGGACGGTGAGCACGGGCCGTGCGGTCGGGTCGGAGCTGGGCACCCAGGGTCGGGCCAGTTTGTAGAAGCCGTCCGGCGCCTCGCTGCTGATGCGGCTGCGGGTGACCAGGAAACCCCGCGGGTTCGCGACGGCGGTGGAGGGCGCGAAGACGAAGCCGAAGGGGGCGGAGGTCAGGTCGGGGCGGATCAGTGTGCGGAAGTCGCAGTCCTCGAACACCGCTGTCGCGCGGCCGAAGACGAAGTCGACGTCGCCCTCGGCGTAGCAGCGCGCGAAGTACTGGCGGGCCACGGTGTCCAGGGACGCCGAGTCGGCGTACAGGGTGTCCTGGTGGCCGAGGAACCGGCAGTCGAAGAAGGCGCTGCGGTCGCCCATGACCTTGACGGCGACGGCCTGGGTGCCGCTGACGCCGGGGTGGTCGGCGCGCAGCCAGTCGTTGGCGAAGGTGATCCGGCGGGCGGTGAAGCCGTCGGGCCGCAGGGTGGTGGTGGCCGACCCGGAGGTGCCGTAGGTGCCGGAGCCGTCGGGTTTGGGGGTGCCGGCCGCGTTGTCGAAGACGACGACCACGTCACGGGGGTCCTCGGAGGCGCCGATCCAGGTCATGCCGGTGCGGTCGGCGGGTACGGAGACGGTCTCGCGGTAGATGCCGGGGGCGATGACGAGGGTGCGTCCGGTGCCGGTGGCGGCGTCGACCGCCGCCTGGAGGCCGGTGAAGTCGCCGGCGCCGCGCGGGTGCACGTACAGGGTGGTGGAGGTGAGCCGCGCGGACGGCGAGCCGTAGCGGCCGAAGGGGCGGCGCGGGCGGCCGTGGGCGTGGGCGGGGGCGGCGGACAGGGCGAGGGCGGAGCCGGCCGCGGCGCCGGCCAGCAGGACGTTCCTCCGGGACAGGTGCGAGGGCATGCGGGTGCTCCTTGAGGGGGGACGGATGGGGGCCGGTGCGGTCCGCAGTGGGGGCGGTCCGCACCGGCGGCTCGGACGACGCGGGTCAGCGGAGGCGGCCGGCGCCCGCGCCGAGTCCGACCAGGGCGGGCACGGCCCATGCGGGGTGCACGGCCTTGCGCAGGGCGGGCGTCCAGCCGGCGCCGGAGCGCAGGGTCTCCTCGGGGATCTCCGCGTTGTGCACGGCGATCAGGTCGACCGGCCTGCCGTTGACCAGGTTGTGCCGGGCGGTGAGCGGCGCGTCGTTCCAGCGCTTGAGGACCTTCGCCGGGCTGATGCCCCGGGGCAGGGTGAACGCGTTGTGCTCGGCGACGAGCTGGGACTCCTTGCCGACGCCGAAGCTGTAGCCGTACCCGGAGCCGGCGACGAAGTGGTTGTTGTAGACGTCGACCTGACCGAACCGGACGCGCGGGGTGCGCTCGGTGAGGTCCTCGAACAGGTTGTGGTGGAAGGTCGCCTTCAGCTTGCCCCGGTCGCCCACGGCGGTGGACTCGCTGTCGCTGTTGCCGATGAGGATCGTCTTGTCGTGCTCGGTGAAGACGTTCCAGGAGGCGGTGACGTAGTCGGCGCCCTTGACGATGTCCAGCTCGCCGTCGTGCTGCTGGTAGAGCATGCCGAAGTGGGTGGGGGCCTCGCTGTCGGGGTGCGCGCCGTCGGTGAACGTGTTGTGGTCCAGCCACACATGGGTCGAGCCGTGCACGACGACGGTGTCGTACTCGCTGTTCCAGTTGCCGCGGTCGCCGTCGGTGGGGTCCCACTGCGGGAAGCAGTCGACGGGGCTCTCCAGGGTGAGGTTGCGGACGATGACGTTGTCCGCCCCCTTGATCTGGAGGCTCGCTCCCTTGATCGCGGCGTCGCGTCCCACGCCGATGATCGTGGTGTGGGAGGGGACGTTCACCTTGATCACCGCGTCCTGGTGGGCGGCGGAGGCGCGGCGCAGCCCCTCGGGGCTGTCGTCGGGCTCGTCGGTGAGGTCCCGCTCCAGGCCCCAGGTCTCGGGGGCGTACGTCTCCAGGTAGGCGTCGAAGTCGTAGCCGGGGACGGCGAACGCGTCGCAGCCGTCGGCGACGGCGTCGATGACGCCCTTCACCTTGATGATCCTCGGGGCGTCCCCGCCCTCTTCCAGGGCGGCGGTGAACTGGGCCCAGTCGGTCACGGTGCGGACGTGCGCGGCGTCGGCCGCGGCGCCTCCGGTGGTGCCCGTGCCGTACGAGGCCCAGCCGTCGCCCGTGGGCAGCGTCTGCCGGGCGGGGTCGTGGTGCGCGGGGGTGCGGGCCTGCGCGGCGGTACCGGTCAGGGTCAGCACGAGGGCGGTGCAGCCGGCCAGCACGCCGACTCTTCTGGCATGCGCATGCCATACATGTACGTTCATGGTGCGGCTCTCCTGTTCGTGGTCCGGGGGGTGTTACGCGGCGGCCTCCGGCCAGGTGATCCACGACGGCGGGATCTCCTCGTCCAGCCGCCGCACGTCGTGCGGCGCGAGCACCCGGGTGCGCAGCAGCTCCCGGGCGACCAGCCGTGCCACGGCGATCGCGCCCGTCGGGGAGAAATGGGTGTTGTCCTGCTTGGTGCCGGTCCAGTTGAAGTACGTCCGCGTCGCCTCGGGCCCGAGCTTCTGCCACAGCGCCAGGGACAGCGCCTGGACGTCGAGCAGCGCGACCCGCTCCTGCCGGGCCAGCGCCCGCATCGCCTCCGGGTACTCCCCGTGGCTGGGCACGGCCCGCCCGTCCGCGTCGAACCGGCGCCGCTCCACCGGGGTGGCCAGCACCGGCCGCGCTCCCCGCGCCCGGGCGCCGTCCAGGTACAGACGCAGGTACTGCTGATAGGTGGTCCAGGGCTCGGTGTACCGGCTGGGGTCGTCCGCCTTCTCGTCGTTGTGCGCGAACTGCACGACGAGCAGGTCGCCCGGGCGGACACCGGCGAGCATCGCGTCAAGCCGCCCCTCGTCGACGAAGCTCTTGGAACTGCGCCCGTTGACGGCATGGTTGGCGACGCCGAGCCCTCGCCGGAGCAGAAAGGGCAACGCCATCCCCCACCCGGTCTCGGGCGCGGCGGGGGCGTACTTCTGGGCGGCGGTGGAATCCCCGGCGATCCAGACGGTCCGCGACCGCCGTGGCCCGGCATGCGCCGTACCGCCCACACTCACGGCAGCTCCGACCCCGGCGACGACGACATGCCTACGCGAAAGAGACACAACCTGTGCCTTTCGAAGAAGGGGGAGGTGAAGCGCCCCACCAGGGGCGCGGGGAACTGCGCGCCCAGCCGGGGACGACCCGCAGCCGCGAAACCACAGGCCGCCCCCGACCGAGAAGGCGTCACCCCATCTGCTCGTCCCACTCGGCCTGAGCCGCGTTCAACTGCTCGGCGATCCCGTCCAGGAAGTCCTTCGCGCTCATGTCCCCGAGCAGCACCTTCTGGAAGTTCGGCTCGTTGTCCGCCTTGGAGATCGTGTTCCAGTCAGGCAAGTAGTACGGCAGCTGCACAATGGTCGTGGACCCGTCACTCAGCGCGTCGGCGGCCAGCTTCGTCGGCTCCGCCTTGGCGATCCACGCGTCCTTCGCGGCGTCCGCGTGGGCCGGCACCTGTCCCGCCGACTCGTTGAACTTCGAGTTCGACTGCGCCGACGCGGCGAACTCGATGAACTTCCAGGCGGCGTCCTTGTTCTTGGAGCTCTTGAACAGGCCGATGCCGTCGACCGGGTTGGAGACCTGCACCCGCTTGCCGTCGGGGCCGACCGGCTGCGGGATGCCCCGGAACTTCTCCACGCCCAGCGCCTTCACGTGGTCCTGGTAGGAGCCCAGGTTATGGTTCAGCATCCCGATCTCGCCGGAGTCCCACTGGGCGACCATCTTGGTGAAGTCGTTGTTGAGGTCGGCGGCGGGAGTGACCTTCTTGAACAGGGCCGCGTACTTCTCCAGCGCCTTGACGTTCTTCGGGTCGTTGACCGTGGTCTTCTTGCCGGTGGAGTCCCAGAACGAGGTGATGCCGGACTGCCCGTACATCGCGTCGAGGGCCTGGGCGATGGAGCCGGCGCCGCCGCGGATGGTGTAGCCGAAGCGGTTGCTGCCCTTGTCGGTGAGCTTCTCCGCGGCTTCGAAGAAGCGGTCCCAGGTGGTCGGCTCCTCCAGACCCGCCTTCTCGAACATGTCGGTGCGGTAGTACAGGACGCCGTTGTTGGCGGAGGTCGGCACGGAGTACAGCTGGTCGTCCCCGCCGCCGGCCGCCCGCAGCGACTCGATCATGTCCTTGTTGAGCTTGCCGTTCAGGGACGAGCCCTCAAGACGCTCGTCCAGCGGCTCCAGCGCGCCCTGGGCGGCGAAGCCCGCGAGCATCGAGGCGCTGATGCCGCCCACGTCCGGCAGGCCGCCGCCCTGGATGGCGGTGTCGACCTTGGACTGGTACTCGGTGGACGCGATGCCGACGTACTGGACGTCGATGTCCGGGTTCGCCTTCTCGAAGTCGGCGATGACCTCCTTCCAGATGTCGGTGCGGACACCGCCGTTGTTGTCCCAGAAGACGATCTTCCCCGTGCCGCTGCCCTCGGCGCCCTCGCCCGAGCCGCTGCCGTCGTCCCCGCAGGCGGTGGCGGTCAGCGCCAGGACCGCTCCTAGGGCGACGGCCGCCGACGTCCTGCCGCGGCGCCCTCTGCCCGTGTTTCTTCCGAGAATGCTGATCTTCATCGGTCGGCTCTCTTCTCCTGGATACGGATCCTGAACTGCGTGAACGTGGCGGTACCGGCGTGTCCCTGACCGGTGGGCGCCAGGGCGACCAGGCCGAGCAGAGCACCGACCCAGCGCCAGGGAGTCGCGGCGAAGACCTGGCCGGAGGGGCGGAAGCCGCCCTGCCCGGCGCCGTCTCCGGTGTCCGCGGTGTTTGCGGTGTCTCCTGTGTCTCCTGTGTCGTACGAGAAGCGGCAGCGCGCGCCGGCGTCGATGTCGACGCGCAGCCGGGCCCGGCCGCTGGGTGCGGGCCGCGGGGGTGCGGCGTCCCGTTCCTGGTCGGCGACCGTCTCGGCGAACCGGTGCACGAGCCGCACCGTGCCGTCCGGGCCGCGCTGGAGTCCGATCCAGCTGTAGGCGTCCCCGAGGACCGCGAGCCCGGCGCGCGCCCCGGGTTCGCCGTCGTCGAGCCGGAGGTCCACCTCGACGGTGCACGGGGTGCCGGGCAGCCGCTGGGTGAGGACGTTGGGCAGGGCGCGCAGGTCGTGCGCGTCGGGGGTGCGGACGCAGGTGAGGCGCAGCCCGTCGGCGGAGTGGTGGGTGGCCCAGCCGTCCCGGGGGTTGGCGGTCCACTGCCACTGGCGGCCGGGGCGTCCGCCGGGGAAGTCGTCGTCGGTGGCGGGCGCGGCGGGCGGCTGCGGCGGCAGGTCCGGGCGGCGGTGCTCGGCGACGGGGGCGCCGTCGTCCCCGATCACCGGCCATCCTCCCCCACCGCCCCACCTCATCGGCTGGAGGTGGACGACCCGGCCGTAGGCGCCGCGCTGCTGGAAGTGCAGGAACCAGTCCTCGCCGGACGGGGTGCGCACCCAGCCGCCCTGGTGCGGGCCGTTGACGTCGGTGTCCTTCTGCTCCAGGACCACCTTCTCCTCGTAGGGGCCGAAGAAGGCGCGGGAGCGGAAGGCGCCCTGCCAGCCGGTCTCCACTCCCCCGGCGGGGGCGAAGATCCAGAACCAGCCGTCGTGCCGGTAGAGCTTGGGGCCTTCGAGGGTGAACCAGCCGGGGATGCGGTCGCCGTCGACGATCACCTTGCCCTCGTCGAGGAGTTCGGTGCCGTGCGGGTGCATCCGGTGGCCGGTGAGACGGTTCTTGACGCCGGAGCGGGACTTGGCCCAGGCGTGCACGAGGTACGCCTCGCCGGTCTCGTCGTCCCACAGCGGGCAGGGGTCGATCAGTCCCTTGCCGGCCTTGACCAGGTGCGGGCGGGTCCAGGGGCCGCGGATCTCGGGGGCGTTGACCTGGAAGACGCCCCGGTCGGGGTCGCCCCAGAAGATCCAGAAGCGGCCGTCGTGGTGGCGCAGGGACGGCGCCCACACCCCGCAGTCGTGCCGGGGCGCCGCGAACTCGCTCTCGGGTTCCAGGCGTTGCAGGGCGTGGCCGACGAGGGTCCAGTTGACCAGGTCGCGGGAGTGCAGCAGGGGCAGTCCGGGGACGCGGCCGAAGCTGGACGCGGTGAGGTAGAAGTCGTCGCCGACGCGGATCACGTCGGGGTCGGACCAGTCGGCGTCGAGGACCGGGTTGCGGTAGACGGGCTCGGCCGGGTCGGCGCTCACGGGCTCACCGCCTTCGCGACCAGGGCGGCCGCCTCCTCGCGGCCGAGCCGGCCGTCGGCGACGACGGTGACGACCCGGCGCTCCGCCGTCTCCCCCGGCGGGAGCGGCAGTCGTGCGTCGTACGCGAGGGAGGAGCCGACCCCGGGGTACTCCTCGGTGCGCACGAACCAGGGGTCGCGGCGGGTCGCCTCGCCGGCCGCGGCGAAGACGAGGGTCCAGGCGGAGCCGGCCAGGGCGACCCAGTCGGCGGTCCTTCCGTGCACCGCGTCCGTGCCCTCGGCCGCCGCGGTGAACACGTCGGGCGCCGCGTCCTCCTTACGGGCCCGCCAGAAGAAGCCCCCGTAGGCGGCGCCGGGGCGGCCGTTGGTGGCGGGGCTGCCGAGGGACAGCGGGCGTCCGGAGACGTTGGTGAGGGCGAAGGCGAGGTCGAGCGCCCAGGCGCCGTCGGTGAGGGCGGTCGCGGTGACCGTGCGCCGCTCGCGGAGCAGTTCGCCGGGCGCGGCCGTCCAGCGCAGTTCCTCGGTGAAGCCGTCGGCCTCGCGCCGGTGGTAGGCGGTGTGCCGCTGGGCGCCGTGGTTGTCCAGCTCGGTGGGGCCGCGGTCGCGGACGTAGGTGCGCCCGCCCCAGAAGTTGAACCCCTCGACGTCGGGAACGGCGACACCGACGCCGAGGTGGTGTGCGTGGTCGGCGGGGCTCAGTTCGGTGACCGCCGTGCCGGCCAGGGTGGTGACGGGGTGCAGATAGGGCCGCGGGGAGAGCCGGGCCGGCAGTTCCGGCCGGGTGACGTACCGGCCGACGGGCCGGCCGGCGACGCGCAGCACCACGGAGTCGTTGCCGGTCATCGGGTGCTCACCTCTTTCGGCAGACGGTGGTGTGCGGGCCGGGCCCAGGGGGCGCCCAGCTCGGAGAAGAGGGACAGGCGGTCCGCGGCGGCCGCGACCAGGGCGTCGACGCCGGGCACCACCCGGCGGTCCTCGCCGGGGACGCGGCGCCAGGCCTCGTCGGGCAGCGGCTCCGGGTCGGGGGCGGTGCGGATCGCCTCGACGACCTGCATGAAGGCGCCGGTGTCGGCGGGGGTGACCAGCAGCTCGGCGCCGTCCTGGAGGTGGGCGGCGAGGTTCTCCAGCAGGTCGGTGCGGTCGAAGTGGAGTTCCTCGGGGCCGTGGTCCGCGCGCTGGAGCAGGACACGGTCCTGCTTGTACCAGAAGGTGATCCGGCCGCTGGTGCCGTGCACCACCACGTACGGCTCGTCGGCCCGTTCGGCGCACAGCGTGGCGGCGACCGTCACCGAACCGCCCTGGACGGTGGTGACGCGGACGCACGAGGTGTCGTCGGACTCGATGTCGTTGGCGCGCAGCAGCTCGGTCTCGATGCCGGCGACGTCCTCGGCGCGGGTGCTCCCGGCGAGCGCGAGGGCGGTGGCGACGGCGTGCGCGAGGGGGTTGGTGAGCGCCCCGTCGACGACGTCGACGCCGTCGAGCCGCCGGCGGCCCGCCCAGGGCGCGCGGCGGAAGTACGCCTCGGCGCGCACCCAGGCGCCGGCCCCGCCGATCCCCGTCACCCGGCCGACGGCGCCCTCGGCGATCAGGTCGCGGATGGCCGGCACGGCGTGCGAGCCGAGCGACTGGAAGCCGATCTGGCAGGCCACCCCGGCCGCGGCGACCCCGTCGGCCATCCGGCGGAACTCGGCGTACGAGGGCGCCGGGGGCTTCTCCAGCAGCAGGTGCACGCCCCGCTCGGCGGCGGTGAGCGCGAGGGCGGTGTGGGTGGGGATGGGGGTGCAGATCACCGCGGCGCGGGCGCCGGTGGAGTCGAGGAGCGCCCCGAAGTCGGCGGACTGCTCGGGAAGTTCGCCGCCGAACTCGTCCTCGGTGAGCGGGGTGAGCTCGCAGACGCCCACGAGCCGGACCAGGCCCTTCGCCTGGAGGCGGCGGATGTTCTCCACGTGCCACCGGCCGTGGCCGCGGGCGCCGGCCAGGACGACCGGGAGCGGGGCGCCGGGGGCGGCGGACGAGGCGGTCATCCCTTCACCGCCCCCGCGCTGAAGCCGGTGATCAGCCACTTCTGGATGAAGGCGAACACGATCACGACGGGGACGGCCGCGATGATGCCGCCCGCGGCGAGCGCGCCGAGGTCGACGCTGTCCGCGCTCATCAGGGTGTTGAGGCCGACCGGGACGGTCTGCTTCTCCTGGTTGTTGAGGAACATCAGGGCGAACAGGAAGTGGTTCCAGGAGTGCACGAAGGCGAAGGAGCCGACGGCGATCAGGCCGGGCCGCAGCAGCGGCAGGACGACCACCCGGAACGCCCGGAACCGGTTGCAGCCGTCGACCCAGGCGGCCTCCTCCAGCGAGTAGGGCACGTTCTTGATGAAGTTGCTGAGCAGGATCATCGACAGCGGCAGCTGGAACACCGTCTCGGCGATGATGACGCTGCCCAGGGAGTTGATCATCTGCAGCTCGGCGAAGATCTCGAACAGCGGGACGAGCAGCAGCGCGCCGGGCACGAACTGCGAGCAGAGCAGCGCCAGCATGAACCCGCGCTTGATCCGGAAGTCGAACCGGGCGAGCGCGTAGCCGCCGGCCAGGGCGACCAGGGTGGTCATGAACAGGGTGGCGACGCCGACGAGCACGCTGTTCTGGAAGAAGGTCGCGAAGCCGCGGTCGGTCCACACCTTCTCGAAGTGCGCGGTGGTCATCGGCCAGGGCACGAGCGAGGTGGAGCCGGCCGGGCGGAGCGCGAACAGCAGGATCCAGTAGAAGGGGATGAGGGTGAAGACGAGATAGATGCCGAGGGGCAGGTAGATCTGCCAGCGGGGCGCCTCGTCCCAGGCCCGGCGCCGTTGCACGGGCCGGGGCGGCTCGGGGACGGCCGGCGCGGGGGCGGGGGCGGCCGTGGTGGCCTCCTTGGTGATCACTTCTCGCCTCCGAACTTGCTCAGCCGCAGGTAGACCATCGAGCAGAAGAGCAGGATCACGAACGCCACCGTGGTCAGGGCCGACGCGTAGCCGAAGTCATGGGCGTCGACGGAGGTGTTGGCGATGTACAGCGGCAGCGTGGTGGTCGCGCCTGCGGGTCCTCCGCCGGTCAGCGTGTAGAGCAGGTCGACGTTGTTGAACTCCCACACGGCGCGCAGCAGCGTGGAGAGGATGATGGCGTCCTTGAGGTGCGGCAGCGTGATGTGCCAGAACTGCTTGAAGCGGCTGGCGCCGTCCACCTCGGCGGCCTCGTACAGGTCCTTGGAGACGGACTGGAGGTCGGCGAGGATGAGGATCGCGAAGAAGGGCACCCCGCGCCACAGGTCGGCGACGATCGCGGCGGGGAAAACCGTGGAGGTGTCCGACAGCCAGCTCACGCCGTACTCGCCGATGCCCATGTCCGCGAGGTAACGGGTGATGCCCGTCTGGGAGTTGTAGAGCAGCACCCAGATCGCGGAGGTGAGCACGCCGGAGACGGCCCACGGGGAGAAGACCAGCGCGCGGCCGAGGGCACGGCCGACGAAGGTCTGGTTGACGATGAGGGCGAGGGCGAGTCCGAACATCAGTTGCAGGCCGACCTCGACGAACACCCACTTGGCGCTGAAGACGAGGGTGTCCAGGAAGAGGGGGTCCTCGGTGAAGATGCGGGTGAAGTTGTCGAACCCCGCGAAGCCGTTCCGCCAGGGCTTGGTGGGGTTGTAGTCCTGAAGGCTGTAGTAGAAGACGCTGAGCACCGGGTAGGCGATGAACCCCAGCATGAGCAGGGCGGCCGGCGCGATCAGCAGGTAGGGCAGTCGGCGGGGCGTGGCGGAGGCACGGCGCCGCCTCGGTGGCGCGGGCGGTTTCGCCACGGCTGCGGCTTGGGCCATGACTGTTCTCCGTTTCTCGGTACGTCGTGCTGTGCGGGGGTGCCTGCGCGGGGCCGGCGGTGCGGGACGGGTCGGACAGGAAGCGCTTTCTGCACGGGTGTGCGGGGGCCGGGTCCGCCCGGGCGGGCGGGTCAGCCCGCGTACGGGTCCTGGACGGCGCCCGGCCGGGCGAGGAACTCGAAGTCGCAGCCGGTGTCGGCCTGGGTGATCTGGTCGTTGTAGAGCGCGCCGTAGCCCCGCTCGTAGCGCGCGGGCGGCGGTGACCACTCCGCGCGGCGGCGGCGCAGCTCCTCGTCGTCCACGTCGAGGGTGAGGGTGCGGTTCTCGACGTCGAGGGTGATCGGGTCGCCGGTGCGCACCAGCGCGAGCGGCCCGCCGACGTACGACTCGGGGGCGATGTGGAGCACGCAGGCTCCGTAACTGGTGCCGCTCATACGGGCGTCGGAGATCCGCACCATGTCCCGCACGCCCTGCTTGAGCAGGTGGTCGGGGAGCGGCAGCATGCCGTACTCGGGCATGCCCGGGCCGCCTTTGGGTCCTGCGTTGCGCAGCACCAGCACGCTGTCCGCGGTGATGTTCAGCGCCGGGTCGTTGATGCTCCGCTGCATCTCCTTGTAGTCGTCGAAGACGACGGCGGGACCGGTGTGCTTCAGCAGGTGCGGCTCGGCGGCGATGTGCTTGATGACGGCGCCGTCCGGGCAGAGGTTGCCGCGCAGCACGGCGACCCCGCCCTCGGCCGCGACCGGGTTGTCACGGGTACGGATCACGTCGTCGTCGTGCACCTGTGCGCCGGCGAGCTGCTCGCGCAGGGTGTCGTGGCAGACGGTGGGACGGTCCAGGTGGAGCAGGTCCGGGATCCGGGAGAGGAACCCGGGCAGCCCGCCCGCGAAGTGGAAGTCCTCCATCAGGTACGTCCGTCCGCCGGGCCGTACGTTGGCCAGCACCGGGACGGTGCGGGCGATGCGGTCGAAGTCGTCGAGGGTGAGCTTCACCCCCGCGCGTCCGGCCATCGCGATCAGATGGATGACGGCGTTGGTGGAGCCGCCGAGCCCGAGGACGGTCGTCACGGCGTCCTCGAAGGCGTCCGCGGTGAGGATGTCGCCGATCCCGCGGCCCTTGTGGATCAGGTCGACGATCGTCATGCCCGCCTTCGCGGCCATCCGGTCGTGCCCGGAGTCGACGGCCGGGATGCTGGACGCGCCCGGCACGGTGACGCCGAGCGCCTCGGCGGCGGCGGTCAGCGTGGACGCGGTGCCCATGGTCATGCAGTGGCCGGGCGAGCGGGCCAGGCCGCTCTCCAGTTCCTGCATCTCGCAGTCGCCGATGACGCCGGCCCGCTTGTCGTCCCAGTACTTCCACATGTCGGTGCCGGAACCGAGGGTCTCGCCGCGCCAGTGCCCGGGCAGCATCGGCCCGGCGGGCACGAACACGGCGGGCAGTCCGGCGCTGGCGGCGCCCATCAGCAGGGCGGGCGTGGACTTGTCGCAGCCGCCCATCAGCACGGCCCCGTCGACCGGGTACGAGCGCAGCAGTTCCTCGGTCTCCATGGCGAGGAGGTTGCGGTAGAGCATGGGGGTCGGCTTCTGGAAGGTCTCGCTGAGCGTGGAGACCGGGAACTCCAGCGGGAAGCCGCCCGCCTGCCACACGCCCCGCTTGACGGCCTGCGCGCGGTCGCGGAGGTGCACATGGCAGGGGTTGATGTCGGACCAGGTGTTGAGAATCGCGACGACCGGCTTGCCCAGGTGCTCCTCGGGCAGGTAGCCGAGCTGGCGGGTGCGGGCACGGTGGCTGAAGGAGCGCAGTCCGTCCGTGCCGTACCACTGGTGGCTGCGGAGTTCCTCGGGTGACTTCATATCGACCATCCGGCGGCGATGGCGGCGACCTCGGCGCGCTCGCTCTCGGGCAGCGGCCTGCTGGGCGGGCGGACCTCGCGGCGGCACAGCCCGAGAGAGGCGAGGGCCTCCTTGACGACGGTGACGTTGTTGGCGGAGCCGTTGGCGGCGCGCAGTTCCTCGAAGCGGCGGATCTGCTCCCACACCTTCATGGCGGTCGGGTAGTCACCGGAGCGCAGCGCGTCCAGCATGGTCAGCGACACGGACGGGGCGACGTTGACCAGGCCCGAGGTGAAGCCGGTCGCCCCGGCCGAGAAGTAGGAGGGGGCGTACGGCTCGGCGAGCCCCGCCACCCACACGAAGCGCTCCAGGCCCGCGTCCCGGGCGAACGCGGCGAACCGGGCCGCGTCCGGGACCGCGTACTTCACGCCGATCACATTGGGGCAGGCGTCGGCGAGTTCGGCGAGCCGCGCGCCGGTGAGCTGCGCGTTGCGGAGGTAGGGGACGACGCCCAGCTCGGGCACCGACTCGGCGATGGCCCGGTGGTAGTCGACCCAGCCGCTCTGCGAGACGTACGGGTGGACGGGCTGGTGCACCATCACCATCTGCGCGCCGAGGTCACGGGCATGCCGCGCGGAGGCGACGGCGGTGGGCACGTCGTGGCCCACCCCGACGAGGATCGCGGCGCGGTCGCCTGCCTCCTCGACGGTCAGCTCGGTGACGAGCCGCCGCTCGGAGGGGGTGAGGGCGTAGAACTCGCCGGTGTTGCCGTTGGGGGTGAGGGTGGTGATGCCTCCGTCGAGGAGGCGGCGCAGCAGCGCACGGTAGGTGTCCGGGTCGACCGAGCCGTCCTCGGCGAACGGGGTGACCGGGATCGCCACCACGCTGGCCAGGGCCGCCCGCTGGGCGTCGAACGTCCGGGCCCCTGCCGCCTGGGGTGCGCTCGCCTGGGTGGGAGACGTCGTCGTCATGCCTGACCGTCCTTCCGGTGATCCCGCTCCGTGCGTTCCGCCTCGAACTCCGCCTCGGGGAAGGCGCGTCGCAGGAAGGACGCGATGTGCGCGTGCAGGGCGCGCGCGGCGCCGTCCGCGTCCCCGGCGAGGGCCAGGTCGAGGATCACGCGGTGCTCGTCGGCCTCGTGCTCCCAGGACGGGTCGGCGGCCCAGGCGACCGCGGAGACCAGGGCGGCCTGGTCGCGGACCTCGTCGAGCATCCGGCCGAGCAGCGGGTTGCCGCAGGGCAGGTAGAGGGCGCGGTGGAACTCGCGGTTGGCCAGGGAGCGTTCGGCGGTGTCGGTGGCCCCGTCGGCGCGGGTCAGCGCCTCGCGGGCGTCGTCCAGGGAGGCGCCGCGGCGCACGGCCCGCCTGAGCGCCTCCGGTTCGAGCAGCAGCCGCACGTCGTAGACCTCGCGCGCCATGTCCGCGTCGACCATGCGCACCGTGACGCCCTTGTACTGGCTCATCACCACCAGGCCGGTGCCGGCCAGGGTTTTGAGCGCCTCCCGCACCGGGGTCTTGGACACCCCGAACTGTGCGGCGAGGTCGGTCTCGACCAGGGCCTGGCCGGGGGTGAGCCGGCCGGTGAGGATGCGGCGTTTGATCTCCTCCAGCACGTACTGCGTGCGGGAGGGGATCGGCGTGGGCACAGAGGTCATGCGCGCCTCTCGGATCTCGCGTCGGATCGCGTATCGGATCTCGCGTATCGCGTCTCATATATGACGTACGAAGTACGACGCGGACGACCGTAGGAGCGGCACGGGGTTTCGTCAATGCTTCTGGCAAAGGAAGGTGAGGTTGCTTCTCACGCGGGCCTGACCCAGCCCGGGTCACGGCCGCTGAGGCCGATCGTCCGGTCCAGCAGCGGGGCGTCGGCCGGCACGAGGACGACGGGTCCGAAGATGCCCTCGCCCCGGTCGCCCTCCTCGGCGGCGGCCCGGAGGAAGGCGTGCGCGGTCTCCAGGGCGGCGGGGTCGGGCGTGTACGGCTGCCCGGTCGCGCGCGCCAGGTCCCAGCCGTGGACCACCAGTTCGTCGAGGGCGACCGCGGCGGCGACCTCGCCCGGCATGTCGAAGCCCCCGGCGCGCGTCATGCCGGTCCAGGCCGCCGGGTCCCGCCAGGCCTCGGCGAGTTCGTCGAGCGCCTTGGGCAGTTCGGCGCGCCAGGCGGGTCCGACGTCCGGCAGGGCGGCCTGCGGATCGGTGTCCGTGGTGGCTCCCAGATCCTTGCGGCCGGCGTCCCGGAAGGCGACGGCCAGTCCGAGGAGGTGGCCCAGGACATGGCGTACGGCGTACCGCGGGCACGGCGTACCGTCCGCGAGCTGCGCGTCGGTCACCCCCTCGGCCAGGCGGGCGACGATCCTGGTCTGCGGTCCGAAGTCGAGCGGAGTGTCGGTCATGGCTGCTCCCGGTGGACGGTGGCGTACGAAGGGGAGACCGGCCGCGGCCGCGGAACTCATCGGCGAGGAGGCTCGGCCCTCACGGGTGCCGTGGTGTTCCTGGTCCGGCCGGCCCCCGCCAGGTGACGGGTGACGTACCGGCCGCGCTCACCCCCGCCCCGCCCCTAAGGCATCCTCCCGATCCGCGCGGGCGGGCCTTAGTCGCAGGATGACCAGGCATGACGACGAGATGGACGGCGGTCCGCGTGCTGCGCGACCGCACCGCGGGCCGGTGTCTGGCGGCGGTGGTGGTCTCCGGGTTCGGCACCTCCGCGCTGTGGCTGGCGTCGGGGGTGTGGGTCAAGGACCTCACGGGCTCGGACGGGCTGGCGGCGCTGTGCATGCTGGCGATGTGGGCGCCCACCCTGGCGGGCCCGTTCCTGGGCACGCTCGCCGACCGCCACCGGCGCCGGCCGCTGCTGGTCGCGCTGAGCCTGTTCATGGCGGTGCTGCTGCTCACGCTGTGCGCCGTGGACGGGCCGGAGGAGCTGTGGCTGCTCTACGCGGTGCTGTTCGTGTACGGCGCGGCCGGCACGGTGCACGACGCGGCGGAGTCGGCGCTGGTCGCGGGCGCCGTGGACCGCTCCCTGCTCGGGGACTTCAACGGGCTGCGGATGACGGCCAACGAGGGCATGAAGCTGCTCGCCCCGCTGGCCGGCGCGGGTCTCTACACGGCGTACGGCGGGCCCGGCGTCGCCGTTCTGGACGCGGCGAGCTTCCTGGCGGCGGCGCTGGTGTACCTGTCGCTGCGGGTGCGGGAGGAGCGGCCGGCGCCGGCGCGGGAGGGCGGCCGGAGCGCGACCGCCGAGGGCGTCCGGCACCTGTGGGCGGACGCCGGGCTGCGCCCGCTGGTGCTGGCGGGCGGGGTCACGATGCTGTGCGCGGGCGTGAGCGGGGCGCTGACGTACGCCGTGGTCGAGGACCTCGGCCACTCCCCGGCGTACGCCGGTGTGCTGTACGCCGTGCAGGGGGCGGGGTCGGTGACGGTCGGGCTGCTCTCGGGCCCGGCCCTGCGGCGGCTGGGCGCACGGCGGTTCGCCGCGTACGGCATCTCCCTCCTGGCCGCCGCGGTGGCGCTGCGCGCGGTGCCGTACGACCCGGCGGCGTGGGCGTGTGCCGCGGCGGTCGGCGTGGGGCTGCCCGCCGCGCTGATCGCGGTGCTCACGGGTGTGCAGCAGCGCACCCCCGGCCCGCTGCTGGGCCGGGTCACCGCCACCGCCGGCACCCTGGTGCACACCCCGAACGTGATCGGCCTCGCGGCGGGCGCGGTGCTGGTCGAACTCCTGGGCCATCGTGCGCAGTTGGTCGCCCTCGGGGTGGTGCTGGGGGTGACGGCGGCGGTGCTCCTCGGTCAGAGCCCTGCCAGTGCCGACCGTACGGCGGCGAGGTCCGCGTCCGACGCCAGTCCGGCGTGATACAGCCGCAGTTCGGTCGCGCCCAGGCGGCGCGCCCCGTCGGCGTCGGCCGCGAGGGTGCCGGGGCTGCCGCCCATGCCGGAGACGACGGTGAAGTTCGCGGCGAGCACGGCGCCCTCCCCGCCCTCGCGGGCGAACGGGGTGATCAGACCGGGGTCCGAGGTGCAGGGGACGACCACGCCGTCGGCGACGGAGAGGATGTGCGCGGGGTCGACGCCCGCGTTGGCGCCGCAGTGGTAGGACACCGGGTCGGCGTGCAGCAGCACCTGGAAGTCCTCGGGAGCGGCCCGGCGCACGGCCGCGACGGCCTCCTCCTGGAGGGTGCGGGCCGTGCGGTCGCGCCACGCGCGCGTGGCGTTCGCCCGGGTGTCGCCGAGCAGTCGCCCGACACCCGTCCAGCCGCCCCCGGAGGGCCTCTCTCCCCGCCACACGGGCTCCAGTGCGTCCCGTACGGCGGCGGCGAGTTCGTCCGCGTCCAGCCCCTCGGCGCCGTAGCCGTCCCGGCAGGCGGGGCAGAAGCACAGGGACATCAGGTAGTGCCCGGCGTCCCCGAGCGGGACCCCGGCGGTCTTGTCGTGGGCGTGCAGATGGGCCAGGCCGTACCAGCCGAGCGACTCCAGCTCGGTGCCGCGCGCCCCGGGACGCACGGCCGCCTCGGCGGCGAGGTCCGTCAGGTAGGCGCGGGTGTCCGGCTGGGCGATGCACGGCGCCCACGGGTAGCGGTCGCCGTAGGCGTTGACCACGGAGGTGTCCGGATGCTCCGCGCCGAGGCGGGAGTTGTGGGCGAGCACCACCCACGTGTGCACCTCGAGGCCCGCTCCCGTGAGCGCGGCGGCGGCCTCGCCGAAGGCGTCCCCCGGCGCCCAGTCGCCCGCCGGGTGGGGCCGCGGGGCGCGGCCGGACCAGCGGGACTCCTCGGCCGGGTACAGCACGGCCGCGTACTCGGCGGTGACCACGCGGTGCCGGGGATGGCGGGGGGTCAGCGCGCGGGTGGAGTGGTAGGCGGAGGCGAGGGTCACCTGTGCGGTGCCCAGCTCCGCGAGCCGCGCGGGCGCCCCGGGGTCCCCGTTGACGTCCCAGGGGTAGACGAACGCCGATGCCTTCACATGCCCTCCTCGAGCAGTGCCTGTCCCCGCTCGATCAGCTGAGCGAGCTGCTTGAGATGATCCCCGGCCGGCTCGTGCAGCGGGGGACGGACCTCCCCCACGTCCAGCCCGCGCAGCCGCACCCCCGCCTTGACCAGCGAGACGGCGTACCCCTGGCCCTTGTCGCGCAGGTCGACGAAGGGCCGGTAGAAGCCGTCGATCAGGCGGCGCACGGTGGCCTCGTCGCCGGTGCGCAGCGCGGTGTGGCAGGCGAGGGCGATCTCCGGGGCGAAGCAGAACACCGCGGACGAGTACAGGGTGACTCCGAGGCCGCGGTAGGCGGGCTGGGTCAGCTCGGCGGTGGGCAGCCCGTTGAAGTACAGGAAGTCCTCGACTCCGGCCGCGCGCACGGCGCTGATCGTGCGCTGCATCAGGTCGAGGTCGCCGTAGCCGTCCTTGAGGCCGACGACGCCCTCGGCGCGGGCGAGTTCCACGACGGTGGCGGGGGTGAGGACGGCGTTGTCCCGCTGGTAGACGATCACCGGCAGGGAGGTGGCGGCGGCCAGCTCGCGGTAGTGCCGCAGCAGCCCCTCCTGCCCGGCCTTGACCAGGTACGGCGGCATGGCGAGCAGGCCCTCGGCGCCGGCGGCCTCGGCCAGCCGGGCGTAGCGGACGGCGAGGGCGGTGCCGTAGCCGGCGCCCGCGACGACCGGGACGCGCCCCTCGGCGGCCTCCACCGCCGCGCGCACGCAGGTCTCGAACTCCTCGGGCGTCAGCGCGTGGAACTCGCCGGTGCCGCAGCAGGCGAAGACGGCGGCGGCCCCGGCCTCGACGCCGCGCCGCACATGGAGCCGGTAGGCGGCGAGGTCGACGGCGCCGTCGGGTCCGTAGGCGGTGACCGGGAAGAACAGCGGCCCGCTGGGGATACTCAGTCGCGCGGCGAGAGGGGCTGACGTCACAAGCTCTCCCTGGTCCTGGGTCCACATTCTTGATTGTCGTCCATATTTCTGAACGAGACCACGCTAAGGCGGGGCAGGGAGGCGGGTCAAGCGGATCGCCGCGCACGACTGACGCCGCCGTGGCGGGTCAGGGATACTTGACGCGCCGCGTCCGGGCTCCTTAGCGTGTCCACGCACATGAACGACGTGCGTCCACCTGCACGTTCGCTCTATCTCGCCCTGTCTGTTCCGGCCGGCGCCGCAAGGAGACCCGCAGATGCCCGCTCCCCGCACCGTCCTGCTCACCGGCGCCGCCGGCGGTCTCGGCACGCTGATGCGGGAGCTGCTTCCCTCGTACGGCTACGAGCTGCGGCTGTTCGACATGCGGCCCATCGACGGCGAACCCGACGCGGTCGTCGGGGACCTGAGCGACCAGGACGCCGTGCGGGAGGCGGTGCGGGGGGTCGACGCGGTCGTGCACCTGGCGGGCATCTCGCTGGAGGCGCCCTTCGACAAGATCCTCAAGGCCAACATCGAGGGGACGTACCACCTGTACGAGGCCGCGCGTGAGGAAGGCGTGCGCCGGATCGTCTTCGCCTCCTCCAACCACGCCGTCGGCTGCACCCCGCGGCCGCGGGGCGACGACCCGTTGATCCCCGTCGACACCCCGCGCCGGCCGGACACCTTCTACGGGCTGTCCAAGTGCTTCGGCGAGGATCTGGCCCAGCTGTACTGGGACAAGCACGGGGTGGAGACGGTCTCCGTGCGGATCGGGTCGTGCTTCCCGGAGCCGACGAGCGTGCGGATGCTGTCGGTGTGGATGAGTCCGGCGGACGGGGCGCGGCTGTTCCACGCGGCGCTGACGGCGGAGGGGGTGGGGCACACGGTGGTGTACGGCTCGTCCGCCAACACGCGGCTGTGGTGGGATCTCACGTCCGCGCGGGCGCTGGGGTACGAGCCGCGGGACGACTCGGAGGTCTTCGCGGAGAAGCTGATCGCGGAACAGGGCGAGCTGGATCCGGCGGATCCGGCGCAGGCCTGCCTGGGCGGCCACTTCGTGACAGATCCTCCGATCTGGCCCTACTGACGGCAACCCGTCCGCCCGGCCCCGACGTCCGCCGCCTGCGGCCCGTCGCGGGCCGCTCGCGCAGTTCCCCGCGCCCCTGAGCCGTACTGACGGCAACCCGTCCGCCCGCGGCCCGTCGGGGGCCGCTCGCGCAGTTCCCCGCGCCCCTGAAGGGGCGCATCCCTGCCCCCCCCCCGCCGTCTGCGGGCAGTCGTGCCGCCTGGGGCGGCACGGGTGGGCGCAGGCGGCGCCCTTGCAGCGCGCCTCGCCGTGAGCCGCCCCCACCCGCCGCGGCGTGAAACGCACCCCCGCCCCCGCCCACGGGCGGAAAACGGGCGCCCCGGCGCCACAAACGGGCCCCCGCCCTGCCCGCTCCCACCCCTTACCCAGGTCCGAGCCGGGCACCCGCCCGCCCACCCGGGCACAACCGGGCACCAACGAACCCGCAACAGACCTGGTCAGCACCCCGCCCCCGCTGTACAACTTCCTGCAGAGGCCCGAACGGGCACGCACGCACCACCAGCACCACCAGCACCACAGCGCCAGCGCAGAAAGCAGGGGTCCGGCCATGGCCAACAGAACGGCCGAGGAGCGCCAACGCGAGATCGTGCGGGTGGCCCGAGCCACCGGCTCGGTCGACGTGACCGTGCTCGCCGCCGAGCTGGGCGTGGCCAAGGAGACCGTCCGCCGCGACCTCCGCGCCCTGGAGGACCACGGCCTGGTCCGCCGTACCCACGGCGGCGCCTACCCGGTGGAGAGCGCCGGTTTTGAGACGACGCTCGCCTTCCGCGCCACCAGCCACGTCCCCGAGAAGCGCAGGGTCGCGGCCGCCGCGGCCGACCTGCTCGGGGACGCCGAGACGGTCTTCGTCGACGAGGGCTTCACCCCGCAGCTCATCGCCGAGGCCCTGCCCGCCGACCGGCCGCTCACCGTGGTCACCGCCTCCCTGCCGGTCGCGGGCGCGCTCGCGCAGAAGGGTGACGCGTCCGTCCTGCTGCTCGGCGGCCGCGTCCGCTCCGGGACGCTCGCCACCGTGGACCACTGGACGACGAAGATGCTCTCCGGCTTCGTCATCGACCTGGCGTTCATCGGCGCCAACGGGATCTCCCGCGAACACGGACTGACCACGCCCGACCCGGCGGTCAGCGAGGTCAAGGCGCAGGCGGTGCGGGCCGCCCGCCGCGTGGTGTTCGCGGGCGTCCACACCAAGTTCGGAGCGGTCAGCTTCTGCCGGTTCGCCGAGGTCGGCGCGCTGGAGGCGATCGTGACGAGCACCCTGCTCCCGGCCTCCGAGGCCCATCGCTACTCCCTGCTCGGGCCGCAGGTCATCAGGGTCTGACCGCCGGCCCCCGCACAGAACCGCACACCGTTTCCACGTCCCCACGGGGCCGAACCATGCCAGGTGACGCCCGATGTCTCCCTATACGTCCAGGAGCGATCCATGCGAACCCAGAGCCGACGGAGGCCACGAGGCGTACTCGCCACGGCCGCCGCAGGGACGCTGATCGCCCCGCTGCTCTCCGGCTGCTGGGTCGGAGCGGGCGGGGCCGGATCCGGCGGCGACGCCATCAACGTCCTGATGGTGAACAACTCGCAGATGGTCGAGTTGCAGAAGCTGACCGCCGCCCACTTCACCAAGGAGACCGGCATCAAGGTGAACTTCACCGTGCTGCCGGAGAACGACGTCCGCGACAAGATCAGCCAGGACTTCGCCAACCAGGCAGGCCAGTACGACGTGGCCACCCTGTCCAACTACGAGATACCCATCTACGCCAAGAACGGCTGGCTGAAGGAGATGGACCCCTACGTCGCCGAGGACACGGCGTACGACCAGCGGGACATCCTCGAGCCGATGCGGCAGTCCCTCACCGGCGAGGACGGCAAGCTGTACGGCCAGCCGTTCTACGGCGAGTCGTCGTTCCTGATGTACCGCAAGGACGTCTTCGCGGAGAAGGGCCTGACGATGCCCGCCCGGCCCACCTGGCAGCAGGTCGCCGACCTGGCCGCGAAGGCCGACGGGGCCCGGCCCGGCATGAAGGGCATCTGCCTGCGCGGACTGCCCGGCTGGGGCGAGGTCATGGCGCCCCTGACCACCGTGGTCAACACCTTCGGCGGCACCTGGTTCGACAAGGACTGGAAGGCGCGGCTCGACTCCCCCGAGTGGAACAAGGCCGTCAACTTCTATGTGGACCTGGTGCGTGAGCACGGCGAGTCCGGCGCGCCCCAGGCCGGCTTCGCCGAGTGCCTGAACAACCTGACCCAGGGCAAGGTCGCGATGTGGTACGACGCCACGTCCGCGGCCGGCTCCCTGGAGGCCGACGGCTCCCCCGTCGCCGGGAAGATCGGCTACGCGCCGGCGCCGGTGGAGAGGACGGAGTCGTCGGGCTGGCTCTACACCTGGGCGTGGGGCATCCAGAACGCCTCCCGCAACCCGGACAACGCCTGGAAGTTCGTCTCCTGGGCGTCCGGCAAGGAGTACGAGCAGCTGGTCGGCGAGGAGTTCGGCTGGTCCAACGTCCCCGCGGGCAAGCGCGCCTCCACCTACGCCCACCCCGACTACCGGGCGGAGGCCGCCGCCTTCCAGGACATGACCAAGCGGGCCATCGAGCAGGCCCGCCCCGACGACCCGGGCGTCCAGCCCCGTCCGGCGCCCGGCATCCAGTTCGTCGGCATCCCGGAGTTCACCGATCTCGGCACCAAGGTCTCCCAGGAGATCAGCGCGGCCATCGCCGGGCGCCAGTCCGTCGAGGAGGCCCTGAGGAAGTCCCAGCAGCTCGCAGAAGAGATCGCCGAGGAGTACGAGGGACGATGACCGCCACGACCACGGCCCCCGCGGCCGCACCGCAGACGTCCGCCGCACCGCACCGGCCCTCCGCCCGGCTGCGCGCCTGGGCCACCCGCGCCCCGCTGCTGCCCGCCCTGATCTTCATGATCGTGGTCACCCAGCTGCCGTTCGTGGCGACCCTGGTGATCTCCTTCTTCGACTGGAACTCCCTCTACCCCGACGCCCGCCACTTCGCCGGGCTCGCCAACTACCAGGAGGTGCTGACCGATCCGGCGCTGCGCAAGTCCGTCTGGACGACCGTCCTGCTCACCGTGGGCGTCGTCCTGGCCAGCCTGGTGATCGGGCTGCTGCTCGCGCTGCTGCTGGACCGGAGGTTCCGGGGGCGGGCCGTCGTGCGCACCCTGCTCATCGCGCCCTTCCTGGTGGTGCCGGTCGCCGCCGCCCTGCTCTGGAAGCACGTCCTCTACAACCCGGAGTACGGCCTGCTCAACGGCCTGCTGCACTATGTCGGCGGCCCCCAGCCCGACTGGATCTCCGGCACCCCGCTGCTCGCCGTGCAGGCGGCGCTGGTGTGGCAGTGGACGCCGTTCATGATGCTCATCCTGCTGGCCGGGCTGCAGAGCCGGGACCAGCAGCAGCTCGAGGCGGCCCGCGTCGACGGCGCGAGCGACTGGCAGATCTTCGTGCACATCACGCTGCCGCATCTGCGCCGCTACCTCGAACTGGGCGCCCTGCTCGGATCGATCTACATCGTGCAGAACTTCGACGCGGTGTTCACCCTCACGTCCGGCGGTCTCGGCACCGCCAACCTCCCCTACACCGTCTACCAGACCTTCTACCAGGCGCACGAGAACGGCCTCGCCTCGGCGGCCGGCGTCCTGGTCGTCATCGGCTCCATCGTCATCGCGACCTTCGCCCTGCGCGTGGTCTCGTCCCTGTTCCGCGAGGAGGTGTCCCGCGCATGAGCAGCACCGCCGTACGCACCCGCGGCCGGTTCCGCGGCGGAGCGGGTCTCGGCCTGGTCGCCTGGCTGGCCGGCATCGTGTTCTTCCTGCCCATCGCCTGGATGGCCCTGACGTCCTTCCACTCCGAGACGGACGCGGCGACCAACCCGCCCTCGTGGGGCGCCGCCCTCACCCTGGACGGCTACCGCGAGTTCTTCGGCGCGGGCGGCGGCGCCAGCCCCTGGCCCGCCCTGATCAACTCGACGGTCGCGTCCGTGACCTCGACGCTGCTGGTCCTCGTGCTGGCCCTGCCCGCCGCGTACGCCCTGTCCATCCGCCCGGTGAAGAAGTGGACGGACGTCCTGTTCTTCTTCCTCTCCACCAAGATGCTGCCCGTGGTGGCCGGCCTGCTGCCGATCTACCTGTTCGCCAAGAACGCCGGGATGCTCGACAACATCTGGCTGCTCGTCATCCTCTACACCTCGATGAATCTGCCGATCGCGGTGTGGATGATGCAGTCCTTCCTCTCCGAGATCCCGGTCGCGGTCGTCGAGGCCGCCCAGATCGACGGCGCCCGGCTGCCGACGGTGCTGACCCGGGTGGTCGCCCCGATCGCCCTCCCGGGCATCGCGGCGACGGCGCTGATCTGCTTCATCTTCAGCTGGAACGAGCTGCTGTTCGCCCGGGTCCTGACGGGCGTGGTCGCCGAGACCGCCCCCGTCTTCCTGACCGGCTTCATCACCAGCCAGGGCCTGTTCCTGGCCAAGGTGTGCGCCGCGTCGCTCGTCATCTCCCTGCCGGTGCTCGCCGCGGGGTTCGCCGCCCAGGACAAACTCGTCCAGGGCCTGTCGTTGGGAGCCGTGAAATGAAGGCCGCCGTCATCGAGTCCGTGGGCAGGGCCGTCGTCACCGAGGTCCCGGACCCGACGCCGGGCCCGAGGGACGTCGTCGTCGAGGTCGCCGCGTGCGGGCTGTGCGGGACCGATCTGCACATCCTCCAGGGCGAGTTCGCGCCCAAGCTGCCGATCGTGCCGGGTCACGAGTTCGCCGGCGAGGTGGTCGGCGTCGGCTCCCAGGTCACCGAGGTGGCGCTCGGCGACCGGGTCGCCGTCGACCCCTCCCTGTACTGCTACGAGTGCCGCTACTGCCGTACCGGCCACAACAACCTGTGCGAGCGCTGGGCGGCGATCGGCGTCACCGCGGCGGGCGGCGCCGCGCAGTACGCGGTGGCGCCGGTGGCGAACTGCGTGAAGCTCCCGGAGCACGTCCGCACCCAGGACGCGGCCCTCATCGAGCCGCTGTCCTGCGCGGTGCGCGGCTACGACGTGCTCCGGTCGCGGCTCGGCGCGCATGTGCTGATCTACGGCTCCGGGACCATGGGCCTGATGATGCTGGAGCTGGCCAAGCGGACCGGCGCGGCGAGCGTCGACATGGTCGACCTGAACCCGGCGCGCCTGGAGACGGCCCGCACACTGGGGGTCTCCGCGACCGCGGCCACCCCGGACGAGCTGGACCGACCGCAGGGCTGGGACCTGGTCATCGACGCGACGGGCAACGCGGCGGCGATCCAGGACGGGCTCGGGCGGGTCGCGAAGGCGGGCACGTTCCTCCAGTTCGGCGTCGCCGACTACGCGACCCGGGTGGAGATCGACCCGTACCGGATCTACAACCAGGAGATCACCATCACCGGCTCGATGGCCGTGCTCCACAGCTACGAGCGCGCGGCGGAACTCTTCGCGAACGGCGTCCTCGACCCGGACGTCTTCATCAGCGACCGTCTCCCCCTGGACCAGTACCCCGAGGCCCTGGACCAGTTCGCGGCGGGCGTGGGCCGCAAGATCGTGGTGGTGCCGTAGGCGTCGCGCGGGCACTCCGCTCCCCGGGTGCCCGCCCGGCGGCCCTCTGCGGGGAGGGCGGGCGGCCGGCCCCTGTTCACCCGGCCGCCGCCCGGCGTGCACCCTGACGGCATGAGCGGCCGCCACCCTGGGCGGTCCGGTCCGAGGGGGGAGCCGCATGAACGACCGTGTGGTCACGTGCCGCTGCGGGCACCTGTGGACGGTCCACGAGGAGGGCCACTGCGGAGGCGACGGCGATTCCTGCCGTTGCCGGGGCTTCCTGCCCGACTACTGGCGCCCCAACACCACCAGCAGGTGCCGCGGATGCGGCCACGACAGGTCCGAGCACAGCGGCGTCAGCTGCCGGGCCGTGGTCGCCCGGGACACCGTGACCGAACGGCACCACGGCTTCGAGGGCGACACATGGACCACGAAGCAGGAGATCGAGGTCCGCTGCACCTGCCAGAGCTTCTGGTGAGCCCCGGCCCCGTGCGCCCTCCCACCTCACGCGCCCGGGCGAAATCCCGTGGTCGCCCCCGGCCCCGCCCCCTGGCATCCCCGGCATGCCCCCACCGAACGGCTTCACCTACGAGGCGCACACCGACGGAACCGTCCACATCACCCACCACGGCCGCCGCGCCACCGTCCTGCGGGGCGACCGGGCCGCCCGCTTCCTCGGCGAGGTCACCGGCGCCGCCGACCCGCAGCTCGTCATGGCCCGCTGGACCGGCGACTACAGGCGCGGCAACGAGCGCACCGCCCGCGCCCACCCGCGCAACCGGGGCTGACCCGAGCCGGAGGCGACGACTGCGCCGAACGGACGACAGGTAAGGGAACGGTAAAACGGCCTCGCTCGTTCACCCGGCATGACAGCTATGACCCCCGGCTCGAACATCCCTCTTCCCACCGCCCGCGTGACGGTGGACGTCGCCGCGCCCGTGCGGCTCGACGTATCGGGCCTGCTGCTCACCGCCGACGGCAAGGTGCGCTCCGACGACGACTTCATCTTCTACAACCAGCCCACGGGCCCGGGCGTGACCTACCGCTCCGGCGGGGGCACGGCCCCCGACGCCGTCACGGTCGACACCGCGGCCGTACCCCCCGGCATCGAGAAGATCGTCGTGACCGCGAGCCCCGACGCGGCGGGCCAGACCTTCCAGGGCATCGAGCCCACCGCGACCGTCCGCGACGCGGACACCGGCGCCGTCCTGGCGACCTTCACACCCCCGCAGCTCGGCTCGGAGACGGCCCTGGTGGTCGTCGAGATCTACCTGCGCAACGGCGCCTGGAAGGCCCGCGCGGTCGGCCAGGGCTACGCCGACGGGCTGGCCGGCATCGCCAAGGACTTCGGCGTCTCGGTCGAGGAGCCGGCCGCCCCGGCCCAGCCGGTGACCCCGCCGGCCCCGCAGGCCGCGCCGCC
>BMVA01000021.1 GCA_014650475.1 Streptomyces albogriseolus
CGCTTGAGGCGCTCCTCCAGCGGCAGCGCGGCCAGCTCCTCGGCCTTGCCCGCCTTCAGCGACTTCGCCGTCGCCCCCTCGAACAGCTGCATGAGCTTCTGCAGCGGGTCGTAGCCCTCCGAGCGGCGGTCGTAGATCAGGTCCAGGGCGGTGGTCACTTCCTCCTCGCTGAACCGGGCGATCGGGAGGATCTTCGACGCGTGGACGATCGCCGAGTCCAGGCCCGCCTTCACACACTCGTCGAGGAAGACACTGTTCAGCAGGATCCGGGCGGCCGGGTTCAGGCCGAAGGAGATGTTCGACAGGCCCAGAGTGGTCTGCACGTCCGGGTGACGGCGCTTCAGCTCACGGATGCCCTCGATCGTGGCCAGGCCGTCCTTGCGGGACTCCTCCTGACCGGTGCAGATCGTGAACGTCAGACAGTCCACGAGGATGTCCTCCTCGCGGATGCCCCAGTTCCCGGTCAGATCCGCGATCAGCCGCTCGGCGATCTCGACCTTCTTCTGGGCCGTGCGCGCCTGCCCCTCCTCGTCGATGGTCAGCGCGATCAACGCCGCACCGTGCTCCCGCGCCAGCTCCGTCACCCGCGCGAACCGGGACTCGGGGCCGTCGCCGTCCTCGTAGTTCACCGAGTTGATCACCGCGCGGCCGCCCAGCATCTCCAGCCCGGCGCGGATCACGTCGACCTCGGTGGAGTCCAGCACGATCGGCAGCGTCGAGGCGGTCGCGAACCGCCCCGCCAGCTCCCGCATGTCCGCCACACCGTCACGGCCCACGTAGTCGACACACAGGTCCAGCAGGTGGGCGCCCTCACGGATCTGCTCCCGCGCCATCTCCACGCAGTCGTCCCAGCGGCCCTCCAGCATCGCCTCACGGAACTTCTTCGACCCGTTGGCGTTCGTGCGCTCACCGATCGCCAGATACGAGGTGTCCTGCCGGAACGGCACACTCTGATACAGCGACGCCGCACCCGGCTCCGGACGCGGCTCACGCTCCACCGGGGCCAGCTCCCGCACCCGCTCGACCAGCCGGCGCAGATGCTCCGGAGTGGTACCGCAGCAGCCGCCCACCAGCGACAGCCCGTACTCCCGCACGAACGTCTCCTGCGCGTCCGCCAGCTCCGGCGCGGTCAGCGGGTAGTGGGCGCCGTCCTTGGTCAGCTCGGGCAGACCGGCGTTCGGCATGCACGACAGCCGGACGCGGGAGTGGCGCGCCAGGTAGCGCAGGTGCTCGCTCATCTCCGCGGGGCCGGTCGCACAGTTCAGGCCGATCATGTCGATGCCCAGCGGCTCCAGCGCGGTCAGGGCCGCACCGATCTCCGAGCCGAGCAGCATCGTGCCGGTGGTCTCCACCGTCACCGACACGATCAGCGGGACCTCGAGGCCGACGGCCTCCATGGCACGGCGGGCGGCGATGACGGACGCCTTGGTCTGCAGCAGGTCCTGCGTGGTCTCCACGAGCAGCGCGTCGGCGCCGCCGGCGAGCAGGCCCTCCGCGTTCTGCTGGTAGGCGTCGCGGATGGCGCCGAACGTGGTGTGGCCGAGGGTGGGCAGCTTGGTGCCCGGGCCCATGGAGCCCAGCACCCAGCGCGGCCGGCCATCCTGGCCGGTGAACTCGTCCGCCGTCTCGCGGGCGATGCGGGCGCCCGCCTCGGACAGTTCGAGCACGCGCTCGGCGATGTCGTATTCGCCCAATGCGGTGAGGTTGGCGCCGAACGTGTTCGTCTCGACGCAGTCGACGCCCGCGTCGAAGTACTCGGCATGGACCGAACGGACGATGTCGGGGCGGGTGACGTTCAGGATCTCGTTGCAGCCCTCGAGGTTCTGGAAGTCCTCGAGCGTGGGGTCCTGGGCCTGGAGCATCGTGCCCATGGCTCCGTCGGCGACCACCACACGGGTGGCCAGAGCCTCACGGAGTGCGGACACACGGGTCCGGCTGTCGGCGGAAGGGGTCAGCGGCAACGAGGCCATGAAAGGGGCTCCCTCAGGTGCGACGGCTGTCGGCTTTGCGGCTGCCCGGAAAAGTCACCTGTTCGAGCTTCCCCGGCAGGGCGCACGCCGTCAGGGTATCCGGGACCGCCCCCTGGCGTCGGGAGCGTCCACGGGCCGGACGAAGATGGCCGACGGGCGACGGTCGGGGCGGGAGAGACCCGGCCGATCATGACCGACTATTAGCGAAGGGTCGGCATCGACCGGTAGTGTTCGGCATTGCCGAACAGCGGCAGCGACGTCGCGAGTCGGCGCTCGAAGGGGACGGAGGCAGTACGGCGATGGCACGGAACATCCAGTCGCTCGAACGGGCGGCAGCGATGCTGCGCCTGCTCGCGGGCGGCGAGCGACGGCTCGGCCTCTCGGACATCGCCTCCTCGCTGGGCCTCGCCAAGGGCACCGCCCACGGCATCCTGCGCACCCTCCAGCAGGAGGGGTTCGTCGAACAGGACGAGGCCTCCGGCCGCTACCAGCTGGGCGCCGAGCTACTGCGCCTGGGCACCACCTACCTGGATGTGCACGAGCTGCGCGCCCGCGCCCTGGTGTGGACGGACGACCTGGCACGCTCCAGCGGGGAGAGCGTCTACCTCGGGGTGCTGCACCAGCAGGGCGTGCTGATCGTGCACCACGTCTTCCGGCCCGACGACAGCCGGCAGGTGCTGGAGATCGGCGCCATGCAGCCGCTGCACTCCACGGCCCTGGGCAAGGTGCTGTCGGCCTACGACCCGGTCGCGCACAGCGAGGCCCTGGAGGCCGACCGCAAGGCGTTCACCGACCGCACGGTGTGCGATGTCGAGGCCTTCGAGGAGATCCTCGACCTCACCCGCGCGCGGGGGTACGCGGCGGACGTGGAGGAGACTTGGGAGGGCGTGGCCTCGCTCGCCGCGCCCATCCACGACCGGCGGCGCATGCCGGTCGGGGCGGTCGGCATCACCGGCGCGGTGGAGCGGCTGCGCAAGGACGGCGAGCTGCGGCCCGAGCTGATCGCGGCGGTGCGGGACTGCGCCCGCGCGGTGTCGCGGGACCTGGGCGCCGGACGCTTCTGAGCGGGCGGGCGCGCGCAGGCCGCGACCCGGCGCCCCCCATGTCGGACACACAGCACCCGGACGCCCCGAGGGCGGGCCGGGGCTCAGGCACGCCCGCGAACGAAGACGCGCGGCGACCGTCCGCCCGGGTCACCCCGGCGATCAATAACGATCGCACTTTCGACAACCGAGACTCTTGACGCATCTCCGGTGCCGGGCAAGACTCCCGTCCATCGGTCGGCATTGTCGAACACCTACCGGCAATACGCGCTAGAGTGGGACAACGCCAAGGGCCGGCAACGCTCTCACCCCCTGAGGGCGCCAATCCCCGGAGGGACCCGGGGGTCGGCATCCCTGGACGAAGGACAAAGGAGTCGCGGGTGTCCAGCTCCGACATCTTCATCGGCGAGACCATCGGTACCGCCATACTCATCCTGCTCGGCGGCGGTGTGTGCGCCGCCGTGACGCTCAAGGCCTCCAAGGCCCGTAACGCCGGCTGGCTCGCCATCGCCTTCGGCTGGGGCTTCGCCGTCATGACGGCGGTCTACATCGCGGGGCCGCTCTCCGGCGCCCATCTGAATCCGGCCGTGACCGTCGCCCTCGCTGTCAAGGACGGCGAGTGGGCGAACGTCCCGACCTACTTCGCCGGGGAGTTCCTCGGCGCGATGATCGGCGCCACGCTGGTGTGGCTCGCGTACTACGGCCAGTTCCAGGCCCACCTCACCGACAAGGAGATCGTCGGCGGCCCCGGCGCCCAGACGACGTCCGCCAAGGCCGTCGAGGCGCAGGAGAAGGGCGCCGGCCCGGTGCTCGGCGTCTTCTCCACGGGTCCGGAGATCCGGAACACGGTGCAGAACCTCACCACGGAGATCATCGGCACCTTCGTGCTGCTGCTCGCCGTGCTCACGCAGGGCCTGAACGACGCGGGCAACGGCCTCGGCGTGCTCGGCGGTCTGATCACCGCGCTCGTGGTGGTCTCGATCGGCCTGTCGCTGGGCGGCCCGACGGGCTACGCCATCAACCCCGCCCGTGACCTCGGCCCCCGTATCGTCCACGCCCTGCTGCCGCTGCCCAACAAGGGCGGCTCCGACTGGTCGTACGCCTGGGTCCCGGTGGTCGGTCCGCTGATCGGCGGCGCCATCGCGGCCGGCGTCTACAACGTCGCCTTCGCCTAGATGACCTCACCGGCTTCCACCGCGATCGTTGCAGAAGCGCCGTACCCACTGCCCCGTAACCAAGGAACTTCCAGGAGCACACCGTGACCGACGCCCACACCGCCGGCCCGTTCATCGCCGCCATCGACCAGGGCACCACTTCTTCCCGCTGCATCGTCTTCGACCGCGACGGGCGCATCGTCTCCGTCGACCAGAAGGAGCACGAGCAGATCTTCCCCAAGCCCGGCTGGGTGGAGCACGACGCCACCGAGATCTGGGCCAACGTCCAGGAGGTGGTCGCCGGCGCCGTCGCCAAGGCCGGCATCACCCGGGACGACATCAAGGCCATCGGCATCACCAACCAGCGCGAGACCACCGTGCTGTGGGACAGGCACACCGGTGAGCCGGTCCACAACGCGATCGTCTGGCAGGACACCCGTACCGACGCCCTCTGCCGTGAGCTGGGCCGCAACGTGGGCCAGGACCGCTTCCGCCGCGAGACGGGCCTGCCCCTGGCCTCCTACTTCGCCGGCCCCAAGGCCCGCTGGCTGCTCGACAACGTCGAGGGCCTGAAGGAGCGTGCGGAAGCGGGCGACATTCTTTTCGGCACCATGGACACATGGGTCATCTGGAACCTCACGGGCGGAACGGACGGCGGCCGGCACGTCACCGACGTCACCAACGCCTCCCGCACCCTGCTGATGAACCTGCACACCATGCAGTGGGACCAGAAGATCGCCGAGTCGATCGGCGTCCCCACGCCGATGCTGCCGGAGATCCGCTCCTCCGCCGAGGTCTACGGCGAGATCAAGGGCGGCAAGCTGGGCGACCTGCTCGGCGGCATCCCGGTCGCCTCGGCGCTGGGCGACCAGCAGGCGGCCCTGTTCGGCCAGACCTGCTTCTCCGAGGGCGAGACCAAGTCGACCTACGGCACCGGCACCTTCATGGTGATGAACACCGGCGACAAGCTCATCAACTCCTACAGCGGCCTGCTGACCACGGTCGGCTACCAGATCGGCGACCAGAAGCCGGTCTACGCTCTGGAGGGCTCGATCGCCGTCACCGGTTCGCTGGTGCAGTGGATGCGCGACCAGATGGGCCTGATCTCCACCGCCGCCGAGATCGAGACCCTGGCGCTGTCCGTCGAGGACAACGGCGGCGCCTACTTCGTGCCGGCCTTCTCCGGCCTGTTCGCCCCGTACTGGCGCTCCGACGCCCGCGGAGTGATCGCCGGCCTCACCCGGTACGTGACCAAGGCGCACCTCGCGCGCGCCGTCCTGGAGGCCACCGCCTGGCAGACGCGGGAGATCGCCGACGCCATGACGAAGGACTCCGGCGTGGAGCTCACCGCCCTCAAGGTCGACGGCGGCATGACCTCCAACAACCTGCTGATGCAGACGCTCTCGGACTTCCTGGACGCCCCCGTGGTGCGCCCGATGGTCGCCGAGACCACCTGCCTCGGCGCCGCCTACGCCGCCGGCCTGGCCGTCGGCTTCTGGAACAGCACCGACGACCTGCGCGCCAACTGGCGCAGGGCCGCCGAGTGGACCCCCCGCATGGACGCGGACACCCGCGACCGTGAGTACAAGAGCTGGCTCAAGGCCGTCGAGCGGACCATGGGCTGGCTCGAGGACGAGGAGTAGAACCGCCATGACCACCCAAGCCACCCTGCAGTCCGTACCTGCCCTGGGGACGCACCCGGCGTCCGGCCCGAACCCGAGCCGTGCCGAGACCCGGGAGCAGCTCTCCAAGGCGTCGTACGACCTCCTCGTCATCGGCGGCGGCATCCTGGGCATCTCCACCGCCTGGCACGCCGCGCAGTCCGGTCTCAGGGTGGCTCTGGTGGACGCCGGTGACTTCGCCGGGGCCACCTCCTCCGCCTCCTCCAAGCTGCTCCACGGCGGTCTGCGCTACCTGCAGACCGGCGCGGTGAAGCTGGTGGCGGAGAACCACTTCGAGCGCCGTGCGGTCTCCCGTCAGGTGGCCCCCCACCTGTCGAACCCGCTCACGTTCTACCTCCCCGTGTACAAGGGCGGGCCGCACGGCGCGGCGAAGCTCGGGGCCGGTGTGTTCGCCTACTCGGCGCTGTCGGCCTTCGGTGACGGCGTCGGCCACCTGCTCTCGCCGGCGAAGGCCGCGCAGGACGTGCCGGAGCTGCGCACCGAGAACCTCAAGGCCGTGGCCGTGTACGGCGACGACCAGATGAACGACGCGCGCATGGCGCTGATGACGGTCCGCGCGGCCGCCGAGTCGGGCGCGGTCGTGCTCAACCACGCCGAGGTGACGGGCCTGCGCTTCACCAAGGGCCGGGTCACCGGCGCCGAGCTGCGGGACCGGCTCTCCGGCGACGAGTTCGGCGTCAACGCGCGGCTGGTGCTCAACGCGACCGGCCCGTGGGTGGACCACCTGCGCCGCATGGAGGACCCGGACGCCGCCCCGTCGATCCGGCTGTCGAAGGGCGCGCACCTGGTCCTGAAGCGGACCTCCCCGTGGAAGGCCGCGCTGGCCACGCCGATCGACAAGTACCGGATCACCTTCGCCCTCCCCTGGGAGGACATGCTGCTGCTCGGCACCACCGACGAGGTGTACGAGGGCGACCCGGCGGACGTCGCGGTGAACGAGAAGGACATCGCGCAGATACTCGACGAGGCCGCGTTCTCCATCCGGGACCAGCAGCTCGGCCGTGACCTGATCACCTACTCCTTCGCCGGTCTGCGGGTGCTGCCGGGCGGCCCCGGCGACACGGCCAAGGCCAAGCGGGAGACGGTGGTCACCGAGGGCCGGGGCGGGATGCTGTCCGTCGCGGGCGGCAAGTGGACCACGTTCCGCCACATCGGCCGTACGGTGATGCGCAAGCTGCAGGAGCTGCCCGGTCATCCGCTGGGCGAGAACTTCGAGCCGGTCGGCGCGCTGCCGAAGAAGCTGCCGCTGCCCGGCGTGGCCAACCCGCGCGCCGTCGCCCACCGCCTGCTGGTGGACGGCCCGGCGCCCGGCCCGCGCATGGCGGCGGACACCGCCCGGCACCTGGCCACCCACTACGGGTCGCTGGCCTTCGACATCGCCCGCCTGGCGAACGAGGACCCGGCGCTGGCCCGGCGTGTCCACCCGGACGCCCCGGAGATCTGGGCGCAGGTCGTGTGGGCCCGGGACCACGAGTGGGCCGAGACCGCGGACGACGTGCTGCGCCGCCGCACCACCCTGACCATCCGGGGCCTGGCCACGGACGAGATCCGGGCGGACGTGCAGGAGCTGCTCGACAGGAAGTGACCGCGCCCGCGCCGGCTCCCCCGCACGGGAGCCGGCGTGCGGTTGAGGGGCGGCCCGCGCCGACGGGGCCGCCCCTCGCCGCGTTCCGCGGTCCGCCGCGCGGGGTGTTTCCCGGTGCCGTGCGGGGCAGTGATGGGGCACTCCCCCTTGAGCGGGGAGCTGCGGGAGCCCCCGTGGACACGCCGTAAGGTTGGTGCGTACACGAGGGCACGTCGGAAGGAGGCGCTGGGTGATCGAGCTCGAGGGGGTTCCCGAGCTGATCGACCCGGTCATGGTGGCCGCGTTCGAGGGCTGGAACGACGCCGGTGACGCCGCCTCCACCGCGGTCGCGCATCTGGACAGGGAGTGGAAGGGCGAGGTGTTCGCGGCGCTCGACGCCGAGGACTACTACGACTTCCAGGTCAACCGCCCCACGGTGTTCATGGAGAACGGCGTGCGGAAGATCACCTGGCCGACGACGCGGCTGTCGGTGGTGCGGGTGGGCGGCGAGAAACCGCGCGACCTGGTGCTGGTGCGCGGCATCGAACCGTCCATGCGCTGGCGCTCGTTCTGCAACGAGATCCTCGGCTTCGCGCACGAGCTGGGCGTGGAGCTGGTGGTGGTGCTGGGCGCGCTGCTCGGTGACACCCCGCACACCCGTCCGGTCCCGATCAGCGGGACCACGTCCGACCCGGACCTGGCCCGCCGCATGGACCTCGAGGAGACCAAGTACGAAGGGCCCACGGGCATCGTCGGCATCCTCCAGGAGGCCTGCACGCACGCGGGCGTCCCCGCGGTGTCGCTGTGGGCTGCGGTCCCGCACTACGTGTCGCAGCCGCCCAACCCGAAGGCCACGCTGGCCCTGCTGAACCGGCTCGAGGACCTGATCGACGTGCGGATCCCGCTGGGCGAGCTGCCCGAGGACGCGCGCGCCTGGCAGGTGGGCGTGGACCAGCTGGCCGCGGAGGACAGCGAGGTCGCCGAGTACGTGCAGACGCTGGAGGAGGCGCGGGACACCGCCGAGCTGCCGGAGGCGTCCGGCGAGGCGATCGCCCGCGAGTTCGAGCGGTATCTGCGGCGACGGGACGGGGCATCGGGCCCACCCGGGGGTCACGCGACCGCGGAGGGGTCCGACGGTGGGCCGTCGTACCGGCGGGACGGGCCCGGTGGCCGGTCTCGGCCGTCCAAGCCGCCTCGGCAGGAGGCGGATCAGGACGGCGACGAGTCGTCCGAGGAGTGACGTGACATGACGAGGGGCCCGTTCTCAAGAGCGGGCCCCTCGTCTTGTTGCGTTGCGCGGCGGGTGCGGCGCCGTTGTGGCCGGTCGCGCAGTTCCCCGCGCCCCTGGAGGGGTTCTCCTAGAGGGCGACTCCCAGCAGTGCGTCCACGGCGCGGGAGACGATGCCGGGCGCGCCGGTGTCGGTGCCGCCGCTCTGCTCCTGCAGCACGGTCCAGCGGTCGACGGCGGCGAGCGCGGCCGGGGCGTTCAGGTCGTCCGCGAGGGCGTCGCGGATCTCCTCGACGAGCGCCTCGGCGGACGGGCCGTCGGGGCGGGAGACCGCGGCGCGCCAGTGCTGAAGGCGGGTCACGGCGTCCTGGAGGACCTGGCCGGTCCACTCCCAGTCGGAGCGGTAGTGGTGGGCGAGGAGCGCCAGGCGGATCGCCGCCGGGTCGACGCCGTCGCGCCGGAGCTGGGAGACGAAGACCAGGTTGCCCTTGGACTTGGACATCTTCTCGCCGTCCAGGGCGACCATGCCGGCGTGTACATAGGCCTTGGCCATCGGGTACTCGCCGGTGAGCACCTGGGCGTGCGAGGCGCCCATCTCGTGGTGCGGGAAGACCAGGTCGGAGCCGCCGCCCTGGATGTCGAAGGTCATGCCGAGGTGGTCGAGGGCGATGGCCACGCACTCGATGTGCCAGCCGGGCCGGCCGCGGCCGAGCGAGCCGCCGTCCCAGCTCGGCTCGCCCTCGCGGGCGGCCATCCAGAGCATCGGGTCGACGGGGTTCTTCTTGCCCGGGCGGTCCGGGTCGCCGCCGCGTTCGGCGGACAGCATCCGCATGGCGGCCGCGTCCAGGTGCGAGACCTGGCCGAAGTGCCGGTCGGATTCGACGGAGAAGTAGATGTCGCCGTCGATCTCGTAGGTGGCGCCGAGTTCCCGGAGCCGCTCGACGATCGGGACGATGCCGGGTATGGCCTCGACCGCGCCTATGTAGTGCCGGGGCGGCAGCATCCGCAGGGCGGTCATGTCCTCGCGGAACAGGGCCGTCTCCCGCTCGGCGAGTGCGGTCCAGTCGACGCCGTCGCGCTCGGCCCGCTCCAGCAGCGGGTCGTCGACGTCGGTGACGTTCTGGACGTAGTGAACCTGCCGCTTGTTGTCGAGCCACACGCGCTGCACGAGGTCGAACGCGTTGTAGGTCGCCGCGTGTCCGATGTGGGTGGCGTCGTAGGGCGTGATGCCGCAGACGTAGAGACGGGCGACGGGACCGGGGTCGAGGGTGACCGGACCGTCGGTCGCGGTGTCGTGGATCCTCAGGTCGCGGCCCTGACCGGGCAGGGCGGGGACTTCGGAAGCGGGCCAGGCATGCATGTCATGAGCCTAACCGGACCCGAGTTCCGGATACGAACCGGAACGGGCTGTATGGCCGGGAAGGCGGTCTTGCGGGTCGCCGTGCCGTGTGCCCGACCGGCCTCCGTCACGGTCAGACCGGGGGCCAGGGGATGGCGGGCCAGTCGGTGCCCGGTTCCGGGTGGGTGCCGGAGGCGAGCAGGGAGTCCACGCGGGCGCGGGTGGCGTCGATCTCCGCGGGGGTGATCAGCGGGCTCAGGGCCGCGGTGAGGGGCCCGGAGGGGGCGAGGGCGCCCCTGAGGGTCCTCAGGACCTCCAGGGCCTCCTCGGGCAGCGGCTCCCCCGCCCAGCCCCACAGCAGCGTGCGCAGCTTGTTCTCGGTGTTGAAGGTGACCCCGTGGTCGATGCCGTAGAGGCGGCCGTCGGCCGTGGGCAGCAGGTGCCCGCCCTTGCGGTCGGCGTTGTTGATCACCGCGTCGAGCACGGAGAGGCGGCGCAGGCGGTCGTCGTCGGCGTGCACCAGCAGCGCGGTGCGGCCCTCGCCGGCCTCGGCGAAGCCGATCGCCTTCCAGCCCGGCTCGGGCTCCTCGCCGTCCACCAGGGCGAGCAGCTCGGCGCCGGGCGCGGTCTCGATCCACAGCTGGCACATGCCCTCGCCGTACGGGCCGTCGCGCAGCACGGTGGGCGGCACCAGGTCCCAGCCGGTCGCCCGGGACACCTCGTACGCGGCCGCCTCGCGGCCGGCCAGGGTGCCGTCGGGGAAGTCCCACAGGGGCCGCTCCCCCGCGACGGGCTTGTAGACGCAGGCGGCCTCGCGGTCCTGGTGGGTGACGGTGCAGTACAGCGCGGCGTTCGAGGCCTCACGGATGCGTCCGCGCACGGTCAGCTCGCCGCGGGCGAGCAGCTCGGCCGCGGCCGGATCGGTGGCGGTCACGCTCCGCGGCGGTATCCGTTCTGGCGCGGACATACGTGTCCTTCCGGGTCGAGCGGGAGACTGCACAGCGGGCACGGCGGCCGGCCCGCGTTGACGACGTCCAGGGCGCGCTTGGCGAAGGCCCGCGCCTGCGCCCCGGTGAGCCGGACGCGCAGCACCGGGGGGCCGTTCTCCTCGTCCTGGAGGAGCCGCTCCTCCGCCTCGGCGAGGTCCTCGTCGGAGTCGGCGTCCAGTTCGACGAGGGCCTGCGCCTCCACGATCATGCGCTGCTCCTCGCCGTCCCAGGCGAGCGCCATGGTGCCGACGCGGAACTCCTCCTCCACGGGGGTGTCCAGCGGCGCGGTGTCGGTGATCTCGGCCGGCGCCATCGCGGGCACGGCCGCGCTGCCGCCGCTGCGGCGCACCACCTCGTCGAGCAGCTCGTCCATGCGTTCGGCGAGCGCCGCGACCTGGGTCTTCTCCAGGGCCACGCTGGTCACCCGGGAGCCGGCGGATGCCTGGAGGAAGAACGTACGGCGCCCTGGCAGTCCGACCGTGCCGGCCACGAAACGTTCCGGTGGGTCGTAGAGGAACACCTGACGGGACACGTCCTGTCTCCATGGGAAGTCGGGGATCGGGCGATGGGTGGTTCGGAACGCAGGCTCTGCGGTCGCTTCACCCTACTGCGGGGAACGATCACGGTGCGCCCGCGTCGCCCCCCACCGTGGCGTCGCCGGTCGGCGGCTCCTCGCGCGGCGCCAGGGACGCGAAGTCGCCGGTGTCGCCGAGTCTGAGGAGAAAGGGGCGCAGCCGGGTGTAACGGATCGCGGTGACGGAACACGGTTCGACGGAGATCCGCTGGAAGAGGTCGAGATGAAGTCCGAGGGCGTCCGCCACCAGAGACTTGATGATGTCGCCGTGCGAGCACATCAGGTACACGGCGTCGGGTCCGTGGTCACGCTCCACGCGCGCGTTCCACTCGCGCACCGCTTCGGCGGCGCGCGTCTGCATGGCGCGCATGGACTCCCCGCCGGGGAAGGCCGCGGCGGACGGGTGCGCCTGCACGACCTCCATGAGCGGCTCGTCCTTGAGCTCGGCGAGCTTGCGTCCGGTCCAGTCGCCGTAGTGGCACTCGCCGATGCGTTCGTCGGTGTGGTGGGTGAGGCCGGGGCGGGCCTGGAGGAGTGGGCCGACGGTCTCCCGGCAGCGGTCGAGTGGGCTGGTGACGACCTCGGCCAGCGGCAGCGGGGCGAGCCGTCCGGGCAGGGCGGCGGCCTGTGCGGTCCCGCGGTCGTCGAGGTGCACGCCGGGCGTCCAGCCGGCGAGCAGTCCCTCGGTGTTGGCGGTGGATCGTCCGTGCCGGACCAGGAGCAACGTGGGCATGCGGCCCAGGGTAGGCGCAGGGGCGTGCCCGGGGAGCGGGGCGTGTGGACGACGGCGGGACGGGAAGGCGACGGCAGACCGGTTGTCGGGACGGGAGGGCATGCTTCGTGATCGTCGACTGCGGCGTCTACCGGGAGGGGCACCGGGTGGAGGGCCCCCAGGACTTCTCCGACGCGCTGGACGAGGCACGGTCGGCGGGAGGTTTCGTCTGGATCGGGCTGCACGAGCCGACGGCGGAGGAGTTCGACCTGGTCGCGCGGGAGTTCGCGCTGCATCCGCTGGCGGTGGAGGACGCCCTCAAGGCGCACCAGCGGCCGAAGCTGGAGGTCTACGACGACTCGGTGTTCGTGGTCCTCAAGCCGGTGGTGTACGAGCCGAGCGGCGACACCGTGTCCTCCGGCGAGATCATGCTCTTCCTGGGCGACTCGTTCGCGGTGAGCGTACGGCACGGGGAGGGCGCCCCCCTGGACGCGGTGCGGGACCGGCTGGAGCGGGAGCCTGAGCTGCTGGGCGAGGGGGCGACGGCGGTGCTGTACGCGGTCGCCGACGCCGTGGTCGACCACTACCTGGAGGTGGCGACCGAGCTGCAGACCGACCTGGAGGAGCTGGAGGCGGAGGTCTTCACCCCCGACGCGGGCGGTTCGCGCCGTACCGCGTCCAGGATCTACGGCTTCAAGCGGCAGATCCTGGAGTTCCGCCGGGCCACCGTGCCGCTGGCGGCGCCGCTGGCCCGGCTGGCGGGGGTCGGCACGTCCGGGGCGCGGGTGCCGTTCGTGGAGGACGGGTCCCGGCCGTACTTCCGTGACGTCCACGACCACCTCACGCGCGTGAACGAGACGGTGGAGGGGCAGGACCGGCTGGTCTCGGACGTCCTGTCGGCGCATCTGGCGCAGGTGGGCGTGCAGCAGAACGACGACATGCGGAAGATCTCCGCGTGGGCGGCCATGGCCGTGGTCCCCACGATGATCGCGGGCATCTACGGGATGAACTTCGAGCACATGCCCGAGCTGCGCTGGACGTGGTCGTACCCGGTGCTGATCGCGCTGATGGTTGTGCTCGAGGTGGTGCTGTTCCGCACCTTCAAGCGCCGGGGGTGGCTGTAGCCGGCGCGGGCGGTCAGGCCACTTCCGGCTCCGGGGTCGCGGGGCCGCCCAGCGCGTCGCGCCGCTCGGGCATCCGCAGCGAGACCATGCGGCGCCGGCCGCCGAGGCGTTCGTACAGGTACACGGCGTGGATGCCGGCCGCGAGGAGCGCCGCCTTGGGTTTCGACCAGCCGAGGATGCGGCCCATGTGGGCCGTCACAGCGAGGCTGACGTCGCGGTAGACGCGGATCTCGGCGCGCGCGCACTCGCGCAGGGTGCGCTGGATGGCACGGCCGTGTCCGGCGTAGGCGAAGCGGAGCAGCTCCTCGTGGCAGTAGGCGAGGTGGTTGTCCTCGTCGTTGGAGATCATCTTCACCGCGCGGCCGATGTCGGGGTGGTCCGCGAAGTGCTTGCGCAGCAGTTCCATCTGCTCGGAGGCGCGCTGCTCGGTGACCCGGCTGTGGGCGAGGTAGGTGACGATGTCCTGGACGGTGAGCGGCTCGTCGCGCTTGAGCTTGTCGTGGGCCAGGCCGATGCCGTTCCGCTCCAGGAGCATCGTGTAGTCGGTGTCCGGAGGGACCGGGACGGGCTCCAGACCGCGCTTCTTCAGCAGGGCGTTGAAGATCCGGCCGTGTTTGTCCTCGTCGGCGCCGTGCCGGGTGATCTTGGGGGCCAGGTCCCGCTGGGACTCGGGCACGAGGGCGGCGATACGGGCGTTCTCCCAGCCGCCTTGGGACTCACCGCTCGCGGCGATCGAACAGAACAGCGCGAACGACTCGTCGTTGTCGAGGATCTCCTGGAACAGACTCTTCGCCGACAGCACGGGGCCCACCTCTCCGCGGCGTCCGCAGCTCCGCGGTCCGCACGTCCACAGTTCCGCAAAGAAGGAGTCAAGTGCGCCGGTGGGGGTGCGGCAACCGGTGCGGCGGACAACTCCGCCAATTGGAGTACGTGCGGGGTGGTGCGGGGGCGCGTAACCCCGGGGGCCTGAGGGCGTTGGTGTGGGTGACGGCCGTGGCGGGGTCGACCCCCGAGCCCCCACCACGGCCGCAGGACCTGGCCGCCGCCGCGGGGGACGCGGCGGCGGCCGGACGGGTCAGGCCAGGCCCGCGCGCTCCAGGGCCTCGACGCCGGCGCGCAGCGAGGCCAGCCGCTCGTCGAGGGTGAAGCCGGCCGGGGCGAGGGTGAGGGTGGTGACCCCGGCGGCCGCGTAGGCCTTCATGCGGTCGGCGATGCGGTCGACCGAGCCGAGCAGGGTGGTGCGGTCGATCAGGTCGTGCGGGACGGCGGCGGCCGCGCCCTGCTTGTCGCCGGACAGGTACTTGTCCTGGATCTCGGCGGCCTCCCGCTCGTAGCCCATCCGCTGGGCGAGCTGGTTGTAGAAGTTCTGCTTGCGGCTGCCCATGCCGCCGACGTACAGCGCCGTGTAGGGGCGGAAGGTGTCGGCGAGCGTGGCCACGTCCTTGTCGTCTCCCACGGCGAGCGGGACGGTCGGGCAGATGTCGAAGCCCTCGAGGGTCTTGCCGGCCTTCTCGCGGCCCGCGCGCAGATGGCGGACGGCGGTGTCCTCCAGGTGGTCGGCGGACGGGAAGATCAGCAGGGCGCCGTCGGCGATCTCACCGGTCTGCTCGAGGTTCTTCGGGCCGATCGCGGCGATGTACAGCGGGATGTGCTCGCGCTGCGGGTGCACGGTGAGCTTGAGGGGCTTGCCCGGGCCTCCGGGCAGGGGCAGGGTCCAGTGCTCGCCCTCGAAGGAGAGGCGCTCGCGGGTCATGGCCTTGCGGATGATCTCGACGTACTCGCGGGTGCGGGCCAGCGGCTTGTCGAACTTGACGCCGTACCAGCCCTCCGAGACCTGGGGGCCGGAGACGCCGAGACCGAGGCGGAAGCGGCCCTCGGACAGCGAGTCGAGGGTGGCCGCGGTCATCGCGGTCATGGCCGGCTGGCGGGCCGGGATCTGGAAGATGGCCGAGCCCACGTCGATGCGCTCGGTGCGGGCCGCGACGAAGGCGAGGACGGTGGCGGCGTCGGAGCCGTAGGCCTCGGCGGCCCAGCAGACCGCGTATCCGAGGCGGTCCGCCTCCTGGGCCACGGCGAGGTTGTCCGCGTCCATTCCGGCGCCCCAGTAGCCGAGGTTGATCCCTAGCTGCATGGCCGTCTCCCCTTACCGATCAGTAACGTGACTTGCGCAGACCTTATACCTCCCGCGCCCGCGAGGGAGGGGTGCCGGAGGCACGGCGGGGCGGGTCGGGCCGGACCCGCGGGCGGTCGCGCGGCGCCCGGAAAACGGTTGTCCACAGGCCCCCACTCGTAAGGCTCCGGCCAGTAATCTCGGCGTTCATGGAGCAGAGGCATCTCGGCCGTACCGGCCTGCGTGTGTCCCGGATCGGGCTCGGGACCCTCACCTGGGGCCGTGACACCGACGAGCACGACGCGGCAGAGCTCTTGAAGACGTTCTGGGACGCGGGCGGGACGCTGGTCGACACGGCGGACGTGTACGGCGACGGGGAGGCCGAGTATCTGCTCGGGCGGCTGATGGAGGGGCTGGTGCCGCGCCGGGACCTGGTGATCTCCACGAAGGCCGGCAGCGTGCCCGACCCGGACCGCCGGTTCGACGGCTCGCGCGGCCATCTGCTGTCCGCGCTGGACGCCTCGCTCACCCGCCTCGGCACCGACTACGTCGACGTGTGGCACGTCCACGCCTACGATCCGGTCACCCCGCTGGAGGAGACGCTCCAGGCGCTGGACATCGCCGTCGCCAGCGGCCGGGTGCGGTACGCGGGCGTGTCCAACTTCTGCGGCTGGCAGCTCGCCAAGGCCGCGACCTGGCAGCTCGCCGCACCGGGCGCGCGCACCCGCCTGGCGAGCACCCAGATGGAGTACTCGCTGCTGCAGCGCGGGGTGGAGCGGGAGGTGCTGCCCGCCGCGGTCGACCTCGGCATCGGCATGCTGCCGTCCTCCCCGCTCGGGCGGGGCGTGCTCACCGGCAAGTACCGCGGGGACGCCACCCCGGCGGACTCGCGCGGCGCCTCGGAGCACCTCGCGCCGTTCGTCGCGCCGTACCTGGACGACACGGCGAGCCGGATCGTGGACGCGGTGACGACCGCGGCGGACGGGCTCGCGGTGACCGCGCTCCAGGTGGCGCTCGCCTGGGTCCGCGACCGGCCGGGGGTGACCGCGCCCATCGTGGGCGCGCGGACGGCGCAGCAGCTCACGGCGGCGTTGTCAGTGGAGGCGCTTAGTCTTCCTGACGAGATCTGCCGGGCGCTCGACGACGTGTCGGCTCCCGTGCACCGCTATCCCGATCACGACTGGAGCACGCTGTGAGCACGCCGGAGACCCCTGAGGAGCCGAGGAGCGCGGACGACGGCACGCCCGCCGAGGGCGCGCAGGTGTCCGAGGCCGAGGCGGAGCTGGCCGCGCAGCGCCTGGAGCGGGAGCGGATCGAGCGGCGCAAGGCGGAGCGGCAGGGCCCGATCGAGGCCGGCGCCAAGCTGAGCGGCACGGCGGCCGACCTGCTCGCCGCCGTCCGGGCCGTGGAGAGCGGCGAGAAGCCGCCGGCCACCGTGTTCGAGGAGGCGCGGCCCGCGCCGCGGCGCCCCGCGCCCGAGCCGGTGCGGCGGGCCCCGGTGGTCCCGGAGGGACCGGCCGCGCCCGCCGAGGGCACCGTGGGCGAGGTGCGGGAGGTCCTGACGCGGGGCGGTGCGCCCGCCGCGCTCGCCGCGCCGGCCGCCGCCGCCCTGGGCGAGGACGCCGCGGACCTGCTGCGGGAGGATCCCTGGCAGCTTCTGCGGGTGCCGGGCGTCCGCCCCGAGCAGGCGGACGGGTTCGCCCGCGCGCTGCTCGGCGGGGAGGCCGGGCCCGACGACGAGCGGCGGGGCCGTGCGCTGACCGTCTGGCTGCTGGAGCAGGCCGCCGCGGCCGGGCACACGGTGCTGGAGACGGCCGCGCTCACCGAGGCGCTGGGCCGCCAGGGCGTGCTCGGCCCGGAGGACGCGGTGCGGAACGCCATCGCCGAGGGGGACGTCCTCGTGTTCCAGGACGCGGTCGGCGAGGCGGTCGGGGAGGACGAGGAGCAGCCTGTCCGGGTGCTGGTCGGTCTGGAGCACTGCGCCCTCGCCGAGGAGAGCCTCGCCGACGGTCTGGCCCGGCTGATCAACTCCGCGCCCAAGCAGGACGGGGCGGCCGAGGAGTGGGAGCGGGCGGCCTCCGCGGCGGAGGGCTCCGCGGCCGACCTGATCCGCGCGGCCTCGGGGCACGGACTGGTGCTGCACACCGGCGGGGAGGCCGCGCTGGCCGAGCCGGCGGCCCTGCTGAACGCGGCGCACGGCATGGGGCTGCGCGCCTGGGCGGCCACGCACAGCCCGGTCGGGCGGGAGCGTTTCGCGTCCCGCGTCGACGGCCCGGCCGTCGCCACCGTCGCCGGGCTGCTGTCCGGCGCCGAGGGGCCCGGGCGGGACCCGGAGGGCGCGCTGGCCGTGGACCTGCTGGTGGTGCTGGACGCGCCGCAGCTCGACGTGGAGACCGCCGCGCTGCTGTCGGAGTCCCTGCCGGACGGGGCACGGCTGGTCCTGTCCGGCGACCCGGCGGTGCTGTGGTCGGTGGGACCCGGGCGGGTGTTCGCGGATCTGCTGGCGGCGCGGGCCTGCCCGCAGATCGCTTCCCGGCGCCCGGATCCGGGGCCGCTGGGCGAGCTGGTCTCGGGCATCGGCGTCGGCGAGCTGCTCCAGGTGGAGGCCCCCGAGAAGGAGGTCGTCATCGTGCCCGTGCGGGACGCGGGCGAGGCGGTGCACCGGACCGTCCAGCTGGTGGCGGACTCGGTGCCCCGCGCCCTCGGGGTGCCGGCCGAGGAGACGCAGGTGATCACCCCGGGCCACGGCGGCGCGGTCGGCACGCGCGTGCTGAACGCGGCGCTGAAGGAGCGGCTGAACCCGGGCCCGGGCCGCTTCGCCGGCTTCGACCCCGGCGACCGGGTCGCGTGGTCCCCCGCTCCCGGACGCACCCTGCCGGGCCGCGTGGTCGGGGCGGACGGCCAGGGCCTGCGCCTGGACTGCGCGGGCGAGACGGTCGTCGTGCCGCGTGACCGCGTGGAGCAGACGGTCCGCCACGGCTGGGCGCTGACCGCGCACCAGGCGGTGGGCGCCCGCTGGCCGGCGGCGGTCGTGGTCCTCCCCGGCGACGCGGTCCCCGCCCTGAGCCGCCCCTGGATCTACACGGCCTTCAGCCGCGCCGACCGCCACCTGTCGGTGGTCCACGGAGTGGACCAGGCCCTCCAGCGGGCGGTCGCCGAGGTCCCGGCCAAGCCGCGCACGACGCGCCTGCCCGTGCTGCTGGCACCGCAGTTGCCTGGGGCGGCGGAGTAGGTGTTCAGGCGGTGCCCCAGGCGCAGTGCGCGCGACGGCGGCGGCACCCCCGCGGGGGTGCCGCCGCCGTCGGCGTAGGTCAGCGGTCTGCGTCCAGGGGTTCCAGGTCCTCGTCCGTGTCGGGGGCCAGGACCGTTTCCAGGTCGTCGTCGTCCTCTTCGTCGTCTCCGTCGTCGTCGAAGACGGCGCTGACGTCGAAGCGGCACACCACCGCCTCGGGGTCCACCTGCTCGAAGGGGGCCTCGAGCCACTCGCCGGGGTCCGGGATCTCGTCCGATGCCGTCACCCAGAGCGTGGAGTCGCCCTCCTCCAGGCCGAACTCCTTGTGCCGGGAGGCGATCTCGTCCGGTTCGTACTCCCCGAACAGCAGGCCCAGCGCGCCGTGGACGGTGCGGGAGGCCTCCGAACCCTCGTCGTCCGCCTCCTCGATCCGCTGGGCGTGCGCCAGCAGCCGCTGTGGCTCGGCGACGGCGTAGTCGCGGCGGATCAGCACGCTGAGGGCGTTCGGCTCCTCGGGGCCGGCGTACGGGGGCAGGGCCTCCTCGGTACCGGGGATCTCGAAGGGCGTGACCTCGTCGTAACGGTCGTAGAGCAGTTCGTCGTACGTCTCCGCGGCCGCGGCCAGCTGGTTGAAGGCCTCGTAGACGGCCGGGTCGTCGTCACCCGACCGGCTCTCGACCGCGGCCAGGTGGCGGTCGAGCGCGGTCTTCACCGCCTCGGCGGCGGCACGTACCTCGGCAGCGGTGGGCTGCGCAGCATCAGACATAGTGCAGACGCTATCCGTACCGGGGCCCGGCCCGCACAATAGATGCGATGCCGGAATACGAATTTGTCGACGTGTACGTGCCGCGCGGGGTCTCCCGCAAGGAGACGGCGCGTCTGCTGACGGACCATGCCGAGTACGGTCACTGGGAGTTGTACCGCCTGACGCTGATGCGTGACGGCAGCCGCAGGGTGCGGCTGCGGCGGCGGATCATCCGCCAGGTGCGCGCCACCTGGTGAGCTGCGCGCGCCCGACCGGAGTCAACAGGCGGAGCGGACCCCGCGTCCTCGCGGGGTCCGCTCCGTGTGTCCGAGATCACGCCGCGGCGCGCGCCCTGCGGTACAGGATGCTGCCGGCGAGCAGCGCACCCGCGCCGGCCGGCAGCACGAGGCCGAGCGGCAGTCCGCTGCCGGTCTCGGCGAGCTGCGCGTCGCCCTGCGGGCCCGGCTGGTTGCCGGTGGAGGGGGTGTCCGGAGTGCTGGGCGTGCCAGGCGTACCGGGTTCACCCGGGTTCCCCGGCTCGCCGGGGTTGCCGGGCTCCTCCGGGTTACCGGGCTCTCCAGGGTTGCCGGGCTCCCCCGGGTTGCCGGGCTCTCCAGGGTTCCCCGGCTCACCGGGCTGACCGGGCTCCCCCGGGTTGCCCGGCTCACCCGGCTCACCGGGCTCGCCCGGGTGACCCCCGTCGTGCCCCGTGTTGGCGCAGTCGTTGCCGGCCGCACCGTTGCCCACGCCGATGACATCGACGCTGTTGCCGCAGACGTTCACCGGCACGTGCACCGGCGCCTGCACCACGTTGCCGGAGGCCACGCCGGGCGAGTCGCTCGCCGTGCCGTGGGCGTGCGCGCCGCCGAGGTGGCCGGAGCCGCCCTTGTTGGCGCAGGCGTTGCCGACCGCCGGGTTGAGGACCCCGACGACGTTGACCGTGTTGCCGCAGACGTTGACCGGCACATGCACCGGCGCCTGCACCACGTTGCCGGAGAGCACGCCCGGCGAGCCCTTGGCCCCGCCCGTCGCACCGGAGTCGGCGTGGGCGGCGGCGCCGCCCGCGGCGGCGAGCACACCGGTGGCGGCGGCCATGGTCATCAAGCCCTTGCGGGTGACCTGTCGCATTGCTGAATTCCTGTCCTCGGACCTGCTGCCGGGAGACGGCGCCTGCCGCGTCCCGGATTCTCGACGAATGAGGAACCGGTCGGCCCCGGAGCACATGGCGCGCGCTCCGGGGCCGACGGCTCGAACCCTCAGCGGGCGTTGCCTAGAGGGCGAGACACGACATCACGCGTTGACGCAGGTGTTGCCGAAGGCGGGGTTCAGCAGCCCGATCACGGAGATCGTGTTGCCGCAGACGTTCACGGGCACGTGAACCGGCACCTGCACGACGTTGCCGGACAGGACGCCCGGGGAGTGCACGGCGGCACCCTGGGCACCCGAGTCGGCAGCGGCCATGCCCGCGCCCGCGAGAACCAGACCACCGGTGGCGGCCGCGACAGCGACGACCTTCTTCAGCATGTATTCCTCCTAGTTGACAATGTGATCCAAAGTCGCGGATCACATCATGGGTAACGAGGAGGGAGTAATGAGGCTACGAGCTTATGGTCGCATTCACCCTTCTCGGTCAACTCTGCACAACTGCCCGATTCTTGGGACCGCCAGGACTCCGGGAACAGACCTCAGGACGCGTCCAGGAACCGGTCGAGCACACGTACGCCGAACTTGAGGCCGTCCACCGGCACCCGCTCGTCCACGCCGTGGAACATGCCCGCGAAGTCCAGCTCCGGCGGCAGCTTCAGCGGCGCAAAGCCGAAGCAGCGGATGCCGAGGTCGTCGAAGGACTTGGCGTCGGTGCCGCCGGAGAGCATGTAGGGCACGGCGCGCGCGATCGGGTCCTCGGCGCTCAGCGCGGTCTGCATGGCGTCGACGAGCCGGCCGTCGAAGTCGGTCTCCAGCGCCTTGTCGGAGTGCACGTCCTCGCGCCGCACGCGCGGGCCGAGGATGCGGTCGAGGTCGGCGAGGAACTCCTCCTCGTAGCCCGGCAGGAAGCGGCCGTCGACGTGCGCGGTGGCCTGGCCGGGGATGACGTTGACCTTGTAGCCGGCGCCGAGCTGGGTGGGCGCCGCCGAGTTGCGCAGGGTGGTGCCGATCATGCGGGCGATGCCGCCCAGCTTGGCGAGGGTCTCGTCCATGTTCTCCGGGTCGAGCTCGGTGCCGAGCGCGTCGGACAGCTCGTCCAGGAAGGCGCGGACGGTCTTGGTGACCCTGACCGGCCACGTGTGGCGGCCGAGGCGGGCGACGGCCTCGCACAGCTCGGTGATGGCGTTGTCGTCGTTGGTCATCGAGCCGTGGCCGGCGGTGCCGTCGACGGTGAGCCGCATCCAGTGCATGCCCTTCTCGGCGGTCTCGACGAGGTAGAGGCGCAGCTTCTCGTTGACGGTGAAGGAGAAGCCGCCGACCTCGCCGATCGCCTCGGTGACGCCCTCGAACAGCTCGGGGTGCCGGTGCACCAGGTGCTTGGCGCCGTACGTGCCGCCGGCCTCCTCGTCGGCGAGGAAGGCGAGGACGACGTCCCGCGGGGGCTTGCGGCCGCTGCGCATGCGGTCGCGGACGACCGCGAGGGTCATCGCGTCCATGTCCTTCATGTCGACGGCCCCGCGCCCCCACACGCACCCGTCGGCGATCTCGCCGGAGAACGGGTGGTGGGTCCAGTCGTCCGCGTTGGCGGGCACGACGTCGGTGTGGCCGTGGATGAGCAGGGCGGGCCGCGACGGGTCCTCGCCCTCGATCCGCGCGATGGTGGAGGCGCGTCCCGGGTGGGACTCGAAGATCCGCGGTTCCAGGCCGACTTCGGCGAGCTTCTCGGCGACGTACTCGCCCGCCTTGCGCTCACCGGGGCCGGAGTGGTCGCCGTAGTTGCTGGTGTCGATCCGGATCAGCTCGCGGCAGAGGTCCACGACCTCGTCCTCACCGGTGACGCCCTTGGCCGGGTCCGTCTCGCTCACGTGCTTCCTCCCGCTGCTGGTGTTCCCGCTGGTCGGTCCTCCTCCATCCTCCCCCTCCCGGCGGCCGGCCCCAAGACCCGCCCCGGCCCGTCACACGCCGTTCACGCGGCGGCGCGCCAGGGGTGATCGGCCACCCGGAACACCTGGTAATGTTTATGTCGTCGCCGCGGGGGGAAACCCGCGCGACAGACACCTTGTCCGGGTGGCGGAATGGCAGACGCGCTAGCTTGAGGTGCTAGTGCCCTTTATCGGGCGTGGGGGTTCAAGTCCCCCCTCGGACACTGGGAACTGAGGGCCGCGACCGCGAGGTCGCGGCCCTCGGGCGTTGTACGGAAGGTGCCTCATGACGTCTCGCACGCCCTGCCCCTGCGGCCTCCCCGATGCCTACGAGGAGTGCTGCGGCCGCTTCCACGGCGGCGCGGCCTCCGCACCGACGGCGGAGCGGCTGATGCGGTCGCGGTACGCGGCGTACGTCCGGCGGGACGGGGCGTACCTGCTGCGGACGTGGCATCCGCGGACCCGGCCGGCCCGGCTCGACCTCGACCCGGGGATGCGGTGGACGGGGCTGGAGATCCTGGCCACGGAGGACGGCTCCGCCTTCCACTCCACCGGCACGGTGACCTTCCGCGCCTCGTACCGGGGCGGCTCCCTCCACGAGCGCAGCCGCTTCGAGCGGGTCGACGGGGCCTGGGTGTACGTCGACGGGGACTTCCCCGGCTGAGGGACCCGGCGCAGGGCCGGGTCAGGCGGGCAGCCGGGTGTCGACGACGAAGGCGATCTCGACGAGCTGGCCGGGCAGGGTCAGTTCGGTGACGCCGAGGACCGTGCTCGCCGGGCGGTGGCCGTCGAAGTAGGCCAGGTTGGCCTCGGCCGTGGCCGCGGCGTGGCGGCCGAGGTCCACCACGTAGAGGGTCTGCGAGACGATCTGGCCGCGGGTGGCGCCGTAGTGGGCGAGGACCCGGTCCATGGCGGTGTGGGTGAGCCGCAGTTGGGCGTCGAAGTCGCCGGGGTGCGGGAAGCCGCCCGCCTCGTCGAAGGCGAGCTGTCCCGAGACGTGGATCAGGTCGCCGGAGCGGATCGCCTGCGCGTAGCCGAAGTCGCTCTCGGCAGGGATCCCGTAGGAGAAGACATCATTGGTGGCCATGGGTCGGTTCGTCCTTTTCCAGTCGGTCTCTTGTGGTTACCCGGGAACTGTAGGAGAGTGAGCGCCGACCTGGAAGAACGCACTTTTCAGTGACTGGGGAACCTGATGGTGACCAAGCGTGTACTGGCGGGACTGCCGGAGGACGCCGATCTCCGGCGCGCGGACTCCCTGGCGCGGGAGATCTTCTCGGACGTCGCCAACAAGTGGGCGCTGCTGATCATCGAGGCGCTCGGCGAGAGCACTCTGCGGTTCAGCGAGCTGCGGGACGAGGTCGAGGGCGTGAGCCACAAGATGCTCACGCAGAATCTGCGCATGCTGGAGCGCAACGGCCTGGTCGAGCGGACGGTGCACCCCACCGTGCCGCCGCGGGTCGAGTACACCCTCACCGAGCCGGGCCGGGCGCTGCGCATCGCCGTGGACGCGATCTGCGGCTGGACGCACGAGCACCTGGGGCACATCGAGCGGGCGCGGGAGCGCTTCGGCGACCGGTGACCGCGACCGGCCGGCGGGTCAGGGCGCCAGGATGTCGAGTTCCTGGAGGGCTCCCTCGGTGATCTCGCGGGTGAGCTTCTCCGCGCGGGCGGCGTCGCGGGCGCGGACGGCCTCGGCGAGCTGGACGTGGAGGGTGACGGCGGCCGGGTCGGGGTCCTCGAACATCACGTCATGGTGGGTGCGTCCGGCCAGCACCTCCGCGACCACGTCGCCGAGGCGGGCGAACATCTCGTTGCCGGAGGCGGTCAGGATGACGCGGTGGAACGCCACGTCGTGGAAGAGGTAGCCCTCCAGCTTGTGGCCGCGTGAGTGGGCGACCATCCCCAGGGCGCACTCGGTGAGTTCGGCGCACTGCTCGGCCGTGGCGTTGCGTGCGGCGAGGCCCGCCGCGACCGGTTCGATCGCGGAGCGCAGCACGGTCAGGGAGCGCAGCTGGCGGGGGCGGTCGGCGCCGGCCAGGCGCCAGCGGATGACCTGCGGGTCGTAGACGTTCCACTCGCGGGACGGGAGGACCGTGACGCCGACGCGGCGGCGGGACTCGACCAGGTGCATGGACTCCAGGACGCGGACCACCTCGCGCATCACGGAGCGCGACACGTCGAAACGCTGGGCGAGCTCGTCGGTGCGCAGCACACTGCCGGGCGGATACTCGCCTGCGGTGATCTCGGGGCCGAGGGTGTCCAGTACGCGGCCGTGCAGCCCCCGGCCCGTGGTGCTCATGCACTCAGAGTACGGGGCGGATCACTCCCCTAAAAAGTCAGACTTATTCATCACAGCCTCTTGAAGTTGTCGTACTTATAAGTTTCAGTTGCCGTCGGCGTCATCGGCAAGGTGTCGACGAGGACAGCAGACAGTGAGGCAGCGATGAACACCCCCCAGGTCGTCGTGGTCATGGGCGTCGCCGGAACGGGCAAGACCACCATCGGTCCCCTGCTCGCGGCCCGCCTCGGCGTTCCGTACGCCGAGGGCGACGACTTCCACCCGCAGAGCAACATCGCCAAGATGTCGGCGGGCACCCCGCTCACCGACGACGACCGGTGGCCCTGGCTGGACGCCATCGGCGACTGGGCACAGGGGCGCGCGGGTCTGGGCGGCGTGGTCAGCTGCTCGGCGCTGAAGCGGTCGTACCGCGACCGGCTGAGGGCCGCCGCGCCCGGCGTGGTCTTCGTGCACCTCACCGGCGACCGCGCCCTCATCGAGGACCGGATGTCGCACCGGCAGGGGCACTTCATGCCCACGGCACTGCTCGACTCCCAGTTCGCCACGCTCCAGCCGCTGGAGCCGGACGAGGCCGGGATCGCCGTGAACGTGACGGGCCGCCCCGAGGAGATCACCGAACGGGCGGCCGCCGCCCTGACGTCGCTCTCCGAGCCCACCCCGTAGGACCCACCCCCCACCGGCCCCCTCTCCCCCGGGGCCGCACTCTCCCCCGACCCCGTACACCCTAGGGATCCACCGTGACCAGACTCAGCGTCGAGATGCTGGCAGCGGACGTACCCGAGCCGATCACCTCGGCCGGCCACGCTCAGCTGGGCATCGCCGTCCTGGCGGGCATAGCCGTCATCGTCCTGCTCATCACCAAGTTCAAACTGCACGCCTTTCTGTCGCTGACCATCGGGTCACTGGCGCTCGGCGCCTTCGCCGGCGCGCCGCTGGACAAGGTCATCACCAGCTTCAGCACCGGGCTCGGCTCCACCGTCGCCGGCGTGGGCGTGCTGATCGCCCTCGGCGCGATCCTCGGCAAGATGCTCGCCGACTCCGGCGGCGCCGACCAGATCGTCGACACCATCCTCGCGAAGGCCGGCGGCCGCTCCATGCCGTGGGCCATGGTGCTGATCGCCTCGGTCATCGGTCTGCCGCTGTTCTTCGAGGTCGGCGTGGTGCTGCTGATCCCGGTGGTGCTGATGGTCGCCAAGCGCGGCAACTACTCGCTCATGCGCATCGGCATCCCGGCCCTCGCCGGTCTGTCCGTGATGCACGGCCTGGTCCCGCCGCACCCCGGCCCGCTGGTCGCCATCGACGCGGTCGGCGCCAACCTCGGCGTGACGCTGGCGCTCGGCGTGCTCGTCGCCATCCCCACCGTGGTCATCGCCGGTCCGCTGTTCTCCAAGTACGCCGCCCGCTGGGTGGACGTCCCGGCGCCGGAGCGGATGATCCCGCAGCGTCCCTCCGAGGACCTGGAGCGGCGCCCCGGCTTCGGCGCGACGCTGGCCACGATCCTGCTGCCGGTCGTGCTGATGCTCGCCAAGGCGCTGGTCGACATCGTGATCGACGACCCCGAGCACGACGTGCAGCGCGTCTTCGACGTGATCGGCTCCCCGCTGATCGCGCTGCTCGCCGCGGTGCTGGTCGGCATCTTCACCCTCGGCATGCCCGCCGGCTTCAGCCGGGAGCGGATCTCCTCCCTGGTGGAGAAGAGCCTGGCGCCGATCGCGGGCATCCTGCTGATCGTCGGCGCGGGCGGCGGCTTCAAGCAGACGCTGATCGACACCGGCGTGGGCCGGATGATCCTGGACATCTCCGAGGACTGGTCGATCCCGGCGCTGCTGCTGGCCTGGCTGATCGCGGTGGCGATCCGGCTGGCGACGGGCTCGGCGACCGTGGCGACCGTCTCGGCGGCCGGTCTGGTCGCGCCGCTCGCGGCCGACATGTCGACCACGCACGCCGCGCTGCTGGTGCTGGCCATCGGCGCCGGTTCGCTGTTCTTCAGCCATGTCAACGACGCCGGCTTCTGGCTGGTGAAGGAGTACTTCGGCCTGAACGTCGGCCAGACGATCAAGACCTGGTCGATCATGGAGACGATCATCTCGGTGGTCGCGGGGGCGCTGGTGCTCCTGCTGTCCCTGATCATCTAGCCGGGTCCGGCTCGGCTCACGGCGGCCCGTGCGCACCTCAGGGGAGGGGCGCACGGGCCGCCGTCGTGTTCAGGGCCGCCACAGGGGGTGCTCGCGCTCGGCCCACTCCCGGCGGACCGAGCCGGTGCGCAGACCGCGGCGGGCCTCGGGGTCGGCGAGGGCCATGCCGACGTGCCCGGCGAGGACGATGCCGACGGTCAGCGCCAGCCAGTCGTGGACGAAGGTCGCGGCGGTGCGCCAGACCAGCGGGGTGAGGTGGGTGAACCACATCAGCAGCCCGGTGCCGAGCATCACCAGCGTGGCCCCGGCGATCCAGGCCGCGTACAGCTTCTGCCCGGCGTTGAACTTCCCGGCCGGGCGGGACGCGGGACGGCGGTCGCGGCGCAGGGTGGCCCGCAGCCAGACCCGGTCGTGCGGGCCGAAGCGGTTGAGCCGGGCCAGGTCGGCGCGGAAGGCGCGGGAGACGAGGGCGGCCAGCACGGGTACGGGCAGGAGCAGGCCCGACCACTGGTGGAGGGTGACGACCAGTGCGCGCCGGCCGGCGAGCTGGGCGAGCTGGGGGACGTAGAGGCAGGCGGCGGTGGCCACGCACACGCCCATGAGCAGGGCGGTGGCGCGGTGCGCCCATCGCTGGGCGGGGGCGAAACGCCGTACGGTCGTGTCGGCGGGCGGGGCGTCAGCTCGTGGGGGCATCGTCGCGTCCGTTCGAGCGGCCGACCCAGGCGTCGACGTCGTAGCCGCGCACCTCCCAGTAGCCCGGCTCGACGTCCTCGGTGATGGTGATGCCGGAGAGCCACTTGGCCGACTTGTAGAAGTACATGGGCGCCACGTAGAGCCGCGCCGGACCGCCGTGGCCGTGGCCGATGTCCTCGTCCCGCATCCGCAGGGCGACCAGGACGTCCGCGCGGCGGGCCTGGCCGAGGGTGAGGCTCTCGGAGTACGTCCCGTCGAAGCAGGTGAAGCGCACTGCGCGGGCGGCGGGGCGCACCCCGGCCGCGTCCAGCAGCCGGGACAGCCGCACACCCTCGAACGGGGTGCCGGGCACCCGCCAGCCGGTCACGCACTGCACGTCGCGGACCAGGCGGGTCTGCGGCAGCGCCTTCAGGTCGGCGAGGGTGTAGGAGGCGGGGCGGTCGACGAGGCCGTCGACGGTGAGCCGGTAGGTGCGGGCGTCCTTGCGCGGGACGGAGGCGGCGACGGAGTAGTAGCGGAAGCCGCCGCCGTTCGGGAGGAGTCCGGTCAGGCCGGTGGGGTCGCGGTCCGCGGCGCCGGCGAGGAAGGACTCCAGACCGCGCTGGAGGGAGGGCGCGGCGGCCAGGCCGAGCGCGCCGAGGCCGAGGGTGCCGAGCAGGACGCGGCGGCCGACGGGCGTGCCGCGCGCGTCCGGGTCGTCGGCGCCCGGGACGTCCGGCTCCGGTGAGGGGTGTTCGGGTTTCACCCCCTCATTCGAGCACCCGCGCCCCGGACGGACCAGGGAACGCGGGTGCTCGTCAGACTTCGGTAAGGGGCGGAGCCGGTCCTACGGGGTGTGCTCGGCCTCCTTGTCCAGCTGGAACGCCTCGTTGCCCAGGCCGATGCGGGCGTGGGTCTCGGGGGCGCGGGCGCGCAGGATCGCGCCCTGGACCAGTCCGACCACGAGGGCGAGGCCGATGACGCCGGGCAGGATCCAGCGCAGGGCGGAGTCCGGTCCCGCGCCGACCAGCACGTCGAAGTCCTTGACCGTGTAGCCGGCGATCACCAGGAGGGCGATTCCGGCCACCGCCGAGGTGGCCAGGCGCCAGGCCTGGGCGGCCGCGGCGCCGCGCCGTACGAAGAAGACCACGACGGACAGCGAGGCGATGGCCATCAGGACGATGACGCCGAGCGCGCCGATGTTGCCGCCCCAGGTGAACAGGTGCAGCACGGGCGCGGTGGGGTCGCCGGCCGGCTTGTCGTCGGTGAGCGCGAAGGTCAGCACCAGCACGACGGCGATGCCGGTCTGCAGCAGGGAGCCGGTGCCGGGGGCGCCGCTGGAGCCCGTGGTGCGGCCGAAGGCGGCGGGCAGCAGGCCCTCACGGCCCATGGCGAAGGCGTACCGGGCGACGACGTTGTGGAAGCTGAGCATGGCGGCGAACATGCCGGTCACGAACAGCACGTGCAGCACGTCCGTGAAGGCCGCGCCGAGCCGGTCCTCGGTGAGGAAGAACAGCAGGCCCGCGCTCTGCTCCTGGGAGGTGGGGACGATCGTGGCGGGGCCGGTGGCCACGGTGAGGGCCCAGCTGCTGAGGGCGAAGAAGACGGCGACGCCGGTGACGGCGAGGAACATCACGCGCGGCACCAGGACGTGCGGCCTGCTGGTCTCCTCCGCGTAGACCGGCGCCTGCTCGAAGCCGAGGAAGGCCGCGATGCAGAAGCACAGGGCGGTGCCGACGCCGGCGCCGGTGAGGGTGTCGGGGTTGAAGGCGTGCAGCGACAGGCCCTCCGGGCCGGGGTCGGCGACGGCGGCGATGTCGAAGACGACGACCAGCAGCACCTCGATGACCAGCAGGACGCCGAGCACCTTCGCGTTGACGTCGATCTTCAGCCAGCCCAGCACGCCCACGGCGAGCGCGGCGGCCAGCGCCGGTATCCACCAGGCGACCTCGAGGTCGGCGTAGGTGGCGAAGAGGCCGGAGACCTCGAAGCCGAAGATGCCGTAGATGCCGACCTGGAGGGAGTTGTAGGCGACCAGGGCGACCAGGGCCGCGCCCGCGCCCGCGGTGCCGCCGAGCCCGCGGGAGATGTACGCGTAGAAGGCGCCCGCGTTGTGCACGTGCCGGCTCATCTCGGCGTAGCCGAGGCTGAACAGCACCAGGACGGCGCCCAGGACCACGAAGAGCAGCGGCTGGCCGACGATGCCCATCACCGCGAATGTGGTGGGCATGACACCCGCGACGACCATGAGCGGAGCGGTCGCGGCCAGCACGGAGAGCAGCAGGCCCCCCGTGCCGAGGCGGTCGGCCCGCAGGGCCCGTTCCCGCCCCTTGAAGGTGCTGATCCCCTCGGCCGGGGCTCTGTTGGTGCTCGAACTGTCCGTCGTCATCTCGAGACCGTCCTTGGGTCGGTGGTGGGTACGGGGGCGTTCGGGGTGGGGTCAGGCCGTGCCCAGGGCGGCGGCGCGTGCGGTACGGAAGGCGGTGAGGCCGTCCCGGTCGGGATAGGACCAGGGGGCGGGGGTGGCGTGGTCGCCGATGCGGTGGAACAGCGCGGCGGCCTCGGCTCCCCGGCCCTCGCACACCTTGGCGTGGGCGAGGAAGTTGAGGTCGACCAGCCGGCGCGGATGGTCCTCGTGCTCCCACTCCAGCCACCAGTCGAAGGCGGCCTTCATCACCTGCCGGGCGCGGCGTCCGACCCAGTGGCCCGAGGCGGCCGGGTCGGCGGGCTCGTGCCCGGCGGCGGCGAGGGAGCGGTAGCGCTCCGCGTGCGCGATGACGGGCAGGATGGCCAGCGGTGAGTCGGCGGGGGCCTGTTCGGCGGCCCAGTTCGCGAAGTCGTACACCTCGTGCAGCGGGTCGGGGCCCGCCTCCACGCGGCGCTCCGCGAGCCAGCCGACGACCAGGTGGTGGGCGTGGTGGTGGTCGGCGTAGCGGGTGCGGACCTGCTCGAAGACGCGGACGACGTCGCCCTCCGCGCCCAGGGAGCACTCCAGCATCAGCAGCCCGAGCCAGGGCGTCGGGTCGTGCGGCAGCTGCTCGGCGGCCTTGCGGCAGGCCTCGCGGACCCGGGCCGGTTTCTCCTTGCCGCGCAGGGCGCGCCGTACCTGGGCCATGGCCAGCAGCGCGGTCGCGTCACCGGAGTCGGGCTCGGCGAGCAGCCACTCGCGGGCCCACGCGGCGCAGTACGACTCCTTCGCGAGCACCGCGATCCGGTGTCCGCGGCGGTCCCAGTCGTCCCCCGTCCTGACCAGCAGCGAGCGGGTGCTCTGCCACCGCCCCTGTGCCAGTGCGGCCCGCGCGGCGACGAGTTCGGCGTCGTCGAGGGCCTCGTCGTGGGCCTGTGCCGCTCGTTTGCGGGCACGGCCGAGGGGAGGCGGGGGTGGGGACACCGCGGAACTTCCTCACGCGCTTCTCTTGTCATACGGCTCACGGCGGGTGGTCGGTGGCAGTGGTCGGCTGCCGATCGCCACGAGCTGATCACGGACAGCAAACCGTCAGCCAACGGACCACGTCAAGGGCACCGGGGCCGTTACACGCGTCAACTGCGGTCACGAACGGGCAACTTGTGTCGCCCGTGAACGAACTCGGGTTCCCGACGGCGCAGGTCGGCGGCGCCCGGGACGGCGCGGACGCTGCTTTGATGGCGGTATGAGCGAGAGCGGCAGCAGCGGCAGCGGCAGCGGCAGCGGAATGAGCGCCGACGAGATCCTCGACGTCGTCGACGAGCACGACCGGGTGACCGGGCAGGCCCCGCGCGGCGAGGTGTACGCACGGGGGCTGCGCCACCGCTGCGTCTTCGTCCTGGCGCGGGACGCGGAGGACAGGATCTTCGTCCACCGCCGCACCCCGGCGAAGCTGGTGTTCCCGTCGCTGTACGACATGTTCGTCGGCGGGGTGGTCGGGGCGGGCGAGACGTACGACGACGCGGCGCTGCGGGAGGCGGAGGAGGAACTGGGCGTGAGCGGCCTGCCCGCCCCCTCGCACCTGTTCACCTTCCTGTACGACGACGGCGGGAACCGGACCTGGTGGTCCGCCGTCTACGAGGTGCGCTGCGAGCTGGACGTGCGTCCGCAGGCCGAGGAGGTGGCCTGGCACGCCTTCCTGCCCGAGGACGAGGTGCGGCGGCGGCTCGGTACGTGGGAGTGGGTGCCGGACGGGCTCGCGGCGTACGAGCGGTTGCGGGCGTATCGGGCCGGGCGGACGGACCCGGCCTGACCGGTAAGGTCGCCCCCGTGATCGACTTTGTACGGAACGTCCGGTTGTGGTTCGCCCCCGCCGAGGTGCGGAACGACGGGGAGACGCCCGACTACCGCTTCTCGCTGGCGAACGAGCGGACGTTCCTCGCCTGGCTGCGGACCGCGCTCGCGCTGATCGGCGGCGGATTCGCGGTCGACCAGTTCCTGCCCGATCTGCCCTGGGGGTGGCGGGTCGGACTGGCCCTCGCGCTGCTGGCGGCGGGGGCGCTGTGCGCGCTGCGGGCGGTCAACCACTGGGTGCGGTGCGAGCGGGCGATGCGGCGGGGGGAGGATCTGCCCGTGTCGCGGTTCCCGGCGCTGCTGGGGGTGGTGGTGGCGGGGGTGGCCGTGGTGATGGTCGTGGTGGTGCTGGTGGGGTGGGAGGCGTGACATCCGGGGCGCTCGGGGAGCGGGACCCCGGGCTTCAGCCCGAGCGGACCCGGCTGGCGTGGCGGCGGACGACGCTGGCGAGCACGGTGGTGGCCGTGCTGGCGGGCAAGGCGGGGCTGGCGGGCGGGGCGTCGGCGGGGGTGCTGGCGGCGGGGGCGGTGTGCTGTGCGGGGTGGGTGGGGGTGTTGGCGGTCGCCCAACGGCGGATTCGGGGGCTGGCGGGGGTGGGTGAGCCCGAGCGGCTGGCGGTGCGGTGGGCGGTGGGGGTCGTGGTGTGCGTGCTTCTGACGGTGGGGGGTGGGGTGGGGGTGGTGCTGGGGTAGGGGTTCTCGCCCCCGCCGCCCTTTCCCTTCCCGACCCGGGGCTCCGCCCCGGACCCCGCTCCTCAAACGCCGGAGGGGCTGTTGGTCCGGGGCGGAGCCCCGGGAGGGTCACTCCGGCACCGTGACCACGATCTTGCCGCGCACGTGGCCCTCCTCGCTGCGGCGGTGGGCGTCCGCCGTGCGCTCCAGGGGGAACGCCTCCTCGACGTGGATCGTCAGGACGCCCTGGTCCGCCAGTTCGGACAGCTTGCGGAGGTCCGTGGGGTCGGGGCGGACGAACCAGTACGCGCCGCCGTAGCCGGTGACGCCGGGGTCGACGATCGACGCCACGCGGCCCTCCGGCGCCACGAGGTTCGCGGAGGCCGTGAGGGCGTCCCCGCCGACCGTGTCGAAGACCGCGTCCACGCCCTCGGGGGCGAGGCCGCGGACGCGTTCGGCCAGGCCCTCGCCGTAGCTCACCGGCTCGGCGCCCAGCCCGCGCACGAAGTCGTGGTTGCCCTCGCTCGCCGTGCCGATGACCCAGGCGCCGAGGTGCGCGGCGAGCTGGACGGCGACGGAGCCGACCCCGCCGGCCGCCGCGTGCACCAGCACGGTCTCGCCCCGGCGCACGCCGAGGACGCGGTGCAGCACCTGGTACGCGGTGAGTCCGGCGAGCGGGATGCCGGCCGCCTGCTCGAAGCTGAGAGCGCGCGGCTTGGGCGCGAGGGTGCGCACGGGGGCGGCCACGTACTCGGCGCAGGTGCCGAAGGAGAGGACGTCCTCGCGGACGTAGCCGATCACCTCGTCGCCCTCGGAGAACTCGGGGACCGCGGGCCCGGGGCGGACGACGACGCCCGCGAGGTCCCAGCCGGGGATCACCGGGAAGACGGCCGGGAGGATCGCGTCGAGGTGACCCTGGCGGGCCTTCCAGTCGACCGGGTTGACGGACACCGCCCGGACTCTGACGAGCACCGAGTCGGGGCCCAGCTTGGGGTCGTCGGCCTCGCCGTACTCGAGGACCTCGGGGCCGCCGTACCGTGCGTAGCTGATCGCCTTCATGCGTCGACCCTCCGGGGCCGGCCCACGGCGTGCAAGCCGAATGGCCCGATGTACGCCATTCGCGCCACCGGAGGGGCCGACGAAGGAAGGGCGCTCCCCCTATCGTGGACCCGATCACGTTTCGCTCCCGGTCTGGACGGCATACCGACCGGTCGGCATCATGGGCGGGTACTGTCCGCCTGCCCACAGGAGCGACGATGAGCCCCGACCACCCGCCCGGACTGGACCTCGACCGGCTGCGCGAGCTGCTCGAACGCGAGCGGCCCGGTCTGCTCGGCGGCCCGCTCTCCGGCCGGCTGATCGAGGGCGGCAGGTCGAACCTCACCTACACGGTCACCGACGGCGCGGCGACCTGGGTGGTGCGGCGCCCGCCGCTCGGCCATGTCCTGGCCACCGCGCACGACATGAAGCGCGAGCACCGGGTGATCAGCGCCCTGCACCCGACCGGGGTGCCGGTGCCGCGTCCGGTGCTGCTGTGGGAGGACGAGGAGGTGCTCGGCGCGCCGTTCTACGTCATGGAGTACGTCGAGGGCACCCCGTACCGCACCGCCGAGCAGCTCGCCCCGCTGGGTCCCGAGCGCACCCGGAACGCCGTGCTGAACCTGGTGGACACGCTGGTCGAGCTGCACGCCGTCGACCCGGCCGAGGTCGGGCTCGCGGACTTCGGCCGGCCCGAGGGCTTCCTGGACCGGCAGCTGCGGCGGTGGGGCAAGCAGCTCGACGCCTCGCGCAACCGGGAGCTGGCCGGCATCGACGAGCTGCACGCCGCGCTGGGCCGTGGGCTGCCCGTCTCCCCGGCGCCCACCGTCGTGCACGGCGACTACCGCCTCGACAACGCGCTGATCAGCGATGACGAGTCGGTCCGCGCCGTCCTGGACTGGGAGATGTCCACGCTGGGCGACCCGCTGACGGACCTGGGTCTGCTGGTGATGTACAGCAGCCCGCTGGGGATGCCGGACTCCCCCGTCTCCACCACCGCCGAGGCCCCGGGCCATCCGACGCCGGCCGAGCTGATCGAGCGGTACGCCGCACGGTCGGGGAGGGACGCGTCGTCCGTCTCCTGGTACACGGCGTTCGCGTGGTTCAAGCTCGCCGTGATCCTGGAGGGCATCCACTACCGGTACACGCTGGGCCAGACGGTCGGAGCCGGGTTCGACCGCATCGGCGATCTGGTCCCGGTCTTCATCGAGCACGGTCTGACCACCCTTCAGGAAGGCTGACGAGACATGGACTTCACGTTCGACGCGCGCACCGAGGAGCTGCGCGCCCGGCTCCTCGCCTTCATGGACGAGCACGTGTACCCGGCCGAGCAGGTCGCGCACGAGCAGCGGGAGCGGCTGTCCTCGCCGTGGGAGAACCCGCCGGTGGTGGAGGAGCTGAAGGCGGAGGCGCGCCGGCAGGGCCTGTGGAACCTGTTCCTGCCCGACGCCGAGCACGGCGCCGGACTCACCAACCTCCAGTACGCCCCGCTCGCCGAGATCACGGGCCGGTCCCCGCAGCTCGCGCCGACCGCCACCAACTGCGCCGCGCCCGACACCGGGAACATGGAGGTGCTGGCGCAGTTCGGCGACGAGCGGCAGAAGAAGCAGTGGCTCGAACCGCTGCTCGCGGGCGAGATCCGCTCGGCGTTCGCGATGACCGAGCCGGACGTGGCCTCCTCGGACGCCACCAACATCACCACGCACATCCGGCGGGAGGGCGACGAGTACGTCGTCACCGGACGCAAGTGGTACATCTCCGGGGCGATGCACCCGGACTGCACGATCTTCATCGTGATGGGCAAGACCGACCCGGACGGGGCGGACATCCGCCGCCAGCAGTCCATGGTGCTGGTCCCGCGCGACACCCCGGGCGTCACCGTGAAGCGGGCGATGCGGGTCTTCGGCTACGAGGACCACTACCACGGCGGCCACGCCGAGGTGATCTTCGACGAGGCGCGGGTGCCGGTGTCGAACCTCATCGGCGAGGAGGGCGGCGGGTTCGCCATCGCCCAGGCGCGGCTCGGTCCGGGCCGGATCCACCACTGCATGCGGCTGATCGGCATGGCCGAGCGGGCGATCGAGCTGATGTGCCGCCGGGCGGTCTCCCGGGACGCCTTCGGCAAGGCGCTCGCCCAGCAGGGCGTGGTGCAGAACTGGATCGCGGACGCCCGGGTCGCGGTCGAGCAACTGCGGCTGCTGGTGCTGAAGACCGCCTGGATGATGGACACCGTCGGCAACCGGGGCGCGCACACCGAGATCCAGGCCATCAAGATCGCGACTCCGCGCACGGTCGTCGGCATCCTCGACCGGGCGATCCAGCTGTACGGCGCGGGCGGGGTGAGCCAGGACTTCCCGCTGGCCGAGCTGTACGCGGGCGCGCGCACGCTGATGATCGCGGACGGCCCGGACGAGGTGCACCAGCGGTCGCTGGCCCGGCGGGAGCTGAAGAAGTACCGGTAGGCGGGGACCGGCTCGCCGGGTGCCGCGGGGCGCCCGGCGGGCCGGAGCCGTTCCGTACCTGTTTCTCAACCTCCGGCCTTTGTGATCAAGGAATGGGCGGTGGGGTTACTTGGGTAACCGGCATGGTGACAGTGAGTGACGTGTTCTGCGATGTGGGCGGTGCCCGGTTTGACGCTCGCCGTGGTGCTCCTCACTCTGTAGATGGGGTCCGCCAACGGGAGCGGGTATGCGGTGGATGGGCAAGGTGAGCTTCCCCAGCTGCTGACGGCAGCGGAAACGGCGGCGCCGGTGGAGGCCGTCGACGTGGTCGCCCAGGATCTTCTGCGGCGTTTTGGTGCCACGCGGGTCTCGTTCCTGATCGTGGACCTGACCGGGAAAGCGGTGGTGCCGCTGTCCACGGTCTCGCAGGCGGAGGCCGGAGCCGGGCGGCAGGCGGACAGGATCGACCTGCGCGGCAGTGTCTACGAGCATGTGGTGCGTACCCAGCGGCCGTACCGGGAGACGACGGGCCGGGGCGAGCGGGTGATCTTTCCGGTCACCAACCGCGGCGATGCCATCGGTCTGCTGGAGCTGTTGCTGCCGGCCGGGCCCGGTCAGGGGGTGCTCGACGCGGTGGGTGAGGCCGCGCACATCCTGGCGTACATCGTGATCGCCAACCAGCGCTTCACCGACCTCTACACCTGGGGAAGGCGCAGCAGGCCCCTGTCTCTGGCTGCGGAGATCCAGCACCAACTGCTGCCGCCCTCGCTCACCTGCGAGGCGGCGCAGTTCGCGCTGTGCGGGAGCCTGGAGCCCTCCGAAGACGTCAGCGGCGACACCTTCGACTACACCCTCGACCGCGACACCCTCCACCTGTCCTTGACCGACACCATGGGCCACAACCTTCAGGCCGCGCTGGCGGCGACGGTCCTGGTGGGGGCCCTGCGCGGAGCCCGCCGCCAGGGGGCCGACCTCATGGAACAAGCCCGCCAGGCCGACGAGGCCCTGGCCGGCCACAGGCCGCACGGCCACGCCACCGGGCAACTGGTGCGCATCGACCTCCACACCGGGCAGGCGCACATGGTCAACGCGGGCCATCCCTGGCCGCTGCGCATGCGCGACGCAGCGGTGGAGGAGATCGCCTTGGAGGCGGACCAGCCCTTCGGGCTGATCATGCCCATCCCCCACCTCTACCGGGTCCAAGAGCTCGACCTTCGCCCCGGCGACCGGTTGATCATGCTCACCGACGGCATGCTCGAACGCGGCGCGGAGAAGGTGGACCTGCCCGCCCTCGTCAAGGACACCCGGCACCTGCACCCCCGCGAGACCGCGCTGACGCTGAGCACCGCCGTCCTGGACGCGGCCGGCGGCCATCTGCAGGACGACGCCACGGTGATGTGCCTGGACTGGCACGGCCCCCAGGAGACCAAGCGGCACGTCTGCTCGGGCGCGGACATCCAGCAAGCCTCACCCCGCCGCACGAAGCGTTAGAGCTTTTGCGATCTGGAGTCAGGCTTTGCGGTGAAAAGCCGCGTCGCACCGTGAAAGCGGCCGTGATCTGGAGGGCATGCGGAGCGGCCGCCCGTGAGGCGCGATGCCGCTTGCGGAAGGCTCGCGTGCACTGCGGACCTGACGGCTGCCGGGCACGGCCGTTTCCTCCTGGGTCGCGGCCCCGTGTGGCTGCCACGCCGCGCCTGAAGCGATGTTCGCCCGAACGGGTGGCCCTTGGGTCGCTGCTGTCGGGCACGCGCAGCACATGGTTGTTGTGCCAGGACCACCGGCCGCATTACGTCAGATGATCCAGCAGATCGTGGCAGCCGTCCGTGAAGGCGATGACGCCCGCACCCACGTCCTGCTGCAGGACTTCGCCCGCGAAGCAGACCTCTGCGCCGCTCTCGCCCTGCGCCGGCAGTTGTACCGGGATCTCGACGCCGATCAGGGCAGCGCACGCCCATCCAGGCGGTCGTGATGGTGCGACAGTTGGGTCGGCACGAGGTCCCGGCGGGCTCTTGGTGGCGCTGGTGACCACCGGCGCCACGATGATCAATCGCGGTGGGCTTCGCGGGAGGCCGGTTGTTTGCTGCGGCGGGAGGACCGGCGGGTGATGCGCCTGGTCATGAGGGTGATCGCGGCCCAGGTGATCAGCGATTCGGAGTGCTGGATGAGGCGTTCGTAGTCGCGGGCGTGTCGGCGGGCGTGCATGACCCAGGCGTGGGAGCCTTCGACGACCCAGCGGCGGGGCAGGACGACGAAGCCGGGGGTGTTCTTCGGGCGGCTGACGGTCTTGATGGTCAGGTTGAGGTAGGTCTTTGCCCAGGTCACGAGCTGTCCGGCGTAGGCGGAGTCGGCCCAGACGATGGTGATCTCGGGGTGCGTCAGCCGCAGTAGGAACAGGACTTCCTTGGCCGCGTTGCGGTCGGTCATGTCGGCGGGGGTGACCATGACGAACAGCGGCAGGCCCTTGGTGTCCCGCGGATGACCGCGACCTCATAGGCCTGGAGCTGGTCGGGGTCGGCGCAGAACTTGTAGCCGTCCGGCCTCGTCCAGATCAGCGGCGGCCAGCCGCGTTCGGTGATGGTGTCGCGCAGGCAGGCCAGCCCGCGGGTTTGGTGCGGGGACAGTTCGCTGGATCTGACCAGCTGGGCGAAGGTCAGACCGGCCGGCCGTGCTTCGAAGAGCACGAACCGGACCGTGTCGGCGTGCCGTTGGGCGGCCGGCGATTGGCGCTGTGAGGCGCGGGGCATCGACTATTCGCCTCGCAGGAGCCGGGTGAGTTCGTCGTCGACGTCGACCTTGCCGGTGTCCACGGCGGTCTCGATCCAGTCCAGCGTCGCCCTCACCCGTGCGACGTTCCCGTGGACGATGACCCGTTCGTCGTCGCCGAGCTGCCGGTCGCGCATTCCGGGGACGACCCGGCCGGCCGCGGCGACGAACGCGTGGCAGGCGGTGACCAGGTCCAAGAACTCCACCGACTTGTCGATGCCGCGGACCGCCGACGCGAGCGGGCTGGTGTCCTCGAAGTGCTCGCGGGCCTGCCGGCCCCGCTCGACCTGGGCGTGGTTGACCTGGTGGCGGGCGGTGTCGTCCGGCATCGCCCGGAACGCGACGTCCGGGCGCCGCAGCAGACCGGTGGTCACCGTCGCGGCGACGTGGTCGTCGCGGGTCAGTTCCTCCACGACCCGGACCTTGTCCTCCTGCTTGACCTGCGCGACCACCGTCGGACGCCGCAGCAGGTCGCTGGTCACGGTCGCCGCGACCTCCTCATCGGTGGCCAGGGTGTGGATCGCGCTGACCTTCTCCTGCGGCGTGACGGGCTTGACGACCTGCCGGCCGACCCTGCGGTTGGCCTCGTCCGGTGTCCAGCGGGACTTGCCCTCAGGCGGGCGGGTGATCACGTCGTAGCGTTCCTCGTCGTCCACGATGGACGCAAAGATCTTGTGGACGGTGAAGGACACCCCCGCCACCCGGCGGTCCTTGGGCCACTTCGACGCCGTCCACCGGGCGGTGTCCACCGTCTTGTAGGACAGGTCGATGTCCTCGGACAGACGGAACAGCGAGTCCTTGACCGTGAACAGCGCATCACTGCGCTGCTGGCCGCCGGCCTCGCGCACCGGCTCGACCTCCAGCGCGTAGTCACCGACGCTGAACTGGATCCGGCTGCGGTTTCCACCAGCTTCCGCAGCTCGGTCACGATCTGTGCGTGCCGGTCCGCGCTGACGCTGCCGACCTTGTCGGCGATCTCGATCTCCTCGGGCATGGAGTTTCACCACCCACGGCGGAGTCGGGGCGCGGCCCCGCGGCCGTGGCAAGACCCGGCCCGCTTCTGCAACCGAGCCTCAGACCGGAAATAGGAAGATCACAACGAACGACCGGAAATGACCGGGAACCGGTCGAAGATGCCCTCCGGGCGCGTTCGCGATGCGGTCACAGTGACCGTTCGCCGAACGAGTCCTTTCGCGCCCGCCACGCCCGCGTGACACACCGCCGCGAGCAGTAGACCCGCGTTCGAACGGCGGTCCACCCCCGCAATCCAAGTAGCCCCGCACTGCGGGCACTCAGCCCGGCCGGCGCCACCCAGCTCCGCGGCCACCCGCTTGCGCAACCGCAGGTCCCGCCGCCACCGCCTGGCACGACACGCCGTCGAGCAGAACCTCGCCCGAGGCGGAGCCCCCGGTCTCAGCCGAACCCCACAGCCCTCACAAACCCGTCTCGCAGCCTGCCCGGCGTCCTCGGACACCCAGCCGGCCTAGGGCACAAAGCTACTCAAATCTGAGGATTCGGAAACAGGCACTCAGGGGCGCGGGAGCCGTGCGGGGGCTTCGGAGCCGCTTACGGGCGCAGCGCGCGCAGCAGCAGGTCGGCGAGGTGGTCGGCGACCTGCTGGGGGCTGAGCGGGCCGTCGGGGCGGTACCAGGTGGACAGGTGGTGCACCGAGCCGAAGTGGTAGTCGACGACCAGGTCGGCCGGGGTCGCCGTGGAGAAGACGCCCTCGCGCTGGCCCTCCTCGATCAGCGCGCGGAACCGCTCGTGGTAGCGGCGGCGCTCTGCGCGGACCTGCTTGTTCTTCTCCGGGCTGAGGTGGTGCATGGAGCGGAAGAAGATCGACGCGTCGTCGAGGTTCTCGATGGTGGTGACGACGACGTCGGCGGCCGCGCCGCGCAGCCGCCTCTCGATGGGCTCGTCGGCGTCGGCGAACCGGTCCAGGCGCTCCTGCTGGAGGCGCAGCACGCGCGCGTACACCTCGTGCAGCAGGTCGTCCTTGGAGCCGAAGTAGTGGTACAGCGCCCCCTTGGTGACGCCGGCCGCCTCGACGATCTCCTGCACCGAGGTGCGGTCGTAGCCCTGCTCGGCGAAGAGCCGGGTGGCGGCGGCCAGCAGCCGCTGCGGCACGGGGGTCCCGTCACCGTCCGTCGTTCTGGGCACTGCCGCCACCCGCCTTTCCGTGTTGCTGTCGGTCGTCGTGCGTCCAGGGAACGCCGTCCCCGCCGGGAGATCTTCCCACTTCACGGAACCGCCGCGTCAGGCACCGCCTCCCCGCCCGGTTCCTCCCCCGGTGCGGCGGGGGTGCGGGCGGGTGCCGGCGCGTGCGTCAGCGGGTGGTCTCCCACTGCCGCTGGACGCGGTTCATGCCGCCGAGCCAGCGCTCGGGGTCGGTCGCGCGGGCGCGGTAGTACTCGGCGACCTCGGGGTGCGGCAGGATCAGGAAGCGGTCCTGCTCGATGCCGTCGAACAGGGCGTCGGCCACGTCCTCCGGGTCGATCGCGGTGGGCTTCAGCACCAGGTCCCCGGCGCTGCCGCTGGCGTCGAGCATGTCGGTGCGCACGCCCTGCGGGCAGATCGCGTGCACCTTCACCCCGCGGTGCCGGTACGTCAGCGACAGCCACTCGGCGAAGGCGTAGGCGCCGTGCTTGGTGACGCTGTAGGGGGCGGTGCCGATCATGGTGAGCAGTCCGGCGGCGGAGACGGTGGAGACGAAACGGCCGCTGCCGCGCTCCAGCCACTCGGGGAGCAGCGCGTGCGCCGCGCGGACGTGCGCCATCACGTTGACGTCCCAGGACAGCGCCCAGTCCTCCTCGCGCAGCGGCTCGCCGGGCTCCCCGCCGTCGCGGCCGACCCCGGCGTTGGCGCACCAGACGTCGACCGTCCCGCCGAGCGCGTCGCGGGCCTCGTCGACGACCGAGGAGGCGTCGCCCGCCACCGCGAGGCCGCCGATCTCCTCGGCCACGGCCTTGGCGCGGGCGGCGTCCAGGTCGTTGACCACGACCCGCGCCCCCTGCGCGGCGAAACGGCGGGCGAGCGCCGCTCCGATGCCGCCCCCGGCTCCCGTGACGACCACCTTCGCACCCTGCACGGCTTGCACCATCGGTCTCCTCCGACGCGGCTCGCGAACGCCTGACCGCGTCAGACTAACCGGTCGGTATGCCGGGAGGAAGGGGCATTGCGAGCGTCGTCGGTCCGGCTCGTTCCCCGGCGCGGTCCGGCGCGCTAGCGTGCGTGGCCATGACATGTACCGCCCTGGCATGTACCGCGATCACGGAGGTCACCGCATGAGGCTGTCCCGACGGAGCCTGCTCGCCACCACCACGGCCGCGGTCGCGGCCTCCGCCGCGCCGGCCGCCGCCGCTTCCGGACCGGGACCGGCGCACGGCGGCGGCCGCACCCTGCGCACCGGGTTCGAACGGCTCGCGGCGGACGGCTACGCGCTGCTCGACGGCCGCCGGGTGGGCGTGGTCACCAACCCCACCGGCATCACCCGCGAGGTGCGGCACATCGTCGACGTCATGCACGCCGACGACAGAGTGGACCTGACCGCGGTCTTCGGACCCGAGCACGGCTTCCGGGGCACCGCGCAGGCGGGCGGCTCGGAAGGCCGCTACGACGACCCGGCGACCGGCCTGCCCGTCTACGACACCTACCTGAAGAGCGGCCAGGACCTCGCCGCCGTCTTCACGGCCTCCGGCGTGGACACGGTCCTCTTCGACATCCAGGACGTCGGCGCCCGCTTCTACACGTACATCTGGACGCTCTTCGACTGCATGGAGGCGGCGCAGCTCGCGGGCCTGTCCTTCGTGGTCCTGGACCGGCCGAACCCGGTGAGCGGGCGGGCGGCGCTGGGTCCGGTGCTGCACAAGGAGTTCGCGACGTTCGTCGGGCGGCAGCCCGTCTCGCAGGCGCACGGGATGACGGTGGCGGAGCTGGCGCTGCTGTTCAACGCGGAGTTCCTTCGGACGCCGGTCGCCCTGGAGACCGTGCGGATGTCGGGCTGGAAGCGGTCGGACTTCTACGACGCGTCCGGGCTGCCCTGGGTGCCGCCGAGCCCGAACATGCCGACACCGGAGACGGCACTGGTGTACTCGGGGACGTGTCTGTTCGAGGGCACGAACCTGTCGGAGGGGCGCGGCACCACCCGGCCGTTCGAGCTGCTGGGCGCGGAAGGCGTCGACGGGCGCTGGGCGGCCGCGGCGAACGAGCTGGACCTGCCGGGCGTGCGGTTCCGTGAGGCGTACTTCGCGCCGACGTTCTCCAAGTTCCAGGGCAGGACCATCGGGGGCGTGCAGCTGCATGTGCACGACCGGGAGCGGTTCGACCCGGTGCGGACCGGCATCGGCCTGCTGGTCACGGCGAAGCGGTCGTGGGACGGCTTCGCCTGGCGCGCGGACAACTGGATCGACAAGCTCACCGGCTCCACCCAGGTCCGCACGATGATCGACGCGGGCGCGGACACCGACGAGGTGGTGGCCGGCTGGCAGAGCGAGCTGGCGGCGTTCCGCCGGAAGCGGCGCGAGCACCTGCTCTACCGGTAGGTCCCTGCCGGCCAGGGCAGGCAACGGCGGCGGATCGCGTGACGGCGGTCCGCCGCCGTCGCGTTCACGCCTCCTTTTCCGCCCCATGCGCCCCAGTGACCTGCGCTTTCACCGCCCCGCGCCGTGTGGTGCGGGTCTTCTCGGCCGAGTGAACGGTGATCGGTGTGCATATCGGCGCGGTGTTCAGGAACCCGTGGAAGCCGCGGGGAGTTCTCAGAGCGTCGGGAAAGGGCCGTTCCTCCGCCGGGAGGGACGAAGGGCGGCCGTTACCGCCGGTATTCCCGCGACGGCGACAACTGAAGTGCGGGCAAAGGGAGTTGGCACGGCGCTCCCGCGGCCGGCTGAGGGGGCCGTCGAAAGAAGGATGGAGCCGAATCGCATGCCGACACGTCTATTCGGCGACGTCCGTTCGACGACGCCGAAGTGACCGGATTACAGGTGCAGGTGTGACGGAGGTGCAGGACGATGGCCGGTTTCCGGAGTCTGGCGAGACAGGTCCGAGATCCCCGGTGCGATCTGGCGCTGCGGCGCTACTCGCTGCGCAAGTGCCTGGAGCGGTTCGCCCCGTACGGGCACCGGGCGACCTGGGACCACTTGTGCTCGCGAGCCGGGTTCGATCCCGAGGACCGCTCCGTCGACCCGGCGCGGCTCGTGGCCGCACTGGACGAGCTGGAGGAGGCCCGGGCGGTCTGGCTGGCGTACGAGGTGGAGTTCGCCGAGCGCCGCAGGAAGGAGAAGCACGACGGTCTGCGCAGGCCGGGCAGTGTGGACGACTGGCACCGGATGACCTGGGGAGGTTTCGGGGTCGCCTGGTGCGACGACCCGCGGGTGCACCCGACGGAGCCCCTGGCGGAGGTGCTGCGGCGGCTGATCGCCGCGCTGGAGCGTGAGCCGGGCTCGTCCTGCCCCGTGTGCGGGGGAGAAGGGCTCGTCTGGCGCCACGACCTGGATCACGAGCCCTCGGCGGGCCCGGTGTGCACGGAGTGCGGCATCCTGGTCCCGCCTCCCGTGCTGACCCCGGCGGCCCTCGCCGAGTCCCGCCGCGCGAGGCTGCTGGTCTCCGCCTGACCCGGCGGCCGACGAGGGCAACACGAAGGACGAACGACGAGCGACAGCCGCCGGTCGAGCAGGGGCGGGGGGCGGAACGGCCGCCCGCCCCGTCAGTCGCCGGAGCCCTTCTTCCGGCTCTCGGTCATGAGCCGGGACCCGGTGAGGCGCTCACCGAAGACGTCGTCGGGGTTGGACAGCACGCAGCCCTCCAGCGAGAGGCAGCCGCAGCCGATGCAGTCGGTGAGGTGGTCGCGCAGCCGGTTCAGCTGCCGGATGCGCTCGTCCAGTTCGGAGCGCCACGCCTCGGAGAGCCGCGCCCAGTCGTCGCGGGTCGGTGTGCGCTCCTCGGGCAGCTCGGCGAGCGCCTCGCGGATCGTGGCGAGGGGGATGCCGACGCGCTGGGCGGCGCGGATGAAGGCGACCCGGCGCAGGGTGTCACGGGTGTAGCGGCGCTGGTTGCCGGGGGTGCGCCGGCTGCGGATCAGCCCTTTGGACTCGTAGAAGTGCAGGGCCGACACGGCGGCTCCGCTGCGGGCGGAGAGCTGGCCGACCGTGAGTTCGTGGATCTTCTCTGGAATCCGGTGCACTCCTCGAAGCCTACCGACCCCGTCCGGCGGCCGGTCCGTTGACAGGGGCCGCACGGCCGACCATGCTAAGCAGTTGCTTAGGCATGCGCACGCGGATGCGCCTGCGACTACGTGACGCGAGAGGCCGGGACATGGCAGAGCCGAGGATCTTCACGTCCGTCGACGACCTGAAGGCGGCGGTGGGCGAGCAGCTGGGGTACACCGACTGGCTGGAGGTCGACCAGAAGCGGATCGACCTGTTCGCCGAGGCCACCGGTGACCACCAGTGGATCCACGTGGACCCGGAGAAGGCCGCGGCGGGACCGTTCGGCACGACCATCGCGCACGGCTATCTGACGCTGTCGCTGCTGCCGCTGTTCGGCCCCCAGCTGATGTCCGTCGAGGGCGTGAAGATGGGCGTCAACTACGGCACGAACAAGGTGCGCTTCCCCGCCCCCGTCCCGGTCGGCTCGCGGCTGCGCGCCACCGCGAGGATCAGCGCCGTGGACGAGGTGCCGGGCGGCGTGCAGGTGGCCACCGCCTTCACCGTGGAGCGCGAGGGCGGCGACAAGCCGGTGTGCGTGGCCGAGTCGGTGGCCCGCTACTACCTCTAGACGGACCCGGTGTTCCCGGCCCCCACCATGCGGAGCACGAGGTCGGCGTAGAGCGCGCCGACCTGCTCCGGGGTGCGGGGCCCGTCGACGTTGAACCAGCGGGCCACGTCGATGCACAGGGAGAGCACGGCGAGCGTGGTGCCCGGCACGTCCGGGACGTCGAACTCGCCGGAGCGGACGCCGTCCTCGATGATGCCGCGCACCTCGGCGTCGACCTGGCGGCGCAGGCCGACGATCTCCGCGCGGGCGCCGGGGCCCAGCGAGTCGAGTTCGTACTGCACGACCCTGGCGGTGGTGCGGCCGCGCGCGTGCCAGCGGACGAAGGAGCTGACCGCGTCGGCGAGCCGCTCGGTCGCGGTGCCCTCGCCGCGGGACGCGGTGCGCAGGATGTCCAGCGCCTTCTCGTGCCCGATGCGGCTGATGCGGTGGAGCAGCTCTTCCTTGGTCTTGTAGTGGATGTAGAGCGCGGCCGGGCTCATCCCGGCGCGGCCCGCGATGTCGCGGGTCGTCGTGGCGTGGTAGCCGCGCTCCGCGAAGGCCTCCACGGCGGCGAGCAGCAGCCGCCGTGCCGCGTCGGGCGTGACCTCACCCCACGGCTGCGCCTCACCGCCGGCCGTCTCCTCCGCCGTACTCATCGCTCACCCCATTCGCTGACAGGGTCGCCATCCTACCGGCAAGGGTGAGCGAGCGCTTAGCGCGCCTACGGGCGCTTTGGGATCCGCGCCGCGGCCCCCGGCGCGCCCCCGCTCCGCCCACCGCCCGCAGGCGCGGCCCTCACAGCTTCTGCAGGGGGTCGTAATCGGCCAGCATCTTCTCCAGCCGCGCCTGGTCGACCCGGTTCACGATCTGCCCCGCCTCCTGGCGGTCGCGGATGACCTTGGCCAGGGTGAACGCGGACGTGACCAGGTACAGGACCGCGATCCCCAGGAAGGCGCGGACCCAGGCGTCGGTCTCCAGGTTGAAGATGCCGACCGCGGTGGCCCCCAGGGCCACTCCGAAGGACGCCACGGCCTGACCGTAGAAGGCCGCCGTGCTCTGCTGCTTGACCGGTGTCTCGCTCATGCGGAACAGGATCGGCGGATGCGGCCGCGGCCACATCCGCCGGGGTACTCATGCCGTACTCAGTTCGACGGCCCGGTCCTCAGAACGCCGAGACCCCCGTCAGCGCCCGCCCGATGACCAGCTTCTGTATCTGGCTGGTGCCTTCGTAGAGCGTCATGACCCGCGCGTCGCGCAGCAGCTTCCCCGCCGGGTACTCGTCGATGTAGCCGTACCCGCCGAACACCTGCAGCGCGTTGTTCGCGGCCCGCACCGCCGCCTCCGACGCGAACAGCTTCGCCTTGGACGACTCCACGGCGAACGGTTCCCCCCGGTCGATCAGATCGGCGACCCGCCAGGTGAGCAGCCGTGCCGCGTCCACGTCGACAGCGATGTCACTGATCAGCTCCTGGACCAGCTGGTGCCCGGCGATCGGCTTGCCGAACTGCTCCCGCTCCCCCGCGTAGGCCACCGCCGCGTCCAGCGCGGCCTGGGCGATGCCGACACACCCCGCCGCCACCGACATCCGCCCCTTCGCCAGGGCGGACATGGCGACCGAGAACCCCTTCCCCTCCTCGCCCACCCTCGCGGACGCGGGCACCCGCACCCCGTCCAGCACCAGCTCGGCCGTGGCCTGCCCCCGCAAACCCAGCTTCCCGTGCACGGCGCGGCGGGTCAGGCCGGGCGTGTCCGTGGGCACGAGGAACGCGGAGACCCCCTTGTGCCCCGGTGCGTCCGTGGAGCGCGCGAACAGCAGCACCACGTCCGCCCACGTCCCGTTCGTGATGAACATCTTCGCGCCGTCGACGACGTACTCGTCACCGTCCCGCACCGCCCGCGTGGCGAGCTGTCCCGCGTCGGAGCCGGTCCCCGGCTCGGTCAGCCCGAAGCAGCCGACGAGCGCACCGGAGGTGAGCCCCGGCAGCCAGGTCCGCTTCTGCTCCTCGGTCCCCCAGGCGGCGATCGTCTTGGCGACCAGCCCGAGGGAGACGGAGACGATGCCGCGGACGGAGGAGTCACCGCGCCCCAGCTCCTCGGTGACCAGGCAGTACGCGAGGTGGTCGCCGCCGGACCCGCCGTACTCCTCGTCGATCGTCAGCCCGAGGAAGCCGACCTCGCCGAGCTTCTTCACGATGCCCCGGTCGACCTCCTCCGCGCGGTCCCAGGCGGCGGCGTACGGCGTGACCTCGCGCCGCACGAAGTCCCGGGCGAGCCGGGACACGGCCTCCTGCTCGTCACTCAGCTCCAGGTCCATCCCGAGTCACCCCATGCGAATGTGAGACGCGCGTGATCGTACACACGTTAATTAGCACTGCTAGTTTACTGTCGCAGCCCTACTATGTGCGCCATGGCCCGACCGCGCAAGCCCTTGCTCAGCACCGACCGGATCGTGGAGACGGCGCGTGCGCTGGTGGACGCGGAAGGGCTCACGGCGGTCTCCACCCGCCGGCTCGCCGCCGAGCTGGGGGTCAGCGGGCCGTCGCTCTACAACCACTTCCGCACCAAGGACGAGATCCTGGAGGCGGTGGCGGACTCGGTGAGCGCGCAGGTCGACCTGTCGATGTTCGAGGACGGCCGGGACTGGCGGACGGCGCTGCACGACTGGGCGGTGTCCTACCGCAACGCGCTGCGCGACCACCCCAACATCGTCCCGGTGCTGGCCCGCGGCCCCGGCCGGCGCCCCGCGGCGCTGCGGCTGGCCGACGCGGCCTACGGCGCGATGGTCGAGGCGGGCTGGCCGCCCGCGCAGGCCACGTCCATCGGCGCGCTGATGCGCTACTTCATCATGGGCTCGGCGCTCGGCTCCTTCGCCGGAGGCTTCGTGGACGACGCGAGCGCCTACGACCCCGCGGACTACCCGCACCTCGGCCAGGCGCATCTCCTCGCGGAACAGCAGGAGAAGATCGACGAACGCGCCTTCGAGACGGGTCTGACGGCCCTGCTGGACGGCCTGGCCCTGCAGTTCGAGCAGGTACGGCAACGCGCGTGACCGCGCCCGGACCGGAGGGCGCGCCGCCAGGGCGGAACCGGCACCGTGGATCCGCGCTTCCGACCGCCGTGCGGCCCGGCGGAGGTCGCTCGCGGTTCCCCGCGCCCCTGAGGGCGTCCCCGACGCCCCGCGCACCGGAGCGGCACCGGCCCTGGACTCACCCCGCGGACGCCGCCGTCCGCACTCCCGCACGGTTCGGCGGTCGCCGAACCGTTCCTGCCGCATGCTGGAGGGCATGACCTCCAAGGACCCCAGGGCGGGCGCCCTCGCGCGGCTCGCCGCACTGGCCGCGGACGAGACGCGGGCCGCGTGTCTGCTCGCGCTGCTGGACGGGCGGGCCTGGACGGCGGGTGAGCTGGCCCGGCACTGCGGGGTCGCCGCGTCCACGCTCAGCGAGCACCTGGGCAAGCTGGTCGGCGGCGGGCTGCTGACCGAGGAGCGGCAGGGCCGGCACCGGTACGTGCGGCTGGCGGACGCCCGGGTCGCCCAGCTCGTGGAGGACCTCACGGCGCAGCTCTCCCCGGACGCCGCCGAACCGCCGCGCGGGCTGCGGCAGTCGGGCGCGGGCTCCGCGATGGCACGCGGCCGCACCTGCTACGACCATCTCGCCGGGCGGCTCGGGATCGCCGTCACGGACGCCCTCACCGCGCGGGGGCTCCTGCGCCAGGACACCGGGTTCGCGCTCACCGACGCGGGGCTGGACTGGTTCGGCGCGCTCGGTGTGAACCTCGACGGGCGGGGCCGGCGCCCGCTCGCCCGCGCCTGCCTGGACTGGACGGAACGCCGCCCCCACCTGGCCGGGGCGGCGGGCGCGGCCCTGTGCCGGCACCTCCTGGAGCGGGGCTGGTGCGTACGGATCGGCTCCGGGCGCGCCGTGAAGGTGACCGGCACCGGGGAGCAGGCGCTCACGGACCTCCTGGGGATCGACACGGCGGCGCTGCGCTGAGACACCGAGGCGCGCCCCTCAGTCCAGCGCGTGCGCCCGGCACGTACGCAGGATCTCGTCGGACAGTTCCGGCTCGACATGCCGCACCGCCCGCGCCAGCACCATCGCGCCGACCATCCGGCTGAGCAGCAGCACCGCCCGGTCCCGCGCCTCCTCAGGAGTGACCTCGCCACCCTCCCCCTCACGCGCGAACTCCCCCGCGAATCCGGCGAGGTAGCCCTCCACCCCGGCCGCGTACGAGCGCTGCACCTCCTCGGTGTGCCGTCCGGCGTCGATGACCAGGGAGGCGGAGGGGCAGCCGCCGTCGGGGGCGTCGCGGTGCTCGGCGGAGAGGTAGTCCTCCACCACCCGCCGCAGGGGCGGCCCGGCGGGCACGTCACCCTCCTCGACGGCCTGCCTCAGCACGCCCAGTGAGGCCGCGAACGAGGCGTTGCAGACCTCGGCGGCCAGGTCGTCCTTGGACGCGAAGTGGTTGTAGAAGCCGCCGTGGGTGAGGCCCGCCTCCTTCATCAGGTCGGCGATCCCGACGGCGTCGATGCCCTGCGCACGGAACATGCGTCCGGCCGCCTCGACGATGTTCTGCCGGTTCCTGGCCTTCTCTTCCCTGGTGATCCGCGGCATGCCCGCCCTCCCGCTCCGACGCTGTTTGACGTTTTCAAGGTTACCCCTCATCATTATTTTAATGTCGATCATCATTAAAAGGTGGTGAGCAGTCATGCGCTCCGTCGTGCACACCCGCCGAGGGGACCCCGCCGAGGTCCTCGAACTGCGGGAGGAACCCGGCCGGCCGCGGCCCGGCGCCGGGGAGGTGCTGGTCCGCCTTCGGGCCAGGCCCGTCCATCCGGGCGACCTGGTCGCCGTGGAGGGCGGCCTGCCGGGCCTCCCGGACCAGCGGCCGAAGCCCCGGATCCCCGGAGTGGAGGGGATGGGCGTCGTCGAGAGCGCCGGCGCGGACGTGCGGACGCCGCGGCCCGGTCGGCGCGTCGCGGTGTTCCCTGCGCCGGGCGCCTGGGCCGAGTACGTGGTGGTCCCGGCCGAGCACGCCGTGCCGGTGCCGGACGAGGTCGGGGACGACACCGCGGCGCTCATGCTGGTCAACCCGCTGACGCTGATCATGCTGCACCGGGCGGTGGAGCAGGCCCTGGACGGGCACGACGGCCCGGTCGTGCAGACCGCCGCCGGCTCCTCCGTCGGCCGGCTCGTCGCCGCGCGCGCCGAGCGGCACGGTCTGCGCCTGGTCAACCTCGTACGGAGCACGGCCGGGGCGCGGAGGATGCGGGAGCTGTTCCCCGCGCAGCCCGTGATCGTCACGTCGGACGCCGACTGGCGGGAGCAGGTGCGCCGCGCGACCGGCGGCGAGGGCGCGCGGGCCGTCCTGGACTGCGTCGGCGGCTCCCTCACCGAGGACCTCGCCGGCCTGCTCGCCGACGGCGGCACCCTGATCAGCTACGGCCGGCTCGGCTCCGGCGCCACCACGCTGGACGACCTGCCGCTCGTCAACCGGGGCTTGACGATCCGGGGCGTGACCATATGGCACTGGACGGAGCGCACCCCTGAACAGCGGGCGGAGGACCTCGCCTTCGCCGTGGACCTGGCGCGCACCTCCCCGGAGCTGCTGGAAGTCGCGGCCCGCTACGACCTGGCCGACGTCAAGGCCGCCGTGGAACACGCCCGCCGCCCGGGCAAGAGCGGCACCGTGCTGCTCACCTCGCCGCCCGGGACCGGGGGTGTGCGATGAGGATCGGCATGCTCGGCGCCGGAACCGTCGCCCAGGCCCTCGCCCGGCACGCGATCCGCCAGGGCCACGAGGTCGTCCTCAGCAACAGCCGCGGCCCCGCCTCGCTCACCCCGCTGGTGCGGGAACTCGGCCCGCTCGCCGGTGCCGCGACCCCGGCGGAGGCGGCCGCCGCCGACCTCGTCGTGCTCGCGGTCGGCTGGCCCCGCGTGCCGGAGGTCGCCGCCGCGCTCCCCCGCCTGGACGGCACCGTGGTCGTCGACGCCACCAACCAGTTCGCGTCCCTTCCCCCGAACCCGAGGATCGCCGACCTGGGCGACCTCACGGGCAGCGAGTACGTGGCCTCCCTGCTGCCGGGCGCGCGCGTGGTGAAGGCGTTCAACGCCCTCTTCGCGCAGTACATCGCGGCCGACCCGCGCCACGCGGCCGGACGGCAGGTGCTGTTCCTCGCCGGCGACGACCCGGACGCCAAGCGGACCGTCGAGCGCCTGGCCGGCTCCTTCGGTTTCGCGCCCGTCGACCTCGGCCCGCTCCGCGAGGGCGGCCGTCTGATCCAGCTCGGCGGACCGCTGTCGGGGCTGCACGTCCTCAAGCAGGACTGATCCGCCCTCGGACGCAGTGCCCCGCCGGGCGCGGCGCCCCTCCCTCCCTCACTCCCTTCACCCGAGAAAGAGATTCCTCATGTCCGACACCGCCTCCCAGCCCCTCCTCCGGCCCGTCCGCCTGGGCGCGCTCGAGCTGCCCAACCGGGTCGTCATGGCGCCCATGACCCGCGCCCGGGCCACCAATCCGGAGCTGGCCCCGACCGCCCTGCACGCCGCGTACTACACCCAGCGGGCGAGCGCCGGGCTGATCGTCAGCGAGGGGACCTGGGTCGGCCCGGACGCCATCGGCTACGTCCACGTCCCCGGCATCTACACCGAGGCGCAGACCGCCGGCTGGGCCGCGGTCACCGACGCCGTGCACGCGGCGGGCGGCAGGATCGTCTCGCAGATCGGCCATCTCGGAGCCGTCTCCCACCCGGACCACCTCGACGGCCGGCTCCCCGTGGGGCCGTCGGCGGTCAACCCCCACGAGATGTCGTTCACCCCCGACGGCCCGAAGGAGACGGTCACGCCCCGCGCCCTGACCGCCGCGGAGATCGCCGCCACCCTCGACGACTACCGCCGGGCCGCCGAGAACGCCCGGCGCGCCGGGTTCGACGGCCTGGAGATCCACGCGCAGGGCAACCAGTTCATCGCCCAGTTCCTCAGTCCCCGTCTCAACCGGCGCACCGACGCCTACGGCGGCAGCGCGGAGAACCGGGCGCGCCTCCTCCTCGACATCGTGGAGACCGTCACCGCGGTATGGGGCTCCGGCCGGGTGGGCGTGAAGCTCTCCCCGTACTGGCGGAGCGGGACCGCCTTCACCGCGGACGACGAGGTGCTCGCCGACTACGACCAGGTGCTGAAGCGGCTCGGGGACTGCGACCTGGCCTATCTCCACCTGGTCGGCCCGGAGGCGGGCGCGGGCGTGGACGACACGCTCACCGCGTTCAGCCGCTTCCGCGCGCACTACCGGGGCGCGGTCGTCGCCAACCTCGGGTTCACGCGGGAGAGCGGCAACGACCTGATCGCGCGGGGATTGGCCGACGCGGTGTCCTTCGGGGCGCCGTACATCGCCAACCCCGACCTGGTGGAGCGGTTCGGCCACGGCCTTCCGCTCGCCGAGGGCGACCGTGACACGTACTACTCGGGCGGCGAGCGGGGGTACACCGACTACCCCGCCGCCGGTCGGCCGTAGGGCGCCCCGACGGCGCCGCGGCCGCCCCCTTCACCGGCTTGAGGGCGGGGGCGGGTGCGGCGCCGTGGGGATTGTTCGCGCGGTTCCCCGCGCCCCTGGGGGCGCGTCCGCACCGCATGGCTAGAAGACCACCAGGGCGCGGCCTCCCTTGCCGGCGATCATGGTGTCGAAGGCGGCCGGGATGCCGTCCAGGGTGATCCGCTCGGTGACCAGGGCGCCCAGGTCGAAGGCGCCGGAGCGGATGTGCGCGGCGAGGACGGGCAGGTCGCGGGCGGGGTCGGAGTTGCCGTAGACGCAGCCGGCGAGGGTGCGGCCCCAGTGGAAGATCTCCAGGGCGTTGAAGGAGACCTTCTCCTCCTTGCCGCCGATGCCGACGACCGTGGTGCGTCCACCGCGCCGGGTGGACTCCCAGGCGGTGCGGATGGTGCTCGCCCGGCCGACGCACTCCACCGCGACGTCCACGCCCTGCTTCCCGGTGAGGGCGCGGATCTGGCGGGCGGTGGTGTCGGAGGCGACGACGTACTCGGTGGCGCCCGCCGCGCGGGCCAGTTCCTCCTTCTCCGGGGACACGTCCACGGCGACGACCGTGCCGGCGCCCGCGATCCGGGCCGACTGGAGCGCGGCGAGTCCCACTCCCCCGACGCCGAACACGGCGACGCTCTCGCCGGCGCGGACGCGGGCGGAGTGGTGGACCGCGCCGTAGCCGGTGAGGACGGCGCAGCCCAGCAGGGCGGCGTCGGCGAGGGGGACGCCGTCCGGGGCGGGCAGCACGCAGGCGCCGGGCACCACGGTCTCCTCGGCGAACGCGGCCACGTTCAGGCCGGGGTGCAGGGCGGTGCCGTCGTCGGCGCGGCGGGCGTGCACCCGGGCGGCGCCGTCCAGGGCGTGCGCGCACAGCCACACCTCGCCGCGCCCGCAGGCGGGGCAGGTACCGCAGGAGGGCGCCCAATTGAGGACGACGCCGTCGCCGGGTGCGACATGGGTGACGTCCTCGCCGACGGCGACGACGGTGCCGGCGCCCTCGTGGCCGAGGATCGCCGGGACGGGCACGCGCATGGTGCCGTCGGACAGGGACAGGTCGGAGTGGCACACCCCGGCGGCGGCGAGGCGGACGCGCACCTCGCCGGGTCCGGGGTCGGGCAGGTCGACGCCGGTGATCTCCAGCGGGGCGCCGACGGCGGGCAGAACGGCGGCTCGTACGGCCATGAGGGTCTCGACTCCCCTAGAACTGGAGGGACTTGGTCTGCACGTACTCGGTCAGGCCGTGCACGCCGAGTTCACGGCCCACGCCCGACTGCTTGTAACCCCCGAACGGGGCCAGCGGGTTGAACCGGCCGCCGTTGATGTCGACCTGGCCGGTGTCCATACGGCGGGCGAAGGCGACGGCCTCCGACTCGTCACCGGCCCAGACGGCTCCGGCCAGGCCGTAGACGGTGCCGTTGGCGATGCGCAGGGCGTCCTCCTCGTCCTCGTAGCGCAGCACGCACAGCACGGGGCCGAAGATCTCCTCCTGCGCGACGGTCATGTCCGGGGTGACGTCGGCGAGGACGGTGGGGCTGACGTACCAGCCCTGCGGGCGCGGGGCCTCGGGGCCGCCCGCGGCGAGGCGGGCGCCCTCGGCGACGCCCTTCTCGATGTAGCCGCGCACGCGGTCCCGCTGCCGGGCGCTGACCAGGGGGCCGATGCGGTCGCCGTACTTGGCGGCGGCCGCCGCGGCCAGCTCCACGGCCTCGTCGTACCGGTCGCGGTGGACCAGCATGCGGGTCCAGGCGCTGCACGTCTGGCCGGAGTTGGACATCACGTTGGCGACGCCGACGTTGACGGCGCGGGCCAGGTCGGCGCTGGGCAGGATGACGTTGGCGGACTTGCCGCCGAGTTCCAGGGCGACCCGCTTCACCATGCCGGCGGCGATCGCGCCGATCCGGCGGCCGACGGCGGTGGAGCCGGTGAAGGAGAGCAGGTCGACACCGGGGTGCTCGGCGAGCGCCTGTCCGGCCACCGGACCGAGGCCGGTGACCAGGTTGAACACACCCGCCGGGACGCCGGCCTCGTGCACGCACTCGGCGAAAATCCGGGCGACCAGCGGGGTGTTCTCGGCGGGTTTCACCACGATCGTGCAGCCGGCGGCGAGGGCGGGGGCGGCCTTGGCGACGATCTGGTGCAGCGGGTAGTTCCACGGGGTGATCGCGCCGACCACGCCGGCCGGTTCGTGGAACACGGTCGAGTTGCCGATCCTCTCCTCGAAGGAGTACGTCGCGGCCAGCTCGGCGTACGATCCGGCGACCGCGACCGGCACGCCGGCGTGGACGGTCCGGGCGAGCTGCTCGGGCGCGCCGAGTTCCGCGGTGACCGTCGCGGCGATCTCGTCCTGGCGGGCGTGCAGCTGGTCCCGCAGCGCGGTGAGGCGGGCCGCGCACTCGGCGGGCGGGGTGGCGGCCCAGGCCGGGAGGGCGGCGCGGGCGGCGCGCACGGCGGCGTCGACGTCCTCCACGGTGCCCGCGGGGACGGTGGCGATCACCTGTTCGTCCGCCGGGTCGACGACCTCGATCACGTCGGGGCCGGCGGCCGGGCGCCAGGCGCCGTCGATGTACATGCCGTCGTATGCCTTCATCGCGGTTCCTCCGGGGCGGGGGCGTCCTGTGCGGACCCCTAAACTAGCGATGTTAGTTTTTTCGCGCCAGGGGGTCACCGCCTGCCGCGCTCACTCCTCCAGGCCGGGCAGCCGGTCCGGGCGGGGGCAGATCCGCTGACCGTGCTGGTCGAAGACGAACAGGTGGGCGAGGTCGACCAGGAGCGGCACCTGCATGCCGTGCCGGAGCCGGATGTCGGGCGTGGTGCGGACGATGAGGTCGCCGGGGAGCCGGGGCTCGGCGGAGGCGGGGGCGGACAGCGTGCCTGCGGGGTCCGGACGCCCGGGTCCGTCCAGCGTGGCCACGGCGCCCGTGCGCGCGGAGTGTGCGCGGAGGGCGCCCGCGCGCTCCCGGAGGCGGTCCAGCACGGTGCCGCCCTCGCGGCGGCGGCGCCGGACAGCCGGACGGCCGGGGGCCGGGCGCGGGGCCTCCAGCTCGGGGACGACGGCGGCGCGGGAGCCGGTGTCGAAGTGCACCAGCACCTCGTGGCCCTGGAACTCCAGGTGCTCCACCAGGCCGGTGAGGGGCACCTCGCCGGGGCGCGCGGCGGACGGCTTGGCGATCCGCACGGCCTCGGAGCGCAGGCCCACGATGACCTCGCGGCCCTGCTGCACCCGCAGCAACTGGTGGTCCAGGGACAGCGGTTCGGGCAGCCGCAGGAACTGCTTGCCGAGACTGACGGTCATCGCGCCGTCCAGCGGGGCGCGGACCAGGCCGCGCAGGAGATTGATGCGCGGGGTGCCGATGAACGCGGCGACGAAGACGTTCTCCGGCAGGGAGTACACCGTGCGGGGCGTGCCGACCTGCTGGAGGACGCCGCCGCGCAGCACGGCGACCCGGTCGCCGAGCGACATCGCCTCGGACTGGTCGTGGGTGACGTAGACGGTGGTGACCCCCAACTGCTGTGTCAGCTGGGAGATTTCCGCGCGGACGTGGTTGCGGAGCTTGGCGTCGAGGTTGGACAGCGGCTCGTCCATCAGGAACGCGGAAGGGCGGCGGGCGATGGCCCGGCCCATCGCCACGCGCTGGCGTTCACCGCCGGAGAGCTGGGCGGGGAAACGGTCGAGGAGGTCCTCGATGCCCAGCATCCGGGCGGTGGCGTCCACCTTGGGCGACGGGTCGTCGCCGGGGGCCTCGATGCGGAGGGGGAAGCCGATGTTGTCCCGGCTGGTCATGCTCGGGTAGAGGGCGAAGTTCTGGAACACCATCGCCATGTCCCGCTCGGACGGGGGCAGGTCGTTGGCGTACTCGCCGTCGAGGAAGAGGCTGCCCTCGTCGATCTCCTCCAGGCCCGCGATCATCCGCAGCACGGTGGACTTGCCGCAGCCGGACGGGCCGAGCAGGACGAGGAACTCGCCGGGGGTGACGGCCAGGGACAGCCGGTCGACCACGCGAGCACCTCGCGTGTAGGACTTGCTCACGTCGTGCAGGGTGATGGCGCGTGTCATGAAGGGTGCCCCCGGGGGCTCATCAGGGCGCTGCTGCTCCGCGGTCGGACGCCTCGTGCGGGTCGTACGGGGCGTGTGAGTCACGGAAGCTAACGGAAAGTAGGCGGCCGGGGAAGACGGCGGACGCGATCGGGACGTACCGTCCGCCTGGTGAGAAACCGGAGGGGACCGTTCGACACGGCCGCTCGGCTCCCCTGGTCGTCCGGTCCGCCGTCGCCGGAGGTCGAGCCGCCCCGGCGGGGGCCGTCCCGGCAGGACCGGCCCACGGGGCTCACCGCGCCCTGCGGGCCCCGCACCGGCCCCGCTCGTGCGGGACGCGCGCGGACGTGTCCGCCGCAGCCCCCTCCGGTGCGGGCCCCGCCGGTGTCCGCACCGCGACCCCCGCCGACGCCAGCAGCAGGGCGCCCAGCATCACGAACGGGGCCGCCACGCCTGCGGCTCCGGCGACCAGGCCCGCCGTCGCGGGGGCCGCGACCTGGCCCAGGCGGTTGCCGGTCAGGCGCAGGGCGAGGGCGGTGGAGCGGGCGGCGGGGGGTGCGGCCTGGACGACCGTCGTCATGGAGAGCGGCTGCCCCACGCCCAGGCAGAAGCCCAGGGCCGCGAGGACGAGCGCCAGTACGGGCACCGGCAGCGGCAGCGCGACGGCCGCGCACAGCAGCGCCGCGAGCAGGCAGGTCACCGTGAGCAGGGCCGTACGGCCGAGCAGCCGCAGCATCGGGGTGAGGACCAGCCGGCAGGCGATCGTCGCGGCGGCGCGCAGGCTGAGCAGCAGGCCGACGACGGCCGGTTCGATTCCCCGGTGCTCGCCGACCACGGGCAGGTAGGCGGTGAGGATGTCGGTCGCGGACAGCACCGCCACGCTGATCAGCAGGCCGGCCGGCACGCCCCGCGCCCGCAGGATGCCGCGTACCGGCACCCGGTCGCCCCGCGCCCTGCGGGGTTCCACCTCCCCCGGTTTCTCGACGCGCCACAGCGAGGTGAGCGCGACGGCCCCGCCCGCGCCCGCCGCGAGCAGGGCGAGGGCGCTGGTGCGGGCCATGTCCGCGCCGATCAGCACGCCCGCCGCGACCGGCCCGGCGAGCTGCCCCAGCGAGGCGCCGATGGTGAAGTGCCCGAAGTTGCGGTCCTGTTCGTGCGGCGCGGACCGGCGGGCGACGAGCGACTGCGCCCCGATGACGAAGCACAGGTGTCCGAGGCCCATCACCCCGCTCCACAGCGCCATGGCCCACAGGGTCCCGGCGACGCCGCTGAGCGCACAGCCCGCGGAGATCAGCACGACGCCCGTCCACAGCAGCGGGGCGCAGCGGCCGTGGTCGGTGCGCCGGCCGAGCGGGACGGCGGCGAACAGCGGCAGCAGCGCGTAGACGCCGGCGATGACGCCGACCGCCCGCTCGTCCGCGCCGAGGGCCAGCGCCCGGTAGGAGACGGCGGGCCGGGCCATCGACACGGCCGCCTGCGCGAAGCCGAAGGCGATGACGAGCCGGAGCAGCCAGCCGCGGTTCCCGCCGGGCGTCATGACGAAGTCCTTCCTGGGACGGAGGGTTGAGGTGCGGCGCGGTCAGATCGTGCCGAAGAGGATCCCGGCCGCGAGGATCAGCAGGCAGGTGAGCGCCGCCCACTTGACCACGAACCGGGTGTGGTCGCCGAACTCGACCCGGGCCATGCCGACGAGGACGTACACCGCCGGGACGAGCGGGCTGGACATGTGCAGCGGCTGGCCGACGAGGGAGGCGCGGGCCATCTCCAGCGGGGTGACGCCGTGCGCCGCCCCGGCCTCGGCGAGCACGGGCAGGACGCCGAAGTAGAAGCCGTCGTTGGACATGAAGTAGGTGAGCGGCAGGCTCAGCACGCCGGTGACGAGGGCCATGTGCGGGCCCAGTCCCTCGGGGACGGTGTCGACCAGCCAGCCGGCCATGTGGTCGACCATGCCGGTGCCCTGGAGGACGCCGGTGAAGACGGCGGCGGCGAAGACCATGCCGGAGACGTTGAGCACGTTGTCGGCGTGGGCGGCGATACGGGCCTTCTGGTCGGGCAGGCGCGGGTAGTTGACGGAGAGGGCGAGCGCGGCGCCGAGCAGGAACAGCACCGGGATGGGCAGCAGCTCCAGGATCATCGCGGTGAGCAGGACGCCGGTGAGCAGCGCGTTGAACCAGTAGAGGCGCGGCCGCAGGGTGGGCCGATCCGGGTCGAGGCCCTTGAGGAGGTCCTCGTCGTCGTCCCCGCTGTCCGCGCGGTCCACGTGGTCCGTGCCGCCGCCGACGGGTCGCTTCCGGGGACGCGCGGGGCCTGCGGCGGCGCCCGCGCCGACCAGCACCGCCTCCTTCGCCCCGGCGGACTCCTCGTCCTCGATCCGCAACGCGCCCAGGCGCCTCCGCTCCCGCAGGCCCAGCACGTAGGCGAGGCCGAGGACGCCCAGCAGGCCGACCAGCAGCGCGGGGATCATCGGGACGAAGATGTCCGCGGCGTCGAGCTTCAGCGCGGTGGCCGCGCGGGCCGTGGGGCCGCCCCAGGGGACGGTGTTCATGACGCCGTTGGCCATGGCGGCGACGCCGGTCATCACGACCAGGCTCATCCCCAGCCGCTTGTACAGCGGGTACATCGCCGAGACGGTGATCATGAAGGTGGTGGAGCCGTCGCCGTCCAGCGACACGATCGCGGCGAGCACGGCGGTGCCCACGACGACCCGCATCGGGTCGGCCTTGCAGAAGCGGAGGATCGCGCGCACGACCGGGTCGAAGAGCCCGACGTCGATCATGACGCCGAAGTAGACGATCGCGAACATCAGCATCGCCGCCGTGGGGGCGAGGCTGGACACTCCGTCGATGACGTAGTCGCCGAGGTGGGCGCCCTTGCCGACGGCCACGCAGAACAGCGCGGGGATCAGCACGAGCGCCGCGATCGGCGACATCTTCTTCGTCATGATCAGGACCAGGAAGGTCGCGATCATGGCGAAGCCGAGGATGGTCAGCATGAATGGGACACCTAACGTTCGCCCTTGAACATCCGGCCAGGGCCGGCGGTGTGACGACGTTAGGTACGCCCGGGCGGCGTCAACAAGACGTCGGACCGTGAGCAATAAGCGCAAAACCCCAGGTCAGGCGTTTGCTCAGGTCAGCGCGGTGAGCATGTCGGGCTCGTCGGCCCGCTCCGGGGACACCTCGACGGGCACCCCGTTGAGCACCGCGTTGCCCGACAGCGGGTCGAGGAGGCTGCCGTCGAGGAGCTGGTTGACGTTGACTCCGGGGTTCACGGAGGCGTGCCGGGTGCGGGTGCCGGGCCGGTCGTGGCCCCAGCCGTGCGGCAGGCTCACCACCCCGCGGCGCACGGCGTCGGTGACCTCGGCGGGGACGGTCACCTCTCCCCCGGCCCCCGTGACCCGCACCGGCTGCCCGTCCCCCACGCCGAGGCGTGCGGCGTCGTCGGGGTGGAGGTGCAGGGTGCAGCGGTTCGAGCCGCCGGTGAGGGCGGGCACGTTGTGCAGCCAGCTGTTGTTGGAGCGCAGATGGCGGCGGCCGACGAGGACGAGTCCGTCGGGCCGCTCGCGCAGGGCGGCCCGCAGCCGGGGCAGGTCGGCGGCGATCGGGCCGGGCAGCAGTTCCACCTTGCCGCTGCGGGTCTTCAGCGGCCGGGGCAGGCGGGGGCGCAGCGGTCCGAGGTCGATGCCGTGCGGGTGGGCGAGCAGCTTCTCCAGGGTGAGCCCGTCCGGGTCGGCGCCGAAGCCCTCCCCGTAGGGGCCGAGGCGCAGCATCATGTCCAGGCGCCGTTCGGGGCCGTTGTCGCCGGTGAGCAGGCCGGCGAGCTCCTTCGGGTCGCGGCCGTGCACCGGGGAGTGCGGTGCGCCGACGGCCTTGCTCAGGGTCTGCTGGATCACCAGGTCGTCCACGGCCGACGGGTCGGCGCCGTGCATGCCCGTGGCGGCGAGGACGAGCCGGGCGAGGATCTCGGTCTCGGCCATGCGGCCGGGTTCGAGGGGCACGGCGGGGCGCGTGTAGCGGACCTGGTTGCGTACGGCGAGGGTGTTGAACGCGAAGTCGTGGTGGGGGCTCTGGGCCGGCGGGGGCGGCGGCAGGACGACGTGCGCGTGCCGGGAGGTCTCGTTGAGGTAGGGGTCGACGCTCACCATGAAGTCGAGGGAGGCGAGCGCCCTGTCCAGCCGGTCGCCGTCGGGCGCGGAGAGCACCGGGTTGGCGCCGACGGCGACGACGGCGCGGACCGGGGCGCCCTCCTCGGTGGGGGTGTCGATCTCCTCGGCGAGGGCGGACAGCGGCAGTTCGCCCTTGGCCTCGGGGTGGCGGCCGACCCGGGAGTGCCAGCGGCCGAGGGCGAAGCCGCGGCCGGGTCCCGCGGGGCGCGGCGTCCTGTCGGTGGCGGCCAGCGGGAAGAGCGCGCCGCCCGGCCGGTCCAGGTTGCCCGTGAGGGCGTTGAGGACGTCGACGAGCCAGCTGGCGAGGGTGCCGTGCGGGACGGTGCAGCTGCCGATGCGGGCGTAGACGGCGGCGGTGGGCGCGGCGGCGAGTTCGCGGGCGAGGGTGCGGATGACGGCGGCGTCGACGTCGCAGGCGTCGGCGACCGCCTCGGGGGTGAAGTCGGCCAGGGCGTCGGAGAGTTCGGCGACGCCCTCGATGTGTGGCGCGGCGTCGCCGAGGTCGACGAGGTCCTCGTCGAAGAGGGTGCGGGCGATGGCGGCGAGCAGCAGCGCGTCGGTGCCGGGGCGTACGGCGAGGTGCCGGTCGGCGAGGCGGGCGGTGCGGGTGCGGCGCGGGTCGACGACGGTGAGGGTGCCGCCGCGCGCCTTGAGCGCCTTGAGCCGCCCGGGGAAGTCGGGCGCGGTGCACAGGCTGCCGTTGGACTCGAGCGGGTTGGCGCCGATCAGCAGCAGATGGCCGGTGCGGTCCAGGTCGGGTACGGGGATGAGGTTGGCGTCGCCGAAGAGGAGCCCGCTGGAGACGTGCTTGGGCATCTGGTCCACGGTGGACGCGGTGAACAGGCTGTGGGTGCCGAGCCCGCCGATGAGCAGCGGCGGGTAGAGGGCGCCGGCCATGGTGTGGACGTTGGGGTTGCCGAGGACGACGCCGACGGCGTGGGGGCCGTACTGTTCGACGACTCCGCGCAGTCCGGCGGCGACGGCGTCGAAGGCCTCCTCCCAGGTGGCCTCGCGCAGTTCCCCGTCGACGCGGACGAGCGGGGTGCGCAGCCGGTCGGGGTCGGAGTCCACCTCCGGGAAGGCGGCGCCCTTGGGGCAGACGAACCCCTTGCTGAACACGTCGTCGCGGTCGCCGCGGGCGCCGGTGACCTTGCCGTCGTCGACGGTGAGGACCAGGCCGCAGGTGGCCTCGCACAGGGGGCAGATACGCAGGGCGGTGCGGGACACGGGTCCTCCCGGTACGGCGGCGGTGACGCACGGACGGGCCGAGCATACCGACCGGTACGCATGGAGGGGAGGGCGTGCGGGAAACCGGGCGGGATCGGTGGTCAGTCCAGCACCCTGGCCAGGTACGCCCGGAGCAGCGCGCGCAGTTCGGCGATGACCTTCTCGTCCCCCTCGGGCGCCGCCCGGAACGCCAGGCCGACCAGGGCGTCGGCGGTCTCCACGGCGACCAGGAAGGCGCGGCGCAGATCGTCGTCGGCCGGGCGGCCCAGGTAGCCGGAGAGCAGCGCGGTGAGCCGGTCGGCGACCCGGTGGTTGGGCTCGGCGCGGCGCGCGCCGACCGGGATCTGGTTGCCGAAGTCGACGAGGGAGAAGCCGGGGGCGGTGCGCTTCATGTCCAGGTACGTGTCGAGCACGACGTCCATGGCGTGCCGCCAGCCGCGGTCGCCGGTCACGGACAGCCGTTCGGTGACGCGTGCGGTGAAGCGCTCCAGGTTGCGCTGGGCGAGCGCGTCCGCCATCTGGCGTTTGTTGCTGAAGAAGCGGTAGACGGAGCCGATGGGCACCCCGGCGCGCTCGGCGACCGCGCGGGTGCTCAGGTCGTCGTACCCGACCTCGTCGAGGAGGCCCGCGCAGGCGTCGAGGATCCTGGCCAGCCGTTCGGCGCTGCGCCGCTGCACCGGCGCCCGGCGGAGCGATGGCGTGTGGGACACGGGCCTCATCATGCCTGCCCGGGACCGTCCGGTGAACCGGGCCCCTCGGCGAGCGGCGCCACGCTCTGCTCCGGGGTCGGCTCCTGCCCGGAGACGGTGATGTCGGCGGTGCTCTCCACGGGCCGGCCGTCGACGGCCCACACGGACCCGTCGTCGGCGTACAGCCGCGCGGTGACCTGGTGGGTGCCGCGCGGGAAGGCGCCGGGGGCGAGGTGGTACTCGGGGGTGCGCAGCACGGCGACGCGGCGGCCGTTCACCTCCAGGTGCGCCAGGCCCCGGCCGGCCTCGGCGCGGCGGCCCGTGCCGTCGGGTGAGAAGCGGAAGTTCCGCACCCGCAGCCGTACGTCCCAGCCGCCCTCGGCGTCGGGGGCGACCTCCACGGTGACCTGGGGCGCGTCCTGCTCGTCGACCTCCCGGTAGGGGCGGCCGTCCTCGTCGCGCTCGTCCAGGAGCCGGCCCACGGGTGAGGCCGACACCTCGCGCGCCCCCTGGCCGCCCGGGGTGTCGCAGCCCGCGGATCCGGCCAGCACGACGACACAGACCGCGAGCGCGGGGATGACCGTCCTCCGCCTCCACGTCATGCCGGGGAGCGTAGAACGGCGGTCCGAACGCGCGAATCCCCCTGGAGTCTGGTTCCGCGTCCTCCGTGAAGGGGAGGGGAGGTCCGGCCCCGGAACGAGACCGCGCGGCACCCTTGCGTCCGGGTAACCGCAATCCTACGGTGTCCTATAGGAATCGGCTCGGTGCAAGGGAGCAGCGGACATGAGCGACGGGGCCACCGCCCGCGGGAGCGCGACGGAGCGCGAGGAGGCGCGCAAGATCGCCGAAGGGCTGGAGCACCTCTCCGGCTTCGGCAACGAGCACAGCTCGGAGGCGGTGCCAGGGGCTCTGCCCGTCGGCCGCAACTCCCCGCAGCGCGCGCCGCTCGGGCTGTACGCGGAGCAGCTGAGCGGGTCGGCCTTCACCGAGCCGCGCGCGGTCAACCGCCGCTCGTGGCTGTACCGGATCCGCCCGTCCGCCGCGCACCCGGCGTTCACCCGCACGGGCAACGGCGCCCTGCGCTCGGCGCCGTTCACCCAGACGGTGCCCGACCCCAACCGGCTGCGCTGGAACCCGCTGCCGGATCCGGCCGAGGGCACCGACTTCCTGGCCGGCCTGTGGACCCTGGGCGGCAACGGCGATGTGACCCAGCGCACCGGCATGGCGGTGCACCTGTACCACGCCAACGCCTCCATGCGGCGGGTGTTCAGCGACGCCGACGGTGAGCTGCTGATCGTGCCGGAGCGCGGAGGGCTGCTGCTGCGCACGGAGTTCGGCCTGCTGCATCTGGAGCCGGGCCACATCGCGCTGATCCCGCGTGGGGTGCGGTTCCGTGTGGAGCTGCTGGACGAGACGGCCCGCGGCTATGTGTGCGAGAACTATGGGGCGCCGTTCCAGCTGCCCGACCTCGGTCCGATCGGCGCCAACGGTCTGGCGAACGCCCGGGACTTCCGCGCCCCGGTCGCCGCGTACGAGGACGTCGAGGGCCCGGTGGAGGTGGTGAACAAGTACTGCGGCAACCTCTGGACGGCCACGTACGACCACTCCCCGCTGGATGTCGTCGCCTGGCACGGCAACCATGTGCCGTACGCCTACGACCTGCGCCGGTTCAATGTGATGGGCACCATCTCGTACGACCACCCGGACCCGTCGATCTTCACCGTGCTGACGTCCCCGAGCGACACGCCGGGCCTCGCGGGCGTGGACTTCGTGGTGTTCGCCCCGCGCTGGCTGGTCGGCGAGGACACCTTCCGGCCGCCGTACTTCCACCGGAACGTGATGAGCGAGTACATGGGCCTGATCGAGGGCGCGTACGACGCGAAGACGGCCGGGGAGGGGGGCTTCGTGCCGGGCGGCGGCTCGCTGCACACCATGATGTCGGCGCACGGCCCGGACCGGGAGACCTTCGACCGGGCGAGCGCGGCGGAGCTGAAGCCGCAGAAGATCGACGACGGTCTTGCCTTCATGTTCGAGACCCGCTGGCCGGTGTCCCTCACTCCCCAGGCGGCGCGGGCGGAGCACCTTCAGCAGGGGTACGACGACGTGTGGCAGGGTCTTGAGCGTCACTTCCGGCCATTGCACTGACCGTTCTCCGACCGGTACGGATAGCGCGTGACCTCCTTCGCTCCGGACTCGATCGTCCTCAACCGCAAGTTGCCGCTCTGGTATCAGGTATCGCAGTCGCTGCGCGCCTCGATCCTCGGCCGCTCGCCCCACGACCCGCTGCGCCTGCCCACCGAGGAGCAGCTGGCCGGGCACTACGGGGTGAGCGTGCTGACCATGCGGCAGGCGCTGAAGGAGCTGGAGGACGAGGGGCTGATCACCCGGCACCGGCGGCGCGGCACGTTCATCGAGCCGGACGCCCGGAGGGGCGCGCCGGTGCGGCTGCTGGGCTCGGTCGACGCGATCGTGGCCCAGCAGTCCGGCATGACGACGGAGCTGCTGGAGCACGGTCCCGCGCCGGTCCCGGCCGAACTCGCCGAGCACTTCCCCGACCTGGCGGTGACGGCCGCCTACCACCGGCTGCGCAGCGACGAGAAGACCGGCGAGCCGACCAACCACGCCCGCAACTACGTCCGTCCGGAACTGGCCGAGCGGATCGACCCCCAGGATCTGGTGCGGTGGCCGATGACGAAGGTGCTGCGGGACGTCGTCGGCGCGGACATCAGCCGCATCACGGACACGGTGGAGGCGCGGCTCGCGGACCCGGAGACGGCGCGGCTGCTCCGGGTCCCGCTGCTCAGCCCGATCCTGCACTACACGGGTGTCACCTACGACTCCGGCGGAAAGGCCCTGGACGTGGCCGTCATCCACTACCGGGGCGACCGTTTCTCCTTCACGGTGACCCTGGACGCCACCTGATCCGCGCCCGCCGGCAGGTCGTACGATGCCCAGCGTGACGCACGACGACGCTCCGCTGCTGGCGGACCTCATGCCGTGGTCCGTCGCACCGCCGCGGCTCGGCCGGGGGTGGCCGGCGGCCCCCGACGCGGCGTCCCTGAAGGCCCGTTGGGACGCGCTGGTGAAGGCCGAGGGCCCGGACCGCGAGGCCCTGTTCCGGCCGACGCGGTCCCGTACCCCGCACACGGCGGTCGGGCAGCTGCCCGGGCGGGACGGCGGCACGGAGCGGCTGGCCCGCGCCACGGGGCCGTGTCCGCAGCCGGTGCGGGTGCTGCACGGGCCGTTCGACGAGCAGTGGCTGATCCCCGACCAGCGGCTGATCGACGCGCCCCGGCCGGAGTTGTGGCGGGTGGCGGACGCCCGCCAGATCTTCGCCGTCGAGACGTCCGGCGACGGCCCGCCGCTGCTCGCCACGTCCCTCTTCCCGGTCCTGCGCACGGGCCGGATCCGCCCGCTGTACCGCCGCCCGGGCGCCGCCGAGCCCAACCTGGCCCCCGGGCTGACGGACCACCTCGCCGCCCGGCTGGGCCTTGAGGTCTCCCCCGTCGACGTCCTCGCCTGGGCGACGGCCGTGGCGCGCCCCTCGCCGGACGGGCTCGCCGTGCCGCTCACCGGCGCGCCGGACGCCTGGCAGCGGGGCGTGGCGCTGGGCCGCCGCATGCTGTGGCTGATGCGCCGGGACGGTGAACGCCCCAGACTCCCCGGCGGCCGCCGCCCCTACGTCCGGGCCCCGCTGCCGTCCCGTCCGCCCGCGCCGGCCTACGACCGCGAAGAAGAGGCGCTGCTGCTGGGCGAGGGCCGCATCTCCCCGGTTCCGCCGGAGGCCTGGGAGTTCGAGTCCGGCGGGGTGCGGGTGCTGGAGGAGTGGTTCACGGCCCGGACCCGCCCGGCCGAGCCCGGCACGCTGGAGGCGGTCGGTCCGGCCGCCTGGCCGCAGACCTGGACGTCGGAGCTTCTGGAACTGGTCACGGTGCTCGCTCTCCTCGCCGAACTGCGACCCTCGCGCGAGGAACTGACGGCCGCCCCCTTGCCGGCGCCGGTCACCCCGGCCGACCTGCGCGCGGCCGGCGTCCTGCCCGCCCCCGCCTGGGCCCGCCGCCCGGCCTCGGTCCTGGACACCCGCGAGGAGGGCCCGGAGGGCCAGCTCGCGCTGCTGTGAGCGGGCGGGGGTGCCGCGGGCGACAGAGGCTCAGCGCCCGGGGTCGAAGCCGTCCAGGACGCGGGTGAGGGCCCGGTCGAAGACCGCCTCCAGGTCGATCGGGCCCGGGTCCTCCAGGAACGCCGCCGCCATCCTCGGGTATGCGCCGGTCGCGAGGCGGGACCGGAGATACGCGATGCGGACCGCGTTCTCCTGTTCCTGCGACCAGGGCAGTGAACGGGTGCGTTCGGCGGTGGCCAGTTCGTTGCTGACGTAGGTCGTCACGATGCCGTTCAGCATCGCGATCAGCTCCATCTTGACGCCCTGCGGGCCGGGCATCGGGTCGAGACAGGCCAGGCAGTGCTCCAGGTAGCGCAGGGAGTTGGGGCTGAAGCCGTAGACCGGTGACATCAGGCGCGGCAGCCAGGGGTGCCGGTGCATCAGGTCCCTGGTCTGGTGGGCCACCCGCAGCATGTCGGCGCGCCAGTTCCCGCTCGGCTCCCACAGCTCGTGCTCTCCGCCGGCCGCGTCCACCATCAGCTCGTACAGGTCCTCCTTGCGGGGGACGTAGTTGTAGAGCGACATGGTGCCGCAGCCCAGCTCGGCCGCGACGCGGCGCATGGAGACCGCGTCCAGCCCCTCGGCGTCCGCGATCCGCACGGCCGCCGCCGCGATGTCGGCACGGCTGTACGCCGGCCTGGGCCCTCGGCCGCTGCGCTCGGGGCGCGCCCAGATCACTTCGGGTTCGGCCGCTCGGCCCGCCATCGGTCATCACCTCGCCCCCCATCGTAGTTACGTACACCGTACGTAGTGCGGTATGGTCGCGCCATGACTACTACGTACGCTGTACTTAGTGAGGGTCTGGAGAAGCGCTTCGGCACCGTGCGCGCCCTGCGCGGACTGGATCTGGCGGTGGCGGAGGGCACGGTGTGCGGGCTGCTCGGGCCCAACGGGGCGGGCAAGACGACGGCGGTGCGGCTGCTGACCACGCTGCTGCGGCCCGACGCGGGGTCCGCCCGGGTCGCGGGACTCGACCTGGTGCGCGAGGCAGCCGCCGTACGCCGGCGGATCGGCGTCACGGGACAGGACACCTCGATCGACGGGGACCTCACCGGCCGGGAGAACCTGCGGCTGTTCGCCCGGCTGCACCGGGCGCGGGACGCGGCGGCGCGGGCGGACGCGCTGCTCGACCGGTTCGGGCTGACGGAGGCGGCCGACCGTCCCGCGTCCGCCTGGTCGGGCGGCATGCGGCGCCGGCTCGACCTGGCGGTGAGCCTGGTCCGCCGGCCCGAGGTGCTGTTCCTGGACGAGCCGACGACGGGTCTCGACCCCGCGGGCCGGGGCCTGGTCCGGGAGGTGGTCCGGGAGCTGACCGGCGAGGGCACGACGGTGCTGCTCACCACCCAGTACCTGGAGGAGGCCGACCAGCTGGCCGACGACATCGCGCTGGTCGACCGGGGCCGGGTCGCGCACACGGGCTCACCGGCCGAGCTGAAGGCGCTGGTCGGCACGCACGCGGAGGTGGTGGTGGCGGACGGCGCCACGCTGGAGGCGGCGGCCGGGGTGCTGGACCGGCTCACCGGGTCGCGGCCCTCGCTGGACCGGGAGCGGCTCGCGGTCGGCGCGGTCACCCGGGACCCGACCCTGACCCTCCCGCATCTGGTGCGCACGCTCGACGCGGCGGGCGTGCCGCTCGTCGACGCGAGCCTCAGGCCGCCCACGCTCGACGACGTGTTCCTGCGGCTGACCGAGCCGCCCGCGGACCCGGCGACCCTCCCCTACGACGACGGCAAGGAGCGTGCGGCATGAGCACGTTGGCGTACGACGGCACCGCGATGCTGGGCCGGCAGCTGCGGCGGACGCGGAACAGCCCGGGGCTGCTGATCCTCACCCAGTCGATGCCGGTGAGCATGCTGCTGTTCTTCGGTTACGTCTTCGGCAGCGCGCTCGCCGTGCCGGGGTCCGAGTACCGCTCGTTCCTGGTGCCGGGGCTGCTGGTGGCGACGGCGGCGGGCGGCGTGATGACCGGCATGTTCCAGTCGGCGCAGGATGCGCACCGCGGGGTGACGGACCGGTTCAGGACGCTGCCGGTGAGCCGGGCGGCCGTGCCCGCGGGGCAGGCGGTCGCGGACGTGCTGGTGACGGCGGCCGGGGCGGTGCCGTTCCTGCTGGTGGGGCTCGCGGTGGGCTGGCGGGTGGAGGGCGGCGCGCTCGCGGCGGCGGGCGGCTTCGGCCTGCTGCTGCTGTTCCGCTTCGCGTGCGTGTGGGCCGGGATCTACCTGGGGCTGCTGACGCGGAACGAGGAGGCGGCCGGCCAGCTGGGCGGGGCGACCTTCCTGCTGCCGCTGCTGTCGAGCGCGTACATCCCGACGACGGGGCTGCCGGACGGGGTGCGCACGGCGGCGGAGTGGAATCCGGTCAGCGCGGTGGCGACGGCGCTGCGGGACCTGTTCGGCAACGCGCCGGCGCCGGAGGGCGCGGCCTGGCCGATGGCGCATCCGGTGGCGGGGTCGCTGGCCTGGTGCGCGGTGCTGCTGGCGGTGTTCGTACCGCTGGCGGTGCGGCAGTACGCGCGCGGTGAGCGGTGAGCGGTCGCGGCCTCCGCACGAGCACGCGCGGAGGCGAGCGGAATCGAGGGGCACCTGCGGGAACGCCGGGTGGGATCGGGACCGGCAGGGTGAGGTCCGGTGTCGCGGGCCGACGGGGTAGGGCCGTGTGCCGTGGGTACGACGGGCGGGCGGGCGCCGCGCCGGGACGGGTGGGACCGTCCGGCGCGGACGCTACCGGCTGCCGAACAGGGAGCGGCGCAGTCGGCGCAGCGGGGCGAAGAGCGAGACGCGACTCGCGCGGGCCCGTGCGCCCCTGGTGCCGTGGTGCGCGCTGTCACGCGCGGTCAGCTCACGCATGAGCGACGTCGCCTCGGCCGTCTCCCGCTGCGGGACGGCCGGTCCCGCGAGGACCGAGAGGTGGCGGTCGAGGCGCGAACTGCTCGCGCTGCTGCCGCAGGTGATCGCAGGGACCCTGGCCCTGCTGCGCACTGTTATCTGTTCCATGTCACTCCCCACCCGTACGACTCCACCCGGCCCGGGCAGGGTAACCCTATCGCCCCGTACGGGCACCCGTGTATCGAGGTCACAGGATTCACCTTCCCCGTAAGGGTGTTGACGAACACTCGACGATTACTCTCCGAATCCGACCGTTTTCAGGGCGAGTTGCACGATGGGCTGGCCGGTGGGTTGCGGAGAGCCGCCGTCCGGTTCGACGGTCACCGCGAGTGACGTCGACGCGGGGTCGAGACCGGACGCCACCAAGGGCGTGTCGCGGTCGAAGAGCCCGAGGGAGCGGGGCCGGCCGTCCCGGTCCATGAGCCAGAGCTGACGCACCCGGCCCTCCGGCGGGTCGTCGTATCCGCCCAGAGTGACGACCGCCCCGCGGGCCGATACGGAGGCGATCACTCCGATCGTGCGGCCGCGAGCGTCCCGGCCGCTGCTCGCACGGGCGTCCGGGGCGGCCAGAACGTGGGCGATCTCACGTGCCCGGTCGCGCTCGGCGGCGAGTTCGTCCTGTGTGCGGTTCGCCTGGACGGCGAACAGGGAGGCGACGACGAGCGCCGCGGCGGCGGTGGCCGTGGCGAACGGCACGAGCAGCACCGCCCGGCGCCGTTCCCGGGCGCGCGGCGGGGGCGCGGCTCCCCAGACATGGGGCGGGAGCTGAGGTTCGCGGGCGCGCGCCCCTTCCTGCGGGGCGGGTTCCTGGGCGGTGGTGCGCACGGCGGCCAGGACCCGGTCGCGCAGGGCGGGCGGGGCGGGCGCGGCGGTGGACCAGGCCAGCCGGACGGCGTCCTCGGCGAGGTCGCGCACCTCGGCGGCGCACCGGTCGCAGAACGTCAGATGCTTCTCGAAGCGGATCCGCTCGGCGGGCTCCAGCGCGTCGAGGGCGTAGGGGGCGGCCAGCGAGTGGGGGTCCTCGCGGGAGAACAGCCGGCGGAACACGCTCATGCCGCGCCTCCCAGGCAGTCGCGCAGGCGGGTGAGCCCGTCCCGCATGCGGGTCTTGACGGTGCCCAGCGGGAGCCGGAGCCGTTCGGCCACCTCGCGGTAGGTGTAGCCGTCGTAGTAGGCGAGGGTGACCGACTGGCGCTGGAGCGCGGTGAGGCGGTCCAGGCAGCGGCGCACCCATTCGCGTTCGAGGCCGGCCTCGACCTCCTCGGCGACCTGGTCGAAGGCGGGGCCGTGGCCGCGCCGGGCCTCGCGCTGCTCGCGCTCGCCGGCCGCGCGGGCGCTGCGCACCCGGTCGACGGCCCTGCGGTGGGCGAGGGTGAGCACCCAGGACAGGGCGCTGCCCCGGCCGGGGTCGAACCGGGCGGCGGAACGCCAGAGTTCGAGCAGCACCTCCTGGGCCACCTCCTCGGACTGGGCCGGGTCGCGCACCACGCGCCGCACCAGTCCGTAGACCGGCCCGGAGACCAGTCCGTACAGATCCTCGAACGCCTTCTGGTCACCTCCGGCCACCCGGATCAGCAGCTGGTCCGCCTCCAACGCTCGTCCCCCCATCCCGGCCCCGCCGGACCGTCCGGTCGCACAGGCATACGCAGTGAGCGCGCCTCCGGAGGGGAAGTACGGATCACCGGGCCGAAAACGCGGGTCGGCGCGGAGAAATGCTAAGGCCGCGACGGCCGTTGGGGAGCGGCAAGCGCGAGACCGGGCAGCGGCCGGGTCATGCCGGGCAGGCAAGGCGGGAAAAACCTGTCCGCCGAAAACTCGTCCGCGCTTCGACCAATCCGGTCCGCCGCACACTCCGAATCCCCGTGCGTCAAGGCAAGTCGGCACTGAGGACGGACGGCATGACTACTGACTCCAGGACCGGTTCGGGGCGCAGGGGCCTCGCGACCCTGATCTGCGGTGCGCTGGCCGCCGGGGGGCTCGCGGCCGCCGGCGCGTCCGCGCTGGAACCCGAAGCGGCCTCGGCCTCCTCCCACCGGGAGGCCCCGCTGATCTCGGGCACCCCGCAGTACGACAACACGGACCTGTACGCGTTCGTCAGCCCCGACAAGCCGGACACGACGACGATCATCGCGAACTGGATCCCCTTCGAGGAGCCCGCCGGCGGGCCGAACTTCTTCACGTTCGCCGAGGACGCGCAATACGACATCCACATCGACAACAACGGCGACGCGCAGGGCGAGCTGCTGTTCCGCTACACGTTCAGGACCCACGTCAAGAACGACAAGACGTTCCTCTACAACACCGGCCCGGTCACCAGCCTGGACGACCCTGACCTCAACGTCACGCAGACCTACGACATCGAGCTGCTGAAGCTGAAGGACCAGCACGCGGTGTCCCGCACGAAGATCGCGGACGACGTGCCGGTGGCGCCGTCGAACGTCGGCAAGGCGTCCATGCCGGACTACGGCACCCTCCGCACGCAGGCGGTGCACGAACTGGCGGGCGGCGCCACCACGTTCGCCGGCCAGGCCGACGACCCGTTCTTCCTGGACCTGCGGGTCTTCGACCTGCTGTACGGCGGGAACCTCTCGGAGGTCGGCAACGACACGCTGAAGGGCTACAACGTCAACTCCGTGGCGCTGCAGGTGCCGACGCACCTGATCACGGAGTCCGCGGACCAGCCGGTCGTCGGCGTCTGGTCCACCACCCAGCGCAAGAACGCCGAGGGGCACTTCGTGCAGGTGTCCCGGCTGGGCAGCCCGCTGGTGAACGAGGTCGTCAACCCGATCGGCGACAAGGACACGTTCAACGCGTCCGCGCCGTGGGACGACGCGCGGTTCCTGAAGAACGTCACCGAGCCGGAGCTGCCGAAGCTGATCGAGGCGATCTACAAGATCCCGGCGCCGAAGGAGCCGCGCGACGACCTGGTCGACGTGTTCCTCAAGGGCGTCGAGGGCCTCAACCAGCCTCCGCACGTGCGCCCCTCGGAGATGCTGCGCCTCAACACCTCGATCGCGCCGGCCGCGAAGCCGAAGCGGCTGGGCGTCCTGGACGGCGACACCGCCGGCTTCCCCAACGGGCGCCGGCTGACGGACGACGTCGTGGACGCCGCGCTCCAGGTGGTCGAGGGCGAGCTGGTGGGGGCGAAGAACGACCTGGGCGACGCGGTCGACGAGAACGACAAGAAGTTCGGTGCGGCCTTCCCGTACCTGGCCAACCCCACGGAGGGCTCGCGCGGCCCGCTCGCCAAGGGCGTCGACAGCGGCAACGACGTGCGCAGCCAGCTCGGCGACGCGCTGCGGCCCGCCGGGGCGGGCGGCGCCGACGACACCACCCTGATCGCCGCGTCCGCGGGCGCGGGAGCGGGCGGACTGCTGCTGATCGGCGTGGCGCTCATGTGGTGGCGCCGCATGCGCCGCCGCGCCTACTGACCCGCCCGGCGGCCGGCGCCCCCGGCCGCCCCACCGTCCGGCGCGGCCCTCCCCTCCCATCCCCCACGGCAGGGCCGCGCCCCCACCGACGAAGGAGTCCCATGTCCCCGCGCTCGAACGACAGCACCCGCGGGAGCGGCCAGGAGGCGACGCCGCCCGCCGGAGCGCCGCCCGCCGCGGAAACCCCACGGCCGCCGTCCGCCGCCGGACGGGTCGACGCCCTGCGGCGGTTCGCCGCCGCCGCGCGGCGAGGGCGCGGGCCGCATCTCGCGTCGTGCGCCGTGCTGCTGGCCGTGGCGATGACCGCCGGGGCCGTCGCCGTGGGGGGTGACGGACGGGACGCGGCGCGGGCCGTGCCCGGGGTGTCCCGGGCGGTGAGCGCCGATGTGCTGGTCCGGGGGGACCTCGACACGGCGATCCGGTCGTTGCAGACCCATGTGCGGCAGCAGCCGCGGGACTTCGGGGCCTGGGCGGCCCTCGGGTTCGCGCAGGTCGAGCGGGCGCGGACCGACGGGGACCCCTCCCGGTACACCCGTGCCGAACGCGCCCTCGCGCGGTCCCTCGCCCTGCGTCCCGGCAACGACCAGGCGCTCGCGGGGCAGGCCGCCCTCGCCGCCGCGCGCCACGACTTCGCCGCCGCCCTGGACCACGCCGACCGCGCCCTGGAGCGGAACCCGTACAGCGAACGCGCCCTCTGCTCCCGTATCGACGCCCTGGTGGAACTCGGCCGGTACGCGGAGGCCGCGAAGGCGGCCACCGTCGCCGACCGCAGGCGTCCGGGCGTCCCCGTGTTCACGCGGTACGCGTACGTGCGGGAGCTGCGCGGCGACGTGCGCACCGCCCGCCGGGTGCTGCACCGCGCCCTCGACAGCGCGGCCGGCCCCGCCGACGTGGCGTACGTGGCGACCGCGCTGGGCAACCTGGAACGCGGCCAGGGGCGTTACGACACCGCCCTGCGCCACTACGCCCGCGCACTCGCCGCGGACGACGCCTACCTCCCCGCCCTGGAGGGCCGGGCGCGCGCCCAGGCCGCGGACGGCGACCGCGCGGGCGCGATCACGACGCTGGAGCAGGTCGTCGCCCGCTCCCCGCTGCCCGGCCCGCTGGTCGCCCTCGGCGAGCTGTACGAGGACCGGGGCGACCGCGCGAAGGCCCGCGAGCAGTACGCCCTCGTCGACGCCTGGACCGCGCTGGCCCGGGCCGGCGGTGTGGACGTGGACCTGGACACCGCGCTCGCCGCGGCCGACCACGGGGACACCGCCGAGGCGCTCCGCGCGGCCCACGCCGCATGGGACCGACGGCGGACGGTGCACACGGCGGACGCCCTCGCCTGGGCGCTGCACCGTGCGGGCCGTTCCGCGGAGGCCCTGCCGTACGCCCGCCGGGCCACGGCCACCGGCTACCGCGACGCCGCCTTCCTCCACCACCGGGGCATGATCGAGAAGGCCGCCGGGCAGGACCGCGCCGCCCGCGCCTCCCTCACCGCGGCCCTGAGGCTGAATCCCGGCTTCTCCCCGCTCGGCGCCCGCGCGGCACGGGCCGCCCTCGAGGACCTGGAGGCGGCGCGTTGAACCTCCCGCGTCCCGCCGCGGCCGGCGCCGCGCTCCTCACCGCCGCCACCGCCCTCGCCCTGGTCCCGGCCACGGAGGCGAGCGCGCACCCGCTCGGCAACTTCACCGTCAACCGGTACGACGGCCTGGTGGCCGCGCCGGGCGAACTGCGCGTGCACCACGTCGAGGACCTCGCCGAGATCCCCGCCACCCAGGCCGCCCCCGACCTCGCCGGCCTGGGACGCGACGCCTGGGCCCGCGAGCGGTGTTCGACGGCCGCCCGGGAGAGCGCGGTCCGGGCCGACGGGCGGCCGGCGCAGCTCACCGTGCGCGCCGCGCGCGTCCAGGTGCGGCCCGGCCAGGCGGGACTGGACACCCTGCGCGTGGAATGCCGGCTGACCGCACCCCTCCCCCGGGGCCGTACCGTCGCCGTGGACTTCCGCGCGGCGGGCGGGGACTCCGGCCCCGGCTGGCGGGAGATCACCGCGCGGGGGGACCGTACGACGCTGGCCGCCTCGGACGTGCCGGAGTCGTCCCCCTCCGCCCGGCTGACCCGCTACCCGGAGGACCGGCTCGCGTCCCCGCCCGACACCCGGACGGCGTCCCTGCGGGTCCGCCCCGGCGGCCCGGCGGCGGACGGGCCGGACGAGGCGGACACGCCCGCCTCCGCGATCCTGCCCCGGGGCGCCGACCGCTGGACGCGGGCCCTGGACGACCTGGTCGCCCGGCGCGACCTGACCGTGGGTTTCGCCGCGCTCGCCCTGCTGCTCGCGGTGGTCCTCGGCGCGATGCACGCGCTCGCGCCGGGCCACGGCAAGACCCTGATGGCCGCGACCGCGGCGGCGCGCGGCGGCCGGGCGCGGATGCGGGACGTGCTGCCGATGGCCGCCTCCGTCACGGTCACCCACACCCTCGGCGTGGTCGCCCTGGGCCTGCTGGTCTCGGCGGGTTCCGCCGCCGCGCCCTCCGTCGTCGCCTGGCTGGGCGTCGCCAGCGGCGTCCTGGTCACCCTGGCCGGCGCGCAGCTCGTCCGCCGCGCCCTGCGCCGACGGGGCCACCCCACGCATCCGCATCCCCACGAGCACGAGCACGCCCCCGACCACGGACACGAGCACGGACACGGGCACGCGCACGACCGCCCGCACCCCCACGACCACCCGCACGCCCACGACCACCCGCACACCTCGCTCACCCACACCCACGGCGGCCGTACCCACACCCACTCCGCCGCGCCCACGCTCCGCGGCACGATCCTGCTCGGGTTCGCGGGCGGGCTGGTGCCCAGTCCGTCCGCCGTCGTGGTGCTGGTCGGCGCCGCCGCCCTGGGCCACGCCTGGTTCGGGCTGCTGCTCGTCGTCGCGTACGGCGTGGGACTGGCGCTCACGCTCACCGCCGCCGGCTACGCGGTGGTGCGGGCGGGCGGGGGCGTGTCCCGGCTGCTGGCCCGGCGCCCGCGCTGGACGAGCGCGCCGTGGGCGGCGCTGGTGCGCCGGGGCGCGCCCCTCGGTTCGGCGTGCGTGGTGCTGATCCTGGGGGCCGGATTGGTGTTCAGGGGGGCGGCATCCGCTCTCGGCTGAGCTACTTTCATGAGGAAAGGGCGAATTCGCCCGGACGCGAATGGGGGCGCCGTGTCCGAAGAACCGGGCAGTGAGCGGGTGATCGCGGGACGCTACCGGCTGCTGTCGCCGCTGGGCGAGGGCGGCATGGGCACCGTGTGGCGGGCCCGCGACGAGGTGCTGCACCGCGAGGTCGCGGTGAAGGAGGTCCGCGCCCCGGCCGGGCTGCCGGCGTCCGACGTGGAGCGGATGTACGCGCGGCTGGAGCGGGAGGCCTGGGCGGCGGCCCGCGTCGCCGACCGCACCGTGGTGACGGTGTACGACGTGGCCACGGAGGACGGGCGTCCGTGGATCGTGATGGAGCTGGTGCGCGGTCTGTCGCTGGCGGAGGTGCTGGACGCGGAGGGCCCCCTGTCGCCGCCGCGGGCCGCGCGGATCGGCGCGGAGGTGCTGGCCGCGCTGCGCGCCGCCCACGCGGCGGGGGTGCTGCACCGGGACGTGAAGCCCGCCAACGTGCTGATCGCGAACGACGGCCGGGTGGTGCTCACCGACTTCGGGATCGCCACGGTCGAGGGCAGCTCGGCCCTGACGATGACCGGGGAGGTCGTCGGCTCGCCCGAATTCCTGGCGCCGGAGCGGGCGTTGGGCCGCACCCCCGGTCCGGAGTCGGACCTGTGGTCGCTGGGCGTGCTGCTGTACGCGGCGGTCGAGGGCCACTCCCCGTTCCGGCAGGACACCCCGCTGTCCACGCTGCGGGCGATCGTGGACGAGGAGCTGCCGCCGCCCCGCCGGGCGGGTCCGCTCGCGCCGGTCATCGAGGGGCTGCTGCGCAAGGACCCGGCCGAACGTCTCTCCCCGGACCGCGCGCTGGAGGCCCTGCGGGTCGTCGCCGCCGGGGGCGCACCGGGAGCGGACCCCGCGCGAACGGCCTCCTCGTACGCGCCCACGGTGGCCGCGCTCCCCGCGCCGCCGCCGACCGACCCGTATCAACCATCCGTGACAGCCCGTCAGCGGGGCGGCGGAGCGCCCACGGCCGCCACGGCGACGGCCCCGCCCCCGCGTGGCCGGCGCGGCGCCGCCCTGCTGGTCGCGGGGGTGGTCCTGCTGGCGCTCGCGCTGGCCGGGCTGACGTACGCGCTGCTGGACCGGGACGGCGGTGGGCCGGAGGCCGGGAACGGCGGGGCGAGTTCCCCGGCGGCGACCGGCGGCAAGGGCGCCGGAGCGACGGCGGAGACGGAGGACGCCCCGTCACCTTCTGGTTCCGCGACGGACGACGGGGCCAAGGACGAGGGCGACGGCGGCGGGCACGGCGAGGAGCCCCCTCCCCTCACGGTGTCGGTCGCGGTGACCGGCACGCGCACGGAGTACTCCGGCGTCTGCCCGCCCCCGCACGACGAGGCGCCCTCGTTCACGGCGACGTTCACGGTGAACCGGCTGCCGGCCCAGGTGCGCTACCGCTGGTCGGCCGAGGGCGGCTCGGTGGCGGACCGGGGCTGGCGCACCCTGTCGTTCCCCGCGGACGGCGGCCGGACCACGCGGGACACGGTGGTGGTGACGACGTACTCGGAGAGCGGGGAGCTGCACGGCCGGATCGGCGTGGAGGTGCGGGAGCCGGTGCGCACCACGTCGGAGACCGTGCCGTTCTCGGTGGTGTGCGAGGCGGAGACCCCGTCGGGCGGGGCCTCCGCCTCGGCGTCCGGTGCGGACGGGGACGGTTACTGAACCAGGGGGTCAGGCCGCCGAGTTGAGCACCGGGAGGTAGCCGCCCGACTGTCCGGCGGCCTTCGGGTGGTACGAGTTGCCGATGTTCAGCCAGTCCACGCTGTGCAGCCACGAGTCCCCGGAGCAGATCTCGTGGCCGGTGAACGTGGTGCGGACGTCGCCGAACGTGTAACCGTACGCCCGGGCGCGCTGGGCGATGGCGTTGTTCAGGTGGTCGGAGGCGTCGTTGATGGCCTTCCGCTTGGTCTCGGAGAGGCCGACGCAGCTGGTGCCGAGCCGGTAGAAGCGGGGGTAGCCGAGCACCACGACATGGGCGTTGGGCGCACGGTCCCGGATCGCCGTGTAGACGCCGTCGAGCCTGCCGGGCAGCGTCGAGTCGACGAAGGCCCGGGCGGTGGCGATGCGGGAGAGGCAGGAGCTGTCGGACTGGAGCACACAGGTCGTCATGACGTCGGCGAACCCGGCGTCGTTGCCGCCGATGCTGATGGACACGAGGGCGGTGCTGGCGGAGAGCGGACCGAGCTGCCCGGAGAGAACATCACCCGTTCGGGCGCCCGAGCAGGCGGTGAAGGAGAAGGACGAGGGGGAGTTCGCGGCCGCCCAGAGGTACGGGTGGGCCTTCGTGCTGCGCTTGCAGTCGCCGCTGGAGGAGATGTAGCTGCCGGCGCCGACACCCGAGGAGTAGGAGTCGCCCAGGGCCACGTACGGGCCGGGGGCCGCCTGCGAGGACGCGTGCGCCGCGGTCGCCCCGGTGAGGGCGGCGGTGACGGCGAGGGCCAGAGCGGTGAGGAAGAGGACAAGTCGGGAACGTCTCATGGAACCTCCCTTTAGCAGGATCTCTGCCTCAACCTTGGTACCAACTACGCGTGTTGAGCGGAAGTGTTCATGTCAAAATTATTACCGTTGAGTACCGGACAAACACCGGGGCGGTCTGACTTTCTCTCACTTCTCCCGGAGTAGCCGGACACGGGAGCGACGCGACGCGCGCGGGCGCACCCGGCAAATCGGGTGCACGGGGGGCTCGCGTGACCGATCATGGCGGCATGTCCGCGCACCCACACGACGCCCTGCCGATCCGGCTCAACGTCGACGACAACGACTCCCCGTCCGATGTCGTCGACGCGCTGTTCCTCGGCCGCTTCGCGACGGGCGAGCAGCCCTACTCGCACGCCGTCAACATCGAACGCGTCCGGTCCCACGCGACGCTCCTGCCCGCGGACGCGCGGGTGCTGCGGCTCGCCAAGGACGACGACCGCAGCGCCACCCTGGCCGAGGGGGACGGCTGGACGCTGCTGATCTCCCGCTGGAGCCGGGGCGCCGACGTCACGGTGACCGCGACCAGCGCCGACCTGGCCCAGCGGATCCTGGACGAGGCCACCGACGGCGCCGCCGACGAGCCGGAACCGCAGCCGGAGAACGTCACCATGGGGTTCTGGTACGTCTCCCCGCGGCGCGGCCCGCACCGCACCACCCGTCAGATCACGGCCGGCACCTGGGAGGAGATCCGGCCCAACTACACCGCCCCGGTCGCGGACGCGATGGACCGTCTGATGAAGACCACCCCCGAGGACATCTCGGGGCGGCTGCTCCTGCTGCACGGCCCGCCGGGCACCGGCAAGACCTCCGCGCTGCGCACCCTGGCCCGGTCCTGGCGTGACTGGTGCCAGGTCGACTGCGTCCTGGACCCCGAGCGGCTCTTCTCCGACGTCGGCTATCTGATGGACATCGCGATCGGCGAGGAGGACGCGTCCGGCAGGAACCGCTGGCGGCTGCTGCTCCTGGAGGACTGCGACGAACTGATCCGCGGCGAGGCCAAGCACACCGCGGGTCAGGCGCTGTCCCGGCTGCTGAACCTCACCGACGGCCTGCTCGGCCAGGGGCGCAACGTGCTGGTGGGCGTCACCACCAACGAGGACCTGGAGCGGCTGCACCCCGCCGTGGTGCGTCCGGGCCGCTGCCTGGCCCGGATCGAGGTGGGGGCGCTGACCCGCACGGAGGCGGTGGACTGGCTGGGCCGTGAGGACGGCGTCGGACGCGAGGGCGCGACCCTGGCCGAGCTGTACGCGCTGCGCCGGGGCACCTCCCCGACCTCCCTGCCGGAGCCGCGCGGCGACGCGGACGCGGGCCTGTACCTGTAGGGGCCGGGAGGGCCGCATGCCGCTGCTGGTCGGGACCTCGGGATGGCAGTACAAGGACTGGCGCGGGGTGCTGTACCCGCCCGGTCTGCCGGTACGGCTGTGGCTGGAGGAGTACGCGGCCGCCTTCCCCACCGTCGAGGTCAACAACGCGTTCTACCGGCTGCCGTCCCGGGAGACCTTCGCGTCCTGGCGGGAGCGCACCCCGCCGGGCTTCGTCGTGGCGGTCAAGGCGAGCCGCTACCTGACGCACATCAAGCGGCTGCGGGACCCCGAGGAGCCGGTGGACCGCCTGATGAGCCGCGCCGCCGCCCTCGGCGACCGGCTGGGCCCGGTCCTCCTCCAGCTCCCGCCCACCCTCCAGGCCGACCCCGCCCTCCTGGACGCCTGCCTGCGCTGCTTCCCGGAATCCACCCGGGTGGCGGTCGAACCACGCCACCCGTCCTGGTGGACACCGGACGTCCGCGCGGTCCTGGAGGCACGGGGCGCGGCCCTGTGCTGGGCGGACGTCCTCTCCCGCCCGGTGACCCCGCTGTGGCGCACCGCCGACTGGGGCTACGTCCGCTTCCACCAGGGCCGCGCCCACCCCTGGCCCCACTACGGCCGCCAGGCCCTCCGGACCTGGCTCCACCGCATCACCACGACCTGGCCCCAGGAAGCAGACGTCCACGCCTACTTCAACAACGACCCCGGCGCGGCAGCGGTCCACAACGCCAGAACACTCATGACGCTCTGAGCGCAACACCCCCAGGGGCGCGGGGAACTGCGCGCTCAGCCCCCACCCACCCGCGGCGAACACCGAACGCCCACCCCCACACCCCCAGGGGCGCGGGGAACTGCGCGCTCAACCCGAACGCACCCGCAGCGGCCGCCGAAGCCGAACCCCGCGGCGCCTAGGCCCGATGAACCGCCCGCAACGCATCCCGCACCGCGGCCACCGCCGCCTCCTCCCCCACCCCCAGCCGCCGAGCCCGCTCGGCGAAAACCCGCGCGGCAGCGGCAACCTCCCTCTCCGCCGCCGACCCCGCGGCAGCGATCACCGTTCCGTTCCGCCCCCGCGTCTCGATCACCCCGTCCGCCTCCAGCGCCCGGTACGCCTTGGCGACCGTGTTCGCCGCGAGGCCGAGCGTCTCGGCCAGCCCCCGCACGGTCGGCAGCCGGTACCCCACCGGAAGCTCCCCCGACCGCGCCTGCTCGGCGATCTGCGCCCGCACCTGCTCGTAAGGCGGTGTTCCGTCCTGGATATGGATCCGTACAGTCACGCCGCGATTCTCGCGCACCCCCGCCCCGGAGGCCGCATCCCCCGGCCACGAAAAATGGGAGGCACCCCGCCGCACCACCTCGTAGCGTGCCCTCACATGACAGTGACCGTCCGCGACGTCCGCCCCGACGCCCCCGCCGACCTGGAGGGCTTCGCCCGCGTACGGCAGGCCGCCCTGCCGTTCATCCTGGTCACCCCTCAGTCCCTGGCCCACGACCTCACCCAGCTGCACCCCGACGCCCACTACCGCCCGCTCGTGGCGGTGGACGACGACGGCGAGGTGATCGGCACCGCCCAGGTGCACCTGGCGTACGACAGCGCCGTGCCCGGCCAGGGCAATCTCAACGTTTACGTGCACCCCCGGCACACGCGCCGGGGCGCGGGGACGCTGCTGGTGCGCGCCGCCGAGGAGCATCTGACCGCGCACGGGGCGGTCCGGCTGCTGGCCTGGGTGCTGGACGAGGCCGGCAACCGCGCCTTCGCCGAGCTGCACGGCTACCGGGCGAGCCGCTCCGCGCACTTCCTCCGCCTGGACCTCGCGCACGGCGAGCTGCCCCCGCCGCAGGACCCGCCGCCCGGGGTGGAGCTGCGTCCGGGGTCCGCGTACGCCGACGACCCGCGCCCACTGTTCGAGCTGGACGCGGAGACCACGGCGGACGAACCGAGCGACGTCGACACGGAGTTCACCGACTACGAGGCGTGGCTCAGGGAGACCTGGCGGCACCCGCTGTTCGACGCCGAGCTGACCACGGTGGCCGTGGTCGACGGCCGGCCGGCCGCGTTCACCGCGGCCCGCACGGACGGCGCCACGCGGTACGCGACGGGCATGACCGGCACGGCCCGCGCCCATCGCGGCCGGGGTCTGGCGAAGCTCGCGAAGAACGACTCGCTGCACCGGGCCCGCGCGGCCGGGTACACGGAGGCCTTCACGGGCAACGACACCGGGAACGAGCCGATGATCGCGATCAACAAGTGGTTCGGCTACGAACTGTGCGGAACGGAGGTGCGCCATGTCCGCGAACTCGGCTGACGGACCGGCGACGGTCGAGGTGGTCCTGGTCAAGGCGGGCCGCACGAAGATCAGTTACCCGGCGGAGCTGCTCGCCGACGACGGCACCCGGGTGAGCGTGCGCGCCCCGTGGGCGGGCGAGGGCGTGCGCGACTTCGGCTTCGTGCGTTTCGAGCCCGGGGACGTCTTCACGGAGCACTACTGGCGGGACCGCTGGTACTCCGTGAAGGAGGTGCGCGCCTCCGGGGGCGCGCTCAAGGGCCACTACTGCGACATCACCCGTCCGGCCGAGCTGTCCGGGGGCCGTCTGGTCGTGGAGGACCTCGACCTGGACCTGTGGGTCTCCGCCGACGGCACGGACGTACGGCGGCTGGACGAGGACGAGTTCGCGGAGAGCGGCCTGTCCGCCCGGGACCCGGGCGCGGCGGCGGCCGCGGTGGCCGCCCTCGACGAACTGGACGCCCTGGCCCGAGGGGCGGGTCTGGGCACCCTGCTCGCCTGAGACGCCCTTCGGGCCCGGGGTCACTCCCACAGGGCCACCACCGCGTACCGCTCGTCGTCGACCTCCCGCCCCCACAGCGCCGGGTCCCCGGACAGCCGCTCCACGCGCACCCGTGCGGTGAGCGGGGCGAGGAGGGCGGTGAGCCGGTCCGCGGGTATGCCGACCGGGCTCACCGTCCCCCACACGCCCTCGACCAGCACCAGCCGTCCGCCCGGCCGCAGCAGGTCGCGCCAGCGCCGCAGCGCCCGGTCCGGCTCGGGCAGCGTCCACAGCACATGCCGGACGAGGACGGCGTCGTACCGCTCGCCGTCGACCGGCGGGCGGGCCGCGTCGCCGGTGAGGAAGACCGCGTGCCGCCCGGCGAGCTTCTGCCGGGCCAGCTCCACCATGGCCGGGGACCGGTCCACGCCGGTGACCCGGTGGCCCTGCTCGGCGGCGAGGAGGGAGAGGCTGCCGGTGCCGCAGCCGAGGTCGAGGACGTCGCCGGGCCTGGCCGGCAGCCACTCCCGCAGCCGCGCGGCCCAGGCGGCGCGCACCCGGGGGTCGCGCAGGCCGTGGTCCGGCTCCTCGTCGAAGGCGGCCGCCCGCGCGTCCCAGTCGACACCGTCCGGGTCCGTCCCGTCACCGTGCTGTGTGGTCATGCGTGCAGGGTGACACCTGCCACTGACAATCGATTCGTGACCGCGGCCACAGACACGACGGGACGGATGAGGAACTCTCCCCCGAAAGGTTCACCGCCGTGGGAACGGGTGACCCGGTGGGCCTTCGAGGAGGCAGCCATGCGCCGCGTCACCGTGCAGAAGCCCTCGAGGAGGACGGACACCCGCCGGGTCCGCGAGGAGGCCGACGAGCGTCCCGCGGAGCGCCCCGAGATCCGTAAGGACGTCGCCCGGACCTGGTGGCCCGACGGCTGAACGCCGCCGCGCGGGGTTCAGCGCAGCCGCTTGCGGTAGTGGATCCGGTCGTACGGACCGGTCACCCGGCGCTCCACGGTCTCGTAGCCGAGCCGCGGGTAGATCGTCTGGTTCTCCCACATCATGGCGTTCGTGAACAGCCGGATCTCGGGCAGTCCGAGCGCCCGCGCCCGGGCCTCCGTGAACTCCAGCAGCAGCCGTCCCAGCCCGGCGCCCTGCGCGTCGGGGCGGACGGCGACGGTGTCCAGGTACAGGTGGTCCGTGCGGGGCTCCAGCACGACGAGGCCGGCGACCCGTACGGGACCGGCCCCGCCGTCGTCCGGGAGCTCCGCGACGAACACCCGGCCCGCGGCCACGTTCGCCGCGTGGTCCGCCTCCATGGGCACCGGCACCACTCCGATGCGGGCGACGTAGGGCCGGAAGGCCGCGTCGACCACCGCCTTCACGGCCGGTACGTCGGCGGCGACGGCCGGTCTGATCCGTGCGTTCGTCATGCGCGCACGGTACCTACCTCATCCCAGTCCGAACGCTCCCTTAAAGCGACCATAAGGATCTCCCCGCACCGTCCTCACCGGGCGATTTCCGGGTTTCACCGGGCTAGTTTCTGAGCCACCCCCACGGGATCCCCCCGGGGTCTCCCCCATGAGATCCGCTGTTCGCCGAGGAGTTGCTGCCCCATGTCCGCACGCCGCAAGGCCGCTGTCGCCGTCATAGGTCTCGCCCCGCTCGCCCTCACCGGACTGGCCGCCGCGCCGGCCGCCGCCCACGGTTCGATGGGCGACCCGGTCAGCCGGGTCTTCCAGTGCTTCGGCGAGGGGCCGGAGAGCCCGACGTCGGAGGCGTGCAAGGCGGCCGTCGCGGCCGGCGGCACCCAGGCGCTGTACGACTGGAACGGCGTCCGCATCGGTGACGCGGGCGGCCGCCACCAGGAGCTGATCCCGGACGGCAAGCTGTGCAGCGCCGGCAACGAGGCGTTCAAGGGCCTCGACCTGGCGCGCGCCGACTGGCCGGCGACGAGCGTGTCCAGCGGCGAGCGCACCTTCAAGTACCGGGTGACGGCCCCGCACAAGGGCACCTTCACGGTGTACATCACCAAGCCCGGCTACGACCCGGCCCAGCCGCTGGCCTGGGACGACCTGGACCTGGCCAACCCGGTGGCGACGTCCACCGACCCGGCCGCGGTCGACGGCTTCTACACCTTCTCCGGCGCCCTCCCGGAGCGCTCCGGCCGGCAGCTGCTGTACGCGGTCTGGCAGCGGTCGGACAGCCCGGAGGCGTTCTACTCCTGTTCGGACGTCACCTTCGGCGGCGCCCAGGCGGGCGGCGGCGCGGCCGGCGGCGGGACGACGGACGAGAGCGGCGAGGCGGACAAGGGCGAGGAGGCCGCGGGTGGCGACACCCCGAAGGAGGCGCCCGCCCCGGCGCCGTCCGCCTCCGCCCCGTCCCAGGAGCAGATCGAGGCCGGCGCGGAGAAGTCGACGGTCGAGAACCACGGGCACGGCGACGACGACCCCGCCACCACGGCCGACCCGGTCGCCGCGGACACCGGCAACCAGCTGAAGGCGGCCGGCGGCGGGCAGGACCTGGCGGAGACCGGCGGCGACGCGAACACGCCGTACCTGATGGCCGGCGGCGCCGCGGCGCTGGCGCTCGGCTCGGCCGCGCTGTTCGCCTCCGCGCGGCGGCGCACGGCGGCCGGACGCCACGGCCGCTGAACCGGCGGCGGGTCCCTGTCCGGCGGCTCAGGCCGGACAGGGACCCGCTGCTTTTCACCTCGACCTGACACGTGTCAGCTGAACACAGAGGCGCAGGTGGTGCGTTTCGCGCGGTCCGGGTCGAGGGCGTTCGCCACCTCGTGGAAGGCGATCCGGTCGAGCAGCCCGATGGCCAGGTGCTCGGACAGGTCGACCGCGCAGAGGTCCTGGAGGACCACGTTGCGGACGTTCGGACCGGTCAGGAAGGCGCTGCGGTACGGGGTGACGACCTGGTCGTACCTGGTGGCGATGACGGTGTAGCGGACGCCGGGGACGGTGTCGCCACCCGCGTTGAGCTTGGTGAGGAAGGCGGAGCCGGCGATCTGGTCGGCGAGGGCGGGGGTGGCCGTGCTGAGCAGGTCCTCGGCGCCGGGGAAGTACGGCAGCAGCGCGGTGAGGCCGCTGAGCGTCGTGCCGTGGTTGCTGGGGGCGATGCCGATGAGGGCGTTCACCTCGGCGGCGCCGCCGAGGAACTTGAGGTAGTAGCGGGGCATCATGCCGCCCTGGGAGTGGCCGACGAGGTCGACCTCCGCGGCGCCGGTCGCGGCGCGCACCCGGTCGACGTAGGCGTCGAGCTGTTCGGCGGACTTCTCGACGGGGCCGAGGCCGTGGAAGAAGGGGACGCCGGGGAGCTGGCCGTAGTCCAGGGAGAAGACACAGTAGCCACGGTTCTTCAAGTAGGGCGCGAGGCCCAGCCAGTTGTCGACGGAGTTGCCGAAGGTGCCGTGGACCAGGACGACGGGGCGGGGATGGGCGGCGGAGGGCTTGCAGGTGAAGTCGTTCCAGCCGGAGCTGGGGGCGGCGGCCTGCGCGCTCGACGCGGCGGGGGCGATGACGGCGACCGCGGCCAGCAGGAACGCGGCCAGCGGTCTGATCACCCGCTTCCAGGGCAGCATCGTGTGATCTCCTTGCGGCTCAAGGGGAAGGGTGGGGTCCTACGCCCTGTGATCCGGATCACGGGATGCTGTTCACTCATCAAGTTACGGGTGAGTAGGAAAACCTGGAGGTTACGGGTCGGCAAAAAATCCCGACAATGGCCCGCGCTCACCCGCCGAGACCTGATAGTGCCTCACCAAGCGGGAGGAATCAGGCCGCCAGCGTCCCCGGCATCACCGCGTGCGGGCCGAACTTGGCCCGTAGGCGGTCCGCGACCTCCTCGATGCGGCGCACCTTCTCGTCCACCGGGTCGAAGGTGAGCTGGTGAGCGGCCTGTTCGGCGGGGTCGAGCCCCTCCGCGCGCAGCACCACCGCGCGCACCCGGGCGCGTTGCAGCCCGAGCGCCTCGTACAGGCCGTACGCCGCCCTGGTGAGGGCGGGCGAGTGCGCGGTCGGCTCGGGGAGCGTGCGGGTGCGGGTGGTCGCCGACCGGTCGGCGTAGCGGACGGTGAGGGTGAGGCCGCGGCAGACCTTGTCCAGGGCGCGCAGCCGGGCGCCCAGCTCCTCGGCGGCCGAGAGCAGGGCGCGCCGGTGCCGGCCGGGGTCCAGCTCGTCGCGGGTGAAGGGGCGTTCGGCGGCCAGTGACCGGGAGACGGCGTCGGGCACGACCCGGCCGCGGTCGACACCGTTCGCCTTCTCGTGCAGCTCGCGTCCGGCGCGGGCGCCCACCAGCCGCTGGAGCGTGGACAGCGGGGCGGCGGCGACCCGGCCGAGGGTGTCCAGGCCGTATTCGCACAGGGTGCGGGCGGTCCTGGCGCCCACGCCGGGCAGCGCGACGACGGGCTGTCCGGCGAGGAACTCCCGCACCTCGTCCTCGGCCACCGCGCGGGTCCGCCCCGGCCGGGCCTCCCGCAGCGCCATGCGGGCCGTCATCGGTCCGGGACCCGCGCCGATCACGCAGTCGACGCCGTGCAGGGCGAGGGCGCGCACCCGGATCACCGAGGCCAGTTCCAGCGCGGTGCGCCCGAAGTACCGTTCGGCGCCGCGCAGATCGGCCAGCGCCCCGTCCGGCGGCAGGGCCTGCACGACGGGGGTGAACTCCTCCAGCAGGCCGAGCAGCCCCGGCAGGGCCGCCTCGTACATCGGCGGCAGCTGGAAACGTACGCAGAGAATGGTCATCCCGCACTCCCCGGGCTCTGGTGCCACAACTTCCTTCCCACCGCGGGCCCTTCGCCCGCGGGGCGCAGATCGGCCCAGGGGTGCATCTCGTACCCCGTGGGCATGCGGATCGTCCGCTCCTCCATCGGATCCCGGGCGGCCGAACCGGCCGGCGCGGGCAGCCCGTCCGAACCGGCCAGCCGCCTGCGGGCCGGCGCGTCGCCGTCGTCGGCGGCCCCGGAGCCGTTGCCGGCCGGGGCGACGAGCCGCGCGGCGACCCCCTCCAGTCCCTCCTCCCGGCGGACCTCCAGCAGATCGGCGAGGTTCCAGGCGGCGGAGCCGACCACGCTGAAGCTGCGCGGACCGCGCCGCTGCACCACCCCGCGCACCAGCAGCAGCCAGGAGTGGAAGACGGTGTGGGCGCAGGTGTCGTGCGAGTCGTCGAAGAACGCGAGGTCGACCAGGCCCGTGCCGTCGTCCAGGGTGGAGAAGATGACCCGCCGCCCGGAGCGGATGGGCGGGGTCTGGGTGGCCGCCTTGGCGCCCGCGACCAGCACCGTCTCTCCGTGCCGCACCTCGCGCAGCCGCCGCGCGGAGACCACGCCCAGCTCCTTGAGGAAGGCGCCGTGGTCGTCCATCAGATGGCGGGAGGCGTCCATGGACAGCACGCCGAGTTCGGCGCTGAGCTTCTCCGGCTCGGTGAGGTCGGGCAGCCCGGCCGGGGCGGTCCGCCGGCCGCCGGACAGCGGAAGCTGGTCGCCGCGTCCGCCGCGGGCGCCGCGGTGCAGCTCGGTCAGGTGCAGTTGCAGGTCGCGGCGGTTGGCGCCGAACGCGTCGAGCGCGCCGACCTGGGCGAGCCGCCCGGCGAGCGGACGGCTGGGCCGGGCCCGCTCCCAGAAGTCGAGCAGCGAGGCGTACGGCCGGCCCTCGGCGATCCGCTCCGCCTCGGCCTCGCTGATGCCGTGCACGTCGGAGAGCGCCAGGCGCAGGCCCCACACCGGCTTCCCGTCCTTCGGGGCGTCCTTCGACACCCCCTTCACATCCCCCGAATCAGACACCAGTTCGATCCTGTGTGCGACCCCCGACTTGTTCACGTCCAGCGGCAGCACCGGCACCCCCCGCCGCCGGGCGTCCGCCAGCAGCAGCCGCTTCGGGTACATCCCGGGGTCGTGGGTGAGCAGCCCGGCGTAGAAGGCGGCCGGATGGTGCGCCTTCAGCCACGCCGACTGGTACGTCGGCACGGCGAAGGCGACCGCGTGCGCCTTGCAGAAGCCGTAGGAGCCGAAGGCCTCGACGATCTCCCAGGTCCGCTGAATCGTTTCCGCGTCGTAGCCCCGGGCCGCCGCGTGCTGGGCGAACCACACCTTGATCCGCCCCTGCGACTCCGGGTCGGACAGCCCGCGCCGCACCCGGTCCGCCTCGCCGCGCCCGCAGCCGGTCAGCACCGAGACGATGTCGATGACCTGCTCGTGGAAGACCACGACGCCGTACGTCCCCTTCAGCGCCTCCTCCAGGTCCGGGTGCGGGTAGCGCACCGGCGCCCGCCCGTGCCGTGCCTCGATGAACGGCCGCACCATGTCGGCGGCGACCGGTCCCGGCCGGAACAGCGAGATGTCCACGACCAGATCGTGGAAGGTGGACGGCTGGAGCCGCCCGACCAGGTCCCGCTGGCCCGGGGACTCGATCTGGAAGCAGCCGAGCGTCTCGGTCGACCGGATCAGCCCGTACGTCGCCGGATCGCCCTCCGGCACCGCGTCCAGGTCGATCCGCTCCCCCGTCGCCCGCTCCACCTCGCCGACCGCGTGCGCCATCGCCGACTGCATCCGCACGCCCAGCACGTCCAGCTTGAGCAGCCCGAGGTCCTCCACGTCGTCCTTGTCGAACTGCGCCATCGGGAAGCCCTCGCCGCTGGTCGGCATGACCGGCGTACGGGAGAGCAGGGAGGCGTCGGACAGCAGCACCCCGCAGGGGTGCATGGCGACACCGCGCGGCAGCGCGTCGAGGGCCTCGACCAGCTCCCACAGCCTGCCGTACTTCTCCTTCTCCCCCGCCAGTTGCCGCAGTTCGGGCAGCTCCTCGAGCGCCGCGCGGGCGTCGCGGGCGCGGATGTGCGGGAAGGACTTGGCGACCCGGTCGATCTCGGCCGGGTCCATGGACAGCGCGGCGCCGACGTCCCGGATGGCGTGGCGCACCCGGTAGGTCTCCGGCATGGCGACCGTGGCGACCCGCTCGGCGCCGAACCTGCCGATGATCGCGCGGTAGACCTCGAGCCGCCGGGCGGACTCCACGTCGATGTCGATGTCCGGCAGCACCACCCGCTCCTTGGACAGGAAGCGCTCCATCAGCAGCCCGTGCTCGACCGGGTCGGCGTGCGCGATGCCCAGCAGATGGTTGACCAGCGAGCCGGCGCCGGAGCCCCGTGCGGCGACCCGGATGCCCATGTCCCGCACGTCGTCGACGACCTGGGCGACGGTGAGGAAGTAGGAGGCGAAGCCGTGGTGGGCGATGATGTCCAGTTCGTGGTGCATCCGCTCCCAGTACTCCCGGCGGCGGTCGTAGCCGCGCAGCACCATGCCCGCCGCCGCGCGGGAGGCCAGCGTCCGCTGGGCGGTGCGACGGCCGGCGCCGACCAGGTGCGGCTCGGGGAAGTGGACGCTGCCCATGCCGAGGTCGTCCTCGGGGTCGACCAGGCACTCGGCTGCCGTGGCCTGCGTCTGGTCGAGCAGCCTCAGGGCGGTCTCGCGACGGAAGCCGGCGGCCTCCACGATCCGCTCGGCCGTCCCCAGCATGGCGCCCTGGTCCTTCAGCCAGGCCTCGCCCGGGTCCAGCCCTTCGGCCGGGTCGACCGGGACCAGCCGGCGGGCCGCGTCCAGCACGTCGGCGACCGGGCCGAGGCCGGGGTCGGCGTACCGGACGGCGTTGCTGAGCACGGGCCGTACCCGCTGCTCGGCGGCGAAGCCCAGGGTGCGGGCGGCCAGCCGCAGCGAGCCGGGGCCGGTGCCGGTGCGGCCGTGCCAGACGGCCTCCAGGCGCAGCGCGTCGCCGTACACCTCGCGCCAGGGGGCGAGCAGCCGGGCGGCGCGGTCGGGGCGTCCCGTGGCGAGGGCGCGGCCGACGTCGGAGTCGGGGCCGAGCAGGACGGTCAGTCCGTCGGCGTGGTTGTCCTCCCAGGCCAGTCGGGGCAGGCCGTCCGCGGTGTGGGCGGCGGAGACCAGCCGGCACAGGTCGGCCCAGCCGCGGGCGCCGTCCCGGGCGAGGAAGGTCACGCGCGGTGTCGACTCGTCGATGAAGGCGCCGCCGCGCACCGGGGTGCGGCGGCGGTCCCGGCGTACGGAGCTGTCGCCGGGGCCGGGAGCGGCTGCCGGGGGCGTCACCGCCAGCTCCGCGCCGAACAGCGGGCGGACGCCGGCCTTGGCGCAGGCCTTGGCGAAGCGGACGGACCCGGCGAGGGTGTCGCGGTCGGTGAGCGCGAGGGCGTCCATGCCGCGCTCGGAGGCGCGCTCGGCCAGCCGTTCCGGGTGGGAGGCGCCGTAGCGCAGGGAGAACCCGGAGACGGTGTGCAGATGCGTGAAACCCGGCACGCACACCTCCCGCACTCATGAGTCCCGACCGTCTATCGAACAACTGTTCCCAGTCACCTCACCCCCACCATAGACCAATTTTCGAATGAGTGTGCGACATCCGTTCGGCCCTGTCCCACCTGCGCAAACACCCGCTCCCCAGGACCGTGAGGACATGACACAGAGCACCGGCCCCGGGACCCGCCCGCGCCCGTTCCTCGGTGAGGTGCGCGACGCCGTCACCCCCCGGGCCACCCTGCTGGTGCTCGGCGTGATCGCGCTCATGCTGCTGTTCATCACCTCGTACGTGGGCGCCCTGCACCACCCGCAGCTGCGGGACGCGCCCGTCGGGGTCGTCGCGCCCCCGTCCGCGGCGCGGGAGACCGTGACCCGGCTGAAGGAGCTGCCCGGCTCGCCGCTGGACCCACGGGCGGTGGACGGCGCGGACACCGCCCGCCGGCAGATCGAGGCCCGGGACATCGACGGGGCCCTGGTGGTCGACCCCGAGGGGACCACCGACACCCTGCTGGTCGCCACCGGCGGCGGCACCGCGCTGGCCACCGCCCTGGAGCGGCTCTTCACCGAGGTGGAGCGGGACGAGCGGCGCACCCTGCGGGTCGAGGACGTCGCCCCCGCCTCCGCCCAGGACGCCAACGGTCTGTCGTCGTTCTACGTGGTGGTCGGCTGGTGCGTGGGCGGCTATCTGTGCGCGTCCATCCTGGCGATCAGCGCGGGCGCCCGCGCGTCCACCCCGCGCCGGGCGGTGATCCGGCTCGGCGCCATGGCCGTGGTCGCGGTGCTCGGCGGGCTCGGCGGCGCGCTCGTCGTCGGCCCCGCCCTGGACGCGCTGCCGGACGGTTTCGCGGGCCTGTGGGGGCTGGGCGCCCTGATCATCTTCGCCGTCGGCGCCGCCACGCTCGCGCTGCAGGCGGTCCTCGGGGTCATCGGGATCGGCGTGGCGATCCTGCTCGTGGTGATCCTGGGCAACCCGAGCGCGGGCGGGGCCCTGCCGGCGCCGCTGCTGCCGCCGTTCTGGGCGGCGATCGGACCGGCACTCCCACCGGGAGCGGGCACCTGGGCGGCCCGCTCGATCGTGTACTTCCGGGGCAACGACGTGACCGGCCCGCTGCTGGTCCTGTCCGCCTGGGCCGTGGCGGGGACCGCCGTCACCGTGCTGATGTCGGCGCTGCGCCGGCGTCCGGAGCCGGCGCGCACCGCACGAGGATCCGGTGCCTGAACGCGGGCGTCCCGCCCCTCCGCGCGGGAGGGGCGGGACGCCGTGCGGCCGGAGCGGGCTCAGCCGATCTGCGTACCGGTGGCCGACAGGGCCTCGGTCACGGGCTGGAAGAAGGTCGTGCCGCCCGAGGTGCAGTCGCCGCTGCCGCCGGAGGTCAGGCCGACCGCCTTGTCGCCCGAGAAGAGCGAGCCGCCGCTGTCGCCGGGCTCGGCGCACACGTCGGTCTGGATCAGACCGTTGACGATGTCGCCGTTGCCGTAGTTCACGGTGGCGTCCAGGCCGGTGACCGTGCCGGAGTGGACCTGGGTGGTGGAGCCGCTGCGGGTCACCTGCATGCCGACGGCGGCCTCGGCCGCGCCGGAGATCGACTGCGAGGAGCCGTCGTACAGGTTCACCTGGCTCGGGTGCGCCACGTCGGCCGTGTACTTGACCAGGCCGTAGTCGTCGCCCGGGAAGCTGGACGCGGCGTTCTCACCGATGACCTGGCCCGAGGAGTCCGACCAGGTCGAGATCCCCTCGGTGCAGTGGCCCGCGGTGAGGAAGTGCGGCTCGCCGCCCTTGGTCACGTTGAAGCCCAGCGAGCAGCGCCCGCCGTTGCCGGTGATGGCGTCGCCGCCCGCGATGAAGGGCTTGAACTCACCCTGGGTGCGCTGGAGCTCCACCGTGGTCCCGAGACCCTCGGCGACCTCGGTCAGCTTGGCCCACTCGGCCTTGGAGACCGTGCGGTCCGCCGTGACGACGACCTTGTTGGAGACCGGGTCGGTCACCCAGGACGTGCCCGGGATGGTGGCGTCCCGCTGGAGCGTGGTGCGCGCGCTCTTCAGCTCGGCGAGCGAGTTCGCCACGACTCTGGCCTTCGCGCCGGCCGACTCGACGGTCCCGGCCGCGGCCTCGTCGAGCACGTTCACCACGAGGCTCTTGCTCTTCGCGTCGTAGTACGTTCCCGCCGCGTCGCCGCCCAGGTCCTGGAGCAGCGCCGAGGCGAGGTTTCCGGCCGCCTGGACCGAGAGGGTGCGGGGCGCGGCGTCGGCCGGGACCTCGCTGGCGTTCGCAGTCTGGAAGGTGACCGCGCCCGCGGCCAGTGCGGCGATGCCCGCACCCGCCATGACGGCACGGCGCCTGGGTATGCGTCGGTGCTTCAACTCACGTCCTCCTGTGGGGGGACGGCCCGGAGGGGTTGTGGGGACCTCGCCGGACCGGAAGGCGTACGGCCACGGGGGTGGAGCACAGAAAAAGCCACGCCCGCGCCGGTCGAACGCCGCCCACTCTTCCGAACGTCACAGGGAGCACACAAGGTCGACTTCCGGACGCGCGTACGTCAACGGCCGTGCGCCCTCTATGTCCTGACAGTTCATGGAGACGCGGGACGGTTCATACTGCAAACGTCACGCGGGGGTCACCGGGGGCACGCACCGCCCGTTCGACCGCTGGCCGAAAATCGACCCTCCGCGGCGAGATCCGTCCGGCGTGCGGTGAGCGGGAGTTGCGGTCGCACCGGCCGCGGCGCCCGGCCCGGAACAGGGACGAGCCCCCGCACGCGGGTCGCGTGCGGGGGCTCGTGGAGCTGCCGGCTCCTCGGGAGCCGTACCGGACCGGCCGTGCCGGCGGGGCGTCCTAGTAGACGCTGACCCCGTAGGCGCTCAGGGCCTCGGTCACCGGCTGGAAGAAGGTCGTGCCGCCGGAGGAGCAGTTGCCGCTGCCGCCGGAGGTCAGACCGTACGCGGTGCCGTTGCTGCCGTAGAGCGGGCCGCCGGAGTCGCCGGGCTCGGCGCAGACCGTGGTCTGGATGAGGCCGGAGACGATGTCGCCGCCGCCGTAGTTGACGGTCGCGTTGAGGGCGGTGACCCGGCCGCTGTGCGTGCCCGTGGTGGAGCCGTCACGGATGACGGTGGTGCCCACGCTCGGGGTGGCGGCGCGGGTGATGTCCACGCCGTTCGCGGTGCCGGGCCGGCTGACGGACCCGGTGTACCGGACGATGCCGTAGTCGTTGCCCGGGAAGCTGGATCCGGCCGTCGAGCCGATGGCCGTGGTGCGGGCGGAGTTGGAGTACCAGGTGCCCGCGCCGTCGGTGCAGTGACCGGCGGTCAGGAAGTAGTCGACGCCGCTGCTGCTGCGGACGTTGAAGCCGAGGGAGCAGCGCCAGCTGCTCGCGTAGATGGCGTCACCGCCCTGGATGAGCTTGGTGAACTTGCCCGGGGTGCGCTTGACGGTGATCGCCTCGGCGTCCTCCCCGGCCTGCTGCTTGATCTTGTTGATCTCGGCCTGGGAGACGGTGCTGTCGACGGTCACGACGACCCGGTTGGTCTTGCTGTCGACGGCCCAGGCGGTGCCGGGGACGTCGGCCTTCAGCACCGAACTGCTCACGCTCTTGAGCTCGGAGGAGCTGAAGGTGGTGGGGGTGTCGGCCGCGTTCGCGCTGGGGACCGCGATCGCGGCGGCGGCCACGAGGCCGGTGGAAACGGCGATCAGCCGAGTCCGTCTCGAGATGCCGCTCTGGGGGGTGGTGCGCTTGATCCTCACGTTTCGTTCCTCCACAAAGGAAGTTGGGGGCCCTCGTGGGGTTTGCGGGCCCGGTGAGGCGCAGTCAGCGGCCGGCGGACCGGATTCCGGACCCGACGTGCCCCTGACAAGCGCTGCGGCGAGTATTCGGCCGACCGACCGTTCGGCGCAAGGGTGCCTTTTGGCCTACGGATTAGGGACGACTGGTCGACTTGCTCCCCTCCAGGCCCTGCGTTACCGGTCGTCACACCAGGGTGACGACCGGTCGAACAACGATCGGGGTGGCCGAATCTCGCCCCCGGAGGGCCCACGGAGGGAACCGTGAGCACGCCTGTCACGTCCGAGGCCGGCTCAGCAGTCGCAGCCGCAGTCGCACCCGCCGCAACAGCCGTCCTCCCCGCAACAACTGCAGCAGTCGCAGCACTCGCAGCAGTCGCAGTCGCAGTTGTTGAGGCAGCCCTCCTTGCGCTCACGCGTCCACGGGTCCTCGTAGGTCCCGCAGCAGAGCTGACAGGTGCAGGCGAGTCCCAGCCACACGGCGCACCCCGCCAGCAGCCCGCGCCGGTCCCGGCGCGGCGGTCCGGGCGGCGTGGGCCCGCCCGGCGCACCGGGAGCACCCGGAGGGGCGTACGGATGCGAACCGTGGGCACAGGAGGGCGTACCGAAGACACGCCGGACGGAGTCGGGGAGTTCATGCACGAGAAGCCGGTGGGCGAGAGAGCCGTCCGTGAACTCGACCTCGCGCAGCGCCAGCCGGATGCCGTGGACCGCGTCGTCGGCGAGCCGGCGGGCCTCGTCGAGCGAGGTGCCCGTGGCGGTGAGCGGGTTCCAGGCGCCGGAGGCGGCGTCGGCCTCCCGGTCCTCCACCGCGTCCAGCAGATGCGCGAGCCGCCCGAAGAGGCGCCCGGCCTCCGCGAGCGGTCCGGCGTTGTGCGGCCGCCCGGCGAGCACCGCGGTGTGCGCGAAGGCCGCCGCGGTCGCCGTCTCGGTCGGCTCGGTGACGGCGAGCACCGGGGTGCCGGGTCCGGCCAGCGACTCGACGCCGGTCTGCCGGTCCACCGCGTCGACCAGGACCGCGGTGTCGAACCCGACGTCGGAGCCGGTCCGGGCGCCCGCCCGGTCCCAGCTCGCCGCCACCCGGCGCGCGGCGAGCGCCACCGGCCGGCGGGCCAGCAGCCCGTCCCCGTCGGTGACATGGTCGCGCACCTTCGCGGAGGCGAGGACGAGGGAGACGGCCGCGGCCAGCCGCGCGCCCTCGCCCTGGGCGACGGACGCGGTGCGCATTCCGCGCAGCGGACAAGGGCCGGCGGTCCGGCGTCCCGTGCCGCCGCCCGGATCCGCCTGAGCCTCCGTCAGGACGGAGATCAGCAAGCCGTCGTAATTCGTGACGATCCGCGCGAGCTGCCCGTGGTCGCCGCGCAGGGCCAGACAGAGCCCGCAGAGATGGGCCGTCCACTGGGCGGTGAGTTTCTCGCCCAGCCTGTGGCGGCAGGGCCTGACGATCCCGAACACGACGTCCCCCCGTGCGTGTGTACGACGTTCGGCTGCGGCATCGTACCGGTCGCGGCGTTCACCCGGATGCGCCCCTCTTCACCCGTACGCTGCGTAGAATCATATTTCACTCACAGTCAGCAGCCGTTTGTGTCAGGGCCCTTGGGAAACCAGGACTCTCGACGGATTCGCTGTGCACCAGTACCGTCACAAACCCCCCGCGCGGCGTCTATCCACTTGGCGCACCCTCCGCATCATGGACGACCATAGGGATGCGGAAAGCACGAAAGACCGCTGTGAGAGGAGGCGTCCATGGGATCGGTACGCAAGGCGAGTGCCTGGCTTGGCCTCGTCGACGACAACGAAGACGAGCGTTACTACGACGACGACTACTCCGACGGGCCCGAGCCCGGGGAGGCCTGGGTCACCGATCCGCGGGTCAAGGTGGCCGCGGACGCCGCCCAGGAGCGGGGCCGCCGGATCGGCACGGTCACCCCGGACAGCTTCCGGGACGCCCGCGCCATCGGTGAGCTGTTCCGCGAGGGCGTGCCGGTCATCATGAACCTCACGGCCATGGACGCCGGCGACGCCAAGCGCGTCGTCGACTTCGCGGCGGGCCTGATCTTCGGTCTGCGCGGCTCCATCGAGCGGGTGTCCAACCGCGTGTTCCTGCTCAGCCCCGCCGACACCGAGGTGGTCAGCGGCGAGCCGGCCGCGCACCGCGCCGACGGTTTCTTCAACCAGAGCTGAGGCGGGGCCGCCGAGCCGGCCCCGCCCCCCGCGGGCCTGTCTACCGGAACGCGTCGATCCCGGTGAGGGCCTTGCCCAGCACGAGCTGATGCATCTCCACGGTGCCCTCGTAGGTGAGCACCGACTCCAGGTTCGTCGCGTGCCGCATCACCGGGTACTCCAGCGAGATCCCGTTGGCCCCGAGGATCGTCCGGGCCGTACGGCAGATCTCGATCGCCTCGCGCACGTTGTTGAGCTTGCCGAAGCTGACCTGCTCGGGACGCAGGCGGCCGGCGTCCATCCGCCGCCCCAGATGGTGGGCGAGCAGGATCCCCTTGTGCAGTTCCACCGCCATGTCGGCGAGCTTGGCCTGGGTGAGCTGGAAGCCGCCGATGGGCCGCCCGAACTGCTCCCGTGACTTCGCGTAGTCGACCGCCGTCTCGAAACAGCTCCGCGCGGCGCCCATCGCGCCCCACACGATCCCGTACCGGGCGTGCGACAGACAGCTCAGCGGGCCCTTCAGCCCGGTCACCCCCGGCAGCACCGCGTCGGCGGGCAGCCGTACGTCGTCCATGACCAGCTCGCTGGTGACGGAGGCGCGCAGGGACCACTTGTGCTTGATCTCCGGCGCCGAGAAGCCGGACGCGTCGGTGGGCACGGCGAAGCCGCGGACGCCCTCGTCGGTCTGCGCCCACACCACGGCGACCCCGGCCACGGACCCGTTGGTGATCCACATCTTCCGGCCGTTGAGCACCCAGTCGGCGCCGTCGCGTTTGGCGTAGGTGCGCATCGAGCCGGGGTCGGAGCCGTGGTCGGGCTCGGTCAGCCCGAAGCAGCCGATGACCTCGCCCGCCGCCATCCGGGGCAGCCACCGCTGCTTCTGCTCCTCGCTGCCGAAGCGGTGGATCGCGTACATGGCGAGGGAGCCCTGCACGGAGACCAGCGAGCGGATGCCGGAGTCGGCCGCCTCCAGTTCCAGGCAGGCCAGCCCGTACTGCACGGCGCTCGCCCCCGCGCAGCCGTAGCCGTCGAGGGACATGCCGAGCGCGCCGATCCCGCCGAGTTCCCGGGCCAGCTCCCGGATGCCGGGCAGCTCGCCCTTCTCGTACCAGTCCGCGACGTACGGCAGCACCCGGTCCGCCGCCCAGCCGCGCACCGTGTCCCGGATCGCCAGGTCCTCCGGCTCCAGCAGGTCGTCGAGGCCGAGGGGGTCGGCGGGGTCGAACGCGGGCGGCTTCGCGGACGCGGCCATGGGGGCACCCTCCGGGGGCTGGTCATCCGGTACGTCGACTAGCACTGCTAGTCGGGCTCGGGCCGACGTTACGACGCGCTCCCCCCGGCGTCCACCCCGGCCCATGCCGGACGCCTCACACCGTGACGCCGGACCCCCGCGACTCGCGCTGCGCGGGCATCCGCACGGGGGCGTCCCCGGAGGGAGCCTCCTCCTCCGGGTCGCAGTGCATCAGGCGGGGCAGGCGCAGGGCCATCGCCGCGCCGGCCAGGAGCAGGCCCGCGCTGACCAGGAGCGTGACGTGCAGGCCGTGGACGAAGGAGTGGCGTGCGGCGAGCCGCAGCGCCTCCCCCGCGGGGCCGCCGAGCCGCGCCGCCACCTCGTAGGCCTCGCCGAGCGAGTGCGCCGCCGCGGCGGACGCCCGGTCGGGCACCCCGGGGACCTGGGAGAGGCCGGGCGCGTAGGCCGCGTTCATCACGCTGCCGAGCAGCGCGATGCCGATGCCGGCGCCGAGCTGGTAGGACGTCTCGCCGACGGCCGCCGCCCCGCCGGCCTGGTCCTGCGGGGCCTCGCTGAGCATCGACTCGTACGCGCCGAACAGGGTCGTCTCCAGGCCGAAGCCGAGCAGCACGAACCCGCCGAGCAGCAGCGGGGCGTTGTCCTCGCTTCCCATCGCGGTCAGCAGCACCACCGCCCCGGCCGTGAGGCAGAAGCCGAGGGAGACCATGCGGCGCGGGCCGAACCGGCGCAGCATCCGCGCGCCCGCCAGGCCCGCGGCCATCGCCGCGAACGTGAGCGGCACCAGCCGCAGCCCGGTCTCCAGCGGGGACAGCCCCAGCACCAGCTGGAGGTACTGCGCGGCGATCAGTTCAAGGCCCACCAGCGCGAGCATGGCCAGCACGATGCAGCCGACCGAGGTGCTGAACGCGGGCCGGGAGAACATCCGCAGGTCGAGCAGCGGGTGCTCGCGCCGCCGCTGCCGGCGGACGAACAGCACCAGCAGCGCGGCCCCGGCGGCCGGCGGCACCAGCGTGGCCGCGCCGAGGTCACCCGCGCCGAGCCGCTTCACGCCGAGCACCACCGCGAACAGCCCGGCGGCGGCCGTGAGCGCGCCGACCACGTCCCAGGGGCCGTCGCCGTCGCCCTTCGACTCGGGCAGCAGGATCCGCCCGACGGGCAGGCTGACCAGCATCAGCGGGATGTTGACCAGGAAGACCGAGCCCCACCAGAAGTGCTCCAGCAGGAAACCGCCGAGCAGCGGTCCGACCGCGGCGCCCACGGCGGCGACGGCGCTCCAGACGCCGATGGCGAGCGCCCGCTCACGGCGGTCGGGGAAGACCTGGCGCAGGATCGACAGCGTGGCCGGCATGATCATCGCGCCGCCGACGCCGAGCAGCGCCCGCGCCACGATCAGCAGGTGCGCGTTGTCCGCGAAGGCCGCCATGGCCGAGGCCACGCCGAACAGGGTGTAGCCGAGGAGGAGGACGCGTCTGCGGCCGACCCGGTCGCCCAGGGTGCCGAACAGGATCAGCAGCGAGGCGCAGACCAGCGGATAGGCGTCGACGATCCAGAGCAGTTCCACCGCGCCGGGCTTGAGGTCCTCGGTGACGGCGGGGACGGCCACATGCAGCACGGTGGCGTCGACGGCGACCAGCAGCAGGCTGACGCAGAGGACGACGAGCACCACCCACCGGTTGGCACCGGCCCCGGCCGCCCGACGGCGCAGCGCGGCGGCCGTGGTCGTCCCGGACATGTACGTACCTCCCAGAAGTTCCCTCGCGGTACCGCGGGCTCACGGGGTGGGGGACTCCCCCGTGCCTCGGCCGGAGAGGAGCGGTCGTCCCCGGCCCGCGCGGCGAACGGCGAGTGACACGTCAGAGTACGCGAGGGAACGCCGAGGTCGAGTGGCGGGCCTCTCAACCTCGCGGCCGATCGGTGTGGCGTACACCACTCCTTCCGTCCGGTTCCCGCGCCGACGCGGGCGGGCCGGTTCCGGGCCGGGTCGATAATCGGCGCGTGAACGATCTCGAGACGCGTGCCGTCGCGGCCCGCCCCGGAGCTCTTCGCCGGGCCGCCCCGGCGCTCCTCGGGTACGCCGCCGTGCGCGCCCTGGGCCTGGTCGTCCTGGCCCTGTGGAGCGAGGCGCGCGGCAAGAGCGCGTACACCTTGCTGACCGCCCGCTGGGACTCCCTCTGGTACACGAGGGTCGCCGAGCTGGGGTACGGCTACGAGGTGCGGCTGCCGAACGGCGACGTGCACTCCAACCTGGCGTTCTTCCCGCTGCTGCCGTGGCTGGAGCGGCTGGCGGCGGCGGTGTCCCCGCTCTCGCACGCCGACGGGGGGTTCATGGTGAGCCTGCTCGCCTCGCTCGCCGCGGCCTGGGGGATCTTCGCGGTGGCCGACCGTCTGTACGGGCGGCGGGCCGGGGTGTGCGCGGTGCTGCTGTGGGCGGTGCTGCCGGTCGGGATCGTGCAGTCGATGGCGTACAGCGAGTCGCTGTTCACGGCGCTGGCGGCCTGGGCGCTGTACGCGGTGCTGACGGGACGCTGGGTGACGGCGGGCCTGCTGGCGGGGCTGGCGGGGCTGACCCGGCCGGTGGGGCTCGCGGTGGTCGCGGCGGTGTGGGCGGCCGGGGTGGCCGCCTTCCTGCGGGAGCGCTCCGGCTCCTCCTTCGTGGGGGACGGCAGTACGGCGCCGGCGGGCGGCGCGCGCGGCGACGGCCGCGCCGGTCCCCCGCCCGGCGCCCCGCGTGCGGGCTCATCCGACGGCGCTCCGTCATCGCCGCACGCCCCCGGTGTGCGCCTGCGCCGGATGGCCGGGATGCTGCTCGCGCCCCTCGGTGCCGCCGGATACGTCCTGTGGGTCGGCGACCGGACCGGGGGCGGCCCGCTGGGCTATCTGGACGTGCAGGCCGGCTGGCGCAACGGCTTCGACGGCGGCTACGCCTTCGCCCTGTTCGTCGCCGGCCGGTTCACGTCCTTCCCGTCGGCCCTGGCCGGGACCGCGCTGGTGCTGGGCGTGGCTCTGGTGGTGTGGCTCTACGTCCGGTGCGTACGGCAGCGGCAGCCGCTTCCGCTGCTCGTCTACGCCGGCACGGTCACCGCGCTCGCCCTGTGCGCGTCGAGCTACTTCGGGTCGAAACCGCGGCTGCTGATGCCGGCCTTCCCGCTGCTCCTGCCGCTCGCCGTGGCCCTGGCCCGGGCGCGGACGCGCCTGCTCGCGGCGGGGCTGGGGGCGGTCGCGGCGGTCTCGGCGGCGTACGGCGCCTTCTGGCTGAACGGGTCCGGACCGCCCTGATCCCCCCACGCGGCCGGCTGGTGAGCGGGACGGGAATTCCGCGCGAGCCCCGGGTGAACCAATTCGGACGGCCGATAAACCCGGCGCACGACATGCCCAAAACAATTGCGCGCGGGGGTTCGGATTCGCCGGAAATAAAGACCCGGCTGAGAGGAATGCCACATCACATCGTCATCACAAAGCCGCTGAATCGTCGGGGCCGCACACTCACTCGCTGTAACGTCGATTGGGTGCGTACCGAACGGAGTCACACCCGTCTGGACCGGGTGTTCGCGAGGCTGGACCGTGAGCCGGAGCGACCGGCCCACGTCGGCATGCCGCGAATGAGCCGGCACCGGATCGTGCTCCTCGGCGCGACCCTGGCCTTCTACGCGGCGATCGTGTGGGCCGTGGTGGCCACCTCCTGGCTGGTCCGTCTGGACTGGCAGGTCATGTTCTTCCGCCCCTACCAGCAGTGGCCGGAGCTGCACGCCTTCGTCGACTACTACGTGGTGCTGGGCCAGCGCGGCCCCACCGCCGTGATGGTCGCCGCCTGGCTCGGCTGGCGCTCCTGGCGGCAGCACACGCTGCGTCCGCTGCTCGCCCTCGGCGTCTCCCTGCTGCTGCTCAACGTCACGGTGGGCGCCGCGAAGTACGGCATGGGGCGGCTCGGGCCGCACTACGCGACCGAGATCGGCTCGAACGAGATGTGGCTCGGCGGGGATATATTTCCGAGCGGTCACACCGCGAACGCCGTGGTGACCTGGGGAATCCTGGCCTATCTGGCCTCCACCCCGCGGGCCCGCCGCTGGCTTTCGGCGCTGTCCGCGGTGACGTCCCTGGGCGTCGGCCTGTCCACCGTCTACATCGGCACCCACTGGCTGAGCGACGTGCTGCTGGGCTGGGCCGCGGGCCTGCTGATCCTGCTCGCGCTGCCCTGGTTCGAGCCGCTGATCGCGCGGGCCGAGGCCCGGATCCTCGCCGTGCGGGACCGGCTGCGCGACCGCCGCGGGGCCAAGGCCCCGGTGCCCGCCCCGGCGGGCCGCCCCGTCGTGGTCCGTCCGCTCGCCGAGCGCGCCGCCGACACCGTGCACGAGCCGGTTCCCGCCGGGCGCGCGGCCCGGTCGCCGGTCTATCTCGCGCCCGGCCCGCACACCAGCCGTGCCGAACGCTCCCCGGTGACGCCCGTCGGCAGCAGGCGCCCGCAGCACACCGACCGCCACCCGCGCGGGACGACACCGGCGCCACGCCCCTGAGCGACGCCTGACACGCCGACGGCCCCGGTCCTCCACCTGAGGACCGGGGCCGTCGGCGTGTCTCAGCCTGTCTCAGCCCTTCCAGGCCCGCGCCACCCGGCCGTCCCTCACCTCGAAGTTCAGCCGGCCCACGCGGTACTCCATGGTGACGATCGTCCCCGGCGCCAGGGCCCGCACCGAGGACCAGCCGCGCTCACGCGCGAGGTGCTCGGCCCGGTCGGCGGCGAGGCCGACATAGGCGTCCGGGTTGTCGCTGGGTTCCCTGGGGGGTGTCGGAATGGGTGCCATGCGGCCACGCTATGCCCTGGCCCGGAAACGGGGAAGTCCGCACCGGAAGCCGGGGCCCGGGACCCTCCGCGGTCACACTTGTGTCACAGGATCACGACGGCGCCGTACGGGCGGGGGTCACCCGAAAGAGCGGTTCCGTACGCCGTCCGCCGTCATTCGACGGGAATTCCAAGGTGCCTGGTCGTCGCCCTGACAAACCCCGAAAGAATTGTGTCGTGTGAGGTATCCGGGAGCGCTTCCGCGGCACATTCCCGGACGGGCGCGGTCGGTCCGTGAAACGGATGTGCACAAGAAATGCGCATGTTCGTCACATGGGCCGGCATGCCCTCCCCCGGCGGCCGGCGGTCGGCGGGCCGGACGGGCGAGGGTCCCTCCGGACGGCCGGAGGGACCCGGGTGCGCGGGCGAGCGGGCGCCTCAGAGGTCGAGCCGCTGCCCGGGCACGATCACGTCGGGATCGTCGCCGATGACGTCCCGGTTGGCCGCGTACAGCCGCTGCCAGTCCGTCCCGTGCCGGGCGGCGATCGCGCTCAGGGTGTCGCCGGGGCGGACAACGCAGTCGCCGCGGGAGACGCCCCGGCCCGGGTCGGCGGACGTGCGCCCGGGGGCTCCCTGCGCCGTGCTCCGCCGCGTCGCGGCCGGCTTCTGCTCGGCCTTCTTCGCGGGCGCGGGGTCCGCGGCGGGGGCGGGCCCCGACGCCCCGGCGCGGGCGCCGCAGGTGGGCCAGGCCTCCCAGCCCTGGGCGCGCTGGACCTTGGTGGCGATCTCGATCTGCTGGGCCTTGCCGGCCCGGTCGGCCGTCGGGGCGTACGCGGTGCCGCCGAAGGCGCGCCAGGTGGAGGCGGAGAACTGGAGCCCGCCGTAGTAGCCGTTGCCTGTGTTGATGTGCCAGTCGCCGCCGCTCTCGCACTGGGCGATGCGGTCCCACACCCCGTCGTCCGCGGCCGCGGCGCCGCCGGCCGCGGCGAGCAGTCCGAGCGGTGCGAGCAGGGCCGCGCCGGCCAGGACGGCCACCGGACGGGCCCTGCGGGCGTCACGACGGGAGTTGTCGGCACATGCGGACATGGAGGTCCTTCCCCGAGGACTCGGGCTGCCCCTGGCGGGACGCCGCCCGGCGCGTCGTCGGACACGCGGGCCGCGACCGCCCCGTCCGCCGTCGGGACCGTACGAAGGGTGGTGCGTCGGTGGTGCGGTCGGCGGACGTACCCGAGCGGTGCTCGTTGCACACGGCGGAGGAATGTAGGGAGCCGCCGGTGCCGGGATCAACCAACGGCCCGTCGTGCCTGGCCAGTTGCGACTTACCCGGGGTATCGGCGATTTCCGGCCACCCATTTCATTGCGCGATTTCCGGATTTGTCGACCATGACGCGGAGCGAGTTGTGAGGCACCTCACCCCGTCAAGCCCCTTGCGCTTGCGGGGTGTTGACGTTGAGTGCCGGATTCCGCACCTGCTGTGACCCTGCGCGCTGGATGGTTCGATTCCGTTCGCCGTAAGGCGTGACTCCCGCCACAGATCGCCCGTTGTCTTCTTCATGAGCCGGGGACCCACCCGGACCACGGGCCGGGAGCCACCCGGCCTCGCCACGCACCGCATCCCCGAGGGAGCCACCCGTGCCGCGCATGCTCGACGTCAGCGACGAGGTACGCGCCGAGATCGGCGACGAAGAAGCAGCCCGCCTGCTCGCCGGAGAGTCCGCCCCGGGCAGTTACGACTGCACCTCCTGCCGCACCCCGGGCGACTCGGAGCAGGAGCGCACCAGCACCGTCCTGTTCATCGGTGACGAGACCGCCGTGCTCGCCTTCGCCCACGCCACCTGCCTGCCCTCGCAGGTCGTCCAGGTCACCGAGGAACAGCTCCAGGGCGCCGTGCGCTCCATCGGCGCCGTCGGCGCGGAGTCCCAGCAGCAGATGCCGCAGACGCATCAGCCGCAGTACGCCCAGCAGCCGCAGCACGTCCAGCAGCCGCACCAGTCGCAGCGGCCCTCGAACCTCGTGCCCGAGCAGGCCGTGCTGGGGGTGACCAGCGGGCTGGTGCTGATCCAGAACGAGCTGCACCCGGCCCTGGTGGTGGAGCCGACCGCCCCGGTCGCCCGGCCCGGCACGCTCGGGTCCGGCGACGACTTCCTGCCGCTGCTGATCGAGCAGGGCTTCATGCCGCTGACCGAGCTGGCCGCCGTGCCCCCGGTGCTGCACGGGTGGTCGGTGCTGCTCGCGGCGGGGCAGCTGCACGCCGTTCTCCAGCCGAACCCGAACGGCGGCCGTCCGGTGGCCTGGTGGCAGGCGCACCAGCCGCTGCAGGTCACCGACGGGTGGCGGGCGGCGGCGAACAAGCATCAGCAGGTGCTGATGTTCGCCGCACCCGTCGGCTCCATCGGGCGTCAGCCCCGGGAGGATCTGATGCGGGACGCGCTGGACAAGGCCGCGGCCGACGGGAAGCTGGTGGCCGCGGCGTTGCCGCTCGCCGGGATCTGAGGCGGGGGCGCGTTCGGCCGTGCGCCGGCTGACGGTGCGTGGCGAACGCGGTGACGGGGGTGCTGCCTGCGAAAACCCGAGGTGGGCCGCATCCCTTGGGGCACGGGGTCGTTTGGAGATACGTGCACGCATATGACGCTCCCCGCCGCCAGTCCCTCGCCTCGGTCCCCGCACCCGTGCGCCCGGCGCAGGACTCCCGGAGCGGCCACTCGGCCACGCCGATCTACGACGCTCTCTACGCCGAGTACGTCAAGTCCTTCCGTACGCTGCCGGGCGACCGTAGCGGCGAGGAGGACTGGGGCTTCACCGCCTTCGGGAACATCCCGCACAGTACGGGCGCGTACCGTGACCACAGCCCCGGGTCGTTCAGCGCGTCCCTCGTCCGTCCCGCCGTCGAGCCGCCGCAGTGGCAGCGCGTGGGCCCGGTGGGCCGCGGGACGAACGAGATGCGCCATGTGCCGGCCGGGCTGCCCCCTGCCCCCCGCGGCGGCGTCTGACCGGACATGGCGAAGGGGCGGTCCCATGACCGGGACCGCCCCTTCGCCATGTCCGGCTACTTCTTCCGCCCGCGCTTCTCCCGCACCCGCACCGAGATGTGGATCGGCGTGCCCTCGAAGCCGAACTCCTCGCGCAGCCGGCGCTCGATGAAGCGCCGGTAGCCCGCCTCGATGAAGCCGGAGGCGAACAGCACGAACCGCGGCGGCCTGGTGCCGGCCTGGGTGCCGAACAGGATGCGCGGCTGCTTGCCGCCCCGCACCGGGTGCGGGTGGGCGGCGACCAGCTCGCCGAGGAAGGCGTTCAGGCGGCCCGTCGGAACCCGGGTCTCCCAGCCCTCCAGCGCCGTCTCGATCGCCGGGACCAGCTTCTCCATGTGGCGGCCGGTGCGCGCCGAGACGTTGACCCGCGGCGCCCAGGCGACCTGGCCGAGCTCCGTCTCGATCTCCCGCTCCAGGTAGTAGCGGCGCTCCTCGTCGAGGGTGTCCCACTTGTTGAAGGCGAGGACGAGCGCGCGGCCCGCCTCGACGGCCATGGTGACGATGCGCTGGTCCTGGACCGAGATGGACTCGGCGGCGTCGATGAGGACGACGGCCACCTCCGCCTTCTCGACGGCCGCGGCGGTGCGCAGCGAGGCGTAGTAGTCGGCGCCCTGCTGGAGGTGGACCCGCTTGCGGATGCCCGCCGTGTCGACGAACTTCCAGGTCTTGCCGCCCAGTTCGATCATCTCGTCGACCGGGTCGCGGGTGGTGCCGGCGAGTTCGTTGACGACGACCCGCTCCTCCCCCGCGACCTTGTTCAGCAGCGAGGACTTGCCGACGTTGGGGCGGCCGATCAGGGCGACGCGGCGCGGACCGCCGACGGCCGTGCCGAAGGTCTGGGCGGGCGCCTCGGGCAGCACCTCGAGGACCTGGTCCAGCATGTCGCCGGTGCCGCGGCCGTGCAGCGCGGAGACCGGGTGCGGCTCGCCCAGGCCCAGGGACCACAGATAGGCCGCGTCGGCCTCGCCGCTCGGGCCGTCCACCTTGTTGGCGCACAGCACGACGGGCTTGCCCGCCTTGCGCAGCAGGCGGACCACGGCCTCGTCGGTGTCGGTGGCGCCGACCTTGGCGTCCACCACGAAGACGACCGCGTCGGCGGCGTCGATGGCGTACTCGGCCTGGGCGGCGACGGAGGCGTCGATGCCGAGGACGTCCTGCTCCCAGCCGCCGGTGTCGACGACCTTGAAGCGGCGGCCCGCCCACTCGGCCTCGTAGGTGACCCGGTCGCGGGTGACGCCCGGCTTGTCCTCGACGACCGCCTCACGGCGGCCGATGATGCGGTTCACCAGGGTCGACTTGCCGACATTGGGGCGGCCGACGACGGCGAGCACCGGAAGCGGGCCGTGGCCCGCCGCCTCGATGGCGCCCTCGACGTCCTCGAGGTCGAAGCCCTCCTCCGCGGCGAGCTCCATGAACTCCGCGAACTCGGCATCGCCCAGCGCCCCGTGATCGTGCTCGTGCGCAGCGTCGTGCGCGTCCGAGCCGCCGGGCTCGATGTGGTCGTTCATGAAGTCCGTACCTCGTCGTTCATCGTGGTGATCGGTGGAGCCCCGCGGGGCGGAGATCCACTACTCAAAGTGTCGCTCAGCGGCCGGTGAGACGCCTGGCGTTCTCCAGGTGGGCCGTGAGCTGCTTCTGGATGCGTGCCGTTGCCTCGTCGAGCGCCTTGCGCGTACGTCTCCCGCTGCCGTCGCCCGCGTCGAACGGGTCGCCGAAGACGACGTCGACGCGGGAGCGCAGCGGGGGCAGTGCCTTTATCAACCGGCCGGGCCGGTCGGAACTTCCCAGGACGGCGACCGGCACGATCGGCGCCCCGCCGCGCACGGCGAAGTACGCGAGCCCGGCGCGGATCGAGGCGAAGTCGCCCTCGCCGCGGGTGCCCTCGGGGAAGATGCCGAGGACGCCGCCCCGCTCCAGCACGCCCAGCGCACGCGCGATCGCGGTGCGGTCGGTGGAGTGCCGGTCGACCTTCACCTGGCCGATGCCGGTCAGGAACGGGTCGAGCGGGCCGACGAACGCCTCCTTCTTGATCAGGAAGTGCGTCGGCCGGGGCGACACGCCCATGACCATGGGCCCGTCGATGTTGTGCGCGTGGTTGACGGCGAGGATCACCGGGCCGGCCGCGGGGACCCGCCAGGAGCCCAGCACCCGCGGCTTCCACAGCCCGTACATCAGGCCGACGCCGATGCGCCGCCCGACCTCGGCGCCCCGCAGCGAGGGAACGTCGGTCACTTCCCCGCCCGCTTCTCCTCGACGAGGGTGACGACACACTCGACGACCTGCTGCAGGGTCAGGTCGGTGGTGTCCACCTCGACCGCGTCGTCGGCCTTGGCCAGCGGGGAGGTCTTGCGGCTGGAGTCGGCCGCGTCCCGTTTGATCAGGGCCTCGCGGGTGGTGTGCAGGTCGGCGCCCTTGAGCTCGCCGCTGCGGCGGGCGGCGCGGGCCTCCGGGGAGGCGGTGAGGAAGATCTTCAGGTCGGCGTCGGGGAGCACGGTGGTGCCGATGTCGCGGCCCTCGACGACGATGCCGGTGACGGCGGAGGCGGCTATGGCGCGCTGCAGCTCCGTGATCCGGGCGCGCACCTCGGGCACCGCGCTGACCGCGCTGACCTTGGAGGTGACGTCCTGCTCGCGGATCGGACCGGACACGTCCACCCCGTCGACGGTGATCGTCGGCTCCGTGGGGTCGGTGCCGGAGAGGATCTCGGGCTTGGCGGCCGCGGCGGCGATCGCGGACGGGTCCGCCGTGTCGATGCCGTTGTTCACCATCCACCAGGTGATCGCCCGGTACTGGGCGCCGGTGTCCAGGTAGCTCAGGCCGAGCTGCGCCGCCACGGCCTTCGACGTGCTCGACTTGCCCGTGCCGGAGGGACCGTCGATGGCGACGATCACGGGCTTGGCGGCGCCGTTTTCCACGGAGGAACACCTTCCTGGTGCGGTGGGGTGGGGTGTGCGGGGCGCGGACACGCCCCGCACCAGATTACTGGCTCCCCGGAACCCCTCCGACATGCGGACGCCCTCCCCGCCCGCGGGGGCGGGCGGCGAGACGGGGGTCACTGCCGGATCGCCCAGCCCCGCTCCCGCAGCGCGGCCGTGAGGACCGGGGCGGCCTTGGGCTCGACCATGAGCTGGATGAGGCCGGCCTGCTGTCCGGTGGCGTGCTCGATGCGGACGTCCTCGATGTTGACCCCGGCACGCTCGGCGTCGGCGAAGATGCGGGCGAGCTGGCCCGGCTGGTCGTCGATGAGCACGGCGACGGTCTCGTAGACGCGCGGCGCGGAGCCGTGCTTGCCGGGAACGCGGACCTGGCCGGCGTTGCCGCGGCGCAGAACGTCCTCGACGCCGGTGGCGCCCTCGCGGCGCTTGTGCTCGTCGGAGGACTCCAGCGCGCGCAGGGCGCGGACGGTCTCCTCCAGGTCGGCGGCGACATCGGTGAGCAGGTCGGCGACCGGTCCGGGGTTGGCGGAGAGGATGTCGATCCACATCCGCGGGTCGGAGGCGGCGATCCGGGTCACGTCCCGGATGCCCTGGCCGCACAGCCGTACGGCGGCCTCGTCGGCGTGCTCCAGGCGGGCGGCGACCATGCTGGACACCAGGTGCGGCATGTGGGAGACGAGGGCCACGGCGCGGTCGTGGGCGTCGGCGTCCATGACGACCGGCACGGCACGGCAGTGCGACACCAGTTCCAGGGCGAGGTTGAGGACCTCGGTGTCGGTGTCGCGGGTGGGGGTGAGGACCCAGGGGCGGCCCTCGAAGAGGTCGCCGGTGGCGGCCAGCGGGCCGGACTTCTCCCGTCCTGACATGGGGTGGGTGCCGAGGTAGGGGGTGAGGTCGAGTCCGCGCGCCTGGAGCTCGCGGCGCGGTCCGCCCTTGACGCTGGCGACGTCGATGTAGCCGCGGGCGACGCCGCGCCGCATCGCGTCGGCGAGCACGTCGGCCACGTGCGCGGGCGGTGCGGCGACGACGGCGAGGTCCACCGGCCCGTCGGGCGCCTCGTCGGTGCCGGCGCCGAGGGCGGCGGCGGTGCGGGCCTGCTCGGGGTCGTGGTCGGCGAGGTGGACGGCGACGCCCCGCTGGGACAGGGCGAGGGCGGCGGACGTGCCGATCAGTCCGGTGCCGATGACGAGGGCGGTTCTCACTGGGCGATGTCCTTGCGGAGGGCGGCCGCGGCGCCGAGGTAGACATGGGCGACGTCGGAGCGGGGCCGGTCGGACTCGATGTGCGCGAGGAGGCGGACGACGCGGGGCATGGCGCCCTCGACGTCGAGTTCCTGCGCGCAGATGAGGGGCACGTCGGCGATGCCCAGCTTGCGGGCGGCGGCGGCCGGGAAGTCGCAGTGCAGGTCGGGCGTGGCCGTGAACCAGACGCTGATCAGGTCGTCGGTGTGCAGTCCGTTGCGCTCCAGTACCGCGGTGAGCAGGGCTCCTACCCGCTCCGCCATGTGTCCGGCCTCGTCCCGCTCCAACTGGACGGCCCCCCGGACCGCGCGTACCGCCACGACGATGCTCCTTGCTGACGTGCGTAAAGGCTGTTCGGTCGTCCAGCGTAGTCAGCCGCGGGCCGGACCGGCGCGGGGCGACCGCCCGCTGAGACGGCCGGACGGTGGACGGAAATGCGGTTCGCCGGGCGTGATCCGCCGCGTACGCTCCCGGGCATGCGCCCCGAGAGCCTGGTCACGGACCACACGATCTACGCCTGTGTCATGGGCTCCCGTGCCTTCGGTCTGGCCACGGAGGGCAGTGACACCGACCGCCGGGGCGTGTTCCTGGCGCCCACTCCCCTGTTCTGGCGCTTCGAGAAGCCGCCGACGCACGTCGAGGGGCCGGCGGTGGAGCAGTTCAGCTGGGAGCTGGAGCGCTTCTGCGCGCTGGCGCTGCGCGGCAACCCGAACGTCCTGGAGTGTCTGCACTCCCCGCTGGTCGAGTACGCCGACGCCACCGGCCGCGAGCTGCTGGCGCTGCGCGACGCGTTCCTCTCCCGCAAGGTCCACGAGACGTTCGTCCGGTACGCCCACGGCCAGCGCCGCAAGCTGGACGCCGACGTCCGCACCCACGGCGCCCCGCGCTGGAAGCACGCCATGCACCTGCTCCGCCTGCTGATGACCGCCCGCGACCTGCTGCGCACGGGCGTCCTCACGGTCGACGTGGGCGACCGCCGCGAGGACCTGCTCGAGGTGAAGCGCGGCGAGGTGCCGTGGGCCGAGGCGGAGGCCCGCATGAACCGCCTGGCACGGGAGGCGGAGGAGGCGGCGGCGCGCAGCCCGCTCCCGGAGGAGCCCGACCGGCGCCGCGTGGAGGACTTCCTCGTCCGCGCCCGTCGCGCGTCAGCCCTCCAGCCGTACCCGGACGAGAAGGTCGTGCAGGGCGTCGTGTCCCCCGGGCGCGTCGGGCAGACCTGACGCGGCCTGTGCCGCGTCCAGCACCCCGTGCAGCCGCTCCACGTCGTCCCGCACCCGGTCGTGGTCGACGTCGGCGCCCCCGTGCTCCCGCTCCGCCTTGGCGTCGATCAGCTCCGGCAGGTACGCCGGGGCCTCCGGCACCTCCCCGGCCAGCGTGGGCAGATGCGCCCGCACCTCCCCGGCCCGCATCAGGTGGATGCCGGTGAGCAGCACCCGGAAGGTGTACAGCAGCGGTTTCAGCTCGCCGTTCCTCTCGAACAGCCGCCATTGGGTGCCCGCGAACCCCCGGTAGTGGTGGGCGTGGTGGCTGGTGAGCACCCCGGGCGCCAGTGCGACCAGTTCCCGGTGGGCCTCGGTGGTGTGCACGACCAGCGGGGACAGGAGCTGTTCCAGCACGTAGCCGTTGCGCCGCAGCATCAGGCGGACGAACGTGCGCAGGTCGTGGGTGACCAGGTCCATCTCGACGCCGTCGCGCACCCACATCCTGGAGCGGGTCTCGTCCGGCTCGCGCAGTCCGACGAGGGCGGCGGCCGGCAGCAGGTGGGCGCCCCGCAGGTCCACGTCCGAGTCACGGGACGGGAAGCCGTACAGGTGCGCGCCGGAGACCGTGGCGAACAGCACCGGGTCGGGCTGCTGTGCGATCACCGGGCGCAGGTCGAGGTCGAGGGTGTCGGTCATCGCTCAAGCGTCCCAGAGCGTGCCGAGGGTCAGCAGTTCGTCGCGGTACTCGATGCGGGACGCCCAGTCGGCGGGCCAGGCGTCCGCGCCCAGGTAAGCGCCCGCGAAGGCGCCCGCCAGGCAGGCGATGGAGTCGGAGTCGCCGGAGGTGCAGGCGGCGCGGCGCAGGGCCGTCAGGGGCTCGTCGACGAAGAGGAGGAAGCAGAGCAGGCCGGTCGCCAGGGCCTCCTCGGCGACCCAGCCCTCACCGGTGGCCTTGCACGGGTCGGTCTCCGGGGAGACGGTCCGCACGGCCTCCTGGAGGCGGCCCAGGATCTCCAGGCACTCGTCCCAGCCGCGCGCGATGAAGTGCTCCGGGGAGGGGTCCTGGGCGCGGGTCCACAGGTCGCCGAGCCAGAACTCGTGGTAGCGGGTGCGGTTCTCGTAGGCGTAGGAGCGGAGCAGCCCGATCAGGCCGGTCGGTTCGGCGCCCTCGGCGAGCAGCCGTACGGCGTGCGCGGTGAGGTCGGAGGCGGCGAGCGCGGTGGGGTGGCCGTGGGTGAGGGCGGACTGCAGCTGGGCGGCCCCGGCGCGCTGTTCGTCGGTGAGGCCGCGGGCCAGGCCGACGGGGGCGACGCGCATGTTGGCGCCGCAGCCCTTGGAGTGGATCTGGCTGGCGTCCTGCCAGGGCCGGTCGTCGCGGGACAGCAGGTGACAGGCGCGCAGGCAGGTGTTGCCGGGGGCGCGGTTGTTCTCCGGGGAGCGCCACCAGTCCACGAACTCCTCGCGCACCGGGCGCTCCAGGCGCTTCGGGCCCAGCGTCCCCCGGTCCATGGCGGTGCGCAGGCCCCGCCCGAGGGCGAGCGTCATCTGCGTGTCGTCGGTGACGATCGCCGGCTTCGGCAGGTCCAGGGAACGCCAGTCGCCGTACGTGGCGAGGATCGAGGGGACGTCCTTGAACTCGGTGGGGAAGCCCAGCGCGTCCCCGAGGGCGAGTCCGGTGAGCGCTCCGGTCGCGGCGCGCTTGGTGACGGCGGTCGTGGTCATGCGGGACGTCCTTCCGGGGTCGGCCGGAGCAGCGGCGGGTGGAGGGCGGCGGCGGTGCCCGCGCGGTACAGCGCGGCGGGCTTGCCCCGGCCGCCGGTGAGGCGCGCGGCGCCGGGGACGGCTTCGACGAAGCCGGGGGTGGCGAGGACCTTGCGCCGGAAGTTGGGGCGGTCCAGGGCCGTGCCCCAGACGGTCTCGTAGACCTGCTGGAGCTCTCCGAGGGTGAACTCCGGCGGGCAGAAGGCGGTGGCGAGGCCGGTGTACTCGAGCTTGGCGCCGATCCGGTCCCGCGCGTCGGCGAGGATCCGGTCGTGGTCGAAGGCGAGGTCCCGCGCCGCCTCGTACGGGGTCCAGCGGGCCTGGGCCGCGTCGCCGCCGCCGTGCGCCTCGGGGGCGTCGGGCAGCAGCGCGGCGAAGGCGACGGACACCACGCGCATCCGGGGGTCCCGGTCCGGCTCGCTGTAGGTGCGCAGCTGCTCCAGGTGCAGCCCGGTGACGTCCGTGAGACCGGTCTCCTCGCCCAGTTCGCGCCGGGCGGCGCGCTCCGCGGACTCGTCGGGCCGCAGGAAGCCCCCGGGCAGCGCCCAGCGGCCGGCGTACGGCTCCTGGCCGCGTTCGACGAGCAGGACGTGCAGCGTGCCCTCGCGGATCGTGAACACGGCGAGGTCGACGGTCACGGCGAAGGGTTCGAAGGCGTGCTTGTCGTAGCCGTCCAGCACGACGTCCACCCCCTTTAATAGTCAGTACGACTATTAAAGGGGGTGGACGCGTGGGAGCACAAGCCCCTAGAGGTCGACCTCCTTCATCAGCATGCCGACCTCGGTGTTCGACAGCCGCCGCAGCCAGCCCGACTTCTGGTCGCCCAGGGTGATCGGCCCGAAGGCGGTGCGCACCAGCTTGTCGACCGGGAAACCGGCCTCCGCGAGCATGCGGCGCACGATGTGCTTGCGGCCCTCGTGCAGGGTCACCTCGACGAGGTAGTTCTTGCCGGTCTGCTCCACCACCCGGAAGTGGTCGGCGCGGGCGTACCCGTCCTCGAGCTGGATGCCGTCCTTGAGCCGCTTGCCCAGGTCACGCGGGATCGGCCCGACGATGTGCGCCAGGTAGGTCTTCTTCACCCCGTACTTGGGGTGGGTCAGCCGGTGCGCCAGCTCGCCGTGGTTGGTGAGCAGGATGACGCCCTCGGTCTCGGTGTCGAGCCGGCCGACGTGGAAGAGCCGGGTCTCGCGGTTGGTGACGTAGTCACCGAGGCACTGGCGGCCCTCCGGGTCCTCCATGGTGGAGACGACCCCGGCGGGCTTGTTCAGCGAGAAGAACTGGTACGACTGCGTGGCCACGGTCAGGCCGTCGACCTTGACCTCGTCCTTCTCCGGGTCGACCCGCTTGCCCTGCTCCAGCACGATCTCGCCGTTGACCTCGACCCGCGCCTGCTCGATCAGCTCCTCGCAGGCGCGCCGGGAACCGTAGCCGGCCCGGGCGAGCACCTTCTGCAGCCGCTCGCCCTCCTGCTCGGCGCCCGGGAAGGTCTTGGGCAGCTTGACGTCCTTCCTGCCCGCGTACCGCTCCCGGTTGCGCTCCTCGGCCCGCGCCTCGTACTCGCGGGACGTCGCCGGGACCGAGCGGCCCCGCTGCAAGGGCTTCTTCGGCCCGCCCTTGGCGCCTCCGCGCGCCCCGGGCCCACGGCCCGACTTGGGGCCCTCCTGGGAGGCGCCGGGGCCCACGTCGTAGCGCCGCTCCTCCGGACGCGGCCTCTTCGGACGACCGCCCTGCCGGTCGTCGCGGTTGTTGCCGGCGCCGCGGTGATCACCACGGCCACCGCCGCTCCCGCCGCGGCCGCCGCTGTTGCCACCACGGCTCCCGCCGTTGTTTCCGCTGCTGTTCCTGCCGCTGCTGCTTCGCATCAAAGTTCCGTCTTGTCGTCTGCGTCCTCGGAATCCGGGGCGTCCGGATCGAACGACGGGACCCCTTCCAGTGTCTCGGCCTCGATCGCCTCCGCCTCCGGGAGGAAGGGCGCGAGCTCCGGGAGCTCGTCCAGACCGCGCAGGCCCATCCGCTCCAGGAAGTAGTTCGTCGTCGTGTACAGGATCGCACCTGTTTCGGGTTCCGTGCCCGCCTCCTCGATCAGACCCCGCTGGAGGAGGGTGCGCATCACGCCGTCGCAGTTGACTCCGCGCACGGCGGAGACGCGGCTGCGGCTGACCGGCTGCCGGTAGGCGACGACCGCGAGGGTCTCCAGCGCGGCCTGGGTGAGGCGGGCCTGCTGGCCGTCCAGGACGAAGCGCTCGACGGCCGCGGCGTACTCGGGGCGGGTGTAGAAGCGCCAGCCGCCCGCGACCCGGCGCAGCTCGAAGCCGCGGCGCTGGACGGTGTACTCGTCGGCCAGCTCGGCCAGCGCGTCGGCGACCTGGCGGCGCGGGCGGTCCAGGATCTTCGCCAGGTGCTCCTCGGTCGCGGGCTCGTCCACGACCATCAGCACGGCCTCCAGGGCCGGCTTCAGGTCGAGTTCCGCGACCCCGCCGGTGTCCTCGCTCACGGTGTCCTCTCCTCCTGGGGCAGCTCGGGCGGCCGGTCGAACTCGTCGGTGACCGCGGGTACGGCGTCCCCGTCGCCGCCCGTCCAGCGCACGGTCAGCTCGCCCAGCGCGGTCTCCTGCTCGAGGGCGACGGCCTTCTCCCGGTACAGCTCCAGCAGGGCGAGGAAGCGGGCGATGACGGTCAGGGTGTCGTCGGTGTCCTCGACGAGCGCCCGGAAGCCGGCCTCGCCCAGCTCCTTGAGCCGCGCGACGACGATCCCGGCCTGCTCCTGCACGCTGACCAGCGGCGCGTGGATGTGGTCGACGTACACCTGCGGCTTGGGCTTCGGCTGCATCGCCTTGACCGCCAGCCTGGCGAACCCCTCGGGGCCGATGCTGATGACCACGTCGGGCAGCAGCTCCGCGTGGTGCGGTTCCAGCCCGACGGTACGGGGGAAACGGCGGGCCTCGTCGTCCAGCCTGCGGCTGAAGATGTCGGCGATCTGCTTGTACGCGCGGTACTGCAGCAGCCGCGCGAACAGCAGGTCGCGTGCCTCCAGCAGGGCGAGGTCGGCCTCGTCCTCCACCTCGGCGGCGGGCAGCAGCCGGGCCGCCTTCAGGTCCAGCAGGGTGGCCGCGACGACCAGGAACTCGGTCGTCTCGTCCAGGTCCCAGTCCGGCCCCATGGCCCGGATGTACGCCATGAACTCGTCCGTCACCTTGGACAGCGCGACCTCGGTGACGTCCAGCTTGTGCTTGGCGATCAACTGCAGCAGCAGATCGAACGGCCCCTCGAAGTTCGCCAGCCGGACCTTGAACCGCCCGTCCCCGGCATCCTCCTCGACCTCGGCCGCGACGGCGG
>BMVA01000022.1 GCA_014650475.1 Streptomyces albogriseolus
AGGAATAGTCCCGACGTTCACAGCGTCCTCGCTGTGTTTTCTTCAAAGGAACCTCGACCATCCGAGATTGGATGGACGGGGTATCAACATATCTGGCGTTGACTTTTGGCACGCTGTTGAGTTCTCAAGGAACGGACGCTTCCTTTGTACTCACCCTCTCGGGCTTTCCTCCGGGCGCTTCCCTTCGGTCTTGCGTTTCCGACTCTATCAGATCTTTCCGATCCGATTTCCTCGGTGCTTTCCAGGTCGACGCTTTCGCGCTTTCCTTTCCGGCGGATCCGACTTTATCAGAAGTTTCGAGGCGGATTGACCGGCCTTGATTTCCGATTTATCGGGGGTGCTTCCGCGGGATCTGCGTCCCGGCGGGAAGCCAGTAGATGTTCACCGTCGCCCTCAGGGTCAGACCCCATCTCCAGGCAACTGTTCTAATCTACCTCCCCACCGCCACCGCGTCAACGGCTCCTGTGGGGCGAAGAGGACACTAGCAGCTCACCGGGGCCGGTCGCACATCAGGCGGCCGTGGGCACGTCGGCGCTTCGCTCGGACGCCTCCAGATCCCCGGTGGCGCCGGCCCGGGCGGCGCGTCCGCCCAGGACGTAGACGTACGCCAGGAAGGCCAGCTCCGCGACGACGCCGATGGTGATCCGGGCCCAGGTGGGCAGGCCCGACGGGGTGACGAAGCCTTCGATGGCGCCGGAGACGAAGAGGACGAGGGCGAGGCCGATCGCCATGGCGAGGGCGGCCCGGCCCTCCTCGGCGAGTGCGGTGCGGCGGGTGCGTGGCCCCGGGTCGATGACGGTCCAGCCGAGTCGCAGTCCCGTGCCGGCGGCGACGAAGACCGCGGTGAGCTCCAGCAGGCCGTGCGGGAGGACCAGCCCGAGGAAGGTGTCCAGGCGTCCGGCGGACGACATCAGACCGAAGCCGACGCCCAGGTTGAGCATGTTCTGGAAGAGGATCCACAGGACCGGCAGGCCGAGGAAGACCCCGAGGATGAGGCACAGGGCGGCGGCCCACGCGTTGTTCGTCCACACCTGGGCGGCGAACGAGGTCGCCGGGTTGCTCGAGTAGTACGTCTCGTACTGGCCGCCGGGACGGGTCATCTCGCGCAGCTCCGCGGGCGCCGCTATGGAGGCCTGGACCTCGGGGTGGGTGCCTATCCACCAGCCGAGCAGCGCGGCCACGGCCGTGGAGATCAGCGCCGTCGGCACCCACCAGTGACGCGCGCGGTAGACGGCCGCGGGGAAGCCGTGGGCCAGAAACCGCGTGACGTCGCGCCAGGACGCCCGGCGGGTGCCCGTCACCGCGCTCCGCGCGCGGGCGACCAGCTGGGTGAGCCGGCCGGTGAGCTGGGGGTCGGGGGCGGCCGACTGGATCAGTGAGAGGTGGGTCGCGGCGCGCTGGTAGAGGGTGACGAGTTCGTCGGCCTCCGCGCCGGTGAGCCGGCGGCGTCTCCCGAGCAGGGCGTCGAGGCGGTCCCACTCCGCACGATGGGCGGAGACGAAGACGTCGAGGTCCATCGGTGTGCCTGCTCCTCGGCTGTTCGTCGGCGGGTGCGCTGTCCGGCTGCTCGTACTGCGGTGCGATGCGCCCTCAGCTTGGCAGACTGGCGGTGTTCGGGGCAGACCCAGGGAAGGGCGGCGGGCGTGAGTGAGCTGGTGACGGGCGAGGCGGTGGCGTTGGAACTGCGCCCCGCGAAGCTGCCCAGCAGGGGGCTGGCCGTGCTGCTGGACCTGGCGGCGGCCGTGACCGTCTACATCCTGGTGACCCTCGGTCTGGTGGCGGCGACCGCCTCGCTGGACGAGGCGGCGCGGACGGCGGTGTCCATCGCGACGTTCGTCCTGGTGCTGGTGGGCGGGCCGATCCTGGTGGAGACGCTGACCCACGGGCGGTCGCTCGGGAAGCTGGCGTGCGGGCTGCGGGTGGTACGGGACGACGGCGGACCGATCCGGTTCCGGCACGCGCTGGTCCGGGGGCTGCTCGGGGTGATCGAGATCCTGATGACGTTCGGCGTCGTGGCCTGCGTCGCCTCCCTTGTGTCGGCGCGCGGCCGGCGGCTGGGGGACGTGTTCGCGGGGACGCTGGTCGTGCGGGAGCGGGTGCCGGCCGGCGGGCAGGGCGGTTTCGTGCCGCCGCCTCCGCCGTGGCTGGCGGGACGTTTCTCCGGGCTCGATCTGTCGGCGGTGCCCGACGGTCTGTGGCTCGCCGTCCGTCAGTACCTGACGCGGATGCGGCAGCTCGATCCGCAGGTCGGCTGGTCGATGGCGGAGCGGCTGGCGTCGGACGTGGCCGGGCGCACCGGGGCGCCGGTGCCTCCAGGGGTGCCGCCCGCGATGTATCTGGCGGCGGTGCTGCAGGAACGGCAGGCGCGGGAGGCGCAGCGGACGTTCGGCGGTGGAGGCGCCCCGGCTGCTCCCGCTCCCAGCGGTGCGGGTGGTCCGGTGCTTGCGCCGCCCGCCGGTCCCGCCGCCGTGCCTCCGGCGGCACCGCCGGCGGTTCCCCCGGTCGCGCCGACGAGCGGTGGCGCGTCCGCCGAGCGGCCCGCGACGGGCTTCGTGCCGCCCGCCTGACCGCCGGAGCGGCGCTGCCTCAGCCGAGGTCCGACGGCGGTGAGTCCAGGTCCTCCAGCTCGACGCCGGGCGCGGAGAGGACGACGTCGCCGGCCAGGTGCACGGTGTGCTGTTCGCCCGTGTCCAGGGCCGTGACCTGGTACGCGTCCACGATCAGGGGCCCGTTGTCAGTGGGGTGTGTTTCTCTGTCGACCAGCGCCCAGGACTGGTCCACGGTGCGGGGGGCGAGGACCGGGTCGGTGAAGGCGACGAGGCGTACGCGGGTGGCCGCGGCGGAGGGGGTGAGGCGCAGGAGACGGGCGGTGGCGACGAGGAAGGCCGGGGACGAGCCGGTGAAGGCCTGGGCGCGCACATTGCCTTCGGTGGCGTGGGTCCCGGTGGGGTCGGTGCGGACCCAGGTGACGCCGTCGAGGGCGGCGCCGCGGACCTGCCAGCTCCCGGCGTGCAGTTCCAGGCGGAGGGGGCGGCCGAGGGCGTCGAGGGTGAGATCGACCGAGCCCAGGTGATCGCCGTCGGGCGCGGTGAGCTGGGAGACGTAGCGCCAGCCGGAGGGGCCTGGGGCGCACTGGAAGTGTTCGTCCGCGAGGGGGGTGTGATCGTGCGGATCGTGGAGCGCATAGCGGCCGCGGGGCATGGGGGTCCTGGGTCGTGAGGGCTGGGCCGGTCGCCGGTCCGACAACGGGGCAGGCCCCCGGCACGGGGGTGCGGGGGCCTGCCTCGGGGCTCGGGCTCGGTGAGGAGCGGCCGGCTCAGTAGCGGTAGTGGTCGGGCTTGTAGGGGCCCTCGACCTTCACGCCGATGTAGTCGGCCTGGTCCGGGCGCAGGGTGGTGAGCTTGACGCCGAGCGCGTCCAGGTGGAGGCGGGCGACCTTCTCGTCGAGGTGCTTGGGCAGCACGTAGACGCCGGTGGGGTACTCGTCGGGCTTGGTGAACAGCTCGATCTGGGCCAGGGTCTGGTCCGCGAAGGAGTTGGACATCACGAACGACGGGTGGCCGGTGGCGTTGCCCAGGTTCAGCAGGCGGCCCTCCGACAGCACGATGATCTTCTTGCCGTCGGGGAAGGTCCAGGTGTGGACCTGCGGCTTGATCTCGTCCTTGACGATGCCCGGGACCTTCGCGAGGCCCGCCATGTCGATCTCGTTGTCGAAGTGGCCGATGTTCCCGACGATCGCCTGGTGCTTCATCCTGGCCATGTCGCCGGCCATGATGATGTCCTTGTTGCCGGTCGTGGTGATGAAGATGTCGGCCGTCTCGACGACCTCGTCGAGGGTGGTGACCTGGTAGCCGTCCATCGCCGCCTGCAGCGCGCAGATCGGGTCGATCTCCGTGACGATCACCCGGGCGCCCTGGCCGCGCAGCGACTCCGCGCAGCCCTTGCCGACGTCCCCGTAGCCGCACACGACGGCGGTCTTGCCGCCGATCAGCGTGTCCGTGGCGCGGTTGATGCCGTCCACCAGGGAGTGTCGGCAGCCGTACTTGTTGTCGAACTTCGACTTCGTCACGGCGTCGTTCACGTTGATCGCCGGGAACAGCAGCGTGCCCTCACGCTGCATCTCGTACAGACGGTGCACACCCGTCGTGGTCTCCTCCGTCACCCCGCGGATCTCGGAGGACAGCTGGGTCCACTTCTGCGGGTTCTCGGCGAGGGTGCGGTTGAGGAGCTCCAGGATGACCCGGTGCTCGTCGGACTCGGCGGTGTCCGGGGAGGGCGCCTTGCCGTCCTTCTCGTACTCCACGCCCTTGTGGACCAGGAGCGTGGCGTCGCCGCCGTCGTCGAGGATCATGTTGGGGCCGCCGGTGGGGCTGTCCGGCCAGGTCAGCGCCTGCTCGGTGCACCACCAGTACTCGTCGAGCGTCTCGCCCTTCCAGGCGAAGACGGGGACGCCCTGCGGGTTGTCGGGCGTGCCGTTCGGACCGACGGCGATGGCGGCCGCGGCGTGGTCCTGGGTGGAGAAGATGTTGCAGGACGCCCAGCGGACCCGCGCGCCGAGCGCGACCAGGGTCTCGATCAGGACGGCGGTCTGCACGGTCATGTGCAGGGAGCCGGTGATCCGGGCGCCGGCCAGCGGCTGGGCGTCGGCGTACTCCTTGCGGATCGCCATCAGGCCGGGCATCTCGTGCTCGGCGAGGGTGATCTCCTTGCGGCCGAACTCGGCCAGGGAGAGATCGGCGACCTTGAAGTCCTGTCGGTTGTCGACAGTCGTCATTACGGGCTGCTCCTCGGGTTGGGTCGAGGTGGGTACGGCTGGTCTGCGCGGCGGCGGACACAGGGGTGCCCGAGGAGGACACAGGCATGCCCGCGTACGCGCAGCGCAGTCCGTCGGAGGCCCTCTCTCCCTCGGCCGGTCCCCGATGGGACCGCCCGACCGCCATCAGCAGCGACGTCTGGCTCCGTCCCAAGCTACACCGACCCGCCCGGCGGTCCCCAGTCCGGCCGCGAACACATCAGGCCGTTCTGGGGCCGCGGTGCGGTCCCGGAACGGCCTGACGGCGTCGGTCGGGGAGGGTCAGTGCCCTGCGTCCGGCTGGGTGGGGCCGCCGGGCGCGGCCTCGGGGTCGGGGCCCTTGGCGGCCTCGGCCTCGCTGTAGATGTCGGGCTCGAGGTAGATCACCCGGGCGATCGGCACGGCGTCGCGGATGCGGGCCTCGGCGGCGTCGATGGCGGCGGCGATCTCCGCGGCGGTCTCGTCGTGCCGGACGGCGATCTTGGCGGCGACCAGCAGCTCCTCCGGGCCGAGGTGCAGGGTGCGCATGTGGATGATGCGGGTGACGGTGTCGCCGTCGACGACGGCGGCCGCGATCTTGCGGGTCTCCTCGACGCCCGCGGCCTCGCCCAGCAGCAGCGACTTGGTCTCGGCGGCGAGCACCAGGGCGATCAGGATGAGGAGGATGCCGATGCAGAGGGTGCCGATGCCGTCCCAGACGCTGTCGCCGGTGGCCAGGGCCATGCCGACACCGCCGAGGGCGAGGATCAGGCCGACGAGCGCGCCGAGGTCCTCCAGGAGGACGACCGGCAGTTCGGGCGCCTTGGCGTGGCGGACGAACTCCTTCCAGGAGCGGTGCCCGCGCAGGGTGTTGGACTCCTTGATGGCGGTACGGAAGGAGAAGCTCTCGGCGATGATCGCGAAGACCAGGACGCCGACCGGCCAGTACCAGTGCTCCAGCTCGTGCGGGTGCTTGATCTTCTCGTAGCCCTCGTAGAGGGCGAACATGCCGCCGACCGAGAAGAGCACGATGGAGACGAGGAAGGCGTAGATGTAGCGCTCGCGGCCGTAGCCGAAGGGGTGCTCCGGGGTGGCCTTGCGCTGGGCCTTCTTGCCGCCGACGAGCAGCAGCGCCTGGTTGCCGGAGTCGGCGACCGAGTGCACGGACTCGGCGAGCATCGACGAGGACCCGCTGAAGAGGAACGCCACGAACTTCGCTACCGCGATCGCGAGGTTGGCGGCGAGTGCCGCCACGATCGCCTTGGTGCCGCCTGACGCGCTCATGTGTTCGCGTTGTCCTTTCGTACGCCGTGGGGTCCGGGCAGGCGTGTGCGCCTGCCGCCAGGCCGTTGCCCGTGCTGTGACGGTGGGCCATTGTTGCAGCCCCGCCCGGCGACGGCGCGTCAGGTCCTCGTCATGGCCCGCTCAGAGGACGACGGTGGCCCGGAAGACCGTTCCGGTACCCGAGACCTCGGCCTTCTCACCCGCGGGGACGAACACGGACTGTCCGGGCGTCAGGTCGTGCTCGCCCGCGCGGACGGCGCCCGCGGTGCACAGCAGGATCTGCGGGGCGTCCAGGGTGAGGTCGTGGGCGGGGGCGCTTTCGGGGAGGACGTAGCGGGAGAGCCGGAACTCGTCGGTGGGGGTCTCGTAGACCTCCTCGTCGTCCGGGCCGGCCTCCGGGCGGAGCACGCCGGGGTCGGCGGCCTCGAAGCGGACGATGCGCAGCAGTTCGGGGACGTCGACGTGCTTGGGGGTGAGGCCGCAGCGCAGGACGTTGTCGGAGTTGGCCATGATCTCGACGCCGAGGCCGTCGAGGTAGGCGTGCGGGACGCCGGCGCCGAGATAGAGGGCCTCGCCGGGCTGAAGCCGGACGTGGTTGAGGAGCATCGCGGCGATGACGCCGGGGTCGCCCGGGTAGTGGTGGGCGATGCCGGCGTAGGGGGCGTAGTCGCCGCCGAGGCGGTCGCAGGCGGCGGCCGTCTCCGTGACGGTGTGGGCCGTCTCGTCCGGGTCGGCGGTGAGCACGGCGGTGAGCACCTCGCGCAACGCCGCCTCCTCGGGGTGGGCGTGCAGCAGGTCGACGTACGGCTTGAGGGAGTCCACGCCGAGGCCGTCGAGGAGTTCGGCGGCGCGCAGCGGGTCGCGGAAGCCGCACAGGCCGTCGAACTCGGTGAGGGCGCAGATCAGTTCGGGCTTGTGGTTGGCGTCCTTGTAGGTGCGGTGCGGGGCGGTGACGGGGACGCCGCGGCGCTCCTCGTCCTCGTAGCCCGCCTGCGCCTGGGCCCGGTCGGGATGGACCTGGAGGGACAGCGGGGAGCCGGCGGCGAGAAGCTTGAGCAGGAACGGCAGGCGGGGCCCGAACTTGGCGACCGCGGCGGCGCCGAGTTCGCGCTCCGGGTCGGCGTCGATGACCTCGGCGAGGGTGCCCCGGCCGGTGCGCGAGGGCGCGCCGGGGTGGGCGCCCATCCACATCTCCGCCTGCGGTTCGCCGGTCGGTTCGGCGCCGAGCAGCCGCGGGATGGCGGTGGTGGAGCCCCAGGCGTAGGGGCGGACGGTGTTGTCGAGGCGGTCCATGGGGCTCTTCACGTTCCTTCTGCCGTTCTCGTGCCTGCGCGCCGGGCCGGGCCCCGCGCAGGTCAGGGGGGATGGAGCATCATCGGGGTGCCGAGGCGAGCGCCAGGTAAACGGCGGCGAAATCGGTGACGGCGATCAGTTCCGCGAGGGTCTCCAGTTCGCCGCCCTCCTCGGGTTCCAGCTCGCTGATCGGCGTGTCGTGGGTGAGGGCCAGCTCGCGGGCGGCGGGGGCGGCGGTGAGGCCGCCGAGGGGCCGGTCACGGAGCAGTACCACGCGCGCGTGCAGGGCGGGCGCCTCCTCCACGCGGTCGCGGAAGAAGTCGTCCGGGTCGGCGCTGGCGGCGAGCGGTCCCGCGAGCAGGGCGCTGTGCGCGGCGAGGGCCTCGGGCAGTTCGGCGACGACAGCGGGGGTGCCGGACAGTTCGGCGAGCGCGGCGGCGAAGCGCCGGCCCGCCGGTCCGGCCGAGACGCCCTCCGTCCACACGATGGGCAGCGCGTCGGCGAGTTCGGCGGCGAGGGTCTTGGCCCCGTTGCTGTACGTGGCGACGGCGGGCCCGCAGCGTTCGGCGACGGCGTCGAGGCGGTCGGCGACCTTCTGCAGGGCGTCCGGCGGGGCGGTGAGCAGGCCGGTGCGGTCCAGCAGGGCGAGGAGCGGGGTGAGCAGCGCCCACAGCACGCCGGGCGCGGAGGCGGCGAGGGGTTCGTCGTGGTCGTAGGGCGCGGTGGCCACGGGGACGAACAGGCCGCGGCTGCCGGAGACGGCCTCGGCGAGCGGGGTGCCGGCGGGGGCGACGGCGGCGACGGTGAGGCCGCGGCGGTAGGCCTGCTCGGAGAGCAGGGACAGGCCCGGTTCGGTGCCGTCCGGGGTGGCGATCAGCAGCAGGTCCACGGACCCGGCCCAGCCCGGCAGTTCCCAGCGCAGGGCGCCCGCGGCGGGCGCGACGCCGGTGGGGGCGAGGCGGGTGACGGGGCTGCCGGCGCCGGCCAGGGTGCCGAGCAGGTCGGCGGTCTGGGTGGCGGCGGCGCCGGGCCCTGCGATGAGCACGGCGCGGGGGCGGCCGTCGGGCTTCAGGTCGCCCACCCCCGCCTCGGCGGCGTGCCGTGCCGCGGTGCGGACGCGGGCGCCGGCCTCGGCGGCGCCGCGGAGCAGGGCGCGGTGGTCGGCCTCGGCGAGGCCCTCCGGTGAGTCGAGCAGCGATTCGTCGAGCATGGGCGACTGGCTCCGATCGGCGGGGCGTCGGCGGTACGCGGGGGCTCCTGGCGCGCGGCTGCGGCTACTCCGGGCGGCGGGCCTCGTCGACGAGGAGGACGGGGATGCCGTCGCGGACCGGGTAGGCGAGTCCGCAGTCCTGGCCGGTGCAGACCAGCTCCGTGTCCCGCTCCTCGAGGGGGGAGTGGCAGGCCGGGCAGGCCAGGATCTCCAGGAGGCCGGCTTCGAGAGGCATGAGGGTCCCTTCGCTGGTGGATGTGCTGGTCAGGGTACCGCCGGTGGGGGCCGTGCGGCGGGTCCGGGGCGGTCCGCGCGGGGGCCCGCCGCCCCGGTCGCCGGGGGCTCGGCGACTACTGCCTGATCAGGGCGAGGGCCTCGTCGCGGATCCGGATCATGGTGGTCTCGTCCCGGGCCTCGGCGTTCAGCCGCAGCAGCGGTTCGGTGTTGCTGGGGCGGACGTTGAACCACCAGTCGGCGGCGGAGACGGTGAGGCCGTCGAGGTCGTCGAGGGTGACGCCCTCACGGCCCTCGTAGGCGGCGCGGATCGCGGCGAGGCGGGCGGCCTGGTCGTCGACGGTGGAGTTGATCTCGCCGGAGCCGGCGTAGCGGTCGTACTGGTCGACGAGCGCGGACAGGGTGCCCTGCTGCTCGCCGAGCGCGGCGAGGACGTGCAGGGCGGCCAGCATGCCGGTGTCGGCGTTCCAGAAGTCGCGGAAGTAGTAGTGGGCGGAGTGCTCCCCGCCGAAGATCGCGCCGGTCCTGGCCATCTCCGCCTTGATGAAGGAGTGGCCCACGCGGGTGCGTTCGGGGGTGCCGCCGTTCTCCCGGACGACCTCGGCCACGGACCGGGAGGTGATCAGGTTGTGGATGACGGTGCCCTTGCCGCCGTTGCGCGCGAGTTCGCGGGAGGCGACCAGGGCGGTGATGGCGGAGGGGGAGACCGGTTCGCCGCGCTCGTCGACGACGAAGCAGCGGTCGGCGTCGCCGTCGAAGGCGAGACCGAGGTCGGCGCCCTCCTCGCGGACCCGCTTGCGCAGGTCGACGAGGTTGGCCGGGTCGAGCGGGTTGGCCTCGTGGTTGGGGAAGGTGCCGTCGAGTTCGAAGTACATCGGGACGAGCGTGAGCGGCAGTCCGGCGAGGACGGTCGGGACGGTGTGGCCGCCCATGCCGTTGCCCGCGTCGACGACGGCCTTCAGCGGGCGGATGCCGGTGAGGTCGACGAGCGAGCGCAGGTGGGCCGCGTAGTCCTCGAGGGTGTCGCGGCGGGTGACCGTCCCGGTGGCGGCGGCCGGTTCCGGCGCGCCCGTGTCGCTCCACTTCTCGACGAGGGCGCGGATGTCGGCGAGCCCGGTGTCCTGGCCGACCGGGGCGGCGCCGGCGCGGCACAGCTTGATGCCGTTGTACCGCGCCGGGTTGTGCGAGGCGGTGAACATCGCGCCCGGCAGGTCCAGCGCGCCCGAGGCGTAGTAGAGCTGGTCGGTGGAGCACAGGCCGATCTCGGTGACGTCGGCACCTTGGCCGGCCGCGCCACGGGCGAAGGCGGCGGACAGGCCCGGCGACGAGGGGCGCATGTCGTGGCCGGTGACGACGGCGGTCGCGGCGGTCACCCGGACGAAAGCGGCCCCGAAGAGCTCGGCGAGCGCCTCGTCCCACTGGTCGGGGACGACCCCGCGCACGTCGTACGCCTTCACGATCTGCGAGAGATCAGCAGCCACGGCCAGCCCTTCCGGAAGTCCTGTCGGTCACCACAAACTACCCGTAGCGTCCGGCATGACCGTCGCGGAGGTTCACGGCAGCATCCAGCCGAGCACCGCCGTGCTCTGGCCCACCACGATCAGGCACATCACGAGCAGCAGGCCGAGGCTCCAGGGCAGCACCTTGCGCAGCAGGTCGCCCTCGCGGCCGGCGAGTCCTACGGCCGCGCAGGCGATGGTGAGGTTCTGCGGCGAGATCATCTTGCCGAGGACGCCGCCGGAGCTGTTGGCGGCGGCGAGCAGTTCGGGCGAGAGGCCGGACTGCTGGGCGGCGGTGACCTGGAGCGCGCCGAAGAGGGCGTTGGCGGAGGTGTCGGAGCCGGACACGGCGACGCCGAACCAGCCGAGCACCGGGGACAGGAAGGCGAGGCCCGCCCCGGCGGCCGCCACGAAGTGACCGATGGTGGCGGCCTGTCCGGAGAGGTTCATGACGTAGGCGAGAGCGAGCACGCTGACCACGGTGAGCAGGGCGAACCGCAGTTCGCGCACGGTCTCCAGCCACTCCTTGACCGCCACCCGCGCGTGGACGCCGAGGACCGCCGCGGTGGCGATCCCGGCGAACAGCACGAGCGTCCCGCCGGTGGAGACGAGCGGCAGGCTGAACATGTTGCCGCCGACGGGCTCCCCGTCGGGGCCCGCGACGTCCAGCAGCGGCCAGTTCCAGGTCTGCGTGGCCCCGGCGAGCCAGTCCTTGACGGCCGGGATCTGCGCGACGGCGAAGATCGCGACGATCAGCGCGTAGGGGGCGTACGCCCGCACGACCTCGCCGCGCGGGTCCTCGGCGTCCAGTTCCTCGCTGCGGGTGCCGGTGAGGACGGAGGACCGTACGGACTCGGCGGCGGGCACGCGCGCGTGCGGCACGGCCATCAGGGCGCCCGCTCCGGCGAGCGCGGCACCGATGTCGGCGAGCTGGGCGGAGACGTAGTTGGAGGCGGCGAACTGCGCCACGGCGAAGGCGACACCGCACACCAGGGCCGGGACCCAGGTCTCGCGCAGTCCGCGCCGGCCGTCGACCAGCCACACCAGCACGAGCGGCACCACGAGGGCCAGCAGCGGGGTCTGGCGGCCGACGACGGACGCCACGGAGTCCAGCGGCAGCCCGGTGACCTGGGCGAGCGTGACGACGGGCGTGCCCATCGCGCCGAACGCCACCGGCGCGGTGTTGGCGACCAGCGCGACCACGGCGGCGCGTACGGGGTCGAAGCCGAGGGCGACCAGCATCACGGCGGAGATCGCGACGGGGGCGCCGAACCCGGCCAGGGCCTCCAGCAGGGCGCCGAAGCAGAACGCGACGACGAGCGCCTGGATGCGGGGGTCGTCGGAGAGCCGGCCGAAGGAGCGGCGCAGGATGTCGAAGTGGCGGGTACGGACCGTCATCCGGTAGATCCACAGGGCGTTGACGACGATCCACATGATGGGGAAGAGCCCGAAGACGGCGCCCTGGACGCCGCTGGAGAGCGTCTGGTCCAGGGGCATCCCGTACGCCAGCCAGGCCACCGCGACGGACGCCGCCAGGCCGATCAGGCCCGCGAGGTGCGCCTTCATCCGGACGCCGCCGAGCAGCACCAGCACGATCAGCAGCGGCAGGGCCGCCACCAGGGCGGAGAGGCCGAGCGATCCGGCGACGGGTTCCAGTTCCTGGATGTACACGAGCGCCTCCCGGATTCCGCCATGCGAAAGCGATTTCTCGCTGGGTCACCGGAATGGTCGTGTCCGCGCCAAGCGGGCGTCAATGGAGGTGCGGTGAAGGGATGCGACGGGGTGACCGGGCGCGCGGCCTCAGTTGTCCGGGGAGCGCAGAACCCGCAGGTGGCCGCGACGGGCGACCTCCATCGGGTCGGCGCCGCGCGCCCCGCCGCCGGCTCCGGCCGCCCGCTCCTGGGGGCGGGCCGCCTCGCGCACGGCATTGGCGAGCGCTTCCAGGTCGTCCCCGCTGGGCTGCGCCGGGGCGGACCCGTCGAGCAGGCGGACGACCTCCCAGCCACGCGGCGCGGTGAGGCGCTCGGAGTGCTCGGCGCACAGGTCGTAGCAGTGGGGTTCGGCGTAGGTGGCGAGCGGGCCGAGGACCGCGGTCGAGTCGGCGTAGACGTACGTCAGCGTCGCGACGGCGGGACGGCCGCAGGCGGTGCGCGAACAGCGACGTACAGGGCTCACGACGTTGGACGGTACCGCACTCTTGAGCGGGCCGCGACGACTCTCCACCAGGTCACTCCCCCGTGTCGAAGTGTGAAACGCCCCACATACCCCAGGAAGCACACCTCTGTGACCAGGCGGTACGCCGGAACGGCGGCTTTCGGCCGGTTCTGATTTCGGTCACCAGTCGGCATAAACACCGTCAAATGTCTTGAGGCGATCGGTCCAGGAGAGATACGGAATCGAGCCCAAGCTTGGCTGGAATGGTCAGGTTGTGACATGGCGCGCGGGTCGGCCGGAACGCGCGTGGGCGTGGGGCGGCACGGCGGCACGACGACTACCCTTCGCAGTGATGGACAGCCCCGTGACTCCTCGCTCCGCAGGCCCCGGGCCCCGACGCCGTGACCGCCACGGCCGGGGCATGCGCGGCCCGATCGCACCACCCCAGGTGCCGCTGGCCGCCAGCCGTGCGGAGACGTTCGCGGACCTGGTGCAGGACTCGGTGGAGCGGCTGGAGCGGCGCTGGCCGCAGCTCGCCGACATCGATTTCCTGGTGCTGGACGTCCCCCGGCTGGACGGCGCGGCCGGACCCGGCTGGGACGAGACGGTCCCGCTGGGCGGGACGGTGACGGCGCGCGACGGCCGCCCCGCGCGCGTGGTGATCTACCGGCGGCCCGTCGAGATCCGCTCCAAGGGGCGCGACGAGCGGGCGGCGCTGGTCCACGAGATCGTGGTCGAACAGGTCGCCGACCTGCTGGGACTCACCCCCGAGACGGTCGACCCCCGGTACGGGGAGGACTGAGGTACCGGGGGCGCGCTGGGCTTCCGCGACTACCGCTGGAGCACGGACAGGTTCTCGGACGCGTCCGGCACCGCCACCATGCCCCGGTCGTCCGGGAGGGGCTGCACCGTGAAGAACGGGACGCCGCCCTCCGTCGAGGCCAGGGTGCGCGAGGCGTAGACGGGGCCGCCGGCCCGCGTCTCCACCGTCAGCGCGTAGCTGCCCTTCAGCCCCGCGGGCACGGGCGCCTCGATGTCCTGCGTCGTGCCGGACTTGATGCTGTATGTCTTCGTCTGCGGCGTGCCGCCCTTGGTGCCCGCGGAGGCCGTCACCTTGATCTCGGCGTCGCCCTCGGGCGCGGTGACCGAGAGGGTGGTGCCCTCGGCGGTGTTGTCCAGCGCCGTCGCCCGCGTCTCGACCGGGCGGGCCGCCGGGATGAACGCCGACTCCTGCTTGCCCCCCTCGCCGCGCAGCACCCGCACCGCCGCCACCACCGGCACGGAGCCGTCCGGCGCCGTCAGCACCAGGGAGCCCGCCTCGCCGCGGGTGAGGTCGCCCAGGTCGAAGGCCGCGGTCATACCGCCCTTGACGTGCAGCGTCTCGTTGCCTGCCGGGGTGATCAGGCCGGACGGGGAGGCCAGCCGCACCTTGAGGTCGACGTCGGCGTCCCCGGGCGTGAACGCGACCAGGCGCACGGCCGTGGCGTCCTTCGGGATGCCGGGCAGGACCAGGCGGCCCGACGGGTCGGCCGACGCGGGCAGCCAGTCGCCGCCCGTCTCGTCGTCCAGGGCCTGCACGGCGGCGCCGACCCGGCCGCTGCGCACCACCACGTGCACGGTGACGTCGGTCTGCTTCTCGGCGGTGAGCGTGGACAGCAGCACCGGCTCGGCGGAGCGGGGCTTGACCGTGATGCCCTCACCCACCGTCGTCTCGAGCTCCCCGTCCTTGCCGTAGAGCTCGATGTCGACCACGGCCGCGGAGTCGTCCGGGTTGGTCAGGTGGATGTAGTCGGTGCGGCTGCCGTCGGTGCTGGCGCCGGGGAACCAGAACTGCGTGTCGGCGGCGGAGCAGGCGACGCCCTGGAGCCCGCGGCCGGTGCCCGCGGCGACCTCGGTGGTCTGCTGCGCGGTCCAGCCGGACGCGAAGCGGCCGTCGGCGGTGCCGACGAGGGCCGGGGCGTCGGCGCCGTCGGCCTCGGCGGTCACCGGCTTGCCGGGCTCCTGGAGCTGGAGGACGGGCTTGCCGGCCGTGTCGTCCTTCGCGGCGTCCTTCTCGCCCTTCTCGTCCCCCTCGTCCTTCTCGTCGGCGGCGCCGTTCTCGCCGTCCTTCCCGTCCTCGCTCGTGCCGTCGTCGTCCGGGGCCGACTGCTGCGCGGCCGCCCGGAGCACGGCCGTGCCCTTGCCGTCCGCGCCCTCCGTGACCGGGGCGAACGAGGTGTACGTCGTCTCGGCCAGGTCGGAGGTGCTGGGCCGAGGGCACAGCAGGCCGGTGCGCTCCACGGGCAGGGTGGCCGCCGCTCCGGTCCGCTGCTCGGCGGACCCGGGGTCCGGGGCCGAGACCGCGGCGAAACCGGTGACGGCGGCGAGCGCGGTGGCGCCCGCGATCAGGGACAGGGTGGTGCGGTTCACTGCTGGCTCCCGTCAGGACGCTCGTTGCCCGTGCCGTGGGGGTCGTACGGGGTGTCGTAGCCCGGCGGGTACGTCGTCCCGTCGTATCCCTGCGGGTACGTCTGGTCGTAGCCCTGCTGCGGGGTGCCGTAGCCGTACGGGTCGTACGCGCCGTCCTGCTGCGGGTAGCCCTCCGCCGGGTACTGCTGTCCGCCGTAGGCGCCGTCCGGGTACTGCTGGTACGGGGCGGCCGCGTAGGCGTTCTCGTCGTAGCCCGCGTTCTGGTACTGGCCCTGGTCCCAGTCGCCGTAGCCGGCCTGGTGCGGGACCGGTGCCGGGGGGTGCTCCGGCGGGGCGGGCGTGCCGGCTTCGGCGTCCGTGCCGTACGGGTCCGGGCCGCCCGCGTCCGTGTCGTCCGCGTCGCCGTCCGCTCCGTCGGCCGGGGCCGCTGCGGCGGCCTCCGCCTCGGCCTGGGCGCGCAGCCGGCGGGCGCGGCGGCCCTCACCGGCGATGGCCTCGGCCGGGACGGGCTCCTCCTCGGGCAGGTCGTCGTCGACGTCACGGCGGCGGCCGGGCAGCGCCATGACGAGGAGGACGACGGCGAGCAGGCCCTGCGCCCACATCCACAGGGTGTGGGTGAGCGGCTCGTCGTAGGTGACGTCCAGGGCGCCGCCGGAGGCGGGCAGTTCGAAGCCCTGGGCCCAGCCGTCGACCGTGGTGGGGGTGAGCGGCTTGCCGTCGAGGGTGGCGGTCCAGCCCTCCGCGGCGGAGTCGGCCAGGCGCAGGACGCGGCCCTCCGCGCCGTCCTCGATCTCGGTGTGGATCTCGACCGGTCCCGCGGCCACGGGCTCCGGGTCGCCCCCGCCCTCGGCGGGCACGACGGCCGCGCGGGCGACCTGCCGGTCCACCCGCCACAGCGCTCCGCCCGCCTGCTGGCTGAGCCGGCTCAGGCCGGGCGTGGCGTCCAGCACCCGGGTGACCTCGCGGGGGGCGCCCTGGTGCACCAGGACGTAGCGGACGGCGAAGCCGCCGAGCTGGTCGGCCTGGTCGGCGCCGGAGCCGGCGACGAGGTTGGCGACGACCTTGTCGAGCAGTTCGTTCTCGCCGTCCTGGGCGGCGATCTCCGCGTCGCCCATGCGGGCTCCGGAGCCGCGTACCAGGACGTAGTCGACGCGGTCGGCGGAGTCGGTGTCGAGGACCAGGGTGCGGGCCTGGTCGCGGGTGGCGCTCTCCTCGGCGACGAACGCCGGCACCTGCACCGGGTCGCGCCGCTCGACAGGTCCGTCGGCGCCTCGGACCATCCAGCCGACGGCGAGGACCAGCGGGCCGACGGCGCAGGCCAGGGCGATCAGCGCGGCGACCGGCTGGCGCCAGCCGAAGCTCTGCTCGGCGACGCGCGCGCGGGCGCCGTCGGCGCCGAGCGTGCCGGCGGCCAGCAGGGCGATGCCGTAGACGAGGGTGGCGGGGCCCGCCCAGGCGGAGCCGTTGGACAGGGCCGCGAAGACGAGGCCCACCAGGGCGGCCGTCCACGCCGTGAGGATCGCCGTGCGGCGCTCGGCGCGCAGCAGGGCGGCCAGCGCGGCGAGGACCAGGCCGATCAGCAGCAGCCCGCCGCTCGTGCCGGGCCCGCCGGGGCTCGCGCCGAGCAGGTCGAGCGCGGACGCGGCCGACGGCCCGTACGGCAGTCCGGCCTCCTGGAAGAAGCCGAACGGCAGCAGGGACAGCGACCACGGGGCGAGCACCAGCAGGGGGCTGCCGAGCTGGGCCAGGAAGCGCGGGCCGTAGGTCTTCAGGTCGGCCCTGCGCACGGCCAGCACGCCGAGGCCGAGGACCAGCGCCATCGGCCACACGATCGGGGTGAAGGCCGTGGTGAGGGTGAGCAGCAGCGCGTACGCCCAGGTGGCGCGCCAGCTGCCGCGGCCGTCCGGTGCGGTGAGGCCGCTCGCGGCGATGCCGGCGCGGGCGAGGAGGGGCAGCAGCACGGCGAGCACCGCCGTGCCGATGTGTCCCGAGGCCAGGGCGCCGGTCGCGGCGGGCAGGAAGGCGTAGGCGACGGCCGACCACGCGCGCAGCAGGCGGGACTCGACCAGCGGGCGGGACGCGAAGTACGCGGTGACGCCGGCCAGCGGCACCGAGCAGACCAGCATCACGGTGACGGCGAGGCCGGTGGAGCCGAGCAGCAGGGTCGCCAGCGCCGCGACGACCGCCAGGTAGGGCGGTGCGGTGCCGGTGCCGCCCGCGCCGACCGCGTGCCAGGCGTCGGTGTAACGGGCCCACAGGTCGCCCGCGGCGGCGGGCGCGGGCAGCAGGGCGCCGCCGGCCAGCGCGCCGCCGCCGAGGAGCTGACGGCACGCCACCAGCGAGACCAGCAGCAGCGTCAGGAAGAGGACCGGTCCCGGGCGGCGGGCGATGCGCTTGAGCCGGGCGAACTGCTCGATCTCGAGGAAGTCGGCGTCGTCGCCGCCGGGTCCGGACTCGATCGCGCTGCCGTGCCGTCCGGCGCCGGAGACGGCCTCGGGGTCGGAGCGGCCGACGAGGTTGCCCGCGACCTGCTCCACGGTGACGCGGACGGTCGCGCCGGGCGGCGGGAACAGCGGGCGCAGCTCGCCCTTGTCGACCTGGGGGCTGCCGCGGTCGCGGCGTCCGGCGAGGATGCGCTCGGGACGCAGCAGAACGCCCATGAGGCCGCGGATCTCGTCGACGGCCTGGCCGGGGACCTTGCCGACCAGGTAGGCGAGGGTGCGCAGCAGCGTGCCCAGGACGACCCGGAGCAGCACCCAGGGCAGGGCGGCGGTGCGGGTGTTGACGAGGAGGGTGTGGACGGCGCCGGCCTTGTCCACCTTGTGCGGGGATGCGGCGGTGCGGCCCACGCAGTCGACGGTGCGGCGCTCGCGGGAGGCCGCCTCGGCGTGCCGGACGACCGCCTCGGGCGCGACGAGGACCCGGTACCCGGCGGCGTTGAACCGCCAGCACAGGTCGACGTCGTCGCGCATCAGGGGCAAGTGCCGGTCGAACCCGCCGAGCTGCTCGAAGAGGTCGCGGCGGACGAGCATGCCCGCGGTGGACACGCTCAGCACCGGCCGCACGTGGTCGTGCTGGCCCTGGTCCTGCTCGCGGCGGTCCAGGCCGGTCCAGCGGCGGCCGGAGTTGGCGATGGAGACGCCGACCTCGAGGAGCTGTCTGCGGTCGTACCAGCCGCGGAGCTTGGGGCCGACGACGGCGACGTCCTCGCGGCCGAGCTCGTACTCGTTCTCCACGACGCGCAGCAGCTCGGCCAGCGCGTCGGGCTCGGGCGCGCAGTCGTCGTGCAGCAGCCACAGCCACTCGACCGGTTCGCCGTAGGGCAGTTCGGGCAGGTCGTAGGCGTCGTCGCGCCAGCTGCGGGTGACCGGGTCCCAGCCGCTCGGCCGCTTCAGGTACGGCAGGTCGTCGGGGGTGAGGCGCGGGGCGCCGCGGTGGCACTCCTCGACGGCCTGGCCGAAGCCGGTGCGCCGGGCGAGGTGCAGGACGCGGTCGTCGCCGAGGGCCTCGGTGACCAGCCGGGCGGAGTCGTCGCCGCTGCCGGTGTCGGCGGCCATCGCGAACTGGACGGGACGCTCCTGGCCGAGCAGGCCGGCCAGCGCGTCCGGCAGCCAGCGGGCGCCGTCGTGGGAGACGAGGACCGCGGTCACCACGTGACGCGGGAACTCAGGTGCGGCAGCGGAATCCTGACGGGCTGCCGTGTGGCTGTGCACGGACATCGAGGTACGGGCCCCGGTTCGGTGGACTGTGGGGACGCCCGTGCCCGATGGGGGCGGCGAGGCGTCTCGGACGAGCGACCACACTATCGGCTGCACAACAAGGGGGCCCGCCGCCTGTGGAGCAACCCACCGGCGACGGGCCTTAAGTGACGTTTGTACGAAGAAGCATGTGTAGATCGGGAGTGCGCCGGGCGGCGCCCGGGGCGGTGCGCGTCAGACGGCGGCCTTCTTGAGGCGGCGGCGCTCCCGCTCGGACAGACCGCCCCAGATGCCGAAGCGTTCGTCGTGGGCGAGGGCGTACTCGAGGCACTCGGAGCGGACCTCGCAGGCGAGGCAGACCTTCTTGGCCTCCCGGGTGGAGCCGCCCTTCTCGGGGAAGAAGGACTCGGGGTCGGTCTGGGCGCACAGCGCGCGCTCCTGCCAGCCGAGTTCCTCGTCCGCGTCGTCGACCAGCAGTTGCTGCACCAGCTCGGTCATGTGCGCCCCTCGTCCGTCCTTCGCGTCCCCGTGATGTAGCCGTTACCGATTCCGGCTGAACGACACGAGTGAAATTACAAGTGTGCTGCTCCGGGCGAGTCAAGCCGAGATCTGCTATTGGGCCCCTTATTCACTCTGCGGAACCAAGGCCGAGCGGAAAGTGTTCAAATCACCCTAAACCTTGACACACGTACGGGACCCGCGAGGGCGTCCGGCCCCCACAGAGCCTCACAAGGGAGGACGCCCAGAGGATCGATCTCGTTCCGACACCCCTTGCCGCGGCGATCCGGATCACAGTCGGATCACGGGATCGCAACGGCGCGCGGGGCGCCCGGCCGTGCGCACCTTGTGTCCCGGCAACCGGCTGAGCAAACCTTTCATCTGTCAGATGAACCGGATGAGGTGAACCGGGTCCCACATACCGGGCGTCGAGTTGACTTCGGGGGTGTGAACCGCTCTCCTTGTGGGCATGCTCGCGAATCCGGCACTCACCTCGACCCGCTCCGCCGGGTTCCTCGGTGCTGCCCGCGCTCGCTGTAGCTGTCGCTGTACCGGCTGTTGAGCCACCGCGCTCCCGCCGCCGCGTCCCTGCCGGACCCGGCCTCCGCCTGCTGAATCCGCTCCCACCGGGGCGCCCACTGCCGCCCGCCCGCGACCCGGGCCATCGCGCGGCGACACCCCCACCGCCCCGCCTCATCGCGCCGAGGACCTCCGTACCCCATGAACAGCGACAGCGACCTCCAGATCGCCGGCGACATCCTCGAAGTCCCGCACCTGCTCCAGCCCGAGCGTGAACACCCGTCCACCGTGGCCGAGTTCGCCGGCCTGGCCCGCGCCATCGCCGCCGACCGCGCCCAGTGGGAACCTCTCGTGCGCTACGACGCCACGACCCGCTGGTACCACCGGCTGCGCACCGGACCCGGCTACGAGGTGTGGCTGCTCTCCTGGGTGCCCGGCCAGGGCAGCGGACCGCACGACCACGGCCGCTCCTCCGGCGTGCTCACCGTCCTGGACGGCGCGCTGACCGAGCGCACGGACCGCGGCACGCGCGTGCTGAGCGCGGGGGACCAGAGGGTCTTCGCGCCCGGCTACGCGCACGACGTCGTCAACGACACCCTGGAACCCGCGGTCAGCCTGCACGTCTACCACCCGGGCCTGACCGAGATGCCGATGCGTCCCGCGTCCCGGCTCCGCCCGGCCGCCGCCTCCCCCGCCGCCCCGCACTGCGAGGCACGACCGGCAACGGTCCGGTGACTGGCTGACGCGATGTCGTAGCGGCCTGCGAGGATGGCCCCATGCGCATTGTGGTTCTGGCAGGCGGCATCGGCGGTGCCCGTTTCCTGCGCGGTCTGAAGCGGGCCGTGCCGGACGCGGACATCACGGTCATCGGCAACACCGGGGACGACATCCACCTCTTCGGGCTGAAGGTCTGCCCGGACCTCGACACGGTGATGTACACGCTCGGCGGCGGTATCGACGAGGAGCAGGGCTGGGGGCGGAGCGACGAGACCTTCCACCTCAAGGAGGAGCTCGCGGCCTACGGCGTCGGCCCGGACTGGTTCGGACTCGGCGACCGCGACTTCGCCACGCACATCGTGCGCACCCAGATGCTCGGCGCGGGCTTCCCGCTGAGCGCGGTCACCGAGGCGCTGTGCGACCGCTGGCAGCCCGGTGTGCGCCTGATCCCCATGACCGACGACCGCGTGGAGACGCACGTGGCGGTCGAGCTGGACGGCGAGCGCAAGGCGATCCACTTCCAGGAGTACTGGGTGCGGCTGCGGGCCTCGGTGCCCGCCCAGGCGGTCGTGCCGGTCGGCGCGGAGCAGGCCAAGCCCGCCCCGGGCGTCCTGGAGGCGATCGGCGAGGCCGACGTGATCCTCTTCCCGCCGTCCAACCCGGTGGTGTCCGTCGGCACCATCCTCGCGGTCCCCGGCGTCCGCGAGGCCATCGCCGACGCGGGCGTGCCGGTGGTCGGCCTGTCGCCGATCGTGGGGGACGCGCCGGTGCGGGGCATGGCCGACAAGGTGCTCGCCGCCGTCGGCGTGGAGTCCACGGCGGCCGCGGTCGCCGAGCACTACGGCTCCGGGCTGCTGGACGGCTGGCTGGTGGACACCGTGGACGCGGCGAGCGTGGAGCGGGTCGAGGCGGCGGGCATCCGCTGCCGGGCCGTGCCGCTGATGATGACCGACGTGGACGCGGCCGCCGGGATGGCCCGCGAGGCGCTGGCCCTGGCCGAGGAGGTCCGTACGGCATGAGCGAGGCTCACCCCGCCTTCCGGGTCTGGGCCCTCCCCGGCCTGCCCGAGGTCCGCCCCGGCGACGACCTGGCCAAGCTGATCGCGGCCGCCGCACCCGACCTCGCCGACGGCGACGTCCTCCTGGTCACCTCGAAGATCGTCTCCAAGGCGGAGGGCCGGATCGTCGAGGCCGCCGACCGGGAGGCCGCGATCGACGCCGAGACCGTGCGGGTGGTGGCCCGGCGCGGCCCCCTGCGCATCGTCGAGAACCGGCAGGGCCTGGTCATGGCCGCCGCCGGCGTCGACGCCTCCAACACGGCCCCGGGCACGGTCCTGCTGCTCCCCGAGGACCCGGACGCCTCCGCGCGCACCATCCGCGAGGGCCTGCGCGACACGCTCGGCGTCGAGGTCGGCGTCATCGTCACCGACACCTTCGGCCGCCCCTGGCGGGCGGGTCTGACCGATGTGGCGATCGGCGCGGCGGGCGTCCGTGTGCTGGACGACCTGCGCGGCGGCACCGACGCGCACGGCAACCCGCTCGCCGCCACGGTCGTCGCCACGGCCGACGAGCTGGCCGCCGCCGGCGACCTGGTCAAGGGCAAGGCCGCGGGGCTCCCCGTGGCGGTGGTCCGCGGCCTGCCGCACACGACGGCCCCCGACGACACCGAGGGCGCCCGCCCGCTGGTCCGCGACGCGCGCGACGACATGTTCCGCCTGGGCACGTCCGAGGCGGTGCGCCAGGCGGTGACCCAGCGCCGTACGGTGCGGTCCTTCACGGACGAGCCGGTGGACCCCGGGGCGGTACGTCGCGCGGTGGCCGCCGCGGTGACGGCGCCCGCCCCCCACCACACGACACCCTGGCGCTTCGTCCTCCTGGAATCCCCCGAGACCCGCACCCGTCTGCTCGACGCCATGCGCGACGCCTGGATCGCGGATCTGCGCCGGGACGGCAAGTCCGAGGAGTCCATCGCCCGGCGGATCCGCCGCGGCGACGTCCTGCGCAACGCCCCGTACCTGGTCGTGCCCTGTCTGGTCATGGACGGCTCGCACCACTACGGCGACGCCCGCCGGGACGGCGCGGAGCGGGAGATGTTCGTCGTCGCCACGGGCGCGGGGGTGCAGAACTTCCTGGTGGCCCTCGCGGGCGAGCGGCTCGGCTCGGCGTGGGTGTCGTCGACGATGTTCTGCCGTGACGTGGTCCGTGAGGTGCTGGACCTGCCCGCCGACTGGGACCCGATGGGCGCGGTCGCGGTGGGCCACCCGGCCGAGGACCCGCGCCCCCGCCCCGAGCGCGACGCCGCCGGTTTCATCGAGGTGCGGTGAGCGAGGCCCTACCCTCGTAGGAGCTCTTCACTCTCACCCCAGGGACTCTCGTGGCCGGACGCTTCGCTCCCCGCCCGACGCGGACCACCGTGCGCGGCGGCCATGTCGCGATGCCGGCGCCACGGGACCCGCGCAGCGCGCCGGCCTCACCCCGGACCCGGACCTGGGTACCGGACGGCCCCCTGGACCTCGGCCTCGTCCTCGGCCCGCTGCGCCGCGGCACCGGCGACCCCACGTTCCGCACGACCCCGGACGGCGCCGCGTGGCGCACCAGCCTGACACCCGTGGGCCCCGGCACCCTCCGGGTGAGCCGGCACGACGACACGATCCGCGGCCAGGCGTGGGGTCCCGGCGCCGACTGGCTGCTGGACCGCCTCCCCGAACTGCTCGGCGCCGCCGACGACCCGTCCGCGTTCGTGCCCCGGCACCGGCTGCTGGCGTTCACCCATCACCGCCTCCCGGGGCTCCGGCTGCTGCGCACCGGTCTGGTGCTGGAGTCGCTGATCCCGTCGATCCTGGAGCAGAAGGTCACGACCGGGGAGGCGTACCGGGCGTGGCGGCTGCTGGTCCGCAGGTTCGGCGAACCCGCGCCCGGGCCCGCGCCCGAGCGGATGGCGGTGATGCCGGCGCCGCGCGCCTGGGCGCTGATCCCGTCCTGGGAGTGGCACCGCGCCGGCGTCGACGACAAGCGCGCCTCGACCGTGCTGCGCGCGGTGCGGGTCGCCGCGCGGCTGGAGGAGGCGGCCCGTATGCCGCCCGAGGAGGCGCGGGCGCGGCTGGAGCTGGTGCCGGGGATCGGGCCGTGGACGTCGGCGGAGACGGTGCAGCGGAGTCATGGGGCGGTGGACTCGGTGACCGTCGGGGATCTGCATCTGCCGGGGATCGTGGGGTGGGCGTTGGCGGGGGACCGCGATGCGGATGACTCCGTCATGTTGTCGCTGCTGGAGCCCTACGCGGGGCAGCGGCACCGTGCGGTGCGGTTGATCCTGTTGAGCGGGAGGACGCCTGCGCGGCGGGCGCCCCGTATGCCGCACGGGGACATCGCGAGCCTTTAGCACTCCGTGCGGTGCGGTACGTGTGCGGCACGGCACGTGTGCTGCACGGGTACGTGTACTGCGCGCGGTCCGGGCCTCGGTCCCGCTACCGGTCCGACGAGAACCGCACCGCCCCGGCGGGGATTCTCGCGTCGCACCACACCCGCACGCCCTCCCGCAGCTCGTTGTGGGCGCCGACCACCGCCCCGTCCCCTATGACCGTCCCGGTCAGGACGGCCCGCTCCCCCACCCGCGCCCGCGTCCCGATCAGGGAGTCCGTGACGACCGCCCCCGGCTCGATCACCGCGCCCGGAAGGATCGTGGAGCCGAACACCCGGGCGCCCTCCGCGACGAACGCCCCCTCGCCCACCACCGTCCCGCCCGCCAGCTTCGCGTCCGGCGCGACTCTCGCCGTGGGCAGCACCAGCCGGTCCCCGCACCGCCCCGGCACGGCCGGCGACGGCGCCTTCCCCAGCACCAGGTCCGCCGATCCCCGTACGAACGCCGCCGGCGTGCCGAGGTCCAGCCAGTACGTCGAGTCGACCATCCCCTGAAGGTGCGCCCCCGCCGCCAGCAGCCCCGGGAACGTCTCCCGCTCGACCGACACCACCCGCCCCGCGGGAATCGTGTCGATGACCGACCGCCGGAAGACGTACGCCCCCGCGTTGATCTGATCGGTGACGATCTCCTCAGGCGTCTGCGGCTTCTCCAGGAAGGCCAGCACCCGCCCGGTCCCGTCCGTCGGCACGAGCCCGTACGCCCGCGGATCGGTCACCTGCGTCAAATGCAGCGAGACGTCGGCCCCCGACGTCTCGTGCGTCCGCACCAGCGCCCTGATGTCCAGCCCCGTCAGGATGTCCCCGTTGAACACCAGCACCGGCTCGTCCGGCCCGGAGTGCAGCCGCGAGGCGGCGTTGCGGATGGCGCCGCCCGTGCCGAGCGGCTCCTCCTCCGTGACGTACTCGATGCGCAGCCCCAGCGCCGACCCGTCACCGAAGTGCGGTTCGAACACCTCGGCGAGGTACGACGTGGCGAGGACGATGTGCTCCACGCCCGCCGCGCGCGCCCGCGCGAGCTGGTGCGTGAGGAACGGCACCCCGGCCGCCGGGACCATGGGCTTGGGCGTGTGCACCGTGAGCGGGCGCAGTCGCGTGCCCTTGCCGCCGACCAGGAGGATCGCTTCTGTCACCTGTCGTCTCTGCTTCCTGCCGGGACCGGCCGAACCGTCTTTCGGCCGGCCAGTGTATGCAGACGGTCCCCGGCAGAAACGGAGCGGCCGGCCCCGGCCCCCGTGGTGGGCGGCCCCCTCAGCGGCCCTGGTACGTGGCCGCCTTGGACCGCACGCTGCTCAGCTTCTTGTACAGCTTCCCCCCGGGGCAGGAGGTGTTGAACCCGTCCCGGTGACCGGAGATCACCTTCATCTTCACCTTCGTGCCTTTCGCGTACAGGTTGCCCCCGCCGGACGTCAGGGATGTCTTCTTCTTCGGGTTCCTGCCGTGCAGCCCGAGCTTCCAGGCGGTGAGCCGGGCGACGGCCTTCACCGCCTTGGACGAGGGCTTCTTGGCGCCGTAGGAGCCGATGACGGCGATGCCGGTGGTCTTGGAGTTGAACCCCATGGTGTGCGCGCCCTTCACCGGCTTGGCCACGCCGCCGGCCCGGCCCTCGTAGATGCGGCCGCACTTGTCGATGAGGAAGTTGTAGCCGATGTCCCGCCAGCCCAGGCTCCTGGTGTGGTAGCGGTAGAAGCCGCGGATCAGGGAAGGCGCCTGCGAGCAGGAGTAGTTGTTGCCGGAGGCGGTGTGGTGCACGAAGGCCGCCTTGACCGTGCTCGTGTACACGAAGCTCCCCTCGCGCAGGCTCTCGTCCGCGCCCCAGCCGCGCCGGGTGACGATCGCGGGGCGCGGCCCGATGTACGGCTTGGCCTGCTGCTGCTCGGTCAGTTCGGGGCCGCGCAGGGAGACGAGCTCCTCCCGGGTCTCCTCGGCGGTGAGCGAGGGGATCTCGGTGGCGCCGAGCGGCACGAGGGCGGAGTTGGCGGCGGAGGCGGCCTTCGCCGCGGCGGTCATGACGCCCGTACGGGGGATCTCGGCGGGCTCGGCCGGTTCGGCGCCCTCAGCGGGTTCGGCGCCCTCCGCCGGCTCCGCGGACTCCTCGGGCCCGGCCTCCCCCGGATCGACCAGATCGAGGCGCATCCCGGCCGGCAGGGCGGACACCTCGTCCGCGTCACCCGCGCCCTCCCCGCCTGACGGCCCCTCACCTGACCCCGTGTCGGCGGGACCGGCGTCCTCCGGCTCACCGCGCTCACCGGGTTGTTCACTGTGCTCGCCGTGCCCACCGGGATCCGGCTCCGGCAGCACCCGCACCTCGACCCCGTCCGACTCCCCCACCCACAGCGGCGCGGTGGCGCCCCGCACCGTCCCGGAGGCGGCCTCCGGAGAGTCCGGGTCGGCCCCGTGCTGGGTGGAGTGGGTCTCGACGTCCTGCCAGTCGGTCCACTCCCCCGTGCCGGCCGCACGGGTGCGGACCTGCACGCGGCCGTGCAGGTCGGCGGAGGGGTCGTCCCAGACGACGCCGAGGAGGGAGAAGGTCCGTACCGTCCGGGGCGTCAGGCCGAGGACGGCGCCGGAGGCACGGTCGTGGGTGAGGGGCCGTAGGGGCAGCGACTGGGTGCTGCCGGGGACATCGGCTCGGGCGTCGGCTCGGGCGTCGGCCGTCTCCGCGGTTCGCGTGGCCACGTCCGCCGCCGGCGCCGGCGTCCTGGCGGACGCGGCTGCGGGCGGGGCGAGGGGAAGGGCGAGGGCCGCGGCGCAGGTGACGCCGATTGAGGAAGCAAGAATTCCACGCATGCCCCTGAGCTTGGACAGAAGCAGACAAATCTGTCCATCGCTCATATGACGGTCCGTCGACCGCCGTTCCCCCGAACCGGTGGCCCGCGCAGCGCCCGCACGGAGGGTGCGCCCGGCGGGGGCCGCGTACGCTTGCGCGGGTGAACGCCACCGACCGCACCCCTGCCGACCTGCTGAGTTCCGCGCTCGCCGCGGACCCGGGACGCCCCCTGGTGACCTTCTACGACGACGCCACGGGCGAGCGGGTCGAATTGTCCGTGGCCACCTTCGCCAATTGGGTGGCCAAGACCGCCAACCTGCTCCAGGACGAGCTGTCCGTCGAACCGGGCGACCGGGTGACCCTGCTGCTGCCCGCGCACTGGCAGACCGCGGTGTGGCTGCTGGCCTGCGCGTCGGTCGGCGTGATCGCGGACGTCGGCGGCGACCCGTCCGCGGCGGACGTGGTGGTGAGCGGCCCGGAGCCGGAGTCGCTGGAGGCCGCCCGCGCCTGCTCGGGCCCGCGGGTCGCGCTGGCGCTGCGGCCGCTCGGCGGGCGCTTCCCGCAGCCGCCGGAGGGTTTCGCCGACTATGCCGTGGAGGTGCCCGGGCAGGGCGACCGGTTCGTGCCGTACGCGCCCGTCGACCCGGAGGAGCCGGCGCTGATCGTGGCGGGCAGGGAGTTCTCGGGCGCGGAGGTCGTCGAGCGGGCCCGCGCGGAGGCGCCGGACCTCGGACTGACCGGCCCGGGCTCGCGCATCCTCTCCGGGCTGCCGTACGACACCTGGGAGGGACTGAACGCGGGGCTGTACGCGCCGCTGGCGACCGGCGGATCGGTGGTGCTGTGCCGCCACCTCGACCGGCTGGGCGCCGACGCCCTGGACAAGCGGGTGGAGAGCGAACGGGTCACGGTCATCTCCCGCTGACCCGCGGGTCACCACCCCGGCCGCCACGGACCGCCTCACCCGTTCGGCGCAGCAGCACCCCCCACCCCTCCCCGGCGCGGGCCACAGTCGTAGGAAGCGGCACGCACCCGAGCGGCACGCACCGAGCAGCCCGCACCCGTACGCGTCCCGGCCCGTACGCAGTGAGGGGGTGGACCCGGCATGAGCGACACCGCAGGCATACCCCCCGAGGGACAAGGGGCGACGGGGCGTCCCGTCGGCCCGGGCGCCGGTTCCTCGCCCAGCGGTCGCGGCACGGTCCGCCGTCGCCGCAGGCGGTGGGTGTGGGGCGTCGGTCTCGGGGTGTCGCTCGCGCTGGTGGGCGCCGCGGCCGCCGGGTGGGCGGTGTACATGAAGCTGGAGGGGAACATCACCCCGGACGAGGCGGCGGCGGCCGAGCTCGCCCGGTTCGAGAAGGACCGGCCCACCGCGCTGGTGAAGGACGCCCTCAACATCCTGCTGATCGGGTCGGACTCGCGCGCGGGCGCGGAGAACGGCCGCTACGGGCGCGACCCGGGCACCGAGCGCTCGGACACGGTGATCCTGCTGCATCTGTCGGCGGGCCGGCGCAGCGCGACCGCGGTGTCGGTACCGCGCGACCTGATGGTGGACGTGCCCGACTGCCGCCGCCCCGACGGATCGCGTTCCGCGCCGATGTTCGCGCAGTTCAACGCGGCCTTCGAGGTGGGCGGCTCGGCCTGCACCGTCCGCACCGTCGAGAAGCTGACCGACATCCGCGTGGACCATCACGTCGTCGTCGACTTCAAGGGGTTCAAGGACATGGTCGACGCGGTGGACGGCGTCGAGGTGTGCCTGAGCGAGCCGATCGACGACGAGGACGCCCACCTGCACCTGCCGGCGGGGCGGGTGACCCTCGACGGGGAACAGGCCCTCGGTTACGTCCGCGCCCGCAAGACCCTCGGGGACGGCAGCGACACCGGCCGCATCGAGCGCCAGCAGCGGTTTCTCGGCGCGCTGGTCAACAAGGTCCGCAGCAACGGGATCCTGCTGAATCCGGTGAAGCTCTATCCCGTTCTGGACGCGGCCACCTCGTCCCTCACCACCGACCCCGAACTCGCCAGCTTGCGTGGTTTGTACGAACTCGTACGCGGGCTTCGCGACATCCCCGCGGAAGGGGTGCAATTCCTCACCGTGCCCAGGGAGTCCTACGCCGGGGACGTGAATCGGGATCAACTCGCCCAGCCCGCCGCCGGGAAACTGTTCGAGCGGCTGCGCAAGGACGAACCCGTACGCGTGGATACTGACAGTGAGCGAAAGGCCACGGAAAAGGAAACGACGGCCCCGGCGGACAGCGCGTCCCCGGCGCCCGCGTTCTCCGGGAACACCGCCGCCGAGGACACCTGCGCGTAAAGGAAACTCAAAGGCAACTCCCAGACTCCGAACTCCTGTCCACGGAAATGGGCGGATTGCCCCTTGTGAGGGCGTGGAATTCGTCACCGGCGTCGCCGGAGGCCGATCCGGCCCGTTAGTGTGAGCCCTCCGGTGCGTCCGTTCCTTCAGGTCCGTCCTGAGTTCCCGCACTGTGTGACCGAGACCCGAGCGCCTGGGAGGGGAAAGGCGCCGCGTGGCCCCGACGGAGGATTCGAGCGACCGTGGACGCGCAAGGCCGTGGGCGGGGAGAGAACATCGATCCCGCAGACCAGTGGGTACTCAATCCGACCACCGGCGAATACGAACTGCGACTGAGCCCTTCCGCACCGCAGTCACCCATTCCGGCCCCGCGCGGGCCGCGGAACCCGGGTGCGGGAAATACGCGCGGCCGGTCGGCGTCGCCCGACCAGGCGCCCGAGCGCCCCGGCCGCGCCTCCCCCGGGCGTGAGACGCCCGGGCGGGACGTGCCGCCGCAGCGCCGGCGCCGGGGTGCGCAGGAGGAGGAGTCTCCGGCGGGCCGCCGCGGGCGCCGGCCGGCGAAGAAGAACCAGAAGGCCAGGAAGGTGCTGCTGTGGGGCAGCGGCACCGTGGCCTTCCTGGTGCTCGCCGCGGGTGTCGGCGGCTATCTGTACCTGGAGCACCTGAACGACAACATCACGTCCGTGTCGGACGACGGCGCGAGCACCGGTGGCTTCAAGAAGGACCAGGCCATCAACATCCTGCTGATCGGCACCGACAAGCGCACCGGCGCGGGCAACGAGGGCTACGGCGACAAGGGCAGCGCGGGTCACGCCGACACCACGATCCTGCTGCACGTGTCGAAGGACCGCTCCAACGCGACCGCGCTGAGCATCCCGCGCGACCTCATAGTCGACATCCCGGACTGCCCGACCCAGCAGGAGGACGGCAGCGAGAAGGTCATCCCCGGCTCCGTCGGCGCCCGCTTCAACACCAGCCTCGGGCAGGGCGGCCGTACGCCCAGCTGCACCATGCGGACCGTGACCGAGCTGACCGGCATCAAGCCGGACAACTTCATGGTGGCGGACTTCAACGCGGTGAAGACGCTGACCACGGCGGTCGGCGGCGTCGAGGTGTGCCTGGGCAAGGACATCAACGACCCGGACTCGCACCTGAACCTGCCCAAGGGCACGCACAGGATCGAGGGCGAGGAGGCGCTGGCGTTCGTGCGCACCCGTCACTCGGTGGGCCTGGGCGGCGACCTGAGCCGGATCGAGCTGCAGCAGCAGTTCCTCAGCTCGCTGATGCGTGAGCTGAAGTCGAACGACACGCTCACCAGCCCGTCCAAGATGATCAAGCTCGCCGAGGCGGGCACCAAGGCGCTCACCGTCGACTCCCAGCTCAACAGCATCAACAAGCTCAAGGACCTCGGTCTGGAGCTGGGCAAACTGAACGTCAAGAACCTGACGTTCACGACGATCCCGGTGATCGACAACCCCGCGGAGAAGGTCAAGGCGACCGTCGTGCTCGACGAGTCCAAGGCGCCGCAGGTCTTCGACCTCATCCGGAACGACGTGTCGTTCACCGAGGTCAAGCAGAAGCAGAAGAAGGAGAAGGCCGCCGTCGCCGCCCGTCTGAAGGGCGAGAAGGCCCCGGCGTCCGAGGTGCGGGTGCGCATCCTCAACGGCGGCGCGCCCCCCGGAAGCGCCCAGTCGACCCTGAGCTGGCTCCAGGTCGACGAGGGCGTCAGCAAGTCGGAGAACGCGGGCAACGCGCCCGCGGAGCTGGCGAAGACCACCCTCGAGTACGCCCCCGACCAGGCGGACCAGGCGCGCCGGCTGGCCGACATCATGGGCCTGTCCGCGTCGGCGCTGAAGCCGGGCGAGAGTGTCACCAACTCACAGGGTGTGCCCGCGATGACGCTGACCCTCGGCAAGGACTTCAAGGGCGCGGGCGTCTCGCTCACGCCTCCGGACAAGGCGCCGGACGACATCAAGAAGTCCACGGCGGACAAGGTCGTGTGCGCCGAATAGGCACCTGACGGGCCCGTCTCGCGTCCTACGGGGCGCAGACGGGCCCGTCCATGTCCAGGGGTGGGAGAGACACCGCACGATGACGCGAAGTGACGTGTACGAGGAGGGGGCGGCGCAGGACAGCGCCCCGCGCCGGTCCGGCCCGTCCGACGAGGGCCGTCCCGAGGGACCGCCCGCCCCCGAGGGCGACGGCGGCGGAAGACCGCGCGGCGGACGGACGCGGCGCGCCCTGCGCTGGTCGGCGACGACCCTGGCCGTGCTGATACTCGGCACGGCGGGCGCCGGTTACCTGTACTACGACCACCTCAACGACAACCTGGTGAAGGGCGAGCGCAGCAGCGGCGACTCCAAGGCGGAGCGGTCCACGCCGAACGCGGCCGGGCAGACGCCCCTCAACATCCTGCTGATCGGCTCCGACAGCCGCGCCTCCGACGCCAACGTCGCCCTCGGCGGCGGCAAGGCCAACCGCGGCAACCCGCCGCTGGGCGACGTGCAGATGCTGATCCACCTGGCCGCCGACCGGAAGAGCGCGGCCGTGGTGAGCATCCCGCGCGACACCCGCGTGGACATCCCCCGGTGCACCGACCCGGAGACCGGGACGACGTACCCGGCGACCAACGACATCATCAACACCTCGCTGGGGCGCGGCGGTCCGGGCTGCACGCTCGCCACCTGGGAGAACCTCACCGGTGTCTACGTCGACCACTGGATGACCATCGACTTCGCGGGCGTGGTGCGGATGGCCGACGCGGTCGGCGGCGTCGAGGTCTGCGTCCGGCAGAACGTGTGGGACCGGCCGCTGCCCGGCGTGCCCGGCGGCTCGGGCCTGAAGCTGCGGGCGGGGAAGACCAAGGTGCAGGGCGTGCAGGCCCTGCAGTGGCTGCGCACCCGGCACGCGTGGGGCAGTGACGTCCTGCGCACCCGGGCGCAGCGGATGTACATGAACTCGATGATCCGCACCCTGCGCGGGCAGAACGTCTTCACCGACACCGGCCGGCTCACCGATCTCGCGGAGGCGGCCACCAAGTCGCTCCAGGTCTCCGAGGAGATCGGGTCGGTGAAGAAGCTGTACGACCTGGCGATGCAGTTGAGGACGGTGCCGCCGGACCGGATCACCATGACGACCCTGCCGACCGTCCCGGACCCGCAGAACGCCAACCACCTGCTGCCCGCCGGGAACGACGCGGAGCAGGTCTGGGCGCTGCTCCGCGACGACGTGCCGTTCGACGACAAGGGCGGCAAGGGCGGCAAGGGCGCGAAGAGCGGTGCGGGCGGGAGCGGGAAGGCGTCCCGCGAGGAGCGCACCGCGGACCCGTCCGCCCCCGACGACGAGATCGGCGTGCTGGTGCGGAACGCCACCCGGTCCGCGACCGAGGGCCCGGTCTCCGGCCGGGCGAGCGCGATCGCCGGGGAGCTGGCCGCGCAGGGCTTCACCCGCGCCGCACCGGACACCTCCGCCGCCGGCGCCGAGGAGCGCACCGTGGTGCGCTACCCGGCCGACGACCTCAAGGGGGACGCCCAGCGGGTCGCCAAGTCCCTTGGCATCCCCGTGAGTTCGGTCCGCCGGTCGGCCGACGTCTCCGGCGTCACCGTGGTGGTCGGCGCGGACTGGCGGGAGGGCGGGACGTACCCGGAGCCGGAGCCGCCCAAGGCGGGCGACCTGCCGGACGACGCCGACGCCCTCAGCGCGGCGGAGAAGGGCGCCTGCATGGACGTGTACGCGCCGTACCGCTGGTAGCGCCCGCGGGGCCGCCGCCACCCCTTGGGGAAATCGAGGGAAAACCCGGGGCAACTGACGGGCCCGTCGTGCGTCTAACAGGACGCAGGGCGGGGCCTGCGAGCCGGAGCGAGGTGTTTCCAGGGGTGGGAAGGACGGGGCAGTGACACAGAACGCCACGCGGGAGACGGCCCGCGACGAGGAGCTCGCGCCGGCTCCCGACGACGCCCCGCCCGCCGACGGCGCGGTCCCGCGTCCGCGGCGCTTCCGCCGGATCCTCACCTGGTCGGCCGCGGTGCTCGCGCTGCTCGTCCTCGCGGCCGGCGGCGCGGGGTTCCTGTACTACCGGCAGCTCAACGACAACATCAAGAAGGACCCGCTGAACCTCGGCGACAGCAAGGTCGCCGAGCCGACGCCCAACGCGGCGGGCCAGACCCCGCTGAACATCCTGCTGATCGGCAGCGACGCGCGGGACAGCGAGGAGAACCAGAAACTCGGCGGCGCCCGCGAGACGTTCGGCTCGACGCCGCTGGCGGACGTGCAGATGCTGGTGCACCTGTCCGCGGACCGCAGCAACATGTCGGTGATCAGCATGCCGCGCGACACCCTGCTGCACATCCCCAAGTGCACCGACCCGGACGACGGCACGGTGTACCCGGCGAGCGAGGGCCGGGTGATGGCCAACCAGAGCCTCGGGCACGGCGGTCCGGGCTGCACGGTGGCCACCTGGCAGGAGCTGACCGGCATCCACATCGACCACTTCGTCATGGTGGACTTCGCGGGCGTGGTGGCCATGGCGGACGCGGTCGGCGGCGTCCCCGTCTGCGTCGACGCCAACATCCACTCGCGCGACGGCCAGGGGCACGGCTCCGGGCTGAAGCTGCCGAAGGGCACCCACCCGGTCAAGGGCGAGCAGGCCCTGCAGTGGCTGCGCACCCGGTACGGCTTCGAGGACGGCAGCGACCTCGCGCGGGCCAAGGCGCAGCACATGTACATGAACTCGCTGGCCCGGCAGTTGCGGGAGAACGCCACGCTGAGCAGCCCCAACAACCTGCGCCGGCTGGCCGAGGAGGCCACCCGGGCGCTCACCGTCGACCCCGGCCTCGACACGGTGAAGAAGCTGTACGACCTGAGCACCGAGCTGCGGAAGGTGAAGCCGGAGCGCATCACCATGACCACGATGCCCAACCGGTACGTGGGCGCCCGCGTGGAGCCCACCGAGGACGCCGAGAAGCTGTTCCGGCTGGTGCGCGAGGACATCGCCCTGGACGGCAAGGACGCCAAGCCGAAGCCTGCCGTGGAGAGGCCGCCCGCCGACCCGGCCGCGGACGACGCCGCCATCGCCGTGCAGGTCCGCAACGGCACCCGCACCGACACCCTCGCGCCCGCCCAGGGCCGGGCCTCCGCGATCACCGGGGAACTGCGGGAGAAGGGCTTCACCAGCGCCACCGCCGACACCGACGGCGCGTACACCGAGGAGCGGACCGTGGTGCGCTACCCGAGCGCCGACCTGGAGGGCGACGCCCGCCGTGTCGCCGCGGTCCTCGGCATCCCGGCGGACGCGGTGAAGCGCTCCACGGACGTGTCCGGCGTGACGCTCGTCGTGGGCGCGGACTGGCGCGAGGGCACGCGGTACGAGGCGCCCGAGGAGGACGACACCACGCCCGAGTCGGCGCAGGCCCTCAACGGCGCGGACGACAAGGCCTGCATGCATGTGAGCCCCGCCTTCACCTGGTGAGGCGCGAAGGCCCCTGCCCGGTGCGGGAAGGGGCCTTCGGACGTCGGGGTGACGGGCGGACGGGGCGTCAGGCCGCCTTGGCGTCCTCCGCCTGGACGGCGGGCCGCCGGGAGGCGATGACCTTCTTCGCCAGGGAGCGCGGGCTGGTCAGGAAGCCCCAGCCCCACGACATGTGCATGGTGGCGAGGGCCACCGGGATCTGCAGCCGCGCCTTCAGCGGGAGGCCCTTGCCGGCGGGTATCGAGCCCGCGACGATCGCCGCGAGATAGCCGCCGGGGATCACGAATCCCCACGGCGTGAGCGCCGCGCCCGCCACGAGGCCGGCCGCGATCGCGCACACCGCGGTCGGCGGCGCGAGGTAGCGCAGGTTGATGGAGCCGGAGTGGTAGCGGGCCACCACGTGGCGCCAGCGGCCGTAGTCCTTGTACTGCTTGGCGAGCGCCCGTACGGACGGGCGGGGCCGGTACGACACCCGCAGCTCGGGCGAGAACCAGATCAGCCCGCCCGCTTCACGGATACGGAAGTTCAGCTCCCAGTCCTGGGCGCGGATGAACTCCACGTTGTAGCCGCCCTGCCGCTCCAGCGCCTCACGCCGGAACACGCCCAGGTACACGGTCTCGGCGGGGCCCGCCTCGCCGCCGGTGTGGAAGGCGGCGTTGCCCACGCCGATCTTCGAGGTCATCGCGGCGGCGACGGCGCGCTCCCAGTCGTTCTCGCCCTCGGCGTGCATGATGCCGCCGACGTTCTGCGCGCCGGTCTCCTCCAGGAGGCGTACGGCGGTGGCGATGTAGTTCGGGGAGAGCATCCCGTGGCCGTCGACGCGGACCACGATCGGATGGCGCGAGGCCTTGATCGCCGCGTTGAGGGCGGCCGGGGTGCGGCCCGTCGGGTTGGGCACGGTGTGCACCCGCGGGTCCTCGGCGACGAGTTCGGCGGCGATCTCGTCCGTGCGGTCCGTGGACGGACCGAGGGCGATCACGACCTCCATCTCGCCGGCGTACTCCTGGGCGAGGATCGCGCGGACCGCGCCGCGCAGATGCCGCTCCTCGTTGAGGACGGGCATGATCACGGAAACGGCCGGGGGCCGCACGTCGGGATTGGCGTTCATAGGGGCCTCACGTTACCGCGAACGGGGGACACGGTTGCGCGTGCCGGGGTGCTGTGCGGAGGGCCGCAGATCGTATCGGCCTACGGTGCTCACGATTCCACGCTCGGCCGTCGTCCGGAGGTGCCCCCCTTGCCCACGCCGCCGCGCTCCCCCCGGCCCCGAAACCCCGACCGGCGCCCGGCGCGGCCGCCACGGCCGGCCCCGCGCCCGCCGGCGCCCCCGCGCCGCCGGCCGCGGTGGGTCATGCGCACGGTCACCGCGCTGTCGGTCGTGGTGCTCGCCTCCGCCGGGATCGGGCACGCGGTGCTCAGCGGGCTCGACGACGACATCGCACGGGTCGACCCGTTCCGCGACATGAAGAACCGGCCCAGGGCCGGGCACGGCATGAACATCCTGCTGGTCGGCACGGACGGGCGGGACAGCATCGGCAGGGCGGAGCGGGAGCGGTACCGGCTCGGCGGGGCGCCCTGCCACTGCACCGACACGATCATGATCGTGCACATCTCGGAGGACCGGGACCGCGCCAGCGTCGTCAGCCTGCCCCGCGACTCCTACGCCGAGACGCCCCCGCACACCGACCGGGTCAGCGGGCAGCGGCACAAGAGACACCCGCTGAAGCTGAACGCGGCGTACGCGGAGGGCGGGCCGCAGCTCACCGTCCGGACGGTGGAGAAGATGACCCGGGTGAAGATCGACCACTACCTGGAGGTCGACTTCGCCAGCTTCATGAAGACGGTCGACGTGGTCGGGGGCGTGGAGATCTGCACCGACCAGCGGCTGAAGGACAGCCACAGCGGGCTCGACCTGCCCCCGGGCCGGCACACCCTGAAGGGCGGCGAGGCCCTCCAGTACGTCCGTGCCCGGTACGTCGACGCGGGGTCCGACCTCAGCCGGATGCGACGGCAGCAGCACTTCCTGGCGGCGCTGGTGGAGCGGGCCACCTCGTCCGGGATCCTGTGGAACCCGATGCGGTTCCGGGACGTCACCCGCGCGGTGCTCGGCTCGGTCCGCGCGGACGAGGGGTTCGGCACGGGCGAGTTGCTCGACCTGGGCCGGGCGATGCGGAACTTCTCGCCGTCGTCGTCGGAGTTCACCACCGTGCCCGTGGTGACGCCGGGGCACGTGGTGAAGGGCATCGGCTCCACGCTGAAGTGGCACCCGGAGAAGTCCGAGCACATCTTCGACGCGCTGCGCCGCGACGAGCCGCTGTCCACGCGGCCCTCGGCAGGCGCGGCGCTGCGGGTGCCGGTCGATCCGAAGCAGATCCGGGTGCAGGTCGAGAACGGCACCCGCACGCCCGGTCTCGGCCGGCGCGTGGACGCGGCGCTGGCGGCGACCGGCTTCGCCACCACCAAGGCGCCCGTCAACGCCGGCCGCCAGGACCACCGGCGCACGGTCGTCGCCTACGACCCCCGCTGGGACCGCTCCGCGAAGTCCCTCGCGGCGGCCCTCCCCGGCAGCGAACTCCGCCCGGTGAAGGGGCAGGGCCCGACGCTGAAGGTCATCGCGGGCGCCGACTTCGAGAAGGTCCGCAAGGTCCGCCCGAAGGACCCGGGCCAGGGAGAGTTCGGGATCGTCCGCGGCGACGAGGTCACCTGCACCTGACCTCCCGCCCGGCGGTCGGCCGGCGGCGTCAGTCGTCGAAGCCTTCTGCCGCGCGCTTCTCGCGGAGTTCCAGGATCGCGCGGCGGCGGGCCAGCCGGTGGGTGCGGCGGATCTGCGCCTCCTGGTAGCGGCGGCGGTCGCGGTCCGTCTCGGGGAGTACCTGCGGCACCCGCCGCGGCTTGCCGTCGGCGTCGACCGCGGCGAAGACGAGGTACGCGGAGCCGACGTGCGTCGCCGGCGTGGACTCGTTCCAGCGCTCGGCCAGCACCCGCACCCCGACCTCCATCGAGGTCCGGCCGGTCCAGTTGACCTGGGCCTTGACGTGAACAAGGTCACCCACGCGGACCGGCTCGAAGAACGCCATCTCGTCCATGGAGGCCGTCACGGCCGGCCCTCCGGAGTGCCGGCCGGCGACGGCGCCCGCCGCGTCGTCGACCAGTTTCATGATCACCCCGCCGTGCACGGTGCCCAGAAGATTGGTGTCGTTGTGGGTCATGATGTGGCTGAGGGTGGTGCGGGACGCCGAGACGGGCTTGCCCGGGATCTCCGGACTGTCCGTCTGCGCGGCAGGGGCCTGGTCTGTCATGGCCTCCACCTTATGCCGAGGTGAGAAGCGGTTGTTTTGTGTCAGCTTCGCAACAGCGCCGCCCTGATTTTCCGACGACCCTTGTACCGCCGGCCCTGCGGACCTGCACACTGTCTGCCATGAATGATTGGCCCGAGGCATGGTCCGACGACAACCGCGGCGGCCGCTACGGACGCGGGAGCGCGAGCGCACAGCCCGAGAGCGCCCGCGTCATGCGGCAGGTGCGGCGGGGTCGGCCGGCCCCTCCCGGGCAGGACGCCTACGGCGGGGTGCCGCAGCAGCCCCACTACGTCGACGGCGGCTACGACAGCGGCTACAACACCGGCCAGGTGTACGGCGGCGGTGGCGGACGCGGCGGCGGTGACGGCTACGGCCCGCAGCGCCCCGCGCCGGACTGGCGGCGCCGTGTCAAGTGGACAGCGATCACCCTGGTGACCGTGCTGCTGGTCACCACCGTCGCCACGTACTTCTGGGCCGACTCCAAGCTCAACCGCGAGGTCGACCTGTCGAAGGTGATCGAGCGCCCCGAGAAGGGCGAGGGCACCAACTACCTCATCGTCGGCTCCGACAGCCGCGCGGGCCTGTCCGACGAGGACAAGAAGCGGCTGCGCACCGGCTCCTCCGAGGGCAAGCGCACCGACTCGATGATGATCCTGCACACCGGGAGCAACGGCCCGACCCTGATATCGCTGCCCCGGGACTCGAACGTGGAGATCCCCACCTTCAAGGGCTCCGAGTCCGGGAAGACCTACCAGGGCACCGGCCGCCAGGTGAAGCTGAACGCCGCGTACGCCGAGGACGGCCCCGAACTGCTGGTGCGCACGGTGGAGTTCAACACCGGCCTGCACATCGACCACTATGTGGAGATCGGCTTCGCCGGCTTCGCGAACATCGTGGACGCGGCCGGCGGCGTGGAGATCGACATCCCGCAGGACATCAAGGACACCAAGTCCGGCGCCGACTTCAGGAAGGGCAAGCAGACCCTCAACGGCGAGGAGGCGCTCGCCTTCGTCCGCACCCGTTACGCGCTGGCCGGCTCCGACCTGGACCGCACGAAGAACCAGCAGAAGTTCCTGTCCGCCCTGGCCAACCAGGTGGCCACCCCGGGCACGGTGCTCAACCCGTTCCGCCTCTACCCGACCATGGGCGCGGGCCTGGACTCCCTGATCGTCGACAAGGACATGGGGCTGTTCGACCTGGCCGACATGTTCTGGTCGATGAAGGGCGTCAGCGGCGGCGAGGGCACGTCGATGAACATGCCGCTGGCCGGCTCCAGCGGCGGCAACCTGCTGTGGGACAAGGACAAGGTGAAGCAGCTGGTCAACCAGCTGAACAACGACGAGAAGGTGACCGTCACCGGCGACTGACGCCGCTGCCGGTCACCGCGACGAGGGCGCCCCGCCGGGGGCGCCCTCGTCTGTGTCCGGCGTCCGTCACATCGGGGCACCCGCCATCGCGCGGCACATCTCGGAGCAGCGGCGGCACGACTCGGCACACCGCGTCATCAGCTCGTCCTCCGGCATCGACATGCACGCCTCCGCGCACAGGTCGCAGGCCTGCGCGCACATCATGCACATCTCGTTGTGCAGCGGCGAGCGCCGCATCATCATGTCCGCGCACACGCGGGTCATCTCCGAACAGTCCAGGAGCGCCCGCATGATCCGCGTCTGGGCCTCGCCGCCCGTCCGCAGACACGCGCTCATGGTCTCCTCGCACACACCGTGGCAGGCCATGCACGCCTGGATGCAGTCCTGCATCTCCTTGCTCAGCGGTTCCGTGGCCGGCTGCTGCTGGGTCATGGTTCCTCCCAGGGGACGGCGAGGGCCGGCGTTCGGTCCTTCGCACCTCCCGTCCTACGCCCCTGTGTCCATGACCACCACAGGACGTTGCTTGGCCGGGCCGGGAGCGGCAATCCGAAGGGTGGTGCCCGTGACCGCGGCGCCGAGGGGGCGATCGGCGGGACGGACAGGGAGAGGACCATGACGACACAGACGGAGCGGAAGCGGCTGCGCAGACGGCTGGAACGGCTCATCGGCATCGCGGCGACCGAGGGCAACGAACTGGTGCCGCTGCGCAACGGCGACGAGATCTTCCCGGCGATGCTGGAGGCGGTCCGCGCCGCGGAGCACACGGTCGACATGATGACGTTCGTCTACTGGCGGGGCGACATCGCGCGGGAGTTCGCCGAGGCGCTGGCCGAACGGGCCCGTGCCGGCGTCCGGGTGCGCCTGCTGCTGGACGGCTTCGGCGCCAAGGAGATAGAGCCGGGGCTGTTGAGGGCGATGGACGACGCCGGCGTCCACGTGGCGTGGTTCCGCAAGCCCACCCGGCTGTCGCCGATGCGGCAGAACCACCGCTGCCACCGCAAGGTGCTGGTCACCGACGAGCACACCGCCTTCACCGGCGGGGTGGGCATCGCGCAGGAGTGGTGCGGCGACGCCCGCAACCCCGACGAGTGGCGCGACACCCATGTGCGGGTCCGGGGCCCGGCGGTGGACGGCATCGCGGCGGCCTTCGCCCAGAACTGGGCCGAGTGCCACGACGAGCTGTACGACGAGTACGACCGCTTCACCGACCAGGACCAGCCGGGCAACGCCACGGTCCAGGTCGTCCGCGGCTCGGCCAGCTTCGGCTGGCAGGACATGCAGACCCTGCTGCGGGTGATGATCACCTCGGCGCGGGAGCGGTTCCGGCTGTCCACGGCGTACTTCGCGCCCGACGTGTACTTCATCGACCTGCTGGCGGCCGCCGCCCGCCGGGGCGTCGAGGTGCAGATCCTGCTGCCCGGCCCGCACACCGACCAGCGCGCCTGTCTGCTGGCCGGACGGCAGCACTACCAGACGCTGGTGGACGCGGGCGTGGAGGTGCGGGAGTACCAGCCGACCATGCTCCACACGAAGATCATCACGGTGGACGGCGTCTGCTCCCTGATCGGCTCCACCAACTTCAACCGCCGCTCGCTGGAACACGACGAGGAGGTCATGCTGGCCGTCCTCGACGAGGACTTCACCGCGCAGCTCGACGCCGACTTCGACGCCGACCGCAAGCAGAGCGAGGCGGTCGACCCGGTCCGCTGGCGGCGCCGCCCCCTGCGCGCCCGTCTGGCGGAGGCGGCGGTCACCCCGATCCGGCGTTTCCTGTGAGCCGGCGGCGATGAGTTCCCCCTGTCCGGGAAGTCCACCCACTGTCACCGATGTCAGGAGAGACAGTGCCTCAGCTGCTGCGCGTGCAGAACTTCAACGTCTCGGCCGACGGGATCGGCGCGGGCGAGGACCAGACCCTCGAGCGCCCCTTCGGCCATGTGGACCCCGGCAGGATGTTCGCCTGGGCGGGGGCGACCGCGAGCTGGCCCAACCGCACCGACCCCGGCGGGACCCGGGGCCTCGACGACTACTTCACCCGTGATTTCAGGAACAACATCGGCGCCGAGATCATGGGGCGCAACAAGTTCGGGCCTCAGCGCGGGCCCTGGCAGGACCACGAGTGGCGGGGCTGGTGGGGGGACGAGCCGCCGTTCCGCACGCCGGTGTTCGTGATGACCCACCACCCGCGTCCGTCGTTCACGCTGTCCGACACCACGTTCCACTTCGTGGACGGCGACCCGGAGCGGGTGCTGGAGCTGGCGCGGGAGGCGGCGGACGGCAAGGACGTCCGGCTCGGCGGCGGGGTCACCACCGTGCGGCAGTTCCTCGACGCCGGTCTGGTGGACACCCTGCACGTGGCGGTGTCGCCGGTGAAGCTGGGCTCCGGGCTGCGCCTGTGGGACTCCCCGGAGGACCTGCTCGACCGGTACCACCTGGAGGTCGTGCCCAGCCCGAGCGGGGTGGCGCACCATCTGTTCTGGCGCAGGTGACCCCGGCGGGCCGGACGACGCGGGAGGGCGCCCGGGAGCCCCGGACGCCCTCCTCCGCCTGACCGCGGTTACGGCAGGTTGCGCGCCATCACGATGCGCTGGACCTGATTCGTGCCTTCGTAGATCTGCGTGATCTTGGCGTCGCGCATCATGCGCTCGACCGGGTAGTCGCGGGTGTAGCCGTAGCCGCCGAGGAGCTGGACGGCGTCCGTGGTGACCTCCATGGCCACGTCGGAGGCGAAGCACTTGGCGGCGGCGCCCTGGAAGGTCAGGTCGCTGTCGCCCCGCTCGGACTTCGCCGCCGCGGCGTACGTGAGCTGGCGGGCGGCCTCGATCTTCATGGCCATGTCGGCGAGCATGAACTGCACGCCCTGGAAGTCGGCGATCGGCTTGCCGAACTGCTTGCGCTCCTTGACGTAGCCCTTGGCGTAGTCGAGGGCGCCCTGGGCGATGCCGAGGGCCTGGGCGGCGATGGTGATGCGGGTGTGGTCCAGGGTCTTCATCGCCGTGGCGAAGCCGGTGCCCTCCTCGCCGATCATGCGGTCGGCGGGGATGCGGACGTTGTCCAGGTAGACCTCGCGAGTCGGCGAGCCCTTGATGCCGAGCTTCTTCTCCGGCGCGCCGAAGGAGACGCCCGGGTCGGACTTCTCGACGACGAAGGCGGAGATGCCCTTGGAGCGCTTCTCCGGGTCGGTGACGGCCATCACCGTGTAGAACTCGGACTCGCCGGCGTTGGTGATCCAGCGCTTCACGCCGTTCAGCACCCAGAAGTCGCCGTCGCGGACGGCGCGGGTCTTCATGCCGGCGGCGTCGGAACCGGCGTCCGGCTCGGACAGGCAGTACGAGAACATCGCCTCGCCCTTGGCGAGCGGGGCCATGTACCTCTTCTTCAGCGCCTCGGAGCCGGAGAGGATGACCGGCAGCGAGCCCAGCTTGTTCACGGCGGGGATGAGGGAGGAGGACGCGCAGACGCGGGCCACCTCCTCGATCACGATGACGGTGGCGAGGGCGTCGGCGCCGGCGCCGCCGTACTCCTCGGGGACGTGGACGGCGTGCAGGTCGTTCGCGACGAGCGCGTCGAGGGCCTCGCGGGGGAAGCGGGCCTCCTCGTCCACCGCGGCGGCGTGCGGCGCGATCTTCGCCTCGGCCAGCGAGCGGACGGCGTCCCGGAGCATGTCGTGCTCCTCGGACGGGCGGTACAGGTCGAAGTCAGCCGATCCGGCCAAGGTCTCTCACGCTCCAAAACGCTGCGATGCTGGTCACGCTAACTACCGTTAAGTAACTCAAATGTTAGGCCTTTCCCCATGGTCGTGGATAGGTGAGCTGGGCGACAGCGGGGGAACAACCGGACGAGGCGCGTGCGGGCGCCCCGGATATGCTCGGGCGCGCACGTGCCTGCCGCAGACCTCTGGAGCACCCCCATGGCCCTCAAGATCACCGTGATCGGCACCGGTTATCTCGGCGCGACCCACGCCGCGGCCATGGCCGAGCTGGGCTTCGAGGTGATGGGCCTCGACGTGGTGCCCGAGAAGATCGACAAGCTGCGCCGCGGCGAGGTCCCGATGTACGAGCCGGGGCTCGAGGAGCTGCTGCGCCGGCATGTGGCCGGGATCGAGGGCTCGACCGGCCGGCTGCGGTTCACCATGGACTGGGCCGAGCTGGGCGAGTTCGGCGACGTCCACTTCGTCTGCGTGAACACCCCGCAGCGGCACGGCGAGTACGCCTGCGACATGTCGTACGTCGACTCGGCGATCGCCTCCCTCGCCCCGCATCTGAAGGGCCCCGCGCTGGTCGTGGGCAAGTCGACGGTGCCCGTCGGGTCGGCCGACCGGCTGGCCGCCTACCTCGCCGAGCACGCGCCGGCCGGGGCGGACGCGGAGCTGGCCTGGAACCCGGAGTTCCTGCGCGAGGGCTTCGCGGTGCAGGACACCCTGCACCCGGACCGGATCGTGGTGGGCGTGCGCAGCGAGCGGTCGGAGAAGCTGCTGCGCGAGGTGTACGCCACGCCGGTCGAGGAGGGTTCGCCGTTCGTGGTGACGGACTTCCCGACGGCGGAGCTGGTGAAGACGTCCGCGAACTCCTTCCTCGCCACCAAGATCTCCTTCATCAACGCGATGGCGGAGCTGTGCGAGGCCACCGGCGGCGACGTCGCCAAGCTGGCCGAGGCGATCGGCTACGACGACCGGATCGGCCGGAAGTTCCTGCGCGCCGGGATCGGCTTCGGCGGCGGGTGTCTGCCGAAGGACATCCGGGCGTTCATGGCGCGCGCCGGTGAGCTGGGCGCGGACCAGGCGCTGACGTTCCTGCGCGAGATCGACTCGATCAACATGCGCCAGCGCGGGCGGATGGTGGAGCTGACCCGGCAGGAGCTGGGCGGCGGGCCGTTCCTCGGCAAGCGGGTGGCGGTGCTGGGCGCGACGTTCAAGCCGGACTCGGACGACGTCCGCGACTCGCCCGCGCTGAACGTGGCCGGGCAGATCCACCTCCAGGGCGGCCAGGTCACGGTCTACGACCCGAAGGGCATGGACAACGCCCGCAGCATCTTCCCCACGCTCGGGTACGCCGACTCGGCGCTGGAGGCGGTGCGCGGCGCCCATGTCGTGCTGCACCTGACGGAGTGGCAGGAGTTCCGCGAGCTGGACCCGGCGGAGCTGGGCGAGGTGACGGCCGAGCGGGTCGTGCTGGACGGGCGCAACGCGCTCGACGCGGAGGCGTGGCGGCGGGCCGGCTGGCGCTTCCGGGCGATGGGACGCCCCGGGGCCTGAGGATCCGCTTCCCGCGGGAAGGGTGACGCCGGTTCGGCCGAGGCTCAGTCGGCCGAACCGGCGTCGTCCTGCATTCTGCCCCACCGCGCGCCGGCGTGCCGGGTCTACCCCTGCTTCGCCCGGTAGCGGCGCATCTTCTCGCGGGCCCCGCACACCTGCATCGAGCACCAGCGGCCGCGTCCGCCGGGGCTGCGGTCGTAGTAGGCCCAGTGGCAGGCCGGGGACTCGCACGCCTTGAGGCGCTGCCAGGTGCCGGCCGTGACCGCCTCGGCGACGGCGGCGGCGACCCGGGAGAGCAGCGGCCCCTCGTCGACCGGCGCGAGGGCGGCGGAGCCGTCGGCGGGGTCGACCGTGACCACCAGGGGCGCGCGGGCGAGCAGCTCGCCGAGCGGGACGACCGGGCGGTGGGCGGGGTGTCCGGCGTGCGCGAGCAGGGTGGCCCGCAGCGACTCGCGCAGCGCGCGGGCGTCCTCGACGGCGTCCTCGGTGAGCCCGAAGGGCGCGCGGCCCTCGGGGGTGTCCAGCGCGTCGGCGCCGGTGGCGAGGTCCACCGTGTTGACGAGGTCGTGGACCAGGGTCAGCCGCCCGGGCGGGGCCGCTCTCTCGCTCATGACGCGACGGTACCTTCCCGAAATCTCCTTGCGAGGTTACCGGTTCTGCGGCAGCATGCGGTAACGGTTACCTGTAGGCCGCTTCAAGCGGTAACACGAGGAGGCAGTCATGTCCGTAGCGAAGGTGGGCTCCGTCGTCCTGGACTGTCCGGACCCGCACGCGCTGGCCGGTTTCTACGCCGGCGTCGTGGGCGGCACGCCGGAGGGCGAGGGCGACTGGGTGGACCTCGCGGTGCCCGGCGGTCCGACGCTGGCCTTCCAGCGGGCCGAGGGCCACGTCCCGCCGCGGTGGCCCGCGGCCGACCGCTCCCAGCAGTTCCACCTCGACCTGACCGTCGAGGACCTGGACGCGGCCGAGAAGGAGGTCCTGGCGCTGGGCGGGGAGCCGCTGGACACGGAGGACCGCTCGCGCGGCTTCCGGGTTTACGCGGATCCGGCCGGGCACCCGTTCTGCCTGTGCGCCTGCTGAGATCCCCCGAGAGCCCGCTGAGACATGGAGGAACCGATGGCCCCCGTGGCACGACTGCGCAGTGTCGTCCTGGACTGCCCCGACCCGAGTGAGCTGGCGGTCTTCTACGCGGCCGTCGCCGGCGGCACGCCCGTGGCGGAGGACGACGACTGGGTGGTCCTCCAGGTCCCCTCGGGCCCCCGCCTGGCCTTCCAGCGGGCCCCCGGCCTCACCCCGCCGGCCTGGCCGAGCGCCGACCACGACTCCCAGCAGTTCCATCTCGACTTCGACGCGGGCGGCACATGGGAGGAGGTCGACGCGGCGGAGGCGAAGGTCCTGGCGCTTGGGGCGCGCGTCCTGGACCGCGAGGACTACGAGAAGAAGGACTTCCGCGTCTACGCCGATCCGGCGGGGCATCCCTTCTGCCTGTGCCGCATCGAGCAGCCCTAGGCGACGCGCGTGCGGACAGCCCGTGGCTGGTCGCGCAGTTCCCCGCGCCCCTGAGGACGCCGCCGCTGCGGGCAATCGGGCCTCCCCCAGTGCCTTAAGGGCCTGGGGGGACCCCCAGGGCGGCACGGGTGGGCGCAGCGGCACCCCGCCGACGCCGGGTGCGGGACCTCCGTGGCTGAGCGCGCAGTTCCCCGCGCCCCCGAGGGGGCCTTAGCCGTCGAGGGCGCCGATCGTCGCCGTCGACGGCTTGCGGCGTTGTCGGGCCGTGTGGGCCGTGAAGGCGGTGGCGCGCAGGACGCGTTGGACGTTGCCCCAGGTCAGAAGGGCTACGTCGGACTCGTCCCAGCCGCGGCGGAGGAGCTCCGCGATCAGGAGGGGGTAGCAGGACGGGTCGCTCAGTTCCTGCGGGTGCGCGCCGCCCGTGTCGTACGTGCCGGACAGGCCCACGGACTCGGGGCCGGCGACGGTGCGGACGTGGTCGAGGTGGTCGGCGACGTCGCGGACGGTCGGTCCGGCCTGTTCGGCGGTGAGCGGCACCAGGCACAGCCCCTTCGCCTCGCCCACCGCGGCGAGCAGGTCGTCGGGCAGGTTGGCCGGGTGCGGGCGCAGATCGCGTGCGCCGGACCGGGTGAACAGCACCGGCGCCTTGGAGACCACGAGCGCCCTGCGGATCGTGGGGGCGGAGGCGTAGGAGAGGTCGGCGACCATGCCGAGCCGGTTCATCTCGCGGACGACCTCCTCGCCGAACCGGGTGAGCCCGGCCGGGCCCGCCCAGGAGGTGCCGGTGAGGGTGAGCACCCGGACGCCGAGGGCGTGCAGGGACCGCAGGACGCTCAGGGAGTCGCCGAGGGCGGGCGCGCCGGCGGGACCGAAGAGCACGGCGACCCGGCCGCAGTTGCGGGCGTCGACGACCTCTCCCGCGGTGCGGGCGGGCCGCAGCCCCGCGTCGTGGGCGGCGACGACCCCCTGCGCCAGGTCCAGCTGCTCCAGGGTCGTGGCGAGCGCCCGGTCGCCGTCGTAGCCGTCCGGCAGGTGCAGCGACCAGAACACGGCGCCGACCTGCCCCTTGCGCAGCCGCGGCAGGTCCGCGTCGACGGCGCTCTCCCCCAGGTCGAGGTCGTACCAGGGCAGTCCGCGCAGCGTCCACGGCAGACCGCTGTAGCCGTCGCAGACGGGGTGGGCGGCGAGGACGGCCCGCGCGCGGTCGAGGGGGGCGTCGTCCGGGTCGGAGACGGGCCGGTACTCCTCCGGTCCGACGACCACCGCCTCCTGCGGGTACGGCTCGTCGGCACGGCCCACCTCGGCGGCGGTATGCAGATCGTCCTGGAGATCGGCCATAACGGGGCTCCGTACGTCGTGACCTCGGGCGGTACGGCCACGGTCGCACGGAGCACCCGCGGACTTCCTGGTGAACGCGGCGTTCGGGGTAAGGACGGGCCGCCCCGCGCCGCGTCCGCCGGTCAGCCGTCCAGCGCCTCGACGGTGGCGTGGGACGGCGCGCGCGTGGCCCGCAGGTCACGGGCCACGTCCTCGGCGTCGCCCAGCACCCGCACCGCGTTCTGCCAGGTCAGCTTGGCCAGGTCGGCGCGGGACCAGCCGCGGTCCAGCAGCTCGGCGATCAGCCGGGGGTAGCCGGAGACGTCGTCCAGGCCGTCGGGGGTGAAGGCCGTGCCGTCGTAGTCGCCGCCGATACCGAGGTGGTCGATCCCGGCGACCTCGCGCATGTGGTCGAGGTGGTCGGCGACCGTGGCCACCGTGGCGACGGGCCGCGGGTGGGTCTCCTCGAAGGCGCGGTGCAGCGTCATCGCCTCGGGGCTGGTGTCGAGGTGGTGGAAGCCGTGCGCGCGCAGGTTCTCGTCGGCGGCCGCCGTCCAGTCGACGGCGGCCTGGAGCACGAACTTCGGCACGAACGTCACCATCGCGACGCCGCCGTTGGCGGGCAGCCGCTCCAGCACGTCGTCGGGGATGTTGCGCGGGTGGTCGCAGACCGCGCGGGCCGAGGAGTGGGAGAAGATCACCGGCGCCGTGCTGGTGTCCAGCGCGTCCCGCATGGTCGTGGCGGCGACGTGGGAGAGGTCGACCAGCATGCCGAGCCGGTTCATCTCCCGCACCACCTCGCGGCCGAACGCCGACAGTCCCCCCACGCCGGGCTCGTCGGTCGCCGAATCGGCCCACGCCACGTTGAAGTTGTGGGTGAGGGTCAGATAGCGCACCCCGAGGTCGTACAACCCCCGCAGCGTGCCGAGGGAGTTGGCGATGGAGTGGCCGCCCTCCGCCCCCATGAGGGAAGCGATACGGCCCTCGCGGCGCGCGGCCTCCATGTCGGCGGCGGTCAGCGCGGGCGCCAGGTCCCGCGGGTGCCGGTCCAGCAACCGCCGTACGCAGTCGATCTGTTCCAGCGTGGCCGGCACCGGGTCGGGGGCGTCGGCGCGGACGTACACCGACCAGAACTGCGCGCCCACGCCGCCGGCGCGCAGCCGGGGGATGTCGGTGTGCAGATGGGCGGACTGGTCGGCGGCGATGTCGCGGGCGTCGAGGTCGTAGGAGACCTGTTCGCGCAGTGCCCACGGCAGGTCGTTGTGCCCGTCGACGACGGGGAACTCGGCGAGCAGCGCGCGGGCGTCGTCCAGGGTGCTCATGCCGGCCGCCCCGCTCACTTGCCGAAGCCGAAACCGGCGCCGGCGCCCTCGGCCTTGGCCCGCAGCCGCTTGCCCTTCTCGGCCGCCTGGTCGTTCAGCTCCTGCTGGAACTCCCGCATGCGGGTCAGCAGTTCCTCGTCGTGGGCGGCGAGGATCCGGGCCGCGAGCAGGCCCGCGTTGCGCGCGCCGGCGACGGAGACGGTGGCGACGGGCACGCCGGCCGGCATCTGCACGATGGACAGCAGCGAGTCCATGCCGTCGAGGTACTTCAGCGGCACGGGCACGCCGATGACGGGCAGCGGGGTCACCGAGGCGAGCATGCCGGGCAGATGGGCGGCGCCGCCCGCGCCCGCGATGATCACCTTGAGCCCGCGGTCCGCGGCCTGCTCGCCGTACGTGATCATCTCGCGGGGCATGCGGTGCGCGGAGACGACGTCGACCTCGTAGGCGATCTCGAACTCGTCGAGGGCCTTGGCCGCCGCCTCCATGACGGGCCAGTCGGAGTCGGACCCCATGACGATGCCAACGACGGGACTCATTCGGTGATCGTGCCTCTCAGGTAGCCGGCTGCGTGACGGGCGCGCTCCAGCACGTCGTCCAGGTCGTCGCCGTAGGTGTTCACGTGGCCGACCTTGCGGCCGGGCTTCACGTCCTTGCCGTACATGTGGATCTTCAGCTGGGGGTCGCGCGCCATGCAGTGCAGATACGCCGAGTACATGTCCGGGTAGTCGCCGCCCAGCACGTTGACCATGACCGTCCACGTCGCGCGCGGGCGGGGGTCGCCGAGCGGGAGGTCGAGGACGGCGCGGACGTGGTTGGCGAACTGCGAGGTGATCGCGCCGTCCATGGACCAGTGGCCGGAGTTGTGCGGGCGCATCGCGAGCTCGTTGACGAGGATGCGGCCGTCGCGGGTCTGGAACAGCTCCACCGCGAGGTGGCCGACCACGCCGAGCTCCTTGGCGATGGTCAGCGCCATCTCCTCGGCCTTCAGCGCGAGCTCCTCGTCGAGGTCGGGCGCGGGCGCGATCACGGTGTCGCAGACGCCGTTGACCTGCCGCGACTCCACGACCGGGTAGGCGACGGCCTGGCCGTGCGGGGAGCGGACCACGTTGGCGGCCAGCTCGCGCACGAAGTCGACCTTCTCCTCGGCGAGGACGGGCACCCCGGCCTTGAACGGCTCGGCGGCCTCCTCGGCGGAGTCCACGACCCACACGCCCTTGCCGTCGTAACCGCCGCGCACGGTCTTGAGGACGACGGGGAAGCCCTCGCCCTCCGCCGCGAACGCGGCCACGTCGGCCGGATCGGACACGATGCGGTGGCGCGGGCACGGGATGCCGATCGCGTCGAGCTTCGCGCGCATCACGCCCTTGTCCTGGGCGTGCACCAGCGCGTCGGGGCCGGGGCGGACGGGGACGCCGTCCGCCTCCAGGGCCCGCAGGTGCTCGGTGGGCACGTGCTCGTGGTCGAAGGTGATCACGTCGCAGCCGCGCGCGAAGTCGCGCAAGGTGTCCAGGTCGCGGTAGTCGCCGACGACGACATCGCTCACGACCTGGGCCGCGGAATCCTGCGGAGTGTCACTGAGAAGCTTGAACCTGATGCCGAACGGGATGCCCGCCTCGTGTGTCATACGAGCGAGCTGACCGCCGCCGACCATGCCGACTACCGGGAACGTCACGACCCCAGGGTATCCGCCCACGCCAGGGTGGCCGATTCCCGCCCGTCCCGCGGGACGGAAGGGACACACGGTGCCCGTGTGACACGGCGTCCGCAGGAAGATCGCGCGTCCGGGTGGTTAGCATGGCGGAGTTGACGCACTCGACCGACGGGAGCCTGTGGGCGATGGGACAAGGTTCCTCGGGGCTTCGACGGCTCTTCCGCGAAGTGGCCAAGTTCGGCGCGGTGGGGGGAGCCGGGGTTCTGGTCAACCTCGGTGTGTTCAACCTGGTCCGCCAGGCGACCGACCTCCAGGTGGTGCGCGCGAGCGTCATCGCCACCGTGGTCGCGATCGTCTTCAACTACGTCGGCTTCCGGTACTTCACCTACCGGGACCGCGACAAGTCCCGGCGCACCCGCGAGATGTCGCTGTTCCTGCTGTTCAGCGTCATCGGCCTGGTGATCGAGAACGGCCTGCTCTACACGGCGACGTACGGCTTCGGCTGGGACAGCTCGCTCCAGAGCAACATCTTCAAGTTCCTCGGCATCGGCATCGCGACGCTGTTCCGCTTCTGGTCCTACCGCACATGGGTGTTCCGCGCCCTGCCGGTGCGCGAGGAGCCCATGGCGGGCGGCGGCGCCACGGCTGCCGGGGAGCGGCTCCGGCAGCGCGTGCCGTAGCCCCCTCCTTGCCGCGGCGCGTCCCGCTCAGCGCACCGTCCTGCGGGTCTCCTCTTCCGGGTCCTTCTGCGGGGGCGTGCGGGACAGGAACAGGCCGAACACGGGCGGCTTGGCCTGAAGCATCTCCAGACGGCCGCCGTCCGCCTCCGCCAGGTCCCGGGCGACCGCCAGGCCGATCCCGGTGGAGTTGCGCCCGCTGATCGCCCGCTCGAAGATCCGCGACCCCAGCTCGGCGGGCACGCCCGGACCCTCGTCGGTGACCTCCACGACGACCTGGTTGCCGGTGACCCGGGTACGCAGGGCGACCGTGCCGCCGCCGTGCATCAGCGAGTTCTCGATCAGCGCGGCCAGCACCTGGGCGACCGCGCCCGGGGTGCCCACGGCCCGCAGGCTCCGCTTGCCGGACGTCACGATGGCCCGGCCGGCGCTGCGGTAGGCGGGGCGCCACTCGGCGAGCTGCTGCTTGATCACCTCGTCGAGGTCGAAGGTGACGGCGGAGCCGGTGCGCGGGTCCCGGGAGTTGGTCAGCAGCCGCTCCACCACGTCCGTCAGCCGCTCCACCTGCGCGAGCGCGATCGTCGCCTCCTCCTTCACCGTGTCCGGGTCGTCGGTGACGGTGATCTCCTCCAGCCGCATCGACAGCGCGGTGAGCGGGGTGCGCAGCTGGTGGGAGGCGTCGGCGGCGAGCCGCCGCTCGGCGGTCAGCATGCGGGCGATGCGCTCGGCGGAGGCGTCCAGCACGTCGGCGACCCGGTCCAGCTCGGGGACACCGTAGCGGCGGTGGCGGGGGCGCGGGTCGCCGGAGCCGAGGCGCTCGGCGGTCTCGGCGAGGTCGGTCAGCGGCGAGGCGAGCCGGTTGGCCTGCCGGATCGCCAGCAGCACCGCCGCGATCACCGCGAGCAGCGCCACGAAACCGATGATCAGCAGGGTGCGGGCGACTTCCCTGGTCACCGAGGAGCGCGGCTCCTGGACGGTGACCGTCTCGCCTTCCTCGCCGGGCGCCGTGGCGCTGATGACGTCGCCGTCCGGCTTGGATCCGACCTCGATGGGCGGCTTGCCGGGGATCCGGACGACGGCGTACCGGTCCTCGGGCATCTGGTCGCCGATGATCTCGGCGGTGACCTTGTCCTCGACGAGCAGGCGGCTGTCGACGATGCTGGCCAGCCGCACCGCCTCGGACTCCACGCGCTCCTTGGCGGTCTCGGTGATGGTGCGGGTCTCGACGATCACCAGGGAGACCCCGAAGACGGCGATCACGACGAGGACCACGGCGAGCGTGGACTGGATCAGACGGCGGCGCATGTTCTCTTACCCAGCGGCGGAACCCCGGCGGGGGTTCAGCTCTTCTCGAAACGGAAGCCCACGCCGCGCACCGTGGCGATGTAACGGGGGTTGGCCGCGTCGTCGCCGAGCTTCTTGCGCAGCCAGGAGATGTGCATGTCGAGGGTCTTGGTGGAGGACCACCAGGTGGTGTCCCAGACCTCGCGCATCAGCTGGTCGCGGGTGACCACCCGGCCCGCGTCCCGCACCAGCACTCGCAGCAGGTCGAACTCCTTGGCGGTGAGCTGGAGCTCCTCGTCGCCCATCCACGCGCGGTGCGACTCGACGTCGATGCGGACACCGTGGGTGGCGGGCGCCTGCTGCGGCTCGGCGGCGCCGCGGCGGAGCAGGGCCCGGACCCTGGCCAGCAGTTCGGCGAGGCGGAACGGCTTGGTGACGTAGTCGTCGGCGCCCGCGTCCAGGCCGACGACCGTGTCCACCTCGTCGGCGCGCGCGGTGAGGATCAGCAGAGGGACCGTGTGCCCCTCGGCGCGGAGCCGGCGGGCGACCTCCAGGCCGTCCATCCCCGGCAGCCCGAGGTCCAGCACGACCAGGTCGACGCCGCCCTGCATTCCGGCGTCCAGGGCGCCGGGTCCGTCCTCACGCACCTCGACTTCGTAGCCCTCCCGGCGCAGGGCGCGGGCCAGCGGCTCCGAGATGGACGCGTCGTCCTCGGCGAGCAGTACACGGGTCATGCGGATGATGGTAGACCCGTGGCCCGAGCCGCAGGGGTGTGATCGGCGGGCCCGCTTCTTACCGGTGTCTCACCCTGTTCTCACCTCCCCGCCCCCTGAGACGGACCTGCGGGTGCGAGGTGCGATGCTGGGCGGACCTTCGAATGGGAGATCGCGGTTCCATCAAAACCTGTGATTCGCGTCTCAAGTCCTTCCATATCCGGCAGTGTCCTGCCGTATGGTGAACCAACGCCTGTTGCACCGCGGGGACCTTTGGCGGCAGTTGACGCCGAGGGTCTCTTTTGTGTGCGGGCCGGCACACCCTGCCGGTCCCTGAAGGAATGACCTGTGGCCGGGCCTTCGCCGCGCGTCGACGCACGGCGGGGGCGTGGATCCCGGTGGTCGCCGTCCGTCGCTCCGTGATCCGGGGCGGCACCCCCCAGGCGTGGGGCGGACGGGACGACCCGCCGGTGCCGGCCAGCCCCCCACCGGGCGCGTACCCGTCTCGCGCGACGCGTCCCGACAGCAAGGAACGACCATGGCGTCCAGCCTGACGAAGGACTCGGTCACCCCGGGCACCCCCGGGTCCGAGAAGACCTTCTTCGGCCACCCCCGCGGACTGGCCACACTCTTCATGACCGAGATGTGGGAGCGTTTCTCCTACTACGGCATGAGGGCTCTGCTCCCGCTGTACCTCGTCGCGCCGGGCGGTCTCGGTCTGAGCGCGGGCACCGCCACCGCCATCTACTCGGTGTACCTCTCGCTGGTGTACCTGCTCGCCATGCCCGGCGGCTGGTTCGGCGACCGGGTCTGGGGCCCCCGCAAGACCGTCGCCGTCGCCGGCGGCATCATCATGCTGGGCCACCTGACGCTGGCCCTGCCCTACTCGGGCACGTTCTACGGCGGCCTCGGCCTCGTCGCGATCGGCTCCGGTCTGCTGAAGGCCAACATCTCCACGATGGTCGGCCAGCTCTACAAGGGCCCGGACGACCCGCGCCGGGACGGCGGCTTCACCGTCTTCTACATGGGCATCAACCTCGGCGCCTTCGCCGCGCCGCTGATCATCGGCACCGTCGGCGAGAGCGTCAACTGGCACCTGGGCTTCGCCCTCGCCGCGCTCGGCATGGGGCTGGGCGTCACGCAGTTCCTGCTGGGCAGCCGCCACCTGGACGCGCAGTCCAGCGTCGTCCCGAAGCCGCTGTCGGCCGAGGAGAAGGTCTCCACGCTGCGCAAGGCCGCGCTGTGGGCGGGCATCGCCGTCGTGGCGTACGCGATCGTCGGCTTCTCCGGCCACTACACCCTGAACTGGATCCTGGTCCCGCTGACCCTGCTCGGCGTGATCATCCCGGTGATGGTGCTGGCGCGCATCAAGCGCGACAAGGACCTCGACCGCGCCGAGCAGTCGAAGATGTCCGCGTACATCTGGTTCTTCGTCGCCGCGGCGATCTTCTGGATGATCTACGACCAGGGCGGCTCGACCCTGTCGATCTTCGCCGACTCGTCGGCCGAGAACAGCGTGCTCGGCTGGGACTTCCCGGTCTCCTGGTACCAGTCGGTCAACCCGGTGCTGATCATGGCGCTGGCCCCGGTCTTCGCCTGGATCTGGCTCGCGCTGAACCGGCGCGGCAAGGAGCCGAGCACGATCGTGAAGTTCGCGTCCGGTCTGATGCTGGTCGGCGTCTCGTTCTTCCTGTTCCTCGCCCCGCTGTCGATCGCCGAGGGCGGTCACAAGGCGGCCGCGCTGTGGCTGGTGGCGATCTACTTCACGCAGACCGTCGGCGAGCTGCTGCTCTCCCCGGTCGGCCTGTCGGTCACCACGAAGATGGCGCCCGCGAAGTACGCCTCGCAGATGATGGGCGTCTGGTTCCTCGCCGTCACCGCCGGCGACGCCACGACCGGCCTGCTGTCCATCGCCGGTGTCGACCTCAACAAGACGGGCATCGTCGCCCTGGAGGCGACCCTCGCGGTCCTGGCGGGCATCGCGATCTGGATGTACCGCAGCAAGGTGAAGTCGCTGATGGGGGATGTCCGCTGAGGCGGGTGTTGCGCGCGGCGCACTGAAACGAAGGGCTCCCAGCCGGTGCGGCTGGGAGCCCTTCGGGGTCGGGGGTGCGGGGGTGTGCGCTGTTCGGCGCCGTTGGACTGGGGGCTCTTGCCGGGTGCCGGCCCGTTGTGGCTGGTCGCGCGGTTCCCCGCGCCCCTGTCGGGGCGCTGCCCGGGAGGCGTCTGGGGGCGCCTCAGCGGGCTGGGGGGTCCTGGGCGGGTGTTTGTCCGCCGGAAAGCGGAGCGGCCTCCGAGGGGTCCTCTGTGGGTCCTGGAGGCCGGTGCGTGGCGGGTGTCGGGGGGCGGCCCGACGACTACGACGGCGTGCCGAGTTCCGCCCAGACCGTCTTGCCCGCCACGTCGGGCGTGCGCTGCACGCCCCAGTCCAGGCACAGGCGCTGGACGATGAACATGCCGTGGCCCCCCGGGCGGCCCGCGCGGTGGGGTGTGCGCGGCGACGGCTGGCCGGTGCCCCGGTCGGTGACCTCGAGGCGGATCACCTTGCGGTCGCAGGTGATGGTCAGCAGATCCGGCCCTTCGGCGTGCAGGCACGCGTTGGTGACCAGCTCGGACACGACGAGCAGGACGTCCTCGGCGGCGGCCCGCCGGTCCGCGGTGGCGGCCGGCAGCCAGCCCCAGTCGTACAGCGCCTGCCGTGTGAAGTCCCGTGCGAGCGGCACGACCCCGCTCTGGTCCTCGAAGCTCAGCCGGCGCGCCTGCGCCTCGCCGGACGGCCCCGGCGGGGACGCCGGGTCGGCGATCGGCGTGGCCACGCCGCTGTCCGGGGCGTCCGCGGCCGGTGCAGCGCCCCCGGACGTCCCGGAAGCGCCGCTGGGCTCCGGACCGCGGTCGCCCGGCGAGTAGGGCCGGGTGGTGCTCATCAGCGCTTCACCTCACCGTGTCACCAGTTCACCATGCGACATTGCCCGCACTCGGTCGGTCACGCGCGGACGGCCCGAATGGTTCTCGGCACCCTCCCGACCACCGCGTCCGGGACGTGCTGGATGTCTCCTGCCCGAGCCGCCGGACGGAACACCCCCGTATTCGCACGAAAAAACGCGCCGAGGATCCCCCGCCGCCGGCGGGTGCGGCACGAGCACCCCGCCGGGCCTGCCCGCCCGCGTCACGCGGAATCGTCGGCCAGGGCCGCCTCGAGCGTGTCGTGAACGGCGAACACCGCGTCCGCCCCCGTGATCTCGAACACCCGGGCGACGACGGGCTGCATGCCCACGAGGGCCACCCCGCCTCCGTCCGCCTCGGCCTTCAGCCGGGCGCCGAGCAGCACATTCAGCCCCGTGGAGTCACAGAACTCCAGCCGGGAGCAGTCGATGACAAGCCGCTTGAAACCCTTGGCGAGGCAGTCCTCCAGTGGCTCCCGCAACAGATCGGCGGTGTGGTGGTCCAACTCACCCGCCGGGGTCACGACGGCACTGGGGCCCTCTTCTCGCACCTCGACCAGAAGCCGGCCCGACTGTGCGCTGCCGACCGTCCCGCGGTCCATGCCGTCTCTCTCTCCCGAGGTCGTGGCTGTTCCTGACGCTCTCGAACATTACGCCTTCCGGCCACGCAACGACACTCTAACAATCACGCACAAACAGACATAAGCGAACAGAACGCACTTGCGGCGGGCTCCGAGCAGCCGGTAGGGCTAGTAAAGACACGTACCCGACACGGCCGGCTTTGGAGGCGCCGCACACCGCAGTGCACGTATCGGCTTCGGCAGCCATATGCCGAGAACGATGGAGGACATCATGTCACCCCGGCTCGACGCATCGCCTACCCGTGAAGCGACGTCGACACCCCTTCCGGAACATCTGGATCCCATCGAGCAGGACGACCTGGGAGTCGTCCAGGACGGTCTCCTCGCCGGACTCCCGGAGATCCCCCCGTACGACGAGGTGGGCCCGGTCGACGCACGGGCCCTGTCCAAGACCCTGTTCGAGCGCCTGGAATCGCTCGACGAAGGCAGTCACGAGTACTCGTACGTACGCACCACGCTCGTCGAACTGAACCTCGCCCTGGTCAAGTTCGCCGCCTCCCGGTTCCGCTCCCGCAGCGAGCCCATGGAGGACATCATCCAGGTCGGCACCATCGGCCTGATCAAGGCGATCGACCGCTTCGAGCACACGCGGGGTGTGGAGTTCCCCACCTTCGCGATGCCGACCATCATCGGCGAGATCAAGCGCTTCTTCCGCGACACCTCATGGTCCGTGCGCGTACCGCGCCGCCTGCAGGAGCTGCGGCTGGACCTGGCCAAGGCCGGTGACGAACTGGCCCAGCAGCTCGACCGCGCGCCGACGGTGGCCGAGCTGGCGGACCGGCTGGGCATCACCACCGACGAGGTCGTCGAGGGCATGGCCGCGTCGAACGCGTACACCGCCTCCTCGCTGGACGCCCAGCCCGAGGAGGACGACGCCGAGGGCGCCCTGGCCGACCGGATCGGTTACGAGGACCACGGACTCGAAGGCATCGAGTACATCGAGTCGTTGAAGCCGCTGATCGCCGAACTGCCGTCGCGGGACCGGAAGATCCTGTCGCTGCGGTTCGTCGCCGGCATGACCCAGTCGGAGATCGGCGAGGAGCTCGGCATCTCCCAGATGCACGTCTCCCGTCTGCTGTCCCGGACGCTGGTGAAGCTGCGCAAGGGCCTCACGGTCGAGGAGTGATCCCGGCCGCGTGACGTCCGTCCTCCAGAGGGCGGCCCGGAGGATCCGGGCCGCCTTTCAGAGGTTCCGGGCCTTGCGGCGCCCCCTCAGACCTCCCGTACGCCCCTGCGCCACACGCCCGTGACCAGCGGGACGCCCGGCCGGTAGGCCAGGTGGACATGGCTGGGGGCGTCGAGCAGCACCAGGTCCGCGTACGCGCCCGGGACGAGCCGGCCGACGTCGGTGCGCCGCAGCGCCGCAGCGCCGCCCGCGGTGGCCGCCCGCACGGCCTCGTCGGGCGTCATCCCCATGTCCCGCACGGCGAGCGCGATGCAGAACGGCATCGACGAGGTGAAGGACGACCCGGGGTTGCAGTCGGTGGACAGCGCCACGGTCGCCCCCGCGTCCAGCAGCCGCCGGGCGTCCGGCCAGACGGCGCGGGTGGAGAACTCCGCGCCGGGCAGCAGCGTCGCGACGGTCGCGCTGTTCGCCAGCGCGTCCACGTCGGCGTCGGTGAGGTGGGTGCAGTGGTCGGCGCTGGCCGCGTCCAGCTCGACGGCCAGCTGCACACCGGGGCCGTACGAGAGCTGGTTGGCGTGGATCCGCGGGTGCAGCCCCTTCGCCTTGCCCGCGGTGAGGACCGCGCGGGCCTGGTCGCCGTCGAAGGCGCCCTGCTCGCAGAACACGTCGATCCAACGGGCGTGCGGCGCGCAGGCGTTCAGCATCTCGCCGGTGACCAGGGCGACGTAGCCGGCCGGGTCGTCCGCGTACTCGGGGGCGACGACGTGCGCGCCGAGGTAGGTGACCTCGTCGGTGTGGCGGGCGGCCAGCCGCAGGGCGCGGGCCTCGTCCTCGACGGTCAGCCCGTAGCCGGACTTGGTCTCGAAGGTCGTGGTGCCCTGGCGCAGCGCCTCCGCGAGATAGCGGGTGAGGGTGGCCTCCAGCTCCGCGTCGCTCGCGGCGCGGGTGGCGGCGACGGTGGTGCGGATGCCGCCCGCGCTGTACGGGCGGCCCGACATGCGGGCGTTGAACTCCTCGGTGCGGTCGCCGGCGAACACCAGGTGGGAGTGGGAGTCGACGAAGCCCGGCAGGACCGCGCGGCCGCCGGCGTCGACCCGGTTGTCAGTGGCGGGTGCTTTGCTTGACTCACCGGTCCACACGACGCGGTCGCCCTCGATGACGACGGCCGCGTCCCGGACCAGGCCGAGGGGGTCGGGATCGCGGAGGGAGGGGTCGTTGGTGACCAGCGTGGCGATGTTCGTGATGACGGTGGCGCTCATGGTGTCCTCATGGGTCGCGTCCTCATGGGTCGTCAGGCGCGCAGGTACTGGATCGCCTGCGCGAGGGCTCCGGGCACGTCGGGGACCAGCGTGTGCGCCCCGTCGCGCACCACGTGCCGGCCTGCCACGACCGTGTGCCGCACATCGGCGGCCGTCGCGGCGAATACGGCCGTCTCGGCGCCCAGCCGGGGCGGTGGCCCCGCTGTCCTGACCGAGTCCAGCGCGACGGTGGTGAGGTCGGCGCGCGCCCCCGCCTCGATGACGCCGGTGTCGTCCCAGCCGAGCGCCGCGTGCCCGTCGACGGTGGCCGCGCGCAGCAGGGCCGCGGCCGTCCAGTGACCGCGGGTGCGGGTGCGCAGCCGCTCGTTCAGCTCCATCGCGCGCGCCTCCTCGAACAGGTCGACGACGGCGTGGCTGTCGGAGCCGAGGCTGAGCGGGGAGCCCTCGTTCTGCAGGGCCGCGGCGGGTCCGATGCCGTCCGCGAGGTCGCGTTCGGTGGTGGGGCACATGCAGGTGCCGGTGCCGCTGCCGCCGATCAGGGAGACGTCCTCGGCGGTGAGGTGGGTGTTGTGCACACCGGTGGTGCGCGGCCCCAGCACGCCGTGCAGGGCCAGCAGTTGGGCCGGCGTGCAGCCGTGCGCCTCCCGGCAGGCGTCGTTCTCGGCGGTCTGCTCGGACAGGTGCACGTGCAGGGGGGCCCGCCGCTCCCCGGCCCAGCGCGCCACCGTCGACAGCTGCTCCGCGGGCACGGCCCGTACGGAGTGCACGGCCGCGCCGATCCGCGCGTGGTCCTGGTCCTTGAGAAGTGAAGAGCGTGCGGCCCAGGCGTCCGCGTCGCCGTCGGAGAAGCGCAGCTGGTGGGCGGTGGGGGGCCGGCCGAAGCCGGAGGAGAGGTAGGCGGCGTCGAGGAGGGTGATCCGGATGCCGGCCTCGGCGGCGGCCGCGAGCAGCGCCTCCCCCATGGCGTTGGGGTCGGCGTAGGGCGTGCCGCCGGGCGCGTGGTGCACGTAGTGGAACTCGCCGACGGTGGTGATCCCGGCCAGCGCCATCTCGGCGTACACGGCGCGGGCGAGCGCGTGGTAGCTGTCCGGGGTGAGCCGCTCGGCGGTGGCGTACATGACCTCGCGCCAGGTCCAGAAGGTGCCGGAGCCGACCTGGACGGTGGAGCGCAGGGCGCGGTGGAAGGCGTGGCTGTGGGCGTTCGCCAGTCCGGGGAGGGTCAGTCCGCGCAGGATCTCGGCGCCGGGCGGGGGCGCGGGGGTGCCGGTGCGGACGCCGGCGATGCGCCCGTCCGCCACGTCGAGGGCGACGCCCGGCTCGACGTGGGCGCCGAGCCAGGCGTGCTCCAGCCAGTACGTCCGCGGGGTGGCGGTCACGGGGCGGCCAGTCCTTCCAGTACGTCGGCGAGGGCGAGGACCCCGGCCACGCAGTCGTCCTCGGCGGCGAACTCGGCCGGGGAGTGCGAGACGCCAGTGGGGTTCCGTACGAACAGCATGGCGGTCGGGACGCGTCCGGCGAGGATCCCCGCGTCGTGTCCGGCGCCGGTGCCGAGGACGGGCGCCTTCAGGCCGGCGTCCTTGCCCAGGATGCGGGCGAGCCGGTCGCGCAGGGCGTGGTCGAACTCGACGACGGGGGTGAAGGACTCGCGTTCCACGTCCAGCTGGACGCCGTGGGCGGCGGCGTACGCGCGGGCGGCCCGCTCCACCCCGCCGACCACGGTGTCCAGGCGCTCCTGGTCGGCGGCGCGGGAGTCGAGCCAGCCGCGCACCAGGGACGGCACGGCGTTGACGCCGTTCGGCTCGACGACCAGCTTGCCGAACGTGGCGACCCCGCCCGCCTGTTCGGCCTCCCGGCGGGCGGCGAGGACGGTCTCGGCGTACGGCAGCATCGGGTCGTGCCGGTCGGCGAGCCGGGTGGTGCCGGCGTGGTTGGCCTCGCCCCGGAAGTCGAACCGCCAGCGGCCGTGCGGCCAGATCGCGGACGCGACGCCGACCCGGTCGCCGGTGAGGTCCAGCGCCCGTCCCTGCTCGACGTGCAGCTCGACGAAGGCGCCGATGCGGCCGAGGCGTACGGGGTCGGGGCCGATGGCGTCCGGGTCGTAGCCGGCGGTCTCCATGGCCTGCGGGAGGGTGATGCCGTCGGCGTCGGTGAGCCGGTGGGCCTGGTCGACGGTGAGCGCGCCCGCGGTGAGCCGGGAGCCGACGCAGGCGAGCCCGAAGCGGGCGCCCTCCTCGTCGCCGAAGTTGACGATGCCGAGCGGCTTCGCCGGACGGACGCCCCGGCGGCGCAGTTCGTCGAGGGCGGCGAAGGCGGAGACGACGCCGAGGGGGCCGTCGAAGGCGCCGCCGTCGGGCACGGAGTCCAGGTGCGACCCGGTGACCACGGCGTCCCCCTCGGCGGGGTCGCCGAGCCAGGCCCACTGGTTGCCGTTGCGGTCCACCTCGTAGGCCAGACCGCGGCGGCGGGCCTGCTCGCGGAACCAGTCCCGGCAGTCGGCGTCGGCGCCGGTCCAGGCGAACCGGCGGTAGCCGCCGGTCGCGGAGTTCCGTCCTACGGGCAGCAGGTGCCGCCACATCTCGTGGAAGGAGTCCGGTGCGGCCGCGGGCCGGACGGGTGGCTCCGGGGCGGCGGGGGTCGGGTGGGTCATGCCTGCTCGCCCTCACGCATGGGGATGCGCACACCGCGCTCCTCCGCCACCGACTCGGCGATGTCGTACCCGGCGTCGACGTGCCGGACGACGCCCATGCCGGGGTCGTTGGTGAGCACGCGGCGGATCTTCTCGCCGGCCAGGGCGGTGCCGTCGGCCACGGTGACCTGCCCCGCGTGGAGGGAGCGGCCCATGCCGACGCCGCCGCCGTGGTGGATCGACACCCAGGAAGCGCCGGAGGCCACGTTGACCATGGCGTTGAGCAGCGGCCAGTCGGCGATGGCGTCGGACCCGTCGCGCATCGCCTCGGTCTCCCGGTAGGGGGAGGCCACGGAGCCGCAGTCGAGGTGGTCGCGTCCGATGACGACCGGCGCGGACAGCTCGCCGCTCGCGACCATGTCGTTGAAGCGCTCGCCGGCCTTGTCGCGCTCGCCGTAGCCGAGCCAGCAGATGCGGGCGGGCAGGCCCTGGAAGTGGACCCGCTCACCGGCCAGCGTGATCCAGCGGGCCAGGGACTCGTTCTCCGGGAAGAGGTCGAGGATCGCGCGGTCGGTCTTCGCGATGTCGGCGGGGTCGCCGGAGAGGGCGGCCCAGCGGAAGGGGCCCTTGCCCTCGCAGAACAGCGGGCGGATGTAGGCGGGGACGAAGCCGGGGAAGGCGAACGCCCGCTCGTACCCGGCGAGCTGGGCCTCTCCGCGGATGGAGTTGCCGTAGTCGAACACCTCGGCGCCGGCGTCCTGGAAGCCGACCATCGCCTCGACGTGCCGGGCCATGGACTCGCGGGCGCGCGTGGTGAAGCCGGCCGGGTCCTTGGCGGCCGCGTCGGCCATGTCCTCGAAGGCCGTGCCGAGGGGGAGGTAGGCCAGGGGGTCGTGGGCGGAGGTCTGGTCGGTGACGATGTCGATGGGCGCACCCATGGCGAGGAGCCGCGGGACGGTCTCGGCCGCGTTGCCGAGGACGCCGATGGACAGCGGCCTGCGCCGGTCGCGTGCCTCGACGGCGAGCCGCAGCGCGTGGTCGAGGGAGTCGGCCCTCACGTCGAGGTACCGGTGCTCGATGCGGCGGTCGATGGCGCGCGGGTCGCAGTCGACGCAGATCGCCACGCCGTCGTTCATGGTCACGGCGAGCGGCTGGGCGCCGCCCATGCCGCCGAGTCCGGCGGTGAGGGTGATGGTGCCGGCGAGGGAGCCGCCGAAGCGCTTGGCGGCGACGGCGGCGAAGGTCTCGTAGGTGCCCTGGAGGATGCCCTGGGTGCCGATGTAGATCCAGGAGCCGGCGGTCATCTGCCCGTACATGGTCAGGCCGAGCTGCTCCAGGCGCCGGAACTCCTCCCAGTTCGCCCAGTCGCCGACCAGGTTGGAGTTGGCGATGAGGACGCGCGGCGCCCACTCGTGGGTCTGCATCACGCCGACAGGGCGGCCGGACTGGACGAGCATCGTCTCGTCCTGCTTGAGCCCCTTCAGGGTGCGGACCATGGCGTCGAAGGAGCGCCAGTCGCGGGCCGCCTTGCCGGTGCCGCCGTAGACGACGAGCTTGTCGGGGTGCTCGGCGACCTCCGGGTCGAGGTTGTTCTGCAGCATGCGCAGGGCGGCCTCCTGCTGCCACCCCAGGGCGTTCAGCTCGCTGCCGCGCGGTGCTCGAACGGGACGAGGTCCTGACATGGGGCGCCTCCAGGTGGCCACACGACGTCTGCAGATATTCACATCCTGGCTATCTGAATAGACCTAGTCAATACAGGGGGTGCGTCGGTGCCGCCGTCCGGGGGATGTTTGGCTGGATGCATGCGCGCGAACGAGCAGACCAGTGACAGGACGGGCGACGTGACGGCCGGGACCGACCCGCGGGCCGCCGGGCGGGCGGCCCGCCGGGACGCCGCGGTGCGGGCGGCCGTGGAGCAGGGGCTTCTCGACACCGACGCGCCCCTCGTGGCGCTGCTGGACGCCACCGGCATCCGCGAGTCGGCGGCGGACCTGCGGGCCGCCTTCGAGGCCGTGACCGCGCCCGGCACGCCGGTGCTGCACGCCTTCGCGGTGAAGGCGAGCCCGCTGGTGCCGGTGCTGCGGCTGCTGCGCGAGGAGGGCATCGGCGCGGAGGTGGCCAGCCCGGGCGAGCTGGCGCTGGCGCGCGCCGCGGGCGTGGAGCCGGGGCGCACGGTGCTGGACTCCCCCGCCAAGACGCTCGCCGAGCTGCGGGAGGCGCTGGAGCTGGGCATCGCCGTCAACGCGGACAACCCGCAGGAGCTGGAGCGGATCGACGCGCTGGTGGCCGGCACGGACGTCCGCTCACCGCTCGGTATCCGGGTGAACCCGCAGGTCGGGGGCGGTTCCATCGAGGCGCTGTCGACCGCCACGGCCACCTCGAAGTTCGGTGTGGCGCTGCGGGACGAGGGCGCGCGGGAGTGGGTGATCCAGGCGTACCTGGACCGGCCGTGGCTGACCCGGCTGCACGCCCACACCGGCTCCCAGGGCATCGCCCTGACGATGATGGCGCGCGGGGTCGCGGAGACGTACGAGCTGGCGGAGGAGATCAACCGGCGGGCCGGACGGCGCCAGGTCGACACCCTCGACATCGGCGGCGGACTGCCGGTGAACTTCGCCTCCGAGGAGAGCCGCCCCACCTACGCGGAGTACGCGCGGCTGCTGAAGGAGACGGTGCCGGGGCTGTTCGACGGGCGGTACGGGCTGGTCACCGAGTTCGGCCGGTCCCTGCTGGCCAAGCACGGCACGGTGATCACACGCGTGGAGTACGCCAAGAGCGCGGGCGGCCGGCCGGTCGCGGTGACCCACGCGGGCGTGCAGGTCGCGACGCGCACGGTGTACGCGCCGGAGTCGTGGCCGCTGCGGATCGCCGCGTACGACGCGAAGGGGCTGCCCAAGGAGGGCCCGGCGGTCGTCCAGGACGTGGCGGGCCCGGCCTGCTTCGCGGGCGACCTGCTGGCGCAGGGGCAGGAGCTGCCGCTGCTGGAGCAGGGCGACTACGCCGCGGCGCTGGACACGGGCGCGTACTACTTCGCGCACCACTACGCGTACAACTCGCTCCCGCGCCCTGCCGTCCTCGGCTACGCGCAGGACGCCTCCGGCGGCATCACCTTCGCGACGGTCCGCCCGGCCCAGCCGATCGAGGAGATCGTCGCGGAGTCGGGCGCGGCCCACGCGGACGCCCTGACCCACCTGGGCTGACCCCGCCTCCGGCACGACCGAAGGGGGCACGGGCAGGCACCCGCACCCCGCGCCCCGGACCGGCGCGTCCGCCCCGGGCGCGCCGCGGGGTCCGGGGCCCGGCCGCCACACGCCGACGGACCCCGAGTACCGACGCGGCACGCACCGGTGCGCCCATGGCCCGCGCGGGCGAGCCCGGGCCGGCCCGGCCCACACGGACGCCCTGACCCACCTGGGCTGACACGCCTCGGGCGTGACCGGATGCGGCGCGCCCGCTCACCGGGTGCGCGTGCCGGGCCGGCACGGCCGTGTGAGGGGCAGGCACGCCTGTACATCCCGGGCGCGTGACCGCCACGCGCCCGGGGTGGTCCCGCCTACGCCGCCTTGACCAGCCTGCGCCGTGCTCCGCCCGGGGCCGCGTCGCCCGCGGCGATGCCCGTCGTGCGGAAGGCCTTGACGGCGCGTCCGGCGGGCCGGCCCGCGCCCTTGCGGAGCCAGTCCACACGGACCCACAGCAGCACCTCGTCGGCGCGCTCCAGGCGGCCGATCCACGCCGCCTTCAGCCACAGCCCCGCACCGCACCCGGCGAGCAGCAGTCCGGCCGCCGCGGGCGCCGCGAGCGCCGAGCCGAGCGCGGCGAGGAAGGCGAGCAGCAGCCACCAGCGGTGCGCCCGGCGCCAGTTGCGCGTGGTGACCGCGCGGTCCTGCAGCACGTCGTGCCGGCCCGCGCGGGCCGCTGCACGGGCCAGTGCGCGGTACCGTCCCCGCCGCGTGAGCGCCACGAGGGCCGCGGCCACGAGGAACAGCGCGGCTCCGCCGAGCACGCCGATCCGCAGCCCCGTCAGACCCGGCACGAACGCCCCGGCGCCCGCGGCCACGACTCCCAGCCACCACAGTGGCGCGGCCCCGGCCCGTACGACGACGGCCACCCGGGCCAGCCCCTGTCCTCCGCGCGTCACGTCCAGCCTCCCGTCTTCCGATTCCTGAGGAAGTCCATCTGTGGGAAGTCCCTTACCTGGGAAACGCCTTCGAGGGAAGTCCCCTGTGACGGACGCTAGCGCGGGAAGCTGAGACGAGTCTGAGAAGACGCGGCGTCACTCCACGAACAGCCCGCGCGCCGCCGCCCGGGTGTCGAACTCCTCCAGCCGCGCCTGCGCGTCGGGCAGGTCGTCGCACATCGCCTCCAGCAGCACCCGCCCCAGCAGCATCGGCGCGCACGCGGTGTCGAACACCAGCGCCGTGCCGACGGCGGCCGGCAGCAGCAGGTCGGACACCTTGGCGACCGGCGCGAACGGCGAGTCGGCGACGGTGACGACGGTCAGCCCCGTCTCCTTGGCGTGGGCGAGCGCGTCGAGGACCTCGCGCGGATGCCGCGGCAGCGCGAAGCACAGCAGCGCCGAGGCCCCGGCCCGCACGGCCGCGTCGATCCGGTCGAGCAGCATCGTGCCGCCCTCGTTGAGCAGCCGTACGTCCGGGTGGACCTTGGCGGCGAAGTAGGCGAAGCCGTGCGCCTGGGCGGCGGCGGCCCGCAGGCCGAGCACGGGCAGCGGCCGGCTCTCCGCGAGCACCCGCCCCGCCCTCCGCACGGGCGCGGGGTCGGCCAGCACCTCCGCGAGATGCCGCAGGTTCTCGATCTCGGCCTCGACGGCCTGCTGGTACTCGTTGGACGAGCCGGTCTCCGGGGCGGGTTCGGCCGGCGCGACCTCGCGCAGGTGGCGGCGCAGCGCGGGGTAGCCGTCGAAGCCGAGGGCGACCGCGAACCGGGTCACGGACGGCTGGCTCACCCCGGCCAGTTCGGCCAGCTCCACGCTCGACAGGAACGGCACGTCGGCGGCGCGCCGCACCATGCTGTGGGCGATGCGCCGCTGGGTGGGCGTCAGCCGGTGCCCCTCGAAGAGCGCCTGGAGACGCGCCGCGGGGCTCTCGGTGCCGCTCATGACCTGACTCCCCCTCGGCCGTCCCCGGCCCATTCATCCGTCGTGACTTCTGCATGCCGTTATACAGGCGAACGCCGCCCCGCGCCGGGCGGACGCCGTACCCGCACCGATCACGCCATGTCGTGCCTCCGGCGCCCTCTTCCCGGACACGTCCGGATCTCGACGATTTCGCCACGAGGTCCGCGCGCCCGGGAACGGCCGGATAGCGTACGGCGTCGAACAAGTAAGCAATTTCGGACTCAGGTGCCCCACGGGGCACAGGGCGCAGGACGGGGTGGGGGCGTGGACGCGCAGAGTCGTGGGCGGGCGGAAGGGGCCGATCCCGCCGACCAGTGGGTGCTCAATCCGCAGACCGGTGACTACGAGCTGAGGCTGGACGGCGCCGCGCCGCCCCCGCCGCCCTCGGTCCCCCGGCAGCGCACCCCGCAGGCGCCCGGCCCGCGTCCCGGCGGCCCGCGCGAGCGTGAACCGGGCCCGCGCGACCGGGACGGCGACCCCGCCCCCGACGGCCCCCGCGACACCCACCGCCGCGGCCGCAGGCAGCCGAAGAGGACCGGCAGGCGCAAGGCGCTGATGTGGACGGGGGGCGTCATGGGCCTGGTGCTCGTCGGCGGTTCGGCGTTCGCGTACTACTGGTACGACCGCCTGTACGGGAACATCGACACCGTCGACATCGGTGACGTCGGCAGCGCCGCGGTCCTCGGGGACGGCCCGGCCAACATCCTCGTCATCGGCAACGACGTCCGCACCGGCAAGGGCAACGAGGCGTACGGCAACCGGGACAACGTGACCGGGCACGCCGACACCACGCTCCTGTTCCACGTCGCCGGGGACCGGTCCAACGCCACGGTGGTGAGCATCCCCCGGGACCTGATGACCGAGATACCGGACTGCGAGACCCGGCAGTCCGACGGCTCGACGAAGACGATCCCCGGCTCGGAGGGCACCACCCGGTTCAACGAGTCCTACGGCGTCGGGGGCCGCGACCCCGGCTGCACCATGCGCACGGTCGAGGAGCTGACCGGCCTGGACGTGGACCACTTCATGATGTTCGACTTCAACGCCGTCAAGACGCTGTCCACGGCGGTCGGCGGCGTCGAGGTGTGCCTGGAGAAGCCGCTGAAGGACACGGACGGCGGCACGAACCTCGACCTCCCGGAAGGAAAGAGCACCATCCAGGGCGAGGAGGCCCTGTCGTTCCTGCGCAACCGGCACGGGCTGAAGAACGAGAGCGACCTGGACCGGATCGGAATGCAGCAGAAGTTCGTCGCGTCGATGCTGCGCCGGCTCAAGGAGGACACGCTCAGCAGCCCGTCGAAGATGCTGGACGTCGCCGACGCGGCCACCAAGTCCCTCACCGTGGACCAGGGCATCGGCAGCCCCACCAAGCTGCTCACCCTCGCCAAGGAGCTCGGCAAGATCGACCTGAAGAACATCACCCTGATGACGCTCCCGGTGGTCGACAACCCGGCCGAGCCCACTCCCGTCACCGTGGTCCCGGACCCGGTGAAGGCGCCGCAGGTGTTCTCCATGCTCCAGGACGACGTGTCGTTCACCGAGGTGAAGAAGCAGCAGAAGAAGGCCAGGGACAAGCAGGCCGCGCTGCTGAACGGACCGCGGGCCGAGGCGTCCGCCGTGCGCGTCGACGTCCTCAACGGCGGCGGCCCGCAGGGCGCGGCCGGGGAGACGGTCGCCTGGCTGCGGAACAGCGAGGGGGTGTCCCGCTCGGCGAACCAGGGCAACGCCCCCGCGAAGGCCGCCCGCACCCAGCTCGTCTACGCCCCGGACCAGGCCGACCAGGCGCGCAAGCTCGCCGACCTGATGGGCCTGCCCGCCGCCGCGATGAAGCCCTCCGCGGAGGCCGGCGGCGACGGGCCGATGACGCTGACCCTCGGCCCCGACTTCAAGAAGGCCGGGGTGCCGGTCGCGACACCGAAGAAGGTCGACGTCCCGCAGTCCCGGGCCGACGAGAAGATGTGCAAGGGCTGACACGGACGGTGTGCGAGCGCTGAGCGACGGCGGCCGGCCCCAGGACGGGAACGGGGGCTACCCCCAGTGCGGGCGGGCCCCCGCGTGCCTACCTTGTGAGGCATGACCGGAATGGACGCGCGGGACGCCGAGCTGAAGAAGGAACTCCACGCCTCCCTGCAGGCCCGCAGGGAACTGGGCGAGGACTACGAGTCCGCCCTCGTCGACTCGTTCCTGGAGAAGGTCGACCAGCGCATCGACGGCGCCGTGGAGCGCCGGGTGCGCCGGCAACTGGCCGAGCGGCAGCTGACGTCCGCCCGGGACGCGCGGGCGCCGAAGGCCACGGACTCCTGGGGCGAGCGGTTCGGCTTCGGGATCGTGTCGCTGGTGCTCGCGGTGCCGCTGTCCGCGATCGGCGGGGGCGTGGCCGGTCTGCCCGGCCTGCTGGTCGCCTGGGCGGGGATCGTCGGCGTGAACGTCGTCCAGGTCGTGCGCGGCAACCCGGGGCTGTTCCGGGGCCGTCGCTCCGCACGGGACGACGACGCCTGGGAGGACTGAGCCGCACGGGGAAAGTTGTGCGCGGGGACCGCCGCACCCCCGTTGCCGGGGGGCGGGACGACGGCGGTCCCCGCGAACACGCGCTCCGCCAGGGGCGTAGTGCGTTGCACAGGCGTCCACAGAGGTCCGGGAGCCGCTCCGGAGGTCCTTCGACGCCGTGTGGCCGTCGGCCGGAACGGGGAGCCGCTCCCGTCCCGCCGACATCCACCACTGTGCCGGAGCCGTGTTAACCGAGTGCTGCGCGGGCGTGACGTGCTCGTACCACTTCCGCGAAGCGCACGGCCGCCACCCCCGCGCGGGACCGACCGCACCCCTTCGGGACGCGGTCACCGCAGCACCCTCAGGGGCGCGGGGAACTGCGCGCCAAGCCCCCACCCCGCCGCGGACGGCATCGAACCGCACCCTCAGGGGCGCGGGGAACTGCGCGACCAGCCACCCGCCCTGCCGCGGCGACGGCTTCCTCAGGCGCCGGTCCTGGCGAGGAAGGACAGCAGGTCCTGACGGCTGACCACACCGGTCGGCTTGCCCTCGACCAGCACGATCGCCGCGTCCGCCTTGCCCAGCACGGCCATCAGGTCCGCCACCGGCTCACCGGAGCCGACCTGCGGCAGCGGCGCGGACATGTGCTTCTCCAGCGGGTCGTCGAGCGAGGCGCTCTTGCTGAACAGCGCGTCCAGCAGCTCGCGTTCCACCACCGAGCCGACGACCTCGGCGGCCATCACGTCCGGGTGGCCCGCGCCCGGCTTGACGACCGGCATCTGCGAGACGCCGTACTCGCGCAGCACCTCGATGGCCTGGCCGACGGTCTCGTCGGGGTGCATGTGGACGAGGGACGGGATGTGGCCGCCCTCCTTGTCGTCCAGGACGTCGGCGACGCGCGCGCTCGGGCCGCTGTCCTCGAGGAAGCCGTAGTCGGCCATCCACTCGTCGTTGAAGATCTTGCTGAGGTAGCCGCGGCCGCTGTCCGGCAGCAGCACGACGACGACGTCGTCCTCGCCGAGCCGGGAGGCCACCTCCAGCGCCGCCACGACCGCCATGCCGCAGGAGCCGCCGACCAGCAGGCCCTCCTCCTTGGCGAGCCGGCGGGTCATCTGGAAGGAGTCCTTGTCGGAGACGGCGACGATCTCGTCCGCGACGTCACGGTCGTAGGCGGTCGGCCAGAAGTCCTCGCCGACGCCCTCCACCAGGTACGGACGGCCGGAGCCGCCGGAGTACACCGAGCCCTCGGGGTCCGCGCCGATGACCTTGACGCGGCCGTCGCTGGCCTCCTTGAGGTAGCGGCCGGTGCCGGAGATGGTGCCGCCGGTGCCGACGCCGGCCACGAAGTGGGTGATCTTCCCCTCGGTCTGCTCCCACAGCTCGGGGCCGGTGGAGTGGTAGTGCGACAGGGGGTTGTTCGGGTTGGAGTACTGGTCCGGCTTCCACGCCCCGGGCGTCTCACGGACCAGCCGGTCGGAGACGTTGTAGTAGGAGTCGGGGTGCTCGGGGGCCACGGCCGTGGGGCAGACGACGACCTCGGCGCCGTACGCGCGCAGGACGTTGATCTTGTCCGTGGACACCTTGTCCGGGCAGACGAAGATGCACTTGTAGCCCTTCTGCTGGGCCACGATGGCGAGTCCGACGCCGGTGTTGCCGCTGGTCGGCTCGACGATCGTGCCGCCCGGCTTCAGCTCCCCGCTCTTCTCCGCCGCCTCGATCATGCGCAGGGCGATGCGGTCCTTCACGGAGCCGCCCGGGTTGAAGTACTCCACCTTGGCCAGGACGGTGGCCCTGATGCCCTTGGTCACGCTGTTGAGCCGCACCAGCGGGGTGTTGCCGACGAGGCTGATCATCGAGTCGTGGAATTGCACCGTTGTCTCCGGATGCTGCAAAAGATGTGGTCGTGGTGGTGATGCCAGCCTAGGCCCTTCCCGGAGCCGGACCCGGCCGGGTCGTTCACTCCCCGTCGGGATTGGACCACCGTCCGTACGGGGCAAGCACTGGGTGTACGGCTACGAGGAGGTGGCGGCGGGCATGACGGGCATGGCGAGGGCGCGGGTGGCCCGGCGTATCGCGGCCGGCGCCGCGTACGGCGGCGGGGGAATCGGGCTGGCCGGCGCGGCGGCCGTGGGGCTGCTGCTGGCGGAGGCGCAGCTGGCCCGGCGCCGGGTGGGCAACGGCACGACTCCGCACGTGCCCAACGCGGACGGGCTGTACGGCGCCTCGTACACGGTGCCGGGCGAGCCGGCGCTGCGGCTGACGATGCTGGGCGACTCCACCGCCGCCGGACAGGGCGTGCACCGGGCCGGGCAGACGCCGGGCGCGCTGCTCGCCGCCGGGGTGGCGGCGATCGCGGAGCGCCCGGTGGGGCTGTCCACGGTCGCGCTGCCCGGGGCCCGCTCGGACGACCTGGACCGGCAGGTGAGCCTGGCGCTGGCGGACCCGTCGCGGGTGCCGGACATCTGCGTGATCATGATCGGCGCCAACGACGTCACCCACCGCATGCCGCCCACCCGGTCCGTGCGCCACCTCGCCGCGGCGGTGCGCCGGCTGCGGACGGCCGGCGCGGAGGTGGTGGTCGGCACGTGCCCGGATCTCGGCACGATCGAGCCGGTGCAGCAGCCGCTGCGCTGGCTGGCCCGCCGCGCCTCGCGGCAGCTCGCCGCCGCGCAGACGATCGGCGCGGTCGAGCAGGGCGGGCGCACGGTGTCGCTGGGCGACCTGCTGGGCCCGGAGTTCGCGGCGAACCCGCGAGAGCTGTTCGGCCCGGACAGCTACCACCCCTCGGCGGAGGGGTACGCGACGGCGGCGATGGCGGTGCTGCCGACGGTGTGCGCGGCGCTGGGCCTGTGGCCTGCGGACGAGGAGCGGCCGGACGCCGCCCGCCGGGAGGGCTTCCTGCCGGTGGCACGGGCCGCGGCGGAGGCCGCCTCGGAAGCGGGCACGGAAGTCACCGCGGCGATGCCGACGGGTCCGCGCGGCGCCTGGGCCCTTCTCAAGCGTCGGCGCAGGCGCCGGGTGACGGAGTCCGAACCGGAACCGACGACACAGCCGTCGCCGTAGCCTTCGGCGCGGCCCCCCGGAACCCACCGGAGCAACCCAGGACGACGCCGGGCCCGACCCCCGCCCCCTGCGCCCACCCGTGCCGGCCGGGGCATACGCCCCTCGGGGCGCGGGAAGGGCGGGGCGTGTCCGCCTTGCCCGGCAGCGGGATCGGTGCGGGTGCGTCTCCGGCCGCGCCGTCCGCGCCCACCCGTGCCGCCCCGGTCGGCACGCATGCCCGCAGAGGGTCGGGGCCGCTGTGCCCGTCCGGGGCACCCCCCAGCCGCCGAACAAAGCAAGCGCTTAGACAGTTGCGGTCCATGTCACACCGCGACACGCGTGACCGGGCGCATACGGACGGGTAACTTCCCAACAGGCGCCGCACCAACCCGCCGGTATGCCCGCCCGCGCCCGACCGCCGAGCGCTACGCCGCCGCCTCTCACTCTGGAGCCGTGATGCCCGAAGCCGTGATCGTTTCCGCCGCCCGCTCCCCCATCGGGCGCGCCTTCAAGGGCTCGCTCAAGGACCTGCGGCCGGACGACCTGACCGCCACGATCATCCAGGCGGCCCTCGCCAAGGTCCCCGAGCTGGACCCGCGGGACATCGACGACCTGATGCTCGGCTGCGGTCTGCCCGGCGGCGAGCAGGGCAACAACCTCGGCCGGATCGTCGCCGTGCAGATGGGCATGGACCACCTCCCCGGCTGCACGGTCACCCGCTACTGCTCCTCCTCGCTGCAGACCTCCCGGATGGCGCTGCACGCGATCAAGGCCGGCGAGGGCGACGTCTTCATCTCGGCCGGCGTCGAGACGGTCTCGCGTTTCGTGAAGGGCAACTCCGACAGCCTCCCGGACACGCGCAACCCGCTGTTCGCCGAGGCCGAGGCCCGCACCGCCGCCGTCGCCGAGTCCGAGGGCTCTACCTGGCACGACCCGCGCGAGGACGGCCTGGTGCCCGACCCGTACATCGCGATGGGCCAGACCGCGGAGAACCTGGCCCGCTGGAAGGGCGTCACCCGCCAGGAGATGGACGAGTTCGGCGTCCGCTCGCAGAACCTCGCCGAGGAAGCCATCAAGAACGGCTTCTGGGAGCGCGAGATCACCCCGGTGACGCTGCCCGACGGAACCGTCGTCAGCAAGGACGACGGTCCGCGCCCCGGCGTGACCATGGAGGGCGTCGCGGGTCTGAAGCCGGTCTTCCGCCCGGACGGACTCGTCACCGCCGGCAACTGCTGCCCGCTCAACGACGGCGCCGCCGCGCTCGTCATCATGAGCGACACCAAGGCCCGCGAGCTGGGCCTGACCCCGCTGGCCCGGATCGTGTCCACCGGCGTCTCCGGCCTCTCCCCGGAGATCATGGGCCTCGGCCCGGTCGAGGCGAGCAAGCAGGCCCTGAAGCGGGCCGGCCTGACCGTCGGCGACATCGACCTGTTCGAGATCAACGAGGCGTTCGCCGCCCAGGTGATCCCGTCCTACCAGGACCTGGGCATCCCGCTGGAGAAGCTGAACGTCAACGGCGGCGCCATCGCCGTCGGCCACCCCTTCGGCATGACCGGCGCCCGCATCACCGGCACGCTCATCAACTCCCTGCAGTTCCACGACAAGCAGTTCGGCCTGGAGACCATGTGCGTCGGCGGCGGGCAGGGCATGGCGATGGTCGTCGAGCGCCTGAGCTGACCATCGGGCACCGCTGAGTGACCGTGGCGGCACACCGCGTGAGAATCCGGCCCGGCGCCCCCGTTCCCGGGGGTGCCGGGCCGTTCTGTGATCCAAATTCCCCCAGGATGTGACCTACGCCTCGCGGGCGGGGTATCCGCGCAGGTCAAGGAAGCCGCACCAGGCGTCCACACCCCACCGGACTGTCCGATTCGTGACGTTACGCACTGACAGATGGTTAGTCCGCCCTTCAAGCTGATGTAGGAAGTCGGGGGTCGACTGTGAACCGGGAGTACGTCAGTGAGCGCCATGCCGATCGCCCTGCTGATCACCACGGCCGCCACCGGCGCCGTGGGCGTCGCCGTCCTGCGCAGCGTGCTGGTGCTGCGCCGACAGGTCGCGGCACTGCACACCGAGCTGGCCAGGAGCCGGACCACGGGCCGTGCCCAGGTCCCGCCCGCCCGCTCGGCCGGGCCGGACGAGATACGCGCCGCGGTCGCGGAGGCGCTCGCCGAGGAGCGGGAGCGCGAGCTGGCCGAGGCGCGGGCGTTCTGGGCCGCCCAGGAGGCCCGTGACGCCTCCGACGGCCCGTCCCTGCTGGGTCTGCCCGACAGCGAGCTGTTCCTGCCCCGGCAGGCCGATTTCGCGGGCCTGGAGCCGGTCGCCGAGTCCGGCGCCGACGCCGAGGAGCACGCCGGCGACTCCCCCGAGCTGGCCGCGGCCCGTCGCCGTCACCCCTCGCACCCGGACTTCGTGCCGCACTCCTCGCCGGTCGTGAGCGGCCACGAGCGCACGGTGGAGGTGCTGGAGGAGCTGGCGGCCGAGCGCACCGAGCTGACCGACGTCCGGCCCGGCCCGCTGGGCACCCTGGACGTGTACGTGTTCGCCGACGGCACCACGCTGTGCATGACGCCGGGCCACCGCGAGACCGCGGACCGGCTGGCCGAGGCGCTGCGGGCGGGCGAGAGGCCGTTCCTGCTGGGCGGCTCCGGCATCTCCGGGGCGTACACGCTGACATTCTCCTGTGGCGAGGACAGCGTCTACATCCTCGCGGACCGCGTCATCGCGTCGCTGTAGGGTCACACACCCGCGCGCTCGCGTGCCTCCTCCACGAGCCGGGCGGCTTCCGCCACGTCCTCGTCGCTTCTCAGCACGAGGGCGTAGTCGTGTCCGGCGACGGTGATCTGGTCCGCGGCGGCGAACATCCCGGCGTCCGGCATCTCGCGCGGCTCGGTGCCCGGCTCCTCGACGAGCTGGGTGCGCCGCGCCAGATCCCTGGCCAGGGCGAGCGCCTCGGCCGCCGCCCCCCGCTGCAGCCGGCTCTGCGGCGCGGCGCGCAGGCGGTCGGCGAAATGATCCACGGCACGGGTGAAGGGCGTCGTATCAACCACGCGGCGAGCGTACGCGGCGCGGCAGGACTGTTGCCAACGGACGGGCGCTCGGGCACGGTGACCTGAAGGACCGGCTTGTATCCCAGCGTCCGGAGGCGCCGATGTCCCAAGTCTTCTCCGCAGAGACCCACCGCAACATGCTCGCCCGCATCCCGCACTGCACCGGTCGTGAGATCTCCGACTGGCTGCGCACCGTCGAAGAAGGCCCGGCGCTCGTCCGCTTCGAGGAGAAGGTCAGCTGGCTGAGGCACGAGTACGACCTGGCGTACGGCCACGCCAAGGCGATCGTGCACGAGTACGACCTGAGGAGGGCGGCGCGCAGGCTGCGCTGACCCGGCGACACGGCGAAGGGCCCCGGTGGGAACCGGGGCCCTTCGTCATGCATGCGGCGGACGCCGGGGCGTCAGTCGCTGTTGAGGATCGAGATGAGCCGCAGGAACTCGAGGTAGATCCACACCAGGGTCAGCGTGAGGCCGAAGGCGGCGAGCCAGGCCTCCTCACGCGGCGCGCCGTAGGCGATGCCGTCCTCGACCTGCTTGAAGTCCAGGGCGAGGAAGCAGGCGCCGAGGATGATGCCGATGACGCCGAACAGGATGCCGAGGGCGCCGCTGCGGAAGCCCAGGCCGTCGCCGCCGCCGATCACCGCGAACAGCAGGTTCACGGCCATCAGCAGGATGAAGCCGAGGGCGGCCGCCATCACGAAGCCGTAGAAGCGGCGGTTGACGCGGATCCACCCGGCCTTGTAGGCCACCAGCACACCGGCGAACACCGCCATGGTGCCGAGCACGGCCTGCATGGCCGCGCCGTCGGCGATGCGGTTGTCGACGATGCTGGAGATGACGCCGAGGAACACACCCTCGAAGGCGGCGTAGGTCAGGATCAGCGCGGGCGAGGCCTTGCGCTTGAAGGCCTGCACGAAGCCCAGGACCATGGCGATCAGTGCGGCGCCGATGCCGATGCCGTAGGACCGGCTGATGTTGGCGTCGTCGACCGGCAGCAGCGCCCAGGCGAGCGCCGCGGTGACGACGAGCACGCCGAGCGTGGTGCCCGTGCGCATCACGACGTCGTCGATGGTCATCCGGCCGGCCGCGGCGGGTGCCTGCGGCGGCGCGCCGTACTGCTGCTGCTGCGCGTACGGGTTCTGGGCGTACGGGTTGCCCGTCGGCTGGGCGTACGGGTTGGCCTGCGTGGCGACGGCGGGGCCCCCGGCCTGCGGCGCGGTGTTGAAGCCCGCGTAGCCGTTGTCGCGGCCGAACCCCCGTCGCGAGAAGACCGGGTTGCTGCTCCTCATTTCACTCCTCCATGGCCACTCGATGCGGCCTTGGCTCAAGAGTAATAGGTAGGCAAAGGAATGACCCTAATGCTTGGGGAGGATCTTTCCCTCGTTCTGCTGCGCAACACGCTACGCGTCCCCGTGATTCCCTTCACCGCGGGTGACGGACCGGTACCGAGCCGGTACCTGCCCGGAACCGGCCGGAGACAGTGATCACCCCAGGGGGAGTCCGGTGTAGCCCTCGGCGAGGTCGGCCGCGGCGGACCGGGAGGTGGCGATGCGGTCCAGACGGGTGAGCTGCAGCCGGTCGTCGAAGGCGGTGGCGTCGGGGGCGCGGTGCAGCAGCGTGGTCAGGTCGTGGGAGAACCGCTCGGCCTGCCAGACGCGGCGCAGGCAGGTCGCGGAGTAGGCGTCGAGCAGCTCCGCGGAGCCGGTGCGCCGTTCGTGCTCCAGGGCGCGGGCGAGGACCACCACGTCCCCGACGGCGAGGTTGAGGCCCTTGGCGCCGGCCGGCGGCACGATGTGGGCGGCGTCCCCGGCGAGGAAGAGGCGGCCGTACCGCAGGGGCTCGTGGACGTAGGAGCGCATCGGGGTGACCGACTTCTGGGTGACGGGGCCGCGCTCCAGGGTCCAGCCGTCGGCGGTCTCCAGGCGGCGGGTGAGCTCGTCCCAGATCTCCTCGTCCGTCCACTCCTCGGGTCCGGTGCCCTCCGGCACCTGGAGGTAGAGGCGGGAGACGGACGGGGAGCGCATGGACAGCAGGGCGAAGCCGCGGTCGTGGCGGGCGTAGACCAGCTCGTCGTGGGAGGGCGGCACGTCGGCGAGGACGCCCAGCCAGGCGTAGGGGTAGGCGCGCCCGAAGACGCGGGAGACGGCGGCGGGGACCGCGGCCCGGCACACGCCGTGGAAGCCGTCGCAGCCGGCCACGTAGGCGCACTCCAGCACCTCCTCGCGGCCGTCGCGTCGGAAGCGGACACGCGGGGCGCCGGTGTCCGCGTCCTCCACCGCGAGCACCTCCGCGTCGAAGAGCACGGGGGGACCGTCGGTCTCGGCGAGGGCGATGAGGTCCTTGCAGACCTCGGTCTGGGCGTAGACGGTGACGCGGCGGCCGCCGGTGAGGTCCGGGAAGCCGATGCGGTGGCGGCGCCGCCCGAACCGCAGCTCGATCCCGTCGTGGCGCAGGCCCTCGCGGTCCAGGCGCTCCCCCGCGCCGGCCGCCCGGAGCACGTCGGTGGTGCCCTGCTCCAGCACCCCGGCCCGCTGCCGCCGCTCCACGTAGGCGCGGTCGCGGCACTCCAGGACGACGCAGTCGATGCCGGCGAGACGCAGCAGCCGGGCCAGCAGCAGCCCGGCCGGACCGGCCCCCACGATTCCCACGGTGGTACGCATCGGCCGTCCCCCTTCGCCCGCGGCAGAACGCGAGTTTCCGGGTGCGCACGCCCGGGTGTCAACGGCCGCGCGGGGTGTCCGGGGAGGCCGGCGTCGAGCGTGAGGAGGAGGCGTAGTGGTGCCCGGAGCCGGACTTGAACCGGCACGCCCGCTCAGGGGCAGCGAGGTTTAAGCTCGCCGTGTCTGCATTCCACCATCCGGGCAGGCCGTGGGCTCCGCTTCGCGGTTCCGAGCCTATCGGTGACCCTCCCCCGGACTGCGGCGGGATCGGCCGATCTTGTCTTATTTTATTGGCGCCTGAGGGTCCATCAGACACCGGAACACACCGTCAGCACGTGCCACCAGCCTTGCCTGCGACGAGGCCCCCCGCACGCTAAATGACGGAATTTCACCGTCCGAACAGAACTCCCCACCCGTTGCGGGGACCGACCCGGGTAGGGGTCCCCCGTCATCCCCAGGTATGACCCGGCGTCCGGCGCTCCGTCCCGAGTCGCCCCCAGGAACCGGAGCAGCGGCTGACTACGCGGCGGCAAAGCCACGGAACGATGGTCACGTCCCTGGAACACGCCGTCCTGACAGGAGCTCATCCGTGACCACCGCCCCCCTCGCCGACCGGACCACCGCCGTGGCCGCGCGCGCCACGGAGCTGTCGAAGATCTACGGCCAGGGTGAGACCCAGGTGGTCGCCCTGGACCGGGTCTCCGTCGACTTCCGGCAGGCCGAGTTCACCGCGATCATGGGTCCTTCGGGCTCCGGCAAGTCCACGCTGATGCACTGCGTCGCCGGGCTCGACACCTTCTCCTCCGGCTCCGTGCGCATCGGCGACACCGAGCTGGGCGCCCTGAAGGACAAGCAGCTCACCCGGCTGCGCCGGGACAAGATCGGCTTCATCTTCCAGGCGTTCAACCTGCTGCCGACGCTGTCCGCCCTGGAGAACATCACCCTCCCGATGGACATCGCCGGCCGCAAGCCGGACAAGCAGTGGCTGGACACCGTGATCGGGATGGTCGGGCTGGCCGACCGGCTGAGCCACCGGCCCGCGCAGCTCTCCGGCGGCCAGCAGCAGCGGGTCGCCGTGGCACGGGCGCTGGCCGCCCGGCCGGAGATCATCTTCGGCGACGAGCCGACCGGCAACCTCGACTCCCGCTCCGGCGCCGAGGTGCTGGGCTTCCTGCGCAACTCCGTGCGCGAACTGGGCCAGACGGTGGTCATGGTGACCCACGACCCGGTCGCCGCCGCCTACGCGGACCGGGTGGTCTTCCTCGCCGACGGCCGGATCGTGGACGAGGTGTACGGGCCGACGGCCGACTCGGTGCTCGACCGCATGAAGCAGTTCGACGCCAAGGGCCGCACCAGCTGACCCCGGGCCCGCCGCCCGCTCGCCCCTCCCCCGTACCGTCTGGACAGAGAAGACCCATGTTCCGTACCGCCTTGCGCAACGTCTTCGCGCACAAGGCCAGGCTGTTGATGACCGTGCTCGCCGTGATGCTCGGCGTGGCGTTCGTGTCGGGCACCCTGGTCTTCGCGGACACCCTCTCCAACGCCTTCCGCAACCAGTCGGCGAAGAGCTACGACGACGTCGCCGTCGCCGTCACCTCGTACGCCGACCCGGACAACCCCGAGGAGGCGCCCGGCCTGTCCGCCAAGGACCTCGACCGGATCTCCGCCGTGGACGGCGTCGCGGGGGTGTACGGCCGCGTCGAGGGCTTCGCCGGGGTCGCCGACCCCGACGGGAAGCTGATCGGCGTCGGCTGGTCCAACAAGGGCTCCAACTTCGCGCCCGGCAAGGACGGCAAGGACCCCGCGTACACGTTCACCGACGGCTCCGGCCCGGTGAAGGACGGCCAGATCGCGCTGGACGAGGAGTCCGCGGCCAAGGGCGAGTACGAGGTCGGCGACCGGGTGCGCGTCGCCACCAACGGCCCGGTGAAGGAGTACACCCTCAGCGGTGTGTTCACCACCGAGGACGGCGCCGTCAACGCCGGCGGCAGCCTCGTCCTCTTCAACACCGCCGTCGCCCAGAAGCAGTACCTGAAGCAGGGTTACTTCGAGGACGTCACCGTCGTCGCGGCCCCCGGCGCGGACGACGCCGGGATCCTCGCCGCGGTCGAGCCGCTGCTGCCGGACACGGCGGAGGCGCAGACCGGCAAGGCGCTCGCGGACGAGCAGGCCGACCAGATCGAACAGGGCATGGGCAACCTCAAGCAGGTCCTGCTCGGCTTCGCGGGCATCGCGCTCTTCGTGGGCGTCTTCCTGATCTCCAACACGTTCACGATGCTGGTCGCCCAGCGCACCAAGGAGGTCGCCCTGATGCGCGCGGTCGGCGCGTCCCGCCGGCAGATCACCCGTTCGGTGCTCGCCGAGGCCGCGGTGGTGGGTCTGGTGGCCTCGGCCGTCGGCTTCGTCCTCGGTGTCGGTCTGGCCGTCGGACTGCGCTCCGGCATGGCGGCGTTCGACATGAAGATGCCTGACGGCCCGCTGGTCCTGTCCGCCACTCCGGTGATCTCGGCGTTCGCGGTGGGCGTGCTGATCACGGTGTTCGCCGCCTGGCTGCCCGGCCGCAGGGCCGCGAAGATCCCGCCGGTGGCGGCGATGAACAGCGTCCACGCGGTGGCCACCACCAAGTCGCTGGTGCTGCGCAACTCCATCGGTGGGGCCGTCACCGCCCTCGGCGCGGCGGGGATCGTGGCAGGCGCCTCGACCGGCGGCGACGACGGCCGGATGTACATCGGCGCGGGGGCGTTCCTCGCTCTGATCGGCGTGATCATCCTGATCCCGCTGCTGTCCCGGCCCGTGATCGCACTCGTCCGTCCGCTCCTCGTCGGGCCCTTCGGCGTGGCCGGCAAGCTGGCCGGCCAGAACGCGGTCCGCAACCCGCGCCGCACCGGCGCCACCGCCTCGGCGCTGGCGATCGGACTGACGCTGGTGACCGGCCTGTCGGTGCTCGGCGTCACGGTCGGCACCGCCATCGACAAGATGACCACGGACAACATCAAGGCCGACTACATGGTCTCGATGGCCAACGGAGGCGACCTCGACCGGTCCGCGCTGACCGCGCTGGAGAAGGCCGAGGGCGTCTCGGCGGTCTCACCGCAGCAGGACGCCTACCTCCAGACCGGTGACGACTACGTCTCCGCCTCCGCGGTCACCCCGGGCGACATCCAGGAGGTCCTGAACGTCGACGTCGTCAGCGGCGACGCCGGCACGCTCGCCGAGGGGCAGATCGCGGTCGCCGAGACCACGGCGAAGAGCAAGGGCTGGAAGCCCGGCGACAGCATCCCCTTCACCTTCGCCGACGAGAAGAAGGCGACGCTGACGGTCGGCGCCGTCTACAAGGACAGCGAGTTCCTCTCCCCCGTCCTCATCGACACCGCCGTGGTGAGCGACCACGAGGCGAAGCCGTACATCCGCCAGATCTTCGTGAAGGTCGACGGCGGCCAGTCCGCGGCGAACGAGAAGGTCCTCATCGACGCGCTCGGTGACAACCCCGCGATCACCGTGATGGACCGGCAGGACATCCGCGACGAGTTCGGCGGCGTGATCAACACCCTGCTGAACGTCATGTACGGCCTGCTGGCGATGGCTCTGATCATCGCGGTGCTGGGCGTCGTCAACACCCTCGCGATGTCCGTCTTCGAACGGCAGCAGGAGATCGGCATGCTGCGGGCGATCGGTCTGGACCGGCGCCGGGTGAAGCGGATGGTCCGGCTGGAGGCCGTGGTCATCTCGGTCTTCGGCGCGGTGGTCGGCATCGGTCTCGGCACGTTCCTCGGCTGGGCGATCGGCGAGACCATCGCCGAGGAGATCCCTGGGTACGCGCTGGTCCTGCCCTGGGACCGGATCGGGATCTTCGTGGTGCTGGCCGCTCTGGTGGGCGTCCTGGCCGCCCTGTGGCCGGCCCGCAACGCCGCCCGGCTGAACATGCTGAGCGCGATCAAGGCGGAGTGACCTCGTCGCGACGCGGCACACCGAGGGCCGGGCCTCCCGTACGGGGAGCCCGGCCCTTCGCGTCGTGGTGCGGATCAGGACGGGCCGGGCGCGCCCCACACCCGGGCCCGCAGCGGCACCCCGGAGGCGCCGGACTCGGGCGTCCGCACCGCGACGACCTGGTTGACGCCGATGCGGTTGCGTTCGAAGGCGAGCGCGGAGGCGGCCATGTACAGCAGCCAGACCCGGGTCCGTCCCGGACCGGCGAGAGCGGTCGCGCGCGCCTGGCCGGACTCCAGGTTCGCCACCCAGCGGCGCAGGGTGAGGGCGTAGTGCTCGCGGATCGACTCCACGTCGCGCACCTCGAACCCGGCGCGCTCCAGCAGGGAGACGGTGGTGCCGAGCGGGGCCAGCTCCCCGTCGGGGAAGACGTAGGCGTCGATGAACTCGTCCACCTGGTACGACGACTCGTCGCGCTGCGGGCGGCGGGCGATCTGGTGGTTGAGCAGCCGGCCGCCGGGGCTGAGGAGCCGGTGCAGGACGGTGGCGTACTCCAGGTACCGCTCGGAGCCGACGTGCTCGGCCATGCCGATGGAGGAGATCGCGTCGTAGGGCCCGTCCGCGACGTCCCGGTAGTCCTGGACGCGGATCTCGACGCGGTCGGTGAGCCCCTCCTCGGCGATCCGCTTGCGGGCGTAGGCGGCCTGCTCCTGGGAGAGGGTGATCCCGACGACGTTCACCCCGTGCTCGCGGGCCGCGTGGATCGCCATGGAGCCCCAGCCGCAGCCGACGTCCAGCAGCCGCTGCCCGGGCCGCAGGGCGAGCTTGCGGGCGACCAGTTCGAGCTTGTCGTGCTGGGCCTGTTCGAGGGTGCCCTCCGGGGGCGGGGCGGGCCAGTAGGCGCAGGAGTACACCATGGAGGGGCCGAGGACGATCTCGTAGAACTCGTTGCCGACGTCGTAGTGGTGGCTGATGGCGCGCTTGTCGCTGCGCTTGGTGTGCAGTCCGCGGCGGGGCCTGCGGACCTCCTCGCGGGGCGGGGCGGGCGGCAGCGGCGGGCCCGCCATCGCGAACAGCCGGCGCACCGCCGAGCGGAACTCCGGGTCGCGCAGGGACTGGGCGAGGGTGCGGGCGTCCTCGTCGCGCTCCCAGACGATCCCGGCGAGCAGGTCCAGCACGGTGTAGAGGTCGCCGTCGATCGTCAGGTCGCCGGCCACCCAGGCGCGGGCCAGGCCCAGCTCGCCCGGCTTGAACAGCAGGCGGCGCAGGGCGCGGCGGTTGCGCACGACCAGGACGGGGGCCTCCGGAGGACCGGCCTGCGAGCCGTCCCAGGTGCGGATGCGCACGGGGAGGGGTGCGCCGAGCAACTGCTCGAGGATGCCTGTCAGCCGCAAGGCGGCGTCTGCCATGGTGTACACCTCCGTGACCGGATCCCGGAATGTCGTCACCACGTAAACACCTGGGCGCGGCCGTGACAGTCCCCGGCGCGCGTCTTTTTCGGGCCGAACTCGGAAACGCAACCCGGTGGGAGTCACCCCGGAACACGCCGAAGGGGCCGCCCGCACCACGGATGGCGGGCGGCCCCTTCGGGGGTGACCTACGGGTGACCTGGGGGGTGACCCCCGATCAGGAGGCCTTGGCCTCGGTCTTCTTCGGCTCCTGCGCGACGGCGGGCGCCGGGGCCGGCTTGGCGGCCTCGTAGAACTCCTCGCGCGGGGACTCGATCGCGCCCAGGGACACGACCTCGCGCTTGAGGAACATGCCGAGGGTCCAGTCGGCGAAGATCCGGATCTTGCGGTTCCAGGTCGGCATGGCCAGACCGTGGTAGCCACGGTGCATGTACCAGGCGAGCCGGCCCTTGAGCTTGATCTTGAACTTGCCCATCACGATCATCGCGACGCCCTTGTGCAGGCCGAGGCCCGCGACCGCGCCCTTGTTGGCGTGGCTGTACTCCTTCTGCGGGAAGCCCCGCATGCCGGAGATCACGTTGTCGCCGAGGACCTTGGCCTGGCGCAGCGCGTGCTGGGCGTTGGGCGGGCACCAGGCGTTCTCGTTGCCGGCCTTGCGGCCCACGAGGTCCGGCACCTGGGCGTTGTCGCCCGCGGCCCAGATGTAGTCGGTGCCCTTGACCTGGAGCGTCGGCTCGGTGTCGACGTGGCCGCGCGGGCCGAGCGGCAGGCCGAAGCGCGCCAGGGCCGGGTTGGGCTTGACGCCCGCGGTCCACACGATGGTGCCGGCGTCGACCTCGAGGCCGTTCTTCAGCACCACGTGGCCGTCGACGCAGGAGTCCATGGAGGTGGACAGGTAGACCTCGACGCCGCGGCTCTCGAGGTGCTCCTTGCCGTACGTGCCGAGCTTGGGGCCGACCTCGGGGAGGATCTTGTCGGCGGCGTCGACGAGGATGAAGCGCATGTCCTCGCGGGACACAGTCTTGTAGTACTTGGCCGCGTCCCGGGCCATGTCCTCGACCTCGCCGATGGTCTCCGCGCCGGCGAAGCCGCCGCCCACGAAGACGAAGGTGAGCGCCTTGCGCCGGATCTCCTCGTCCGTGGTGGAGTCGGCCTTGTCGAGCTGCTCGAGGACGTGGTTGCGCAGGCCGATGGCCTCCTCGACGCCCTTCATGCCGATGCCCTGCTCGGCGAGGCCGGGGATCGGGAAGGTGCGGGAGACCGCGCCGAGCGCGATCACCAGGTAGTCGAAGGGCAGCTCGTACGCCTCGCCGACGAGCGGCGCGATCGTGGCGACCTTGCGGTCCTGGTCGATGGTGGTGACCCGGCCGGTGAGGACCTCCGCCTTGGGAAGCACGCGCCGCAAGGGGACGACGACGTGCCGCGGGGAGATGCTGCCGGCGGCGGCTTCGGGGAGGAAGGGCTGGTAGGTCATGTACGACCGCGGGTCGACGACGGTGACGGTCGCTTCGCCGTAACGCATCTTCTTCTGGATGCGCCGAGCTGCGTACAGGCCTACGTACCCACCGCCTACTACGAGGATCCTGGGACGCTCCGTGGTGCTCATGCCATCGAGTATCCACCCGCTTGAGGGGGGTACCTCGTGCGCCCCTTCACAAGCTCCGGCAGGCCCTGTGCTACCATCCCGCGCTTCTTGATCCAGATCACAGTCCGGATCGGGAACCGGGCTCCCGCTTGACGCGTTGTCAATGCCGCGTGAGCTGCCTCTCTGCGGCTCCGGGCGGGCTGTGAGGGCGACCCGGCGGACGGTGCGCGCGATGGGCGCGGACCCCCCGCGCCCCCCTTCTGAACGTGTTCAAAGGGGTGTTGAGCGCCCGAACGGGTCAATCGGACCCACTTCTTCGCCCTCCCGGGGCCCATTCCTTGTGAAGAACTTCACGAACTTTCCCGGAGAGGCCCCTCCCGAGGGGCCCGAAGACCCCCCGGAGCGCTGCTCAAACGCTATCCCGGCTGCTCAGTGGAGTGCTACTGGCCGGTAATGAAAGAGACCTAGGCCACGGACCAGGCGATCCCGTCGAGGATGTCGTGTTCGGACACCACGACCTCCTCGGCGCCCGTCCGCTCCATGATCGCCAGCAGGACCAGGGCCCCCGCGCCGATCACGTCGACCCGGCCCGGATGCATGGACGGCACCGCGGCCCGCTCGGCGTGCGTGGAGCGCAGCAGCCACCCGGTGATCTCACGGACCCGCTCCCGGGAGACGCGGGAGTGGTGGATGGCCGCCGAGTCGTACTCGGGCAGGTCCTGGGCGATCGCCGACACGGTGGTGACGGAGCCCGCGAGGCCCACCAGCGTCCGCGCCTCGCGCAGCGGCACCGCCTCCTCCGCCCGGTCCAGGGCGGCCTCGACGTCGGCGCGCATCGCCGCGATCTGCTCCTCGGTGGGCGGGTCCGTCACGGCCCCGTCCCGCACCAGGTGCCGCTCGGTCATCCGGACGCAGCCGACGTCCACGGAGCGGGCGGCGCGCACATGGGCGTCGCCGACGACGAACTCGGTGGAGCCGCCGCCGATGTCCACCACGAGGAACGGCCGGTGCAGGTCGTCGCGGCCGGTCAGCTCCTTGGTGGCGCCGGTGAAGGAGAACTCCGCCTCCTGGTCGCCGGTGATCACCTCGGGCTCCACGCCCAGGATGTCCACCACCCCGCGCACGAACTCGTCGCGGTTCTCGGCGTCGCGGGAGGCCGAGGTGGCGACGAAGCGCAGGTGCTCCGAGGCGCCGTGCTTCTCGACGATCTCCGCGTACTCGCGGCAGGCGGCGAAGGTCCGCTCCAGCGCCTGGGGCGCCAGCCGCCCGGTGCGGTCGACGCCCTCGCCGAGCCGCACGATCGTCATCCGCCGGTCCAGTTCGGTGAGTTCACCGGTCGCCGGGTCGGCGTCGGCCACCAGCAGACGGATGGAGTTCGTACCGCAGTCGATCGCGGCGACCCGGGTCACTGGGCGTCCTCCTCGGCCGCGGGCGTCACACAGGGGCCCTTGCTCCACCACTCCGGCAGCATCGCCAGCGCCTCGTCACCGAGCGGGTTGACGCCCGGTCCGGCGGCCAGCGAGTGGGCGACCAGCACGTGCAGGCACTTCACCCGGTCCGGCATGCCGCCCGCGCTGGGGAAGTTCCTCAGCTCCTCGATCTCGTCGCGGCGCCGGATGTAGTCCTCGTGCGCCGCCCGGTAGGCGGCCGCCAGCTCCGGTTCCGCGGCCAGCCGTTCGGTCATCTCCTTCATCACGCCGTTCGCCTCCAGCGTGCCGATCGCGGAGTTCGCCCGCGGGCACGTCAGGTAGTACAGCGTCGGGAAGGGCGTGCCGTCGGGCAGCCGCGGCGCGGTCTCCACGACGTCCGGCTGCCCGCAGGGGCAGCGGTGCGCGATGGCGCGCAGCCCGCGCGGGGGCCGGCCGAGCTGCTGCTTGAAGGCCTCGACGTCCGCGTCGGTGGGCTCGGTACGCGGGGTCGTGGGCGGAGGGGTGTCCATACGTGTCTTTCTGCGGTGTTCCGTCGGGTCACTGGGCGGCGGCGTCGGCCTTGTCGACGCCGTCCCAGACGTTGGCGTACCAGGGGCGGTCGGCGGCCCGGAGGTCGCCGCGCGTGGTCCCGGCGCCGGCCGGGTCGATGACGATGTAGCCGGTCTCCCCCGGCATGACGTAGTGCAGGCGCCTGCGGATCTCCTGCTCGGCGTACGCGTCGTCCTGCCAGCGGGCCTTGAGATCGCGCAGCCGTTCGACCCGGCGGCGGGTCTCGTCCTGCTCCTTCTGCTGGTCGGCGATCTCCGCGCGCTGGGAGACGTACTGCCGCATCGGGTAGGCGAGGGCCACGACCAGGGAGCAGAGGACCAGGGCGAGCAGGGCCGCGCGGCCGGTCAGCCGGGAGCGGCGGGCCTGCCGCTTGGTCTGCGAGCGGTAGACCCGGGCCGCGGTCTGCTCACCGATCAGCCGGATCCGGGTCGCGGTGGAGAAACGGTCCCGGTCCTTCACCGCCATGTTCCCGCCTCTCGTTCGGTCTCATACACGCGTACGTCCCCGCACACGGTACGGGACCGGGTACGGGGACGTACGTACGACGCTTCCTACGCGAGCGGCGCTCAGCCCTTGAAGCGGGGGAACGCGCTGCGGCCGGCGTACACCGCGGCGTCGTCGAGGATCTCCTCGATGCGCAGCAGCTGGTTGTACTTGGCGACGCGCTCGGAGCGGGCCGGGGCGCCGGTCTTGATCTGGCCGCAGTTGGTGGCGACGGCCAGGTCGGCGATGGTGACGTCCTCGGTCTCGCCGGAGCGGTGGGACATCATGCACTTGAAGCCGTTGCGCTGGGCCAGCTCCACGGCGTCCAGGGTCTCGGTGAGCGAGCCGATCTGGTTGACCTTCACCAGCAGGGCGTTGGCGGCGCCCTCCTCGATGCCGCGGGCCAGACGCTCCGGGTTGGTGACGAACAGGTCGTCGCCGACGAGCTGGACCTTGTCGCCGAGCTTGTCGGTGATGGTCTTCCAGCCCTCCCAGTCGTCCTCGAACAGCGGGTCCTCGATGGACACGAGCGGGTACGCGTCGACGAGCTCCGCGTAGTACTCGGTCATCTCGGCCGCCGAGCGCTCCTTGCCCTCGAAGGTGTAGACGCCGTCCTTGTAGAACTCGGAGGCGGCCACGTCGAGGGCCAGGGCGATCTGCTCGCCGGGGGTGTAGCCGGCTTCCCTGATCGCCTCGAGGATGAGGTCCAGGGCCTCGCGGTTGGAGCCGAGGTTCGGGGCGAAGCCGCCCTCGTCGCCGAGCCCGGTGGCCAGGCCCTTGCTCTTCAGGACCTTCTTGAGGGTGTGGTAGACCTCGGCGCCCCAGCGCAGCGCCTCGGAGAAGGACTCCGCGCCGATCGGGGCGATCATGAACTCCTGGATGTCCACGTTGGAGTCGGCGTGCGAGCCGCCGTTCAGGATGTTCATCATCGGCACCGGCAGCAGGTGCGCGTTCGGGCCGCCCAGGTAGCGGAACAGCGGCAGGTCGCTGGCCTCGGAGGCGGCGTGCGCGACGGCGAGCGAGACGCCGAGGATGGCGTTGGCGCCGAGCGAGCCCTTGTTGTCGGTGGCGTCCAGGTCGAACATCGCCTGGTCGATCAGGCGCTGCTCGGTGGCGTCGTAGCCGACGAGCTCCGGGCCGATCTGCTCGATGACGGCCAGTACGGCCTTCTCGACGCCCTTGCCCAGGTAACGGCCGGCGTCGCCGTCACGGAGTTCGATGGCCTCGAAGGCGCCGGTGGAGGCGCCGGACGGGACGGCGGCACGACCCGTGCTGCCGTCGTCGAGGCCGACCTCGACCTCGACCGTGGGGTTGCCTCGGGAGTCCAGGATTTCCCGGGCTACGACGACGTCGATGGACGGCACGAGCATCTCCTTCTTGGGATGTGACGCGGGTGAGCGGGGCCGCGGGGGCCCTGCGGGTCCGAGCCTAACCGGCTCCGGGCGATCGGCCATCTCGCCGCCCGCCTCATGGACAGAACCGAGCGTAGATTGTTTCTGCCCGGAACAAAGCAGGTTCGGGAAACCGTGACCGGAATGCGTCCGGACATGACCCCGCCCCGGTGCGTACGGGGGAAGAAACGCACCGGGGCGGGGAGCCCGTGGGGACGGGGAGGGACCTGCGGGTCTGCCCTTACTTCAGGTGCAGCTGCTGGCCCGGGTAGATGAGGTCGGCGTTGTCGACGATGTCGTCGTTCAGGTCGAACAGCTTCGCCCAGCCACCCTTGACGTCGTGCTCCGCGGCGATCGAGCTGAGGGTGTCGCCCTTGACGACCTTGTACTCGCCGTCGCCCTTCTCGACCTTCTTGCCGGTCGGGGTGGTGACGGTCTTCTTCTCGGCCTTCTGCTCGGCCGGGGCGGCCGGGCGCTCGGCGGAGCGGGAGGCCTTCTGCTCGCTCTCGCGCGACTCGGTGGAGCCGGACTCCTGCGAGGAGCCCTCGGCGGAGGAGCCGTTGTAGGCGGCGTTGGACAGGCCGGTGCCGCAGACCGGCCAGGCGCCCTTGCCCTGGCCCGCGAGGACCTTCTCGGCGATCTCGATCTGCTGGGCCTTGGTGGCCTGGTCGGCGGTGGCGGCGTACTGGGTGCCGCCGTACGCGGCCCACGTGGAGGCGGAGAACTGCAGACCGCCGTAGTAGCCGTTGCCGGTGTTGATGGACCAGTTGCCGCCGGACTCGCACTGGGCGACGGCGTCCCACTCGGACGCGGTGGCGGCGGAAGCCGTGCCGGACGCCATCAGCGGGCCGGCGACGGCGGCGCCGGCGACACCGGCGATGGCGATGGCGCGAGTGGCCTTGGACGGACGACGGTGCTTGCCCTTGCCGGAAAACAGCATGGATGGATCCCCTCACCGACGCCTACGAGGTGAGCTGTCGGGTTCGGGCCGGTTGAGTTGCCCGGCCACGTCCCTCCCGGGACGCGGCTTCACCCCGAGCCGTACCGGACGTCAACCGTCCGGTCGCGGCACTTACCTGGGTCCCCCGCTCCTGCCTACGGCGCATGACGCGACGACTGTTCCCGTGCTGCCACTGGCAGGATTCGGCGTGGCGGCAGCCGGGGCCCGCGATGGCGAGCGGTCACGACCGTAAGCACGCGATCGGTGGATTATCAAAGATGATCAGGGCTTCTGAGATCTATCTCTCACAGTCCTTATTACGGACATTCAGCTCTAATCACCCTGTCAACTGCCTCCACCCGAGGGCGCCTTCGGCTGTCCGTTTCCGACCGCTATTCGCCGGTCTCGGCGTCCACCAGAAGCCGCTGACCGGGCAGGATCAGGTCCGGGTCCTCGCCGACGACCTGCTGGTTCTCGACGTACAGCGCCGTCCATCCGCCGGTCAGGGCAAGGGAGTCGGCGATGGAGGTGAGGCTGTCGCCGGTCTGCACGGTGTAGCGGTCGTCGGTGATCCCCGCGGGCCTCTCCACGGACCGCGAGGCGTGCCGGCCGGACGGCGGGGTCGCGGCGTCGGCGGTCTCGTCCTCCTGGGCGACGGGACCGCGGTGGCGGCCCGAGCCGGTGTCCTCGGACTCGGCCGCGGCCGAAGAACCGGCACTCTCACCCGACTTGTCCGACTCGTCACCTTCGGGGGTGGCGGAGGCGGACGGAGAGGCCCCGGTGTTCGCGTCACCCTTCTCCTTCTCGGACGAACCGGACGTCGCCGACGGAGAGGGGGAAGCGGACGAATCACTGGATTCCGGCGAACCGGACGGGGTGGCGGTACCGTCGTTCCGGGAGTCCTCCCGGTCCGCGTCGGTCGGCACGCCCGGGTCGACGTTCGGGGACGCGGTGTCCTGGTTCAGACCCGTGAGCAGGCCGCAGGCGCGCCACTTGCCGACGCCCTGGTCGGCGAGGATTCTCTCGGCCACGGTGATCTGCTGGTTGCGGCTGGCCTGGTCGGCGCTGGGCGCGAACTCCAGGCCGCCGTAGTCCTCCCAGTCGTCCTGGGTCAACTGCAGGCCGCCGTAGTAGCCGTTGCCGGTGTTCTGGCTCCAGGAGCCGCCGCTCTCGCACTCCGCGACCCGGTCCCAGGTCTCACCGTCCGCCGCGCTGGCGGCGCCCGCCCCGAGGAGCGGAATCGCGATCGCGGAGCCGGTCACCCCGGCGGCGACGAGCAGAGCCGGAGCCTGGCGGGGGCGACGGTGTCGGCCGTTCCCGGAGAGCATGCGGAAGCCTTTCACTCGGCAGCAAGGACCGGCACGGGCGAGCAAAACCTTGCAGCGCGCCGTACTTGATGGGTGAACGTATAGGCAGACGATCACTTGTCACAAATTCATGCCGTGCAGATCACATGAAGATCACAGAGTTGAGCATGTCTCAGGTTTCCGTGCGCCGGCCCCCGGGCACGGACAGGAAGGTCAGGTCTGCCCTGAACAAGGAGGGGAGAATTCCACCGGAAGCGTGCGGAGACCCCGCATGATGAGGCCGCCGCGCCAGCGCAGTTCGGCCGGATCGGCCGCCAGCCTGAGATCCGGAAGACGCGTCAGAAGCGTGGCGAGCGCGGTCTGCCCCTCCAGACGCGCGAGCGGGGCGCCCAGGCAGTAGTGGATGCCGTGCCCGTACCCCAGATGCTGGTTGTCGCGGCGGCCCAGGTCCAGCGTGTCCGGGTCGGCGAACCGCTCCGGGTCCCGGTCGGCCGCGGCCAGCACGACCAGGACCGGGTCGCCGGTCTCGATCCGCTGCCCGCCGATGACGACCGGCTCGGTGGCGAACCGCCAGGTCGCCAGCTCCACCGGGCCGTCGTAGCGCAGCAGTTCCTCCACCCCGGTCTCCAGCAGCCCGCGGTCCCCCTCGGCCAGCGCCCGCTGCAGACGCTCCCGCTGCTCCGGGTGCGTGAGCAGGGCGTAGGTGCCGTTGCCGATGAGGTTGACGGTCGTCTCGAAGCCGGCGAAGAGAAGGATGAACGCCATCGCGGCGGCCTCGTTCTCCGTGAGGTGCTCGCCGTGGTCGGAGGCGCGGATCAGACCCGAGATGAGGTCCTCGCCGGGGACGGGCTCGGCGGGCAGCGCCTCCCGCTTGCGGTGGATCAGCTCCGCGAGGTAACCGCGCATCTTCTTCACCGACCGGGCCACCCCGCCGCGCGGGCCGCCGCCGTGACGGATCATCATGCCCGCCCAGTCCCGGAAGTCGTCCTGGTCCTCGCGCGGGACGCCGAGCAGGTCGCAGATGGCGTAGATGGGGAGCGGGAAGGCGAACTCGTGGATGAGGTCGGCGGTGCCGCTGCCGCTCGCGGTGAAGCGGTCGATGAGGTCGTCGGTGAGCTCCTGCACGCGGGGGGCGAACTCGGCGACCCGGCGGGGGGTGAACGCCTTGCTGACCAGGCGGCGCAGGCGGGTGTGGTCCGGCGGGTCGATGTTCAGCAGATGCGTCATCAGGTCGGCCTGCCGCTCGCCCGGGATACCGGTCTTGCCCTTGGCGTGGGCGGGCTCGTCGTGGTGCGCGGGGTTCTTGGACAGGCGGTTGTCGGCGAGGGTCTGCCGGGCGTCGGCGTAGCGCGTGACCAGCCAGGCGTCCACCCCGCTGGGTAGCTTCGTCTTGTGCACGGGAGCGTGTTCGCGGAGCCAGGCGTAGGCGGGGTAGGGGTTGGCCGCGAACTCCCATGTGAACAGGTCGGGGGTGGGGCCGTGGGGGGTGGGGGGTGGCTGGTCGCGCATGGGGTGACCCTAACGGGCGGGGGGTTATGGGCCGCGGGCCCGTGCGGGTGGGCGGGGGTTATTCGCGCAGTTCCCCGCGCCCCTGGAACCCGTGCGGGTCGGTGGGGGTTGCTCGCGCAGTTCCCCGCGCCCCTGGAACCCGTGCGGGTCGGTGGGGGTTGCTCGCGCAGTTCCCCGCGCCCCTGGAACCCGTGCGGGTCCGTGGGGGTTGCTCGCGCAGTTCCCCGCGCCCCTGAAGGGGCGCGGGGAACTGCGCGAGTGGGGGTTCGGGGGCGGAGCCCCCGAGGTGGGGAGGTCAGGCTCGCGTGTCTTGTTCGGTGGCGCGGATCGCGTCCCGGTACGCACGCGCCGCAGCCCGCAGGGCCGCCTCCGCGTCCACGCCCTCCGCCTCCGCCCGCGCCGCGAGCGCGAGCAGTTCGTAGCCGACCCCCTCCCCGGAGGGGAGAGGAACGGAGAGGCCCGCCCCGCGGGCCCGCCCCGCCAGCTTGGCGGCGAGGGCCAGCGCCGGCTGCCCCACCGGCACCCCGTCCGTGACGGACTCCCTCCGCTTCTCCTCCGCCTTCGTCCGCATCCAGTGCGCCTTGACCTCCTCCGGCGTCCGCGCCGTCTCCTCCCCGAAGACGTGCGGATGCCGGTGGACGAGCTTGGCGACGATCCCGCCCGCCACGTCGTCGACGGAGAACGGCTCCTCCGGGTGCTCCTCCGCGATCCGCGCGTGGAAGACGACCTGGAGCAGCACGTCCCCCAGCTCCTCCCGCAGCTCGTCCCGGTCGCCGTCCTCGATGGCCTCGACGAGCTCGTACGCCTCCTCGATGCCGTACTTGGCGAGCCCCTTGTGGGTCTGCTGCGAGGACCACGGGCACTCGGCGCGGATGCGGTCCATGACCTGCACCAGGTCCAGCAGGCGGGCGCCCGGCAGGTCGTAGGAGGCGGGCAGCAGCTCCAGCTCGGGCATGCGGACCCTGCCGCTCCCGGCCATCCGCGCCAGTCCGTCGGTGAGCGCGGGCTCGCCCTCGCCGGACGCGACGACGACCACCGTGCGGCCGCCGGCGCAGGCGTCGACGACCTCCTCGGCGGTGGGCGCGGCCTCCTCGACGGCTATCCCCGCCTCCCGCAGATACGGCAGCTGCGGATGGGCGCCGTCCGCGCACAGCACCCGGTCGGCCGCGCGCAGGGCCTGCCAGGCGGGCCAGGACAGCAGCCCTGGCGCGACCCGGTGGCTGGTGGTGAGCAGGACGACACGGCCGGGGGCGGCCTCGGGGGCCGGTGCGGGGCTGGTTGCGTTCACCCTTCGAAACTAGCCCACCTCATAGCCCCAGCGGCGGCCCGTCCGTGGCGGTGACGTCCTTCACCCACGGGGTCTTCGCGTCCACCCGGCTGCTCTTCTCCGCGTCCCACTCGCCGTAGCGGGGGTTGAGGTCGACGTCGAGCTCCTTGCTCGCGTCGGACAGCGCCTTCCAGAACTCGGGGCGGCTGGTGTCGGTGCCGAGCTTCTGGGCGAGCTTCTGCGCCGTCACCTGGAGGCGGAGGTTGTCGTCGAGGCGCTGCGGCGGGACGCCGTACTGCTGGAGCCAGGCGGCCTCCAGCGCCTTCGCGCCGCCGGCCTGCTCCTCGAACTCGGCCCGCGTCCGCTGCACCTCGCGGTCGGAGACGGTCACCCCGGCGTCGCGCGCGGCGCGCTCCAGCACCCGGTCCAGCACCATGCTGTGCAGGGTGTCGCGGGTCAGGCCGCCGGTGCGGGCGATGGCCTGCTGGTACTGCGCCTCGTCCGGGACGGCGGCCCGCTGGGCGGCGCGCACCTCGTCGACGCGGTTCTCCAGCTGCGACACGGTGATCCGCTCCCCGCCGACCACGGCCGCCGCACCGGGGTGCGCGTCGTTCCCGCAGGCGGTGAGCAGGGGGGCCGCCGCGGCGATCGCGGCGGTGAGGAGGAACGCGGTGCGACGACGGCGGTGCAAGGAAACCTCCTGAGGAGAGCTTGTGCGGCGGTGCACAAAGTCTTGCGGTGATCGATGGTAGGCATCGGCCAAGCTCTGGCCAACCCATTCGACCAACGATTCACGGCGACTTCCGGCACCGCCGCGCCCGCCGTCCTCTCCACGCGGGCCCGGCCGCGCTACCCGCGCACCTGCCCCAGCCACTGGAGGGTGCGTCGGATGTCCGCCGCGAGCGGGTGCCCCGGCCCCTGCACACGCTCCACGTCGTGCAGCAGCCGCACCAGCGTGTCGTGCGCGGCGGCCCGGTCGCCGAGGGCCAGCAGCAGATGCCCGATGCGGCGCCGCACGTCGTGGGCCTGCTGCGGGTCGCCGGCGGCCACGTACTGGTTCTCGTAGTACGGCAGCAGCGCCCGGTACTCGGCGAGGGCGGCGGCCGGGTCGCCGAGCTGCTCCAGGCACTGGGCGGCCTCGTAGCGGTGGCGCAGCGACTGCGGGTCGGCCTGGCCGGCCTCGGCCGCGCGCTCGTCGGCGAGGCGGCGCAGTTCGGGCAGGGCCCGCCGGTACTGGCCGTCGTCGAGGAGCGTGGCCGCGTACTGCTTGCGCAGGGTGCGCACCACCGGGGAGTGCTCGCCGTGCTGTTCGGCGGCGACCGGGAGGATCGAGCCGAGGATGTCGACGGCCTGGGTGATGCGGCCCTCGCCGAGCAGCCGTTTCACCTCGTCCACGGCGGCGGCCACGTCGGCCTTCTCCGCCGCCGGGGCGGGCGGCGCGGCGGGCGCGGGCTGCGGCGCCGGCGTCCTGGCGCGGTCCGGCCAGGGGGCGTGCGGGCGCAGGAAGGGCCGCGTCGGGTCCAGCGGGGCGCCGGTGGGCGTGCCCCGGGCGGGCAGCAGCAGCGCCAGGTGCTCGTAGACCTCCTGCGCGGAGTCCGGGCGGTGCTGCGGGTCCTTGGCGAGCAGCCGCAGCACCAGGGCCTCCAGCGCCTCGGGCACCTCGGGGCGCAGCCGGCGCACCGGCACGGGCGGCTCGTACAGGTGCCGGTGCAGCACCCCGAGCGCCGTGGAGCCGGAGAACGGCACGTCCCCGCTGAGCAGTTCGTGCATCAGCACGCCGAGCGCGTACAGGTCCGTGTACGGGCCGACCGCGCCGCCCATCGCCTGCTCGGGCGCCATGTAGGCGGGCGAGCCGATGGGCGTGCCGGTGTGGGTCAGGCGCGTGGTGTCGGCGTCCATCACGGAGGCCACGCCGAGGTCGAGCACGGTGACCGTGCCGTCCTGCTTCACCATCACGTTCCGCGGCTTGAGGTCGCGGTGGACGATCGGCACCGCGTGCACGGCGCTGAGCACGGCGCACAGCTGCGCGGCGACCGCGACCGCCCACTGCCACGGGTACGGGTCGTGCTCGGCGAGGTGGTCGCCGAGGTCGGCGCCGTCGACGTACTGCATGACGAGGAACAGCTCCTCGCCCTCGCTGCCCGCGTCGTGCACGGTGACCAGGCCGGGGTGGTCGACCTGCGCGGTCACCCGGCACTCGCGCACGAAGCGGCGGCGCAGCTCGTCGGCCTCGTGTCCCGCCACCTTGTCGGGGCGCAGCAGCTTCACCGCCACACGCCGGTCCAGCCGCTTGTCGTAGGCCGTCCAGACCTGTCCCATGCCGCCCTGGCCGATGAGCGTGGACAGTTCGTAGCGGCCGGCGACGACTCGTCCCGTCGTCACGCTCACCGTCCGCCCTCGTGGTCGCCCCGCTGCTGTCCGTCCTGCCGGCGCAGGTAGTCGCTGAGCTCGTCGAGCTCGGCGCGCACCTGGTCGATCCGGGCGGGCGCGGGCCGCTGCGGCGGCTGCGCCTGCGGCGGGGACACGGGGGCGGGCGGCACGGCGCCGGGGTGCGGGGTGTGCGGTGGCTGCGGCTGCGACAGGGCCGTGGGCAGGTACGGCGAGGCCGGCTGCGGGTAGCCGTAGGGGGCGGGGCCGCCGGGGGCGTGGACCGTGGTGGCGTGCGGCGACGGCGGCACCGGGCCGCCGTACGGGCCCTGCCGCCGGGGCAGGCGGATGTCGACGACCAGGTAGTACGCGCTCGCGCACGCGCCCAGCAGGAGCAGGGCGGCGAGGGCCACGTCGGTCCGCCAGTCGCTCTCCGGCAGGGAGCCGATCACGGCCATGCAGGCGATGGCCAGCGGCATGCTCGCCCAGGCCGCTATCCAGTCGAAGACCCGCCCGCGTAGCACCGCGATCCGGAACAGCGGCACGGCGGACAGCATCCCGCAGCACAACACCCCGGAGGCCGCGTACAGCACGCGCTGCGTGATGACCGATCCCGAGCTGGGTGGGGGCGGCGCCGCGCCGTGGCCGTACATGCTGCTCCTGGACGGGTGTAGCCGATGTGTGGACTCCGGTGGAGGGTCCGAGCGTATCGGCCCGGGGCGACAACCGGTCCCGTGATGTACCGAACCGTTGCCGTACCGGAGCTGGGCCGCCGTCAGCCGGGGGCGATCGTCCCGTCGGTCAGACCGTCGTACATCCCCCGCACGAGCTGCTCGCCGAGCCGTCCGGCCTCCCTGAGCGCCCTCTCGAACGCGTCCAGGGCGCGGAACCGCTCGCCGTAGCGGCGCTGTTCGTCCGGTGCGAGGCGCGGGAGCTGGAGGCGTCGGACGTCGAGCCGGGTGGCGGTGGACGCGTAGCTGCTGGCCTGGCGGTGGTTGGCGGTGCCGCGCAGGAACCCGGCGAGGAACCACGCGTCGAGCGCCGCCGGATCGGGGCGCAGCAGCACCAGGTTGCGGCCGAGGACGGCCCCGGCGGTCGCCTCGTCGACGACCCGGGCGACGGCCCCGCCGCCGAGCACGGGCAGCACGACGTCGCCCGGCTCGGTGAGCACCGGCTCCTCCTCGCTCTCCGGGAGCGTCCCGGAGGGCGCGGTCCCGGCCAGCACGTCGTGGTCGGTGAGCACGGGCACGCGTGCGTGGCCGCCGTGCCCGCCGGTGCGCATCACCAGCGCGCCCGCGCGCGCCAGTTCGCCGACGGTGGTCAGCGGCAGCCGCCCCGACGCGGCGGGCGGCACGGGCTCCGCGGGCGGCGGCGCCAGCTCGGCGGTCAGCCGCAGCGTCTCGTCGAGCCGCGCCCGTACGTCGGTCAGCCGGCCGGCGCCGCCGGTGTCCGCCGGGGGCGGCAGCCGGCGGGCGGGGGCCAGGTCGACGTCGTCGTCGAGGAGTTCGATGACCGGCACCGAGCGGGCCAGGCCGGGCCGTTCCTCGACGCTCCCGTCCCGGTCGAAGGCGCCCCAGGCGTCGAGCACGGTCTCCCGCACCCCGGGCCAGTCGGGTCCGCCGCGCCCCTCGGCGGTGAACCGCCCGGCGTCGACGAGCAGCACCTCCGGCTGCGCGGGCGTCCGGTCGGGCCGGCGCAGCACCCACAGGTGCAGCGGCACGCTGTACGGGGGCGCCGCCCCGGCGGGCAGCGCGACGACGGCGCGCAGCGCGCCCCGGCGCAGCAGGTCGGCCCGGATGCGCCGGCCGGAGCGGCGGGACGCCACCGCGGGCGGCATCAGCAGCACGGCGGTGCCGCCGTCCCTGAGCCGGGCGAGCGCGTGCTGCACCCAGGCCAGCTCGGACTCGGTGCGGGCGGGGAAGCCGTACTCCCAGCGCGGGTCGTAGGCGAGGTCGTCGTGGCCCCAGTTGCGCTCGTTGAACGGCGGGTGGCACAGCACGGCGTCCGCCCGCAGCTCCGGGTACGCGTCGGCCCGCAGGGTGTCGCCGGCGGCGGCGTGCACGGGGGCGCGGGTGTGCAGGGCGAGACGCAGGGCGGTGAGGGCGGCGAGCTCCGGCGAGCCGTCCTGGGCGTGCAGCCGGCGGCCGGGGCGGTCGGCGACGGCGCGGAGCAGGGCGCCGGTGCCGCAGGCGGGGTCCAGGACGGTGGCGGGGGTGCCGGCGAGGGCGGCCATGAGGCCGGCGAGGTCGGGCGGGGTGAGCGTGTACTGGCGCGGGTTGGCGTCGAGGTGCCGGCCGAGCAGGAACTCGAAGGTGGGGCGGGCGCCCCGCTCGGCGGCGAGTTCGGCGACGCCGCGCAGGAGGGGGACGGAGGGGAGGAGGCGGGGGGCGGTGGGGATGTGGAGGGCGGGGGTGGCCGGGGTGGCCGGGGTGACTGGGGTGGCCTGTGCGGCCTGTGCGGCCTGTGTGGCCGGTGTCGCCGGTGTCGCCGGGGTGGCGGCGCTCGGGGTGTTCACAGAGTGCTGACCGTTCACGTGTGAGCGGTCGGGGCGGCCTGGTCGGGCCGTCTCGGGCATGCGCGGTGTGAGCACCTCGTCCAGCGCCGCGGGGAGCAGCGCGGCGAGCCGCTCGTCGCTGCCGGAGCTGATGTCGAGCCAGACGGGCGGCCGGTCGTGGATCAGCAGCAGCGCGCAGCCGGCGTGGACGAGCGCGGTGACCGGCCCGTCGGGGTGGCCGACGAGCTGCTGCCAGACGCGCTCCTTGAGCGGGACCTCGGCGAGCTTGCGGTGGCGCCGCAGCCACTCCTCGACCTCGGCGAGGGCGAACGCGGGGCTGGTCTCGGTACCCCCGACCGGCCGGGGGAAGTCGGCGTGCCGGCGGCGCCAGTTGCTGACCGCGGCCCGGCCCACCCCCGCCAGCCGGGCGATCCCCGCGGCGGTCACTTCAGTCGCGTTGTCCTGCATTCCGGAACCCCGCCCCGCTTTCCCACTGCTCCCTGTGTGGCGACGAGCATACCGAGGACCGTGCGGAGGGAGGTTCACGGTCGTGTACCCATCGATTCACACCTCTCGTGTTGACTCGGTTCACACTCTCTGTTCTGATTGACCCCGCAAACGAGCGGCCGCCGGTGAACGGGGGCGGCCGTCACCTGGGGAGGGGACACCGTCATGGGTATGAAGACCAAGATCGCGCTGGGCGCCGTCGTGGGGATCGTCGTCATCGGCGCCGTCTCGGCGAACGCTGGCGACAGCGACACCGGCTCCGCCGACAAGGGCGCCTCCGCCTCCGCGGACCGGCAGCCCGGCGGCGCGAAGGACACGGGGGCGGGCGCCGGGGCCGACGCCGGCAAGGGCAATGAGAAGGCGGAGAAGAAGGCCTCCCAGGCCGAGCAGTTCAAGGCGTTCGTCGAGGAGAACGGGACGGCGCAGGAGAAGGAGGCCGTCTCGCACGTCACCAAGGTGCAGGGCGCCGACGAGCAGAACGACATCCTCGACACCGCCGACGTCTACACCGACTTCACCGGCGGGATCATGGGCGAGGGCACCGGCCCCGCCAAGCTCATCGCCTCCGCCTTCGCCGACTGGAAGCAGAGCGAGAACGGCCTCGTCACCGTCTACGACGCCGACGGCGAGCTCCTCGGCAACGGCCAGTTCTGACACTCGCCCCCGGCGCCGCGCGCCACTCCCGGCCGTCACGGCCGCTCCCGGTCGTCACCTCGGCCGCTCCGCGGTGACCGTCCACCACCACGAACCCCCGAAGGAACAGAACCGTCATGCGTCGCACCGCACTCGCCGCCCTCTGCCTCGTCGCCGTGACCGGCGCCGGGCTCACCGGCTGTCAGTCCGGCGGGGACACGGCGTCCGCCGGCTCCCAGCCGGCCTCGGAACAGGCGAAGGACCCGAAGAACTCGAAGGATTCGAAGGACACGAAGGACACGAAGGAGCCGTTCGCCGGGCTGTCCGGCGGCGAGATCACCGAGCGCGCGCTGGCGGCCACCACGGGTGCCCCGTCCCTGCGGTTCACGGGCGAGATCCCCGACGAGGAGAGCGGCGGCACCCTCCGTCTCGACCTGGCCCTGGACAAGAAGGGCGACTGCGCCGGCACCCTCGGCCTGGGCGACGAGGGCGAGGTCGAGCTGATCAAGACCGGCGGCACCCTCTACGCCAAGTACGACGAGGCGTTCCTGCGCGCCCAGAGCGAGGGCGAGCCGCAGGCGGACGTCGACGCGGTGGTGGAGATGATGGCCGGCACATGGACCAAGATGGCGGCCACCGGCGCGGACGCCGAGGACATCGCGGGCTTCTGCGACCTCGACGAGGTGCTCGGCGACGCCGGCGACGGCAGCTCGGACGCCACCCGGGGCAAGGCCACCACGCTCGACGGCACTCCGGCGCTGACGCTCACCGAGCAGGACGGCAAGGACCGGTACACCTTCTACGTCGCCACCGAGGGCGAGCCGTATCTGCTCCGGCTGGAGAGCACGTCGGCCGCGGACCCGGGGACGATCACCTTCACCGACTTCGGGAAGCCGGTCCCGGCCGGGAAGCCCGAGGGCGAGATCCTCGACCTGGACGCCCTGGGCTGACCGTCCGTCACCGCGGGCGCCGTGTCCCCACGTCCGGCGGGGCCACCGGGTTCAGACCCCGCACTGCTCCCGCATGGTCTCCTTGTCCGCCTTCGTCACGGGCATCTCGTACTTCACGGCGACCTGGGCGAAGCGGACGGCGTAGGCGCAGCGGATGCCCTTGCTGGGCGGGAGCCAGGAGGCCGGTCCGGAGTCGCTCTTGGCGGAGTTGGCGCTTCCGTCGACCGGGAGCAGGTTGAGCGGGTCGTTGGCCAGTTGCCTGCGCTTGGCCTCGGACCAGCGGGAGGCGCCCATCTGCCAGCTGTAGGAGAGCGGCACGACGTGGTCGATCTGCACCTCGGCGGCCTTCTGCTTGCGCCACTCGATGCTCTTGCCGGTGTAGGGGTCGGCCAGCGTCAGGGAGACGAGGACGCAGTCGGAGCCGGAGCGGAAGCGCAGTTCCTGGCCGTCGCGCCGGAGGATGTCGTTGCGGGTGTCGCAGCCGTTGCGGGCCAGGGGCACGCCGTCGGCGGTGTCCATCCACGCGTAGCCGAACTCGTCGCGGTCGTAGCCGGTCTTGGGGCCGCGGCCCTTGGTGGCCACCTCGTCGATGAGGGCCGCGGCCTCGGCGCGGTCCCGCGCGTCGCGGACGGGGGCGAGGCCGGGGCGGGTGCCGTCGGGGTTGTCCAGCGGGCTCGCCGCGCGCCCGTCGGGGGCCGGCGCCCCGCTGCCGCCGGACGCGGGTATGTCCGCGTCGGGTATCGACTCGCATCCCGCGAGGAGGACCACCGCGACGGCCGCCGCTCCTCCCCCACGCCGCATCCTGCCGCCCCATCCCATGTCTCGCGTCACCGCGCCCCTCCCTTGTTCTGCTCCAACTCTGCCCCGGCAGGAGCGGTCCATCCGGAAGCTCACCGTAACGAGCGAGTGGTCCAGACCTCTCCGCAGGCCGCTGGGGCATGCGCACCGCGGCCGGCCCTGCCGTCTGCCGGGACGGCCCGGGTCAGAGCCCCAGCACCGGAGTGACCGTCAGGACCCCAGGACCGAGGTGAGGAACTCCCCCACCCACCCGAGCAGGTCCCGCCCGACCAGCGGCTTGCCGCCGACCTTCGCGGTCTTCGGGCGCGGCACCAGCACCTGGTGGGACGTCGGCTTGATCACCGAGCCGGGGTAGAGACGCTTGAGTCGCAGCTCCTGCGACTCGCGCAGCTCCACCGGCGCGAACCGGATGTTCGTGCCCTGCAGCACGATCTCCCCGACGCCGCACGCCCGCGCGAGCATCCTCAGGCCCGCCACCAGCAGCAGGTTCTCCACCGGCTCCGGCAGCTTGCCGTAGCGGTCGACCAGCTCCTCGCGGACGGCCTTGATGTCCTCCTCGCTGTTCGCCGAGGCGATCGCGCGGTACGCCTGGAGGCGCAGCCGCTCGCCGGGCGCGTAGTCGTGCGGGACGTGCGCGTCGACCGGCAGCTCGATCTTCACCTCGAGCGGCGCCTCCTCCTCGGCCTCTCCGGTCTCCAGCTGACGGCGGTAGTCCGCGACGGCCTCGCCGACCATCCGCACGTACAGGTCGAAGCCGACGCCCGCGATGTGCCCGGACTGCTCGCCGCCGAGCAGATTGCCCGCGCCGCGGATCTCCAGGTCCTTCATCGCCACGTACATGCCCGCGCCCATCTCGGTGTGCTGGGCGATGGTCGCCAGCCGCTCGTGCGCGGTCTCCGTCAGCGGCTTCTCCGGCGGGTACAGGAAGTACGCGTACCCGCGCTCGCGGCCGCGCCCGACCCGGCCGCGCAGCTGGTGCAGCTGGGAGAGGCCGAAGTTGTCGCCGCGCTCGACGATCAGGGTGTTGGCGTTGGAGATGTCGATGCCGGACTCGACGATCGTCGTGGACACCAGCACGTCGAACTTCTTCTCCCAGAAGTCGACGACGACCTGCTCCAGCGCCTGCTCCGACATCTGGCCGTGGGCGGTCGCGATGCGCGCCTCGGGCACGATCTCGCGGAGCCGGGCCGCCGCGCGGTCGATGGACTCGACGCGGTTGTGGATGTAGAAGACCTGGCCTTCGCGCAGCAGTTCACGGCGGATGGCGGCGCCGATCTGCCGCTGGTCGTAGGGGCCGACGAAGGTGAGCACCGGGTGGCGCTCCTCCGGCGGGGTGGTGATCGTCGACATCTCGCGGATGCCGGTGACCGCCATCTCCAGGGTGCGCGGGATCGGCGTGGCGGACATGGTGAGCACGTCGACGTTGGCGCGGAGCTTCTTCAGCTGTTCCTTGTGCTCGACGCCGAACCGCTGCTCCTCGTCGACGATGACCAGGCCCAGGTCCTTGAACTTGGTCTCGGAGGAGAACAGCCGGTGGGTGCCGATGACCACGTCCACCGAGCCGTCCCGCAGGCCCTCCAGGACCGCCTTGGCCTCGGTGTCGGTCTGGAAGCGGGACAGCGCCCGCACGTTCACCGGGAACTGCGCGTACCGCTCGCCGAACGTCCCGAAGTGCTGTTGCACCAGCAGCGTGGTCGGCACCAGCACGGCGACCTGCTTGCCGTCCTGGACGGCCTTGAAGGCGGCCCGCACCGCGATCTCCGTCTTGCCGTAGCCGACGTCGCCGCAGATCAGCCGGTCCATGGGGACGGACTTCTCCATGTCCTCCTTGACCTCGGCGATGGTGGTGAGCTGGTCGGGCGTCTCCGCGTACGGGAAGGCGTCCTCCAGCTCGCGCTGCCAGGGGGTGTCCGGGCCGAAGGCGTGGCCGGGCGCCGCCATCCGCGCGCTGTACAGCTTGATCAGGTCGGCTGCGATCTCCTTGACGGCCTTCTTGGCGCGCGCCTTGGTCTTGGTCCAGTCGGCGCCGCCGAGCCGGTGCAGGGTGGGCGCCTCGCCGCCGACGTACTTGGTGATCTGCTCGAGCTGGTCGGTGGGGATGTAGAGGCGGTCGCCGGGCTGGCCGCGCTTGGCGGGGGCGTACTCCACGACCAGGTACTCGCGGGTGGCGCCCTGCACGGTGCGCTGCACCATCTCGATGTACCGGCCGACGCCGTGCTGCTCGTGGACGATGTAGTCGCCCGCCTCCAGCGTGAGCGGGTCGATGGTCTTGCGGCGCCGGGCGGGCATCCGGGCGCCCTCGCGGCCGGACGCCTTCTGGCCGGTGAGGTCGGTCTCGGTGAGCACGGCCAGCTTGAGCGCCGGGGCGACGAAGCCGTGGTCGATGCAGCCGCAGGAGACATGCACCACGGACGGGGTCAGCTCGCCCAGGTCGGTGTCGAGGCGGGCGGCGATGCCCTCGCCGCCGAGCACCTCCACGGTACGCGCGGCCGGGCCGTGGCCCTCGGTGACGTAGACGGTGCGCCAGCCGTCGGCGAGCCAGCCCTTGGTGTCGGCGAGCGCCCGCGCGGTGTCGCCGCGGTAGGTCTCGGGGGCGTGCATCCCCAGCTTGAGGGTGTCGGCGTCGAGCTCCTCGTCGGCGGCGAACGGCGACACCATCCACCACATCATGTCCAGCTCGCGGGCCCGGTCCCGGACGTCGGCGAGGGACCACAGGGAGGCCGCGCCGACGTCGATGGGCGCCTCGCCCCCGCCGGCGGTGGCCGCCCAGGACGCCTGGAGGAACTCCTGCGAGGTGGCGACCAGGTCGGACGCGCGCGTGCGCACCCGCTCCGGGTCGCAGACCACGGTCATGGAGCCCTTGGGCAGCACGTCCAGCAGCAGCTCCATGTCGTCGACGAGGACCGGGGCGAGGGACTCCATGCCCTCCACCGCGATCCCCTCGGCGATCTTCCCGAGCAGCTCGCCCAGCTCCGGGTGCTCCTCGGCGAGCACCCGCGCCCGCTCGCGCACCGCGTCGGTGAGCAGCAGCTCACGGCAGGGCGGCGCCCACAGGCCGTGCTCGGCGACCTCCAGGGACCGCTGGTCGGCGACCTTGAAGTAGCGGATCTCCTCGACCTCGTCGCCCCAGAACTCCACCCGCAGGGGGTGCTCCTCGGTGGGCGGGAACACGTCGAGGATGCCGCCGCGCACCGCGAACTCGCCGCGCTTCTCCACCAGCTCCACGCGCGCGTACGCGGCGGCGGCGAGGGCGTCGACGACGTCGTTCAGGTCGGTGCTCTGCCCCGTGCGCAGGGAGACCGGCTCCAGGTCGCCGAGGCCCTTGACCTGCGGCTGGAGCACGGAACGCACGGGGGCGACGACGACGGAGACCGGGCCGGTGTCGGGGTCGTCGGGGCGGGGGTGGGCCAGGCGCCGCAGCACGGCGAGACGGCGGCCCACGGTGTCGCTGCGCGGGCTGAGCCGCTCGTGCGGCAGCGTCTCCCAGGACGGGTACTCCACGACCCCCTGGGGCGGGAGCAGCGAGCGCAGGGCGGCCGCCAGGTCCTCCGCCTCGCGTCCCGTGGCCGTCACGGCGAGCACGGGGCGGCCGGCGTCACGGGCCAGGGCGGCGACCGCGAAGGGACGGGCCGCGGGCGGGCCGACGAGGTCGACGTGCATGCGGTTGCCGTCGGAGGCGGCCGTGACCGCTTCCGCGAGGGCGGTGTCCTTGACGACGGCGTCGAGCAGACCGTGCAGGCTCATGCGGGGCGGAATCCCTTCCGGGGATGTGCAACACGACGGGCCCGACGCGCGCCGCGGGCCGGGGGTGTCCAGGGTACGTCGCCCCGCCGACGGCCGCCGGGGGCTGTGGACGACGACGGGCCGCCCGCCCTGGCCGCACGCGCCGGCGCCGGAGGGCCCCCGTGGGACCCTCCGGCGCCGGTCTCCCCGCAACCCCCGTGTGCGGTGACCCCGCGGCCGCTTCCCGCCGGCCGCTCCTCGGTCGCTACTCGGTCGCGATGGCGTTCAGGACGTTCATCCGGCCCGCCCGGAACGCCGGGACCAGCGCGGCGAACAGGCCGACGAACGCGGATCCGGCGAACACCCCGGCGATGGTGGGCCAGGGGATGTCGAGGACCTTCAGGCCCTCCAGGGCGAGGAGCTGCTGTGCGGTGGCGCCCCAGCCGAGGCCCAGTCCGAGACCCAGCAGGGCGCCGAAGAGGGCGATCACGACCGACTCCATGCGGATCATGCGGCGCAGCTGCCGGCGCGAGAGGCCGATGGCCCGCATCAGGCCGATCTCCCGGGTGCGCTCGACGACCGACAGGGCCAGGGTGTTCACCACGCCCAGGATCGCCACGATGATCGCCAGGGCCAGCAGGCCGTAGATCATGTTGAGCAGCTGCCCGATCTGGTCCTTCAGCGCTTCCTTGTAGTCGGTCTGGTCGCGCACCTCGTACTGCGGAAAGCGGTCCATGGACTGCTTCAGGGCGGCGTACGCGGCGTCCTTCTGGCCGTCCTCCGCCGAGGCGAGCACCATCAGGGTGAGCGGCATCCTGTCCGCCGGCACGTACCGGGCGAGGGTGTCGATCGACGTGTACATCGCGCCGGCGTCGATGGCGCCTTCGCTGCTGGTGACGGCCCGGACGGTGAGGGTGGCGGTCCTGCCGTCCTCGAAGGCGACGTCGACGGTCGAGCCGAGGGTGACGTCGTGGTCCTTGGCGAAGTCCTCGTGGACGGACATGGAGTCCGGCCGGTAGGCGTCCGCGAGCTTCCCCTGGACGGTCTCGATGCGCATGTCGGTGGCGTACGTCGGGTCGGCGGCGGTGATCGCGGTGTCGTCGCTGGTCTTGCCGTCGGGCGTGGTGAAGTCGGCCTTCGTCCACTTGTACTCGGTGACCCGGTCCAGGCCCTCGGTGGCCTTGACCGCGGCGACGGCCTGCGGGGTGATGCCCTGGCCGCCGTCGTGCTGGACGATGAAGTCCGTGCCGACCGTCTTGTCGAGCTCCTCCCCGGCCGAGGCGACCATGGAGGAGCCGACGACGGACAGGCACGCCACCAGCGCGAGCCCGATCATCAGCGCGGCGCCGGTCGCGCCGGTGCGGCGCGGGTTGCGCAGGGCGTTGCGCTCGGCCATGCGGCCGACCGGTCCGAACGCCCGCAGCAGGACCGCGCCGAGGACGCGGACCACGCCGCTCGCCAGCACCGGGCCGATGACGACGAAGCCGATCAGGGTCAGCACGATCCCGAGGCCCAGCCACATCGAGCCGTCCGTGGCCTTCTCGGCGGCGCCCGCCAGGTAGAGGGCGGCCGCTCCGCCGCCGGTGAGGACCAGGCCGGTGACGGCGCGGACCCAGCCGGTCCTGCCGTCCGCCGGGGTGCCGGCGTCGCGCAGCGCGGCCATCGGGGAGATCTTCCCGGCGCGCCGGGCGGGCAGGTAGGCGGCGAGGACGGTGACGACCACGCCGAGGAGCAGGCCGAGCGCGGGGGTCGTCCAGGCGACGGTGAGGTCGCCGGTGGACAGCTCCATGCCCATGAGGCCCATGAGCTTCATCAGGCCGACCGCGAGGCCCACGCCGGCGCCGACGCCGAGGACGGAGCCGACGACGCCGAGCAGCAGCGCCTCGACCAGCACGGACCGGTTGACCTGCCGGCGGGAGGAGCCGATGGCCCGCATCAGGCCGATCTCCCGGGTGCGCTGGGCGACCAGCATGGAGAACGTGTTGATGATCAGGAAGATGCCGACGAGGAAGGCGATCCCGGCGAAGCCGAGCATCGCGTACTTCATGACGTTCATGAAGCCCTCGACGTCCTTCTGGTTGGCCTCGGCAGCCTCCTTGGCCGTGAGCACCTTGTAGCCGCCGCCGAGCTCGGCCAGCACGTTCTGCTTGAGCTGCTCGTCGGTGACGCCCTCGGCGGCCGTGACGTTGACGTCGGTGTAGACGCCGTCCTCGCCGACCAGGACCTTCTGGGCGGTCGGGGTGTCGAGGAAGAAGATCGCGGCACCGGGGTTGGTGACGGTGAAGTCGGCGATGCCGGAGATCTTCGCGGTGTGCGTGCCGAGCGCGGTGATGACGCTCAGCCCGTCACCGACCCCCAGGTCGTGCTTCTCGGCGGTGTCGGCGTCGAGCATGATCTGGCCGGCGCCCTTCGGCGCCGCACCGGAGGTGATGTCCATGGTGCGGGCGTCGTTGGTGTTCCAGCTGCCGACGATGGTCGGGCCGCCGTTGGTGGGCGACAGGTTGTCCCGGTCGCCGTCGACGACGGTGACGGCGGTGGAGAACACCGCGCCCTCGGCCGCCCGCACGCCGTCCGCGCGCTTCACCTCGTCGACCACGGAGGCCGGGATCACCGGCGGCTTGCCGTTGCCCGCGGTGGTCTCACCGCCCTCGGCGGCGTCCTTGGAGCTGACGGTGACGTCCGAGGCGGTCGCCGCGAACAGCTTGTCGAAGGTGGTGCCCATGGTGTCCGTGAACACCAGCGTCCCGCACACGAACGCCACCGACAGCAGCACCGCCACCGCCGACAGCGCCATGCGTCCCTTGTGCGCGAGGAAGTTGCGCATCGAGGTCTTGAGCACGGTCATGACGTGCGCCCCCGGGCGTCGAAGTCCTTCATGCGGTCGAGGACCTGCTCGGCGGTCGGCTGGTGCATCTCGTCGACGATGCGGCCGTCGGCGAGGTACAGCACCCGGTCCGCGTAGGAGGCGGCGACGGGGTCGTGGGTGACCATGACGATGGTCTGGCCCAGCTCGTCGACCGAGCGGCGCAGGAAGCCGAGCACCTCGGCGCCGGCGCGGGAGTCGAGGTTGCCGGTCGGCTCGTCACCGAAGATGATCTCCGGCCGGGCGGCCAGCGCCCGTGCCACGGCGACCCGCTGCTGCTGGCCGCCGGAGAGCTGTGTCGGCCGGTGCTTGAGCCGCTCCGCCAGCCCGACGGTCTCCACCACCCGGTCCAGCCACGCCTTGTCGGGCTTGCGGCCGGCGATGTCCATGGGCAGCGTGATGTTCTCGAGGGCGTTGAGCGTCGGGAGCAGGTTGAACGCCTGGAAGATGAAGCCGATCCGGTCGCGGCGCAGCCGGGTGAGCTTCTTGTCCTTCAGCCCGGTGATCTCGGTCTCGTCCAGGTAGATCTGACCGCTCGTCACGGTGTCGAGCCCGGCGAGGCAGTGCATCAGCGTGGACTTGCCGGACCCCGAGGGGCCCATGATCGCGGTGAAGCGGCCGCGGGCGATGTCCACGTCGACGTGGTCGAGGGCGACGACACGGGTCTCTCCGGACCCGTACGCCTTCACGACCTGCCGCGCCCGCGCGGCAACGGCCGTAGTCCCTCCAGTGCCCCCGTGCCTGGTAATGGTCACAGCCGATGTCACGGTAAGTCTCCTATGTCGGTGGTCAAGAGAAAGCGGTGCTCCCGGCGGTCGCCCGCGTGTGCGGCGGCCGCCCGGTGCGTGGTGTCCGGGACGTGCTTCAGTCTGGCGGGGGGAGGGGGTCCGGCGCGCTGGTGTTCAGCGCAGTCTTCTGCTGTGGAAAACCCCACCCCCGGTGCTGTGCTCCGCCACCCCCCAGCGGCGTAAAGCCAGGTTAAGGACGGGGGCGGCCCCGCTTCGTCCTCCGCCGGGACGAACCCTCCCCGAGCCGCAGTACGGAGGTGCCCCTAGGGGCTCTCCCCCGTGGGGCGGAGACCGTCTCGGGGTCGCTCCTCCTTTGGGCGCTCCCGTCCTCCTCCCGCCCACGCCGTGGGACCCGCCCCTTCCGGCGCCGCCCAGCGTCCACCCTGCCGCCGCGTCAGGGTCAAGCGGACCGCCCGCCGCTGGACAGCGCGATGTCCCGCGTACACCGCAAAAGTCGGAGTTGATCCGGGTAAAATCCCAGCTCAGGGCAGGTACCACCCGCCGGAGCACTCACCGGCGCGCGAGTGGCGCCAAACCGTCGCGCTCCGCGCTCCGCGCGATAACGTGCGGGCTCCGCTCCGCCACCCCCTCCCTGCGGTCCCCGCACGGACCCGAGTCACGCAAGGAGCACGGGATGCCCGCCGACCCCTTCCCCCCTCCCCGCGACCCGCACCGCCCCCCGCACCCGTACACCGATGCCCCGTACACGGATCCCCGTACACGGATCCCCGTGCGGGCCTCCCGTACGCCGCCTCCCCCACCCACCGCACCCACCCCTGGCAGCCACCCGCCCCGCCCCCACCGGGCACCCCGGCACGCCCCGCTGGGCCACCACAGCGGCCTGCGCCGGCTGCGCCGCGCCCACCGGCCCGGCCGCGCGTCACTCCACCGCGCGTCACTCCACCGCGCGGCCGGTCAGCGCGCTGAGGCTGGCGCAGACATGGTCCATCTGCGTCTGCACGTCCTCCCGCAGGTCGGCGTGCTCCCGCAGCACCCGCTCGGTCTCCCGCTCCACGCCCTCCACACGGGCCTGCGCCTCGGCCAGCACCTCCGCCGCCCGCTCCCGCGCCTCGTCCGCGCACCGCCGGGCCGCCTCCCCCGCGTCGGCGAACGCCTGACGCGCCTCGGCCAGCACCTTCTCGGCGCGCTCCTCCGCCTCCGCCTGCCGGGCGTCCAGTTCCGCCGCCCGCGCCGCCTCCTCCTGGGCGATCTCGTCGAGCCGCCGCGCCTGCGCCCTGGCCTCCTCGGCGAGCAGCTCCGAGGTGCGCTCCCGCATCCGCCGCACCTCCGCCAGCGCCTCGGTGCGCCGCTCCTTCACGTCCAGCCGCGCCTCGATACGGATCTCGTCGGCCTTCTCGCGCGCCGCGGCCAGCCGCTCGCGGGCGTACTCGTCGGCGACGGCGCGCAGCGTGGCCGCGTACGCCCGCGCGGCCTCCTCCACCTCGGCGGCGTCGTCCCGCGCCAGGTCGACCAGGTCCCGCGCGTGCTGCCGCGCCGACTCCCGTACGGCCGTGGCCTCCTCCAGCGCCAGGAGGAACAACCGCCGGGGCCCGTCGCCGAGCGACTCGTACGTCTGCTCGGGCAGCCCCGCCACCCGTACCCGCAGCCGTTCGAGCTCCTCCTCCATCTCCCGCGCCAGCACGGTGAGCCGCGCCGCGCGCTCCCAGGCGGCGTCCCGGTCGTCCGACAGCGCCTCGACGTAGGCGATCACCTGCAACGGGCGGTACCCGCGCCCCCGGACGACCTCGAACCCCCGTGACGACACCGATGCGCTGCTCACCCTGGAACCCCTTCCACCGACGGACATGAAGCCCAGCACGACGACCGAGCACAAAAAGGGATGAATCGCGCACATCTTGATCGATGACAAGGAAGTGTTCATAACGCGACACTCCGCTCGGCGGGCCCGGCGAAGGCGGACAGACGTGAGCCGGGCCCGGTCGTCGTACGACCGGGCCCGGCTCACGGGTCACACCATCAGCGGCGGCGGCTCACAGCAGGCCGTCCCACATCTGCTCCAGCAGCACCGACCACCAGGTCTCCGGCGACCCCAGCGCCGCCGGGTCCAGCGCGGCCAGCTGCGCCTGGAAGTCCACGGTCCAGCGGCCCGCCTGCTCCTGGTTCAGCCCGAACCGCAGACGCCACATCCGGCCCAGCAGCGCCAGGCAGCGCGCGAACTCCGGCAGCCCGGTGTTCACGAACTGCGGCGGCACCGCCGTACCGCCCGGACCGGCCTCCACCGGCACCGCGACGATGTTCGCCGTGCCGTACTGCACACAGATCGCCTTGCCGAAGTCGCTGCCCATCACCAGGTACGAGCCCGCGTCCGGCGCCGGCTGCGCACCCCGCTCCGCGGCGAGCTCCGCCAGCGTCGGCACCGGGCGGCCCGGCTGGGCCTGCGCCCAGAAGAACGGTCCCATGTCCGTCGGCAGACCCGCCGTCACCAGCGTGTGCGCCACCACCGGCGGCACGCCCTGACGGGACACCGCCGCCTGCTCGAACCGGAACACGCCCGGCCCGAACGCGGCCGCCAGCTCCTGCCCGATCGCCTCCGGCGGGATCGGCGGGGCCGGATGCACCGGCGGGATCGGCGCCCGCACCGGGGCCGGACGCGCGGGACCGTCCGCCACCTGGTGCAGCTCGCCCTGGTGGGCGAGGAGCTGCTGCATGCCCTGCTGACGGCTCGCGTGGTCCGTGCCGTACGGCGCGATCGACGTGATGCGCGCCTGCGGCCACTGCTCGCGGATCATCCGCGCGCAGTACGCGCCCGGCAGCTCGCACGACTCCAGCTCCGTGTGCAGCTCCAGCACCTGGCCCGGCGGCACGTTCATCGCGCGCAGCTCGTGGAAGATCTGCCACTCCGGGTGCGGGGTGCCCGGCGCGGAACGCCGGATCAGCTGCTGCTCGGAGCCGTCCTGCGCGCGGTAGCGCAGCACGGCCTGGTAGCCGGGGCCGACGGTCGGCAGACCGGCCGGCTGCTGCGGATAGCCGTACGCCGCCGGCTGCCCCGGCACGGGGACGCCCGGCGGGGGCGCGCCGGGGGGCATGG
>BMVA01000023.1 GCA_014650475.1 Streptomyces albogriseolus
GCACTGTCCCGCCCGGGTGCAGCTGCAGGACGACGACCGCACCATGCCCCTGGACCTGACCGAACCGCTGCATGCGCGCCTCATCCACCAGCACCTGCGCCGCCACCCCCAGGCGGTGCTCACCGAAGACGTCAGCGATGAGGACCTGGGCTGGCTGGGCCACGCCCACGAGCTGACGGTCCCGCTCGCCACCACCCGGCCGCCGGCCCCGCACCCGGACCTGACGCACGCCCCCGTCGTGACCAACCGGGACCTGGCCCAGCCTGCGGACCCCGCGCAGCGGTGGACGCAGGCGAAGGTGTTCACCCACCCCACCGCCATGGACCAGATCATCACCGCCCGGCTGCCCCGCCTGCTCGAGGACCTCGGGACCGAGCGGGCGTGGTTCGCGCGGTACAGGTCCCCGCGGGAGAACGACCACCTCCGCATCCGCGTCCCCACCGGCACCCCGGACGACCAGGCCGCCACGCTGCGGGCTCTGTCCGCGTGGACGCGCCGGCTCACCGCGGACGGACTCGCCTCCCAGCTCATCCTCGACGGCTACCGGCCCGAGACCGGCCGCTACGGCACCGGAGCAGCCATGGCCGCGGCCGAGAACGTGTTCGTCGCCGACAGCCTCGTCACCCGCTACGCCCTCACCGACCTTCCCGCCCTCGAGCGGGAAACGCTGTGCGCAGTCAACATGATCGACATCGCGGAGGGCTTCCTTGGCACCCACGACGGCCGCACCTGGATGGCACACACTCCCGTGCACGGCACCGGCCGCCTGACCATCACCCGGCAGACCGTCGCCCAGGTCGTCACCGCCCAGCCCCTGCGTAACGCCACATCACGCCTCGATGAGGCCACAGCTCGGCGGCGGGCCGCCCTCGAGGCGTACCGGACGCACACGGACGACAGCAGGCGGGCGCAGATTCTGATGTCCCTGCTGCACATGCACCACAACAGGATGGCCGGCCCCGACCGGGACAGTGAGGCAGCAGCCCGCCACGCAGCACGGCAAGCCTGCCGGTCCCTGCTGCTCAGGAGGCTTTCATGACGCACGACGACCTCGGCACCGGACCGGCCGCGACCGCCCTCCACGAAATGGTCGTCGCCCGCACAACCGGCGACTGGACCAAGGCCCACGCTACGGCCAAGGCCATGACCTCACAGCCCATCACCGCAGACCCAGCGTCCGCGAACCTGTATCGCGGCGCCCCTGCGGTCGCCTACATCCTGTACACCGCAGGGCACCGGGCCTACGCGCGGGCCCTCGCCGAGCTCAACGCCGAAACCGTCGCCATCGTCGCTCACCGCCTGCGCGCCGCTCACCGCCGCATGGACAAAGGCCTCCCGCCACGCCTGCGCGAGTACGACCTGATCAGCGGCCTGACCGGGCTTGGCGCCTACCTCCTGCACCGCGACGTCGACCAAGCCCTCGGCGCTGTCCTGCGGTACCTGGTGAGGCTGCTCACCGAACCCCTCGTCGTCAACGGCCACCAGGTCCCCGGCTGGTGGGCGGCCACCAGCCCGAACGGCACCCCCGACACCGGAGAGTTCGCCCACGGCCACGCCAACTTCGGCCTTGCGCACGGTGTGGCCGGACCGCTCGCTCTGCTCGCCCTGGCCCGCCGCGCCGGGCACACCGTGACCGGGCAGGACGACGCGCTCGCCGCAGGCATCACCCACCTCACGACCTGGGCGCAGCCCCTCAAGGGAGGCGGTATCGGCTGGCCCGAATGCCTGCCGCTGGACGCCTACCGGCGAGGGCCCCAGCCCGACGCTGCCCCCACCCGCGCCTCGTGGTGCTACGGCACCCCCGGCATCGCTCGCGCCCTGCAGCTCGCCGCCCTCGCCCTCAACGACGACACCGCGCGCCGCCTCGCCGAGCACACAGCTCTGCAGGCCGCCACCGACCCCCGGCACACCGGGCAGATCACCGACACATCGCTCTGCCACGGGTGGGCGGGACTCGTCCTCACCACCGAACGCATCGCCGCCGACGCCGCACGGCCGGACTTCCACGACGCCCTGCCCGCGCTCCGAGACCGCCTCACCACCGAGACGGAAAGCCATCCGGCGCCCGAGCACACCGGACTGCTCACCGGCCCGGCCGGCGTGCTCCTCACGCTGCACACCCTGACCACCGCCCGCCCCGTTGATCCGGAGTGGGAGACCTGCCTACTCCTCACCCCATGAAAGCGATGTGACAGTGAGCCAGACCCCTACGGCCGACCAGCTCCGCAACCGGCTCGTCGACGCAATCCTCGCCGAGCACCGGATGCCCGCCGCCGTGGAACGGGCCATGCGCACCGTGCCCCGGGACGCCTTCCTGCCCGGTCTCGACCTCGAGAACGCCTACACGGACCAGGCCGTGACCATCAAGGACAACCCCGGCAAGCCCCTGCCCCTGTCGTGCGCGTCCGTGCCCTCCGTCGTCGCCATGATGCTCGAGCAGCTAGACGCCCGCACGGCCGACGACGTCCTCGAGATCGGGGCCGGCACCGGCTACAACGCCGCCCTCCTGGCCGAGCTCGCCAACCGCGGCAGCGTCACGACCGTCGACATCGACCCCGACGTCGCCCTGCACGCCCGAACCCGGCTCAACGCCAACGGCTACGAGCACGTCACCGTGATCGAACGCGACGGCCTGCTCGGCGCGCCGGAGAACGCCCCGTACGACAGGATCATCGCCACGGTCGGCGTCTGGGACATCCCCGCCACCTGGTGGGACCAGCTGAACGACGGCGGCCGCCTGGTCCTGCCGCTGCGCTGGCGCGGACAGACCCGATCGGTCGCGCTGACCCGCCGGGGCGACCAACTGGTCTCCGACGGCATGGAGCTGTGCGGATTCGTCCCGATCATCGGGCAGCACGGCGAGAAGATCTCACCCCTCAACGCGGACGACACCATCCGCGTGCACTACGACGAGGACCAGGACGTCGACCCCAACAGCCTGGCCGCCACCCTGCAGATGGGCAAGCCCGCCCTCGAAGTGCACTCCGCCCAGCGGGTCGGCGGCCAGGAGCCGTTCGACGGGGTGTGGCTGCGCGCCACGGCCGGCGACGACCGCGTGTGCCGACTGGAAGTCACCCCGCAGGCCCTGGAGCAGGAGCTGCTCCGCAGGCCCGCCATTCCCGTCCGCAGCCCCGTCCTCGTGGAGGGCGACTCCCTGGCCTACCTGACCATCACCCGCGAAGGCGCCGAGGCCGAGCGTCCGTTCCGCCTCGGCGCGGCTGCCTACGGTCCGCGGGCCGAGGAACTCGCACGGGACCTCGTCGCGCACATCGACGCCTGGGGCTCCGACCGCCTGGCCGTGCCCCGGATGACCATCACACCCGTCGGCTGGGCCTCCACGGCAGGCCACGTGATCGGCAAGCCGGAGAGTCGCATCACCCTCACGTACTGAGCTAAGCCCGGAAGGGCCTCGGTTGTCGTCCGGGTACGGCCTGACGCCGACTACCAAGGCCCTTCACGTCAGCTTCAGCTACGTGTTCGACACGGCCGACTGCACCGACGGAGAGGCGTCGGTCTCCCCGTTCTCGGTGCTGGACGTCCTGCAGGTGCATGTGCGGGAAGCGGGGTCGATGCCCTACCTGACCGCCCGGGTATCGAGCACCGCGCATGACCTCACGCCTGACCGAGCCTGCACTCCTGGTCCTCGCCGTCCTCACTATCCGCCAGTGCGTCACGAGCTGACCAGAGCGGCTGTCTCTCGCCCGGTGCGCCACCGCAGATGCTCAGCGAGCGGGGTCCGCGTTGCCGGGGACGCTGGGACGGGTGACGGCAGCCTCCGGGCAGTCCTCACTCACGTTCGTGACGAGTTGCCGAGCCCGAAGGGCGGGCCGGCAGCACACCTGCTGGCCGTCCGGTTGGCGTGACCGGGGTGAATGATGGCGATATCTGAATCTCCCCACGCGGTGCTCGGGTGGTTCTCAGAGCTGCTCGGTTTGATTCCCTAGGTAGGACCACGCTGGCCCGGGCAGATGGGACACGGGAGTTGCCGCTCAAGCGGCATGTCGGCGCCGGGTTTCCGGCTCAGATCATTGGGCGGAGATCTTGTGGACGGTGGTGTCGTCGGGGTTCAGCCGTCGTCCGTCCGCAGACAGCACTTCCAGCGGGCGGAGGCGTTGTCCCTGTCGGCGGTCGACCAACTGTGAGTGGGGTTCGCCGGGGGCGAAGAAGTTCTGTTCGCCCCATTGCCGCAGCGCCACGATGACGGGGAAGAGCGCTTTGCCTCTCGGAGTCAGTACGTACTCGCGGTAGGCGCTGCCGTCCGAGGCGGGGACGGATTCGAGGACACCGCTGGCGACCAGGGTGCGCAGACGCGCGGTGAGGATGTTCTTCGCTACGCCGAGGCTGCGCTGGAACTCCCCGAAGCGCCGGCTTCCGTCGAAGGCGTCCCGCACGATCAGCAGGGACCACCAGTCGCCGATCGCGTCCACCGACCGGGCGACGGGACATTCGCTGTCGTCGAAGCGCGTCCTGGTCACCATGGCGTCCCCCTCTCACGATGGTTGCAACATGCTACCAAAATAGTTACCGTCGTCAATGGTGGCAAGATGAAACCAGATCTGCGGAGGGGTGCTCATGCCCGACAACGGTGAGGCTGCGGCACCACGGGCCGAGGCCCGAAGCGGGGAAGGTCCCGCGTTCGTCCTGTCCCGTGGCGTCGTCATCCTGTTCGCCGTCGCCTGCGGGGCCGCAGTGGCCAACGTCTACTTCTCCCAGCCGCTCCTGGTGACCATGGGCCACGACCTCGCCATGAGCCCGGCACTGGTCGGCAGCGTGGTCACCCTCACGCAGGTCGGATACGGGCTGGGACTCTTCTTCCTCGTGCCGCTGGGCGACGTGGCCGACCGTAGACGGCTCATCGTGGCCCAGTTGCTGCTCCTGGTGGTGGCGCTGGCCGTGATAACCGCCGCCCACACGGCAGCGATCCTGCTCGCGGGCATGGCCGCAGTGGGGCTTCTTGCGGTCGTCACGCAGACGCTGGTGGCCATCGCGGCATCACTGGCCCCTCCCTCCGAGCACGGTCGGGTCGTCGGTCTGGTCACCAGCGGTGTGGTCATCGGAATCCTGCTCGCCCGCACCGCATCCGGTCTCATGGCCGATCTCGCGGGCTGGCGCTCGGTCTACCTCGCCTCGGCGTCGCTCACCGCTCTGCTCGCCCTGGTCCTGTACCAAGTGCTGCCGCGCCACAGTGACGCTCCGCCGACAACCCTGCGCTACGGACAGCTCCTGCGCTCCACGATCACCCTGTTCGCACGGGAACGACTGCTGCGGCTCCGGGCCCTGTTCGGTCTCCTGATCTTCACCGCCTTCAGCACCCTGTGGAGCAGCGTCGCGCTGCCGCTCAGCGAGGCCCCGTACTTCCTGTCCCACAGTGCGATCGGGGCGCTGGGGCTGATCGGTGTCGCTGGCGCCCTGGCCGCGACCGTGGCAGGTCGCCTGAACGACCGTGGACTCTCCGGGCGGACCACCGGCATCGCCCTGGCGCTGCTCGCCGCCTCGTGGGTGCTCTTGGCCTTCACCCGCAGCTCGCTCTGGGCCCTGGTCGTCGGGGTGATCCTTCTCGACCTCGCTGTGCAGGCGGTCCATGTCACCAACCAGACCCTGATCTACGTGCTGCACCCGGACGCGGGCAGCCGATTGATCGGCGGATACATGGTCTTCTACTCGATCGGCAGTGCCACCGGCGCCATCGCCGCGACCTCCCTCTACACGGTGGCCGGCTGGGGCGCCGTATGCGCACTGGGTTCCGCGTTCAGTTGCCTCGGGCTCGCGCTGTGGGCCTTCACTCGACACAGCACCCCGGACCTCGCTGCCAAGATCGCCTCTCGCAGTGAAGACCGACACCCCACCATGTGAGCGATGCTGCAAGCGCCCTTGGCGGCCTGTCTCAGACCGGGCGCTGAACGAGCAGGCAGCCCCGGGTCATCGACGGCCCGCCGCTCGCTGAACTTCCCCAGTCCGTTGAGAGGGGGACCGAGTGGGGCGAGGAGCAACCCTGGCCGTTTCCAAGAATCGCCATCATGAAAGCCGGGTCCGGCATCGAGGTCAGGGGCGGACGCTGGTGTAGTGCACGCCGGGGCCTCATCTGTCTCGTGCCGTGGTCGTGGTCACGCATCATCCCCACCGGGGGCTGACTCCGGGACCGTAGCGGTGTGTCTTGCGTTGGCATACGGCGCAGGCGCCAGCCCTGTCGGGGCAGGCCAGCGCGGAGGGGTCCGGCTCCGTGATCGGCGGGGGAGGGTCGGTTATGACGGATCCTGTTCCGGGGCGATAGGTGCATATCGCCGCGGAAGCAAAATATGGACCGGATGGTGCGAGTGTTCGATCAGCGTGCCGCGGCGGCAGTGAGGGCGGGGTTGCTCGATAAGTCGGTGATGCCGAGCAGGCTGTCGGGCCGGCAGTGGCCGCACGCTTTGAGTCCCATGGCGAGGAGGCGGCGGGCTTCGTCCCGGTCGACGGGGCGGTGTCGTTTGCCGGCCATGTGGCAGTCGCCGGTATGGATCTGCAGGGGTGGGCGCCGCTCACCGATGCCGAGTTCGATGATCCATTCCGGTGGTGCGGGCCGGTTGCGGCGGCCGCGTTCCTCTTCGGTCTGCCGTCTGGTGAGGGCGGCGATCTTGGCGTCGATGCGCTGCAGCCACATGGTGTGCCACACCCGCAGGGTGTGCAGGCGGTCCAGGTCGGGCGGCAGGTCATCGAACACATTTTTGATTCTATGCCCATGATCCATCGCTGCGCACTCGCGTGTTCGATTTTCTGTTCGATAACGTGGGTGGTGGGAGGTGGCTGCGATGGTGGCAGGTGTTGTGCTGGCAGATGTGGTGCCGACGGTGATGCATGTGCGCTGCCCCGACCGGCTGCCGGAGGAGACCTACCGGCAGGTCCTTGAGGAACTTGCCGAGCTCTCGCCGGTGGTGCAGGCGCTGCCGCCGTCGGCTGCTCTGGTGGAGCTGAAGGGCGCCCTGCGCTACTACGGCACGGACTCCCGGAGGCTGGGGGAGATGCTGCGCGTCCGCACGGTCTCCCGCCTAGGGGTCGACGTCCGGATCGGCATCGGCTCCTCCATCACCGTTGCGGCCACGGCCTCCGCCCAGGTTCCCGCACCCGGCGGTGTTCTCGCAGTCCCGCCCGGCCAGACCGTCGACTGGCTCGCTCCGCTGCCGGTGGAGGCCCTGCACGGCATCGGACCGCGCCAGGCCGCAGCTCTGCACGAGTACGGCATCCACACCGTCGGCCGGCTCGCCGCCCTTTCACCCGCCACCATTCAGCGCCTGCTCGGTGGCAAAGCGGGCCGGACGGCCACCGACCGGGCCCGCGGCATCGACCCGCGCCCCGTCGCGCCCCGAGCCTTGCCCTCCTCCGCGACCGTCCGGCACACCTTCGACCGCCACACCCTGGACGGCGCCACCGTCCGCGCAACCCTCCTCGAACTGGTCGGGCAACTGGGGCGGGGGCTGCGCCGCCGCGGCCAGGCCGCCCGCGCCCTGACCCTCACCCTGCGCTTCGCCGACGGCACCAGCTGGGAGAAAACGCGCCGCCTGACCGAGCCGTCCGCTCACGACGACGACCTGCGCACCCTCGCCTACCAGCTGATGGACGCCGCCGGCCTGCAACGCGGCCGCCTCACCGGCATCGCCCTGAAAGGCGACGACCTCGTCGACGCCGACCAGGTCGCCCAGCAGATCAGCCTGGACACCGCCCGCGAAGCCCGACTGGTCGCCGAAGCCGCCATGGACCGCATCCGCGACAAGTTCGGGCCCGGCATCATCGGCCCGGCCGCCACCCGCCACGCCTCCTGAACCCGATCCTCCAGTCGTCAGGAAAAAGGCGCTCGTTGCTCTGGATCCGCTCACCTGGCTGTCGCACTGGTCCTACGTTCAAGCGGCCGACGAGGTCCTCACCGCGCGCGGGACTCGGCGCTGACCTGACTCCTCAGCCAAGGTCAACACGTCCGTGAGGTCGCCCCGGATTCCCTTCCACGTCTAACGCGTCGGGCCGTTGGGTGCCGTGAGAGTCAACTCCCCGGGCTCTAGCTCCAGCGCGTCGACCTCGCATGAGCTCCGGTGGGACGTTAGCTGCACCGGCGGCCTCGACGACGTTCGTCCGTTGCTGGTCTCCGAGGAGCAGTGCTTCGGGTAGCAAGGCCAGGCAGGCGGTGCGGGGAGAGTTGGTCGTGCGGCCCCCTCTTTGGGTGGTTCTTCAGCACAGGGGGCCGCACGGAGTGCGGCGTCGAGTGGCGCCTCTGCCTTCCATGATGACGGACACACCACTGCTGGCGGTCAGAAGTGACGTATCCGCCCTAAAGTGCTGAATCTTCAGGCGATCTGCTCTCGCTGTAGGGGTGGCGAGCGGTAGCGCACGGTGGCGTTGTGGCCCATTGTTCCGTAACTCCATGATCACGTGGCGTGGTTGGTCGGGGTGGGGTCATGCTGGCGGTCCTTCCTGACGGCGCTTCAGCACCGCAGTCGGGAAGGGCTGTTGCTGTTATCGCTACAGAAATCGAGTGCGATGTTGAGTAAGAAGGTGGTGACCGCCGTCGTGCTGGCGGCGGTCCTCATGTGGAGCACGATCATGATCGTGCTGGGGCACGCGGCGGCCGCTGCCGTTCTGTTGCCCTCCCTCGGTCTGCTCGTCCAACAGATCGTCCAGGCCCTCACAGCCTCTGACGGTCCCACCCGCTCGGCTGATGCCGGCCCGGCCGGAGCGGATGGCCAGGAGGGGACGCGATGATGTCCCTTCCCGGGCCGGCCCACCAGCCCTCGCCCCTGCACACCACCGCCAAGCGCGGCCGGCCGCCAGCCCCGATCTCCCCGGACGCAGGTCTCTCCCACTGCGCCTGGCTTGAGCCCGTCCGCAACTCTCTCTTCGCCAGCCGCCTTACCCTCGACGACCTCGTCGTGCGCTCCGGCTACTCCAAGACCCGTATCAGCCAGCTTCTGCGTGGCAACGACTACTACCCGCCCTGGGAGATCACCTTCAGCGTCACCCGCGCCCTGGGCCTGCCCACCCGGCCCCTGCGCCGCCTGTGGGCCGCGGCCGCCCGAGAAGCCCGCAAAGGAGACGACTGGATCAAGAACTGCATAGACCAGGTCGCACATCAGGGAGAGGAACCGCCCCTGCCCTACCAGGCCTTCACCGACGACGTGCGGAGCGTCTACACCGACTACGCCCGCGCTTTTCTCCTCACCGACCAACGCGCCCACTGGGTCGTCTCCGAGGCCTTCGACATCCTCTGGGTCTGCTGGGACACCGCCACCGCCAGCGACAACCTCCACCGTTACGCCTGGCGCCTGCTGCGCTCCCGCGTCATGCTCCGCGCCCCCAGCCACCACGACGGCCGCCCCGACCTGCGCGCAGCCGTGTTCTCCACCCGCGAGGTCCACAACAACTTGACCGTCCCCGGGCACCTCGTGGTCCTCACCGAACTCGTCGACCTGTTCGACGCCATCACCCGACTGCCCGATGACCAGATGGACGCCACCGTCCTGCACTACCTGTGCGGAACCCCCCACCAGGCCATCGCCCACGTCCTCGGCATCGCCCCCACCCTCACCCACGCCGTCGACCACCACGCCCGCGCCACCGTCGAAGCTCTCCTCACCACCCCGACACCGGAGTGACCCTGCCCGCCATGACTGCCATCGACCAGCTCCTCGCCCGCGCCCGCCTCCACCCCCAGCCCGACGTCCCCGACGACACCGTCCCCTACGAAGACACCCCCTATCCCGCCGACCCCCCAGCCCCCCAACATCCCTTCCACCCGAGCCCTCGCCACAAGGCCGCCGCCGGCCACCTGACCACCCTCTGCGAGACCGCCATCGCCACCGTCACTGAGAAATCCCTCACCTTCCTCAACGACCAGATGCCCGACCTGCACTCCGCCTGGCTCCTCGGCTGCGCCCTCCACGTCGCCGGCATCCCAGAAGGAGCCCGCTTCTGGTGGCAATACGCCGCCGGCGACCACCACGCCCCCGCCTGCTACTCCCTGTCCCTCTACCACGAGGCCTGCGGTGAGCAGTACGCCGCCGACTTCTACCGGCAGCAGGCTCACCGGGTCACAACAGCCTCCGACACCGACACCCTCACCGTCGTCGGCACCTGCCCACCGCAGACGATCAGCTTCGATGCCAGCCTCCCCACCGTCCTGCACACCCTCAACCGGCTCTGCGCCGGCCCCGGCACCCGTCAGCGAAAGCGCCACCGCATCGACGCGCTGACCAACTACGTTGCCGACACCGTCACCCGGCACTACACCCGTAACCCCGAAATCGAGATCCCCGTCCCCGAACCACGCTTTGCCGAGCGCGTTACATGGCTGCTGACCGCTACCTTGCCGTGGACGAAGCGAACCAGACCGTCCCGGCCCTCCCAGCCAGGGCTGCCTGCCCGCCGAACACCGCGCCCAAGTCACGGCCCGTCACTGACGACGAGCAGGAGCTGCCCATCAACAAGCTGAAGGGGCAGCGGCTATCGCCTTCACGGCAATACGGGAGCCGGCGGAGTGCACTTGTTCCGTAGGTGCGGTATTCCGGGACGGGCAGCGGCTGGCGCCCTGATGACCGAGCAAATTTGTTGGTCGCCGTTGCAGTCCGTCGGGGATGCTGCACGCCTGTTTGAGCGAGATGCTGCGGTCCAGACCGGGCGCTACAGGCGGATGCTGCCGATGTTGTTCAGCCGAGGCAGCAGGCGGAAGTTGAGCAGCTGGGTGAAGGCGAGCATCGCCCGGCACGCCGGTATGGAGGGCGCGCGGTGGACCTGCGTACGGCGAGGGTGGACGGTCTGGGGCGGCTTCCTCAGGTCGAGGGTTCGCCGGTCTTGTTCGGGGGATCTCGAGCCGTCAGGGGTGCCGAGGTAGGCGGCGAACACGTTGTAGGTGATGATCCGACTGCGTTCGCTGGCCGCGGCGGAGACGGCGCGCGGGCCGAGGAGGGCGTAGCGCTGGCGCAGTTCGCCGGCGACCGCCGCGGCGAGGTGCGCCGGCGCCTGGCTGCTCCAGCGCGGCGGGCAGCCCTTCGATCCCGAGGCTCCCGCCGGCCGGCAGGCGCGGCGGACCGCCTGGTGGGGCACGAGCACCCCGTCCTCGGCCAGGAGTCGGGCAGCAGTGTGCTGGAGACACTGGTGCCTGCGCTCGCCGAGTACAGGCTCGCGAGCCCGGTCAGGACGGCGAGCACACCACGTGGAATCCGGCAGCCGTGAACAACCCGGTGGGCGGCACGGCAGCTCCCCAGCGCTCCTGCGCCGGCCGGGCTGCTCAGGTGCAAGACAAGGCCAGCTCCCATGCACACTGCGCAGCGATCACTTTTCGTAGACGATCCCTCCGGAGCCGAGCCGGGGGTCACAACGCGTCGCTTGTCGTGACAGTGTGGTACCTGGTCAGTCGTGAGGTTTCAGCAAGGAGGACAGTACGTGGCAGCGCGGACGGGCGGCGTGCCTCAGCTGACCCGGGCGCATCGGGTTCTCATCGGCGTGGTCGTCTCCGGTGCCGTCGTCATCGCCGGGATCGGCTTCGCCGGTTCGTACGCGGCAGTGCGCGAACTGGCCCTGAAGAAGGGCTTCGGGAACTTCAGTTACGTCTTTCCGATCGGCATCGACGCGGGCATCTGCGTCCTGCTGGCGCTGGATCTGCTGCTGACGTGGATCCGTATCCCGTTCCCGCTGCTGCGGCAGACGGCGTGGCTGCTGACGGCGGCCACGATCGCCTTCAACGGCGCGGCGGCCTGGCCTGATCCGCTCGGTGTGGGCATGCACGGTGTGATCCCCGTGCTGTTCGTGGTCTCGGTGGAGGCCGCCCGGCACGCGATCGGCCGGATCGCCGACATCACCGCCGACAAACACATGGAGGGCGTCCGGCTCACCCGCTGGCTGCTCTCGCCCGTGCCGACGTTCCTGCTGTGGCGGCGCATGAAGCTGTGGGAGCTGCGCTCCTACGAGCAGGTCATCAAGCTCGAGCAGGAGCGGCTGGTCTACCAGGCACGCCTGCGCTCCCGCTTCGGCCGCGCCTGGCGCCGCAAGGCGCCCGTGGAGTCCCTGATGCCGCTGCGGCTGGCCCGCTACGGCGTCCCCCTGGCGCAGACCGCCCCGGCAGGCCTCGCGGCCGCCGGCATCGACGAACCACCGGACCTCTTCACCGTCGAACGGATCCCCCCACCCGCCGACCAACCGGACGACACCACACCCAGCGCCACACCGGACGACAAGCCGACACCGGCGGAGATCACACAGGCACCCCCGGCACAAAACCCGGCAGCGGCGCCCGAAGGACCACGCGCCGCGGCGGCCGCCAGCGGGGAAGACGCCGAGCGGTTCACCGACGCCTACCAGGCATTCCTCACGCGCTACCAGGTCGAACCGACACCCAAGCAGTGGGCTTCCTGGCTGCGCGACGTGTACGGCATCACCACAGCAGCAGGAGACCCCCTCTCCGACGACCAGGTACAGCCCCTCCTTTTGGCCCTTCAGGAGCGTTACGCGGCACCGGTCGCAGAACCGGCAGTCTCCGAAGGGCCGGAGCCAGCCGACGCATCCGCCGACTGGTACGACTACTTCCACAACGCCTGGCGCGCCTACGCCGATGAGCATGGAACGTTCCCGGACGCCGACGCCCTGGCGGCCTTCGTCTACCAGCGGGATGCCGTCACCGGGCAGGGAGGACGTCCCATCAGCGGCGACGATCTGGCCGGCTACGTCGACCGCTTCCAGGAACAGGAGTCCGCCGGCGGACAGGATGCCGGAGCGCCAGCCGACGATTCCGAGGGGCAGGACACGGACGGAGCCCCCGCACCGCAGGAGCCCGAGACGGTCCCGGTGGGGGCGCAGGCAGCTAAGGAGATGCGCAGCTCCCGGGTGGATGCGCTCATCGACGACTCGCTGCCAGAACAGGATTCCTCAACCGCGGAGAAACCCGTCCTGACCACCGCCGACGGCTACTACCTCGGGTGGATGGAGTACCAGGCCGAGCATGGCGTCGAGCCCACCGCCGAGGAACTGTCTGTCCACCTCGCGCAGCACGGGATCTACGGTCGCGGCGGGAAACCGGTTAGCCCGGCGAACCTGCGCCGCTACTTCCTGCCCTCGCGCGTCTACAACGTCTGGGCCGAACACCGGACGGCCGGCGAGAACCCTGCTGCGGGCTCAGTCGCGCAGCACTGCGCGGCCCAAGGGATCACTGGCCAGTACAACAAGCCCATTACCACCGCCTACATCACCGAGCACGCCGACGAATTCGAACGACGTTGGCAGGCCCTCGTCCACCATCATGCAGGCGCCCAGCACTGATAGCGCTGTACAGATGCGGAACAGGTCGCGGAGCAGCGCGTGCGGCAGGCGGAGCATCGCGCGAAGGAAGCGCGGAACAAGGCCGCGAATCTGTGGCCGCGAAGCTCGATGCGCGAGGGCCGCGTGCCCGAGGTCTGCCAGCCGGCCCCGCTGCGAAGTACGGAACCGCCAGCCCTTGGGGGCGATGCCCCCCAGGCCGGCGGCTAGCCGAGGCGGTGGGGTCCCGGACGGAAGGGAAGCCAAACGGGGCCCCGCTGACGGCACCGCCACCATGACACGCTCCAGCCACTTGTGCCACCAGCCGCGCACCGGCGTCTGATACGACGATTGCCGCCATCCGGGGGGCGTAATGCCGGATCCCAAGACGGCGGCCGCGCGGGCTCGCTATCACCTGGGCATGATCAGAATTCTGATGCGCGGCCTCTGTGCTGCCGCGCTCGCCCTCACGCCCCTCGCCAACCCCGCGCCCGTGCACGCTGCCGAGACCCTGCCGCTCGCGGAGGCCGTGGCCAGCCTGCAGCCAGCCGTCGAGTCCCGCGACGGCTACAGCCGCTCGGCATTCCGGCACTGGAACACGGGCGACGATCCCGCAGACGGCTGCAACACCCGCAATGAGGTGCTCCTGGACGAAGCCGTGGAGCCGCCGGAGGTCGGCGACGGCTGCCGTCTGACCGGTGGGCGCTGGTGGTCCTACTACGACTCGACGTGGGTGAGGTCTGCGTCCGGGCTGGACATCGACCACATGGTGCCGCTCGCCGAGGCGTGGGACAGCGGCGCATACGCGTGGACGTCGGCCCGCCGCGAGGCCTACGCCAACGACCAGGGCTCGCCCGTCAGCCTGGTCGCGGTGACGGCGCGCTCGAACCGCAGCAAGTCTGACCAGGACCCGGCCGAGTGGCTGCCGCCGGTCGCCGATGTCCACTGCCGCTACGTGGTCGAGTGGGTGGGCACCAAGCTGCGCTGGTCGCTCACCGCCGACGAGGTGGAGGTCGCCGCGCTGAACCAGGTAGCACAGTCCTGTGAGGGCTGGTCAGTGACGTACGAGCCTGCCGCATGACCATCACGGCCCCACGCCTGCGGCGGGACCGCTCAGCGTGGCGGATGTGGCAGTTACCAGGGCGATGAGCCTCGTCGGCTCTGGCAGGGCCGGTTCCCTTCGATTTCTCCCTGCCGCACCCTAATTATCCAACTTTGTTGGTATCCGGCGGTACCTCTCCTGCCGCCGGAGCGGCGCTCACAGGGTTTTGCGGGCGCTACTGTCGGCGTTGTTGAGGAGTTCGGTGATGAGCTGCTCGGTTTCCGTCTCCAGGGAGCAGTCGAGTTCGCGGTTGATTTGTTGGATGCGGGTGATCGCGGTGTGGAGTCCTTGCCGGTTTCCGGCGGCGTGTTCGAGGCGGCACCAGTCGCGGTAGAGGAGTTCGGCGGTGTGGTCGACATCGAGGCCGGTGGTGACGGCGTGGCGGGCGGCGCTGAGGTTTTGGTAGGGGCCGGGGGAAGTTCGGTAGGTGGCCACGGTGTGCGCGACGTCGATGATGCGGGTGGTCATCTCCTGCTGGTAGGGCTCAGCCCACGGCAGTGGGGCGCCACCGAACGGCCTGCCGCGTACGAGTGAGAGTGCCTTCTCCAAGTCGGGGAGGCCGGCGGGGCCTGTGGGCAGGGCGTGTTCGACGAGCTGCAGGAACCGGGTCCAGTCGCATCGCACGGCGGGGGAGAGGCGGTAGGGGTCTTGGCCGGTTTTGCGGCGTGGCACGTAGGGGTTGCCGTCGGGATCGTTGCCCAGCGAGCGGCGCAGGCCCTGCATGCGGGCGTTGAGGGTGTTCAGGTGCCAGGGGTTGGCGGGGTCCATGTCGGCGCACAGGGTCTCGGAGCTGCGCCCGGGCCGGAAGAACAGAAGCGTGGCGAGTTGCGCGAGCCGGGGGCCGTGGCCGGTGCCGGCCACTCCGGTCACCTCGATGGGACCCAGGACCCGGATCTCCGGCGCGTTCGGGTCCTGGGCCCTACCTCCGACCGCTCCCGCCTGCGCCACCGTGCTCGCTGCGCTGGCCGTCGGTCCTGTGTCGGACCCACGGGACGGCGCAGTGAGGGTGGTTGGAGTATCCGTGCCCAGGGAGCGTTCCGCTTGAGTCTGGGGCGTCGCTGCGGGTTCGGGCAGAAGGCGGAGACCTGCCGGATCGGTGGCGGCGGCGAGCAAGGCCGGGAAGACCTCGTCACCTGCCTGCGCGTCCTGCGCCACCGCGTCGCCTGACTCCGCCGCAACGGGTCCTGGCGCGACCGGCTGCGCCTCTTGCTCGCTCTGCTCCACGCTGGTGGGCTCGGCCGGGACGTCCTTCCATGCCCCCTCGGCCTCATGGGCGGGCTGCGCGGCCACCTTCAGCGCGGTGGTGATCTGGAGGTAGGCGGCGTGCTCCAGGCGCTGGACCGTAACCTGGTGGCCGGCGGTCTCGAGGGTCTGGGGGGTGCTGAGGGAAGCGTTGAGGATCTCCGCGTCGGGGAAGTGCGGGGCAGCCGTGCTGGCCGGGGCCACCAGGGTGACCGGGACGTCGCCGGCCTTGTCGATGACGTCGGCGAACTCCCAGGCGGTGTCGGCATCCAGGACCGACGCGCACAGCAGCAGGTAGGGCTGATGCTGGCTGTCGGGCAGTTGATGGGCTTCCAGGAGCCGCTCGGTCAAGTCCCGCAGCGCGTGCGCGGGCTGGCGCATGTGGGCGATCCGCGCGGTGGGCAGCAGCTGCGGCAGATCCTCGCCGAACCCGACGGTGACGACTTCGACGTCGCTCGCCCATGGGCTCATGGCGAGCTCCATAGCCAGTGAGGTGCACACCTCGGTGACGTGCACGGGGTTGCCGTCCAGCAGCAGAGCAGAGGTCCGGGCGAGATTGAGCAGCACCAGGTCCCCCGTCTCGGTGCTGCCGATGGTGACCAGGCCCGGGCAGGGAGCCGGCACGTCACGGGCGGCGTCCTCGTCCAGGAGGGCGGCATCCGCGTCCAGAACCCACCACCCGTCCCCGTCCGGCACGAACGGTGCCAGCGGCTTATAGGAGAGGTCCTCGGGCAGTACGTGGAGGGTGCGGGCCCCAATCCGCGAGGCCCGCACCACCGGCACCCCTGCTCCGCCCTCCTGCCGGGCTGTCTGGTGGGCCATAGTCCGCAGGGCCACGTCCAGGCGCGCGGCACCGCCGGGTTCGGCGGCCGCCGCCAGCTGCGCCTCGGCCGGGGAGGTCTCGCCGGCGATAGCGATCGTCTCGCCGGGCTTGCGGCGGCGCCGCTGCAGCGTGCGGCGCAGGGCGAGCGCGCCGGTGACGGCAGCGGCCAGCAGTGCCCCGGCCCCGAACACGATGCGCAAGTTCAGCGGTTGGTCGGTCCGGGCCGACGCTGGCGCGGCGGGGTCGGTGGAGGTGGCTGTGGTCTCGGGCGTCTGCGCCGGCGAGGTCGGCGTAGACGACGCGGACGGCGAGATGGAGGGAGCACTGGTGCTGGGCCGCGGCATCGCCGGAGCCGTTGCGGAGGGGGAGCGCTGCGGGCTTGGCTGTGCGGCAGATGGACTGCCCGGCGAGGCGGGAGACGGCGAGCTCGCAGGGGGCAGGGCCTGGTTCGGCACGGGCGTCTGCCTAGGGTCCGGAGCTGGCCTGTCCGGCGTCTGAGCAAACGGGGGTGTGCGCTCTTGGCGGTCCGACTCGCCGGGTGAGGGAGGCGTCTGTGCGTGCTGGCCGGGCACGGTGATCTGCTGCCCCGGGTAGATGACGTCCGGGTCGGTGACGGCGGGCAGATCATCCGGTTGTGGTTTGCCGCGGCTGGCGGCGAACACGGTGGGCCACGCGATGCTGTCACCGAGTTCCTCCTCGGCGATCTTTGACAGGGTGTCGCCCTCATCGACAGTGACGACGTGCACGCTGGCCTCGTCGTCGGCGGTCGTGCTGGCGGTCATCTGGGTGCGGTTGCCGTCTGCGACAGCGTGGTCGGCTGGCATCCGCAACTGCCAGCCGGGTTGCAGGAAGGTGTTCGACTGGAAGACCTGGCCGCCGTCCATGGTGTGGCCCTCGTTCAGGGTGGCGATCTGGCGCCACCTCTCGCCGTCCCCGAGGTGCTGTTCGGCGATGCTCCACAGGCTCTCTCCCGCCTGGACGGTATGCACCGGCGTCGCCGACGCCTTCCCGGAGCCCGGCGGCACCTGCTGGGTGGACGACTGCCCGGAGGCTTGCTGGCCGTCGGCCTGCCCGGGCAGTCGGGTCGCGGTTGCCGTGGTCGCCGCTTTCGCGTCGGAGGCGAGAGCGGAACTGGTGGGCAGCAGTACGAGGATGCTGCCGATGAGCGCTGCGGCAGCCCGCTGCGACGCACCGAACCCGCGCGGCACCCGCCAGGTATGCCCGCGCAGTTGTGCGACCAGCTCCCGCGCCGCACAGAACGCGAACTGGAACCAGCCGACCCAGCCGACGACGAGCAGCAGCGCCAGGAACGCGGCTCCCGTGTCCTGCCGGTCCAGCAGATGCGCCAGGTCGTCGTGGGTGGCAGCCCAGATGACCGGACTCGCCCAGGAGAGCAGCAGCGGCAGCCCGCCAAGTGCGCCGGTCAGGACGAGCAGGCTCACGATGGCCTTGATCACTCGTGCCAAACGGCCTGCTGCTGTGGCGGAGGCGTGGGCGTGGCGCATCAGGGATTTTCCTCTACTCGGGTGCGGTGACGCCGTGCAGGAGCGTGGCGGAGCCGTGACCGGTGACCGGCATGGAACCGATCCCGACCACCGGCAGGAACTTCGTCGCGTAGGCGGCGGTGGTGTGCACGGTGAGCGTCTTGCCGTCCGCGGACACGCTCACCGTGCCGGTGGCGCCGACAGAGTGGAGGTAGGCCTGCGCAGCGACGACAGCATCCTGTGGCTTGACGACGATGCTCTCGCCGCTGATGGCCGCGGTCGGGTCGATGGCCTGCCCGCCGGCCCGGGCGGCTTCCCCGGCGACGTGGTCGGCGCGCTCGGTGGCCCGCATCTTGCCGCCCCCGTCGACGGCCACGCCGATGATCCCGATCAGCACGACGACGCAGACTGCAACGAACACGGTCACGCCCCCGCGGTCGTCCCACCGGTGCGCACGTGCGCTCACCCAGATCATGGTCATGAGGCCCGGCTCCGGAAGGCATCGACAACCGACGTGGACGTGGACGTGAGGCTCTTGGACCCCGGCACCCCCGGAAGCAGCAGGTCGGACAGGTTCACGGTGCAGTTCACAGTCACCGTGACGGTACCGACCTGCCCTACCGGCACGCTCAGGCCGCTGGTGTCGATGGTGACGCTGCTGGAGGCGCAGGCGATGCCCTGATCGTCCAGGGATTCCGCGGCCGCGGCCTGGGCTGCTGACTGTGCGGACGCGGCCGTGCGGTGGATGGACGCCTCCCGGGCGGCGTCCTCCGCGGCGGCGTCGATCTTCGCCTCGGAGGTCACCAGGCGGCCGCCCGCGATCGCCAGACACACGAACATGATCAGCGGCGGGACGACGATAGCCGCCTCGATGGCGACGCTGCCCTCATCGTCGCCTCGACGCCGCAGCACGCGACCCAGCTTTGTTGACACCGATCTCATGGACCGGGCACCCACCTCTCAACCGGCCCGGAAGCCGACTGCGTGATGGTCAGCCCCTCAATCCCCGGGATCATGGACTGGGCGACGCCGCTGACCTGCACACGGACGCGTTCACCGTCGCTGCTGGCGCTCACGCTGACGAAGCGCAGGCTGTCCCCGGCGGTTCGGCCCAGGACCTGGCGGGCGCGGGCGGTGCCGTCGGCAGGTCCGGCCTGGTAGGTGCGTGCTGCAGTGACGCCTTCCCGGGCGGCGGTCAGGGCGATCTGCCGGGCGTAGTACCACAGGGAGGCCTGGATGACGGCGATCGCGGCGAGCAGCACGAACGGGTAGACGATGGCCATCTGGATTGACGCGTCCCCACGGTCGTCAGCCCACCGACGCCCGCGCCACCAGACCGTCAGGCGGTCGTGTTCCAGCATCAGATGCCGCTCAGGTTTCCGTTGTACTTGGCGATGACCACGGCGATCGTCCCGGCGATCAACAGGGCGCCGGTGACCGCGGCGACCCAGATGATGACCGTCGTGATGCTGATGTCCCCCCGGTCCGGGCGCCGCTGCACCTCGGTGAGGCATTCCTCCAGCCGCCGGGGCACAGCGAGCACGGCACGGCAGGCGCGGGTGACGGTGTACTTCACGAAATTCTCCTTGTCGGTCAGCAAGGTCAGTTCCGGGCCGGCCGGGCCAGCCGGGGGTCAGACGGTGAGCATGCGGATCACCGCGGGGAACGCCATGAGGAGCATGACCAGCACCGCCAGCAGTGCGCCCGGAGCGGTCATCTTCTCGCTGGCGGCGTTCGCCTCCGCGGCCTGATCAGCGAGCAGTTCGGCGCTGAGCGCGGCGGTCCGTGCCCGCAGCGCCTTGTAGACGGCGGCGCCGTCGGTAGCGGAGCCGCGCATGATGTCGGCGACGTCATCCAGGGCGGGCAGGTCGTACTCGGCGGCCAGCTCGGAAAGCGCCTGGTACGGCGGGATCTTCTCCAGCCGGGCCCGGCGCAGCGCGCCCTGCAGATAGACGAAGGGCCAGCCCTGTCCGACCGCGGCCGCCTTCTCCAGGGCTTCGGCGGGGCCGGCGTCCGCGGCCCGCTTGAGGGCGACCAGGTCCAGGTAGGCGACCAGAGCGTGGGCGAACTCCTGCCGGGCCCGCTTGGCCTGGTCGCGCACGGCCAGGTCAGGGGTGATGAACAGCAAGGCGGCGACGGCGAGTCCGACGACGGCCGGCACGTAGAAGGGCAGCGAGATGCCCGCCACGATCCACGGGATCGTCACCAGCACGGGGCACAGCAGCCCGAGCGCGGCGAGCGCGGTCTTCTTCAGCATGAACTGGCCCGGGCCCTGGCCGAGCAGGGCCAGATTGGTGACGGGCACGCGCACGCCGGGCAGGCGCTCGAGGCGGGCGAGCAGCCACCGCCCCCACACCTCGTCCCGGTCCAGGTCCTGCTCGGCGGACACGGGCACGCTGCCCGGAGCCGTGCGCTGCAGGGCAGGTGCCAGGGCGGGCTGCGGGCGCAGCATCTCCCGCATCAGCAGAGCAGCACCTGCGCCGACCGTTCCGCCGGTCAGCACGACAGGCAGAAGGTTCACGTGCTCACTCCTTCCTGCTCGCGCTCTACGGCTGGTGCACTGAGATCGGTGGTGGCCGGGGCGGGCAGCCGTACGGTGCTGGCCGCATCCGAGATGAGGAAGCGAGGGATGCGGCGGAAAGCTCCGAACTGCCGCATCAGCGCCAGCGTGGCGACGAACCCGGCGGTCAGGAAGGCGAGGACCAGCTGGCCCAAAAGCGTGGAGTACGGGGCGGTGTAAGAGGGGACGAAGAAGCCGGCCATGACGATGCTCAGGGTGATGAGGGTCATCCACCGCACCGTGGTGCGCGGCTTGGCACGGTCCGCCTCGATGCTGCGCTTCTTGGCGACCTCGTCGCGGACGCTGCCTGCCAGGTCCTCCAGGGCCTGCGCCAGACCTGGCCCGCGGTCGCCCGCCGACAGGATGAGCGCGGCCACCACCTTGTCGCCGGTGACGTCGCCAAGCTCATCCCCGAAAGCGCGCAGGGCGTCCTCGGGACGCCAGCCCAGCCGCAGCCGGTCGGACAGATTGGCGATCTGAGCAGCGAGTTCGTCCGGCATGCCCTGCCGACTGGTGACCATCGCCTGCTCCAGGCCCATGCCCAGACGCAGCAGGCCCGCCAGCCGGCCGGTCCACTCACTCAGGGCTTCCAGCTGGCCGATGCGTTCCGCCGCGATCTGCCCAGGGGTGACCAGCCACGGCACACCGATCACGGCCGCTCCGAGCAAGACCCCCGCGACGAAGTTCCCCGAGGCCAGCCACACCACGGCGAACACGCTGGCCGCAGCGACGGACAGGGCCCGCCGCCGCATCCGGACGTCCGCCGTCTGGTCCGGGCCGCGCCGGGCCAGCATCCGCTGCCACCAAGGCGCTCGGCGCGGCGCCGACGTGCCCACGATCCCGGCGACGACGCCGACCAGCCCGCCAACGACGGCCATCCCGCTCAGCAGCCCCCACAGCAGGATCACTGGACGCCTCCGACCTTCAGCGGCAGCGGCGCCGGCCAGGCCCCATAGGGCTGCTGCAGCAGGCTGGAGTCGAAACCGACACGGCGCAGATCGTCGATGCAGCCCGGATTCATCCGCGGCACCGCCCGCAGCTCACCGAACTCCACACCGGGGGAGAACACCTCGTTGGTGGCCGGGCGGCCGGACTCTCCGATGCCGGTCAGCTCCAGGACGTGGGAGACGTAGCGGTGGCGGCGGCCGCCGATCCGTGTCTCGTCCGTCATGTCGACGTACACGATGAAGTCCAGGCCGTTGGCGGTCTGCCGATAGGCCAGCTGCTCGGACAGATTGCCCTGAGCCAGCGCATACAGCTCCGCGATCCGGTCGAAGATGATGTCCGGGCGCCGGGCGTGGATCGTGCACAGGTTCCCGCCGGCACCGTTGGTCAGCGCTTGCATCATCGCCACGACCTCCGGGCCGCGGACTTCGCCGACCACGATCCGCTCCAGCGATATCCGCAGCGCCGGATGCATCAGGTCCAGCAGCGTCACCTCGCCGGCACCGCGCCCGGTGAGGTCTTTCTCCCCGTTGGACTCCCGTCCGATCAGGGAGACAACCTGCTTGTGGTAGCCGCCTGCGTGGCAGAACAGCTCGTCCTCGGTCTGGATGGTCGCGAACCGCGTCTCTGGGTCGAACTCCTTGAGCATCGCCCGCAGCAGTGTCGTCTTCCCGGCCTTCTGCTTGCCCGCGATCATGATGTTCTTCTCCGCGCGCACGCACGCGCCGAGGAACTCGCGAAGGATGGGGTCGATGGTGCCCAGCTGCACGAGGTCGTCCAGATCGGCGTGGGAGACGCGGTGCCGGCGGATGACCGCATACGTCATCGGGCCCAGCCCCGTGATGGCCTGCAGCCGCGACCCGTCAAGCAACGACAGGGCGAGGGTGGGGTTGGCGGTGGAGATGGTCCGCTCCTGGTGCCCGGACCCCCGGGCCAGCTCCCTGAGCAGTTCGAGCAGCTCTTCTTCGGAGTCCGCGATCGGTCCGACCATGCGGCGTTCCCCGTCGCCGTAGTCCAGCCACACCTCGCCCGGACCCTGGATGATGATGTCCTCGACCCGCTCATCGTCCAGATACGGCTGCAGCCGCCCCGCCCGGTACAGCAGGTCGTAGACGGCACGACGCAGCGCCTCGTCCTGCTGCGGACTCATCGCCGCGGCATCCGACCACACCGCGACAGCCTCAGTGATCCAGTCCAGACAGCGCTGCTCCTCGCTGGCCCCGTCCATGTCCGGGGCCGTTTTCAGTAGTTGCTCGCGCTGCTTGGCGACCTGAGAGGCGATGTGCCGGGCGACCTTGTAGTCCACCGTGACCTGAGGCACCGCACCGAGCACCCCGGCGCTCGCGGCAGTTCCGGCCGCAGTGTCCTCCGCCTGGCGGCTTGAGAGCTTGGGGGGCCGGCCGGGCGGCGGCATCACGGTCGGGTCGGCGTGCAGGGGCCTACCGCGCATGGGACACCTCCGCGCCCCTCACCGGCGCGCTGGGCGGACCGAGACGGGCACGGCGGACGGCCGCCCGCTGCGCCAGCAGGGTGCTCGCGGTGCGGGCAGCCTTCATCAGCGCGGATTTGGTGAAGTGGCGGGGCTGTTCGACCCCGTCGGACAGCACGCGGGCCTCCTTCGGCGCGAACGGCAGGGTCGCCACCACCGGAACCTGCAAGACCCGCTGCACCTCACCCGCGGGGTAGGGACCCTCGTTGACGACCAGGAGGCCCACGTTGCCGACACGCTCTTCCAACTCGCCGACCCGGCCCTGCGCAGCCTGCAGGCAGCGCAGCGTGTTACGGACGACCACCAGGACGATGTCGGCCTGCCCGGCCAGGACACCAGATGGGCCGGTCGCACCACGGCGGCCGAGGTCGACCAGGACGTCGTGACCGTGGTCGGCATCAATGCCGCGGAACATCGTGGCCAGACCCTTCCAGACCGAACTGAGGCTCGCCGCCTGGGCGGGATCGGTGATCCCGGGCAGCAGCAACCGGTCACGAGGCGACTCGGCCTTGCCGTCCTCGCTGCTCAAGTCGATCAGCTGCCGCCAGAACGCCTCACCAAACTCGCCCTTGCGGGCCGCCACCGAAAGATTGCGCAGCCCGTACCGGTCCCCAAGCGTGCCCTGCAGCAGACCGTGCAAGACCGCCCCGCCATCGGGGTCGCACTCGGCCAGAATCATCCGACGGCCCGGTTCCAACGGCCAGGACAGCAACAGAGCGAGGGCACTGGTGGTCACCCCAGGGGCGCCGCTGCACCCGGCCAGCGCGATCACACCCATCAGCTGTTCTCCGGAGAAACGAGGACCAGACGCAGCGCGTCGGCCGACACCCACGCAGCGGCGGTCGGACCGGCCTCCGCGGCCGTGGCCACGTCGACCACCACCACTCCGGTTCCGGGGGCCGCCTTCGACGCCTTCACCACCCGGCCAGCGATGCTTTGCGGACCGGCCTTGCCGAGCTCCTGGCCCGGATCGGCCGCACCCTGGGCCAGCACGTGCACGAGCTGGACCTTCTGCCCAGGCACCAGCGCGGTGGCCGGCACCTGCTCGGGCTTGAGACCGATCGGCACCAGCTGCTCCCCAACCTTCACCAGGGAGTCCTTCGTGACCTGAGACGGACTCAGCAGCGAGCCGGGCTGCAACTCGACCGCTGCGCGCTTACCCACCACCGATTCCACCTCGTCGGCGCGCACGGCCTTCACCGCCGGGTCCAGCGCCACCGAGGCCCTCCCAAGGTCCTGCTCAGTGAGAACCTGGCCAACCTCCACGTCACGTACCACCGTCACCACCTCAGTGCGGTCCCCGACCTGGAGCAGGAGAACGGCAACACCAGCACCACCGGCCGCGATCAGTGCCAGCGACAAGGCGATCACGCCCGGCCGCCGCCTGCGGGCGGACACCCGCGGAGGCGCAACGGGACCGGCGACCTGCGCTGACTGAGGGATTCCGCCAGAAGTGGGAGTAACAACGCGTTCCTTGATCTTGCTCAACGTTCCTGTCCTTCCGGCGCCGTCTACCTGACGACCTGCAACTCGCCCACGACCACCTGTGTGTCGGACTGACGGATCTCTTCGAGCTGCCCGCTCTGACCGCCGCCCTGCCAGTCGATCGTCCACGTCGATGTCGCAGTCACGGAGTACCTGCCGCCCGGAGCATCCGCTGACGTCTTGACGTAGCGGTGTCCGCAGGTCGGCGACTCGGCCATGTCGGAGGAACCCTTGTAGGGCGTGCCCGGACCGACGCATGTCACAGAGGAACCGTCACCCATCTGCCAAACGATCTTCGAAACCTTCGCGATGGCCGTAACGGTCACGCCACCCGCTGAAGCGGACGCCGTGTTGGGCCCGTATGTTGTGGCACTCTGGTTCACCCACATCCACATCGGGACACCGACCGTGTATCTGCCCGCCACGCGGGGACTGGCGATGTCCGGCCCAAGCAGCGCCATCGAGTCAACGGCACGCTGCGCCAGAACAACAGGGGCGATCGTCTCCTGCTCGGGCGGCTCAGCGAGCCACACCATTCGGACGATCGTGTCTCCGTCGAGGCCTCCCCAGCCACACGTCTGCTCGTACACAGCTCCGTCGCCGGGTTCATGACCTTCCCAGGCCAAGCTGCCGGCGGGAGGCTGCGGATCTGCGAGCTCGTACTTGCAGACGTTCTTGTTGTCGGGGTCACTCTTGCCGGACGAATGACTCCCCTCGGTGTCGCCTGTGGCGCTGCCCGTCTGGCTCCCGCCGGGCTGTCCCGGGACTTCTACTTCGACCTCGCAGTTGTACAGGCCGCATTCGATGCCGCCTGGACCATCTTCTGCGTAGCTAGTGGCAGGGACGGACATCGACGCCAAGACGATGCCCGCAGCCATGCTGAGAGGCCGTCTCAGCATGGTTTCCCCTGCGGTTCATCGCTGGTGACCCGCCATCCTTCCGGGTACTTCTCCACGGTGCTGAAGATCAGGTACTTCGTCAGGCGATTGGATGGGAGAGACACTGGCTCCTTCGTGTCAGCGTCGACAGTGCGCCAGCCGGAGATGTCCAGGCAACTGGAGACTGTCGCGTTCGGAACCCTGCCTGTGGCGTCGGCCTTCGTGACGCTCTGGTTGGTAAGGACGACGTTGCCGATATAGATGCGGCCGCGGTCATGAGCGCGCTTGGCATCTGCCTTAGCGTTCTTCAGGGCGGCAGATGCCGCGAACTGGTCGAGGCGAGAGCTCTGACCGGTGGGGTCGGCGTAGAGCTTCTCCATTTCTTGCCAGTACGCCTGGTAGGTAGAGATGACTTGCTGCTTCACAGCGGCCTGTGGGTCGGCGGGAGCGGTCGTCTCTGGTGGGCGCGTAGGCGTAGGGGATTCCTCCGTCCGGTTCCTACTGTCATCCGACGAGCCGCATGCAGTCAGGGTGAGCGCCGCGCACAGGCTGAGCAAGACGGTGGTTGGCTTGCGGGAGCGAATAACAACAGAAGCGTGCGCACGGTCTTTCACAATGCCTCCCCGTCGTCACTGTGCGGCGCAGCCTGCGCCATTGCCTCGGCAGCAGGCCAGCCCGACAGCTCGGTCAAGCTGCAGCGATGCTTTTGCGTGATCGCAAGATTACGCATATGCCAGTCAACTCCCAAGTCTGAAAAATAAGTTCACTCGACTATCTTGGGTGGTATTCGGTCACTTGAGGGACGGGTTGCGGCCCCGTTGCCGTGTGGCTTCGTTATCGCCTTTGCGCGATGCACCTGCAACTTCACGGCGGCGGTCATCTCACAGCTCGGTCCACGACCGCGGCTGAGCGTCGTTCAACGGTGTCCAGACTTCGCCGGTCGGCCCATGCATCTCGACGTCGTCCAATACCGCAGCTCCCAACGGCACGGTGCGGGCCATCGTCGCGATGAGTGGATGTTGGGCCACCATGGCCTGCAGGTCGCTGATCCGGTTGTGCAAAACCTGCCGGGAACCGCCGGTGAGGACGAACAGGAGTCGGGGGAAGACGGGATACCAGCGCAGCCAGGCGGGTCCGCGGAGGATCGGCTGGCGTGATCGTTGCCGGCCTACGGTTTGAGGTTCGTAGGACCACAGGCGCGCGTAGCCGAGGAGTTTGGAGGCGAGGCGTTCACTGCTCATGGTGGTGCGGTCGACCTCGACGAAGGCTCGGAGTTTGGTCCGCTGCCCCGGGCCGGTAAGGGTGTAGTGCATCAGCGCGTCGGCGATGACCTTTTCTCCGTCGCCGAGGGAGTGGGACACCTCGGGTGTCCAGTCCAGAAAACCGTGCTCGTCGCCGCGCTCGCGAGCGTCGGCGACGAATGCCATGTGGGTGCGCAGCACCGTCAGCGTGTGGGGGGTCTTCAGCGAGGCGGCAGTGGTGGAGCTGATCGGGTACGGGGGCCGGCCCCGCAGGGCAGGGAAGTCCTTCACCATCCGGGCTCCGTCACTGGTCAGGTACCAGGCGCGCATCCCGCGGGAGCGGGGCAGCACCGTGTAGTCGACCAGGCCCTGGCGGCGCAGCTTGTTGAGCGGAGTGTTGACGGTCTGGCGTCTGGCAGTGGGGCGGAGCAGGGCCTGGAGTTGACCGGTGGTGGCCATGCGGTGCTGCCCCAGCGCGGTCAGAAGCTGGTTCGGGAGAGGTTCGACAGGGCTGGCGACATGAGCAGGAAGGGCGGGCGCGGTCTGGTCGGTGGTGGTCACTTGTAGGTCTTCTCCCGGCTGTCCGATGTGGTGGTGGGCGCGAGCTGGGTGAGGAAGGCGTTGACCCGGTCGAGCTGGCCGCGGGCGCGGGTGGTGAGCTGGTTCAGGGGCGCGGTGCCGGCCGTTATGCGGGCGGCACGCTCGAACGCCGCCACTTGGTCGGGGCGGGCGTAGGCAGCGAAGACGTCGTCAAGGTGCGGTCCTGTGATCTTGACCGGGCCAACGCGGCGGCCCCTGACCGTCAGCGACACGTAATGGTCGAACCGGTCCAGGGCGGCGACGACATCGGGCCCGGGCTCATCGCCCCATTCGGCGGTGACGGGTGCGATGGCGGAATGGGAGCCGGCGGTGGAGGCGAGGGTGGAGGCGTTCTGTACCAGCGACAGCCGCACCGGGGCGGGGAGACGAGCGAGGAGCTGGGTCATACCGTGGACGTGGACCCGGTACTTGCGAAAGTCCTCGAACATGCTCGCGATGGTTTCGGGTGCGGCTCCGGTCAGGGTGATCAGTTCGTCGAAGTAGGCGCGGAACGGCACCCGCCTCGCTTCGGGCACGTCTCGGCGGGAGCGGACGGCACGCAGCAGGTCCCGGGCAAGGAGTGCGGTGATGAGCCGGTCGGTGGGCCCGTTGCCGCCCGGGCACACCCACACGATCATTTTGGTGTCCATGGCGGCGCGGATGTTGTAGACGCCGGCTGCCTGGCCGAGGAAGGCGCGGGTGACGGGGTTGGCGGCCAGGCGGGTGATCGGGTTGAGTACCACGGCGAACGCGTCCGACGGCAGCGTGGGGAACACCACCCGCCACCATGAGTGTGTCTCGTCGTCCAGCCGTCCTTCTTCCACGCCTGCCAGTGCTGTGGTGCGGAAGGCGGGGTCGGTAAGCAGAGGCCGCACGTGGAAGAGGGTGGTCTGGTCCCCGGGCCGTCCGGCCTGGCAGGCAGCCCGGTTGACGGCGACGAGGACGGCGAGAGCGGCGGTGAGGATGGTCAGCGCGCGGGGCGCGGTGGCGTCGTCCCAGCCGAGGACGGAGGCGAAGGCATCCGCGGTGGCCTCGACGACCTCGTGCGCGGCCTGGCCGCGCCGCATGTCGAGCGGGTTCCACGAGCTGACCTGCGGAGCGGGTCCGTGGGCACCGAGGTCGATCAGGGCGATGCGGTCCGCGAGAGTGTCGTGGGCGAGGAAGGGCAGCGCGCGGGGCCAGGAGTCACGGTGGGGGTCGACGAACATCAGCCCGCCCCCGGCATGGGCCCAGCCGATCGCCTGCGCAAGGGCGCGTTCGGTCTTGCCGCCGCCGGCCTTGCCCACCCCCACCTCGAACAACGTCTCCCTGGCGTAGGTGGCGACCAGACGGCGGCGGCCGTCCGGTCCCTGGTGAATGCCCTGCAGCAGCACCTCAGGGTTGCCGAACTCGAAGGTCGGCAGGTCACCGGCGAGTAGCGGCAGCCGACAGTGCCTCGTGGGCGGCTTGAGCAGACCGGTCAGTTCCTCCAGGCGTACCCAGTTGGGGCGGGGCGGCTGACAGTGCCCCAATTCCCAGCGGCGTTCGAAGCTGCGCCGGCTGGGCCAGCGGTCCGCCCCCAGGCGCCACAGCCCCAGGTGCCAGCCGCGCATCGCCCACCGGGAACCGGATCCGAATACGTCCAGGGCGGCTTGGAGCTGCGCGAGCCGTGCTTCGGCCCGCCCCTCGGTGTCGGAGGCGCACATCACCAGCAGTTGTACGCGCACCAGGTGGTCGTCGTCGGCGAGTTTCCCCAGCGCTTCGGCCGGTTCCACCCGGCGCGGCACGGGCGGCATCACCAGCCGTCGACCACCCCCTGCCCCAGCCGGCTTGCTGCCGATCAGCTGCTGCAGCTGCCAGCCCAGCGAGTCCTCCACCCCGCCGGCGTCCTGCCGCAGCCACCGGGCCGTCCGCTGCGCCTCCCGCCGCTCCCGGCGGCGGGCGTCCGACATCAGCTGCACCCGCCTCGCCCGCAGCGTCCACTTCGGCGCGCGCTGGATGTCGAGCCGCAGTTCGGCCAGGTCCCCGAGTCCGGCCCGCAGGTCGCAGACAGCGTCGACCAGAGGCTGCAGCGGGTCCGGATCGAGTGGAACGTCGCGCAGCGGGGCCGTCGGCTTCCCGCGCAGGATGAACTCGGCTCGGACGACGTGCTTGCGGGGCTTGTCGGCGATCGGCAGCCCCTTCTTGACGGTGACAGCCGGCCCGAACGGCGTGATGGACAGCAGCCGCTCACCGCCCGCGGGTCCTTCGATGCGGTAGCGCAGTGTGCTGGAGCCGTCGGCACGGAGTCTGATCTGCACGGCCTTCGTACGACGCGGCGCCCACCACGGCATGGACGTGGAGGCCCGGGCCAGCTGCACCCCGCGCCGGAAGATCTCCTCCAGACCCGGGTCGAAGTGCCGGGTCGGCACGAGTTCCAGCGCCATCCGCTCGGCCGACGCCTTCCTGGCGAGGCGGCGCACGACCCACTCAGCTAGACGCCAGCACCCGGCGACGAGCAGAGCCAGGGCGTACCAGTGGGCGAGCAGCCACCCGGCGACGTCGACCAGGCCGGACAGTAGACCCAGGAGGTCGTTCAGCGGTGCGGCCAGGGTCAGGTGCGGGACTGCGGAATCCACGCGGGCTTCCCTTCCTTGTTCGTCGGGTTGGTGCGGGTGAAGTGGAGGTCGGTGATGCGGCCGTCGGTGTGGGTGCCGCCGCGGTCGGTGCCTGTCCACACCAGGTGCACCACCGCCCGGTCCCGGGCGCCGTCCTGGCGGGCGATGGCGGCCTGGATCCGGAAGCGGGCCATGGCGAACGCCGGCGCAACCCCGTGCTGGGAGTCGGCGAAGTAGTTGGGCCACTGGTCGCGGCCGACACCGGTCGCGTCGGATCGCAGCAGCGCGCGGCCGGCCGTGAGCAGTTGCCGTTCGTCGACGGGGTCGAGGTCGGCGGGCCAGGCGGTGTCCAGGGCCTGCTGGATGGCCCGGTCACCCGCCGCCCCCTCACCGTGCGGCGGCAGCGCCGACACGGACGCCGACGGCGAAGGCTCCAGGGCCGACGACGACGGGGCGGTAACGTCCTTGGGTGTGCTCCTGGCGGCAGGCCGCGCGCTCGAGGACGAAGGTGACGGGTGGCTCGACGGGAAGGTGGCGGCCTGGTGTGCCGGGGCGGCGGCTTCTCGGGGACCGGACTGGCTCGGCCACGTCAGCATGGCCGCCCCCACCACCGCGAGAATGAGGGTGGTGGCCAGCAGCAGGCGCGGGGAGCGCGATGGGGGTGTGGTCATAGCAAGCGGGCTCCTCCCGCGTAGCCGGACATCGCGTCGACCGCGTCCAGCCGCACGACCGTGCCAGGGCGGGGTGCGTTGACCATCTGTCCGGAGCCGACGTAGATCCCGACGTGGTAGATCGTGGAGTCCCGGCCCGGGGCGTAGGCGTAGAAGACGAGGTCGCCGGGCTTGAGCGCGCTCGTTCCCGCGCTGGCGGGGATCCGCCGGCCGACGCCGGCCTGGGCGGCCGCGGTGCGTGGCAGGCGGATCCCGGCCTGGGCGTAGGCATAGGTGGTCAGTCCCGAGCAGTCGAAACCCTTGATGCGTGCACCGCTCTTGCCGCTGGGGGAGCAGCAGATGCCCGTGCTGGGACCCCTCGCGGTGCCGCCGCCCCACGAGTACGGGACACCCCGCTGGGCGAGCGCCGCCTCGACGACGGTACGGACATCCCCGGTGACGTTGTCCATGGCCGGGCTTTTGGCAGCGGCGGTGTACTGGTCGATCCAGCCGCGCACGTTAGCAAAGTACGCGTTGGACCGGTTGTACTGGAAGATCGCTGCCCTGAGCTGCGACTGGCTGGTCAGGTCGCGTCCGTTGCCGCACAGGCAGACCGCAGCGCCGAGGGCGGCATCGTCGGCATTGTGCGGGTCGGCGGTCTTGTCCGCGTTGGCGTCCTTGCCGACGCCGTCCCAGGTGGAGGGCAGGAACTGGAAGGGGCCGACCGCGCGCTCGCCGGCGGCGGTGCCGTCCCAGCGGCCGCCGTCCGTGTCCGGGAAGACCGTGGTGTTCCCGCCCGCACCGGAGCCGTTGAGGAGGACCCCGTAGATCCTGGGCCGGATGTCTCCGTTGCCGGCGATGCTGCGGCCCACTGCGTGGTTCGACTCGACCTTGGCGATCCCGGCGAGGATTGGCCAGCGCATCCCCTGGCACTTCGGCACGTGTTTGCCCACCTGCCGGGCCGCGTTCTGGTAGGCGGCGAGCATCCGCGGCGGAATGTCGGCGACCTGGCCACCGACCGCGATCCCACCGCCGTCGTCCTGGGCTCCGGTGGCCAGGGCCACATTCGCGCCCACCGAGTCGGCGATCGGGGCCACACAGCACACCGCACCGAACAACAGCAGCAGTCCTGCGCACCCCCACCGCGTGAGACGGCGACGCCGCCGACCGGGCCTCACCCCTGCTCACCCCCCTCGTCTGACGGGTCATCCGGCCGGGACCGCTCTTGGCGCAGGCGCTCGGCATCGGGCGCCGTCCGGCGCATCAACTCCTGCATCCGCTCCCGCGCCTCTTCCCGCGCCTGACTGTGCGCCCTTCCGCCGCCAGGCAGGACGGGGCCACCGTGGTCGCGCTGCGGCATCGGCTCGCTGTCCGCCCGGCCGGCCGACAGTGTGGGGGGTGCGGTTGTCGCCGGGCGCTCTTGTGCCCCGCCCTCGGACCGGCCCCCTCCTGACCGGCCGGGGGCCGACAAGCCTCGGGAAGCCGTGGGCGGTCCGGCACTGGGTGGAGCACTGGGGCGCTCGGTTGCCAGGCCGGTAGCGGCCCGTGTCGCGAACGCGTCCGGCAGTCGACGGCCAGCGAACGGGCCGTGTCCGCCACGGTCGTTGGTGTGCTCTCGCAGGACATGGGAGACATGCCGCCCTGTGCCTGCCCAGGCGCGGCCGTCCTCGCGGACGGTGTTGCCCCAGACCCGCACCTGCTGACGGGCGTCCTGGGAGTAGCGCGAGCCTCCCGAACGCGCCCGGCGAACATTGGCCGGGAGGCCGACCGTCGCCCCATATGCAGCGCGGCCGCCCCGGTGGAGGATGCGGTACCCGCGAAAGCGGACCAGCCGGTTGTGAGCCCGGGTGGACAGCAGCGTGCGGTCACTGTTCTGGTCGTGCAGCACCTGCCCGCTGCGCCGGTCGACGACTTCACCGTCCTCGTTGCGGTACCGGTCAGGCGGACCACCGGGCCGCGGCCCTCCTCTGCCCGGGCCGCCTGGCCCGCCCTCGGTACCGCCGTCGGGTCCGGCGGTGCCGGAGTCGCCGGCCGCGGTGGGCTTGCGCCACTTCGCCAGCTGCTCCCGCTCCGGACGGCGTCCGATCAGCAACCAGTGGGCGCCCTTGCCACCCAGCCGCGCACCCGCACCTCCCACAGCGGCGGCCGCAGTGAGCGGCGCCAGGCCGCGCCCGGCCTCGGCCATGGCATCGGAGAGGACGCGGCCGGTGTCCACGGGCATGCCTGCCCCGTCGACGAGGGAACCGAGCGCACCCATCAGCCGCTGCCGGGTGCCGAGCATCCCGAACCGTCCCCCGCCCGCGCCGGTGAAAGCACGCAACCCACCCCCTGCATGGCCGCCGAGGGCGGCGGGGGAGTTCATGGCCAGGGTGGCACCGAGTTCGGAGGTGTCGCCGGGCAAGTGGGTGCCGCCGACCTTCGCGTACCGCATCCGCATCGCCATCCGCCGTCCGAAGGAAGCGATGCCGGTCAGGAGGCGGCGGTGCCCGGCCGCGCCTGCGATGGCCAGGACGTCGATGAGCAGGATCCGCTCCACCATCAGGTCGGGACCGTTAGTGATGGTGGCGTCGACGGCGATGCCGAAGAACGGCACGAAGGCGCAGATGCCGACCAGGGCGAGCATGGCGATGCCCCACAGCGACAGCCACTTCCACACCGACTGCCGCGCGGGCCCGGGCAGCATGCCGGCCACGAAGGCGACACCGCCCGCGGCGGCGGCCGCGGCACAGACGCCCTGGGTGCCAAGCAGCACGATGGCGCTGGACAGGAGCGTGCCGCAGATGAACAGCGCGGCAACGAGCAGAAGGGCGGCGCCGCCGACCCGCCACCAGGTGGGCTTTTGTGCATAGTCGGCGCAGGCCTTGCCGACGTCGCCGGCCTTCTTCAGGTCGGCGAGGAACGCGGTGAACTGCTGGTCCTCCTCGCTTAGGACGGGGTGGGCCGCATCGAGGAGTTCTCCGCCCGGGGTGAACTCCGGCAGCCCGCCTTCCGTGCCGTTGTCGCCGTCGCCGCGCTCGCAGTACCGCTTGCCCGGGCCCTGGATCTTCTCGCAGGGGTCGTGCTTCTCCTGCTCGGCGTCCCCGGTCCTGTAGCCGCCGGTGACCCACTTCAGATGGACCGCATACGTCTTGCGGTCCGAGTCCTTGGCCGGGTCGAGGATCCGCCCGTACTGCAGCAGCATGTACGGCTTGACGATCAGCGCATTGGTGACGGAGTCCTGTAGAGGACGCGCCACCTCCGCGGGAGTGGCGGGGCGCTCCCCCTCCCGTTCCAGGCACTTGATCTCCTGCCTGCCGGCCATGCCGTCGCACGGGCCCTTGCTGGCGAGCTTGCCGCCCCAGTCGTAGGCGTTCACGCTCTGCCGGGCGACCTCGACCGCGACCTGCTGCGACTGGCCCAGCGGGCCGTCCTGCGCGAGAAGAGTGTCGGGGCGCACGAACGCGGACGCCGCGAACGCCGCGATCAGCAGAGTCAGGAAGATCTCCCCCAGCCCGCGGCCCACCCGACCGCGCACGATCATGAACCCGGCGAAGACGAACGCCCACGCCAGCAGCAGACCCTTCAGACCGAGCTGGTTGACGACCACGTCGTTGTACGTGTCGGCGACCTCCTGCGCCGGGCGGGTGAGGATCTTCAGCAGCGGGAACCGGAAGGCCACCTCGACCGCCCACCCGGCCAGACCGACCAGCAGCCGGATCAGGGTGAACAGCCCCGACAGGGCGAACGCCAGGGCCTGCGTCTTGAAGGCCACGATCGAGCCGCCCTCGGCGCTCAGCTCGTAACCGTTGATCGGCACGCCCTCGGAGGAGGTGATGTTCAGCGGCGCCAGGAGGTCACCGGTCTCGCTGTTGCTGCCGGCCGCATAGACGACCTGGCTGTTGACCATCACGAACACGCCTGCGAGCAGCACCGTGATGGCGGCGGAGCGGAGCGTGCCGGGGCTGGGACGACGTGCCATGGTCAGTCCTGCCTGCTCTTCACGCTGGATGCCAACGCCTCCTGCTCGGCCAACGGGCCAGAGCCGCCGCGGTGCCCGGGCGTGGTGGTGATCGACGTGGCGATGCGTTCGATGCGCGGGATGACGGTCTTGACCCGCCCGGTGTTCTGCCGCGGGCAGGTCAGCAGGAACTCGCCTTCGCGGCCGCTCTGGCCGACGGGGGACAGTCCCGTGGTCACCAGCCGCACCAGCGCGGGGTCATCGGGGTTCAGGCCGACGAATTCCAGACCGCGGCGAGCCCGCTCGCGGTCGGCGGTACGGGCGAGCGCCCGGTAGGCCATCAGGCCGCGGTCAGGGCCGAGCTCCTCGGCGTCGTGCGAGCCCGCCAGGAGCCCGGCGCCGTGCTTGCGGCCGTCGTGGAGGATCTCGTGCACGAGGGCGGTGCCCTCAGCCGATGACGTGAGCCAGTACAGCTCGTCCAGGACGACGGCGGTGAACCGCTCGGGGTCCTCGAACGCGGTCTGCCGGGCGAGCGCGGCGATCAGGTACAGCACCGCGCGGCCGATCAGGGCTTCCAGCGGCTGCTGGTGCAGGACTTCGGGGTTATCGAAGGCGGCCTTGGGCGGCAGCTTCAGCCCGGCCGTGGTGATCACGATCATGTCGGAGGCGCTGGAGGCGTCCAGCCTGACCGGCGGCAGCGTGGGGTCGAACACCATCCGGGCCAGCGGGTTGGTCGCCACGACCCGGATCAGACCAGCGAGGGTGGCCGCCGCGTCCTGACGCCTGCCCGCCTCCGCGCCGGCCATCTCCTCGAGGACTTCCAGCACCCGCTGCATGGACGGCTGCTCACGGGCGGCGGCCCGCTCGACGGCGTGGTGGAGGACCTCGCCGCTGGTGCTCATCGGGCCGATGCCCAGCTGGAGGGTGAGGTAGGACAGGGCGTAGTGGCGGCCTTCTGGCCCGTCGAACATCCGCAGCGGATCGATGGACACCTCGGCCCGTGCGGCATCGACGATCTGCACCCGGCCCCTGGCGGCGCTGCGGGCGAAGGTGGCCCACTCGCGCACCGGAGTGCGGTCGATGCAGATCGCGCAGCCGCCGCGCGCCCACACGGCTTCCGCGATCAGCTTCTGCAGCACACTCTTGCCGGCCCCGAGGTCTCCGACGATGCCCATCGACGCCGACGCGTCCTGCTTGGGCGCGTCCGCGACGTTGATCATGACGGGGCGGGTGGTGCCGCAGTCCAGGTCCAGGCCCAGGAACATCCCGTTCGGGTCACCGACCTCGCTGACCGTGAAGGCCCCGGACAGCGCCCAGTCCTCGGAGACCTGGTGCTGGGTGAACTCCCGCAGCACGCCCGGCCGGGCGGTCCCCGGCAGCCCGAGGGTGAACAGGGCTTCCTGCAGTCCGGCGGGGCGCACGGCCCGGTAGTCGGCGCCGCTGAGCAGCGCGGTCAGGGCCCGGGCGCGAGCGTCGCAGACGGCGGCGGTGGGCCCCCACACCGTCAGCACCGTCACCGACTGCACCTCCACCTCCACGGACGTGCGGGACAGGCGGGCGTCGAGCTCACCCAGGTCGCGGGCGGCGTCGGTGAGGGAGGCGGGCATGCCGGTGGGCCGGGCGTCGTACTGGTCGGCCTGGTCGACGAGTTCGTTCTTCTTGCGCCGCACCTGGTCCCGGGCCTTCTCCGCCGGCACGAGTGTCAGGTCGACGGTGTAGTCGACGGGGAAGTCGAGCATCTCCAGCTGAGCGAAAAGATCCGCAGCCTGCGCAGCGACCGCAGGCGGGCACTCGGCCAACACCAACTGCGCCTGATAGCCCACCCCGGCGTCGGACTCGACCTGCAGCCACCGCCGCCGCAACGGCGACCCAACCTGCAGCCGCCACCAGGCGGTGCGGCCCGACCGCGTAACCCGGCCCGGCCCCTTGAAGTCCTCGGCATCGTCCAGGTCGGGGTCAATGCCGCCCTCCTGCAGGCGCGCCTGGCCGAGATCGGCATAGCTGGGGGAGCACAGCACCCCGTCCCGCACCTGCCCGCCGTACAGATCGCTGGCCTCGGCCTCGGTCAGCAGCGGCTCCGCCAGGCCGCGGTGCAGGGCGTGCTGAACCATCCACACGATCTCCGCCGGACGCGCCGGACGGAACGCGATCCCGCCAGCGAGCGCGGCCTCCACCCGCGACGCCTGCTCGCGGTACGCGCTCACCTCACGGCGCGCCACGGGCGCGGCCCGCATACCGAGCGCGGGCGCGACGTCAGCCCACATCGCTCCCAGCGACGCGGCCACCTGCCCGCCTGCGGTCTCGTTCTGCAGGGGCACCGCCAGCCACAGAGTGCGGCGGTGCATCTCCTGGCCGTCCAGCAGATCCAGGGTCGCCTCGACGTTCTCCACCCACGGATGCACACCCTCGCCCGGCACCTGCCCGGCGGGCTCGATCCCCTCGATCATCTTCAGGGCGACCTCGCCGGGATCGACCTGCGCACACAGCCCGAACAACCGCGGCGCCCCGGACAACGACCGCACCAGATGCGTGACCTTGGCGAGCTGCTCGTCACGTACCGCGGCGGGCACATAGGTGCCCTGGACGGTCTCCGCCCGCTGCCCGTCCCCATCGGGGCCGGGATGCAGGCGATAGACGGCCCACGCGCTGCCGTGCGTCGACCAGACCAGGTGGCCGGCGATGTGACGGACCGGAACCCTCACCACACACCCCCCGCCTCCTGGACGCGGGCCAGCAGCTGCTGCACACCCGACACCGGCGGGGCCGACACCGTCGCAGGCGATGCGGACGCAGGCCGCGTCGGCGGCCGGCCCTGCCTGGTCGAAGGCCGGCGCACGGGCGCGAGGACTTCCCGGACCCGGGGCGCACCGCGGTCGGAGGCCGGCTCGGCCACGCGCTGCCGCGCCGCCGCAGGAACAGCCGGGCAAGCTCCCTCGATGGTGAAGCCGCCCAGTACGGGGCGGGCGGCGTGGTCGCGGGCGGCCCGGCCGCCCGTCCGGCCGCCCTGCGGCTGCCAGGCCAGCAACAGCCAGCCCCACGCCGCCTGCAGCGGAGCGCGGCCTGCGATCTTGGGCCGGCGTACCGCCCACACGGCCAGCACCCAGGCCACCACGGGGACCGGGCCCATCCACGACCACCAGCTGATGGTCTTGACGAGAAGGAACCCGCCGCCGACGAGGACGGCGATCTGCGCGGGCGTGTAGGGGCCGAGCGGGATCTTCCAGTCGGCGACCTTCCCCAGCACCCACGGATGACGGCGCGCGGTCGTGTAGAACCGCCCGACCCTGCCCGCGGCGGCCGCGCTCACAGCAGACCTCCCACACGGGCCGCCGGGCCGGTCCCCTGCACACGTCCGGGGACGGCGGGGGCGCCGTTGGCGGGGTTCTTCACCTCGTCGGTGAACATGTCCGCGAGGTCCTCGCGGGAGTCGTACAAGCCCAGCGCGATGATCATCAGCAGGAGAGCACCGATCCCGGCCTTCAGGCTGAACCTCTGGATCATGATGACGACGACCAGCACGATCAGTCCCGCCTGCAGACCCTTGGTCGCCCAGCCCTCGAACATGGCGATCCAGCCGTCCCCGAGGTCGTTCAATTCCCCGGCCAGCACCACGTCGTACATCGTGTTCACCGCGCACCCCCGCCCTGGACGGTCCCGGCCTCCAGCGCGGCGACGTCCCACCGGCCGGATCGGGCCGTGAGCGCGAGCTCGTAGGCCAGCGGCCACCGGCCGGCGCCATCCCGCGCCTCGGCCTGCACGAGGACCCGGACCTTCGTCCCGTCGGCCGGCACCTGCCCGGCAGCCGCGGCCTCCTCGACCGCCGACACCTCCCGCACCACAACCGCGCTGTAGGGGGCGGGGGAGACGGGCGTGAGCTTCACCCCGGGTGCGAGGTAGCGGTCGACCTCTCCAGTGCCGGTGAGGTAGGCGCCGAGGAATTCCCCGACCGTCGACGACAGGGCACCGTCGGAAGGAACGTGCACCGTGTACGGCGAGGCGGGCACCGCGGCCCGGGCCGGACCGGCCACTGCTCCCGGAGCACCGGTCACTGCGAACGACGCACCACGCGCGTCGGCGGCCACGGGGACGGCGAAGTAGCGCACCGTGCCGTCGGTGTACTGCGCGGCCACCGTCACCGCCCACGCGTCCCCGCCGCGCTGCACACTGCGCACAGCGGTCACCGACCGGAGCTTCGACTGTGCATCGGCTGCCGGCTCCGGCAGCGCGACGTCGGGTGAGAGGGACTGTGCAAGACGCGTCTGCGCACTGCCCGCCTCGTCCGCGCTGCTGCGCAGCCACGCGTCGATGAACACCTGCGCATAGCCCGCAGGGTCGGCCGTGACCGCCGCTGTGCGCACCGGGGCCGGCTTGTTGGGGGCGGCGGCCGTGGCGGCGGCCGGGCCGGAGGCCATGGCGACGGCCAGGGCGACGGGGCCGGCCGCGATCGCGGTGAACAGTGCCAGGCGCGACAGGCGCACGCGCCGCCGCATCTTCTCCAGCTCGATGCCCGCGGCGATCGCGGGTACGGCCTCGCTCCGTGAGGCCTTCTTGCCAGGAGGCATGGTCAAACTCCCAGGTCAGGAACCGTTGTTGCTGACCTTGAGGAAACTCCTCAGCCCCGACCCGACCACCGACCACACAACCCCGACCACGATCACGAACAGGTCACGAAACCCGTGGTCGGCCCGACCACAGCCCCGACCACGGCCGCCACAGGTCCGCCCAGGCCTCCCCAGCCACCACAGCGGCGGGGCGGGCGAGGAGGCGCGTGCCGGCACATGGCAACACCTGGGCGTGACCCCTCGGCTGCGCATCAGCAGACCGACTGTGCAGCCCACGGCGACTGTGCATCCCGCTGTGCACACTCGCCGCGCACGCCGACTGCGCACCCCCCCCCACACATTGCGCAGCCACCTGCACATGCGCCCTGGGAGCATTGCGCAGCCGTGACTGTGCACACTCGCCAGCGCACGCGAAAGGCCCCTTGGCCGGCCCGACCATGGGGCCGACCAAGGCTGGTCAGCGGGCAGGTCGCGGTTTCGTGGCGGGTGGTCGGAGGTGGCCTGCCTGCTCGGGGTGCGAGGAAGGACTCTTGGTCGCCCCGACCATGGCTGGTCAGTGCGCCTGGCTCCGTTCACGAGAACGGGGAACAGATCCAGTGCGCCCGTTCTCCTGAACAAGGCCACCGGCACTCCGGAAGCCCTGTGCTTGGGCCGACCATGACGGACCGGTGCGCTTGTTGTCGGATCGTGACCGGTGGTCGGGGGTTGTGGTCGTCTGTCTGGTCGGGGGTGGCCGGTGGGCTGACCGTCATGGATCTTGTGTGTGTCTCCTCTTCCGGTGGCCTGGGTATCGCTGTCGGGGCCCGCCCGCAGCTCCTGTGTGGCTGTGTGTGCCCGGTGGGCGGGGCGTCGTCGTGAGTCGCTTCGGGGCGGGGATCCGCCGGGGCGTGATGGCCGCTGATCAGTTCACGCAGATCGCCAACGGGCTCTTCCGTGACGGCCGGCTGTCCTACCGGGCGAAGGGGATCTTCGGGTATGTCAGCACGCACCGCAGCGGCTGGCAGGTGAGGATCGCCGACCTCGCCCGCCTGGGCCCGGACGGCCGGGAAGCGGTACGCGCCGGTCTGAGGGAGCTGGAGGCGTACGGCTATCTCATCCGTGAGCGCCTGCGCCGCCCGGACGGCACTCTCGGGGAGAGCGTCTACTGCATCACCGACCACCCTGCCAGGGCTCTCGCCGACGGGCCGTCCGGTGCCGAAGCGGTGGCTGGGGTCTTGGAGGCGGGGTCGGCCGATGGGTTCGGTGCGGGGATCCGACGCGGGGTGATGGCGGGGGATCAGTTCACGCAGATCGCCAACGGCCTGTTCCGTCACGGCCGGTTGTCGTTCAAGGCTAAGGGGCTGTTCGGCCTGCTCTCCACACACCGGGAGGGCTGGCGGATGACGGCCACCGACCTCGCCCGCTCCGGCCGCGAAGGCGAGGCGGCGGTCAAGAGCGGACTGAAGGAACTGGAAGAGCACGGGTTCCTGGTCCGCGAACGCGAGCGCGGCCCAGACGGCACCCTCGGTGCGGCGGTGTACTTCATCACCGACCTGCCCGCCCTGCAAAGCCACAGGTCACCACCAGAGTCGGGTTATCCACCAGTGGATGAACCTACGTTGGTCAATCGCCCCACTAAGAACACCAACAGAAAGAAGACCAACAAGCAGAAGACCAGACCCCTCCGTCCCTGCGACCGCGCCGCCAACGCGACCGTCTCCTCGGGGACGGGCCGGCCGGACGCAGCAGCGTCCTCGCCCGACAGCCCGCCCGCGACGCCCTCGGCGACCAACGCCTCGCCAGTGCCTGCGGCCGATGAGCTACATCCCGGGATCCAGCTGCTGCTGGAGATCGGGGCCGCTCAGCCCGAGCTGCTGCTGACCGGGAAGGCACTGACCGACCAGGGGCGCGTCATGACCGTGATGCTGGAATCCGGCTGGACCAGCGCCCAGCTGCGCCACGTCATCGCCGGCCGACCCCTGCCGGCCCCGGTGCGTACTAGCGTCGGCGCGATCATCGCCGCCCGCCTGCGCGCCGCCCAGGCCTACCCGCCACCCGCCACCCTCACCAGCCCGCACCCCTGCGGCGACGTCCTGGACGACGAGCGGTCCGTTCCCTCGACGCCCGCCCGGTCGTCCACGGCGCCCGCGGCCCGCACGGTCACCGAGGCCCTGACCTACCGCGCCCTGGTCGAATGCGCCGGCTGCGGCGTCCCCGGCACCGCCCCCGGTGAAGATCTCTGCCCGGCCTGCCTCGACTGGCCCCTGTGCCGCACCTGCCCCGGCCCCACCCCGCGCCGCGCCCACCCGCAGGGCGACGGACGCTGCACCACTTGCGCCACGACCTTCACCGGCCCGACGGAGGGAAGTACGTCATGACTACCCGGACACTACCGGCCAGCAGGCCCGCACCGGGGCTGCGCCCCTTCCGGCAGCAGCCGTGGAGGTGGGACACCACCAGCTGTTCGACACGGCAGACCTTCTCCAACGCCGTGACACCCGCTCCGTCCCCGGTCTGCTCATCACCCGGGAGCGACTGATGCTGCAACTGGTCGCCCAGACCGCCGAGATCCTCATGCCCGCGGCCGATGACGAGCCCTCCGCCTGCCCCGCCGGCCGGGCAGACAGTCGGCGGGCCGCACCCCTCCCGCCCTGTGCCATCAGCCCTCGGTCGAACCCTCAGTGCCCACTTCACCGATGAAGGAGGAATCCGACATGCCCAACCACGGTTCCGAGCAGTCCACCGGCGGTGTGTACCTGCTCTTCGCGCACGAGGCCTACTACCCAGCCCACGGACAGGAGATCAACACCTCGCTCGTGGCCGCAGCCTCCCTGCTGCACCCCCGTGTCCGCCAGCCCGACGGCACCCGCATCCACGAACGCCTCACCCACAGCCGCCGCCCGGGCGAGATCGTGCCCCTGGCCACGCTCACCCACGAACTGGACGGCGGCACGCTCTGGCCACAGGTCGGCGACTGGGCAGCGGTCACCGCGGACCTGCTCAAGCTCATCCACGACCGCGGATGCGACGCTCTCAGCCTGGGCCTGCCGCCCATCGCCCGCGCGCTGGTGTGCTCCGGCCCGCGCAGCGAGGTCCGTGTCTACGATCCGACGACCGAGGGCTACCGGGTCTTCGGGCCCGCCGACCGGATTGAGGTCCTGGTCGAAATCGGCAAGCAGCTGGCCCGGACGGAAGCTGGGCGTCCCTTGTGGCCGGGAGACATGCCTCTGCCCCACCCCCACTAGACGTGGGTGGTGCCGCGCTACGACTTCCAGAGCGGCCTGTCGGGAACGGGACCCTCAGGAGGGGGGAGCAGCTCCGGCGGCACGGCGGCGATGAGCGCGGCGTCCTCATCAGGTACGAGCGGGTCGATCAGTACGTGCAGGACATGGCCGGCTTCCGTTGCGGCCACCCTTCGCTCCAAGATCACTTTCCACCGCTCGGTGACGTAGCCGAGAAGAAGGTCGGCAGGGTGAGCACGGACTGTGCCCCAGTACAGACAGCCCCCACCGAGCGATTCAGCAGGAGCGCGGCGATGGCCGGTGCCGCGAAGCTGTGAGGCTTCGCGGCGGAGAGGTGGCTGGCCTCTCCATACCGGCCATCGTGCGGCGTCTGGCCCGCCGGGAGTTCGTCGATCCCTTCAACCAGAGGCCGCGGTCCTACGGTATCCCGCGGGGAGTGTGGTTCGGTGTGCTGCTGTCAGGTCGTCGAGGACCGGCGGGCGGCCAGTTCCTCGATGCGGGAGCGTCTCCAGCGCTGCTGGCGAGGTCGGCCGGCGCTGCCACGGCGGTACTCGAATCCGTCGGGCTGCTCGAGGTCAGGCAGGAGTCCGTGCCCGAGGGCGCTGATGAAGCTGTCGGCGTTGCCGTATCCGAGGATCCGGGCGGCCTCGGCGGCGCCGACCAGGTCCTCGTCCTGGCCGGCGGCCGGCAGGACACCGCGCTCGCGGGCTGCGGCGACGACCGTGGCGCGGCGCCACTTCTTGCGGGCTCCGCCGCGGCTGCCCGCCTGCTTCTCCAGGGTCTCCGGCTGAGGCAGCTCGGGGATGCGGCCCTGGTAGAGGGCGCTGGAGAAGGAAGCGGTACTGCCGTAGCCGAGCAGGCTGGCGACTTCGGCCGTGCCCAGCAGTTCGTCGGGGTCTCCGTCGACGGGGACCTTGGGCAGCGCGGCGGCGGGGGCCGATCCGCGCCGGCCCTTGCCGGGGCGGTTGGCTGCCCAGGCGACGACCGTGCCGCGGCGCCACCTCGGGCCGTCGATGTCCTCGTCGGGCTCGGGGAAGTAGCCGGGCCGGTCGCGGAAGTAGGCGTCGATGGTGGAGGTGCGGGTGTAGCCCAGGAGCTGGGCCACCTCCCGCTTGGTCAGCAGCTCGTCCTGGTCGGCCTCGAGGACCGCGGCCGGCAGCGTGCGCTTTTTCGGGGCGCGCTGCGCGAAGAACGCCGCGACCTCGTCGTAGCGCCAGAACCGCTTGCGGCCCTCGGTGTGCGCGACCGCGGGGAAACCGCTGTCCGGGTTGTTGCTCCACTCGCTGATCCGGGGCTTGCTCGTGCCGAACTCGGACACGATCTGCGTGGTGTCCACAAGCCGCTCGGCGGTAGACATCGGAGCCCCTTCGGCAGGATCGACAAGGTGGTGCCGGCCCTCACTCGAGCGCGACAGGTTCGATAATGCCAAAGGTGTTGGGTTCGTGTCCAGCCCAGCGCGGGACCGGCTACTGGAACTCCTCGCCCAGGAGGCTGACACCGAATCGCGTGGCACGCTCTGCCAGCTCCGTATAGGCCATGGCGGCAGGCGAAGCGTCCCAGGTCGCGAACGCGAGAGCGGAGACCGCCTCCCCACGGGTCATCCCCTCCTCCCATGCAGCGCCCGCAGCCGCGCATCGCTCGGCGAGCTGGGCGTCGGACAGGGACGCGGCCTCACAGTGGATGCCGGACTGGACATCGGCCACGCCCTCGCACCAAGCACGGTGACCCGCAGCGAGCAGGTTCTGCAGCGCGTCCTGGTCAGTGAGATCCCGGGCGCTGGCGGCGAGGTCCAGCAGCAGAGCGGTCGGGTTGGTGTCCATGGTCATCTCCTTGATGTCACTGTAAAGGGGAAGGGATGCAGCGGGCCGGGTCGGACGACCCGGCCCACCACGCGGCTATCAGGTGTGGGCGGTGCAGCCGTCGCACAGTGCACGGCCTGTGTGGCGGGCCAGCTCCGGCTTCTTGCGGGGTTCGCGCTTGAGTGTCTGGCGGACCTGTTCCTGCAGGGCGGTGAACTCCGGGCCGTCGTCCGGGCAGACGATCCCGGGGTCGGGTGCCCCGCAGTGTGCGGCGTGCCGGATCAGGTCGGTGATCCGCCAGTCCGGGCGGAAGCTGTCGCCGCGCGCCTGCTCGACCTCGGCGTACAGGTCGGCCAGCCGCGGCCGCCGCCCGATGGTGAGCAGCAGGTCGCGGCGGGAGGCGAAGACGCACAGCGAGCAGGAGCAGCGGGAGCTGCCCAGCCAGTCGCCGGCGCCGGGTACGGAGTCGTAGGTCCAGCAGTAGGGTACCGGCGCACCGGCGTGCCATTCCTTGACCGCGTCGGTCGTCCAGTCCTTCACGGGCAGCCACTCGTCCACGATCCGAGCGCTGTTGGCCTGCACGGTACGGAAGGCCGGGCGCTGTTTGCGGTCGGCTCCCTCATCGCTGCGCAGGCCCAGGACCTTCAGGATCCGTACCGGCCGGCCGAGCTCGCGGGTCAGGCGGCTCACCATCGGCGTCCAGGCGCTGGAGACCACGCCCTCCTTCGCGGCCTTGCGGCAGTACGGGCTGCCCTTGCGGGGGAACCGCCCGTAGGCCGCGATCTCGGTGAGCAGACTGTGCGGCATCCGTGTGCCGTCAGGGCCCGGCAAGGTGCGGGTGACCTCGACGTGCCGGTCGGCCGGCACCCCGAAGGCGGCGCTCTGCAGCGCGGCGAGCTCGGACACCCCGGGGTAGCGGATGCCGTGGAAGACGACCGGCGGCCACTCCAGCACTCCCAGGCTGGAGTGGTAGGAGATCACCCGGTCGTCGACGCCGGCGGCTCGGGCGGCGTCCATGAAGACGGCCATCATGACCGCGCTGTCCTTGCCGCCGGACAGCTGAGGTGCGAGGAGATCGTACGAGGTCAGGTCGGGTGTACTGGGCGTAGCGGGACGCGAGGCCATGTCAGCTCCCCTGGGCCGGGATGGAGGGAACGGATGCCGTGGGCTGGGCGGCGGCCTGTGGGGTTTCGGGATCCGCGCTCACCGGCAGGGAGCTGCTGTTGGCGGGCAAGGAGACGTCCTCGCCCGTCAGGGCCTCGACGACCATTCCGACCAGGTCGCGTGCAGCGTTGGTGGTCACGGCGTTGCCGATCATTTCGATCGTCTGGTCACGGTCCCCGAGGAAGACGAAGTCCTCGGGGAATTCCATGGCCCGCGCCGCTTCGCGGGGAATGAGCATCCGGTAGCGGCACTCTTCCAGGCTGACCGCGTAGCCGATCAGCCCGTGCCGGTCCCGCGTGGTGAGGGTGGGCATCGGAGCTGTGACCGGCTGCGCGCTGCTGTTGCCGTAGTACGGCAACAGGTCATGGACTGCGGGATCGGCGTAGACGACGCCGTGGTTGATGCCGCCCGCGGTGAGCGTGGACATGGGCGCCGTGGCGGGCCGGTGGCTGGAGCCACCGCCGTGCAGCTCGATCATGTACGGCTCGATCACAGCACCCTCGCCGCGGACCGCCTGCCGGTACTTCTCCCAGCCGGCGCGGATCTTGCGCATGGTGTTGGCCACCAGCGGCCTGCTGCGCTCTCCGATCGTCCGGGCGGGGAGCGTGAAATCGATCGCTTCCGCCGCACCCCGCACCTGAGGTTCCACGACCTGGTGGCGGCACTCGACGCGCGGGCAGCGGTAGACGTACTGGCCCGTCTTGACGCCGTAAACGCCCCAGGGGCGCTCCGGGCTGCACACCCGGGTCCGCTCGAAGCACTGCATCAGGCGCACCCAGCCGTGCCGGGGGCAGACCCCGTACGGCCGTAACCACTTGTCGAAGTCCGGCGCGCGGTCACCCTTGCGCCAGAAGATGACGTACATCCGTGGCCGGCGCGAGCGCGATCCGGGCCCGGCGGCCTGGGCGTGGCAGGAGTCGAGGTAGACGATCCGGTAGTCGTACGGCCCCCACAGCGCGACACTGCGTACCCAGTTGTCGAAGGCGAAGCCCGGCGCTTCCTCCGGGCCCCACCAGCGGGCGTCGGGGACGTTCTCGACGATGATCGCCCGATAGCGGTGGTGTTCGGCGAAGCGGGCGATGTCGTGCATGGTGGCGCGGGAACGGATGGCGGCCTCGTCGGTGCCGTCGGTGGCGAACAGGCCGCCGTCGAACTCGCCGTGGCCGCGCTTCTTGCCCCGGGCGCGGGTGTGGTGCGTGCACTCCGGCGACCCCCAAAGGATGTCGGTGCGCGGGTATCGGGTGGGCACTACCTGCGAGATGTCCGCGCAGTCGTGGTCGGTCGTGGGGTGGTTGTGCTGGTGGGTGTTGATGGCGTGCCGGGAGTGGTTGGCGGCCATCACGACGCGCACCCCGGGGATCTGGAGGGCCCCGCAGGTGGATCCGCCGGCGCCGCAGAACAGATCGGTCATGGTGACGAGCACGGTGAAGCTCCTTGATCTTCAGAATAAAAGAGGCGACGAGGGTTCAGGCGAGCGGGAGCTGGGCGGTGGAGCCCGAGGTCAGGGCCTCCCATTCCGGCTCGAAGTTCTTGTCCTGCTTGTCGATCACGCGGGCGGGCGCGGTGGCGAACAGCTCCTCGGCCATCGGCCACGCCGTGCCGCGGGGGCGGACCCATGCCCGGGCCCGTCCGAACACCGGGTCGTGCTCGACGTCGACGCGATGCCGCTCGGATACAGAGATCAGCCGACGGGCGAGCTGCTGAGGGCGGCCGATGTCGACGCGCTCGGTGGAGCGCATCACCGGACGCCGCCCGCCGTCGGCCGACACGAGGAACAGTCGGCGCAACAGGTTTGTTCCCGCACAGACCGTGTCCCCCGCAGGTCGTGTCGCTTTACGAGGCGACTGGCGACGTGGTCGGTGTCGCATAGCAGCAGCGCATCGTGTCGCTATCCCCGTTCGGAGCTGTGACGAAGGCCATACCCTACTTGCTCTCCTCCCGGCTGCTACAAGATCACTCGGCAGCCGAGCGGCCGCCCGCCGTCGAGCCCTTGCCGCCGCCAGCCGACTACGCCTGTGCGGAACACCTGGAGGAAACCCTGCGATGAAGAACCACGCCCCCTACTTGATCGCCACCGCGCTGCTGGGTTGGATCGCGTACCTCGTGCTGTGGATTGCCCGCGATCCCCAGCATGGCGGCCAGCCCTTGGCGAGGGGGCCCAAGTGAGCCGAAGGACACTATGGGGTGATCTTGATGGGGCGAGGGGCTTCCAGGTCAGGATGGGGAGGCTGTTTCGAGTGCCTGCAGGAGCAGGCCGGGGTCGGGGGTGCCGGCGAATCCGTGTGTAGTTCGGTACACCCGGCAGGCCAGTCCCGCGGGGCGTCCGGGCTCGGCGAACGGGTCTCGCCCGTTGAGCAGGATGGTCGGCGACCCGGTGAAGCCTGCCCGTTCGGCCTGCTGCTGGTCGGTAATGACGCGCCTGGTGACCTCGGTGTCGTGCAAGCCGAGAGTGTCGAGCGCCCGACGCACCTGCAGGACGGCGGGCTCGGCGTTCGGGCAGTCCAGCACTGCCAAGACCTCGACCTTCATCTCTCCAGTATCGCGCGTATCGGGTCCGTGAGGACCGCGCCTGTCGGGGCCCGCCGCGCCGGGCGTTGCCCCTTCGTACGGAGCGGGGAGGGGATCACCGCGGCTTCCTTCAGGGGTCGTTCTCTCCGTACAGCGGTTGTCGGCGAAAAGATCTTGGACAGTGCAGGACCCCGGCGGCAGTGTCCGCCGAGGTCTGCACGTTGCCTCCACTCAGTGCCCCGAGATCCTCGCCCTCGCCCTCGCCCTCAGAGAATCTCGGCGCACTGAAGGGGAACAAGGGCGACCAGAACTACGTCCTGCCCGCCGATGTCGACCCGGCCGAGTACATGAGTGTGAGCATCTGGTGCGACCGTTTCGACGTCTCGTTCGGCGCGGCGGAACTGGCTCTGCCTGACGGATTTTCAACCCAGGGCGTCGGGGACGTGAGCCCCCATCCGCACCGGGATATCGGGTGCCGGAATTCTGAGTCCTGCGGCACCTGGCATCGACGTCGCGGACGAATCCCTACGGCCTCGGTCGTGAGATGACGACGCAGAGCGCGGGAACCGGCAGGAGTACGGGTGTTGGTGTTCAGGGCCTGCTGGCGGCGAAGAAGGGCATGCTGTCGAGGGGGACGATCTCGATGTTCTTGCCGGTGCGCGGTGCGTGGATGGCCTTGCCGTTGCCGACGTACATGCCGTTGTGCTGGTTGTCGTTGTACCAGTAGATGATGTCGCCGGGCTGCAGGTCGGAGCGGGCGACCTTGCGGCCGGCGTCGTACATCTCCTTGACCGTGCGCGGCAGCGAGACCCCCGCCGTGCGCCAGGAGGCGCCCACCAGCCCCGAGCAGTCGAAGGAGTTGGGGCCCGTCGAGCCCCACTCGTAGGGCTTGCCGAGCTGCGCGTACGCGAAGTCGAGCGCGGCCTTGGCGCGGCCGCTCGCCGGGCCGTTGTAGGTGGCGGCGGAGTCGCTGACGCCCGCGGCGGCGTCGTCCCGCTCCTGGTCGGCTTCCATTCTGGCGCGCTGTGCGGCCGTCAGGCTGTTCAGGAGCTTGCGCGCCTTGGTGAGCTTGGCCTGGACCTCGTCCTTTTTCTTGGCGGCCTTGGTACGCGTCTCCTCCAGGTCCTTCAGGCGTTCCTGGGCGGTCTGGCGCTCCTGGGTGAGTTCGCGCTGCTTGGCCTGCATCGCCCCGAGGGCGTCGGCCTGTCGGTTGCTCGTACGGTCGAGCATCTCGGCCTGTTCGAGATAGTCGTCCGGGTCACCGGACAGGAAGAGCTGCACGCTCGGGTCGATGCCGCCGCTGCGGTACTGCGCGGCCGCCAACGGGCCTATCTTCTCCCGCAGTTCGTTGACCTCCTGCTGCTTGCGGGCCAGCCGGTCCCGCGCGCGGTCGGCCTCTCGCTGGAGTTTCTTCTGCTCCGCGCTGATGCGGTTGTACTCCTCTGTGGGAGCCGTGGCCTCCTCGTAGAGCTTCTCCACCTGCTGGCGCACCTCGTCCACCGTGGGCTTGGGGGCCGCCTGGGCCTGCGTCGGCAGGAGGCTGACGGCGCCGGCGGCCATGCCGAGCGTGGCGATCCGGGCGCGGCTGGGCGGCTTCGGCCGACGGTGCGTTCCCATGCTGGGGTGGCTCCTCTGCGCGTCTTTGGACCAAGCAACTGAGCGTGCCCGTCGGATCGGTGCACGGCTGCCAGTGAGCAAGCGCGTTAGAACTTAGTAGTTTAGTAGTTCGTCCCGCAAGTGAGTCCGAATCACACCAGTCTCAGGTGCCGCCGGTCAGCCGAGACCGGGCGGGCACGCGATGACCAGAGGCAGCAGCGGAGTGGTCACGGCCGCGGCGGCCATCGAACCCCGCAGGACGGGGTGCGGGGTCCTGCGCGGCCCCAGGACTCGCTGCAGGCGGATCAGGACGGTCTGACCTCCTGCCGCGAATGCCCCCGCCGGGGCACGGGCCTCCGCCATCTCGTACATGACAGTGGCGAGCGTGTCTTGGGAGTGGCTGCGCAGGGCGCGATCGTCCGCGACCATCTCCAGCAGGAGGGCCGTCTGCTCCCGGGCGTGGCGGGCCAGCGGCAGTCGGCGGAACACGGAGTCGAACGCCTCCACGGCGATCAGTGCCAGGTGATGCCGGCCCGCGACATGGCTTTGCTCGTGTGCCAGCACCGCGTCGAGCTGCTCCGGCGTCAGCCGGCGCACCGCCGCGTCGCTGATCACGATCCGGGGGCGCAGTCCGGGCAGGCAGTAGGCGGCGGGGACGTCGTAGGGCAGGACGGTGGCGTTCAGGTGGGGCGAGTGGCGGCCCACCAGGTCCACGGCTTTGCGGTGTCGTGTGCGTGCCCGGCGGGCTCGTACGAGGTGGAAGGCGAAGCTCGCGGCCAGGGCCACCACGATGGTGGCGGGCAGGGCGACGGCGAGCCGGTCCGCGGTGTCGGGGTCCGGGTGGGCTGATCCCACGTCAAGTCCGCAGGAGTGCAGCAGGCCCACCAGTCCCGCGTGCAGGTGCTCGGTCGGTACGGCCAGGTTGTACGCGGCGAGCGTGGCCGCGATCGAGAACGCGACCGTCAGGGCGTGCCACACCGCCGCCGCCAGGGCGGGCGCGCGGTGCGGCCAGCTGCTGCGCAGCATGAGGTGCGGGGCGACGAAGCCGATGGCTGCGGTGTAGGCGATCAGAACGGGGGCCGCGTTCACGGCTTGTCCTGTCGTCCCACGTTCCGCAGGGCCTTGCGCAGGGCGGCCACTTCCTCCTCGGACATGTTCTCGACGAAGTGGACCAGCGCGGCCGGGCGGTCCTTGCTGGCTCCCAGACCGTCCTCCATGAGCGCGGCGGCGTACGCCTCGCGGCTGCGGACCGGGGTGTACAGCCAGGCGCGGCCCTGCTTGCCGCGCAGCAGCCAGCCTTTGGAGTACAGGATGTTGGTGACGGTCATCACCGTGGTGTACGCGACGGGACGGGTCTTGTTGATGTCGTCGACGACTTCGCGCACCGTCGCCGGACGGTTCCACGTCCAGAGGCGATCCATGATCTCCGCCTCGAGATCCCCCAGCCGCCGCATGGCCCCGACTCCCTTTCACCACCGAATGCGCAAGCGAATACGCAGCGCCATAGTAGACGGGCTCCCTTACAGCTTCCCTCGCGGAGGCGTCCGACGAAGAAGCTCGCCAAACGTCCAGACATCACGCGCTTGCCCTCGGCGCTCCCGACCCTTGTTCATGCTGCGTTCAGTGTGCGCTTCGAGACTTGCCGGTCAGCATGCTCGCAGCATTCGATCGAAGGGCTTTCAGTGAAGGACAAGAACGCCAAGGATCCCGCGCCTTCTGCAGTCTCCAGGCGCCAGTTGGTCAAGTACGCCGGCGTCGGGGCAACCCTGGTCGCGGCAAGCCCGCTGGCGGGGGCCACTCCCGCCGCGGCGGATGACGGTGACACCCACACGCCGGGCGGCGGCTCCCGAAGAAGAGTGTGGCGTGCCGGCGATCACCACGTGCACTCGGAGTACAGCGGCTCGTTCGACACGTCGGCGAACCCGCCGAAGTTCCAGAAGGGCGGCGACGCCGTCTACCCGATCGTCACCAACGCGATCATGGCGAAGCACTTCGGCCTCACCTGGGCGATGTGTACCGACCACGGTGGGCCGACGCACTCGAAGGTGAACCTTGAGCAGGCGTATCCGGACCTGCTGCGCTCACGCGTGCTCGTGCCCGAAATTCTCCAGTTCTGGGGGATGGAGTTCGACGCCCCGGCGCTGGACCACCACACGCTGATGATCCCTCACCACGCGGACGAGGCCCAGCAGTTGTTCGAGCTGGAGAGCCGCTTCGCCGCACGCGACGCCTTCCCCTCCGATCCCGGCCGCAACACCGAGGCCAAGATGATCGAGTTCCTGAAGGCCGCGAAGGACATGCGGCAGAAGCCGCTGGTCATCGCCCATCACGCGGCACGCTCGGCGACCGGCCTCGGCGTCTACGGGCAGGACACGCCGCGCGAGTTCCGCAACGGCAACAACGCCGCACCGGAGATATACGTCGGTTTCGAGGGGGCTCCCGGCCACCAGGCCGGCCCGCTCAACGGCGGCGCGCGCGGCGGCTACGGCAGCTACCCGACCCACGGTGGCTTCGACCAGATGACGGCTCGTGTCGGCGGGCTGTGGGATTCGCTGCTGGGCGAGGGCCGGCGCTGGTGGATCACCGCGACCTCGGACTCGCACGTGCACTGGACGCGCGGCGGCTCCGACTTCTGGCCCGGCGAGTACAGCAAGACCTACGTGCTGGCCAGGCAGGACTACGCCGACATCATGGACGGGCTCCGCAACGGCCGGATCTGGGTCGGCACGGGCGACCTGATCACCAGCCTCGATCTCACGGCCGGCAGCCAGGGCCGGAGTGCGGCCATGGGCGAGACCCTCTCCGTGAGCCGCCGCAAGCGCAGCGACGTCGACATCGAGATCCGGTTCCGGCCGCTTGCCGGCAAGAACGCGAACGGCGACCACCCGGAGGTCCAGCGCGTCGACCTGATCGTCGGTCAGGTCACCGGCCCGACCGCCAACCCCGACTCCGACACCAACCCCACCACGAAGGTCGTGGCGCGGTTCGGCCCCCGCGACTGGCGCAAGCACGGCAACGAGTACGTCATCAAGTACACCCTGCGCAACGTCGAGACCGACCTCTACGCCCGCGTGCGCGGCACGAGCACCGACGAGGCGGAGCCGCTCGCCGACGGACTGGAGAGCCCCTGGGACGATCTGTGGTTCTACTCGAACCCGGTGTTCGTCCAGGTCCGCTAACCCTGTCCCCGCAAGGTGTTTTCGCCCGGCGGCAGTTGACCGCTGTCAGCCGTTCCCTGCGCAATAGCAACCCGCCGGACGCTGCCCGGGCAACGTCCGGCGGGTGGTCCGCGTCCTACAGCAAGTAAGCGTGGGGGAGGGAGAAGGCGATGGATTCAGTCGCCGTGAACGGGGTGCGGCTCGCGTACGAGAGAGTCGGCACCGGGCGGCCCGTGGTCCTGGCGGGCGGGACCGGAATGCCACCCGTCGCCTGGGAGTTCAGTGGCCTGCGCGATGCGCTGGTGGAAGCCGGGCACGAGGTGGTCACCTATGCGGCACGCGGCGTGGCCCCGTCCGACGCGCCCCCCGCCCCCTACACGATGGCGCAGCTGGCAGCGGATCTGGAAGGACTCCTGACAGCCCTGGACATCGGCGAAACCGCGGTCGTCGGCTACTCCCTGGGGGGCTTCACTGCCGAGTTGCTGGCCCGCTCCCGCCCCGACCTGGTGCGCTCGCTCGTACTCATGGCCGGTGCCGGGCCGCTCACCGCCGTGCTGGACGCGGTCCTGCGGGCTGAGGCCGAACTCATCGAGGCCACCGGGACACTGCCGCCCGCCTTCGTCCGGCTCCAGACGCTGCTTTCCACACTGGCACCGTCGGTGCTGTGTGAGGACGAGGAGCAGGTCCGCGGCTGGCTGGACCTGCTCAGCTCACAGGAGCAGGCGTGGACGTCAGCCGAGGGCGAGCGAGGCCAGTCGGCGGCAGCCGCCGACTGGCTGCGTGACGGGACCCGTATGGGCAGGCTCCGTGACATCACGGCACCCGCTCTGGTCGTCTGCTTCGAGCACGACACGTACTTCCCGCCGCGCAGCGGCCAGGTTGCCGCAGACTCGCTGCCGAACTCCCGGTTCGTACACGTCCCGGGTGCGGCCCATGGCGGGCTGCTGACCCATCCGCAGCCCGTCAAGGACCACTGAAGACGCGATGATGTGGCGGTCCGCAGCCTTGGATTGCCGTAGACCGCCACAGGCCACCCCGCTACCGCGCTGCGGAACCACGCTCCTTGAGCATGTCGGCCATCAACTCCATCTCCGACTGCTGGGCGTCGACCATGCCCTGGGCGAGCTTCTTCTCCACCTGGACCTCGCACCGCTGAGCGCAGGCACGTGCCATGGTCACGCCGCCCATGTGGTGGTCGGTCATCAGCTGCAGGTAGAGGACCTCGGCCTGCCGCCCCTTGAGCTTGCCCAGCTGCTCCAACTCACCGTCGGTCGCCATCCCGGGCATCAGAGCCCCGCCCTTGGCCTGGTGCTCACCATGCCCCTGGTCTTTCATCCAGGTCATGTAGCCGTCGACGGAGATCTTCGGCAGCTCCCACAGATCAAGCCAACCGAACAGCATGCCGCGCTGGTTGGCCTGGGTCTGGGCGATGTCGTACGCCAGGCGCCGGACGTCCTCATCGTCCGTCCGGTCGCGGACGGTGTAGGACATCTCCACGGCCTGCTGGTGGTGAACGGCCATGTCCCGGGCGAAGCCCGCGTCGGCGGAGTCGACGGCCGGCACCGGGCTGGTGGCAGTGTCGTCGGAGAGAGAGGTGGTCAGCGCCCAGGCGGCCAGCGCCAGCACCACGACGACCGCCGTGGCGATGAGGAACGGTCGCGACGTGGGCCGTGTCGGCATGGAGCCCGCGTCCGCCGTGTCGGTGTCCGTGTCTTCGGTCAGTGTTTCGGTGTCGCTCATGCCGCGCTCAGTCCGTTCGTGCACGCGGCGCCCGGCTCGGGGGTCTGTGCGCCCTGGACGTACTTGGTGAGGAACTTCTCGACCCGGGGATCCGAAGCCTTGTCGACGCTGAGCTGTGTCCCCCATGCGGAGAGCATGATGGTGCCGGCCTGTTCCTTGACCGGGCTCATCAGGGTGTACGGGGTCTTGGCGACCTGCTTGGCCAGTTGCTCCGTGTCGGCGCTGGACGCCTTGTCGTTGTACGTGATCCAGACCGCGCCGTGCTCCAGGGAATGGACCGCGTTTCCGGCGGCGACGGGCTTCTCGTAGACGTCGCCCTGGCAGTTCATCCAGGCGTTCTTGTGGTCACCGCCGACCGCGGGGGTCATCGGGTAGTCGACGTCCTGTTCGACGTGGTTGCGGCCGAGTTTCTTCGCGTCCCAGCTCTTCGTGCCCTGCACGGGCTTCTTGGCCTCGGCGGTTTTCTGCTCTTCCTTTTCATTGGCGCTGTTGAGGGCGTACGCGCCCCAGCCGGCCAGCGACACGACGACGAGCGTGCTGGTCGTGATGGCGAGGATGCGGTTGCGGCGCTCGCGGGCCTTCTCGGCACGGCGCATTGCCTGCACATGAGCCTTGCGTTCAGCGGAGCTGCGGGCGGACTTGCCTGTCTTGGGGGCACCCATGGGTGTTCCTTGTCCCCGCCGCGCGAAGGCACGGCGGTGCTACGAAGGGGGATGTCGGATGGAGGGAGAGCGGCACGGGGAGCCGCCCGGACATCCCGCTACGTCCGCAGCACCTGCAGCACATGGAGGCTCGGCGCCGCGCGGCCCGTCTGCGACACCGCCGCGAGGAGAGGGCCGGTTGGCCTCGATGCGCAGGGCATTTCCGGTAGGACCACCGGGTCGAGCTGGGGTGGTGTGGAGACGACGGCCCCGACATGGTGCGTCGCCGAGACGCAGCAGGTCCCGCCCGCCGGACAGCCGTCCGGCATCGCGGCCCTGGAACCGTGCAACGACGCGCTCGCCTCGGTCGGGGCAACAGCGGTGACCTGCACAATGGGCCCCCGCGTTACATCGTGGTGCCCAACCGCACTCACGCACACGAACAGAGCGGTCAGCGCCGCGGCCAGCCAGCACGCGAGGGCGGCCGATCCCACGGACCTCCGCGCCCTATTGTCGCCGTGTCCCGCTCGGTTCATCGCCGCTGATAGTAACGGCTGTGTGCCGCCGCGTATGCGGGTCCGGTGCGGAAGGTTGCCCCGGCCGCACGACCGTGAATCGGCCGTGCCAGGCTGTCCCGCAGACACATCGCGCCGCGCCGGGACGACGGCACACTGACGCTGCGCGCCTGGTTCTACGAGGTGAACAGCGGCTCGGTGGCGACCTTCCATCCGGATCCGGACGCGTTCCTGCCCCGGTGACAGCCCTGTCAATCCATGCGGACGCAAGGAGACTGAGTGATGCTTCTGGCCGCCGGACTCGACGCCACCGTCGTGAGCGGCTCCCTCCTGCTCGCGCTGCCCATCGCCGGACTCGCCGGCGCCGTCTCCTTCTTCTCCCCGTGCGTACTGCCGCTCGTGCCCGGTTACCTCTCGTACATCACCGGGGTCAGCGGCGCGGATCTTGCCGAGGCCCGGCGCGGGCGCATCCTGGCGGGCACGCTGCTGTTCCTGGCCGGGTTCACGGCCGTGTTCGTCTCGTTCGGGGCCGCGTTCGGCTACGCGGGCAACACGCTGCTGGAGTACCAGGAACCGCTCATCCGGATCCTCGGCGCGCTGACCATCGTGATGGGCCTGTCGTTCATGGGCGTACTACCGGGAATCCGGCGCGAGTGGCGCCTGCACCGGCGCCCGGCGGCCGGCCTGGCCGGTGCCCCGATGCTGGGCGTGCTGTTCGGCCTGGGCTGGACCCCGTGCATCGGCCCCACCCTTGCCGCGGTGCAGGCGCTGGCGTTCAGCGAGGCGAGTGCCGGCCGCGGGGCCGTGCTGACCGTCGCGTACTGCGCTGGGCTGGGACTGCCCTTCCTCGCTGCAGGGTTGGCCTTTCGTAAGACGCTCGGGGTGTTCTCCTGGGTCAAGGCTCACTACCAGTGGGTGATGCGTATCGGCGGCGGCATGATGATCGCGACGGGGCTGCTGATGGTGACCGGCGTGTGGAGCAGTCTCATCAGCCAGATGCAGTCCTGGTCGGCCGGGTTCACGGTGGGCATCTGAAGCGGGCTCTAGCTCTAGCGAGCGTCCTCGGCCGCTGGCTGTTGACGAGGCTGCGCGGGAAGCCGTAGGGCGATGAGGGCCGAAACGGCGAGGCAGACCGCCGCGCTGGTGAGGAAGACGCGGGACACGGCGTCGGTGAAGGCCCCGGCGGCGTGGTTGGTCAGGTCCGCGCCGAGCGGAGGGTCGAGGCGTCGGGCGGTGGCATGGGCCCCGGCGACGCTGTCGCGGGCGGCATCGGCCACCGGCTGGGGAAGGCCCCGCAGATGGGGGTCGAGGTCGCCGGTGTCCACGCCACGGCCTCGACGTGCGCGGGGCCTTCACCCGTCCGCAGCGACTACGTGCTCGGTGCCGCCCTCAAGCAGGGCCCGAGCGGAGGGTGAAGGTGTTCAGGAGCCCTGAGGACAGCGAGGTCACCTGGGTGCCGCGCCGCGCCCCCTGAGCATGTCGGCCATGAGCTTCATCTCCGGGGACCCGGGCGAGGGCGAACAGACGGCGTGACAGGCCAACTGCGCCGTCGCGGCACTCCGAGCCTGGGTATCCGTCAACCTGCGGCGGGCTAGCACGCCGCCGCCCGGCCCGGCCATCGCGGCCGTCGCCGCACCGCGAGCCGGCGCGCCCGCAGCCCGTGCGGCGCGCCGGCCGCCGGGGAGCGGGGCCTGTCGGGCACAGCGGTCGCATGAGTTCGGGCCTTCGGATAGTCAGTCGCGCTCTTGGAAGTGGTGCGGCTGTTCGTCCGTACGCCGTTGGTCGCGTAATCACCCTTCCGCACCCGGGCCCGCCGTTGGGCGGCTCCTATCGCGCCCCTTCGGACCGGTTGTATTTTCGCAGGTCAGGAGCCTGTTAACGGACATGACAACGGTCACCGATGCAGCCTTTGCCCCTTTTGGTCCCTGTGTGTTTCCCTGCCTGGAACAGACATCGTGAAAGGGGCGGGCGGTCATGGGCGGAAACGGTCACAGCCATGGGGTGGGCAGTCACGCGGGAGGCCGGCACCGCTGGCGGCTCGCGGTGTCGTTCGCCATGGTGGGTTCGTTCTTCGTGGTCGAACTGGTCTACGGGCTGCTGTCGGGCTCGCTCGCGCTCCTGTCGGATGCCGGGCACATGGCCGCCGACGTGGTGGCGCTGGGCGCGGCGCTGGTGGCAACCCGGATAGCCACCCGGCCCGACACCACCGGCCGCCGCACCTACGGCTCCTATCGCGCAGAGGTGTTCGCCAGCCTGCTCTCGGTGCTGCTGATGCTCGGCGTGTCGGTCTATGTGGTCGCCGAAGCCATCGGCCGCATCGGCGGCGACGCCGAGGTCGACTCCGGCCCCATGCTCGTCGTGGGCGTGCTCGGCCTGGCGGTCAACGTGGCCGCGCTGCTCCTGCTGCGGTCCGGCGCGTCCGAGAGCCTGAACGTCAAGGGCGCCTACCTGGAAGTCGTGGCCGACACCGCCGGCTCGGTCGGCGTGATTCTGGCGGGCGGGCTGGTGGCCGCCACCGGTCAGCCCCTCTGGGACACCCTGGTCGCCCTCGCCATCGGTGCGTTCGTCGCGGTGCGCGCCGTTGCACTGGGCCGCGAGGTCTTCGCCGTCCTCGGCCAGCACGTGCCGACGGGCATGGACCAGGCCGCCGTGGCCGACGATCTGGCCGCCGTCGGCGGCGTGAAGGACGTGCATGACCTGCACCTGTGGACCCTGACCTCGGGCATGAACGTGGCAACGGCCCACTTGGTGACCGCCGACCGCGCCGACAGCCACGCCGTCCTCGACGAGGCGCGCGACCTGCTGCGCGATCGCCATGGTGTCGCCCATGCCACCCTGCAGGTCGAACCCGCCGAGCACACCGGCTGCGAGCGCGTCGGCTGGTAGAGATGGCCTCTCCAGATGCCTCTGCCCAGAGGCCAGTTGCAATCCGGTGGCCCAGGGGTGCTCGCTGGGTGACTCCTTCGCCCCCGGTTTACGGTGAGGACCTGGGTCGGGGCCGAGCACCTGCCCGGCCCCGTCCATCAGCCACTCGTCGGGGCCGCCGAGTCGTGTCCGCCCTACCTTCCCGATGGGGATGCCCAGACCGTGGGCCGTCCCACGGCCAGAGCGGGCGACCGCCATGTCAGGGCCCACCGGACGATGTCGCCGTCCGATGTACAGGGGTCCGCTGAGGCGTTCGTGCCGGGAATGGGTGGCACTCACGTGCGAGACCGCGGCCAGGGAGACCTCAGTGGTCGGAAGGGCGGTGCTCGCCATGCGCAGCGCGGGGCGGGGCGCCGATAACAGCTCCGGCGTGCGCCCGGGCCGCGGGATCGCGCCGGGACTTGAGCAGGCTGGCCACCGTGGTGACGGCCAGAACCCCGCCGATGACCGCCAGCGACACGGGCGTGGAGATCTCGGGCACCCCGGAGTCGAGGCCGTGCCCCCAGTGCAGGATCAGCTTCACCCCGATGAACGCCAGGATCAGCGCCAGCCCGCTCGACAGGTACACCAGCCGGTCGAGCAGGCCGCTTACCAGGAAGAACAGCGCGCGCAGACCCAGCAGGGCGAAGGCGTTGGCGACGAAGACGATGTAAGCCTGTTCGGTCACTCCGAACACCGCTGGGATCGAGTCCAGCGCGAACAGGATGTCCGTGCCGCCGATGGCGATGAACACCACGAACAGCGGCGTGACCACGCGCCGGCCGTCGATACGGGCCAGCAGCCGGCCACCGACGTAGGTGTCGCTGACCGGCAGCACCCGACGGCAGGAATGCACCAGCACGTTGTTCTCGACGTCGGGGTCCTCGTCACGATGGCGGTACAGCTGCACCGCGGTCCACAGCAGCAGCAGTCCGAAGAGCAGGAACATGAAGGAGAACAGCGACAGCAGCGTTGCTCCCAGGGCGATGAAGATCGCTCGCAGGACCAGGGCGGCGATGATGCCGAAGGTGAGCACCCGCTGCTGGTGCTCACGGGGCACCGCGAACGTCGACATGATGATCACGAAGACGAAGAGGTTGTCGACTGACAGACTCTTCTCCACGATGTAGCCGGCGAAGTACTCGGCGCCGTATTCCCACCCCACCTGAGTGGCGAAGACCAGGCCGAAGACCACCGCCACCGCGATGTAGAAGGCGGACCAGGCGGCCGCCTCCCGGAAGCCCACCGCGTGCGGACGTACCGTGCCCACCACCAGATCCAGGGCAAGGAGCGCCAGGATCACACCGATCGTCAGAGCCCACCCGAGCGCGGTGACCTGCATACCAGACCTCCCATTGGTCTCGTCTTCGTCGGACGCCGCACCATGCCCGCGTCGGACCTGCGCGTCACTTCCACGATCATCTCCGGCCATCACCGGATGCCTGAACATCGAAGTGCCCGACCCGCTGGTAGTCGTCCTCCTGCCATCCGTGATGAGCATTCGCGGCGTCGGAGTGACTGTCTCACCCGCCGGCCGTGGGTGCTCGCCCGCCGGAGCCGGGCCTGGCCCGACCGGATCGCCTGCCGGCTTGCCTACGCGCCCAACGGCACCAAGCCCGAGCGCTTGGGCGGGATCGCCGACGCCGCTGGGCGATCGAATTCGCCCTGCAGTCCGGCGCGGATGGGGTGAGCGCATCGCTGTGGCCGCTGTCGACCGCCAGCCGTGCACATGGGACAGGGCCACCGATGACTCCGAGTGTGCCCGCTGCTGCGCCCGATCGGAACAGCCGCCTCCGCTGGCGGCGAGGAGCGCGGAGGTGATCGCGGTTCCCACGCGGCCGAGCACAGGGCGGGCAGCCGGGCGTGCGGTCACTGAAGTCCCTTGCGTAGCTGTAGGTTCCGATCTGCAATGTCCTCGGGCGTCGCGCTGACCTCGTGCTTTGGTCAACTGTCCGGACGGCTTGTCAGCGGATTTGTCCAGCCGGTCTGTCGCAGTGGCGAGGAGGTCGAGCGGGAGACCGCAAGGACCCAGTACGTGCCCCGCGACGAAGTCACCTGCGACTGAGCGACCGCCGAGAGATCAGCGCGACCAGGCGGCGCGCTCCCGGGCGGGGATTCGGAACGACCCCGTCGGCGGTACCCGCCGAACCCGGCTGGTTCAGAACCTGGCCCAGGGCCGCGTCCTCGTGGGGGTTCGAACCCGCCCGGGAAGCGCACGCATTTCGGCCGGGGCTGGCCCCCGTGCATCGGCCCGACCCTCGCCGCCGTCCTCAGCCTGTACGTCACCACGGGCAGCGCCGGACGCGGCGCCATACTCGCCTTCGTCTACAGCGTCGGCCTGGGCCTGCAGTTCCTCGTCGCCGTGATCGGCTTCCGGCGCGCGCTGAAGGCGTTCGGGCTCGCGCGCTGTAACGCGCGGGGCATGATGCGGTTCGGTGGAGCGGTGCTCGTCCTCGTCGGAATCCTCCAAGTCAGCGGTATCTGAACGTACTTCACGGGGCAACTGCGCTACGGGTTGGCGGGCGTCCAGCCGTGGCTGTAGCGCCCCATCCGCGAGAAGCAACAACAGCTCGGCCAGGAAACAGCGTCTGGCGGATTCACCTGCCGCTCCACCGGGCCGCTTTCGGCCAGAAAGCGTGCCCAGCAGCACCCAACAGGGGGTGGTCCGCACCCTGGTCGGACACACCGCCCTCGAAGGCGACACCGGGCAGGGATAATTGCCTCAACATGTTCGTCCAGTCTGTCGGTGACCGAACCGTGAAGGGCAGCGCCGTCCGCGCAGCCGCCGTCGCGGTGCTCGGCAGTGCCCTGGCCGCCGGACTTCACCACGCCACGGGCGACTCGCCGGTTTCAGGGCCGGCGGTGGCACTCGCGGCATCCGTACTATTCGTGGGCGCGTTCCTCGCGTTCGCGGTCTGCTCGCCCCGTACGACGGCGCTGCTCCTCGCGGCCGCGCAGGCGGCCCTGCCGATCTGGCTCAACACCACCGAACCGCTGGCTGCTTCGGACGGCCATTACCGGTTGCTGCCCACGTGGCACCACAGCAGTCCGGCCATGGCCGCCCTGAACCTCACGGTGGCCGTGGCGCTGACCTGGCTGTTGAGCAGTGCGTGCGAGTTGCCCGCCCGGCTGGTGAACGCCTGCCTGGAGCCTGCCCGGCAGTGGCTGCTCCGACTGGCCGGCTTCCTCGGACTGCCTCTCCCTCTTCCCTACGAAGCGGTGACGTCCCGTCCCCGAGGGCGAGCCTCGGACATTCCGCTGCTTCCTGTCGCCTGCCTCGTTCTTCGGCATCAGCGCGTGCCGTGCGGGCCGTGAGTTCGGCGTATCGCCGAATCCGTCCGCACGACTCGTGCGACCGGCCCGGAGCCGTGATCGTGCACGGCCCGGGGACCGTTCGCGACCACTGATGTCCTGGAGCGTTTCGCCATGCCCATCCCATTGGCCGGGTGGTGCCCGGACGGTTTCGTCCGTGCAGTCCTGGGATCCGACAGCCCCGCACCCGATGACAGGTACGCACCCGAGCACGAGGATTCCGGCGGAGGTCTGCTCGACTTCCTCGCTTCCACCCAGATGATCCTGCTTATGGTCTTGGGGGTGTTGGCCGTTGTCCTGCTGGTATGGGTGCACTTCATGCACCGCCGGGAGGACAGGAACCTCGACAGGGAGGCTCCTCGCGGTCCGGCGCCGCAAGCGCAAGACCGCGAAGGGGAGTGACACCTGGGAGGCCGACCGCTCCGGTCGGCCTCCCAGGCGGTTGCATCAGGCAGGGGCGAGCTGTGGTTCCTCTCGTACGGCCAGGCGCCCGCTGCGGGCGAGCGCGGCGACGGATGCCGCACAGATGAGACCGGTGACGGTCAGCATGCACCAGGTCAGCCAGAGGGCGTCGTGCCTCGCGGCGAAGTCCCAGAGGGCGCCGGTGGCGAGGTTGCCGAGGGTGATGCCGAAGCCGGAGACGGTGTTGTACAGGCCGTAGTGGGTGGCGACGAGGCGGTTGCCGGAGAGGGTGACGACGGTGTCCATCTCGAACGGGTAGACCACCGCGCTGCCCGCCGCGAGCAGCACCACGGCCGCCACCAGGGCGGCGAGCACCGCGCCGGTGGCGCCGGGCGGGGTGAGGGCCAGCGGCAGGAAGGCGAGTCCCATCGCGGTCAGTCCGCGGACCAGTGCCCGCCCGGAACTCCACCGCTGCTTCGCCCAGCCGGTGAGCCTGAGCTGACCCATGACGGCGACTGCGGCGGAGACGACGAAGAGGCCGCTGGTGACCCAAGTGCCCTTCGATCCCAGGGCGTTGGACGCGGCCAGGGGAAGGGCGAGGTAGACCTGGAAGGTCAGGACGTACGAGCCGATCATCGCAGTGGCGAAGAGCAGGAAGGGCCGGTTGGCGACGACCGTGCGCCACTGGGCCAGCACCCCGTCCGGTGCGGCCGTGGTGCCTGCCGTGTCGCCGTGGCGTGCGGGCAGAGCACGCCACTGCAGCACGGTCAGTACGGCGAAGATGGCGGCGGCCACGGTGCACACGAGCCGGAAGTCGGCGGCCAGCAGGGCGAGTCCGACCAGCGGGCCCAGCAGCATTCCGGCCTGGTAGTAGACGTTGAAGGTGGCGAAGGCGTCCACGCGCCGCTCGCCCGCCTCGACGGCCAGGTAGGCGCGGACGGCGGGGTTGAACAGGGCGCCCGCGAAGCCGGTGGCCGCCGAGGCGGCGATGAGGGCGGGGAGGCTGTCGACCCAGCCGAGCAGGCCGAAGCCGAGCGTGCGCAGGAGACAGCCGGCCATGATCGGGGCCTTGTAGCCGAAGCGGTCGGCGAGTGTGCCGCCGATCAGGAACATGCCCTGCTGGGAGAAGTTGCGCACGCCCAGGACGAGTCCGACCGCCCAGGCCGCGAGACCGAGCCCTCCGGACAGGTGGGCGGCGAGGTAGGGCATGAGCATGTAGAAGGCGAGGTTGATGGCGAACTGGTTGGCCATCAACAGGCGTACGGCGGGCGGGAAGGAGCGGGTCTGCTGCCACAGGGTCTTCATCGGGCGGCTCCCGCGAGAGCCTGCTCGACGGCATTCTGCTCGCCGGTGGTGGCGAGCGGGTCGGCGATGCGTGTGCAGCGGGTCCAGCGGGTGACGACCCGGTCGCCGGGGTGGGCGATCTCGTCCGGGTCGTCGGCGGGCAGGTGGCCGAGGAGGTCGTGTTCGCGGCAGTAGGTGTCGTTGAAGATGGTGCCGACGTAGCGTTGCGGGCCGTCGGGGAAGACGGCGACGACCCGGTTCTCGGCGGGCAGGGTGCGGGCCAGCCAGCGCGCGACGAGCGCGACGGCGCCGACGCTCCAGCCGCCGGTGGCGTAGTGGTGGCGGGCCAGGCGCCGGGCGGCCCACACGGCTTCGGGCGCGGCGACCCAGTGGACCTCGTCGAACAGGTCGTAGGCGACGTTGCGGGGATAGATGCTGCTGCCCAGGCCGCGCATCAGGCGCGGGGCGGCGGGCTGGCCGAAGATGGTCGAGCCGGTGGTGTCCACGCCCACGACCCGCAGCCGGGGGAAGAAGCCACGGAGAACGGAGGCGATGCCGGCGGAGTGGCCGCCGGTGCCGACGGAGACGACGAGGGTGTCGATGCGGCCGAGCTGGGCGACGAGTTCGTGGGCCAGCGGAGCGTAGGCGGCCACGTTGTCGGGGTTGTTGTACTGGTCGGGACACCAGGCATCAGGATGACGGTTGAGGAGTTCCTCCACGCGGTGGCGGCGAGCCTCCTGCCACCCTCCGGTGGGGTGCGGGGTGTCGACGAGTTCGACCTCGGCCCCGTACGCGGTGAGCAGGCCGGTCATGAGAGCTTCCATGCCGGGGTCGGTGACCACGGTGACCGGGTGGCCGTACGTGGCTCCGGCGAGGGCCAGGCCGAGGCCGAGGGTGCCGGAGGTGGACTCGACGATCCGCGCGCCGGGCAGCAGCTGGCCGCGTTCGCGGGCGGCGCGGACCATGTGCAGGGCGGTGCGGTCTTTGATGCCGCCGGGGTTGTGGCCTTCGAGCTTGACCCAGAAGCCGCGTCCGGCGGGGGCGAAGGGTTCACCGATCCACAGGACAGGGGTGCCGCCGACCAGGCCGGCGGGGGTGTGCAGCGGATGTTCGGCGCCGGCCAGCAGCTGGGCGGGCGAGGTGGGCACAACGGTGCGGGTGAGGTGGTTCATGGCGTGCTTCTCCTGCGGCCGGCGCCGCGAACGGCGACCGGTCGTATGAACGGGGGAAGAGGCGGAGGTGATCGGCTGCCGCGCCGGAGTCGTCAGGGAGGGCTAGGCAGCAGGGACGATCAGGTCCGCCACACGCCGATACGGGACCGCGTCTGCCCGGTGGATGACACGCCGGGCGTGGCGGGCGTGGACTGAAGGGCCGGGGACGGGGGCGGCGGCTGGGTGCCGAGGAATTCGGCGCGGGAAGCGTCATGAACCGCGGGAACGGCCAGGGCGACATCGCGCGGGGGCTGAACCGTCGGCTCATCCAGGCCCCAGCAGTGCACACCGCCGTGGTCTGCGGGAGCCGCCTGCCGCGCCATCGTCTGCTGCGGCCGCTCGGGGGCCTGCCCACAGCTCGCGGAGGAGGCGAACAGCGGCGTGTCGGCCTGCCCAGCCGGGGTAGCTGTAGGGCCGTGTGCGCAGGCCAGGACATGTACGAGCGCGGCCAGCAACACCAGGAGCACCGCTCCGGTCCGTGCCACGGAGCGGCTGCTTCGAGAGACCGAGCCAGCCCACATGAACACAAAGAGTAATCAATAGATCACGTAAAGTTCTTGTTAAAGGTGATTGCTCCACGCGGTGCCGAGCCTCGGCGCGATGGTGAAATTCCCCGCGCCGCCCGGATCCGTATGCGTCTTGGGCGGACGCCCGTACGGGCAACTTCCGTTACCCCCGATCACCGCATCGGGTGAATCCCGGCCCCGATCGGCCGCATCCAGGCCGCACCGCCCGGCATCCGGAGGTTCTCTGAGCGGGAGCACACCAGGAGATCCGGATGCGGCACACCCCCGGCACGACAGCACCCAGGCCCGCGGCAGCCCGCGGCCTGGGCGCTGTCGTGCTGCTCGCGCTCCTGGCCCTCCTGCACGCGACGTTCAGCCCCGGCCCGTCGCACCTGACCGCGCTCGACCTGGACGGCTGCCGACTGCGTGCCGCCGCGACGAGCGCGCACCTCTGCGAAACGGCACCGCCGGTGGTCGTGACCGCAGCGGGCGCCGAAGGCCATCAGGACGGCGACGCGCCCCAGTCCTGCGACGCCTCCGGCTACGGGCCACGCCAACTCGCGGACCTCTCCCACCCCCCGGCCGTGTCCGGCACCACACCAGGCGCCCCCGCGGCCTCATCGCCGGGCAACGTGTCACCCGCCGTGACGAGTGCGTCCGCCCCGGGTTCGCCCTTCGGCTCGGTCGTCCTGCGCTGCTGAGAGGAACCGGCGCCCCGCCCTGACATGCGCGCGGGCACCTCACCGGTTCCCCTCCCTTCCCTGACTGCACCGCAGGAGCATCACCATGCCCATGGACGTCTACGCCGCCGTCGGCGCGCTCGTACGCGCCGAGATCGCCTACACGCACACCCAGCCGCCCCACCCGCCGGCAGACGATGCCGCGGTCCGCGAGGAGATCGTCGCGGCGAAGCCCCCGGCCGCGGCGGCCTCGCCCGAGCCCGTCCGGCGGCGCCTGCGCACACGGGCCACCGCGGTCCTGCGCCGACTCGCCGCAGTCTCCGGGTAGTGCCGCACCGCCGCCCGGTCCTCACCGGCTGCCTACATCCGGCAAGCTCCGCCGAACCGGGTGATTGCTCTTGCAACCAGGGTGCCGGTGTTGCTCATGTCACCTTTTCCACCCGGGAGTTCAGCATGTACAAGGAACGCAGGCCGGTAACGTTTTGGCGTCGGCATGAGCGAAGCGTCGGGGGTCCAGTGGTGATACGTCGTATGGCGGCAGCGGTCGTGCTGCTCGCCGCGGCTGTCCTGCTGCACTTCGGAACGCCGCACCACTCCTCGGTCGCATCCGGCGCGGTGTCCTCCATGGCACCCGCGATCGAACCGGAGTCCAGGAAGCAGCAGGGTTCCTCATCTGCCGTGCCGCATGTCGGTGCCGGCTCGCAGCAGCACCAGGCCGACGCCGAGGCGCTCGCCCTGCCGCCCCGGACCGGTCACCCCGTCGAGGCACCGTCGCTCGCCGCCGACGCGATCGCGGACGAGTCACTCGCGTCCCTCACCGCGGTGTCCGGGCCGGCGCATCCCCGCACCGCGAGGGAGGTCTGGAACCCGGGCGCCGGACTTGCGCCCACCCCCAGCACTCTGCAGACCTTCCGCTGCTGATCGGCAGCGTGCTGCGCGCACCCTTCGCACTTCCGGTACGCACCACCGCGGGACGAGCGTCCAACCGGGCGCTCCCCACGGTTCGTTGACGCACACCCGGACGCGCGCAGTACGCACTCTTCGCTCCCTTTCGTCCTGAGAGCCCCACGAAGAGTTACGAGGCCGATTCCCATGCACGCTCTCATCGAGCACGCCCGTACGTTCCCTGAGAAGATCGCCGACCGGCAGGAGGAGTTCGCCCGGCTGGCCGGGGGCCAGCAGCCCCAGGCCCTGTTCATCTCCTGCTCCGACTCCCGCGTCGTTCCCTCCCTGTTCACCGGTGCCCGCCCCGGTGACCTCTTCGAGCTGCGCACCGCGGGCAACATCGTTCCGCCCTACCGCGGGCAGGCCGCCTGCGGTGTCGCCGGATCCCTCGAATTCGCCGTCCAGGCCCTGCAGGTACCCGACATCATCGTGTGCGGCCACTCGCACTGCGGCGCCGTCCAGGGGCTGATGCGCGAGCAGAACGTCCAGACGATGCCGCTCGTACGGCGCTGGCTTGCCCGGGCCGGACACCGCGCCAGGACCGACGAGCCGTGGCAGACCCAGGGGCTCGGCGAGGACCCCACCGAGGTGACCCAGCAGCACGTCCTCACCCAGCTCGACCACCTGCGCAGCTACCCGTTCATCGCCCGGCGCCTGTCGTCGGGGCGGCTGCGGCTGCACGGCTGGTACTACACCGTCGAGACCGGCGAAGTCCTCTTCGCCATGCCCGGCACCCGCGCCTTCAAGCCCCTGTGACCCGACCGGACCACAGCTCTACCCGTCCGCTCCGGTCGCTTCTCACGCGACGTTCCTTCCCCCACAGAGAGAACGCCATGACCTCACCTTTCTCCTCCCTCCGGTCCGCCCTGCGCACCGACTTCACCTCCTCCCTGGTCGTCTTCCTCGTCGCCGTGCCCCTGTGCGTGGGCGTCGCCGTCGCCTCCGGCGTCCCGGCCGAACTCGGCCTGATCACCGGCATCGTCGGCGGTCTCGTCACCGGGCTGCTGCCCGGCAGCAGCCTCCAGGTCAGCGGGCCCGCCGCCGGGCTGACCGTGCTCGTCCTCACCGCCGTCCAGGAGTACGGCCTGTCCGCCCTCGGCGTGATCGTCCTCGCCTGCGGGCTGCTCCAACTCACCCTCGGCGCCCTGCGCTGGGGACGCTTCTTCCGCGCCATCTCGCTGTCGGTCGTGCACGGCATGCTCGCCGGCATCGGCCTCGTACTGATCCTCGGACAGCTCTACGCGCTCGCGGACAGCAAAGCCCCGGGCACCGGCATGGAGAAGATCGCCGGACTGCCCGGCCTCGCCGTCGACGTCCTGCTCTCGGACCCGGCCCTGATCGCCGTCGCCCTCGGCGCCGGAACCATCGCCGTCATGACGCTGTGGAAGAAGCTGCCCGGCAAGGCACAACTGCTGCCGGGTCCGCTCGTCGCGGTCGGCACGGCGACCCTCGCCACCGTCGTCTTCGACCTGCCCGTCGCCCGCGTCAAGGTCAGCGGCCTCATGGAGGCGATCCAGCCGCCCGGCGGGAGCGACTTCGGCCGGCTGGCCGAGGTCGGACTGCTGACCACCATCGTCGCGTTCACGCTGATCGCCTCCGCCGAGTCACTGTTCAGCGCCGCCGCGGTCGACCGGCTGCACGACGGCCCGAAGACCGACTACGACAAAGAGCTGATGGCCCAGGGCACGGGCAACACCCTGTGCGGGCTGCTCGGCGCGCTGCCGATGACCGCGGTGATCGTCCGCAGCGCCGCCAACGTCCAGGCGGGCGCCCGCACCAAGGTCTCCCGCGTCCTGCACGGCGTGTGGCTGCTACTGTTCGCCGCCCTGCTGCCCGGCGCCCTCGGCATGATCCCGACCGCCGCGCTCGCCGGCGTCCTCATCCACGCCGGCTTCAAACTGCTCCCGGTCAAGGAGCTGGGGCCGCTGTGGCGCGAACACCGGGGCGAGGCCGTGGTGCTGGTGATCACGGCCGGGGCGATCCTGGTCACCAACATGTTCGAAGGCGTCCTGATCGGACTGCTCCTCGCAGTGGTCAAGACGGCCTGGGAGACCTCGCACGTCCACATCGACGTCACCGACCCGGGCAGCGGCCCGGTGCGGGTGCGGATCGCCGGCCACGCCACCTTCCTGCGCCTGCCGCGCATCCTCGACACCCTGGAACAACTGCCCGCCGACCGGCCCGTCGAGCTCAACCTCGCCGGGCTGCGCCACCTCGACCACGCCTGCATGAGCGCCCTGCAGCACTGGGCGGACCAGCACAACGCGCACACCGTTCAACCCGAGCGCACCCACGCCTCGGCGTGAGTGAGGGCCCGTGGGGCGGTGTTCCGGCCGCCCCACGGGCCTTTGGTTACATACGGGGTGAACGGCCACGGATGTTCACCCGTACTCCCTGTCGTACGCCTGTCCGCTGGTGCGGGCAGGCCCAGCCCGGATACGGAGAGGCACGTGCCCCAGCATCCCGAGCAGTCACAGCACCCACAGTGGGGACGCACCGGCCGTACCCTGCCCACCGCCCGCCTGATACGCGGCGCCGCACTCGCCGCGAGCCTGGCGTTTCTTCCCCTGGCGACGGCCTGCAGTGGTGGTGAGGACGACGCGTCCCCGAACAGCAAGCCGTCGGAGATATCCGCCGCCCCTGCGGCCGGTGTCGTGGCCCCGGCCAAGGTCGAGGTGATCGCCAACCTCACCGGCTGCAAGCCCAAGATCCGCATTGACGCGGACGAACTGCGCCAGGGCGTGTGCCACACGGCCAAGGTCGACTACAGCATCACGACCTTCCCCGAGGAGAAGTACAAGGAGACCTGGCTGGACTCCGCCGCGATCTACGGGGGCAAGTACCTCGTCGGCCCGCGCTGGGTCCTCGCCGCGAAGCCGGAGATGCTGGAGGGCTTCCGTGCCAAGCTCGGCGGGACCATCCAGGAACTGAGCGGCCTGAGCGGGGGCCCGGCCCCGAGCGCGTCGTAGCGGCGGCCACGTCCCCACCGCCATCGCACACCCCCGTCGCAGCCCTTTCCTGCGGCGTACGCCCCCTGACCTGGAGACTGCTTCATGCACACGGCACCGCGCCGGACCAGGAAACCGCTGACCGTCATGCTCCTGGTCGGCACGGTGCTCGCCCTCCTCCTCGGCGGCGCCGGATCCGCCTCCGCCCACGCCACCCTGACCAGCGCCGAACCGGCCGACGTCTCCGTCCTCAAGACGGCCCCGAAGCAGATCACGCTCGCCTTCAGTGAATCCGTCAGCCTCTCCGACGGCTCCCTGCGTGTCCTGTCCCCGAAGAACCTGCGGGTCGACAGCGGGGCGGTCACGCATGCGGGGAAGGAAACGGACACCGCCCGGGTGAAGCTGCGCGACAAGCTGCCCGAGGGCACGTACACGGTGTCCTGGCGGGTCGTCTCCGCGGACAGCCACTCGATCTCCGGCGCGTTCACCTTCTCCGTCGGCAAGCCGTCCGCCACCGCCGCCGTGGTGCCCACCGAGTCCTCGGACGACACCGCCGTCTCCCGCATCTACGACGTCTTCCGCTACGTCGCGTACGGCGGCCTCGCCCTGCTGATCGGCGTCGCCCTGTTCGCCCTCGTCTGCTGGCCGGCCGGCGCGGGCCTGCGCCCGCTGCGCAGGCTGCTGCTCGCCGGCTGGACGGCGCTGTTCGCCTCCACCGTCGTGCTGTTGCTGCTGCGCGGCCCGTACGAGACCGGCCGAGGTCTCACCGCGGCCTTCGACCTGTCGCTCCTGGGCCAAACCATCACGGGCAAGACCGGACTGGCCCTGAGCGTGCGGTTGGTGCTGCTCGCGGCGGCGGCAATCCTCGTGGCGCTGTCCGCGGCCCGCCTCCGCCGCGCAGCTGACAGGACGCAGCGCGATCCCGCCGCCGCGCACGCGGTCGATCAGCCCGCCGCGGAACCGCAGTTCGGCATCGGCGTACGCGTCGTGGGCACGCTGTTCGCCGTGGGCCTGGCCCTCACCTGGGCCGCCGCCGAACACGCCTCCGCCGGTATCCAGGTGCCGTTGGCGATCCCCGTCTCGGTGCTGCACCTGCTCGCCATGGCGGTGTGGCTGGGCGGTCTGGCCGCGCTGGTCGTTGCCCTGTTCCGGGCACCCGCCGATGTGGTGGTCCCGGTGGCAGCGGTTGCGCGCTTCTCCCGGCTGGCCTTCACCGCGGTCGTCGTCCTGGTCGCGACCGGCGTCTACCAGTCGTGGCGGCAGGTCGGTTCGTGGGAGGCCGTGTCCACCACCGAGTACGGCAGGCTCCTCACCTTCAAGGTCGGTGCGGTGGCCCTGGTGCTGACCGCTGCGTGGTTCTCCCGGCAGTGGACCGCGCAGCTCACCCAGGAGCGGCTGCCAAAAACCCTTCCGGCGGCCGCACCCGAACTTGTACGTGTGGCACAGACCGTCGGCGTCGGCGCCTCCTCAGGCAGCGACACAGCCGAGGGAACGGGCGGCGACGCCGGGACGCCCACTTTGTGCGATCTGCCTGACACCCCTGGGCCATCCGGCTCGCCGTCCGCCTCCGACGGCCACCGGCGTAGTTTGCGCCGGTCGGTCGCCGCCGAGGCCGTCCTCGGTGTCGTGGTCCTGGCGATCACCACGCTGCTCACCGGAACCCAGCCCAGCCGCGCCGCCGTCCAGAGCGCCGCAGCGACCGCCGCCGCCCAGGAACCCACAGCGCGGGTCGTGACAATCCCGTTCGACGTCGGCACCCCGAACGGCACCGGCGCGGTGCAGCTCACCTTCGGGCCCGGGCGCGTCGGCGACAACACCGTTGAAGCTCTGGTGTACGGCCCCGACAAGGGCATCGCCACGGTCCCCGAACTCCGGCTTACCCTCACCCAGAACGCCCAGCGGATCGGCCCGCTGGACGCCAAACTGGCCAACAAGGGCGGCTACTGGGCCGCCGACCGCCTGCGGTTGCCGCTGTCCGGAACATGGACCCTGCGGGTCACCGTCCGGGTCACGGACATCGACCAGGTCACCGTCTCCAAGAACGTGACCATCAGGCCGTCACTTTTCTGACCGTCCGTACGCACGGACACGCTCCGCCCAGCTGACCGGCGCAGCACAGCCACTCCCGGGCGAACCGTCCCAGGGCGGCCGTCCCCGCACAGAGGCAACGGCCACACACCGCTCTCCCCGGCACGGCGTCGCTGGACGGCGATCCGCACACCGCCGTCCAGCAAGAGGAACACACCGAACAGCACCAGCGCCCAGGCAGCCATCGCCCTCACCCCCGGTCCGGGTCCTGCTTGCGGGCCGCGCCGAGCAGGTAGTCGCCGCTGATACGGGTGAACGCGCCCGTCACCGCCAGGCCGTGACGCGGCAGTTCGGCGAGGAACTTCTGCGCCGTGAACCGGTCGTGCTCGGGGTGCTCGAACAGCATCCGGTAGGACGGGCGGGCCAGGGCGTGCGCGGTGACCTCGTCGAAGACGAACACTCCGCCCGGCTTCAGCACGCGGGCGATCTCCGCGACGGCAGATCGCCAGTCGGGGATGTGGTGGATGATCGCGAAGTCGAACGCGGCGTCGTAGGCACCGTCCTTGGCGCCGAACGCCGACTTGAGGTCGGTCGCGTCGCCCACGGCCAGGCGGACAAGGCCCGGCCGGTCCGCCAGCCGGCGCCGGGCCTTGGCGACCATGGTCTCGTCCAGGTCGACGGCGTCGACCTGCGCGGCGCGGAAGTGGTCGAGGATCAGCTTCGTGCCGTAGCCGGAGCCGCAGCCGATCTCCACCGCTCTCACACCGGGCGGCAGCGGGCCGCCGGCCAGCCGCAGCAGGGCCGGGACCTCGTAGAAGCGTTGCAGCGCCCGGCGGGCGGGATTGTTGACCGCCGCTTTCTCGATCCGGTTCATCAGCATGACGCGGCCCCCCAAAGATGACATCGACTAGCATGGCTATCATCGTTCCATGACGATGAATAGCACGGAGGCCACACCGTCGGCCACCACTTCGTGCGGGGCGCCCTCGGCGGCGGTCGCCCTGTTCCGGTCCTTGGGCGACCCGGCCCGCCTGGCGATCCTGCGCCGCCTGGCCGAGGGCGAAGCGCGGGTGACCGACCTGGTCGCCTGTGTGGGCCTGGCGCAGTCCACAGTCTCGGCGCACCTGGCCTGCCTGCGCGACTGCGGCCTGATCACCTCCCGTCCGCAGGGCCGCGCGACCCTGCACGCGCTGGCGCACCCCGAGCTGCTGGACCTGCTGGCCTCCGCCGAGCAGTTGCTCGCCGCGACCGGCGAGGCCGTCGACCTGTGCCCCACCTACGGAACCACCACCCCTGTCGTCGAGGAGTCCGCCCGATGAGCACCGCCCCCGCCGCCGTTCCTGATGTCACCGGGCCGGCCGCGCACCGCGCGGTGCGGTACGCGAAGTTCACCATCGGCTACAACGTCATCGAGGGGATCATCGCCATCTCGGCCGGCGCGGCCGCCGGGGCGGTCTCGCTGATCGGGTTCGGCATCGACTCCGGCATCGAGGTCGCCGCCGCGGTGGTGGTCCTGATACGGCTGCTGGCGGAGATCAAGGGCGGCGAGCCGGACGAGGCCAAGGAACGCAAGGCGCTGAAGTTCATCGCGATCACGTTCTTCGCGCTCGCCGCCTACGTCACCGTCGAGGGCGTCCGCGACCTGTTCAGCGGAGAGAAGCCCGACACCTCGCTGGTCGGTATCGTCCTGACCGGCGTGTCCATCGTGATCATGCCGTGGCTGGCGCGCGCCAAGCGCAAGGCCGGTCTGGAGATGAACTCCCGCCTGGTCGTCGCCGACGCCGCCGAGACCAAGCTGTGCGCCTGGCTGTCGGTGTCCACCTTCGCCGGCCTGCTCGCGTTCGCCTTCTTCGGCTGGACCTGGCTGGACCCGGTCGCCGGATTCGTCATCGCCGCCTTCGCGATCATGGAGGGCAAGGAAGCCTGGGAGGGCGAACTCGTCTGCGACGACGGCTGCGAAGACGACGACAAGTCGGCCGCGGCCGGCGAGGCGTCCTCCTGCTCGGACGGCTGCAAGTGACCGCCCCCACCACCACGGCCGCGGCCCGGCCCGGCGCTCTCAAGCGCCGGGCCGGACTGCTGGCCCTGGCCGCCGTCCTCGCCGGTGCCGACCTCGGCCTCAAGGCGTGGGCGCAGCAGGCCCTGCCGGGCTCTCCGATCGAGGGCGGTCCGCTCGACCTCCGGCTCGCCTTCAACTCCGGGGTCGCGTTCTCCTTCGCCGCCGGCGCCCCCGCCTGGACCGTCATTGCCGTCACCGGGCTCATCACCCTGATCGTGGCGGCCGCGCTGTGGCGCACCGCCCCGACGGCCTCGCGCCTGTGGGGTGGGGCGCTGGCCGCCGTCCTCGGCGGAGCTGCCGCCAACCTCCTCGACCGGGCTCCCGACGGACAGGTCACCGACTACCTGCATACCGGCTGGTGGCCCACCTTCAACCTCGCCGACGTCTTCATCGTCTGTGGCGGCCTGCTGCTCGTCGCCCTGTCCTGGCGCGCGCCCGAGCGGACCTGAAGGCGGACCGTACGATGGGCCTCATGACCAGCAGCACCGGATCGAGCCGCCGCCCCGCCGGGCGGCTGTTCGTGCTGCTGGTGATGGCGGTCCTGACCGGTGTGCTGGGCATGCACGCCCTGGGCCCCGCCGGGGCGCCGTCACCACGCATGGATGCCGGTCACGACATGGTGATGACTATGGCCGATGGCGCCGCGCACGCGAGCGAGGGATGCTCGCACGCGGACGGCGGGCCGGATCACCTCGATCACGCGGACGGGACGTGTGCGGCGGCCGGCATCGGCTCCGGGTACGCGCCGCCCGCGCTGACCAGCGTCCTGACGGACGCGCCCGTCGCTTCTGCCTCGGTGTCGCCAGCTGCGGTGTCGGCCGGGAGCGGCCGGGCGCCGCCCGACCTGTCTGAGCTGCAACTCCTGCGGATATAGAGCGGCCCGCACGGCACCCCCAGGCCCGGATACTTCCGGTGGCTGGTGCCGCGCCATCGCACGCCCTCATCCCATGAACACCCGCGCGCCCTGTCGTGGCTGCGCGGTGAAGGAGTTGCACCACCATGAACCACAAGCGTTCCCTCGTCCGTCGTACCGCCGCCGTGGCTGCCGCCGGTGCGGCCGCGCTCGTCCTGGCCGCCTGTGGCGGGAACGGCGACAGCTCGGCCGGACACGACGGCCACACCTCGAAGTCCCCGTCCGCCTCCGCGTCGGCCTCGCAGGGCCAGCACAACGCGGCCGACGTCGCCTTCGCCAAGGGCATGATCCCGCACCACCGCCAGGCCGTTGAGATGGCCGACCTCGCGCCGTCCCGGGCCGAGTCGGCGGAGGTGAAGAAGCTCGCCGAGGACATCAAGAAGGCCCAGGACCCGGAGATCAAGACGTTGTCCGGCTGGCTGACCTCCTGGGGCGAGGAGGTGCCGACGGAGGGCGCCATGGACCACTCCGCGCACGGCGCCGACGGCGGGATGATGACGCCCGAGGAGATGGACCAGCTCAAGAACTCCTCTGGCAAGGCGTTCGACACCGCCTTCATGGAAATGATGATCAAGCACCACGAAGGCGCGGTGGCCATGGCCAAGACCGAACAGGCCGACGGCGCCTACGCGCCCGCCAAGAAGATGGCCGGCGCGATCATCACCTCCCAGACCGCGGAGATCACCCAGATGAACAAGCTGCTCGGCAAGAACTGACCGGACACCGGCCACAGGGGCGGGCGCCGCAGGCGCCCGCCCCGGCACGCCCGCGCACCGTCTGCTCCTCCCCGACAGCTTGGAATCCGCTCGTGATCACCTCTGCCCGCATACCCCGGCGCCGCGGCCGCGCCGCTGCCCTCCTCGCAGCCGCCGCCGTGCTGCTCGCCGCCTGCACCAGCACCGGCCCCGCCACCAAGCAGGCCGCCACCCCCGACCCGGGAACAGGCCACCTGCACGGACTGGGCGTCGACCCAGCCGACAACACCGTCTACGCCGCCGGACACCTCGGCGTCTTCCGTCTCAGCAGCGGCAAGGCGGTCCGGGTGGCCGACCGCTACCAGGACACCATGGGCTTCACCGTCACCGGCCCCTCCACCTTCCTCGCCAGCGGCCACCCCTCACCCGCCGACCCCGACGCCCGCTCCCCTCACCTGGGCCTGATCCGCAGCACGGACGCCGGCCGGACCTGGACCACGCTCTCCGCCGAGGGTGAAGCCGACTTCCACGCCCTCCAGCAGGCCGGGGACAGGCTGTACGGCTTCGACAGCCAGAGCGGCAAGGTGTGGGCGAGCACCGACGGCGGCCACAGCTGGGACAAGCGCGCCCGGCTGCCGCTGCTCGACCTCGCCGCGCACGCCAAGACCCCCGAGACGGTGTGGGCCGCCACCGGCAAGGGACTCCAGCGCAGCATCGACGGAGGGCGCACCTTCACGGCCGTCCCCGACGCCCCTGCCCTGGCCGCGATCGACGAGCCCGCCCCCGGGCTGCTCGTCGCCCTGGCCGCCGACGGTCGCGCGCTCAGCAGCCGGGACGCCCGCACCTGGACCGAGCACGGCCGCTTGCCGCAAGGCGGTGATCCGACCGTGCTCACGGCCGTGACCGAGCAGCGACTGCTGGCCGCCGACAGCACCGACACCGTCTACCAGTCCACCGACGCTGGCCGCACCTGGAAGGTCCTCCACCAGCCCACCGCCCAGACGACGGAACACCACTAGAGGAATACCCCTAGGGGGTATACGGTTGTGGCGTGGGGCCCGGTGAACGGACCGCACTGGACGGGAATGGGGATGAAGGTCATGGACCACAGCGCTCACCACACCGGCACGGCGCACGACCCGGCCGCCCAAGAGGCTCACCACCACGCCGCTCACGCCGGCGGCCACGGCGGGCACGCCCCCGGGGCGTCCTGGTCGACGGCCGCCAAGGCGACGCTGCACTGCCTGACCGGGTGCGCCATCGGCGAGATCCTCGGCATGGTCATCGGCACCGCCCTGCTGTGGGGCAACGTCGAGACGATGGCCCTGGCGATCACGCTGGCATTTCTCTTCGGCTACTCGTTCACCCTGTTCGCGGTCCGCCGGGCCGGCCTGGGCTGGAAGAGCGCCATCAAGGTGGCGCTGGCCGCCGACACCGTCTCGATCGCCGTGATGGAGCTGGTCGACAACGGCATCATCGCCCTCACCCCGGGAGCGATGGACGCCCACCTGTCCGACGCACTGTTCTGGACGGCCCTGCTGGGCGGCTTCGCCGTGGCCTTCGTGATCACGACGCCGGTGAACAAGTGGATGATCGGCCGCGGCAAAGGCCACGCCGTCGTCCACGCCTACCACTGACCCAGCCGCTCGGCTCTGCGCCCGGCCGCACCTCACGGTGCGGCCGGGCGCGCTCGTGCCTGGGGGTGCAGCTGGAGGTATCGGGCTTTCGTGGCGGCCGCCCCGGACCTTCCGGCTCCGGGGGAGGCACCCTGATGTTCAGCGTCGTGGCTGTGCACCAGGCACCCGGGTGCCGCGACAGATTCGAACGGAGGGGGGTGCCAGCCAGTCACAGGCCGAAGGCGCCGCCCTTGATGAGGATGAGCAGTCCGATGGCGATCAGGACCAGGGGCAGCAGGCTGTGGCCCCAGCGGGCGAGGGCCTTGGCGATGACGGGGCGGGTGGCGAAGTACCGGTTCCTCGGCTGACCGCATGGGGGCGGGTCAGCGCGGCTGGGGCGTCTGCTCGCGCTGGCGGCGGCGCCCGTAGCGGGTCGCCCCGCGCGGCTTGAACACCGACAGGGCGGCCGCTGTGAGCAGGACCACCAGGGCGGCGGCCGCATCCGCAATCAGCTGAATCCGCATGCCCTGAAGCTCGCCGCCCGCGAGCGCCGCCCGGGCGGCCGCATCCGCGAGGTGCCCGACCGGCTGCATGTGAACCAACAGCAGAACGGTCGCGACCACGGTGATCAGGAACTTCGCGATCACCCAGTAATGGCGCAGCAGCCCCCACGCCGTGCCGAGGGACTGCACCAGGCCGGTCAGCAGACAGGCGATGCTGAACGGCACGATCACGAACCAGCCCACCACGTCCATGGCCAGGTAGGCGCCCCGCACCGTCTGAGGTGAGCTGCTGATCAGTCCGGCGAGGGCGAGGAACGCCGCGACCGCGCCCAGCCAGCCGACCGAGGAGGTGACGTGGAGCGTGAGGGCCCGCTTGCGCAGCCGCGGCGGGAACGGGGTCACAGTGCGTGCCCCGTCATGCCGCCGCCGGCCAGGTGCACGATCACGAACACCAGCACCAGGACGACAGCGACCGCTGCGGAGACCTTCACCCAGCGCGGCGCTCCCTCGCCGTCGTCCTCGTGACGGCCCGGTGAGCCTGCCATGACACCTCCTGCTTTTCGAGACACTCTGTCTCTAGCTGAAACTGAGTGTATGCCCTGTGGGCGTCCGTATCCTGGGTGGGTGCCGAAGCTGTGGAACGAGACGATCGACGCGCACCGCGCCGCCGTGCGGGAGGCGATCCTGGACACCACCGCGAAGCTGGTGGCCCAAGGCGGCCTGCGGTCGGTGACCATGTCCCAGATCGCCGAGCAGACCGGCATCGGCCGCGCGACGCTCTACAAGTACTTCGCCGACATCGAAGCGGTCCTGCGGGCCTGGCATGAGCGCCAAGTCGCCGCCCACCTCCAGCAGCTCGCAGGCATCCGCGACCAGGACGGCACCGCCATGGAGCGCCTACGCGCGGCGCTGGAGGCGTACGCGGGCATCGCCCGGCAGCGGCACGGTGGCGAACTCGCCGCACTCCTGCACCAGGGCGAGCACGTCACCCACGCAGAACGGCACCTGCACGGCATGCTCCAGCACCTCCTCGCCGAAGCAGTCGAAGCCGGCGACGTGCGCTCCGACGTCCCGCCGGCCGAACTCGCCCAGTACTGCCTCCACGCCCTGACCGCCGCGACCGCCCTCACCTCCCAGGCCGCAGTGACCCGCTTGGTCGCCGTCACCCTCGACGGCCTGCGCCCGGTTCCCTGAACCCGCCCGGACCACCGCTTCGCTGAGATCTACACCATTCTCGCTCTCGGCCACCCCGAGTCCGCTCTCATAAACGGTCCTTTGCCAGAGCAAGATCACTTGGGAGGCGTGAAGGCCATCCGGGAGCTCGATCGGTTCGCATAACTCGTTCTCACTCGAAAGCGGGAGTCACCTTCTACCGGGCTCATAACGGGCCCTCACACCGTACCCGTGTCCGATGAGCACGCACGCGGCTCCTGCGTTCGGCCTGTGGGGCGGAAGCGGTTCCGCCCCACAGACGACACGTCAAACGGGGGTCAGCTCTGCGAAGTGGTCGTGCGCCGCTTCACCAGCCACCACGCACCGCCGCCCAGGACGAGCAGCGCCACGACGACTCCGCCGATGACCAGGCCCGTCGAGCCGCCCTCGTCCTCCTCTGTCGCCTTGGTGTCGGTTTCGGAGCCCGCAGCCGCAACCGTCGACTCGGTAGCCGACGGGGTCGGGGTGGGTGTCTCGCTCTCGGTCGGGCTGGCGCTGGGACTGGGGCTCACCGGCTCGGCGTCTGGGGCCGCCGCCTTCAACTCCAATACCGGCGCGGGCTGTTCCGGCTCCTCACCCCCGGCGGGCAGTTCGATCCAGCGGGAGATCTTGCCGTCGCTGTAGACCTCGATCGTCTTGAACGCGATCTCCTTGGCGTTCGGCAGCTGCCGGACCTTGATCTTATGCTCGGCGTCGACGCCGGCCTTCAGAGCGGGGCCGGCGACGTTGTAACCGTCGCTGGTGGCCTTCAGCTTCCAGCCCTTGGGGGCCTCGTCGAGCGTCACGTCACCGGGAGCGATGCCCTTGGGCAGCACGACGCGCATCTCGGTGAAGCCCGCGGAGGCGGACTCGGCCTCGGAGACGAAGCTGAGGGTGACGTTCTCGGCCAGGGCCTGGGCCTTGTCGGCTTCGACCTCCGCGTGCGCGGCGGCCGGTGCGGCCAGGGCGAGCGTGGCCGTCAGTGCGGCGGCACCGGCGAGTGCGATCCGGCGGCCGGCACGGGCCAACGGGTGCTTGGACATGGACACAGGGAAGCTCCTTGCTGGTACGGGAAGAGCCGGCCCCGCAGACGTCAGGGACCGGTGAGGGATGGAGGCACTCCCGCCCGGGTGGTCCCCTGCGCACCACCGCGTGCTCCAGTACGTCATCCCATGCGTGCGCCGCCACCTCGAAGAGGGCCCTTGGCCGCCGGTCGGGCAGCGCGAGCACCATGCGGCCGGTGTCGTGGACCGGTCGCGGCAGCACCTGGACCAGGGCCGCAACGGCCGCCCTGGCCAGCGTCCCGAGCGCGGCGAAGGCGGCCGTCAACCGTGCGTCCGCCCGGTGCAGCAGCCAGGCCACGACCAGCGCGGCGACCACGTGCACGGCCGTCATCGCCGCCCCGGCGTGATGCCAGCCGTGACCGTCCCCTGCCACGGCCGTGCCGTGCCCGGCGTGCATTACGTGCCCCGCCATACCCGTCGGTGTGTCACCGTCTGCGTAGGACAGCGCGAGATGCAGCACGCCCTGCGTGGCCAGCGTGAACGCGAGGGTCGCGGCCGGGGTGTAGCGGCGGCGTGCCAGCGGCCAGACCGCCGCGAACTGGGCCAGGACCGACGCCCCCGCCAGCCGCCAGGGCACCGTGCCCTCGGCGATCGCGTGATGGCCGAAGGCCGCGAGCACAGTGCCGAGCACGGCGAACAGGCCGGCCCGCGCGCACGTTCCCGCGCGGCCGGCCCGGCCTGCGGGGGCACGCATCTCGTGCCCGGTCACGTGATCACGTGGCACGGTCGCTCATCATTCCCTACCGGTCGGCGCCCGTCCGGGAAACAGCCGTACGACACCGTTCGGTCAGGCTCGCGCACCGATCGCCTCGGCAAGCCGGTCCGGCGTCCGCGTGGAGAGGTAGAGGTAGGGCGTGGGGTCGTCGGGGTCGACGATCTCGACGCGCACCGCGGTGGTGATGAAGCTGCGCATCACCATGAAGGCCCGCAGATCGGCCTTGTACGTCCGCCAGGCCCGCGCCTCCTCGCCGTCGAGGACCTCCGGCTGCCCCAGCGCGGCCAGCGGGATGCGGGCGTCCATCACGAACAGCGTGTCGTCGGTGACCCGGATGCGTGCCGATCCCTGCGCGCTGACGTACATCCCGGCCAGACAGGTGCCGATGGCCAGGGCGATGAGCGCGGCGATGGGCCCGTAGGGAAGGAAGATCAGGGCCAGGGAGAGGCCGAAGAGGACGGCGATGGCCCACCAGGTTCTGGGGGCGGTCAGGCGTTCGTCGTAGACGAGCCGGCTGGTGGAGGTCACGGGCGTTCACCTCGTCGTATACGTCAGATGGGGCTTGGTGGTTCACAGGGGCAGGAAGGTGCTGGCGCGGGGGTGGTGGGCCAGGGTCGCGCCGGTGTCGATCTCGTGGAACCAGGCGTGCAGGTGCAGCGACCGGTCGGCCAGCCGGGGCACGACGCACGGGTAGTTGCTGAGCGCGTCGAGCTGGCTGAGCACGTGCCAGTGCCCGGCGGCGGTGACGTCTCCGGTCAGTGGGGCCGGATCGTCGTCGGACTCCGTGATGCCGGAGGCCGTCAGGCTGTCGTGCATGGCCGCGGTGACGACGTCGCAGTGCGAGTGGCCGCAGACGATGATGTCCGCGACCTTCAGCTCGTTGACCGCGTACTCGATCGTCCTGGATTCGCCGGTCGGCGTGTTCGCGTCGTAGGGCGGTATTACCCCTCCATATGTGCGCAGTTCGAAGAGGTCTCCGGGCCGGGCAGCGGTGAGCAGGGCGGGCACGACGCGGGCGTCGGAGCACGAGATGAGCATCGCCCGTGGCCGGTGGTGCTGGGTGAGGCCGGCCAGGTGCAGGGTGTGGGCTGCCGCGCGGGCGCGGAAGACCCGCACCTGGTCGATCAGGTACTGCATGCTGCCTCCGCACTCGGTCAGTCGGACAGCCGGGCATCGATGAGCGCCTTGAACGCCTCGTACGAACCGGGGATGGCGATCTGTTCTCCGTCGAGGAAGAAGGTCGGGGTGCCCTGCACGCCCAGGCCGAGGCCATCGCGCTGGTCGTCCTGGACGCGTCCGGCCACCTCCGGGTCGGCGAGGTCGGCGTCGAACCGGGCCATGTCCAGGCCGAGTTCCTTCGCGTAGCCGCGGAAGACGGACTCCTTCCACTCCTGGGACTCGCCCCACTCCTTCTGAGTGGTGAAGAGCTTGGTGTACATCTCCTCGAACTTGCCCTGTCGGGCGGCGGCTTCGGCGGTGCGGGCGGCGAGTTCGCCGTTGCGGTGGCCGGGCATGGGGAAGTAGCGGGCGACGAAGGTGACCCGGTCGCCGTACTCCTCGCGCAGCTGCTCCACCACCGGGTACATCGCCCCGCACGACTCGCACTCGAAGTCGAGGAACTCGACGATCGTCAGCTCGCTCTTCTTCGGCTCGCTGAGACGGTGGCTGGAGTCGCGCACGGGCAGCGCCTCGGCGGCGGGCTGCACGTCCAGGCCGCCGGCATCGCGGTCGTCGGGGGAGAACAGCAGGAAGGAGCCGAAGGCGGCGGCGAAACCGGCCACCAGCACAGCGGCGACGATCAGGTGCTTGTGCAGCTTCTTCATGATTCCTCGGTGGGCGTGGTCGTCGTAGGGGGGTTGGCGGGTCGCCGGTCGCGGGCGTGCAGGCCCGCCAGGTAGGCGTTGTAGGCGGCGAGCGGGTCGTTGCCGTCGCCGCGGTCGATCTGCCGGTCCACGCGGCGGGCCTCGCGCTGGTCGGAGCGGACCCACTGGATGGCCAGGATGATCGTGGTGATCAGGACGGGGATGTCGCCGGTGGCCCAGGCGATGGCTCCGGCGTCGTACTGGTCGTCCATCGGGTACTCGACCCAGGGCCGCTCGAGCGCCGACCACCAGCCTTCGCCGATCAGCGCGGTCGAGCTCATCAGCGAGATGCTGAACCAGGAGTGGAACGGCATCGTCAGGATCAGCGCGAACAGCCGGCCCAGATGGGGCGGGCGGCGCGGGCCGGGGTCGATGCCGATGACGACCCAGAAGAACAGCAGTCCAACGGCCAGGAAGTGCACCAGCATGAACGTGTGGCCCAGATGGCTGCGCATCAGGGTCTCGAAGAGCGAGCTGTAGTAGACGACGAAGGCACTGCCGATGAACAGCACGCTGGCCACCACCGGATGCGAGATGACCTTGACGTACCGGCTGTGCAGCAGCTTCATCAGCATCTCGCGCGGCCCGTCCGGCTCCCCCTTCGGGGCGGCGGGCAGGGCCCGCAGGGCGAGGGTGGCCGGCCCGCCCAGCACGAGCAGGATCGGTACCGTCATCGCGAGGATCATGTGCTGGCCCATGTGCACGCTGAACAGCACCTTGCCGTACGTGTTGAGCCCGCTCATCGTGGCCAGGACGGTCACCGCCAGGCCCAGCAGCCACGAAATCGTCCGTCCGACGGGCCACTTGTCGCCCCGCTTGCGCAACTTCCGTACGCCCGCCAGATACAGCAGCGCGGCGGCGGCCGCGCCGAAGGCGAACAGCGGGTCGAAGTGCCACTGGGTGAACAGCGGCGTCCACGGGAAGTCACCGAGCGGCGGCGGCATGGCGAAGCCCAGCAGCTCCTCGGTGGGCGAGAGCGAGGCGTCACCGGCGCCGGGGGCGGGAGTGCGCGAGAGGCCGACGGCGAGACCGATGGCGGCGGCCATGAGCAGGAGTTCGCCGGCGGCGAGCCGGACGAACCCCCGCCGCCTGCCGTCCTTGAGGGCGGGCAGTGTGCGGCGGCGATGCCACCATCCGATGCCTCCCAGCGCGGCGAGCGCCGCCGCCTTGGCGAGCACCATCAGCCCGTACCGGCTGGTGAACACCTCACCCAGGGACGGGAATCGGACCACGGCGTTCACCATGCCGCTGGCCGCGACCGCGAGGAGCGCCCACGCGGCGAGCGGGCTGAAGCGCCGGACGGCGTCCGCCGCCTGCTCCTCCCTGCGCGCGGCGACGATCAGGACGAAGACCAGCCCGCCGACCCATACCGCGACACCGACCAGGTGCAGGGCGAGGCTGGTGACGGCGGCGTCGTGATTGCCCGCCGCCGAGGAGTGCCCGGTGAAGGCGGGCGGGAGCATCCCGGCGACCGCGAGGACGAGCGCCAGACGGGCCCAGCGGGCCGTGCCGATGCCCACGCAGAGCGTCGCGATCAGACCCGCGGCACCCGCCATAAGCGCGTACGAGCGTCCCTGGGCGTCCGTGGCGACGAAGTCCGCCACCACCGCGGGAGACACGATCTCGCCGACCGGCTGGGCGAACAGGTCCGAGAGCGTGAACACCAGCGCGGCCACCGCCGCCAACGTCCACAACGCCGCAGCCGCGGCAGCCCAGTTGAGGTAACGCAGCTGCGTTGGGCTGAGCTTCTTGCCGCCCGGCAACAGCACGACGACCAGCAACAGCGCACCCACACTCGCCACGGCGGCCGCGTCCGCGAGGGTACGGGCAACCGGCAGGCCCCACGCGGTCAGCGCACCCGCATCCTCAATCCCGGGGATCTCGACCGCGGCCCCGCCACCGGCCCACACCGCGACCGCGGTGACGGCGACGGCCAGGCCAACCGATCCGGCCAGCACGAGCGGCAGCTGCGGCAGCCGCCCGGCCCTGGAGGTGGTCTCAGTGGCCATGACCGGCCCGCCTTCGTCGTACGGCGTACGCGCCCGCGGCTGCCACGACCAGCGCGCCGGCACCCACGAGGACGGGGACGCCCCCACCGGAGGACCCCGTATCGGTCTTGTCCGGCGCGGACTCCTGGGCGGCGCGGGGAGTCGCCGCACCGGTCGACTCCGCGGCGCGTGGCGACGGAGTGAGGCTGGTGGTCGCGGCGACAGTGAAGGTGTACGAGCCGGAGACGGGGTGGCCGTCGGCGGAGACGACCCGGTAGCCCACCGTGTACGGCCCGGCGGGCGAGGCGGGATCGAGGGCGAGGGTGACCGTCTTGCCGGAGACCCGCGGCTCGCCCGAGGCGGCCGACTTGCCGTCCGAGGTGGTGACGGCGACCTTGGCGTACTTCTGGGTCATCGCGTCGCTGAAGGTCAGCGTGACGCGCGGGGGCAGCCCGGCGAGTTCGGCGTTCGCGCCCGGGCTGCTGGTGTCGAGTTCGGTGTGGGCCGCGGCCTGCGGCGCTGCGACGGCCAGGGCCGCCAGGGCGGCGGGGAGAACAAGGGCGCGTGCCGCCGTGCGGACGGCACGCCGGTCGGTGACGTACATGACGCGGAACTCTCTGTGACCCCCGGCAGCCAGGGCGCCGGGACGGGAGGGACCGGCCCGCCGGGCGGCCCTCGCGTCAGGCCCGTCAGGGCAGGCGGAGAGCGCCGATCGGCGTCGGCCGGAGAAGGGCGAACGGACCGTGCCCGTCACGCGGCGGCGCCCGGCCCTCGTGCAGCCGCACCAGCAGAGCCGACATCAGCGGCGAGGTGCTCTCGGGGTAGGCGGCCTGCGCGCCGGTGCTGTGACGGCCGCCGAGCAGTGGCCAGAAGAACAGCAGCAGACGCCGTACGACCAGCAGGAGGGACCTGCTCTGCCACAGCAGCCGCTCCGAAACGCCCAGCAGGCGGGCGACGAGCAGCAGGGTGACCAGGTGGCCGGCGAGCAGCACGCCGGGCGGCGGCCCGGCGGCCGCGTCGTGCTCGATCAGCCGGCCCAGGCCGCCGACGGAACTGTCCTGCCCGGTCACCGCGGCGCAGGCTCCGGGCAGCGAGTAGGCCACGTGGTAGGCGAACTGCGCGAGGGCGAGCACGCCCAGCAGCTGGGTGTCCGTCAGCCGATGCCGCGTCAGCACCGCCGCGCCCGGCAGCGCGACGGCCGCCGTCGCGGCCACGATGATCCACCGGGGCGCGTGACACTGCGAAAGCACGTGCCCGGCCAGCGGCAACAGCACGCACAGCACCGCGAGCACCCCGGCCCGAAGCCCGCGCAGAACGCCGGACGCCGGCGAGCCGGGTCCGGGCGAGCAGTGCGTACGCATCAGATCGTGGCCTTCAGGGAGTCCGTCGCGGGGAGCGGACGGGGCGGCGGGTGACAGGTGACGGGATCGCATGGCCCGTACGTCCTGGAAGCGTACCGACCACCCCGCCCGCTGGTTCACGACAGGGTCCAGCTCCCGGCGCCGCCGCTCGGACGCTTCCACCAGTCGAGAGGTTTCCGCAGGTCAGATGATTGTTAACCGACATGACAACGGTCACCGATGCAGCCTTTGGTGATTCGCGTATGCGTGCGTTTCACTGCGGGCAAGGCAACCGCTGCGAGGGGGAAGGCGTACAACATGGGCGATCGCAATCACGAGCACGGTCCAGGACACGAGCACGGAGGAGGAGGGCACGCCGGGCACTCCCACGGCGTCTCGGCGGACGCCGACCGGCGCTGGCTGGGCATCGCGCTCGGCCTGATCACCGTGTTCATGGCGGGCGAGGTCGTCATCGGCATCATGGCCCAGTCCCTCGCCCTGATCTCGGACGCGGCGCACATGCTGACCGACGCCGTGTCGATCGTGTTCGCGCTGATCGCCATGCGGCTGTCCGCACGCCCGGCACGCGGCGTCTTCACCTACGGGCTCAAGCGTGCCGAGATCCTCTCCGCCCAGGCCAACGGCCTGACCCTGCTGCTGCTCGGTGCCTGGCTGGCGTACGAGGCCGTGCACCGCCTGATCGATCCGCCCGAGGTGGAAGGCGGGCTGGTGTTCGGCACAGCCCTCGCCGGGATCGTGGTGAACATCGCGGCCGCCTGGTGCATCTCCAAGGCCAACCGCTCCTCCCTCAACGTCGAGGGCGCCTACCAGCACATCCTCAACGACCTGTTCGCGTTCATCGGCACCGCGGTGGCAGGTCTGATCGTGCTGACGACCGGGTTCGCCCGCGCCGACGCCATCGCCACGCTCGTGGTGGTCGCCCTCATGTTCAAGGCCGGGTACGGGCTGCTGCGCGAGTCCGGCCGGATCTTCCTGGAGGCCGCCCCCGCAGATGTCGACCCGGACGCACTGGGCGACAAGCTCGTCTCCCAGCCGGCCGTCGTCGAGGTCCACGACCTGCACGTCTGGCAGATCACCTCCGGCCAGTCCGCCCTGTCCGCGCACGTCCTGGTCGAACCCGGCGGCGACTGCCACGCCGTCCGCCGCGACCTCGAAGAACTCCTCCAGCACGACTACGGCATCACCCACACCACGCTCCAGGTCGACCACACCCAGGAAGAGGTGCTGCAACTCGCCCTGACCGGCGAAGGAGCGGGCGACGCCGCGCACTGCGAGGACCCGCACGGCCCCACCCACCGGGACGGGCCGCACAACCACTGACCTTCGGGCCGACGCGACGACGGTACACGGTTCCCTGAATTCAAGTTTCCGTGTACCGTCGAGGGTGTGCTGACCATTGCCTCCGACATCGACGCCCTGGCCCGCTTCGGCCGTGCGCTCGCCGACCCGCTCCGCTGCCGCATCCTGCTTGCGCTGCGGAAGGCGCCCGCGCACCCGGCCGATCTGGCCGAGGCGTTGGAGATCTCCCGTACCCGGCTGTCGAACCACCTCGCCTGTCTGCGTGACTGCGGCATCGTCGTCGCCGTCCCCGAAGGCCGTCGCGTGCGCTACGAACTGGCCGACGCCCGCCTCGGCCACGCCTTGGACGACCTGCTCGGCGCGGTCCTCGCTGTCGAGGCCGACCGCACCTGCCCGGACGCCGAGGAGAAGGGCTGCTGCTGATGACGATGTCGATCTCCCTGGGCCCCGCGCCGGACCGCCGCACCCAACTGGCCCGCCGCATACGCCTGCTGGTCGCCGCCACCATCACCTACAACGTCATCGAGGCGATGGTCGCAATTACCGCCGGCACCCTCGCCTCCTCCACCGCCCTGATCGGCTTCGGCCTGGACTCGGTCGTCGAGGTCTCATCGGCAGCAGCCGTCGCCTGGCAGTTCTCCGCCGCCGACCACGCCGTACGCGAAGCCCGGGAGAAGACGGCGCTGCGCATCAGCGCCCTCTCCTTCTTCGCGCTCGCCGCCTACGTCACCGTCGACTCCGTACGCGCCCTCACCAGCACCGGCGAGGCCGAACACTCCACACCGGGCATGGTCCTGGCCGCCCTCTCCCTCGCGGTCATGCCGTTCTTGTCCACCGCCCAGCGCCGCGCCGGACGCGAACTCGGCTCCGCCTCCGCGGTCGCCGACTCCAAGCAGACTCTCCTGTGCACGTACCTGTCGGCCGTCCTCCTGGTCGGCCTGCTCGCCAACTCCCTGCTCGGCTGGAGCTGGGCCGACCCCGTCGCCGCCCTCGTCATCGCCGCCGTCGCGGTCAAGGAAGGCCGCGAGGCATGGCGCGGCGACAACTGCTGCGCGATGCCCATCGGAGGAATCACTCCTGAAGCCGAGGAGCAGGACGGATGCGGGTGCGGGCCGGGCTGCTCGTGCTGCACCCCGGCGAAGGAGGCGAGTACCCGATGATCGGCTGGGCCTGGGCGGCACTGGCGCTGTACGGATTCTGGTTGCTGTCCGCCTTCGGCCTGCGCACGCTCATCCAGCGCCGCCGCACCGGCGACTCCGGGTTCCGCGGCCTGTCGGGCACGCCCGGCTCGGCGTCGTGGTGGGCCGGAGTGCTCTTCGTCGTGGCTCTGCTGGGCGCCGTCGCCGCACCCGCCGCGACACTGGCGGGCCTGCCGGTCCTCATCGACGACATCCCAGCCGTGTACGGGATCGGTGCGGCGATCGCCATGCTCGGCGTCGCCGGAACACTGACAGCCCAGCAGGCCATGGGAGCGTCCTGGCGGGTGGGCGTTGACCACGCCGAGCGCACCGCACTCGTCAGCGACGGCCCGTTCGCTCACATCCGCAACCCGATCTTCACCACCATGGCCGTCACCGGCCTCGGACTGACGCTGATGGTGCCGAACGTCCTGGCGCTCGCCTGCCTCGCCGCGCTGATCATCGCCGTCGAGCTACAGGTGCGTGTGGTCGAGGAGCCTTACCTTCGGGCAGTCCACGGCCCTACCTACCTCCACTACGCGGCCACTGCGGGCCGCTTCGTACCCGGCATCGGGCGGGAGCGAACCAGTAGGAAGGACGCTGGCCTCCAGTCATGACCCGAGCCATTAGCGCCAGCCTCTGACGCAGCGGCAGCGACATGACAGGTGGCGGACAGTCATCTGTTCGGCGGCCAGCCGGCCTGCCAGGTTGGCTTTCTCGGAGTATTTGGCCCCACCTGTTCCGGCCTGACCTGGACCTGAGCCTTCGTTCGATTCCGGCCTCACGTGGCCCCACTTGGTTTTGTATCGGCCGGTGGGCAGTGGTGCCGGACGAAGCCGGAACTACGCCCGTCCGTTTTGGGGTGGTCCAACGCAAACCGGAGAACCGGGGCCGAATGGCGGTGAGAAAGCCAGCCAGGTGTCGCACCACAGGTTGACCTGCCACCGGCGGGTGTCCCTCGACCTCTGGCTCGCCACCATGAACAGCGGCCTCAGCTTCGGCCGACTGTCCATCGGCTCCTCCGCCCGTGCCCTCGGCCTGGCCGATCCCGGGCCGGGGCGGGCCTGTACGACGGCGGCACCCTCGTCTGTGTGACCGCCCGCCCTGCCTGCGAGGACGCCAACGGGCTCGGCCTCATCGCGCGCGGCCCGGACAGAAGCAAACTCATCGGCCAGGTCAGCGATCTCCTGCGGCGCTGGAGCCAGGAGAGGCCCGAGCAGCCCGTCGTCACCGGCTACCCCGCGGCCACACCCGACGACCGTCTCGCCGCCGGTGCCCACGTCAACCGCCGCGTGACCCGCCTGACCATCGGCTGGTGACCACCTTGAACTCCGTGGGCTCCAGCGTCACCAGACCGATGGGATAAGGACGTTCGACGGCCCCAAGGGGGCATGTCCTCGGCCCGGCGAGGAGATCCCATCTCAACGCAGGGGGCGGGGCACCCGGCAGTCTTCGACCGAAAACCCCGCCCCTGTACGTGAACGTTCTCGCAGGCGCCGCAGTACCGCACCCTGCGCGGGTGCCAGCCGAAACCGGTGCTGGAGCGGGCAGTCAGCTACACGATCCGTACGGCGCACTCGCTCTCGAGCTGTTCGGCAGAGCCCGGACATTCGACGGCGCGGCCAAGGCATCGCGAAGCCGTTCGATCTCCATCCGCTGGGCGGCGATCTGCGACAGAGCCCGTTCCCTGAAGTCCGTGAGACCGCCGATCTGCTCGTCACGCGCGGCGAGGCGCTCTTTCAGCCCGGAGACCTGTTCTTTGAGGCGCTCGATCTGTGCAGCCCGCGGGTCCGGAATCACGCCCGTTTCCCGAAGCTCGGCCAACCGGCGCTCGAACTCCTCCGCCAGGTGCTGGTAGGGACCTGGCCGCGGCGAGCCGTCGCGATTCTTCTTGGGATAGAAGCCGGTGCGGGTGACCCCGGCTTGGGCCGCGAGGGTCTTGATATCGCACTTGCTGCCTGCGGGAATTTCACCGGCAAGGAGCCGGTCCATGACGTGCCGAATGGCCGCCTCGTTGTCCCGTCGGGTCTCGTCGCTGATGCGGGCCACGTCATGCCCCCGTTCCGGAGTTCACGTCAATCTCGGACAACACCCGTTCATCGCGGGCAAGCTCCGCACCCAGCCGGGCCTTCTCCGTCCGCTGCGCGCGCCCGATGGTGGCGATGAACACCTTCTTGCTCTCCGCGCTAGCCGCCCACACCGGGCGGTGCCCGGCATGGTGGGTGGCCTGGGGGCACCGCGCTGAATCGCACATGCCGATCAAGGGCTCTGTCGCCCCGCGGGCGTGGGCCCCTGCGAGCTTGAGGCACAGCGCCTTGGACGGATCGAGGAACCAGCAGTAGTTCGCCGGCCCCAGGTGCAGGGCCTTGGCCCGCTTGGCGAGCAGGTTCGTCACCTCCTGGTCGCTGCGCTTGATGTTCGGCGCCCCGGAGGAATCCAGCTGTTCGTCGACGAACGCGAAGAAGTCCAGGAGGTCGCTGGCGCCAGGCCCCGCAGGCCGGATACCGTTCTGGTAGTCGCGGAAAGCGTCGAGAGCGACGCGCATCTTGTGCTCTCGCTCCTCTTGGCCGAACTCGGCCATCAGCACCGACTGGGCCCCACCGGGGCGGTCCGCATAGCCCTCCGTGGTGACCACGGAAATGTGCTTGAGATGGATCTTGGCCGCCAGCAGACCACCGGGCCGGTGCGCCATTTCCACCGCGAGGGTTCTCCTTAGCATCCGCAGACTGACCGGCACCTCGGGGATCGGCGCCAGCCCAAGGCGACGGCCCACTGGGCCATTGACCCAGGTCAGGAACCATTCGTACGGGGTGAAGAAGGAGAGCGACTTAAACAGGTGACCGGCGTTCTTCACCGGGTCAGCGAGCGAGGCGGCTACGCCGGCGGTGTCGTACGCCTGCTTGATGGTCACCCACTGATCGTGTTCACCACCCAGCTTCCGGCCCTTGATGACCTTGCCCTTCAGGCGGTAGCGAACGCGGCCCTCGCCGAGCTGTTCGGGAGGCAGGCGGCAGTCATGGGTCAGCTCAGCCAGTTCACTCTTCCGCATCCCCGTCAGTGCGGCGAGCGCGATGACGCAGGCTGTGCGGGCCCGGGAGAGCTGCAGGCGGGCCTCGGTGGTGTTCAGCGGCAGGGTCCAGGGAACACTGCCCCGTCCGTCCGCGCGTTCGACCAGAGCGGCCGTCCGGCCCCAGCGTTTGGACAGGCCGACTTCCCTGACGGCCTCCTCCAGGTGGCCGCGCAGCGTGGGCAGCCACGTGTAGTGGAAGGCGTGCCGCCCGGTCTCGTGAGCGAGGGAGATCAGGTTCACCCGCAGCAGCGGATCGTCCGGATCCCAGCCGTCCGCCAGCCGCTCGGCTACGACGTGATCGAGAGCGACATCCAACGGATCGCCCTCCTGTATGTGCCGGTCGATGGCCTGCGCGACCTCGACCCTCCAGTCCGGACGCTCACGGTTGTTGCGGCCCGGCCGGTTCGGCACCATCTCCTGCAACTGTTGCTGCAGCTCCATGACGTGCGGCGCCAGCACCTCCACCACGTACAGGGCCGCCGCGACGAGCGGTTGGAAGACGTCGTTGCTCAGCGGAGGTGTCGTGTTGCCCGTCCGACGGACCATCCCGGCGACGGAGTACGCCGTGCGTCGCCCCCACGGACGGAAGGCCGACACGTAGCCGTCGGCCGAGAACAATTCCTTGTAGTAGCCCAGCTCCTGGATGACCGCCACGACGTCCATGCGGTAGCCGGGGCTGCTGTCGCGGATCACGACACCGTGCTTGTCCCGTACCTTCTTGCGAAGCTCCAGGTAGGCACCGCAGTGCTGCTGGGTGACCTCCCCGAGACTGTCCACGCCCTGCTCGGTGAGCCAGTTCAGCCAGCCGGTCAGCACGGTCAGCCGCCCATGCACCGTGGCAATCAGCACCGGCGTTCGGTAGGCGTGAGCAAGTTCCCGCACAGCACGGTGGTCCGGTGCGAGCCGGGCGAAAATGAACTCCTTCGCGAGTTCCCTCCACTGAGGATTGAGGATCTCGGTGAAGGACAAGATCCGCGCGTACCGCGCAAGGTACCGCGGCAGCCCGATGACACCGGTGAAGTCCCAAATTGCGTCATCGAAGTGAGGATGCGGGCCCGCGCCGTGGACCGGCAGACCGGCCGCAGCGCACACGTCTTCACCTCGAAAGACGGAACGCGAAAAGGCAGCCGCGAGGCCCGCGGGCCGGTGCAGGGTGGTCATACGGTGTGCTCCTCAGGTCGCAGCGGAAGCTCGACATCGGAGTCGGTGACCTCGGCAGCTGCTGCCCGTAGCGCGTGCTCGGAGAAGTACCGGTCGGGGGTCAGGATCTCGTCGAGACGGTGGGCGTACGGGCCGAAGACGGGGATGAACTCGGCGGTGGGCATCTGCTGCCACTGGCGGGAGAAGAACGCCCGCAGTCGCAGCAGGTTCGGCAGATGGCGTGGGGCGAACAAGGCCAGCGGGCACAGCAGGCAAACCCACGGGCGTGCCGGACAGGGCTTGCCCTTCGGCCCATGGAGCCCCGACAGTTGATCTCCACATGCCGCGGTGAACACGTCGCGTTCCCCGGACAAAAGCTGCGCCAAGGCGTCGTCGTCCAGGCCGAGCCGCTTCATGTGCTCGGGATAGTTCTCCACCAGGTCGGCCATTTCAGCGGTGGCCAGCACCAAGGGCGGCAGCGCCCGGCGAACGAGGTCCTCCTGCGCCTGGGCGATGATGTCTTCCGCCGCCTCGCGCTGAGCCGGCGTCGTGTTCGTCAGGTAGTGGTCCCCCTCGATGCCGGGGGACCGGTTCGGATCCAGCGTTGACCGGCGGCTGCCGCGCCAGTGCGATCGGTCTTTCAGCGCGTCGTGGGTAGTGCGGATGCGGTGCCGGTGAAGGAACAGGGGGCGGCCGTCGTCACCAGTCATCTGCGTGGGGCGCCCGTCCTCGTCGACGGCTTGGCGCCGCTCCACCCAGGCGCATATGGACAGGCGCGTGGCCGGCTTGGCCAGCCATCGCTCTCCCGCCCATGTGCCACTCGGCGTGAAACGCACCCAGAGTTCGTCGCGCAGTTCCTCGGGCGCGAAGCGGCGGGCCACCGCGGAGTGATCGAGCCACTGTTCCAGCAGGCGAGTGGCCTGACGTGACAGAGCAAGGCTCTCCGCCGCCGTGCGGCCCTTGACGTAGCTGAGGAGGATCTTCTCGTCACCCGCCCACTCGATGTCGGTAAGTCCCAGGTCCGCGATCCCGTCCGGCACGACCCCGGTGTAGGCGCCGAACAGCAGCTGATAGGCGATGATCACATCCAGGGTCGGGATCAGCGGATCCAGCACCGCGCGAAGACCGACCCCGTATCTCTGCCGGAAGGGGAACGAGCCGCGGCCTGCCATCTCGCTGACGAGCGGGTCGGGCCCGTTGTGAAGCACCAGCCAGTGATGGGCAGTGCGCTCACGGAGCGAAGCCCCTGGCCCGTCAGCTGACGAAGCCTGCTCACGGGCCGCGCAGAACGCGCGGAACGCGCCATCGACCTCGTCGCGGCAGGTACGGATGAGCCGGGCCCATTCGGCCTCGCTGTACGGCTGGTGCGAGCCGTACCGCTCGCCCGTGTTGAACAGCCGGCCATCGACGAACGCGCGCACATCCGGCGCGAGAATCTGATCCTGGTCATCCGCGCAGCGCAACATCGCCCGCAGCGCGCTCTCCTGGGAGGATCGCACCCCTTGCCGCCAGTACCGGGCGAGGAGCGCGCGCGTCAGGTCGGAGGCCCCGCCGGAGAACCCGAACTCGACCAGCCAGTCGGTGAAGCCGCGGACGGCCGTGAGGTAGAGGTCGAAGCCTCCCGCGCTGTCGACCTGCCCGTGCGGATGGACAAGGTCCGTAGCGCCTTCCAGCAGCGTGCGTGCCAGCCCCGGGAGCTCCACTGGCCGCCGCACACGCAGGGGACGGCGGTACTCCGACCCGTCGCTGAAGATGCAGTGCACACCCAGCGGGTCAAGGGTGACGGTGGCCGGCATCAGACTACCGCCGGTTCGTCGTCGAACTCAGTCTCGAGCTCCAGCTCGGCCTCCTCGGCCAGCAGCCCGTACTCCTTGCCGACCCGTCGATACAGGGAGGTGAACAGGCGGAGCACGTCCAGACGGTGGAGGTACGCTTCCGTGGTCAATGAACTGGTATGTCCGAGCAGATCGCGCAGAATCAGCAGCGGTTCTTGGGTCCGCAGGTAGTGCGCCAGGGCGGCATCGTCGTCGGTGTCGCGGACCTGTCGAGCAGCCTGCTCGTACCAGCCGCGCATCAGCCGCGCCATGGTCGCCATGGCCATGGTGTGACGCAGCCGGTGCGGATTGACGTGCGGGAAGCGCGGCTCGTAACGCTCGCGGATGCGGTCAGAGGTCCTGGCGAAGACCGTGGACCATCCGGTGAACGGGCGTCCCTGGCCCCACACCGACAGCAGCATCGAACCGCCCTCCGGGGCGACCAGACGCCGCCGATCGCCGGGGCCGAGCGAGCTCCACTGCACACGGACCCCGTTGACGCGTCCGCCCCGCTGGTCGGCGTCCGTCACGAACAGCGGCTCTCCCCAGCGGGCCGGTGGACGCCACGACGATCCGAACGTCGCTGCTGCTCGGTCGAGAGCGATGTAGGAGTGCAGCTCGGCCAGCGAGTCGTAGTCGATCCACGACTCGCGGTACTTGCTTCCCTTGGTGATACCGGAAGGGATCGGGAACGACACCGGCACCGCGGTCCGTCGCGAGGGAAGCAAGGGCACCTCGCAGACCAGCAGGTATGTGTACTCCTGGCTGCGTAGCCCGCTGGAGACGATCATTCGGCCGACCGCCGAGTTTCGGGCCAACTCCCGTCCGCGGTACCGCAGATCCCGCTCCCCGTCGGGGCTCAGGCCCGCCAACCCCTTCAGGAACATGTCCGTGAAGTCGTCGTCGAGATACTTGATCGTCACGTGAGGCTTGGCCTGGCGCCGCCGTGACTGGTTGACCTGTCCGCGACGGACTTGCCCCTTGAAAGTCCAGACCGCCTGCCGGTACGTGAACGGCTCGGAGTCGGCGTACTCCTCGTCCTTCGCCCACTTGTAGAACCCCGCCAGAATCCCCATGTTCTGGTTCCACGTGGACGTCTCGAAGCGGTGCTGGATGGGCCCCTGGGCTCGATAGACGGAGTACGCGCTCAACGCTGCCTTCAGGCGACGCCGCGTGTCGAACAGGGCGACCCCGTGCCCGGATATGAATTCCAGCCACTCACGCACCGTACGCACGTAGTAGGGCCACGAATTTGGTGATGGGCATCCATTCGCTGGCAGCTCGCAGGCCCAGCAGTTGATCACGGTGGTGGGACGGACGCCGTTGCTGTCTTCGAAGAGAAGGTCCTCGTCGAACAGCAACGGCATCCCCTCCGGGATCGCCGGCCTGAACGCAAGTCCCCAGGACTCCCAGCCTGCTGATGAGTACGTCGATTGGTGCATGGCCGATGAGTACCAATGCAACCCGGCTGAGTGCAACAAGCAAACGAGCAGGTCAGGTGGGGTATCAGACGGTAAGCAACACCGTCGTTAAGCGGGAACAAGCAGGTAGAGCGCCCACGGCATGTCCAGCTCCCGCTCGAAAGCCTCCAGGCACGCCCGGTCCCGCGGCCGCGCCCGGTCGAAGAACTCGAGCAGGGTCCTGCGGCCGTACAGCTTCGCGTTCGGGTTGAGGCTCATCGCCGTGTACTCCAGGCGCAGCACCTCACCGGCGATGTCCGGGTGGGCGCGCATGCGCTCCAGGTGGGCGGGGAGGGCGCCCATGGAGACGGGGAAGCAGCAGAACGTGCAGTAGCTCTTGGGCCAGTGCACGCCGAACCGCGCCAGGAGGTAGTCCTCGACCTGCTGCCGTCCCCAGCCCCAGTCGACGAGCGGGTAGAGGCCTTCCCGTCCGGGGAGCTTGGACGCGGTCTCGTCCCGCAGGCAGCGCCCTTTCTCGTCGGCGTTGAAGCCCATGACCTGCCGGAAGGGACGGCCGTTGAAGACCTGGGCGAGCCACCAGTCACCGACCGCGCCCTTGGCCCACAGGCTGCACTTGCGGGTGCCGGCCTGCTGGGGGACGGTGCCGACGGACTCCAGGTCGTCCCACAGCGTCCACGGCCCGCGGACGAGGAGCCGCTCGGGGCTGCGGGAGTCGTCCAGGACTGTGAACCCGTCTTCCTTCCGGTGTCCGTTGCGCGCCAGCTGGACCAGGCGCACGCCGTGCTCGCGCAGCAGCGGCAGCATGGACTCCTCGACCAGGAGCCGGGTCTCGGGCCACTCGCTGCCGGTGGCCATGTAGAGGACGGCGGTGCGGTCCAGGTCGATGCCGTGCGCGGAGGGGGCGGTGAGCATCCGTGCGAGGTAGGCGGTGGAGTCGGCACCTAAGCCCCAGTTGATGACGGTGTCCAGGCCGTCGGTGGTGCTGAGGCCGGGCAGCGACGGCGTGTACGCGGTGCGGGTCATCCGGCACTCCTTCGGCGGCCGCCCCCGTGCCCGGAGCGGCCGGGCACGGGGGCGGTAGGGGATGTCAGAGCAGGGCGAGAGCGCGTGCGGGGTCCGGGACCAGGACGGCGCGCTGCTCGGCGAGCAGTCGGGCGCTGCCGTCGGCGCGGACGTCCTCGGCGGCAGGCGGGCAGAGCAGGGGGCGGTTCAGGGCGGTGGCGGCCTCGGCGGTGCGCATTGCCGCCTCGGCGTGGTCCAGGGCCTCGATGAGGATCACCGTGCGCGTGAGCGCGGCGAGCAGGACGGAGGTAGCTTTGAGCGTGGCGCCGCTGGGCGCGGTGCCCGGCCGGTAGAGGCTGAGTACGGCGCCGCCGTTGGCGGGGATGGAACCCAGCAGCTGGGCGTGGTCGTGCGGATGGGCGCGGTCCAGGCCGCAGGGCAGGACTGCGAGCGTTGCCCGTCCGGCCAGGGCGGCAGCCCGGTGGGCTGCCGAGTCCACGCCGTACGCGAGTGTCGCGGTGACTGTGTGACCGGCCTCGGCGACGGCGGTGGCGAAGGCGGCCGCATGGGCCAGGGCCTGCACGGTCGCGTTGCGGTTGCCGGTCACCGCGACGGCGCGGGCGGTGAGCTGCGGGAGCCGGTCCCCTCCCCGGGCCCACAGACCGAGCGGGCAGTCGGGCCCGAGGTCGGCCAGGGCGGCGGGCCAGACCTCGTCCGAGGGGATGATGAACTGGCAGGTCAGTTGTGCGTTGCCGAGTTCGCCAGCGGGCTTGTACCGGGCCAGGCGCCCGCTGTTGTCGTTGCGGACACGCCGCTCCCACACCTCCTCGGCGCTGAACGTGGCTAGGTCGGCGGCGAGTTGCGCGGGAGTGAAGTGCTCGGCGAGCGCGGCACGGGCGGCGCGTTCGGGCAGGGCGGGGCAGGGCATGGTGAACCTCCGTGAGGGGGCGCCGGCGGGCATGCCGCCGACGCCGTGCGGAGCGGTGAGCTGGGGGTGAGTGCGGTCAGCGCGCGGTGCGGCTGGGCGCGGCGGGGGCGTCCCAGGTCGTGCGGGGCGCGGACCGCCACCAGTCAGTCGCGGCGGCCGGGACCGGGGCCGGTCGGGCTGCCGGGGCGGGACGGCTCGGTCGGGCCCGGTGAGCGGCTGGCGCCTGGGGCGCGGCCGTCGGGCGCGGGGTCGAAGCGGGAGCGCGTCCGGCGAGGACGGCGGGCAGGGTGTCGTCGATGTAGGCGACGTGGTGGGCGAGATCCACACCGACCTGAGCGGAGTCGAGGTAGAGCACGTTGTCGCGCAGGGCCACGTTCCCGGTGGCGATCACGTGCACGGCGTCGGTGAGGCACTCGGCGACGTGCCGGGCGAGCGGGCCGGTGACCGTGCAGATCACGGGGACCGGCTCCCCGTCGCGCCACTGGCGCTGGGCGTAGTCGTACTCGCGCGGGATCTGTACCACGGTGAAGCGGGCCGCTGGGGTGCCGCGTTCGGTGTGGCGCAGCTGCACGGTTCCGTACACGCGGCCGCGGATGACGGCGGTCGTCTCTCCATTCATGCGGGGCGCTCCTCGATGTGACGAACGTGAGCCGGTGCCCGGAAGCCATCCGAACAAGTTCCATAATACGTGAAACGGTGCGGGTGTCATCCCCTTTTTCCCAACCGGGTGGGAGCACCCGCCCCTGCGGGGCCGGCCGCAGTCACGACCGCGCCCGCTCTGCCCGGTGCTACGCGGCGCGCTGTTCCTCTGGCGGCCGGGCCTCGTGGCAGGGCCCCGGACCCTCGCAGCAGCCGGCTGTCTCCGGGACAACCCCCCGCCGCTCGCCGCCGCCGGGCCTGGTGGCGCGCCGGGCGAGCCGCCCGAGGCGGGCCCTCCAGCCGGTCGGCGTCGGCGCCGGCGACGTAGGGGGACTGGTGAACACCGTGGCGTCCTCGACGTCCACCTGCACCGGGACCGTGCCGTCGGCCAGGAGTACCTGCTCGTCGGTGGTGTCCAGGTGGACGGAGACCCGCACGGCCCTGGTGTCGGCGTCGAGGTAGGCGAACACGAGGACCCCGGCGATCTCGATGCAGGGCAGGCCCTCGTCGTCGGTCCCCTCCATCGGGTGGAAGACCGCAGCGCTGTTGGCCTCCGCGCAGGCCTGGCCGTCCGAGAGGCTCAGGCGGCGGGTTGAGGCCCCGTGGCGGAGGACGTCGTACGCGCGCAGCGTGTAGTCCTCGTCGCACCGATCCTCTACAGGGCCGTAGTAGACGTCGACAGCCGTCCGGTCGTCGGCGGGAGGAAGAAGGGGCACGCCGTCGGTGCCTGCCACGTTGTCCCAGCAGCTGCGCACGTGCTGCGCCAGTGAGGCCAGCGCGGAGGCCTCGTCGGACCAGAGCGTCACCTCCTCGCTGCGCCGGTCCCACCGGCGCAGCACCCACGCCCGGCCGGCCCGCTGCGCCGTGAGGGCGGTGGGGACGGCGAAGCTGAAGCGGCTCAGCCAGCCGCTGAGGATGTCGGCGGTCTCCGCGCCCGGCCATTCGCCGGTGCGGGCCTGGAGGACGTCCATCAGTGTGGCCAGATCGATGATGGCCGCGCCTGCGGGCGTGGCCGGGTCTGGTGTGATCAGCACGGCGGGCTCCTTTACATGCGGTGTGCGGGGGGAGAGGGACAAGGAAGGTGGTCAGGACCCGTTCATGAGGGCGTTCCACAGGTCCATCAGGTGCTGCTGGCCGGGAGTGAGCGCCGCTGCGCGCAGCACGCGTGTGCGCAGGACGGGCACGTCGACGCTGATGCCGGCGGGCGCATCGGGCCTGCCGGGCGGGTGGACGAGACGGTAGGTCCGCGTGCGGATCATCCAGGCCTCGTACCGGTCGGCGGGGCTGCCGCTGCGCGCGGTGTGGCCTTCGTCGGGGGAGCTGGAGGGGCACGGGCAGGACGGGTCGGTGCACGGGCGTCCGGCCGGGTGGCCGGCCAGGACCGGGCGGCGGTAGTGCGTCGCGGTGCCGTTGAGCATGGGGCAGTGCGCGGCGGTGTACGGCAGGCACTCGGGGTGGAGTGCCGGTTCGGGGGAACAGCCCTGGACGACGTCGGCCGGACGGACGATCAGGTAGCACCGCTCGTCCAGGGGCTGGCCGCAGATCTGGCACAGGCGCCGCAGGCGGCATGGCCGCCGTGGACCAGGGACACCCACGGCACGACCAGACCGCCCGCCAGCGGCCGGCGCGCACAGCGTTGGGGTATCGAGTGCATCTGTCTTCTCCCTCGGATCGCGGGTGGGACAACTAGGCCTCAGTTGCTGGAGGGTGGCGGCCGTCCCGCCCCGCCCGCCGGACAGGGCGGGACGGGCGGGACGGCCAGGGGGCGGTCAGCCGTGTGGTGTGGTCGCCTCTGCCGCGGCGGATCCGGCTGCCGGGCGGGGCCATTGCCAGTCGCCGTGGTGGAGGTCCGTCCAGCGGCACGCGCCGTCCGGGTTCCACTGCACGCGCACGGGCCCCCAGCCGCCGACCGGGTCGGTGCGGCGGATTGCCGCCGGGCTGCCGAGGAGGTGGGTACGCCGCAGGTTGCTGCCGTCCAGTTGCGGAGCCTGGCCGAGTTGGTCCAGGGCCTGTAGCACGTCGGCGAGCAGTGCCCAGAGCTGGTCGGGGTCCTGGGGCAGATTGCGGATGCGCTGGTTGGAGGTGACGATCCGTCGGGCGGCCTCGTCGCCGCGGCGGTACCAGATGCCGCCGCCTGGCACCGCCCGCACGGCGGTGCTCAGCTCCTTCACGTCCGGCCTGGCCGGTTCTCCGGGACGGGTGAGGATGCGGAACGTCTCACCCATCCCCAGGTAGTACGCGGCTTCGTGCGCCGGCTTCAGCGGGCCGTTGCCCTGGTCGGCGGGTGACGGCTCTGGCAGGGGCGCACCGCTCATGTCGCTGGCGTACGTTCGGGCGGCTGCAACGGCGCCTGGGGAGATGACCATGGGTGCCTCTGCTTTCTCAAGGGCTGACGGGGGAGTGGCCGTGCTCTGACGGCTGGCATCGCCGGGCTCGAATCGGCGGCCTGTCGGCGCGGTCCCCTGGGGGCAGCACAGCCTGCTGCCCCCAGGGGCCGGTGTTCTCAGGAGTCGGCCGGGTCGGTGAGCTCGATGCAGGCGGCCGGGACCTTGGCGAGCCGGTACCGCTTCTCGCCGTCGGCGACGCGGAAGCGGGTGTTGCTCGGGTCGCGGCGCAGCCGCTCGGTGGAGGCTTCGTCCAGCAGGAAGTCGAAGCGGCTGCGCGTGCGGTTGGGCTGCTGGACGGTGCCGGTCAGCAGGCGCAGGCACGCCGGGGTGATCGTCGTGCCGATCCGGGCGGTGCGGCCGGGAGTGATGACCGGGCGCTTGGCGGCGTCCAGCTGGATCAGGCGGTTGGTGGCGGCCTCCTGGAGAGCGGCCACGGAGACGACGTCGGGCAGCTCGCTGATGAAGGCGCGGACCTCGGCAAGGGTGGGCATGGGTGTGTCCTCTCTCGGGTCTGTGGTGCGGGGGACCGGACGTGAGGCGCCCGGCGGGAACCGGCGCCACGGGTGGGCCGGGGCGGCGGGCACCGGCTGTGCGGTGCCCGCCGGGTGCACGGCGGTCAGCCGAGCGGGTAGAGCACCAGGGCGGCGCGGGCGTCGGCCGGAACCTTCGGGAACAGCGCGCGCAGCCCGGCGTCTGCCGCGAGTTCGCTCTCCAGCGGGTACACCTCACCAGTCAGCTCGTAGACGGGGGAGTACCGGCCGATCGCGTAGGTGCTGAACGGCGAGTAGAGGTTGCCCTCGGTGTCGCGGGAGAGCACGACCAGGGTGTCGCCCGGGAGACGGGCCCAGTCATTGCCGACCAGTCGCCGCAGCACATCCAGGGTGAGCGGCTGGTCGCCATCGACCGGCTGGGCGGGATCGGCGGTGCCGGACTTGTGCATGACGGACTCCAAGCGGGTCTCGCTCGTGCGTGGGTGGGGGGCCGGGCACGTGGTGCCCGGCCGTGGGGTGATGTCCGGGGCGGCTCAGGCGGCGGAATCGTCCCCCGGGGCCTCGCCCCGGTGCGCGGCGACGGCCTGTTCCTCGACCTCGGACAGCCGGTAACTGCCCTTGTCGTCCTGGCCGAGCTTTTCCAGCAGCAGCAGGTAGGAGGCCTGTTCGGGGGTGGGGTTCTCCCACAGGAAGCTGACCTGCATGCGGGCGGCGTTCCAGCCCTTCGGGTCACGCATGTCGCGCTCGAAGGCGGCGGCGACGTGCGCGAACAGCACGTGGGCCATGCGGGCCTTGGACAGGGTCGCTAGCTCCGACAGCCGCACCCGCTCGAAAGGGCTGTCGGGCAGCTTCACGCCCAGCAACTGGGCGACGTCCTCGGCCTCCTGCCGCTGCGCCCACTTGCCGTAGAAGGAGGGGAGGTCCAGCAGCACGGTCAGGGCGAACCGCCAGGCTTCCTCCGGCAGGGCCTTGCTGCCGCGCACCAGCCGGGCAACGAACTCCTTGCGGGGCCCGGCGGCAGCCTTCCAGGCCCGGTTGCAGGCGGTGATGCGTGCCCGCTCGGCGGCCTTCTCCTCGTCCTCGGGCGTCTTGACCGGCTTCGGCTTCGGGCGCACCTTGTGACCGTGCGCGGCTGGGTCGGCGCAGTACCAGATGGGCTGGTGCTCGTCGTCGAGCCGGGCGCTGTGGCCGGGGCAGCCCTTGTGCCCGTTCTCGTCCAGCGGGTTGCCCAGCGGCGTGGTCAGCTCCGACAGCGGCCGGGCGGTGTCCTTCTCCCCGTACGGGCGGTGCGTGGGCAGCAGGGGCACGCCCGCCTTCTCCAGAGCCGCGACGGCCTTCCTGCGGGCGTTCAGGTCGTCCTGTTCGGCCTTGAGCAGCGCGAGCTCCTGGTCCCAGTGGCCGCGCCCGCCGCCCTCCTCCGCCTCGTCCCGGGCCAGTGCCCGCAGGAGACGGTCCTGCGCGCGGGGCACGTCCTCGACCTCGGCGAGCTGCGAGAGCTGTTCGAGGTCCATGCCCCCGGCGGAGGCCCGGCGCAGCGTGGCGTCATCGAGCTGCTGCGCACGGCCCAGCCGCTTGCCGGTGCCGCGCTTGAGGCCCAGGGCCCGCGCGGCCTGCTTCTGCTCTACCTCGTCCATCCCGATCAGCGACAGTTCGGCGGCCTTGAGAGTGTCCTTGGGGGACATGCCCTGCCGCTGGTGGTTCTCGATCAGGGACAGGAACCGCGTCCAGGCGTCCCGGCCGACCAGATCCGCGCGCACGTACGCCTTGATCTGCCGCCTGGGGTGGCCCTCCGCCTCGGCGGCGGCGTTGGCGATCTGCGCGGCCTGGGTGCGCCGCCAGCCCTTGAACGCGCCGTAGGTGCCGTCCGGGCGGGGGCGGACGCTGACCGGGTCCTGGACGCCCACGGCCTTGACGGAGTTGATCAGGTCGGTGTCGGGCTCGGTGTCCGTCTCGCGGGCGTTGCACTCGTCGCGCGTGATCGCGTCCGGGTCGAGCAGGACTGCGGTGAGGCTCGTCTCGTCGGCGTCGACCGGGGCGGTCTCGGCCGTCTCGGCGGTGGGGGACTCGGTGACTGTGGCCATGTCTGGCCTCCTTGTGCTGGGTTGACGGACTTTCAGCGGTGTCGGGAGGGCGCCACCCTCTCGACGTGTTCCATAATACTTCACTTTGAGGGTGGGGCAACTGAATTGCTCGACGCTGCCTCGCTGGTTGGAAGTGCAGGTCAGGAAGCCTTGCGGCGCCGCGCCGCATGTACGGAGCAGGCGTATACGGCGCGGCTTCCGCCCCGGAGGCGAGGGATGGTGGTCACCTGCTCGGTGCAGGGTAGGCCGCAGTCGACGCATCTGCGGTCGGTATCGGCCGTGAGGGCCGGCGGGAGCGGCGGGGGCATGGCGGGTCGGGGCATGGCGGGACCTCTCTCATGGCCGGGAATGGGGGTCTGGGTGGGGCCAGCCGTCTGTGCGGAGTTGCCGTCGGCGGCTCCGGCGTGGGGGCATCAGGCGTAGCGAGTTTCATAATACCTACTGCTGGCGGTGGGGCAACGGGTTTTCCTGGCGCTACCCCACCGTCGACGGCTACGGACCGGCGGTCAGGTGCTGATGCGGGTGACTGCGCGGGTGGGGAGGTGGACGCGCAGGATGTCCCCGTGGTCGGGCGGGTCCAGTACCGCGAGCCGGTTGAGCGCCGCGGTCAGTTCGGGGTCGGCGAAGACCTCTTCCGCCAGCGCGGCTTCCCCGACAGGCACGGCGGTCACCGTGGTCCGGGTGGGCCGGAGATCCGGAATGGCCTCGGTGTCCGAGAGGGCGGCGACGAAGGGACTCCAGCCCAGGCGCATGCCGTCGGCTGCGCGCCGTTCCGTGGTGGTGAAGTAGGCGGCCACTGCCGGGCGTCCGTCCCCGGGCTGCCCGGCCGCGAATGCCTTGACCCGGCTCACCAGCACCTGCCGCCACGCCTCCGGTGGCCGCCAGTGCCGCGATGACCAGCGCGTCCAGTTCCCTGGGGCGAGTTCACGCAGCGCCTCCCGGACTGGATGCTCGGTCGGGGCGGTCAGTAGTTCGGCAAGTTCCAAAGGCCTCATGGGCGTTGTCCTGTTCGGTCGGAGGGAGGGGGCCGGCGCTGTCAGTCGCGAGACAGCGGCGTGTGTGCGGAGAAGACGTAGTGACCGAGCTCGCGCAGTGCGCCGGCGGTGCGGTCCACGGCCTCGGAGCTGTGATCGGTCGGGCGGGTGTAGGCCTCGATGTCGCTGTTCCAGGTGAACCCCTGGGCAGTGAGCGTCTCTTCGGTGCCGGGGGTGAGGTCTTCGGGGGAGCGGGGGGGGGGGGGCGGCCACCAGGCCGTGGATTGGGTCGGGCGTGACCAGGAACACCGGAAGCTCCTTTCAGTGCGGGCCACCCCGGTGGCGGGCGGCCCGCAGGCTGGTGGGGATGGGATGGGTCAGTGGGCGACGGTGACGGTGTAGTCGGCCTCCAGGACGGCGAGGGCGGCACGGATGGCGGCGCGGGTCTCCGGGCTCGGGGCCGAGTACGGGAAGTCGTCCAGGGCGCGCACGGCGTCGTCCAGGTGGTCGTCTGGCATCGGCAGCACGTGGCGAACGCTTCGCGGGCGGTGGGCGGCAGTGCCGCGATTCCGGCCGTGAAGCGGCGGGCGGGGATACGCAGGCGGGCCGGTCGCAGGGCACGGCGCAGCGCTCGCAGCATGGCAACTCCTCAGAACTCGGGTCGGGCAGGCGACGTGAACGATTGGGTGGTGTGGCGCTCGGCGTCGGCGCGGGCGTCTTCGGCGGTGTATCCGGTGTCGCACCACGCCCGGCAGAGCTGGCCGGGCGGCGCGCCGCAGGTCTCGCAGCGCTCGTCGAAGTCCTCGGGACGGAACGGCGGCGGTGGGCTGCTCATGCCGCGTCCCTGATGTGCTCCGCTACCTGGCGGGCGGACAGGACGGGGGTGGTGGTCATCAGAGCGGGGCAGCTGGTCTGCCAGATCTGCCTCGGGGCGGAGGGGGAGATCTGGAAGCTCGTGGCGGGGCTGATCCGCCATGTGCGGCCGTGGGAGTCGGTGACGGTGTAGGTCAGGAACTGGGGGGCGCCTTGCTGGCCGTTGTCGCTCCAGGTGAGGCCGGCGGCGGTGAGGGCACGGCCGAGCTGGGCGCAGCGTTCCGGTGTGGCGTGGCTGAACGTGGCCACGAGGTATCTCCTCCTGCTCAAGGGCATGCGAGGGCGGGCGCCGGGGCGGCTCGTCGCCCCGGCGCGGAGGCCACGGAGGCCTAGCGGCGGGTGAGATCGTTACGGACACGCTCGCTGTCAGTGAGGCCGCGACGGCGCTGGCGAATCTGCTGGTTCCGCAGGCCGGCGGCCTCGGTCTCGGCGCGGCGGGCCTGGTCGTGTTCGCGACTGGCGGCGGTCAGGCAGTAGGGGGCCAGCCACTGCATGACGGAGACGTGGCGGGACAGTGAGCCGGGATAGTCGGCCAGCATCACCAGCAGCACCGGGTGCGGGGAGGCGGTGAACCAGCGTGCAACGGTCCACCAGGCGGCCACGGCTGCGCGCCGGGCGGGGTGGGCGGCCCGGGCCTCCGCTTCGAGGCGCGCGGCTTCGGCCTGGTGGTGGGTGACCGACCAGTCCAGGAAGCGCAGCAGGGCGGGGGTGTCGCGCTCGCGGGAGGCGGTGAGGATGGCGGGCAGGTCCTCGCGCTGCATGACGTGCTCGGCGCAGGCACGCAGGACGGCGGTGAGCGTCGCGGCCGTCTTCGGGGACGGCTCGTGCCCGGCGGCGGTCTCCATCGGATAGACCGACACTTCGGGGCGGCCGACGACGTCGGTGTGCAGCCTCAGGCTTCCCCGGTAGCCGCTGCTGCCGCGGGCGAGGCGGGGCAGTGCGTCGTCGGGGGCGGTCGTCTGGTAGGCGTTGACGGGGCCGAGACAGGCGCGGACGGCGGTGAACCGGTCCCAGTGCTGGGGGTGGTGCGTGCCGGTGACGTGCACGCTGCCGCGCATCGCGCCGCCCAGCTCGAACACGACGGCGTCACCCCGGCGGAGGCCGGCGGTCGCGTGCACGGTGCCTGCGGGGGTCGCGACGGTCAGGCTGTCACGGTTCATGGACGGTGCCTCCTGGGCGTTCGCAGCGGTGGCTTTCGGCAGTGGGTCCCGGCAGGTGCCGGGGGCCGGTGGGGGAAGGCTCGGGGCCGGTGGCCGCTCGGGGCCGGTGCCGTCACCCGAGGCGACGGCACCGGCGTGCTTGCGGGTCTCGCCTAGCTCTCTGCCAGGAAGCGCGAAAGCTCCAGATCGAGGTTGAGGTGACCGCCTTCCGTGCCGGGCGGCACCGCGGCGTCCGTGCGCCGCAGGAAGGACTCCAGGACCTTCGCCGGGGCGTGGAGCAGGGCTTCACCCTCCTCGGACGCCAGGGCGATGCACACGACGTCCATGCCGTGACTGCGAGACGGCCAGATCTGGACGTCACCGATCCCGGTGGGGCGGTGGAGACCTTCGGCGAGAGACTCGCGGGCGAACACCCAGTCCACGGTGTCCTCGTCTCCGGTGTGGAAGGCAGCCTGCACGGCGTACGGGTCGGCCGTGTCGTAGCGCAGGCTCGCCGGGATAGGCAGGGAAGACTCACTCGACACAACGAGGCGCACGTGCAGCTCGCAAGTGACCGTGCTGTTCATGAGCACCAGGGCCTTTCGCTCAGTGTGCGTTGCAGGTGAGAGACGGGCGCGGCCTCAGTGGCCGTGGGGCTGGTCCAGGACCGGGGCGCTGTAGACCTCCCGGCGCACGTTCGGAAGACCAGGGCAGGGACGGACGGCCAACTCAAGCTCGGCCGTGTCCATGGGGCGCAGCCATCCGTCCCGTACCGTCCACGCGCAGGCCCGGGGGGTGGGCTCGGCGGCCGTGCTGGCGACCAGGACGGCGCGGCGGACGGTGCTGCCCTCCAGCGCGAAAGTGATCAGCGTGTACAGCGTGCCGAACTCCGTCTCGTCCAGTACGGCCAGCCGTTCGGGGCCGATGCCGACGGACACGTCGGCGTGGCCACTGACCAAACCGTCGTTGGTCTGCTCGACGGCGAGATTCAGGGTGTGCTCACCGGTGCCGAGAGCTTCGAACACGGCGGCGAGTGCGGAGACGGTGCGGCGCGCGGCGGCCGCAATGGCGGCGTCATCGGGGCGGACGAGTTCCGGGCGTGCGGGCATAGGTCGTCTCTCCTCAGCGGAAACGATGGGGGGCGTTGCTCTCTCCCCCCCCCCCGCGCAGCGGGGTCCTCCGGGCTGCGCCCGGAGCAGTGGGCGGCTCGCTGCGCGAGCCGGTGGGGGTGCCCCCTGCGCTGCGCTCCGGGGGCGGCTGGGCGGTCTGCTGCGCAGCCGCCTGGCGGCGGGGCGGGCGCGCTGCGCGCTCCCTCTCGGGTGGGGCGCTGCGCGCTCGGCAGGCGCCGGAGTGGGGCGTTGGTGGGGCCGGACGGGCGCCCCGCGAGGGGGAGGGGATGGGGCGCCCGTCCGGCGGTCAGGGGGTCAGACCGTGGTGAGGGCGAATGCCTTCTCCATCAGGTCGTTGGCGGCGCCGCTGATGACCCGCTCGGCGCGGGCGGCTGCCTTCTCGGTGTCGGTCTTGCCCTGGGCGGGGGCGACGTGGTTCGCGTACTCGGTCAGGGCGTTGTATCCGGCCCACCGCGTGCCCCGGACCCCGGCCTGAGTGTCGGCGTGCTCGAACAGGTTGGAGATCGCTCCCCAGCGCTGCCGCTGGTTGGTCTTCTTCCGGGGGCTGTCGCTGTCCTTGACCGGCCAGAGCTGATCAACCACCGACTTCAGCTCCCCGAGCGTCATCTCGGCTTCGATCATCCGCTGGGCGGCCTGCTCGAACTCCTCGGCGTAGCGGAACGTCAGACCCAGGGCGTCACGGGCCTGCGCGATGCGGGCCTTGGCTCCAGCGGTGTGCCGGACCACGAAGCTGGAGCGGGCGCCGTGGAGGGCGGCGCGCATGGTGTTCGCGCACACCACCCGGACGGGGGTCACCACGATGCGGAAAGCGCTGCCCCCGTCGTGGCTGTTGAAAGCCGCGATGTAGAGATCAACGTCGTCGCTTCCGCCGATCGTGAGGGTCTGCGGCATCTTCATGGTGAGGAACACCTGACGGCCGTTCTTGAGCGAACCGGCGGTCTCGAAGTGGGCGCCGGACTCGTCGGCCAGCAGGTTCAGAAACTCGGCGTGCTCCTCGTTCTGAACCGGGTGGTAGTCGCTGCCGACCACTCCCAGCGTCTCCGTGCGGCCGGTCTTCGGGTGCGTCCGCGCGGTCGCGAAGTGCTGCGCCACCTCGACGGGCGTGGTGCCGTCGGCGGTGATCTCGGTTGCGGTCAGGGGCAGGAGCCGGACGTTCCAGCCGGACAGGGAGGCGATACGCATCGCTTCCTCGGCGGTCATCGCGCCGTCGGTGACGGTGCCCAGCTTGTGCCAGGCGCTCGTGTTGGCGGAGGCGAAAGCGGCGGTGCCGTCGGTGAACTGCTCGATCTCGTGAGCCACTGGGGCTTCCTTCCTGATGACGAACTTTGGCGGGTCCGGTAGGGGGCCAACCCTTCCGAACTGGTTCCATAATACCTAGCCCGGGTGGTGGGGCAACCGATTAAAACTCCAGCTGCCCCACCGGGCCGGAAAGGCCGGCCGTCAGGCTCCGGTGCTCACAGGGTGCTCCTCTGCCAGTACTGGGGCAGCGCCGTGATGCTCTCGACGTGGACCCCGGACAGGGCGGTGACGAACACCCCGCCCCGGTACTCGCTCAGGCGGTACAGCACGTACTCACGCCCCCAGCGGCTGAACTGGCGCTCGATCCCCGTGACCCAGTAACGCCCCCATGCGCGCTGATGCGTACCGTGGTAGCTGACCAACTGGCCGATACCGGGGCCGCTGTCCTGGCTCCTGGCGGCCAGGCTCGCCAGTGCCTCACTGAACGTCTCGGGCGGCAACGGCACACCGGCCAGCGCGGGCCCGGTGTGGCCGGTACGGACACCGGAGATCCATCCGACCTCGAACAGAGCGCGGGCCCGCTCGCGCACGGCGTGCGACAGACCGGTGTTGGGGGGAAGCTGCTCCAGGGCTGCCTGGAACGCGGCCTCCATCTGCTCGCTCTCGCTCTCGCTCGGCGGCTCGGCGCGGTGGGTGGGCTCGATGTTCGTCATGCTCACGGTGGCTGTCCCTTCGGGTGATGTGAGTGCTGGGCCGGTGCTCCGGGGGCCCAGCGAGCCGGGCCCCCGGAGATTGCCTGTTACTTCAGCCCACGTGTCCGCAGGAATTCACTGATGCGGTAGGCGACAGCTCGCACGGGAAGGGACGCGCCCCGGAAAGTCCCGAGAATTCGGGGGCCGGTTTCGCTGTCGTGGATGATGTGGAACTCAAACCCGTCAGCGACGGGAAGAACAACCCGAATGGGACCGGCCGCGGTGTCGAATCGAATCGACGTCGTGTTCTCGTCCTGGTTGTGTTCGATGACGGCATCCCGCAGCAGTTCCGGGCGAGGCAGGAAGTTCGCGATCCCGCGCGCCTTCTGGGCCTGGGGGGTGTTGATCTCGGCCGTACCGGAGGTCACCTTGCCTGCGCTGATGACGATTTCCACGTTGGGCCTTTCTGTTGACGAACGTTCGGTGATGCCGGTAGGGGAGCCACCCCGTCCGACATGTTCCATAATACAGCACCGAAGATCTGCTGCACCATCCCACGCGCAAACTCCTGCACAATCTCCTGCACCAACTCCTGCACCTGCCTGGCGGCCAGCCTCCGATCACTGCTGGTCAGAAGGACGATTGGCCATGGTCGGGGAGCTGACATCCCCTCTGCTGCCACTTGTCCCCGCACGGTTGAAGGATGAGTGAGGCGGGCGGGCGCGGTGCGAGCGGCGGCCTCGGGGATCGGGCGGCCTGGATTCTGCTTGCGCGTCGGCCGGAGCCGCCGCGCTGGGAGTGGGGGAACGGGGCCCAATTCGGGCCCTGGACGGGGCAGAAAAGCCCGGGGCTTTAGCCCGGAGTAGGGCGCCTTCATCCTTTGGCGATCCTGCTGTGTTGGTCTTCTCCTGCGTAGCGGGGGCGCATGCTGGTGCCAGAGTCAATCGGGTTTGCACTTTGAAGCGAGGGAGTGCCCCGTTCCTGCCAAAGCTACATGCTGCATCACCTGATGCAGAGTCACCGACCCCAGCCATCCCCCTCTTGCTGCTCGGGCCGTAGGCCCGTTGGCCGACCCGCGCAGCGGGTCCGGCCCTTGGGGGTGCGCAGCGGCCCGGTGGCTGGAGCGCAGCGGAGGCCACCCTCAGGGCCGTAGGCCCCGCAGCTCCGGGAGCGCAGCGGACGGAGCGTCACCCGCCTTGCTCCGCAAGGCGGGTGGACTGCCCCGCGTAGCGGGGCAGCAGCGCTCACGCG
>BMVA01000024.1 GCA_014650475.1 Streptomyces albogriseolus
ACCCGGCGCATGATCGAGATCCGCAAGCAGAACCCGGCGTTCGGCCTCGGCTCCTACACCGAACTGCCCTCCTCCAACCCCGCCGTCCTCGCCTTCCTCCGCGAATACGAGGACGACCTCGTCCTCTGCGTCAACAACTTCTCCCGCTTCGCACAGCCCACGGAGCTGGATCTCAGCGCCTTCGAGGGGCGGCACCCGGTGGAGCTGTTCGGCGGGGTGCGGTTCCCGGCCGTCGGCGAGCTGCCGTACCTGATGACCCTCGGGGGGCACGGCTTCTACTGGTTCCGGCTCCGGAAGGACACCGCCTAGAACCTCGGGCGGGGCGGTTTCTCCCGCTCCGCCCGGGGCACGCATGAGTAACACCCCGCCCACCGGCGGCGCCCCAGTGGCGCGCCGACAGAGGGGAAAGGACGCGACGCCATGTCGGAAGCCGTCACACGCACCGTCACGACCCCGCCAGGCCTCCTTGCGTCACTGGATCCACTGTTGCGGGAATGGCTGCCGAGACAGCGCTGGTTCGCCGGGAAGGGCCGCCCGGTCACCGGGTTCGACCTGGTGGCGGCCACCGAGCTGCTGCCGGCCGGCGCCAAGCTCGGCCTCTACCACCTGCTGGTGCGCGCCCACCAGCCGCTCCAGCCCGGCCACGCCGGGCACGACCAGCCGGGGGACTGCTACCAGCTGTTCATAGGCGTGCGCGAGGCGCTGCCGCCCCGGCTGGCGCCCGCGCTGATCGGTCATGTGTCGCAGGGCCCCCTGGCCGGCCGGACGGTCTACGAGGCCCTGCACGACACCCGGCCCGCCGACCTGCTCCTGGAGGCCCTGCGCACCCAGGCCCGGATCGGCGGGCTTCGTTTTGAGCGCGACCCGCGCCAGGAGATACGGGCCGGGCTGGTGCCGCGCCTGATGACCGCCGAGCAGTCGAACTCGTCGGTCGTCTACGGCGACACCTTCATCCTGAAACTGATGCGCCGGGTGGTGCCCGGCGTCAACCCCGACCTGGAGCTGCCGCTGGCGCTGGCCCGCGAGGGCTGCCCCCGGGTGCCCCCGCCGACGGCGTGGCTGGTCGCCGACGCCGAGGACACGGCGGGGCCGTCGCACACGGCCGAGCCGTACGTCCTGGGGGTGCTCCAGCCGTTCGTGCAGGGCGCCACCGACGGCTGGGAGCTGGCGCTGCGGGAGCTGGCCAAGGGGGAGGACTTCGTCGCCGAGTCCCGGGCCATCGGGCGGGCCACCGCCGAGGTGCACACCGCGCTGGCGCGTGCGCTGCCCACGGTCACCCTGGGTCATGCGCAGATGCGCGCCCTGGTCGGCGGCATGACCGAGCGGCTGGACGCGGCCGTGCACGCGGTGCCCGCGCTGCGGCCGTACGCGGAGGATCTGCGCTCGGCGTACACCGCGCTGGACGACCTCGCGGCCGAGGGCCGCACCTGGACTGCCCAGCGGGTCCACGGCGATCTGCACCTCGGGCAGTGCCTGCGCTCCCCGGCCGGCGCCTGGTCGGTGATCGACTTCGAGGGGGAGCCGGCCCGGCCGCTGGCCGAGCGCCGGATGCCGCAGCCGGCCGTGCGGGACGTGGCGGGCATGCTGCGCTCCTTCGACTACGCGGCGCGCACGGCGGACCCGCCCCAGCCGGACTGGGCCGCCCACTGCCGGGCCGCGTACTGCGCCGGGTACGCGGAGGCCGCGGGCCGTGACCCGCGCACCGAGCCGGTGCTGCTGCGCGCGTACGAGACCGACAAGGCGGTCTACGAAGCGGTCTACGAGGCCCGGCACCGCCCCGACTGGCTGCCCGTGCCGTTGGCGGCCCTGCGCCGGCTCGCCTCGTCCGACCCGACCTGATCCACCCGACCCGTGTCCAGGAGGCTTCGCCCGTGACCCCCCGCCCCGAGTCCAGCGGTCCGTCCCCGGAGCAGCCGGCCGACCGGCGGCACACCGAGCCACCGACGCCCGAGCGGAAGAAACCGGCCGCCGCGGCCAAGAAGTCCGCCGCGCGGAAGACTCCCGCGAAGAAGACGGCCGCCGCGGCGAAGACCGCCGCGACCGCCAAGGCCACGGTCCAGAAGGCGGCCGCGAAGAAGACGGCGGTGACGAAGGCGGCCGGAAAGAGCCCGGCCGCGAAGGACGCGGCCGGAAAGACGCCGGCCACGGACAAGAAGGCGGGCAGGACACCGGCCGCGCGGCGGACTCCGGGCGACACGACGACGCCTGCGGGGTCGGCAGCGGTGCCGGAAGAGGCCGTGCCGCCCGCCCCGCCGGAGGCGGAGATCGCCGTCTCCCCCGCCGTGGACGCCGGCGACCGGGAGCGGCTGCTGCACGGGACGCATCACGCGCCGCACTCCGTGCTGGGCGCGCACCCCGTGCCCGGCGGGGTCGCCTTCCGGGCGTTCCGGCCGTACGCGCGGGCGGTGACCGTGGAGTCCGGAGGCGTGACCGTCGCCCTGCACGACGACGGCGACGGCTTCTTCTCCGGGCTGCTGCCGCTGCGGGAGGTGCCGGCGTACCGGCTGCGCGTCGCGTACGAGGGGACCGAGCTGGAGACGGAGGACGCCTACCGCTTCCTGCCCACGCTGGGCGAGCTGGACCTGCACCTCCTCGGCGAGGGCCGGCACGAGCAGCTGTGGACGGTGCTGGGCGCGCACCCGATGACCCACCAGGGGGTGAGCGGCACCCGCTTCTCGGTGTGGGCGCCGAACGCGCTGGGGGTGCGGGTCGCGGGCTCGTTCAACTTCTGGGACGGCACCGGCTTCCCGATGCGCTCACTGGGTTCGTCGGGGGTGTGGGAGCTGTTCGTGCCGGGGATCGGCGAGGGCGAGCTGTACAAGTTCGAGATCACCCGCCCCGACGGCTCGAAGACCCTGCGCGCCGACCCGATGGCCCGCCGCACCGAGGTGCCCCCGGCCACCTCGTCGATCGTCACGTCGTCGCGGTACGAGTGGGGCGACGCGGAGTGGCTGGAGCGGCGGGCGGAGGTCCCCGCGCACCGGGCGCCGTTCTCGGTGTACGAGGTGCATCTGCCGTCGTGGCGGCCGGGGCTCACCTACCGGCAGCTCGCCGAGCAGCTGCCCGCGTACGTGAAGGACCTGGGCTTCACGCACGTGGAGCTGATGCCCGTCGCCGAGCACCCCTTCGGCGGCTCCTGGGGCTACCAGGTCACCGGCTTCTACGCGCCGACCGCCCGCCTGGGGACCCCGGACGACTTCAAGTACCTGGTCGACGCCCTGCACCGGGCCGGGATCGGCGTGATCATGGACTGGGTGCCGGCGCACTTCCCGCGCGACGAGTGGGCGCTGGCCGAGTTCGACGGCCGCCCGCTGTACGAGCACGCGGATCCGCTGCGCGCCGCGCACCCCGACTGGGGCACCCTGGAGTTCGACTTCGGGCGCCGCGAGGTGCGCAACTTCCTGGTGGCCAACGCCCTGTACTGGTGCGAGGAGTTCCACATCGACGGGCTGCGGGTGGACGCCGTCGCCTCCATGCTCTACCTGGACTACTCGCGCGAGCCGGGCCAGTGGACGCCGAACGAGCACGGCGGCCGGGAGAACCTGGACGCGGTGGCGTTCCTCCAGGAGATGAACGCCACCGTGTACCGCAGGGTGCCGGGGGTCGTGACGATCGCCGAGGAGTCCACCGCCTGGGACGGCGTCACCCGCGCCACCCACCACCGCGGCCCGAGCGGCTTCGGCGGGCTGGGCTTCGGGCTGAAGTGGAACATGGGCTGGATGCACGACTCGCTGGAGTACATGAGCCGCGAGCCGGTGCACCGCGCGTACCACCACGGCGAGATGACCTTCTCGATGGTGTACGCGTACAGCGAGAACTACGTGCTGCCGATCTCCCACGACGAGGTGGTGCACGGCAAGCGGTCCCTGGTGTCGAAGATGCCCGGCGACTGGTGGCGGCAGCGCGCCGACCTGCGCGCCTACCTGGGCTTCATGTGGGCCCACCCCGGCAAGCAGCTCCTGTTCATGGGGCAGGAGTTCGCGCAGGGCGCGGAGTGGTCGGAGGCGCACGGCCCGGACTGGTGGCTGCTCGACCCGCACTACGGGGCGGAGGCCGACCACCGGGGCGTGCGGGACCTGGTGCGCGACCTCAACACCGTGTACCGCGCCACCCCGGCGCTGTGGCAGTACGACACCGAGCCGGCCGGCTTCCGCTGGGTGACCGGGGACGCCGCCGACGACAACGTGCTGGCCTTCCTGCGGTACGACGCCGACGGTTCGCCGCTGCTCGCGGTGTCCCACTTCGCGCCGGTGGTCCGGCACGACTACCGCATCGGCGTCCCGGACGACGTGCCCGCCTGGCACGAGGCGCTGAACACCGACGCGGCCCGCTACGGCGGCGGCGACGTCACCCACCCCGATCCGGTGAAGCCGGAGCCGCAGGGGTGGCACGGCCTGCCGGCGAGCATCCGGCTGACCCTGCCGCCCCTGTCGACGGTGTGGCTGCGCCCGGCCTGACCCGGGCGGGACCTACGCGAGAGCCTCGGCCAGCGGCTCCGGGAGCGGCTCGGTGTGCAGCACGCCGAGCCGCTGGGTGGCCCGGGTGAGCGCCACGTACAGGTCGCTGGTGCCGTAGCGGCCCGGCTCGACCACCAGGACCGAGTCGAACTCGAGCCCCTTGGCCTGACGCGGGTCGAGGAGCACCACCTGGCGGGTGAGGTCCGGCTCGGCGCCGGCCGTCACCCCGTCCAGGCGGGCGGCCAGGGCGCGGTGCAGCTCGCGCGGGGCGATGACCGCGAGACGGCCCTCCTCGGGGGTGAGCTCCCTGACCGCCTCGGCGGTGGCGGCGGGCAGGTCCGCGGTGGCGCGGGCCCACGGCCTCACCCCGGTGGCGCGCACCGAGCTGGGCGGCTCGAAGCCCGGGTGCGCGGCGCGCACCACCTCGGCGGCGACCTCCATGATCTCCGCCGGGGTGCGGTAGTTGACGCCGAGGCGGTGGTGCTCCCAGCGGTCCTCGACGTAGGGGGCGAGGATGCCCTCCCAGGAGCCGACGCCGCCCGCCTCCGAGGTCTGCGCCGGGTCGCCGACCAGCGTCATCGACCGGGTGGGACTGCGCCGCATCAGCAGCCGCCACGCCATCGGGGACAGCTCCTGCGCCTCGTCCACGATGATGTGTCCGAACGCCCAGGTGCGGTCGGCGGCGGCGCGTTCGGCGGCGCTGCGGTGGTCGTCCTCCTCGTGCCGCTCGGCGAACCGCTCGGCGTCGATGATGTCGTGCGCGGAGAGCACCTCGGAGGACTCCGGGTCGTCCTCCTCCTTGTCCTCGAACTCGAAGGTGCGGGAGGCGTAGGAGACGTCCAGGACGCCCTGCGCGTAGGCGATCTGCCGCTGCCGCTCGCGTTCGGCGCGCTCGCGGGCGAGCCGGTCGTCCTCGCCGAGCAGTTCGGCGGCCTCGTCCAGCAGCGGCACGTCGGAGACGGTCCAGTGCCGGGTGACCGGGCGGCGGACCGCGGCGGCGTCCTCGTCGGAGAGGTAGCCCTCCGGGGCGGCGAGGAAGTCCGCGACCAGCCGCTGCGGGGTGATTCGCGGCCAGAGCCGGTCGATCGCGGACCACACCTCGGGATTCTCGGCGAGCTCGTCGCGGATCTGGGTGATGTCGCTCGGGTCGAGCAGGCTGGACCCGTCGTACGGGTCGGTGCCGATGCGCTCGGCGAGCATGTCGGTGAGCGTGTTGAGGATGTGCCCCTCGAAGTGCTCGCGGGCCACGTTGTGCGGCAGCTTCGTGGCGCGGGTGCGCTCCCGGGCGACGTTCACCAGGCCGTCGTCGAGCATCAGGATCTCGCGGTCGTGCTCGATCGCGATGACCGGGTCGGGCAGCGCCTGCCGGTCGCGGACGTACTCCGCGAGCACGTCGGCCATCTCCGCCCGTCCCTTGACGGCCGCGGCCTCCGGGGTGTCCGTGCGGGTCGTCCGCACCCCCGGGAACAGTTCGCCGACGGTCGCGAGGAGCACGCCGGTCTCGCCGAGGCTGGGCAGCACCTCGCCGATGTAGCCGAGGAACGCCGGGTTGGGTCCGACGATCAGGACGGCGCGGCGGGCCAGCAGCTCGCGGTGCTCGTAGAGCAGGAACGCGGCCCGGTGCAGGGCGACGGCGGTCTTGCCGGTGCCGGGGCCGCCCTCGACCACCATGACGCCCCGGTGCGGGGCGCGGATGACGCGGTCCTGGTCGGCCTGGATGGTGCGCACGATGTCGCCCATGCGGCCGGTGCGGGCGGAGTTGAGGGCGGCGAGCAGCACGGCGTCGCCGGTGGGGTCCTCGTGGCCGGTGCGGGTCTCGTCGCCGAGGTCGAGGATCTCGTCGTGCAGACCGGTGACCCGGCGGCCCTCGGTGGCGATGTGCCGGCGGCGGCGCAGTCCCATCGGGGTGTGGCCGGTGGCCAGGTAGAACGGGCGGGCGACACCGGCCCGCCAGTCGATGAGGACCGGGGTGCGCTCGTCGTCGTCGGCGCGCAGGCCGATGCGTCCGATGTGGTGGGTCTGCCCGGAGGCGAGATCGATCCGGCCGAAGCAGAGGGAGCCGTCCACCGCGTTCAGCGCGGCGAGCAGCCCGGAGCGCTCGGCGACCAGGATGTCCCGCTCAAGCCGGGCCTGCCGGGGGGTGTGGCCCTGGGCGAGGGCGTCCGCCACACCGGCCTCGGCGTCGCCCCGCAGGACGTCCACCCGTGCGTACAGGCCGTCGATGAATTCCTGTTCGTGCCGCAATTCATCGTCCGGAAATTCGGTGTTTGACAATTCCACTCCCGCCCGGATATACTGTGCTCACTGAACTTCTTCGCGACTTCTCGTAACGAAGGCGCGAATGAACGAATATACGCAAGGAAAACCCCCGGGCGCAATTGCCCGGGGGTTTTTCCATGTCTGGGGCGGCGGGTCAGAGCACGTCCCGCAGTTCCTCCCTCAGCCGCCGGCCCGGCCGCGCGCCGACCATCGAGCGCAACGGCTCACCGTCGCGGAAGACGACGAAGGTCGGCATCGACAGCACCTTGTACGCGTTGGTCGTGGCGGGGTTGTGGTCGACGTTCAGCTGGACCACCTTCAGCCGGCCCTCCTCCGCCGCGGCCAGCTCCCGCAGCACCGGCGCCATCTGCCGGCACGGCGGGCACCAGTCGGCGGTGAACTCCACCAGCACCGGAAGCCCGGCGCCCAGCACCTCCTCCGCGAAATCCGCGTCGGTCACCTCGGGCACGCCGCTCATCGCGGTCCCCCTCCCAGTTCGCACTCCGGTTCCGGACCTCCCGGGACCGCCGCGTCGGCCGCCAGCGCCGCACGGGCCGCCTCCGCCCGCGCCAGCTGCCGCCCGACCTTCTCCCGCACCGCGCCCAGCTCGGCGATGAGCGTGTCGAGCTCGTCGAGCTTGCGCCGGTAGACCTGGAGCGAGGCCGGGCAGGAGTCGCCCTCGGGGTGCCCCGCCCTCAGGCACTCCACGAACGGCCGGGTCTCCTCCAGACCGAACCCGAAGTCCTGGAGCGTGCGGATCTGCCGCAGCAGCCTCAGGTCGGACTCGTCGTAGGTCCGGTAGCCGTTCCCGTCCCTGCGTGCGGGCAGCAGCCCGCGGGACTCGTAGTACCGCAGCGTCCGCGTCGTGGTCCCGGCGCGTGCGGCCAGCTCGCCGATTCGCATGCCGTCGAACGTAGAGCTTGACGTGGGCGTCAGGGCAAGGGCGGGTCGTTCCGGGCGGCTGCCGGGCTGCTGCCGGGCGTGGAAAAGCCGGGCGGCCGGACTCACGGGGGAGGAGTCCGGCCGCCCGGCGGGGAGGCCCTGTCAGGGGGGATGGGCCTCCGGTGACCGGCCGGCCGGGCCGACGGGGGTGCGGCCCGGCCGGCCGGGGTGCGGGGCGCCTGCCCGGTCAGGCCTTGGCGAGTTCCTTCTCGCCGCCCGGCTCGGACGCCTCGGCGTAGTCGTCCCGGCCGGCACCGTCGGCGTGGTCGTCCAGCAGCGTGCGCTCGTCGAACGGGGCGTGGCCCGCCAGGACCTCGGCGACCCGCTCCTTGTCGATCTCCTTGGTCCAGGTGCCGATCAGCACCGTGGCGACCGCGTTCCCGGCGAAGTTGGTCAGCGCGCGGGCCTCGCTCATGAAGCGGTCGATGCCGACGATCAGGCCGATGCCGTCCACCAGGGCGGGCTTGTGCGACTGGAGACCGCCGGCCAGGGTCGCGAGGCCGGCGCCGGTGACACCGGCGGCGCCCTTGGAGGCGACCAGCAGGAACAGCAGCAGCGGGATCTGCTCGCCGACCGACATCGGCGTGCCCATGGCGTCGGCGATGAACAGCGAGGCCATGGTCATGTAGATCATGGTGCCGTCGAGGTTGAAGGAGTAGCCGGTCGGGACGGTGATGCCGACCACCGGCTTGCTGACGCCCAGGTGCTCCATCTTCGCGATGAGCCGCGGCAGCGCGGACTCGGAGGAGGAGGTCGACAGGATCAGCAGGAACTCACGGCCCAGGTACTTGAAGAGGGTCCACACGTTCAGGCCCGCGACGATCTTCAGCATCGCGCCGAGCACCACGAAGACGAACAGCACACAGGTGATGTAGAAGCCGAGCATCAGCACGGCGAGGCTCTTCAGCGCGTCCAGGCCGGCCGAGCCGGTGACCGCGGCCATCGCGCCGAACGCGCCGACCGGGGCCGCCCACATGATCATGGCGAGGACGCGGAAGACCAGCCGCTGGATGTGCTCGATGCCGCGCAGGACCGGCTGCCCCGCGTTGCCCATGGCCTGCAGGGCGAAGCCGCTCAGCAGGGCGACCAGCAGGGTCTGCAGCACCTCGCCCTGGGTGAACGCGGACACGATGGTCGTCGGGATGATGCCGAGCAGGAACTCGGTGGTGTCCTTGGCCTCCGCGTCGACCTGGGCGTGGCCGGTCTCCTTGACCGCGTCGGTGATCGCGAGGCCGGTGCCCGGCTCCAGGATGTTGCCGACGACCAGGCCGATGGCGAGCGCCACCACCGACATGACCATGAAGTAGCCGAGGGCGATGCCGCCCACCGCGCCGACCTTGGCGGCCTTCCGTACGGACCCGATGCCCAGCACGATGGTGCAGAAGATGATCGGCGAGATCATCATCTTGATCAGGTTCACGAAGCCGGTGCCGATCGGCTTCAGCTCGACCGCGAAGTCCGGCGCGATCAGGCCGACGGCGATGCCGAGGGCGACCGCGATGATCACCGCGATGTAGAGATAGTGCGTGCGGTCCCGCTTGGCCTCGGGTGCGGCTGGTGCCGTATCGGCGGTGCTGGTCACGGCGGCCCTCCTTGACGTCGTCGTCGGCATCACCGGCGTGCGGCTCACGTCCGGGGGATGGTTCGGGGGAACGCGGTGACTATGTCGCGCCTTGTGAGCGTGGTCACCCTTCCGTTCATTTAGTTCACCGCGGACGCGCGAGGCAGACTGGCCGAATGCGTATCCCCCTCCCCCGGTCCCGCAGCCTCGCGGGACAGCTCTTCGCCATGCAGGCCGTGCTGCTCACGGTCGTCGTGGCGGGGTACGCGCTGGCCACCTATCTCAGCCACCGCAGCGAGGCCGAGGAGGCCGCGGGCCGGCAGGCCACCTCGGTGGCCCGCTCGGTCGCCGACTCACCGTCGGTGCGGGAGGCGATCCGCTCGTCCGACCCCTCGGCGCGGCTCCAGCCGTACGCGGTGGCGGTGGTGCGCGACACCGACGTGGACTTCGTCACCATCATGGATCCGCGCGGCATCCGCTGGACCCACCCCGACCCGGCCCAGATCGGCCTGCCCTTCCGGGGGCACACCGGCCCGGCGCTCATGGGGCGCACCTTCACCGAGACCTACACCGGCACGCTCGGCCCGTCCGTGCGCGCGGTGACCCCCGTGCGGGACGGCGACCGGATCGTCGGCCTGGTCAGCGCGGGCATACGGGTCGAGGAGATCGGCCGGCGGGTGCAGGAGCAGCTCGCCGCGCTGCTGGCGGTCGCGGCGGGCGCGCTCGGGCTCGGCGCGATCGGCACGTACGTGATCAACGCGCGGCTGCGCCGGCACACCCACGGGATGAACGCGACCGAGCTCAGCCACATGCACGACTACCATCAGGCCGCGCTGCACGCCGTGCGCGAGGGTCTGCTGATGCTGGACGGGCAGTACCGGGTGGCGCTGATCAACGACGGCGGCCGGGAACTGCTCGGGGTGGACCAGGAGGAGGACGTGGTGGGCCGGTCGGTCACGGAGCTGGGTCTGCCCGCTCCCCTGACGGGCGCGCTGCTCGCCTCCGAGCCCCGGGTCGACGAGGTGCACCTGACGTCCGACCGGGTGCTCGTGGTGAACACCTCGCCGGTCACCGGCGGCCAGCGGCGCGGCTCGGTGGTGACGCTGCGGGACGTGACCGAGCTGCAGTCGCTGATGGGCGAGCTGGACTCGGAGCGGGGCTTCACCCAGGCGCTGCGGTCCCAGGCGCACGAGGCGGCCAACCGGCTGCACACCGTGGTGTCGCTGATCGAGCTGGGGCGCGCCGAGGAGGCCGTGGAGTTCGCCACCGCCGAGCTGGAGCTGGCGCAGGCGCTCACCGACCAGGTGGTGGCGGCGGTGAGCGAGCCGGTGCTGGCGGCGCTGCTGCTGGGCAAGACGGCGCAGGCCAACGAGCGGGGCGTGGAGCTCGTGGTGTCCCCGGACAGCCGCCTGGACGACGGCCTGCTGCCTCAGGCGCTGCCCTCCCGTGACCTGGTGACCATCCTCGGCAACCTGATCGACAACGCGGTGGACGCGGCGCAGGGCGGGGTGCGTGCGCGGGTGACGGTGACGGCGCTGACCGAGGAGGACGGCTCGGAGCTGGTCCTGCGGGTCGGCGACACCGGGCCGGGCGTGCACCCGGACCGCGCCGAGGAGCTGTTCCGGCTCGGCTACACCACCAAGCCGTCCGGCCCCGGCGGCCGGGGCCTGGGCCTCGCCCTGGTCCGGCAGGCGGTGTCCCGGCACGGCGGCACCCTCGCGGTGACCTCGGGCGAGGACGGCGGCGCCGTGTTCGACGTGCGGATCCCGCTGCGGGAGACGGCCGGTACGGTCGTGAACGGCGCGGGCGGTGCCCGGTGACCGGGCAGCCCATCAGAGTGCTGGTCGTCGAGGACGACCCGGTGGCCGCCGACGCGCATGTGATGTACGTCGGGCGGGTGCCCGGCTTCGTCGCCGTCGGCCAGGCGCGCACCGGGGCGGAGGCCCGCCGGGCGCTCGACCGCACCCCCGTCGACCTGCTGCTCCTCGACCTGCACCTGCCGGACGTGCACGGGCTGCAGCTGGCCCGCTCGCTGCGCGCGGCGGGCCATCACGCCGACGTGATCGCGGTGACCTCGGCGCGGGACCTCGCGGTGGTGCGCGAGGGGGTGTCGCTGGGCGTCGTGCAGTACGTGCTGAAGCCGTTCACCTTCGCGACGCTCCGCGACCGGCTGGTCCGCTACGCCGAGTTCCGCGCGGCGGCCGGCGAGGCGAGCGGCCAGGACGAGGTCGACCGCGCCCTGGCGACCCTGCGCGCCCCCGGCCCGGCCGCCCTCCCGAAGGGCCTCAGCGGCCCCACCCTGGAACGCGTCTCCACGGCCCTGCGCGACGCCCCCGACGGCCTCACCGCCGCGGGCGTCGCGGAGACGGTGGGCATCTCCCGCATCACGGCCCGCCGCTATCTGGAACACCTCGTCGACTCCGGCTGCGCGGCCCGCCGCCCCCAGTACGGCACGGTGGGCCGGCCGGAACTCCAGTACCGGTGGGTGCCGGGCCACTGACCCTGCCCGTCACACCGCCCGTGGGTGCGCGGGCCACCGAACCTCACGAAGCCTTCACCGGCCCCGGCGGTTCCCCCTGCGCACGCTCATTGACCGGACCAGACCGGTCAACTTACGTTCGCCAGGCAGCCGTCCAGGCCACAGTGTCGTGTGCCCGTAGGAGGTCGTGCCCGTGCGCCCCACCGCCGCTCGCCCCCGCACCACCGTCCGTCCGACCGCGTTCGTCGCCCTCTGTGCCGCCGCCCCGCTGCTGCTGACCGCCTGCGGCGGCGGGTCCGGCGGGGATCCGGACACGCTGAAGGTGTCCTTCAAGCAGTCCACGGACAACTCCGTGAAGGTGATGGACACCTATCTCGCGGACATCAAGGAGCAGTTCGAGAAGGCCAACCCCGGCAAGAAGGTGGAGCTCGTCCCCATCAAGGCGCCGGACGCCGAGTACTACACCAAGCTCCAGCAGATGCTCCGCTCCCCCAGGACCGCGCCTGACCTGGTGTACGAGGACACGTTCCTCATCAACTCCGACATCACCAGCGGGTACTTGAAGCCGCTGGACCCCTACCTCGCCGGGTGGAAGGACTGGGACCGGTTCATCGACACCGCCAAGGCCGCCGCGAAGGGCGAGGACGGGAAGACCTACGGCGTCCCGGACGGCACCGACACGCGCGGGCTGTGGTTCAGCAAGGACGTCTTCGCCAAGGCGGGGCTCCCCGCCGACTGGCAGCCGAGGACCTGGGAGGACGTGCTGGACGCCGCCCGCGCCATCAAGAAGGAGGTGCCCGGCGTCATCCCGCTGAACGTCTACACCGGCAAGCCGGTCGGCGAGGCGGCCACCATGCAGACCTTCGAGATGCTGCTGTACGGCACGAACGACGGCTCGTCGGACCCGCTGTACGACAAGGACAGCAAGAAGTGGATCACGGCGGGCAAGGGCTTCCGGGACGCCCTGACGTTCGTCGAGACCGTGTACAAGGAGAAGCTCGGGCCCGACGTCGCCGACGCCCTCGACCCCAACGTGGGCACCCGGGTGCGCGGTGAGTGGCTGCCGCAGGGCAGGCTGGGCATCGCGCTCGACGGCTCCTGGCTGCCGCAGGACTGGCTGGAGGGAAGCGGGCACGAGTGGCCTGAGTGGTCGAAGGAGCTGGGGCTCGCGGCGATGCCCACCCAGCACGGGCAGGCGCCCGGCAAGGTGAGCATGTCGGGCGGCTGGACCTGGGCGATCCCCGCCAAGGCGGCCAACCCCGATCTGGCCTTCGAGTTCGTGAAGACGATGCAGACCAAGGCCAACGCGCAGAAGTGGTACGTCGCCAACTCCGGCATCGCCGTCCGCGAGGACGTCGCGGCGGACCCGGCGTACACGGCGGCCCAGCCCGGCATCCGGTTCTTCACCGACCTGGTGGAGCACACCCACTACCGGCCCGCGTACCCGGCGTACCCGAAGGTGTCGACCGCGATCCAGGAGGCGATGGAGGCCGTGACCACGGGTGACGCGTCCGTGGAGGAGGCCGCGCGGGACTACGACGAGGCGCTGCGCGACGCCGCCGGCGGCCAGGTCACCTCGAAGTGAGCGGCGACGGGACGCGCCGATGACCGCCGCACCGCACACGGGCCCGGACCTCGCGAAGACCCCGGGTCCGCCCGCCGGCTCCCCGCCCCCGGCGGGCCGGCGCACCCTGCGCCGTTTCCTCCCCCGCTTTCTGCCGCTCGCCCCCGCGCTGGCCCTGCTGCTGGTGTTCCTCGCCGGGCCGATCGCGTACTGCGTCCTCATCGCCTTCACCGATCTGCAGCTGACGGGTCAGGCGCAGGAGTCGTTCGTCGGTCTGGACAACTTCCGGCGGGCGTTCCGTGACGACGCGTTCCTCAACGCCGTATGGCTGACCCTGGTGTTCACGGTGGTGTCGGCGCTGGTCGGGCAGAACACCCTGGGCCTGGCGCTGGCCGCGCTGACGCAGCGGGCGTCGAAACCGGTGCGCACGCTCACCGGCGGGGTCGTCGTCACGGCGTGGGTGCTGCCGGAGGTGGTGGCGGGGTTCCTGCTGTACGCCTTCTTCCGCCGTGAGGGCACGCTGAACGCGGTGCTCGAGCTCCTCCATCTGCCGTCGCAGAACTGGCTGTTCACCCTGCCGATCCTGGCGGTGTCGTTCGCCAACGTGTGGCGCGGCACGGCGTTCTCGATGCTGGTGTACTCGGCCGCGCTGAACGAGATCCCGAAGGAGATCACCGAGGCCGCCGAGGTGGACGGGGCGAGCGGATGGCGCCGGATGTGGCACGTCACGCTGCCGATGATCCGCCGCTCCATCGGCACCACGCTGATGCTCAACACCCTGCAGACGCTGTCGGTGTTCGGGCTGATCTGGGTGATGACGCGGGGCGGCCCCGGCGGGAAGAGCCAGACGCTGCCGCTGTTCATGTACGAGCAGGCCTTCCAGAACAGCCTGATCGGCTACGGCACGGCGGTGGCGCTGCTGCTTCTGCTGGTCGGCTCGCTGTTCTCGCTGCTCTACCTGCGTCTGCTGCGGACGGAGGTCTGACCGCCATGTCCCTGTCCTCGCGCCGTACCGCCCGGCGGCTGGCCGCCGACGCCGGGCTGCTCGTCGTCGCCGTCGCGTTCCTGCTGCCGCTGGCGTGGGTGGTGCTCTCCGCGATCGACCCGCACGCCGGTCTGCGGGTGAAGGCCCCGGACGGGGTGACACTGGAGCACTTCGACGCGATCCTCACCGACGAGATCACCTTCACCCCGCTGCTCAACAGTCTGCTCCAGTGCGGGGGCGCGACCGCGCTGACCGTGGTGTGCGCGGCGCTCGCCGCGTATCCGCTGTCCCGCTACCGGTCGCGGCTCAACCGGCCGTTCCTGCTGACGATCCTCTTCGCGACCAGCCTGCCGATCACCGCGATCATGGTGCCGGTGTACGCGCTGTTCGTGCGGGTGAATCTGATCGACACCGCGCACGGCACGATCTTCTTCTTCGCCGCGTCCCAACTCCCGTTCGCCATCTGGCTGATGAAGAACTTCATGGACGGCGTTCCGAAGGAGCTGGAGGAGGCGGCCTGGACCGACGGGGCGTCCCCGCTGCAGTCGCTCGCGCGGATCGTGCTGCCGCTGATGGGGCCGGGTGTGGCGGTGGTGACCGTCTTCTCGTTCGTGATGATGTGGGGGAACTTCTTCGTCCCCTTCATGCTGCTGCTCAGCCCGGACCTGATGCCGGCGTCCGTGAGCATCAACGACTTCTTCGGCAACCGCGGGATGGTGGCGTACGGCCAGCTCGCCGCGTTCTCCCTCGTCTACTCGACGCCGGTGATCCTGCTGTACGTGCTGGTCTCCCGGCGGCTGGGGGCGGGGTTCGCGCTGGGCGGGGCGGTGAAGGGGTGACCGGCGGATTCGCGCCGCGCGCGGGGGCGCGGGCGGAGGGGCGCACGGGGCGCGGGGCTCGTACGGGGGTGCGAGGGGCGGGCGTCCGTTCCCCCCCCCCCGGCTCGCGCGCGGACCGGGGCCGCACGCGGTCGCATATGCCCATTGAGCTTGCCGTTCGCACCACGGAGCGCATCTCTCCGCGGCCGGTCCCGCCGTTCCGCCGAAACACGACCAGCCGGTAGCCGTACCTTTCCACAAACAGTGAGCCTGGCCGAACAGACCGTAGTCACCCCCGGCGGGCGGGCCTAGCTTGTGGGCCGTGCGCCGACCTCCCGCTCGCAGCGACCGCCGTCCGCCCCCGCCGTTCAACGCCCCCGCCGCCCGCCGGCTGCGCGCCGCGCTGGGCCTGGACCCGGACCACGTGGCCCACGCCCTGCGCGCCTCCTACGACCTGCCGTACGTCACGCCGGCCCTCGTCGCCGCGTGGGAGCGCGGCAACGCCTCGCCGTCCCATCCCGAACTCGCCGCCCTCGCCGGTGTGTTGTGGTGTTCCCCCGGCGAACTCATCGGCCGTCCGCGCACCTTGCGCGAGCACCGGGTGGCCCGCGGCCTGGCGCCGGAGGACGTCGCCCACACCGTCGGGCACGAACTCCACGCCTACTTACGGATGGAGGAGACGGGGCAGTGGCGCGGCACCGAACGTCAGACCGCCGTGCTGACCCGGATGCTCGGCCTGTCCCTGGCCGACGTCATCGCCGTCACCGGCCGCGAGGAGCGCCTCGCGGACCTGCTGCGCGACGCGGTGACCACGCGCTGGCAGGCGTACGTCCGGCCGGTGTCGAAGATCGCCCCGCTGGAACGGCGGCTGCTGGAGGAGGTGCTGCACCGGCTGCACCAGGACTACCAGGGCCACAGGGCCGCCACGCTCAGCTGGGGCGGCGGCCCCACCGACGCGGCCGACCCGGGCCGCGCCTTCCTCACCCACGTCGTCGACCACTTCTGGCAGACGGTCACGGCGGAGGCCGGTCCGGAGCAGGTGTAGCGGGGGCGTCCGTGGGGGTCGGAGAACCGGCCCCCACCGTACGGACGGAGCGGTCTAGAAGACCGACTCCGCCTCATCCATGCGGTCCCGCGGGACCGTCTTCAGCTCCGTGACCGCCTCCGCGAGCGGGACCATCACGATGTCCGTGCCGCGCAGGGCGGTCATCCTGCCGAAGTCGCCCCGGTGGGCGGCCTCCACCGCGTGCCAGCCGAAGCGGGTGGCGAGGACGCGGTCGTACGCCGTGGGCACGCCACCGCGCTGGACGTGGCCGAGGATGACCGGCTTGGCCTCCTTGCCGAGGCGGCGCTCCAGCTCGTACGCCAGGGCCGTGCCGATGCCCTGGAAGCGCTCGTGGCCGAACTTGTCGATCTCGCCCTTGCCGTAGTCCATGGTGCCCTCGGCCGGGTGGGCGCCCTCGGCGACGCAGATCACCGCGAACTTCTTGCCCCGCTCGAAGCGCTCCTCGACCATCTTGACCAGCTGGTCCGGGTCGAAGGGCCGCTCGGGCAGGCAGATGCCGTGGGCGCCGGCCGCCATGCCGGACTCCAGGGCGATCCACCCCGCGTGCCGGCCCATGACCTCGACGACCATGACCCGCTGGTGGGACTCGGCGGTGGTCTTCAGGCGGTCCATCGCCTCGGTGGCGACACCGACGGCGGTGTCGAAGCCGAAGGTGCGGTCCGTGGAGGAGATGTCGTTGTCGATCGTCTTGGGGACGCCGACCACCGGCAGACCCGCGTCGGACAGCATGCGCGCCGCCGTCAGCGTGCCCTCGCCGCCGATCGGGATGAGCGCGTCGATGCCGAACTCGTGGATCATGTCGGAGGCGTTCTCGCAGGCCTCGCGGAGCCGGTCGCGCTCCAGCCGGGAGGAACCCAGGATGGTGCCGCCGCGCGCCAGGATGCCGCTGACCGCGTTGAGGTTCAGCGTGCGGTAGCGGCCGTCCAGCAGGCCGGAGTAGCCGTCCTCGAAGCCGATGACCTCGTCGCCGTAGTTGTCCACCGCCCGGTGCACGACCGACCGGATCACTGCGTTCAGCCCAGGGCAGTCGCCGCCTGCGGTGAGGACTCCTATACGCATCGTGAAGTGTCTCCTGGTCGCTGTCGATACCGGTGAGCCACTGCCGATTGTTCCACGTCCCCCGGAGCACCGCCGACAGCCCGACGCGCGGGCGTCCTAGCCAGCGCCGCAGGTATTGTCAAGAGGGATCCGCTCACCTGTGTGGGCGGTTTCCCAGCCCGTCGCCTTCGCGGCACCCGACGAAACGGAGAGCGCGCGTGACCCGCAGCGTGTACGTGACCGGTATCGACCGCGGCGACGGCCGTCAGGTCGTCGAACTCGGGGTCATGGAGCTGCTGACCCGGCAGGTCGACCGGGTGGGCGTGTTCCGCCCCCTGGTGCACGACGGGCCCGACCGGCTCTTCGAACTGCTGCGCGCCCGCTACCGGCTCTCCCAGGACCCGGGAACCGTCTACGGCATGGACTACGCCGAGGCCTCCACGCTCCAGGCCGAGCGCGGCACCGACGAGCTGGTGTCCACCCTGGTCGACCGGTTCCACCTGGTGGCCCGCGACTACGACGTGGTGCTGGTGCTGGGCACCGACTACGCGGACACGCAGTTCCCGGACGAGCTGTCCCTGAACGCCCGCCTGGCCAACGAGTTCGGCGCCTCGGTCATCCCGGTCGTGGGCGGCCGGAGGCAGACCGCCGAGTCCGTGCGCGCGGAGACCCGCAACGCCTACCGCGCCTACGACACCCTCGGCTGCGACGTGCTGGCGATGGTGGTCAACCGGGTCGCGCGCGAGGACCGGGACGAGATCGCCGAGCGGCTCGCCACCCGGCTGCCCGTGCCCTGCTACGTGCTGCCCGACGAGCCCGCGCTGTCCGCGCCGACGGTGTCCCAGATCGCCCACACCCTCGGCGCGAAGGTGGTGCTCGGCGACGACTCCGGGCTCGCCCGGGACGCCCTGGACTTCGTCTTCGGCGGCGCCATGCTGCCGAACCTGCTCGCCGCCCTGACCCCGGGCTGCCTGGTGATCACCCCCGGCGACCGGGCCGACCTGGTGATCGGCTCGCTGGCCGCGCACAGCGCCGGCACCCCGCCGATAGCCGGGGTGCTGCTGACCCTGGACGAGGTGCCGGGCGAGCGTATCCTCACCCTCGCCGACCGGCTCGCACCCGGCACGCCGGTGCTGTCGGTGCCGAGCAACAGCTTCCCCACCGCCGAGCAGCTCTTCTCCCTGGAGGGCAAGCTGAACGCGGCCACCCCGCGCAAGGCGGAGCGTGCGCTCGGCCTGTTCGAGCGGTACGCCGACACCGCCGAGCTCACCCGCCAGGTGTCCGCGCCCAGCAGCGACCGGGTCACCCCGATGATGTTCGAGCACAAGCTGCTCGAACAGGCCCGCTCCGACCTGCGCCGGGTGGTGCTCCCGGAGGGCACCGAGGAGCGGGTGCTGCACGCGGCGGAGGTGCTGCTGCGCCGGGGCGTGTGCGAGCTGACCCTCCTCGGCGACGTCGACCAGATCCGCAAGAAGGCCGCCGACCTGGGCGTCGACCTCGGCGACACCCAGCTGATCGACCCGGCCGTCTCCGAGCTGCGCGACCCCTTCGCGGAGAAGTACGCGGCGCTGCGCGCCCACCGGGGCGTCACCGTGGAGCTGGCCTACGACGTGGTGTCCGACGTGAACTACTTCGGCACGCTGATGGTCGAGGAGGGCCTCGCCGACGGCATGGTGTCCGGCTCGGTGCACTCCACGGCGGCGACCATCCGCCCGGCCTTCGAGATCATCAAGACCCGGCCGGACGCGGACATCGTCTCGTCGGTGTTCTTCATGTGCCTGGCCGACAAGGTGCTGGTGTACGGCGACTGCGCGGTCAACCCGGACCCGGACGCCGAACAGCTCGCCGACATCGCGGTGCAGTCGGCGGTCACGGCGGCGCGGTTCGGGGTGGAGCCGCGGATCGCGATGCTGTCGTACTCGACCGGCACCTCCGGCTCCGGCGCCGACGTGGACAAGGTGCGCCGGGCGACCGAGCTGGTCCGGGAGCGCCGGCCCGACCTGCGCATCGAGGGGCCGATCCAGTACGACGCGGCCGTGGAGCCGTCGGTCGCGGCGACCAAGCTGCCGGACTCCGAGGTGGCGGGCCAGGCGACCGTGCTGATCTTCCCCGACCTGAACACCGGCAACAACACCTACAAGGCCGTGCAGCGCTCGGCCGGCGCGATCGCCGTCGGCCCGGTCCTCCAGGGCCTGCGCAAGCCGGTCAACGACCTGTCCCGGGGCGCCCTGGTGCAGGACATCGTCAACACCGTCGCGATCACCGCCATCCAGGCGCAGTCCCCGGCCCCGAGCGAGAAGGCAGCCGCCCAGTGATCCCGTCCCGTGTCCTCGTCCTCAACTCCGGCTCCTCGTCGGTGAAGTACCAGCTGCTGGACATGAGCGACAGCAGCCGGCTGGCGTCCGGTCTCGTGGAGCGGATCGGCGAGCGCACCTCCCTGGTGCGCCACACCCCGCTGGCGTCCGGCGGGGAGACCCGCGAGCGGACCGGGCCGGTCGCCGACCACGACGCCGCGCTGAAGGCGATGGCCGAGGAACTGGCCGCCGACGGCCTCGGGCTGGACTCCCCCGAGCTGCTCGCCATCGGCCACCGGGTGGTGCACGGCGGCAAGCACTTCACCGAGCCGACGGTGATCGACGAGCGGGTGCTCGCCGAGATCGAGCGGCTGATCCCGGTGGCGCCGCTGCACAACCCGGCCAACCTCACCGGCATCCGCACGGCGACGGCGCTGCGCCCGGACCTGCCGCAGGTCGCCGTCTTCGACACCGCGTTCCACACCACGATGCCGGAGTCGGCGGCGCGCTACGCGATCGACGTGCAGACCGCCGACGCGCACCGGGTCCGCCGCTACGGCTTCCACGGCACCTCGCACGCGTACGTCTCCCGGGCCACGGCGCGGCTGCTGGGGAAGGCGCCCGAGGAGGTGAACGTGATCGTGCTGCACCTGGGCAACGGGGCGTCCGCCTCGGCCGTGCGGGCGGGCCGCTGCGTGGACACCTCCATGGGGCTCACCCCCTTGGAGGGGCTCGTGATGGGTACGCGGTCCGGTGACATGGACCCGGCCGTCATCTTCCATTTGATGCGCGTCGGCGGAATGTCCGCCGACGAGGTCGACGCCCTTCTGAACAAGAGGAGCGGGCTGGTCGGACTGTGCGGGGACAACGACATGCGGGAGATCCGGCGCCGGATCTCCGAGGGCGACGAACGCGCGAAGCTCGCCTTCGACATCTACATTCACCGTCTGAGGAAGTACATCGGCGCCTATTACGCCGTTCTCGGACGGGTGGACGCGGTGGCCTTCACCGCCGGGGTCGGCGAGAACTCCGCCGAGGTGCGTGAGGCCGCCGTGGCGGGCCTGGAAGGGCTGGGCCTCGCGGTGGACGCCGGGCGCAACGCCGTCCGCGGCGGCGGGGCGCGGCTGATCTCGCCCGAGGGGGCACGGGTCGCGGTCGCGGTGGTACCCACGGACGAGGAAATGGAGATCGCACAGCAGACATACGCCCTGGTCGGAAAGGACAACTGAGCAGCGGGAACCTCATATGTACATTCCGCCAGACGGAATATTCCGGAGCGAAACAAACCGATAGGATCGCCCCATGCGCCGTTCGAAAATCGTCTGTACTCTCGGCCCCGCGGTCGACTCCCATGAGCAGCTCGTCGCTCTGATCGAAGCCGGCATGAACGTGGCCCGCTTCAACTTCAGCCACGGCTCGCACGCCGAGCACCAGGGCCGGTACGACCGGGTCCGGGCCGCCGCCAAGGAGACGGGCAGGGCCGTCGGCGTCCTCGCCGACCTCCAGGGCCCCAAGATCCGTCTGGAGACCTTCGCCGAGGGCCCCGTCGAGCTGGTGCGCGGTGACGAGTTCACCATCACCACCGAGGACGTCCCCGGTGACAAGACGATCTGCGGGACCACCTACAAGGGCCTCCCGGGCGACGTCTCCCGCGGCGACCAGATCCTCATCAACGACGGCAACGTCGAGCTGAAGGTGCTGGACGTCGAGGGCACGCGGGTCAAGACGATCGTCATCGAGGGCGGCGTCATCTCCGACCACAAGGGCATCAACCTGCCCGGCACGGCGGTGAACGTGCCCGCGCTGTCCGAGAAGGACGTCGAGGACCTGCGGTTCGCCCTGCGGATGGGCTGCGACCTGGTCGCCCTGTCCTTCGTCCGGGACGCCAAGGACGTCGCCGACGTCCACCGCGTGATGGACGAGGAGGGCCGCCGCGTCCCCGTCATCGCCAAGGTGGAGAAGCCGCAGGCGGTGGAGAACATGGAGGACGTCGTGATGGCGTTCGACGGCGTGATGGTCGCGCGTGGCGACCTGGCCGTCGAGTACCCGCTCGAGAAGGTCCCCATGGTGCAGAAGCGCCTGATCGAGCTGTGCCGGCGCAACGCCAAGCCGGTGATCGTGGCGACCCAGATGATGGAGTCGATGATCACCAACTCCCGTCCGACGCGCGCCGAGGCCTCCGACGTGGCCAACGCGATCCTGGACGGCGCGGACGCGGTCATGCTGTCCGCCGAGTCCAGCGTGGGCGCGTACCCGATCGAGACCGTGCGGACGATGTCGAAGATCGTCCAGGCGGCCGAGCAGGAGCTGCTGTCCAAGGGCCTGCAGCCGCTGGTGCCGGGCAAGAAGCCCCGCACCCAGGGCGGTTCGGTGGCCCGCGCGGCCTGCGAGATCGCCGACTTCCTCGGCGGCAGGGGCCTGGTGGCCTTCACCCAGTCCGGCGACACCGCCCGCCGGCTGTGCCGTTACCGCGTCGCGCAGCCGATCCTGGCGTTCACCACGGACGAGTCGACCCGCAACCAGCTCACGCTGAGCTGGGGCGTGGAGCCGCACGTGGTGCCGTTCGTCAGCAGCACCGACGAGATGGTCGCGCTGGTGGACCAGGAGCTGGTCCGCCTGAGCCGCTTCAACGAGGGCGACATCGTGGTCATCACCGCCGGCTCCCCGCCCGGCGTCCCCGGCACCACCAACATGGTCCGCGTCCACCACCTGGGCGAGGCGACCGCCTGACCCGGCACCCCGGAGACACCCGAGGGCGCCCCCTGCCTCCCGCAGGGGGCGCCCTCCTCCGGGATCAGAGCCCGGCGGCCGCCTCCAGGAGGCCGTGGGCCAGTGCGTCGAAGTTCTCCCGGTAGAAGCCCGTGCGGATGGGAAGGCGCCAGCCTGGCCACCAGGGCGTCGCCGTCCCGCGCGAGCGTCAACCGCGTCCGCAAAGCTGCCTCCTCAGCGTTGTGCCCCGCAGGGCGACCCTGCGGGGCACGATCTCCGGCTCCCCGGAGAGGCCGACCTGTCAGTCGGTGACGTACTGGTGGAGTCCCGGTACGTGCAGGGTGCCGCCGAACTGGCCGGCCTGCTGGACCGTGACCTTGGTGAAGTAGATCAGCGGGATGTTCAGCGGCGGCGGGTTCTCCGGGTCGAACGTCACCGGGATCAGGCCCAGCAGGTTGCCGGAGATGCTCTCGGTGTACATGACGGTGTCGCCGTCGCGGATGGTCGAGGTGGACCCCTTGGCGGCCTGGACGTGGTACGTCTTGCCGGTCTGCGGGTCCTTGACCGTCTGGTGCAGGTCGCCGATGTCGGTGCCGTCGGAGATCACGTACTTCAGCACCTTCTTCTTGGTGCCGTTGGCGGTCCGCACCTCGACGATGCCCTTGTAGTCGGCGCCCTTCAGCAGCAGCGAGCTGGCGTTCAGGAACCACGGGTCGTCGGGCAGCGGGACGTTGTTGTCGACCCCGCCCTCGGCGTCGGTGGCGACCGGGCAGTCCTCCAGGTCGATCCCGGACGACTCGGAGGGGCTGGGCGAGGCGGTGGCCTCGGGCTCCTGCGTCTCCTCCTCCACGGCCTCCTCGGCCTGCTCCGTGGCGTCCTGCACCGCGTCGCCGGTCTGCTCGAGGACGTCCTCGGCGGCCTTCTCCGCGGGCTTCTGCGGGGCCTCCTCGGCCTTCTCGTCCGTCTCCTCGGCGGGGGCGGACGACGACGCGGAGGCGGACGGGCTCGGACTCGGGGTCTCCTCCGCCTTCTCGCCGGGCGTGAAGACGTCCTCGATGGCGTCCCCGATCTGCTCCAGCAGGTTCTTGTCGGTCTCCGACGGGGAGGGGGCGGGCTCGGTGTCCGCCGCCTGTCCGCCCGCGGTCGCGGAGGGCGTGGGCGTCGGCTCGGCCTCGTCGTCGGAACCTGAATCCGGCGAAGAGTCCGATCCCTTGTCCGCGTCCTCGTCCGCGTCCGGGGCCTCCTGGGCGGGGGCCGAGCCGGTCGGGTCCGTCGAGGGCTCCTCGGCGTCCTCGGAGGCGCTCTCGCTCGCGGTGGCGGACGGCGTGGGCGACGCGCTCGCGTCCCCCTCCTCCGCCTTCTCGATGGCCTCCAGGCACTCCTTGAACTCGTCGGCCGTGAGATTCCTCGACGACGGCTGGTCGTCGGCCTGGGCGAGCGTCGGGGTGAAGCCCATCCCCATCAGGACCGCGGTCGGCATCGCCGCGATGGCTATCGCCTTCCCGGCAGGCATGTGGAACCTGGTGAACAGCGGCTTCTTGGGCGCCGCGTGACGCGGCCCGGTTCTCGCACGGGACGCCTCCACATCAGCCCCGTGGGTCACCTCGTCAGCCGGCACTGTGCCTCCCGTTCGCCCCGTTCGCCGGGCTCGTTCCTGACAGATCGTTCGGCTCACCCGTCGCCGCGGCGCCCTCTGCGGGGCCGGAGACCGTGGGTTCGGGGAGGGCGCCCTCGGGTGCGCCGCCGTGCACGCCCGCGTCCGCCGGCAGCTCCTGCTCGGGCGGCTCGCCCGGCACCCAGGACACGGCCATCGCCCCGCCCACGAGGGCGAAGAGGAAGCCGATGAGGAACCCGCCGAGGTTGGACACGGGGATGGACACCAACGCCAGCAGAATCGCCGCGACACCCGCGAAGACGCGGATGTGCTTCTGGAACCAGAGGCTGACGCCGAGGACGACGAGCAGCACGCCGATGATCAGGGACCCGGCGCCCGCGGTGGTCGCCATCGCCAGGGTCAGGTGACCGATCTGCAGGTTCGCGTACGGGAAGTAGGCGATGGGGAGTCCGCCGATGATGATGAACAGGCCGGCCCAGAAGGGCCGCTGGCCACGCCAGGCGCGGAACTGCAGCCGTCGGCGAGTGAACTGGCCGGAGGCGGCAGGAGTCTCGGCGCTCATGAGAAACAGCTCCCTGGATGGCGTTGCTGTGGTGGTGATGTGCGCCGCGCGTGAAAGCGCGGCGGGAAGGTGGACGGGCGGGGGCGCCATCGGCTCCCCCGCCCGTCAGCGAGTGCTTAGTAGCACTCCTTGACGCCCGTCGAGAGCGACATCTTCAGGCCGCTGAGCTTGAAGGTTCCGGCGGTGGTCGCCCACGCCGTCTGCTTCACGTCCTTCAGCACGGCCCTCTCGGCCTGCTGCGCGAACCCGAAGGGGTTGGCCTGCTCGCCGCCGCCCTTCATGCCCGGACCCTTGCTGGCGTCCTTGGCGGCCACACCGATGTCGATGTTCGTGAACGTCGCATCGGCGTTCAGTTCGGCGACGTCGATGTACAGGTTCTTGGCCTCGACCGGCTGAGCGCCGTCACCGGCGCGCAGGATCAGGCTGACGTTCCCGAGCACCGGAATGTTCGGGGTCACGACCGACTGGCACAGGCTCTTGATGGTCGCGGACTTGAACGCCGAGACCGCGACGGGGTGAGCCGTCTTCTTGCCGTCGAGGGTGTACCCCTCGTCCAGAGCGCCGTACTGCGAGAAGCCCTCGCCGACGAGCTCCTTCGTGGTGACCTTGAACGACTGGCCGGAAACGCTGAACGACGCCGCGAGGGCGCCCTGCGCGAGAGCGACACCTATGCACGCCGTGGCGGCAACGCTGGGCACCATGACCACAGCGAACCGCTTCCATCTGGTCCCGCCACGCACCTGGGACTCCATATTTCCTCCTTCTCGGACGTACATCTCCTGTCCTGGCTCGCCGCCTTGACCGGCGGCCGAGTCGGGCAGGGATGGGAGAAGTGCTACGTCCTCGGGAAGGGGAGCGCCCGCGTTCGGCGGCGCGACGAACGCGCCCGAATCACCGGCGATCACCCCCGAGCGACAACCACTGGTCGCGCCTGACACGCATCACGCACAACCCTGCTGGACAGGCTTCGCCGGACGGGCGAAGACCCCCCTGTCCAAGGAGCGCCGTCACTGCCGGCGCTCCTGCTCGGTGGGGACCCAGGAGTTCCCGCGGCCCGACCGGCTGTCGGGGGTACGGGTAATGGACCGAGCGTCGCCGATCGTGGTGCATTCTCGCCGCCCGCACAAGGGGGTTCGTTACTGGCTAGTAACGGCCGGATAACCACGGCGCGACCCGCCGGACCCGACCGGCGACGCTGGGTGCACCGAAGGGGGTGTACAAAACAGTTGATCGGTGGACAGAATCCGACAGATCAACGCCTGCGACTTACTCGCAGTAACAGCGGCCGCGATTACCAAGATTTGGTAAAGCGCGGCCGCTTCGGCCTCTGCCGGCCAGTCGGCACCTCGGGCCCCGTCCGCCGCCATAACAGGCGAAGGCGGCAGAACGGGCGCCCGGGTGCGGTTCGTTCAGAACAGGGCGCGGGCCAGGGCCCGGCGCGCGGTCACCACGCCGGGGTGGTCGGCGCCGACCACGTCGAACAGCTCCAGCAGCCGCACGCGTACGGTCTCGCGGTCGTCGCCCGCCGTGCGGGCCACGGTGTCGACCAGCCGGCCGAAGGCGTCGTCGACATGACCGCCCGCCAGGTCCAGGTCGGCGGCGGCGATCTGCGCCTGCACGTCGCCCGGCTTCTCGGCGGCGTCCTTGCGCACCTGCTGCGGGTCCATGTCCCGTACGCGGCGCAGCAGTTCGGCCTGGGCGAGGCCCAACGTGGCCTCGGGGTGGGCCGGGTCCTCGGCGAGCACGTTCTTGTACGCCTGCACCGCGCCGTCCAGGTCGTCGGCGTCCAGCGCGCGGGCGGCGGCCTCGAGGAGGGAGTCGTGGGGGCCGGCCGGGGCCTCGTCGACGGCCGGGGCGCCGCCCGGCTCGGCCTCCGGGTCGACGGTCAGACCGGTCAGTCCGAAGCGCTGCTCGGCGACCTGCACGAGCTGGTCCAGGGTCTGGCGGATCTGCGCCTCGCCCGCGGCGCCCTGGAAGAGCGGCAGGGCCTGTCCGGCCACCACCGCGAAGACGGCGGGGATGCCCTGGATGCCGAACTGCTGCATCAGCATCTGGTTGGCGTCGACGTCGATCTTGGCGAGGAGGAAGCGGCCGTTGTACTCGACGGCGAGCCGCTCGAGGACGGGGCTCAGCTGCTTGCAGGGCTCGCACCACTCGGCCCAGAAGTCGATGACGACCGGGACCTCGATGGAGCGCTGCAGGACGTCGCGCTCAAAACCGGCCTCGTCGACGTCGATGACGAGATCGGCGGGCGAGACGGCGCCGGCGCCGCCCCTCCGGGCCGCTTCGGCGCGCGCCTGCTCCGCCTTCGCCTTGGCCTCCTGGGCCGCCTTCACCGCGGCGAGGTCGACGACTCCGCTCATGGACATGTTCCGTGGCTGCATGCGTCTATCCTCCCCCGTACCGCGCGTGAGTGTGAAAGGCGCCCAGGAAAACCCAGGCGTACGTGTGGTGCTGATGCGCCGGGTCCCCACCCGGCGCGGTGGTCGTCGCTCGGGCACGTCATACGCCCACGTGCTTTCGCTACGAGTCGTAGCGTAATGGCAAGGGGCGGGCGCGCGGCACCGCTTGCCGGTGATCTCCCTCACCACCGCACGGAATCCGCCGGTTATGGTCGTGCCATGCAGCGCCGCTATCCAGCCAGTCGCACCGGGCGTCCCCGCAGCGCCGCGGCCGACACCGCGATCCTCGCCGCGACCCGGCAGGCGCTGGTGGACCTGGGGTGGTCCAAGCTCACGCTCTCGGACGTCGCGGTGCGCGCCGGGGTGGCCAAGACGACGCTGTACCGCCGCTGGGCGGGCAAGAACGAACTGGTCGTGGACGCCGTCGCCGAGCTCTTCGACGAGCTGACGCTGCCCGACCGGGGTTCGCTGGCCGCCGACATCGAGGGCGTGGTGCTCCAGTTCGCCGCGATCCTGGCCCGCCCGGAGGCTCGCAGCGGACTGATGGCGGTGGTCGCCGAGGCCACCCGCGACGAGGCGCTGCGCGAGCGGATCCGCGCCTCGATCGTCGACCGGCAGAAGCGGCTGGTGGTCGCGGGCCGCGCCCGCGCCCAGGAGCGCGGCGAGCTGCCGCCCGAGTCCGACACGGCACGCTCGGCCCGCGCGGTCGACCTGATCTTCGACATGGTGGCGGGCTCGGTGGTGCACCGGACCCTGGTCAGCAACCAGCCGGCCGACGAGGAGTGGGTGCACGGGCTGACCCGGGTGCTGCTGTCGGGGCTGGCGGCGGGCGCGCGCTGACCGATACTCGCCTGTCACCTCACGGTCACCCACTGCGATGATCGTGACCGCTCCGATCGCTTCGGGACGCACGGGACGCGAGCACCAGGGGGAACTGGCATGACCGGCGCCGCACGCATCGACACGTCCACGCCGCACCCGGCCCGGGTCTACGACTGGTTCCTCGGCGGCAAGGACAACTACCCCGTCGACGAGGAACTGGGCCGCCGGATCATGAGCCTGGACGGCACCGCCCGGCACGTGGCCCGCACCAACCGCTGGTTCATGCAGCGCGTCACCCGCTGGCTGGCCGGCCCCGGGGGCGTACGGCAGTTCCTGGACATCGGCACCGGCATACCGACCGAGCCCAACCTGCACCAGATCGCGCAGGCCGCCGCGCCGGAGTCGCGGGTGGTCTACACCGACAACGACCCCATCGTGCTGAAGCACGCCGAGGCGCTGCTCCGCAGCACAGCGGAGGGCGCCACCGACTACGTGCAGGCGGACGTGCGCGAGCCCGGCCGGATCCTGAAGGAGGCCCGGCAGACCCTGGATCTCACGCGTCCGGTGGCGCTGTCCCTGGTGGCGCTGACGCACTTCCTCGGCGAGGAGGACGACCCGCACACCCTGGTGGCCGGTCTCGTCGACGCCCTGCCGTCCGGCAGCTACCTGGTGCTGTCGCAGCTCACCGCGGACTTCGACCCCGAGGCCGTGGCCCGCGGGGTGGAGATGTACCGGGCGGGCGGCGTCACCCTGGCGCCCCGTTCCCGCGCGGAGATCGCCCGTTTCTTCGAGGGTCTTGAGCCGGTCGAGCCGGGGCTGGTCCAGCTGACCGACTGGCACCCGGAACTCGCGGTCGGGGAGAGCACCGACGAGCGCGCGGTCATCTCCCTGTACGGGGCGGTCGCCCGCAAGCCGTGAACGCACCGCGCCCCGGCGGGCGCGGGTCCTGCCGGGGCGGTGTGGTCGTGCGGGGCGGGGCCGGTCCCCGGGTGCGTCAGAAGCCGGCGGGCTCGGTGTAGACGCCCCACTCGTCGCGCAGGGCGTCGCAGATCTCGCCCAGCGTCGCCTCCGCGCGGACGGCGTCGAGCATCGGCTCGATCATGTTGGCGCCGGAGCGGGCCGCCTCCACCATCGCGTCCAGCGCGCCGCGCACCTTCGCGTCGTCGCGGGCGCTCTTGCGCTCGCCGAGCAGCCGGACCTGCTCGCGCTCCACCTCGTGGCTGACCCGGAGGATCTCCAGGTCGCCGGTGACGGAGCCGGTGTGGACGTTGACGCCGACGACCTTCTTGTCGCCCTTCTCCAGCGCCTGCTGGTAGCGGAACGCCGACTCGGCGATCTCGCCGGTGAACCAGCCGTCCTCGATGCCGCGCAGGATGCCGGAGGTGATCGGCCCGATGGGGTGCTTGCCGTCGGGGTGGGCCCTCAGGCCCCGCTCCTTGATCTGCTCGAAGATCTTCTCGGCGTCCGCCTCGATGCGGTCGGTGAGCTGCTCGACGTACCAGGAACCGCCCAGCGGGTCGGCGACGTTGGCGACGCCGGTCTCCTCCATCAGCACCTGCTGGGTGCGCAGGGCGATCTCGGCGGCCTGCTCGCTGGGCAGCGCGAGGGTCTCGTCGAGGGCGTTGGTGTGCAGCGAGTTGGTCCCGCCGAGCACCGCGGCGAGCGCCTCGACGGCCGTGCGGACGACGTTGTTGTACGGCTGCTGCGCGGTGAGCGAGACGCCGGCGGTCTGGGTGTGGAACCGCAGCCACTGCGCCTTCTCGCTCTGCGCGCCGTAGACGTCCCGCATCCAGCGCGCCCAGATGCGGCGCGCGGCACGGAACTTGGCGATCTCCTCGAAGAAGTCGACGTGCGCGTCGAAGAAGAAGGACAGTCCGGGCGCGAAGACGTCCACGTCCAGGCCGCGGCTGAGCCCCAGCTCGACGTACCCGAAGCCGTCCGCGAGGGTGTACGCCAGCTCCTGCGCGGCCGTCGAGCCGGCTTCGCGGATGTGGTAGCCGGAGACGGACAGCGGCTTGTACGCGGGGATGCGCGCGCTGGTGTACTCCATCAGGTCGCCGATGAGGCGCAGATGGGGCTCCGGCTGGAAGAGCCACTCCTTCTGGGCGATGTACTCCTTGAAGATGTCCGTCTGCAGCGTGCCGTTGAGCACGCCCGGGTCGACGCCCTGGCGCTCGGCGGCGACGAGGTACATGCAGAAGACGGGCACGGCGGGCCCGCTGATGGTCATCGAGGTGGTGACGTCACCGAGGGGGATGTCCTTGAACAGGACCTCCATGTCGGCCGCCGAATCGATGGCCACCCCGCAGTGCCCGACCTCGCCCAGCGAGCGCGGGTCGTCGGAGTCGCGGCCCATGAGCGTCGGCATGTCGAAGGCGACGGAGAGGCCGCCTCCGCCGTTGCCGAGGATCATCTTGTACCGCTCGTTGGTCTGCTCGGCGTTCCCGAACCCGGCGAACTGCCGGATGGTCCAGGTCCGCCCCCGGTAGCCGGTCGGGTACAGCCCGCGGGTGAACGGGTACTCCCCCGGCCAGCCGATCCGCTCGAACCCGTCGTAGCGGTCCCCGGGCCGCGGGCCGTACACCGGCTCCACGGGGTCCCCGGAGAGCGTGGTGAAGTCTGCGTCGCGCTTGCGCGCGGCGTCGTACCGGGCCTGCCAGCGACGGCGGCCCTCCTCGATGGCGTCAGCGTCCATACCTACGAATTTACTAGGACGTCCAAGTAAATGTCGATGGGAGACCGCCGTACGCTCGTCCGTACGGCGGTGCGACGCGGGGCGTCAGGCCTTGGCGACCTCGGGAGCGCCGTCCTCGACGGAGGCCTCCAGCTCGCGGCTGATCCTGCGCTCGACGAAGAAGGCGGCGGTGGGGACGGTGCCGGCGAGCAGCACCCAGAGCTGCTTCTTCACCGGCCACTTCGCCTTGGAGCCGAGGTCGAAGGCGAAGATCAGGTACAGGACGTAGAGCCAGCCGTGCGCGATGCTGACCACCTGCGTGAAGTCCTCGGCGGCGTCCACGTCGAGCGCGTACTTGCCGATCATGCCGATGGTCAGCGCGACGAGGAGGACACCGGTGACGTAGGCCATGACCCGGTAGCGGGTCAGCACGCTCTTCTTCATGCGATCGAGCGTAACGGCACGTTCCGGGCGATCTTCGGCGGGGTCACCCCTCCTCGAAGTCACCCGCCGCCAGGCGCAGAGGCCGGAGGATGGCGAAGAGTTCCGCGCACTCCTCCGCGTCGTAGGCGCTCAGGCCGAAGTCCATCGCCATCAGGTCGCGGGTGGCCGCCTCGACGACCTCGCGGCCCTTGTCGGTGATGGACGCCAGCGTGCCGCGGCCGTCGTTGGGGTTGGGGCGCTTGGACACCAGCCCGGACCGCACCAGCCGGTCCACGGTGTTGGTCACCGACGTCGGATGCACCATCAGCCGCTCGCCGATCTTCGACATCGGCAGCTCGCCGGACTTGGAGAAGGTCAGCAGGACCAGCGCCTCGTACCGTGCGAACGTGAGCTCGTAGGGCTTGACCACCGCGTCGACCTCGGCCAGCAGGATCTGGTGGGCCCGCATGACCGAGGTGATCGCGGCCATCGCCGGCACGTTTCCCCAGCGCTGCTTCCAGAGCTCGTCGGCACGGGCGATGGGATCGAACGAGAGACTGAGCGGTTTGGGCACGGACCAGACCCTACCGGCGGGTCAGATGCCGGTCAGCCCTGTCTCGCCCTTCGGTCCGCCCGTCAGCCGGCCAGGTGCCGCTCGACGGTCTCCACCTTCGACGTCAGCCCGTCCTCCACGCCCGGGCGGATGTCCGCCTTGAGGACGAGCGAGACGCGCGGCGCGCGGGCCTCGACGGCGGCCACGGCGCGCTTCACCACGTCCATGACCTCGTCCCACTCCCCCTCGACCGACGTGAACATCGCGTCGGTGCGGTTCGGCAGACCGGACTCGCGGACCACCCGCACGGCGTCGGCGACGTACTCCCCCACGTCCTCGCCGACGCCCAGCGGCGTCACGGAAAAGGCGACGATCACGCGTTCACGACCCCTTCCTTGCGGGCGCGGGAGGCGATCACCGCGTCCTCGGCCTCACGCTTGAGCCGCCGCTCGGCGAAGAAGCCGCCGGTGGGCAGCACCGACATCACGAAGTAGTAGGCGGCGGTGCCCAGCGACCACTTCGCACGGTTCCAGGCGTCGGCCCAGAAGAGCACGTAGAGGACGAAGAGGAAGCCGTGGACCGCACCCATGACCGGCACGGCGTTGAAGTCGGTGGTCCGCTTCAGGACCGAGCAGACGAGCAGCAGCAGGAACGAGATCGCTTCGGGGCCCGAGACCAGGCGGAGGCGTCGGAGTGCGGAGGCGGTCTTGATGTCCACGGGTCACCTTCGGAAGGGAGAGACGTCGGCGTCGACGGTGCGGTCGGCTTGTGAACGCGCGCACAAGCGTAGCCATTGTGGCAAACCCCGTGGGCGATCACCGCAGGGGGTCGGGGCCGTATCAGGGTGCGACTCCTCCTCCCGGACCTGTGCGCGGCGCAAAAGGGCCGCTACCGTCGCACACGTGGCGATGTTCCGACTTCAGAGCAGCAAGGTGCTCGCCGTCGACATGACCGGGGACGCCGTGAAGGCGAAGAACGGCTCCATGGTCGCGTACGACGGACAGATGGCCTTCAAGAAACTCACGGGTGGCGGTGAGGGCGTCCGGGGGATGGTGACCCGGCGGCTCACGGGCGAGCAGATGACGCTCATGGAGGTGAAGGGGCACGGGACCTGCTTCTTCGCCGACCGTGCCTCGGAGATCAACCTGGTGACGCTGAACGGCGACAAGCTGTACGTCGAGTCCGGCAACCTGCTGGCGACCGACGGCGGCCTGCGCACGGGGACCACGTTCACGGGCTTGCGCGGGGCCTCCCAGGGCAACGGGCTGTTCACGACCACGATCGAGGGCCACGGCCAGGCCGCGATCATGTCGGACGGCCCCGCCGTGCTGCTGCGGGTCGCCCCGCAGTACCCGCTCACGGTCGACCCGGGCGCGTACGTCGCGCACCAGGGCAATCTGCGGCAGTCGTTCCAGTCCGGCGTGACCTTCCGCACGTTCATGGGCGAGGGCGGCGGCGAGGCCTTCCAGATCCGCTTCGAGGGCGACGGGGTGGTCTACGTCCAGCCCAGTGAGCGCAACACGATCGCGGGGGACGTCTGACATGGGCTTCCGGGAGATCAACGCCAAGATGGTCGAGGCGACCGTCGCGCCCGGTCAGCGGCTGTTCAGCCAGCGCGGCGCGATGCTCGCCTACCGGGGCGAGGTCAGCTTCACCCCCAACCTGCGCGGCGGCCAGGGCGGGGTGATGTCGATGATCGGCCGGCGCGTGGCGAACGAGGACACGCCCCTGATGACCGTGGAGGGCAGCGGCACGGTGCTGTTCGGGCACGGCGGCCACCACGTCCAGGTGATCCGCCTCTCCGGGGACACCCTGTACGTCGAGGCGGACCGGCTGCTGGCCTTCGAGGGGACGCTGGAGCAGGGCACGGTGTTCCTCGGCTCGCAGGGCGGGGTGATGGGCATGGTGCGGGGCCAGGTCTCCGGGCAGGGGCTGTTCACCACCACACTCAAGGGGCACGGCGCGGTCGCCGTGATGGCGCACGGCGGGGTGATCGAGGTGCCGATCACCCCGCAGCGCCCGGTGCACGTCGACCCGCAGGCGTACGTCGCCCATCACGGCGACGTGCGCAACAAGCTGTCGACGGCGCTCGGCTGGCGGGACATGGTGGGACGCGGCTCCGGCGAGGCCTTCCAGCTGGAGCTGAGCGGCAGCGGCGCGGTCTACGTCCAGGCCTCGGAGGAGAAGCTGTGAGCACGTACGGAACGCCAGGCGCCGGGCCCGCGGTCTTCGACCCCATGACGCTGCCGTCCGACGACAACGTGAACGACTACACCTTCTGCGTGGAGCTCAAGGGCACCCAGTGGTTCCTGCAGAAGGGGAAGATGATCGCCTACTACGGCACGGTCGAGTTCAACGGGATCGGGCACGGGCGACTCGACCGACTTGTCCGGAAGGCGTTCCATTCGCCACTGCACGCGAGCGACTGGGTCGTGGCGGAGGGCTCGGGCAAGATGCTGCTCGCCGACCGGGCCTTCGATGTCAATTCGTATGACCTGGACGACGGCAATCTGACCATTCGCTCGGGCAACTTGCTTGCTTTTCAGCCAAGTCTGTCGCTGAAGCAGTCGATCGTGCCAGGTTTTCTGACACTGGTCGGAACCGGAAAGTTCGTGGCGGCGTCCAACGGACCGGTGGTGTTCATGGAACCGCCGATCAGGGTCGACCCGCAGGCGCTGGTCGGCTGGGCGGACTGCCCGTCCCCGTGCCACCACTACGACCACGGCTACCTGACCGGCGTACTGGGCGGTCTACGTGCGATGACGGGCCTCGGCGGGGTCTCCGGCGAGGAGCACCAGTTCGAGTTCGTCGGCGCGGGCACGGTGCTGCTGCAGTCGTCCGAGGCGCTGATGACGGAGCAGGCCACCGGGGCGCCCCCGCAGCAGCCCGGGGTGCCCGGAGGGGGCGGACCGGGGGCGTCCGGACCTGGCGCAGGCGGACCGCGCCTTCCCGGACAGCTGGGAGACCTCCAGCGTCGCTTCGGGCTGTGAGCGGTAGTGTGCGGGGTGTGACATCGAACGCCTGCACGTGACGTCACACGGAAGCCCTATTAGTTCGCCTTTCAACTTCCTTAGGTAGACTTCATTCATGGAGACCGAGACGGCCACCCGCTGGCTGACCAATGCGGAGCAGTGCGCCTGGCGCACCCACCTGGAGGTCAACAAGCTGCTGACCTACCAGCTCGAGAAGGATCTGCAGCCGTTCGGCCTGACAATGAACGACTACGAGATCCTGGTGAACCTGTCCGAGTCGGAGGACCGGCGGATGCGGATGAGCGACCTCGCCTCCGCCACGATGCAGTCCAAGAGCCGGCTCTCCCACCAGATCACCCGGATGGAGAACGCCCACCTGGTCCGCCGGGAGAACTGCGAGTCGGACCGCCGCGGACTCTACGCGGTCCTCACCGACCACGGCATGGAGACGATGCAGAAGGTCGCCCCGCACCACGTGGCGTCGGTGCGCCGGCACTTCATCGACCTGCTCTCCCCCGAGGCTCTCATCGAGCTCGACAAGGCCCTCAAGCCCATCGCGGAGCACCTGCGGGGGCAGCGGGGACGGCTCTGACGTCCACCCCCTGCCGGCCTGCCTAGGCCCGGGGCGCCCCCCGGCCCGCGCCGGCGAGCGGCAGGCGGAGTTCGAAGAGGGCTCCGCCCGCCGGCGTCGCGCCCACAGTGAGCGTGCCGCCGTGCCGTACGGCCACGTCCCGCGCGATGGCCAGGCCGAGACCCGCCCCGCCGTCGTCCCGGCTGCGCGCCGCGTCCAGCCGTACGAACCGCTCGAAGATCCGCTCGCGGTCGGCCTCCGCCACACCCTCTCCGTCGTCGGCGACGCTCACCACCGCCTCGCCGCCCTCCCGGCGCACGGTCACCGTGATCCGCTCACGGGCGTGCCGCTCCGCGTTGTCCAGCAGATTGGCGAGCACCCGCCCCAGCTGGCCGCGCGACCCGGAGACCTCGACGGGCTCCGCCTCCACCGTGACCCCCTCGCGCCCCGCGGCCTCCTCGCGGGCCAGCGCGGCCACATCCACCCGGGTGCCGACGGGCCTCTCCCCCGCGTCCAGCCGGGCGAGCAGCAGCAGGTCCCCGGCGAGGTTCTGCAGCCGCACGGTGTCCTCGACGGCCCCGTGCAGGTCGAGCAGCTCGGGGTGCGCGGCCGCGACCTCGAGCTGGGTGCGCAGCGAGGCGATGGGGCTGCGCAGCTCGTGCGACGCGTCGGCGACGAAGCTGCGCTGCCGCTCCACGGAGGCCTCCAGCGCGGCGAGCGTGGCGTTGGTGGTGCGGGCGAGCCGGGCGATCTCGTCGTGCGTCGCCGGTTCGGGGACGCGGCGGCGAAGGTCCTCGGAGGCGGTGATCGCGGCCATCTCCCGGCGGATGCCCTCGACCGGGCGCAGGGCCCTGCCGGTGACCAGCCAGGTCACCCCGGCGACGACGCCGAGCAGCAGCGGGAAGCCGATGAGCATGGCGGTCAGCGCGGTGCCCACGGCGCTGTGCTCTGCGGCCAGCGGGGAGCCCGCGTGGACGGTGAGGCGGCCCCGGTCGGGGGTCTCCACCTCGACGGCGGCGAAGCGGTAGTCCTCGGTGTCCCCGTCGATGGTGGCGGTGCCGTTGGTATAGCTCGCCCCCTGGGCGATCTCACCCGGTTCGAGGGACTCCTCGTCGCCCGAGCGGCCGGAGTCGTCGTCGCGGTCGTCGTCCCCCCGGTCCCGGTCGTCGTCCGCGCCGGACCGCGTCGGTGCGGGCGTCACCTCCGCGGTGCCGGTCCCGCTGATCCGCTCCAGGTCCTCCGAGGCCGCGAGCAGGACGCCGTCCTCGTCGACGATCTGCACGGGGACGTCCTCCGCGTCCAGCCCGGAGAGCTTGTCGAGGGGGATACGGGCGGCCAGTTCGGAGGCGACGGCCTGCGCGGAGCGCTCGGCCCGGGTTCCCGCCTCGCCGGTCAGATTGGCGCGCAGGGACAGCAGGACGGCGGCGCCCGCCGCGACGAGGGCCACGGCGACGACGAGCGTGGCGCCGAGCGTCGCCCGCGAGCGGACCGAGCCGAACAGCCGGCTCACGGCGCCGTCTCCAGCCGGTAACCGGCGCCGCGCACCGTGCGGATGAGGTCCGCGCGCAGTTTGCGGCGCAGGGCGCTGACGTAGACCTCGACGATGTTGGGGTCGCCCTCGTAGGCGAAGTCCCAGACGTGCTCGAGGATGTCGGCCTTGGACACCACCTCGCCGGCCCGCAGCACCAGGTGCTCCAGCACCGAGAACTCCTTCGCCGTCAGCTCCGTCTCCGCCCCGCCGAGCCAGACGCGGCGGGCGGCGGTGTCCACCTTCAGGTCGCCGTGCACGTGGACCGGGGACGCCCCCGCCGCCCGCCGGCGGCGCAGCAGCGCCTTCACCCGGGCGACCAGCACCACATAGGAGAAGGGCTTGGTCAGATAGTCGTCGGCGCCGGTGTCCAGGCCCTCGGCCTCGTCGTACTCGCCGTCCTTGGCGGTGAGCATCAGGATCGGCACGTCGTGCCCGGCGGCGCGCAGGGCGGCGCACACCCGGTAGCCGTTGAGGCCGGGCAGCATGATGTCGAGGATGACCAGGTCGTACGGCTCGGTCGTGGCCCGGTCCAGCCCCTCCCGGCCGTCGTGCACGACGTCGACGGCGTATCCCTCGGCGGTGAGGCCCTTGGCGAGGGAGAGGGCGAGGCGCTTTTCGTCCTCGACGATCAGGAGTCGCATGCGGTCCAGGGTCGCAAAGGGAAGCTGAAGATCACTTCAGGCTGCTTCAGCCTCCGCTCAGCGTCGGTGGGCGACATTGATCGTCGTACAGCACGAAGCACACCGACTCGGGAGGAACGCACATGAAGCGCAACATCGTGATCGCCGTCGTCACGGCCGCGGCACTGGTGGGCGGGGGCACGGCGACGGCGCTGGCGGTCGCGGGGGACGACGACGACTCGACGTCGGTGACGCGGACGGACGACGTCCGGGACGACGACAGGGACGGTGCCGCCGCCCCCGGCAAGGTGACCGCCGCCGACGCCATCACCGCCGCGCTGAAGCACACCCCGGGTACGGCGGTGTCCGCCGAACTGGACGACGGGTCGTGGGAGATCGACGTCCTCGCCAAGGGCGACACCTGGCACAGCGTGCGCGTCGACCCGGGCACCGGCAAGGTCCTGGGCTCGTCGAAGGACGACGAGGACGACGCCGCCGAGGTACGGGCCGCGCTGAAGGGGACGTCGGTGACGGCCGAGCAGGCGGCGAAGGCTGCGGCCGCCAAGGGGACCGTCGTCTCCGTCGACCTGGACGACGACGGCGACGACCGGGGCTGGGAGGCGGAGACGCTCGCCTCCGGCGGGGACGGACAGGACTGGAGCGTCGGCCTGACGACCGCTTCGGTCACGGCCGACCGCGACGACGACTGACCAGGAGTGTCCTCGCCCCCGCCGCCCCTTCCCGTCCCGACCCGGGGCTCCGCCCCGGACCCCGCTCCTCAAACGCCGGAGGGGCTGAATGGCAGCCCGTCCGGCGTTTGAGGACGAGGCCCGTCAGGGCCGATGGGGGTCCGGGGGCGCAGCCCCCGGGGACGGGAAGGGAAGGGGCGGCGGGGGCGGGCAACCCGTGCTCAGTCGCCGGACGAGCCACCCTGGGTCAGACCCTCGACCAACTCGTCCGCCGCCCGGTAGGGATCCAGCTGACCCGCGACGATGCGCTCCGCGAGCGCACCCAGGCGACGGTCGCCATGGAGGTCTCCGATGCGCCGGCGCAGCGCCGTGACCGCGATCGTCTCGACCTCGTGCGCCGCGCGGGCGCGGCGGCGCTCCGCGAGGACGCCCCGCTCCTCCATCCAGGCGCGGTGCTTCTCCAGCGCCTCGACGACCTCGTCGACGCCCTCCTGGCGGGCGGCGACCGTCTTGACGATCGGGGGGCGCCAGTCGCCGGGGCCGCGGGACTCGCCGAGGCCCAGCATGTGGTTCAGCTCGCGGGCGGTGGCGTCCGCGCCGTCGCGGTCGGCCTTGTTGACGACGTAGACGTCGCCGATCTCCAGGATTCCGGCCTTGGCGGCCTGGATGCCGTCGCCCATGCCGGGGGCGAGCAGGACCACGGAGGTGTCGGCCTGGGAGGCGATCTCCACCTCCGACTGGCCGACGCCCACCGTCTCCACCAGGATCACGTCGCAGCCGGCCGCGTCCAGGACGCGGATGGCCTGCGGCGCGGCCCAGGCGAGGCCGCCCAGGTGACCCCGGGTGGCCATGGAACGGATGTACACGCCCGGGTCGGAGGCGTGCTCCGACATCCGGACGCGGTCGCCGAGCAGCGCGCCCCCGGAGAAGGGGGAGGACGGGTCGACGGCCAGGACGCCGACCCGCTTGCCCTGTTTGCGGTACGCGGTCACCAGCGCCGAGGTGGACGTCGACTTGCCGACCCCGGGCGAACCGGTGAGACCGACCACGTAGGCGTTGCCCGCGAGCGGCGCGAGGGCCGCCATGACCTCCCTGAGCTGCGGTGACGCCCCCTCCACCAGGGAGATCAGCCGGGCCACGGCCCGTGGCCTGCCCTCTCTGGCCTGGGCCACCAGAGTGGAGACGTCCTGCATCACAGCTCCGTTCACGTAAGGGAAGTCGGCAACAACCGGGTCAGGCCTTGGGTACCCGCACGATCAGCGCGTCACCCTGGCCGCCGCCACCGCACAGCGCCGCGGCGCCGACACCGCCGCCGCGCCGCTTCAGCTCCAGGGCCAGGTGCAGCACCAGCCGCGCGCCGGACATCCCGATCGGGTGGCCCAGCGCGATGGCGCCGCCGTTGACGTTCACCTTTTCGGCGGAAACGCCCAGGTCCTTCATTGACTGGACGGCAACCGCCGCGAAGGCCTCGTTGATCTCGATCAGGTCGAGGTCGGAGACCTCCAGGCCCTCCTTCTTGAGGGCGTGCAGGATGGCGTTCGACGGCTGCGACTGCAGCGAGTTGTCGGGGCCGGCCACGTTGCCGTGGGCGCCGATCTCGGCGATCCACTCCAGGCCCAGCTCCTGCGCCTTGGCCTTGCTCATCACGACCACGGCGGCGGCGCCGTCGGAGATCTGCGAGGAGGAGCCGGCGGTGATCGTGCCGTCCTTGGCGAACGCCGGGCGCAGCTTGCCGAGGGACTCGGCGGTGGTGTCGCCGCGGATGCCCTCGTCCTTGCTGAACAGCACCGGGTCGCCCTTGCGCTGCGGGATCTCGACCGGGGTGATCTCGGCCTCGAAGATGCCGTTCTTCTGCGCGGCGGCGGCCCGCTGGTGGGACAGGGCGGCGATCTCGTCCTGCTCGGCGCGGCCGATGCCGAGGCGGGTGTTGTGCGTCTCGGTCGACTCGCCCATGGCGATGTTCTCGAAGGCGTCGGTCAGACCGTCGTGCGCCATGGCGTCGAGCACCTGCACCGCGCCGTACTTGTAGCCCTCGCGGGACTTCGGCAGCAGGTGGGGGGCGTTCGTCATGGACTCCTGGCCGCCGGCCACGACCACGTCGAACTCACCCGCGCGGATGAGCTGGTCGGCCAGCGCGATGGCGTCGAGGCCGGAGAGGCACACCTTGTTGACGGTGAGCGCCGGGACGTTCATCGGGATGCCGGCCTTCACGGCCGCCTGGCGCGCCGGGATCTGCCCCGCCCCGGCCTGGAGCACCTGCCCCATGATCACGTACTGGACCTGGTCGCCGCCGATCCCCGCACGGTCGAGGGCGGCCTTGATCGCGAAGCCGCCGAGGTCGGCTCCGGAGAACGACTTCAGCGAACCGAGCAGCCGACCCATCGGGGTGCGGGCGCCCGCGACGATGACGGACGTCGTGCCGTTCGTTGCGGATGATGCAGAAGATGCAGAAGTCATGAGCTGCGGTCCCCTTCCGGCTGCACAGCCGAGGAGTGAACGAGGGTTTACTTCGAATGTACTGACGTGCGGTGGACCCCGTCATCGGCCTTTCGGTGTGATCGCGCGCACGTTGCGTAACCGCCCCGGGGGCGCTGCACTGAATCCATGCTGACGCGAATCGACCACATCGGGATCGCCTGCTTCGACCTGGACAGGACCGTGGAGTTCTACCGGTCCACCTACGGCTTCGAGGTGTTCCACTCGGAGGTCAACGAGGAGCAGGGCGTGCGCGAGGCCATGCTCAAGATCAACGAGACCTCGGACGGCGGTGCCTCCTACCTGCAGCTCCTCGAGCCGACCCGCGAGGACTCCACCGTCGCCAAGTGGCTCGCGAAGAACGGCGAGGGCGTCCACCACATCGCCTTCGGTACGGCGGACGTCGACGCGGACGCGGCCGGCATCAAGGAGAAGGGCGTACGCGTTCTGTACGAAGAGCCCCGGCGCGGTTCCATGGGGTCACGGATCACCTTCCTGCACCCGAAGGACTGCCACGGCGTACTGACAGAACTGGTCACTTCCGCGCCCGTTGAGTCGTCCGAGCACTGACCCACGTACATAGGGGCCGGTAGGGTTGGGTCTGGTCGCCGCTCGATGCGTGGTGACCGAGTCCCGTCGTGTTCGGCGACGGGATCGCCGGGGTCCGGGTGGCGGGGGGCGAGCGCGGGGCGGCAGCCCATGCTCCGCCGTTGATCTGACACCATTCCCCGGGGGCTCCGTTCGGGATGGGCGGGGCTCGGCCAGACTTGCGACCAGGGGACGGATGGGACCGCGCAGTGCGGGGCTACGAGAGCCAGGAGCGAGAGCCGGCGGCTGACGTCGACCACCTCTCTCGGTTCGAAGCCGAGATGAAGCGGCTGAAGACCGAGCGGGAAAAGGCGATCCAGCACGCCGAGGACCTCGGCTACCAGGTCGAGGTGCTGCGCGCCAAGCTGCACGAGGCGCGGCGCACCATCATGTCCCGGCCCGCCTACGACGGCGGCGACATCGGCTACCAGGCCGAGCAGTTGCTCCGCAACGCGCAGATTCAGGCAGACCAGCTGCGCGCGGACGCCGAGCGGGAGCTGAGCCAGGCCCGCGCCCAGACCCAGCGCATCCTCCAGGAGCACGCCGAGCAGGCGGCCCGCCTGCAGGCGGAGCTGCACCAGGAGGCGGTGACCCGGCGCCAGCAGCTCGACCAGGAGCTGGCCGAGCGCCGGCAGACCGTCGAGTCGCACGTCAACGAGAACGTGGCGTGGGCGGAGCAGCTGCGGGCCCGCACCGAGGAGCAGGCCCGCCGCCTGATGGAGGAGACCCGCGCCGAGCGGGAGCAGGCCCTGGCCGCCGCCCGTGAGGAGGCGGAGCGGCTGACCTCCGAGGCCCGCCGCCGGCTGCAGAGCGAGGCGGAGGCGGCCCGCAGCGAGGCCGAGCAGCTGCTGCGCCGGGCCCGCGCGGACGCCGAACGCCTGCTGAACGCCGCGTCCACGCAGGCGCAGGAGGCCACCGAGCACGCCGAGCAGCTGCGCACCTCCACGGTCAGCGAGTCGGAGTCGGCGCGCCGCCGGGCGCAGGAGATGAGCCGGGCCGCCGAGGAGCGGATGGCCGAGGCGGAGAGCGCGCTGCGCGAGGCGCGCTCCGAGGCCGAGAAGGTGCTCACCGAGGCGAAGGAGGCCGCCGCCAAGGCGCTGGCGTCCGCCGAGGCCGCCAACGAGACGCGCACACGCACCGCCAAGGAGCAGGTGGCGCGGCTGGTCGGCGAGGCGACCAAGGAGGCGGAGGCCACCAAGGCGGACGCCGAGCAGCTGGTCGCCGACGCCCGCGCCGAGGCGGAGAAGATCGTCGCGGAGGCCGCGGAGAAGGCCCGTACGCTCACCGCGGAGGAGTCGGCCACCCAGCTGTCCAAGGCGGCCAAGACCGCCGAGGACGTGCTCAACAAGGCGTCCGAGGAGGCCAAGCGGACCACCAAGGCCGCCGCCGAGGAGGCCGAGCGGATCCGCCGCGAGGCCGAGGCCGAGGCCGACCGGCTGCGCGCCGAGGCGCACGACATCGCCGAACAGCTCAAGGGCGCGGCGAAGGACGACACCAAGGAGTACCGCGCCAAGACGGTCGAGCTGCAGGAGGAGGCGCGCCGGCTGCGCGGCGAGGCCGAGCAGCTGCGCGCCGACGCGGTCGCCGAGGGCGAGAAGATCCGCGCGGAGGCCCGCAAGGAGGCCGTGGCGCAGATCGAGGAGGCGGCCAAGTCCGCCGAGGAGCTGCTCGCCAAGGCCAAGGCGGACGCGGACGAACTGCGGTCGACCGCGCAGACGGACAGCGAGAAGGTCCGCACCGAGGCCATCGAGCGCGCCACGACGCTGCGCCGGCAGGCCGAGGAGACCCTGGAGCGCACCCGCAAGGAGGCCGAGCGGTACCGCGCGGAGGCCGTGGAGCAGGCCGACGCGCTCAAGGAGGACGCCGAGCGGGCCGCGCGCGAGCTGCGCGAGGAGACCGAGCGGGCCGTCGAGGCGCGGCGCGCGGAGGCGGCCGAGGAGCTGACCCGGCTGCACACCGAGGCCGAGGAGCGGCTCGCCTCGGCCGAGCAGGCGCTGAGCGACGCGCGCGAGGAGGCCGCCCGGATCCGCCGCGAGGCGACCGAGGAGGCCGAGCGGCTGCGCACGGAGGCCGCCGAGCGGATCCGCACGCTCCGGCAGCAGGCCGAGCAGGAGGCCGAGCGGCTGCGCGACGAGGCCGCCGCGGACGCGTCGGCGTCCCGGGCGGAGGGCGAGGCCGTCGCCGTGCGGCTGCGGTCGGAGGCCGCGGCCGAGGCGGAGCGGCTCAAGTCGGAGGCGCAGGACAGCGCGGACCGGATGCGCGCGGAGGCGCAGGCGGCCGCGGAGCGGATCGGCACGGAGGCGTCCGAGACGCTGGCGGCGGCGCAGGAGGAGGCGGCCCGGCGGCGCCGGGAGGCGGAGGAACTCCTCGGCGCGGCCCGCGAGGAGGCCGACGAGGAGCGCCGGCGGGCCCGCGCGCAGAGCGAGGAGCTGCTGGCGGCGGCGCGCACCCGTGTGGAGGAGGCGCAGGCCGAGGCCGTACGGCTGGTCGAGGAGGCCGACCGGCGCGCCACGGAGATGGTGTCGGCGGCCGAGCTCCATGCCCAGCAGGTGCGGGACTCCGTCGCGGGGCTGCACGAGCAGGCGCAGGAGGAGATCGCCGGGCTGCGCAGCGCCGCCGAGCACGCGGCGGAGCGCACCCGCCGCGAGGCCGAGGAGGAGGCGGACCGGGTCCGCGCCGACGCCTACGCGGAGCGGGAGCGGGCGAGCGAGGACGCGGGCCGGCTGCGGCGCGAGGCGCGGGAGGAGGCCGAGGAGGCCAAGTCCCTTGCGGAGCGCACGGTTTCGGAGGCGATCACGGAGGCGGACCGGATCCGCGCCGAGGTCTCCGAGCACGCGCAGCGGCTGCGTACCGAGGCGTCCGACGCGGTCGCCGAGGCCGAGCAGACCGCGGCGCGGACCCGGGCGGACGCCCGCGAGGACGCCAACCGGATCCGTTCGGACGCGGCGACGCAGGCGGACACGCTCATCACCGAGGCGCGCAGCGAGGCGGAGCGGCTCACCGACGAGACGGTCGCCGAGGCCGAGCGGGTGCGTTCGGAGTCGGTCGCCAAGGCGGAGAAGCTCATCGCGGACGCCACCGGCGACGCGGAGCGGCTGCGCGCCGAGGCCGCGGAGACGGTGGGGTCGGCGCAGCAGCACGCGGAGCGGCTGCGGCACGAGGCCGAGCGGCTCAAGGCCGACGCGGAGTCGGAGGCGGAGCGGCTGGTGTCCTCCGCGCGCGGGGAGGCCGAGCGGACGCTGGACGAGGCCCGCAAGGAGGCCAACAAGCGGCGTTCGGAGGCGGCCGAGCAGGTCGACACCCTCATCACGGAGACCACCGCCGAGGCGGACAAGTTGCTCACCGAGGCGCAGCAGCAGGCGCTGAAGACCACGGCCGACGCCGAGTCGCAGGCGGACACCATGGTGGGCGCGGCCCGCAGCGAGGCCGAGCGGCTGGTGTCCGAGGCGCGGGTCGAGGGCAACTCCCTGGTGGAGAAGGCCCGTGCGGACGCCGACGAGCTGCTGGTCGGCGCGCGCCGCGACGCCACGCAGATCCGGGAGCGCGCCGAGGAGCTGCGCGACCGTCTCACCAGCGAGATCGAGGAGCTGCACGAGCGGGCCCGGCGCGAGGCGGCGGAGACCATGAGGTCGGCAGGCGACCGCTGCGACGCGCTGATCAAGGCCGCGGAGGAGCAGCTGGCCAAGGCGGAGGCCAAGGCGAAGGAGATCGTCTCCGAGGCCAACTCCGAGGCGGGCAAGGTGCGCATCGCCGCCGTGAAGAAGGCCGAGGGTCTTCTGAAGGAGGCGGAGCAGAAGAAGGCCACGCTCGTGAAGGAGGCCGAGGAGCTGAAGGCCGAGGCGGTGCGCGAGGCACGGCGCACCGTCGAGGAGGGCAAGCGCGAACTGGAGGTCCTCGTCCGGCGCCGCGAGGACATCAACGCGGAGATCTCGCGCGTCCAGGACGTCCTGGAGGCCCTGGAGTCCTTCGAAGCCCCGGCGGGCGGCAAGGACAACGGCGTCAAGGCGGGGGCCGCGGCAGGTGCTACCCGTACGGGTGGCAAGTCGGGCGACAGCTAGCAAACCGGGCGAAATCCCTTGTACGGTGAGGGCTTTGACCATGGCTTTGGCAAGGCTTCCGGCGGCGAGCCACTCAAAAGGGGTGTCATCTTCCGTATCAAACGTGCATCCGCTCGATGACACAGCGCTTCGGCCCCTAGGATTCCACCTATCACCTCACCGGTCTCATTCGACAGGAACCCCATGAGCGACACTTCCCCCTACGGCTTCGAGCTTGTGCGGCGTGGGTACGACCGCGCTCAGGTGGACGAACGTATCTCCAAGCTCGTCTCCGACCGTGACAGCGCTCTCGCCCGCATCACCGCTCTGGAAAAGCGCATCGAAGAGCTCCACCTCGAGACGCAGAACGCCCAGGCCCAGGTCAACGACGCCGAGCCGTCGTACGCGGGTCTCGGCGCGCGCGTGGAGAAGATCCTCCGCCTCGCCGAGGAGGAGGCGAAGGACCTGCGCGAGGAGGCCCGGCGCGCCGCGGAGCAGCACCGCGAGCTCGCCGAGTCGGCCGCCCAGCAGGTGCGCAACGACGCCGAGGCCTACGCCGCCGAGCGCAAGGCGAAGGCGGAGGACGAGGGCGTCCGGATCGTCGAGAAGGCCCAGGGCGAGGCCACCCAGCTGCGCTCCGAGGCGCAGAGGGACGCCCAGTCCAAGCGCGAGGAGGCGGACGCCCTCTTCGAGGAGACCCGCGCCAAGGCCGCGCAGGCCGCCGCGGACTTCGAGACCAACCTGGCGAAGCGCCGCGAGCAGTCCGAGCGCGACCTGGCCTCGCGTCAGGCCAAGGCCGAGAAGCGCCTCGCTGAGATCGAGCACCGCGCGGAGCAGCTCCGCCTGGAGGCCGAGAAGCTGCGCACCGACGCCGAGCGCCGGGCCCGCCAGACGGTGGAGACCGCTCAGCGCCAGGCCGAGGACATCGTGGCCGACGCCAACGCCAAGGCCGACCGGATCCGTTCGGAGTCCGAGCGCGAGCTCGCCGCGCTGACCAACCGCCGCGACTCCATCAACGCCCAGCTGACCAACGTCCGCGAGATGCTGGCGACCCTCACGGGTGCCGCGGTCGCCGCCACCGGCGCGCCCGCCACCGAGGACGAGCCCGTCTCCCGCGGCGTCCCGGCCCAGCAGTCCCGGTAACACGACCGGACCACCGGTCGACCGGCCCCCGGGCGAAGCCCTCTGCCACTGCGGTGGCAGAGGGCTTCGCCCCGTTCTAGCGTGGCCGCATGATCGAGCTGGAGGGGCTGACCAAGCGGTACGGCGAGAAGGTGGCGGTGGACAACCTGACCTTCACCGTCCGGCCGGGCATCGTCACGGGCTTCCTCGGCCCGAACGGCGCCGGCAAGTCGACCACCATGCGGATGATCCTGGGGCTCGACCACCCCACCGCGGGGGACGTGCGCATCGACGGCACGCACTACGACCGGCTCCAGGACCCGCTGACGTACATCGGCGCCCTGCTGGAGGCCAAGGGGGTGCACCCCGGGCGCAGCGCCTACAACCATCTGCTGTGGCTCGCACAGAGCAACGGCATCCCCGAACGGCGGGTGCGCGAGGTGCTGGACAGGGTCGGCCTGACGGCGGTGGCGCGGAAGAAGGCCAAGGGGTTCTCGCTCGGCATGGGGCAGCGCCTCGGCATCGCCGCCGCGCTGCTCGGCGACCCGCGGATCCTGATGTTCGACGAGCCGGTCAACGGCCTCGACCCGGAGGGCATCCACTGGATCCGCACGCTGATGAAGTCGCTGGCCGAGCAGGGCCGCACGGTGTTCGTCTCCTCCCACCTGATGAGCGAGATGGCCCTGACGGCGGACCACCTCGTCGTCATCGGGCAGGGCCGGCTGCTCGCCGACACCTCGATGGCGGAGTTCATCGAGCGCAACTCCCGCTCCTACGTCCGGGTGCGCAGCCCGCAGCGTGAGGCGCTGCTGGACGCGCTGCACCGGGCCGGCGTCACCGCCGTGGACGGTGCGGACGGGACGCTGGAGGTGGACGGGACGCCCGCCGAGAAGATCGGCGAGCTGGCCGCCCGCGACGGGGTGGTGCTGCACGAACTGAGCCCGCAGCAGGCCTCTCTGGAGGAGGCCTTCATGCAGTTGACGGCGGAGTCGGTGGAGTACCACGCGCACACCGGCGCGCCCCTGCCCCCGCAGCAGCAGTGGGGCGAGAGCTGGAGGAAGGGCTGAGCATGGCGACGGCACAGGTCGTACGGGCGGAGTGGACCAAGATCCGGTCGGTGGCGTCGACCGTGTGGACGCTGTCCACCGCGGTGATCGTCACCATCGCCCTCGGCATGCTGATCTCGGCGCTGTCGAAGAACGAGTTCGACAACCTCAGCGAGCGGGAGAGACTCTCCTTCGACCCGACGTTCATCAGCTTCGCCGGGACCAGCCTGGGCCAGCTCGCGATGATCGTGTTCGGGGTGCTGGTGGTGTCGAACGAGTACAGCACCGGGATGATCCGCGCCTCGCTGGCGGCCGTGCCCAGGCGCGGCGTCTTCCTGTTCAGCAAGCTCGCCGTGGCCACCGCGCTGGCGTTCGTGGTCGGCATGGCGACCAGCTTCGCCACCTTCTTCCTGGGCCAGCTGATGCTCGGCGACCTCAGGGCGTCCATCGGCGACGACGGGGTCCTGCGCGCGGTCTTCGGCGGCGGGCTCTACATGACGCTGATCGCGCTGTTCTCGATGGGGGTTGCCGCGATGCTGCGCTCCCCCCTGCTGTCGCTGGGCATCCTGATGCCGTTCTTCTTCCTGATCTCCAACATCCTCGGCAACGTCAGCGCGACCGAGAAGGTCGGACAGTTCCTGCCCGACCAGGCGGGCAGCAGGATCATGCAGGTGGTCACCCCGGTGGACGACGACACCCCGTACGGGCCCTGGGGCGGCCTGGGCATCATGGCGCTGTGGGTGATCGCGGCGGTCGCCGGCGGCTACGTGCTGCTGAAACGGCGTGACGCGCAGTGAACGACCGTTCGGGACCGCTTCCGGTCCGTCCGTGACGCGCCCTTGAGCGGAACCGTCAGCGCCCCGATAAGCTCCTAACCCTTACGGGGGGCGTATGCCCCGCTGTCCCTGAACCTTTCGATGGGTGCGGAGCATGATCGAGGCAGTCGGCCTGACCAAGCGGTACGGCGACAAGACCGCTGTGTACAACCTTTCCTTCCAGGTGCGTCCCGGCGCCGTCACCGGCTTCCTGGGCCCCAACGGCTCGGGCAAGTCGACGACGATGCGGATGATCCTCGGTCTGGACAACCCCACCGCGGGCCATGTGACGATCTGCGGCCACCCGTACGACAAGCTGCCCAACGCCCCCCGCCAGGTCGGCGCGCTGCTGGACGCCAAGGCGGTGCACGGCGGCCGGACCGCCCGCAACCACCTGCTCAGCCTGGCCCAGCTGTCGGGCATCCCGGCCCGCCGGGTGGACGAGGTGCTGGGCGTGGTGGGCCTGCACGAGGTGGCGGGCCGGCGCTCCAAGGGCTTCTCCCTCGGCATGGGGCAGCGCCTGGGCATCGCCGCCGCGCTGCTGGGCGACCCTCAGGTGCTGCTGTTCGACGAGCCGGTCAACGGCCTCGACCCCGAGGGCATCCTCTGGGTGCGCAACCTGATGAAGTCGCTGGCCGCCGAGGGCCGTACGGTGTTCGTCTCCTCCCACCTGATGAGCGAGATGGCGCTCACCGCCGACCATCTCATCGTGATCGGCCGCGGCCAGCTCATGGCGGACATGAGCGTGCGGGACTTCATCTCCGCCAACTCCGCCGACTTCGCCCGGGTGCGCACGCCCGACGCCGAGCCGCAGCAGCGCGAGAAGCTGTCGGCGGCGATCACCGAGGCCGGCGGTCATGTGCTGCCCGAGCAGGACGGCGCGCTGCGGGTGACGGGACTGCCGCTGCCCCGCATCAGCGACATCGCCCATGACCACGACGTACGGCTGTGGGAGCTGTCGCCGCACCAGGCGTCCCTGGAGGAGGCGTACATGCGGATGACGCAGGGCGCCGTCGACTACCGCTCGACCGTCGACCAGAAGGAAGGCCTTCAGCAGCCGCTGCCGCCGGGCGCGCAGCCGCCGATGCCGGTGCCGGGCCAGGGCCAGCCCGGCTGGTACGCCCCGCCGCCGCCCCAGCAGAGCGGGCAGCCCTTCGCCCCGCCGCAGGCCGCGCCCGCGGGCCCCTACGGCGCTCCCGCGGTTCCCGCGGCCGCTCCGGCCGCCCCGGCGGCGAACCCGTACGCGCAGCCTCCGCAGCCGCCGCAGAGCGCTCCCCAGTCCGCCCCCTCCGCCGAGCCGACCAAGTCCGAGGACGCCCGATGAGCACGCCCCAGCCCCCGATGCCGCACAGCGCCGCACCCGAGTGGCCGGCCGCACCCGGTGCCGCGCCCTCCGCCCCCGGCCCGGCGTACCCCACCTACACCTCGCCCATCCCGGTGGTGCGCACCCATCTCGGGCACGCGCTCGCCTCCGAGTGGACGAAGATCAAGTCCGTGCGCTCCACCCTGTGGACGCTGGGCGTGTTCTTCGCGCTCGTGGTCGGCATCGGACTGCTCACCGGCCTGGTGGTCGCCGGCTCCGACCCCGACCTGGGCGGCGAGAGCCCGCTGTCGCTGGGCTTCTTCGGACTGCTGCTGGGCTCGATGTGCCTCATCACGCTCGGCGTGCTGACCACCGCCTCCGAGTACGGCACCGGCATGATCCGCACGACGATGGTCGCCTGCCCCAGCCGCGGCCGGGTGCTCGCGGCGAAGGCCCTGGTGTTCTTCCTGGTCGCCTTCGTGGTGACCCTGGTGTGCGCGTCGGTCGTCGGCCTGCTGCACGTGTCGCTGCTCGAGGAGCACAACGCCGCGGACCCGAACGCCGAGGAATGGCTGAAGGGCACGGTCGGCGTCTCGCTCTACCTGGCGCTGCTCGGCACCCTGTCGCTGGCGGTCGGGTCGATCGTGCGGCACTCGGCGGGCGCCATCACGATCATGATCGCGGCGGTGCTGGCCCCGCTGGTGATCGCGCTGTTCATGTTCTCCCCCTCACTGGAGGACGTGCAGCAGGCGCTGTTCGAGTACTCCATCCCGAACCAGATGAGCATCTTCTACGCCAACTCCCTGTCGGAGTCGGGACCGTCGGGCTGGGACCCGCTGTGGATCATGCTGGTCGTCACGGGGGCCGCGCTCGCCGGGGCGTTCACCCTGCTGCGGAAGCGGGACGTCTAGAGACCCGGGGGCCGGTCAGAACCTCGGCGCGTTACGGGACCGCTGCACCCGCGTGGTGCGGCGGTCCTTCGCGTTCCAGCAGGCCTTGTGCCAGTGCCGGCGCTCGTCGACGCCGGAGTGCCCGGGCCAGGCCACCACGTGCGGCACCCCGTCCGGGATCAACTGGTCGCAGCCCGGGCACCGGTAGGACTTGCCGCGCGCGCTGCTGCCCGCCACGTGCCGCACGCTCCAGTCCTCGCCCCGCCAGGACTCCGTGGACTCCCAGCCGCCGTACCTCCCGGAGCGGTCGTCCTCGGCGCTCCGGCCGGACGAACCGGCTCCCTTGGGTCGGTTGCGACGCGGGGACACAGGACACCTCACGGGGCTATACAGGTTGCACGGACCGCGTCCAGCCTAGCCGCCGCGGGCCGGGGTACGCGTACGCCGCCAATCGTCACAAGTCACTCCGTGGCGCGCGGCGGCCCATGTGAGCGGCTCATTCTGCAGACAATCCGCAAAACCGCTCACCCGGCCGTGTCCTCGGCACGTGTCGGGGGGTTATGCCCTGCGGGGGAGCTCCGCGTCGGAGCCAAGGAAGCAGGAAAAGCAATGCGCGTTGGAAGTTTCGTGTTGGCCGCCCGGTTCCCCGGGCAGGGCGAGGGTGAGGCGCTGCACCGCGCGGTCCGCTCCGCCGAGGTGGCCGAGGAGTCGGGGCTCGACACGGTCTGGCTGGCCGAGCACCACTTCGTGCCCTACGGCACCTGTCCGTCCGCCGTCACCCTGGCGGCGCTGCTGCTCGGCCGCACCCGGCGGCTGCGGGTGGGCACGGCGGTCAGTGTGCTGCCCACCGCCCACCCGGTCGCGCTCGGCGAACAGGCCGCGCTGCTGCACGTCGCCAGCGGCGGACGGTTCTCGCTGGGCCTCGGCCGGGGCGGCCCGTGGGTGGACCTGGAGGTCTTCGGGGCCGGCCTGGAGGCGTACGAGAAGGGGTTCCCCGAGGCGCTCGACCTGCTGCTGCGCTGGCTGCGCGAGCCGTCCGTGGGCGCCGACGGCGAGCGGTACCGGTTCCGCGAGGTGCCCGTCGTCCCCCGCCCCTCCGAGGCGCTCACCGAGGCCGAGGGCCCGGAGGTCGTGGTGGCCTGCACCTCCCCCGCGAGCGTACGGCTGGCCGCCGAGCGCGGGCTGCCGATGCTGCTCGGCATGCACGTCGGCGACGAGGAGAAGGCCGAGATGGTCGCCCTGTGGCGGCGTCACGCCCGTGCCTGCGGCCGGACGTCCGCCGAGGTCGAGGGCGCGGCCCATGTCTCGGCCGGGGTCTGCCAGATCGCGGACCGGCGCGCGGACGCGGCCGAGACCTTGCTGAAGGCGATGCCCGGCTGGCTGAAGCAGGGGCTGGAGGCGCATATGACGGTGGACGGCCGCGAGCGGCGGATGCGCGACCCGCTGGCCTACACCGAGCTGCTGTGCGGGCTGCACCCGGTGGGCACCCCGCGGCTGTGCGCCGACCGGCTCGCCGCGACCAGCGAGCGGACCGGCATCTCCCGCTTCGCGCTGCTCGTCGAGGGCTCCGGTGACCTGGCGGCGACGGAGGAGAACGTACGGCGGCTCGGCGCCGAGGTGCTCCCCCAACTCACCTGACGGGTCCGGACGTTCCAGCGATGCTTGCCGCCCCGGTACAACCGCACCTCCCGCGTACGGAGCGGCAAGCTGTCGATGGAGCGTCAGCAGTCGCGCAGTTCCGGCGACTGGTTGAGCAGTTGGCTGCGCACCGAGGTGAAGCGGGCGAGCGTCTCGTCGACCGAGGAGTCAAGCGGGAACACGGCCACCCGGTGGCAGTTCTGGAAGGCCAGCCGAACACCGAAGTGCCGTTGCAGCGCGCCGCGTATCGCGTCACTCGCGAGCGCACGCAGCAGCTGACCGCGTGCCTGCTCGTCCGGCGGGGGCGTCTGGTTGTCGGCGAAGGTACCGCCGTCCACCTTCAGCTGGGCCACCAGGGAGCTGATCATCTCCCACGCGTAGGGCAGGGAGGTCCGGACGCAGTCGACGAAGGCAGCTTCGTCGACCTCGCCTCGCTCGGCCTGTTCGAGTAGGGCCGGTGAGACGTCGAGCGACATGGGTTCTCCTCTCGCACCCCCAGCACTCGGGGGTTGCCTGACAGATAAGGGAGTGCGCGACATCGGGCACGCTGCGTACACAGTTCGCGACCTCCCGTTCAATACCGTAAGCAACGGACGGTGACCGCACCAGGAGAACGGGCGGATGCGGAACTTCCTGTGGGCCGGTAATCGGCCATCGCGGAACACGCGTTTTCCAGGAGATACAGGACGCGCCCCATGGGCTTCGAGGGGCGCCTGTGAGGGCGGATCGCGTCCACCCCGGCCGGTCGAGTAGCGTTGCCGACCATGCGTCTCGTCATTGCCCGCTGCTCCGTGGACTACGCCGGGCGGCTCACCGCGCACCTGCCGTCCGCACCTCGTCTGATCCTGGTCAAGGCGGACGGCAGCGTCTCGATCCATGCCGACGACCGGGCCTACAAGCCCCTCAACTGGATGTCGCCGCCGTGCACCCTGAAGGAGGGCGCCGGCGAGGAGGAGGGCGTCTGGACCGTCGTCAACAAGGCGGGCGAGAAGCTCATCATCACGATGGAGGAGATCCTCCACGACTCGTCGCACGAACTCGGCGTCGATCCCGGCCTGATCAAGGACGGCGTGGAAGCACACCTTCAGGAACTGCTCGCCGACCGCATCGAGACCCTCGGCGAGGGCTACACCCTGATCCGCCGCGAGTACATGACGGCGATCGGGCCGGTCGACATCCTGTGCCGGGACGCCGACGGGCAGACCGTCGCCGTGGAGATCAAGCGGCGCGGCGAGATCGACGGCGTGGAGCAGCTCACCCGCTACCTGGAACTGCTCAACCGCGACCCGCACCTCGCGCCGGTGCGCGGCATCTTCGCCGCGCAGGAGATCAAGCCGCAGGCCCGGGTGCTCGCCACCGACCGGGGCATCGGCTGCCAGATCCTCGACTACGACGCCCTGCGCGGCATCGAGGACGACAAGCTGCGCCTGTTCTGAGCGGCGCGCCACGACGGCACGGCCAGGGGCCCGGGTTCCGTGCGGAACCCGGGCCCCTGGCGCGTCCGGCGGGTCAGATCAGCGTTTCGGAGTCCTCGGGCGAGGCCTGATCCGTGCTCTGCGTGGCGCTCGCGGAGGTCTCCACGGGGGCGGAGGAGACGGGACCGCTGGCGGAGTTGCTGGTGCTCGGTTCGCTTGAGGTGGTGGGTGAGCCCGTCGGCTCCTCGGACTCCGTGGGGTCATCCGTGGGGTCGTCCGTGGGCTCCGAGGGCTCCGGGTCGGGCGACGTCGACGGCGGCTTCTGCGACTTGGTCGGCGAGGTGCTCGGCGACGCCGGCTTCGTCGGCTCCCCCGGATCCTTGGGGCCGGTCTCCTCGTCCGTCGGCTCGTCGGACTCGGCGGCCGTGGGCGTCGGGTCGTCCGCGGTGCCGGGGGTGCCGTCAGGACCGGGGTCGGAGGGGCGGCTGGTGGCCTTCCCGGTGTCGCCCTTGTCGCCGGCCGCCGGGTCCGCGTCGAGGCTGTCGTCCTCGAGGCCCTGGCTGGCGGACGGGTTGACGCCGATGTTCTCCGCGGGCGTCGCCGGGTCGTTCCCGGACGTGGCGCCGAGGGTGACGACGGTGCCGAGGACGGCGACCAGCAGCGCGCCCGCGCCCGCCGCCACCAGGTTCCGCCGGGCAAGCCCCTTGAGGCCGCCGGCGACGCCTTCCTTGGTCTGCCGCAGGGCCGTCGCCGGGACGGCGTAGGAGACGACCGGACCGGTGTCCGCGGGAGGCTGGAGGTCGGGGAAGGCCATCGGCACCCCGCGGGGCGGGGACGCCGACTCCTCGACGTGCGCCTCGGGCACCTCGTCCGCCGCGGTCGGCGCGATGGCCAGCGGGACGCCGGAGCGGTCGGCGACGAGGGCCAGCGCCCTGCGGCCCGCGACCGTGCCGCGCTTGTCGGCGAGGGCGCCGCGCAGGCCGATGGACGCCTCCAGCTCGGCGCGCGCCCGGTCGAGCTGTCCGGCACACAGCGCGTGGATGCCCAACTCATGATGGAAATAGGCCTGTTCGCCCACGTCCCCGGCGATACGGGCCGCCTCCGCGCCGGCCCGCAGCGCACGCTCCCAGGCTCTCCAGTGGAGCCCCGAGGCGAAGGCGGGCGCGGCGGTGCGGGCGAGCCGCACGGCGGTGCCGGGCTCGTCGTCGGTGTCCGGGGCGAGCGGCGACAGGGCGGTGAGCGCGGCGAGGACCGCGTCGGACTCGGCGCAGACGCGTTCCGGGGTCACCGAGGGGTGTCCGGTCCACCAGGCGTAGTGCTGCGCGGCCTCGCGGATCCGGGTGTCGGCGTCGTCGGCGTACCCGGCGGCCTCCAGCTGGGCGGGGACGCCCGCGGCGAGCCGGTGGCGGGCGCCGACCGGGGAGACCAGTCCGCAGGAGACCAGTTCGCCGAGGGCGGCGTCGGCATGGGTGTCGCCCACCAGGGCGGGCAGGTGCGCCTGGTGCGGCACCTCGCCGCCGAGCGCGACGGCGAACCGCAGGGTGGCGCGGGCGGAGGCGCTGAGCCGGGAGGCGAGCAGCGGGGCGGGCGCGGCGGCCTCGCCGAGGGAGGGCAGCGGGACCTCGTCGCCCTCGGCGGGGTCGTAGGGCACCTCGTCGGGCCGTACGTCCTCGAAGACGCCGAACTCGTCGACGGCGCCGGCGCCGGCCCGCAGCCGGTCGCGCTGCCGCAGCAGGGCGCCCGCCTGGACGAAGCGCAGCGGCAGGCCCTCGGACTCGAACCACAGGTCGCCCGCCCAGGTGGCCTCCTCGTCGGTGAGGCCGCGGCCGACGGCGTGCCCGAGCAGGTCGAGGCCGGCCGCGCGGTCGAGCCCGGCCAGCTCGACGTCCTCGACGCCGGCGTCGGCGGAGGGGGCGGCCACGTCCGGGGTGGCGGCGAACAGGAAGGCGCACTCGGGGGTGGCGTCCAGCAGCTCGTCCAGGGCGGCGCCGCCGAACTCCAGGTCGTCCAGGACGACGACGGCGCCGATCTCGCGGACGCTCTCGATCAGTTCGTCCCGGTCGGGGCGGTGCAGGGGCGCGTCGAACACCGCGTGGAAGAGGTCGTGGAGGAGGTCGTCGGCGGTGCGGCGGTGGCCGTTCAGGCGGACCACGCCGTCGGGCGCGAGGTCGGCGCAGTCCTCGGCGACGGTGTCGAGCAGCCGGGTGCGGCCGGAGCCGCCGGGGCCGACGAGACGCACGGAGCGGCCGCGGGCGAGCAGCCGCACCAGGGTCTCCCGCTCGTCCTGACGGGCCAGCAGGGGCAGCGCGGGCTGCGCGGGACCCGGGGGGACGGGCGGGGCGGCGGCGCGTTCCACCTCGGCGCGCTCGGCGTCGGCGAGCTTCGCGGGGCGGTCGGGCCGCTCGGCGGGCGGGCAGGGCTCGATCTCGCTGCCGTCCACGGGGTTGACGGTCAGCAGGAAGTCGCCGGAGACGAGCTGCACCGTGCGGGCGGGCACGGGCGTGTGCTGTCCGAAGTCGGAGGTGAGGGATTCCCTCGGAGGGCGCTGGCGCGGCGCGTCGCCGCCGTGGCCGTACTCCTCGGGTCCCGTGCGGTTCGGGTCCATAGGTCCTAGCCCCCAAAAGCGTCGTGGCTGAAGCCCTCCCCGGCCTCGCTGCACACCGCGCTGTCGCTTCTGGTCCGGGCCCGCTCGAGGGTTGCAAGGCAGCGGGCAGCCGAACCCTAAACCTTCGGGCAGTATCCACGACAGTCCGGGGTGCCGGGGCGTCCGACTGGTCACGGTCTCGTGAGGATTGTGCGCGCGGGCCGGGGTCCGCGGGCGTGGGCCCGGCTTCTCCCGCTCGTCCGTCGTGCACCCGTACGCCCCTACACGCGGGGCAGCGTGTCCACCCCGATGCCCCCCTCGATCGCCAGGATGCGGTGCAGCCGGGTGGCCACCAACAGACGCTGCAGCTGCGGCGGCACGTCGCGCAGCACCAGGCGCCGGCCGCAGCGGCCGGCCCGTCGGTGGACCCCCATGATCACCCCGAGTCCGGTGGCGTCCCAGGAGTTCAGTTCGGACAGGTCCAGCACCAGGTCGCCGACTCCGTCGTCGACGGCCGAGTGCAGGACCGTACGGGCGTCCGCCGCGCTGCGGACGTCGAGGCGGCCCCCGACGACCAGCTCGGCGTGGTCGCCCCTGATGTGCATATGCGCTCCCCGTGATGCGTGGTGTGCTCCGCGGTGTCCTGACGGCCGGTGTTGCAACCACTGACTGCGTGACGGCCGCGGAGGTTGCCGGCTGTGAGCGAACCGATACCGAATTCACCCCGGCGTGTGATGCACGCCGGGGTGTGCGCGGTCTCAGTGCTCGTAGAAGCCCTGCCCGCTCTTGCGCCCGATGTCACCGGCGTCAACCATCCGGCGCATCAGCTCGGGAGCCGCGAACTTCTCGTCCTGGGACTCGGTGTAGATGTTGCCGGTGGCGTGCAGCAGGATGTCCACGCCGGTGAGGTCGGCGGTGGCCAGCGGGCCCATGGCGTGACCGAAGCCCAGCTTGCAGGCGAGGTCGATGTCCTCGGCGCTGGCCACGCCCGACTCGTACAGCTTGGCGGCCTCGACGACGAGGGCGCAGATGAGGCGGGTGGTGACGAAGCCGGCCACGTCGCGGTTGACGACGATGCAGGTCTTGCCGACCGACTCGGCGAACTCCCGCGCCCTGGCGAGGGTTTCGTCGCTGGTCTTGTAGCCGCGGACCAGCTCGCAGAGCTGCATCATCGGCACCGGCGAGAAGAAGTGCGTGCCGACGACCCGCTCCGGGCGCTCCGTCACGGCCGCGATCTTGGTGATCGGGATGGCGGAGGTGTTGGAGGCGAGGACGGCGTCCTCGCGTACGAGCTTGTCGAGCGTGCGGAAGATCTCGTGCTTGACCTCGAGCTTCTCGAACACGGCCTCGACCACGACGTCCGCGTCCGCGCAGGCGTCGAGATCGGTGGTCGTGGTGATCCGGCCGAGGGCGGCCTCGGCGTCCTTCGCCTCGAGCTTCCCCTTGGCGACGAACTTGTCGTACGACGCCTTGATCCCGTCCGTGCCCCGCGTCAGCGCCTCGTCGGTGACGTCGCGCAGGACGACGTCCCAGCCCGCCTGAGCGGAGACCTGGGCGATGCCGGACCCCATGAGTCCGGCCCCGATGACGGCGAGCTTGCGTGCCACTGTGCGACTCCCCTGATACGCGCTGTCCATGTTCTCCAGGAGCGGACATTAGCGGTCGTGAGGGGCCCTGTGACCGGTAAGTAACGCGCGTCACGTCTCACATGACGGACATCACACCGGCGGCAGACGCGCCGGGAGCCGACGGTGCGTCAGGTCACAGGCGCCCGCCGTCCCGAGGGCCGGTACGGCCGAGCGGACAGCGGGCCTCGCGGAAAGCCGTCGCGCCGGAACGCCGCCGGTGCGAGGGTGGGGGCCGGTGTGTCCGCCCGTCGAAGGAGAGCCCCCGGCATGTCCGTCATCCACCGCACCACCCTCGAGCCGACCAAGCTGGAGCTGCTGGCCGGCTGGCTGCCCACCCGGCCCTGGTACCACGGCGGTCCCCGGCCGCGGCTGGGCAAGGCGGGCGGCTTCCGGCTCGACGACCCCAAGGGCGGGGTCGGCATCGAGTTCATGGTGGTCCGGGACGACTCCGGCGACGGCCCGGTCTGCTACCTGGTGCCGCTCACCTACCGCGCCGCACCGCTCGACGGGGCGGACGCGGCCCTCGTCGGCACCGCCGAGCACGGGGTGCTGGGCCGCCGCTGGGTCTACGACGCCTGTCACGACCCGGTGGCCGTCGCCGAGTTGGCGGCGCTGGTCGAGGGCCGGGCTCAGCCGCAGGCGCAGAGCGTGAGCGACACCCCCGACCACGAGGTGAGCCGCGCCCTGGCGGGCGAGGGCCCGGTGCCGGCGGAGTTCCCGGCGGTCGAGGACGGCGAGGAGCACACCGAGCTGACCGCGCCGGACGGCACGGTGCTGCGCGTGCTGCGCACCCTGCACCCCGCCCCGGACGGCGCCCCGCAGGCCGAGCCGGGCGCCGCGGGCCATGTCGCCGGGGCGTGGGACGCACCGGACGGCGCCCGGGTGCAGGGCCTGATGGTGCTGCTGCTCACGCCGCCGCCCGCACCGTGACGGTGCGCACACGGGTGCCCTGAAGTCGCCGGCGCGTCACTAGGCTGGCCTCATGGTCAACCTGACACGCATCTACACGCGGACCGGCGACAAGGGCACCACCCACCTCGGGGACATGAGCCGGGTCGCCAAGACCGATCTGCGGATCTCCGCGTACGCGGACGCCAACGAGGCGAACGCGGTGATCGGCACGGCCCTCGCCCTGGGCGGCCTCCCGGACGAGGTGGTCGCGGTCCTCACCCGCGTGCAGAACGACCTGTTCGACGTGGGCGCCGACCTGTCGACGCCGGTGGTGGAGGACCCGAAGTACCCGCCGCTGCGGGTCGAGCAGTTCTACGTCGACCGGCTGGAGGCGGACTGCGACCGCTTCAACGAGCAGCTGGAGAAGCTGCGCTCCTTCATCCTGCCGGGCGGCACGCCGGGCGCGGCCCTGCTGCACCAGGCGTGCACGGTGGTGCGCCGGGCGGAGCGCTCCACGTGGGCGGCCCTGGAGGCGCACGGCGAGACGATGAACCCGCTCACCGCGACCTACCTGAACCGCCTGTCGGACCTGCTGTTCATCCTGGCCCGCATTGCCAACAAGGAGACGGGCGACGTCCTGTGGGTGCCGGGCGGCGAGCGCTGAGACCGCTCGTCCGCGGACGTTCCGGCGGGGCCGCCCGGCCCCGCCGGTCGGCCCCGCATGGTCCGTGGCGCCCTGCTCAGCGGACCGCCTTCTCCCGGCCCGTCCCCGCGTCCTGCGCGGTCTCCGCATGCCCCGGGGGCGTCTTCTTGGGCCACAGCCAGTAGGTGAGCGCGATCAGGCCGTGGATGCCGGCCGCCCGCCAGGCGGTGGACCGCCAGGACTCCAGGGAGGTGACCCGGCCGGGGTCGCCGACGTACCAGATGGCGAGCTGGAGCAGCGCGGTCGCCACGACGGCGGCGGTCAGCGTGCCCAGCCAGACCTTGGTCTCGTGCCGGGCGCGGGCCAGGCCGTAGCGCGGCGGCCGCACCAGGGGGCGGCCGTCGAGGCGGTGCGCCGCGTGCCCGTCGAGCCACTTCACGGTGCGGTGGCCGTGGCCCACCGTGTAGCCGATGTAGAGCGCGGCGAGCCCGTGGGTCCAGTCCGGCTCCGCGCCGTTCTTCAGGTCCCACGCGGTGACGACGAGCAGCACGACCTCCAGCACCGGCTCGCACAGCAGCAGCGCCAGGCCGGTGCGCGGCATCCGCAGCAGGTAGCGGAAGCCCAGGCCGGCCGCCAGCAGCACCCAGAACCCGATCTCGCAGGCGATGATCAAGGCGACGATCACGGTTCTCTCCTCTCGGTCTCCCTTCCAGGCTCCCGTGCGTGCCGGTCCGGCGCGTCGTCGCGGCCGACGAATCCGCAGTACATCGAAAGATGCAGTCCAGGACCGCCCCCGGGGATCAGGCGCAGGCCGTTCGCACCGTGTTGGATGGGATCCATGGCCGTACGACCCCTCCGCCCGCCCCGCTTCGACGTGGCCGTCGCCCTCGCCGGACTGCTCGGCGGTCTGCTGCTGTGGGGGTTCGGGCTGGGCGTGCGGCCGGGCGACGACCCGATGGTGCTCTTCGGCGGACGGTGGGCGCTGCTGGTGCCGCTCGGCGTGACGGCCTGCTGCGAGCTGCTGCGCCGCACCGCCCCGCGCACCGCCCTGCTGACCGGCACGCTGGCCCTGGCCGCGGACACGACGACACAGGGCAGCATCGCCACGATCGTGATGTTCACCGACCTGATGTACGCCGCCGTGGTCTACGGCTCCCCCGCGACCGCCCGCCGTCTGCCGTGGATCACCGGGGTGCTCACGCTGGCCGGGATGCTGGTGCCGTACGCCGTGTGGCGGGTGCCCGAGGCGCTGCTGATCGGTCTGGTGGTCGGCGCGCTGGCCTTCGCGCCCGCGTCGACCGGTCTGATCGTGCGCAACCACCGGGACGCCGCCGACGCCGCCCGTCTCCAGGCCGAACAGACCGCGCTGCTGGCGGAGATGGACCGGGTCCAGGCGGTCACCGCGGAACGCTCCCGCATGGCACGGGAGTTGCACGACCTGGTCGCCAACCACCTGTCGGCGATCGCCATCCACTCCACCGCCGCGCTCTCCCTGGACGACCCGGGGACCTCGAAGGACGCGCTCACGGTGATCCGGGAGAACAGCGTCCAAGGTCTGTCCGAAATGCGACGGCTCATCGGCATCCTGCGCGACGGCGCCGACGACCGGGAGCCGTCCGCGACCCCCACGCTCGACGGCCTGGGCGCCCTGGTGGCGGGCGCCCGCGCCAACGGCCTCGACGTCATCCTGGACGCCGGGCACGGCGCCGTGCCCGCGCCGGTGGAGCTGGCCGCGTACAGGATCGTGCAGGAGTCGCTGACCAACGCGCTGAAGCACGCCGCCGCGGGACGGGTGACCGTGTGCCTGCGCCGCTCGCCCGACGCCCTGGAGATCCGGGTGACCAGCCCCTACGGCGACCGCGACGGGCCGCGCGCGCCGGGCTCGGGGGCCGGTCTGGTCGGGATGCGGGAGCGTGCGGCCCTGCTGGACGGTTCCTTCGCGGCGGGCCCGGAGGACGGCCCCGAGGGCAAGCGGTGGGTGGTGCGTGCCGCCCTTCCGGTCACCGACGTCGAACAAGGAGAAGCCTGATGATCCGGGTCCTGGTCGCCGAGGACCAGTCCGCCGTCCGCGCGGGACTGGTGCTGATCCTGCGCAGCGCGCCGGACGTCGAGGTGGTGGGCGAGGCCGCGGACGGCGAGCAGGCGGTGGCGCTCGCCCGGGAGCTGCGCCCGGACGTGGTGCTGATGGATGTGCAGATGCCCCGCCTGGACGGGGTGTCGGCGACCCGGAAGGTGGTCGGGGAGGGCCTGGCGGACGTGCTGGTGCTGACCACCTTCGACCTGGACGAGTACGTCTTCGGGGCGCTGCGCGCCGGTGCGGCCGGGTTCCTGCTGAAGAACACCGAGGCGAGGGATCTGATCGCGGCGGTGCGCACGGTCGCGGGCGGCGAGGGGATCGTCGCCCCGGCGGTGACCCGGCGGCTGATCGCGGAGTTCGCCGCGAAGCCCGCCCGGCCGGCGACGGCGGACCCGTCGGCCCTGGACGCGCTCACCCGGCGGGAGCGGGAGGTGCTGTCGTGCCTCGGGGAGGGACTGTCCAACGCCGCCATCGGGGAGCGCCTGGACATGGCCGAAGCGACGGTGAAGACGCACGTCAGCCGGCTGCTGGGCAAGCTGGAGCTGCGCAGCCGGGTGCAAGCTGCGGTGCTGGCGCAGGAATTGGGCATCTGAGGGCGGCCTGAAGGTTTAGAAGGGAAAGAGCCGCACACAGTGGTCCAGACCTATTGACCCGTGGTCCAGACCTTTCTATTCTCGCGGCACCGTGGGCACGAAGGCTCAGTCGTGCCCCCATCCCCCAGAAGGAGGCGCGTCATGCGCTTCAGACACAGAGTCGCGGCCGGAATCGCGACCCTCGTGCTCCCCTTCGCCGGCCTCGTCGGCCTCGCGAACCCCGCCCAGGCGGCGACGTCGGCGACCGCGACCTACGCCAAGACCCAGGACTGGGGCTCCGGCTTCGAGGGCAAGTGGACCATCAAGAACACCGGCACCACCAGCCTCAGCTCCTGGACCGTCGAGTGGGACTTCCCCGCCGGCACCTCGGTCACCTCCGCCTGGGACGCCGACGTCACCTCCTCCGGCACCCACTGGACCGCGAAGAACAAGTCCTGGAACGGCACCCTCGCCCCCGGCGCCTCCGTCAGCTTCGGCTTCAACGGCGCCGGCTCCGGCTCCCCCGCCAACTGCAAGCTCAACGGCGGCAGCTGCGACGGCGGCTCCACCGACCCCGGTGACAACCCGCCCAGCGCCCCCGGCACCCCGTCCGCCTCGGACATCACCGACACCTCGGTGAAGCTGTCCTGGAGCGCGGCCACCGACGACAAGGGCGTCAAGAACTACGACGTGCTGCGCGACGGCGCCAAGGTCGCCACCGTGACCGCCACCTCGTACACGGACAGCGGTCTGGCCTCCGGCACCGACTACTCGTACACCGTCCGGGCCCGCGACACCGCCGACCAGCTCGGCCCGGTCAGCGGCGCCCGCGCGGTGCGCACCACCGGAGGCACCACCGAGCCGCCCACCGGCGACAAGGTCAAGCTCGGCTACTTCACCGAGTGGGGCGTCTACGGCCGCAACTACCACGTCAAGAACCTGGTGACCTCGGGCACCGCCTCGAAGATCACCCACATCAACTACGCCTTCGGCAACGTGAAGAACGGCCAGTGCACGGTCGACGACACCTACGCCGCCTACGACAAGGCGTACACCGCCGACCAGTCCGTCAGCGGGCAGGCCGACACCTGGGACCAGCCGCTGCGCGGCAACTTCAACCAGCTCCGCCAGCTGAAGGCCAAGTACCCGCACATCAAGGTGCTGTACTCCTTCGGCGGCTGGACCTACTCCGGCGGCTTCGGCCAGGCCGCGCAGAACGCCGCCGCGTTCGCCCGCTCCTGCAAGCAGGTCGTGGAGGACCCGCGCTGGGCCGACGTCTTCGACGGCATCGACATCGACTGGGAGTACCCGAACGCCTGCGGTCTCACCTGCGACACCTCCGGCCCGGCGGCCTTCCGCACCCTGATGCAGGCGCTGCGCGCCGAGTTCGGCCCGGACTACCTGGTCACCGCGGCCATCACGGCGGACGGCTCCAACGGCGGCAAGATCGACGCGGCCGACTACGGCGGCGCCGCCCAGTACCTCGACTGGTACAACGTGATGACGTACGACTACTTCGGCGCCTTCAACGCGCAGGGTCCGACGGCCCCGCACTCGCCGCTGACGTCGTACCCGGGCATCCCGCAGGCCGGCTTCAACTCCGCCGACGCCATCGCCAAGCTGAAGGCCAAGGGCGTCCCGTCCAAGAAGCTGCTGCTCGGCATCGGCTTCTACGGCCGCGGCTGGACCGGCGTCACCCAGTCCGCCCCCGGCGGCACCGCGACGGGCGCCGCGCCCGGCACCTACGAGGCGGGCATCGAGGACTACAAGGTCCTGAAGAACAGCTGCCCGGCCACCGGCACCATCGCCGGCACCGCGTACGCCTACTGCGGCACCAACTGGTGGTCCTACGACACCCCCGCCACCATCGGCTCCAAGATGGCGTGGGCCAAGTCCCAGGGCCTGGGCGGCGCCTTCTACTGGGAGTTCAGCGGCGACACCAGCAACGGTGAGCTGGCCTCCGCCGTCGACGCCGGGCTGAGGTAACCCCTCCCGCCCCGGCGGACAAGCGATCGCCCCTCCTCCCGGCCGGGAGGAGGGGCGATGTGCTTCACCGACGTCAGAGGATCAGGCGACGTTCACCCTCTGTCCAGGAGGCGCCGCCTCCAGCCAGGCGAGGAAGCCGGTCAGCGCGTCCTCGCTCATCGCGAGCTCAAGCCGGGTGCCCCGGTGCAGACAGGCGAGGATCACCGCGTCGGACAGCAGCGCCAGCTCCTCCTCGCCCTCCGGGACGCGGCGGCCGGCCACCTCGATCGCGGAGCGCTCCAGGACACGGCGGGGACGGGGGGCGTAGGAGAAGACCCGGAACCACTCGACCCGGTCGCCGCTGTAGCGTGCCACCCCGTACGCCCAGCCCTTGCCGCCGGCGTCGCCGTTCTCGGGCGCGTCCCAGCGCAAACTGCAGTCGAAGGTGCCGCCCGACCGCTGGATGAGCCGGCGGCGCAGGCCGAAGACGAAGAGACCCACCACCACGAGGGCCACGACGATTCCGCACACAGTCAGAGCGAGGACCATCGGCACCGACCTCCTCGTCTCCTAGGTAACGGAACGGAAAAATCATCCAGATCTGCCTCAGCCGCGACCGGCTCCGGATCGCTCCGGTGCCGGCCGCGGCTGAGTGACGTCATCTACCTCTCCCCCAGTGCCCCAAGGGCCTGGGAGGGGCCCCCACGGATCAGCGCCCCGCCGTAGCCGCCCGCAGACGGACGTCCGCGGCGCGCTGCGCCTCGGCGTCGTCCTCCGCCTTCGCGCGGGCGAGCTCCTGCTCCACGCGCTGGACGTCGATCTCGTCCGACAGCTCGGCGACCTCGGCCAGCAGGGACAGCTTGTTGTCCGCGAACGAGATGAATCCGCCGTGCACCGCGGCGACGACCGTCCCGCCCTCGGGCGTGCGAATGGTCACCGGGCCCGACTCCAGCACACCGAGCAGCGGCTGGTGACCGGGCATGACGCCGATGTCGCCGGACGTGGTGCGCGCGACGACCAGGGTGGCCTCGCCGGACCAGACCTCTCGGTCGGCCGCGACCAGCGCGACGTGCAGCTCAGCAGCCAAGGTGGCTCCTCGGGTCACCACCCGGCGGTAGTGCCGGGTGTTGGTTACAAGTCTAGTGGGCGTGGCAGAGGGGGCGGGACGTGCCCGCCCCCTCAAGAGTGAGCCGTTCGGCTCACGTCAGAGCGCGGGGGTCAGGAGACGCCCAGCTCCTTCGCGTTCTTCTTCAGGTCCTCGATGCCACCGCACATGAAGAACGCCTGCTCCGGGAAGTGGTCGTACTCGCCGTCGCAGATCGCGTTGAAGGCCGCGATCGACTCGTCCAGCGGGACGTCCGACCCGTCGACGCCGGTGAACTGCTTGGCGACGTGGGTGTTCTGGGACAGGAAGCGCTCCACGCGACGGGCACGGTGGACGACGAGCTTGTCCTCCTCGCCGAGCTCGTCGATACCGAGGATCGCGATGATGTCCTGCAGGTCCTTGTACTTCTGCAGGATGTTCTTCACGCGCATGGCCGCGTTGTAGTGGTCCTGCGCGATGTAGCGCGGGTCCAGGATCCGGGACGTCGAGTCCAGCGGGTCCACGGCCGGGTAGATGCCCTTCTCCGAGATCGGACGGGAGAGCACCGTCGTCGCGTCGAGGTGGGCGAAGGTGGTGGCCGGGGCCGGGTCGGTCAGGTCGTCCGCGGGGACGTAGATCGCCTGCATCGAGGTGATCGAGTGACCACGGGTCGAGGTGATGCGCTCCTGGAGGAGACCCATCTCGTCGGCCAGGTTCGGCTGGTAGCCCACCGCGGAGGGCATACGGCCGAGCAGGGTCGACACCTCGGAACCGGCCTGGGTGAAGCGGAAGATGTTGTCGATGAAGAACAGCACGTCCTGCTTCTGCACATCGCGGAAGTACTCCGCCATGGTCAGACCGGCCAGGGCCACGCGCAGACGGGTGCCCGGGGGCTCGTCCATCTGGCCGAAGACCAGCGCGGTCTTGTCGATGACGCCCGACTCGCTCATCTCGTCGATGAGGTCGTTGCCCTCACGGGTGCGCTCACCGACACCGGCGAACACCGAAACACCGTCGTGGTTGTTGGCGACGCGGTAGATCATCTCCTGGATGAGCACCGTCTTGCCGACGCCGGCGCCGCCGAACAGACCGATCTTGCCGCCCTTGACGTACGGGGTCAGCAGGTCGATGACCTTGACGCCGGTCTCGAACATCTCGGTCTTCGACTCGAGTTCGTCGAAGTTCGGCGCCTTGCGGTGGATCGGCCAGCGCTCGCCCGTGTACTCCTCGTCGGTGTTCAGCACCTCACCGAGGGTGTTGAACACCTTGCCGGTGGTGAAGTCGCCGACCGGCACGGAGATGGGGGCGCCCGTGTCGGTCACCGGGGCCTGGCGGACCAGACCGTCGGTGGGCTGCATGGAGATGGTGCGGACCAGGCCGTCACCGAGGTGCTGCGCGACCTCGAGGGTCAGCGTCTTGAGCTCGCCCTCCTTGGCCGGGTCGGCGACCTGGACGTGCAGGGCGTTGTAGATGTCCGGCATGGCGTCGACGGGGAACTCCACGTCGACGACCGGGCCGATGACCCGGGCGACGCGGCCCGTAGCCGTCGCGGTCTCAACAGTGGTGGTCATTAGTTGTCACTCCCCGCGGTCGCGTCGGCCAGGGCACTGGCGCCACCGACGATCTCGCTGATTTCCTGGGTGATTTCGGCCTGGCGGGCCGCGTTGGCAAGACGGGAGAGCGTGTTGATCAGCTCGCCCGCGTTGTCGGTGGCCGACTTCATCGCGCGCCGCGTGGCGGCGTGCTTCGAAGCGGCCGACTGGAGCAGCGCGTTGTAGATCCGGCTCTCCACGTACCGCGGCAGCAGTGCGTCGAGGACGTCCTCCGCCGAGGGCTCGAAGTCGTACAGCGGAAGGATCTCGCCCTTGCCGGCGGTCTCCGCGGCCGCTTCCTCGAGCCGCAGCGGCAGCAGCCGGGAGCCGACCGCCGTCTGCGTCATCATCGAGACGAACTCGGTGTAGACGATGTGGAGTTCGTCCACGCCGCCGTCCGCCGTCTCCGACTGGATGGCCTCGATCAGCGGCGCCGCGACCTTCTTGGCGTCCGCGTACGAGGGCTCGTCGGTGAAGCCGGTGAACGCCTCCGCGATCGTGCGCTCACGGAAGTTGTAGTGGGCCACACCGCGCCGGCCGACGATGTACGTGTCGACCCGCTTGCCCTCGCCCTCGAGGCGCTCGGTCAGCTGCTCCGCCGCCTTGATGGCGTTGGCGTTGAAGGCGCCGGCCAGGCCGCGGTCGCTCGTGAGGAGCAGAACCGCGGCACGGGTCGGGTTGTCCGCCTCCGTGGTGAGCGGGTGCGTGGTGTTCGACCCGGTTCCGACCGCCGTGACCGCGCGGGTGAGTTCCTGCGCGTACGGCGTGGAGGCCGCCACCTTGCGCTGCGCCTTGACGACGCGCGAGGCGGCGATCATCTCCATCGCCTTGGTGATCTTCTTGGTCGCGGTGACGGATCGGATGCGACGCTTGTAGACCCGGAGCTGAGCTCCCATGAGTCAGGTCCCTTCCTTACGTCACTTGGCGGCGGACGGGGCGTCCTCGCCGAGCAGCTTGCCGTCGCTCGTCTCGAACTGCTTCTTGAACTCGGCGATCGCGTCGGCCACGGCCTGCAGGGTGTCGTCCGACATCTTGCCGCCCTCGCGGATGGAGGTCATGAGGCCCTGCTCCTTGCGGTGCAGGTACTCCAGGAGCTCCTTCTCGAAGCGACGGATGTCGGCGACCGGCACCTCGTCCATCTTGCCGGTGGTGCCGGCCCAGACGGAGACGACCTGGTCCTCGGTCGACATCGGCTGGTACTGGTCCTGCTTCAGCAGCTCGACCATGCGCTGACCGCGCTCCAGCTGCGCCTTGGAGGCCGCGTCCAGGTCGGAACCGAAGGCGGCGAACGCCTCCAGCTCACGGAACTGGGCGAGGTCCACGCGCAGACGGCCGGAGACCTGCTTCATCGCCTTGTGCTGCGCGGAACCACCGACTCGGGAGACGGAGATACCGACGTTCAGCGCGGGGCGCTGACCGGCGTTGAAGAGGTCCGACTCCAGGAAGCACTGGCCGTCGGTGATGGAGATGACGTTGGTCGGGATGAACGCCGAGACGTCGTTGGCCTTCGTCTCGACGATCGGCAGACCGGTCATCGAACCGGCGCCCATCTCGTCGGAGAGCTTCGCGCAGCGCTCCAGCAGACGGGAGTGCAGGTAGAAGACGTCACCCGGGTAGGCCTCGCGGCCCGGCGGGCGGCGCAGCAGCAGCGACACGGCACGGTAGGCGTCGGCCTGCTTCGACAGGTCGTCGAAGATGATCAGGACGTGCTTGCCCTGGTACATCCAGTGCTGGCCGATGGCCGAGCCGGTGTACGGCGCCAGGTACTTGAAGCCGGCCGGGTCGGACGCCGGGGCGGCGACGATGGTCGTGTACTCCAGCGCGCCGTTCTCCTCCAGCGCGCGGCGGACCGACGCGATGGTGGAGCCCTTCTGGCCGATGGCGACGTAGATGCAGCGGACCTGCTTCTTCGGGTCGCCGGAGCGCCAGTTGTCACGCTGGTTGATGATCGTGTCGACGGCCAGCGCGGTCTTGCCGGTCTGGCGGTCGCCGATGATCAGCTGACGCTGACCACGGCCGATCGGGGTCATGGCGTCGACGGCCTTGTAGCCCGTCTCCATCGGCTCGTGCACCGACTTGCGCTGCATGACCGTGGGGGCCTGCAGTTCGAGGGCGCGGCGGCCCTCGGTCTCGATCTCGCCGAGGCCGTCGATCGGGTTGCCGAGCGGGTCGACCACACGGCCGAGGTAGCCCTCGCCGACGGCGACGGACAGCACCTCGCCGGTACGGGTGACCGGCTGGCCCTCCTCGATGCCGCTGAACTCACCGAGGACGATGGCACCGATCTCGCGCTCCTCGAGGTTGAGGGCGAGGCCGAGGGTGCCGTCCTCGAACTTCAGCAGCTCGTTGGCCATGGCCGAGGGCAGGCCCTCGACCTTCGCGATGCCGTCACCGGCCAGGGTGACCGTACCGACCTCCTCGCGCGAGGCCGCGTCCGGCTTGTACGACTGGACGAAGTTCTCCAGCGCGTCCCGGATCTCCTCCGGCCGGATCGTGAGCTCCGCCATCTGAGTTCCCTGCTCTCCTTGTTGGGCCCGAAGTTTCACTTGGGGGGGATGGGGACTCCCCCCTACAGGAGGTGAATCCTCTGCACGGCCCAACCAGGGCCGTAAGTACGTACTGCGTATGAAGAATGTGGTGCTCAGCCCGCCAGGCGGCGGCCCGCGTCCTCGAGCCGGTCCGCCAGGGAACCGTTGATGACCTCGTCACCGACCTGCACCCGCATCCCGCCGACGACCGCGGGGTCGACGTCGAGGTTGAGGTGCATGCGGCGGCCGTAGAGCTTCGCCAGGGCGTCGCCCAGGCGCTGCTTCTGCCCGTCGCTGAGCGGCACCGCGGAGGTGACCACGGCCACCATGCGGTCCCGGCGCTCGGCGGCGAGCTTGGACAGGGACTCGAGTCCCGACTCCAGGCTACGTCCACGCGGCGCGGTCACGAGACGCGTCACCAGACGCTCGGTGGCCGCGTTCGCCCTGCCGCCGAGCAGGCTGCGCAGCAGCTCGCTCTTGGAGGAGGCGGGCGCGCTGCGGTTGGTGAGCGCGGCGCGCAGCTCGGTGCTGGAGGAGACGATCCGGCCGAACCGGAACAGCTCGTCCTCGACGTCGTCGAGCGCACCGGCCTTCTGGGCGGCGGTGAGGTCGGCGGTGTTCGCCAGCTCCTCCAGTGCGTCCACCAGGTCGCGGGACTGCGACCAGCGGGAGCGCACCAGGCCGGCCACCAGGTCGGCGGCGGTGCCGCTGACCTGCGAGCCGAGCAGGCGCTGTGCCAGGCCGGCCTTGGCCTCGCCGGCCTGCGCCGGGTCGGTGAGGACCCGACGCAGCGACACCTCGCGGTCGAGCAGCGCGGTGACGGCGGCCAGTTCGTCGGCGAGCGCGGCCGCGTCCACGGACGTGGAGTCCGTCAGCGCGTCGAGACGCTCACGTGCGGCTGCCAGGGCCTCGCGGCTCGCTCCGTTCATCGTGCGGCCTCGGCCTTCTGGTCGAGCTCGTCGAGGAAGCGGTCGATCACGCGGCTCTGCCGGGCGTGGTCCTCGAGGGACTCGCCGACGAGCTTGCCGGCCAGTTCGGTGGCGAGCTTGCCGACGTCCTGGCGCAGCGCGGACGCGGCGGCCTTGCGGTCGGCCTCGATCTGCGCGTGACCGGCGGCGACGATCTCCTCGCGCTGCCGCTGGCCTTCCGCACGCATCTCGGCGATGAGCGCGGCACCCTGCTCCTGCGCCTCCTGGCGCAGACGCGCGGCCTCGTGCCGGGCCTCGGCGAGCTGGGCCTTGTACTGCTCAAGGACGCTCTGGGCCTCGACCTTCATGGTCTCGGCCTCTTCGATACCGCCTTCGATCGCCGCGCGGCGCTCCTCCAGAACCTTGTTGATGTTCGGGAGCAGCTTCTTCCAGAAGAAGAAGAACACGATGGCGAAGGCGATGGTGCCGACGAGCAGCTCGGGGCCCGGAGGAAGGAGCGGGTTCTGCTCCTCCTCGGCCGCCAGCTGTACCAGGTTGGCGATCACATCAGTGCCTTTCGTCGAAACGTGCCGGGTAAGGAGTGATTACTTACCGAACACGAACGGCATAACGATGCCGATGAGGGCGAGCGCCTCACAGAAGGCGAAGCCGAGGATCTGGTTGGCACGGATCAGGCCGGCGGCCTCGGGCTGACGGGCCAGGGCCTGGGTGCCGTTACCGAAGATGATGCCGACGCCGATGCCGGGGCCGATGGCGGCGAGGCCGTAGCCGATGGAGCCGAGCGAACCGGAGACAGCGGCGAGGGTCTCAGTGGCAGCCATGCTGATTCTTCCTTCTCTTTCATGGACCGGCGGGGGTTGGCCACCGGACGATCTGGGGCTGTGGGGCGGTAGGGGCTCAGTGGTGCTCGGCCAGAGCGCCCTGGATGTACGAGCAGGCCAGCAGTACGAAGACGTACGCCTGGACGGCCTGCACGAAAAGCTCGAAGACGATCATGGCCATCGTCATGGCGAAGGAGACGCCGGCCGCCGGGATCATCCAGCCGTTCAGCAGGTACCAGGAGGCGACGGTGAACATCACCAGCATCAGGTGACCCGCGAACATGTTCGCGAACAGTCGGACCGCGTGCGTGAAGGGGCGGACCAGCAGGTTGGAGAAGAACTCGATGACCATGACGAGCGGCAGGACGGCGCCCAGCGACTTGTCGTAGCCGGTGAAGTTCTTGAAGGCGCCCACGAAACCGTGGCGCTTGAAGGTCAGCGCGACCCAGGTGATGTAGACGATCGCGGCCAGGACCATCGGGTAGGCGATGATCGAGGAGACCGGGAACTGGGCCAGCGGGATCACGGACCAGATGTTCATGATCCAGATGAAGAAGAACAGCGAGACCATGAAGGGGACGTACTTCTCGCCCTCCTTCTTGCCCAGCGTCTCGTAGACGATGCCGCGGCGGACGAAGTCGTAGCCGGCCTCACCGACCATCTGCAGCTTGCCCGGCACCACCTTGGCCTTGCCGAAGGCGGCGTAGAAGAAGCCGATGACGAGGACGGTGGTGATGAGCGCGAGCAGCATCACCTTGTTGAACTCGAACCCACCGACAGTGGCGATCGGCTGGAAGAGGAACGAGTGCAGGCCCGGAGCCGGAAAACCACACCCGTTGTCGGACATGATCCGACAGCTCCAGTCAAAGGCGAGCTGGGTCTGGTCAGCACTCACCGCGGGCTCCTTCGGCGTGACGCATAGGTACGGCAACCTCGTTGTGTCGGCGCGGCATGAAGCCGCGGGTCGGCACCGGACAGGTGTTACGGATGTGAGGGCGGCTGGAGGGCATCAAGCCTCGCGATGGAGCAGGCGTCAGCTCGGATACCCGCGCCCGCGATGCCGCAGTTGGCACCGGACGATAGCAGGAGTTCCCACGGCTCTTTATCGCGCCCCTACCCGTCACGACGACGGCCCCGTCTTCTCGGACTTCTCGTTCTTCTCCGCGTCCGGATCGACATAGAAGATCTTGGCCTTCATGTGCGCGCGGGCCTGGGCGGCCATCCAGACGACCGTCGCGACGACGAGCGAGGCCGCGAACGTCCGGGGGTTGAAGAGGGAGGTGTCCTTGAAGACGCCGACGAAGATCAGGAGCAGCAGCAACTGGGCGACGTACAGCATCAGCCCCATGGCCTGGAACAGCTGCGGAAGTGATTTCGCCGTGCGCTGCAGGACGTAGAGGCCGATCCCCATGAACAGGATGGCCAGCACCGCGCCGACAGCCGCACCGAGCGCACCCTTGCCGCCCGCGACCGCACCGCTGACGGCGACGGTGATCGCTCCGGCAGCCGCTGTGGGCACAGCGCACTGCAGAAGGTTCCGGGCGTCATTGGACGGCATGGCGGCAACTCCGCAATTCACAGGGGGCGTGGTGTCGTCATGGACGAGCGTAAACCCCCGGACCGGGTGCGAATTCACCGCACCGGTGAGCTGCCAGAGGGCGGCTCGTCGGTTCTTTCCGGGGACTCGTGAACGGTATCACAAACTATTTGATGCAGTCTTTACCTGAACGGTGTGCGTGGGGTCACACATGAGGGCGAACCTGCGCGCCTGAGCGGGCATCAGACCCTTATGTCTGGTATTGGGGCGGTTGTTGCCCCCAACCCCGCCCCATCGAACCCCCACGTCTTGGCAATGCTCTAGTCGAATTCTTACCTTGACCGTGACCGGTCGGCCAGGCGTGCGCGGGGTCCCACGGCGCTCGCGCCGTTGACGCCGGAGACACCGGCCGCCACCGGCGTCCGGTCCCCCGAGGCGGCCTCCTGCGGCCCCTCCACGGTCTGTGTGTCCGCGGCGGTCTCCGGGGCGTCGGCCGCCGACGCCCTCCCGCGCCGGTAGCGCGGCGGCACGATCGCCTCCGCCCAGCGCGGGGCGCGCGGGGTGAACCGCGGCAGCAGAAGCAGCACCAGACCGATCGTCGAGAGGATCACCACACTCAGCACGATCCACATCGACGCCGAGTTCACCGAGTAGGTCAGCGCGCCGAAGGCGATCAGCGCCGACCAGAAGTACATGATCAGCACGGCCCTGCTGTGCGAGTGCCCGATCTCCAGCAGCCGGTGGTGCAGATGCCCCCGGTCCGCGGCGAACGGCGACTGGCCGCGCCAGGTGCGCCGCACGATCGCCAGGATCAGGTCGGCGGCCGGCACCGCGATGATGGTCAGCGGCAGCAGCAGCGGGATGTACACCGGCACCGTCTGGTGCACGGCCTCCTTCTCCGAACCGGCGAACAGCTTCAGCGCGTCCGGGTCCACCTGACCCGTCACGGAGATCGCCCCGGCCGCCAGCACCAGCCCGATGAGCATCGAGCCGGAGTCGCCCATGAAGATCCGCGCCGGGTGCATGTTGTGCGGCAGGAAACCCAGGCACATGCCCATCAGGATCGCCGCGAACAGCGTCGCCGGGGCGGCCGCCTCGATGCCGTACGAGTACCAGATGCGGTAGGCGTACAGGAAGAACGCGGCCGCGGCGATGCACACCATGCCGGCCGCGAGACCGTCCAGGCCGTCGACGAAGTTGACCGCGTTGATGGTGATGACCACCAGGGCGACGGTGAGCAGCGTGCCCTGCCACTGGGTGAGCGCGACCGAGCCGACACCGGGGATCGGCAGCCACAGGATCGTCAGACCCTGCATGACCATCACGCCGGCGGCGATCATCTGCCCGCCCAGCTTGATCAGCGCGTCGATCTCGAACTTGTCGTCCAGCACGCCGATCAGCCAGATCAGCGCCGCCCCGGACAGCAGCGCCCGCGGTTCGTTGGACTTCTCGAAGAGCGTGCTGAGGTTGGTCAGGTGGTCGGCGACCAGCAGACCCGCGCACAGGCCGAAGAACATCGCGATCCCGCCGAGCCGCGGAGTGGGCTCCCGGTGCACGTCACGTGCCCGGATCTCCGGCATCGCCCCCGCCACGATCGCGAACTTCCGCACCGGTCCCGTCAGGAGGTACGTCACCGCGGCCGTGATGCAGAGCGTCAGCAGGTATTCACGCACGGGCTTCCCCACAGATCTCGCTGGCCTTCACAGCCCCACACCCTAGCGAGGGGCGGATACGAGTGGGGACTGCCGGGTGGTGACGATGGTTGCACGGACGGCCCCGCCGGAGCGCCGGCTCCCTCCTGGCGTGCGGCTCAGCGCGGGTACGGGGGGAAGGCCGCCACCAGGTCACGGACGTCCTCGCGGGCCCGTACCGGGTCCGTGCCCCCGCGCAGCACGCTCGCCAGCAGACCGGCGACCAGCGTCATCTCGCCGGTTCCCATCCCCTGCGTGGTCACGGCCGCCGTGCCCAGCCGCAGCCCCCGGTCGTCGGCGTGCGGCAGCGCACAGCAGTCCAGGACCATGCCCGCCGCCGCGAGCCGGCCGCGGGCGGTGCGCCCGTCGACGCCGAGCGGGGCCGGGTCGGCGGTGATCAGGTGGGTGTCGGTGCCCCCGGTGGTGACGGTCAGCCCCTCGGCGGCGAGCGCGGCCGCCAGCGCCCGCGCGTTGGTCACCACCTGGTGGGCGTACGCGGCGAAGGCCGGGGTGGCCGCCTCGCCGAACGCGACCGCCTTGGCGGCGACGGTGTGCATCTGCGCCCCGCCCTGGGTGAAGGGGAACACCGCCCGGTCCACCCGCTCGGCCAGCTCCGCCCCGCACAGCAGCATCCCGCCGCGCGGCCCCCGCAGCACCTTGTGCGTCGTCGCGCACACGATGTCCGCGTACGGCACCGGGCTGGGCGCCGCTCCCCCGGCGATCAGGCCCATGGGGTGCGCCGCGTCCGCGATCAGGTACGCGCCCACGTCGTCGGCGACCTCGCGGAAGAAGGCATAGTCGATGTGGCGCGGGTAGGCGATGGAGCCGCACACGATCGCCTTGGGGCGGTGCGTGCGGGCCAGGGTGCGGACCTGCTCGTGGTCGATCAGGCCGCTCTCCGCGTCCACGCCGTAGCCGACGAAGTCGAACCAGCGGCCGGAGAAGTTGACCGGGGAGCCGTGGGTGAGGTGGCCGCCGTAGGGCAGGCCGAGGGCGAGGACGGTGTCGCCGGGGCGCAGCAGCGCGGCGTAGGCGGCGAGCACCGCGGAGGAGCCGGAGTGCGCCTGGACGTTGGCGTGCTCGGCGCCGAACAGGGCCTTGGCGCGGTCCACGGCGAGCCGTTCGGCCACGTCGACGATCTCGCAGCCGCCGTGGTGCCGGTTGCCCGGGTAGCCCTCGGCGTACTTGTTGGCCAGCGGTGAGCCCAGGGCGGCCAGCACCGCGGGCGACGTGAAGTTCTCGGCGGCGATCAGCTGGAGCGTGGTCGCCTGCCGCTCGCGCTCCCCGAGCAGCACCTCGGCGAGCTCGGGGTCCTGCCGGCGCAGGACATCGGCCTCGCGCGCAGGGGTGACCGTCATCATGGACTCCCGGACGTCGGCACTGACGTACGACCAATGTAGGCCCGCCCGTCCCGGTACGCCCGGGTTCCTGCATCCGTTCCGCGGGCGCCGCCGGACGCTCAGGTCCGCGCGGGCACTCCGGTCAGCGCCGTGACCACGGGGTCCAGCGCCTGGTGTATCTCGTCGCCGATGGACCGGAAGAAGGTCAGCGGGGCTCCGTACGGGTCGTGCACCTCGTCGGCCTCGGCCGTGGGCGCCAGCAGCCAGCCGCGCAGGGCGGCGGCGGCGCGGACCAGGGCGCGGGCGCGCATGACCAGCCCGTCCTCCAGGGGAGGCAGGGTCGCCGGGTCGATCGCGTCGACCAGGCGGGTGAACTCCTTCAGCGTGAAGGTGCGCAGTCCCGCCGAGTGGCCCATGGAGATGACCTGGGCGCGGTGGTCGCGGGTCGCGGTCAGCACGAGGTCGGCGCGGATGACGTGCTCGTCGAGCAGTTCCCGGCCGGTGAAGCCGGAGGCGTCCGCCCCGTACTCCGCCAGCACGGTCTCCGCGTGGGCCTCCATCGGCGCGCCCTCGTGCCCCCACGTGCCCGCGCTCTCGACGATCAGCCCGCCGCCCAGGACGCCCAGCCGCTGGTGCACGAAATGCCGGGTCAGCCGCTCGGTGATGGGCGAGCGGCACACGTTCCCGGTGCTGACGTGGAGGATCCGGAAGCTGTCGCGCGGGAGCCCTACGAAGGTGGTCGTGATCTCCGCGGCTCGTTCCCCGCTGCCTATGCCACGCCCCGCCTCAGGGGCCGTCAATTCGCCACCTCGAGGTCGGGTACCACCTTGCGCAGCTCGTCGGGCGAGAGGGCGCCCTCGCGCAGCAGCACCGGCACCGGACGGGTGACGTCGACGATGGACGACGGCACGTTGCCCGGGGTGGGTCCGCCGTCCAGGTAGACGGAGACGGAGTCCCCGAGCATCTCCTGGGCGGCGTCGCAGTCCTCCGGCGCCGGGTGTCCGGTGAGGTTGGCGGAGGAGACGGCCATCGGGCCGACCTCGGTGAGCAGTTCGATGGCGACCGGGTGCAGCGGCATGCGCACGGCGACGGTGCCGCGGGTGTCTCCGAGGTCCCACTGGAGCGACGGCTGGTGGCGGGCGACCAGCGTCAGCGCGCCCGGCCAGAAGGCGTCGACCAGCTCCCAGGCCATCTCCGAGAAGTCGGTGACGAGGCCGTGCAGGGTGTTCGGGGAGCCGATGAGGACGGGGCTGGGCATGTTGCGGCCGCGGCCCTTGGCCTGGAGCAGGTCGCCGACGGCCTCGGAGCTGAACGCGTCGGCGCCGATGCCGTACACCGTGTCGGTCGGCAGCACGACGAGCTCGCCGCGGCGCACTGCGGACGCGGCCTCGCGCAGACCGGTCGCGCGGTCGGTCGCGTCATTGGTGTCGTATCGCCGAGCCATGGAGCGGGCCTCCTCGTACACGTGCTGCTGGGGGGAAGAAGTATGCGCCGTGCCGGTCACGGCAGCGCCTTGCGTGCGGTGGCGAACCGGGGGCGGTTGTTGAGGTCGGGGTGGTCGGCCGCGTCGGTCCAGCCGCGGTCCTCGGCGAAGATCCACGGCACCTGCCCGCCCTGGGTGTCGGCGTGCTCGACGACGACCACGCCGCCGGGGCGCAGCAGCCGGTGCGCGGTGCGCTCCAGGCCGCGGATCAGTTCGAGGCCGTCCTCGCCGGAGAACAGAGCCAGCTCGGGATCGTAGTCGCGGGCCTCCGGGGCGACGTACTCCCACTCGGTGAGCGGGATGTACGGCGGATTGGAGACCACCAGGTCGACCTGGCCGTCGAGGTCCGGGAAGGCCGTCAGGGCGTCCCCCTGGCGCAGCTCGACCCTGGACCCCTCCATGTTCCTGCGGGTCCACCTGAGGGCGTCCTCGGACAGCTCCACGGCGTACACGCGGGACCGGGGCACCTCCTGGGCCAGGGCGAGGGCGATCGCGCCGGAGCCGGTGCACAGGTCGACGATGCACGGCTCCACCACGTCCATGGCGCGCACCGCGTCTATGGCCCAGCCGACCACCGACTCGGTCTCCGGGCGGGGCACGAACACCCCGGGGCCCACCTGGAGCTCCAGGTAGCGGAAGTACGCCCGGCCGGTGATGTGCTGGAGCGGTTCGCGCGCCTCGCGGCGGGCGATGACCTCCCAGTACCGGGCGTCGAAGTCGGCGTCCTTGACCGTGTGCAGCTCGCCGCGCTTGACGCCGTGCACGAACGCGGCGAGCTCCTCCGCGTCGGTGCGCGGCGAGGGCACGCCCGCGTCGGCGAGCCGCTGGGTGGCCTGGGCCACCTCGGCGAGCAGCAGGTTCACGCTGGTCCTCCGGGCTGTCTTCGGGTGCTTACGCGGCGGCGAGCTTGGCGGCCGAGTCCGCGTCGACGCAGGCCTGGATCACCGCGTCGAGGTCGCCGTCCAGGACCTGGTCCAGGTTGTACGCCTTGAAGCCGACGCGGTGGTCCGAGATGCGGTTCTCCGGGTAGTTGTACGTGCGGATCTTCTCGGAGCGGTCGACGGTGCGGACCTGGCTGCGGCGGGCGTCGGCGGCCTCGCGCTCAGCCTCCTCCTGCGCCATGGCGAGGAGCCTGGAGCGCAGGATACGCAGGGCCTGCTCCTTGTTCTGCAGCTGGCTCTTCTCGTTCTGGCAGGAGGCGACGACACCGGTCGGGAGGTGCGTGATGCGCACGGCGGAGTCGGTGGTGTTCACCGACTGCCCGCCGGGTCCTGACGAGCGGTAGACGTCGATGCGCAGGTCGTTCGGGTTGATCTCCACGTCGACCTCCTCGGCCTCCGGGGTCACCAGGACGCCCGCGGCGGAGGTGTGGATGCGGCCCTGCGACTCGGTGGCCGGGACGCGCTGCACGCGGTGCACGCCGCCCTCGTACTTCAGCCGGGCCCACACGCCCTGGCCGGGCTCGGTCTGTCCGCGGGACTTCACCGCGACCTGGACGTCCTTGTAGCCGCCCAGCTCGGACTCGGTGGCGTCGATGATCTCGGTCTTCCAGCCGACGCGCTCGGCGTAGCGCAGGTACATGCGCAGCAGGTCGCCGGCGAACAGGGCGGACTCGTCGCCGCCGGCGCCCGCCTTGATCTCGAGGATGACGTCCTTGTCGTCGCTGGGGTCGCGCGGGACCAGCAGCAGCCGCAGCTTCTCGGTGAGCTCCTCGCGCTGCGCCTCCAGGTCCTTGACCTCGGCGGCGAACTCCGGGTCGTCGGCGCCCAGTTCGCGCGCGGCTCCGATGTCGTCGCCGGTCTGCTTCCAGGAGCGGTACGTGGCGACGATCGGGGTGAGCTCGGCGTAGCGCTTGTTCAGCTTGCGCGCGTTCGCCTGATCGGCGTGGACCGACGGGTCGGCGAGCTTCTTCTCCAGGTCGGCGTGCTCGGCGACGAGTTCCTCGACGGCCTCGAACATGGTGGGCTCCTGCTGGTACGTGGGTGAAGGGGCGGGCGACCAAAAACGCCGGTCCCGGCCTGCCCCCGGGCGGGGACGCGGCCGTGGACCGGCGAATCGGTGCTCGCTACTTCTTGGAGCCGGCGGCCTTGCCGAAGCGGGCCTCGAAGCGGGCCACACGGCCACCGGTGTCGAGGATCTTCTGCTTGCCCGTGTAGAACGGGTGGCACTCGGAGCAGACCTCGGCGCGGATGTTGCCGCTGGAGATCGTGCTGCGGGTGGTGAACGACGCGCCACAGGTGCAGCTGACCTGCGTCTCGACGTACTCGGGGTGGATGTCGCGCTTCAAGGTGTCTCCTAGGTTCCGGGAGGGCGCCGGGTCGCCGCCGCGGGATGCGGGAGCGTGAACCGGGGCCGACGTACCAGTCTGCCAGGACCGGGGCCGTCTCCCAAAACGGGGGTGGCCCCGGGAGGAATTCCCGGGGCCACCCCGCGGTCCTGCGGACGTGCGGCGGGCTCAGCCCAGCACGTCGTAGTACTGGTAACCCGTGCCCATGGACAGCCGCGCCGAGAAGAACGGCGCGGCGTTGCGGCCGGTGCCCCGGTACAGGTACATCGTGCCGCTCGGGGTGCGGGCCAGCAGGTCCGCCTTCCCGTCGCCGCTGACGTCCCCGACCGTGACGAGGGCGTTGTACGTGGTGCTCTTCCACGTGGCCAGCTTGGTCCGGCCCGTGAAGGAGCCGGAGCCGGCCTTGCCGGTGCCCTTGTACAGGTACAGGTCGCCGGTGGTGCGGACGCGGGCCACCAGGTCCGTGCGGCCGTCACCGGTGAAGTCGCCGTGGCCGCGCAGGGCGTCGAACCCGCCCCAGCCCGTGCCCGTCTTCACACGGGTCGAGAAGCTGCCGTTGCCCTTGCCCGGGTACGTCCACAGCACGCCCGCCGAGTCCACCATCAGCAGGTCGGGCAGGTAGTCGCCGGTCACGTCACCGGGGGTGACGATCTGGCGGACGTACTTCCAGCCGGTGCCGAGCTGCTTGGTGGCCCAGCTGTTGCTGGAGATCACGTAGTGCGCCCAGTACAGGGTCCCGCCGGTGGTGCGGTAGACGAGGTCCTGGTAGCCGTCGCGGTCGAGGTCGGTCTGGAGGACGACGTTGACGCCCCTCCAGTCCCCCCACGCCTCCTGGGCGGCGAACTTCGAGCCCAGCGAGTTCCTGGAGTAACCGACGCCCGTGGACTTCTTGCGGGCCCACAGGTCGGCGCGGTGGTCGCCGTTGATGTCGGTGTCGTCGACGCGCGGGTAGGTGACGCCGACGTAGCTCGTCACCTTGGTGAAGACGCCGTAGGCGCCCTTCGCCACGCAGTCCTCGACGCCCCAGGAGACGACGCCCACGATCCGGTTGTTGACCACCAGCGGACCACCGGAGTCGCCGTTGCAGGCGGTGGTGGTGCCGGCGTCGCTGCCGGTGGCCGGCGCGCCCGCGCAGACCATGTGACCGCGGACGTAGTCGCTGCCCCAGGCGCCTTCGCACGTGGCGTCGGACTGGATGGGCAGCGTCGCCGTCTTCAGGTACTCGGAGATCTCGTTGGTGGTGGAGGTGGTGCGCCCCCAGCCGTAGACCCGGGCGTTGGTGCCCGGCGCGTACGACGCGGTGTCGCCCGCCGTGGTCATGCGCAGCGGGGTGGCCTTCACCGGCACCGGCAGCGTGAGCACCGCGATGTCGTTGTCGATGGTGGCCGCGTTGTACGCCGGGTTGTGCCACTGCCGCCAGACACCGGTGGCGGTGCCGCCGTGCAGGTCGCCGTCCGCGGAGGGCAGCTGGGTGGCGCCCGTGACGACGGCGCCGTTCTGGTACCAGTTGTAGCCCTTGACGCAGTGGGCGGCGGTGAGGATCTTCGTCGGCGCGACGACGACGCCGCCGCAGAAGAAGCCCTCGTCGTAGACCGGGTCGTAGTAGTGCAGCTGCGCCATCCAGGGCGCCGCGGAGATCGTGGTGGTGGTGCCACCGATGATCTTCGCGTCGATGCCGGAGTCGGCCTTGCCGCTCGTGCTGAGCGGCGCCTTCTCCTTGGCCCGGGCGGCCTCGTCCGCCGCCATCGCGTCCACGACGCGGCGGATCAGCTCGGACTGTGACGGTGACTCCGTCGCCGGAGTGACGTTCGGCTGGGGCAGCGCGGGCGCCGCCTGGGCCGCCGGCGCCGACAGCAGCGCCGCTCCGACGGCCACGGCGGCACCGGCCGCGGCCACGGCGAACCGGCGTCTGCGACGGCCGGGTCCGGACATGGGTGTAACCATGCAATTCCCCCCTCGGGATGCTGAGTTCGAGCGCTGAGTCCCGTTCAGGACCTGTTCGGGAACCCGTTCAGGGACAGCTCGAAGCAGCGTGATCGTACACCTGTCCGACGATCTTTGTGTACGAAAAACGGCCGTCCCGTGAAGGGACGGCCGTTCGCGTGCCCCCGCGGGGGCCCGAGAAGGGGTGACGTCAGTCGCCGTTGCCCGGCGTCGGCGTCGTCTTCTGGATCTGCATCAGGAACTCGGCGTTCGACTTCGTCTGCTTCATCTTGTCGAGGAGCAGCTCGACCGCCTGCTGCTGGTCGAGCGCGTGCAGCACCCGGCGCAGCTTCCAGACGATGGCGAGCTCGTCACTGGCGAGCAGGATCTCTTCCTTGCGGGTGCCGGACGCGTCGACGTCCACCGCGGGGAAGATGCGCTTGTCGGCGAGCTTCCGGTCGAGCTTGAGCTCCGCGTTGCCGGTGCCCTTGAACTCCTCGAAGATCACCTCGTCCATGCGGGACCCGGTGTCCACCAGGGCGGTGGCGAGGATGGTCAGCGAGCCGCCGTCCTCGATGTTGCGGGCCGCACCGAAGAAGCGCTTCGGCGGGTACAGGGCGGTCGAGTCGACACCACCGGACAGGATGCGGCCGGAGGCCGGGGCGGCGAGGTTGTACGCACGGCCCAGGCGGGTGATCGAGTCGAGCAGCACGACCACGTCGTGACCCAGCTCCACCAGGCGCTTGGCGCGCTCGATGGCCAGCTCGGCGACCGTGGTGTGGTCCTCGGCGGGGCGGTCGAAGGTCGAGGAGATGACCTCGCCCTTCACCGACCGCTGCATGTCGGTGACCTCTTCCGGACGCTCGTCGACCAGGACGACCATCAGGTGGCACTCGGGGTTGTTGTGCGTGATCGCGTTGGCGATCGCCTGCATGATCATGGTCTTGCCGGTCTTCGGCGGGGCCACGATCAGACCGCGCTGGCCCTTGCCGATCGGCGACACGAGGTCGATGATCCGCGTGGTCAGCACGCCCGGGTCGGTCTCCAGACGGAGGCGGTCCTGCGGGTACAGCGGGGTCAGCTTGTTGAACTCCGGGCGGCCGCGGCCGTGTTCGGGCGCCATGCCGTTGACGGAGTCCAGGCGGACCAGCGCGTTGAACTTCTCGCGCCGCTCGCCTTCCTTGGGCTGGCGCACCGCGCCCGTGATGTGGTCGCCCTTGCGCAGACCGTTCTTGCGGACCTGGGCGAGGGAGACGTACACGTCGTTCGGGCCGGGCAGGTAGCCGGAGGTCCGGATGAACGCGTAGTTGTCGAGGATGTCCAGGATGCCCGCGACGGGGATCAGGACGTCGTCCTCGTTGATCTGCGGCTCCTGCACCTCGTCGCGGCCACGGCGGCCACGGCGGTCGCGGTAGCGGCCGCGACGGCCACGGCGGCCGCCTCCGTCGTCGTCGTACCCGTCGTCCTGACGGCCCCCGCCGCCCTGCTGGCTCTGCTGACGGCCGCCGCCCTGGTTCGGCTGCTGGTCGTCGCCCTTGCCGCGGCGGTCACCGCGGTCCCCGCGGTCGCCCCGGTCCCCGCGGTCACGGTCACGGCCACGCTCGCGGCGGTCGCGCCGGCGGCCCTCGCCGCCGTCCTGGTCGGACTTGCCCTCGCCCTGCTGGGACTGCTGCTGCGCCGGGGCCTCGGACGTGGTCTCGGTCTTCGCCTCGGCGGTGATCGTCTCGGTCGCGGCGGCCGGGGCGCCCGCGTCGGCGGTGGCGCGACGGCGGCGGCGCTCGGGGGCGCCCTCCGCGGTCTGCCCGGCGGCGGAGGCCTTCGGCGAGGGCTGGCCGGGGATGTCGATCTGCTGCTGGGCCGCGGCCTGGTCGGCGGGCGCCTGCTCGTCCTTGGCCTCGGTCTTCTTCCCGGCCTTCTCGGCCGTGTCACCCGTGCGGGCGCGGGAGGTGGCGCGGCGCTTGGGCTTGGTCTCGGCGGACTCGGCCTTGGCCGGGGCGTCCCCGGAAGGGGTGCCTCCACCGGCGGCCTGCGCCTCCTTGATGACCTCGATCAGCTGGCTCTTGCGCATACGCGCGGTGCCCCTGATGCCGAGGCCGGATGCGACCTGCTGCAGCTCGGCCAGCACCATGCCCTCGAGGCCGGTACCGCGGCGCCGCCGGGAGCCGGCACCGGTGGCAGGCGCGGAAGCGTCCGTGGCGGGCGCGGCAGCGGTCTCCTCGACACGTGCGCCCATCAGATCGGTGGTGTCGCTCACGAAGGGTCCTTCCCTGGAGCGGACGTCGGCCTGTCTGGCTCGGCGACCGGTTGTGCTGTCCGGCATCGTTCCCTGATGTGTGGACCGTGCCGGGGCGGTTGTCCGCCTGCGCGGCGGAAGAGATATCTGGTGATGGCGCTACCTCGACGAGCCGTGGCACCCAGTGTCACGTGGCGTGGTCGCACCGGTTCCGAAGCTCCCCCAGAGGGGGTGCCCCCACCTGCGGGCCGCTCAGTGTCCGTGTACGACGTACTGCCCGCGTACGTAGCAGTGAACACAGTGCGGCTTGGGGGGCTCCCGGAAGAATGTCTGTCCCGGACGGGGACACGAGGCACCTCGCCATGGTGGGGTCGGGTGCAGACTTGAGGTTAACACTACCGGATCCAACAAACATTCCCCCTCTCCAAATCCGGCAACCGTGTCAGGTCGCGAGCGGAAGGACGCTCGCTCCCTGGACGTCCAGGCCCAGCCGGTTGGCGGCCCAGTCGGCGCCGGCGAGCGCCTCGACCTTGTCGGCCGTGCCCGCGTCGGCCAGCGCCATGACCGTCGGCCCGGCGCCGGAGATGACCGCGGGGACGCCGTCCCCGCGCAGCCGCTCCACCAGTGCGGCGCTCTCCGGCATGGCCGGGGCGCGGTACTCCTGGTGCAGGCGGTCCTCGGTGGCGGGCAGCAGCAGCTCGGGGCGCCGGGTGAGGGCCTCGACGAGCAGGGCGGCACGGCCCGCGTTGGCGGCGGCGTCGACGTGCGGCACGGTGCGCGGGAGCAGTCCGCGCGCGGTCTCGGTGAGGACCGGCTTCGCGGGCACGAAAACCACCGGAACGATGGAATCGGCGGGCTCCATCCTGATCGCCCGGGCGGCGCCGCCCTCCATCCAGGACAGGGTGAAACCACCGAGCAGACAGGCCGCGACATTGTCGGGGTGGCCCTCGATCTCGGTGGCCAGCTCGAGCAGCGCGGTGTCGTCGAGCTTGGCCTCGGCGCCTATGGTCACGGCGCGGGCGGCGACGACGGCGGCGCAGATGGCGGCCGAGGAGGAGCCGAGGCCCCGGCCGTGCGGGATGCGGTTGGCGCAGACGATCTCCAGACCGCGCGGCTGCCCGCCGAGCAGGTCGAAGGCGGTGCGCAGGGAGCGTACGAGAAGGTGGCTCTCGTCCCGCGGGAGGGTCTCGCTGCCCTCACCCGCGATGTCGATGTGCAGCCCGGAGTCGGCCACCCGGACGACGACGTCGTCGTAGAGGCCCAGCGCGAGGCCGAAGGCGTCGAAGCCCGGGCCGAGGTTGGCGCTGGTGGCGGGGACGCGCACCCGGACGGCGGCGGCGCGGAACGCGGGACCGGCCATCGCTCGAAGACTCTCCTTGAGCTGCGTGGACTGTCGAATGACGTTCGATGGACATTCGATGACGTACGAGAACCCTGGGGCCGCCGCCGACCGGGCTGGCCGGCCGCTTCCGGGCCGTCCCGGGTCACTGGCGGGACCCTGAGGACGACGCACTGCCGCGGCATATGCGGCGGGCGGGTTCCCTACAGCCTATCGAAGGAAGGTTCACCTGCGACATAGGGCGCACAGGAGGCGCACGATGCGTGTCGTAAGCCCCCTGTGCACCCCCCGTAGGGAGCGTCCCCCGGCAGGCGCGTCCTTACGCCGGTTTCGCGGTTCCGTGTCGGCGGGAGCACGCGGTTTCCACGGCTCCGCCGTCGGCGGAAGCGCGCGGCCCGGCGGGCCGGACGACGCCTGTCGCCGCGGGTCAGACGAGGCCGAGCCGCTGGGCGGCGGTCGCGGCGTCGACCGGGACGGTGACCGGCTGCGGGGCGCCGGCGACGGCCCAGTCGGGGTCCTTCAGACCGTTGCCGGTGACCGTGCAGACGATCGTCTGGCCCGGGTCGACCTTGCCCTGCTCGGCGGCCTTCAGCAGACCGGCGACCGACGCGGCGGACGCGGGCTCGACGAAGACGCCCTCCTGGGAGGCCAGCAGCCGGTAGGCGCGCAGGATCTCACGGTCCGTCACCTCGTCGATACGGCCGCCCGACTCGTCCCGCGCGGCCAGCGCGAACTGCCACGAGGCGGGGTTGCCGATGCGGATCGCGGTGGCGATGGTCGAGGGGTCCTTGACGACCTCGCCGCGCACGATCGGGGCGCTGCCGGAGGCCTGGTAGCCCCACATGCGCGGGGTGCGGGAGCTGACGCCGTCGGCGGCGTACTCCTTGTAGCCCCTCCAGTACGCGGTGATGTTGCCCGCGTTGCCCACCGGCAGGACGTGGATGTCGGGGGCGTCGCCCAGCATGTCCACGATCTCGAAGGCGGCGGTCTTCTGCCCCTCGATGCGCACCGGGTTGACCGAATTGACCAGCGCCACCGGGTAGTTGTCGCTCAGCGAGCGGGCCAGCGTGAGGCAGTCGTCGAAGTTGCCGTCGACCTGGAGGATCTTCGCGCCGTGCACCAGCGCCTGGCCCATCTTGCCCAGCGCGATCTTGCCCTGCGGCACGAGCACGGCGCAGACCATCCCGGCCCGCACCGCGTACGCGGCGGCGGAGGCGGAGGTGTTGCCCGTGGAGGCGCAGATGACCGCCTTCGCGCCCTCCTCCTTGGCCCGGGAGATGGCCATGGTCATGCCGCGGTCCTTGAAGGACCCGGTCGGGTTCGCGCCCTCGACCTTGAGGTGGACCTCGCAGCCGGTGCGCTCGGAGAGCACCTGCGCGGGCACGAGCGGCGTACCGCCCTCACGGAGCGTCACGACCGGCGTGGTGCCCGACACCGGAAGCCGGTCCCGGTACTCCTCGATGATTCCGCGCCACTGGTGGGTCATTGCTGGTTACTCTCCTTCAACCCGCATGATGCTGGCGACACCACGCACGGTGTCGAGCTTGCGCAGCGCCTCCACGGTCCCGCCGAGGGCCGCGTCGGACGCACGGTGGGTGACGACGACGAGCGACGCCTCCCCGTCCTTGCCTTGCTGGCGGACCGTGTCGATCGAGACACCGTGCTCCGCGAACACGGTGGCGACCTGGGCGAGAACACCCGGTTTGTCGGCCACGTCCAGGCTGATGTGGTAGCGCGTGACGACCTCGCCCATCGGCGAGACGGGCAGCGCGGCGTACGCGGACTCGCCGGGCCCGGTGGTGCCGCCGAGCCGGTTGCGGCCGACCGCGACCAGGTCGCCGAGCACGGCGGAGGCGGTCGGGGAGCCGCCCGCGCCGGGACCGTAGAACATCAGCCGGCCGGAGGCGTCGGACTCGACGAACACGGCGTTGTAGGCGCCGCGCACGGAGGCCAGCGGGTGGCTGAGCGGGATCATCGCCGGGTGCACGCGCGCGGTGACCGACGCGCCGTCCTCGGCCCGCTCGCAGATGGCGAGCAGCTTGATGGTGCAGCCCATCTCCCTGGCGGAGGCGAAGTCCGCGGCCGTCACCTCGGTCATGCCCTCGCGGTGGACGTCGTCGAGGCGCACGCGGGTGTGGAAGGCGATCCCGGCGAGGATGGCGGCCTTGGCGGCGGCGTCGAAGCCCTCGACGTCGGCGGTCGGGTCGGCCTCGGCGTACCCCAGGGCGGTGGCCTCGTCGAGGGCCTCCTGATAACCGGCCCCGGTGGAGTCCATCTTGTCGAGGATGAAGTTGGTGGTGCCGTTGACGATGCCGAGCACCCGGTTGACCTTGTCGCCGGCGAGCGACTCGCGCAGCGGGCGGATCAGCGGGATGGCGCCGGCCACGGCGGCCTCGTAGTAGAGGTCCTTGCCGTGCTCCTCGGCGGCGGCGTGCAGGGCGGCGCCGTCCTGGGCGAGGAGGGCCTTGTTGGCGGAGACGACGGAGGCGCCGTGCTCGAAGGCGGTGGTGATGAGCGTCCGGGCGGGCTCGATGCCGCCGATGACCTCCACGACGATGTCGAGGTCGCCGCGTTTGACCAGGGCGGTCGCGTCGGTGGTGATCAGCGCGGGGTCGATGCCCTCGCGCACCTTGTCCGGCCGCCGTACGGCCACGCCCGCGAGCTCGACCGGGGCGCCGATGCGGGCCGCGAGGTCGTCGGCGTGCGTCGTCATGATGCGCGCCACCTCTGAGCCGACCACTCCACAGCCCAGCAGCGCCACCTTCAGCGGACGCGTACGCATCATCCGACCTCGTTTCCTGATTACCGTCTCGGTTGCACCAGTCTCACTCACCGAACGGGACTTTCTGTGCAAAGTCCGGATCGTGAGACATCTATTTCATTTGGATGACCGCACCGGCGAAAGATCTTCCGTCGGCGCGGCCGCCGCCTTCGGGGACCTCAGCCGACGTCCAGCCGGAGCAGGTCCTCCTCCGTCTCCCGACGGACGATGACACGCGCCTGGCCGTCCTTGACCGCGACCACCGGCGGCCGCAGCACATGGTTGTAGTTGCTGGCCATGGACCGGCAGTACGCCCCGGTCGCCGGCACGGCGATCAGGTCGCCCGGCGCCAGGTCGCCCGGCAGGAACGCGTCCTTCACCACGATGTCACCGCTCTCGCAGTGCTTGCCGACGACCCGGGTGAGCATCGGCTCGGCGTCGGAGGAGCGGGAGACGAGGGAGACGCTGTACTCGGCGTCGTACAGGGCGGTGCGGATGTTGTCCGACATCCCGCCGTCGACGGACACGTACGTGCGCAGCCCGTCGAGCGGCTTGACGGTGCCGACCTCGTAGAGCGTGAACGCGGTCGGCCCGACGATGGCACGCCCCGGCTCGACGGAGATGCGGGGCGTGCGCAGCTTCGCGGCCTCACACTCACGGGTGACGATCTCGGTGAGCGCCTTGGCGATCTCGTGCGGCTCGCGCGGATCGTCGTCGCTCGTGTACGCGATCCCGAGCCCGCCGCCGAGGTCGATCTCGGGCAGCTCGACCCCGTGCTCGTCGCGGATGTCCTTCAGCAGCCCCACCACACGGTGCGCGGCGACCTCGAAGCCGGACATGTCGAAGATCTGCGACCCGATGTGCGAGTGGATGCCGATGACCTCGAGGCCGTCGAGCTGCAACGCCCGCCGCACGGCCTCGGCGGCCTGACCGCCGGCCAGCGGGATGCCGAACTTCTGGTCCTCGTGGGCGGTGGCGATGAACTCGTGGGTGTGCGCCTCGACGCCGACGGTGACGCGGATCTGCACCCGCTGCCGGACGCCCAGCTCACGGGCGATGTGGGCGACGCGGACGATCTCCTGGAAGGAGTCGAGCACGATGCGGCCGACGCCGGCCTCGACGGCGCGGCGGATCTCGGCGACGGACTTGTTGTTGCCGTGGAAGGCGATCCGCTCGGCGGGCATCCCCGCGGACAGGGCGGTGGCCAGCTCGCCGCCGGAGCAGACGTCGAGGTTCAGCCCCTCCTCGTTCAGCCACCGCACGACGGCCCGGGACAGGAACGCCTTGCCGGCGTAGAACACGTCGGCGTCCTCACCGAAGGCGGTGCGCCAGGCGCGGGCCCGGGAACGGAAGTCGTCCTCGTCGAGGACGTAGGCGGGGGTGCCGTACTCCTCGGCCAGCCGCTTGACGTCGATCCCGCCGACGGTGAGCACGCCGTCGTCGTCACGGGTGACGGTCTGGGACCACACCTTGGGGTCGAGGGCGTTCGGGTCGGCGGGCGGCGCGAGGTAGTGCCCCTCGGGGAGGACGTCGGCGTGACGGGGCCCGGCGGGGTGTGCGGAACGGCTCATTGTTCGCGTGCTCTCTCAGAGGTGTCAGAGATGGTCGGGTGCGTCGATGCCGAGCAGGGTGAGGCCGCCGGCCAGCACCGTCCCGGCGGCTTCGGCGAGGGCGAGCCGGGCACGGTGGGCGGCCGAGGGTTTCTCGTCGCCGAGCGGCAGGACGGAGGGCAGCAGGGGCGCGAGGGCGTCGGCGACGGCGACGAGGTGCCGGGCGAGCCGGTCGGGGGCGCGGTGGGCGGCGGTGGCGGTTAGGACGCGGGGGTGGTCGGCGAGGGCCTGATGCAGCGCCGGCTGGTCCGCCACGTCTCCCGGCTGTGCCCCGAACTCGAGATCGGCGGCATTACGCACAACCGCCCGACTGCGGGCATGCGCGTACCGCACGCGGAACAGCGGGTTGCTCTCACGCTGCACCAGGTGTTCGTCCCCGATGCGGGGCCGGTCGTGCGGCGCGGGGTGGAGCAGGGCCCAGCGGGCGGCGTCGCGGCCGAGGGGGGTGGGGTCGGCGGGGGCGGGGACGGGGCGGAGGGGGTCGGTGCCGGCGCCGACGGTGATGTCACCGGGGACGCCGAGCATGCGCACCCAAGCCTCCTCGGGCGGGCGTGCGCAGTGCATCCGGGGGCGGGCCCCCTGGGACCGCAGAACCCGGGCGACGGAGTCCATGAGAACGACGGCGCGGACCTCGGGGGCGGCGTGAAGCTCCGGCGCCTGCCCGGCGAGGTCGTCGGTGTGCCCGTACCGGGGGCCGGCGCGGAGGATGTCACGGACGAGACGGGCGTCGGCATCACCGTCGAGGGAGATGTTGAGAAACCCGGGCCCGGTGACGACAACGTCGCTGATCCCGTCGGTACGGAGAAGTCGGGTGCGCAGCAGCTCGGCGACGGCGGGGGCGGGCTGCCCGGCGGGGCGGGCGAGCTGGAGGGCGACGTTGGTGGCGTAGTCGCCGCAGCCTCCGGGCCCGGGGGGTGCGACGACGACCCGCTCGGGCAGCACGGCCACGGCGAGTTCTCCCTCATCGACGGCACGACGCACCGCGTGCAGCACGGTGCGGGAGAGCTCGACGGGGGTCACGGGACAAGCGTAGGCGAGGAGGGGGGTGGGTAGGCGAACAGGTTGGTCGGCTGTCCCGGGATGTGGACGGGCGTGGACAGGCAGGGTGCGCGCGAAGTCAGCTTCCGGCATGCCCGGCGGCGGCCTCGGCGTCCCCGGGTCCGCGCACCCGCCCGGTCGACCCGGTCGAGGAGCTGACCAGCGACTGCACGACGCGCACGAGTTCCTGCGGCTCGAAGGGCTTGGCGAGGAAGGCGTCGACGCCGACGTCGAGCCCACTGTCGACCTCGTGCTGGGTGCAGGCGCTGACGATGACGAGGGGGATGCCGGCGGTCCGGGGGTCGGACCGCAGCCGCCCGGCGGTTCTGAGCCCGTCGAGACGGGGCATGACGACGTCCAGGGTGATGAGGTCGGGCCGCACCTGATGCACGACTTCCAGACACTCGGCACCATCGGCCGCGGTCACCACCTCGATGCCCTCCAGCTCGAGGTTGACCCTGATCAACTGCCGGATGACCTTGTTGTCGTCGACCACAAGAACCCGGCCCGAAGTGCTCGGCACGACTCGAGAGTAGGTCGAGCCCGGCCACCACGTCCGGCGTTTGCCCACTTCCACCCCGACCGGGGTACGGGGTGGTGGACGGGGAGTCGATCGGGGCGGCCGCCGTCGGACGCGGAAAGTGGTTCATGACCACCCCCCGAGAACTGGTAGTGTTCTACCCGTCGCCGCGATCACCGCGACCGACACGCCCCCGTAGCTCAGGGGATAGAGCAACGGCCTCCGGAGCCGTGTGCGCAGGTTCGAATCCTGCCGGGGGCACTCGCCGAGGATCAGCAGAAACTACGCGCTGACCAGGGCGGATGCCGACAGAAGAGGGCGGGAGTCAGTCTCACTGACTCCCGCCCTCTCTCATTGCCTCTCAGTGTTCGCGACACACCTCCGACACACCCGCGAACCCAGGTCCTCGCCGGCCCATGCCGTCCAGAGAGCGAGCGCTGTGTGCGTGGATGCAGCCGAGGCTGCGCTGCACCGTGCAGGGTTCGAGACACACTCCTTCGACACTGATGCGGAGGTGTACCACGCCGCGTTCATTGCCCTGTCTGAGACAGGAACTGTCCAATCCGTACGTGAGCAGGGCGGACGCCGACAGAGGGCGGGAGTCGGTCTCAGCGACTCCCGCCCTCTCGTTGTCTCTCAATGTTCGCGACGCACCCGACACACGCTCTGTCCTTCTGGTGAGGCGTCAGCCGGCTTGCATTGATGTGCTCGAGCCGCTCGCGCACGCACCGACAGCAATCCACTCACGCAGGCGGGGCGAGCTCAGCAACAGTGACGGCTCTCGGACACAGACTGGCCGCGAAGCGGTTGGTTGGGGCTGGGCAGCCGACGCGTGGGCGCCCAGCCCCGTTCCGCTCGACAACACCATGTGACCCATCCACTCCAACGCCGCTGCTCCGGATCCGCTGCGCCAACTACGCGGAAGTGGCCGCCACAGTGAGGTGCCTGTCGATTGCCTTGATATCCCTGAAGTGCTCATGGTTGTAGTCAGGGAAATTGTCGTGCCGACGCAGCTTTGTAGGGCTGACACGCACGTCACCGAACGGCAACGGTGTAGACGGCAGAGCCCCTAGCCCCTTAAGTACAAGGCAAGTTACTTGCTGCACATCAGTGTGAGCAACCAAATGGTAGATCCGGTGCATGCCGTCAATAACTACGAGCTTTCCGTCGGGCTGCTGCTCAATAATCGGAGGCAAGACAAGCTTCCCCGATTGCCCGCTTTCAATCTTGCACGACTCAAAAGGTTCCAGATTGAACCTGCCATACGCCTCAAAGAGCGCAGAGACCCTCTTCAGTCGTGCCGCCTTCACAGTCTTACAGCAGGAATACAGAGATGCGACAGCAACCTTCCTGACTTCAACATCGTCAGCCGTCACATCCTTGTAATGCGGACTCTTAGACAAGATCCTACAGTACCTGCCTTTATTGAGTGTGACTCTGTCCATGATCACGCCTTGCGGCAAACCTTCCCATACGGAGTTGAAAAGTTGATGCAGTGTCGCGATGTACGCACCATCCCGACCAGGCAGGTAACGGCGGGCCTCATAATCAAACAGACCATCGTTGCCTGCGTGACCTGAACCCGAATCGATGACATCCTTCGGTACTTTACTCACCGTCAGAGCCGTTCCACTGTTTAGACCAACTCGCGCGTCAGCAACGAGACCGCGCAGTTTAACCAGGTCGTCAGTATAAAATCGAACTTGGACGCCAGCCTCAATCAGCGCACGCACCTGGTCGAGCAATCGCGGAGTAGTGGGCCATCTGCAAAGCACGCGGATAACTACACCTGCCTGACTTCGGTCCAGCAATTTATCCTTATTGCTTAGAGCCCATGAAACATCCCCAGCAAAGACCTCTACCGAAGAGTCGGCACGCGTAAGCAGAGTGCGCCAGGCGAAGTCAACTTTCCCCTTCCCCTTGAACCTGTTCGGGTCGCTCTTGAAGATCTGAGTCAGCGCAAAAACAACGAGGGCAAGAAATGCCACCGCTGCGAAAATGTTTGAAATTAAGGGATGCCCGTGGAGCAACTTGTCGACAGACATGCCCGTCACCGCCAAGGCCAGGCTTCCCCACTGGGTGATGTTATTAACTTTTGACGACATAGGCACCTCACGCCTTTGACTGCACCAGGAAAGCGCTATTCGGATAAACCGTCAAAGCGCAGACGACGGAACACAGCAAATCCCCCAGCAGCGAGGAATGCCCACCCAGGTCGGCGAAACACTAACCGAGTACGCGAGCACTGGCGCGCAAGGGGGGGCGAGATGTGCGTCGATCACAGCACGATACTGGCACCACTCCGGCCTGCTCCGCGGGAAGTTGCCGCAACTGGGACAAGAGGTCTCCTGGTGAGGACGCGGCGGACCGCTTGGATAACTCGGGAGTCAAACGACTGTACGAGTCCTGGCGGTACGTCTAGCTGCATCACTCAGAGCGGCCCGAGGGGGCCCGGACCGCCCTGGGACCTGCTTGCGGCTACGGCGCGTCGCCGTCCTCCTCCAGCGACCTTGCAATCTTGGCGTTGGCCGCCTCTTCATGACCGTCGATGCAGCCGTGGTAACGGCGGTGGATCACCTCTGGGGAGTTGCCGACCCGGCGGGCCACCTCGGCAATGGGCACGCCCGCATTTAGCCACCGCGTGATGCACGCATGCCGCAGATCGTACGGGCGGCCGGCCAACGGCGAGTCAAAGCGTTCTGGAGGGAGTGCATATTGACGCGATTCCTCCCACACGCGCCAGTAGGTGGAAGAGCCGACCACTCCCCCGCGTTCGTTGCCGAACACGCGCCCCTCCTTGGCGGTCCCGAACGCCTACAGATGGGCCCGGAGGATGGCGACCAAGACGGGCGGTATGGGCACCGGGCGGTCGCTGGTCGCCTCCCGCGCCTTCAAACCGCGGCGGTCGTGCCGCTCGCCTGAGTCGGTCCACTGCTTGCCGGAGACGGGGCGTGTCTCCCGCAGCGTGAGCGTGCCCCAGCCCGTCTCTGGCAGGTGGCAGTCCGACCGCCGTAGCCCGACCGCCTCAGCGGGCCGCAGGCCCGCGTAGTACAGGACCGCGTAGAAGGCCACCAGGCGCCGCCCGCGGCAGCGATCCCATGACCCGACGTAGGAGACAGCGGTGAGCAACTGCCGGGCCTGTACAGCGTTCACGAGGACGCGGCGGTCCACCACCTCATTGGAGCCGACGTGCTTCCGGCGGGCGCGCTGAAGGGGGTTCTCCGGGAGCTCCCCCGCGACCACCGCGTGTTCGAGGGCGGTGTTCAGAGCGCGGCGCCGCCGCTTGTACGTGTCGCCTGCGGCTGGGGTGCCGTCCAGCTTGTAGCTGAGGCGGTACAGCACCTCCTCGAACACCTGGGGCTCGTCCAGATCACTCAACGGCCGGTCGGTCGTCGTGACCCAGTCGTACGCGGCCTTGAGTTCGGCCGGCGGGTCCTCTCCCGCGTTCGCGGGCACGATCCCCCACCGGAAGGCCAGCCGAAGGGTCTCGTCGTCGGGAGCGCCGTTCCCACGCTTGACCATGGCGAGCGTCACGGCCGCAAGGCCGTCCGCCATGCCCTCACGGGTCTTGGCCGCAGCCGTACGCCACCGCCCGGCCATGTACTTCCGGCAGAACTCGAACCATCGCAACGGCGGCTCGGCGTCCGCTGCTTCGGCGGCTTCGGCCGCCGCGCGTACCTCGGACTCAGGCAGTCCAGATTCGATCTCGAACGCTTCGCCGCGCCGGTTCATGGCCTGCCACAACTCGGACCGTCGGCTCTCCGCGAGAGCCAATGTGGTGAACGTGTCGCCGTGCACCCGTCCTGCGACCACCCACCGGAGGCGCCACGGGCGGGACTTGCGCCCGGTCTTGGTCACCTTCCACAGCTTGACGTCGAAGGAGTAGCCCGGCCGGGCCGACCCGCGAGGGCGCCCGGCCGGGGTGTCGTTCTCGGCGCTCACGCAGCGTCCTCCCGCTCCGCGAGCCAACGCTCGTACTCCGACCGCCGGATCCGCACGTCGCCGTTCGGGAGCTTGATCGCGCGGGGTCCCTTCCCGAGCTGGCGCCACCGGTAGAAGGTCGACGGGGCGACCTTTAGATCAGCGATGACCTCCTTGACGGTCATCTTCTCGTCCCGTGTACGGGCGCTCATTTCGCCATCCCTTCGGCTTCGTCCGCACCGGACAGGCCGGACAGCTCCAATTCCGACTGTCCGGGGTGTTCGTGCTGGTCAGATGTGGTAACCGGACAGCCGGACAGTGCGGACACCTCTTGGGCGCCCTGCGTCCGGGTTTCGGTGTCCGGGTAGTACCGGCCGCCGGCGTCCTTACTGAGCTGCCCGGCGTCGGCCATGCGGTTGCAGGTGCGGCGGATCGTGTCGATGTCGACGTGCGGCAGCTCGCCCGCCATGTCCCTCGGCTTGGCGCCGGGGTGGGCGCGGACGTACCGCAGGATCGTGGCGCGGGTGTCGCTGACGGTGTGGTCGGAGACCGGGCCGTCCAACAGATGCCAGGCGCCGGAGGCGGGTTGGAAGCTGAGGGCGTACTCGGCTTCGTCCACGTCGCGGCCGGTGACGTGCAGGATGCCGTCCGCCTGCCCTCGGGCCCGTTTCAGCACGAGCGTGGCGTCAGCGGCTCCGGCGATGCCGTTGGTGCCGGAGACCTCGGTCAGGAAGTCTTCGGAGCCTGCCTTGCGGACGTGGTGCACGAGGACGACGGCCACGCCGTAGTGGTCGGCGAGCCGCTTGGCGTAGCCGACGGCGACATAGTCCGCGTCGTACGCCGACACCCCGGCCGGGGCCTGTCCGCGCATCTTGGCGAACACGTCGATGACGACCATGCGCGCGTCGGGGTTGCGCTCCAGCCACTGGGCGATGGCCTCGGTCCCGCCCTGTGGGAAGGGCGGGCATTCGGTGACCAGGGTCAGGCCAGCGGGTGCGGGCTGGCCCCCGAGCAGCTTGCCCATGCGGGTCTGGAGACGGCGCGGGGTGTCTTCCAGGGCGAGGTAGAGCACCGGCCCGCCCTCGACGGGCACGGAGTCGAACGCCTTGCCGCCGGCCGCGACCGACAGCCCCAGTCCGAGGGAGAGCCAGGACTTGCCGACCTTGGGCGGTCCGGCGAGCACGTTGACGCCCTCGGCGAGGATGCCGGGCACGGCCCATTTCGGCTCGGGGAAGTGTGCGGCCATGAGCTGATCGGCCGTCCATGCGGTCCGGGGGCGCTCCCGCTTTGGCGGCGCGATGGGGGCCGTCTCGGGGTCGCTGGGCACGGAGTACAGGTGCAGGGGCGGGATGGGGTTGGCGCTCATGCGGCGACCGTCCGGGGGCGACGTGCTCCGGCGCGCAGGCCGGAGGCGATGGTGCGCCGTGCCTCGCGCTCGCCCTGGCCGACTTGAAGCGCGGCCGTGAGGAGCCAGCCGGTGACGTCGGCTTCGCTCAACTCGCCTCCGGCAACGAGCTGTCCGAGGGCGACCGCGGCGATGTAGAGGCTGTTGTTGTGCTCGTGCGGGCCGGAGCCGGTGACCCGCTGCACCTCCCCGTTGATCGCGGAGCGGAGAAAGGCGGTGCGCCGTCCGTGGCCGGTGAGGGCTACCGTGACGGGTGTCTGTTGGGGCAACGGGGCCGGGCGCAGGAGTTCGGCGAGCCAGCCCGGCAGGGGCGCCACGGGGCCGTGGTGGGTGACCTCGTACGGGTGTCCGGCGAAGGTGCTGCCCGCGCCGACCACGAGCCCGCCCCACGCGCGGGTGTCGACCTTCCAGCCCAGCCCACGGGCGCTGTCCCCGGCGGTGTTACGCAGGGGCTCGCCCTCGGGCGCGAGGAAGTACAGGTGGGTGCCGCCGCTCCACGTGCGCACCGTGTAGGTGTCGGCGGGGAAGGGCTGGCCGTGGCGCTCGCAGAGCACGGCGAGCACGTCGGCGCCGTCGGTGACGTCATGCTCGGCCCAAGCGGCCGGCGGGGTGTCGCCGGGGTGCTTGGGCTTGTCCAGGTCGATGACGACCAGGCCGGACGGGCCGGTGGCGATGCCGACGTTGAAGGCGGCGACGGACCACGCGCGGGTGATGCGGTCCGGGTCGGTGGTGGCGCGGGTCTCCCAGTCGGAGACGGCCGGGCGCTTGTCACCGGGGATCAGGGGGAAGACGCGCCAGTCGCGCGACGCTGCGTCAAGCGCGGCGGTGAGCTGGGCAGAGCCGTCCAGGTGCGGCATGCTGGGGGTTCTCCTGTCTGTCTGCGGATGGGCAGGGAGAACCGCGGCGGCGGGCGACCTTGCTGGGGAGTCCCGCCGCCGCGGCGTTGCTACTGGTTCTTGGCCCAGTGGGCGTATTCCTGGCGGACGTAGCCGCGCGGGTCGGCGGCGGTGGCCGGGTGCTCCGGCCAGTACGGGGCGCCGTGGTAGTCGCCCTCGCCGTCCCGGTCGTGCGCGATGAGTCGGCGGGCGACTTCGGTGGCCACCTCGTCGGCGTCACCGGGCGTGCCGTCCTCCTCGCCCTGGAGCGCGATGCGGTCCAGCAGCGCGGCCTTGCGCAGCCAGAACTCCCGGCCCAGGTGCTCGCCGAACGGCTTGTCGGCGGCCGTCTGGGCGGTCCATCCGATCTCGCGGATGAGGCTCGGGGCGAGCGCGTACGCCTCGTCCGGCGTGGGCCACGGTCCGGGCGCGGGGCGGTGGTCGGCGGTGACGTACAGGCGGATGCGCGCGCCGTCGCGGGTGGGGTAGGTGCGGATGGCGCCGGCAGCGAACGCGCCGCTGAGTGCGGCGGTGATCCGGTCGGTGTCGGCCGGGTCGCAGATGACGCGGATCTCGAACACGGATCTCCTCTCGGGGTGATCAGCCGTGGAAGTGGCTGCGCTTGATGACGGCCTTGCGGATGTGGACGGTGCTGCCACAGGCGCCAGCGACGGCGCGGACGGGGGCGCGCCAGGCGAGCACGGCGAGCGCGATCCAGACCAGGGCGCCGGAGCCGGCTCCGGCGATGGCGTTGATGGCCTCGCCGATGCCGTAGCCGACGCCGGCCGCGAAGGCGCCGCCGCCGATGCCGGCGCCCATCAAGCGCTGGGCGAGGGGGTCCAGCAGGGGCAGCGGGGTGAGGTCGCGCGGCTCGGGGCGGGCCATCGGGGGCGGGGCGAGGTGCTTGGGCATGGGGACCATGCGCCCGTAGGCGTCGGGCACCCACACCACTGGCCCGCGCTCCGCGGCCAGTTCGACCGCGGCCGGATCGGGCGCGTACGGCTCGGTGGGCACGTAGGGCGCGGACAGGGTCGGTTCGTTCACGGCGGTGCTCCTCACAGGTGCTGGATGGCGTCGATGACGGCGACGGCGAGCTGGTTGATGGGCCCGGCGGCGCCGGTAGAGGCGAGGAAGAAGCCGAACCCGGCGGCGGTGAACGCGGCGCCGTAGCCGAGGGACTTGGAGCGCAGCAGGAAGAACAGGACGAGTCCGAACAGGGCCACGAGCGAGACGGTGACGGCCACGGGCGGAACCTCCCTTCGGCGGGGTGGGCGGGTGGTCAGTGGGTGCCTTCGCGGTAGATCCGCTGGGCTCGGTTGAAGAGCCAGCGGCCGGCGCGTATGCGCTTGCCGGTGGCCTTGCAGCGGCGGCAGCTCTTGCCGCGCTTGGGCCGTCCCTTGCGGTCGGTTTCCATGGCGAAGCCGAAGCCGTTGCACTTGCGGCAGGTGCCGAACGGGCTGGCCGCGCAAATTCCTATGTAACCGAACGTGATGACGAACAGGCAGGCGATAGCAAGGGCGATGGGGGTCATGAGAGGCCCTTCCAGGCGGTTTTCGGGGTTTTCGCAGGTGGGGTGCTATGCGCTAGATCGCAGATCAGGTGCTGTACGGGGTGCTAGCGGGGGTGCTACCGGTAGCAGAGCGAGGTGCTACCGGTAGCACCGTCCAGGGCTAGGCGGCGCCCCGCTTTTCGTCACGCTCCGCAATCGTCTTCGTGAGGTCGGCGCGGACGATGCCGCGGCGGGTGGTGCGGGTGCCGTCGTCGGTGGTCCCGGCCACGTCGCGGGTCTTGATGCCGTGCGGCTTGAGCGCGCTGGTGACGTTCTCGCCCTTCCAGCCGCCGTAGACCTCCGGCCGCAATTCGGCCAGCCGGGCGGCGATCCGCTCGTTCCACACCCGCTCTTCCGACGGCGGCACGACCGCGGCGACGTCGGCGAGCAGGTCGTACGACGGACCGGTCACAGCCTCGGGGTCCTCTCCGAGCGCGTGGCCGGACAGGGTTCCCTCGGCCTTGCGCAGGGCGTAGGCGCGCTGGGCAATGGCGTGGGTGGCGTGGTCGTCCAGGTAGGCGGTGCGCACCACAACCGGCAGCGCCGTGGCGCCGGCGAGGTAGCCGTTACCGGCGTCGATCTCCGGGCGGAAGGAGGTGGCGCGCACGCCGTTCTTGTACGCCGACGTGCCGAGGATCATGTCGTTCTCGACCTGCCCGGCGACCTTGAGGGCAAAGCGGATGGACACGTTGCCGCTGATGCCGGTCGGCAGCGAGTCCTTGTCCGGGCGCTGCGTGGCCAGGACGAGGATCACGCCCAGGGCGCGGCCGAGCTTGATGATGAACTCGGCATCGTCGCCTGCCTGTTTGCCGTATTTGGGGTGCGCGAACAGGTTCTGGCACTCGTCGAACACGCCCACGAGCGGCCACAGCTTCAGCGAGCGCTTGTCGGCGATCTGCCGGGTGATGCGCTTGTCCGGGCACAGGTCCCGCGGCAGCTTCTTGATTGCAGCCGCGCGGCGCATGACCTCCTCGCGCAGCAGCTTCAGAGAGTCGGCCGCGTACTTGATCGAGTCGTCGTCGATGCCGGAGACGAACCGGTGGCTGACGCATTCGAGGGAGTCCAGGTCGCCGGTGCCCTTGTTCTCGTGCAGCCACAGTTCGACGGACGGGTCCATGGCGGCGCCGCAGGCCAGCACGCGCACGGAGGCAGTCTTGCCCTGGCCGGGCAGCGAGCCGATCAGGATGTTGTGCTGGATCATCGGCACGGACTGAGCCCGTCCGCGCGGGTCGATGCCGAACGGGATCCGCTTGAAGATGTCGTGCTTGCGGGCGTTGGCGAGCGGCCACTTGACGAGTCCGGTCTTGGACAGGTCCCGGTCCCCGACCCACAGGATGAGCCGCCCCTCGTGCTCGTTGGGGTCGGCATCCGGCCACACGCAGCCGAGTGGGCGGCGCAGGCCGGAGGCGAGTCGGGCGCGCCGGTCGGCCACGTCGGCGACAGTCACCCCGAGCGGCAGGTCAATGTCCGCGCGCCAGCCCGGGCCCTCGCGGGTGATCGGGGCGACGAACTTGATGCCGTCCTGGCCCTTGGCCACGGCACTGGCGATCTGGCCGATGCCGATGGACGCCATGGCCTTGACCACGATGTCACTGGTCAGCTTCTGCACCTCGGTCTTGATGACGGCGCGGGTGGCCAGCGGCGCATCCGCCGGCGCGCCCAGCCAGCCCAGCGTCAGCACGCTAAGCGTGGCGGCGATGACCTGCGTACGCGGCTCGGCGCCGTAGACCAGGAACAGGCCCATGACCAGGGCGGCCAAGGCACCGAGGATGGTCAGGAGCATCCGCAGCCGCACCCGCCGGTCGCGCTGACGGGAGAGCTTCAGGTACAGCTCGGAGTTCTCCCGGCGCGCCTCGGCCTGCCGCAGCGGCTCACCCTCCGCGTCGACGGCCCAACGGCCCACCCGGGTCAGGGTGTTGGCCAGGCCGCGCGGCGAGCGCCAGATGAGCTTGGGCACGTACAGGAACGGCACGCGGACCGCGTGGAAGGCGATGGTGTGCCAGACGTGCCCGGCCAGCCACCGCATCGCGTCGGCGAACTCCGGGCCCGACTTCACCCACGCCGGGAGGACGTCCAGCCGCTTGGAGTCGCGGATGCGGTCGATCAGACCGGGGCCCGACTGAGTCGGCGTCGGACGGTCGACCAGGGTCGGGGCGGAGTCGTCCGACTCCCCCTTGCCCGGGTCGGCCGACTCGGACGGCTTCGCGTCGGCCGACCGGTCGGGCTCGGAGTCGGGCGACGCGTCGGGCGCGCGGTCGGCCGACTCGGTGCGGGCCGACCGGGCCTTGTCCAGGTCGACCACTTCGCCCGCCGGGTCAGTGGCCATCTCGGCTTCGAGCCGGTTGAAGAGTTCGTTGTCGTCGTCGGGGTGTTTCACTGAGGGTTCCTTCTCTCTGGGAGGGATGCGGGGCCCGGCCGCTGCTTTGGTCGGTTTGGGACCGGGCCCCGCACTGAGCGGGTCAGGCAGCGCGCTGTTCCTCGGGGTAGGTGCAGAGGAGGCACATCCCGAGCGAGGTCGGGATGCAGTAGCTGTAGGTGATCCGGCACTTGGGGCAGGTGCGGCGGGCGAGCATCGCCAGGGCGAGCGCACCCCACTTGCGGGAGGTCATCGGCCGGACCGGCTTCGCGCGGTCGACGCGGTAGAGGTAGGCGACCTGCACCCCGGCCCTGCGGCCCCGGTGGCGGCGCATCACCTGTGCGGCGACCGGCTGCCCGCCCGGCCGCAGCCCGGCCGCACGCAGTTGCCGGCGAGTGGCGTAGCCGTCCGGGGCGAATCGCCACGGGTACGTGGGGACCCCGAACCGGGCACCAGACGGGTCGAAGCACTTGCCGCAGGCGGACATCAGGCCGCCACCCCCACGACCGGCGCATCGGTCCGGGCTCCGGCGCGGCCGGCGCGCCGCCCAGTGACCGTGGCGAACAGTCGCCCCAACCCGGCGCGGCGGGTACCGGCGCGGGCCTGCTTGGCCGCGTACATCGCCTCATCCGCCCGCCGCAGCAGCCCGGACAGGTCGTCGCCAGGGCAGTCCGCAGCGCGCACCCAGCCGAGCGAGACCGTGGTGTGTACGGCCGGGTCCTGGCCGTCAACCGGGCGGGCGAGCACGCCATGCAGCACGGCGAGCAGGTCGGAGGCGGTGCCGTGGTCGTCGATCAGGACGGCGGCGAACTCATCGCCCCCGAGCCGCCCGGCTACCCCGGAGCGGCCGACGTGGTAAGCGAGCCGGTCCGCGGTCGCCTTCAACAGCGCGTCCCCGGCCGCATGCCCGAAGGTGTCGTTGATCTGCTTGAAGCGGTCGACGTCGGCCAGCACCACGACCGCCCGCGGGTCCCGCAGCAGAGCCGTGGCGCGACGGGTGAACGCCTCGCGCGTCCGCAGCCCGGTCAGCGGGTCACGGCGGGCGACGTTCAGGCGCCGCCTCAGCCACAGCGTGTGCGCCGTCCAGCCGGAGGCGACCGGAGCCGCCGCGGCCAGCATGGTCAACACGGTGTTCATGCCGCCTCCTCCTCGGTTCCCTCGTCGCCGTCGACGGAGTGCAGGCGGCGCCCCTCGGCCCGCTCGCTCAGCAACAGGTCGCGTAGCACGCGGGAGTTGCCAGCCGAGCAGTGCAGCGTGGTCCGGATGGCTTCCGCGTTGATCGCGTCATCGGCCCAGTCGGCCGTGGCCTCGCGTGCCTCGGCGAGCAGTTCCGCCGGGGTCCGCGGCGCCTTGGCAGTCCTGGCCTTGCCCTTGGTGCCGGCCGGGCGCTTGCGCGGCCTCTTGGGCGCCTCCGGCTTCGGCTTCTCTGTCTGCTGCTGCGGCACGGGCGGGACGTCCTCGCTCGCCGGGGCCAGCTCGCCCAGCTTCAGCAGCACCCGTTCCGGGCGCGGGGTCTTCGACCGCCACCGCCGGCCGTGCCGCTCGCGCAGCCGGGCGCGGGCCAGCTGCCGCTCACGCTCACGCTTCAGTGCCTCGGAATAGGAGGTGATCTCCCACAGCGTCATCCGCCGCCACAGGGCGAAGGTCGACAGCGGGGCGAGCATCCAGCGGGAGAACCGCACCTTCTCCATCCGCCGGCCGGTGGCGGCGCCGATCCGGACGGCGTAGACGTGGGCGCCGATCTCGGAGAACACCACCCACAGCAGGGGCATCGTGCCGTGCGCGACCTTGGCCCACAGCGTGTGCCCAGCGGCGACGTTCAGCCCGCATGTGACCAGCGTCAGCGCCCAGGGCACGAACCGCACCCACGCCAACGCCATGTCCATCCGGATCAGCAGCAGGTTGGCTACGGTGAACACCGGAATGGCCACGTCGATGCCGACCGGCAGCATCCACGGCGCGCCGAAGCCCCAGCGGGCGGCCGCGGAGGAGACCGCGTCGAACGAGGCGATCAGCCCCAGGGCGCCGACAGCGGCCGCGGCCAGCGCGCCTAATCCGGCAAGGCCCATCTCCGACTTCGTCAGCGGCGGCACCGCCGGCCGCGCCGTCTCGGTTGCGGTCGTCATGCCGCCTTCCCCTTCCGCGAGGCCCGGCGGCGCCCGGCCGGGCGCGCCAGGGGGACGACGTTGAACAACTCCGGGGCGTACGTCTCGATCACCTCGGCGGTGATGCGGGCCACGTCGTCCGGCAGGTTGCTGTACTCGGGGTCGGCGAGGATGTCGCGCGCCGCGTCCAGGCGGGCCGCACGCTCCTCGTCCGTCTCGCCCTCGGCCCCGAGCCAGAGCTCAACCGGGGTGCCAAGGGCCAGCTCCACGAAGTCCTCCATGGATACGGCCTGTTGATGGCCGACATACGTGCGCATGGTGCTCTCCTGAGTCGAAGGAGCAGGGAGAACCACGGCGATGGGCGACCTTGCTGGGGAGTCCCAGCGCCGCGGGGATTTCAGATTGACCTATGTCAATCTGACTGTCAAGAGAGCCGGACGGAGGCGTAGAGATTGACCTAGGTCCAGCTACTCTCGAACCCATGGAGCAGAGTCCAGAAGCGCCCAAGCAGACGCCCACGGCCAAGGAGATCGCCGCGGATTTTCGCGAGAAGATCACGGGCCCGAACCGCGAGTACGATCCGGGAGACCGGCTCCCTGCGGCTCGCAAGCTCGCCAAAGACCTTGGCGTGCAGCTCATGACTGTGCAGAGCGCCTACGGCCAGCTCCGTGACGAGGGACTGGTTCTCACCCAGCAGGGTCGCGGGACGTTCGTCCGAGACCCGTCGGTGCCGCTCGGTACCGAGCCGGGCAGTAATCCCGCGTTCACCGCACTGGCGGCAGAACTCAGCTCGATTCATGACGCTCTTCGTCTGCTCGGTGAGCGACTGGACCGCCTTGAACAGCTTGTCGGCGACGAGACTCCACCCTCGCCGTAAGTTCGTCCGCTCGCCGCAGCAGTCGTTCGACCGTGGCGCGCGCCTCGCTCAGACTCGCTTCAATCAAGGCAAGTTCCGTGGGAGTCAGGCCTCCCAACTCGCCGCTCCGCTCATTGATCCCTGACATGCCAATGAGCATGCGGCCGGAAACGGAAGAGGACCCGGACAGACTGTCCGGGTCCTCTTTCCTTGCGGGTCAGGAAGGTTGACGCCTCGTCACCGAGTGGCTTCCTCCACGGCATCGAGCACTGCGGCCCACGGGAGATCGCGCCCCGCCGGCGCTTCCCTCGGTTCGTACAGCGGCCAGACGTCCGGGCCGTAGACGATGTGCACTCCCCCGGCCCGAAGGGCGTCGACGTGGCCCTGCCACGCAGGGTGGCGAGCGTGCGCCGCATTCACCCGGGGGAAGAGGACAACCGGCAGACCGAGGGTGCCGATGGCCTCACCAACCTGTGTCAGCGCCTGGTTGTCCATGAGGCCGGTCGCGAGCTTGGCAACCGTATTGGCCGACGCGGGGGCGACCACGTAGCAGTCAACCGGCGGATGCGGTCGGTCCTCTCCGGGGAGACGCGGTTCGTCACGCACAGGCAGGCCGGTGAGCTTCTCCAGCCGCTCAACCTCGCCGATCATCCGCAGCCACTTACCTGCGGTCGGCGTGAGGGTGACGGCCACCTGCCATCCTCGGTCCATCGCGGGCTCGACAAGACCGGTGCGCAGAGCCTCAACGCCTCCGGCCGCCGACCCGACCACACCGAGCACCCCGCGCTTGCCTGAACTCACTGCACCGCCCTGCACCGCTGAGCCATCACGAACACCTCGGACGAACGCGAACCGCCGGTCACGGGAGACTGCTTGATCAGGTCCCGCAGCGTTTCGCGCACCCTCGGATTGTTGCGTACGAGCTGCGGCGATGTCCGCTCAGCTGTACGTAGCTCCGCGAACGCTTCATCCCCCTGTCCAGCGAGGGACAGGGCACGGGCGAAGTCGATACGGTGCGAGACACTGCGCTCCTGCGGCATGTGGTCGACGTTGATCCGGCCGTGTTCCACCACGTACGAGACGTTGTCGAGGTCCAGCTCAACGGACAGGCGATGGAGCAGTACGTTCGTCGGCCCGAACCCGGTCTGCCAGTAGTTCCCATCCGACCCGAGGTCATCCGCGAGTTCTTCGGCGCGGTCCAGTAGTGCCGTTGCGGTGGGCCGGTCCTGATGCCGTGCCGCCGCGACGGCGGCACGCAGGTGGATCATGCCCAGAAGGCTGAGCGCCGCCGGGTCGCTGTCGGTCACCTGAGCCGACAGCCACGTAGCTGCCGTGTTGCCCAGCTCCAGCGCATCGTCATAGCGCCCGTTGGCGAGCAAGGCATGCGTGCCGGCGCGGGCAGCCGACGCCAACACGAGCGGGTCGTCCGACTCGTCTGCGGCTCGCATCGCGCGCTCGGCAGCAAGCCAGGAGGTGTCCGACTCGCCGATCTTCGCAAGAGTCGTAGCCGCAAGGTGGTGCGTACGGGCTGACACTGCCCAGCAGTCGTCATGGTCATCGCCGCGGCGCGCCGCTCGGTCCTCCAGTTCCTGTGCGGTCTGAAGAAGCGCCGGCAAGGCTGCGATCACGCTGCCGAGCCGTCCGCCCTGGTAGTCGCTCCATGCCTGCTCGACACGTACGGCCACAGGGGCAGGTGTCGGAAGCTGGGTCTCAGCCTCGGGGCCGAAGAGCAGACGCGAGAGCCGACGCGGGCTCATGAGGGCATCACGTACAGCGGGGACATCGTCCTGCTGCCGCTCGTCTTCCATGAGCACGGTCTGACCGAGCAGATCCCCGAGAGGCACTCGCAGGGTGCGTGACAGATCCGCGAGCATGTCGATACGGGGCGGCTTCCGACGTCCCGTCTCGATCTTCGCGAGCCAGTCAGTGCTGCGACCGACCAGACCGGCCAGCACCTCTTGCGTGTAGCCGCGGCGCTTCCGGTAGAACGCGATGCGCTCGCCGATGCTGAGGTGATCTCCAAGACCACGCATGTGGTGTTGCCTCCCGCTGCTGAGTAGGGGCGTCTTTCACGGTACCGACGCGGCGGGGAAGGGGTAAGTGATCTCAGCCCTTACCGCCAATGGTCAGCGTGCGGCACTGAGCAGGAGAGGACCCGGACGGATTGTCCGGGTCCGATGGAAACGCGCTGGGAGGTGTCCGCACTGTCCGGCTGTCCGGTCAGGGCTCTCACCTGCACAAACAGCCCGGACAGCTCAAAGTGCCGCTGTCCGGGCTGTCCGGTCACAGACGGCTGCAACACGCAGAGGGTGTTACAGCCCGTCGGCGAAGCCGACCTCTCAATGGGCGTAGGAGCCGGAGGCGACTTCCGATTCACTATTCAAACAACTCAGACTGACCCGGTGAAACAGCGTGACTTCTCGAATTACGCACCCGTCGCTGAATCACTTCTTCGATGGGACCCAGCGTCTCAACAACCGCCGCATTGTAGAGACCACTTGCTCAGCAAGACCCGGGAAGGCGCGGCACCACTTGGTACGCATGGCAAGCTCCTTGTCTGCGTCTAGGGGAGGGGACTAGACAGTGCGACGGCAGGCTATGCCCACACGAAGCCAGCACGCTAGGCATGCAGAGGAATTATTCCTCTAAGGGGTGACCGTGTCTCCCAGCTCGCGGAACTCCTTCATCACCCGCAACAACAGCTCACGCGCCTCGTCCCCGAAGACGGCTGCCTCTTGGAAGCGGTGGAAGGTCTCCTCGTACGCAGCCACCTCGGCGGAGTCGGCCGACACTCGCTCACCGGTGAACGCCTCGATCACGACGGCCTGCTGGTCGCACAGCGTGAATCCGTGCCGAGGCAGAAGCGGCACCGGGCGGCGCCACGGGATGACGCCGAGCCGGACGGTGCTCAGGCTCTCGACGGCGAGCAGCCGGTCGACCTGGGCGAGCATCAGCGCCGGCGTGCCCGGCCAGGTCCGCAGCACGGCTTCCGTCAGCACGAACACCGACTCACGCCCCGGCTCGTACAACACGCTCTGCCGCTCCACACGCGCAGCGACAGCCCGACCGACCGCCTCAGGGGTCAAGTCCGGCGCGCTCTCGAAGACGTGACGGGCGTACTCCGCGCTCTGGAGCAGGGCAGGCAGAACGACGCACTGGAAGGACCGCACCGACCGAGCACCGCGGACCGCATCATCAACGACGAGCCCAGCGGGCAGCCCTGCCGGTTCCGAGTCGGTGGTGATCGCAGACTCGACGGCGACGAGGAGGTCACGGACTTCACCGGCCGCCGACTCATCGAGATTGAGCGCCCGGCACAGCCGGTCCAGCACATCGACGCTGGGGACCATGCGCCCGGTTTCCACCTTGGAGACCGTCGGCTGACCAACGCCAGCCCGCTGAGCCAGAACAGCACCCGTCAGACCAGCCTCCACACGCAGAGCCCGAAGACGTGCCCCAAGCACCCGCATCCGCTCGCGCCGTTCACTCCCCATACCCAGGGTTCTACACCACGAGCCGACAGCGACCAGGCTCAAGAGCAGCATCAACAGCCGTCGGCATGATGTCGGGTCCCAGGGGATGCCTGACGATCTGGTCCCAGGTGATGGTTGACGCTGGGCCTAGAC
>BMVA01000025.1 GCA_014650475.1 Streptomyces albogriseolus
TACACGGCCTCCTTGCGGTAGCCGACCACGACACCCACCTCGGTCAGCCCGATCTCCGCGAAGTTCGCCAGCGTGAGGTCGAGGACCGTCGGCTCCCCTTCTATGCCCGCGGGCCCCACCGGCACCAGCGCCTTGGGCAGCGTGTCGGTGTAGGGGCGCAGACGCCGGCCGGCGCCGGCCGCCAGCACGAGGCCGATCATGCGGGTTCTCCTTCGTCGTGTACGGCGGGCGCGCCACCCTGGTGGGCGGCCACCCAGAAGCGGATGCTCTCGGCGAGCACCACGAGAGCCACGGCCACGGCGAGAACCGTGAGCGCGACGGTGAATCCTGACGCGGTGAGCACGGCCGCCAGGACGGCGACCGCCAGCGTGCGGCCTTCGTGCCCCCCGATCGCCCGCACCAGCAGGCGCGGGGGCACGCCCGCGTCGCCGCGGATGCGGTAGACCGTGTCGTAGTGATGGTAGGCGACCGCGGACACCAGGCCGTAGGCCGCCGGAAGGGCTCCGTTCACCTCCGCGTCGGCCGCCAGGACCAGGACGGTTCCGTACTCGGCGGCGCGGAACAGCGGGGGGACGAGCCAGTCGAGGCGCCCGGTGAGGGGGCGGCCGACCGCTGCGGCGGAGCAGATCACGTAGGCGACGGCGGCCAGGACGGTCTGCCATCCGGCGCCCCACACGAGGGCGGAGCCCGTCACCAGCACCGCGCCGAGCGCGGCGGCGGCCACGCCGCCGCGGGCCCGGGAGCCGGGCAGCAGCTCGCAGATCGGTCCGCTGTCGGCGAGGTCGGCGAGGGCCCGGGCGGCCTCGTCCTCCACCCGGCCGCCGCGCAGGGAGCGCAGCACGCGTCCCGCGGTGGTGTACGCGGCGGCGAAGGCGCAGCCGGCGAGCAGCACCCAGAAGGTGACGCGGGGGGTGGTGGCGGCCGTGAGGACGGCGATCAGCGCCCAGCGCTCGCCGATCGGCAGGACGATCATGCGCCGCACCCAGACCGTCCACCCGACGCGGTCCAGGCGGCCCGACAGGGCGGCGGCCGGGCCGTCCGCGGCGCCGGTCCTGGCCTCGGCGAAGGAGAAGTCGACCACGTGCCGGCAGGACTGGAGGATTATGGCGCCGAGCGCCAGGGCCCAGACGTCGTCGCCGGTACGGGCCGCGCCGAGGGCGAGGCCGGCGTAGAAGGCGTACTCCTTGGCCCGGTCGAACGTGGCGTCGAGCCAGGCGCCGAGCGTGGAGTACCGCAGCGAGTAGCGGGCGAGCTGTCCGTCGGCGCAGTCCAGCACGAACGAGCCGAGGAGCAGCACGCCGGCGGCGACGAAACCGGCACGGGTGCCGGTGGCGGCGCAGCCGGCCGCGATCAGCGCGGTGAGCAGGGAGGCGGTCGTGACCTGGTTCGGGGTCAGTCCGCGGCGGGCGCACCAGCGCGCGAGGTAGCGCGAGTAGGGGCTGACGCAGAAGGTGGTGAAGAAGCCGTCGCGGGCCTTGACGGCGGACCTGAGGCGGACGGCCTCCTCGTCCACGGCGGCGACGGCCTGCCGGGCCTCGTTGCGGGCCTGCGGGTCGGCGGGCACGGCGGCGACCAGGCTGCCGAGCTCGGGGCGGTGCACCTCGGTGTCGAGGGCGGCGGTGACCCGGTCGGGGAGGCCGGCCACCAGCGTGCCGTTGCCGGCGCCCTGGCCGGAGGCGGAGTTCTCGCGGGCCATCGCGCGGGTCAGGGCCTGGCGGCCGGACCGCTGGGCGGTGACGGCGCCGGGGATCGCGGAGAGCGGGAAGCGGGGGTCGGTCAGACCGAGCCGCAGGGCGTGCAGGTGTCCGACGAACCGGGTGTCGACCAGGGCGACCCGTTCCTCCCCGGGGACCCCGGCGAGCAGCCTCTCGGCCTCCGCGGCGCCGGCGGCGGGCCGCACGTCGAAGCCGAGGGAGCGCAGGTCGCCCTCGAGTGACGAGCCGGGAACCGGGGGGCCGGTGACGATGGCGGTCGGCAACCGAAAACTCACTCCCTGGGGGCGACGCGTCCACGCCGGTCATGTACACGGTGATGCGCCCGTTCGGAGGCCCTGCGGGCGGCATGTCGGCAGAGGCTATCGGATTCGCGGAAGCCCGCGTTCACCACCCGTTCGCCGACCGGATCGACGCGGTTCGCCCGCTGCTGTGCCGCGCTCATCATCGGGGATACCGGCCCCGGCTCACAAACCGCGCCGGTGGCTCGCCTTAGGGTGGACCACCATGACGTGGCTGATCACCGGCGGAGCCGGATACATCGGGGCCCATGTGGTGCGGGCCATGACCGACGCCGGGGAGCGTGTCGTCGTGCTGGACGACCTCTCCGCCGGGGTCCCGGCGCGGCTGCCCGAGGACGTCCCGCTCGTCAGGGGCTCCGCGCTGGACGGCGACCTGCTGACCAAGACGCTCGCCGAGCACGGTGCGACCGGTGTGCTGCACCTCGCCGCGCGCAAGCAGCCCGGCGAGTCGGTGGCCCAACCCACCCGCTACTACCGGGAGAACCTGGGCGGTCTGGCGACCCTGCTGGACGCCGTCGCGGAGGCGGGCGTCCGGCGCTTCGTCTTCTCCTCGTCCGCGGCCGTCTACGGCGACCCGCACGTGGACCTCATCACGGAGGACACGCCCTGTGCCCCCGTGAACCCCTACGGCGAGACCAAGCTCGCCGGGGAGTGGCTGGTGCGGGCGGCGGGCCGGGCGCACGGCATCGACACGGTGTGCCTGCGCTACTTCAACGTCGCGGGCGCGGCGGCCCCCGAACTGGCCGACACCGGCGTCTTCAACATCGTGCCGATGGTCTTCGACCGGCTCACCCGCGGCGAGGCCCCGCGTATCTTCGGCGACGACTACCCCACCCCGGACGGCACCTGCATCCGTGACTACATCCATGTGGCCGACCTGGCGGAGGCCCACCTCGCGGCGGTGCGCGCGCTGTCGGAGGGCGGCGTCGAGGGCGACCTGACGCTGAACATCGGCCGCGGCGAGGGCGTCTCCGTCCGGGAGCTGATCACGGTCATCGGGGAGGTCACCGGTGACACCCGCACCCCGGTGGTCGAGGCGCGGCGCCCCGGCGACCCGCCCCGCGCCGTGGCCTCGGCCGCCCTCGCGAGCGAGCGTCTGGGCTGGACGGCGCGCCGTTCGGTGCGCGAGATGGTCGAGTCGGCCTGGCAGGGCTGGCAACTCCTCCAGGGCGCCGAGCACGCCTGACCTGCGGATCGTTTCCGCAGGTCAGGGCACATGACAACGGTGTTCAGTGCCGCGTTGCCCGATACCCCCGCCCCGTAGTTCACTGTGCTGCGGAAGGCAGCGGCAGGGCAGCGACCGAAGGGCGGCGGAGGGCATGGGGGCAGGCCACGGTCACGGGCACGCGCACGGGGCGCCGTCCGGCGGCACGGTCAGCGGGGCCTACCGGGGAAGGCTGCGGATCGCGCTGGGGATCACGGTCTTCGTCATGGTCGTGCAGATCGTCGGCGGCATGCTGGCCGACTCGCTCGCCCTGGTCGCGGACGCCGCCCACATGGCGACCGACGCCCTGGGGCTGGGCATGGCCCTGCTCGCGATCCACTTCGCGGGCCGCCCGCCGAGCGAGCGGCGCACGTTCGGGCTGGCCCGGGCGGAGATCCTCGCGGCGCTGGCCAACTGTCTGCTGCTGCTCGGCGTCGGCGGTTACGTGCTGTACGAGGCGGTCCAGCGGTTCATCACGCCGGCGGCCACGGAGGGCGGTCTGGCGATGGTGTTCGGCGCCGTCGGCCTGGCCGCCAACCTGGTGTCGCTGTCGCTGCTGATGCGCGGGCAGAAGGAGAGCCTGAACGTGCGCGGCGCCTTCCTGGAGGTGGCGGCGGACGCGCTCGGCTCGGTCACGGTGATCGTGGCCGCGCTGGTGATCGTCACCACCGGCTGGACGGCCGCCGACCCGATCGCCTCCCTGGTGATCGCGCTGATGATCGTGCCGCGCACGCTGAGGCTGCTGCGCGAGACGCTCGACGTGCTGCTGGAGGCGGCGCCCAAGGGCGTGGACATGGCCGAGGTGCGGGCGCACATCCTGGGCACGCCGGGGGTGGAGGACGTGCACGACCTGCACGCCTGGACAATCACCTCGGGGATGCCGGTGCTCTCCGCGCACGTGGTGGTCAGCCTGGACACGCTGAACGCGATCGGGCACGAGAAGATGCTGCACGAGCTGCAGGACTGCCTGGGCGACCACTTCGACGTGCGGCACTGCACCTTCCAGCTGGAGCCCCGGGGGCACGCGGAGCACGAGGCGCGGCTGTGCCACTGAACCCGTCGGGGTCACTCGGCGCGTAGGTGTCGCCCGGAGGGGCACGCACGCCCCCCGGGCGCGCCGATGCGCCGGGGAACGCGGCCTTCACGCATCGCCGACGCCCGTCGCGGGCACGATCAGCGCGGGTCCGGTGCGGTCCGGCTGTCGCCACGACCGCCCGTCGCGCCGGGAGCGGGACATGCGGGAGAGGACCGGAGTGCCGGGAGTGCCGGATTCGTGCGGCAGACTGGGGCGCGAACACCGAGTGAAGGATGGGTATGCCGATCACACCTGCCACCGCGACGAACAGCCCGTCGAGCGGCACCGCCGAGCCGATTTTGCTGGAACTGGTCGACGAGGACGGCGTGACGGTCGGCACCGCGGAGAAGCTCTCCGCCCATCAGCCGCCGGGGAAGCTGCACCGGGCGTTCTCCGTGTTCCTGTTCGACGAGCGCGGCCGGCTGCTGCTCCAGCAGCGGGCGCTCGGCAAGTATCACTCCCCGGGTGTGTGGTCGAACACCTGCTGCGGCCACCCGTACCCGGGCGAGGCGCCGTTCGCGGCGGCGGCCCGGCGGACGTACGAGGAGCTGGGGGTGTCGCCGTCGCTGATGGCGGAGGCGGGCACGGTCCGCTACAACCACCCGGACCCGGCCTCGGGCCTGGTGGAGCAGGAGTTCAACCACCTCTTCGTCGGCATGGTGCAGTCGCCGGTGCGGCCCGACGGGAACGAGGTCGCCGCCACGGCGTTCGTGACACCGGAGGACCTGGCGGAGCGGCACGCGAGGGACACCTTCTCGGCGTGGTTCATGACCGTGCTGGACGCGGCGCGGCCCGCCGTGCGGGAGCTGACGGGCCCGTCGGCGGGGTGGTGACGGCGGCGCCGTACCGCGCGGCTAGTAGGTCTGCGCGGGTTTGAGCGGCAGGGCGGCCCAGATCACCTTGCCGCCGGCGGACGTGTGCTCCACCTCGCAGGCCCCGCCGGCCTCCCGCGTGATCTCGCGCACCAGGAGCAGTCCCCGGCCGCCGGTGCGGCCGTAGTCGTTCTCCAGGGCGGTGGGGCGGTAGGGGTGGTTGTCCTCCACGGACACCCGGATCCACTCGGCGCCCACCGCGACCTCGACGGCGAGCATCGGGGACAGCAGCGCCGCGTGTTTGACCGCGTTGGTGACCAGCTCGGAGACGATCAGCAGCAGGCCCTGCACCACGTCGTCCGCGACCGGCACCCCCTGCCGCAGCAGCAGGTCCCGCACGGCGTGCCGGGCCTGTGGCACCGAGGCGTCCACGGCAGGGGCGGTGAACCGCCAGACACCTTCGTACGGCAGCGGTTCGCCGCCCTCACGCTCGATTGTCACCACACGTCGAGTGTTGGGACCGATCGCCTCCGCCCTTCCGCGCTGAACAGAAGTCAGCGGATATCGAGCGTTTCCGACCGTTCACGCCTCGCTGGGGCGGACGTGGGACCGTTCGCGTCCGTTGTGTGCCGTTCCGGGGCACTCTTCGGTTTGTACGCGACGAGGCGCCCCGCGGGCGTCCGCGACTACTTCCCGGCGACCATGCCCACGACGCGCCGGCCGCTGTAGCCGGTGGCGATCAGTCCCAGCCCGTCGAAGAGCAGGGACAACGAGAAGAACGTGCCGATGACGTACTGGCTGCTGCTCGGCCAGGTGGCCAGGACGAGGATGCCGAGGAGCAGCCCGAAGGCGCCCTGCACCAGCGTCCAGCCGACCTGCGGGCCGCGGACCACCAGGCTGCCGACCAGCCGGAACACCCCGCCGGTCAGGAACAGCAGCGCCGCGAACATGGTCAGCGCCTCGGCCGCCGCCTCCGGGGTCTTGATGATCACCACCCCGGCCGCGATGTTCAGTGCGGCGACGACCACGCCCAGCCAGAAGAAGTTCGTCTGCCGCGCCTGCACCGCGTGCAGCAGCCCGACGATCCCGCCGACCAGCAGCAGCCAGCCGAACAGCAGCATCGTGGTCAGCGTGGCGGCGGCCGTGTAGATCAGGCCGATCAGCCCGGCGACGACGAGGATCACCCCGAGCACGGCGAGCAGGCCGAAGCCACGGTTCAGCTTCGCCGTGTCGCCCCGCGGGCCCGCGGCTGCGGTGGACCTGGTCATGGCTGCCTCCCGGGTCTCGTCCCCCCTTCCCGACGCTCCCGCTCCCCCGTGTCCCCCGCCCGTGACGGTCGTAACGCCGGGCCCGGCCCGCCGTCCGGGGCCGTGACCGGGGCGGATAGCATCCGGCGCATGGAGGAGCCGCAGCTGCTGCACAGCGTGACCGAATCGGTCGCCACGGTCGTCATCCGTCATCCCGCGAAGCGCAACGCGATGACCGCCGCGATGTGGGCGTCCCTGCCCCCGCTGCTCGGCGCGCTGGCGGACGACCCGGCCGTGCGGGCGCTGGTGCTCACCGGCGACGGCGGCACCTTCTGCGCCGGGGCGGACATCTCCACGCTCCAGGGCTCGCCGCTGGAGGCGCAGCGGCTGGCCGTCGCCGCCGAGGAGGCCCTTGCGGCCTTCCCCAAGCCGACCCTGGCCGCCGTGCGCGGCCACTGCGTGGGAGGCGGGGCGCAGCTCGCGGCCGCCTGCGACCTGCGGTTCGCCGAGGAAGGCGCGCGGTTCGGGGTGACCCCGGCGAAGCTGGGCATCGTCTACCCGTCCTCCGCGACCCGGCGGCTGGTGTCGCTGGTGGGCCCCGCGACCGCCAAGTACCTCCTCTTCTCGGGCGAGCTGATCGACGCGGAGCGGGCGCTGCGCACGGGGCTGGTGGACGAGGTGCTGCCCGCGGGCGCGCTGGACGCACGGGTCGCCGAGTTCACCCGGATCCTGGCCTCGCGGTCGCTGCTGACCCAGGCGGCGGCGAAGGAGTTCGCCGACGGCCGCACCGGCCGCGACGACCACTGGCACAAGGCGGCCGCCGCGAGCGAGGACACCGCGGAGGGGGTGACGGCGTTCCTCGAGCGCAGGGCGCCTCGGTTCACCTGGAACCTGTCCGCCCCCGAGGACGCCTCCGTCCCCCGTGCATGGTGAGGTCTGGACGAGGTACCCGCAGGGAGTCCGGTCGTACGGGCCGGACGACGAAAGGGGTGACCACGTGTTCCGTGCCATCGCAGATGTCCTGCGCCAGATCGGCGGTGCCGTCGCCACCGTCGTGACCCTGCCGTTCCGGGCGCTCGCCCGGCTGTTCGGCGGCGCGTCCTCCACCGCGCACGGGCGTCGCGCCTGAGTCCGCCCGAGGGGGCGCGTCGCCGCCCTGATCCCCGATTGTCGTCGTCACCTGCCACAATTGCCGCGCAACCTCAGTGAGAAGGCGGTACGGGAACGTGACGACACCCCTCGCAGGGTCCATCGAAGGCAGGATCGCCGAGGAACTCGGCGTACGGGAGCGGCAGGTCAGGGCCGCCGTGGAACTGCTGGACGGCGGTTCGACGGTGCCCTTCATCGCCCGCTACCGCAAGGAAGCGACCGAGATGCTCGACGATGCGCAGCTGCGCACGCTCGAGGAGCGGCTGCGCTATCTGCGGGAGCTGGAGGAGCGGCGCACGGCGATCCTCGACTCGGTGCGTGAGCAGGGCAAGCTCACCGAGGAGCTCGAGGCCCGCATCCGGGGCGCGGAGACCAAGGCGCGCCTGGAGGACATCTACCTGCCGTTCAAGCCCAAGCGGCGCACCAAGGCGCAGATCGCCCGCGAGGCGGGTCTGGAGCCGCTGGCGGAGGGGCTGCTCGCCGATCCCGGTGTCGAGCCCCTCGCCGCGGCCGCCGCGTTCGTGGACGCCGACAAGGGCGTGGCCGATCCGCAGGCCGCTCTGGACGGCGCGCGGGCCATCCTCACCGAGCGTTTCTCCGAGGACGCCGACCTGATCGGCGAGCTGCGCGAGCGCATGTGGGTGCGCGGGCGGCTGGCGGCGAAGGTGCGGGAGGGCAAGGAGGAGGCGGGCGCCAAGTTCGCCGACTACTTCGACTTCTCCGAGCCCTTCACCGAGCTGCCCTCGCACCGGGTGCTGGCGATGCTGCGCGGCGAGAAGGAGGAGGTCCTCGACCTCGTCCTGGAGCCGGAGGAGCCCACCGACGGCCCCTCGTCGTACGAGGGCGTCGTCGCCCACCGGTTCGGGATCGCCGACCGGGGCCGCCCGGGCGACAAGTGGCTGCTGGACACGGTCCGCTGGGCCTGGCGCACGCGCATCCTGGTGCACCTGGGCCTCGACCTCCGCCTGCGGCTGCGCACCGCCGCCGAGGACGAGGCGGTGCGGGTGTTCGCCGCCAACCTGCGCGACCTGCTGCTGGCCGCCCCGGCGGGCACGCGTGCGACGCTCGGCCTGGACCCCGGCTTCCGCACGGGCGTGAAGGTCGCCGTGGTCGACGCGACCGGCAAGGTCGTCGCCACGGACGTGATCCACCCGCACGTCCCGGCGAACCGCTGGGACGAGGCGATCGCCAAGCTGGCCCGGCTCGCAGAGGAGCACGCGGTCGAGCTGATCGCCATCGGCAACGGCACGGCGTCCCGCGAGACCGACAAGCTCGCCGGCGAACTCATCGCCAAGCACCCCGAGCTGAAGCTGACGAAGGTGATGGTGTCCGAGGCGGGCGCCTCCGTGTACTCGGCCTCCGCGTTCGCCTCGCAGGAGCTGCCGGACATGGACGTGTCGCTGCGCGGCGCGGTGTCCATCGCGCGCCGCCTCCAGGACCCGCTGGCCGAGCTGGTGAAGATCGACCCGAAGTCGATCGGCGTCGGCCAGTACCAGCACGACCTGTCCGAGGTGAAGCTGTCGCGTTCGCTGGACGCGGTGGTGGAGGACTGTGTGAACGGCGTGGGCGTGGACGTCAACACCGCGTCCGCCCCGCTGCTCGCCCGGGTGTCCGGCATCTCCTCCGGTCTCGCCGAGAACATCGTGGCCCACCGCGACTCCCACGGGCCGTTCAGGAGCCGCTCCGAGCTGAAGAAGGTGGCCCGGCTCGGCCCCAAGGCGTACGAGCAGTGCGCGGGCTTCCTGCGGATCCGCGGCGACGACCCGCTGGACGCGTCCAGTGTGCACCCCGAGGCGTACCCGGTGGTGCGGCGGATGGTGAAGACCACCGGGCAGGAGGTGGCCTCGCTCATCGGCAACACGGCGGTGCTGCGCTCGCTGCGCCCGCAGGACTTCGTGGACGACACCTTCGGTCTGCCGACCGTGTCCGACATCCTCAAGGAGCTGGAGAAGCCGGGCCGCGACCCGCGTCCGGCGTTCAGGACGGCCGCCTTCAAGGAGGGCGTGGAGAAGATCTCCGACCTGTCCTCAGGGATGATCCTGGAGGGCGTGGTGACCAACGTGGCCGCGTTCGGCGCGTTCGTCGACGTCGGCGTCCACCAGGACGGTCTGGTGCACGTCTCCGCGATGTCGAAGACGTTCGTCAAGGACCCGCGGGACGTGGTGAAGCCGGGCGACATCGTCAAGGTGAAGGTGCTGGACGTCGACATCCCGCGCAAGCGGATCTCGCTGACGCTGCGTCTGGACGACGAGGCGGCCCCGCAGGGCGGTCCGTCGGGCGGCGAGCGGCGGCAGCGCGGCGGGCGGCCCCCGCAGCAGCGCCAGGGCCGCGGCGGCGGGGGCGGGGGCGGCGGCGGTGCGCGTCAGGCGCCCGCCCCGGCCAACGGCGCGATGGCGGACGCCCTGCGCCGCGCGGGTCTGCTGGACCCGAAGAGCGGCCGCCGCTGAGCGCAGGAGTGCGGTCCCGGGTCCCCGCGCGGGGCCCGGGACCGGCTCAGCGTTCGGTCACGGCGCCGTCGTTGACGTGCAGACGGCGGGTCACATGGACCGCGTCCAGCATGTGGCGGTCGTGGGTGACCAGCAGCAGTGTGCCCTCGTAGGCGTCGAGAGCCGACTCCAGCTGCTCGATGGCGGGCAGGTCGAGGTGGTTGGTCGGCTCGTCCAGGACGAGGAGGTTGACGCCCCGGCCCTGGAGCAGCGCGAGGGCGGCGCGGGTGCGCTCGCCCGGTGACAGGGTCGCCGCGGGTCGCAGTACGTGCTCCGCCTTGAGGCCGAACTTGGCGAGCAGTGTGCGGATGTCGGCCGGCTCCAGGTCCGGGACCGAGGGCCGGAAGGCGTCCAGCAGGGTCTCCGGGCCGTGGAACAGGGCGCGGGCCTGGTCGACCTCCCCCAGCAGCACGCCCGAGCCCAGGGCGGCGTGGCCCGCGTCGAGCGGCACGCGGCCCAGCAGGGCGCCGAGCAGCGTGGACTTGCCCGCGCCGTTCGCGCCGGTCACCGCGACCCGGTCGGCCCAGTCGATCTGCAGGGTCACCGGGCCGAGGGCGAAGCCGTCGCGGCGCACCACGGCGTCCCGCAGGGTGGCGACCACGGCGCCGGAGCGCGGGGCCGCCGCGATCTCCATGCGCAGCTCCCACTCCTTGCGCGGCTCCTCGACGACCTCCAGGCGCTCGATCATGCGCTGCGTCTGCCGCGCCTTGGCGGCCTGCTTCTCACTGGCCTCGCTGCGGAACTTGCGGCCGATCTTGTCGTTGTCGTTCCCCGCCTTGCGGCGGGCGTTCTTCACGCCCTTGTCCATCCAGGCGCGCTGCGTCTGCGCCCGGTCCTGGAGCGCGGCGCGCTTGTCGGCGTACTCCTCGTACTCGTCGCGCGCGTGGCGGCGGGCCACCTCGCGCTCCTCCAGGTAGGCGTCGTAGCCGCCGCCGTAGAGGTTGATCTGCCGCTGGGCCAGGTCGAGTTCGAGGACCTTGGTGACCGTGCGGGAGAGGAACTCGCGGTCGTGGCTGACGACGACCGTGCCGGCGCGCAGGCCGCTCACGAACCGTTCGAGGCGTTCCAGGCCGTCCAGGTCGAGGTCGTTGGTCGGCTCGTCGAGCAGGAAGACGTCGTAGCGGGACAGCAGGAGCGAGGCGAGCCCGGCGCGGGCCGCCTGGCCGCCGGACAGGGCGGTCATCGGCTGGTCGAGGCCGACGTCCAGACCGAGGGCCGCGGCGACCTCCTCGGCGCGTTCGTCGAGGTCGGCGCCGCCCAGCGCGAGCCACCGTTCGAGGGCGGTGGCGTAGGCGTCGTCCGCGCCGGGGGCGCCGTCGACCAGTCCCTGGGTCGCCTCGTCCATGGCGCGCTGGGCCTCGGCGACTCCGGTGCGGCGGGCCAGGAAGGCGCGCACGGTCTCGCCGGGCCGCCGCTCCGGTTCCTGCGGGAGGTGGCCGACGGTGGCGGTGGGCGGGGAGAGCCGCAGCTCGCCCTCCTCGGGCGCGGCGAGCCCGGCGAGCAGGCGCAGCAGCGTGGACTTGCCGGCGCCGTTGGCCCCGACCAGGCCGATCACGTCGCCGGGCGCGACGACGAGGTCGAGCCCGGCGAACAGGGAGCGGTCGCCGTGTCCGGCGGCGAGGTTCTTGGCGACGAGGGTGGCAGTCATCAGACCGCCGATCCTAGAGCCTCGGCGGCAGGGCGAGGGCTCCGGGCCGGTCAGGGGCGGACGGCGGTGACCAGCACCGTTCCGGCGGTGCGGGCCACGAGGTACGCCTCGCCCTTCACCGCGGGCGGATCCAGCGGGACGCGGTGCCGGCCGGGTTCGAGGACCGCGTCGAAGAGGTCCCGGCTGTGCGCGCGGGAGAGGCGGTCGACGCGGTGCGCGGTGAGCCGGACGCGGCAGGCGGACACCACCTCGAACTCGGCGGCGCCGCCGGCCGCGGTGAGGTCCGTCAGCCGCCGGTGGTCGTCCCGGCCCGCCTCCAGGGCCTGTTCGGTCTGGGCGACCAGCAGCGGGACCACGGGCGCGAGCGCGTCGACGCAGGGCACGTCCGCCCCGGCGCCGGCCAGCGCCCGGCGCACGGCGTCGCGTTCACGCGCGGGGGCGGAGCGGCCGAACAGCACCGCGCCGTAGGACCGGAGTTCGCCGGCGGGGACGCCGTCGGCGCTCTGGGTGATGTCGGCGCCGATGCCGATGGTGCGCAGGGCGGCGGCCAGCCGGGCGAGCAGGGCCACGCGGGCGCCGATGAGCAGGACGCGGCGGCGGCTGCCGGGGAGGTCGCCGTCCAGGAGGGCGGTCAGGGCGGCGCGGTACTCGGCGCCGCGGAAGCGGAACGGGCCCATCCCGTGGTAGCCGTCGCGTTCCAGGTCGGCGTGGGCGCCGGTCTGCCAGGCGAAGTCCCGCCAGATGACGTCCTCGCCGTCCCGCTCGATGACCGCGGTCACGGCGCCGCAGGCGAGATCCTCGCACTCGGGGCAGCCGTAGACGACGTACCGGCCGTCGGGCAGGGGCGCGCCCGTCTCCAGCAGCAGGCCGCGGACCTGGGCGGTGAAGAGGGACGGCGGCACGTCCGAGGCGAGCGGGGAGACGGCGTCCAGGTCGGACAGGCGGTACAGCAGCGGGCGTCCGTCGACCACGAAGTCGACGAAGTCGCGGTGCACTTGGAAGTCCCCGCCGGCGAGGAGCCCCCCGGGGCGGGTCGCCGGCGCCAGGCCGAAGGTCGCGTACTCGGCAGACATGCCGTGAGTATTCCCACCCGGGACCGGACCCGAGCACGCGCGCGGACATCCGCTACCGTCCGCCGGATGGGAAGCGAAAAGGACAGCGGTGTCGTGGTGGTCGGCGGCGGGGTGACCGGGCTGACCACGGCGGTGGTCCTCGCCGAGCGGGGCGTACGGGTGCGGCTGTGGACGCGGGACCCGGTCGGGGCGACCACCTCGGCGGTCGCGGGCGCCCTGTGGTGGCCGTACCGCATCGACCCCCCGGAGTCGGCGCGGGCGTGGGCGCTGGAGTCGCTCGACGTGTACGAGGAGCTGGCACTGCGGCCGGACGCGACGGGCGTACGGATGGTCGAGGGAGTACTGGGCGAGACGCCGATGGACGAGGTCGGCGGGTGGGCCGCCGCGCGGCTGCCGGGGCTGCGTCCGGTGTCGGAGGCGGAGTACCCGGGCGGCTGGGGGCTGTGGGCGCGGCTGCCGCTGATCGACATGCCGGCCCATCTGCCGTATCTGCGGGACCGGTTGACGGCGGCGGGCGGCACGGTGGAGACGCGTGCGGTGGCGGATCTCGCGGAGGCCGACGCGCCGGTGGTGGTCAACTGCACGGGCCTGGCGGCGCGTGAGCTGGTGCCGGACCCGTCGGTGCGGCCGGTGCGGGGGCAGCTGGTGGTCGTGGAGAACCCGGGGATCCGCACCTGGATGGTCACCGAGGGCGCGGACGGGTCGATGGCGTACTTCTTCCCGCAGCCGGGGCGGCTGCTGCTGGGCGGCACGGCCGAGGAGGACGTGTGGTCCGACCGGCCGGACCCGGCGGCGGCCGAGGCGATCGTGCGGCGGTGCGCGGCGCTGCGCCCGGAGATCGCGCAGGCCCGTGTGCTGGGACACCGGGTGGGGCTGCGTCCCGCGCGGGACGCGGTCCGTCTGGAGCGCACCCGGCTGCCGGACGGGCGGGTGCTGGTGCACAACTACGGCCACGGCGGCGCGGGCGTCACCGTGGCCTGGGGGTGTGCGCGTCAGGCGGCGGGGCTGGCCGCGGCGTGAGGCGCGGTGCGGGCGTCCGGCGCCCGCCCCGCGTCACGGCACGACCCGCGCGGGTCAGTGCTTGCCGATGGGGTCGCCCTCGACGTCCGGTCCGCGGCCGGGTCCGACGCGCAGCTCGAACTCGCCGTCGTACTTCTTGTGGCCCTCGATGACCGCGAGTTCGACCGCCTCGCTGCCCATCTTGCCGCGGACGACGAGCGGGTCGTGGCGCAGGTCGCGCATGAGCGCCACGCACATGAAGATCATGACGACCACGAACGGCGCCGCGGCGAGGATGGTGAGGTTCTGCAGACCGGTCAGGGCGTCGCCCTGGCCGCTGCCGACCATGAGCATGATGGCCGCCACGGCCCCGGTGACCACGCCCCAGAACACCACGGCCCAGCGGCTGGGTTCGAGGGAGCCCTGCTGCGAGAGGGTGCCCATCACGACGGAGGCCGCGTCGGCGCCCGAGACGAAGAAGATGCCCACGAGGACCATCACCAGCAGGCTGGTGATGGTGGCGACGGGGAACTCCTGCAGCACGGCGAACAGCCGGCCCTCGGGGGTGGTCTCGTCGCCGAGCCGGTTCTGCTCCTGCAGGCGCATCGCCGAGCCGCCGAAGATGGCGAACCAGACCAGGCTGACCGCGCTGGGCACGAGGATGACGCCGCCGATGAACTGACGGATGGTCCGGCCGCGGCTGATGCGGGCGATGAACATGCCGACGAACGGCGTCCAGGAGATCCACCACGCCCAGTAGAAGACGGTCCAGCTGCCCAGCCAGTCGGCGACTCCCTCGCCGCCGCTGATCTCGGTGCGGCCGGCCATCTCCGGCAGGTCGCCGAGGTAGGTGAAGACCGAGGTCGGCAGCAGGTCGAGGACGAGGACGGTGGGGCCCGCGACGAACACGAACACGGCGAGGAGCAGCGCCAGCACCATGTTGGTGTTGGACAGCCACTGGATGCCCTTCTCCACACCGGAGACCGCGGACGCCACGAACGCCACGGTCAGCACGGCGATGATGGAGACCAGCAGGCCGGTGCCGACCTTGTCCAGCCAGTCGAGCTTCTCCACGCCGGAGCCGATCTGCAGCGCGCCGAGGCCGAGGGAGGCCGCCGAGCCGAAGACGGTCGCGATGATGGCGAGCACGTCGATGACCCGGCCGGCGGCGCCGCTCGCGTTCTTCTCGCCGATGAGCGGGGTGAACACGGCGCTGACGGTCTGCCTGCGGCGGCGCCGGAAGGTGCTGTAGGCGATCGCGAGGCCCACCACGGCGTAGATCGCCCACGGGTGGAGCGTCCAGTGGAACAGCGTGGTGGCCATGGCCGTCGACATCCGGTCGCCCGAGTCCTGCGGGCCGGTGCCGGGCGGCGGGGTGCCGAAGTGCGCGAGCGGTTCGCTCACGCCCCAGAACATCAGTCCGATGCCCATGCCGGCGCTGAACATCATGGCGATCCAGGACACCGTGCGGAACTCCGGCTCCTCGCCCTCGGCGCCCAGCGTGATGCGGCCGTAGCGGCTGGCGGCCAGCCACAGGGCGAAGACGACGAAGCCGGAGGCGGCCAGGATGAAGCCCCAGCCGCCGTTGTGCATCAGTCCGGCCAGCAGGTCGGCGGAGACGCCCTCCAGTGAGTCCGTCCAGACGGCTCCCCACAGGACGAAGGCCAGGGTGAGCACGGCGGTGACGCCGAACACCACCCAGTCGGTGCGCGGCTTGTCCCGGCCGGGCAGGCCCGCTTCGGAGCCGGGCAGCGGGCCTGCCGTGGAGTCCTTGTCGCTTCGGTCGTCCTGCGTCACAGGCGGAACCTTTCGTCCGAGCCTTCGGGCGGAGAGCCCTCCTCCCGATAGGCCCTTACCACCGATGGCGCAAAATTCACCTCATCGGCACGACGTGACCGCCTCGCCTTCGGCCAGGTGGTACGTCGCACGGCCGTCCAGGAGCAGCGGGACGAGCGCACGCAGCGGCTGCCGCAGCGATACGAACACCCCGTCTCCCTCCCGCTGGACGCGTACGCCGTGCAGGGCCAGCTCGTCGCCCACATCCGCGTACTGACCTGCGGTGAGGCGGTAACCGCACGGCGGGTCGGCGAGCACCTCGGAGGGTTCGGGCGTCTCGTTGTCGGCGCCGCCGAGGTACACCGGGCCGCGGTCCGCGTACCCGGCGGCGCGGGCCCGGGCGGTGACCGCCTCGACCTTCGCCCGGTGCTCCCAGGAGAACAGGATCAGGCCGTTCAGCGCCGCGAGGTGGGAGTCCACCCTGCGCCGGTTGTTGAGCGCCTCGTCGGCCTTCTCCGCGTCGGTGAGCGGGTCGACGCGGCTCTCGATGAGCAGCCCGACGGCGTGCTTGACGCCGGACAGGTTCCGCAGGATGCGTTCCTGGCCGTCGCCGGCGGTCTGCCGGATCGGGTCGCCGGTGACCGGGTCGGTCCAGATGCCGTAGGTGCCGGTGGAGTACCCGGCGGCGCCGGCGGCGGGACGGATGTGGTCCTCGGACAGGGACCGGGCGACGTCGTGGACCGCGGGGTGGGTGTTGAGGTTGCGCGGCCACAGGTCGAACAGGTCCTTGTCGTAGTACGGCGGGGTGGCGCCGTACTCGTGCAGGTCGTAGATCACGTCGGGCCGCTCGTCGCGGATCACGGCGGCCAGCGCCCGGCCCTCCGCGGTCCTGAGGGCGACGTGGTCGCGGTTGATGTCGGCGCCGTCGCTGTTGCCCCGGGTGCCGGCGGCCCGCCCGTCGGGGTTGGCGGTGGGGACGACGAGCACCGTGGTCCGCTCCAGGAAGCGCCTGGTCCGCCGGTCACCGGCGTACGCCAGGTCGCGGATCGTGGTGAGGCAGGCCTCCCGGCCGGAGGGTTCGTCACCGTGCTGGCTGCACACCAGGAGGACCGTGTTCGGGCTCCGGTCCGCGCCGATGCGGACCAGCCGCAGGGGGCGGTCCTGGGCGGTCGTGCCGATGCGGGTGACATGGACGCGGCCGCTCGCGCGGTCGACGGTGTCCAGGAAGCGCTGTTCCTCGGGCTGGGTGGTCCAGCGGGCGCCGTGGCTCTGCTCGAAGCCGGTGCGCGGCGGGGCCGCGGTGCCGTGCGCCCCGGCGGCGGGGGCGGTGACGAGGGTCGCGGCGAGGCCCGTGAGGACGGTGGCGGTGAGGAGCGCGGCGCGTCGTCTCATCGGGTCTCCCCCGGGACTCGGTGGGCGGTGGCGGGCGGGCGGACGCCGTCCGGTGCGGTGCGCGGCGCCGTGACGGGCGGTCCGGAGGTGGCGCGGGCGAACGCGGCGGCGCCGCCGACGAAGGGGACCCGGGCGGAGGTGCGGGCCAGGTCGAGGATGAGCGTCGGGGTGTCGGCCGGCGGGTCGATCAGACCGCGGTCGGTGCCGGCGACGATCAGCGCGAGCCGGTGCCCGCGGGGGACGACGTGGTCGGTGGCGGCCAGGTCGAGGGTGAGCGTGTAGCGCTTCCCGGGGACGAGCGGTTCGCCCCGGCCGGTGCCGGCGTGTTCGCCGAGGTCGGCCCAGCCGCGGCTGACGACGGTGTGGCCGACGTCGGCGGTCTTGGCGCGGGTCTCCCGGTAGCAGGAGCTGTCGCCCTCGGTGCTCGGTCCCCAGCAGGTGCGTTCGGGCAGGGTGACGATGCCTTCGCCGGCGTCGCCGTAGTCGCGGACCGTGTCGGGGCCGAGGTCGACCAGGACGGCGGAGAGATGGGCCGTCGGGGTGCTGGGCGTGACGGTGACGGTCACCCGGGAAGAGCCGGCCAGGCGCAGGCCGCGGGTGAGCGGGCGGGTGACGAAGCCCGCCTTCTCCGGGGTCGGGGTGTCGATCCGGGCGGCCCAGTCGGTCTCGCCCAGCGCGGGGTCGTCGGTGAAGGTCGCGGTGGACCGGCCGGGACGCCGGCCGAGCGAGCCGACGCCGTCCTGGGCGCCGCGTGCGGGACGCAGGGTGACGGGGTGGGTGCCGCGCGGGGGCCAGGCCGCGGAGGTGACCCACTCGTCGGGCGCGCGCTCGATGTCGGCGACCGGTTCTCGGTCGATGCCGTTGTCGATGCCTTTGAGTTCGTGGTCGAACCAGCGGTGCAGGGTGCGCACCCACTCCGCGCGGCGGAAGTCGAAGGGGTCGACATGGCCGGTCTGCGACAGCCAGATCTTGCGCCGGACGCCGTTCTTCCCGAGGGCGTCCCACCAGGGGCCGACGTGCTGCATGCGGACGTTGAGGTCCTGCATGCCGTGCACCAGGAACACGCTGGCGCGGACCTTCTTCGCGGCGCGGACGTAGTCGCGTGCGGTCCACAGCGGGGTGCGGTCGCCGGTGCGCGGGGCGCCGTCGACGAGCTCGCGGGCGACCTCCGCGCAGTTCTCGCGGGCCTCGGGAGTCTGGACGTAGCGGGCGAGCCGGTCGGGTCCTGAGCCGTAGAGCGGTGCGCCCTGGGAGAAGTAGTAGTCGTACCAGGTGGAGATCGCGGCGATCGGGACGATGGTCTTCAGCCCCTCGACGCCGGTGGCGGCGACACCGTTGGCGATGGTGCCGTCCCAGCTCTTGCCGATCATGCCGGTGCTGCCGTCGGTCCAGTCGGCGCGCACCGGCTCGCCGCCGGTGCGGCTGCTGTACGCCTTCGCGCGGCCGTTCAGCCAGTCGACGACGGCCTTGGCCGACCGGATGTCCGAGCGGCCGCCGACGTCGACGCAGCCGTCGGAGCGGCTGGTGCCGGCGAGGTCGACGCCGACGACGGCGTAGCCGCGCGGCACGAAGAAGTTGTCGTAGAACAGCGGCATCCGCACGATGTCGCCGTGTCCGTCGTAGGTCTTGGTCTGGCTCTCGTTGCCCCGCCCGCAGCAGGAGTAGTACGGGCTGGCGTCCATGATGACGGGGACTTTGCGGCCCTTACGGGCGGCCTCGCGCGGACGGACGATGTCGACGGCGACCCGGTCGGTGCGTCCGTCGCGGTCCTCGTCGAGGCCGGTGTCCACCCAGACGGCCTCGCGAACGGCGTCGGCGTAGGAGTGGACGGGACGGCTCTCCTGCGGGGCGGCGTCCGCCGCGGCGGGGGTGAGCAGGGTGGCCGTCAGGGCGGCGGTGGCCGCCGTCGCGAGCGTTCTCCAGGTCGTGGGGCGCGTGCGTATCGGCATGCGCCGGACGGTACCCGGGTGAACTCCGGTGCAGAAGAGGGCGTTTGACGATGCGTGGGGTCGCGGCGGCGTCAGTCGTGGTCGTACACCGTGACCGGTATCCCCCGGCGGACCAGGCGGTTCTCCACGAGCGGCTCGACTCGGGACCACGTGCCGCCGGCGAGGCCGCAGCCGATGCGCGGCATGTGGACCGACGCGCCGAGTTCGAGGGCGTGCCCGGCGAGGCGGTCCAGGGCCGTGTCGACGGCCTCGTAGCGGACCGGGACGCCCTTGCTGCCGGTGCGCACGCCGCGCTGGCCGATCATGTTGGCCACCCACACGTACCGCTCGACCTGGACGAGCCGCACCGCGCCCAGACCGAAGTCGTTGGCGGCACGGTCGCGGTGCCAGGCGCGGTACGCCACCTCCGGCTCGGGCCAGCGGCGGGACAGGGCGAGGACGAAGCCCTTGCCCCATCCGCCGATGTCGTTGCACACATGGGCGATCACCTTGACGCCCTTCACCGCCGGAGCGGTGGCGTCACCCCGGACGTATCTGATCTCGGTCATGGCCGCACCGTACCGGCCGGCACCGACAGCGCCGGCGCGACGACCGGGATGACAGCGGAGGTGTCACAGCGGCGGTGGGACAGCGATACTGCTGCACATGACGACCGAGACGGAGGCCCTGACGATCGACGAGCTGGCGGCCCGGGCCGGGGTCACCGTGCGCACGGTCCGCTTCTACGGCACGAAGGGCCTGCTGCCGCCCCCGGTGCTCGGTCCCCGGCGGGTGGGCCGCTACGGCAGGGAGCACCTGGGGCGCCTCGAACTGATCGAGGAGCTGCAGAGCCGGGGCATGACCCTGGCCGCGATCGAACGCTATCTGGCGCAGCTGCCGCCGGACCTGAGCGTGCGGGACCTGGCCGTGCAGCGGGCGGTGGTGGCGTCCTGGGCGCCGGGCACGGTGGAGACGGTGTCCCGTGCGGAGCTGGAGCGCCGGGCGGGGCGCGCGCTGGGCGAGGAGGAGCTGGAGCGGCTCGCGGCGATGGACGTCGTGGAGCGGGTGGGCGACCCCGGCGCCGGCCCGGACGGCGAGGTGTTCCGGGTGGACGCCGGGCTGCTGCGGCTCGGGGTGGAGCTGCTGGACGTGCCGCTGTCGCACGAGTCGGTGCTGGCCGCACGCGCGGTGCTCACCGAGCACTCCCGCGCGGCCGCCCGGGAGCTGTCGCGGCTGCTGCGCGACGCGGTGGCGGACAAGGACTCGCGCGACGTGCGGTCCCTGTCCGCGCGGATGCATCCGCTGGTGGTGCAGGCGCTGCTCACCACGTTCCAGCGGTCGCTGAAGGAGGAGCTGCGGGAGTGGCTCGACGAGGACGGCTGAGCCGCCGCTCGCCGGGCCTCTCCCGCGAGGTCAGCGGGCGTCGGTGAAGATCTCGCCCTTCTCCGCCTTCTCCACCAGCAGGGCGGGCGGGGTGAACCGCTCGCCGTAGCGCTCGCTCAGCTCGCGGGCGCGCGCGACGAAGCCGGGCAGGCCTCCCTCGTAGCCGTTGATGTACTGCAGGACGCCGCCGGTCCAGCCCGGGAAGCCGATGCCGAGGATGGAGCCGATGTTGGCGTCGGCGACGGAGGTGAGCACCCCCTCCTCCAGCAGCCGGACGGTGTCCAGCGCCTCGGAGAACAGCATCCGCTCCTGCATGTCGCGGAACGGGATGGTGTGCCCGGGCTTGGTGAAGTGCTCGCGCAGCCCGGGCCACAGCAGGCCGCGCCTGCCGTTCTCGTCGTAGTCGTAGAAACCGGCGCCGCCGGAGCGTCCGGTGCGGCCAAACTCGTCGACCATGCGGTCCACGACCGCCTCGGCCGGGTGCGGGGTCCAGGTGCCGCCCGCCTCCTCGACGGCCCGCTGTGTCTCGCGGCGGATCTTCCGCGGCAGGGTGAGGGTCAGCTCGTCCATCAGGGAGAGCACCTTGGCCGGGTAGCCCGCCTGGGCCGCCGCCTGCTCGACCGACGCGGGCTCGATGCCCTCGCCGACCATCGCCACGCCCTCGTTGATGAAGTGGCCGATGACGCGGGAGGTGAAGAAGCCGCGGGAGTCGTTGACCACGATCGGGGTCTTGTTGATCTGGCGGACCAGGTCGAAGGCGCGGGCGAGGGCCTCCTCGCCGGTGCGCTCCCCCTTGATGATCTCGACGAGCGGCATCTTGTCGACGGGCGAGAAGAAGTGCAGGCCGATGAAGTCCTCCTGCCGCTCGACGCCCTCGGCGAGGGCGGTGATGGGCAGGGTGGAGGTGTTGGAGCAGAGCAGCGCGCCGGGCGCGACGACGTTCTGCACCTCCTGGAAGACCTTGTGCTTGAGGGAGGTGTCCTCGAAGACGGCCTCGACGACCGCGTCGCAGCCGGCGAGGTCGGACACCTCGGCGGTGGGCGTGATCCGGGCGAGCAGCGCGTCGGCCTTCTCCTGCGTGGTGCGGCCCTTGGCGACGGCCTTGGCGCACAGCTTCTCGGAGTAGCCCTTGCCCTTGAGCGCGGCCTCGAGGGAGACGTCCTTGAGGACGACGTCGATGCCGGCGCGGGCGCAGGAGTAGGCGATGCCGGCGCCCATCATGCCGGCGCCGAGGACGGCGACCTTGGTGACCTTGCGGGCCGGGACGTCCTTGGGGCGGCCCGCGCCGGAGTTGACCGCCTGGAGGTCGAAGAAGAACGCCTGGATCATGTTCTTCGACGTCTGTCCTGCGGCCAGCTCCACGAAGTAGCGGGCCTCGATGACCTGGGCGGTGTCGAAGTCGACCTGGGCGCCCTCGACGGCGGCGGCCATGATGTTGCGCGGGGCCGGGTAGGGGGCGCCGCCGGTCTGCTTGCGCAGGTTGGCCGGGAAGGCGGGCAGGTTGGCGGCGAACTTGGGGTGCGACGGGGTGCCGCCGGGGATGCGGTAGCCGGGGCGGTCCCAGGGCTGCGCGGACTCGGGGTGGGCGTCGATGAAGGCGCGGGCCTTGGCGAGCATCTCCTCGCGGGTCTCGGCGACCTCGTCGACCAGGCCGTTCTCCAGGGCGCGGCGCGGGCTGTACTGGGTGCCCTGGAGGAGCACCTTCAGCAGCGCGTCGGTGATGCCGAGCAGGCGGACGGTGCGGACGACGCCGCCGCCTCCGGGCAGCAGGCCCAGGGTGACCTCCGGGCAGCCGATCTTGGAGCCGGGGGCGTCCAGGGCGATGCGGTGGTGGCAGGCCAGGGCGATCTCGTAACCGCCGCCGAGGGCCGCGCCGTTGATGGCGGCGACGACCGGCTTGCCCAGGGTCTCCATGCGGCGCAGCTGGCGCTTGAAGGCCAGGCCGCCGTCGAACAGCTCCTGGGCGGTGTCGGGGGTGACCCGGATCAGGTCGCGCAGGTCGCCGCCGGCGAAGAAGGTCTTCTTGGCGGAGGTGAGGATGACGCCGCGGAGGGAGTCCTTCTCCGCCTCCAGGCGGTCGGTGATCGCGGCGAAGGAGTCGCGGAACGCCTTGTTGACGGTGTTCGCGGACTGGTCGGGGTCGTCGAGGACGAGGGTGACGACGCCGGTGTCGTCCTGCTCCCAGCGGATGGTGGTGGACTCGCTGCTCATGAGGGTGTGCTCCAGGTGATCCGTCGGGAGGGGGTCAGATGCGTTCGACGATGGTGGCGATGCCCATGCCGCCGCCCACGCAGAGCGTGGCGAGCCCGTAGCGCTTGTCCTGGCGCTCCAGTTCGTCGACGAGGGTGCCGAGGATCATCGCGCCGGTGGCGCCGAGCGGGTGGCCGAGCGCGATGGCGCCGCCGTTGACGTTGACCTTGTCCAGGGAGAGGCCCATGTCCTTGACGAAGCGGAGCACGACCGCGGCGAACGCCTCGTTGATCTCCACGAGGTCGATGTCGTCGATGGTCAGTCCGGCCTTGGCGAGCGCCTTGCGGGTGGCGGGCGCGGGGCCGGTGAGCATGATGGTCGGCTCGGAGCCGGAGACGGCGGCGGAGACGATGCGGGCGCGCGGGGTGAGGCCGTAGCGCTCGCCGACCTCCTTGGAGCCGATCGCGACGAGGGCGGCGCCGTCGACGATGCCGGAGGAGTTGCCCGCGTGGTGGACGTGGTCGATCTTCTCCACCCAGTGGTACTTCTGCAGCGCGACGGCGTCGAAGCCGCCCAGTTCGCCGATGTCCGCGAACGACGGCTTGAGCTGGGCGAGGGAGTCGGCGGTGGTGCCGGGGCGCATGTGCTCGTCGTGGTCGAGGACGACGAGGCCGCCGCGGTCCTTCACCGGGACGACGGACCGCTCGAAGCGGTTCTCCTTCCAGGCGCCCGCGGCGCGCTCCTGGGAGAGGGCGGCGTACTCGTCGACGTCGCGGCGGGAGAAGCCCTCGATGGTGGCGATGAGGTCGGCGCCGATGCCCTGCGGCACGAAGTTGACCTCGAGGTTGGTCATCGGGTCGTTGAACCAGGCGCCGCCGTCGGAGGCCATCGGGACGCGGGACATGGACTCCACGCCGCCCGCGAGGACCAGGTCCTCCCAGCCCGAACGGACCTTCATCGCGGCCATGTTGACGGCTTCCAGACCGGAGGCGCAGAAGCGGTTCTCCTGGACGCCGGCCACCGTGTCGGGCAGGCCCGCGGCGATGGCGGCGATGCGGGCGATGTCGGAGCCCTGGTCGCCGACCGGGCCGACGACGCCGAGGACGATGTCGTCGACGGCGGCCGGGTCGAGGCCGGGGAAACGGGCGCGGATCTCGTGGATCAGCCCGACGACCAGGTCGATGGGCTTGGTGCCGTGCAGGGCGCCGTTCGCCTTGCCGCGTCCGCGCGGGGTGCGGATCGCGTCGTACACATACGCTTCGGTGCTCACGAGGAGGCCTTTCGCTGAGGGTTCGAGGGCGGGGGCAGCAGGCCGGGTACGCCCCAGTCGCGGGCCACGTCCTCGGTGTCGGCGCCCGGCCGGGCGGGCCCGGTGCGGACGGTGGCGGGCGTCGCGGAGAACCGCGGCGCGGGGGCGGGCTGGGTGATGCCCGCGTGGTCGGTGAAGGTGGAGCGGGCGGCGAGGTGCGGGTGGTGCGGGGCCTCGCGCAGTGACAGCACCGGCGCCACGCACGCGTCGGTGCCCTCGAAGACGGCGGTCCAGGCGTCGCGGGTGCGGGAGGCGAAGCGTTCGGCGACCCGGGTGCGCAGCTCCGGCCAGCGGGTGACGTCGGCGTGCGCCCCGGCGAGGTCGGTGAGGTCCAGCAGGCGCAGGAACTCGGCGTAGAACCGCGGTTCCAGCGCGCCGACGGCCATGTGTCCGCCGTCGGCGGTCGCGTAGGTGCCGTAGTAGGGGCAGCCGCCGTCGAGGAGGTTGGCGCCGCGGCGGTCCTGCCAGACGCCGGCGGCGAGCATGCCGTGGATCATCGAGGTGAGGTGGGCGGTGCCGTCCACGATGGCGGCGTCGACGACCTGTCCGGTGCCGCTGGCGCGCGCGTGGTGGAGGGCGGCGAGGACGCCCACCACCAGGTACAGGGAGCCGCCCGCGTAGTCGCCGAGGAGGTTGGCGGGGGCGACCGGGGGCCGGCCGGGCTCGCCGGTCATGCCGAGGGCCCCGGTGACGGCGATGTAGCCGATGTCGTGTCCGGCGCGGTCGGCGAGGGGGCCGTCCTGGCCCCAGCCGGTCATCCGCCCGTACACCAGGCGGGGGTTGCGGGCCCGGCACTCCTCGGGGCCGACGCCGAGGCGCTCGGCCACACCGGGTCGGTAGCCCTCGATCAGGATGTCGGCGCGCTCGGCGAGGTCGAGGACGCGGGCAGCGCCGTCCGGGGCCTTCAGGTCGACGACCACGGAGCGCTTGTTGCGGTTGGTGACGTCGCGGGCGGGGTCGATGCCGAGTCCGGGGCCGCCGGGACGGTCGACGCGTACGACGTCGGCGCCCAGGTCGGCGAGGAGCATGGCCGCGAACGGGCCGGGGCCGATGCCGGCCAGCTCGACCACGCGCACGCCGGTGAGCGGGCCGTCGTCCGGCGCCGTCGCCTCCGTCATCGAGCCCCCATCGGCTGTGACACTCCTGGTGTAACACCTGTGATGTTAAGAACGCCGCGCACCGGGCACAAGGCCGGGCGAGCAAGCGCTTGGCCACAGTAGCCGAGCGCTCCCGGGGACGGACCGCGGTGCGGTCCGGGCATCGGCGTCTCAGGGGGCCGCCCGCTCCGCCGCCCGCGCGTCCAGCTCGGCCGCCCGGCGTCTGGTGGCGACCGTGCGGTAGCTCTCCTCCACCCAGTCGCACAGCAGCTCCGCCGCCGGGGCCCCCGCGGGCTCCAGCGGGACGTGCACCCAGCCGGCCTTGCCCAGGCCGTACCCGGCGGGCGCGGCGCCCGGGCAGGCCAGCGCGTGGGCGTGCGCCGTCTCGTCCGTCAGCTTCACGGTGACCCCGAGCGGGTGACTCCCGTCGTCGACGCCGAGGAAGACGAACACCTTCCGGTCGACCTTGGCGACCGTCTCGCCCCAGGGGTGCTCCTCGACGGCGCCCGGCAGGCGCAGCGCCCAGGCGCGCACTTTCTCCCACTTCCGCAGGGCGTTCCGTGGCACGGCCATCGCTTTCCTCCGGGCTCGTCGTCGGGCTCCGCACCCCTCACGCTAGCCTCGGCCACCGACAGCGGCGCGGCTGCACGACCAAGGGGTGTCATGAGCAGGCTGAGCAGGACGGACCGTCCGTACGACATCGTGCTCTTCGGAGCGACCGGATTCGCCGGGACGCTGACCGCGGAGTATCTGGCCGCCCATGCGCCGGAGGGACTGCGCTGGGCGGTCGCGGGACGCAGCGAGCGGAAGCTGGAGGAGCTGCGGGAGCGGCTGCCCGGCGGCGAGAAGGCGGGCGTGCTGCGGGCGGACGTGTCCGAGCCTGCCACGCTGCGCGCCCTCGCCGAGCAGGCGCGGGTGGTCGCCACCACGGTGGGGCCCTATGTGGAGTACGGCGAGGAACTCGTCGCCGCCTGCGCGGACACCGGCGCCGACTACGTCGACCTGACGGGTGAGCCGGAGTTCGTGGACCTGATGTACGTCCGGCACGACGCCCGCGCACGGGAGACCGGGGCGCGGCTGGTGCACGCCTGCGGCTTCGACTCGGTGCCGCACGACCTGGGCGCGTACTTCACGGTGCGGCAGCTGCCGGAGGACGTGCCGCTGACGGTCGACGGGTACGTCACCGCCGACGCGGCCTTCTCGGGCGGCACGTTCGCCTCGGCGCTGAACCAGTTCGCCCGGCCGGGCAGGCTGCGGGCCGCCGCGCGGGACCGCCGGCGCCACGAGCCGCGGCTGGTGGGACGCCGCGCCTCCGCCCCGACGGGCGCCCCGCGCTACGCGCCGGAGGTGGACGCCTGGGCGCTGCCCCTGCCGACGATCGACAGCCAGATCGTGCGCCGCTCGGCGAAGGCGCTGGCCCGCTACGGCCCGGACTTCCGTTACCGCCACTACGCCGCGGTGCGCAGCCTGCCCGTCGCCCTGGGCGGAGTGGCCGCGGTCGGCACGCTGGTCGCGGCGGCCCAGGTCCCGCCGCTGCGCCGCGCCCTGTCCGCCCGCCTCAGGCCCGGCGACGGACCGGGCCCCGAGAAGCGGGCACGCAGCTGGTTCACCGTCCGCTTCGTCGGCGAGGGCGGCGGCCGCAGGGTCTTCACGGAGGTCTCGGGCGGCGACCCCGGCTACGACGAGACGGCGAAGATGCTCGCCGAGAGCGCGCTCTGCCTGGCCCTCGACGCCCTCCCCCCGACGTCGGGCCAGGTCACGACGGCGGTGGCGATGGGAGACGCGCTGATCGGCCGCCTCCAGGAGGCGGGGATCCGGTTCCGGGTGGCGGCGGTCAGAGCGGCCAGGTGATCAGGGTGTAGATCATGCCCGCCACCCACCCCGCGCCCGCCAGGACGCCAAGGGCAAGGCCCAGCGTGACGGCTCGGCCGGTGAGGCGCACGGGGCTGCGGCGGGGTCGGGCGGTGCGGTGTGTCTGCATGCCGAACACCCTGCCGTCGGGCGGACGTTCGGGCATCCGTACGCGTACTCAGTCCGCCGTGAGTGCCGGTGCGGCCTCGCGGAGGGCGCGGCGGCACAGGGCGTCCGCCCTGCGGGTGGTCTCGGGGAGGCGGTAGGCGGGGGCCAGGGCGAGCGTGTGGGCGCAGGCGTTGTCCAGGCTCACCCGGTGGCCCACCGACACGAACACCGGTTTGACGGCGTCCCTGGTGCGCAGCGCGCGGCCCACCTCCTCGTCGCCGGCGAGCAGCGGGGAGGTGCTGCCGCGCGGGGCGGCGGGCTCGTCGAAGGTGAAGGTGAAGGGGTTCTTGGCCACGCCGATCGTCGGGAGTCCGGTGAGGACGCCGAGGTGGGCGGCGAGACCGAAACGGCGCGGGTGGGCGAGGCCGTAGCCGTCGCAGACCACCAGGCCGGGCGCGCAGGGCAGCGCCTCCAGGGCGGCGAGCACCGTGGGGATCTCGCGGAACGCCAGCAGTCCGGGCACGTACGGGAAGGAGATACGCCCGACGGCCGTGGACTCGGCGACGACGTCCAGGGTGGCCGCGTCCAGCACGACGGCCGCGGCGGCGACCACGTCCCGCTCGTCGTCGTAGGCGACGTCGACGCCGGTGACGTGCCCGGTGCCCGGCGGCGGCCCCGGTTCGTCGAGCACCACCTTCGCGCGGAGCGCGTCCTGGACCGCGCGGGCCTCTTCCTCGGTGACCGGCCAGCCGGCCGGTGTGCGTACGGTCGTCATGGTGCCCCGAGCCTACGGGGCGGGGCGCTCCGCGCGGAGGGGGCCTCCCGGCCCGCGCCTCCGCGCGGAGGCGCGGGGCTCACTTGCCGAGCGCCCGCTGCAGCTGGCCCTTGTTCATGCTCGAACGGCCCTCGATGTTCCGCTTCTTGGCCTCTTCGTAGAGCTGGTCGCGGGTCGGGCCCTGGGAGCCCTTCCCGGACCGCTGGCCGCCGCGCTTGCCGGAGGACATGTCCTGCGTCGAGGTCCGGCTGGCGGTCTTCGACTCGCCGGACCGGGCGCGTTCCTTGTTCACCGTCCGGGCGGCGATCTCCTTGGCGCGTCCGGTGCTCTCGCCCCGGTCCTTCGCGCTCTCCTTGATGTGCTCGTACTGACGCTCCCGCTTGGGGCTGGAACCGCGTGGCATGTCCGCTCACTTTCTCTCGCGCTCGGCGAGCGCTCGGTCGCGTACAGCGGTCGGGTACCCCGGTCTCCGTGATGTAGGGCCTCGGCCCGCGTCACTGCTCCAGTCGGGCGACTCTGCCCTTCTCCCCCGCCGCCCAGCAGCCCCGGTCGGGCGGGCAGTCGACGGTGTCGTACGAGCCGGTGTCGACCGTCCGCCAGGTGCGGCCGCCGTCGGTGGTCAGGTCGGTGCCGGTGGGGCCGACGGCGAGGGCGGCGGTGCGGCTGTGCGGGAGCCAGGCGACGCCGGAGCGGTAGGCCGGCGGGGATCCCGCGGCCGGCCGCCAGCCGCGTCCGCCGTCCGTGGTGCGCGCGGCGGCGTCGGGCGAGGGCAGGCCGGGGCTGAAGTCGCCGCCGACGGCGAGACCGTGGTGGCGGTCGCGGAAGGCGAGGGCGAAGACGCCGCGCGCCGGGTCGCCGGCGGGGATCGGCGCGTCGGTGGCCGTCCAGGTGCGGCCTCGGTCGGCGGAGTGCAGCACGCGGGCGCGGGCCGCTCCCCCGGTGGCCAGCCAGACGTCCTTCGGCCCGGACGACACCAGGCACTGGCCGCTCGCGGCGAAGCCGGCCTCGCCCTCCAGCGCCGGGGGCATGCCGGCGTCGGGGAGCACGGTCCAGGAGCGGCCGCCGTCGCGGGTCGACAGGATGCGGAACTTCCCGTCCACGGGGTCGCTCATGGCGAGTCCGTGGCGGTGGTCGAAGAAGGTGAAGCAGTCGTAGAACGCGCGGGCGTCCGGGTTGCGGAAGGTCTCGGTCCAGGTGGTTCCGCCGTCGTCGGTGCGGTAGACGCGGGAGTCCTCGCCCTCCCCGATGGCCAGCACCACGGCCCGGCGCGCGTCGAACGCCTCGACGTCCCGGAACTGCAACTCGCCCGCGCCGGGCGGCGACACGTCCCGCCAGGTCCGTCCGCCGTCGGTGGTGCGCAGCACGGTGCCGAGGGATCCGGCCACCCACGCGGTGTCCCGGCTGACGGCGGCCAGACCGCGGAACCGCACGTCGGGGGCGCCGGTGTCCTTCAGCGACCAGTGCGGGGCGCGGTCCTGGTGCGCCGGGCCGTGTGCCTGGGCGGGTACGGCGGTGAGCGCGGCGAGTGCCGCGACGCCCGCCGCTGCCGCGGTCACCCGCCGCGGCCTCCGCCCCGTCCGTCCCGTCGTTCCCGTCCGTCGCGTGCTTCCCGAGCGCCTCATGGCGGGGGAAGCTAGCCCACCGGCGGGGCGCCGTCCAGAGCGCCCGCCGACGGCGGCCGCCCCAAGTGGCCCGTGCGGGACGGGAGGAGAGACGTGTCACTCGGGTGCATGAAGGCGGTGACAGAGGTCACTCGCTCTTCATGCGCACGGAATGGCCGATTCCAGCGTCTCCTCCAGTAGCCGACAGACACGAACCGCCCGGAAGCCAGCCCAGCCGTCACGAGGGAGCAAGGCGTTGTCCACCGTCATCGAGCAGTCCGTAGAGGCCCGCCTGGTCGCCGCCGCGCCGCGGATGGCCGACATCCCCGCCACGCTGCACTACGACGGCGACGACCCGTTCGCCGTCCGCATGACCTTCCCCGCGCCCGCCACGCTCGAAGGCGTCGACGTGTGCTGGACGTTCGCCCGTGACCTGCTCGCCGCGGGCATGGAGGCCCCCGAGGGGGACGGCGACGTCCGGGTGCGCCCGTACGGCTACGACCGCACGGTGATGGAGTTCCACGCGCCGGAGGGCACGGCCGTGATCCACGTCCGCTCCGGTGAACTGCGCCGCTTCCTGGAGGCGACGAGCGAGCTCGTCCCCACCGGCCTCGAGCACCTCCACCTCGACCTCGACCACGGCCTCGCGGAACTGATGCGGGAGGCGTAGGGACGCGCAGGGACGCGGCAGACGGCCGGACACCCCGGGTGACGCGGGGTGTCCGGCCGTCTGCCGGGTCTCAGCGGCCCTTCGGCAGCGACGGCGCGGGGGCCGCGTCGCGCAGGGCCGTCTCCAGTTCGTGGAGGATCGCGGCGAAGCCGGGGTCCCCCGGCACGGCCGGGGGTGTGCCCGAGGCGGTGAGCGGGAGGTCGGCCGCCGCGGCGAGGGCGAGGGCCGTCGCGGTCGTGTCGGAGACGTCCGCGGGGGAGGCGGCGCCGGAGAGGACGCGGTGGGCCTCCGCCCGCAGGGCGTCCGCGCGGGCCGTGTCGGCGAGGACGTGGTCCACGGACGGGAACACGCCGAGCACCCGGTGCTTCTCGGCCCGCAGCACGCCCTCGGCGACCAGGTGCTCGCGGACCGCGTCCAGGGTGTGCCGGGCGTGCAGCGTCACCCAGGTGCGCCAGCCGTGCGGGAAGGACTCGCTGACCAGCTCCAGCAGCCCGTCGAGGGCCGGGTCGCCGGTGCGGGAGTCCAGGTCGCGCGGGGTCGCGATGCCGTCGTCGTCGACCAGCAGGCCGCGCCGCGCGAGATCGGCCAGGGCGCCGGCCCGCACCACGGGGGCGGCCCGGGTGGGGTCGAGATCCCAGGCCAGCAGGCACAGGCGGGCCGGCAGGGAGAGCGGGCCGTTGGGCACGGGGCCTCCTCGGTGCGGGGACACGGGGTCCACGATGTCCGAAAATCGCGTTGACGGCCGGTGGGGCCACGCGTAACGTCGTCAGCGGTTCTGTTGCCGTCGATGGGAGAAGGACGTTGCTCGTCTGAGGTTCTGAGACACCGCCTCACACCGGTCAGGTGTGTGCGCTGCGTGCGACCTCGGCGTTCGAGCCGTCCTTGCGGTCCCTCCGCAACGGGGCTTTTCTCATGCCACGGATTCCTTCCCCGGCTGCCGGTCGTCGTCCCGCGGTGTCTCGATACGCGTGTGCCCCTGATCGAACCGTGCAACCGCGGAGGCCCGCATGTCAGCTTCTCTCACCTGTCACTCCCTCTCCTTCACCTGGCCCGACGGCACCGTCGTCTTCGAGGACCTCGACGCCGCGTTCGGCCCCGGCCGCACCGGCCTCGTCGGCCTCAACGGCTCGGGGAAATCCACCCTGCTCAAGCTGATCGCCGGGGAGCTCACCCCCACGGAGGGCTCCGTCAAGGTGTCCGGCGAGGTGGGCCGGCTGCCGCAGACCGTCACGCTGGACACCGCGCTGCGGGTCGACGAGGCCCTCGGCATCGCCGGGAAGCGGGCCGCGCTGCACGCCATCGAGGCGGGCGACGTGGCGGAGGAGCACTTCGAGACCGTCGGCGACGACTGGGACGTCGAGGAGCGCGCGCTGGCCACGCTCGGCGAACTCGGTCTCGGTCACATCGGCCTGGACCGCACCGTCGGCGAGGTGTCCGGCGGCGAGTCGGTCATGCTGCGGCTGGCCGCGCTGCTGCTGAGCCGTCCCGACGTGCTGCTGCTCGACGAGCCCACCAACAACCTCGACCTGTACGCCCGCAGACGGCTGTACGCGGCCGTCGAGAACTGGCAGGGCGTCCTGGTCGTGGTGAGCCACGACCGGGAACTGCTCGACCTGGTCGACCAGATCGCGGACCTGCGCGCGGGCGGGATCACCTGGTACGGCGGCAACTACACGGCGTACGAGGAGGCCCTGGCCGTGGAGCAGGAGGCGGCGGAGCGCATGGTGCGGGTCGCCGAGGCCGACCTCCGCAAGCAGAAGCGCGAACTGGCCGACGCGCAGGTCAAGCTGGCCCGCCGTAAGCGGTACGGCCAGAAGATGTGGGACAACAAGCGTGAGCCCAAGGTCGTCATGGGCGAGCGCAAACGCCAGGCCCAGGTCGCGGCCGGCAAGCACCGCATCATGCACGAGGAGAAGCTCGCCGAGGCCAAGGAGCGGCTCGACGACGCGGTGGAGGCGGTGCGGAACGACGACGAGATCCGCGTCGACCTGCCGTACACCGCCGTGCCGCCGGGACGCCAGGTCCTCACCGTGACGGATCTGGAGCCGGCGTACGGCGCCCGGGTGAAGGGCCTCGACCTGCGGGGCCCGGAGCGGGTGGCGCTGATCGGGCGCAACGGCGCCGGGAAGACGACGCTGCTGCGCACGATCGCCGGGGAGCTGCCCCCGGTGTCGGGCGAGGCGACGGCGCACGTCCCGCTGCGGTTCCTGCCGCAGCGGCTCGACGTCCTCGACCCGGAGCTGACAGTGGCGGAGAACGTGGCGCGGTTCGCGCCGGGCGCCACCAACAACCGGATCCGGGCGCGGCTGGCCCGCTTCCTGTTCCGGGGCTCCCGCGCCGACCAGCGGGCCGCCACGCTGTCCGGCGGCGAGCGCTTCCGGGCGACCCTGGCGGCGCTGATGCTGGCGGAGCCCGCGCCGCAGCTGCTGATGCTGGACGAGCCGACGAACAACCTCGACATGGCGAGCGTCCGGCAGCTCACCACGGCGCTGGAGTCGTTCGAGGGGGCGCTGGTCGTGGCCAGTCACGACCTGCCGTTCCTGCAGTCGATCGGCATCACCCGCTGGCTGATGATGGAAGAAGGAGAGTTGAAGGAAATCACGCCAGAAGCTGTCGGGTATTCCGCCTAGCGTCGGCGGCATGACCCAGCAGGACACCTTCATCACCCTCACCGGGGCCACCGAGAACAACCTCAAGGACGTCTCGCTCCGCATCCCGAAGGGCCGGCTGACCGTATTCACCGGCGTGTCGGGATCGGGGAAGTCGTCGGTCGTCTTCGACACGATCGCGGTCGAGTCGCAGCGGCAGCTGAACGAGACGTACACCTGGTTCGTGCGCAACCGGCTGCCCAAGTACGAGCGGCCGCACGCGCGGGCACTGGAGAACCTGACGCCGGTGATCGTCGTCGACCAGCGGCCGGTCGGCGGCCACTCCCGGTCCACGGTGGGGACGATGACGGACGTGCACTCGGTGCTGCGGGTGCTGTTCTCCCGGCACGGCACCCCGAGCGCGGGCCCGGCGACCGCGTACTCGTTCAACGACCCCTCGGGCATGTGCCCCGGCTGCGACGGACTGGGCCGGACCGTGCGGCCGGACTGGGACCGCATCCTCGACCCGGACCGCTCCCTCGCCGAGGGGGCGGTCCGGTTCCCGCCGTTCGCGCCGGGCACCTGGCAGGGGCAGGCGTACACCCACAGCGAGGACCTGGACCCGCACAAGCCGGTGCGTCGGTTCACGCCCGCCGAGCGGGAGTTCCTGATGCGGGGTCGGCCCGGCAGCAAGGTCACCGTGCAGGGGACGGGCGGCACCTGGACCACCGCGTACGAGGGGCTGGCCGACCGCTTCGAACGGCTGTATCTGAAGCGGGATCTGGAGGGGATGAGCCAGAAGACCCGTGACCTGGTGCGGGAGTTCCTCACCGAGGGCGTCTGCCCCGGCTGCGGGGGCGCCCGGCTGAACGAGGCGGCGCTGGCCTCCCGGATCGACGACCGGAACATCGCCGACCTGTCGGCGATGCAGGTGTGCGACCTGATCCCGGTGCTGCGGGAGATCGACGACCCGGTGGCCGGGCCGGTCGCCGCGGCCGCCGTCGCCGCGCTGGAGCGGATCGAGCGCATCGGCCTCGGCTATCTCTCCCTCGACCGGGAGACGTCCACGCTCTCCGGCGGCGAGGGCCAGCGGCTGAAGACCGTACGGCACCTGGGCTCCAGCCTGACCGGGATGACGTACGTCTTCGACGAGCCGAGCGTCGGGCTGCACCCGCGGGACGTGCACCGGCTGGGCGAACTGCTGCTGCGGCTGCGGGACAAGGGCAACACCGTGCTGGTCGTCGAGCACGACCCGGACGTCATCGCGCTGGCCGACCACGTCGTCGACATGGGGCCGGGCGGGGGCGCCGAGGGCGGCCGCGTCGTCTTCGAGGGGACACCGCGGGAGCTGGCCGCGTCCGGCACGCTGACGGGACGCTGCCTCGGCCGGCGTACGGAGGTGAAGACCCAGGTACGCACCCCGACCGGCGAGTTGTGGGTGAAGGGGGCGGACCGGCACAATCTGCGGGACGTCACCGTGTGCTTCCCGGCCGGGGTGCTGACCGCGGTGACCGGGGTGGCGGGGTCCGGGAAGAGCAGCCTGGTCGCCGAGTTCACCGACGCGCACCCCGAGGCCGTGGTGGTCGACCAGTCGTCCATCGGCATCTCCGGACGGTCCACCCCGGCCACCTACCTGGGGATCATGGACACCGTGCGGAGGATCTTCGCGCGGGAGACGGGCGCGGAGCCGGGGCTGTTCAGCTTCAACTCCACCGGCGCCTGCGGGACCTGCGGCGGCCGGGGGGTCCTCTGCACCGACCTGGCGTTCATGGACCCGGTGACCACCACCTGCCCGGACTGCGAGGGTCGGCGGTTCGGCGAGGAGGTGCTGCGGCTGACCGTCGGCGGGCGGTCCGTCGTCGACGTGCTGGAGATGACCGCGGGCGAGGCCCTGGACTTCTTCCACGACCCGGGCGTACGGCGACGGCTGCGCGCCCTGCGGGACGTCGGCCTCACCTACCTCACGCTCGGCCAGCCGCTGTCCACCCTGTCCGGCGGGGAGCGGCAGCGGCTGAAGCTGGCCACCCGGCTGCACCGGGACGGCGTGGTGTACGTGCTGGACGAGCCGACGACCGGGCTGCACATGGCGGACGTGGACGGTCTGCTCGGCCTGCTGGACCGGCTGGTGGACGCGGGCAACACGGTGGTCGTGGTCGAGCACAGCCTTCAGGTGGTGGCGTGCGCGGACCGGGTGATCGACCTGGGGCCGGGCGGCGGGAGGGACGGCGGCCGGGTGGTGTTCGAGGGCACGCCGGCCGAGCTGCTGCGGGCCCCGGGGTCGTACACCGGGGAGCATCTGCGGCGGGCCGTGGGCTGAGCCGCGTTACCCGTGGTACATCTCATCGTGGCCCGGGGTGGTCCCGTCGGGCGGGGGATTGCATGATGGCAGCGCCGGGGCCCGTGGCCGACCGGCCCCGCGCGGGCTGAGATGCCCCCGACCACCAGCACGACCGATCCGAAAGGCGAACCCGTGCCCAGCAGGAAGGCCCTCGTCCGCCGCCCCGCCCCCTGCCTCGCCGAAGGGCTGGTGACCCATGTCGAGCGGGAGGAGGTGGACGTCGACCTCGCCGTGCGGCAGTGGGAGGCGTACACCGAGGCCCTGCGGGCGCACGGCTGGGAGACCGTCGAGGTGGACCCGGCCGACGACTGCCCGGACTCCGTGTTCGTGGAGGACACGGTGGTGATGTTCCGCAACGTGGCGCTGATCGCCCGTTCCGGCGCGGAGTCGCGGCGTGCGGAGACCCTCGGCGTCGAGGAGGCCGTGGCGTCCCTGGGCTGTTCGGTGAACTGGGTGTGGGAGCCGGGCACGCTGGACGGCGGCGACGTCCTGAAGATCGGCGACACGGTGTACGTGGGCCGCGGCGGGCGCACCAACGCGGCCGGCGTGCAGCAGGTGCGGGCCGCGTTCGAGCCGCTGGGCGCGCGGGTGGTCGCCGTGCCGGTGGCCAAGGTGCTGCACCTGAAGTCGGCGGTCACCGCGCTGCCCGACGGGACGGTGGTCGGGCACGTCCCGCACATGGACGCCCCGTCGCTGTTCCCGCGGTTCCTGCCGGTGCCGGAGCCGTCCGGGGCGCACGTGGTGTGCCTCGGCGGCGACAAGGTGCTGATGGCGGCGAGCGCCCCGAAGACGGCGGAGCTGTTCGCGGACCTCGGGTACGAGCCGGTGCCGGTGGACATCGGCGAGTTCGAGAAGCTCGAGGGCTGCGTGACCTGCCTGTCGGTGCGGCTGCGGGACCTGTACGCCTGACCGGCGGTCGGGGGAAGGAACCGGCGCTGGTCAGCGGCCTTTTACGGCGTCCTTAACCTACGGCTTCGTAACCTACGGGTACGTAGCCTACGATGCCGTAGGTTGACCGGCACCGCTCGCCGGCGCGTCCGCATGTCCCCGTCCCCCTGGAGCCACCCGTGACACTCACTCCTGCCCACATCGACAGCCCTTCCGTCTGGACCGACGCCCGGCTGCTGTACGCGCTGGAGGAAGTGGTCGAGAAGGAGCTCAACCGGCATCTGAAGGTCGCCAAGGACTGGATGCCGCACGAGTACGTGCCGTGGAGCGACGGGCGCAACTTCCCGGGCTTCTTCGAGGACGGCGAGGCCTGGGACAAGGAGCAGTCGAAGGTCACCGAGGTCGGCCGCATCGCGCTCGTGGTGAACCTGCTGACGGAGGACAACCTCCCCAGCTACCACCACGAGATCGCCTCCCTGTTCGGCCGCGACGGCGCCTGGGGCACCTGGGTGCACCGCTGGACCGCCGAGGAGGGCCGCCACGGCATCGTGATGCGCGACTACCTGCTTGCCTCGCGCGCCGTGGACCCGGACAAGCTGGAGCAGTTCCGCATGGCGCACATGAGTGAGGGCTTCGAATCGGACAACCGGCACTCGATGCTGCACTCGGTCGCCTACGTGGCCTTCCAGGAGCTGGCCACCCGCATCTCGCACCGCAACACCGGCCACCAGTCCGGCGACCCGGTCTGCGACCGCATGCTGGCGCGCATCGCGACCGACGAGAACCTGCACATGGTGTTCTACCGGAACCTGCTGAAGGCGGCGTTCGAACTCGCCCCCGACCTGACGATGCAGGCGGTGCGTGACGTGGTGGTGAACTTCCGCATGCCCGGCCACGGCATCCCCGGCTTCGAGCGCGCCGCCGCCCAGATGGCCATCGGCGAGGTCTACAACATGCGCATCCACCACGACGACGTGCTGCAGCCGGTGCTGCGCTTCCTGAAGATCATGGAGATCGACGGGCTGGGCCCGGAGGGCCTCAAGGCGCAGGAGGAGCTCGGTCTGTTCCTCGGCGGGCTGGACGCCGAGGCGTGCAAGTTCGACGAGAAGCTCGCCGCCCGCAAGGCGCGGATGGCCGCCCGCGCCGCCGGCTGAGCCGGGTCCGGCCGGGGCGGCCTACGGGCGTCCGGTGCGCCGCAGTTCGAGGCGTTCCTTCTCGGACAGGCCGCCCCACACGCCGAAGCGCATGTCGTTTGTGAGGGCGTACTCCAGACAGGTCGCGCGGATCGGGCACATGCCGCAGATGCGCTTGGCCTCACGGACCGAGCTGCCGGGCTCGGGGAAGAAGAAGTCTCCCCCGGTCTGCGCGCACAGCGCCTCCTCCTGCCAGGTGAGGTCGGGTGGCGTCAATGTGTCGGTGTGCATGGCCGGAAGCGTGCCCGAGCGGGAAAAACGTTCGATCAACGCGGCATCAACGCCGGACCCGTACCGCGGCCCCGGTCCGGCCGAACCCGCGCGGCGGTCACGATGATGACGGCCGGCACCCCGGCCGCGCACGGCGGCGCGCCGGACGTCAGGTCTCGCGCGGGTCGCCCCTGAGCACCGCGAAGCGCGCGCCGTACGGGTCCTCCAGGCGGGCCAGCCGGCCCACCCCGGGGATCGAGGTGGCGGGCATCCGCACCCGGCCGCCCAGCTCGGCGGCGCGCGCCACCACGGCGTCCGGGTCCTCGGCGCCGATGTACGGCAGCCAGTGCGGCCGGCTCCCGTCCGCCTCGACGGGGTCGTCGGCGAGCGGCACCATCCCGCCGAAGGCGCCCTCCTCCCCCGCTCCCTGCGGGCTGACGGAGGTGTAGACACCGCCGGGGAAGCTCACCGCGGACGTCTCCCAGCCGAGGACCGCGTGGTAGAAGGCGGCGGCGCGGGCGATGTCCGGCGTGTACAGCTCGGCCCAGCAGAGGCTGCCCGCCTCGCCGGCCGACTCCAGCCCCTCGCGCCGCCCGGGCTGCCACACGCCGAAGGCGGCCCCCATCTGGTCGGCGAGAACCGCCGACCGGCCCTGCTCCCCCACGGTGACCGGCGGCGCCGGCACGCTGCCCCTGGCCTTGCGGACCGCCTCGGCGGTCGCGTCGGCGTCGGAACACTGGAAGTACACGGTCCAGCCGGCCGGGTCCTGGCCGCCGGCCGGCGGCGCGCAGCCCGCGACGATCCGGCCCGCCCGCTCCAGGAAGCCGTAGCCGCCGCCCTCGGGTCCCGCGGAACGGTACGACCAGCCGAACAGGGCGCGGTAGAAGGACGCGGCGCCCTCGGGGTCGGGCGTGGCGACGTCGATCCAGCAGGGCGCGCCGTCGACGAAGCGGGTGGTGAGCATGGTGCCTCCTCCGGGAGTCCCGTCGCCTGCTCCGCCGAGTCTTCCACCCCCCGCCGACAATCGCCCCGGACGGCACCCGGACGGCCCGCGTCCGATCGGGGACCGGGGGTCAGGCGGACGCCCGGCGGACCAGCGTGACCGGCAGCACCACCCCGGAAGGGCCGGCGCCGGCGGTCTCGTCCGGCGCGGTGCCGGGCTCCAGGTCGCGCAGCAGCAGACGGGCCATCAGGCGGCCCATCTCCTCGATGTCCTGACGGACCGTGGTGAGCGGGGGTTCGGTCTGCTCGGCGATCGGCAGCATGTCGTCGAAGCCGACCACGGCGACGTCGTCGGGCACCCGCCGGCCGTGCTCGCGCAGCGCCCGCAGGGCGCCCGCCGCCATCAGGTCGTTGCCGGCGAAGACCGCTTCCAGGTCGGGGCGGCGGCCGAGCAGTTCCCGCATGGCCCGCTCGCCGCTCGCGGCGGTGAAGTCGCCCTCCTCGACGAGTGCCGGGTCGGGGTCGGCCATGACGTCCCGGAAGCCGTCGAGCCGGTCCACGGCCGAGGTCTGGTCGAGGGCGCCGGTGATGTGCGCGATCCGGCTGCGGCCGAGGGAGAGGAGATGGCGTACGGCGTCGCGGGCCCCGCCCCGGTTGTCGGTGTCGACGTAGCGGACGCCGTCCTCGCCGCCGTTCCAGTGCGGCCGGCCGCCGAACACGGTCGGCAGTCCGGCGCGCTGGATCAGTCCGGGCAGCGGGTCGTCGATGTGCAGGGAGAACACCAGGGCGCCGTCGACGTGGCCGCCGGCCAGGTAGCGGGCGACGCGCGCGTGGTCGTCGCGGTCCTCGGTGAGCAGCAGCACCAGCTGGTTGTCGTGGGCGGTGAGCTCCTTGCTGATGCCGCGCAGCTGCCGGGCGAAGAAGGGGTCGGCGAAGACCCGGGTCTCCGGTTCGGCCACGATGACGGCGACGGCGTCGTGGCGCCGGGTGACCAGGCTGCGGGCGGCCTGGTTGGGGACGTAGCCGAGTTCGTCCACCGCACGCCGGACGCGCTCGGCCAGGGGTTCGCGCACTCCGTCGAAGCCGTTGACCACACGGGACACCGTGGCCCGGGAGACCCCGGCCCGCGCGGCCACGGCCTCCAGCGTGGGACGTGGCGCACTCTCGCTCACTTCGGGGCTCCTCACCTGGCGGTTGGCCGAAAGGATAGCCCCGACCGGCCCGGCGGCGAGAGCGCTCTCGCCGCGTGCGGGCCGTCCGTCAGTGCGCGTGCCCGGACTTCTTCCCGGCGGACCCGGTGTGGCCGCCGTGCTCGTGCGGGTGGTAGCCGGGGATGGTGCCGTCCGGTTTCTTCACCAGGAACAGGCCGACCATGCCCATGTCGGCGTGGCTCTGGACGTGGCAGTGGTACATCCAGGCGCCCGCGCCCACCCCCTCCCCCGCGATCACCTGGAAGCCGAAGGAGTCGGCGGGGCCGCAGATCTTGGTGTCGACGACCCGGGTGGGGTCGTCGGGCCCGGTGAGGATGCCGGTGCGGTTGTCCGCCCAGCGGTGACCGTGCATGTGGAAGGTGTGGTAGTACTCGCCGTGCGTGATCATGACGATCTCGACCCGGTCGCCCACGGTGGCCTCGACGTTGGGGCCGGTGTGCGCGGGCTGGTTGTTGATCGTCATGTCGTTGAAGACGATGGTGTGGGTGGCGTCGGGCAGGACATCGCCCTTGCGGCGCACGATCACGGGCCCGTACAGGCCCCTGCGGATGCCTCCGGTGCCGTGCTCCGTTCCGACGACGTGGTCGTGGTAGTGCCAGTAGCCCGCGCTGCCCGACCGCCAGGTACCGTCCGCGCGGCGACCGGGCTCATGGGTGCGCCAGGTGTAGGTGCGGGTGCCGCCGGGTTCGACGGCGCTCCTGGTCTGCCGGGTGCCGTCGCTGGTGATCTCGTAGTCGACGCCGTGGACGTGCAGGCTCACCGGCACGTCCGTGGTGTTCTCGAACTCGATGTGCAGGGTGTCGCCCTCGTTGAGCTCGATCAGCGGGCCGGGGACCGTCGCCCTGCCCTTCTCGAAGCCGTAGCCCATCTGCCCGCCGGCCAGCCGCTCGGCGTACATCTTGATGCGGCGCACCTCGCCCCCGGCGGGCGCGGTCCGCGCCGGTGCGGTCGCGCTCATGGCCTCGGGCGCCACCGACAACGATGTCGCCACGGCCGCGCCGCCCAGGAGCACCCGCCGGTTGAAACCGCGTCTGTCCATGCCGAACTCCCCAGATGGCTGTCATGAACCTGTGAAACCGTAGCGGCCCGGCCCGTGTTTATCCACACTCAGGACAAAGTCCGTTTCTTTGCCGCGATAGGTCTTGGCGTCTGACGCAAAGAGGTCTAGCTTCCTTGACGCTGTTGCTGCGACCGAGGAGGGGTGGGTGGCCACGTGCGGTCCACATCGCATCACGAACCCATGGATTCAGCAGGGTTGGACACGTCGAGTACCTCGAACGCACGAAGGACGAGAATCAGACGACGCGCCTGGGCGGCCACCGTGGCCGCCGGTGTCGTCGCCGCCGGCCTGCTGTCGGGTCCCGCCAGCGCGCGACCGGCCCCGGATCCGTCCCTGACAACGATGTCCATCACGTCGCCGCCCGGCGGCGCGAACGTCCGTGTGCTGCTGTTCTACGGCTCGGCGGCGGGCGGTGAGGAGTCACCGCTGGTGAACGCCGGGATCGCGGCGATCGAGCGGATCGGGCAGACCGGTCCGGAGAACCAGCGCTTCACGGTGACCGCCACCGGTGACGCGTCGGTCTTCACCAACGACAAGAAGCTGAGCCGTTTCAACACGATCGTGTTCCTCACCGGCGGCGGGGACGTCCTCGACCCGGAGCAGGAGGCGGGCCTCGAGGCGTACATGGAGGCCGGCGGCGGTTTCGTCGGCCTGCACGACGCGGCCCGCGCGGAGCCGTACTCGGACTGGTTCACCGGTCTGATCGGCGCCCGCCCGGCTGCGGGCCAGACCACGGTGCAGCGGGCGACCGTGGAGGTCGGCGACCGGGTGCACCCGGCGACCAGGAGCCTGCCGCTGGAGTGGAAGCGGCCCGACAAGTGGCTGAACTGGACCGAGAACCCCTCCGGCGAAGTGCACACGGTGGCCCGGGTCCGCGAGTCGACGTACCAGCCCGGCGCCGGCGCAGGCGGCTGGGACCACCCGGTCAGCTGGTGCCGTGACTACGACGGCGGCCGCTCCTTCTACACCGGCATGGGCGGCACGGTGTCGTCCTACGACGAGACCGACTTCCGCGAGCATCTGCGCGGCGCCCTGCTGTGGACCACCCGCCTGGTGCGGGCCGACTGCAAGGCGACCATCACCGGGAACTACAAGGCGGAGCGGCTCACCCAGCCCAACCAGCCCGGACAGAACGACCAGATCGGCGAGCCGCACGGCCTGGTCACCGCGCCCGACGGCCGTGTGTTCTACATCGGCCGGGGCGGCGCGGACGCCTCCCAGCCGGTCGTCACCGACTGGAACGACCCGGATGTCGGCAAGGGCACGGGAGAGATCCACGTCTACGACCCGAGGACCAAGAAGGTCACCCTCGCCGGCGCGCTCACCGTCTTCGGCAACAAGGGCGGCGGCGACGAGCTGACCAAGGTCGAGGAGGGTCTGCTCGGGATCGAGCTCGATCCGGAGTTCGCCCGGAACGGATGGGTGTACCTGCACTACACCCCGCACTCCGGGATCGACCGGGACACGCGCATGGCCGAGCGGCGGGTCTCCCGCTTCACGCTCGACCACGCCACCGGCAAGCTGGACCTGCGCAGCGAGAAGGTGCTGCTGACGTGGCCGGTGCAGATCCACAGCTGCTGCCACGCGGGCGGCGGGATGGCCTGGGACTCCAAGGGCAACCTGTACATCGCCACCGGTGACAACAACTCCAGCGGCTTCAGCGCCGGCTACTCGGGCAACAACCCGCAGCCCCACTACAAGGGCGTGTCCTTCGCCGACGCGCGCCGCACCGCCGGCAACACCAACAACCTCAACGGCAAGATCCTGCGCATCCACCCGGAGCCGGACGGCACGTACACCCTCCCCGAGGGCAACCTGTTCACCGGCAAGGAGACCGACGAGGGCGGCGGCAAGACCCGCGGCGAGATCTACGTGATGGGCGTGCGCAACCCGGCGCGCATCTCCGTCGACCAGAAGACCGACATCCTCTACGCGGGCTGGGTCGGCCCGGACGCGGGCGCCCCCTCGGCGACCTGGGGCCCGGCCAAGTACGACACCTTCGCCGTCATCACCAAGGCGTCCAACCGCGGCTGGCCGTACTGCATGGGCAACAAGCAGCCCTACCGGGACCGCAACCTGCCCGACCCGTCCAAGCCGCTGGGCTGGTACGACTGCGACCACCCGAAGAACGAGTCGCCGAACAACGACGGCCTGGTCAACCTGCCGCCGGTGACCGGCAACAACATCTGGTACGCGCCGCAGGGCGGCGGCCCGGACTTCCCGCGCGACGAGAACGGCGTCCCGTCCTACAAGCAGGACGAGGCGACGTACCGGCTGCCCTGGCTCAAGGGCGGCGGGCAGGCCGCGATGAACGGGCCGGTCTACCGCTACGACGAGGCGAACTCCAGTGACGTCAAGTGGCCCGCGTACTGGGACGGCAAGTGGTTCGTCGGCGACTTCTACGACGCCGACCAGCCGCGCAACGCGGTGCTGATGGATCCGAGGACGCAGGGCGACGGCGGTCTGCCGGTGCACTCGGAGTCCCTGAAGAAGATCGTGCCGGTCGGCAACGACGGCATCAAGAACCTGATGGGCTGGACGTTCGGTCCGGACGGTGCGCTGTATGTGCTGGACTACGGGCGCGGGTTCTTCACCTCCGACGCCAAGTCCGCGCTGTGGCAGGTCACCTACACGGGCGGCGGGCCGACCCCGGCCGCCGGACAGCTGGCGAGGGGGACGCGGTGATACGCCGACCGAGAGTGTGGGCCGTGCTGCTGGCCGGCCTGATGACGCTGCTCGGCCTGCAGGCGCTGCCCGCCGCCGGGCAGCCGAGGGCCGAGGGCGCCCGCGCGGCGGCCCAGGTCCTCACCTGGACCGCCGACAACGACATCGACGCGTACCGGTCCGCGCCGGCCACGGCGGTGGCCGGTCCCGCGACGATCGTCTTCGAGAACAGCGAGGCCACCGGCAACACCACCGGCATGCCGCACACCCTGACGTTCGTCACCTCCGACCCGGAGTACAACAGCGACGTCCAGCTGAACATCCTGGCCAACCCGTCCGACGCGCAGGGCGGCCGGCACACCGCGGAGGTGACGCTCACCCCGGGCAGGTACCTCTACCACTGCACCATCCCCGGCCACGGGTCGATGCGGGGCGTGCTGACGGTCACCGAGGGCGGCGGAGAGGACACCACCGCGCCCGAGGTCACGGCGAAGGTCACCGGCACGCAGAACGACGCGGGCGCGTACGTCGGCGCCGCGACCGTGGCCCTCGATGCCACGGACGAGGGGTCGGGCGTGGACCACGTCGAGTACGTACTCGACGACGAGGAGGTCTGGCAGCCGTACACCGCCCCGGTCGTGGTCGACCAGGTCGGCACGCACACCGTCCGCTACCGCGCCCTGGACAGGGCCGGCAACGTGTCGGAGGAGAAGAGCGCCGGGTTCACCGTCGTCGCTCCTCCGTCGGACGACACCACGCCGCCGGAGACCTCGGCGACCGTGGACGGCGAGAAGAACGCCGACGGTCACTACATCGACATGGCGACGGTCACCGTCACCGCGTCCGACACCGGCTCCGGCGTCAACACCATCGAGTACGCGCTCGGCGCGGACGGCGCATGGCAGCCGTACGCCGGTCCGGTGATGGTGCACGAGGCGGGCACGCACACCGTCCGCTACCGGGCCACCGACAAGGCGGGCAACGTCGCGGCGGAGAAGAGCGTGGAGTTCACGGTCGTCGCCGCACCTCCGCAGGACACCACCCCGCCCGCCACCGGCGTCACCGTGCAGGGTACGAAGAACTCCGACGGCGCCTACGTCGGCCGCGCCACGGTGACGGTCAGCGCCGACGACGGGCACGGCGGGTCCGGTGTGGCACGCGTCGAGTACTCCCTCGACGCCGGTCCGTACCTGGCGTACACCGCGCCCGTGGTGGTGGACCGGGCCGGCCGGCACACCGTGGCCTACCGGGCCACCGACGAGGCCGGCAACACCTCCGAGCCGCTCACGGTGAGCTTCACGGTGGTGTCCGGCGGCGTGCCCGCGCCCCCCTGCCCCGAGTACGACGAGCGGCTGACGGTGATCGTCGGCACGGTCGACTCGGGAGTGCCGAACCGGGTGACCGACAACCGGTGCCGGATCGGCGAGATGATCGAGGACGAGAAGGAGTGGACCTCGCAGGCGTTGTTCCTGAAGCACGTCAGGACGGTGCTGGACGCGCTGGAGAAGGAAGGGGTCGTCGACCGGCGGGAGTACCGGGCGATCAACAAGGCGGCCCGGCAGTCCGGCATCGGCACGCCCGGCCAGACCGAGGGGTACCGCACCATCCTGGACGGCACGGAGGAGTCGTTCGCCAAGTGGGAGCAGGTGGGCGGCGGTTCGTTCAGCCTGAACCCGGACGGGTCGATCACCTCGGGCACCACCCGGGGCGGGCTCGGCATGCTGTGGTTCCCGCAGCGCACGTACGGCGACTTCTCGCTGAAGCTCCAGTGGCGTGACGACGCCCCGGGCACCGGCAACGCCAACTCCGGTGTGTTCGTGCGGTTCCCGCAGATCCACGACCATCCGGAGGAGCCCCGGCCCGAGTGGGCGGCGATCAGATTCGGGCACGAGGTCCAGGTGTTCGACTCGCCCACCGGGGACATGTACAAGACCGGCTCCGTGTACGGCTTCGACCGTGTGGGCCTGGCCGGCGCGGGCGTGACGCAGAAGGGCACCTGGAACGACTACGAGATCCGAGTGGTGGACCAGCACTACGAGGTCTACCGCAACGGCGTGCTGATCAACGAGTTCGACAACATCGGCGGTCTGGACTTCTCCCCGCCGCGCTCGGACGACCCGGGCACGGACGGGCGGCGGTACGCCTCCGGCTACATCGGACTGCAGGTGCACGGCACGACGGACGTCGTCTCCTACCGGGACGTGCGGATCAAGGACCTGTAGGGCGAGAGGGTTCGTGAACGAGCCGGGTCAGGAGGCCGAGGGTTTCGGCTTCCTGGCCCGGCTCGGCTGCACCCGGCTGGGCTCGCCCGGCATCTTCGGGTACTCCGGCGGGTAGGGCAGGTCGCCGAGCCCGTGGTCGTGCTCGTCGCGGCGGGCGAGCTCCAGCAGGGACTCCAGCGAGAAGGCGTGGTCGTCCATGTCCGCGTGCACGTCGCCGAGTTCGGCGAAGCGCGCGGGCATCGTCGTGATGTCGAAGTCCTCCGGGTGGGCGACGCCCACCTCGTCCCAGCGCAGCGGTGCGGAGACGGGGGCGTGCGGGCGGGGCCGCACCGAGTAGGCGGAGGCGATGGTGCGGTCGCGGGCGGTCTGGTTGTAGTCGATGAAGATCCGCTCGCCGCGCTCCTCCTTCCACCACTTGATGGTCACCCGCTCCGGCATCCGGCGCTCCATCTCGCGGCCGACGGCGATGGCGGCGCGGCGCACCTGGGTGAAGGTCCAGCGCGGCTCGATCGGCACGAAGACGTGCAGCCCGCGGCCGCCGGACGTCTTGGGCCAGCCGCGCAGCCCGTACTCGTCAAGGACGGCGCGCAGTTCACGGGCGGCGCGCGCGGCGTCGTCGTAGTCGGTGCCGGGCTGCGGGTCGAGGTCGATGCGCAGTTCGTCGGGATGTTCGACGTCCGTGCGGCGCACCGGCCAGGGGTGGAACACGAGGGTGCCGTACTGGGCCGCCCACACCACGGCGGCCTCCTCCGTGGGGCACATCTCGTCGGCGCTGCGTCCGCTGGGGAAGGTGATGTGCGCGGTGGGGATCCAGTCGGGCATGCTCTTGGGGGCGCGCTTCTGGTAGAACCACTCGCCCTCGATGCCGTCCGGATAGCGCTGGAGGGTGGTGGGGCGCTCGCGCAGGGCGCGCAGGATGCCGGGGGCGACCGCCTGGTAGTAGCGGGCGACGTCCAGCTTGGTGTAGCCACGCTCCGGGAAGAAGACCTTGTCCGGGCTGGACAGCCGCACGGTCCGGCCGCCGACCTCCAGTTCCACCGCATCGCCCATGCGGTCACGGTAGGCGCAGCCGTCACGGCCCGCACACCGGGCGCGGCCACCCCGGTGCGGGTGTCCCCCGTGATCACCTGAGACGATGGCGGCATGATCGTGCCAGGGCTCATCGGATGCGTCGTCCTCCTGGGCGTCGCCGCGACCGCCGTCGTCATCGGGCGCGCCTTCCGCAGGGAGGTCCGGTCGCGGCGGGAGAGGGAGCGGCGGGCCGCTCTCCAGGGCGCGGACCTCGGCGTCCGTCCCTAGAGTCGAGCCATGGACCTCCCGGTGATGCCGCCCGTCAAGCCGATGCTCGCCAAGTCGGTGGCGAAGATCCCGCCGGGCATGCAGTACGAGGCGAAGTGGGACGGTTTCCGGGCGATCGTGTTCCGCGACGGCGACGAGGTGGAACTGGGCAGCCGTACGGGCAAGCCGCTCACCCGGTACTTCCCCGAGCTGGCCGAGGCGCTGCGGGAGCGCCTGCCGGAGCGGTGCGTGGTGGACGGGGAGATCGTCATCGCCCGCGAGGGGCACCTCGACTTCGACGCGCTGACGGAGCGCATCCATCCGGCGGACTCCCGGGTGCGGACGCTCGCCGAGCGGACCCCGGCGTCGTTCGTGGCGTTCGACCTGCTGGCGCTGGCGGACGAGTCGCTGCTGGACGTGCCGCTGTCCGACCGGCGGACGCTGCTGGTGCGGGCGCTGCGCGACGTCACCCCGCCGGTGCACGTTGCGCCGGCCACCACGGACGTCGAGGTGGCGCGGGGCTGGTTCGAGCAGTACGAGGGCGCCGGTCTGGACGGGGTGGTGGCCAAGCCGCTGGACCTGCGGTACCGGCAGGACGAGCGGGCCATGTTCAAGATCAAGCACGAGCGCACGGCGGACGTGGTGGTCGCCGGGTACCGGCTGCACAAGAGCGGACCCGTGGTGGGGTCGCTGCTGCTGGGCCTGTACGACGCTCAGGGCGCCCTCCAGCACGTGGGCGTGTCGGCCGCCTTCTCGATGAAGCGGCGCGCGGAGCTGGTGGAGGAGCTGGAGCCGCTGCGGATGGAGGACGTGTCGGGTCATCCGTGGGCGGCCTGGGCGGACGAGGCGGCGCACGCGTCGGCGCGGCTGCCCGGCGCGCCGAGCCGCTGGTCGGGCAAGAAGGACCTGTCGTGGGTGCCGCTGCGGCCGGAGCGGGTGGCGGAGGTCGCGTACGACCACATGGAGAACGGGCAGCGCTTCCGGCACACCGCCCGTTTCCGCCGCTGGCGCCCCGACCGCACCCCGGAGAGCTGCACGTACGCGCAGCTGGAGGAGCCGGTCCGCTACGACCTCGCGGAGATCCTCGGCGGGCCGTAGAGCCGGGGCCGTGACTCAGGGCTTGATCAGCACCTTGACCGCGCCGTCCCGCTTCTTCTGGAACATGTCGTAGGCCTCGGGGGCCTCGTCGAGGGTCACGCGGTGGGTGGCGAAGTCGTCGACGCCGAGCGGGTCCTCGTCGGTGAGGAAGGGGATGATCTCGTCGCTCCAGCGGCGCACGTTGGCCTGCCCCATGCGCATCTGGATCTGCTTGTCGAACAGGGTGAGCATGGGCAGCGGGTCGGCCATGCCGCCGTAGACGCCGGAGAGCGAGATGGTGCCGCCGCGGCGGACCAGCTCGATGGCGGTGTAGAGGGCGGCGAGCCGGTCCACGCTGAAGCGCTCGGCCATCGGGCCGCCGATCTTGCGGGGCAGCAGCGCGGCGGCGTTCTGCACCATGCGGGCCGCGGCGCTGCCGTGCGCCTCGGTGCCGACGGCGTCGATCACGGCGTCGGGGCCGCGGCCGTCGGTCTGGTCCCGGATCGCCTCGACGAGTTCCTTCTCGTCGTCGAAGGAGCGCAGGTCGAAGGTCTCCACGCCGCGTGCCTTGGCCCGTTGCAGCCGCTCGGGGACCAGGTCCACGCCGAACACCCGTCCGGCGCCCTGGACCTGGGCGATCCGGCAGGCCATGTCGCCGATGGGGCCGAGGCCGAGCACCGCGACGCTGCCTCCCTTGGGGACCTCGGCGTAGGCGACGGCCTGCCAGGCGGTGGGCAGCACGTCGGAGAGGTAGAGGAAGCGGTCGTCCGCCGGGCCCTCCGGCACCTTGATGGGGCCGTACTGGGCCTGCGGCACCCGCAGGTACTCGGCCTGGCCGCCGGGCACCGCGCCGTACAGCCGGGTGTAGCCGAACAGGGCCGCGCCCATGCCCTCGGCGGTGACCTGGGTGGTCTCGCACTGGGTGGGCAGCCCGGTCAGGCACATCCAGCAGTTGCCGCAGGCGATCTGGAAGGGCACCACGACCCGATCGCCGGCCTGGAGGTCGGGGACGGCCGCGCCGACCTCCTCCACGATGCCCATCGGCTCGTGGCCGAGGATGTCGCCGGGGGTCATGAACGGGGTGAGCACCTCGTACAGGTGCAGGTCGGATCCGCACAGTCCGGAGGTGGTGACGCGGATGATCGCGTCCGTCGGCTCCTCGATCTTCGGATCCGGGACGGTCTCGACCCGTACGTCCCGCTTCCCCTGCCAGGTCAGTGCCTTCATCGCCGCCTGCTCCCTCCGTGCCGTCCGGTGTGCCACGCCGTGCGGGTCCGTGCGCCGCCCGTGCGGTTGCGTCCGGGTACCCGAGGCGCCGGACGCCGAACCGCCCGTCGCTGGGCCGATCGGCGGACTCCACCGCGCGGAATTCCGTCCGGTCCGGCAGGCGCGTAGACGATCGGAAAAGCGCACAATCGAAACAGCGGATGATTGAGGATGGCCGGTGACGACGGTGGGCACGGAACGAGGAGCGCTCCGACGGCGCGGCGGCAGGCGAGCCGGAGTGCTGCTGGCCGCCCTGCTGGCGGCCGGGCTGGCGGCGGGCTGCACATCGGGCGGGTCCGGTGACGACGGGCGCGGACCGCGGGAGTCCCCGGCGGCGACGCGGGACGCGGACGGGCAGGGGCCCCCGCCCGTCCTGACCGTGAAGATCGACAACGCGCCCGCCGCGCGGCCCCAGTCCGGGCTCGACGCGGCCGACGTGGTCTACGTCGAGCAGGTGGAGGGCGGACTGAGCCGGCTGATGGCGGTGTACGCCACACGGCTGCCCGAGTCGGTGGGACCGGTGCGCAGCGCCCGGGAGTCCGACCTGGAGCTGCTGCGCCAGTTCGACGAGCCCCTGCTCGCCTTCTCGGGCGCCCAGAGCAAGCTCCTGCCGCTGATCGACGAGGCGCCGCTCACCCCCGTGGACCCCGGGTCGGAGCCCGACGCGTTCAGCCGCGACTCCGACCGGGCGGCCCCGCACAACCTGTACCTGCGCCCGGACAAGATCCTGGAGGACCCGCCCGGCGAGGCCGCGCTGACCACCGGCTTCCGCGAAGGTCCCGCGCCCTCCGGCGGGACGCCCGACGAGGAGGTCACCGTGCGCTTCCCGGCGGCCCGCTTCACCTTCACCTGGTCGGACGCCGACGGGCGCTGGCAGGTGTCGATGGACGGCTCCCCCGCGACCACCCGGGACGGCGACCGGCTGACGGCGGCCACGGTGGTCGTGCAGAACGTGACCGTGCGCAGCTCCGGCTTCGGCGACTTCCTCGGCAACAACACGCCGTACACGGAGACGGTGGGCTCCGGGAAGGCCACGGTGCTGCGCGACGGGCGCGCCTATCCGGCGTCCTGGAGCCGCCCGGCCGCCGAGGACGGCACGTCCCTCACCTCGCCGGACGGCGACCCGGTGAACGTCACGCCGGGACCGGTGTGGGTCCTGCTGACGGCGGCGCGCTGAGCGGACGCGTCACCGGGCGGCGGCCGGCTGTCCGGGGTCGCGGAGCGTCTCGGCGGCGCCGGCCACCCGCCGGATCAGGTCGATGAACAGCTCCCGCTCGGCGGGGTCCGGACCGACCAGACGCTGTCGCCCCGCGAACGCCGCATGGTCGCGCCGACCGCGGTGGTGGCGCGCGGCAGCACGACGAACTGGCGGCCACACGTGCGGGCGGCGGCGCAAGGGCTCACCCCGGAGGAGACCGGCGCGGTGCTGCTGCGGACGGCGGTCCACTGCGGGGTCCCGGCGGCCCACGCGGCGTTCGCCGTCGCCCAGCGGGTGCGCGGAGGAGGACGCGGGTCAGGGTGGCCGGCCCGCGCTCGCGCCACCTCCGTCTGCCCGCGGTGCGTGACCGGCGGCCGGACGTCTCGGGCGGCTAGCGGAGTCCCACGCCCGCGGCGAGTTCGGCGCGGGCCCGCTCCACCAGGCCGTCCGCGCCGCACGAGCGGGCCAGCGCCACTCCGCGCTCCAGGTCGGGCACGGAGCGGGCGAGCACGCCGTACTCGATCCGGGCGGCGGCGTGCTCGTACTGGCAGGGCGAGGACTCCAGATAGGTGACCGCCTGGCCGGCGAGACGTACCGCGCGCTGCCCGGTCTCCAGAGCGGCCGCCACCCGCAGCGCCTCGCCTATGGCCGTGTCGGTGCCGAGGCGTTCGGCGCGGCGGCGGACGTCGACGGCGAGCCGGGCCGCCCGGGCGGGGTCCTCGGTCGCGAGGGCGCGGGCCAGGTCGGCGGCGGCGAAGACGTGCACCGGGTTGTGGTGGCCGCGCGCGGCAGCGGCCTTCTCCGCCGCCTCCAGTTCGTTGACGCCCTCCTTGGTGCGGCCCACGGCGAGCAGCAGGCGGCCGCGCACGGAACGCGGGTCGGGCAGCACGACGGTGGACGGGTAGGGCGGTGCGAAGCCGTGCCGCTCGGCCATGGCCCACGCCTCGTCGACGTGACCGCGGGCGAGCAGCGTGTCGACGAGGTTGCAGATGGCCGTCCAGTACAACGGCAGTCCGCGGCCGACGCGTTCGGCGAGGCGCAGCGACTCGCGCAGGGAGTTCTCCGCGGCCTCCAGTCTGCCGCGCCTGCGGTGGGCGAGACCGACGTAGGCGTGGGCGAGGACCAGGTGGCCGCCGCCCCAGCCCGCCGTGTCGTACGCCTGGAGGGCTTCGCTGTAGAGGGCCTCGGCGCGGTCGAGGCGGTCGGTGTAGGCGTAGGAGCCGGCCAGCATCAGCAGCAGCTCGACGCCCCACTCGGAGTCGGTCCAGCCGAGGCCGGGCGCGAGACGGCCGTTGACCAGGGCGCGGTCGCAGATCTCGACGATCTCCTCCGCGTTCTCGCCGCGCATCATGGCGTCGAAGCCGCGCAGGATGAGCAGCGCTCGCTCGGCGTTGTCGCGGCCGGTGCAGGTGGCGGCGAGTTCGGCGAGGCGTTCGGAGCGGCCGGGGGTGAGGGACTCTCCCGCGTGCACGCCCTCCCACATGAACTGCACGGCTTGGAGCCGCATCCGGGAGGGTCCGGCGGGCAGCCGGGCGGCCTCCGCCTCGACCGTGCGGACGGCCTCCTCCATCTGGTCGTTGTGCAGCAGGGCCTGGGAGAGGCGGATCACGGCGTCCACCCGCCGGTCGTCGTCAAGGCCGGGCATGCCGAGGGCGGTGCGCAGATGGCCGATGGTGCGGGCGGGCGCGGTGAGGAAGGTGGCGCTGCCCAGTTCGTAGAGGACGTGCGCGTGGATCTCGGGGCGGGGCGGTTCCTCCAGGGCGCGTTCCAGGCAGCGGCGGGCGGCGTCCGGGGCGCCGACGGCGAGATGTTCGCGGGCGGCCTCGCGCAGCTGCCAGACCAGTTCCTCGTCGTCGTCCGGGTGGACCTCGAGGAGGTGGCGGGCGGCCGCGGCGGCGCCGCGTCCGGAGTCGGTGACGATACGGGCCGCGATGCCGTGCATGGCGCGGCGCAGCGCGTCCGGGATGGAGTTGTAGACGGCGGTCGCGATCAGCGGGTGCACGAAGTCCAGCTCGTCGGGCCCGGCGGACGCCGGGTCGCGCACCGTCAATATGCGGGCGTTGCGCAGGCGTTCGGCGCAGCGGGCCGCCTCGTCGGGTCCGAGCGTGGCGAGCTGGGCCACCAGGTCGACGGTGATGCCGTCGCCGAGGATGGCGGCCGCCCAGGCGAACCGGGTCGCGTCTATGCCGAGTTCCTCCAGCCGGGCGACGAGGCCGCCGCCGCGGGCGGAGCGGTTCAGCTCGCGCAGTTCGCCGGCGTGTGCCTCGACCGGTTCCAGCTCGCTGTCCTGCACCTTGGCGAGGAGTTCGACGGTCTCGTACGGGTTGCCGCCGGTGACGGCCCAGACCTCGCGGCAGAACGCGGCGTCCGCGTTCTCGCCGAGCGTGGCGCGGGTCAGTCCGGCCGCGGCCTCGGGGGTGAGGGCGCTGAGGTTGGTGACGGGGCGTCCGGCCGCGTCGGCGACGGCGTCCAGGTGACGGGCGCTCACGCCGCTGATCTCGCCGGGGCGGCGGGCGACCACGACGAGCACCGACAGGTCGGCGAGGCGTTCGGCGAACGCGGCGAGCCAGTACAGGGTCTCCTGGTCGGCCCAGTGCGCGTCGTCGATGAGCAGCACCAGCGGCCAGTCCCGGCGGGCCAGCCGGCGCACGGCGGCGACCAGGCCCTCGCACACGCCCTGCGGGTCGGCCTGCCCGTCGCCGGGGTCGGCTATGCCGAGGGCGGGTCCCGCGATGCCGTACCAGTCGCCCAGGTACTCGCGGGCCTCCTCCGGCAGCATCGACACCAGGGCGGGCTGCAGGAGTTGGCGCACCACGTTGAACGGCACGGTGCGCAGGGTCTCGCCGCCGCGGGCGGACCAGACGGTGCAGCCGCGCTGTTCGGCGATGCGGCGGGTCTCGGCGAGCAGGGCGGTCTTGCCGAGACCCGCCTCGCCGCGCAGCACCAGCAGGGTGCCGGGCGAGTGGCGGTCGGCGCACAGGACGTCGACGGCCTCCGCGACGGCGGCGAGTTCCTCGTCGCGCTCCCACAGGGCGGCCGAGGGTGCCGCCGGGGACCGTGCCTCCGTCATCCCGCTGCCTCCCCGAGTCGCCCGAATGACGTACCGGACCCGAGCGTAGTCCTCCGCCCGGCCGAGCGGAGCCCGGTCGGGCCACGTGCTGCCGTGACGAGTGACACCGGGCACCGCGAGTCGACGCGGCCCGCCCCTCACCAGGGCCTCGTCGGTCAACGGCGGTCCCCTTTCGGCCCGTTGACGCGGGACACGCCGTACCGGTAAAGGGCCGCTCCGGTCCGGCGGCGGACTCTCTCATCCGCCTTTCACCGTCGCCTCATACGGTGGGGGCATGACGCAGGTGACTCCCCCCGGGTGGTACCCCGACCCCGGACAGACACAAGACGGCCCGCCGACGGAACGGTGGTGGGACGGCACGGCCTGGACGGCACGGATCCGCGGAGCCGCTGCCGCGGGGCAGGCGGTTACGGGCCCGTCCGACGCGGCCGCGGCTGACGGCGTAGGGCAGGCGGGCGCGGACTCGGCTGACGGCGTAGGGCAGGCGGGCGCGGACTCGGCTGACGCCGGAGGGCAGGCGGGCGCGGACTCGGCTGACGCCGTTGGGCAAGCGGGCGCGGGCGCAGGGCAGGCCCCTGTGGGCGATGCCCCTGTGGGGCGGGCCGACGCCGGGGAAGCGGCCGCGGGGCCGGCGGGTGCGGGGCAGGCCCCTGTGGGCGACGCCCCTGCGGGGCGGGCCGACGCGCGCCATGCCGGTGCGGAGCAGGCCGCTGCCGGCCAGACGGACCCGAGCCGGACCGGTATAGGCGCCACGGCCGGGAGCGAGGCCGGCATGAGCCGGACTCCTGCGGGACACCAGGCCGGAGGACAGGCGACCGGGGCCGAGGAGACCGCCACGGAACAGGCCGTCCCTGGGCAGGGGGGCACGGGGCAACCCCATGCCGACCGGACGGACGCGAGCCGAGACGGCTCAGGAGCGGCGACCGGAGCCGCGGCGGGGCGGTCCGACGCGGCGCAAGCGGCCGAGGCCGAGATCGGCGAAAGCCGGGCCGACGCCGAGCGAGCGACCGAAGGCCACGCCGCCGCAGGGCCCACGGCTGCCGGCCAGGCCGCCGCGACGCAGTCGGCCGGGAGCCCGGCCGACGCGGAACCGCCAGCCGTCGGACAGACCGACCCAGGCCCGGCTGCCATCAGCCAGACCGAGGCCGACAAGGCGACCACAAGCCACGCCGCCGCGGCGCAGCCAGTCGGCGTGGAACCGCCGACCGCCGGACAGACCGGCCCCGGCCCGGCTGCCGGGAGCCCGGCCGGGGCCGGTCAAGCCGCCGCGGCGCAGGTGGCCGGTGGCTGGGCCGCCCTGGGGCAGGTGCCCGGTCATGGGCAGGGTGGCGGCTGGGGGCCGGTGGAGACCCTTGGTGGGGGTGTGCCCGGCTACCCCGTCCACCCTGCCGCGCCGCCGTCCCGGCGGGGGCGTCGGCTGCGGATGGGGGCGGCCGTCGCCGTGGTCGCTGCCGTGCTGGCTAGTATCGGTGTGGGGGTGTACGCCCTGACCGATGACGACGGGGACCGGAGCACCGCCACCTCGCAGCGGCAGGGTGGGCGGGACGACGAGCGGGGCGCGCCCGAAGGGGGCGGTCCGGGGGGTGAGGGCGACGGCGAGGGGGACGAACCGCGCCGGGTCGAGAGCGGGGCCGTGACCGACTCGCTGAGCGGGATCAGCCTGCCCGTGCCCGAGGGGTGGTACGGCGAGGAGTTGCAGGTCGGCGCCGCGCTGACGTCCAAGGAGTCGTACGACTGCCCCGGTGACGCCTCGAAGACCTGCGTCAAGGGCGGCGCGTACTCGGCGCCGGCCGTGGTGCTCGGCACCCGCGGCGGGACCGCCGAGGAGGTCGCGAAGGCGGACATCGCCGCGAACGCCGAGGAGAGCTACGGCGGCGAGGCGTACGGGCGGATCACCTCGCACGACGTGCTGGCGTCGAAGGCGGTGACCGTGGCCGGGCAGAAGGGGTACCTGGTCCGCTGGAAGGCGGTGACCCAGGAGGGGTCGGACGGGTTCGTGCAGTCCCTCGCCTTCCCGTCCCCGTCCCGCCCGGACCAGATCGTGGTCGTGCGCTTCGGTGTGGACACCGACCAGCGGCAGACGGTCCTCGACGAGATCACCGAGGGCATCGAGGTGGCCGAGGGCGGCCGCGGCAGCGGGCAGGACGTCTGACGGCCCGTCCGGCCTCCCGGCCGGCGAGGCGGTACGCCCGTCGTACGGCCGGGCGGGGCACCCCTCCGCTCAAGGGGTGTCCCGCCCGGCCGGGTGGTGCGCCGCCCCCGTCCCCACGGTGCGGCGCGGTCGGGCCGCCGTCCGGTCGTCCCCATGACCGGCGGGGCCCGGGTCTCATCGCAGTCCGAGCGCCGGCAGCACCGCGGCCTCGACGAAGCGGAGCACGTAGTCCGGGTCCGCGTTGCGTCCCTCGAGCACGGGCCGGGCCCGCAGCACCCCGAAGATCTGCGCCGGGACGTACTCCAGCGCCGGGTTGTCCGCGTCGACCTCGCCGCGCTCGACGCCCCGCCGCAGGATCTCCTCCAGCGCGGCGATCTCCGGGTCGACCAGCGCCTCCCGCAGCGCCTGCGTCAGCTCCCGGTCCTGGAGGACCGCGTGCCCGAGCGCCTGGAAGAGCGTCGCGTCCTTCGGCGACAGCTCCCCCGCGCAGCGCGCGGCCTCGCGCAGATCCCCGGCGAGGGTGCCGGTGTCGATAAGCGCGAACCGCGCCCGTCCGCTGGACCGGAGGGCGGCGGCGACGAACTGCGGCTTGGTCCGCCACTGCCGGTAGAGGGTGGACTTGCTGCACCGCGTGCTGGCGGCGACGCCCTCCATGGTGACGGCGTCGTACCCGCACTCACGGATCTGCTCCAGCACGGCGTCGAAGAACTCCCGCTCCCGCTCAGGCGTGATCTTGGAGCGGCGCGAGGCGCCGGCCGGTCCCGGTCGGTCCGCGTCCTGCGACGTCATCGGCTCTGCTCCCTCTCTCCCGACGGAGTGTGTCGTACGTCGATCGATACTCGAGTGTACCGGTACGCGAACGTATCGGTACACTGGCGTATCGGTACGGATCCGTATCGGTACGTTCATGTATCGATCTTGGTCCGCGCCGATGAGCTGGGCCCGGTCCCCGAGTCAGCAGCTCCGCCCGCACCACGACACGCACCACCGTCAGCGAAGGGACCGGGGGCATGCACGCGCGCGAGGAGTTCGAGGAACCCGAGCCGACGGGATCCGGTACCCGCGACCGGCCGCCGCTCGTCCGCGAACTGCTGCTGGTGGCCGGCCTGTTCCTCGTCTACAAGCTGGGACGGCAGCTCGCGGCCGGCCACACCGCCGAGGCGTACCGCAACGGCCGCGAGGTCTGGGACCTGGAGCGGGCGCTGCACCTCCCCGGCGAGGGAGCGGTGCAGTCCTCGCTGCTGCACGGCGACACGCTCGTCCAGCTCGCCAACACCTACTACGCGGTCGTCCACTTCCCCGCCACCGCGGCCTTCCTGGTCTGGCTCTACCTGCGCCGCCCCGGCCACTACGTCTGGGCCCGGCGCGCGCTGGCGGCGGTCACCGCGGCCGCGCTGGTGCTGCACCTGACGTACCCGCTGGCTCCGCCGCGGCTGCTGCCCGCGACGGGCCTGGTGGACACGGCGCGGCTGTACGGGCCGTCGGTCTACGGACCGCCCGACGCCGACCAGTTGTCGAACCAGTTCGCGGCGATGCCGTCGCTGCACTTCGGCTGGGCGCTGATGGTGGCGATCGGCCTGACCGCCGTCACGCGGACGGTGTGGCGGTGGCTGTGGCTGCTGCATCCGCTGGTGACCCTGCTGGTGATCGTGGGAACGGCGAACCACTTCTGGCTGGACGCGCTCGCGGCGGCCGCCCTCCTGGGGCTCGCCCTCGCGGTGGTGCGCCGGCCGCGGCCCGTCCCGGCGCCGGGGATCGTCCGGCCCAGGCGTCCGGAGCGGCGCCGCGCGCTCGTGGGGGCGAGCCGATGAGCGCCCTGCTGGTCGCGGTCCCGCTCTCCCTGGTCTCGGCCGTCGCCTACGCCTTCGCCGCCGTGACACAGGCCCGGCTGGCCACCCGCGGCTCCGGCGCCGGGGCGCTGCGGCTGCTCGGCAGCGGCGCCTGGTGGGGCGCGGTCAGCCTGAACGCGGCGGCCGCGCTGCTGCACGTCGTGGCCCTGAAGTACGGCCCGCTGACCGTGGTCCAGCCGCTGGGCGCGCTCACCCTGGTCGCCGCGGTGCCGCTGGGCGCGCGGACGGCGGGGCGGCCGGTGAGCGCCGTGGAGTGGCGCGGCACCGCCCTGACGCTGGCCGGCCTGGCGGTCGTCCTCGCCACGGCATCCGCACCGGCGCCGGACGACGTGCTGAGCGTGCCGGAGGCGCTGGCCGTCGCGGGCGGTACGGCGTCCCTGGTCGGCCTGCTGTCCCGGCCCGGCACCCGTCCGGGCCTGCGTCACGCGACCGCGTCGGGCATCGCGTCGGGGGTCGCCTCCGCGCTGACCCAGACGGTGACGGTCGCGGCGACCGACCGCACCGGCCCGCTGCTCGACGTCCGCGTGATCGGTGTGGCGCTGCTGGTCGCCGTCTTCTCGGCCTGCGGCCTCCTTCTCGCACAGACCGCGTACCGGGGCGGCCTCGGGGCCCCCTTGGCGATGGTCACGCTCGCCAACCCCCTGGCGGCGGCGGTGATCGGCCTGGGCCTGCTCGGCGAGCATCTCCGGGGCGGCGCGCCCGGTCTGGCGTTCGGCCTGTTCGGCGCCGCTCTCGCGGCGCGGGGCGTAATCCTGCTGTCACGGGCCGCCGAGGGGACCTCCGCCGGTCCTGCGGAGGGTCAGGACGAGCCGGGCACGTCTCCGGCGGGGCCACGCACACCGGTCCCGGCGACCACGGGCACGTCCGGCTTCCCGCAGTGGACGCCGCCGGTGGCCGCGGAGCCGTACACGCCGAGCCCGTCGGCGGGGGTGCCCCTTCTCCCGCCGGCTCGCGCCCAGGAGGGCGCGGCACTTCACTCCGCCCGGAGACCCGGGCGGCGGCGGAGACGGCGCCGGTGTCCCGGGCGGAGGGCCGGGGAGCACCGGGCCGCCTGAACCACGCGCGGCGTCAGACGGAGCGTCGGGCCGGTTCGGGCGCCCTCCGGTCGACGGAGGAGCCGGGCCTGCGAGCGGCGGCACGCCGGATCCCGATGGCCGTCCGAGTCCCCGCGAACGGCCCGTCATCACCTGACCTCGGCCCACCGGGAGGCGCGTCGGTTCAGCCGGAGGGGCGACAGAGCGCGGCGGCGGCGCGGACGAGGTCCACGGTCGGGGGTGTCGAAGCACCGTCAGACGTGTTGCGCCCGATCACCATGTGAGACGTTCCCCTCTTTTCCTACAGACTTACTAGGAAAGGCTTGACGGCGTTCATGGGGGGTGCGCAGCATGAGGGACATGTCCCCTGTGCAGCAGCGACTCGTACGTCGTCGGCATGTCGACTTCGGTCACGTCGTCAGCGCCGCCTGCTGTCGCGCCTGAAAGCTCGGCCCGTACGACGGCCGTGCACTCCGGCCCCGTTCCCGGCTCGCACGCACCACCCCCGCGTCCGCCGGGACCCGACACCTTTGACGAGGGACTACCGCCATGACCACGGCACTTCCGCACCCGGCCGCCTCGCTCCGTCCGCTGCCCGACACGCGCCACCTCCACCTGGTGGCCGACGGGGTGCGGCACGACGCCGAGGACCCCGCGTCCCCGCCGCTCGTCGGCTACCTCCTGCTGGTTCCTCAGGGCACCGATCCCCTGGACCTGTTCGCGAAGGACCGGCCGCGGCCCGAGTTCCGTCCGGCGGACGACGCCGTCAGGATCGACACCGCGCGCCGCACCGCCGAGGTCGACGGGCGTGAACTCGACCTGACGTACCTGGAGTTCGAACTGCTGGCGCACCTCGTACGACGGCCGCACCTCGTGCAGTCGCGCGAGACGCTGGTGGCGGCCGTCTGGGGCTACGACCACGTCGGCGACGGCCGCACGGTCGACGTCCACGTCGCACGCCTGCGCCGCAAGCTGGGCGCCGCCCACCGGCGCCGGATCGTGACCGTCCGGTCCATCGGCTACAAGTACGTCCCCGACCAGCAGGAAAGCCCCCACGCCGCAGCCCGCGGCCGATCCTGAGGAGAGCACCGCCATGTGCCCTGCCGCCGCCGCGCCGACCCGCCCCGTGTCCCCGGCCGAACCCGTCGCGGACGGCCGGGCGCACTGGCTGCGCGTGGCCCGCGAGACGGCGGACGACCTGGCCACGGACACCGTGGACCGGGAACAGGCCGGCAAGGCCCCGGTCGACGAGGTGTCCCGGCTGCGCGAGTCGGGTCTGCTGACGCTGACGCCGGCCGGGCCGGGCGGCGGCGGTGCGGACTGGGACACGGCGTACGCGGTGGTGCGGGAGATCTCCGCGGCCGACGGCGCCATCGGACAGCTCCTCGGGTCCCACTACTTCCTGTCGTGGAGCGCCCGGTTCTTCGGGGACCCGGAGACGGCCCGGCGGACGGTGGAGCGCTCCGCGGCCGGACAGTGGTGCTGGGGCGGCGGGTTCGCCCCGCAGGACCCGCCGTTGACGCTGTCCCGCACCTCCCGCGGCCTGGTGCTCGGCGGCCGCCAGAGCTACCCGACCGGGGTGCTGGTGGCCGACCGTCTCGCCGTGCGGGCGGTGCGGGAGGACACCGGCGAACCCCTGGCCGTGACGGTGGACCCGGCCCGCCGGGGCGTGGTGGTCGACGCGGCCGGCGACACCTTCGGGCAGCGGCTCGCGGGCGGCGGCAGCGTGGAGCTCGACGCCGTGCCGGTGGGCGCCGACGACGTCCTGGGCTCGCTGTCGGGGGACGAGGACCTGGTCCCCAGGACCGCCCTGGCCGCGCCCGTCGGCCGGCTGTTCTCGGTGCAGCTGCTGCTCGGCATGGCCGAGGGGGTGCTGGCCGAGGTGCGCGAGTACAGCAGGGCGGGGCACCGCCCGTGGCAGCCCGTCCCGTCCGCCGGCGCGCCCGACGACCCGCAGGTGCTCACCGCGTACGGCGAGCTGACCGTGCTCGCCCGCTCCGCGTCCGCGCTGTGCGACCAGGCCCTGGACGCCGTGCGGCGGGGGCTGGAGCGCGGCGAGGAGCTGACGTACGACGAGTACGCGGACGTCTCCGCGCTGGTGTCCATGGCCGAGACGGCGGCCGCCCGGGCCGCGCAGGAGTCCGCCACCCGCGCGCTCGACATCGTCGGCCCGCGCTCGGCGTCCGCGCGGCTGGGTTTCGACCGGTTCTGGCGCAACGCCCGGACCCACACCCTGTACGAGCCCGTCGCGCACCGGCTGCGTGACGTCGGGGACTACTTCCTCAACGGCGCCCACCCCCCGTTCGTCCTGCCCGCCTGACCCCTCGGGGACCGTATCCAAGGACATGTCGTGACCTGGTCCACCGGACTCGCCGGACTGGCCGCGGGCCTGGTCATCTCGGTGGCGACCACGCCCGCGGGGGTGTCCGGCGCGGTGTTCCTGCTGCCGGTGCAGCTCAGCGTCCTCGGGGTGCCGAGCCCCGCGGTCACGCCGACGAACCTGCTGTTCAACGTGGTGGCCGGGCCCGGCGCGCTGCTGCGGCACCACCGCGCCGGCCTGCTGCGCGACCCGCTGACCCGCCGTCTGGTGAGCGGCACCCTGCCCGGTGTGGTCGTGGGCGCCGCCGTGCGGGTGTTCGCCGTACCCGGGGCCACCGTCTTCCGGCTGCTGATCGCCGTCCTGCTGGTGCCGCTCGGGCTGTGGCTCGTCCGGCGCACGGTGAGACCCGCCCGTCCCGCCGGGAGCGCGGAGCCGTCGCCGCGCGCCGTGACCGGGCTGGCCCTGGCGGTCGGCGTCGTCGGCGGGGTGTACGGCATCGGCGGCGGCTCGCTGCTCGGGCCGCTGCTGGCCGGGCTGGGCATGTCCGTCGCACGGGTGGCGCCGGCGGCGCTGGCCTCGACCTTCGTCACCTCGGTGGCGGGCGCGGCCGCCTTCGCGCTGCTGTCCCTGGCGGGCGCCGGCGACGTGGACCCGGACTGGTACCTGGGACTGGCCTGCGGGCTGGGCGGGCTGATCGGCGGGTATCTCGGCGCGCGGCTCCAGTCTCGCCTGCCCGAGACCGGGCTGCGTCTGCTGCTGGGCTCCCTCGCCACCGCGGTGGGCGTCCTTTACGCCGTGCAGGCGCTGGGCTGACCGCCGGTTCAGCGGCCCCGACCGCGGGTGGAGGGCGGCGCGGGCCGTGCGGGATAATGTCGGCATGCGGATCTCAGCCAGGGCGGACTACGCGGTACGCGCCGCGCTGCAACTCGCGTCGTCCGGGGACGGCGGGCCGCTCAAGGCCGAGGCGATCGCCGACGCGCAGGACATCCCGCACAAGTTCCTGGAGAGCATCCTCAACGACATGCGGCGGGGCGGGCTCGTGGTGAGCCAGCGCGGCGGGAACGGCGGGTACCGGCTGGCGAAGCCCGCCGACGCGATCAGCATCGCCGACGTCATCCGCGTCGTGGAGGGTCCGCTGGTCTCGGTGCGCGGCGTCCGCCCGCCCGAGCTGTCCTACTCCGGTCCCGCCGAGTCGCTGCTGCCGCTGTGGATCGCGCTGCGGTCGAACGTGCGCCAGATCCTGGAGGGTGTGTCCCTCGCCGATGTGGCGTCGTCCCAACTCCCGGCCGGGGTGGCCGCGTTGGCGGACGCCCCGAAGGCCTGGGTGAATCCCTGATTCCGGCCGCCGACCAGGTGTTTCTCACCATGTGAGCGAACGGCGTCCATCATATGAGCAGCCTCTTGGGGCAGGGGCTGCTTTCTGCCACGATCCCTAGCAGTCAGGTAGGAAAACTAGGGATCCACAGGGGGTGGCCATGACCGCGCGTCCGTTCGACGTCGCCGCACGCCTCCTGCTGACCTCGCGCCGCCACATCGACTTCGGCCGCACGTCCAGCGCCATCTGTCGGCCGGCCTGAGGCCCCGCCGGAACCGCGCCCGCGGCCGTCCGCGCCTTCAGCCCGCTCACCCCGCACCGCACCCGCACACCGGACACGGCCGCCTCCCGTCCCCGCGAGGCAGGCCCGACGGCCGTGCGGGCGGACGCCCCTGAGCACACGCCGTACGCCGGCATCGTCCCGAAACGCCCTTTCCCGAGAGGACACCTCTGTGTCTGCCGCACGACCGCTCACCCTCCTGCGCACCGTCGCCGCCCTGGCGGCCCTCCCGCTCCTGCTCACCGCCTGCGGCTACGGTTCCGACGCCGAGGACGACGCCCCGCAGGCCGAGGTCGCGGCGGACGCGAAGAAGCTCTCCGCCTCCGAGGTGAAGATCGGCTACTTCCCGAACCTCACGCACGCCACCGCCCTGGTCGGCGTGCAGGAGGGCCTGCTCCAGAAGGAGCTGGGCGGCACCAGGATCAAGGCGTCGACGTTCAACGCCGGTCCGTCCGAGATCGAGGCGCTGAACGCCGGGTCCATCGACATCGGCTGGATCGGCCCCTCCCCGTCCATCAACGGCTACACCAAGTCGGCCGGCAAGAACCTGCGCATCATCAGCGGTTCGGCCTCCGGCGGCGTGAAGCTCGTGGTGAACCCGGACAAGATCAAGACCTTGGACGACCTCAAGGGCAAGAAGATCGCCACCCCGCAGCTCGGCAACACCCAGGACGTGGCGTTCCTGCACTGGATCGCCGAGAAGGGCTGGAAGGTCGACGCCCAGAGCGGCAAGGGCGACGTGTCCGTGGTGCGCACCGAGAACAAGATCACCCCGGACGCCTACAGGTCCGGCTCCGTGGACGGCGCCTGGGTGCCCGAGCCCACCGCCTCCAAGCTGGTCGCGGACGGCGCGAAGGTGCTGCTCGACGAGTCCGACATCTGGCCGGACAAGAAGTTCGTGATCACCAACATCATCGTGTCGCAGACCTTCCTCGAGGAGCACCCGGACGTCGTCGAGGCCGTGCTGCGCGGCTCGGTGAAGACCAACGCGTGGATCAACGCCCACCCGGACGAGGCCAAGGCGTCCGCGAACAAGGCGCTGGAGAAGCTGTCCGGCAAGGCCCTGCCGGCCGAGGTCCTGAACCCGGCGTGGGAGTCCATCACCTTCCTCGACGACCCGCTGGCCTCCACCCTCGACGCCCAGGCGGCGCACGCGGTGTCGGCCGGTCTGCTGGAGAAGCCCGACCTGAAGGGCATCTACGACCTCGAGCCGCTGAACAAGGTCCTCAAGGCCGAGGGCAGGCCCGAGGTCGACGACGCCGGGCTCGGCGTCCGCTGACCCGTCCTCGATCCGACGAGACCCAGGAGGTGACGACCATGGCCACCACGACGGCCGGCACGGCCGAGGACACCACGACGACGGCGTACGCCGCACGGGTCGAGCACGTCTCGAAGTCCTTCCCCGCTCCGGGCGCCCCGGGCGGACGGCAGCTCGTGCTGGACGACATCACCCTCGATGTCGCGCCCGGCGAGTTCGTCACCCTCCTGGGCGCCTCGGGGTGCGGCAAGTCCACCCTGCTCAACCTGGTCGCCGGGCTCGACCGGCCGTCCGCCGGCACGATCGGCACCGACGGCCGGCCCGCCCTGATGTTCCAGGAGCACGCCCTGTTCCCGTGGCTGACCGCGGGCAAGAACATCGAACTCGCCCTGAGACTCCGCGGGGTGGGCAAGCCGGAGCGCCGCCAGGAGGCGGATCGGCTGCTGGAGCTGGTGCGGCTGAAGGACGCGCACGGCAAGCGGGTGCACGAGCTGTCCGGCGGCATGCGCCAGCGCGTCGCCCTGGCCCGCGCGCTCGCCCAGGACAGCCGGCTGCTGCTGATGGACGAGCCGTTCGCCGCGCTCGACGCCATCACCCGGGACGTGCTGCACGACGAACTGACCCGGATCTGGCGGGAGACGGGCCTGTCGGTGCTGTTCGTGACGCACAACGTGCGCGAGGCGGTACGGCTCGCCCGGCGTGTCGTCCTGCTGTCGTCCCGGCCGGGCCGTATCGCCCGGCAGTGGACGGTGGACCTGCCGCAGCCGCGCCGTCTGGAGGACGCCGCCGTCGCGGAGCTGTCCGCCGAGATCACCGAAGAACTGCGTGGGGAGATCCGCCGTCATGGCCAGCACTGAGAAGGCCCCCGGCGTCACCGGGAAGAGCGCCGCACCCCGGGAACCGGACGCCCTCGCGGATCTCGAGGCGGGCCTCGACGCGCTGGACTCGACGCAGACGGTCCGCACCCCGCTGCGCGAGACCCTGCTGCGCAAGGTGCTGCCGCCGGTCACCGCCGTCGCCCTGGTGCTGGTGGTGTGGCAGATCCTGGTCCTGGCGGAGGTCGCACCCCCGTACAAGCTCGCCTCCCCGGCCGACGTGTGGGGCGAGGTGCGCGCGGCCTGGCTGGGGGGCACGCTGCTCGACTACATCTGGACGTCCGTCTCGCGCGGCCTGCTCGGCTTCCTGCTGGCGCTCGCCATCGGCACCCCGCTCGGGCTGCTGGTGGCGCGGGTGACCTTCGTCCGGGCGGCCATCGGCCCGATCCTGTCGGGTCTGCAGTCGCTGCCGTCGGTCGCCTGGGTGCCGCCCGCCGTGATCTGGCTGGGTCTGAACGACTCGATGATGTTCGCCGTGATCCTGCTGGGCGCCGTCCCGTCCATCGCGAACGGGCTGGTGGCGGGCATCGACCAGATCCCGCCGCTGTTCCTGCGCGCCGGACGCACCCTGGGCGCGACCGGGCTGCGCGGCGCCCGGTACATCGTGATGCCCGCCGCGCTCCCCGGCTACGTGGCCGGTCTCAAGCAGGGCTGGGCGTTCTCCTGGCGCTCGCTGATGGCCGCCGAGATCATCGCCTCCTCGCCCGATCTCGGCGTCGGTCTGGGCCAGTTGCTGGAGAACGGCCGCAACAACAGCAGCATGCCGCAGGTGTTCCTGGCCATCCTGCTGATCCTGTGCGTCGGCATCGCCGTCGACCTGCTGATCTTCAGCCCGCTGGAGCGGCGCGTGCTGCGCGGGCGGGGTCTGCTGGTCAGCCGCTGACCCCGCCCGCACGGGTCCCGCCCGTCAGGACCCGTACACCTCCACCTCGCTGAACTGGGCGGCCGGCCAGCCGGTGTTGCCGGTGACGTGCAGCCGCAGATGACGCGGGCCGCCGTCGACCGGGACGGTCACCGTGTTGCCGGTCGCCGGGTCGAAGCGGTACTCCCGGGCGGCGGCCAGCGTCGTGTACGCGGAGCCGTCGGTGCTGCCCTGCACGGACAGGGTCTGGGTGCGGGCCTGCCACGCGGCCTGCGGCGGCAGCTTCAGCACCACCCGGCGCACGGTGCGGGCGGCGCCCAGGTCGATCGTCAGGGTCTGCGGGAAGGCGTGGTTGGCGGACTCCCAGTAGGTGTTCGGGTCGCCGTCGACCGCCTTGCCGGGGGTGTACACGTCCTGCGAACCGGTCGCGGTGGCCGGCCGGTTCAGGGCGAGGTTGCGGTCGGGGCCGGGCTGGGGTTCGCCCTGGCCGGGCTCGGGCCAGGTGGAGCAGTCGGACCAGGTGCTGTCCCATCCGGAGTTGCCGCCGCCGTCGGTGACGGTGAAGGCGCCGGAGCCCGCGGGGTAGGGGCAGTTGTAGATGCCGGCCGATCCGACGCCGGTCGCGGTGACGTTGCGGAAGGTGGCGGCGCCCTGGGTCTCCGCCTGCACGACGACCGTCCCGGTCCGGTTCACGGTGGCGCCGTCGACGGTGATGTTCCGGGCGGCGAAGCCGCGTCCGCTGCCGGAGACGAACTCGAAGGCGCTGTACGGGCTGTCGGTGATCGTGGTGTTCGTGATCCGCACCTGCGCGTCGATGGCGCTGTCGTAGGAGTCGACGCGCAGGGCGCCCATCGGGTGGTTCCAGTTGGGGTTCATCGCGCCGGTGCGCACCAGGGTGTTGCCGTCGACGGTGATGGTGCCGGACAGCGGGTGGAACGGGTCGAGGAACTTCTGGTTGGAGATGGCGATACCGCTGCCGAGGGCGTTGGTGTCGGCGATCAGGTTGTTCCGGACGGTGATGTCGGTGCCGCCGTAGATCGCGATGCCGTTGGCGAGGTTCGGCTGGGTGATCGTGTTGTTCTCGAAGACGCTGTTCACGTCGGGCGCGTTCAGCGACCACATGGCGAGGGCGTCGTCGCCCTGGTTGCGCAGGAAGTTGTTGCGGACCTTCACCCCGCGGGCGTTGCCGTTGAGGTTGAGGCCGTCTGCCGTCATGTCGAGGAAGCGGCTGTTCTCGACGACGAGGTTGTCGTTGTTGCCGGTGAGCCAGAGCCCCACCTTGAGGTGCTGGAGCCACATCCCGGAGACGGTCGAGTCCGGTCCGAGGGAGCCGTTGACGAAGTTGTCGGGGTTGGAGTCGACGCGTTCGGTGACGTCGCCGATGACGGCGAAGTCCTTGATGTGGACGGTGCCGGAGGAGGCCGTCTGGTCGATGAAGCGGGAGGTGCGCACCACCGAGTGCCAGTGGCCGGCGCCCTGGAGGGTGACGTTCTGGACGCCGCTGAGGGACGAGGTCAGCCGGTACTCCCCCGGCGGGATCCACACGGTTCCGCCCTGGGCGGCGGCGACGGCCTCGCGGAACGCCTGGGTGGAGTCGCCCTGCCCGGTGGGGTCGGCGCCCTTGTCGGTGACGGAGACGGAACCGGCGGGGCGGGCGGCGGCGCCCGGCGCCTGCTCGAAGTCGGCCACGTCCACCGTGACCTGCACGTTCGTGGCCTGGAAGGCGACGGTGTCACCGGCCTGGACGTCCCGGCCGAGCAGCGTCCGCGCGTTGGCGTAGAAGTGGTGGGTGCGGGCGCCCGGGATCCATGGGGTGTCGACGTAGCTGTACCGGGAGGTGACCGGCAGGGTCCGGTCGAGCCGCTGCCCGTTGACGTACACGTCCAGCGAGCCGGACCGGCCGTCGGGGACGCTGTACGCCACGGTGACGGCGTTGGCGGCGCGGGGGACGGTGAACTCCACGCGCTCACCCGCGTTCAGACGCACCGCCTGCCGGCCGGACGCCTCGGAGGCGAGCGTGCCCTGGGTGTGGTCCGGGCCGATGCGGCTTCCGGTGTGGGCGGCGGACTCGGCCTCGACCGAGGTGAACGGGAGGGTGGCGCCGGCCGCGGCGTGGGCGGGCGCCGGGGCGACGGCGACGAGCAGGCCGGCGGCCAGGGCGACGGCCGTGGCCGCCGCCGGCGCACGGCGTGCGGTCGTGCGGGGGGTGGTCATGGTGCTGGTCCCTTCGTGGTGGGGGTACGGGAACAGACGGGGGCGCGGCTCAGGCGCGCAGCCAGACCGCGGTGTCGCCGGGCAGCCGTCCGGCGGTGTCGAGGGGGCCGCTGTGCAGGAGCAGCTCCGTGTGGGCGGGGAGGTCGACGGGCGTGTCCGCGAGGTTGACCACGCACAGGGCGTCGGCGCGGGTGAAGGCGAGGACGCCGTCCGGGGCGGGGAGCCAGGTCAGCGGGCCGTCGCCGAACTCCGGGCGCAGCCGGATCGCCGCGCGGTAGAGGCTGAGCATGGAGCCGGGGTCCTCGGCCTGCCGGTCGGTGGCGTAGGCGGCCCAGCCGTCGGGCTGCGGCAGCCAGGGCTCGCCGCCGAATCCGGCGTGCGGCTCGCCGGCCGCCCAGGGCAGCGGCACCCTGCACCCGTCGCGGCCGGGGTCGGTGCCGCCGGAGCGGGCGTGCATGGGGTCTTCGATACGGTCCAGCGGGATGTCCGCCTCGGGCAGGCCGAGCTCCTCGCCCTGGTAGACGTAGACCGCGCCGGGGAGGGCGAGGGAGAGCAGGGCGGCGGCGCGGGCCCGGCGGGTGCCGAGGGCCAGGTCGGTGGGGGTGCCGAAGGCCTTGGTGGCGAAGTCGAAGCCGGTGTCGGCGCGGCCGTAGCGGGTGACGGTGCGGGTGACGTCGTGGTTGCACAGCACCCAGGTGGCGGGCGCGCCGACGGGGGCGTGCTCGGCGAGGGTGTCGTCGATGGAGGTGCGCAGCCGGTCCGCGTCCCACGGGCAGGTCAGGAAGGAGAAGTTGAACGCGGTGTGCAGTTCGTCGGGGCGCAGGTAGCGGGCGAAGCGTTCGGTGTCCGGCAGCCAGACCTCGCCGACGAAGACGGCTCCGTACTCGTCGGCGACGGCCCGCCAGGCGCGGTAGACGTCGTGGAGTTCGTCGCGGTCGACGTAGGGGTGCGGGGCGCGGCCCTCGGTGACGTCGGGCAGCTCGGGGTCCTTGGCGAGCAGGGCGGCGGAGTCGACGCGGACGCCGGCGACGCCCCGCTCGAACCAGAAGCGCAGGATGTCCTCGTGCTCCTGGCGGACGGCGGGGTGGGCCCAGTTGAGGTCGGGCTGCTCGGGGGCGAACAGGTGCAGGTACCAGTCGCCGTCGGGCAGCCTGGTCCAGGCGGGGCCGCCGAACTCGGACTGCCAGTCGTTGGGCGGGAGTTCGCCGTGCTCCCCGCGGCCGGGACGGAAGTGGAACAGCTCCCGCCCGGGGCCGCCCGCGAGGGCCGCCCGGAACCAGGGGTGCTGGTCGGAGACGTGGTTGGGGACGATGTCGACGATGGTGCGGATGCCCAGTTCCCGTGCCTCGGCGATGAGCTTCTCCGCCTCGGCCAGGGTGCCGAAGGCGGGGTCGATCGCGCGGTAGTCGGCGACGTCGTAACCGCCGTCCTTCATCGGGGACCGGTACCAGGGGGTGAACCACAGTGCGTCGACGCCCAGTTCGGCGAGGTACGGCAGGCGGGCGCGGACGCCGGCCAGGTCGCCGGTGCCGTCGCCGTCGCCGTCGGCGAAGCTGCGGACGTACACCTGGTAGATGACGGCGGAGCGCCACCAGCCGTCGTCGGTGGCAGGGGTGGGCTGTCCCACGTGGGTGCCTTTCTCTTCTGTGGACGGAGGTCCGGTGTCAGCCCTTGGTGCTGCCCGCGCTGATTCCGGCGATGATGTGCCGCTGGAAGACGAGGAACAGCGCGACCATGGGGATGCCGGCGATGACCATCGCGGCGATCAGCACGGTCAGCTGGATGTTCTGCGACAGCTGCACGAGGGCCACGCTGATGGGCTGCTTGCCGGTGTCGGAGAAGACCATCAGGGGCCACAGGAAGTCCTGCCACACCGCGACCAGCGCGAAGATCGACACCACGCCGAGCACCGGGCGGGACAGGGGCAGCACGATCGACCACAGGGTGCGCAGCTTGCCCGCGCCGTCGATCTCGGCGGCCTCGAGGACGTCCCTGGGGAGCTGGTCGAAGAACCGCTTGAGCAGATACAGGTTGAAGGCGTTGGCGACGGCCGGCAGCCAGATGGCGAGCGGGTCGTTGAGCAGGCCGAGGTCCGCGACGGTCAGGTACTTCGGTACGACGAGAGCCTGGGCGGGGACCATCAGCGTGGCGAGGATGCCGCCGAGGATGAGGGCGCCGAAGGCCGGGCGGAGCTTGGACAGGGCGTAGGCGGCGGCCGTGCAGAACACCAGTTGGAACGCCCAGGCGCCGGCGGCCTGCACCACCGTGTTCCACAGGTGGGTGGGCAGCCGCATCAGTTCCCAGGCGTCCGCGTACCCGGTGGTGCTCCAGTGCTCGGGGACGAGGGTGGGCGGGGTGCGGGCCACCTCGTCCGGCGACTTCATCGCGCCGGTCACCATCCAGTAGACCGGGAACAGGAACGCCAGCGCGAAGAGCAGGACGACGCCGGTGAGGACGGTCCAGTAGACGGCCCGGCCTCGGGGGCGGGCCAGGACGGCCGGGGAGACGAGGGTGCGGGTTCCGCTGCTCATGCGGCGGCCTCCTCTCCGGAGCGGGTGAGGCGGAGGTAGACGGCGGAGAACGCGCCGAGCAGGGCGAGCAGCATGACGCTGAGCGCGCAGGCGCCGCCGAAGTCGTTGTAGAGGAAGGCGTACTTGTAGATGAGGTAGAGGACGGTGACGGTGGCGTTCTCCGGGCCGCCCCCGGTGATCACGAACGGTTCGGTGAACACCTGCATGGTGGCGATGATCTGCAGCAGCATCAGCATGAGGATGACGAACCGGGTCTGCGGGACGGTGACGTGCCGGACGCGCTGGAGCAGGTTCGCCCCGTCGAGTTCGGCGGCCTCGTACAGCTCTCCGGGGATGGACTGGAGCGCGGCGAGGTAGATGAGCACGGTGCCGCCCATGTTGGCCCAGGTGGCGACGATCACCAGGGACACCAGGGCCGTGTCGGCGCCGTTGGACCAGTTCGAGGTCGGCAGGTGGAGAAGGCGCAGCGCCTCGTTGGCGAGGCCGGCGCCCGGGTCGTAGAACCACTTCCACAGCAGGGCGCTCACCACGGGCGGGATCATCACGGGCACGTAGACGACGACCCGGAAGAACGCCTTGGCGTGGCGGAGTTCGTTGAGGACGAGGGCCAGCACGAAGGGGATCGCGAAGCCGATCAGCAGGGCGAGCAGGGTGAAGGTGAGCGTGTTGCGCCAGGCGGCGGCGAACTCGGGGTCCTGCCAGACGCGGGTGAAGTTGGCGGTGCCGACCCATTCGGGGTCCGAGCCGGGCGTGTACTTCTGGAAGGCGATCACGACGGCGCGGATCGCGGGGTACCAGGAGAACAGCGCGAAGCAGACCAGCCCGCCGAGGAGGAAGCCGTACGCGCGCAGGTGGTCGGTGAGGCGGCGCCGCCTCCGGTCCCCTGCCGGGGACGGCGCCTTCACCGGACGGACCCGCGCGGCGGGGGGCCGTTCGACCGTCTTCGTCACCGGTCAGCTCCGCGCCAGGATGCCGTCGATCTTGCCGGAGGCGTCCTTCAGCAGCTGGTCGATGTCGGCGTCCTCCTTGGTGAGGACGGCGGAGACCACGCCGTCGAGGACGGAGTAGAGCTGCTGGGCGTGCGGCGGCTCGATCTTCATCTCCAGCTTCTGGTTGCCGTCGAGGAAGGCTTGGTAGTTCTCCACCGGGACGTTGGCGTTGGCCTGCTTGACCTGCTGGTCCCTGGCGTCGGCGGCGCCGGTGAACAGGCGCGGTTCGGGCAGGCCTACGGGGGCGTCGTGCTGCTTGGCGCGGGCGTAGTCGCCGAGGAAGCCGTCGCCGGGGGTGAGGAACATGTGGTCGAGCCACGCGAGGCCGGCGCGGATCTGCTCGGGGGTGGCCTTCTTGTTGAACATGTAGCCGTCGCCGCCGACGAGGGTGGCCTTGCCGCCGGGCATGGGTGCGATGGCGATGTCCTGGTACTCGGCGCCCTTCTCCTTCACCAGGATCGGGATGTTGTCGGGGGCGGCGAGGTACATGCCGAGCTTGCCGGAGCCCATCATCTGCTGGGCGTCGTTGATGACGAGCAGCTGCTTGCTGCCCATCGACTCGTCCTTCCACCGCATGTCGTGGAGGGTCCGCAGGACGGCGCGGCCCTCGGGGGTGTCGACGGTGGCCTTCTTGCCGTCGGCGCTGACCACGTCGCCGCCCTGGGAGTACAGCTCGGCGGTGAAGTGCCAGCCGCCCTGGTTCTGGGCGCTGTAGTCGGCGTACCCGACGACTCCGTCCCCGAGCGCGGCAATCTCCTTCGCGGCTGTGCGGACCTCGTCCCAGGTGGCGGGCGGGCGGTCCGGGTCGAGGCCGGCCTTCTCGAACAGGGCGCGGTTGTAGATCAGGCCCATCGAGTAGCCGGTGCGGGGGATGCCGTAGATCTTGCCGTCGACGGTGTAGATGTCGCGGAGCTGCTGCTGGACGGTCCCGTAGCTCCTGAGCTCCTTGACGTACGGGGTGAGGTCGGCGGCCTGGCCGATGTCGACGACGTGCCGGGCGTCGGTGAAGTACGTGTAGAACACGTCCTCCATCTGGCCGCCGGCGAGCTTGGCGTCGAAGGTCTTGGGGTCCTGGCAGGGGAACGCGTCGTGCGGGACGACGTCGATGTCCGGGTTCTTCTTCTCGAAGGCGGCGATCTCCTCCTCGAAGAACTGGCGGTCGACCTTGGCGCTCTTGGGCGGCATGCAGTTGACGGTGATGCGCGTCGTGCCGTCGGCGGCGTCGTCGCCGTCCGAGCCGCAGGCCGTCAGCGCGAGGGCGCCGACGCCGAGCGCGACGAGGGTACGGCGGATCCCGGTGCTTCTCATCGGTGGACCCCTTACGGGACAGGAGCGGTGGGCGGGGCACACTCAAGCACCGACGACAACGGTCCGCAATATGTCGCGCAGAATTTGAAATTATTCGACAGTTGACGGGGGGTCAGTCGCGGGGCGCCTGCCCGGTCGAGCCGCGCACCACCAACTCCGGTTCGAACAGCAGCTCTTCGGGGGCCACCGTGGTCCCGCTGATCTGTGCGTTGAGCAGCTCCACCACCGCCTTGCCCATGGCCTCGATGGGCTGGCGCACGGTGGTGAGCGGGGGTTCGGTGCAGTTCATCAGCGCCGAGTCGTCGTAGCCGACGACCGAGATCTGACCGGGCACGTCGAGTCCCTTGCGCCGGGCGGCCCGTACGACGCCGAGGGCGAGGGGGTCGCTGGCGCAGATGAAGCCGGTGACGCCCCGCTCGATCAGCCGGGTGGCCGCGGCGTGGCCGCCCTCGATGGAGAACATGGCGCGGGCGACGTGCTCTTCGGGCACCTCGCCCGCCACCGCCCGGGCGGCCGCCAGCTTGCGCGCCGACGGCACGTGGTCGCCGGGGCCGAGCACCAGGCCGATGCGCTCGTGCCCGAGCGAGGCGAGATGCCGCCAGGCCTGTTCCACGGCCACGGCGTCGTCGCACGACACGGCGGGGAAACCGAGGTGCTCGATGGCCGCGTTGACGAGGACGACGGGGATGTTGCGCTCGGCGAGCTGCCGGTAGTGGTCGTGGGGCGCGTCGGCCTGGGCGTAGAGGCCGCCGGCGAACACCACGCCGGACACCTGCTGTTGCAGCAGCAGGGTGACGTAGTCCGCCTCGGAGACCCCGCCGCGGGTCTGGGTGCAGAGCACGGGAGTCAGGCCGAGCTGGGCCAGCGCGCCGCCGATGACCTCGGCGAAGGCGGGGAAGATCGGGTTCTGCAGCTCGGGGAGGACCAGGCCGACCAGCCGGGCGCGCTCGCCGCGCAGCTGGGTGGGCCGCTCGTAGCCGAGCACGTCGAGGGCGGAGAGCACCGCCTGCCGGGTGCCCTCGGAGACTCCAGGCTTGCCGTTGAGCACCCGGCTGACCGTGGCCTCGCTGACCCCGACCTTCTTCGCCACCACAGCAAGTCGTCGCGTCATGACCGCAAGCGTAGCGCAAGATACGCAAGTTGTTTGCAGAATTACGCAAACTCTTGGGTCAGGGCGCTGCCCAGAGTCCCCTCACCTGCCCGAGATGACGGGTCATCACCGCGTGGACGGCCTCGGTGTCGCGGGCGAGCAGCGCGTCGAGGAGTGCGAGGTGCTCCTCGGCCGACGCCCGCAGCCGTCCCTGTCCGGCCGGCGCGGTCAGTCCGTACAGCCGGGAGCGGCGGCGCAGGTCCCGGACCACCTCGACGAGATGGGCGTTGCCGGCGAGCGCCAGCAGCCCGAGGTGGAGGCGCTGGTCGGCGTCGACGTACGCGATGAGGTCCCCGGCCGCCGCGGCGGCGACGATCTCCTCGGCGACCGGCCGCAGTGCGGCGAGAGCCGCCGGGTCGGCCGTGGAGACCAGCGCCGCCGTCGTCGGGATCTCGATCAGGGCGCGCACGTGGGTGTACTCGTCCAGCTGCCGCTCCGACACGGCGGTGACCCGGTACCCCTTGTTGGGAACGGCGTCGACCAGCCCCTCCTTGGCGAGGTCGAGCAGCGCCTCGCGCACGGGGGTGGCGGAGACGCCGAAGCGTGCCGCGAGCCCCGGAGCCGAGTACACCTCGCCGGGCCGCAGTTCACCGGCGATCAGCGCGGCCCGCAGGGCGTCCGCAACCCGCTCCCGGTAGCTGGGGCCGCGTCCGCCGAGGGCGGGCAGGGCGGGGCCGCCGGCGGTCACAGGACGAACCCCGCGGGGAACGGGTCGCTCGGGTCCAGCAGGTACTGGGCGGTGCCGGTGATCCAGGCCCGTCCGGTGAAGCTGGGCAGTACGGCGGGGTGTCCGGCCACCTCGGTGGCGCCGAGCAGCCGTCCGGTGAAGCGGGTGCCGATGAAGGACTCGTTGACGAACTCGGTGTGCAGGGGGAGTTCGCCGCGGGCGTGCAGCTGGGCCATGCGGGCGCTGGTGCCGGTGCCGCACGGCGAGCGGTCGAACCAGCCGGGGTGGATCACCATCGCGTGCCGCGAGTGCCGGGCGGTGGAGCCGGGCGCGGTGAGCTGCACGTGGTGGCAGCCGTGGATGGACGGGTCCTCCGGGTGCACGGGCTCCCCCTCGGCGTTGACCGCCTCCATCAGGGACAGCCCGGCCGCCAGGATGTCGTCCTTGCGGGAGCGGTCGAAGGGCAGTCCGAACTGCTCCAGCGGCAGAACGGCGTAGAAGTTCCCGCCGTACGCCAGGTCGTACGTGACCGTGCGCCCGTCGGGCAGGGTCGCCTCGCGGTCCAGGGCGACGGCGAAGGACGGCACGTTGCGCAGGGTCACGGCGGTGGCGGAGCCGTCCGCGACCTCGACCTCGGCGACGACCGGCCCGGCGGGCGTGTCCAGGCGGACGGTGGTGACCGGCTCGACGACCTCGACCATGCCCGTCTCCACCAGCACGGTCGCCACGCCGATGGTGCCGTGCCCGCACATCGGGAGGTACCCGGACACCTCGATGTAGACGACGCCCCAGTCGCAGTCGGGCCGGGTCGGCGGCTGGAGGATCGCGCCGCTCATCGCCGCGTGGCCGCGCGGCTCGTTCATCAGCAACTGCTTGACGTGGTCGCGGTGTTCGCGGAACCACAGGCGCCGTTCGTTCATCGTGGCGCCCGGGACGACGCCGATGCCGCCGGTGATCACACGGGTCGGCATCCCCTCGGTGTGCGAGTCGACGGCGTGCAGGACGAGTGAGCTGCGCATCTCCTGGCTCCTCCTCCTAGGCCAGTCCGGCCGCGACGGCCTTCTCGGTGGCGGCGCGCACGGCCGCCTCCTGCTCCGGGTCCAGCGGGACGCGCGGCGGACGGCAGGGCCCGCCGTGGCGTCCGACGAGATCCATGGACCGTTTGATCGCCTGCACGAACTCCACGCGCGAGTCCCAGCGCAGCAGGGGGTGCAGCTGCCGGTACAGCGGCAGCGCGGTGGCCAGGTCCCCGCCGGTCGCGGCGCGGTACAGCTCCACGCAGGAGCGGGGCAGCGCGTTGGGGTATCCGGCGATCCAGCCCTTCGCCCCGGCGACGGCGAGCTCAAGCAGTACGTCGTCGGCGCCGGTCAGCAGGTCCAGCTCGGGCGCGAGTTCCGCGATCCGGTAGGCGCGGCGCACGTCCCCGGAGAACTCCTTGACGGCCTGGACGTATCCCTCGCCGTGCAGCCGGGCGAGCAGTTCCGGCACCAGGTCGACCTTGGTGTCGACCGGGTTGTTGTACGCGACGACAGGCAGCCCGGTGCGGGCGACCTCGGCGTAGTGGGCGAGGACGGACCGCTCGTCGGCGCGGTAGGCGTTGGGCGGCAGCAGCATCACCGCACGGCACCCGGCCCCGGCGGCCTGCTCGGCCCAGCGGCGCGCCTCGGCGGACCCGTAGGCCGCGACGCCGGGCATCACCCGCTCCCCGCCGACGGCGGCGACGGCCGTCTCCACGACCCGGGCACGCTCCTCGGGGGTGAGCACCTGGTACTCCCCCAGGGACCCGTTCGGCACGACCCCGTCGCACCCGTTCGCCACGAGCCAGGAGCAGTGCTCGGCGTACCGGTCGAGGTCGACGGTCAGGTCCTCCCGCAACGGCAACGCGGTGGCGACGAGGACTCCCCGCCAGGGGCGGTGATCGGTCATGAGGGTCCTTCCTCGGAGCGCGGGTGAGGGCGGTCGTGCGGGGTGGGCCGGTCGTGCCGGGCCGCAAGGACGCCCAGGGGGACCGGGCGGGCGAAGGGGCGGCGGGACGGAGTGGGCGGGCAGCCGGTGAGGGCCGCCACCCCCGGTGCGCACATGCGGCCCTGGCACCAGCCCATGCCCGCGCGGGTGAGCAGCTTGACCGTGCGGGTGTCGCCGGCGCCGAGGGTGAGGGCCTCGCGGACGGCGCCCGCGGTGACCTCCTCGCAGCGGCAGAGCACCGTGTCGTCGGGGACGCCGTCGCCCCAGTGGGCCGGCGGGCCGTGCAGGGCGTGCAGGGCCGCCGCCGCCGTGCGCTCCCGGGCGCGGATCCGGGCGGCCGGCGCCCAGTCGTGCGGGTCGGGTGCCGTGCCGCGCAGCCGGGCCGCGACCGAGCGCCCCGCGATGTGTCCCTCGGCCAGCGCGAGCGCCGCGCCGCCGATGCCCGTGGCCTCGCCGGCCGCCCATACGCCCGGCACGTCGGTGCGCTGTTCGGCGTCGACGGCGACGGCGTGGCCGTCGAGCCGGCAGCCGAGGGTCTCGGCGAGGTCGGTGTGCGGCAGCATGCCGTGTCCCACCGCGAGGGCGTCGCACGGCAGCAGCCGCTCGGTGCCCGGCCGGACGCGGCCCTCCGCCTCGAGGGCGGCGACGGTGACGCCGGTGAGCCGGTCCTCGCCGTGGGCGCGGACCACGGTGTGCCGGGTGAGCACCGGGACCCGGTGGCGCAACAGCCGTGCCGCGTACCCGGCCGCCTCGGGCAGCTTGCCGGCCAGGGCGCGGGCGTGACGCGGCAGCCGTGCGGGGTCCGTGGACTCGACGAGCGCGGCGACGCGGACGCCCGCCGCCGCGAGTCCCGTGGCCACGGGCAGCAGCAGCGGGCCGGTCCCGGCGACCACGGCTGTGCGCCCCGGGGTGACGAGGCCGCCCTTGAGCATGGCCTGCGCGCCGCCCGCCGTGACGACGCCCGGCAGGGTCCAGCCGGGGAACGGCAGGACCGTCTCGTACCCGCCGGTGGCCAGCAGCACGGCGTCGGCGCGCACGTCCACGGATTCCCGCTGCTCCGGTCCGAGCAGCGCGTGCACCGTCAGCCCGCCGGACTCCCGCTCCACGCACCAGACATGGTGCTCGGGCCGTACGTCGACGGCGCTCTCGGCGAGGGCGGCCCGCAGCCGGGTCCAGGTGCGCCGCCCGTGCCGCGGGACGGCGCCTTCCGTGCCGAGGCCGGGCGCGGGCTGCCGGAAGTACTGCCCGCCGGGCCGCGGCGCCGCGTCCACCAGGGCGACCCGGATCCCGCGCCGCGCCGCCGCCAGGGCCGCGGCGAGACCCGCCGGGCCCGCGCCGATCACGGCGAGGTCAGTCCTCATGGCCCGTGCCCTCCTGGGTGCGGATGACGTCCCCCGGGCGCGCCGGGACCAGGCAGGCCCGCCGGCCGGGGCGGCCGTTGACGGTGACGAGGCAGTCGAAGCAGACCCCGATGCCGCAGAACACCCCGCGCGGACGTCCGCCGTCGCGGGTGGTGCGCCAGGAGGTGATGCCGGCGGCCCACAACACGGCGGCGATCGTCCGTCCGGGCAGCGCCTCGACCGGCCGCCCGTCGAAGGTCACCTCGAACGCGCGTGCAGCGTCGGCGCTTTCGGGGGATGTCACCGCGCGGCCTCCTTCGTCGGGCGGGGGAAGCGGTCGGGCCGGAAAGGCGCGAGGTCCAGCCCGGGCGTCTCCCCGGTGAGCGCCTGCGCGACCAGCAGCCCTGTGCCCGGGGCCAGTCCGATGCCGGCGCCCTCGTGCCCGCAGGCGTGGAACAGGCCCGGCGCCCGTGGGTCGGGGCCGATCGCCGGGAGATGGTCGGGCAGGTACGGCCGGAATCCGGCGTACGTGCGCACGGCCCGCACCTCCGACAGGAACGGGAACAGCCGGGTCGCCCCCGCCGCCAGCGCCCGTACGGCCCGCAGCGACAGGGAGCGGTCGAAGCCGACGCGTTCCCTGCTGGCGCCGATGAGGACCGGTCCGGCGGCCGTGCCCTCCACCACCGGGGAGGCCAGCAGGTCCGCCGTGTCGCCCGCGACGTCGGCGACGTAGTCGGCGGCGTACACCTTGTGCCGGATGCGGGGCGGCAGCGGTTCGGTGACGAGGACGAAGCCGCGCCGGGGCATGACCGGCAGGAACACGTCGGCGCGGGAGGCGAGTTCGCCTCCCCAGGTGCCGGCCGCGTTGACGACCGCAGGGGCGTGGACGTCGCCGCGCGTGGTGCGTACGCCGCGCACGGCGCCGTCGCGGGCGCGCAGCACGCGGGTCACCTCGTGGCCGGTGAGGAGGCGTGCTCCGGAGGCTTTCAGCAGGTGCGCCGCCGCGAGGGCGGGCATCACCTGGGCGTCCTGCGGGTAGCGCACGCCGCCCGGGAGGGCCGGCGCGAGGCGCGGTTCCAGGTCGTGGAGACGGTCGGCGGGCACGGCTTCGGCGGTCACCCCGGCCGCCCGCTGGGCGTCCGCGAACGCCCGCAGTCCGTCGACGGCCTCCGGGGTCTCCGCGACGACGAGGCCGCCCTTGGCGTCGTACTCGATGTCCGGGCCGTACCGCGCCGCGAGTTCCGCCCACAGCCGGAGGGACAGCAGGGCCAGGCCGAGTTCGGGTCCGGGCGCCTTGTCGGAGACGAGGAGGTTCCCCTCCCCCGCGCCGGTCGTGCCGCCGGCCACCGGGCCGCGGTCCACGACGGTGACGCCGAGGCCGGCGCGAGCCGCGTACAGGGCGCAGGCGGCACCCGTCATCCCGGCGCCCACCACCACGACATCGCAGGTCAGCGACTCGCTCACCCCAGTACTATGTCACACGTCACACAGCCGGGGAACAGGGCGGGAACGGACGCCCCTGAGGGTGCTCAGTCGGCGGTGGGGACCACGCGCAGATGGGAGGCGGCGCGGCGGGTCCTGCGGCCCGGGCCGGTGGCGCGGGGCGTCTCCCGCAGGACGAACGTCACCCGGCGGCACTCCATCTCCTCGAGGACGGAGGTGGTCTCCACCAGCAGGCGGCACTCCGTGGCGCCCCGGCGCGGATCCGGGTGCAGCAACGGCCGTACGGAGCCGTCGTGTCCGGCGGCCCGCTCGCCCACGGCGCGCAGCCAGTGCGGCAGACCGTGCCGGTAGGCGGCGTCCATGATCGGGTCCTGGGCGATGTCCCGCCGTACGGCGTGCAGCACGGGGTCGTGGGCGTGCCGCTCGGCGGCCGCGGAGAAGTCCGCCAGCATGGGCAGGCACCAGCTCGCCTCGTGGTCGCCCAGCACCGTGGCGGCGTCCGGGTGGAACAGCACGAAGCGGAGGAAGTTGGCGCCGGGGTGAGCCGTCGGATGCGGCTCGACGCCCTGGAAAAGCGCCCGGAAGGCGCCGTTGGTGAGCAGGACGTCCCACCGGTGGTCCACGACCAGCGACGGGAAGGGGACGGAATCCAGCAGGACGGCGTAGTCCCGCAGATAGTCCTGGGCCTCGGGAGTCCCGGGGCCGGGCCGCGGTGCCGGCCGCTGCCCTCCTGCCTGAAATGCCATCGGGAGGTCACCCCTCTTGCCTGTGCGGCCCTGACGCGGCGCCCCGATCCTGCTGCCCGGAAGGTCGGCATGTCAACTATCGTGGCATTCCACGGCGATTGACGGCCGAAATTGGCCACAGTTGTGGCGAGACCTGGATGCGAGTTCGATACACCGGCTAGTCTCCGTGAGGTTCACGGCAATCGCTTGTGAGAAGCCTGTGAGAGACGTAGGAGATCTTTCGGTGACGGGTGGCTTCGAGGGTCCGGGCACCGCGCCGACGAACGCGCTGCCCGCCGTCGTCGCCCGCGTCACCGCACTCGCCGACCGGCTCGGCGTGGCGCACAGCGAGGTCTTCGACGTGGGCCGGCTGTCCGTGGCGTCCGGCGTCCCGGAGCCCGTGGTCAGAGCGCTGCTGAGCGGGCAGCCCGCGGGCGAGCCCGATGTGCAGGCGCGTTTCCTGCAGCGGCTGGACCTGCTGCGCCGTACCCGGCTGAAGCCGAACGGACGCAAGTACACCCAGCAGGAGATCGCCGACGGCGCGGGCATGTCCCGGCAGCAGGCCGGCGCGCTCATCAACGGCGACCGGCGGCCCACCATGGAGCACTGCGACGCCCTCCAGCGGTTCTTCCGGGTGCACGCCGGCTTCCTCACCGCCGAGGACCCGGAGGCGCTGGCGAGCGCCCTCCAGCACACCGAGCAGGAACTGCTCCAGAAGCTCGCGGAGCGGGAGTCGGCCACGGCGGCCGACGATCCACTGGAGCGGCTGCTGCAGGACCACGGGGTGCGGGGCATCGCCTGGCGGGCCGCGCAGCTGCCCACCGACCAGCATCGCGACAAAGTCGCGGAATGGCTGGACATGCTCCTGGAGAGCGTCCAGCGGCCCAAGTCGTGACCCGGGGAGAACTGTGGGCATCGGTAGGGAAATGCGCCGCCTGTGCGGCGAATTGGTCACGGAGCTGACGCTTCCCGTCCCGGCGCGGCCCGCCGATCTCTACGCCGCCCTGTGCGGGGCGATGAGCCGGCGCCGCGGGCGGCCGGTGCTGTTCCGCACGGCGGCCTTCCCGCCGGGCACCGCGAGCGGGCTGTGGCTCGACATGGCGGACCAGGACCTCGTCGTGGTCGAGGAACGCACCGCGCCCGACCACCAGTTGGTGATCCTCGGCCACGAGCTGTGGCACATGAAGGCCGGCCACTGCGGCCACCACGTGGCGGGCGCGGGCGCGGAGGTCGCGACCCGGTTATGGGGCGCCTCCCTCGACGACGACGCGCTGCGGGCGACCGTGCTGCGGGTCGCCGCGCGCACGCGGTTCGACCTCGACGAGGAGAAGGAGGCCGAGGCGTTCGGGCTGCTGCTGGCCAGCAAGTGCCGCACGTACCTGGCCGGTTCACCGCTGCGCGGGCCGGTGCAGCGGGATCATCTGGCGGGGCGGATCGGGGCGTCGCTGGGGTACCTGGGGCCGCAGAGCTGAGGCCCTCCGGGCGGGTCGCGGCTGTGCGGGCGCCCTGAGCGGGCGGCGGCTCGGGGCGATTGTCAGTGGTGGGCGGCAAGCTGGTGGTGCGCCCCCGTTTGTGCCGGGGGTGCGGGGACCCACGACGACGACACGGGGAGAGCCGAGCGATGCCCACCGCAGTACTGACCGACCGCGAGCGCACCGCCGTCCAGGCCTATCTCAGACTGCTGCACACGGTGAGGGCCGCCTTCGGCGACGACGGGCGTGGCCCGGCGGGGCCGGTTGCACTGCCCGTTGTCCCGCCTTCCGTTCTCGCGGAGGCGGAGGCCGCGTTGGAGGGGGCGGGGCTGGCGGGGAACGAAGAGGAGTTCTTCCGGATGGTGCGCGACTGGCAGCCCGCCGGCTAGGGGGTGCCGCTCGGGCGCGGCTCGCTTGTGTTCTCCGGCGCGTCGTGCCCGGGACGGCCCGGGGATCGGGCGGCTGCGGGGTGGTGGGGGCTTGTCGCGCAGTTCCCCGCGCCCGTTGCGGGGCGCCCCGCCGCACAGCCGATCGCCCGACGGCGCGTGCCGGGCACGTACTCACCCCTGCGGGTCAGCCATCTCGGGCAGGATGCGACGGAGGCGGCCCGGTGGGACCGGGCGTTCGCGCCATTCGCGGGGGTAGCCCACCGAGACCTCCTCGAAGCGGACGCCGTCCTGCCAGGTCGTCCGGGGGATGTGCAGATGGCCGTAGACCATGGTCCGGACGGGGTAGGCGCGGTGCCAGTCGTCGGTGAGGACGGTGCCGCACCACATGGCGAACTCGGGGTACCGGAGCACCTCGGTCGGGTGGCGGTGCAGCGGCCAGTGCGTGACGGGGATCAGGGGGAGGCCCTCGGGGAGTTCCGCGAGGCGCCGTTCCGTCTCGGCGACCCGGGCGCGGCACCAGTCCTCGCGGGTCGGGTACGGGTCGGGGTGCAGCAGACGCTCGTCGGTGCAGACCACCCCGGTGCCGTACGCGTACTCCAGTCCCTCCTCCTTGGTGGTGCACCCGGGCGGGAGGAACGAGTAGTCGTACAGGAGGAAGAGGGGCGCGACGGCGACGGGGCCGCCAGGGCCCTCCCAGACCGGGTACGGGTCCTCGGGGGTGAGCACGCCCAGGTCGCGGCACTGCTCGACCAGATGGTCGTAGCGGGCGACGCCGCGCAGGGTGACGGCGTCACTCGGGTGGGTCCACAGTTCATGGTTGCCGGGCGTCCAGATCACGCGGGCGAAGCGGCCGGCGAGGGTCTTGAGGGCCCAGCGGACGTCCTCCACCGTCTCCGCGACGTCGCCGGCCACCAGCAGCCAGTCCTCGTCCGACCCGGGCCGCATGCCCTCGACGAGGTCGCGGTTCTCGGCATAGCCGATGTGCAGATCGCTGATGGCCCACAGCTGGGGGCCGTCTCCACCCGTCGCCATCTCCTTCGTCCCTTCAGCAGCCGCCGGACCTCACCACGAGATCACATCCGCCCCGCCGCAACAACCGCGGACCGTCACCCGGCCGTGGTATCAGGACGGCCCTTCTTGGTCGTATGATCTGCCCGACACCACCGCCATGGACACGTCCTTCCCGCACGGCGGTTCGGTGCACCTCCCTACGTCATGCCCGGGCACGGGCCGCTCCGCCCTGCCCGCACACCCTTGAAAGGCGGCCTGCATGGTCTCTCGCGTACGCGTCTGGCTCAACCGCACGTACGCGGAGAACGTGTTCTTCATGGATCAGCTGCGGCGAAATCCCAGCGACCGGGCCGTCGAGATCCATGCCACCCACGGCGACCCCGACTCCCCCGTCCTCGCCGCGGCCGACACGGCCGAGCTGGAACCGGAGGGGCTCTCCCCCGCTGCGTACGTCGAGTACGCGCTCACCCAGTGCGAGCGGCGCGGGATCGACGTGTTCGTGCCCCGGCTGCACCAGGCGGCGATCGTCGCGCACCGCGCCGAGTTCGAGGCGGCCGGGACCGCGCTGCTGGCGCCTCCGCCCGAGGCGGTGGCCGTGTTCGAGGACAAGGTGGTCGCCTACCAGGCGGTCGAGTCGATCGGCGTGCCGGTGCCGCCGTGGTGGCGGGTCCGTGACGCCGACGAACTCCTCGCCGCTGTCGAGGAGTTGGAGCGGCTGGGACACCGGGCGTGCTTCAAGCCCGCGGCCGGCGCGGGCGGGGTCGGCTTCCGCATGATCACCCGCGGGCCCTTCTCGCTCTCCCAGCTGAAGGGTTTCCCCGGCCCGCAGGTCCCGCTCGACCTGGTGCTGGAGTCCCTGCGGCGGGCCGAGGAGCCGGTCGACTGGCTGGTGATGCCGCGGCTGGAGCAGCCGGAGGTGTCCGTGGACTGTCTCACCGGGCCGGACAACCGGGTCCGGCTGGCGATCGGCCGCACCAAGCACGGCCGCCGCCGGGGCTTCACGCTGCACGAGCGGTGGCTGGAGCCGGCCCGGCAGATCGCCGAGGGATTCGGCCTGCACCACCTGTCCAACATCCAGTTCCGGATGCTCGGCGACCGGCCGGTGCTGATGGACGTCAACACCCGCCCCGCGGGCGGGCTGCACCAGCTCTCGCTCTGCGGGATCAACGTGCCCTGGGCCGCGGTGCGGCTGGCGCTCGGCGACGACCCGGGCGAGATCAGCCCGCCGTTCCTGGGCCAGGACTACACGGTGGTGTCCGGTCCTCGCCCGCTGCTGCCGGTGACCGTGCCACGGCAGCGGACCGGCTCGTCCACGGTCACGGGCACGCTGGACGCTCTGCCGGCGCAGACGACGCCCACCGGGCCGCGGGCGGCGTCGGGGGCGCTGCAGTAGCGGTCGCCGCGCCGGCCGTGACGGCGGGCCGTCGACGGGCTTCCGGATTTTTCCGAAAGAAATCGTCGCCAGGGTGTATCAGACCCCGGAGTGCGTGCTCTTGATGGTGAACGGCGACTGGGGAAGCCGCCGGGGGGAGCACGGGGGACCGGGGGGAGCTCGGGTCGGTCGGCCGCTGTCACGGGGGGCGACCGGCCGGCCCGAAGCCGGTTTCCCCCGCTATCCGCCCAGGTAGGCGAGTCCGGGGTGGACGGCCGTGTAGGCGTCCACGAGCCGGCGGGCCACGCTCACCGAGTCCACCAGCGGGTGCAGCGCGAAGGCCTTGACCGCCGTGGCGCGGGACCCCGACCGGGCGGCGGCCAGCACCTCGCGCTCCACGGCCTTCACGGCGCAGACCAGACCGACGGCGTGCCCCGGGAACGGATCGACCGAGACGGGGTGCGCCCCGTTGGCGTCCACCAGGCAGGGAGCCTCGATCACGGCGTCCTCGTCCAGCGGTGAGAGCGTTCCGCGGTTGCGGACGTTGAGGATCAGGGTGGTGCGCTCGTCCCGGGCGATGGCCCGCATCAGCGCGAGCGCCACCTTCTCGTAGCCGCCCGACAGGTCGTCCGCCTCGCGCTCCCCCGCGCCGGCCGCCTCCCGGTTCTCGCTCATGTAGGTCGCCTCCCGCTCCTCGCGGGTGCGGTTCCACAACTCCAGCGCGGACACGTCAGGTTCGGCCGTCCCGGCGTAGAAGCTCTCCTGCTGGTCCCGCAGGAAGGCGCCGCGGGTCCGGTCCGCCCGCTGGTACGCCCGCACGGCCTCGCGGTTGAAGTAGTAGTAGTGCAGGTATTCGTTGGGGATCGCGCCGAGCGAGCGCAGCCAGTCCGCGCCGAAGAGGCGGCCTTCCTCGAACGAGCCGAGCAGCGCGGGGTCGGCGAGGAGGCGCGGCAGCTGGTCCTGGCCTGCCACGCGCAGGCCGCGCACCCAGCCGAGGTGGTTGAGGCCGACGTAGTCGATCCACGCCTCGTCCGGCCGCGCGCCCAGCACCCGGGCGACACGGCGGCCGAGCCCGACCGGCGAGTCGCAGATGCCGATGACGCGGTCGCCGAGATGGCAGGACATGGCCTCGGTGACCAGGCCCGCCGGGTTGGTGAAGTTGATGACCCAGGCGTCGGGGGCGAGGCGGGCCACCCGGCGGGCGATGTCGACGGCGACGGGCACGGTGCGCAGCCCGTAGGCGATGCCTCCGGCGCCCACGGTCTCCTGCCCGAGCACGCCTTCGGCGAGGGCCACCCGCTCGTCGTTCGCCCTGCCCTCCAGGCCGCCGACGCGGATGGCGGAGAACACGAAGTCCGCGCCACGCAGCGCCTCGTCCGGATCGGTGGTCGTGGAGACCTCGGGCGCGTCGGACACCCCGGCGGCCTGCTCGGCCAGCACCCGGGAGATGGCCCGCAGGCGCCCGGCGTCCACGTCGTGCAGCACGACCCGGGTCACCCGCCCCGCGCCCCGGTCCTTGAGCAACGCCCCATACACGAGCGGCACCCGGAACCCGCCGCCGCCAAGAATCGCCAGCTTCACACCGACACCTTTCCACACTCGCGCCCCGGAGGGGCGCGGGGAACTGCGCGATCAACCCCCACCCCGCAGCACCCGCCACAAGTCCCCCACCCCCGTAGGCGCCCCGCCCCGAAATCCCTCTCACCGGTGAGGCGACACCCCCCACCCCCTCCCGATACTGAAACCCCCGCCCCGAGGAGCCCCCCTCATGACCCTTCGCTCCACCTTCGCCGAGGCGACGACCCGCTGGCGCCCCACCAACCCCTACGTACTTGACGCGGCGCTGGCCGCACTCACCCTCTTCGCCGTCTCCCTCCAATGGATCTTCCCCGACGAGGGCGACGACCCCCTGTCCTGGCAGGGCTGGCTCCTCGGCGCCGCCACCGCCGTCCCCCTGATCTGGCGGCGCAGAGCCCCCTGCGCCGCCGCCTGGGCGGTCTCCGTCGCCACCCCCGCGCAGGCGCTCTACCACGCGCCCCCGCCGGACGTGATGTACGGCGGCATGGTCGCCCTGTACACCATGGCGGCCCAGGCGCGCCCCTGGCAGCGGCGGCTGATGCTCACCGGATGGATCGTCGGCGTCGTCGTCACCATGCAGCACCAGGCGCACCAGGCCCCCTTCGAGTACGCCTTCCACCTGATGGGCCTCGTCGCCGCGTACGCGCTGGGGATGCTCGCCCGGGTGCAGCGCGCCTACACCGCCGAGTTGGAGGACCGGGCCCGCCGGCTGGAGCGGGAGCGTGCCGCGGACACGGCGCGGGCCAGGGCGGAGGAGCGTGCCCGGATCGCGCGGGACATGCACGACATCCTGGCGCACGCGGTGAGCCTGATGGTGGTGCAGGCGGAGGCCGGTCCGGTGGTGGTGCGCAAGGACCCGGACCGCGCGGAGGCGACGTTCGACACCATCGCCGCCGCCGGACGCGACGCGATGGCTCAACTTCGTCGTATCCTCGGCGTGTTGAAGGAGGAACCGCCGGACGGGGACTCCGGGTCGCCCCGGCTGCCGCAGCCGGGCGTGACGGCGTTGCCGGAGCTGGTCCGGCTGGTGCGGCGCTCCACGGGTCTGCGCGCCGAGCTGCGGACCTCCGGGGAGCCGCGTCCGCTGTCCTCGGACACGGAGGTGGCGGCGTACCGGGTGGTGCAGGAGGCGCTCACCAACACCGTGAAGCACGCCCGCGCCTCCCGCGCGCTGGTGCGGCTGGACTGGGCGGACGACCATGTGTCCCTCACGGTGACGGACGACGGGCGGGGGCCGTCCGGCGGGCCGGGCGGGCACGGGCTGATCGGCATCCGGGAGCGGGCCGCGGCCTGCGGGGGCAGCGCGGAGACCGGCGAGGCTCCGGGCGGCGGTTTCCGGGTCGTCGTACGGCTGCCGGTGGCGGCGGACAGGGAGGGGGCGCTCGGTTGAGCATCCGGGTGGTGGTGGCGGACGACCAGGAGCTGGTCCGCGCGGGTTTCGGCATGATCCTCGACGCCCAGGACGACATCGAGGTGGTGGCCGAGGCGGCGGACGGGCGGGAGGCCGTGTCGGCGGTGCGCCGGCACGGCCCCGACGTGCTGCTGCTTGACATCCGCATGCCGGTGATGGACGGCCTGGAGGCGGCCCGTCTGGTGTGCGCGGAGTCGGGCTGCAAGGTGGTCATGCTGACCACGTTCGACCTGGACGAGTACGTGTACGAGGCGCTGTACGCGGGCGCCAGCGGCTTCCTGCTGAAGGACGTGCGCCGCGACGACCTGGTGCACGCGGTGCGGGTGGTCGCGGCCGGCGAGTCGCTGCTCGCCCCGACGGTGACCCGGCGGCTGGTGGCGGACCTGGTGAAGCGCCGCCGGGAACAGCCGGCCGCAGACGGCCCTCCCCCGCCGAGCCTGGACGCGCTCACCGCCCGCGAGGTGGAGACGCTGCGGCTGCTGGCCCGCGGCCTGTCCAACGCGGAGATCGCCGGCACCCTGTTCGTCAGCGAGCACACCGTCAAGACACATGTGAGCAACGTGCTGTCGAAGCTCGGTCTCAGGGACCGGGTGCAGGCGGTGATCTGCGCGTACGAGACCGGTCTCGTCACCCCGGGAGTCCCCTGAGGTCACTCCGGGCTCCCCCTCGGGTGCCCCCGGATCCCTCCGAGGGGGGAGCCGGCGGGGCGTCTCCCCCGTACGGGCGAGGGACACGAACCGCTCCTCCCGGCGATCCGCCGGGGCACCCCGTGGCACGAGTCTTGAGGCGTCGACGAACGTCAACGCCGGGGAGGGATCGTGCTCACCGCACTCGCCCGGACGGCCACCCGCCGTCCACCGACCGTGATGCTCCTGTGGGGGCTCTTCCTGCTGCTGGGCTTCGGCCTGGGGACGGGCGTCTTCGCGCGCCTCTCCGACAACGTGCCGGAAGTTCCCGGCACCGAGTCCGAGTCGGCCGCGCGGTACCTCGACGAGCTGGATCCGGCGGGGTCCTCGATCACCGGGGTGGTGGCGGGCACGCCCGTCGCGGACGCCGGTCTGCGCGCGGAGGTCGAGCGCGCCGTGGCCGACGTGCGGAAGGTCGCCGGGGTCGCCGCCGTGCCGGACCCGTACGCCACGCCCGGGATGATCGCCGAGGACGGCCACGCGCTGATCGTCCCCGTCACCCTGGAGGGCGGCCTCGACGACGACGCGGAGGAGCGCACGCTCGACGCGGCGGCCGAGCGGATCCGGGAGATCGACGCGCCCGACGTCCATGTGAGCGGAGGGCCGCTGCTGGGCCTGCAGATGGGCGAGCGGGCCGCGCAAGACGTGAAGAACGCCGAGTTGATCTCCCTGCCGGTGGTGCTGGCGCTGCTGCTGGTGGTGTTCGGCGGGCTGCGGTCGGCGCTGCTGCCGCTGGTCGTGGCGGTCAGCGGCATCGCGGGGGCGTTCCTGGCGCTGTTCCTGTTCAGCGAGGTCACCGACATCTCGGTGTACGCGATCCAGGTGACGACGATGCTCGGCCTCGGACTCGCCGTGGACTACGCCCTGTTGATGCTGGTGCGGTTCCGTGAGGAGCGCCGGACCACGGAGGACGTCGTCGAGGCGGTGCACCGCACGGTGGCGGCGGCCGGGCGGACGGTGCTGTTCTCGGGACTGACCGTCGCCGTCAGCCTGACCGGGCTGCTGGTGTTCCCCAGCGTGTTCCTGCGCAGCATGGGTCTCGCGGTGGCGGCGGTCGTCGTCATCGACATGCTCGCCGCCCTGACGCTGCTGCCCGCGCTGCTGGCCCGGTTCGGCGGGCGTATCCCGCCGGCGAAGTCGCCCGGGAACGGCGAGGAGGAGGGCCGGTTCTTCGCCCGCGTCGCCCGCTTCGCCGCCCGGCGCAAGGTGGCCGTCCTCGCGGTGGTGGTGCCGGTGCTGCTGGTGCTGGCCCTGCCCGTGGCGGGGATGAGCATCGTCGTCGGGGACGCGCGGCAGCTTCCCGCGGACAGCGAGGCGCGACAGCTCCAGGACACCGTCGCCGCCCACTTCCCGCCGGGCACCGGCGTCTCCCCCGTCGTGGTGGTCGCCAAGCCGGGCACGGACGCCGCGACCACCGACCGGATCCGGGCGCTGGCGCCGGGCGCCACGACGCGTGAACTGCCGGGCGGCGGTGCGGTGATCGAGATCCGGCCGCCCGGCGAGGCGGACGGCGCGGAGGCGACGGCGCTGGTGGAGCGGGTGCGGGAGATGCGCGGCGACGCGCCGGTCGAGGTGACCGGCACCGCGGCCCGTCTGGTCGACTTCCGGCAGATGCTCGCGGAACGGGCGCCGTGGGCGGCGCTGACCGTGCTGGCCGGCATCGTGCTGCTGCTGTTCGCGTTCACCGGTTCGGTGCTGCTGCCGCTGCGCACCGTCGTCACCACGCTGCTCAGCCTGGCCGCCGCTCTGGGCGTGGTGGTGTGGGTCTTCCAGGACGGTCATCTCGCCGGGCTGCTGGGCGCGGAGGGCCTGGGCGCGCTGAGCCTCACCGCGCCGCCGCTGATCGTCGCGATCGCGTTCGGACTGGCCATGGACTACGAGCTGTTCATCCTGGCCCGGATGCGGGAGGCGCGGCTGCGCTCCGGCGACGACCGGGAGGCCGTGGTGACGGGGCTGAGCCGCTCGGGCCGGGTGGTCACCTGCGCGGCGCTGCTGCTGGCGGTGGTGTTCGCGGCGTTCATGACGGGCGGTTTCTCGCCCATCCTGCAGATCGGCCTGGGGCTCACGCTGGCCGTGCTGATCGACGCGACCGTCGTGCGCATGCTGCTGGTGCCGGCGACCATGGCGCTGCTCGGCCGCCACGCCTGGTGGGCCCCTGCCCCGCTGCGCCGCGTCCACGACCGGTTCGGTGTGCGGGAGGAGCAGACCGAACTCCCCCGGGAGAAGGTGCCGTCGGGCGTCTGACCCCGCCCGCCCCTGCCGCGGTGCCCGGGGTTCCGGCCCCGGGCACCGCGCCCGTGTGCGCACACCCCGGCCCGGTTTCCCCGGTTCGCGCCCATTCGAGAGGTGAACTCCCGTGCGGGGGAGAGACTTTCACGGTTACACCTCTTGACCCCGAAGGGGCTCCGGAGCACATTGGCGGGACCGTGAGAGCGCTCTCACGCGATGTTCCGGGCTCTCAGGGCCTGTCCGCACAACCATCAGCACCGAGAGGTCTTCCCCCACATGAACGACACCTCCGGCACCCCCCGATCCCCCCACGCACGGCGGCGGCTGAGGCGCACGCTCGTCGCCCTCGCGGGCGCACTGGCGCTCGGGGCGGGCGCCCTCACCCTCACCGGCCCCACCGCCAGCGCCTCCGTGCCGCCCCCGCCGTCGGGCTGGACCCAGGTCTTCGCCGACGACTTCGACGGCCCCGAGGGCAGCGGCGTCGACACCGGCGACTGGCGGTACGCCACCGGCACCGGCTACCCCGGCGGCCCCTCCAACTGGGGCACCGGCGAGATCGAGACGATGACGTCGAACCCGGAGAACGTCTCCCTCGACGGCAACGGCAACCTGCGCATCACCCCGCGGCGCGACGGCGCCGGCAACTGGACGTCGGGGCGCATCGAGACCGCCCGCGACGACTTCCAGCCCCCGGCCGGCGGCACGCTGCGGGTCGAGGCCCGCATCCAGGTCCCGAACGTCACCGGCGACGCGGCCAAGGGCTACTGGCCCGCGTTCTGGATGCTCGGCGCCCCGTACCGGGGCGACTACTGGAACTGGCCCGCCGTCGGCGAGCTGGACATCATGGAGAACACCCAGGGCATGAACACGGTGTTCGCCACGATGCACTGCGGCACCTCGCCGGGCGGCCCGTGCAACGAGACCAGCGGCATCGGCGGCCAGACCACCTGCCAGGGCACGACCTGTCAGGCCGGCTTCCACACCTACCGGATGGAGTGGGACCGCTCGTCGGACGTGGAGGAGATCCGCTTCTCCCTCGACGACCACACCTTCCACACCGTCCGGGAGAACCAGGTCGACGCGACGACCTGGTCGAACGCCACCGACCACGGCTTCTTCGTCATCCTCAACGTGGCGATGGGCGGCGGCTTCCCCGACGCGTTCGGCGGCGGCCCCGACGCGGGCACCCAGCCCGGCCACTCGATGCTCGTCGACTACGTGCAGGTGCTCACCGCCTCCTGACCCGCCTGTCCCACCCCCCACACCCGGCCCTCCCGGCCGGTGACGAGGGCCCCGCGCACCCCGCGCGGGGCCCTCGTCGGCGTACCGGCCCCGTCGTTCAGCGGCGTTCCGCGCGGAACGCCCGCCGCGTCCGGGAAGCCGACCGCGGTGACGCGGTGGCGGGTGGCGAAGCCCCGCTCCACGAGCCGCAGCAGGGACGCGGTCGACGCGTGGCGCGGCACGGCCGTGTGCAGGCTCGGCGGCAGGGTGACGGCGTGCTCGTGCCAACGACGCAGAGACGGCAGGACGCGGGGCGGAGCGCGGCGAGCCGGGGCGGTCCGGGCCGGGCTGCATGGCGAGGACGGTTCCGCGGTACCCGGCGTCCCGGGCCCCGCGGACGCTCCGCTCGACCGGGAAGGGAAAGGTGTTGATGCCGCTGCCGTCGCCCCCGTCCGCCGTCCGGGCGCCGCCGTCACCCCCTTGGGGGAATCCGCCTGCCATGTCTCCGGTGTCCGTCCCGCCGCGACCGCGGGCCCGCACACCGGAACCTCATCGCGCATCGCGAATAAGTCAGACTTTTACTTGTGAACGTGCCGCAGAGTTCCTCCAGTCCGGACCGAGGGTCACGTGGAGACGAGCACCGCACGGCGGACCGGCGCGGCCGTCCGGCGGGAATCGGCGGACGCCGGTCGCGGTTGACGCGAGCGCGAGAAAGAAGACGATCAGCGTGATCCGCACGATATACGAAGAAGTGTTCGATACGTCCGGCGCGTCCGGAGCCCGCGCCCAGCCGCCCCCGCGGGCGTGCACCGGGGTGAAGGACCTTGCGGACGAGGACACCCTGTATGGGGAGGACCGCTCCGCGACGGCCGGGAGCGCGTACGGCGAGGTGGCACGGCAGCCGGGGAACCCGGGCAGGGCGAGGTTCGTGGACGCCGGGCCGTGGCCGCGCCAGGCGGCGGCGTCCGACAGCGAGGGAGTTGACGCGGAATGACCGACGAGACCACCGAACCGGCGGTGGACGCCCCTGAGGCGGCGCAGGAGGAGCGGGCGGACGCCCTCACCGCCCTCACCGCGCCCCCGCCCGGCTGGGCCAACCCGCTGCGCGACCCGCGGGACCGCCGGCTCCCCCGGATCGCGGGCCCGTCCGGTCTGGTCATCTTCGGGGTGACCGGTGACCTGTCCCGCAGGAAGCTGATGCCGGCCGTGTACGACCTCGCCAACCGGGGGCTGCTGCCGCCGGGCTTCTCGCTGGTGGGCTTCGCCCGTCGCGACTGGGAGGACCAGGACTTCGCCGAGGTGGTGCACGAGGCGGTCAAGGAGCACGCGCGCACGCCCTTCCGTGAGGAGGTCTGGCAGCAGCTGTCGGAGGGCATGCGGTTCGTGCCCGGCGACTTCGACGACGACCACGCCTTCGACCAGCTGCGCAAGGCCGTCGACGAGCTGGACGCCTCCCGGGGCACGAGCGGCAACCACGCCTTCTACCTCTCCGTGCCGCCGAAGTTCTTCCCGAAGGTGGTGCAGCAGCTCAAGAAGCACGGCCTCGCGGACGCGTCCGAGGGATCCTGGCGCCGTGCGGTCATCGAGAAGCCGTTCGGGCACGACCTGCGGTCCGCGCAGGAGCTCAACGCGATCGTGCACGAGGTGTTCGACCCGGAGCAGGTCTTCCGGATCGACCACTACCTGGGCAAGGAGACCGTCCAGAACATCCTGGCGCTGCGCTTCGCCAACCAGCTGTTCGAGCCCATCTGGAACCGCTCCTTCGTCGACCATGTGCAGATCACCATGGCCGAGGACATCGGCATCGGCGGCCGGGCCGGCTACTACGACGGCATCGGCGCCGCCCGCGACGTCATCCAGAACCACCTCCTCCAGCTCATGGCGCTCACCGCGATGGAGGAACCGGCCTCCTTCGACGCGGCGTCGCTGCTCACCGAGAAGCTGAAGGTGTTCCGTGCCGTGCGGCTCCCCGAGGACCTGGGGCGGCACACGGTGCGCGGCCAGTACGCGGCCGCCTGGCAGGGCGGCGCGAAGGTGCGCGGCTACCTCGAGGAGGACGGCATCGACCCGTCCTCGACCACCGACACCTACGCGGCGATCAAGCTCGGGGTGGACAACCGCCGCTGGGCGGGCGTGCCGTTCTACCTGCGCACCGGCAAGCGGCTCGGCCGCCGGGTCACCGAGATCGCCGTCGTCTTCCAGCGGGCGCCGCACTCCCCCTTCGACACCTCCGCCACCGAGGAGCTCGGCCAGAACGCCGTCGTGATCCGTGTCCAGCCGGACGAGGGCATGACGGTGCGGTTCGGCTCCAAGGTGCCCGGGACCTCCATGGAGCTGCGGGACGTGACGATGGACTTCGCCTACGGCGAGTCGTTCACCGAGTCCAGCCCGGAGGCCTACGAACGGCTCATCCTGGACGTCCTCCTGGGGGACGCCAACCTGTTCCCCCGTCACCAGGAAGTGGAAGAGTCCTGGAAGATCCTCGATCCGATCGAGGAGTACTGGGCGTCGCACGGCACGCCTGCGCAGTACACATCGGGCAGCTGGGGACCCGCGGAAGCCGACGAGATGCTCGCACGAGACGGACGGAGCTGGCGCAGGCCATGAAGATCGATCTGACCGACACCACGGCAAGCAACATCAACAAGGCGCTGGTGCGGGGCCGCCGCGCCATCGGCACCCCTGCCGTGGGCATGGTCCTGACGATGGTGATCGTCACGGACGAGGAGAACGCCTACGACGCCATCAAGGCGGCCGAGGAGGCCTCGCACGAGCACCCCTCGCGCACCCTGGTCGTCATCAAGCGGCACGCCCGCAACCCGCGCGAGCGCACCCGCTCCCGGCTCGACGCCGAGGTACGGGTGGGGTCGGAGGCCGGCACCGGCGAGACGGTGGTGCTGCGCACCTACGGCGAGGTGTCCGAACACGCCGACTCGGTGGTGCTGCCGCTGCTGCTGCCCGACGCACCCGTGGTGGTGTGGTGGCCGACCGACGCGCCCGAGAACCCCTCCCGGGACCCGCTCGGCGCGCTCGGCCAGCGCCGGATCACCGACCTGTACGCGGCGGAGGACCCGATGGCGGTCCTGCGCGCCCGGGAGCGCGCCTACGCGCCCGGCGACACCGACCTGGCCTGGACCCGGCTGACCCTGTGGCGCTCCATGCTGGCCGCCGCCCTGGACCAGGCCCGGACCCCCGTCACGTCGGCGACCGTCGAGGCCGAGACGGAGAACCCGGCCGCGGAACTGCTGGCGCGCTGGCTGGAGGCCCGGCTGCGGGTCCCCGTCGACCGGGTGGTGACCGCGGGCCCCGCGGTCACCGCGGTCCGGCTGGGCACCGAGGACGGCGAGATCGTGATCGACCGCCCCGAGGGCCCCCTGGCCACGCTCACCCTGCCCGGCCAGCCCCCGCGCCGGCTGGCCCTGAAGGTCCGCTCCACCGCCGAGCTCATCGCCGAGGAGCTCCGGCGCCTCGACGCGGACGAGATGTACGCCGTCGCCCTGCGCGGCGAGGCCCCCGAGGAGACTCCCGCCCATGTCTGACGTCCCCGCACCGGCCCGCCGCCCCGAGTGGGACGCCCTGGAGCAGCACCGCGCGCAGGGGCTGCCGGGCCTGCGCGACCTGTTCGCCGACGACCCGTCCCGCGCCGAGCGGTACGTCGTGTACGTCGGCGACCTGCGGATCGACTACTCCAAGCATCTGGTCACCGACGAGACGCTGCGGCTGTTGCGTGAACTGGCGGCGGCCATGGACGTGTTCGGGTTGCGGGACGCGATGTTCCGCGGGGAGCGGATCAACACCACCGAGGACCGGG
>BMVA01000026.1 GCA_014650475.1 Streptomyces albogriseolus
GATGTGGGAGGCGAACGCCAAGGCCGGGTACGCCTCCCTGTCCTGGGACAAGCCTGGCGTCGCGGACCGCTTCGCGTGGCGGCGGGCAGGGGTGTCGGCCTGGTCGAACGCTCCCGCTGAGCTCACCGGCGGCGGTGCCGCTTCGGCTTCGGGCACTGCGGCGGACAGGCAGCCGCGGTGAGCGGCAACCATTTCCCCGATGCGTTTCGACAAGCCCTGCCACAAGTGCAAGCGGTCGCTGACCTGCACCGCGTCCGGGGCGCCATTCGGCATGCCCTGTCGGTAGACCAGCGAGCCGTCCCGGCAGACCACCTCAACACCGGGGTGCGCCCGCAGCCAGGTGCTCGGTATCGCGCCCAGCCCACGGCTCGATCGGCAGCCGGGTGTCGGCATCCACCAGCAGGGTTCCGTAGACGTCCGAGTACAGCGCGAAGTCGTCCACGCCCAACACCCGCGGGGTCACTGCCGACGGAAGCGGTAGGCGCGTCAAGTGGAACAGCACGCTGGTCCGCGACAGCGGCGCCTGCAGGATCCGCAGAAGCCGAGCGCCGCCACGGCCTGCGAGAAGGACTCCGGCCATCTCCACCAGGTGCTGCAACAGTGGGCTGCGGCGCTGGTAACGCACCGCCAGCCCTTCGACCTGCTCCACGAACGTCCGCCGACCGCAGCCCGGGCCGTCACAGAACAAACCCGCACTATATCAAGGTGCGGGGACATGATCCATCTGAAGTCATCACACTCGCCGACAGTGCCGCTGCCCGTGACGGAACGTCACCGGCCACGTGAACCGCGCGGAACCGCGACCGCAGTCGGGACACGCCACCGTCAACTCCTGGGTGCCGACCGCGATGCGATCACGCCGGAAGGCCTGCAACAAGGCCCTGCCAACAGCGAGCCGAAACTGCGGGCCGTCTTCGAGAAAAAGTGACCGTGAAGTTCGACACCGTCCAGACGCCCGCGAAGCTGCGGTGCTCGCGGCCTGGCTGTTGGAACGCTACGGATGCCCCGCCGCTCTGCGCAAAGCCAGCCGTCGCAGACTCGTCGAGCTGATCCACCCCAAGGCCCCACGCATGACCACCTGGCTGATCGACGACGTCTTCGACGCGCTCGACGAACAGACCGTCGTCGTTCCAGGCACCGGCCACCCTCGACGTGGTCATGCCGTCCCTGGCCCGCTCACTCGCGGTCGCCACCAACAACGCCGAGCTCTGGAAGCTCAGATCAACGAGTTGCTGGAGGGCCAGCCTTGCCCAGGTCCTGCTGCCCAGCGTCGGCGTCCGATCGCCGCAGTCCTCCTGGTTACCGTCAGCGACGGGCGCCGGCTTCCCCACAGCCAAGCACCTCGTCTCCTACGCCCGGCCTCACCCCGACTAGGAAGCAGTCGGGTACCTCGATCCACGGCGAACACTCGCTCAGAGGCGTCAACCGGCAGTTCAAACGCGCGATGTTCCTCTCCGCGTTTGCCTTGCACCACACGGCCTCCCGTGGCTATGCGACCGCTGCCGGAACCGCGGCAAGGCCTACGCACAAGTCCTCCTCCGCCGGGCCCGCCAAAGACACAAAAGCACCTCGCTCCACCAGGGGAGGCCGACGAGCAGCAGATAGATTCCGTCCGCCATTAAGCCGTCCGACCAGGAAGTATCACCACATCCGGCCAACCCTCCCTTCGGAGGGGCGACCCAGAGGCTTGCTATGTAACATGTCACCCTCCATATTGTTCCCTGTCATGTCCCCGACGCCGGGCGTTCATGGCCGCGTCGAGTAAGGCGCTCCCTCCGTTCGGCGTTTGTTCCATTACAGGGAGGTGCTCCATGCACGGTGCTCCATTACGGCTGTCAGGGCCGATAGGAGCGGCGGTGACTGCTCTGATCGCTGCGCTCCTTCTCGCACCGGTGGCTTCGGCCCGTGAAGATGTCCCGGCCCGGCCGGGCCCGAACGCGCAGCAGAAAGCCGCGGTGGCCCAACTGGTCAAGGACTATGGCGTCTCAACCCAGGAAGGGGAGCGACGCATAGCGCGGCAGGACGAGCAGGCCGCCCTCGCGACCAAGCTGCGTGAGAAGCTCGGCGCACGATTCGGTGGGGCGTGGGTAGATCATGAACGAGGGGGGAGACTGAGGGTCGCAGTGACCGAGAAGTCCTCAGCATCGGTCGTGAACACCTCGGCTCCGGAGCAGGCGGCGGTCGAGGCCGTGCTCGTCGAACGCAGCATGGCCGAACTGCAGAAGATGTCGGACATGCTGGGCAAACGAATCGCCAAGGCGAACGAGGGGGCGCAGCATGGTCTCCAGTCCGCCGTGGTGACCGAGAAAAACGTGCTGCGGCTGGATCTCCCGCGAGGAAAGAAGCTGACGGACAAGCAACGGCGCGTCGTGCGCTGGGCCGAGCACACGTTCGGAGATGCACTGGTCGTCGACAGCTACCGACACGCCTCCCGGCCGGTGTACTGCGGTGGCCAGTATTCGTGCGACCCACCGCTGCGCTCGGGACTGGCCATCTACGGCGGCAACACCCGTTGCACCAGCGCCTTCATGGCCTATGACCGCTACGGCTACTACATGATGACCGCCGGGCACTGCACCGAAGCCGCCTCCTACTGGGAGGTGCCGACCTACAGCTACGGCTACCAGGGCGTGGGTAGCACGGCGGACTACCACTTCGGCTACTACGGCGACTACGCCGTAGTGCGGATCAGCGACACCGCGTTCTGGCAGCCGCGGGGCTGGGTCTACACCACGCAGCCCATCCGGAGCTGGGACTACGACTATGTGGGCCAGTACGTCTGCAAGCAGGGTTCCACCACCGGCTACACCTGCGGGCAGATCACGGACACCAACGCCACCGTCCACTACCCCGGACGCACCCTGACCGGCATGACCTGGAGCACGGCGTGTGTGGCACCGGGAGACAGTGGCAGCGGTGTCTACGACGGTTCCACTGCCCATGGCATCCTCAGTGGTGGCCCCAACAGCGGATGCGGCATGATCCACGAGCCGATCAGCCGTGCCCTGTCCTCCCTGGGAGTCAGCCTGTTGGCCGGCTGACCAGGAAGGCGCTGTCGCACGAGATGCGGAACGTGTGACAGCACGCTTGACCGACGAGCCAGACAAGCGTGAGTTCCTGCATTCCGCACCCATTCGGAGCGACCATGCAATGTCACCTGTTGCATTGCATGTCGCGCTGCTGGCGCCCGGAGGAGTGCCCTCCGGAGTTCCTCCGGGTTGCCGGGACCACAAGCCGGCCGTGTCTTCCGCACGGCCGCTCCTCTTCCAGGAGGCAGTGAGTGAAAAGAAGTCTTGAGCGACCACATCTCGTGAGGCTGAGCGGGCTGATATTGACGCTGTGTCTCGGGACTGGGCTGCTCACCGCTCCGAGTTACGCCGCTTCGGCTCCCGCGGTCCAAGAGGCGACCGGACAGCACGCTCGCGAGGATGTGCCGCCGCCACAGGCCTCGCTGCAGACAGACGCGGGCGAAGACCCTGAGCATGTATGGGGCAAGCCACTGAAGGTCGAGGAGCGGGCACCGCTTCCGTCGACCACGGACGCGCTGCGGCGGGACTACGACGACCCGGCCTCTCCCACACCGCTTCAGAGGCCCTCCATGCAAGCACACCCTGAGAAGGCTGGGGGCAAGGCGAAGGTTGCCGCTGCCGCGGACTGCCACCCGAAGGATTTCACCAGCCGTTCGGGGCACGCCCTGATCCAGCAGATCAAGGCATCCACAACCGACTGCATCAACACGCTGTTCAACCTCAGCGGGAGCGAAGCACACCGAGCCTTCCGCGAAGACCGGATGACGAGCGTCGCATACGCCCTGCGTGACGACTCCGCCTCCTACCCAGGCAACAGCAGCACCGGCACACCCCAGCTCGTGCTCTACCTGCGCGCCGGCTACTACGCACACTGGCACAACGAAGCCACTGTGGGTGCCTACGGCCCGAAGCTGCGCACTGCCATCCGTGCTGGACTCGACGCGTTCTTCGCCAGCCCCCGCTCCCGGGACGTCACCGACGCCAACGGCGAAACCCTTGCCGAAGCGATCACCCTGATCGACAGCGCCGAGGAGAATGCCCGTTACCTGTACGTCGTCAAGCGTCTGCTGACGGACTACAACTCCTCGTGGAACTCCTCTTGGTGGATGCTCACCGCGGTCAACAACGTGCACACCGTTCTCTTCCGCGGCCACCAGGCGCCCGGCTTCGTGAACGCGGTGTCCTCCGACCGGAGCACCCTCAACGCCCTGTACGAGTTCGCCTCCTCACACAGGAAGCTCCTCGGCACCGACCAGAGCTATCTCGCCTCCAACGCCGGACGTGAGCTCGCCCGGTTCCTGCAGCACGACTCAATGCAGAAGACGGTCCGGCCGCAGGTGGCCGCGCTGTTGAGCAAGAGCTCTCTCAAGGGGGTCACCGCTCCGCTGTGGGTCGGCGTCGCCGAAATGACCAACAGCTACGACAATGCCAAGTGCGGCTACTACGGCACCTGCAACCTCCAGCAACGCCTGACGGCCAGCGTACTGGTGATCAATCACACCTGCAGCGCCAGCCTCCGCATCCGCGCCCAGGAGATGACTTCGGCGCAACTGGCATCCACCTGCCGCAGCCTGGCCAACCAGGATGCCTACTTCCACAGCGTCGCCAAGGACAGCGGGCCTGTCGCGGGCGACCGCAACACAAGCCTCGAAGTGGTCGTCTACAACAGCAGCACCGACTACCAGACCTACGCCGGGGCCGACTGGGGCATCAACACAAACAACGGTGGCATGTACCTCGAGGGCAACCCCTCTGCGGCCGGCAACCAGGCCAGGTTCATCGCCTACGAGGCCGAATGGGTGCGCCCGGACTTCGAGATCTGGAACCTCAACCACGAGTACACCCACTACCTCGACGGCCGCTTCAACATGTACGGCGACTTCAACGCCAACGTCTCGACACCGACCATCTGGTGGATCGAGGGCTTCGCCGAGTACGTGTCCTACTCCTACCGCAACCTGCGCTACGACGCCGCCATCACCGAGGCCGGCAAACGCACCTATGCGCTGAGCACACTGTTCGATACCACTTACAGCCACGACAGCACACGCGTGTACCGATGGGGCTACCTCGCCGTGCGCTACATGCTCCAGTCCCATCGAGCCGAACTCGACACCGTCCTGGGTTACTACCGCACCGGTAGCTGGAACACTGCGCGCTCCTACCTCACTGGCAGCATAGGCACACGCTACGACAGCGACTGGTACAACTGGCTGTCACGCTGCGCGGCCGGCGATTGCGGGGGCTCCACCAACCCGCCAGGCAACCAGGCACCCACCGCGGCGTTCGACGTCTCCGTCAGTGGCCTGACGGCCAACTTCACCGACCGCTCCACAGACTCTGACGGCACCATTTCCTCACGTTCGTGGGACTTCGGCGACGGCACGACCTCCACCGCGGCCAACCCGGTCAAGAACTACCCAGCCGCCGGCACCTACACCGTGACGCTGAAGGTCACCGACGACAAGGGCGCCACCGGCACCGCGACCCAGAGCATCGCCATCGGCGGCGCCGATGCCACTCCGGAATGCACGGGCACGGACACCCGGGAACTCAACCGCAACTGCAAGCGAAGCAACCTGTCCGCGACTGCGGGAAACTACGCCTATCTCTACATCTACATCCCTTCCGGCGTCCAGCAGTTGAAGATCACTTCGTCTGGTGGCACCGGCAACGCCGACCTCTACTACAGCAACAGCACCTGGGCCACCACTTCCAGCTACACCAGCAGGTCCACAGGCGCAGGTAACAGCGAAATACTCAGCATCACCAACCCGGTCGCCGGCTGGAACTACATCAGCTTGGCTGCCGCGACGGACTTCTCGGGAGTAACCGTCAAGACCGAGTACTGAGCCCTGACCCACCGCCGACTGCCGGGGCGGGCGCGAGGATCCTCGCGCCCGCCCCGGCCTCTGCGTCTACTCCAGGACGAGGGTGCGGCCTTCGAAGCACCCGGCTAGCTCGGCGGCATGTGACATATTACTGTGGTTTCCGAAAAAACCCCCTCGACGAGGCGCCATCCGTCCGAGGAGCGTCGGCACTGCGGAACTCCATGACGCGGGCTTCGCCCCCACGGGGTGCAGGAGCGAAGGCCGCCCGCAGGCTCCTGTGAGCACCGACGGAAGCAGACGGCCCCACCTCCGGCTGCGACGCAAGCGCAGGCACCAACAGACGCCCCCCACGCTGGTCAGGCCCCTCTGCACCACGACTTCACTCCGGAAGGCCCCCTGTGAACATCTCCCCCGGCCTGGTGGCCGACAGCGTGGTGATCTCCCACAATCCCTCCGACCCCGGTGACGTGCTCATTGAGCTGTACGGCTGCAGTCCTGAGACCGTCACACGAGCAGTGCAGCGGGCCGCGCGTGCCCAGACCGCGTGGCTCGCCGCGGGCGCGGCCGCGCGATCTGCGGCCCTGCACCGTGTCGGGGACGCCTTGGACGCCGCGCATGAAGAGCTGACGGGACTCCTGGTTCGAGAGGTCGGCAAACCGCTCATGGAGGCCCGCGAGGAACTCACACGCGCGGTGGCGATCTGGCGCTACTACGCCCAGCTACCCCAGGACGCCCCGAGAGCGGTCCACGAGCCGACCTCTGGACCCGGGCTCCTGCTTACTCGTCGTCGTCCGCGCGGTGTCGCCGGACTGATCACCTCCTGGCAGTTCCCGCTGGCCGGGCCGTCCTGGAAGGCAGCTCCTGCTCTGGCGGCCGGCAACACCGTGATCGTCAAACCTGCACCGGAGGCCACCGCGTGCGCTCTGCGCCTGGCGGAGATCCTGAAGGGAGTCCTCCCCCCGGACGTCCTGCAGGTCGCCCCCGGAGGCCCTAAAATCGGGGCCACTCTGGTCAGCCTGGCTGATGTGGTGTCCTTCGCCGGATCGCCCGCGGTCGGTACTGCGGTGGTATGTGCCGCAGCATCCCGCGGCGTGCCTGTACAAACGGAAATGAGCGGACAAAGCGCTGCCGTGGTGCTACCGGATGCCAACGTGGCACGCGCCGCCACAGACATCGCTGCGGCGATCGCCGGCTACGCGGGCCAGAAACGCACCACTACCAAAAGAGTGATCGCCGTAGAGAGCGTTTTGCCCAAGCTGCGCGAGGCGTTGCGGCAGGCTTTCCACACCTTGTCTGCCCGCGATCCGAATAGGGCCGATGCGGTGTGCGGCCCTGTCATTTCGAAGGCGGCTCGTGACCGCGTCATCCACGCCAGGGACAGCGCTCTTGCTTCTGGGGCACATGTGCTGGCGGGGGCACCCCAGGGCGGTTGGAAGCAGACACCGGGCTGGTTCATCGACCCGATCTTGCTGGAGAACGTGCCCGGCGATCACGCCCTCAATCATGAGGGCATTTGCGGTCCTGTCGCGGTGCTGTCAAGGGCGGCGAGCTTCGACGAGGCGATCCGGGCTGCGAACAGTGGCCGCTGGGGGGTGGTGTCCTCACTGCATACAAGCGATCTGGAGAAGGCACTTTCGGCGGTCGACCGCCTGAACACGGAAATGGTGCGGGTGAATGCGCCAACCACCGGTGTCGAGTTCCTTCTCCCCTTCGAACGGGAGAAGGAACCCGGCAAAGTACGAGAGAAGGATCGCGCCACGATGGAGTTCTACACCTCCACCCGAACAGTGTCCCTTCTGCCCACCACATCTGCTTGAGCCCGCCACGAGGAGGGGGCCTGCCGGGTGCGACCTTGCCGGCCGCACCCGGCTGGGCGCGCAGTCGAGCAACGTGACATTGTATAGTGGGGTAACAAATCCACGGAGGGATCCCATGAGCGAGCTGAAGCCGCGCACACTCATCTCGGTACAGAAGCACCTGCGTGACCAGGTGGCCAACGCCCTCCGCGCAGCACTTATCGCAGGCGACCTCAAGCCCGGAGTGATCTACTCCGCCCCCACCCTTGCGGCCGAGTATGGCGTCTCCGCGACTCCTGTACGCGAGGCCATGCTGGACCTGGCGCGCGAAGGTCTGGTTGAGGCTGTACGCAACAAGGGGTTTCGCGTCACCGAACTGTCCGAGCGCGACTTGGACGAGTTCACCGAGATTCGCTCCCTCATCGAGATCCCGACCGTCGGCCGGGTCACACGGTCGGCCTCACGGGAAGAGCTGGAGGCCCTGCGCCCCGTGGCCGAGGAGATCGTGGCCGCCGCAAGCACTGGCGACCTCATCGGCTACTTGGAATCGGACCGTCGCTTCCATCTCGATCTGCTCGCCCTGGCCGGCAATTCCCGCCTCGTCGAGACTGTGGCCGACCTGCGCAAACGCTCCCGACTGTACGGTCTGACAGAGCTCGCGGAAGCCGGGGCGCTGGTGGCCTCCGCACAGGAGCACACCGCATTGCTCGACCTCATGCTGTCCGGTGACGCCGCAGCAGCCGAGGAGCACATGCGCCATCACCTTGCCCACGTTCGAACCTTGTGGGCAGCCCGGAAGCAGGAGAAGGCCACGGGACGCAACCTCTCCAAGCGGAAGCTGGGTACCCGTTGATTTCCCTACGCAGTCGGCGATCTGACGGGATCAAGTGACCAGCGAGAACACTTCAGCACTCCTCCGGGAGTGCCTGCCCCGTCGAGCCGCATGCGTACGCCCCGACGCGCGCAGGGAGCCCTCTGTTGACGGCGGGTCGTCACTCTCCCATCCGAAACGCGCGCATGCCCTGATCGACATTGCCGTCCGCGTCTTGGACGATCAGTAACGTTCGGCAGGAGCCTCCCCCACGCAGCAGCGCCTTGTGCATGGCCAGGCGAGGCGGCCCAGCCTTCGCCCGTGAACCGCTCGCTGGGATCAGCGGACCAGGGGTGCCGCAGAATACGAAGGATGACTTCCAGTTTCCCCTCAGTGCAATTTTACATTATTGTGTAACACGTCACTTGAAGAAGGGGTGCTCCTTACCCCTGAGCGAGGTAGACATGGGCCTGCTTCCCGCTATCGGCCTCCCACGCGGGATGACGCAAGCACGAAGAGCAGTTCGACTCGCCCTTGAACGGACGGCACCCCCCCTTCAGAAGGGCGCGCCCTGCCCTTACTTGGGTGGACGACTGAGTCAGCCAGAACAGTCCGAAGGAAAACTACGCCCTCGATGCACAGGATCCTCGTCAGCTCACAGGACGGAGTGCAACGACGACCGACGTCGACTCGAGCCCAGGTCATCAGGAGTGGAAACCCTTAACAGGTCATGGAACCGCGATCCACAGCGCGTACGGAGGAACCCACATGTCACCGGCTGACGCCACTGCACCGCAGCGGAATCTGCCAGCGCATCGCGACCCTTCCCCCAAGAAGGGCTACGGGGAGGTTTCTGCTACAGAATCCACTGGCGATCCGGCACCTCACTGTCGCGTCACAGAAGGTGACACAGGTATCAAAGTGAGTAGCCCTCTTCCGTATACCGAGCAGGCACCTAGCTTGGCCCGTCGGCACATACGTACAGCTTTGAGAGGGCACACGGACGCCCTACTGCTTGACGACACCCTCCTGGTGGTCACGGAGTTGGTCACCAATGCCGTCCGGCATGCGTTGCCACCTATCCTCCTGGAGGTGCAGTACGCCAAAGGTAGCCCTGGGACTGTTCACGTCGAAGTTGCGGACGCAGGGCCTGCTCCACGTCCCCAATGCCCGACAGAACCCACTTCACCAAGGGAAAACGGGCGCGGGACCAAGATCATTACGGCCTTGTCCACCAGTCATGGAGCTCGCTTCCGGGGCGAAACCGCCATCAGGTGGGCCACCCTGCCCGCCATGACACAGCCGCCACAAATGTAACTCAGTAGAATGCCACCGATCCGAAGCGTAACAGCCGCTCCGGGGTGAGCGTCAGACCGTCTACATAAGGCAATGCTCGCTCAAGTCTCGGACCACTGAACGGTCGGGTTGCTTCACGTTCCCCCGGTGCACCGCGTGGCGATCGCCAGCGCTCCCACTACGCAACTGTGCCAACGGCGTTGAACGTTGCGACTGGCCCGGCTGGACTCACAGGCTTAAGCGCCTCCATCAGCATGGCTGACACCGCGCCTACCAAGGCGATGGCTATCGAGACGGTCCTGCGAGACGTATTCGTTCTGCCAGCATAAACGCGGTTCGCGAAGACTACGGTCCTCGGCCCGCCCCCACTGGTGTGGACACCCGTCGTGACACCACCCGAGGGGGTGTCGATCACGACCTCGTCACGCCGCCGGTGGGGGCCGGCATTTGGCTACACCCCGAGGGCCTATCGAGTCATGGCCGCGCGCGGTCGAGAACCCGTCCTTGTGCCGATAGGACACGCAGAAGGACTCCGGCAGCGTCTGGTCGACCCAGAAAGCCACCACACGTGTCCGCGCGACCCAGGGGGTCTCAGCGCAGGTGGCGTACCGGGGGCTCAGAGGGTGAAGCCAGCCGGGTAGGGATCCGATGGATCGAGCAGGTACTGCGCGGTGCCCGTGATCCAGGCGCGGCCGGTGACGGAGGGCAGGACGGCTGGCCGGCCTCCGACCATCGTCTCCCCCAGCACCCGTCCGACGAACCGGGAGCCGATGAACGACTCGTTGACGAAGTCCTGGCCGACCGGCAACTGCCCACGAGCGTGCAGCTGTGCCATCCGGGCACTAGTGCCCGTGCCGCAGGGCGACCTGTCGAACCACCCCGGATGGATCGCCATGGCATGCCGTGAGTGCTCCCCGGTCGATCCGGGAGCCTCAAGATAGACGTGATGACACACGTTGATCTCGGGGTTCTCCGGGTGGGACACCGGGTTCTGCTTGTTGATCGCCTCCATGACGGCCAGCCCGGCGTCGAGCAGCCGCTGCTTCTGCGCCCGATCGAAGGGGATTCCAAGATCCTCGGTCCGAACAAAGGCATAGAAGTTGCCGCCGTAAGCGATGTCGTAACGCACCGCCCCGTATCCCGGCACGTCGACGACTTGGTCGAGGGCGTGGCAGTACGATGCGACATTCTCCAGAGTTACCGATTCGGCATGGCCGTCGCGCACTCGCACCCGCGCCGTGACCAGTCCCGCCGGTGTGTCGAGCCGCACCAGCGTCTCCGGCTCGACGACCTCGACCATGCCCGTCTCGACGAGGACCGTCGCGACGCCGATGGTCCCGTGCCCGCACATTGGCAGGCAGCCGGAGACTTCGATGAAGAGCACACCGTAGTCGGCGTCTGGCCGGGTCGAAGGCTGCAGGATGGCCCCCGACATCGACGCGTGCCCGCGCGGCTCGCACATGAGCAGGGTGCGCAGGTGGTCGCGTTCCGCGACGAACCGCTGCCGCCTTTCGAACATCGTCGCACCGGGAAGGACGCCCACACCCCCCGTGATCACGCGGGTGGGCATCCCCTCGGTGTGCGAGTCGACGGCGTGATAACACACGGTCGAGCGCATCGTCAGTTCACCCCGGCTTCGATGAGGGCCTGGGTGGCGGCGCGCACGACAGCCTCCGTCTCCGGGCTGAGCGGCTGCCGCGGCGGGCGGCAGCCGCCTCCGCGGCGGCCAATCATCTCCTGGCCGAGCTTGATGGCTTGGATGAACTCGGTCTTGCTGTCCCACCGCAGAACCGGGTGCAGCTGACGGTAGAGGGGCAGCGCCGTCTCCAAGTCACCCGTGACGGACGCCTCATACAGTGCGAGGCAGGCCCGGGGGAAGACCTGGGGGTAACCGGCGACCCAGCCCTTGGCGCCGGCGATGCCGACCTCCAGCACGGTGTCGTCGGTACCGATCATGAGGTCGAGGCCGGGGGCCATCTCAGAGATCTCGTAGCAGCGCCGCACATCGCCTGAAAACTCCTTGACTCCAACGATGAACCCTTCGGCGTGCAGCTTGGCCAGCAGCTCCGGACGCAAGTCCACCTTGGTGTCGATGGGGTTGTTGTACGCCGTGACGGGCAGGCCGACCGAAGCCACCAGTTCGAAATGCTCGAGGACCGCGCGATCGTCGGCGCGGTAGGCATTGGGCGGCAGGCACATGACCGCCTGACAGCCGGCGTCCTTGGCGAACTGGGCGTGCCGCCTGGCCTCCCCACCGCTGTAGGCACCGACGCCCGGCATGACGGTGAACCCTGCGGGGGCGCTGGCTACTGCCGTTTCGACAACACGATCGCGCTCCTCGTACGTCAGCGTCTGGTACTCGCCCAGCGACCCGTTCGGCGCGACACCGTGCATCCCCTGCTCCGCGAGCCAGGCGACGCTCTCGCCGTATGCGCCGAAGTCGACCGTGAGATCAGCGTTGAACGGCAGGCTCGTTGCGACGATGACTCCGTGCCAGGGCATGCGGTTCTCTCTCATGAACACTCCTTGTCAGTATTTCGCTGCTGTCCGTCGCTGTCGACGGTCATTTATCGAGGTCGGCGAGCGCCCCGAGGGTGAGGGGCGTCGCGACAAGCCGTTCTGCGGGTTCGTAGACCTGCTTCGATGCCGCAAGGCAGTGCACGGCCGGTCCGCACATCCGCCCCTGGCACCAGCCCATCCCGGCGCGGGTCAGTTGCTTGACCTGGCGGTGATCACATGCACCCTCGGCACGAGCACTCCGGATCACACCGGCGGACACTTCCTCGCATCGGCACACGACGGTCTCATCGGTCAGCCACGAGGACCATGCCGGAGGAATCGGGTGGGCAAGAGCCAGCGCTCGGGCGAAGGCACGCTGGGCCGCGACCGCGGAGCGCACCGCGGCCAGGCGCTTCTTATCCAGTACGGGAGCGGCACCCGAGTCGGCGAGGACCGACTCCGCGGCCAGTCGGCCCTCGAGCACCGCGAGTGCCGCCCCGCCCACACCGGATGTCTCCCCCGCGGTGTAGAGGCCGAAAATGGTGGTGCGCTGGCCCTTGTCTACTGCTACCACCGCGTTACCGTCCACCGAGTCGGTGAGTGCGCAGCCTAGGGTGACGAGCAGGTCGAGCTGGGGTGCGAAACCCCAGCCGACGCCGACGGCGTCGACCTCGATGCGTCGTTCCGTACCCGGCCGCGGGCTGCCGTCCGACGTCAGCGAGGCGATCTGGACTGATGTCACGCGCGCGCCTCCTTCGGCGCTGATGATCGCCGTGCGTGGACGGACCGGAATGCGGTGGCGCATAAGCGCAAGGGCGTACCCGGCTCCCTCGGCCCACTTGCCGGGGCTGCGCAGCAGCGGACCGGGGTGCCGCAGCCACGCCCGTGGGTGGGCCGCCTCACACACCGTGACCACCTCGACCCCACGCGCGGCGAGACCCGCGGCGACCGGTAGCAGGAACGGACCGGTGCCGCCCAGTGCCACGCGGCTCCCAGCCGCGACTCCACCACTCTTGAGGAGAGCTTGGAGACCGCCGATGGTGAGCACGCCCGGCAGGTCCCACCCCGGGAACGGCAGTTGACGGTCATAGGCGCCGGTTGCCACGAGGAGCCTCGGCGCACGCAGAACCACGGCGATCTCCTGCGGCGCCCTCTGCCGGTCGACGGCATGGACCACGAATCCGTCGTCCTCGCGGACCGCGGACCACGCGTGGTGATGCAGGCGCAGGTCGAGCTGCCCTCTATGCGAGTGCGCCGACAACGTTTCAGAGAGAGCGTGGTATTCGCGCAGTCCGTGGTGCAGATCCTCGGTCGGAATGACCGATCGCGCATGTTCCGGGGGGTGTCGCCAGAACTGACCGCCGATGGCGGTGCCCGAGTCGATGAGCACCACGCGCAGCCCACCGGCCAGAGCCGTGACCGCCGCGGCCATGCCGGCCGGGCCCGCTCCCACAATGATGAGGTCTGCTGGCTCACTCATCGGTACTCTCCTCAGTCGTGACGGTCATACCCTCACGTGCCGGAACCAGGCAGGCGCGCTGCCCGCCGACTCCGTCGATCGTCACGAGACAGTCGAAGCAGACGCCGATCCCGCAGAAGACGCCACGCGGGCGGTGCCCGAGGCGGGTGGTGCGCCAGGAGACTCGTCCCGCCGCCACGAGGGCTGCGGCGACGGTCTGCCCCTCGACAAACGCCAGTGGCTTGCCGTCGATGATGAGCTCACTCACTTCGGCGCACCTCCAGAGGTGAAAAAGCGGTCGGGCAGGAGCCCGGTGTGCGCTGCCGGGTCGGCGCCGCGCCAGGGGCGGCCGAGCAGGTGGGCCGTCACGAGTGCCCCGGTTGCGGGGGCGAGACCGATGCCCGCGCCCTCGTGACCGCATGCATGGATGACCTCTGGGGCCCTCGGATCCGGTCCGATGACCGGGAGGTGGTCCGGGCAGTACGGCCGGAATCCGCGGTAGGTGCGGATCAGATGGGCCCCCCGCAGGAAGGGGAACAGCCGGCAGGCCTGCGCGGCGAGTCTGGCGACCAGGGCGGGGTTCATCGTCGTGTCGAAGCCGACGCGTTCCCGGCTGGCGCCGATGAGGATCGTGCCGCCGCGGGTACCTTCGACAACGCATGAGGTCTCCAGCCCTTCATCGGACGAGGCGACGTTGGCAACGTAGTCGGACGAGTAGACCTTGTGCCGGATCATCGGTGGCAGCGGTTCGGTCACCAGGACGAATCCCCGGCGCGGTAGGACCTCGATGGGCGCACCGAGCCGACGGCCGACTTCGCCGCCCCACGTGCCGGCAGCGTTCACGACGGCATCGGCGGACAGTACATCGCCGGCGGCAGTCCGGACGCCGGTGAGCCCCCCTGCCCGACCCGTTACCGCAGCGGCGATCTCACCCGTGTGAAAGCGTGCGCCACGTGCCACGGCAGCATGCAGCAGCGCGGCCGCCGCCAGGACGGGCTGTACCTGAGCGTCCTGCGGATAGTGGACGCCACCGGGCAGCCCGGGCGCAAGGTGGGGTTCGATGTCACGAACACGCTCGATCGGTTCAGTACGGACCCCGGCCATCGCCTGCCGCACGGCGAACTCTCGGAGTGCCGTGAGGCCTTCGGCGGTGCTTGCGACAACGAGGCCGCCTTTCGCCTCGAGCTCGAGGGAGTCAGACCCGAGCTCTTCACCGGCCTCCTCCCACAGGGCGCGGCTCAGACGAGCCAGATCGAGTTCGGGACCCGGCTCCTTGTCGGAGAGGAGAACATTGCCTTCCCCACGACTGGTCGTCCCAGCGCCGACGGCCCCGCGGTCGACGACCGTGACGTCCAAGCCTGCCGAGGCGGCGTGGAAGGCGCACGCGGCCCCAACCACGCCCGCGCCTACGACGACAACCTTCAGAGTCATCAACCCTCCCCCCTGTGCAATGTCACATGCCATTGCCTAGGCTATACATCCCATCGACGTAAAGACAACGCCAAGAGCGATACGACTTTTGGCGGGGTAAGGAGAGAGAGCACTGTGCATCTGACTGGAACCTCAATCGTGGCCGGCCGTGACATCCCTGGCACGGGCGAGCCGTGGCGCGGCATCGAGGCAGCAACGTCCAAGCCTCTGGGCCCCCCGCTACGGGATGCCTCACCGGACCACGTTGCGCAAGCAGCCCGACTGGCTGCCTCAGCCGCCCGCGAGTACCGCACCATGCCCGGGCACCGCCGGGCCGCTTTCCTCGATGCCTGCGCGAACGGGATCGAGGCACTCGGCGACAGTCTCCTACAACTCGCGGCAAGCGAGTCGGGACTGCCACTGGACCGCTTGACCGGCGAACGCGGACGCACCTGTGGACAACTGCGTATCTTCGCAGACCTGGTCCGGAGTGGGGACGCGCTCGGCGTCCGCGTGGACTCCGCGCTTCCCGAACGCCTGCCCCTCGCGCGAGCGGACCTGCGCCTGCGCAAAATCCCCGTCGGCCCCGTCGCCGTGTTCGGTGCGAGCAACTTCCCACTGGCCTTCTCGGTCGCCGGCGGCGACACAGCATCCGCACTGGCCGCGGGCTGTCCCGTCATAGCCAAGGCACACCCGGCCCACCCCGGCACCAGCGAGCTCGTCGCCCGCGCCATAGTCTCTGCCGCCGAACACACCGGCATGCCAGCCGGCGTCTTCTCGTTGCTCGTCGGCCGCGGCACCGAAGTCGGTCAGAACCTCGTTCGCGACCCACGGATCATGGCAGTCGGATTCACCGGCTCACGGGTCGGTGGAATGGCGTTGATCAAAACTGCGAACACTCGGCCTGTGCCCATCCCGGTCCACGCCGAAATGTCGGCGGTCAACCCCGTGATCGTCCTTGACGGAGCCCTATCCGACCCTGCCGCCCTCGCCACCGCTTATGTAGCGTCGCTGACCAACGGCTCAGGTCAGTTCTGCACGAATCCCGGGCTCCTGCTGCTGCCGACAGGTGCGGCAGGCGACGCCTTCCGCTCAACCGTAGCTCAGACGGTGGCCGACACGACAGGACGGGTCATGCTGACCCCGGGCATCACAGAAGCCTACATCGAGGGGTCGAGGCGGTGGGCGGCCGTCGACGGAGTCTCCATGCTGGCACAGGGAATGCCCGGGGAGAGCCCATACGCGCCGAGCCCTGTAGTCCTCGAATGCGACGTGGCGACCTATATGGCCCACGAGGACCTCTCCGGTGAGGTCTTCGGTGCCGCTGGCCTCCTCGTGCGGTGGTCTGGGGTCGAAGAACTCCTCGGCCTGCTCGAGGGCATGGATGGACAATTGACGGCCACGATCCACGGTACCGACGCAGACCTGACAACAGCCATGCGTCTCCTGCCCGTCCTAGAGGAGCTGGCGGGACGCATTCTGTGGGGTGGCTGGCCAACAGGGGTCGAGGTCTGCCACGCCATGGTGCACGGCGGCCCATGGCCCGCGACGAGTTCACCCGCTACGACCAGTGTCGGAACGCTGGCCATCGAACGCTGGCTCCGCCCGGTCTGCTACCAGTCGTTTCCCGACGCTCTGCTTTGCGAGGAGCTCCGCACCGACAACCCGTTGGGAGTCACTCGACTCATCGATGGCAGGCTCGAGCCGAGGTCTTAAGTAGATGCTCGCGCTATCGCTCAAGGCCGACCAGGACCCGCCCGCCACCGACGCCCACTGCCGCTACATCACCGACTGAACCGGTACCAAACCCCGCTGGAACCTGACCGCTGGCACCCCTGAGCACACCGCCCTGGGCGACCTGACCTGCCCCGACCAGCAGGTCGACTACGAACCGGCCGCCTAGGTGGTCGGGTGGGCTTTCGGAAAAGCTGACCGAGGCTCGGTCAGCACCGAATGGGGGGGAAAGGCCTGGATCCGCCGGGTACGGATCATCTGGTCCAACCGCTGGTCGGGGGTCATCTCCCGGATATTCGGGCAGATGAGGGTTCATACGCAGGCCGGCGGGGCGGCCAGTGAAATATATGAGGGCGTCGCTTTGTGCGGGGCCCGGTCGGCCCAGCCGTGCGGTAGCCGTGGGTGCTGACACTGTAAATGTCCTTTCCCTCGTGTCGCGTGGCGGTTCGTGACGCGGCGGCACAGGGCCTGACACCACACGTCACCGCGACTGCCCGTACCCGATCACCGGGTGCGGGCAGTCACCGTTTCGGGCACCGGAGAAACAGGTGATGAGAGAGGTGCGCGCTTTGCGGAACCTTTGCCCGGGGGCGGGCGTTGGGCCAGTGAGCGCGCGGGAGCGGGTTCGCGAGATGACTTCCGACGATGACCGAGGTGACTCAATGGCAGTCTGGGACAAGCTCAAGGACCAGGCCAAGGCTCTCCAGCAGAATCAGGGCGGGCGTGGCGCCACCGGTGGGCAGAGCGGGGGGACGAGGTCCGGCGGTGGCAGCAAAGCCCAGCTGATCGGTGTGCTGAAGACGCAGCTCGGCTCGCTGAAGACCGAGTTGAAGAGCGGCGCCTACCGGGACGCGAGCATGGCGGTGTGCGCGCTGGTCGCGGCGGCCGACGGGCAGGTGGACCCGGCCGAGCGGCAGCAGGTCGAGTCGATGATCCTCAGCAACGATGTGCTCCAGAACTTCCCGCCGGAGCAGCTGCGGCAGCGTTTCAACAAGCATGTCGACCAGCTCACGATGAACTTCCAGCACGGCAAGGCCGAGGCCATGCAGGAGATCGCCAAGGCCGCCAAGAAGCCCACCGAGGCCCGGGCCGTGATCCAGACCGGCATGGTCATCGCCGGCGCCGACGGCCACTTCTCCCAGGCAGAGGCGACGGTCCTGCGCGAGGCCTGCGCGACGCTGGGGCTGTCCCCGGCCGAATTCCAGCTCTGAAACCCGGCTCTGATTCGACGCCTGGTTCCGCTCTGATCAGCGATGCGGCCAGGGTCTGTGTGAGGTCGTGATCAATCTCAGGTTCTGATCCCTTGCGGGGGCAAGACTCGGCACGCCCCGTCCGGCGCCGTGGTCGGGGGTCGCACTCGGCGTGGTCGACCTCATGGTCGGGGCGAGCACGCGGGCTCAGCGGCGGCGGAGTTCCCCAGCCCAGTTCCGCAGCGGTCCTTCGAGGACTGGTCGCCCGTACGCCGCGATCCACGACGACCAGCGGATCCCGGGGGCTTTCCGGCTCTACCTGACCGCCACGCCACGCCTCCTCGCTGCGGCCTGCCGCAGAAGGACGCGAACGGCCAGGAGTTGGAGATCGCGTCCATGGCCGACGCACCCGGAGGACCACGCACGGCGCGTGGCTCGCGGAGCTCGGGGTGTCGGAGGCGATCGAGCGCGGGATCCTCGCCGGGTTCGAGATCGACGTGCTGGAGATCCGCGATCCCTCCCCCGTCTTCGGATCCGAGGAAGCCCGGCGCGGCCGGACACGGAGTTCTGAAAACTCGAGGCCGGTCGCCGCGTCCCGCCGGACCGGGTGTGGTCGGCGTGGCTGTGCGGCGACCGCCTCGTGGCCGAACGGCGCGAGCTGCTACGCCAGTTCGCCCACGGCATCGACGCGGCCGGACGCCGGGTGCACCGGGCCTTCCTCGCCGGCGTTCGCGTGCTCGGGGAAGGCGTCGATATCTGACCTGGCCCTGGTGGCGACGACGCCACCAAGCCACCGCCAGACGATGCCACTGTCGAAGACGAACCAGCTCAGGACACGCATTCTGACTGGGGCACTGAATTCCCGGACCAGGGCCATGCCACCCCACGCAGCCTGTAGCTCGTGGCGATGGCGATGCTGTTGGTGGTCGCTGCCCCCGTCTTCGGAGGGGATGCGCGTCAGCCAGCGCTTGGTCAGATGAGTGGGAAGAGGGGGTATCCGGAAGGCGACAACGCTGTCCCCGACTCCCTCTCGAGGAGGCCTACGCTGTGCTTCCGCTCAAGCGCTTACTCGACCGCAGCGTGACCGCGCAGGCAATCCTGGTGTTCCTGCTGGGACTGGGCATTACGGCCCTGATCCGCAGGGACGAGCACCCGGCCATGTGGGTGCTCCACAGCGCCCTCTACACCGGGATCGCCGTTACGTTTCTGGCCGTACAGGGCCACCGGGCCGCCCGAGCCGTGGGCACCGACGCGGGCGGACTCGCCGAGCTGAACCGGAAAATCCGCCACCATGAGGTGCCGCAGGACCCCAGAAGCACAACGCGACCATGCCGAGCGCGAAGAGAAGGGGAAAGGCCAGCGACCCGCTGACGGCCCCCAAGGACGAACATGCCGACCGCGAGGAGGCCCATGGCGCCGAGCCAGTACGGCAGCCACATGCCCGCCCGCTCCGATGAGCGGGCGGCCGTACGACGGCTGGTCGCCGAGCAGCTCGGCCAGATGTGGGTTGTGTGGAGGCGCCGCCGCTCCTTGGACCGCCTCCGCTGGATGCGCCAGGCCCTGCGACCTCAATGAGCGGCCAGGCAGGGAGAGGGCGCCCCTCCGGGGCGGCGCCTGAGCAGACCACCAGCCCGGCGGGCGGTTCCGCTTCAACCCGCCTACTCCCGCACCCGAACCACCCCGTGCAGACCCGGGCACCGCACGCCTACCTGCGCCGGCGCAACGCCAATGCCCGCCACTGTGACGTCCTGGCCGCCGAACGCAGAGAACGCGCCGACATCCGAAGTGAAGGGGGCATCCGCTGGGCGGACGCCCCGCTCTCGCCGCGTGCTCAGGCAACCGTGGGAACGTCACCGATCACAGCGCCACCTCCGGCGCGAATCCGTCAGGGCTACCTGACCAGGAGGTGTTGCCCGCCAACTCGATCACCAACGTCGGACCAGACATGCGGGGAGCCTAGTGTGATCGGCTCCGCCACCGCTCGGTTTGTTCCCGCACCGAGCCCAGCCGGCCCGAGCACCGGCTCCGGCTCCGCCAACCCGGCGGACCTATGCGGTCAGAGCACTGGTTGCCGTGCTTCACGGAACCTCCACGATCGGGCTCGGTGCGCATTACAGTTATCTGCGCGCGGCTCGTCATCTTGTGTCGTGCAAAGGATGAATGGGGCGGAATCTTCCGCATGCCCATGGTGTGCCGCTGGGGGGCTTTGTGCAGGAAATGATCAAGGGTGCGAATGTGGCCCTGGCGGATCTGAGCGACAGTGTCGGTTCGGTCATCGTCAGTCTGGGCTGGGTCAGCCCTACCGGCGAGGGCGACGCGGATGTGTCGGTCCTGCTGCTGGACGCGAACGGCAAGGTGCGCAGCGACGGCGACTTCTACTTCTACAACCATCCGGTGGCTGCTGACGGAAGTGTGCAGCTTCTGGGCAAGACGCCGACGGCGGACGGCAGTGAGGACCGGATCAGCTTCGATCTCACCGCGGTGCCGTCCGGGATCGACCGGATCGTCGTCGCTGCGAGCAGGTACGGCGAAGCCCGCTTCGGCGAGTTGGAGGATGTGCGGATCACGCTGGCCGACGCAGCCGGTGCGAGCCTCCTGCGGTTCGCCGTCGACGATGCCGACTCGGTGACGGCGGTCATCTTCGGTGAGCTGTACCGGCGGGGCGAGGGATGGAAGTTCCGTGCCGTCGGGCAGGGCTACGAGACCGGGCTTGCGGGGCTGGCGACGGACTTCGGGGTCGACATCGAGGACGACGCGGCTGCGGAAGCCGAAGCGGCGCTCGACGGCGCGGAAGCCGACGAGCAGGCGGATGCAGCGGCTCCGGCGCCGGCCGGGACGCCGGTCCGGCAGACGGCGCTGGGGGCCATCCCCGCTCCTCGCCCTCCTGAGGGCGAGGCTGGTGAGCCGAGGAAGCCGGCCGCCCGTCCTCGCACCGCGAAGAAGAAGGTCACCCTTCCCAGGACGGTCAAGAAGACCCTGGCGGAGAACGACTCCTGGAAGTCGGCCAGGCTTTTCCCTGTCTCGGTGCTCAAGAGCGACCGGGACCGGGAGATGCGTGCCACCTCGGTGCTGCTGTCGGTGATGGCGCAGGTGCCGGAGTTCAGCAGGAGGCTCACCGCGGGGTTCGGGGCTCCGGCGGGCCGTATGGAGACGTTCACGGAGGTCTCCCTGCCCCACGGGGACAGTCCGCGGCGCCCGGACGGGGTGATCCGGGTGGAGCGGGCAGGCAAGCTGTGGACCGCGCTGGTCGAGACGAAGACCAACGGCAACGCGCTCAAGGCCGACCAGGTGCAGGCGTACATGGACATCGCCGCGCGCCGCGGTTACGAGGCCGTGATCACGCTGACGAACGACGTGGCGCTGGAGGGCAGTCCGCTCGTCGACGTCAAGATCGACAAGCGGCGCAAGCACAAGGTAGCCCTCTGGCACCTGTCCTGGGCGGAAGTCGCCCACCAGGCGCAGATGCTGATCAGGCACGAGGGGGTGGGCAACGCCGCGCACGCCTGGCTCTTGCAGGAACTGCTGCACTACTTGCAGCACGAGAACTCCGGCTGCCACGGCTTCCAGAACATGGGGCCGGCCTGGGTCCCCGTGCGCAACGGCATCGACGACGAAACCCTCTGCCAGGGCGACGCCCGGGCACTGGAAGTGGTCGAGAACTGGGAGCGGCTCATCCGCCAGGTCTGCCTCAGACTGGGCGGCGAACTCGGGCAGAAGGTCCTGCCCGTGCAGCGCGCCAAGCGCGGAGCGGATCCCAAGGAGCGCCGAGACCGCCTGGCCGACCGACTCTGCCTCGACGGGCGGCTCCAGGCGGAGCTGCGTATCGACGGCATGCCCGGCGTCCTGACCGTCAGCGCCGACCTGCGCACCGGCAAGCTGCGCACCGGTATCGACATCCCGGCCCCTGCACAGGGCTACCCCCTGAGCTGGGCCAAGCGACTTGTCCGGCGCCTGGCCGATGCACCGGCGGACCTGCATGTCGAGACCCTCGTCGACGGCGAAGCCGCAGGCCCGCGCGGAACCCTGGAGCGTCTGCGCCCCGAACCGGCGGACCTGCTGCCCAAGGACAACGCCAGAATCACCGGATTCCGCCTGTCCCTGCTCAAGAGCATGGGAAGCGGCCGCGGCAACGCCGAGACCGGCTTCATCCGCAGCGTCGACAACGCCGTGCACCGCTTCTACACCACCGTCGTCGTTCACCTGGACACCCCGACAACACGCCGGACACCGTCCAAGGAACGCACGGCAGCCGAGTGACACCCGGGCGCAGGCGGCGGCAACGCCGCCTGCGCCCGCCCCGCAACGGCCCCCCTGCACGGGCCCGCACCCGGCCCTGCTCTCCGCAAGAGGACGCTCGCATACCCGGGGCACCACACCACCCGTTACCGCCCGGTCATACCGTCTGAACCGCACTGGTCGCAGCCCACGAGGCAGCCACCGGCACCTGCTGAGAAGCGGGGGACAGCCAAGAAGGAGTGATCCCGACGAACGGCATGGAGCACGCTGCGGCCATCAGCCTGACCAAGATGCAGGAAAAGGCGCCCGACCTGGTCAGCCTGTACAAAACGGCGGGCGCCGGCGTACGCCGTCACGGACTGGAGGACGTGCGGGTTGCGGTGTACCTCGTGCTGGACCGCTCCGGGTCAATGCGGTCCTACTACCAGAACGGGACCATGCAGCACTTGGCCGAACAGGTCCTGTCACTGTCGGCCCACCTCGATGACGACGGCACCGTTCCGGTGGTGTTCTTCTCCACCGACGTCGACGGAACCACCGACCTGATCCTCGGCAGTCACCGCGGACGCATCAACAAGCTGCACGAGAACCTCGGCCACATGGGACGCACCAACTACCACTGGGCCATGGACGAGGTCATCGACCACTACGTGGAATCCGGCAGCCACTGCCCCGCCCTGGTCATCTTCCAGACCGACGGCGGCCCCACCAACAGGCCGGCTGCCGAACGCTACCTGTGCAAAGCCGCCCGCCTCCCCCTGTTCTGGCAGTTCATCGGCTTCGGCGACCCCGACGACAACGAATTCACCTTCCTGCGCAAGCTCGACACCCTCGCCGTCCCCGGCCGTCGCATCGTCGACAACGCGGGCTTCTTCCACGCCGGCCGCACCCCGCAGACCATCCCCGACCACCACATCTTCGACCAGTTGCTGCAGGAGTTCCCCGACTGGCTGGCCGCCGCCCGCACCGCCGGCATCGTGCGGTGAGACGCGATGCCGGCACGTGACCGGCGCCAGGACGTCACACCGGAGCGACCCACGGCGGTTCTCGGAAACACGCCAGGCCACGCCTTTACGCAGGACGTAGATGATGCCTGCCAGTGCGCCCCGGTCCGACAGTTCGTCGGGGACAAATCCGGTTGAGCCCTCGGGGACAGCTCGCCATACTCCCCGCATGACCAGTAACGGGGCCGAAGCCGCTGAGCAGGGATGGGACGGTCCCTGGTATCGCGTCCGAACAGAACGGTTCGAGGCGTCCTTCCTGCCCAGCGAGGGTGAGCCCTTGGACGCCGTCTGCAACGTCGATGTTGAGGTCCGGCTGACAGCGGACGCATCACGCTGGAGCGCAACCGTGTTCACTCTTGCTGAGGTCGAGCGCCTCATGGAAAAGGACTCCCGAACCGGCGAGTCCCTGAACGGCCGCTACTTCTGGTGCTCCGACGGCCTCATCGTCCGAGACGCAGGCATCGACAACATCACGCACGTGCTGACCGGCCTGCTCGATGGTGGTGACTTCACGCAGGTCCTTCAGCGGCTCGACGACGACTGACCGTCCGCCCCCTTCTGCAGCGTCGGCGCGGCCCTTGTCCACGGCGCCGTCCCAACAGCATCCCCGCTCGTGGTCCTCGCCCTCGGCGCGATGGCGTACGACGTCGGGCTCCATGCCCTGCGCCGCCGCGACGGCTGACCACGCTGCCTGTTTCCGGGCGGCGCTCTGGCTCGGGTGCCCGGGGCGGCACCGGTGGCCTCCCGGTTGCGGACGCCGGCCGGAGGGAAGCGGGCGCGTGACGCGCCCACAGCCCGCGCAGCTCAGGTGGTGCGCGGGCCGTGCGAAGGCCGGGACGTCGCCCGGGACGCTTACGCGGCCGTCGTGGTGGGTGCGGTATGAGCGAGGACGGCTGCCCGTGCGGACGTTCTGGCGGCGTCGACCACCGCTCGGTCCTGCAACAGTCGTCCGGAGGCCAGGGCTCCGTCGATCAGCAGTCCGAGATGTGCGGCCAGCGCGGCCGGTTGTGCGGCTCCCGCGGCTCCGGCGAGGCCGGTCAGCCACTCCTGGCGGCGCCGGGTGTGGGCGACGGTGGCCGCGTGGGCCTTGGAATCGAGCTCGGCCTCCACAGCGGCGCTGACAAAGGGGCAGCCGAAGAAGCCGTGGCGGTCGAAGGAGGCCGGCAGCGCGTCGAAGAGGCCCACCAACTGCTCGGCGGGGTCGGACCCCGTGGCGTCGGCGGCCTCCCGCAGCCGCCCCATCCACAACTCGTCCGTGCGCCGCAGGTAGGCGGCGATGAGGTCGTCCTTGGTGCGGAAGTGTGCGTACAGGGTGGACTTCGCCACCCCGGAGTGGGCGATGACCTGGTCCACGCCCACTCCCCTCAGTCCGTGCCGGTGGAAGAGGGCTGCCGCCGAATCAAGGATCCTCTGCTCGGTGTTCGTCTTCCGTACGCGCGTCGCCATGCGAGACAGACTAGTCGTTCCGATTTGAGTCCCGGACGTGTTCGCTGCCTCCGCTATAAAGACGGACTAGTCTGTCCGATTAACCAGGCACACTCTGGTGTCGGAGCGATGTGGGAGCGGGTGCTGTGATGCGTGCGATGGTTCTCGAGGAATTCGCCGGTCCGCTTGAGGTGCGGGAGATCGACCGGCCGACGCCCGGGGAAGGACAGGTGCTGGTGCGGGTCCACGCCAGCGGGGTGAACCCGCTGGACACGAAGATCCGGGCGGGCCGGGCGGCCCACGCCCGCGTGCGGCCACCGGCCGTACTGGGCATGGACCTGGCCGGCCAGGTGGTGGAGACGGGAGCCGGAGTGAGCGGCTTCACGCCTGGGGACGAGGTGTACGGCCTGACCGGCGGCGTCGGCGACCTGCAGGGATCGCTCGCACAGTTCGCGGCGGTCGACGCCCGTCTGCTGGCCCGCAAGCCCGCCACGCTGTCGATGCGAGAGGCGGCCGCGCTGCCGCTGGCCGTGATCACGGCATGGGAAGGTCTGGTGGACCGGGCCGGCGTACGGGCCGGGCAGAAGGTACTGGTGCACGGCGGCGCCGGCGGCGTGGGCAGCGTCGCGGTCCAGATCGCCGCGGCCAGGGGTGCGGAGGTGTTCGCGACCGCGTCCGCAGCCAGGACGCCGCTCGTGCGGCGCCTGGGGGCGGTACCGATCGACTACACCTCGGTGCCCGTGGACAGGTACGTCGCCGAGCACACCGGCGGTGCCGGATTCGACATCGTCTTCGACACCGTGGGCGGCCCCGTCCTGGACGCCTCCTTCGAGGCGGTGCGCACCTACACCGGCCATGTGGTGAGCGCGCTGGGCTGGGGCACCCATGCGCTGGCACCCCTGTCGTTCCGGGCAGCCACCTACTCGGGCATCTTCACACTGCTGCCGATGCTGACCGGCCGGGGCCGCGAGCACCACGGCGAGATCCTGCGCGAAGCCGCTGCGCTGGTGGACGAGGGCAAGCTGCGCCCCCTGCTGGACGGGACCCGCTACACGCTCGCCGACGTGGCGGACGCCCACAGGTCCGTGGAGAGCGGTACGGCCGACGGCAAGGTCGTCGTCGACGTCGAGCCGTGACCCCGCCCCGCGCCGCTCGCCCCGGCCGCGGACCGTGAGCCGTCGCCGCATCCGGAGGAACACCCGCGCTGTTCTGCCAGCGGCAGAACAGCGGCCCGACCGGACCCGTCGATCACTACCGTCCGGTCTCATGACGACGATCACCACGCGCACGGTCGAGTACCTGGCCGACGGTCTGACGATGATCGGGCACCTCGCCCTCCCGGCCGGTGCCGATCGCCGGCCCGCGGTGCTGCTCGGGCCGGAGGGCACGGGGCTCAGTGACGTCGAGCGCCGCCGGGCCGACGCGCTCGCCGAGCTGGGATACGTGGCGCTCGCCTTCGACCTTCACGGCGGGCGCTATCTGGACGACCCCGAGGAGATGCTGGCCCGCTGCCTGCCGCTGCTCGCCGATCCCGACCGGATGCGGGACATCGGCCACGCGGCGCTCGACACGTTGCGCGCCGAACCACGGACCGACCCCGACCGGATCGCCGCCGTCGGCTACGGCACCGGCGGCGCGATCGCGCTGGAACTCGGCCGCGCCGGCGTCGACCTGCGCGCGATCGGGACGGTCAACGGACTGATCACAGGCCGGCCGGGCGAGGCAGCGCGCATTCGCTGCCCTGTGTGGGCCGGGGTCGGATCGGAGGACCCGATCATGCCGCCCGCGCAACGGGAGGCGTTCACCGCCGAGATGCAGGCCGCGGGCGTCGACTGGCGCCTCGTGGTCTACGGCGGCGCCCTGCACGCCTTCCACCACCCGCCGGTCGACCACACCACGCTCCCCGGCGTCGGCCACCACCCACGGCACGCGCAGCGCGCCTGGCACGACGTCGTCGGCCTCCTCAGCGAATGTCTGACCTCAGCGGAGTGACGCCGTCGCCCACCACGCTTCCGAACCGCGAGCCAGGGCCGCCCCCTCCGCCTCACTCCCCTGCGTGTCGAACGCGACGAACCTCAGCTCCGAGGTGTAGCGGTGGCCCTCGTCGTCCGTGAGCCAGGTCTGTTCCGGGGTCGGGAGCATTTCCGTGAACGTCGCCGTGGCCGACGGGTCCTTGCGGGCGAGTCGGCGCAGGGCCTTGGCCAGGATGGTGACGTAGACCGGGCTGTCGAAGTCGACGTAGAACGGACGGGACTCCGTCGGGGAGACGACGAACACGAAGCGGGGCAGGCCGAGGCGGGTGCGCCAGTGGCGGGCCCGCACGAAGCGCCGGGCCTCGTCCTTGTCGTCGGCGAACGTGGCCTCCGCGGCGGGCAGTTGCCAGGCCTCGCGGGCGATGACCAGGCGATCGACCGTGACCCGGGGTGTGTGGGCGGCCGGCCGCAGCGGCTGGAAGAGGTCCATCGACAGCGTGGTCAGGACGTGGGAGAAGACGTCGATCGCGGGGAAGACCGCGCCGTCGGGCAGCCGGACCACGAGGGCGCCGTTCCGTTCCTCGACCAGGGCGTCGGCGCTGCGGACGGCGCGGGGGCGGGCCGGGTCGGCCGTGAAGTCGGTGAGGGCGACCTGGTAGTCCTCCGGTCGTACCAGCGTGTGCCGGACGCGGGCGGAGAGCCGGGCCCGGTGCTCCTTGGGAATGAGCGGCATCAGTCGGGGGCCGGGGTGGTCCTGGTCGGTCAGGGCGAACAGCTCGTCGACGTCGGGGTGTTGATGGGTGAAGAGCGAGGCGCCCAAGGTGTTGGCGGCCAGGTGGAGTTCGCCGAGGACCAGGGTGAGGTCACCGCGCGCGGCGGCCTCGGGGCCGTCGGCGGCCATCATGATGTCCGGGCTGAGATAGCGGGCCGCCGTCCAGCCCCCGCCGCCCTCGAACTCCCGCCGCACGGACTCCTCGATGTCGACGGCCCGCCGAGTGACCCTGCGCGCGTCGTCCGGGACCGCGAGGATCCGCTGCCAGCGCTCGGCGAACTCCCGCTGCACCTCGCTCGCCGCCGTACGGGCGGTGCCGTGCAGCACGGGCAGGCACGCGAACCAGAAGGAGGCCAGGTCGACCGGGTCGCCGCCGGCGGCGAGGCGGTGGTGCACCGTGCGGATCTCGGTCTCCACGACGGCGGCAAGCCGGGCGGTGAGCCAGCCCGCGCTGTCCATCAGGAGGCGCAGCGGGGACAGTGCCTCCACGACGGCCGGGCCGAGGCGCGCCGTGGCCGAGCGCCGGGTGTCGCTGTAGACGAGGGCGCGGCAGGGGGCGGTGGAGGCCGACTTCTCGCGGGTCGCGGCCGTGTCGGTGAGTGCGGTGAAGTCGCGTTCGAGGTCCTGGAGTGCGGTGAGGAGGGTGGTCTCGTCGGTGGCCGCCGCCACCTTCGCCCTGCCCCGCTCCAGGAGGTCGAGGGCGTCCAGGCCGCGTCGCCTGAGGTCCGGGTCGCCGACGGTCGACAGCCAGCCGCGCAGGGCGCGTTCGGGGTGGGTGCCGGCCGGGACCTCCAGTCGCCAGGTCACCCAGCGGCGGGCGACCAGGTCGTGCAGCGTCCGGGCCACGTCGGTGCCGGGGAGGTCGGCGGCGATGTCGCGGGCCGGACGCACCCCGTCGCAGCGGGCGAGGACCGCTGCCTCGGCGTCGGACACCGTGGTCGGACGGCGGCCGGGCACGCGTGCCTCGTTCCCGTTCAGCACGACGAACGGGACCGGTCTCGGGGCGATCCACTCGCGCAGCGCCGGGTCCGCGTCCAGCATCCTGGCCACCGCGTCGATGCCCCAGCTCGCCCAGTAGACGGTGGAGTCGGCGATCAGCCCGGTACCCGGGTCGACGTGTGCGCCGGATGCCGCGGGGTCCCAGCGGCCCCAGCCGACGGGGCCGAAGAAGCCGATGGTGTCGTTCTTCACGCAGAACCGCTGCCAGTAGTGCGCGACGAGCTCCTCGCGCTGGCGGGGCATGCTGCTGCGCTTGTCGGTGTCGGGGTCCCAGCGCAGGAACGGGGCGATGCCGGAGTCGAGCAGCGGGCGGTTCTGCCAGGCCAGGGCCTCGCGGAACGCCGGGGTGCGGGCGATGTCCTGGAGGACGTGCGCGGTCTCCACTGCGGCGGTGCCCAGTTCGGCGGCGAAGGCGTCCCAGTCGGGGCCGGACAACGGCGTGTCCGGGACGAACGTGTCGGCGGCCTCTGCGAGTCCGGGCGGGGCGAGGCGGAGCACGCCGTCGGCCGGGAACCCGGGCCCGCGCAGCGCGAACTGGTTCCACAGCCGCCATCTGCCGAGGAACGGCACGAGGTCTTCGGACATGACGGCACTCCTTTGACGCGTGTACGGGACGAGGGAGGTGTGGTCGTGGAGGGGCGTGTGCGGTGGGTCCTGAGGTGTCGGTCGGTGTCTGTGGCCGACAGGGTCGGCGGGCGGCCCAGGCGCCGCGGGGCCGCCGCGCCGGCCCTCCCCTCAGTCGCGGCCGAAGTCCGCGTCGACGACCTCGGCGAGGTCGCGCGGGGTCGGGTAGGCGAAGACCAGGGAGACCGGGATGTCGTCGCAGCCCAGCGTCTCCTGGAGGCGGCCGATGACCTGAAAGGCCGCCAGGGAGTCGCCGCCGGCCTCGTAGAAGTCGGTGTCCGCGGTGAGGCCGGGACAGCCGAGGACGTCGCGGAAGATGTCGACGAGCAGGTCGAGGGTGCTGACGGCGGTGGCGGTGTTCTCGGTCATGGCGTGTCCTTCCGGAGGATGGTGGTTGCGGTGAGGGTGTGGAGTCGGGCGGTGGTGTTGCCGCCGGAGACGACGGCCACCGCGGCTTCGCGGCGCCGGGCGGCCCGCAGGGCTCCGGCGAGGGCGACGGCGCCGCTGGGTTCGGCGTCGACGCCGTGGCGGTGCAGCAGAGCCGCCGCGGCGAGGATCTCGGCCTCGCCGACGGCGACGAGGTCGTCGACCCGGTCGCGGATGATCGGGTAGGTGAAGTGGCCGGGCCGCTGCCCGCGCAGGCCGTCGGCGACGGTCCGGGTCGGCGGCAGCTGGACCGGGCGTCCGGCGGCCAGGGAGCGGGCGTAGCGCGGGGTGAGCGCGGGTTCGACGCCGACGACGCGGACGGGGTGTCCGGCGGCGGCGAGGCAGACGCCGGCCAGGAGGCCGCCGCCGCCGACGGGGACGTAGACCGTGTCGGTGTCGGGGGCGTCGGTGAGGACTTCGGCGCCGACCGTGCCCTGGCCGGCGATCACCAGGGGGTGGTCGGAGGAGGGGACGAGTGCGGCGCCGGTCGTCTCGGCGATCGTCCGGGCACGTTCCTCGCGTTCGGCCACTCCCCCGCCGGCCTGGACGACCCGTGCGCCCAGGGCGCGGATGGCGGCGGCCTTGGCGGGGGCCGCGCCGGCGGCCAGGACGACGGTCAGTTCCAGGCCGAGGGTGCGGGCGATGCGGGCGAGGGCGATGCCGTGGTTGCCGGAGGAACCGGTGACGACGCGGTCGGCGGCGAGGGCGAGGACGGCGTTGGCGGCGCCACGTGCTTTGAAGGAGCCGCCGGTCTGGAGGTGTTCGGCCTTCAGGAGCAGGCCTGGACCGCAGACGGTGGTCGTCGGGCCGGGCAGCAGGGGGGTGCGCACGGTGTACGGGGCGATGCGGGCGGCGGCGACGGCGAGGTCGGCGGGCCCGTGGACGCCGAGCGCGGAGTGCGGGACGGCGGCCGGCGTGGCCGCACGGACCGTGGTCGGCGGGCGGACCGTGGCGGCCGGGCGGCCCGTCGTGGTCGGTGTGCTCATGCGGTGCTCCCTGCGACCAGGCGTCCGCGGTCCGCCTTGCCCCCACGGGTGGTGGGCAGGGCCGTGTGGCGCAGGAAGCGGCGCGGCATCAGGTGCGGGGGCAGGGTGCGGGCCAGGTGGCGGCGCAGGGCGGCGTCCGGCGTGGTGTGGTCGCCGGTGACGTGGGCGGCCAGGTACACGCGGCCCCGGTCGTCGGTGTGCGGGGTGACGACGGCTCCGCTCACGGCGGGGTGGGTGAGCAGCGCGCCCTCCACCTCGGCGGGGTCCACGCGGTAGCCGCGGATCTTGATCTGGCGGTCGCCGCGGCCTTCGTAGCGCAGCCCCTGCGGGGTCCACCGGCCCAGGTCGCCGGTGCGGTACATGCGGGAGCCGGGCGGACCGTAGGGGTCGGGGAGGAACGCGGCCGCCGTGCGGGCCGGGAGCCCTCCGTACCCGCGGGCGAGGCCCGTGCCGCCGATGTAGACCTCGCCCACGGTTCCGTCGGGGACGGGGGTCAGGTCGGGGCCGAGGACGCGGACGGTGGCGCCGGTCCGGGGCAGGCCGACCACGTCGTGGGCCGGGTCGGGGTCCGCCGGGACGTCGTGGCGGGTGGTCGTCATGGTGCACTCGGTCGGCCCGTACTGGTTGACCAGCCGGCCCGGGACGAGGGACCGGCCGCCCGCGGTGAGGAAGGGCCGCAGGGACTCGCCGCTGGACGCGACGAGGGTGACGCCGGCCAGCGGGTCGGGCAGGTCGCGCTGTCCGGCGAGGTGGGTGAGGAAGGAAGGGGTGACGCTGAGCAGGGCGGTGACGCCGTGCTCGCGCACCGTGCGGGCGAAATCGGCGGGGCGCAGCAGCCGCGCGCGCTCCACGAGGACGAGGCGTGCCCCGGCCAGCAGGGGTGCGAAGGTGTCGCGGAGCGAGGCGTCGTAGCCGAGCGGGGCGGTTTGCAGGACGACGGTGTCCTGGCCGAGCCCGAAGGCGCGGACGGTGTCGCGGAGGTAGGTGTCGAGGGCCTGGTGCTCGACGAACACGGGACTCGGCTCGCCGGTGCTGCCGGAGGTGTGGCTGACGTAGGCGAGGGCGTGCGGGTCGACGGCCGCCGGGGAGGCGGAGGTGTCGGCGGCCGTCGGGTGCCACGCGTCGGCGGCCGTCGCGTCCGGGGCATCGGGGCCCGGGCCGTCCAGCTCGATCACGAGCGTGCCCAGGTCGAGGGCGGCTGCGTGGGCCGTCGTGGTCAGCAGGAGGCGGGCGCCGGCGCTGCGGACGAAGGAGGCCAGCCGGTCCCGGGGCTGGGTGACGTCCAGCGTGAGGAAGGCGGCGCCGCAGCGCAGGACGGCCGTCATGGCCGCGACGGCGTCCGGGCCGTGTTCCACGGCGACGGCGCAGACGGTCTCCGGGCGTACCCCGTGGGCGCGCAGCAGCCGGGTCACCTCCCGCGTCCGCCGGTCGAGCTGCCCGTAGGTGACGGGCCCGTCCGGGGTGTCCAGGGCGATCCGGTCCGGGTGTCGTGCGGCGTGTTCGGCGAGGTCGTCGGCGAGGGTGCGCATCACCGGTCCCCCTCGGCGGTGACGGTCTGGTCGACGGCGACGAAGCGGAGTTCGGAGGTGTAGCGCCGGCCGTCGGTGTCGGTGAGCCAGGCCTGTTCGGGGGTGGGGAGCATCTCGCTGACCTTCAGCCGGGCGTCCGGGTCGGTACGGGCGAGGCGGCGGGCGGCCTTGGCGAGGATGGTGGTGTAGACGGGGCTGTCGAAGTCGACGTAGAACGGGCGGGGTTCGGTCGGGGAGACGACGAAGACGAAGCGGGGCAGGTCGTGGCGGCGCTGCCAGTGGCGGGCGCGGACGAAGCGCGCGGCCTCGGACTTCTCGTCGGCGAAGTCGAGCTCCGCGACGGGCAGTTGCCAGGTCTCGCGGGCCAGGATCATGCGGTCGACGCTGATGCGGGGGGTGTGGTCGCCCTCGGGGCGCAGGGTGAAGCGGTCCATCACGCGCTGGGTGAGGGTGTTGGCGTAGGCGTCGAGGAGGTCGTAGCGGGTGCCGTCGGGGAGCCGGACGGTCAGCCTGCCGTCGACGTCCTCCACCGGGACGTCGGCGCCGAGCGCGGTGCGGGGGCGGTGCGGGTCTCCGGTCTGGTCGACCAGCGCCACGTAGTGGTCCTGGTCGCGGTCGAGGGAGGGGCGGCTGCGGGTGGACCACTTCAGCGGCAGTTCCTTGGCGAGCATGGGCAGCAGCCGGGGGCCGGGGAAGTCGCGGCCGGTCTCGGCGATCAGCTCGTCGCGGTCGGGGTGCTGGTGGACGAAGAGGGAGGCGCCCATGGTGTTGAGGGCGCTGTGCATCTCGCCCAGGACCAGTTCCACGTCCCCGCGGGCCAGCGCCGCCTCGTCCTCGGCGACGACGAGGACGTCGGGGCTGAAGTAGCGGGCGAGCGACCAGCCGTCGCCGGGCTCGTCGAACTCCTCGCGGACGCGGGCGGCGAGTTCGGCGGTGGTCAGCCGGACACGGCGGGCGCCGGGCGGGATGTCCAGCAACCGGGCCCATTTGGCGCGCAGTTCGTCCTGGACGGCGTCGATGAGGGCGCCGGCCTCGGGGTGCGGGGAGGGCAGGGTGTGCAGCCACAGGGCGGCGAGGTCGACGGGGCCGTCGGCGGCGAGCCGGTCGTACACGGCGCGCAGCCGGGCACGGATGCCGTCGGCGAAGCGGTTGGTCATCCAGCGGGCGGCGGTCAGGCACAGCTGGAGGGGTTCCAGGTGGGCGAGCAGGCCGGGCCCGGCGGTGGCGGTGGCGGCGCGGCGGGTGTCGGAGTAGACGAGTCCGCGGCAGGGGGCGGTCCGGGCGCCCTTGGCGCGCTGGGCCTCGGCGTCGGTGAGGGCGGCGAAGTCGGCTTCCAGGGCGCCGATGGCGCAGGTCAGCGCCTCGGCGTCGTCGCCCGCGCCGGCGACGGCGTCGCGCCCGCGCTCCAGGACGGCGAGCTTGGCGAGGGCGCGGTCGCGGGCCTCCTCGTCGGGGACCCGTTCCACGATGGCGCGCAGGGCGCGGTCGGGGTGGGTGGCCGCGGGCACCTCCAGACGCCAGTGGACCCAGCGCCGGCGGACCAGCTCCCGGACGAGCGCCTCGGTCTCGTCCTCGGTGAGGTCGCGGGCGGCGGCGATCTCCGGCACCGGGCGGGTTCCGTCGCAGAGCTCCAGGACGGCCGCCTCGCGGTCCGTCATCTGCCGCGCGGGCCGTCCGGGCACGCGCACGGTAAGGCCGTCGGTGCGGACGAGGGAGACGCGGCGCGGCGGGATCCAGCGCATCAGTGCGGGGTCCTCGGCGAGCACCTTGGCCAGGGCGTCGATCGCCCAGCCGGAGAAGTACACGGCGCTCGCGGCGAGGAAGGTGTCTCCGGCGCGGGTGGCGACGGCGTCCGTCGCGGCAAGGTCCCAGCGGCCCCAGCCGACAGGGCCGAAGAAGCCGATGGTGTCGTTCTTCACGCAGAACCGCTGCCAGTAGTGGGCGACGAGTTCCTCGCGCTGGCGGGGCATGCTGCTGCGCTTGTCGGTGTCGGGGTTCCAGCGCAGGAACGGCGCGATGCCGGTGCGGAGCACGGCCGGGTTCTGCCAGGCCAGGGCCGCCTGGAAGCGGGGCCGGGCGGCGACCTCCTGGAGGTGGCGGGCGGTGTCCACGGCGGCGGCGGCCAGCTCCTGGGTGAAGCCGTCCCACTCGGGGCCGGTGAGCGGGGCGCCGGGGGTGAACTTGTCGGCCGCCTCGGCCAGTCCGGGAGGGGCGAGGCGCAGCACGCCGTCGGCCGGGAAGCCCGGACCGCGCAGCGCGAACTGTTCCCACAGCCGCCAGCCTCCGCCCGGCAGCAGGACAGGTGCGTGCTCGTCCGACATCGCGTGCTCCTTCCGGAAAGGGGGTGCGGGGAGGCGACCGGCCCCGGGGCGGACGGTGGTCCGCCCCGGGCTCGCCGGGTTCTCCGGCCGGACAGCACGGTCCCGCGCGGCGGGGGCGGGCCGACAGAGAAGATCCGGCAGCAACACGTGCCGCAGGGTCGGCGTGTTCGTCCCTGACCTCGGTGTGCGGGCCCGGTGCACGCTGTCGGCGCCGGCCGTGACCTGCGGCCGGCCCATCACCCGCGGGAGGTTCACCGTGACGCAACCCGACTTCGCGAACGGCGCGGACGCCGAGGAGGCCCGCCCGGACACCGACGAGGAGTACCTCGTGGTGCGCAACGACGAGGAGCAGTACTCGATCTGGCGGGCGGACCGTGAGCTGCCCGCGGGCTGGTACCAGGAGGGGGTGCGCGGCGGCCGGCAGACGTGCCTGGACCACATCGGCGTGATCTGGACGGACATGCGTCCGCTGAGCCTGCGCCGGCGGCTGGCCGGGGCAGATGCCTGAGGGGCTCCCGGGCAGGCTCCCGGGACCCTCGGCCCACGACCCGCCACCAGGGGGCCTGACGCCCGGCACCCTGATGTCAGGAGTCCAGCCGGCACGAGCCCCGACGACGGCCGCCGCGCCGCCGGGAGCGCCGCTGGCCGGGTCCGCCGCGCCGCCGGTGCTGCCGCAGCGGCTGTGTCCGGCGGTGCTGGACCTGTCGGGACTGCGGGACGGACGCGCCGCGCGGGGTCCGCGGGCCCTGCGGGCCCCGGTGGAGCTGTATCTGGCCCGGGTCGCGGAGCAGGACGCGCAGACCCTGCGGTACGCCCGCGAGGTCCTCGACGCGGAGGAGCGGGCCCGTGCCCGCGCCTTCCGGCACGGCCGGGACCGCGACGCCTACGTGGTCGCCCACGCGGCGCTGCGGAACGTGCTGAGCGTCGTGACGGGGGTGCGGGCCGACGCGCTGGCGCTGACCCGTGAGCCCTGCGCGGGCTGCGGCGGGCCGCACGGGCGGCCGGTGCTGTCCGCCTCGGGGGTGCACTTCTCCCTGTCGCACAGCGGCGGTCTGGTGCTGGTGGCGCTCGCGCCGGCGCCGGTCGGGGTCGACGTGGAGGAGCTGGCCACCGTCAAGGTCATGCTCAGCGCGCAGTCGGCGCTGCACCGGGCGGAGGCGGAGGAGCTGGCGCGACTGCCCGCCTACGGCAGGCCGGCCGCGTTCACCCGTGCCTGGGTGCGCAAGGAGGCCTACCTCAAGGGTCTGGGCACGGGTCTGGTGCGCAACCCCGCGCTCGACTACCTGGGCACGGGTCCGTCGCCCGCGGACCCGGCGCCGGGCTGGGCGGTGCGCGACGTCCTGGTGCCCTCCGGCTACGCGGCCGCGGTGGGACTGCGCACGTGCTGACCGCGCACGGCAGCGCGGCGGGGGAACGGACAACTCCGTTCCCCCGCCGCGCTGTTGGCATCTCCTCGGAGCCGTGCGCAAGCGCCCGGGCGCCGCTCCCCGAGAGGTCCGGCCCGCGCGCCGCCTTCACGGACAACGCACGCCTTCCACCGTGGCGACCGGGATACGATCACGCCCGTGACAGCGCCCGAACCCACCATCGTCGCCACCTCAGGCGGCTTCCGCCCCGGCCGACGTACACGGGTGCTCTTCGACGCCCTGGTGCACCACGCGGTCGACCTCTCCGGCGTGCACGGCCGACGGCCGCGCGTCCTCCATGTAGGGACGGCGGCGGGCGACGCCGAGATGGTCGCGGCACGGGTCTCCGAGGCGGCCCGGGTGGCGGGCTACGACCTCACTCCGCTCCAGCTGTTCCCCATGCCCAACGTCGAGGACGTCGAGGCCACGGTGCTCGACCACGACGTGGTGTGGGTGGGGGGCGGTTCGGTGGCCAACCTGCTCGCCGTGTGGCGGGTCCACGGCCTGGACGCGATCATGCGGCGCGCCTGGCGGTCCGGGGTGGTGCTCGCCGGGGTGAGCGCCGGCTCCATCTGCTGGTACCAGGGCGGCACCACCGACTCCTTCGGCCCCGACCTGCGCGCCGTCACCGACGGACTCGCGCTGCTCCCCTACGGCAACGGCGTCCACTACGACTCCGACGAGGGCCGCCGCCCGCTGCTCCACCGGCTGGTCGCCGACGGCACGTTCACCGAGGCCCACTGCACCGACGACGGGGTGGGCCTGGTCTACCGCGGCACCCGACTCGTCGAGGCCGTGGCGGAGTTGCCGCGCAAGGCGGCGTACGTGGTGCGGCGGGAAGACGGCCGGGCCGTGGAGGAGCGGATCGAGCCGCGTCTGCTTCCGTCGGCGTGACCCCGGCCCCGTACCGGCCACCGCCGCTCGCACGACCGCGCGGGGCGACGGGCGGTCGGCCCCCGGCGCCCCCGCACCGGGTCCGCGCATTCCCGTGCCCCGCGTCATGAGCCACCCCGTCCCCCCGACGGGGTTCGGAGACCGGGATCGGACCGGGATCAGACCAGGCCCTGGCGAACCGCGTGGGCGACCGCGTGGGCGCGGTTGCGGGCCTGGAGCCGGGTCATCAGCTCGTAGATGACGTTCTTGACGGTGTGTTCGGAACAGCCGAGGAGCAGCGCGATGTCCGCGTTGCCGTGGCCCTCGGCCATGAGCCGCAGGACGGACGTCTGCCGTGCGGTCAGGACCGGCGGTCTCCGGCGGGCCGGACCGTCCGCACGGCCTCGGGTGCTCAGCGCTCCGGACAACTCCGGGTAGGGGATGCTCGGATGGGGGTACGCGGCCCGGTGGACGGCCCTGAGCAGGCTCTCCTCGTCCAGTTCGGCCGCGCCGATGACGACCGCTCCGGCGCGCAGGATCCGCCGCCGGTCCTCGGGGGCGACGCTGTCGCAGACGAACAGGACGGGCCCGGGCGGGCGCGGCGCGCGCAGCGCCTGGTCCGCGTCGGCGGCGACGAGCACGGTGACCGTGGCGCAGGGGGCCGGCTCGTCGGCGGCGGACCGGAGGCCGGCGCGTTCGGCGAGCGCGCGGACCCGTTCCGCGCCCGGCGCCGGCACGACCCGCACCACGACGGCGGGGGCGGTCGTGACCGTGGCGCCGGAGGACGTCGCGGTGACGGGCGACGCCGTCAGGGTGGCGGTCACAGCAGGCCCGCCCGGAGCGCGTAGGCGACCGCGTGGGCGCGGTTGCGCAGCCGGAAGCGCTGGGTGATGTCGTGCACGACGGTGGTGACGGTGCGGGGCGAGTAGGCGAGCCGCTGGGCGATCTCCGCCGTCTCGTGGCCGTCGGCCACCAGACGCAGCACCGACCGTTCCCGCTCGGACAGCATGCCCTCGCTCCAGCCGCCGCCGGAGCCGCGCACGGGAGCTTCCGGCTGGTCCAGCAGCTCCTCCAGCAAGCCGGGGGGCAGGGTGCAGTCGTCGCGCGCGGCCGCCAGCACCGCGTGGGCGAGGCGGGAGGCGTCGGCCTCGCGGCGCAGCAACAGGCCCCGGGCGCCGGCGGCAAGGGCGTGCAGGACGTCTCCGGAGGCGAGGGCGCCCGCGACCAGGACGACGGCGGGGCGGTGGGGCTGGGTGCGGGTGGCGCGCACCGTGTCCAGCTCGGCGGGGCCGAGGCGGTCGACGGTGAGGACGGCGACCCGCGCGTCGGCGGGCTCGCACACGGTCAGTTCGGGCCGGACGAGCAGGGTCGCGCGGATGCCTGCCTCCAGCACCGGGTCGAGTGCGACCACACTGACAGGTACGGGTGCTCCCATCTGCTGCTCCTTGGAGGTTCGTGCGCCCCTTCGACTGAGCGGGCGGTCTGGCGTGGGGACTCGGGAACACCGTGCCGCCCCCGTGACCGCCGGGGCATCGGTAGACGGACCCCACATTTGCGCGCCGGGCGCGCCCGGGTCGTGGGGGTGGGGCGGGCGGTCGGGCGGGGAGCGACGGCCCGGTGGGGGCCCAGAGGCGGCGCCGACCGGCCCTCCGGGGTGGGCATGGGGGGCGCGCACCCCTCCGGGTACCCGTCCCGTGCCCGCACGGCCCGTCGCGTCCGCGGGCCGCGCGTCACGCGTGCCCGTAGGGGATGCCCTCCCCTCCGCGGTTTCTCGTGCCGTCCCCCATGCCCCCCGCCCGTGGGGAGGGGGCCGGGGGAGAATATGGGGGACGGTTACCCATGTGGGGGGCGCGGGAGGTCTGGGACCTTTTTCCCGTGACCGACACCGCCAGCCTCCCGACCTCCCGGAGCACCGGACTCCCCGCCGCCTGGTGGGCCCCGGCGCTGACCCTCGCAGAGCGGCTCGCCGCCCCCGGGCTCCCCGGGCCGGCCGCCGCGACCGGCGCCGCCGGGCCGCTGCCCTGGACGGTCGGCGACGCGGAGGGCTTCGCCCTGCGGCTGGACCGGCTGGGTGTGGACGGCGCCACGGCGGCGGCCCTGGCCGCCGAGCCCGCGGAGCGTCTGGCGGAGCGGGCCGTCGAGCCCGACTGGGCGTCGTACGCGGAGGAGGTGCTGGCCGCGGCCCCCGAGGGGCTGCCGGAGGTCGAGGTCGGCGGCGAGGGTCCCGACGCGTTCGCGCCGGCCGTGCGCCCGCTGGTCGCCATGGCCGCCGCCCGCCTCGCGGACCGGACGGCCGGCGTCCCGGACGCCGAGGCCACCGTGTGGCGGGACGCGTTCACCCGCCGTCTGACCCACCAGCTGGTCCGGCTCGCCGCCCGCACGCTGGCCCAGGAGCTGCACCGGGCCCGGCGCTCCCGGCGCCTGGCGGGCGCCGGCCCGCGCGAGCGGTTCGCCTCCTTCGTCGCGGCGGCCGGCACCCGGCGCGGACTGTCGGACCTGTTCACCGCCTACCCGGTCCTGGCGCGGATGCTGAGCCGGACCGCGCTGGACGCGACGGAGGCCACGGCCGAACTCGTCGCCCGCTTCCGGTCCGACCGCGCGGACCTGGTCGCCGCTCTCCTCGACGGCCGGACGCCGGGCCGGCTGGTCCGCGTCGACCTCGGCCGCGGCGACGCCCACCAGGGCAACCGGTCGGTGGCGATCCTGCACTTCGCGGACGGCCGCCGCCTCGTCCACAAGCCCCGTCCGCTCGACCAGCACGCCCTCCTCGACGACCTGGTCTGCTGGCTCAACGCGAAGGTCCCCGGTCTGGGCCTGCGCACCCCGCGCACGCTGCGCCGGGAGTCCCACGGCTGGCTGGAGTTCGTCGAGCACCGCTGGTGCTCCTCGGTGACGGAGACCGACACCTTCTACCGCCGCCAAGGCGCCCTGCTGGCCCTGCTGTACGCGGTGGACGGCGCCGACATGCACTACGAGAACGTCATCGCGTACGGCGACCAGCCGGTCCTGGTGGACGCCGAGACGCTGCTGCACACCGGTCTCGGCCAGGCCCTCACGGCGGGCGCCGACCCGGCGGCGGACGCGCTGGCCGCCTCCGTCCACCGCACCTGCCTGCTCCCGCACCTGCTCATCGGGGAGCACGGCGCGCTGGACATCTCCGCGCTCGGCCGGGACACCGACGGCACCTTCCCCAGCGAGGGCCTGCGCTGGGAGGACAGCGGACTGGACACCATGCGGGCGGTGCGCGGGCCGCTGGCCAGCCCCGCCGCCCAGAACCACCCGCTGCCGCACGGCACTTCCCTCTCCGTCACCGACCACACGGCGGCCCTGCTGGAGGGGTTCCGCGCCGCCTACGCGGCGATCGCCGCCCACCGCGGCGAACTGGTCGGCGATGACGGCCCGTTGACCCGCTGGGGCGACCGTCCGGCGCGGCTCATCGCCCGTGCGACCCGGCTGTACGCCACCCTGCTGGAGGAGTCCACCCACCCCGCGCTGCTGGGCGACGCCCTGGCCCGGGAGGGGGTGTTCGCGGTGCTGTGGTCGGAGTCCGCGCAGGACCCGGCGCGCGAGCGGCTCATCGAGCACGAGACGGCGGCGCTGTGGCGCGGTGACGTCCCCTTCTTCACCCACCGGCCCACCGGCACGGCCGTGATCGCCGACGGCGGTGCCCGCGTGCCCGACCTCCTGCCGGTGGCCGCCGTGACCGCGGTGCGCGAGAAGATCGGCCGCATGGACGAGGTCGACTGCCTCGACCAGGAGTGGATCATCTCGGCCACCCTCGCGGTGCGCGGGGCGAGTTCCCCGCCGGACCGCCCCCGGTCGGAGCTGGCACCGGCCCCCGTGCCGCCGGTGGCGCCGGACCCGTCCCGGCTGCTCGCCGCCGCCTGCGGGATCGCCGACGAGATCGCGGCCCGCGCGGTCCGCGGCGGCACCCGCACCAACTGGATCGGTCTGGAACGGGTGTCGGGCGACCACTGGGCCGTCCTGCCGATGGGGGCGGGCCTGGCCCAGGGCTACTGCGGAGTCGCCCTGTTCCTCGCCCACACCGAGGCGCTCACCGGCTCGGGACGCTACGGCGCGGCGGCCCGCGAGGCGGTGCGTCCGCTGCCGGCCCTGCTCAAGGCGCTCGCCGAGGACCCCCAGCTGAGCGAGGCCGCCGGCCCCGGCGCCTACGACGGACTCGGCGGGATCGTGTACGCCCTGGTCCGGCTGGCGGGGCTCCTCGACGAGGGACTGCGGGCGTGTCTGCCGGACGCGCTCACCGCCCTGGGACACGCGGCGGCGGCCTGCGCCGACCCCGGTCTGGCCCAGGGGCGGGCGGGAGCCCTGGCCGCCTCGGTCGCCGCGTACGAGGCCACCGGTGATCCGGCGGCGCTGCGGCTGGCGGACCAGGTCGCGGACCTGCTGCTGGTGCAGGCGCTCGGGGAGGGCCCGGTCACGCCCGGCGTGGCCGGTTCCGGCCTCCCGTCGTCCGCCGGTTTCGCCGACGGCGCCGCCGGCATCGCCTGGGCGCTGCGGCGCTACGCGGGCCACCGCCCCGAGCGCGCCGCCCACGCCGAGCGCACGGCCGTCGCCCTGCTGGACTCCGGTGCGCGCCACGGCGATCCGGCGGACCTGTCCTGGTCGCACGGGCTGGCCGGACGGGCCGTCGCCGGGCTGCCGAACCCGGTCGGACCGCCGGACGACGCGAGCCTGTTCGAAGCCTCCGTGCGGCTCGCGGACGCGCCCATCGGTCCCGACCTCAGCCTCGCCCAGGGCGTCCTCGGCCGGCTGGAGGCCCTGACCGTCCTGGCCGGGCAGGGCGACAGCACGGCCCGTTCGGCGCTGCGACGGCACACCGGTCACGTCCTCGCCCTCGTCGAGGCACAGGGCCACCGCTGCGCCACCCCCGACCACGTCCCCTCCCCCGGTCTGCTGACCGGCCTCGCCGGCATCGGCTACGGACTGCTCCGCCTGGCCCACCCCGGGACCGTCCCGTCGGTCCTGCTCCTGCACCACCCGGACCACTGACCCGCCCGCACCTTCCGTGCCGCTCGCTCCACCCGTCACACCCGCACCACTCGCACCGCGCTCGTCAGCACCACGGCACCTCCCCGGATCCGAACCCGCGCGCCCACACGGGACACCAGAAGGGACCACCGTCATGGACCAGCACCTCGCCGCCGCCGACTCCGCCGAGTTCACCGCCGTCGAGTCCGCCGAGACGCACACCGAGCGGGACGTCGTGGGCGGCATCACCCTCTCCGGCCGCAACCGCGCCTGCGCCCGCGCCCGGGTGCTGGCCGGCATGGTCCTCACCAGCGGCATCGTCATCACGCTGAGCAGCCTCGACACCTCGGTCTCCGCCCCCAACTGACCCCGCTTCCACCGGCTGTTCCCCGTGATGGCGCGGGCTCGCCACGGCGGGCCCGCGCCGCGGCGTCGCGGTCGACCTCGACCCCGGCGCCACCTGCCCCCGGCCGACTCGGCCGATTATCATCAGCGTTCATGCGTTCCCATGCGCCTTCCCTGGTCGGGCGGGACCTCCACCTCACCCAGCTCGAGCGCTCCCTGGCCGACGCCAGGCAGGGCATGGGCAGCGTCGTCTTCCTGGTCGGCGAGGCCGGGGTCGGCAAGTCCCGGCTCGCGGCGGAGGCGGTGGGCCAGGCCGTGGGCTCCGGGATGCGGGTGCTGCGCGGCCGGAGCAGCACCACCGGTCCCGCCGTGCCGTTCCGGCCGCTCACCGAGGCGCTGATGTCGCTGTTCCGCGGCGGCGATCCCATGGACGACCTCGCGCTCGGCCCCTACCGTCCGGTGCTGGGGCGGCTGATCCCGGACTGGGACACCGGGGAACGCGACAGCACGTCCATGGTCATCCTCGGCGAGGCCGTGCTGCGGCTGCTCATCGCGGCCGGCCGCGGCCAGGGGCAGCTGCTGCTCCTGGAGGACCTGCACGACGCCGACCCCGAGACGCTCGGCGTCCTGGAGTATCTGGTCGACAACCTGGCCTACACGCCCGTGCTGCTGGTGGCGACGGTGCGCACCGACATCAGCGACGCGCTGGACCTCGCGCAGTCGGCCCGCCGCCGCGGGGCCGCCACCGTGGTGGAACTGCCGCCGCTGTCCCGGCCGCAGGTGCACGAGATGGTCGCCGCCCAGCTCGGCGTGGACAGCCCCGGCGACGTCCCCGCCGAGGTCCTCGACCGACTGTGGGAGGACAGTGCGGGCAGCCCTTACCTCGTCGAGGAACTGCTCCAGTCCATGATCGGCTCGGGCACCCTGGTGCAGGGTCCCGGTGGCTGGCGTGCCGTCGGCGATCCGCGCCGTGACGTTCCCTCGACGCTGGCGCGCGGCATCCTGCGCCGGATCGACCGGCTCGGCGCACAGGGGCTGACGCTGATGTCGGCCGCCGCGGTCCTGGGCCGCCGTTTCCCGCTCTCGGTGCTCCAGCGTGTCACCGGGGTCGACGACCGGACCCTGCTCGGCCATCTCCACGCCGGTGTCGCCGCCCGCCTGGTGGTCCCCGACGAACCCGCGCCCGACTGGTACTCCTTCCGCCACTCCCCCACGCTGAAGGCCCTGTTCACGCACATGACGCCGGGCCGGCGCGCGGAGCTGGCCCGGCGCGGCGCCCAGGCCGTGGAAGAGCTGCACCCGGCGCTGGAGGGCGACTGGTGCGCGCTGGCGGCCGGTCTGCGCTGCGAGGCAGGCGACCGGGTCGAGGCGGGGCTGCTCTACGCCGACGCCGGTGGTCGCGCCCTGGCCGCGGGCGCCCTGAACTCGGCGGTGACCCTGCTCAGCCGGGCCGAGTCGCTGCTCGCCGAGGGCGGCGATCCGCAGGCGCGGGCCGCCGCCCTGGAGAACCTGCTCCCCGCGCTCGCCGAGGCCGGCGACTTCGCGCGCGCCTTCGACCTGGCCGACGACCTGCACGCGCTCGGCGGCGAAGGGCTGAGCCCCGTCCGGCTGGCGACGCTGCACGCCCGGCTGGCCAAGGTGGCGCACACGGCGGGGCGGTGGAGCGACGGCAACCGGCAGGTCGACCGCGCCCGCGAGGTGCTGGCGGGCACCCCCGACGAGGCCACCGCGGCGGCCGTCGACGTCACCGCCGCCTACCTCGCCCTGGACACCCCCGGCCCCGACCGGACCCAGCACGCGGAGAAGCTGGCACGTTCCGCCGCCGACACGGCCGAGCGCCACGGGCTGCCGATCGTCGCCTGCCAGGCCTGGGAACTGCTCGCCACGGTCGCGCGCGAGCGGGATCCGCAGGAGTCGGAGGCCATGCTCGGACAGGCGATGTCCGCGGCCGAGCGGCACCGGCTGCCGTTGCAGCGCATGTACGCGGCGACCCGCATGGGCGGCAACGCCTGGCTGGCCGAGGGCGACACCGGCGGGCTGCTGTCGGCCCGTGCGGAGGCGCTGCGGCTGGGCTCGGTGAACATCGTGCACACCGTCGACGGCATCCTCGTCCTGGACGCCGTGCTGCGCGGCCGGGACGACGTGGCGCGTTCCGCCGCCGCGGAGTGCCTGGCCGTCGTGCGCCGGCTGCGGATGGCCCCGGCCGTGCGGTACGTGGTGATGGCGCAGGCGACGCTGGAGGCCCACCGCGGTGACCGGCAGGCCATGGAGGCGACGCTGGCGGCGTTCACCGAGTGGGACGGGGCCGGTTCGCAGGAGGAACCGCTCACCCGGGGCCTGGCGGGCGCGTTCTGCGCGCTGCTCGAGGAGAACCGGGAGCTGGCCCGCGAGGAGCTGGCGGCGGTGCAGGCCATGGAGGCGGACAACCCCTCCACCTACCATCTCGGCGGCACCCACGGACTGGGGCTCCTGCTGGACGTGCTGGAGGGTGACGCCGACCGGGCCCGGCACGCGGAGATCACGGCGACGGCGATGGCCCGCATGCGCTGGAACCGGCAGTTCGTCCACCTCGCCGAGGCGGTCCTGCTGGGCCGGGAGGGGGCCGGCGCGGACGCGGCGGCCGCCGTGGAGCGGGCGCTGGCGGCGGCGGAGCCGTATCCGCTGGCCCAGCACCTGGGGCTGCGGCTGGTCGCGGACGCCGCGCACCAGGACGGCTGGGGCGATCCGGTGGGCTGGCTGCGGCGCGCCGAACACCACTTCCACGAGCGGGACATCGCGGCCGTCACCGGCGCCTGCCGGGCGGGGCTGCGCCGTCTGGGCGCCCCGGTGCACCAGCACCGCAGCGGCACCAGCGGCATTCCCGAGCAGCTGCGCACGCAAGGGGTGACGGTCCGGGAGTTCGACGTGTTCCGGCTGCTGGCGGAGCGGCTCAGCAACAAGGACATCGCGGACCGGCTGTTCATCTCGCCCCGGACGGCGGAGAAGCACATCGCCAGCCTGATCACCAAGACGGGGGCGGCCAACCGCGCGGACCTGTGCGCGCGGTCGGCCGCCCTGCGCTCGGGCTGAACGGGCCGAGGGCGGGTTCAGCGCATCTCCCGCACCGCCCGGGATCCGAGCACCGCGAGCCCGGTGACCGCGAGGACCGCGGCCACGACCCCGAACAGGGCGAGGTGCCCCGTCCCGGCGAGGGCGCCGCACAGGATCAGCGACAGGGGGGCGGCGGCGTAGCCGAGGACCATGTCGACGGAGACGACGCGGGTGAGGACGTCCTGCGGGATGTTGCGCTGGATCCAGCTCAGTCCGAACACGCCCTGGTAGCCGATGGCGAAGCCCATGGCGAGGACGGTCGCGATGACGACCGGGGTGTTCTGGGCGAGGCCGAGGACGGCCATTCCGGCGCCCAGCCAGCCGGCGAGGCCGGCGACCAGGAGGCCGACGCGGGGCCGTCCGCCGACCGCCCCGCCGACGAGGGTGCCGAGGACAGCGCCGCCGGCCAGGGCGCCGTTGAGGACGCCGAGGGTGGCCGAGCCGCCGCGCAGCACCTGGTCGGCGAGGGTGGCGAAGCCGACCGTGAAGGGGCCCGCGTAACAGAAGTTGACCGCGGTGTCGAGGGCGACGACGGTGCGCAGACGCGGGTCGCGCAGCGTGAAGGTGACGCCTTCGCGGATGCGGGCGCCGAGGGAGGGCCCCTTCTCCTCCGGCGTGGCCTTGGGCGCGTCGGGGCGGGGGCGGGTGCGGATGCGGGCGACGCACAGTCCGCACAGCGCGAAGCAGACGGCGTCGACGAGGAAGGCGACCGGCGCCTCGGTGAGTGCGATGACCGTGCCGCCGACGGCGGGGCCGAGGACGGCGGCGGTGCGCGCGCCGGCGCCGAGCAGGGCGTTGGCCGGGGCGAGCAGGTCCTCGTCGACGACCGACGGCAGGATGGAGACGCGGGCGGGCTGGAAGAAGGCGTCGACGGCGCCGAACGCGGCGGCCGCCGCGCACAGCATCCACACGGTGAGGTGTCCGGTGAGTCCGGCGATGCCGACGGCGGCCATCAGGGCGCTGCGGGTCCAGCTGGAGGCCACCATGAGGGTGCGGGTGGACCAGGTGTCGCCGAGGGTGCCGCCGACCAGGGTGAGCAGGGCGCGGGGCACGGCCTGGAAGGCCAGGACGTAGCCCAGGGTGAGGGTGGAGCCGGTCAGGCTCAGGGTGATCCAGGAGAAGGCGACGACGGTGAATCCGTCGCCGAGCAGGGAGAGCGCCTGCCCCGTCCACAGCAGGCGGAAGGAACGGTGCCGGGCGGGCGCCCACAGCCGCGGGCGGTCCGCGGCGAGGGTCGTGGCCATGGGGTGCCTCTCTTCGGGGGACGTGTGCGGTCCGGTCAGTAGTGGACGGGCAGGGCGGTGAGGCTGCGGTTGAGCAGGGACGGCTGCCAGGAGAGCCGTGCGGGGTCGGCGAGGGCCAGGCCCGGCCGCTCGCACACGAGCGTGCGCACGGCGCACACGGCGACGAGGCGGGCGAGCGCGGCGCCGATGCAGAAGTGGGCGCCGAAGCCGAAGCCGAGGTGGGTCGCGCCGCCGCGGGTGACGTCGAAGCGGCCCGGGTCGGGGAAGCGGGCGGGGTCGCGGTTGGCGGCGGCGGTGACGAGGAAGATCCGGTCGCCCGCGCGCAGGGTGTGGCCGCCGAGTTCGAGGTCCTGGGCGGCGGTGCGGATGGACATCTTCGACGGCCCGTCCAGGCGCAGGGTCTCCTCCACGGCGCCCTGGGCCAGGTCCGGTTCGGCGCGGACGGCGGCGAGCTGGTCGGGGCGGGTGTGCAGGGCCAGGACGGTGTTGGCGATGAGGTTGCTGGTGGTCTCCCCGCCGGCGAAAGCCATCTGGGTGAGCATGCCGACGAACTCCTGCTCGCTGACGGTGTCGCCGACGCGGCCCTCGGCGAGGACCTGGCTGATCAGGTCGTCGCCGGGCTCGGCGCGCCGCCGTCCGACGAGCGCGCCGAGGTAGTCCTCCAGGCTCACCAGGGCCTGGAGGGAGGCCCGGTACTCGCTCTCCTCCTGGGCGGTGCCGAGCACGAGGTCGGCGACGCGGGCGTTCCAGTACCAGAAGGAGGGGCCGTCGGTGGGCGGGATGCCGAGCCAGCGGGCGAAGACGAGGGCGGGCAGCGGTTTGGCGACGTCGGCCATGAGGTCGCCGCTGTGGCCGGGAGCCGCTTTGCGGGTGAGGACGGCCCGGGTGACCTTCTCGGTGAAGGCGCTGTAGCGGGCGACGGCGCGGGCGGCGAAGGCCTCCTGGAAGACCTGGCGCAGCCGGCGGTGCTGGGGCGGGTCGTTGAAGACCATCCAGCGGGACAGGATGGAGAAGGCGCGCTCGGCGTCCTCGCGGGCTCCTTGCGGCACGGCGTCCATCAGGGGGCGGACCCGGTCGGCGGAGACGGCGCGGTCGCGCAGGCAGCGCATGACCTCGTCGTAGCCGGTGACGAGCCAGGCGTGGTGGAGCGGGCTCCACTGCACGGGGTCGCTCTCGCGCAGGGCGTCGAGGTGGCCGTAGGGGTCGGCGACCAGGTCGGGGGCGAGGAGATGGCGCTCGGTGGGGGCGGGGGCGAACGTGGTCATCGGGCGTCTCCGGTCTCCAGGGCGGCGAGCAGGCCGGCGATGCCGGTGACCTGGGGCTCGGCCATCATCGACATGTGGTCGCCCTCGGTGATGTGCAGGGTGAGCCCGTCGCGTGCGGTGGCCCGCCAGCGTTCGACGTAGGTGTCGAAGTCGACGTCGAGGCCGGGCATCGGGACGCCGCGGGGCAGGTTCGCGGCCTCGCTGCCGACCACGAGGTGGAGGTGGCCGGGGTAGGGGCGGACCTCGTAGGCGGCGAGTGCGGCGAGCAGGGAGTGCCAGACCTCGATGGGGGCGCCTTCGACGAGGGCGGCCTCGGCCGGGCTCATGCCGGCGCCGAGGAGGGTGGCGGTGAGTTCGGCGGTGGCGCGGTCGCGCTGCGGGGAGTCGGGCATCTCGCGCAGCCGGTCGCGCTGGCGCTGGGCCTCGCGCAGGTCGCGGGTGACGCCTTCGAGGCGGGCGCGGGCGGCGGGGTTGGGCAGGTAGGGCTCGATGAGGACGAGCGGGGCGACTCGGTGGCCGGACTGGTGCAGCTGGGTGGCCATCTCCAGGGCGATGTTGGCGCCCATGGACCAGCCGAGCAGGGCGTGCGGGCCGGGCGCCGCGCGGTCGGTGATCTCGGCGGCGTAGTTGGCGGCGATGCCGGTCACGGTGCTGGGGTCGACGCCGCCGAGCAGTCCGCGGGCCTGGAAGGCGTGGACGGGGCGGCCGGGCGGCAGGGCGCGGGCGAGCGGCACGAACCAGGCGGCGCTGCCGCCGGTGGGGTGCACGCACCACAGGGGTTCGCCGTCACCCTGGCGCAGCCGCACCTCGGAGGTGACGGTCCGGGGCAGTCCCGCGCCGACCGCGCGGGTGGCGTGGGCGGCGAGGCGGGCGAGGGTGGGGTGTTCGATCAGGTCGCCGACGGTGACGGGCAGTCCGCGTCCCGCGGCCATCAGGGACACGCGGACGGTGGACAGGGAGCTGCCGCCGATCCGGAAGAAGTCGTCGTGGACGCCGATCCGGGACAGGCCCAGCACCTCGCGCCAGATCTCGGCGAGGATCCGCTCGGCGGGGGTGGAGGGGGCGACGTACGCGGTCTCGTCCTGGTCGAGTTCGGCGGGCGGCAGGGGCAGCGCACGCCGGTCGATCTTTCCGCTGCGGTTGACGGGCATCTCGTCGAGGAGGACGAAACGCGAGGGCACCATGTAGGCGGGCAGTGCGGTGCGCAGGGCGCCGCGCAGCTCCTCGGGGGTGTGCCGGCCGGTGTCGTCGGTGACCAGGTAGGCGACGAGGGCGGGTTCGCCCCCGGGCAGGTCGGTGCGGTGCAGGACGACGGCCTGGCGGACGCCGGGCAGCCGTCGCAGGGCGTGCTCGATCTCGCCGAGTTCGATGCGGAAGCCGCGCAGTTTCACCTGGGCGTCGCGGCGGCCGAGCCATTCGACGGTGCCGTCGGGCCGGTAGGCGCCGAGGTCGCCGGTGCGGCACAGCCGCTCGCCGGGGCCGCCGTAGGGGTCGGGGACGTAGGTGGCGGCGGTGAGGCCGGGGCGGCCGAGGTAGCCGCGGCCGACGGCCCGTCCGCCGAGGTGGATCTCGCCGGGGACGCCGACCGGGACGGGCTGGAGGTCGTCGTCGAGGACGTGGACGCGGGTGTTGCGCATCGGGGTGCCGACGGGCGGCCGGCCCTGGCCGGGGGCGAGGTCCGCGGCGACGGACCACACGGTGGTCTCGGTGAGGCCGTACACGTTCTGGAAGCGGCGGCCCCGTGACCAGCGGTCGGCGAGTTCGGCGGGGCAGGCCTCGCCCGCGACCTGAAGGACGCGCAGGTCGGGGAAGGTGTCCTCGCCGAGGACGGCCAGGGCGCTGGGCGGGAGCATGCCGCCGGTGACGCGGGCCTCGCGCAGGGTGCGGGCCAGGTCGGGGCCGGGGCGCAGGTCCTCCTTGGGGGCGGTGACCAGGCGGCCGCCGTTGGCGAGGGCCCAGGTCAGTTCCAGGATGGAGGCGTCGAAGCCGAAGGACGCGAACTGCAGGACGCGGTCCTCGGGGGTGGGGCCGACCAGGTCGCGCTGGCCTTCGAGCATGTTGGACAGGCCGCCGTGCGCGATGGCGACGCCCTTGGGGACGCCGGTGGAGCCGGAGGTGTAGATCAGGTAGGCGAAGGTGTCGGCGTCGGGCTCGCGGCCCGGCACCGGTCCGACCGGCTCGGCGGGCACGTCCAGGTGGAGGGTGGGGCCGTCGAAGGGGACGGCGCCGTCCAGCGCCCGCTGGGTCAGCAGCACCCGCATGCCGCTGTCCTCGGCCATGAACGCGAGCCGGTCGGTGGGGTGTTGGGGGTCCAGCGGGACGAACGCGCCGCCGGAGCGCAGCACGCCGAGCGCGGCGCGGACCCAGTCCGGCCCCCGGTCGACGCAGATGCCGACGACGCTCTCGGGTCCGACGCCGAGCAGCCGCAGACGGCGGGCGATCTGTTCGGCCTGCTCGTGGAGTTCGGCGTAGGTCAGGGTCCGGCCGCGGTGCTCGACGGCGACGGCGTGCGGGGTGCGGGCGGCCCATGCGGCGACGTGCTCGTGGAACAGCAGCGGCGAGGAGGGCAGGTCCGGGCCTGCGGCCCAGCCGAGGACCGTCTCACGGGCGGCGCCGGTGGCGGCGGGCGGGCGGATCCGGGCGTGCGGGTCGGCGGTCATGGCCTCGAGCTGGGCCACGAAGACGTCGGCGACCTGTTCGGCGGTGGCCGGCGCCACGTACGCGGGGTCGGCGTCGAGGGTGAAGGCGTTGACACTGGCGTTGACCAGCAGCGGGAACATCGTGCGGGCGATCTCCAGGGAGTCGTCCCAGGAGTCGTGCGCCAGGCGGTGGAAGTTGACGTAGTTGAAGACGGTGTCGGTCAGGTTCGGTTCGGTGGGCCGCAGTTGGGCGATGCGGACGAGCGGTACCCGGCGGTGCGGCAGCATCTCCTGCTCGGCGCCGAACACGTCCCTCAGGTAGGTCAGCCAGTCGCCGCGCGGGCGGTCCACGCCGAACGGCACGGTGTTGAGGAACAGTCCGCGCATCCGGTCGGCGCCGGGCACCTCGGGGCGGCCGTTGGTGACCAGGCCGATGCTGTGGCCGCGCACGCTGTCGTCGCGGTCGGCGAACAGGCTCATGGTGTGGTGGAAGGCGGCCAGCAGCACGGTGCGGCGGGGCACGCCCGCCTCCTTGGCGAGGCGTCCGATGCGTGTCGCGAGGTGGGCGTAGGAGCGGCGCACCTCGTGCACCGGCGGTCCGTCCACGGCGGCCGTGTCGGTGCGCCGGCGCAGGGTGACCGGGCGCAGCGCGGCGAGCCGGTCGCGCCAGTAGGCCAGGGAGTCCTCGTCGGCGAGCGCGGCCCGCTCCAGGGCGACGTACTCGGCGAAGGCCGGGACGCTCGGGGGGCGCGGCGCGGTGCGCCGGGTGACCGCCTCGCGGTGCAGGGCCAGCAGGTCGGCGACGAGGGAGGTCAGGCTCCAGCCGTCGAGGACGACATGGCAGTCGGTGAGGACCAGGCGCAGGTCGTGGTCGGTGACGTGGTGCAGGTGGATGCGGACGAGGGGGGCGGCGGCGAGGTCGAAGCGGCGGTCGAACTCGGCGTCGACGAACCGGCGCAGCCGCTCGCGCTGCTCCTCGCGGGGCAGTCCGCGCAGGTCGGTGTAGCCGACGGGCAGGTGGGCGGTGCGGTGGACGAGCTGGAGGGGTTCGCGGTGGCCGACGAGGTCGACGGAGGTCCGCAGGATCGGGTGGGCGGCGACGACGGCGTCGACGGCGGACTGGAAGGCGGCGGCGTCGAAGCCCTCGGGGACGGTGATCTTCAGGTCGGTGACGTTGTGGTAGGCGCCGCGCCGGTGGTCGGCGAGCATCTCGTGGAGCATGCCGGCCTGGAGCATGGTGAGCGGGTAGGCGTCGGCGAGGCCGTCGGGCAGCCGGTCCCGGTCGGCGGGGTCGACGAGGGAGAACGGGGCGACCGGTTCGGGGGTGTCGGCCGCGTCGGTGACCAGTTCGGCGAGGTCGGCGAGGGTGCGGGCGCGGAAGACGTCGGCGACGGAGAAGCCGAGCCCGGCGAGCCGGCCGACGCCGACCAGGCGCAGGGCGAGGATGGAGTCGCCGCCGAGGTCGAAGAAGTTGTCGGTGCGGCCGACCCGCTCCACGCTCAGGACCTGCCCGAACACCTCCGCCAGGGCCTGCTCGGTCGGTCCCTGCGGGGGGACGTGCGCCGCATCCTGGGCGGTGGTGGGGCGCACAGCGGTCAGGGCGGCGCGGTCCACCTTGCCGTTGGCGGTCAGCGGCAGGCGGTCGTGGCGGACGAACAGGGCGGGGACCATGTACTCGGGCAGCGTCAGCCGCAGTCCCTCGCGCAGGGCGGGCGCGTCCAGAGGGCGGCCCTCGGGGGTGACGACGTGGGCGACGAGGCGGGCGGCGCCGCCGTCGCGCCGGGCCACCACGGCGGTGTCCGCGACGCCGGGCAGGGCGCGCAGGGCGGTCTCGATCTCGCCGGGCTCGATCCGGTAGCCGCGGATCTTGACCTGGTGGTCGGCGCGGCCGACGTAGGCGAGCTGTCCGTCGGGCAGGACGCGTACGAGGTCGCCGGTGCGGTACATGCGGGAGCCGGGGGCGCCGAAGGGGTCGTCGAGGAAGCGCTCCGCGGTCAGCTCGGGCCGGTTGCGGTAGCCGCGGGCCACTCCCCCGCCGGCCACGTGGAGTTCGCCGACGGCGCCGTGCGGGACGAGGCGGCCCCAGGCGTCCAGCACGTAGCCGTGGGCGGCGGTGAGCGGGCGGCCGACGGGTGAGCGGACGTCGCCGTGGACGTCGTCCTCGGTGATGGTGCGGATCGTGACGTGGACGGTGGTCTCGGTGATGCCGTACATGTTGACCAGCTCCGGGCGGGGCCCGGGGGCGGTGAACCAGTCGCGGTAGTCGCGCACGTCGAAGGCGTCGCCGCCGAAGACGACCGTCCGCAGGGCGAGGTCGGTGAAGTCGGCCCCGTTCTGGGCGAGATGGGCGCGCAGACCCTTGAAGGCGGCCGGGGTCTGGTTGAGGACGGTGACGCCCTCCTCGCGCAGCACCCGGTGCACGGCGGCCGGGTCGCGCACCTCGTCCCCGGTGAGGACGACGACGCGTCCGCCGGTGGCGAGGGGCGCCCACAGCTCCCACACGGAGAAGTCGAAGGCGGGCGAGTGCATCAGGGTCCACACGTCGTCGGGACCGAAGTCGAAGTGCCGGTCGGCGGCGCCCAGCAGCCAGGCCAGGTTGCCGTGGGTGATCTCGACGCCCTTGGGGCGGCCGGTGGAGCCGGAGGTGTAGATGACGTAGGCGAGGTCGTCGTGGGCGGGGACGACGTCCTCCGGCGACGGCGCGGCGCCCGCTCCGGCGGTGTCCCGCTCGGTGGCGTTCAGTTCGAGCAGCCGGGCCGGCAGGCCCTCCACCGCGTCGCGGGTGGCCGCGTCGGTGACGATGAGTTCGATGCCGGAGTCGGTGACGGTGTACTCACGGCGCGCCTTGGGGTGCGTCGGGTCCAGCGGCAGATAGGCGGCTCCGGTCCGCCAGACGGCCAGGAGGGCGACGGCGAGGTCGGGGGTGCGGTCGAGGCAGACGCCGACGAGGGCGCCAGGGGTGACGCCGGCCGCGCGCAGTCGCCGCGCCAACGCCGAAGCCCGCGCGTCGAGTTCGGCGTAGGTCAGGCCCCGGCCCGAGCCGGTGACGGCGCGCGCGTCGGGGGTGCGGGCGATGTGTCCGGCGAGCCGGTCGACGGCGGTGCGCGGCAAGGCGGCGGGCGTGTCGGTCCTGCGGGCGGGGCCGTCCGGGCCGAGCAGGCGGGCGCGTTCGGCGGCGGTGAGGGGGTCGACGGTGCTCAGGGGTGCGTCGGGGCGGGTGCGGAACGCCTCCAGGAAGGCCACGGTGTGCCGGGCCAGCGCGGCGACGGTCTCCTCCTCGAACAGGTCGGGGAGGTAGACGAAGGCGAGTTCGGTGCGCCCGGCGCCCTCGCGCAGGTCGAGGGTGAGGTCGAACTTCGCGGTGGTGAGCCCGATGCGGTACGGCGCGCCCTCGGCCTGCCCGAGGGCCAGGGCGCCCGCGCCGGTCTCGGTGTGCGTGTAGAGCACCTGCACCAGCGGGTTGCGGGCGAGGTCGCGTTCGGGGCTGAGGGCCTCGACGACCTTCTCGAAGGGCAGCGACTGGTGGGTGAACGCCTCCAGGACCCGGTCGCGGGTGCGGGCGAGGAGCGTGGCCGGGGTCGGGTCGTCGGAGAAGTCGCCGCGCATCACGAGGGTGTTGACGAAGAACCCGACGAGCTGTTCGGTCTCGGCCCGCTCGCGGTTGGCGACGACGGTGCCCACGGCGATGTCGTGCTGTCCGCTGTGGAAGGCGAGCGCTGCCTGGAAGGCGGCGAGCACGGTCATGTAGGGCGTCGTCCCGGCGGTGCGGCCGAGGGCGGCGAGGCCGTCGGTCAGGGCGGCCGGCAGGGTGACGGTGTGCACGGCGCCGTGGCCGGCGGGCGTGTCGGGGCGCGGACGGTCGGTGGGCAGGTCGAGCGGGGTCAGTCCGGCGAGCCGGGAGGTCCAGTGGTCCAGGGCCGGGCCCTGGTCGGCGGCGCGCTGCCAGAGGGCGTAGTCGGCGTAGTCCAGGGGCAGTTCGGGCAGGTCGGCGTCGCGGCCCTCGCGCCTGGCCCGGTACAGCTCGGCGAGGTCCCGCACGAGGACGTCGAGGGACCAGCCGTCGGAGACGATGTGGTGCATGGCGAGGACGAGGACGTGGTCGTCGTCGGCCGCGCGCACCAGGGTGGCCCGGAAGGCGGGTTCGCGGGCGAGGTCGAAGGGGCGCAGGGCGGCGGCGTGTACGGCGGCGTCCACCTGCCGGGCGGCGGCCTCGCCTACGGGGACGGCATCCGCCTCGCCGACGGATACGGCGTTCGTCTCGCCTCCCCGGGCCGCATCGACGACGTCGAGCACGGCGTCGCCGGCCGGCAGGACGCGCTGGTACGGGACGCCTTCGTGCTCGGGGAAGACGACGCGCAGCTGCTCGTGCCGTACGACGAGGTCGGCGAGGGCGGCGCGCAGGGCCGGCACGTCCAGGGGGCCGCGCAGCCGCCACGCGGCGGGCAGCAGGTAGGTCGCGGCGCCGGGGTCGAGGCGGTCCAGGAAGTACAGGCGCTGCTGGGCCGGGGACAGCGGGGTTCGTTCCGGACGGGGCCGGACGCGGACGGGGCCGTCGTCGCGGACGGCCGACCGGCCGCGCAGCCGCTGCTCCAGCAGTCGCCGGGCGGCCGGGGAGAGGCCACCGCCTGCGGGCTGGGGGCCGGGGCGCACGTCGGACGTGGTCATGAGGGCACTCCGAATCTCAGGGTCTGGGGCAGAGCTGCGGGCCGGGCGGCGAACCGGACGGGCGTCGGCGGGCGGCCGTCCGGGTTCGGCGGCGGAGTCCGGTGGTCAGAGTTCGACGGGCAGAGTCCGGTTGTCAGAGTTCGGCGGTCAGAGTTCGGCGGTCAGGGACAGGTCGATCTCGTCGTCGCTCATCTGCGAGATCAGCTCCAGCAGACGGCGTTCCACCTCGGCGGCGAGCCGCTCCACCGTGGGGTGTTCGAACAGGTCGCGGACCTGGAAGGGGCAGTCGAAGGCGGTCCGCAGCCGGGAGGCGACCGACACCGCGCGCAGGGAGTGGCCGCCCAGCGCGAAGAAGTCGTCGTGGACGCCGACCCGGGGCAGGTCGAGGACCTCGCACCAGATCTGGGCGACCACGGTCTCGGCCGGCGTCCGCGGCGGCACCAGGGTGGGCGCCTCGCGGGGCTCCGGCTCGGGCAGCGCCTTGGCGTCCAGCTTGCCCTGGACGGTCAGCGGCAGGGCGTCGAGCAGGACGAACGCCGAGGGGACGAGGTAGTGGGGCAGCTGGGCCCGGCAGTGGGCGGCCAGGGACTCCTCCAGCAGGCCGTCCCCGGCGACGTAGCCGACCAGCGCGGGTTCGCCGTGCAGGGTGCGCACGACGACGGCCGCGCCGCGCACGCCGGGGTGGGCGCGCAGGACGGCCTCGGCCTCGCCGGGTTCGACGCGGAAGCCCCGGATCTTGACCTGGTCGTCGTTGCGGCCGAGGAACTCCAGCTCCCCGTCGGGCAGTCGGCGCACCACGTCACCGGTGCGGTAGGCCCGGGCGCCGGGTCCGCCGTGCGGGTCCGGCACGAACCGCTCGGCCGTCAGGGCGGGCCTGCCGAGATAACCGCGCGCCAGCTCCGGCCCGCCGACGAGGAGTTCGCCGGGCACGCCGTGGGGGGCCAGGTCGCCGCGCGCGTCGACGACGTAGGTGCGCCGGCTGCCCAGCGCCCGTCCGATGGGCACCCGGCCGTCCGGCCGGGCCCGCAGCGTGTGCGCGGTGGCGGAGACGACGGCCTCGGTGGGCCCGTAGGTGTTGACGACCGCGACGCCGGGCAGATGGGCGAACCAGCGCTCGAGCGGGTCGGCGGGCAGCGCCTCCCCGCCGGTCACCAGCAGCCGCAGGGTGCGCAGCCGGGGCGCCAGGGTGTCCAGGCGGGCGACGACCTCGGCCCAGTACGACGGGGTGAGCTCCATGACGGTGATCCCGGCCTCGGCGACGCGTTCGGCCAGCTCCTCGGGGGCCCAGATCTCGTCGGGCCGCACCTGCACGCTCGCTCCGACGCTCAGCGCGGGCAGGATCTGTTCGAGCGAGGCGTCGAAGGAGGTCGAGGCGAAGGTGAGCACCCGGTCCCGGTCGGTCAGCGCGAACAGTGCGCGAGCGGCGGCGACATGGGCGTCCAGGGCGTGGTGTGCGACGCCGACGGCCTTGGGCCTGCCGGTGGAGCCCGAGGTGAAGATGACGTAGGCGAGGTCGTCGGGCCCGGGGGTGTGGCGCGGGCCGTCGGTGCGGGGCGGCGCGTCGTCGAGGTCGACGCGGTGCGCGTCCAGGGCGTCCACGGTGGCGCGGGTGGCCGCGTCGCACAGGACGTGCCGCACCCCTGCCTCCCGGAGCATGTGCTCCAGCCGTCGGGCCGGCAGCCGGGGGTCGAGCGGGACGTAGACGCCGCCCGCCCGCCAGACGGCGAGCATGGCCGTGACCGCTCCGACACCCCGGCTCACGCACACGCCGACCGGATCGGCCGGGGAGACGCCCGCGGCCACGAGCGCGGCCGCGATCCCCCCGCTGCGGGCGTCGAGCGCGCGGTAGGTGAGGGTGGTCCCCTCGCAGGCGAGGGCCGTCGCCTCCGGTCGGCCCTCCACCGCGAAGGCCGGCGCCGGCGGGGCGTCCTGGCCCGCGGCGGCGAGCAGGTCGCGGCGCTCCTCCGGCGAGAGCAGGGGCGCTTCGTCGACGCGGGTGTGCGGGGCGTCGACGAGGGTCCGCAGGAGGCGTCCGACGTGTTCGGCGAAGCGGACCGCGGTGGCCGGTTCGAACAGGTCGGCCGCGTACTCCACGTTGAGGGCGAAGCCTGCGTCCCGGACCACGAAGGTCGCGGTGAGGTCGAACTTGGCCGAACTCCACGGCAGGGCGAGGTCGGTGGCGTCCAGGCCCGGCAGCGCCGGGCCGCCGACCGCGGAGTCCTGGACGTCGACCATGACCTGGAAGAGCGGGTTGCGGGAGAGGTCCCGTTCGGGCCGCAGCCGTTCCACGACCTTCTCGAACGGCACCTCCTGGTGACCGAAGGCGCCGAGGACGACGTCCCGCACGCGGTCGACGAGACCGGCGAGGGTCGGCCGTCCGGACAGGTCGGTGCGCAGGACGACCGTGTTGACGAAGAAGCCGACCAGCGGCTCCAGCTCGAGCCGGTCGCGGCCCGCGACGGGGGTGCCGACGCAGATGTCGTCCTGTCCGGTCCAGCGGGCGAGCACGGCCTGCGCGGCGGCGAGCAGCACCATGAAGCGGCTGGCCCCGTGCTCCCGCGCCAGGTCGTCGACCCGGCCGACGAGGTCGTGGGGCAGGTCGATCTCGACGGCTCCTCCCCGGCCGGTGAACGCGGCGGGACGGGGCCGGTCGGTGGGCAGGTCGAGCACGGGCGCGCCGTCGAGCGCGGCTTCCCAGTAGGCGAGTTGGGGCTCCATGGCGCCGCTGTCGGCGCGGTCGCGCTGCCAGACGGCGAAGTCGCCGTACTGCACGGGCAGCGGCGGCAGCGCGGCGCTCTCGCCCCGCAGGCGGGCGTGGTAGCGCCGGGCGAGTTCGTCGAGCAGGACGTTCTTGGACCAGCCGTCGGTCACCGCGTGGTGCAGGCTGATCAGGACGACGTGGTCGTCCTCGGCGAGTTCCCACACGCCCGAGCGCAGCAGGGGCGGCCGGGCGAGGTCGAAACGGCGGGTGGCGAAGGCCGCGGCGCGCGGGCGCAGTCCGGCCACGCGGTCGCGTCCCTCGGCGGCCTCGGGCGCCCGCTCCCAGTGCAGCGGCACGCCGACCGGCGGGCACACCTCCTGGACGGGGCGTCCCTCGCGCTCGATGAGGGCGGTGCGCAGCACCTCGTGGCGGGCGACCAGGTCGTCCAGGGCCTGCTGCCAGGCGGTGCGGTCCAGTCCGCCGCGCACCCGCCAGCAGTACCAGAGGAGATAGGACTCGCCGGTGTCGGAGGTGCGGTCCAGGAACCACAGCCGCTCCTGTGCGAAGGACAGCGGCAGGGGCCGGTCGCGGTCGACGGGCATCACGTCGGCGGCCCCCGGGACCCGGGCGCCGGCCACGACCGGCGCGAAGCCGCGGACGGTGGGGTGTTCGAAGACGGTGCGCAGCTCCACCTCGCGGCCCAGGCGCTGGGCGATCCGGGAGACGGCCATGGTGGCGAGCAGGGAGTGTCCGCCGAGGTCGAAGAAGCTGTCGTCGAGTCCGACCCGGTCCAGGCCGAGGACGTCGGCCCACACCTCGGCGACGACCCGCTCGGTCTCGTCGCGCGGCGCGGCGTAGGCGGGCCCGGAGGCGCCGCGGGTGTGCGTGGGGTCGGGCAGCGCGGAGCGGTCGAGCTTGCCGGAGACGCCGACGGGCAGCGCGTCCAGGACGACGAAGTCCGAGGGGACGGCGTGCTGCGGGAGGTGGCGGGCGCACCAGGCGCGCAGGGCGGCGCGGTCGGGGGCCGGGCCGGCGCCCTCGGCGGGCACGACGTAGCCGATCAGGCTGCGGCCGGTGGCGCGGTCGGGGCGGGCGGCGGCCTGGGCGACCTCGGGGCAGGCCCGCAGCACCGTCTCGACTTCGCCGAGTTCGATGCGGAAGCCGCGGATCTTGACCTGGTCGTCGCGGCGCCCGAGGAACTCGAGCTCCCCGCTCGCGGTCCAGCGCACGATGTCGCCGGTGCGGTAGAGGCGTCCGCCGGGCGGGCCGAACGGGTCGGGCACGAAGCGGTCGGCGGTCAGGGCGGGCATGCCGAGGTAGCCGCGTGCCACCTCGGTGCCGCCGATGAGGAGTTCGCCTCCGACGCCGACGGGCACGGGTTCGCCGTCGCCGTCGACGACGTACACGCGCCGCTCCCCCAGCGGCCGGCCGATGGGCACGGTGTGGGCGGGCGGGTCGTCGGCGTCGTAGGTCGTGGCGGTGACGGTGGTCTCGGTCGGGCCGTAAGCGTTGCAGACGCGGACGTGGGGGACGGCGGCACGCCACGCGGCGAGGGTGTCGGGCGGGACGCTCTCGCCGCCGAGGACCAGCAGCCGCAGACCGCGCAGCCGGGCGGCGAGCCGGCGGTCGAGGGAGAGGGTCAGCTCCGCCCAGTAGGTGGGCGGCACGTTGACGACGGTCAGGCCGTGCCGCTCGACGATCTCGGGGACCTGGGTGGGCAGCCACGGTTCGTCGGGCCGCATGACGACGCGTGCGCCGGTGGTGAGGGCGGGCAGGACCTGGTCGAGGGAGGCGTCGAAGGAGAACGAGGCGAAGGCCAGGACGCGGTCGGCGGCGGTGATGCCGAGGCGTTCGCGGGCGGCGGCCACGTGCGAGGCGAGGGCGGCGTGCTCGACGCCGACGGCCTTGGGGCGGCCGGTGGAGCCGGAGGTGAAGATGACGTGGGCCAGCTCCCTCGGATGGGGCCGGCGCCGGGGACCGTCGGCGTCGGGGGCGACGGCGCCGGTGTCGAGGAGGACGGGGGCGAGACCGTCGGCGCCGGCCGCGGTCGCCGCGTCGGTGAGGACGCAGACGAGGCGGGCCTGTCGCGCCATGTACCGCAGGCGCTCGGCGGGAAGTTCGGGGTCGAGGGGCACATAGGCGCAGCCGGCGCGCCAGATGCCCTCGACGGCGGCGACCGACCACGGCCCCCGGCGCAGCAGCACGCCCACGGCGCCGCCGGGTTCGACCCCCGCCTCCCGCAGGGCGGCGGCCAGTCCTCCGCTCATGGCGTCGAGTTCGGCGTAGGTGACGTTCTGGTCCCCGCAGCTCAGCGCGATCGCAGCGGGGTCGCCGGAGAAGGCGAGGCCGGGCGCCGGGCCGGCGGGGCGGTCGGGGGCGCGGTGCCAGTCGGGGCGGGGCCGGGCGAGGGCGCCCGGCCGCGTGGGAAGCGCGCGGAGCAGCTCCCGCAGGGGGGTTTCGGGGGCGGCCGGCACCGCCCGTACCAGGGCGACGTACGCCTGGGCGAAGGCGCGCATGGTGGCGGCGTCGAACAGGGCGGTGGCGTACTGGAGCAGGGCGGCGATGCTGCCGTCGGCGCGCAGGGTGAGGTCGAGGAAGACGTCCAACGGCGTCTCGGACAGCGGCGGTTCGACCAGGCCGACGTCCAGGCCGGGCATCCGCACCGGCTGGATCGGCGCGTTGAGGAGGGTGAACGAGGCCTGCGCCAGAGGGTGTCGGGACAGGTCGCGGGATCCGCCGACGGCGCCGACGACGAGGTCGAAGGGCGCCTCGGCGTGTGCGAGGTCGACGGGGACCCGGCGGCGCACCCGGTCGAGCAGTCCGTCGAAGTCCGGGGCGCCGGCGAGGTCGGTGCGCAGGACGACGGTGTTCACCAGAGGGCCGATGAGTCCGGCGGCGCCGGGCCGGGAGCGTTCGGCGAGGGTGCTGCACACGGCGACGTCGTCGCGGCCCGCCCAGTGTCCGAGCAGCACCTGGTAGGCGGTGAGCAGGAACATGTAGCGGGTGGCGCGGCGGGAGCGGGCGTAGGTGTCGACGGCGGCGACCACGTCGGCGGGCAGGTCGAACCGGACGACGTCGCCGGATCCGTCCCAGGTGCGCGGTCGCGGGCGGTCGGTCGGCAGGTCCAGCGGCGTGAGCCCGTTCAGCCGTTCACGCCAGTGCGCGAGCATCCGCTCCAGACGCGGCCCGCTCAGGCGCTCCGTCTGGGCCCGGGCGAGGTCGCTGTAGGAGACGGCGGGCGCGGCGACGGCGTCCCCCCGGTACCCGGCGGCCAGCTCCTCCAGCAGCACGCCCCAGGACCAGCCGTCCACGGCGATGTGGTGCACCTCGACGAGCAGCAGGTGCTCGTCGGGGGCGACGCGTGCGAGGACGGCGCGGACCGGGTGCTGCGCGGCGAGGTCGACGGGACGCCCGAGGAACCGGTCGTACAGCTCCTGCGGGCCGCTGACCTCGACGCGCTCCAGTGCGACGCCGGCCGGGGCGTCGACCACCTGCACGGGTTCGCCGTCGACGGCGGTGAACCGCGAGCGCAGCACCTCGTGCCGGTCCACGATCGCCGACAGCGAGCCGTGCAGCCGCTCCACGTCCAGGGCCCCGCTCAACCTCAGCACCAGCGGCAGCATCGACCCGGTGGAGGAACCGGCGAGCTGGTCCATGAACCACAGTCGGCGCTGGGCGAAGGATGCGGTGCGGATGTCGAGGCCGTCCAGGGCCCTCTCCGGGGCCGGTCCTGCTGTCACTGTGAGCCTCCAAGCCGTGTTTTCCAGCAGACTGCCGCCGGCGGGGCGGGGCTCCATAGGGAAGAAGACGCAGCACCGGACGCAGACCGGGTTGCCGGAGCGGGGTCTGGTGGGCGGCAGGGGGGTTGCATGTGCCGTAGCGGCACATGGTCCAGTAGGCGGCACGTACGACATGGAGAGGTTCCCTCGCATGCCCCTTCCTGCGATTCCCCGCCGGGTCAAGATCGGCGATGCTGCCGCGTTCGCCGGGACCACACCCCGCGCCATCCGCCACTACCACGCCATCGGGCTCCTCGCCGAACCGGAACGCGGCAGTGACAACCGCCGCCGCTACGGATACGACGACATGATCCGCCTGCTGTGGATCCGCAAGATGGCTGATGCGGGTGTCTCCCTGGACGACATCCGGGCCGGCTTCGAGGGCGCCACCGGCATCGAGCAGTCCCTGGCCCGGCTGGAGGAAACCCTCGCCTCCAAGGCGGCCGCCATCGCAGCCCAGCAGGCCGCCGTGCACCGCCTCCGCGAGGCGGGCAGCCCCTTGGGTCTGCTCTCACCGCTGGTCAGTGGCCGCCTGCATGATCTGCCACCCGGGTCCCTGCGCCAGGCCGATCTCGACACCCTCCTGGTCACGGAGCGTGTCTTCGGCCCCCAGGGGGCCGCCACCCAGGCCAACCGGTTCATCGCCCTGGCCACCCACCCCGAACTGCGGGCCGAGGAAGACCGCCTGGCCGAGGCCGAGGAGGCCCTGGACGACACCATGTCCCCCGACGACCCCGGCATCGACGACCTGGCTGCCCGGCGCTGTGCTCATGAGACCGCCTTGGGAGCCGCCATCGACAGATCCGGCCTGGACGAGGCCCTCGACGACCTCCTGGACCAGGACGACGAGCACGCCGGTGAGGAGGAAGGCGAGGCGAGGACGAGCGTGGTGGAGGCCATCGGCAAGATGCCGTACGACTTCTCCCCGGCCCGCGTCCGGTACGAGGAACGCGTCATCGAGCTGCTCCACCCGGCCGATCAGGACGGCGATACCCCACGGACCTGCTGACCGGCATCGGCGCTCGGGGCGAGCCCGACACGAGCGGCCTGGAACGGTCGCATGACGCGGACGCCGAGGCGGCGGCAGCAGCGCCTCCACAACCGAGCCGTGAACGGCGGACTCATCCTCTGAACTCGACGGCACAGCACCGTGAGGCGGGCCACCAGGGTCAGTAGGCGCGTGCCACGACGGCGATGTTGCCAGGCTGGTCGTCGCTGTCGGGAACGGAGCCGTCCGCGGCGACCAGGCACCGCACGGTGACGCCCTGTTCGGCGAGCTTGGCCTCACCCTCCACGCCCAGCGTTTCCCAGGCAATGCGCGCCCAGCCGGTGCTCGCCGCCTCCGCGGCGTCCTCGACCGTGGTCACCTCGACGGTGCGGTCGTTGCGACGCTTACGGGACTGCGCCAGCAGAAGCGCCTGGTCGTCCTCCAGTACCGTGGGCAGGATCTCGGGCAGTGCCCCGACCGGCGTCGGCTCCTTGCTTCCCGCTACGCGGCGGACCAGCACGGCCGTCCCGTTCTCCACGTCACGTGGCCCGACCTCGATGCGTACCGGCACCCCCTTGAGCTCCCAGTCGACCACGCGGCGGCCGAACGGCGTGTCGGTGCGGTCGTCGACGTGTACGCGGACACCGGCCGCCTTCAGCCGGTCACCGATCCTGCGGACCGTGTCCAGGACCGCGTCGTCGCCCTTGACGGCCACGACGACCACCTGAACCGGTGCCAGACGCGGCGGGACGCGAAGGCCGTCATCGTCGCCGTGCATCATCACCAGTGCGCCGACCATCCGGGTCGTGGAACCCCACGACGTCTGCCAGACGTATTCCTCACGGCCGTCCTTCGACAGGTAGCGCGTCTCGAACGCCTTGGCGAAGTTCTGGCCCAGTTCGTGGCTCGTGGTCAGCTGGAGGGCCTTGCCGTCGCCCATCATGCCTTCCAGGGTGAGCGTGTTGACCGCGCCGGCGAACCGCTCCCTGACCGTCTTGCGGCCCGGTACGGCATCCATGGCGAGGACGTTCTCCAGGAAGTCGGCGTACACCTCCTGGTGGATGTGTGCGGCGTAGTCCCGGGCGTCCTCGTAGGTGGCGTGTGCCGTGTGCCCTTCCTGCCACAGGAATTCCGTCGTACGAAGGAACACGCGCGGCCTCAGCTCCCAGCGGACCACGTTCGCCCACTGGTTGATCAGCAGCGGAAGGTCGCGGTAGCTCTGCACCCACTTGGAGAAGTAGTCGTTGACGATCGTCTCGGACGTGGGGCGGACGACGACGGGCTCTTCCAGCTCCTTGCCGCCGCCATGTGTGACCACGGCCAGTTCGGGCGCGAAGCCCTCGACGTGCTCGGCCTCCTTCGTCAGGTACGACTGCGGGATGAAGAGCGGAAAGTACGCGTTCTGCGCGCCGGCCGCCTTGATCCGGGCGTCCAGCTCCTGCTGCATCCGCTCCCACAGGCCGTAGCCGTACGGTCGGATGACCATGGTGCCGCGCACCGGCCCGTTGTCGGCCAGTTCGGCCTTGCCGACCAGGTCCTGGTACCAGCGGGGGAAGTCGTCCGCCCGGGGGGTGAGAACGGGTGCTTTTGCCATGACGCCGCAGAGTAGGACGCGGCTCCACCAAGGCGCGACTCGATTACTGCCCAGACGTCAGGACGCCGGCCGGTCCGGTTCGTCAGCTGCGATGGCGGGTTGAGACCGTGTCCCGCGAGGTGAGGCGGATGAGTCGCTCGGAGGTGTCAGGTCGTCGCGGCGACGCCGATGCCGATGCCGATGAACAGCCAGCCGGTGGTCAGCTCCCAGCGGTGGCGGACCGTCGGACGGGCGAGAAGGGCGCCCAGTCGGGCGGCGACGGTGACGAGGGCGAACCAGTAGACGACGCCGATGACGACGTCGAGGATGCCGAGGAAGAAGATCTGCCGGGCCGTCGAGCCCCCGCCGTCCACGAACTGGGGCAGGACGCTGAGGAAGAACAGTGCCGCCTTGGGGTTGAGCACGTTGGTGAGGAACCCCTGGGTGAAGCCGGCCCGCCACCGGTGCGGCTCCGGCCCGCCCCGAGGTGAGAGGGGCGGGGCCGGACCGTCCTGGGGATCGCCGCCCGTCCCCCGCCCGTGCGTCCGTGCGCGGGCGGACCGGCGGGCCGCCACAACCGCCCGCACCCCCAGGTGGACCAGGTAGGCGGCGCCCAGAAGCTTGATGGCGTCGTACACCAGGGGGGAACGCGCGGCGATCACCGACAGTCCGGCCGCCGCGGCGAGCATGTGCACGCACAGCCCGGCCTGCGCGCCGAGCGCCGCCGCCCGTCCCTTCGCCGGGTGCTCGGTCGCCGACCGCACCACCACGAGGAAGTCCGGCCCGGGCACCACGTACGCCACCAGGACGACGCCGAGGAAGCCGACGAGGTCGACCGACATCCGCTCTCCGTTCATCGGGCCCGTCGGCCGGTGCGCCGCCGGGGAGTTGGTCCGGGGGCCGAGGCGCCCCCGTCCTGTCAGGCCGCCGACGGTCGGCGGCGGCAGGAGCTTGGTCACCTCGTCGCACAGCTCCAGCGTCCGGGCGGCGGTGACGAACGCCGGGTTGTGGCCGCGGAAGGTGCCGTTGTGCTCGCCGGGCTTCCCCACGTCGTACTCGGGCGCAGCAGCGTCAGGGCCATGGGCATCCCGTACCCGCTGAGAGACGTGGACAGGCAGACGGGGTGCACGCTACCCGGCACGCACGCGCGCCACCGGACGCCGCAGCGGCGGCAGGAGGCACCGTGCGAGGGCGCGTGTCTGCGGGACGGGTACGGTTCCGGCGGCAAGACTAGGCGCATGAACATCCTCGTCGCGGTACTCGCCGCCCTGATGTCCGCCGGGTGCTTCGGCGTCGCATCGGTCGTGCAGCAGTACGCGGCAAGCAAGGCGCCGCGGGAGGAGTCCCTGCGCCTTCGGCTGTTGCTCGACCTGGCCCGGCAGCCGCTGTGGCTGGCGGGCATGGCCCTGACCGTCTTCTCCTACATCATGCAGGGCCTCGCCCTCGCCTTCGGACCGCTGGTTCTCGTGCAGCCGGTGGCGGCCACCGATCTGGCCTTCGCCCTGCCTCTGCTCGCCTGGCGCCGCTCGGAGCGCCTGACCCGCCCTGAGCTCACCGGCATCGCCTGCACGGCGGGCGGGGTGGCCGCCTTCGTCACCGTGCTGCCGCCTGCCTCCGCCGGGACACCGGTGGCACCCCTGAAGGACTGGATCCCGGTGCTCCTCATCGTCGCGGGCACGGTGACGCTGCTCGTCGCCGCGGGTGTCAGAAGCAGCGGCAGGTGGCGGACGGGCCTGTACGCCGCGGCCGCGGCATCGATGTTCGCTCTGCTGGACAGCCTGACGAAAGGCACCTCGGGGCGGCTTCGGACGGACGGTCCTGATGCCCTCGCCCACTGGGAGCCCTATGCGCTGCTCGGAGTCGGAATCACGGGCCTTGTCCTGTCCCAGAGCTCTTTCCAGGCCGGCTCCCTGGCGATCAGTCTCCCGCTGATCGACACGATCGAGCCGATCGGCGGAGTCCTGATCGGCATCGTCGTGTTCGACGAGCGGCTCGCCTCCTCCACCGGCGCGCTCCTCACGCAGGCGTTCGGAGCGCTGGTCGCCGTCGTCGGCATTGTGCTCCTGGCGCGGTCGCCCCTGGCACGAGACCTCAAATCCTCCCCGCAGCCCAGCACCGGACCGGACGATGCGGGATGATTGCGGCATCTGCGAAGCGGCTCGGCGGCGCAGAACCGGGTGGACACGGCCCCCCGAGCACCGGCCCGCCCTGGGTTGCCTCAAGCCGGGAACGACGGTTCGACCGCCACTACTACGTCACGTGCCGAAGGAGTCCCGCAGTGATCCGTGGTGTGACTGCCGGTATCGACGGGTCGCCTGGGAGCGGCGTCGTTGCCGAGTGGGCGGCACTGGAATCACTGCTGCGCGGTGTACCCCTGTGCCTCGTCCACGTTCACGAGGGGCCGCGTCCAGCGGCTGCGGATGCCGTCGACGCCAGTGCCGTACGTCATCAGGCAGAGGAGTTCCTGGCCGATACCGCCCGTACAGTGCGGCGGAACCACCCCTCCTTGCGGGTCAGCACACGGCTGCTGCTCGGGCGGGCGGCCACCGCCCTGACCGGCGCGGCCGCCGGGACCGGCCTCCTGGTTCTCGGCTCGCGTGGCCTGAGCGGCACCATGGGCTTCCTGCTCGGGTCGGTCGCGAGGGAGACGGTCAGCTCGACGCAGACGCCCGTCGTGCTGGTACGAGTCACCGGTCAACCGGCCGCGCCCCGGCAGTCAGCCCCCGACGTTCCGACTCGCGACGTGATCGTGGGCCTGGACATCCACCACGACTGCGCCTCCCTCCTCGACTTCGGTTTCGCAGAGGCCGCCCGGCGTGGCGACCGCTTGGTGGCGTTGCACGGATGGTCCATCTGGCCCGTGGTCCGTGACGCGGGAGCACTCGTCGCAGCACAGCGCGACATGGGCTCGGACGTCGCACGGCGCCTCACCCGGATCCTGGCCCCCTGGCGTGAGAAGTTCCCATCGGTCGACGTGGCGGAGCTGACGCCGATCGGATCCCCCGCGCACCTGCTCGTCCACGCATCGGACCGCGCAGACCTCGTAGTGGTCGGCCGGCGCGTCCACCCGGCCGCGCACGGCGGACGCATCGGTCTCGTGACCCATGCCGTGATACAGCACTCTGCCGTGCCCGTCGCCGTCGTGGCCCACCACTGATCCACGCCGCGCGGGCGGACACGATGGAGGGGGATGCTCAGGCAGTCGGGGTGTTCAGCACGTACTCGCGCGAGGCGTTGACCTCGGCGCGCAGGGCGGACAGGTCGACGTCAAGGACGTGGTGGCGAAGTCCAGGACGTCGTGGGTGGTGATGCGCTGGGGCTGCCGGTCGGTCCCGTAGGCGGCGTTGACGGCGCGCATCCGCTGGATGGCGTGCAGGGCCCGCGTCTGCGTGAACATGTCGCCGGCCAGGGCGACTTCGACGTCGATGCTCAGGCCGGGACGGATGCCGGCGGACAGGGCCTCGTCGACGGCGGGGATCGCCGTCTCCAGGCCGATCTGGGCGTCGGAGGTGGGGGCGAGCGCCACGGTGGTGCCGGTCTCCCCCATCGCCTTCCACGCCTCGGGGGTCAGTCCGGTGGAGTGGATGAGGGTGACGTCGGGGTTGAGGATGCCGTCCGAAGACGGCGTCCACGCTCACACCGATGCCCAAGTCCGCGGCGACGCGGGCGAGTTCAGGGCCGTAGGCGAGCGCCGGTCCGGCGATCTCGTCGGTGGCGAGCGTCGCCAGGAGCAGGGTCAGGGCCGGTGGTCCGGCCGGGGCCGGCAGCCGCGTGACCATCAGGTTCGTCGCGCTGCGGAATCGGAACCAGGCCGCCGTGTCCCCAGGTGCGCGGCACCCAGGAAACCCGCACCTGGGGAGACGGCGGCCTGGCTGCCATCGGCCGCCGGGCCAACCATGGAGGCATGACCAGCAACGACACGCCCCGCGACCCTCACCCGTACGTCGGGATGTGGGTGACCGCGGACGGATTCATCCGCCAGGAACTGCTGCCGAACGGCCGCTACGACGAGGCCCGCGGAAACCGTCAGAGCGCCTACACCGGCAGCTACACCGTCACCGGCGACCACCTCGACTACGTCGACGACACCGGCTTCACCGCCACCGGCGACATCCGCGACGGCGTTCTCTTCCACGAGCACCTGGTGCTCTACCGCGAGGACGACGAACGCGCCCGGCAAGGAGGCACCCGGCCGCTCGGCCGCGGTGGCAGCACTTACCCCGGTGCTCCCATGGTCGATTGACAGGTGAGGCTAATAAGATTAGCTTTTGGCTAATCCGGTTAGCTTGAGCGAGGGGATGTCATGACCGAGTACCTTGCCGTCGACGGCGGCACGATCGCGTACGAGGTGGCGGGTTCCGGCCCGCTGATCGTTCTCGCGCACGGCATGGGCGACAGCCGCGCCGCGTACGGTGCTGTGATCCCGCCGCTGGTGGCGGCGGGCTACCGGGTCGCCGCGATCGATCTGCGCGGCTGCGGCGAGTCCAGCGTCGGCTGGCCGGCCTGGAGCCGCACCGCCATAGCCGGCGACCTGCTCGCCGTGATCCGCCACCTGGGCGGCCCGGCCGTACTCGTCGGCCACTCGATCTCCGGCGGCGCCGCCACCATCGCCGCGGCGCAGGAACCCTCGCTGATCGACGCGGTCGTCGAGTTGGCGCCGTTCACCCGCAAGCAGTCGATCCGCCTCGGCGACCTGCGGGTGAAGCGCTTCCGGCAGGGCATGCTGCGGCTGCTCGGCGCGGGCGTGTTCGGCAGTGTGCCGCTCTGGCGCTCGTACTTCGACCTGGCCCACCCCGGCGTGAAGCCGGCCGGATGGGCCGAGCGGCTCGGCCGTGTCGACTCCCTGCTGCGCGAACCGGGCCGGATGAAGGCCATGCAGGGCATGGGCCGCAGCGCTCCGACCGACGCCGGCGCACAGCTCGCAGGCGTCCGCTGCCCGGTCCTGGTCGTGATGGGGACGCTCGACCCCGACTGGGCCGATCCGCACGCCGAGGGCTCGGCGATCGTCGAGGCCCTGCCCGCCGGCCTCGGTCGCCTCGAGATGATCGAGGGCGCGGGGCACTACCCGCACGACCAGTTCCCCGACCAGGTGGTGTCGCTCATGCTTTCCTTCCTCCGATCGGATGTCGCTCGTGCCTAGGGCCGGCCTGAACCAGGCGGCCGTGGTCGCTGCCGGCGCCGCCCTCGCCGACGAGGTGGGCCTGGCCGGCCTGACGATGGGGTCGCTGGCCGAGCGGGTGGGCGTGCGCACCCCGTCCCTCTACAAGCACGTCGGCGGCCAGGACGACCTCAACCGGCGCATCGCGGCCCTGGCGTTGAACCAGGCCGCCGACGCCGTCGGCAGCGCGGTCCAGGGATACGCGGGCCGCGACGCCCTGGCCGCCGCGGCGCGCGCCTTCCGCGCCTTCGTGCTGGAGCACCCCGGCCGGTACGCCGCGACGATCGGCATGGAACCGTCCGGCCCGGACGATCCGCTGGCGACCGCGGGCCGGCGACTGCACGACGTGTTCACGGCGGTCCTGCGCGGCTACGAGATCGCGGAGTCCGACGTGGACCACGCCCTGCGCATGCTCCGCAGCCTCTGCCACGGCTTTGCCACGTTGCAGGCGGGCAATGCCTTCCAGTGGAGCGCCGACATCGACGAGAGCTTCGAGTGGCTGATCGCCTTCGCCGACCAGGGCCTGCGGGCTGTCCGACGATGATGCCGCGCCGGTCGCTTCGACGTCATCGGCCCCCATGTCACGCCGCCGGCGGCGGAGTTGCCGAGTGACGAGCACCGCTACCGCGGGAAAGGGTGACGGGTGTCGCGGGCGGCGGTGGCGTAGCGGGTGGCGAGCTGTGAGCATGCGTCCTTGAGCTCGGGTGGGCCGACGACTTCGATGTCCGTGTCGAAACGGCCGAGGGCGGCGGCCAGGCCGGTCCATGACCAGGAGCCGAAGGTGAGGCGGCAACGGTCGGGGCCGAGTGCTTCGACGACGCCGTCCTGGGCGAAGGGGGCGGCGGCGGTGGCGGGGAGGTCGAGGATGACCTGGCCCTGGCAGGGCCAGTCGGTGCGGGTGCCGTCGTTGCCGCGGAATCGGCTGGTGATGAAGGCGCCGACGCCTCCTCCGGGGATGTCACGCGGGGTGAAGCGAGGTCCGGTGGGGGTGCGGGGGCGGACCTGGTCGACGCGGAAGACGCGCCAGTCGTCGCGGTCCGGACCTCGCCGCCCGGACACACGCGCCGTGACCGGAACCGTCGTCACCACCGAGAACGCACCCGCCCTGCCGGCCCCAGCCTGCGGTCGGAGGGACTGTGCGGGCGGCCACCGGGCCGGATCAGGTTGCGGTGGGCCAGGTCCGGAGCAGGGCGGCGATCTTTCCGGCGGTGCAGGACGGGTCCAGGAGGAGGTCCTTGAGGGCCAGGGCGTTCTCACGGGTCGGCTTGACGGTGATGCCGGCGGCCTCGAGGTACATGACGCCGGTGGCGGCGGCGACCGCCAGGTTGGAGCGCTCCAGCCAGCGGCAGCGGCCCAGGGTGTGGACCAGGGCGGCGGCCTTGGCGTAGGGACCGTCGTAGACGGGCTGCTCGAACAGTTCGGCCCGGTGGCGGGCGACCGCGGAGACGGGGACGCCGTAGTCGTCGGGGGCCGGGTCGTCCGCGCCGGCGGCTTCGGCCACCTGAAGGATCCAGGGGACGTCGATGTGCAGGTTCATCAGGCGGCGCGAGCTCCCCGCGAGCTGTCCGGCCGGCGGCCGTCCTCGGCTTCGGCTTCGGCTTCGGCTTCGTCGAAGATCGCCTGGTGTTCGGCCAGGAAGCGTGCGGCTGCGTCCACGGCTCGGGCGCGCAGGCCGCTGGCATCGTCCTGCACCAGTCGGGCGAGGTAGTCCCCGACGCTCAGTCCCAGGTCGGCGGCGCGCTTCCGCGCGAGTTCCGCGACGTCCTCGTCCACGCGCGCACCCAGTTGTGTTTTCGCCATGGATGCATGGTAACAGGTGTTACCGAGAACTCGTGACCCTCCAACAGAACGAGACGTATCGTCTTGCCAAGGGGCCGGACCTCGCGTACTGTCCTGCACATGGGTTCCCTGTGAGATCGCCGGCGCCGACCGCGTAGAGCTGTGCTCCGCCGTCGTCGCGCCCCGCCGCGCAGCCGTCCGCCCCGATCCGGCCCGGGTCCCACCCCGTGCGGCCAGGAGGGAACTCAACGTGCACACACCGCAACTCACCCTGTCCCACGTCACCAAGGCCTACCCCGGCCGTACCGTCCTGGACGACGTCTCCTTCACCCTCGGACCCGGCGAGAAGGCCGGGCTGATCGGCGACAACGGCGCCGGCAAGTCCACGCTGCTGCGGCTGATCGCCGGTCAGGAACGCCCCGACAGCGGGGAGGTGACCGTGAGCGCCGCCGGCGGTGTGGGGTATCTGCCCCAGTCCGTCCCCCTGCCGCCGGCCGCCACCGTCCAGGACGCCGTCGACCTGGCCCTCGCGGACCTGCGCGCCCTGGAGGCCGAGCTGCACCGGGCCGGGCGGGCGCTCGAGGACGGCGACGACCCGGCGGCGCTCGCCGCGTACGAGGCGCTCCTCGCCCGCTACGAGGCCCGGGAGGGGTACGACGCCGACCACCGGGTGGACATCGCGCTGCACCACCTCGGCCTGCCCGGGCTGCGCCGCGAACGCCCGCTGGGCACCCTCTCCGGCGGTGAGCGCTCCCGGCTCGCCCTCGCGGGGGTCCTGGCCGGCCGGCCGGAGCTGCTGCTCCTGGACGAGCCGACCAACGACCTCGACGACCGGGCGGTCGAGTGGCTGGAGGCGCAGCTGCGGGCGCACCGCGGCACGGTGCTCGCGGTCACCCACGACCGTGTCTTCCTGGAGCGCCTGACCACCACGGTCCTGGAGGCCGAGGAGGGGAAGGTCACCCGCTACGGCGACGGCTACGACGGTTACCGCACCGCGAAGGCGGCCGAACGGCGCCGCCGGATCCAGGAGTACGAGGAGTGGCGCTCGGAGCTGGCCCGCAACGAGCGGTTGGCCGCCGGACACGCCGCCCGCCTCGGCGTCATCCCGCGCAAGGCGCCGCTGGCCAACTTCGGCCACGGCGGCTTCCGGGCCCGCGGCCGGGCGCACGGCGCGATGGCCCGCATCCGCAACGCCCGTGAGCGGGTCCAGCGGCTGACCGCCGACCCGGTGGCGCCGCCGCCCGAGCCGCTGGCCTTCACACCCCGCATGGCGGCGCCGGGCGCCGTCCCGGAGGGGGGTGCCGGGGCCGTTCCGGCGGACCTGCCCGCCGTGCACCTGTCGGACGTGCGGGTGGGCGACCGTCTGCGGCTGGACGCGCTCACCCTCGGCCGCGGCGGCAGGCTTCTCGTCACCGGTCCCAACGGCGCGGGGAAGACCACGCTGCTGAAGGTGCTCGCCGGTGAACTGCGGCCGGACGAGGGCACGGTGCGGGTGCCCGGCCGGGTGGGGCACCTGCGCCAGGACGAGACGCCGTGGCCGCCCGGCCTGACGGTGGCCGAGGCGTTCGGGCTGGGCCGCGTGGGCTCGCCCGACGAACACGCCGACGCCCTGCTCGCCCTCGGCCTCTTCGGCCCCGCGGACCTGCGCTCGCGCGTGGGCGAGCTGTCCTACGGGCAGCGCCGACGGGTGGATCTGGCCCGGCTGGTCACGGAACCCGCCGGTCTCCTGCTGCTCGACGAGCCGACGAACCACCTGTCGCCGGCGCTGGTCGAGCAACTGGAAGAGGCGCTGAGCGGATACCCGGGGGCGATCGTGCTGGTCACCCACGACCGTTCGCTCCGGGCGCGGTTCGAGGGCGAGCGGCTGGAACTGCCGCGGCGGGAGGCGGGAGTTCAGGGGGTCCGGGTGGGCTGACGAGCGGGCCCCTGCCGGTACGGCAGGGGCCCGGCCGGTCAGTGGGCGGGCGGAGGCGTCGGGCGTTCGATCAGACCGTGCACGTCCTGGTCGCCGCGCGGGTCCAGAAGGAGCCGGCGTCGTCCGCCGGTGCCGGGTCGTAGACGTTGGCGCAGGTGTCGGAGCCACTCAGGCCGGGGGCGGTTCGCCGTTCGCGTTCCCCGGGGGATCAGCCGGTGAGTGGAGTGGGAGGGGGAGGTGGGTGCCGGTCCAGCGGGTGCGGAGGCGGCGGTCGTGGGAGACCAGGAGGATCGTGCCCGGGTAGTCGGCCAGGGCCTGTTCCACATCTTCGATCAGCGAGGGGGACAGGTGGTTGGTGGGCTCGTCCAGCAGGAGGACGTCGCTCGGGCGGCTCAGCAGGCGTGCCAGGGCCAGGCGTTGACGCTGGCCCGTGGACAGGTCCGTGACCCGGGCGGTGAGGCGGTCCGGGGTGAACAGGCCCAGGGCGAGGAGGGTCTCGGTGTGCTCGTCCGGGTGGCCGGGCAGGCCGCGGGCGAACGCCTGGAGCACCGTCTCCCCCGGCCGGCCGGGTGCCGGTTCCTGGGGCAGGTGGCCGATCCGGCCTCGGCGGGTGACCTGGCCGGTGTCGGGGGCGAGGCGGCCGGCCAGGACCGTCAGCAGCGTGCTCTTGCCGGTGCCGTTCGGGCCCGTGATCAGCAGGCGCTCCCCCGCCTTCACCGTCACATCGGTCGGGGCCAGGCGGCCGGTCACCGTGACGCCCGTTGCTTCCAGGACCGTGCCCTGCAGACGGCCGCCCTTGGGTGAGGCAAGCGTGAAGCGCAGGGGCTCCGGGGGTCTCGGAACCGGGTCCGCGAGAAGGCGGCGCAGGCGTTCTTCGGCGTTGCGGATGCGGCCGGCCACGGACTGCTGGACGCGGCCCGCGGCGCGGTCGTAGGCCATCTTGTTGCCGTCCTTCATCGCCCGGCCGGGGGCGACGCGGCGGGCGGTGACCGCGGCGGCTTCACGCTGGGCGGCCACCTCCGCTTCCCAGCGGGCGTACTCCTGCTCCCAGCGGCGGCGGGCCGCGGCCTTCTCGGCGAGGTAGCCGGTGTAGCCGTTGCCGTAGCGGGTGACCGTACGGCGGTCCGCGTCCACCTCCAGGAGGGTGGTGGCGACCCGGTCCAGGAAGGTGCGGTCGTGGGAGACCGCGATCGTGGTGCCCCGGCGGGTGCGCAGGTGGTCCTCGAGCCAGGTCAGGGCCTGGTCGTCGAGGTGGTTGGTCGGCTCGTCCAGCAGCAGGACCTCCGGAGACGCGGCGAGGAGGGCGGCCAGGCGCAGGCGGACCTGCTCGCCGCCGGAGAGGTCGCCGATCGCGCGGGTACGGGGCAGGTGGGCCAGGCCCAGACCGTGCAGGGCGCGTTCGACACGGGCGTCCGCCTCGTAGCCACCGCGTAACTCGAACGCGGTCAGCAGGTCGCCGTACTCGGCCAGCACCTGGGCGTTGTCCCCTGTGCCGTCGGCCATGGCGGCTTCGAGGTCGCGCATGCGGGCCTGCATCGCGCGCAGGTCGCTCAGCGCCTCGTCCACCGCCTGCTGGACCGTGTGATGCGCGGGCAGGGTGCCGTCCTGGGGGAGGTAGCCGACGCCGCCGTCCGCCCGCACCGTCACCTCACCGCCGTCCGGCCGCTCGGCGCCGGCCAGCAGGCGCAGCAAGGTCGACTTGCCCGAACCGTTCTCCCCGATGATCCCGGTGCGTTCACCCGCGGCCAGGGTGCAGGAGACCGCGTCCAGGACGAGACGGCCGTTGTACGACTTCGAGACCGAGCGGACGGTGATCTGCGTGGGCAACAAGAACCTCCCTGACGATGGCCCCCACACATAGTCAAACGCGGTGCGCGGCATGCGGATGACGCGTCTCGAGTGGTTCTCGAGCGTGCGGCGGAGGGAGGGTCCGGCAGGGCCGCGGACGGGGGGTGACGCGGCCCTGCCGGAGCGGGAGGGGCCCGGGGCGGGCCCGGCGGTCAGAGGTTGTCGCCCCAGCCGCCCTGGATCATGGTCTGGAACGCCCAGGCGCCGTCCTTGCGGACGAGCACGTCGGCGTAGTCGGTCTCGTAGGTCTGGTCGCCCGCGGTGACGACGGAGTGGGTGAAGACCACCGCCATGGAGGCGGAGAGGAAGACCGGGGTGCGGGTGTTGCGGAAGGTGACCTCCTGGGTGCCGTCGCCCATGACGTGGGCCATGGTCTCGACGAACTGGCGGCGGTCCCACTGGGCCGACCTGCCGTTGCCCGCCGAGTCGTCGCTGATCAGGTTGAGCGGGAACACCGCCTGGTCCGCCATGCGTTCGACGTCGCACTTGGTGCACAGCAGGTCGTACTGCTCGAACCAGGCGTCGAGGCTCGCGCGGTCCTCGGCGGTGGGGGTGTAGCCGGTCTGGGGCAGGGTCACGCAGGGCTCCCGGGTGGTGCGGTCCAGCTGTTCAAGTTTGACTACAGGCCACCCTAGACGGAACTCGGCGCTCCGCCAAAAGTCCGGACCCGGCCGCGGACCAGGCGTCGAGGTCCTCGGAACGCAGGAGCGCCGTGCCGATCAGCAGGCCCCGGTAGCCGGCCGCGAGCAGCCCGGCCGCGGCCGACGGCGTGTCGATGCCGCTGGCGCTGACCGGGCAGGGCGTGCCCGACGCCCGCAGGGCCGGCAGCAGGGCGTGACTGCGGGAGAGGTCGGCCGGATCGCGTTCCCGGGCCCTGATGTCCTTGTTGTTGACGGCGATCACGCAGTCACCGGGCCGGGGCACCCGCTCCAGCTCCGCCTCGGAGGTGATCTCGACGAACGGGGTGAGCCCCTCGCGCAGCGCCGCGTCGACCAGGGTGCGCAGGGCCGACACCGGGAGCAGGCCCGCGGTGAGCAGGACGGCGGAGGCGCCGAGCTCGCGGGCGTCGGTCAGCTGGGCGCGGCGGGTGATGAAATCCTTCTGCAGCAGGGGCACGGAGGCGTGGCGGGCGACCTCGCCCAGCAGGGCGGGGGTGCCGCCGAACCAGCGGCCGGTCACCACCGACAGGCAGGGCGCGCCCGCCTCCTCGTAGGCGGCCACGAGGTCGGCGGGGGTGCGGCCCGCGACGAGGTCGGCGCCGTGCGCGTCGCGCGGTTTGATCTCCATCACCAGCGGGCGTCGCGCCCCGAGCAGTGCCTCGACGAATGCGGAGTCCATGACGCCGTTGTACGGCGCGGCGTTGGTGTGCCGGTGGAGTGTGTGGCGGCCCGGGGGTCGAGGGGTTCTCGAGCGGGCCGAGAGCGGGGGCGCTTAGTCAGGGTCCGGGCGGGTGTGTCCGTGGGCCGTCACCCGTGCCGCTGACGCCGGTTCACCGGACGGGGAGAAACATGCCGATCGACACGGGGCAGCAGTGGGTGCTGGCGGGACGCGAGAGCGAACTCGGCGCGGCGGGCGCGGCGTTGCGGCAGGGCGGGGGGGTGCTGCTGACGGGAGGCTCCGGTGTGGGCAGGACCCGGCTGCTGGCCGCCGTGCTGGAGGAGGCCGCGGCGGCGGGGCGCACGGTGGTGACGGTCGGCGGGGTGGGCGGCCGGCGGGGGTCCGGTGGGGTGCGGGCGTTCGGCTCGGTCGCGGAGTGCCTGCGGTGGCTGCGGCAGTCCGGGGGCGGGCAGCGGATGGTGCTCGGCTGCGACGACGCCCATCTGCTCGACGAGGCGGACGCCCACCGGGTGTACCGGACCGCCGCGGCGGGGCAGTTGGCGGTGGCCGCGACGGTGCGGCAGGACGCCCGGCATCCGGTGGGCGTGGACCGGCTGTGGGTGGAGCAGCTGGTGGAGCGGGTCGAGGTGGCCCCCTTCGACCGGACCGCGACGGCGGCGGTGCTGCGGGCCCGGCTGGGCGGCCGGCTGGACGCCGGCTCGCTGGAGCGGCTGTGGTCGGCGACGCAGGGCAATGCGCTGGTCCTGCGTGAGCTGGTGGAACACGCCCTGGATGACGGCTCGTTGCGGCGGGAGCGGGAGGTGTGGAGCTGGTCGGGCCTGGCGGGCGACCCGCCCCGGCGGCTGGCCGACGTGCTGCTGCTGTGGCTGCGGGATCTGTCGGCGCGGGAGGAAGAGCTGGTCGGCATGCTGGCGGTCGCCGAGCCGCTGGAGGCGGACGCCGTCGCGCGGCGCGGGCTGGCGTCCGCCGCGGAGGCGCTGAGCCGGCGGGGCGTCGTACGGGTGGAGCAGACGGGGCGGCGGGTGCGGCTGCGGCTGGCGCTGCCGCTGGCCGGCCGGACGGTCGTGTCGCGGATGCCCGCGCTGACCGCGCGCCGGCTGCGGCTCCAGGCCGCCGAGGCGATCGAGGACGGTGAGCGCACCGGCCCGGACGAGGTGCTGCGCACGGTCGCCCTGCGGGTCGCGGCGGGTCTCGTGCCGGAGCGGCGCCTGCTGCTGGAGGCGGCGCGTACGGCGGTACGGCGTCAGGAGTTCGCCCGGGCCGAGCAGTTGTGCCGGCTGGTGACGGACGAGGACCGCGAGGGCGGTGAGGAGCGCGGGGCCGGCCGCACGGCGGCGGGCGGGGACGGGGAGGTGGCGCTGCTGCTGGGCCAGGTACTGGCCGGGCAGGGCCGCCACGAGGAGGCCGAGGAGGTGTTCGCCTCCGTGCGGGGTCGCCCCGGCGGCGCGGCCGGGCGGGCCGAGGCGGTCGCGGCGCGGGTGGCGAACATCGCCTTCGGACTGGGGCGCGTCGAGACGGCCGCGGCGGTGCTGGAGGAGGAACGAGACCGGCTGGGCGCTGCGGGCGCCGGGTCGCTGCTGACCGCCCGTGCGGTGCTCGCCGTGCTGGCCGACCGGCTGCCGGAGGCAGTGGCGGCCGGAGAGGCGGTCGTGGGCCTGGGTGGGCCGGGTCCGGCGTCGGCCGGAGGGGGCGGGGGTCGGGTGCGGGCAGGAGGAGACGCGGGTCGGGCGTCGGCCGGAGGGGACGGGGCGGTGGTGGCCGGGGAGGCGGTCGTGGGCTTGGGTGGGCCGGGTCCGGCGTCGGCCGGAGGGGGCGGGGGTCGGGTGCCGGCCGGAGGGGACGCGGGTCGGGTGCCGGCCGGAGGGGACGGGGCGGTGGTGGCCGGGGAGGCGGTCGTGGGCCTGGGTGGGCCGGGTCCGGCGTCGGCCGGAGGGGGCGCGGGTCGGGTGCCGACCGAAGGGGACGCGGTCGCGGGCCTGGGTGGGCCGGGTCCGGCGCCGATCGGAGGGAGCGGGGGTGCGGCCCCGGCCGGACGGGGCGAGGGGGCGGCAGGCGGGCCGGCCGGCTGGTCCGGCGGGACGGAGGCGGGCGGCGGGGCCGGTGTGGCCGGGCTGCTGCCGGTGGTGGCGTTCGCCCGCGCCGAACTCGGCGATCCGGGCGGCGCGTCGGCGTTGCTGGCGTCCTGGGCCCGGCAGGCCGAGGCGTGGCCGGAGGAGGCGCTGCTGGACTTCCGTTCGGTGGCGGCGCACTGCGCGCTGGTGCAGGGCGATCTGCGGGCGGCGGGCACGGCGGTCGCCCGCCTGGTCCGCGGGGCCGCGGGGGCCGGCCGGCTGGGGCAGCTGCGGGCGTGGGTGTACCAGGCGCGGCTGCTGCGCCGGCGCGGACGCCCGGAGGACGCGGCGGCGCTGCTGTGGCAGGCCGGCGCGGTGCGGGCGGGGTACGACTGGCTGACGTCGCCGTCGTGGGTGCTGGCGCTGCTGGCCGGGGCGCTGGCGGAGGCGGGGCGGCACGGTGAGGCGCTTCGGACGCTCGCGGAGGCGCGCTCCGCGCAGCGGGCCGGGGTGCGCAGGCCGGTGCTGGACGACGCGATCGGCTTTGAACGTGCGGTGGTGCTCGCGCACGCGGGGGACCGGTCGGGGGCCGCGGCGCAGGCGCTGGAGGTCGCCGACCGGGCGGAGGCGGGCGGGCGGCTGCCGGCCGCGATCGCGGCGCTGCATCTGGCGGCGCGGGCGACGGACGCGGCGCCGTCGGCGGCCCGGGTGCAGCGGCTGGCGCTGCGGTGCCGGGCGGAGGAGGCGCGGTTGCAGGCGGAGCAGGTACGGGCGCTGGCCCGGGGCGACGCCGAGGCGCTGGTGGCGGTGGCCGGCCGGTTCCGGTCGCTGGCGGCGCTGCCGGCCGCGGCCGAGGCGGCCGAGCAGGCGGGCCGCGTGCACCGGGCGGCGGGGCGGCGGCGCAAGGGGCGGCTGGCGAGTGCGGCGGCGCAGGAGCTGTGCGCGCGGTTCGGGGGTGCGCTGCCGCCGTGGGCGGAGCCCGGGGAGCGGGGTACGGACGCCACGGCGGCGCTGACGACCCGGGAGCGGGAGGTGGCCGCGCTGGCGGCGGGCGGGCTGTCCAACCGGGAGATAGCGGACCGGCTGGTGGTGTCGGTGCGGACGGTGGAGAACCATCTGCACCGCGTGTACCACAAGCTGGGCGTGGTGCAGCGTGCCGCTCTGTCGGAGCTGCTGGTGACCCGTCCGGTCCCCGAGGGCGGGGACGCGGGGGCCGTGGGCGCCGGGAGGACGGCGCAGACCGGGCGGGCGGCGCGCCCCCGTCCCCGGCCGGCGGGCGGCGAGGAGCGGGGGCGGTGCGCGATGTGCGCGCAGCCGCTGGGCTCCGCGGGGTGAGCCGCCGGAACCCGGAGGGTTCCGGCGGGGAGGGTGCCCCGGGCCTCCCGTCAGGCCGGAGCCGGAGTCCTGTCCTGGTCGGGGGCGGCCGCTTCCGGGGTGGTGTCGTGGGCGGGGCGGGGGATGGCAAGGGCGCAGAGCGCGCCGGCGAGGACGACGGCGACGCCCGTCCAGACGGCGGGGCGCAGGCCGTCGACGAACTGCTGGGGGCCGCCGTGGTCGCTGCCGTGGTGGAGGAAGACCGTGCTCAGCACGGCGATGCCGAGGGCGCCGCCGATCTCGCGGACGGTGGTGTTGGCGCCGGAGGCCTTGCCGTGGTGTTCCTTGGCGACCGAGCCGAGGACGACGGCCGCCGTGGGCGCGAAGGCGAAGCCCATGCCCGCCCCGGCGATCACCATGCCGCCGACCAGCCGGGAGTAGGGGGTGTCCGGGCCGGCCACCAGGGCGAGCCAGGCCAGTCCGGCGGCCTGGAGGAACAGGCCGAGCGCCATCAGCCGTCCGCCGCCCACCCGGTCGGTGAGGGCGCCGGCCAGCGGGGCGATGAACATCGGCATCAGCGTCCAGGCCAGGGTGAGGACGCCGGCGTGCAGCGGGCTGCGCTCCGGGGCGACCTGGAGGTACTGGGCGAGCAGGAAGATCGACCCGAAGACGCCGAAGTACATCGCCACGGAGACGACGTTGGACAGGACGAACGGGCGGATCCGGTAGAAGGACAGCGGCAGCAGCGGCTGCCGGGCGCGGCGTTCCCACAGGACGAACGCGGTCAGCAGGACGGCTCCGGCGGCGAAGGCGCCGAGGACCGTGCCGGAGGTCCAGCCGTGGGACTCGCCGTGGACGATGGCCCAGACGACGGCGATCAGGCCGCCGGTGGCGAGGGCCATGCCGAGCAGGTCGATGCGGGTGCCGGGCAGGCTGCTCTCGCGCAGCACGGCCAGGGCGAGCGGGACGGCGACGAGGCCGACGGGCACGTTGATCCAGAAGATCCACTGCCAGCCGAGGCCGTCGGCGACCGCGCCGCCCACGACCGGTCCGAGGGCGACGGCCAGGCCGCTGACGGCGGACCACAGTCCGAGGGCCAGGCTGCGCAGCCGGTCGGGCACCGCCTGCGCCAGCAGCGTCAGGGACAGCGGCATCACGGCCGCGGCGCCGACGCCCTGGGCGGCCCGGCCGGCGATGAGCTCGCCGCTGGTGTCGGCGAAGGCGCAGGCGAGCGAGGCGAGGGTGAAGGCGGCGATGCCGAGGACGAACAGGCGTCGCCTGCCGAAGCGGTCGCCGAGGGCGGCGCCGGTCAGCAGCAGGCAGGCGAAGCTGAGGACGTAGGCGTTGACGAACCACTGGAGGTCGGTGGTGTCGGCCTGGAACTCGGCGGCGAAGGTGCGCAGTGCCGTGGAGACGACCAGGTTGTCGAGCGCGACCATGAACATGGGGACGCTGCACGCGACGATGGACAGCCACAGCGGCGGGCGGCGGCGCTCGGCCGCGCTGAGCGGTGCGGTGCTCAAGAGGACTCCTCGGGGAGGCGGGGCTCGGTGCGGCCTTCGGGAAGGGGGGTCCGGCCCGGGGACGGGGGCGCCCCGGGCCGGAGGTCTTGTCGCGGCTCAGGCGTCGCCCGCCGCGTCGGTGCGCGCCTGCTCCGTCAGGCGGCGCCTGGCGTCGTCCCAGGTGATGGGCAGGCCGGTGGTGTCGACTTCCCAGAAGGTGAAGGTGGAGGCGCGCATCGTGGAGCGCAGCGACGTCATGATGCCGCGGTGCGGTTCGGTCCTGGCGTAGGCATAGAGGGCGTCGCGGTCCTGCCAGGCGGACAGCGTGTAGAAGACGCGCCGGGCGGGCTGCGCGATCAGTGAGGCGCCGTAGGCGCCGGGGGCCGAGCGGACCTGCTTCCAGGCGGCCAGGGAGCGGAGGAAGAAGCGGGGCACGTCCTTGAGCGTCCGCACTTCGAAGCGGGACGCCATGACGAACGCCGTGCCGTGCGGCGGGGGCGGATTCGGGACGGTCCAGGGAAGTGTGGGCACCGTGGTCTCGCCTTCAGGAGTGGTGAGTGGCACTATCCATTGTAGTCGGTTATGGACAGTGGCACTAGCCGTTATCCGACGGACAATGGAAAACAGGACGAGCAGGAAGCGGACCGATGCGTATCTCCGAGCTGAGCCGCCGCAGCGGGGTCTCCATCCCCACGATCAAGTACTACCTGCGGGACGGTCTGCTGCCCGCGGGCCGCCCCACCGCCGCCAACCAGGCCGAGTACGACGAGGACCATGTGCGCCGGCTGCGGCTGATCCGCTCCCTGATCGGCGTCCGCGGGCTGTCCGTCAGCGCCACCAAGGACGTCCTGGCCGCGGTGGACGAACAGCAGGGCGACGTGCATCTGCTGCTCGGGCTGGTGCTCGGCGCGCTGCCCGTGGAGCGGTCCGGCAGGCCGCCTCGCCGCGACGGCGCCGCGGAACCGGCCGGCGCCGGGGCCGCTGCGGGGGACGCCGCCGAGGACGTGGCCGCGCTGACCGCCGAGATGGGCTGGAAGACGTCCCCGAACCCGCCCGCCGCGCAGGTGGTCGCCGAGACGCTGGAGACGATGCGGGCGCTCGGGGTGGACTACGACTGGCGCTCCCTCGTCCCGTACGCCGAACTCGCCGACCGGGCGGCGCGGCTCGACCTCGACCAGCTGCGGGACGCGGGCGACCCGCTCCAGCAGGCCGAACGGGCCGTCCTGCTGACCGTGCTGCTGGAGCCCGCGCTGCTGGCCCTGCGGCGGCTCGCGCAGGAGCACCACTCGGCGCTGCGCTTCGGCAACGGCTGACGCGGCCGCCGGCGCCGTGCGCCTCGGCGCGCGGGTGCGGGCGCGGGGTGCGGGAGCGGGACAGGGGCATGGCGTCAGGAAAGCAGGGGCTCCCCCGCCCGCGCCTGAGTGGACGTCACTCAGCTTCGGCCCGGCCGCGGGGCGGCGCGGGCGCCGGGTGATGAGTGCCCGCCACTCAGGCGCGGGCGCCGGCCGCGTGGTGGACTCGGCGTCGAGGGCGGGCCAGGCCCGCACGCCGTACGGGGGAGGCAGCCATGCAGTTCAGGATGCTCGGACCGCTGCAGATGTACGACGACAGGCGGCGAGCGGCCACGGAGCTGACCAGCCCCCTGCAGCAGCGGCTGCTGAAGGCGCTGCTGGCGCATCCCAACACCCTCGTCCCCGCCTCCGTCCTGGTGCGGGAGCTGTGGGGCGGCCGGCCTCCGCACAAGGCGGGCAACGCCCTGCAGGCCCACGCCTCCCGGCTGCGCCGGGCCATGGAGCGGGCGGAGCCCGGCGGCCCGGGAGCGGCCCGGCTCGTGGCCCGCGACGCGGGATACCTGCTGCGGGTGGGTCCCGAGGAGCTGGACAGCGCGCGTTTCCGCCTCGGGGTGCGCCGGGCGCGGGCCCTGGCCGGGAGCGACCCCGAGGAAGCCGGTCTACTGCTCCGTCAGGCGCTGAGCCGGTGGCGGGGGGACGCGCTGGCGGGCCCCCGCGGACCCGCCGGGGACGCGCTGGCTGTCGTACTGGAGCAGGAACGGCTCGGCGCGCTGGAGGCCGTGTTCGACCTGTCACTGCTCACCGGGCAGCACCGGCGGATCGTGCCGGAACTGCGTGAGGCGGTTCTCGCGCACCCGGCGCGCCCGCGGTTCCGCGAGCAGCTGGGCCGGGCCCTGGCGGGCCCGCGCGTGACGCCGCCGCCGGCCGGCGGCGGACGGGCCCTGCGGCCGGTCCCCCCGGCCCCGGGTGACGCCCGCTCCGGCGGGGCGGGCCGGGACGGCGGCGCCGGCAGCGGTGAACTGGACCGGCTGCGGGCCCTCGTGGAGCGGATCGCTTCGGACCAGCACGCTCTGCGGTCGGCGATCGCCCAGCTGAGCGAGCTGGTGGGGCGTACCGCCGCGTAGGCTCCGCGGGCGGGCCCGCGGAGCCGCCGAGGGTGGGGGCCCGTGGCGGCCCCCTCGACGCGCCACCACGGGCCCCTGCGCCCGCACACCGTCCCGACGTGGCTCGGCAGGCCTGCCGAGCACCTCGGACTCACGGCGGTCCCCGCGACCGGCCGCCACGGGCTCCCGCCCGAGCGCCCCCCGGCGTAGGACGGCGGGTCCGGCGGAGCGCGCCGAAAACGACCGGGATCTCCCCGACCGCCACCACAGGCGCCCCGCCCCGCACCGTCCCCACAGGGCACGGCAGGCCCGCCGAGGGTGGCGGCCCAACCCTGACCTCCCCGCCCGACGACCACGGCTCCCCGCCCCGCACCGTCCCTACGAGGCGTGGCAGGCCCGCCAAGCACGTCGGACCGACCGCGACCTCCCCGCCCGGCCACCACGGCTTCCCGCCCCGCACCCTCCCTACAGGGCGTGGCAGGCCCGCCGAGCATGTCGGACCGGCGGCGGTCCCCTCGACGCGCCGCCACGGACCCCTGCGCCCGCACACCGTCCCGACGTGCAGCGACAGGCCCGCCGAGCGCGTCGAGCCCGGCCGCGAGGCGGCGGAACGGCGGTGGGCCCCCAGGGCGGTCGCCGTGGGTTTCCCGGTCGCGTGCCGCCCCGGCGGTGTGTGGGCGCCGTGTGGGCGGGCCGTGTGCGTGGGTGCTTTGCGACGAGTACCGGCCATGCGGAGTTCCGGCGGCCGTAACCCGGTGGTGCCGGGTGGCCGGTTTCCGGGTTGTCCGGGAGCCGCGGATCCCCGAGGCAGCAGGCGGTTTTCGATTCCGTGTATCCGGGAGGCCGCCGCCGCCTCTGTCTGAATCGACGGTCTCGTTTCGAGACAGCACGACGTGTTCATCAATGCCGGTCGGAGGCTGACTGTGAAAGCACGAGTGGCGGTCGTGGGAGGTGGCGTGGCCGGCGTCTCCGCCGCCTACCACCTGCGTGACGACGCACAGGTCACGTTGTTCGAGTCGGAAGCCCGGCTGGGAGGCCACGCCAACACCATCGAGGTCGAGGACTCGGGCCGCACGCTGGGCCTCGACACGGCGTTCATCGTGTACAACGAACCGCACTACCCCACGCTGACGCGGTTCTTCGCGGACCTGGGGGTGGCCACCCAGAGCCATCCGGGGAAGTTCTCCTTCTTCGACCTGGACGCGCAGACGACGTACGTGTCCGACGACTTCGAGCTGCCGGAGGAGGAGATCCGGGCACGCTACCCGGACGACTTCGTCCAGCTGTGGCAGGAGGCGCGGCGCTTCCTGCGGGAGTCGCCGCGGCACTTCATGCGCAGGCAGGCGGACATCCCGCTGGGCGAGTACCTGGACCGGCACGGCTATTCGGACGACTTCCGGTACGGGTTCATCGTGCTCATCTCCACCGCCGCCTGGTCGGTTCCTGCCGAGCAGATCTGGGAGATGCCGGCGAGCACGGTGATCGCCTTCTTCTACGCGCACGGCGCCGAGGGCCTGGGCGGACGCACCGCCCCGTGGCGGACGGTCACCGGGGGAAGCATCAGCTACCTGCGGGCCGTCGAGCGGGTGCTGCGCGAGGCGGGCGCGGACCTGCGGACGGGCACGCCGGTCACCCGCGTCCGGGAGACCGACGACGGGGTGGAAGTACGGTCGGGTGCCGCGGAGTTGGGCCGGTACGACTACGTGGTGCTGGCCACGCACGCCGACGACGCGCTGCGCGTGCTGGAGAACCCCAACGAGCGGCAGCGCCGGCTCGAGGCCGTCCGCTACCACCCCACCCGCGCCACGCTGCACACCGACGCCGCCGTGATGCCCAAGGACACGGCGGGCTGGCGCAGCTGGAACTACGGGCGCCGGCAGGTGGACGGGCAGCAGGCGTCGTGGGTGAACTACTACCTCAACGACCTGCAGTGCCTGACGGCCTCCCGCGACTACTTCCTGACCCTGGACTCCGGCGTGCCGATCCGCGAGGAGTGCGTCGTCGCGGACATCTCCTACCGGCACCCGGTGTTCTCCCTGCCGGCCCGCCGGCTGCAGGCGGACATCCACTCGGTCAACGACTCCGGGTCCCGCGTCCGGTTCGCCGGGTCGTACTTCCACTCCCGGAAGATGGGGCCGGACATCATCGGCTCGCACGAGTCCGCCTTCGACTCCGGGAGCGCGGCGGCCGAATCGATCCGGCGGTCCGCGCGGGCGGCCGCCGGCTGACCGGCCGTCCCCCTCCTTTCCCGCTCCTTCACCACAACGCACCGCATCTGAGAGGTGGACCGTGTCCGAAACCATCGAGGGGCGCAGCTCCGCGCCGCTGACGCCCGCGGCCGTCCAGGCCTGGCTCGTCGAGAAGGTGGCCCACAAGCTGGGCGTGCCGCCCGCCGACGTCGATCCGGACCAGTACTTCGACGAGTTCGACCTCGACTCCACGGAGGCCCTGGTGCTCTCCGGGGAGCTGGAGAACTGGCTCGGGTTCGAGCTCGAGACCACCGCCCTGTGGTACCACCCGACGATCGCCGAGCTGTCCCGCCACATCGTCGAGAGGCAGGCGGAGCATGCGGCCTGACGCACGTCGCCCGGCCCCGCCGCTGGTCCGGGCGTTCGGTCCCGCGGCCGGCACGCCGCGGCGGCGGGTGCTCGTCGTGCACCCGGGCGCCCTGCCGGCCGGGCACTACGCGGAACTGGCGGCCGTGCTGCCCCCGGACGCCGCGCTGCACGTGGTGGACCTGGAGCAGGTGCCGGAGTACTTCCAGGCCGCCCTGCGCGGCGGCCGGGCCGGCGTCACCGTGCCCGAGCTGGCCCGGCAGGCGGCGGACGCCCTGCGCGCGCAGGGGCTGTTCGACCGGCCGTGGACGCTGGTGGGCTGGTCCTTCGGCGGCGTCGTGGGTCACGCCCTGACCGCGCTGCTCGCGACGCACGAACTCCCCCGCCGTGCCGTGCTGCTGGACAGCATCGCCCCGGTGCCCGCCTACACCCGCGACGACGAGGAGGTCGGCGCGGACCTGGTGGTCCCCTGGTTCTGCATGTATCTGGCCGCCAAGCGCGGCGGGACGCTCACCGCTCCCGTGCCGGGCCCGGCCGGACCCGGCGACGTGGACGGCCCGCTGACCGCGGTGCTCGGCCAGGCGCTGGAGCACGGCGTGCTGCGGCCCGGCACGACACTGCCCGGACTGCGCAAGGTCTACGACGCCTACGTGGACGGACTGCTGCGCAACAACCGGCTGGTACGGGGCTTCCGGCCGGGCCCGGCCCGCGTCCCCGTCACCCTGCTGCGCCCGGAGCGCGGCCTGCTGGACACCCCGGCCCCCCTGGGCTGGGAGGAGCTCGCCGGCGATCTCACGGTCGAGCACACGCCCGGCGACCACTACACGATGCTGCGCGACCCGGTGGCCGTGAAGACCACCGCCGCGCGCGTCCTCGACAGCCGGACCTGAGGCGGCCCGGCCGCAGCGCGGCGCCCGCGGCCCCGCGTCCGCCCGCCCGGCCCGTACAGCACGTACGGCCCGTACTCCCCCGCAACGCCCACGCCCTTCCACACCCTGCCCCACGGCATGGAGTCGTCATGGTTCAGCACAGCACCACCAGCCGGAGACTCGCCGACACGCCGATCGCGATCATCGGCCTGGGCGCGCTCTATCCGCGCTCCGGTGATCTCGGTGAGTTCTGGAACAACGTCGTCGACGGAACCGACTGCATCGAGGAGGTTCCCGAGACCCACTGGAAGATCTCCGACTACTACGACCCCGACCCGGCGGCACCGGACAAGACCTACGCCAGGCACGGCGGTTTCGTCCCCACCGTGCCCTTCAACCCGCTGGAGTTCGGGCTCCCCCCGAACACCCTCGAGGTGACCGACGTCCTGCAGCTGCTGAGCCTCACGGTGGCCAAGCAGACGCTGCGCGACGCGGGCGCCACCGGCTCCGGGTGGTACGACCCCTCCCGCACCGGTGTGGTGCTCGGCATCACCGGCGCCAACTCGCTGACCCAGCCGCTGGCCACGCGGCTGCAGACGCCGGTGCTCAAGGAGGTCGTACGGTCCTGCGGGCTGAGCGAGCGGGACGCCGAGGAGATCGCGGACAAGTTCACCAAGGCGTTCGCGCCCTGGGAGGAGAACTCCTTCCCCGGGATGCTGGGCAACGTCGTCGCGGGCCGGATCGCGAACCGGTTCGACCTGGGCGGCACCAATTGCACCGTGGACGCGGCCTGCGCGAGCTCGCTGGCGGCCGTGCGCATGGCGGTGTCCGAGCTGGTGTCCGGGCGCGCCGACCTGATGCTCACGGGCGGCTGCGACGCGGAGAACACCATCCTGATGTACCTGTGCTTCTCCAAGACGCCGGCCTTCTCCCGCAGCGGGCGCATCCGCCCGTTCGACGAGGACAGCGACGGCACGCTGATCGGTGAGGGCATCGGCATGCTCGCCCTGAAGCGCCTGGAGGACGCGGAGCGGGACGGGGACCGGATCTACGCCGTGCTGAAGGGCGTGGGCTCCTCCAGCGACGGCCGCTTCAAGAGCATCTACGCGCCGCGCCGCGAGGGCCAGGTCGTCGCGCTGCAACGGGCCTACGAGGACGCCGGGTTCGGGCCGGAGCAGGTCGGTCTCGTGGAGTGCCACGGCACGGGCACCTCGGTCGGCGACCTGACGGAGCTGACGGCGCTGCGCGACGTGTTCGGCGCGGCGACCGACGAGCGGCAGTTCGCCGCCGTGGGCAGCGTCAAGTCGCAGATCGGGCACACCAAGGCCGCGGCCGGCGCGGCGAGCCTGATCAAGGTGTCGCTGGCGCTGCACGAGCGGACGCTGCCGCCGACGATCAACGTGGAACGGCCGCGCGAGGCGGTGGACTTCCCGAACTCGCCGTTCTACCTCACCACCACGGCCAAGCCGTGGATCGCCGACCCGGCCCGCGAGCGGCGCCGTGCGGCGGTGTCGTCGTTCGGGTTCGGCGGGACCAACTTCCACTGCGTGCTGGAGGAGCACGACCCGGGCGACGCCGCCGAGCGGCGGGTGCTGGGTCCCGCGGCCCGGGTGCACGTGTGGCACGCCGCCGGTCCGGAGGACCTGCTGGAACTGCTGGAGTCGCGGGAGCCCGGGCAGGACCCGGGCGAGCCGGTGCCGGCGGGGCACGCGCGGCTGGCCCTGGTGGCCCGTGACGACGAGGAGGCGGCGGCGCTGCGGCGGGCGGCCGCGGAGCGGCTGCGCAAGGACCCGCAGGTGTCCGGCTTCTCCCTGCCGCGCGGCGCGTTCTACCGGCGTGCGGCACCGGCCGACGGCGGCAAGGTGGCCGCGCTGTTCGCGGGCCAGGGCAGCCAGTACGTCGGCATGGGGGCCCGTGCGGCGCTCGCGGTGCCGCCGGTCGCCGCGGCCTTCGACGCCGCCGCCCGGCACTTCGCCGGTGAACAGCCGCTCGGCAGGGTGGTGTTCGCGCCGACCGCCTTCGACGACGAGACCCGTGAACGGCACGAGGCGGAGCTTCGCCGCACCGACTACGCGCAGCCCGCGATCGGCGCGCTGGCGGCCGGACAGTACCGCTACCTGGCCGGGCTGGGCTTCGCCCCGGACGGCGTCCTCGGTCACAGCTACGGCGAGCTGACCGCCCTGTGGGCGGCCGGCAGCCTCGGCGACGAGGACTTCTTCCGCCTGTCGCGGGCCCGCGGGGCGGCCATGGCGGCCCGTCCCGAGGGCGCCGAGGACCCGGGGACGATGGCCTCCGTCAAGGCGGGGCTCGACCGGGTCACCGAACTGCTCGCCGGCCACGACGACGTCGTCGTGTGCAACGTCAACGCGCCCGAGCAGATCGTGGTCGGCGGCGGCACCGAGGCGGTCCGCGCGTTCGTCGCCGCGTGCGCCGAGGCGGGCGTCACGGCGCGGGAGCTGCCGGTCGCCGCGGCCTTCCACACCCGGTACGTGGCGCATGCCGTCGAGAGGTTCGGCGCCGCGGTGGCCTCCGCCCGGGTGCGGGCGCCGAAGGTGCCGGTGTTCGCCGACACGCCGGGCGCGAGCTACGGCAAGCGGATCGCCGCCAACCGCGAGGTTCTGGTGGGGCAGTTGGCCGCGCCGGTGCACTTCGCGCCGCGGGTGAACGAGATGTACGACGCCGGCTACCGCGTCTTCGTCGAGTTCGGCCCCCGGTCGGTGCTCTCCGGACTGGTCCGGGCCACCCTCGCCGGCCGTGACGACGTCGTCGTGCTCAGCGCCGACGCCGGCCCCGGCGGGGACGGCGACCGGGCGCTCAAGCAGCTCGCGGCCCACCTGCTCGTCCTGGGTCTGCCGCTGACCCGCGTCAACCGCCACCTCGCAGACATCGAACCGGCAACGCCGGCCGAGGGGATGACCATCCCGCTGAATGGAGTGAACCACGTGCCCGAGGCTCGCCGAGAGGCCTACCGGCAGGCTCTTGAGAACGGCTACACCGTCGCGTCCGCCGCCGGGGCCGACGCCCCCGCGCCCGACGCCGCCCCGTCCGGGACGCCCGCCGCGCCGCCGCCCGCGACGGCCAC
>BMVA01000027.1 GCA_014650475.1 Streptomyces albogriseolus
AGGCCCTCACCCATTTCAAGATCACACGGCAGTGATCGCTGTCACCAACCTCCGTGGGCAGAACACCTAGGCGGTCTGCTCGGCGGGCTGTGCGGACTGGGGGGCCGGCTTCACGGGCTCGGTGCCGGCACCGGTGCCCGCGTCCTCCGGCAGCCGCCGCATGAGCAGCCCGTACCCGAGGGCGGCCACCGTGCCGACGACGGCGCAGGTCCCCCACAGCCAGGCGGCGCCCCAGCGGTCGATGACGAAGCCGGACAGCAGCGGGGCGACGAGGGCGGCGACCGCCCAGGACGAGGTGTAGACGCCCTGGTAGCGCCCGCGCCCGTGCACCGGGGAGAGCCGTACGACCAGACCGGTCTGGACGGGCGCGTTGACGATCTCGGCGAGCGTCCACACGCAGACGGTGAGGGCGAAGACGCCGACCGACCCGGCGAAGGCGGTGAGTCCGAAGCCGTACCCGGCGAGCAGCGAGGAGACGACGAGCATCCGGCGCGGGTCGCGGTGCTCGATCAGCCGGGTGACGGGCAGCTGGAGGACGACGATCAGGACGCCGTTGACGGCGATGGCCATGCCGAAGTCGGCGGGCGTGAAGCCGGCCTCGCCCATGGCGACCGGGAGTCCCAGATACCCCTGCTGGAAGACGACGGCGACGAGGAAGGACAGTCCGACGACGCCCATGAAGCGGCCGTCGCGCAGCACGGTGCCGAGGGAGACGGAGTCCTCCTGCGTCCCGCCGGGTCCGGCGGGCCGCTGCTCGGGGCGGGACTCGGGCAGCTTGACGAAGACGAGCACCGCGCAGACGAGCGTCATCCCGGCCTCGATGAGGAAGCCGGCGAGGTAGCTGACCTCGGCGATGAACCCGGCGCCCACGGAGGAGATCGCGAAGCCGAGGTTGATGGCCCAGTAGTTGAGCGAGAAGGCCCGGATACGGTCCTCCGGCCGCACGATGTCCGCCATCATCGCCTGCACGGCGGGCCGGGAGGCGCTGGAGGCCATGCCGACGAGGAAGGCGACGGCCGCGATGGCGACGGGGTCGTGGACGAAGCCGAGCAGGGCGACGGACAGCGCGGTCGCGGTCTGGGCGACGAGCAGGGTGGGCCGCCGCCCGAGCCGGTCGGTCATGACGCCGGCGCCGAGGGAGGAGATCACCCCGCCGAGCCCGTGGAGCGCGACGACGAGACCGGCGTAGGAGGCGGAGTAGCCGCGGTCGAGGGTGAGATAGAGCGCCATGAACGTGGCGACGAAGGCGCCGAGCCGGTTGACCAGGGTGCTGGTCCACAGCCACCAGAAGGCGCGGGGAAGCCCTGAGACGGACTCGCTCAGGGCACGTCTGACTCCGGTGACTGACATGGGTGGCCCCCCTGGCGCCCGGGCCCGGCCCGGGATGACGTGTAAGTGTCTGAAGCAGCGAGCACAACTTACGAAGCCGGGCCTGCCGGAGGCCACTCAATTAACAGATCCCGTCAACCGTCCGCCAGGCGGGCAGGGCGCGCGGGCCGTGCGGGGCGTCGATTACGCTCGGGCACATGGCCGACGCACCGTACAAGCTGATCCTCCTCCGCCACGGCGAGAGCGAGTGGAACGAGAAGAACCTGTTCACCGGCTGGGTGGACGTCAACCTCACCGCGAAGGGCGAGAAGGAGGCGACGCGCGGCGGCGAGCTGCTCAAGGAAGCCGGCCTGCTGCCCGACGTGCTCCACACCTCGCTCCAGAAGCGCGCGATCCGCACGGCCCAGCTCGCGCTGGAGGCCGCGGACCGCCTGTGGATCCCGGTCAGCCGCAGCTGGCGCCTGAACGAGCGTCACTACGGCGCCCTCCAGGGCAAGGACAAGGCGCAGACGCTCGCGGAGTTCGGCGAGGAGCAGTTCATGCTGTGGCGCCGCTCCTACGACACCCCGCCGCCGCAGCTCGACCGCGACGCCGAGTACTCCCAGTTCTCCGACCCGCGCTACGCGACCCTCCCGCCGGAGCTGCGTCCGCAGACGGAGTGCCTGAAGGACGTCGTCGTCCGCATGCTGCCCTACTGGTTCGACTCGGTCGTCCCGGACCTCCTGTCCGGCCGCACGGTCCTGATCGCCGCCCACGGCAACAGCCTCCGCGCGCTGGTCAAGCACCTGGACGGCATCTCGGACGCCGACATCGCGGGCCTCAACATCCCGACGGGCATCCCCCTGTCCTACGAACTCGACGCCGACTTCAAGCCGGTCACCCCGGGCGGCACGTACCTCGACCCGGACGCGGCGGCTGCGGCGATCGAGGCTGTGAAGAACCAGGGCAAGAAGAAGTAAGCGCACGCGAGTGAGCCCCCTTCCTTGTGGGAGGGGGCTTTTCTCACGCCTTGGGCCGTTTCTGGGCCGTCAGCTCGTTGATCGGGCCGTGCTCAGTGTTTAGAGATCGTCTCAACTGGCTTGATCACTAGGCTGGCGGCCGTGATGGCGATGGTTGGGCGTCTGGTGCCGGACGGGTTGTGGGAGTTGTTCCAGCGGGTGGTCCCGGCTGCGCCGGTGCGTCCGCAGGGTGGCGGCCGACGCCGCTACGGTGATCGCGAAGTGCTGGCGGCGATCCTCTTCGTGGCCACGACGGGGTGTACCTGGCGGCAACTGCCGCCGGTCTTCGGCCCGTCCGGGCCGACCGCGCACCGGCGGTTCACCGAGTGGAGCCGGGCCCGGGTATGGGGCAAGCTGCACCGCCTGGTCCTGGACGAACTCGGCGCGCGTGGCGAGTTGGACTGGTCCCGGTGCGCCATCGACTCCGTGAACATGCGCGCGACGAAAGGGGGGATCTGACGGGTCCGAATCCTGTAGATCGCGGCAAGAAGGGATCAAAGATCCACTTGATCACCGAGCGGACCGGCCTGCCCCTCTCCATCGGGATCTCAGCCGCGAACACCCACGATAGCCAGGGGCTCGAACCCCTGGTGCGCGGCATCCCGCCCATCCGCTCCCGCCGCGGGCCGCGCCGACGACGGCCCGCCAAGCTCCATGGCGACAAGGGGTACGACTACGACCACCTGTGCCGGTGGCTGCGCTCTCGGAACGTCACCCCGCGCATCGCCCGCAAGGGCATCGAGTCCTCCCAGCGACTGGGCCGTCACCGATGGACCGTGGAACGCACGGTGGCCTGGCTTGCCGGGTGCCGCCGTCTGCATCGCCGCTACGAGCGCAAGGCAGAACACTTCCTCGCCTTCGTCGGCATCGCCGCCGCGCTCATCTGCTACCGGAGTCTGGCTGCGTGAGCCGGTTCATACGACTCCGAGGAACCCCGGGTCGGCGCCGTCGAACTGCAGGCACGAGTCGCGGCTCAGCCCCAGGAGTTCCGCCATGGGCACCGCACGGCGACTGGTCGCCAGCAGGTCCTGGCGGGCCTCGGCCGACCACAACGGCGGGTAGAACGACAATCCCTGCCGGCCGGTCAGCACGGACACCTCGCTGCGCCAGTCGTCCCATCGCAGGCTCCCATAGAACTCATGGAGCCCTCCGGAAAGAATCCAGGACAGCCAGGCCGAGTGCCCGGCGCCCAGCGCCTCCCAGCCAAGGGAATCGGGGGCGAAGTAGATGATCTCGCCCGGCTCGCCGGGCCGAGCAGCTTCACGGGGGTTTCCTCCGTTGAGGGCGAACACCCCGCCCAGCACATCGTGCGCAACCACGAGTCCCGCCCCCGGCCGCCAGGCCGGATCGAACGCCGAGGGCATCACGTTGATCTCCGCCAGGCCCGGCAGCCTCTCGGTGTCGGCGTCACCCGGGCTTCCGAAGATCCGCAACCAGCCGCTGTCCACCAGCAGACCGCCGCTATTCAAGACAATCCCGCCCAGATTCGACCGGGCCGAGACCTGGAGCTGCAACAGCGAGGCACGGCCTGTCTCGGCATCGCCGGGCAGCACCTCAACTGGTACGTCAGTGTCGGACAGCTCCTGGAGAAGGAGCGGCCAGGCTGGATCATCGACGTTGATCAGCTCATCGACCTCGCGCATCCCCGCATCGTCGCACCAGCACTGAAGACGCAGTCCCCCGGGGCACCCGCACTTCAATCCACCAAACGAGATGGTCTCTTAGGGGAAGTCCGGCTCCGGCCGCTCCCTCGTCTCCGCCCGGGCTCCCGCATCGCGCAGGGCCGAGACGGCTGCCGCTGCGTCTTTTTCGGGCACTGCAGCGAGAAGGACCGCTGGAACCTGCGTTGCCAGGACCTTGCTCCGCCAGAGGCTCAGCCCAGTCAGCCGACGCACGACCTGGACGACGTCCATCACGCGGACGCCGGCGTCGGTGAGCACCACGTCGTGGGGCGCGTCGTCGCACACCAGCAAGAAGTACTCGTCCGCCATGCCTGCCCCCGCCCTTCTCCTCCGATTCGGAGCGTACGAGCCCTCAGCCGCCATGTCGCACGGTTCGGACAGCGTCGAAGACAGCGGCCACGGCTTTGCGGGTCCGCTCCTGACTGGACGGCATCAGGTGCGCGTACACGCGGAGCGTCAAGCCTGGGTCCGAGTGGCCCAGGTACTCGACGAGGGCCCTTGATGTTCTCGCCCGCGTCCAGGAGCAGTGAGGCGTAGAAGTGGCGCAGCGCGTGCATGCCGTTCTCTCGGGACTCCGCATACGGCCGGCCCCGCTCGGGCGCGGGGGTGACGCCCGCCGCAGCCAGCGCCCGGTTCCACGCCTCCTCGTTGAGCGACGTACGCCAGACGTGCCCGCCACGCGGCCCGGTGAGGGTCGTCTTTCCCCGGACTGATTTGATTGGGCCAGCTCATACCGGAATATCCATATATGCGAGTTTCCCGTAATGGAAGAACGGCTGGCACAAAACGCCGAGTGCAAGACACGGGTGCGGCATCGAACGGCTGAATGTTGTCCGTTCAAGCCACCAGGCTGTGGCTGCTGCAGTACATTCCATTGCCATGACGACAGACGTTGACCTCTGGGATCGCCTCCAATCTGCCGTATCCAAGGTTGCTACACGGACCGAGGAACTTGGAGACTCAAAGAATGCATTTGGCCTCTGGACGAATGCATTGACCGCCGCCATCAACGCCGGCGACTTCGAAGAAGCAATTCGCCTGTACGAGAAGGTCAGCGAAAAGTACGCAGCCATGGAGAATCCGGACGCATGGATGACCAACGTGATCTCTAGCACCACGGGACGGCTCGTCGCACTCGCACGCCAGCACAGCGGCGATACGGAGCCATCCGAAACCGGCAACAACGAGTGAACTTAGGGGCCCCGCAGCCTTGCGGGGCCCCTTCAGTCTAGACGTATCAGCCAAAATAAAATCACTGAGACACATTGAACACCACTCGAAGAGCAAGGTTCCTCATTCAAAGCGGCCTCGCGGCATTGGCCGCGGTCGCATTGGCAAAAGTATGGCCACTAAACGGAAATGAAGTACGCGCCGACTTCTTTCTTTCCGTGTCTGCGTCCGTGCTGACCGTCTTCGGCTTGGCATTTTCGATGGTCCTCCTCTCTAGCGATCTCGGCCAAGCGCGAGGACGAATCAGCCACCGTCATTCTTTCACCTGGGAGGTGAATTTTTACCTCCTTCTTTTCGCCGCCATCGTCCTGTGGTGTCTACTGGTGGCTTATGCGGCGGACGGAGCGAAACTGAGCGGTGGTCGCCTTTGCCTTGCTGCCGACCATACTCTCTGCATGCAAGGGAGACGGATCAGTCAAATCAGCATCGGATCTACCGCATTGCTCATTTTTCTGATCTTTCCGTTCATCGGATTCATCTACCGAGGCCTCAGTCCGCATCAGGTACTAGCGGACCGGGCTCACCTAGTTTCACGATCGCGCAGCGTCCAACAAGTGGAACATCGGATAGCCGAGCTCCAACGTCAGACGATTGCCTTCCACGGGGATCTAGACGTGAAAGTTCTGGCCTCCGCGACGCAAGCACTGGAAAGTGCCAGCTCAGCCATACTTCATTCTAATCGCCGACGTCACCTATGGCAGCACCTGGCCGAGGAGATTATCGCAACTATTGGAACCCTGAACGGGCGGTTTCTTGGAGATCCGCACACGGCAATCCACGTAATCCGCTTCTCGGTCGATTGGATCGAATCCTCCTATACTCAAGTGGGAAACTCTCCACAAAGCGTTCCAGGGCTGACTAATCGCGGAGTCGCAAACCAACTGCGAGCTCTCTGCGAAATCTACAACAGAAACATTCGCCGATACAGTGAGGGTGAGCTATCTACAGATGTGGCGCTAGAAAGCGTACGCGCTCTCAACCGTGTCGCAAGCATATGTCGCGACAGGAGAATTAACCTCAGTTTCGCTCGAACGGCAACGGATATTGTCGCCTGCCTGCGCGCCGGACCGGACGCTGTGGCTCAGCGAGGTCTGACTGGATGCCTTGGCGGGCTTATGCGATTGACCGCCACCGCCATCAAGACGGACGCCGATCTGAATGCTTCCCACATTGTTAAGGAATTGGCGGACGGTGTCACCACCCTGACAAGGTACGAGAACTACAAGTTCTCACCGGGCTTTGTCGACCAATTTGGCAGGGTTTGCAATCCACTCATCCTCAACGGCTCGGGCACCGTAGACCGCAACCTGGCAGACGCTACGGCCCACTTGCCCGTCCACACTCTGCTTTGGCTCGCCAATGAGCTGGAGCGCAGTGTAGGAGAGACACTCGCCCACACATGGGAACTTCAGGTGGCAAAGCATGCCCTCCAATTGGAGCATTGGGATCAGGCAGCAACTCTTGCCATCAAGGCATCTGAGGGCTTTATTACATGCCGTGAGCTGAGTCTGGCCATAGCGGCCTACGCCGTATTTTCCGACGCTTACACAGAAGGCGGATACGTTCATCCCGGGCGCATCCGAGGCCTAACAGACGGGCTACGCCGGGCTCTTTCCGGTTCGCCTGGGTCTTGAGATCCCCAAGCACCACACCGAGTCGTTACGGCCAGAGAGACCATGGTCGCAACCTCAACCCGCCCCTCTGGACAGGCCAGGGGTGCCACCGAGCCCGAAGAAGCCAGGCCGCGCCCGTACGCGCAGTGCAGAGCGCCGGAAGGCATCAGATATCACGTACTTTCCCAGGCTGAGGGCCCGACCGCACGACTGCGTCATGGGCCGTAGGGTCACCACGGAGGAGGGAGATGGCGTCTCTGGCGATCACGTGGACGCCGCAGCATCACGGCTGGGCCTTCGTCGAAGTGGCTGACGATCACGGCGAGGCACAGGCCATCGCCTCATACATCACTGACGCACCCGAGCAGTTCCTCTACGCCGTTGCCCGGCTCGTCCTCGGTGACGAAGACACACGGGCCGAGTTCGAGGGAGAGCCGCAGGTGTACCGGTGGTTCTTCCACAGAGACGGGACTGTGGTCGATGTCCGTCTGGTCTTGGCCGACGACGCCCGAGCCCCGGACAGCTCCGGGACGGTTCTCTGGTCTGGCCGCCACACCGTCACGGCATTCGCACGGTCGGCCGTCCGGGCCTTCGACCGGATCGATTACGAGCAGGGCGAAGAGTCCTACGAGGCCCAGTGGGGCCGACCGTTTCCCCGAGCTGAGCTCGAAGCTCTGCGAACCGCGATGCGGGCGCATCAGAGAGCCACAGCGGCCGAGGACACCGCCCCCGGAGGCGTCCCGATGAGCGGCAGCCTGGGCCGTCGCCCGGCCGTCCGAGGTCGCTCGACAGTGGCCGATGACGACCAACGACGAGCATCAGGCGCACCACCTGACCGCCCTGGCCGGCAAGAACCCAGCTATCAAGGCCCCGGCAAGACCCACGGCAGGAAGTAACCGCCCGCGAGTGAGCCCCCTTCCTTTTGGGAGGGGGCTTTTCTCATGCCCTGGCCGTCAGGTACGGGACGGCCCGGCGGCCGATCCGGCGGCTAGAACACACCCAGGAAGCAGCCGACGGCGACCACTCCGGCGGTCGTGATCGATGTCAGACGGACGATTGTCCTGTGATGGAGCATCAGGGGCCTTTCGTGACGTGGGCGGGCGCGACGGACGGCGCCGGGACTCAGATGCCGCCCATGCGTATGAGCCACCAGTCCGGGGTGACGGCGACGCCGGCCACGGCAGGGGGTGACGCGGGCCGCTCGCCCACGGTGTCCTCGAGCCGGATTCGCTCGGGGAGTTGCGAGAAGCGCAGTGTGCGGCGCGTGTCCGCCGCGTTCTCGGGCTCGCCCACCTGGTCCATGTGCCTGCTCCTTGTCCGGGGACTGCCGAGTGACGGTCCGGAATGACGAGTATGAGACGCCGGGCGTCACCTGTCGAACAGGTGACGCCAGTTTTCGAGAAGACGCAGCCACACCTCGCCGAGGGTGGGAAAGGCGGGTACGGCGTGCCAGAGCCGTTCGACCGGGATCTCCCCGGCGACCGCGAAGGTCGCCGAGTGGACGAGTTCGGCCACGCCGGGGCCCGCGAACGTGACGCCTACGACGGTGCCGCGGGCCGGGTCCACCAGCATCCGTGCCCGGCCGCGGTAGTCCTCGCCGTACTGGTGCGCTCCGGCGACGCCCGTCATGTCGTGGTCGACGACGTCGACCCGGCGGCCGGTGCGCTCGGCCTCCGCGGTGGTGAGGCCGACCGAGGCGACCTCGGGCACCCCGAAGACGACCTGGGGTACGGCCGCGGTGTCGGCCGTACCGGCGTGGGCGCCCCACGGCGCGTCATCGACCGGCCGTCCTCCCGCCCGGGCCGCTATGACGGCGCCGGCGATGCGGGCCTGGTACTTGCCCTGGTGGGTGAGCAGTGCCCGTCCGTTGACGTCACCGACGGCGTAGAGCCAGCCGTCCGGTACGGCTGTGACCCGGTAGGTGTCGTCCACGGCGAGCCGGTCTCCCGGGACCAGCCCAACGGTGTCGAGCCCCAGGTCCCTGGTCCGAGGGGTCCGGCCGGTGGCGAACAGGATCTCGTCGGCGGCCAGTTCCTCACCGGTGCTCAGGGTGATCCGCACGGGGCCGTGGCTCCCGGCCCCGTCGTCACGGCGCAGGGACTCCACGGCCGTTCCGAAACGGATGTCGACGCCCGCCTCGCGCAGACCGCCTTCGACCATCTCGCCCACGAACGGCTCCATCCGTCCGAGGAGGTGGTCCTCGATCACCAGCAGGGTCACCTCCGCCCCGAGGGCCTGCCAGGCGGTGGCCATCTCGACGGCGACGACACCGCCCCCGACCACGGCCAGCGATCCGGGGACCCGTCGGGCGCTCGTGGCCTCGCGGCTGGTCCAGGGACGGACCCGGTCGAGCCCCGGCACGGGCGGCAGGGACGGGACGCTGCCGGTGCCGAGGACCACGGCGTGCCGTGCGGCGAGCCGCACGGTGTCGCCCTCCGGGGTCGTCACCGTGACGCGCCGGGGGCCGTCGAGCCGGCCGTGACCCCGGACGAGGTTCACGGAGACCGAGTCCAGCCAGTCGGCCTGGCCGTCGTCCTTCCAGTGGAAGGCCATCGCGTCCCGGTGGGCGAGGACGGCGTCGACGTCCAGCGGACCCGCCACCGCTCGGCGCAGGCCGGGGACACGCAGCGCGTCGGCGCGCGCGACGACCGGGCGCAGCAGCGCCTTGCTCGGTTCACACGCCCAGTAGGAACACTCCCCGCCGAGCAGTTCGCGCTCGACGATCACGGCGGTCAGGCCGGCGGAGCGGACCCGTTCGGCCACGTTCTCGCCGACGGGGCCCCCGCCGACGACGACCACGTCGTACTCACGGACGCGGTCGCCCGTCGTTGCTTCGTTCATCACTGATCCTGAGGTCGTTGCGGTTTGGGGGTCTGTGCCCGCCGCGGGGCGGCCGCCGGTGCCGGCCGCCGCCGCGCACGGACTCCCCTAACGGCCGGGGAAGCGTTCGGTGATCTCCTGCAGTGCCCAGCCGTTGCCGTCGGGGTCGCTGAAGGTGGCGTAGGAGGCGTAGGAGAGCCCCTCGGGGTGGCGGCCCGCCAGGCGCCGCTGGGCGGGCAGGTCGTGGGTGGCGGTGCCGTCGGCGTGGCCGTGGAAGAGCACGCCCCCGCCGTCGTGGAAGACCTCGCTGACCGCTATGCCGCGCTCCAGGAGTCCGGTCCGGGCCGCCTCGATGTCGGTGACGATCAGGTAGAGGCCCTGGGCGGATCCGGGCTCGGCGGTGGTCAGTCCCTCGCCGAACATGATCGACGCCTCGGAGCCTGGGGGCGTGAGGTGCACGGCGCGCCATCCCTCGACGGGGGCCTTGTCCACGTCGAGGCGGAAGCCCGCCCGCTCGTAGAAGGCCTTGGCCCGGTCGACATCGGAGACGGGCAGGACGACGAGTTCCAGCTTCAGGTTCATGGGGTGATGCATCCACTTCGGGAAGGGTGACCGGAGCGCCGAGGGCGTCACCGGTTGGGATGGTGACGAGGATGCGGCATGTGTCGTCACCTGTCAAACAGGTGACGCATCAGGTGACGTGCTCGGCCGAGGTGGACGGCGGGGTGGCGACCTCAGCCGAGGCGGTCGGCGGGCTGGGGGCCGAGGTACTGGTCCCGGCGGGCGGCCACGAACTCCTCGACGGTCTGGGCCGGTACGCCCGTCACCCGCTCGACGTCGCCGGTTGCCCGGTCGTACCGGTTCTCGCGGTGCAGCCGGCACATGGTGACGATGTGATCCTCGACATGCGCGGGCAGTCCGGCCCGGGAAAGGACCTCCTCCCGCCACCGTTCCAGCGGCACGTCCGCGTAGACGACGGACCGGCCGAGCGCCCGCGCGTAGGCCCCGGCCATCTCCGTCATGTCCATCACCCGCGGGCCGGTCAGCTCGTAGACGTGGTCGAGGTGTCCGCGCCGGCCGGTCAGCAGGGCGGCGACGACCCGGGCGACGTCGGCGACGGCGACGGGGGACGTGCGTCCGTCACCGAAGGGGAGGGCGAGTGTTCCGTCGTCCCTGATCGACCTGGCGGCGAGCGTGGTGAAGAGCGGGTTGTCCAGGAACGACGTGGGCCGGACATGCACCACGGGCAGACCGGACCAGTCGAGCACCTGCTCGGCGAGCCAGTGCAGGCGCTGCTGGTGGGACTCGTCGGTGCTGGTGGCCGTCATCTGCGACACCGTCATCTGGGACATGCCGACCAGGACGTCCAGGCCGCCGTACTCCCGGACCACGGTCGCCACGACGGTCGCGGCCAGGAGATGATCGCGGGAAACCGGCATGGCGAAGTACATGCGGCTGACGTCCCGTAGGCCGGCGGCGACGGTCTCGGGCCGGGTGAGATCGCCGAGGACCACCTCCGCGCCGAGCCGGCGGAGCATCGCCGCCCGGTCGTCGTCGCGCCGGACCAGGACTCGTACGGGTACGTCGTCCGCGCGGAGGTGTTCGATCACCGCGCGGCCCACGCCGCCTGCGCCGGTGACGAGGACGGACTGACGAGAAGGCATGATCGGCCTCCCTCCGGCCCGGCCGGCCCGCCGCGCACCCGTCGGCATCCGTCCGGTGCCGGAGGCCGCCCGGCGCACGGCGCGGTTCCGGCGGACCCGGTCTCGAGGATGTGACCAGCTTGGCACAGGCCGCTCGGCCCTTCACCCGCGAGCAGCGGTGGCGCGGCTCCGGGAGCGCCGCCTCGGCGGCGGCCAGGGCCGACAGCCCCACGCACAGGACGGGACAGGCCGGGGACTGCGGGCCCGCCTACGCCGAGCGCGGGCCGGACCGGCGTGCGGCGAGCAGCCCGTTCGCCCGCTTCCGGGCGCGGTAGGCGGCAGCCTTGATCTTGTTTCCGCAGGGGTCCATGGCGCACCACTCGCGGCGCGCGCCGCGGGACCGGTCGACGAAGACCTGCGAGCACTCGGGGTTGCCGCACTCCTTGAGCAGCGGCACGTCCGGACCGCTCAGCGTCAGGACGACGTCCCGGGCGACGTACGCGAGTCCTTGCTCGACGGTGGCTTCCACCTGCCGTCCACCGGGGGTGAGCTGGGGCACCGGGGTGGACTTGCGCGCGTACTCGTTCACCAGCGCCAGCGCCTCCCGGTCGTAGTCCTCGCCCGCCATGGCGGCGCGGACCAGCTGGTGGACCGCCTCCCGGAGCGTCAGCGCCTCGCGCAGGTCGGCGGGTCCGGCCGGAACGTCGTCCACGGTGATGCCCGCCTCGCGGAACCATGCTCCGAGGCTCGCCGGGGAGTCGAGGTCCTCCCGCGGTTCGGTGCGGTGCCGGAAGCGCAACGTGCCGGGGAAATCGAGTGCCGGGGTGCCGCCGGGGAACGCATGCCTCATGTCACCAGTCTGATCGGTGACGGAACAGAAGGCAAAACCCGCGCACGTCGCGGTGGCGTGCCGCGTGGACCGGCGTCGTACGGAGCCGGTCCACGCGGCCACAGGACGGTCCCGGCGCCTACTTCCCGGCCGGCAGCGGCGAGGCGTCGGCACTTCCGGTGCGCAGGAACTCCGTCAGGGCGGTGAGCAGCGCGTCCGGGGCCTGCTCGGCGAGCCAGTGGCCGGCGTCGGGGATGACCTTGCCACGCACATCCGTGGCGACGCCCTTGAACGAGTCGGCCACCGCCGGACCCCAGCTGTCCGCGCCGCCGATGCCCAGCACCGGCATGGTCAGCTTCGTCTTCGCGCGCTTCTCGTTCTGCGCGAGGGTGTCGTCCCAGGCCCGGTAGAAGCCGAAGCTCCCCGTCAGACTCTCCGGATCGGACAGGAGGCGGACGTAGTAGTCCATGGCCTCCTCGGACACGCCACCGCCCTGCATGGCGAACTCGTAGCCGTAGAAGACGTCCTCCTTGCCCGTGACGAGCTGCTCGACGAGCGGGTCGTCGACTCGGTTGAAGGGGATGTGCCACAACCTGTTGTTGAGGGGCTCGGGGACGAACAGCGGGGGCGGGGGAACGACGCCCGGAGGTCCGGGCACCTCGGCGAAGGCCACCCGCTCGACCCGCTCGGGGAAGTCGGCGGCCAGCGCGTAGGCAATGATCATGCCTGTGTCGTGACCGACCAGGGAGAACCGCTCATGACCGAGCTCGTCCATGAGGGCGGCCAGGTCCTTGGCGAGGGTGGCGGTGTCGTATCCGGTGCGCGGCTTCCCGGTCAGGCCGATACCCCGCTGGTCGGGGGCGATCACCGTGAAGTGGCGGGCCAGTTGCGGCATCACCAGCCGCCACGCGTACCAGTTCTCGGGCCAGCCGTGCACCAGCAGCAGAGGGGGGCCCTCGCCGCCGACGACCACATGCTGGCGCAGGCCGTTGGCCTCGACGTAGTGGTCGCTGAACGTCCGCCTGAAGTCCTCGGACAGCCCGGGTGAGTTCGTGACGGTACCGAGTGTCTTCGGGGAGGGGTGCACCGCGACGGCGGCGGACGGGGCGGCTGAGGCGTCACCCGCGGAAGGGCCGCCCCCGCGCAGGGAGGCGTCGGCGGTCGTCAGAGCCCACCCGCCGACGAGTGACATGGCCGCGACGGTGGCTATCAGCCCGCCGATCACGGACCGTCGCCAACGTCTGCGTCCGCCCGATGGCGGGGGTTCCGGAGTTTCGTCGGAGGGAGGACTTCCTGGAGCGTTGCTCACGTTCTTCTCCTTTCGCGGAGCGAACGTAGCATCGGCCCCAATTACCGGCATGTCGCTGTTTTTTGTGGATTGACGGACACAGCGCGGGACGAGGGATGTACGGCCCGCCGCGGCCCCTGACCAGGGGCGGGTGAGGTTGCGCCGATGGAGTGAGGCACCGGCCACCGCACCACCCGCGCCGACGGGCGCACGGAGGAGGCCGGACGCCGTCGGGACCGCGATGAGTTCCGGCGCGCTCCGGAGTCCTCAGGTGCGTCCACCTTCCGCGCGCATCCTCTGGAGGCACCTTGAAGCTCCTGCTCACGTCGGGCGGCGTCACGAACCCGAGCATCCGCTCGGCGCTCGTGCGGCTTCTCGGCAAGCCGATCGACGAGTGTCACGCCCTCTGCGTCCCGACGGCACAGTGGGGGCATCCGATGTGCGGCCCGACGTCGGTGCGGGGCTTCGCGGCGGCCGAGCCCCTGTGGCGGCACCTGTCGGGCCTGGGGTGGGCGTCGCTCGGAGTCCTCGAACTCACCGCCCTGCCCAGCATCGGCGCCGAGCGGTGGGTGCCCTGGGTCCGGGGCGCCGACGTACTTCTGGTGGACGGCGGCGACGCGACGTACCTGTGCCACTGGATGCGGGAATCCGGGCTGGCGGATCTGCTGCCGTCGCTGCCCGACACGGTCTGGGTGGGCGTGAGTGCCGGAAGCATGGTGATGACGCCGCGGATCGGGGCGTACTTCGTCGAGTGGCCGTCCGCACCGGACGACCGCACCCTGGGAGTCGTCGACTTCTCGGTCTTCCCGCACCTGGACGCGTTCCCGCAGAACACCATGGCCGACGCGGAGCGCTGGGCCGCCGGCATCGGCGTCCCGGCCTACGCCATCGACGAGCAGACAGCCGTCCAGGTCGTCGACGGCGCCGTCGAGGTCATCTCCGAGGGGCGATGGAAGAAGTTCGGGCCGTAGCCGCGCGGCAAGGGGCCCGGCTCGCCCACCTGTCACCACGGCCCACGGCGTCCGGGAGGGGCGGATGCCGTGGGCCGTGGAGAGGGTGGGGTCAGGCCGCCAGGGGGACCTGGGTGCCCGGGGCCGCGCCCGGGTGGGCCTCGACGACGCGGTTGAGTTCGCGCTGCATGTACCAGACGTTGAGGCCGAAGACGAAGGCCAGCCAGGTGCTCGCGGCGGGGCTGCACGTCACCGGGAGACCGGCCGCGCGCTGCGCGTCGGCGATGGCCTTGCCGGTGTTGTGGAACGAGACGAGCGGGGCGATCAGGGTCCAGCTCAGGAAGAGCAGCACCAGCAGGCTGCCCGCGGGGCTGAGGTTCTGACGGCGGTCGTACTCGTTCAGCTCCTTGTGGATCTTGTAGTACCAGACCAGCTGGTAGATGCCGAGCGTGATGATCGGAAGACCCAGCCACACGGCGACGGGGCCGCGACGCTTCATGGCCAGTCCGGACAGGGGCGCCACGGCGCTCGGACCGGGCTCGGTGGTGGACTGCGTGTCGGCCATGGCGGCGCTCCAGGTGCTGGTGCTGAGTGAGAACTGCTGATCTCGGGCCGCGCCAGCATGGCAAGAAGCGAAGGCGGCGTGAAGATCCGTGATGGTTTCATGAACGCTTTTGTCATGCCATCGTGATCAACTTCCGTCCGGCGGAGGTCAGACGCGCGTGCGCCGCGCGCGGAGGTGGCGGGTGCCGAGGGCCGTGAGGGCGGCGAGGGTGACGAGGCCGGTGGCCAGGTTCACCAGGAGGGGCGCCTGGGCGACGGACGCGACGAGGTTGGCCACGCCGCTCACGGCCACGAGGGCCCACAGGGCCGTGTGGGCCGCGGAGTTGTCGGACGCCTTGGGGTGGGTGGTCGTCATGGTGCCTGCTCCTAAGGGGAGTTCGGACGTCGGTTCCGTGGACTCCACGCTAGGCAGCGGGGGGTTCGGCGTCGCCCCGGTCAGCACCCCTGTTCGCGGTACAGCAGGCTGTACCCGACCGCCTCACGCCGACGCGGGCGCGCCCCTCGCCCGGCGGAGCCGTCGGCGAGGGGCGCGTACGCGGCTGAGGCTCAGCCCCGGGCCAGCAGCTCCAGCGTGTCGATCACCCGGTTGGAGAAACCCCACTCGTTGTCGTACCAGGCGACCACCTTGATGTGGCGGCCGTCGACGCGGGTGAGGGCCGAGTCGAAGATGGACGACGCCGGGTTGCCGGTGATGTCGGACGACACCAGCGGGTCCTCCGAGTACTCGAGGACGCCGGCCAGCGGGCCCTCCGCGGCCGCGCGGTACGCGGCCAGCACCTCGTCGCGCGTCACGTCACGGGAGACCGTGGTGTTCAGCTCGACGATGGAGCCCACCGGCACCGGCACGCGGATCGAGTCGCCGGACAGCTTGCCGTCGAGGTTCGGCAGCACCAGGCCGATCGCCTTCGCGGCGCCGGTCGTGGTCGGCACGATGTTGACGCCGGCGGCGCGGGCGCGGCGCGGGTCGCGGTGCGGACCGTCCTGGAGGTTCTGCTCCTGCGTGTAGGCGTGCACGGTCGTCATGAACCCGTGCTCGATGCCGGCCAGGTCGTCGAGGACGGCGGCCAGCGGCGCGAGGGCGTTGGTGGTGCAGGACGCGTTGGAGACGATCGTGTGCAGCTCCGCGTCGTACACGTCGGTGTTCACGCCGTACGCCAGCGTCACGTCCGCGCCGTCCGAGGGCGCGCTGACCAGTACCTTCCGCGCACCCGCGTCGAGGTGGGCGCGGGCGGCCTTGGCCGAGGTGAAGCGGCCGGTGGCCTCCAGCACGATGTCGACGCCCAGCTCGGCCCACGGCAGCTGCGCCGGTTCGCGCTCGGCCAGCACCTTGATCCGGCGGCCGTCCACGACGAGGGTGTCGCCGTCGACGCTCACCGGGCGTCCGAGGCGGCCCGCGGTGCTGTCGAAGGCGAGCAGCCGGGCGAGGGCGGCCGGCTCGGTCAGGTCGTTGACGGCGACGACCTCCAGCGCGGTGTCCCGCTCCAGCAGGGCGCGCAGCACGTTGCGTCCGATGCGGCCGAATCCGTTGATGGCGATGCGAGTCATGAGTGGTGTCCCTTCCTCTCGTCACCCAGGCTCGCGCGCCGTCGGCGCCGCTGACAGTGGCGGGATCGCCATGGTTCACAAGGATCCTGCCAACGCGCCTACTCGCCGCGCCTACTCGCCGCGCGTGAACGTGCGCCGGTACTCGCTCGGGGTCGTGCCGAGAATCCGCTGGAAGTGCAGCCGCAGATTCGCACCGGTGCCGAGCCCGGTGTCGGCGGCGATCTGCTCGACGCTGCGCTGCGAGCGTTCCAGCAGCTCACGGGCCAGGTCGACGCGGGCCCGCATCACCCACTGCATCGGCGTGTATCCGGTCTCCTCCACGAACCGCCGGGAGAACGTCCGCGGCGACACCCCTGCCTGCCGCGCCAGCACCTCCAGGGTGAGCGGCTCGCCCAGCCGGTGCAGCGCCCACTCCCGGGTCGCCGCGAACCGCTCGCCCAGCGGCTCGGGCACGCTGCGCGGCACGTACTGGGCCTGGCCCCCGCTGCGGTACGGCGCCGCGACCAGACGCCGGGCCGCGTGGTTGGACGCGGCCACCCCGAGGTCGCCGCGCAGGATGTGCAGGCACAGATCGATGCCGGAGGCGGCGCCCGCCGAGGTGAGCACGCTGCCCTCGTCGACGAACAGCACGTTCTCGTCGACCCTGACGCGGGGATGCCGGGCCTTGAGGGCCCGTGTGTAGTGCCAGTGCGTGGTGGCGCGCCGTCCGTCCAGCAGGCCGGTGGCGGCCAGCGCGAACGCGCCCGTCGAGATCGCGGCGAGCCGCGCGCCCCGCTCGTGCGCGGCGATCAGCGCGTCGACGACGGCCTGCGGCGGATCCTCACGGTCCGGGAACCGGTACCCGGGCACGAAGACGATGTCGGCCCACTCCAGCGCGTCGAGGCCGTGCGAGACGGCGTACGCGAGACCGTCCCCGCCGGTCACCAGGCCGGGCGCCGCCCCGCACACCCGCACCTCGTACGGCATGCTCGCGCGGGTCGTGAAGACCTGCGCGGGGATCCCGACGTCGAGCGGCTTCGCGCCCTCGAGCACCAGGACGGCGACACGATGCAGACGGGGGGCGGGCACGGAGGAAAGCGTACGCGGAGGCCCCGGGCGGCTGCCGGAGCCGTCTTCCTCACCCCGGCGGAGAGAACGAGCCGGAGCCCAGTTGATGGCCGCAGAGGACGGCGACGTTGCGCGTGGCCTCGCTGAGTTCCAGTTCGGACGTCGAGTCGGAGTCCGCTATGGACTCCAGTCGTTGCGCGTCGGTGGACAGGTCCTCAGGCCCCTCGTAGCGGTCGGCCACGTCGGCGAGGTCACCCGCCGCGGAGAACACAGGATTGCCGAACACCTGACCGATGCCGAGCCGGTCACCCAGCGAGTCGTACCTGTCGCAGACCTCCTCCTTCGTCGTCGGCCCCACCGAACACGCGGCGGTTGTCGCGACGAGCAGCCCCGCCGCGGCCATGGCCACAGCGATGCGCCGTACGCGCGGGACGTGGTGTGTCATCTCTTCCGAGCCTTTCTCCTGGTGGTTGTCGCGTGGTTGTCGCGCCCTGTGTCCGGAGCGGTCCGCATGCGGTGCGCATGCGGTGCGCCGGCCTCACCTCGCGCCGCGCCCCCGACGGCGCCACTGCGCGGGGGGCATGGTCACGTGGGCGTCTCCGCCCGCGACGACCGCGCCGTCCATGTGCACGCCGTGCCCCGCACTGACGGACACCCCGCCGTGCCTGGCGTCGTCCCGCCCGTCGCGGGCGGCGGGCTCGGACTCCCTGGCGATCCGCAGGGCACAGGCGGGATCGCCCGGCACGTGCAGATACGCCCGGGCCCGGGTCTCCTTGACCTGGATGGTGACGGGGTGGAAGGCCGAGGGCTCCACGCCCGGCAGCCCCGCGCGGATCACCGCGTCGTGGACGGTGTCGGAAACCAGGGCCGCGGTGTCGCTCACCGCCTCGTCGAGCGCCTGGCGCAACGGCGCTCCGTCGCACAGCCGGAAAACGTGGTTCACCGCATGGCCCGCGAAACCGTGGCGGTCGCGGTGCACCGGACCCGCGTGGACGGCGATCCTGAGCCGGAGCAGCGGGTCACTGCGCCTCCTGCTGCCCAGCCCGTCCTCCAGCCGCGGGAGCACGTCGGTGAACAGGGTTCCCATCGGCAGGGCGGGGTCCGGGGGTATGACGACCAGCACCCCGTCCCCCCGGTCCTCGTGACGGCACAACCGCCACAGCTCGTCCGTGAAGGCCGACGTCATCTCGGTGTAGAGATCGCTGCGGGCGCGCAGCTGCGCGTGGTCGCTGCGTGAACCGAACTCCTTGATGTCGGCGAAGAGGATCTGGCAGTGCTGGGCATCGCTGATCACAGGGGTGTCGCTTTCTTCCGGAGGTGGTGCCTGCGAGCGGGCGCGCGGTGAAGGCGACGTCAGGCGGGACGTCGTCGGCGCCGGTGCGGTCTACGACGTCGGGATCTGGAACATGCCGCACCGCAGTTCCTGACTCCTCGCGTCGACCAGCGAGAGGAAGATGCCGGCACGGCAGAGCTTCAGCAGTGCGTAATCGTTCGGCTCGACCTGCCAGCGCCCGCCGGTGCGGACGAGCCGTACGGTGCCCTGGCCCTCGCCCTTCCAGCTGAGCATCACCTGGGCGCCCGTGGCGGTCTGCTCCGGCTTGCCCAGTCCGATCTCGTCGACCCGTTGGCGGTAAGGGGCGGACTTCTCCGCGAACACCGGGCCCATGGCGCTCTCGCACGCCCCGTCACCCGGAGCCACCAGATGGCACCAGGACGCGGCGTCCCCGAGCCGCTCGGCCTTGCGGGTCTGCTCGACGGTGTGCCGGGCGCCGTCCAGCCCGGCCTCGTTCACGACGGAGAGGTCGACCCCGTCCCCGTCCCCCGATCCCAGCGAGACACCGCCCCAGGTCGCTCCGGAGACGAGAACGACCGCGACGGCCGCGGCAACGGGATGGGCGAGCACCCACCGCCCGGCCTTCTTGACGACGGTGACGTTGGTCTCGTGCCGGTCGCCGAAATGCGCGTGGTCCCCCACGCGGAGATCGCGGCCGGCCACGGCCCCGGTGACGTTGACATCGCCGTCGGACCGGATGTTCACCCCGTTCGGTGCGCCGCCCGCGTCCGGTTCGTCGCCCGGGTTCCGGCGCTGCGGGTGCTGCTGCTCGTCGAGCATCTGTCATACCTGTCTACTCATGTGGCTGTATGGCACATGAGAGCAGCACTCGGCCGATCAAAATGAGGCAAGTGCCTCACAACGACAGGTGACTTCGAGACACTGCCGCGGTGAGGCACACGACGTTCTGGGACTCGCTCGACCACGACGAACGCAAGTTGATGACCTGCGTCGGCCGCGTCCCCCGGCACCCTTTCGAGTCCGGTGACACCATCCTGCGGCAGAGCGACCACGCCGACCGGGCCGCCCTGATCATCAGCGGGAAGTGCCGCGTGCTGTGGCACGGCGAGCACGACCGCACCACGTATCTGGCCACCCGGCGGGCCGGCGAACTGATCGGTGAGATGGGTGTGCTGGACGGAGGCCCCCGGACCGCGACCGTCATCGCGCTGGAGCAGACCTACGTCCGCTGGTACGCGGCCGAGGCCTTCATGCAGCTGCTGGCGGAGTGTCCCGCCATCCTCGGAAAGGTCTTCCTGTCGGTGTGCACGCGGCTCAAGGAGTCGGACCACCACCGCATCGCCATCGCGAGCGCGCCCGCGCGGCTCCGGCTCGGCCGGCTGCTGCTGCGGCTCGCGGAGGTCGAGGGCGTGACCACGCCCCGGGGCATCGAGATCAAGGTGACGCAGAAGGATCTGGGCGACTGGACCGGCATGGGCCGCGAGGCGGCCGGGAGCCGGGTCAGAGAGCTGCAGAAGCTCGCCTTCCTCGCCGACAGCCCGGCCCGGTCGCGCGTCACCGTCACCGACCTGGCGGGGCTGCGGAGGTACGCCTTCGGCTCCGAGGGCCCGGACGGCCCGTCCGTCTGACCCGGGCGCCGGCCCGCCGTGGTGTGCTGTGCCGCGCCCCCGGCGTCACGGATGCATCCGCGCCCCCTTCAGCACCTTGTCCACCGCGTTGCGCGGCCCGTGGACGGCGAGGCCGACCAGGTCCAGGTCGGTGGTGCGGACGGCGCGGACGGCCGCGCGGTTGGCGTCGTCGTGGCCGGTGGCGAAGAGGTCGGAGGTGAAGACCGCGCGGGGCAGGGCGCGGGAGAGGGCCCGCTCGTGGGCCGCCCTCAGGACCTCCTTGGCGCCCTGGAAGACCAGCACCGGCTGGCGGAACATCGGCAGGTACGGCACGCCGTCCGCGTCCTCGTACGGCTGCCCGATCAGTTCGGGGACCTGGGTGCCCAGGCCGCTGACCAGGAACGCGGTGACGTTGAGGCGCTGCCAGGGCTCCAGGTCCTCACGCAGCAGGACGGCGATCTTCGTGTCGAAACGGGTGCTCGTGCTCATGCCCTGAGACTGCCGACCGGGGCCGCCCCGGGTCTTGTACGTTGTTTGCATGCCCGCCCCGGCAGCCCCGCCACCGGCAAGCGTCTCCGCCTGGCGGCCCTCCGTCCCCGGCGTCGTCGAGGTGTTCCACGCCCGGTTCACCGCGTACGCCTACCCGATGCACGTCCACGACGCCTGGACCCTGCTGATCGTCGACTCCGGCGCCGTGCGGTACGACCTGGACCGGCACGAGCACGGCACCCCGGACGACACCGTGACCCTGCTGCCGCCGCACGTCCCGCACAACGGCGAGCCCGCCACGGCCGAGGGCTTCCGCAAGCGGGTGCTGTACCTGGACTCCAGCCGGCTCGGCGACGACCTCATCGGTGCCGCCGTGGACCGTCCCGACCTGCGCGATCCCCTGCTGCGCCGGCGCGTCGGGCAGGTGCACTCCGCGCTGGTGCGGCCGGGGGACGAGCTGGAGGCGGAGAGCCGGCTGACGCTGGTCGGGGAGCGGCTGCGGGAGCATCTGCGGTCGCGGGAGCCGGCCGCGCCCCGCCGCCCCGACCCCGTACTCGCCCGGCGGCTGCGGGAGTTGCTCGACGCGCGGGTGGCCGACGGGCTCACGCTGGCGGCGGCGGGCGTCGAGCTGTCCGCCCATCCCGCCCATCTGGTACGGGCGTTCAGCACCGCGTACGGCATCCCGCCGCACCAGTACCTGATGTCCCGGCGGGTCGGGCGGGCGCGGCGGCTGCTGCTGGAGGGGTGGCCGCCGAGCGCCGTCGCGGCCGCCGCCGGCTTCTACGACCAGGCCCACCTCACCCGGCACTTCCGCCGGCTGGTGGGGGTCACTCCGGGACGCTACCGGGCGACGGGCGCAGCAGGTGGGTGAAGGCGTCCAGGTTGCGGGTGGACTCGCCGCGTGAGACGCGCCAGGCGTACTCCTTGCGGATCGCGGAGGCGAAGCCCAGCTCCAGCAGGGTGTTGAAGCTGCCGTCGGCGGCCTCCAGGACCTGTCCGAGCAGCCGGTCCAGCTCCTCCGGGGTGATGGCGGGCAGCGGCAGGCGGCCGGTGACGTAGATGTCGCCGAGCGGGTCGACGGCGTAACTCACGCCGAACAGCTTGAGGTTGCGCTCCAGGAGCCAGCGGTGGACGCCGGCCTCGTTCTCGTCGGGGTGGCGGATGACGAAGGCGTTGAGGGACAGGGTGTGCCGGCCGACGATCAGGGAGACCGTCGTGGACAGCTTGCGGGTGCCGGGGAGTTTCACCACGTAGTTCCCGGCGGCCGGGCTCTCCCACTCCAGCTCGGCGTCCTTCAGCACGCCCTCGACGATCTGTGCCGCCCGCTGCTCCGCTTCCGTGTCAGCCATGGTGGGAGCGTACGTGACGGCGGTGGGCGTGGGTCGCGGCCGTGTACACGTCGGCCGTGGCGGCGGCCGCGGTGTCCCAGCCGAAGGACTGGGCGTGCCGGGCGGCGGCCTCGCCCATCCGGGCGGCGAGCTCCGGCCGGTCGGCGAAGTCGCGCAGGACGCGCGCGTACGCGGCCGGGTCGTGGCCCTGGATCAGGAAGCCGGTCTCGCCGTCGCGCACGGCGACCGGGAGGCCGCCGACCGCCGCGGCGAGCACCGGGGTGCCGGACGCCTGCGCCTCTATGGCGACCAGCCCGAACGACTCGCTGTACGACGGCATGACCAGCACGGACGCGGCGCGGAACCAGTCCGCGAGCTCCTCCTGCCCGACCGGCGGATGGAAGTGGACGACGTCGGCGATGCCGAGCCGGGCGGCGAGCTTCTGCAGCCCCTCCGGTTTGGCGAGGCCGCTGCCGCTGGGGCCGCCGACGACGGGCACACACATACGGGAGCGCAGCTCGGGGCGGTCGGCGAGCAGCACGGCGACCGCGCGCAGCAGCACGTCGGGGGCCTTCAGGGGCTGGATGCGGCCGGCGAAGAGCGGGATCAGCGCGTCCCCCGGCAGGCCCAGGCGGGCGCGGGCGGCGGCGCGGCCGTCGGCGGGGCGGAAGCGGCCGAGGTTCACGCCGGGGTGGACGACGGCGACCTTGGCGGGGTCGGCGGCGTAGTGGTGGACGAGCTCGCCGGCCTCTTCGGAGGTGTTGGCGATCAGCCGGTCCGCGGCGGCGACGATCTGGGTCTCGCCGATCACGCGCGCGGCGGGCTCGGGGGTGTCGCCGTCGGCGAGGTTGGCGTTCTTGACCTTGGCCATGGTGTGCATGGCGTGCACCAGGGGGACGCCCCAGCGCTGGGCGGCCAGCCAGCCGACGTGGCCGGAGAGCCAGTAGTGGGAGTGGACCAGGTCGTAGTGGCCGGGGCGGTGTCCGGCCCAGGCCTGCATCACGCCGTGGGTGAAGGCGCAGAGCTGGGCGGGCAGGTCCTCCTTGGCGAGTCCCTCGTAGGGGCCCGCGTCGACGTGCCGGACGAGGACGCCGGGCGCGAGCTCGACGACGGGCGGGAGGGCGGCCGTGGTGGCCCGGGTGAAGATCTCCACCTCGATGTTGATCGCGGCGAGGCGCTGGGCCAGCTCCACGATGTAGACGTTCATGCCGCCCGCGTCGCCGGTGCCCGGCTGGTGCAGCGGCGAGGTGTGCACGGAGAGCATCGCCACGCGGCGGGGCCTGCGGTGCAGCCGGAGCCGCGGCGGTGCGGCGGGGGAGCGCCGCCCGAGCCTCGCGATGTACTGGCTCACGTGGCGTTCCTCCTCGCTGCGGGCACGGCTGGGAGAGGGCGTGCGGCCCTCGGCGGCGTCAACATCGGAACGTTGCGTTCCCATTTCCGCGCGGTGCCGTCGACGGTGTTTTTTGCCGAATCATTGCCTTGTCTAGCTCAACCGTTCGACTGCGCATTGCGTGCCCGTGGCGGCGCACGCGCCGCGATCCGGCGGCGGGTACCCCCGTACCCTCGTCCTCATGACACCGCGTCCCGCCTCCGCCCCCGTGGGCACGGTGACGCGCGGCACCACCAACCCCAACCGGCTGCGCCGCATGGACCGCTGGATCGCGGCCGCGCACGGCGCCGAGCTGCGCCGCGCCGCCGACCCCCTCGCCGTCGACCTCGGCTACGGCGCGGCGCCCTGGACCGCGCTCGAACTACTGCACCGGCTGCGCACCGCGGCGCCCCGCACCCGGGTGGCGGGCGTGGAGATCGACCCGGCCCGGGTCGCCTCGGCACGGCCGTACGAGCGGGAGGGGCTGGTGTTCCTGCGCGGCGGCTTCGAGATCCCGGTCGCGGGCAGCCCGGTCCTGGTCCGCGCGGCGAACGTGCTGCGCCAGTACGACGAGGAGGAGGTCGCCGGCGTCTGGCGGCGGCTGTGCGCGCGGCTCGCCCCGGCCGACCCGGCGGCCGGTTCGCGCGGCGGGCTGCTGGTCGAGGGGACCTGCGACGAGATCGGACGCCGGCACGTATGGGTCGCGCTCGGCCCCGAGGGGCCGCGCACGGTCACCTTCGCGACCCGGCTCGGCTCCCTGGACCGCCCCTCCGACCTGGCGGAACGCCTGCCCAAGGCGCTCATCCACCGCAACGTCCCCGGCGAGCAGGTGCACGCCTTCCTGCGCGACTTCGACCGCGCCTGGGCGGCCGCCGCGCCCTACGCCTCGTACGGCGCGCGCCAGCGCTGGATCCGGACCGTGCGGGAGCTCACGGCCGACTGGCCGGTGACGGACGGCCCGGCGCGGTGGCGGCAGGGGGAAGTCACCGTGCGGTGGGGGGCGTTGGCGCCGCGCGGGTGGTGACACCCCCACAGGCCCGGCTCCGCACCGGCCGACCGGGAACGATCTCCCCCCGGCCGTTCGTCCCACCGGGCGGGATGACGGTCGTACAGGGACCAGCGACACGGAAGGGGTGTTGTCCACACCCTCTGTCGTTTCTCGCTCCGGCATGGCAGCATCCCCCCGGCAGCGAATAGTTACTGACGATTAACCAGGCGGGGGTGCACGCATGGGGGCAGGCAAGCGCGGAGTGCTGACGGCGGCCGTGACCGTGGTCTGCGCGGTCACCGTACTGGCCGTGCCCGGTACGGCGTTCGCGGCGCCCACTCCCCCACCGGACCAGGGCGCGACGGCGAGTGTCACCGTGGTCACCAGCGACGCGGAGCTCGAGGCCGTCCGCAAGAAGCTCGACACGCTCTACCGCGCGGCCGCCAAGGCCACCGACGAGTACAACGCGGCCGAGGAGAAGGCCCGGCAGCAGACCGCGCAGGTCGTCCGGCTGGCGAGGAAGATCGTCGAGGGCCGGGAGAGGCTGGCCGACCTGAAGGACCGGGCGGGCGCCGCCGCGGCCGCGCAGTACCGGGGCGGCGGGCTGCCGCCCGAGGCGCACCTGGTGCTGAGCGACGACCCGCAGGAGTTCCTCGACGGCGCCGGCCGGGTCCGCCAGGGCCAGCACGCGACCAAGGGCCTGATCGGGGAAATGACCCGCACCCAGCAGGACTTGGAGCAGTACACCGAGGACGCGCGGGAGCAGATGCGGAAGCTGGAGGCGGGCCGCAAGGCCAAGGCCGCCGCCCAGAAGCGCATCGAGAAGCAGATCGAGGCGGCCGAGAAGCTGGAGGCCGAGCTCGAGCAGGAGGAGAAGGAGCGGCTGGCCCGGCTGGAGCGGCGGGCCGCAGCCCGCGCCCAGGCCACCTGGCTGAGCTCCGGCGTGCTCGACGAGCTCACCTCGAGGGCGACCGCGCAGGGCCGCGAGGCCGTGGCGTACGCCACGGCGCAGATCGGCAAGCCCTACCAGTGGGGCGCCGAGGGGCCGAACTCGTTCGACTGCTCAGGGCTCACCTCCCAGGCGTGGCTGGCCGCGGGGAAGACCATCCCGCGCACGTCGCAGATGCAGTGGCAGCAGCTCGAGCGCGTCGACGTCGAGGACATGCGGCCCGGCGACCTCATCATCTACTGGGCCGACGCCAGCCACGTCGGGATGTACGTGGGCGACGGGGTCATGGTCCACGCGCCCCGTCCCGGACGGACCGTGACGCTCGCCGGGGCCGGTTCGATGCCGATCCTGGGCGTCGTACGGCCCGATCCGGCCGCGGAGTGACGCCCGGGGCGGTGTCCGGCGGCCCCAACGGCCCGGTGACACGGGCCACGTGACCCATCACACGTGGATCTCGTGGCCAACGCCCCGTGGACGTGACGTTCGTCATCCCCACAGCATTTCCGGCCTGTCCAACTGCGGTAGCAAACGCGGCATATGACAGCGGCCGTTGGCCGGGCAGCGTGGTTTCCACCATTCCGCTGCGGCGCGGTCACCCGCTATGGTCCCCGTTCGAAGGGGCATCCCCTGCCCGCTCACGCCAGACGCACGCGGAGGGCAGGGCCGAGATCCGTCGCCCCCGCCATGCCCTCGGGGGGAGGGAAGGAACCCGGAACAATGCCCGCATCCGTACCGCGGCAGAGAGCGATCCCGGCCGCGGAAGGCGGTCAGGGTCCGGTCGCCGCACCGAACGAGTCCGCACCGGAGTCGCCCGAGAACCGGACGGCGGCCGCCGGCGCGGCCGCTCCGTCCGACACCCGGCCGGCGAAGACCGCGACCACCACGACACCCGCACAGCTCACCCTGCTGCTCATCGAGAACGACCCGGGCAGCACGCCGATCGTGCCCGACCTGCTCGACCAGGCCGGGCGGCCGATTCGCATCCGCACCGCCCGCAACCTCACCGAGGCCGAGCGGCTGCTGACCGACGACGTCCACTGCATCCTGCTGGACCTGGCGCTGCCCGCGCCCGGCAGGGCGGACGACGGCGACGAGCTGGCCGTCCTCCGGCACGTCCTGGAGCTGGCGCCCCGGCACGCCGTCCTCGCCCTCACCGGCGCGGACGACACCGAGCGCGGCGCCGAGGCCGTACGGGTCGGCGCGCAGGACTACCTGGTCCGCGACGAGCTGGACGGGCGGCTGCTGAGCCGCGCCATCCGCTACGCGGTGGAGCGCAAGCGGTCCGACTCCGCGGAGCGGCGGCTCGCCGAGGGCCGGCTGCGCGCCCAGGAGAACCGCCGGCTCGAGCGCGGCCTGCTGCCGACGCCGCTGCTGGACGGCTCCCCGCTGCGGTTCGCCGCCCGCTACCGGCCCGGCCGCTCGCGCGCCCTGCTGGGCGGCGACTTCTACGACGTGGTCCGCACGCCCGACGGGACCGTGCACGCCATGATCGGCGACGTCTGCGGGCACGGCCCGGACGAGGCGGCGCTCGGCGTGGAGCTGCGCATCGCCTGGCGGGCGCTGACCCTGGCCGGGCTGTGCGGGGACCAGCTGCTGAGCACGCTGCAGCAGGTGCTGGAGCACGAGCGGCCGGACGACGAGATCTTCGCGACGCTCTGCACGGTGGACATCGCGCCGGACGGCCGCCGGGCCGGGCTCTGCCTGGCCGGCCACCCGTCGCCGCTGCTGGCCCGCCCCGGCATGCCGGCGCGGCTGCTGCCGTACGAGAACAACGGCCCGGCGCTCGGGCTGCTGCCGGGCGCCCGCTGGCCGCGGATGCAGGTGGAGCTGGGCGCCGAGTGGAGCCTGATGCTCTACACCGACGGCCTGATCGAGGGCCGGGTCGGCGACACCGGGGAGCGGCTGGGCCAGGACGGCATGGTGGAGATGATCCGCCGCAGGCTCTCCGAGGGGTTGCGCGGGGAGGAGTTGCTGCGGACGGCGGTCAATGAGGTGCGTGACCTCAACGGTGGGGAGCTGACGGACGACGTCGCGGTTCTGTTGCTGGACCGGACACGCTGACCGGCTGGGGTTCAGGGGCGACTGCGGGCCGTCCGTGGCCGTTCGCGCAGTTCCCCGCGCCCCTGAGGGCGCCGCGGTGACCGCGCCTCGAAGGGGCGCGGGGAACTGCGCGAGAAACCACGACGCACCCGCGGATACGACTCAGGGGCGGGGCGCCCCCGATCTTCGGGACCCGGCGTGCCGGGTCCCGGTCAGCGGCCGCCGTTGTACGGCCCGTACGGGCCGTCGCTGCTGGAGCCCCTGCGGGCCCGGCCGCCGCCGGGGAGGGACCTCAGGGCCGGGCGGACGTCGACCATGTACACGATGGTCGCGATCAGGCCGATGATCGGCAGGAACGACAGGATGTTGAAGATCAGGCTCACCACGAAGGCGAGACCCAGGATGATCAGCCAGAACGGCTTGGTCTTCTTGTCCGCCGCGCGGTAGGCGTCCTCACGGCGCGTGGCGGCGTCGATCAGCGCGAAGCCGGTGAACACGATCAAAGCCAGGTTCAGCAGCCACAAGAAGTTAGTGAAGCCCTGCATCAGCACTACGTCCACCACCCGTAATCGGCTCGTCCACCGCGCCGTCGTCCTTGCCGCGCCGCCGACGGGCGCCACGTCGTCTTCCCGCCGTCACCGTACCCGCATCCGCCGGTCGGCTATCCGATGAACGGGCCGGGCACCGCGTAAGTGCCCGGCCCGTACCGTTGCGTCCCTGTCCGTCCCGCTCAACGCGGTCCGGCGCCGCTCACTTCGCGGGCGGCGTCGTCTTCTTCGCCGGGGCCTTACGGGGCGCCGGGGCCTTCTTCGCGGCGGCGGCGGGCTTCTTCGCCTCGGCCGGCTCGTCCTCGGCCGGCGTGGTCACGACCGGGGCGGCCGCGGGCTTCGGCTCGGCCGGCGGCTCGACGGCCACCGCGATGTCCTCGATGCCCTCGGCGGCCTCGCCGCGCCAGGTCTTCACGGCCTGCTCACCGTGCTCGGCGAGCTTCTCGTAGGTCTCGCGGGCCTTGACCGCGTACTCGGCGGCGACGCCCACGCTGCGCAGCGCCAGGTCCTGGGCGGTCTCGCCGAGCTTCTTCAGGTCGGTGTCGATCGTCCCGAACAGCTCGTTGGCCTTGGTCTGCAGGGTCTCCTGCGTCTCGCGGACCCGGACGGTCACCCGCTCCTGGACGGCCTTGGGGTCGGTGTTGCGCACGGCCTCGATGCGGGCCGGGGCCTCGGTGCGCAGCTGCTCCACCAGGGCCGGCACCTTCTTGGCCTGCTGCAGCGCCAGATCGGCGGTGCCGGCGGCGAAGTAGAGCGGCTTGGGGTCGCTGAGGGTCTTGCGCAGGTCGTCGGTGATGGCCATGGTGAGGGTCCTCCCGGATGTCGTTCTTCGGCTGAGGGTCTGTGTGGTCCGCGGCGCGCGGCCGGCGCCCTGGCCGGCTCAGCCGGCCGTCCGCCGCGGACCGCTGTCGTCGCCTTCGGCCTCGCGGCCGGGGCGCTCGGCGGGTCTGCCGCCCGTGCTGGTGGACGCCTCCGTACCCGGCTCGGGTCCGACGGGATCCACCTCACCGTCTTCGGTGCCCCCGAATCCGTTCTCCTTGCGGAAGGACTCGTAGATCTGGAGGAGCACCTGCTTCTGGCGCTCGGTCAGCGTGGGATCGGCGAGGATCACGGCGCGCGTCTCGACCTCGTCACGGTCGCGCTCGGCGTCGAGGATCCCGGCGCGGACGTACAGCGTCTCGGCGGAGATGCGCAGCGCCTTGGCGACCTGCTGGAGCACCTCCGCGCTGGGCTTGCGCAGCCCGCGCTCGATCTGGCTCAGATACGGATTGGACACCCCGGCGGCATCGGCGAGCTGCCGAAGCGACAGCTGCGCGTTGCGCCGCTGCTCGCGCAGATACTCACCGAGTCCGCCGACGTTCAGGGATGCCATACCTCCACCATGGCGCACTGCGCTAACAATTGCAAGCAACCTGCTTGCAAGAGTGTGCTTGCCCTCCGCGCGGCCCGCTGTTGACCTTCACCTTGGGGGAGCGCCCAGCATCGGTGGGGCCGGGCGACGGGCCCGGTACGAGGAGGGACACGCATGGAGCTGCTGACCATCGGGGCGTTCGCGAAGGCGTCCCGGCTGTCGCCGAAGGCGCTGCGTCTGTACGACGAGCTCGGTCTGCTGACTCCCGCCCGCGTCGACCCGGACACCGGCTACCGCCGTTACGCGCCCGGACAGCTGGAGCAGGCCCGGCTGGTCGCCTGGCTCCGGCGGCTGGGCATGCCGCTCGCCCGAATCCGGCGGGTGTGCGCCCTGGAGGCGGGCGAGGCGGCCGGCGAGATCCGCGCGTACTGGGCGCGGGTCGAGGCCGACACGGCCGCGCGGCGGGACCTGGCGGCCTTCCTCGTCGACCACCTGACCCGGAAGGACCCCACCATGTCCCGCACCACCGCACCCCTCGCGCTCCGTCACGCCGCCCTGTCCGACACCGGACGGGTCCGCGCGAGCAACCAGGACACCGCCTACGCGGGCTCCCGCCTGCTCGCCGTCGCCGACGGCTACGGCGGCGGGGGCGCCCCGGCCGGCGCGGCCGCCGTCGACGCGCTGCGGCGTCTGGAGACGGAGACCGTCCCGGCGGACGACCTGCTGGGCGCCCTGGAGGACGCCCTCGTCCGCGCCGAACAGGCCGTGCACGGCCTCGCCTCACCCGGCGACGACGACGCCGACGCGGGCACCACGCTCACCGCGATGCTGTGGACCGGCTCGCAGCTCGCCCTCGTCCACATCGGCGACTCCCGCGTCCATCTCCTGCGCGACGGGGAGCTGTTCCAGATCACCCACGACCACACGGTGGTGCAGTCGCTGATCGACGAGGGGCGTCTCACCCCCGAGGAGGCCGCCTCGCACCCGCAGCGGTCCCTGCTGCTGCGCGCCCTGGGCCGGGGCGCCGACTCCACGCCCGACCTGCGCCTGCACGACGCCCGCACGGGCGACCGCTATCTCCTCTGCTCCGACGGCCTGTCCACGGTCGTGCCCGCCGGGGACATCCACCGCGTGCTCGCGGAGGCGCCCGGCCCCGAGGCGGCCGTCCGTGAACTCGTCGGCCTGGCCAACGCGTCGGGCGGTCCCGACAACGTGAGCTGCGTGGTCGCGGACGTGGTGGAACAGGGGTAGGCGTTCCGGTCACCCGTCGGCGGGATCGGCGCGAACCCCCGCACGCCCGGCCCCGCGTCCGGCACGATGAGGCATGCTCCCGGACCACTGGCATCTCACCACCGACGTCGAGGACTTCCTCGCCCGAACCGGCGGCTTCCTGCGCTCGCGCCCCGCCCTGCACACCACACCGCTGACGGACGTCGAGAAGCTGCGGCTCCCCGGCGCGGGCGACCGCGTCCTCGGCCGGCTGGAAAGGGAGGGCCAGGTCCGCGCGGTCTGCTACCTCACCCCGCGCGGCCGCCTCGGCCTCACCCCGCTGACCGCCGGCGACGCAGGCGCCCTCGCCGCCCGCCTGGCCGCCCTCGGCCACTCCCCCGCCCAGGTCGTCGCCGACCAGGACACCGCCGACGCCTTCGCCTCGGCCTGGCAGGAGCACACCGGCGCGGTGCCGAAGCTGTTCTGGCACACGCACCTCTACCGCCTCGGCACGCTCACCCCGCCCCGGCCGCATCCGGAGGGCCGGGCCCATGCCGCGGGGGCGGCGGACCGCGACCTCGTGGTGCGCCGCTGCCGGGAGTTCTGCGCCGAGGTCGGTGAGCAGCCCTCCATCGACCTGATCGACGCGGGCGACTGGGACCGGTCCCGGTTCGGCGACCGGCACTTCACCTTCTGGCGGACCCCGGACGGCACCCCCGTCTCCATGGCGGCCGTCACCTCGGTCACCGGCGGCATGGTCCGCGTCGACCCCGTCCACACCCCGGCCCGCTTCCGCGGCCAGGGCTACGCGGGCGCGGTGACGGCCGCGGTGAGCCGGGCCGCGCTGGAGGCGGGCGCCACGGACGTCGTCCTCTTCGCGGACCCGGCCAACCCGACCAGCAACGCCCTCTACCAGCGCCTCGGTTACGTCCACCTCACCGACTGCGCCGGGTACCGGTTCACGTACGACGGCCCGGCGGCCGGATAGGGCGGGCAGCGCCTCCGACGTACCCACTTTTTTGTGCGTACTTGGCAGGGCGGTGGCGGCGGGGAGAGCCTGGGCGAAGGCGGCTGACGCTTCGGAGGAGGTGGTGCGCGTCAGGAGGCCGGGCGGGACCCGGCCAGCTTCTCCAGGCGGCGATGCCCCCAGTCGGCGAGGGGCCCCAGGGCCTCGGAGAGCTCGCGGCCGATGGCGGTCAGCGAGTACTCGGTCTTCAGCGGCAGCACGTCGTGCACCTCGCGGTGCACCAGCCCGTCCGTCTCCATCTCCCGGAGCGCCTGGGTCAGCACCTTCTCGCTGAGGCCCGGCAGCCGCCGGCGCAGTTCACCGGGCCGCTGCGGCCCGGACTCCAGCAGCCACAGCAGCGCGGTCTTCCATTTGCCGTCGATCACGGCGATCGCGGCGGTCACCCCGCAGACATTGACGTCCCGGGCCCGACTGCGCCCCATGTCCACCCCTTTTGTTGCCTTTGTTCACCTACAGGAGTCGCATCATGTCCATGCACCTCGAACAGTCTGCCGTCACCGTGCTCGGTCTGGGGCCGATGGGACGGGCCCTGGCCGGCGCCTTCCTGGAGGCGGGGCTGCGCACCACGGTCTGGAACCGGACCCCCGGCAGGGACCGCGACCTGCTCGCCCGGGGAGCGTCCGGCGCCCGCTCGGCGGAGGAGGCCGTCGCCGCCTCCCCGCTGACCGTGGTCTGCGTGGTGAACTACGACGCGGCGGACGCCGTCCTGCGGCGTGACGCGGTCGCCGGTGCGCTCAAGGGGCGCACGGTCGTGAACCTGAGCGCCGACACCCCGGAGCGGGCCCGCGACCTGGCGGACTGGGCGGCCGGTCACGGCGTCCGCTACCTGGACGGCGCGATCATGACGCCCACCACGACGATCGGGACGCCCGCGGCGGTGTTCCTCCACGCCGGCCAGGAGGACCTCTACGAGGAGCACCGGCCCGTGCTGGAGGCGCTGGGCGGCACGCACACCCACCTCGGCGAGGAGATCGGCCGGGCGGCGGCCTACGACATCGCCCTGCTCGACATCTTCTGGACCGCGATGGCCGGCTACGCGCACGCCCTCGCGGTGGCGCGGGCGGAGGGGATCACCGCGCGGGAGCTGGCGCCCTTCGCCCAGGGCATCGGCGAGATCCTCCCGCCGATCTTCGAGCAGTCCGCCGAGGAGGCGGACCGCGGCAGCTTCCCCGGCGACGGCAATCCGCTCACCTCCGCGGTGTCGTCCATGGCCCACATCGTCCACACCTCCGAGGCACACGGCATCGACGCGGGCGTGATGCGCGCGGCGGAGGGCATGGCCCGCCGTGCCATCGGGCGGGGGCACGGGGCGGACGGCTTCCTCCGCGTCGCCGAGCTGCTCGGCCGCCGCTGAGGGATGCCTCCCAGGGGGCGGGGAAAAGCGGTGGCCTCCGGCGCGGCGCCGGGACCAGACTTCCCGGGTGACGTCGCTGCCCTGGAGTGCCGCGGACGCCTGGAGGCGGTCCTCAGCTGAGCGCCGGAACGGACGCCCGCGCCCAGAGGACGAGGTCGCTGCTGGTGGCCACCGCGAGGGTCCGGCCGGAGGGCGAGAAGCCGGCGGTCCGGAACTCGGACCAGGAGGCGTGGTGGACGTGCCACCAGGTGCCGCCCGGCTCGCCGCGGTGCCCTCCCCCGTCCGCGGAGAGGATCACGCGGTGGGCGGGCCAGTCGGGGCTGACGACGTCCAGGGCCCAGCCGTCGGCCGTGGTGTGGTGCAGGCCGCCGCCGAAGAGGCCCGCGATCCGCACCGGCACGCCCGCGACCGGACCGAGCCCGGGGCAGGCGAGGTCGGGTTCCGCGTCGGGGGTGTCCGTGTCCGGGTCGGGGTCCCCGTCGCGGGCGACGAGTGCGCCGGTGGCCGCGTCGAAGAGGCCGTGGCCGGCGGACGACACGGCCATCACCAGGTCCTGACCGGTGTCGGGGTGGACGGCGAAGCCGATGCCGAGCAGACCGCCGACCGGCCGGTCGAGCACCTTCCGCCACGGCTCCGGTGCCGCCATGACGGGGGCGGAGAGGTAACGCTCGCGGATCTTCCGCGTGTGGTCCGTGATCACGCCCCCGAGGGTGCCGTACGCGGCGCCCCGTGGCGAACGGATTCGGCGGACGGGGACGCCCCTTGCAGACACACTGGTCCCCATGCCGTACTCCGATCCCGCCAAGGCCGATCTGCGCCGCTATCTCCAGGAGGCGCGTGACGCGCTGCTGTGGAAGCTGGAGGGGCTGTCCGAGTACGACGTGCGGCGGCCGTTGACGCCGACCGGGACCAATCTGCTCGGGCTGGTGAAGCATGCCGCCGGGGTCGAACTCGGGTACCTCGGGGACACGTTCGGGCGTCCGTCCGGGGAGCCGCTGCCGTGGCTCGCGGAGGGCGCGGAGGTCAACGCGGACATGTGGGCCGCCCCTGACGAGACGCGTGCCGGCATCGTGGGGCTGTACCGGCGGGCCTGGGCGCATGCGGACGCGACGGTCGAGGCGCTGCCCCTGGACACGACCGGCACGGTGCCGTGGTGGCCGGCGGACCGCGCCGGGCTGACCCTGCACCACGCCGTGGTCCGCGTCATCGCCGACACCAGCCGGCACGCGGGCCATGCCGACATCCTGCGCGAGCAACTGGACGGCGCGACGGGCGAGCGGCCGGGCGTCACCAGTCTGCCGTCGGACGATCCGGCCTGGTGGGCGGCCTACCGCGACCGGCTGGAGCGGGCGGCGCGGGAGGCCGCCGGAAACGGGACCACCGACGATCCCGGCACCCGCGCCGCCCCCTGATCAGCCCTTCACCGCCCCCGCCGTCAGCCCCTGCACGATGTGCCGGCTGGCGAAGGCGAACAGCACCATCGTCGGCAGGATCGTCAGCACCGCCGCCGCGGACATCGAACCCCAGTCGATGTTGAAGCTGGAGATGAAGCCGTTGAGCGCGGTCGGCACGGTCTTGTTCTCGTCGCTGTTCATCAGCGTCACCGAAAGGAACAGCTCGTTCCAGCAGTTGACGAAGTTGAAGATGAACGCGGCGACGATCCCCGGCCGCATCACCGGCAGCAGCACGCGCAGCAGCGCCCCGAGCCGGGAGAGGCCGTCGATCATCGCGGCCTCCTCCAGCGCGTCGGGGACGTTCTCGAAGAAGCCGCGCAGCATCACCGTGCAGAAGGGGATGCACACGGCGATGTAGACCAGCATCAGGCCGAGCCGGTTGTCGACCAGCCGGAGGTCGGTCATCAGCAGGTACAGCGGGCCCAGCGCGATGAACGACGGGATCATCTGCGTGACCAGGAACGCCATCAGCAGCGCGGACTTGCTGCGGAACTCGAACCGGGCGAGGACGTACGCCGAGAGCGTGGAGATGCCGGTGGCCACCGCGCCCGCGACGGTCGACACGACCAGGCTGTTCACCAGGTACGTGCCGAAGTCCGCCTTGCCGAACAGCCCTTGGTAGTTCTCCAGGGAAAACCGCTCGGGCCAGTAGGCGATCGGGAAGGAGAAGATGTCACCGGGGTCCTTCAGGGACGTGACGGTGATCCAGTACAGCGGGAAGAGGGAGAAGACGAGCCAGAGCCCGAGGAAGGTGAACTTCGTGGCCCGGCCGGCCGTGGTTTCCTTGCCGATCACGCCCGCACCTCTCGCTTTCCGGTCCGTCCGGCGCCCCGGCGACCGCCGCCCCGCTCCCGCGTCGCCGTCAGGAAGAACACCGCGAACACCAGCAGCACCGCCACCACCAGCAGACCGAGCGCGGACGCCTTGCCGTAGTCGCCCTGCTGCGTGATCTTGATCATCCAGGTGGTCACGATGTGCGTCTCGTTGTTCGGCCCGCCCCCGGTCATGCCGAAGATCAGGTCGGGGAAGTTGAAGATCCAGATGACCCGCAGCAGCACCGTGAGCACCAGCGTCACGCGGATGTACGGGATGGTGACGCGGAACAGCGTCCTCGCCTTGCCCGCGCCGTCCAGCGCCGCCGCCTCGTACAGCTCGTCCGGGATCGACTGGAGCGCGGCCAGGATCATGATCGCGAAGAAGGTGACCCCGTACCAGACGTTGGCGACCAGCACGGCGACCATCGCGGTGTCCGGGTCGGCGAGCCAGGCGACCGGCTCGTCGATCAGGCCGGCCTTCTGGAGCAGGTCGTTGACGACGCCGAACTCGCTGTTGAACATCCAGCGGAACAGGATGCCGATGAGGAACCCGGAGATCGCCCACGGGAAGAAGATCAGCGCCTGGTAGAGCCCGCGGAGACGGAACCTGCGGCGCAGCCACAGCGCCAGCGCGAACCCGATCACCAGCTGCGGCACGATCGAACCGACCACCCACAGCGCGGTGTTGCCCAGCACCGTGCCCCACGCGGGGTCGGTGAAGACCTCCCGGAAGTTCTTGATGCCCACCCACGAGGTGTCCGTGAGGTCGGTCAGGTTCCAGTTCCGGAACGCCATCTGGCTGCCGGCGATCATCGGGTAGTACGTGAACAGCGCCACGAAGACCGCCGCCGGCGCCATGAACGCGGCGATGACCAGACCGCGCCGGGTGGTGAACTCCCGCCGCCGGCGGCCCCCGGCGCCCCCGCCCCGGGGCGGGGCGCCCTCCTTGCGTACGGAGGGCGCCGCGGTCACGCCGGACGGGGGCGTGGACGTACCGGACATGGTCACTTCTTCCACTTCTCGGTCCAGTAGGCGTCCCAGCCGGCCAGCAGCTCCTTCGGCGTGAGCTTGCCGAGGATCATCTTCTGCACGTCCGTGTCGGCGCGCTGCTGCCACTCCGTCCACCACGCGACCCCGCGCGGCTGGGTGACGACCAGGTACGTGTCCGGGTTCTCCGTCATGGTGACGTAGCTGGCCCAGGGGCCGGTGCGGTAGAACTCGTCCTCGGCCGCCGCCTTCAGGATCGGCACCAGGCTGTTCCCCTTGCTGAACCGCGTCGACGCCTCACCCTCGGAGAGGAACTGCACCAGCTTCACGGCCTCGGCCTTGTGCTTGCTGCCCTCCGCGACACCCCATCCGGCGGTCGCCAGCGGCTGCACGGTCTTCCCGCTCGGTCCGGCGATCAGCGGCGCGGTGCTCCACTGGTCGGCGTCGATCGACTTCGACTCGGAGACGGTGGCGATGACCTCGGGGTCCTGGAGCAGGAACGCGGTCGAGCCGTTGGAGAAGCCCTCCACCATCTCCGGGTAGCCCCACGCCACGGACGACTTCGGCGACGCCTGCTTGAAAAGCTTCAGGTACATCTCCATCGCGTCCAGCGCCTCGGGCGCCGAGAAGATGGTCGTGCCGTCCTTCAGGAGGTAGCCGTTGGCCGGGTCGATCCGGTCGGCGACGTACGCCTCGATGGCGGCCGTGGCGTTGCTGTGCGCGTTGGCGCCGCCGCGGAAGGCGTAGCCGTACCGGCGCGACGAGGGGTCGTGGATCTTCGACGCCTGCTCCAGCAGTTCCTCCCAGGTGGCCGGGGGCTTGTCGAAGCCGGCCTCCTCGATCAGGTCGGTGCGGTGGAAGAGGCTCAGCCCGTAGAAGCCGTACGGCACGAAGTAGGTGCGGCCCTTGTCGTCCTCGGAGGCGGCGACAGCGTTGTCGGTGAGCGCGTCCCAGCCCTTCCAGCCGGCCAGGTCCTTCTTCATGTCGTACAGCCAGCCGTTGTTCGACCAGGGGCCGACGGTGATGTCGCGGACCTCCAGGACGTCGACGCCGCTGCCCGACTGGAGCATCTGCTGGAGCTTCTGGTCGGCCTGCTCGGTGGGCGGCGAGACCAGGTTGACCTTGATCTTCGGGTTCTGCCGCTCGAAGTCGGCCATCAGCTCCTCGAGCAGGTCGGTGCGGGCGGGGTTGGTCAGGCTCTCCACCATGTTGAGGGTGACCGTTCCGCTCTCACCGGGGCTCATGGTGGAGCAGCCGGTCAGGACCATCGCGGCGGCGGTGCCGAGCGCGAGAGCTGCCGTCCTTCTTCTCATCGTGCTGACCTCTTCCTTGGGTGAACGGGGCGACGGGCGGGGGGAGGTGCGGAGAACGGGGGGATCAAGGGCGGGCGGCGCGGGCCCACTCGCCGAGCACGGGGACGCACCGCTCGGCGAAGTACTCGTAGTCCTCGGCGGTGTTGTAGAGGTGCGCGGACAGCCGTACGTAGCCGACGCCGCCGAAGGCGGTGAACGCGGCCTCGACGCCCAGCTCCGCGGCCGCCCGGTCGCGCAGCGCGTCCGCGGCGACCCGGCTGTCGGCCAGACCGTCCGGCAGCCGCACCAGCCGCATGCCGGGCACCGGCATCCCGACGTCCACGCGAGCGTCCTCGCCGGTCAGCGCGGTGACGGCGGCGGCCACGACCCGCTCGCCGTACCCGGCCAGCTCGTCCATGTGGCGGCGGGCCGCGTCCCAGCCCCAGGTGGTGTCGACGAAGTCCAGCGCGGTCTGCGCGGCCAGGTAGCTGGTGGCGTCGAGCGTGCCCTGCTGGTCGAACCGGTCCGGGTACGGGTCGGGCGCGCCCCAGGAGTCGATCAGGGGGTGGAGGCCGTCGCGGAGCGGGCCGCGGGCGACCAGGGCGGCGGTGCCGCGCGGGGCGCAGGCCCACTTGTGGAGGTTGCCCGCCCAGAAGTCGCAGGCCAGGCCGTCGAGGGGGGCGGCGAGCAGGGCGGGCGCGTGGGCGCCGTCGACGAGGAACGGCACACCGCGCCGGGCCGCCTCCGCGCCGATCCGCTCCACGGGGAGCCGGCGGGCGGTCGCCGAGGTGATCTGGTCGACGACCAGGAGGCCGGTGGCGTCGCCGACCTCGGCCATGACCGCCTCGTACGCCTGCTCCTCGTCCGCGTCGAGCGGCACCCGCGCGGTGCGCACCCGGCCGCCCCAGCGGCGGGCGAGGCGTTCGGCGCCCATGGTGACGGCGCCGTAGCCGTGGTCGGTGACGACGATCTCGCCGCCGGCCTTCGTGCCGAGGCCGGCGTAGACGACGCTGACGCCGGCGCTGGCGTTGGGCACCAGGGCGAGGTCGCCCGCGTCCACGCCGAGGAACGCGGCGAGTCCGGTCCGGGCCGCCGCGATCCGCCCCGGCAGCTCGGGGAACCACACGACCGGCGCCCGCTCCATCTCCGTCCGCAACGCGTTCTGCCGCTCCTGGGCGACCAGCGGGACGGCGCCGAAGGAGCCGTGGTTCAGGTGGCGCAGGGCGGGATCCAGCGACCACGCGTCCGCCGCGGGCCGGCCGTCGGCCAGCAGCAGGGGGCGGGGCGCGGTGCTGACGTCGGTCTCGCTCACATGACTCCCATCCGCGAGGGACATCGGACCCCCGGGAGACCCGGAGGCCAAGACGTATGATGACTCGGGATGTTGGCATGGTGTTTTCGGCCATGACAAGACCTGTGAGCCACTAGAAATCAGATGACTCTGGAATGTTTCACCCAAGACATCTGATCTCTCGGCCCGCTACAGTGCACTCGGGCGGGGGCGCGGCGGACGCGGCCCGCCAGGGGAGGCAACGGATGTCGGCAGTCGACAAGGCGTTCCACGGCCTGCGCCACATGATCGCCACGGGGCGGCTCGGCGCCGGGGAGCGGATTCCGCCCGAGGCAGACCTCTGCGAGGAACTCGGCGTCTCCCGCGGCTCGTTGCGCGAGGCGGTCCGGATGCTGGCGGCGCTGGGCGTGATCGAGCCACGCCACGGCTCGGGCACGTACGTCTCGCAGCTCCGCCCCGAGGACCTGATCGGCAGTCTCTCCCTGACCCTGCAACTCCTGCCCCTGCCGGGCCTGCTGGAGGTCTACGAGATCCGCCGCGTCCTGGAGGCGCACGTGGCGGCGCAGGCGGCGGCCCGGGCCACCCCCGAGACGGTCGGGACGCTGTTCTCCCTCATCGAGGCGATGGAGGCCACGGAGGACCCGGCGGAGGCGTCCGACCTGGACCACCGCTTCCACGCGGAGATCGCCCGCGCGGCCGGCAACCCCACCCTCGCCTCCCTCCTGGCGGTCTTCCGCGCCCGCTCCCGCAAGTACCAGGTCTTCACCCTCCCCGAAGGCCCCGACCTGCGCCGCAAGAGCGACGCCGACCACCGCGTCCTCGCCACGGCCATCGCCGCCCACGACCCGGGCGCGGCCGCGGGCGCGGCGGAGGCGCATGTGGCGCAGACGGAGCGGTGGTTGCGGGCGCTGATGCCGCCGGTGGAGGACGAGGACGCCTGAGCCGGGCCGTCCGGCCGGGTCACGCGGCCGCGCTGCGCCGCCAGCCGGGCACGGACGCGAGCGCCCAGAGGTCGTCGAAGTGCTTGTTCCACATCGTCACCACGGGGTCGGATGCGGCGGTGCCGGGCGAGCAGACGTTGAGGTCGGTGGTGTAGCCCTTGGGATCGTAGTACTCGGGGCCGGTGCGCTGGAGGCGCATGCGGGCGGACAGGTCGTAGAAGCCGTGCAGGACTTGCACACGGTTGAAGATGCAGACCTTCTGCGCGGGAATCCCAGGGTGGAACCGGTACTCGCACCGCACCTCGAGACGAGTGGCCCGGTTGACCTGGTCCGCGATGTCCGACAGCGCGCCTTCGTACTCCTCGCAGCGCTGCAGCAGACGCGCGCGGAATGCCGGGTCGTCCACATGCTGTCCGTCGGGGCCGACGCGGGCGGGTACCGTCATGGGCTGCTCGAAATCGGGCACGAGCATGCGTACGGAGACTTCTCGCACCTGCCCCGGCGCCTCCGACAGTGCCCGTAGGCGGTGGTAGAGCTCGTTGTAGAGCGTCTCTCCCGTGTAGCCGAGGAAACTGATCTCCACCTTGCGCACAGAGAAGGCATTGCTGACGAAACCGCCCAGCTCGCTGGAGCTCACCATGGTTCGCGCGGGTTGACGCGTGGAGGCGGAAAGATCCTTCACCGCGTCGTACAACACGTAACCGACCAGACTGAGCAGAGCTCCGCCGAGGTACGCCTTGCCCTGTATGGCATCCCCGACCGGCTTCACGAACTGGGCCACCAGCCCGGTGACGAAGATGCCTCCAAGGATGACCCGCGTCACCAGAGGCTCGAAACGTTCCTGAGCCCGCCTTAAGCGTTGAGTGACGCTGTCGCCGGCCGGCCCGCTCCCCCGCTCCGGCATGCCGAACCCCCTCCACACGTGGTCTTGCCGGGCCACCCCTCAAGGCACATGCAGTCCTTTTACATGATCCTGCTAGACCAACGTCCGGGCAAGATAGGGATTGGCTGTGGCTCGCACCGGCAGACCAAGGGCTCCGTTGGCGACCGCCAGGGTCACCGCGTACGAGGCGACCGCACGGCGGACGTTGGGGGCGTCCAGGCTCGCTCCGGTGACGATGCGGTCCAGGTCGATGTACGCGGAGCGGACGACCTCCAGGCGTCGGTACACCTGCCAGTCCTTCTGCCAGTCGCGCGTGTATTCGGGCGGGAGGTTGCGTTCCCAGAGACGGAACATGCGGTCCCGGATCTCCGGACGGGTCGGGGTGAGGTGCATGTGCCGGACCAGGTCGTACAGGGGGTCCCCGATCAATGCCATCTCCCAGTCGATGATGGTCAGCCCCGCGGAGTCGTCCCGTCGCACCAGGTTCCACGGGTTGAGGTCGCCGTGCAGCAGGGACGATTCACGGTGGCTGACCTCCTGCCGGGACAGGATCTGTCGCAGCCGCCCGGCGTCCGGGAGTCCCAGCTGCCGGGCAAGCTGCTGCGTCTTCCTGGGCAGCCCGTCGACGAGGCGGACCAGCTGCTCCTTGAGCCAGCCGTAGAAACCCGGCTCGCCCGCCGTCGGGTCGAGCTGCCTGTAGTCCACCTGGGCCAGAGCACAGAGCTGGTCCACCAGCCCATCGGCCTCCTGTGGCAGCAGGCCGTGCACGGGGTGGCTCGGGAGGCGGTCGATGTCCTCCGGCCCCATGTAGGTGTGGATCGCGAAGTGGTCGTTCGGACAGGTCTCGCCCAGCGCCAGAACCTTGGGCGCGTTCACGGCGACCTTCGCCTCCTCGATGCTGCGCAGCACGGCGTGCTCGCTGAGGAAGTGCGGTTCCCGCCGGGTGACATCGGGCAGCCTGCGCCGTACGACGACCGGGTAGGGAACCCTCGGTACTCGCACTACGGTGTTGAGATGGGCTGTGCCCTTGAAGACGCGACTGGCCGGGGCTGCGCCCTCCACCGACAGGGCCTCGAGGACGGCCTGCTCGCCGAAGTCGTCCGGCAGCGGCAGGCGCCGGTCCGGGATCCATACGACGACCTGAGCGTCACGTACTCCGCGGGAGGTCAACCAGCGGAACAGCGCCCGCTCGATCTCCTTGGGTCCGGGCAGACTCCGCAGTCCGAGCGGTCGGGCGGCCGCCCGCAGCGCCCGCTCCACCTCCGCGGTCGCCTCGTCCAGGTTCTTCTGCGAATACGCCTGCTCGAGGGACTGCGCGGCCCGCATCACGTCCGGGAACACGGACTGCGCGCGCTCGAAGTCGACGTAGTGCTGGAGGTCCTTGGTCAGCCCGTTGACGGCCGCCGGGCGGATGCGACGCATGGCCTCTTCCCAGGCTCCGATCACTTCGGACCACTGGTGATCCGGGTAGTGCATGCGCACCAAGTGGGTCGCCAGATCGTGGAGGGGGTCGCCGTAGGTTGCCAGCTCCCAGTCGACGCAGATGAGAGGGAGGGAGCCGCCGTAGGAGACGATCACGTTGTCGCGGTGCAGGTCGGCGTGGAGCAGACTGTACGGCCGCCGCGCCATGACAGGAGTGCGCTCGGCGAGCCGGGTCAGGGCGTCCTCCGGGATGCCCAGCGCCGCGAACAGTCCGCCGAAAGCAGCCCAATTGGACCGGCGGATCTGCCGGTCCGCGAAATGGGCGAGCGTGCGCAGGAAGGCCTGACTGTCGGTGTCGTTGCTCGGCCAGCACGAAGGCAGGGCAGGCAAAGTACTGCGCCTGACCTGTGCCATTTGCGCGAGCAGGACCGCCAGAGCATGGATGACCAACGTGTCGAGAGGCTTGCCGTTCCCACAGATGCTGGAGAGGGGTACGCCTTCCACATAGCTGTGGACGGTGAAGCCCGGCCCCTTGGCGATGCACTGTGGTGCCTGTGGCAGCACGCCTTTGACCGCCTCGAGGATTTCGTCCTCGTTGTCCCAGGTTCTGATCACCACGGACAGCGCGTCCGTTCGTCGGACGCGTACCGTCACCGGTGTCCCCGGATCCCGGCCCAGCAGTCGCGCCTCCGGCTCTTCCAAAGCCAGCACGTAATTCTGATTGTGGTGGCCGCTGGTGGCCATACCGCAGCCGGTGGCACGCGTCACCAAGTCTCGTAGCCGCTCATCCGTCGTGGGCACCCCGAGGGCCGGTCGGGGAAGGGGTGGTGCACCCACTGGCCGCTCCGTGAGGTACGAGGGAGACACAAATGACGGTAGGCATGCGGCCTCCGTTTGCGCACGCGGAGAACCACTTGCCGTATGGCGTCGGGCGGGGGTGTCACCCCAGTGCCCGAAGGCACGGAGGCCCGTTCCAGTCGCTGATGTGCTCCCTGGTACGAACGGGGGAAGGGCTTTGCTCCATCGGTGGCCGGAATCGTACAGCACTTTCGTCACGCGGAGAGGTGGTTCCAAACCGAGTCGAACCACTGGTGCATGCTGTCCACGAACACGGTTCCGGGCGCTCCCGGATCGGCTGGGTCCTTGACGTGATGAGTGAGCGTGGCTCCCAGGCCCAGCACGTCCAGAGCGGTCACTACCTCGCCGTCCTCCAACTCCAACGGCCGCTCGATGACCTCGTACACGCCATGCAGTGCCTCGACCGCATTGAACAAGTACAGCTTGAAGGTCGGCGTGAGGGGGGCGTGCCGTACGTGGACATCGACGGACGGGACCAGTCCCTCGGTCTGCAGGTCCCTGAGCGCGCCGACGAGAGAAGCAGTGTGCGTCTCGGTGATGAGGCGCAGCCGGGTCCGCATGCGGGAGTCGTCCGGGTCCTCCTTCACCCGCGGATACGGCAGCGGAAGTGACGGGTCCGGAAGGAGCATACGGAGCGTGATGCGCTGGGGCGAGATGAAGCCACCGCGGATGCGCTCCGACTGGAGCCGGATGTGGGCGTCGAGGGACTCCGAGGTCAGCGTGTAGACGTCGAGCGTGACCTCCGGCTGCTCGAAGGCCTCGCTGATGAAGGGCGCCAGCGTCACCTGGCCGCGCACGCGCGTCGCCTTGGCCGTCGACGACTGGATGCGCTGCACCTTGACGACCCGCGAGCCGCTGCCGCGCCGCGACTCGATCCACCCCTCGTTCACCAGCTCCCGCAGCGCCCGCTGCACCGTGTCGCGGGAGACGCCCAGCTCCACGGCGAGGGCGCGCTGCGCCGGCAGGAAGGAGTGCAGGGGGTAGACGTGACCTATCCGCGCCCGCAACTCGTCGGCGACCCGCTGGGCCTCCCGCCCGCCGCCGCCTGACTCGCCACCCCGACCGGCCACGACCGGAACGTACCGCTTTCGGTCCACCGGCAAACCAACCGTCCACAACTCCCGTACTGACGCGACCGGTTGGTTAAGGGATCAACCGGTCAGGGCAGACAACCCTCAGGCCAAACGGTCCAATTGGACCGAGAGTTGCGTACTGGCGGAAAGTGGAGGGGAGATGGTCGGCTCATGTACCGCCTTCAGTTGATCACAGCGTTCGGCGAGCTGCTGGTGAGCCTGCTGGCCGAGACCCGGCTGGGTGTGCTCGGCCTGCTCCTGCTCCTCCTCGTCGGCGTGGGGATACGCGCCCGCCGGGAGGGCCTCGCCGTCGGGGCGGCCGTGCTGCTCACCACGCTGATGATTCAGGCCTGACCGGCCTCCCGCACGCACTGCAGCACCGGCTCCAGCGAGTCCACGACGAACCCCGCCCCCGCCTCCCTCAGCAGCTTGTTCTTCCGCTCGTTCCGCGCGTACCCCAGGAACGGGACCCCCGCCGCCCGCGCCGCCTGGAAGTCGGACGGCGTGTCCCCGATCATCAGGGCCGTCGGCGGGGCGGCGCCCATCGCGTTCAGCGCCCGGTGGATGCAGTGCGGATGCGGCTTCAGGTACCGCAGTTCCTGGGTACGGCCGTAGATGTGCGGGGCGAAGCACGGCAGCAGGCCCCGGGACGTCAGGTACTCCCGCACCACCCGCGGCGAGTTGTTCGTGGTGACGGCCAGGCGGGCGCCCACCGCGGTCCAGGTGCGGACCAGCGGATCGGCGTACGGCGTCGGCCTCGCCGAGCCCGCGGCTCTCAGCTCCTCCTGGGTGAGACGTTCCTCGAGCTCCGCGACGAGGTCGCTGCCGGGGTGCCGGCGGTCCACGGCGCGCAGGACGACGTGCGGGTCGAGGGACTCGCGCTCGGACTCGTCGAGCAGCCCGCGCAGCCCCTGCCCCTCCAGCCAGTCCACCAGGTCCCGGGCCACCCGCTCGGCGGAGTGGCCCGCGAAGAGCCGGCAGACGGGACCGTCGAAGTCCCACAGCACGACTCGGGCGCCTTCGATCAGGTTCCGCAAGTCCTCCGGTTCCGTCTCGGTCCCGGTGGTCACCGATTCAGTCTGCTGCGTCTCAGAAGTCACTAGGAGAGTGTCAGGTCCGTCGTGATGGTTTCCCAGAGGGCGTCGAACCACTTCTGGGATTCCTCCACGAACGCCTGGTCCCGCCGGCCCGCCCGCTTGGCGAAGGAGAAGAGGAGGGAGGCGGAGCCGAGGGCGTCGTACATCTCCAGGGTCTGGCTCTCCCACTCCTCCTCGCGCCGGGTCAGCATGTAGTAGCCGATCAGCGCCTCCTCGCCGTTGAGCAGGTACAGCTTCACCGGCGGGGTGAAGGGCAGCGCCCGGAAGGACACGTGCACGTCGATGCCGTGCGTGGCGCGCAGCGCCTGGAGGTTGTGCTGGAGCACGCGGGCCTGGGAGTTGCGCTGGGCCAGCCAGCGCTCGTGCACCGGGTCCTCCTCGCCCGCGTCGCGGCCGTCGACCGGCACGGGGAAGGCGAGGTTGATGCGCCGGGACGGCAGCATGATGCGGACGTCGATCGCCTCGGGCCGGATGCGGCCCTCGTGGATGTGCCGGACCGGTTCGCCGACCGCCAGCATGAAGCTCTCCGCGGTGAGGCACACGGCGTCGATCCGCACCCGGGGCGTGGAGAACGCCTCCGTCAGCCGGGGCGCCAGTCCCACCATCGTCGACTGGGGCTCCTCCCGCGCCGGTGCGGGCGCGGCGATCCGGGGCGGGCTGCCCTTGCTGACGTTGCTGAGGAGTCCGTCGTCCTGGAGGGCGCGCAGGGCCTGGCGGACGGTGCCGCGCTCCACGCCGAACTCCTCGGCCAGCTCGGCCTGCGTGGGCAGCCGGTCGCCCGCCTTCAGTTCACCCCCGCGGATGCGTTCCCGCAGGATGTCGGCGATCTCCTGGGCCGAGAGCCTGCTGCTGCCGTTCACTGACACGTTCTCCTGGGCCACGACCAAACGCTACAACTTTGATCCATCTAACGGCAGTTGTTTGAAAGTTGTTTATGAGTAGGAGCCAAGTGGGGACAACTCAAGTGGAGTTGGTCGCCAACTTGGCGGAGTTGGCGGAAGTTAGCGTTCCGCTCATCCGGCCGCCGGCCGCCGGCCGTCACCGCCACCGGGCCGCCCGCACCACCGCCCCGTTCCACCGTCTCTGCCCGAAGGGGGTCCACCATGCCCGTCATCGCCCTGATCTCCGCCGTCGTCGTCGTCACCGTCGAGCAGCTCGTCCAGTGGAGGTACGGCGCGGCCGGCCTCCTCGGCCTGCTGCTGGTCACCGTGGGCATCCACGCGAACCGGCCGGGCGTCAGCTCCGCCGGAGCGGTGCTGCTGGCGCTGCTCGTGGCCCGCCCCGCCCTGTGACCGGGCCGCCCCGGCCGCCACGGGACCGTGGACGGCCCGACCCGACCCCTGTGGGAGACGTCAGTTCGTGAGCTCCAGCTCCGAACTGATCGTCTCCCACAGTGCGTTGAACCACAGATGGGACTGCTCCACGAAGGTCGTGTCGCGCAGGCCGGCGCCCTGCTCGAAGGCGAACAGCATCGACCGTACGCCCTGCGCGTCGTAGGTCGGCAGGCTCTCCTGGCCGATCAGCGCCTCGCTGCGGGTCACCGTGTAGTAGGCGAACAGCGCCTCGGCGTGGTTGAGCAGATACAGCTTCACCGGCGGGGTGAAGGGCAGCGCCCGGAAGGTCACGCGCACGTCGATCCCGTGCGTCGCGCGCAGGGCGAGCAGGTTGTGGCGGAGCACCTGGCCCTGGGCGTTGCGCTGGGCCAGCCAGCGCCCGTGCACCGGGTCGTCGTCCCCCTGCCGCCCGCCGACCGGCACCGGGAAGGCCAGGTCGATGCTCCGGCTGGGCAGCAGCACGCGGACGTCGACCTTGGCCGGTTTCAGTCGCCCCGCGTAGATCTGCCGCAGCGGTTCTCCGATGGCGAGGGTGAGGGACACGGCGGTGAGGCAGACCGCGTCGATCTCCACGTGCTCCGCCTCGAAGGCGGAGGCTATCCGGGGTGCGAGCGCCACCGTGGTGGGCAGCGGCGGTGCCGCGGGGCCCATCGGGGCACGGTCGGCCCGGTCCGCGACGGTCGCGGGCGCCCCTTTGGAGATGTTCGTCAGCAGATGCTCCGACTGCAGGATGCGCAACGCGCCCCGCACGGCCTGCCGTTCGACGCCGAACTCGGCGGCCAGCTGCGCCTGTGTGGGCATGCGCTGGCCCGGCCGCAGCACTCCGGACCGGATCCGGGCGCGCAGCTCGTCGGCCACCTCACGATGCGTCCGCTGTGGCCGCTGTGGCTTCTTCCGTCCATTGACGGAGGCGTGTTCCGGCTCCACGGCCAAACACTACAACTTCTCGCCATCTTGCGGCAGTTCAACGAAGGGTGGTTATAGGACTCTTCCAAGTGGAGATAACTAAGAACAAGTTGGTCACCAACTCGCCAAACCTGGCAGACCCACACAGGGGTTGGCTCACCAGGAGGGCGGCGGGGAGGCCACCGGACAAAGGGGGACCGCCATGCCGCTCATCGCCGTCGTCGTCGCCGCCCTGGCCATCGGGTTCGAGCAGCTCGTCCAGTGGAAGTACGGCCCGATGGGGATCATCGCCTTCGTCGCCCTCACGGTGGGCATCAAGGCGCGCAACACCGTGATCAGCGGCATCGGCGCGGTCATCCTCGTGATGCTGTTCGCCCAGTCCGGCTGACGGCACTCCGCACGGACCGCCGGCCGGGTTCCCTTCCGGAGGGGAGCCGGGAGCCCGCCGACGGGCACCACCACAACCACAACTGAACAGCTCGCTACGGATGCACCGACGCCCACCCGTCACCGGCGGAAGGAGCAAGCGACAGCGCACTCAGAAGATGTCCGGGCACCACGGTCGCCTGGACGTACGCAGCAGGGCGTCGGCCTGACGGGCGGCGCCCGCTCGTTCTTCCCGGACCCGGCCCAGCGCCGCGAGCCGCACCGCCGACTCGTCCCCGAGCCACAGCGTCGCCAGATCCGCGACGTCCAGGGAGAGATCCGGGTGCCCGGCCGTCGGCGCACAGGTCCCGGCGCCGTCCGCCGACGCCTCCAGCCGGTACCGCCCGCCGGTCAGCCCGCTCGCGTCGGCCACCTCCAGCACCAGCGATCCCGCCGTCCCGTACGTCCGCGCCTCCAGCGCCCGGACGACGTCCAGGACGCGCACCCACAGGAAGTCGGCCTGCGTCGTGACGGCGGCGGCGCGCGGGTCGGGCAGGAAGTGCGGAAGCAGGTCGTCCGGGGCGCGGTAGCCGGTCCTGACGGCGACCACCCAGTCGATCGAGCACAGGTACCGCCACAGCGCCCGCTCGGCGGCGGGGGTCACCCCGGTCAGCCACTTCACCTTGGCGGTGTTCAAAGGCTGCTTGGCGTCGCCCCACCGGTCGTCCGTGGTGTAGGCGGCCATGCCCGCGACCTCGCCGTCGGCCGAGCGGTACACCGCGAAGAACGGCTCGTGGAACCCCGGCAGGAAGCGCACGGCGCCGGTGGTGAGCTGCCACCACAACTCGTCGCGGCTCACCGCGCCCGGCTGGGACCGGCGCAGCCGCTCGTGCAGCTCGGGACCGAGCTTGCGGACGTCCTCGGCGTCCACCAGATCGATCCGGCCGCCGTCCTCCGGGCCCGCCCAGCGGGGGTCGAGCCCGGCGCGCGGCACGTCGATCGTCCACTCGGTGGCCCAGGTGGCTGGGCCGAAGCCGTACCGCCCGTAGATCGGGTACTCGGCGGCGATCAGGGTGGCGACGACGTCCCCGCGCTCCTTCGCCGCCGCCAGGTCCTGCGCCATCATCCGGGTCAGCAGCCCGCGCCTGCGGTGGGTCGGGGAGACGGTGACGTTGGTGACCGCGTCGGCCGGCACGACCGCCCCGCCGACCACCGTGAGCTCCTGCGCGAAGGAGCGGAAGGTGGCGACGCACCGCCCGTCGTCGAAGGCGCCCACCGTGCGGCCGGGCGTGAACTGCGCCCGGCGCGCCTCGAGATACTCCTCGCTCGTGGTCGGCTCCCGCAGGAACCCGATGTTCATGGCCCGGCTCCAGTCGGCGAACTCGGATTCGTCGATGGGGCGTACGTCGATGTCGGCACGGGAGGTCATGGGCCTCACGTTAGGTCGGCGCCCGGGCGGGTGTCGACGCGGTTTCCCCGCCCTCCGCGTCACACCAGCAGGTCGTCGACCTGCGCCTCCCCCTCCCGGTAGCGCCGGGTGATCTCCGCCCCGCACGCGTCGGCGGTGCGCTGCAGCCGCTGCCGCCGGCGCGAAACCTGCTGCTCGTACCCCACCAGCCGGCCCATGGCGGCGCGCAGCTCGCCGTCCGTGCGGGCCCCCAGGTCGGAGAGCTCCACCTCGGCGAGCATCTCCGCGGCCAGCCGCCGGTACTCCTCGCTCCGCGGTGTGCCCAGCGTCAGATGGCGGGCGGAGGACCGGTGGCGCGCGGGGGTGTCCCGCAGAATCTCCGGCAGCCGCTTCACGACGGAGGTCTCCCCCGGCGCGACGGCCGCGGGCGCCCCGGCCGGCAGGTCACGCCGGGCCAGCTCCGCGCGCAGGATGTCGATCCGCCCCTGCAGCAGCCTCCGTACATAGCTGAGGTCGGCCTCGTCGCGCTGCGCGTCCCGCCGCCTCGCGCGCAGCTCGGCCAGGCTCAGCGCGGTCAGTCCGTCCTCCGCCCCGTCCACGGGCAGCGCGGGGCTGTCCGTGCGCTGTGTGGGCGGCCGGCGGAACTCCCGCTCCCCGGCGCCCCCTTGGGTCAACGCGACAGCCGCGGACGACTGCCCGGTCCCCGGTGTGCTCATGTGCCTCAACCGTCCCCTCGACCGGCATGTGCCAGCATCGTGCCACCCCGATCGGCCACAATGTGAGCGAGTGGCCCCGATCCGCCCCAGATGGGCGCTAAGGAGTAAAAATAGCCCGACCGGGGTGGATCGCGGGCCGCCGTCGGGCGTCTGTTCGCGGACCGGCATCATGGGCGTATGCGTGCAGTGGTGCAGAGGGTGGACGGCGCGAGCGTCGTGGTGGACGGCGAGACCGTGGGGGAGATCGAGGGCGAGGGCCTGTGCGTCCTGGTCGGCGTCACCCACGAGGACACCAAGGAGAAGGCGGCGCAGCTCGCCCGCAAGCTGTGGTCGATCCGGATGCTGAAGGACGAGAGGTCCTGCAGCGACATCGGCGCCCCGCTCCTGGTGATCAGCCAGTTCACCCTCTACGGGGACGCCCGTAAGGGCCGCCGCCCCACCTGGAACGCGGCCGCTCCCGGCGACCTCGCGGAGCCGCTGGTCGACGAGGTGGTGGCGCAGCTGCGCGCGCTGGGCGCGACGGTGGCGACGGGCCGGTTCGGCGCGCAGATGCGGGTGTCGCTGACGAACGACGGCCCGTTCACCGTGCTGCTGGAGATGTGAGCCTTCGGACGGGAGCCGCACGGGCCTCGCGGGCCGGGCGGCTCAGGGCTCGACGACCGTCTCCTGTGCGGCGGCCGTGTCGCCTGCGAGCAGCCGGGCGTCCACCGGGACGTTCCGCTTCACCAGGGCGAGGGCGACCGGGCCCAGCTCGTGGTGGCGTACGGAGGTCGTGATGAAGCCGATCTTCCGGCCGTCCGGGCCGTCGTCCGCCAGGCGCAGCTCGGTGCCCGGCACGGGCAGGTGCACCTCGCTGCCGTCCAGGTGCAGGAAGACCAGCCGGCGCGGCGGCTTGCCCAGGTTCTGCACCCGGGCGACCGTCTCCTGGCCGCGGTAGCAGCCCTTCTGCAGATGCACGGCGGAGCCGATCCAGCCCAGCTCGTGCGGGATGGTGCGGTGGTCCGTCTCGAAGCCGAGCCGCGGGCGGTGCTGCTCGACGCGCAGCGCCTCGTAGGCGAGGAGCCCGGCGGCGGGGCCCGTCTTCCGCGCGTACTCCTCCAGGTCGCCGCGGGGCAGGAACAGGTCCCTGCCGTACGGCGTCTCGCGCACCGCCACGCCCTCGGGCACCTCGGCGATGGACCCGGCGGGCAGGTGCACCACCGCGATGTCCGCGGTGCGGTCGGCGACCTCGACCCGGTAGAAGAACTTCATCGACTCCAGGTACGCGACCAGCGCCTCCTGGGTGCCGGGCTCGACGTGCGCCCAGGTCGTCTCCCCGTCGTCGACCAGGTAGAGCGCGTGCTCGATGTGGCCGTTGGCGGACAGGATCAGCGCCTCGGTGGCCTGGTGCGGCGGCAGCTCCTGGACGTGCTGGGTGAGCAGCAGGTGGAGCCAGCCGAGCCGCTCGGGGCCGGAGACGGTGACGACCCCGCGGTGGGACAGGTCGACGAAGCCGGTGCCGTCGGCGAGGGCGCGCTGCTCACGGAACAGGTCGCCGTAGTGGGCGGCCACGCCTTCGTCCACGCCCTCGGCGGGGACGGCGCCGGGCAGGGTCAGCAGGGGGCTTTTCATACGCCTAGCCTACGACTCGGTAGTTGAAGTCTTCAGGGAACAGTCCTGGCACCGGCCGAAGATCGCGAAGTGCTTCATGTCGGTGTCGAACCCGAAGGTGTCCCGCAGCTTCTCCGTGAACTCGGCGGCCACCTCCACGTCCGCCTCGATCACCTTGGTGCAGTCGCGGCAGACCAGGTGCAGGTGGTGGTGGCGGTCGGCGAGGTGGTAGGTCGGCGCGCCGTGCCCGAGGTGGGCGTGGCTGACCAGGCCCAGCTCCTCCAGCAGCTCCAGCGTGCGGTACACGGTGGAGATGTTGACCCCCGACGCCGTCTTCCTCACTTCCACGAGGATGTCGTCGGGGGTCGCGTGCTCCAGGGTGTCGACGGCTTCGAGCACGAGCTGGCGCTGGGGCGTCAGCCGGTACCCGCGCTGCCTGAGGTCGCTCTTCCAGTCGGTGCTCACCACACCACGAGTCTAGGGCCTGGCCCCCGGAACGCTCCGGGGCCGGACGGCCCTGCCCCGGACGCCGGCGTGCCTACTTGAAGAACGCGATGCCGTCGTCCGGCATGTCGTCGGGCAGGGCCTTGGCCCAGCGCTCGACGTCCTCCGGGGTGACGACCTTCTTCAGGTGCGCCGACATGTAGGGGCGCAGCTCGACCTCGGGGGTCTGCTTCTCGCCGACCCACATCAGGTCGCTCTTGACGTAGCCGTACAGCCGCTTGCCGCCGGAGTACGGGCCGGAGGCGGCGGTGCGCGCCACGGCGTCCGTCACCAGGTCGATCTGCGGCTTCTTGTCGGCCATCTCGCCGTACCAGATCTCGACGACGCCGTCGTGGCGGACCATGGTCACCTCGACCTTGCGGTCGGCGTCGATGCGCCAGTAGCCGTGCTCCGACTCCAGCGGGCGGACCTTGTTGCCGTCGCCGTCGAGCACCCAGGTGCGCGAGGTGTACTCCAGGAAGTCCCGCCCGTCGTGGGTGAAGGTGACCTCCTGGCCGAAGTTGCACTTCTCGGCGCCGGGGAAGTCGTGCACACCCGCACCTGCCCAGTTGCCGAGCAGGAACGCGAGCGGGACGAGGTCCTTGTGCAGGTCGGACGGGATCTCGATCATGAGGGGTACTTCCTGGTTCGCGGTCAGCGCTGGCCCTGGAACAGCTTCTTCACGGTCAGTCCGGCGAAGGCGAGGACGCCGACGCAGACCAGGACCAGCAGGGCTGAGAAGAAGATCTCCACGGGGTGCTCCTTGAGCGGGGGTGCGAGGGTGTGCACAGGGCCGGCCCCCAGCTTACGCGGCCGGGTACGGCACCCGTCGTGCGAGGTGCCGCACCCCCGCGCGGCTCAGCCCAGCAGCTGGCTCTGCAGCACGACCGTCTGCCGGAACGGCACCGCGTGCGCGGTCCCCTTCCGGGACTGCAGCACGACGGCCAGCACGTCGCCGGAGACGAGGTACGCCTGCCGGTCGTGCTCGGCGCCGCGCGGCTCGGCCTCGTCGTACACGGTGCGCTGCACGCCGGCGACCGTGGCAGCCTCCGGGAACGTCTCGTCGCCGACCACGTTCTCCGTCCCGGTCACCCGGTGGGCGGGGCCGCTGTACGGGAACAGCACGCCGTGGAACCGGTCGTCCGCCACGGCCGCGGTGTCGAACCGCAGCAGGTAGATCCGGGTGCGGGTGCCGTCCTCGGTGGTCCAGCCGCGCGCGGCGATGTGCCGCAGGCCCCAGTCGACGAGGCGCTGCCGGAACTCGTCCCGGTCCTCCTTCTCCGCGATCTCCTTCAGAAAGACGTCCGCAGGCAGCCACCCCTGCGCGCCGCGCAGCGCCCTGTTCTCCTTCGCGCCCTTCGGCGCGGGCAGCAGGAGGGCGCGCAGATCGGCGTGGTGGGTGCCGGCCGGGTTGGACTCGGCCTGCGGACCGGGGCTGCCGGAGGGCAGCGGCGGCTTCGTCAGCGTCGGGTAGTCCCAGCGCCCGTCGGACTCCGTCGCCAGGCCGGGCACGTCCGTGCGTTCCATGCGCGTGATCCCGTACGCCGTGCCGGCTGCGGCCACGGCGAACACGACGACGGCGGCGGACCAGCGCAGGGCGGCGCGGAGCCCTCGGCGGTCCCTGCGCACCGCGGGCGGCGCGGCCGGTTCGGCGGGGACCTCCGGCGGCTCGGCCGGCGGGTCCGCGACGGGGGTCTGCTGCTGCTCGGTCATACGGCCTTCCCCGGTTCCTCGATGCGGTCGAGCTGCTCGCGGACCAGGGCGGCGACGCTCTTGGCGTCGATCGGCGCCACGGCGCGCGCGGTGACGGTGACCAGGACGTCACCGACGTGGGCGGTGCAGAACATGGCCTCGATGTCCCGGTCGTCGTCCTTGGGCGGCAGGAAACACGCCGCGTCCTTGTGGCCCTCGATCCTCGGCCCCTTCCGCAGGACGTCCAGGGCCTCGAGGAACTCGGCCTGAGACCGTGCGAGACCGCGCACGGCGGACCGGTTGTCCATCTGCGAGAGCACGACGCTCGCCGTGTAGACGTCGTCCTGGTAGAGGCTCGCCGCCCCGCTGACGTAGCTGCGCATCGCCATGCCGGTGATGCGGCGCCGGTCGATCTCCTTCTCCAGCCGCTTGCGCTGGGAACGCGGCAGACCCTGCAGCGCCTCCTTCTGCAGTGCGGTCGCGCGGGCGCCGCTGAGCTCCGCGTCCGCGCCGAACTCGCCGATGTCGGGCCCCCGCATCCGGCCGTCCTCCCCGTACGGGAGGAGCAGCGAGGCGAGGCCCTGCGGCGCGGGCGGCTCCCCGTCCGCGGGATCGGTCCTGGGCAGCCGCCACGACGGCGCTCCGGGGTCCCGGTCGGCGTTCGCCACGGTCACGGCGGTGATGCCCGTACCGGCGGCGACGGCGCCGGTCAGCAGGACGCCCACGGCCACGAAAACGGCTCGGCGGCGCCGTGACGCGGCAGGGCGGTCCGGCTGCTGCGGCCGGCCGGATTCGTCGAGGGTCTCGCTCACAACCGCTCCATCTGCCGCTCGGCCACGTCCATGATCCTCTTCTTGGGGACGGGCTCGCGCCCCGTCACCCACACGCTCATCGCGATGTCCCCGCGCCAGGCGTGCGCCTCGGCGCTGTACTCGGGCGCGAAGCCGGGCTCGATCCCGGGTTCGGTCCCGGGTTCGGTCATGACGTAGGCCCGGCCGTTACCGGTGCCGGGTATCGCCCAGCTGTCGTTCGGCCGCACCTCCGCCCAGCGCTGGGCGTCGTCGGCGGCGTCCGTGGCCGCCGTGTACTCCTCCTGACGAAACTGGGTGAGACGGATCACCACGGTGTATCCGTCGTCCTCCCAGACCGTCATGACCGACCGCCGGAACTCGTCCATGACGAGATCGCCGAACGCCTCGCCGGGCTGTGTCCAGGTCTCGGCGAGGGCGGCGATGTCCAGCCAGCGGACGCCCTCCCTCAGCCACTCCGTGTGCTTCGCACCACGCGGCTTCTTCAACAGCAGCTCACGCAGGTCGCCGTCGGTCCTCACCCGCCGGTCCTGCGAAGCGGGCAGAGGCGCCGGCCCTTCACCCCGGGCCTGTGCGAGCACCGGCTGCGACAGCGGCGGCAGCGGGGTGGGCTCACGTCCGGCCTGGACGAGATAGCCGGTGCAGGTCCCGGCGACCAGGCCCAGCACCAGGGCGGTCCCGATCAGCGCGGTGGTCCGCCCCCTGCGCCGCCGGCCGGCTTCTTCCTCGGTTCGTTCCAAGACGTCCCCCACAAAGAGTGAACGCGCGTTCGGTCCGCGCGCACAGGAGACTCACAGCCGGTGACCGGAGTTGCGGCGATCATGATTACGATTCGGTCATGGCGAAGAAGCTCGTGATCAAGGTGACCGCCGGGGCCGACGCACCCGAGCGCTGTTCTCAGGCGTTCACGGTGGCCGCCGTGGCCGCGGCCAGTGGGGTCGAGGTGTCGCTGTGGCTCACCGGGGAGTCGGCGTGGTTCGCGCTGCCGGGGCGGGCCGCCGGGTTCGAGCTGCCGCACGCCGCTCCGCTGCCGGACCTGCTGGACTCGGTGCTGGCGGCCGGGCAGGTCACGCTGTGCACGCAGTGCGCGGCGCGCCGGGACATCACGGAGAAGGACGTGATCGAGGGCGTGCGGATCGCGGGCGCGCAGGTCTTCGTGCAGGAGGCCATGGCGGACGGCGCCCAGGCCCTCGTGTACTGACGGGCCTACCGGGGCCCCTTCCTGCCGTCCAGCTCGTCCCACCACTCGTCGGACTGCGGGTCGCCGGAGGGGGCGTCCCACCAGCGGTCGTCGGGTCCGCGCCGGTTGGCGACCACCGCGGCGACCGGCGGGATCACCATGGCGACCAGGCACATCGCCACGGCGGCCGGCACCGACCAGAGGCGTACGACGCCCCAGGCCAGGACGAACAGCCCGATGCAGCCGCCCATCAGCACGAAGTAGGCGTGGCGCCTGCGCGCGTACATGTCTCCAGCGTAGGTCCGGGCATGCCGAAGGGCCGCGTCCAGAAGGACGCGGCCCTTCGTACGGGCCTGCTCAGACCGCGATCGCGACCTCGGCCAGGCCGCCCTGCTGGGCGACGACCGTGCGGTCGGCGCTGCCGCCGGGCACCAGGGCGCGGACGGTCCAGGTGCCCTCCGCCGCGTAGAAGCGGAACTGTCCGGTCGCGGAGGTGGGGACCTCCGCGGTGAACTCGCCGGTCGAGTCGAGGAGACGGACGTATCCCGTCACCGGCTCTCCGTCACGGGTCACCTGACCCTGGATGGTGGTCTCACCGGGCTTGATCGTCGAGGCGTCCGGGCCGCCGGCCTTCGCACCGCACATGTCTTACTCCTGAGAGGTCGGTCGGGGTGGGATTACTTGCCGGAGCCGAGCTCGATCGGCACGCCGACGAGGGAGCCGTACTCGGTCCAGGAGCCGTCGTAGTTCTTGACGTTCTCCACGCCGAGCAGCTCGTGCAGCACGAACCAGGTCAGCGCGGAGCGCTCACCGATGCGGCAGTAGGCGATGGTGTCCTTGGCCAGGTCGACGTCCTCGCCGGCGTAGAGCTCCTTGAGCTCCTCGTCGGACTTGAAGGTGCCGTCGTCGTTGGCGTTCTTCGACCACGGGATGTTCTTGGCGCTCGGCACGTGGCCGGGGCGCTGCGACTGCTCCTGCGGCAGGTGGGCCGGGGCGAGCAGCTTGCCGGAGAACTCGTCGGGCGACCGCACGTCGACCAGGTTCTGCGCGCCGATGGCCTTCACGACGTCGTCGCGGAAGGCGCGGATGGACGTGTCCTGCGGCTTGGCCTTGTAGTCCGTCTTCGGGCGCTCCGGCACCTCGTCGCCGGCGACCAGCTCGCGGGCGTCGAGCTCCCACTTCTTGCGGCCGCCGTCGAGGAGCTTGACGTTCTCGTGGCCGTACAGCTTGAAGTACCAGTACGCGTACGAGGCGAACCAGTTGTTGTTGCCGCCGTAGAGGACGACCGTGTGGTCGTTGGCGATGCCCTTGTCGGACAGGAGCTTCTCGAAGCCGGCCTGGTCGACGAAGTCACGGCGGACCGGGTCCTGAAGGTCCTGCGTCCAGTCGATCCGGATGGCGTTCTTGATGTGGTTCTTGTCGTAGGCGGACGTGTCCTCGTCCACCTCGACGATCGCGATGGTCGGGTCGTCCAGGTGCTCCTGGAGCCAATCGGCGTCGACCAGGACGTCGCTGCGAGCCATGCTGTTCTCCTCCGGGGCAGTTGCGGGGGGCGTGCGGGTATGAGGGTGCGCACGCGCCCAGGCCGGGGCGGCGCACGGGTTCCCTGGACGGGAACGGAGCGGGAATGCGGACGGAAGACGCGTCCGCTCAGAAGGTGCGACAGAGCATGGCGGCGACACGGCACAGGTCCACTGCCCGCCGCTTCGTGAGATCCGCCTGTCCCCTCGGACGGAGGACGCTCGTCTGACACTGCATGGGGACGATCGTAGGGACGGACGAGGGGCCCTGTCACCGGCGTGTCGCATACTGAGACGAGATCGTCCAACACTCGATACGCCGAGCGGGAAAAACGCCCTCCCGAGCGTCCGCGGCCCTCACCGCCCGGCCGCTCCATCTGTCCAGCGGACGTACCCGTCTCGCCCACCGGACACCCGCCTACCCGGCCAGACGTACGTCCTTCCCCGTCACCGTCACGTCCACGCCGTCCGCGGCCGCCTGGACCTTCTCCAGGCTGATCCCGCCGGGCAGTCCGTCGATCCTCTGCTCGAAGTCGGTGATCCGCCGCACCCGCGACTCGGCGATCTCCACCCCGCCCAGCACCGGCAGCGCGTCCGCCCGCACCCGCACGGTGTTTCCGTCGACGACGGTCACCGAGCTGAGCACGGACACCGGCTCGGGCAGCCTGGTGCCGAGCACGGTGGTCTCCAGCGCGACCTTGATCTTCCCGTTGCCCCCGTCGGACAGCGCCACCACCTCGGCGGTGATGCCGGGCGCCACCTGCGTGGGCTCGGCCTCGGCGGCCCTCAGCAGCTCGTCGTAGGCGATGGTCGCCGTGCCGGTGGCGCTGTCGGCGACGGCGGAGCCGAAGTCGCCGGAGAACTCGACGCCGCGCAGGTCGGCCCGGAGGTCGGCGATGCGGAGGGTCCTGCCGCCCTCGCCGGCGCCGGCCTCGTAGTCCGAGATGCCGACCCGCACCTCGTCGAACGAGCCGCCGAGCACCTGGGTGAGGAAGGGGAAGCCCTGGATGTCCACGTCGGGGGTGGAGGCCAGGCCCTCCGAGGCGCGGACGCGGTCGGCGGCCTCGCCCTCGGCGAAGTGGACGGCGACACGGTCGACGATGACGAAGATGCCGCCGAGTACCACGGCGATGACGAGCAGTATTCGCAGTGCGCGCATGCGGAGTCCCCCACCTGTGGTGTGCCCGACGACCGGCGGCCGCCCTCACGCGAGCGTAGTGCGGGTGCGGTGGGGGAGCCGGGGATTGTGGATCACCTGTGACAGGGACGCCTCAGGCGACAGCGGGCACCGGCGGAGGGCGCCGGACCTCAGCCGAGGACCTCAGCCGAACACGCGGCCCAGCGCGTAGACGACCGGGCCCGCGGCCGCCAAGGGCAGCGCGACTCCGGCCGTGAAGTGGACGAAGCGGGACGGGTAGTCGTAACTGGCCGCCCTGTGGCCGATCAGCGCGCAGACCGCCGCCCCGGCCCCCATCAGCGCCCCGTCCGACGCCATCCCGCCGACGGCGTACCCCGCTCCGGCCGCCGCCGCCAGCGCGACCACCACCAACACCGCCGTCGCCACCGGCAGAGCCCGCGCGACCGTCGCCGCCGCCACCGCGACCGCCCCCACGACCACCGCGTCCGCGTCCGCCGCGAGGTATCCGCCCGCCGCGATCGCCAGCGCCGCCGCGACCACCGTCGCCATCAGGCCGTAGATCCGCTCGTCGGGATCCGCGTGCGAGCGCAGCTGCAGCGCCAGCGACAACAGCACCCACACGCCCAGCGCCCCCAGGATCACCCCGGGCGACCGGTCCGCGGCCAGCATCGCCGCGTCCGCGACCAGCGCCCCCAGGAACCCGAGCGCGATGCCCTGCCGCGCCGGCCACATCCCGTTGAGCCGGAACCACCCCGCCGCGGTCACGCCCTGCAGCACCACCAGCGGCACGAGCAGCGCGTACGTGCCCAGCGCGGCGCCGCCGGCCAGCAGAAGGCCCAGCACCGCCGTCAGCAGCGCGGGCTGCATCCCGGGCTCGATGACCGGCGACCGCCCCTCGGCACGGGCCCGCTGCGCGTCGGTGACGCGCGTGTTCCCGGCGAGGGTGGCGGGGCCGTACTCCGGCTCCGGTTCCGCGCCGGCGGCGGGAGCCGGCTCCGGGACCCGCACGGGAGCCACGTCCTGGGGCGGCAGGTACGACGTCTCCTCGGCGGCCGCCACCGGCGGCTGCATCTGCGTCTCCCACGTCTGCCCCTGCCACTGCTGCGTGTGCTGCTGATCCGCGTACGGATCGTCGTACCGCTGCCCGGGCCACGCCTGCGGCTGTGACTGCGGCTGCTGGTACGGCGTGAGCGGCGGCTCCTGCGCCCCGTACCCGTAACCCCCGCCGTACGGCTGGTTCGTCATCTCACCCTCCTGCGAACGGCGGAAGCACCTCGACCGTGCCGCCGTCGGCCAGCCGTACCGTCTCATGCGCGCGCTTGCCCACGGGATCACCGTCGACGAGGTACGAACACCTCAGCAGCACGCGAGCGAGCTCGCCGGGATGCCGCTCGCGCACGGCGGCGAGCGCGTCGGCGAGCGTGCCCGCCTCGTACGGCTCCTCGGCCACCCCCGCCGCGGCCTTGGCGGCGGCCCAGTACCGCACCGTGACCTTTGCCATCTGCTGGTTCCTCGATCGGTTGACGGTGAACACGGTCAGGCTAGCCCGCCCGGGCGACCGCCCAGTCCCCGATCCGCCGCAACAGCGGTTCGGGCGCCGCGTTCTCGGCGTGCCCCATGCCGTGCTCGACCCACAGCTCCCCGTGCCCCCCGGCGGCGTCCGCCAGCATCCGGGGATGGTCGAGCGGGAAGTAGGCGTCCTGGTCCCCGTGCACGACCAGCAGCGGCGTCGGCGCGATGCGGGGCACGGCCTCGACGGGGGACAGCGGCACGGGGTCCCACCGGCGGTGGTGGATGCGGGTGCGCAGCCCGTACCGCCCGACCAGCCGTCCGGCGGGCCGCGTCACCAGCCAGTGCAGCCGCCGCATGGGCGCGGTCCCGCGGTAGAACCACCGCGCCGGCGCGCTCACCGAGACGACGGCGTCCACGCCGCCCGCGTACAGCGCCGCGTGCCGCAGCACGACCGACCCGCCCATGGAGAACCCCACGGTGACCACCCGCGTGTGGCCGAGCTCCCGCGCCCACGCGACCGCCGCGGCCAGGTCGAGCACCTCCCGGTCGCCCACGGTGGACCGTCCGCCGGACCGCCCGTGCCCCCGGAAGGAGAAGGTGACGACGGCGCCGTACCGCGCGAACGCCTGGGCGACGCGCCGCACGTGGGGGCGGTCGACGTCCCCGGTGAACCCGTGCGCGATCACGAGAACGAGCCTCCGGGAAACACCGGGGATCCCCATTCCGGAACCGTTTCCCGCACCCTCGCCCGACGGGTCGTATACAACGCCACCCGGTTCGTATACGGAATCGATCGCCACCCCGTCCGCCGTGCGCAAGAACGTCCGCATGGGCGCGCCGTCCCGTGTCACATTCCGCGTCTCGGAATATGGACGAAGGGTGGATCGCGCCACATGACCTGCCGCATCGGTGCCCATGTCGGCTATTCTGCTGCGAAGAGGACTCGGGCAGTGAAGCCCCCGGGTCCTTTTGTGCTTTCGGAAGCGTTGTATACGAAGGCGGGAAACCGCCGGGTGTACGGGCCGTCGATCGCACGCAGCAATGCCGTAAACGTCCTCGCAGGGACCGAGGAGGAACCAGACGTTATGGGCGAGCTAACCGTGCACGAACGCAGGACGGCCGCGTTCCGGGCGGCCACCATCCGAGCAGGTGAGGCGACCCGATGAGTTCCCTCCTGCTCCTGACCAACGCCCTCCAGCCGTCGACGGAGGTGCTCCCCGCCCTCGGTCTGCTCCTGCACAACGTCCGGGTGGCGCCCGCGGAGGGCCCGGCGCTGGTGGACACCCCCGGCGCCGACGTGATCCTCGTCGACGGCCGCCGCGATCTCCCGCAGGTCCGCAGCCTGTGCCAGCTGCTGCGCTCCACCGGCCCCGGCTGCCCGCTCGTCCTGGTCGTGACCGAGGGCGGCCTCGCCGCGGTCACCGCGGACTGGGGCATCGACGACGTGCTGCTGGACACCGCGGGACCCGCGGAGGTCGAGGCGCGGCTGCGGCTGGCGATGGGCCGCCAGCAGATCGTCAACGACGACTCCCCGATGGAGATCCGCAACGGCGACCTCTCCGTGGACGAGGCGACGTACTCGGCGAAGCTGAAGGGCCGGGTCCTGGACCTGACCTTCAAGGAGTTCGAGCTGCTCAAGTACCTCGCGCAGCACCCCGGCCGGGTGTTCACCCGCGCCCAGCTGCTCCAGGAGGTCTGGGGCTACGACTACTTCGGCGGCACCCGAACGGTCGACGTGCACGTCCGCCGTCTGCGCGCCAAGCTCGGCCCGGAGCACGAGTCGCTGATCGGCACCGTGCGGAACGTCGGTTATCGATTCGTTACGCCGGAGAAGGTGGAGCGCGCGGCCGAGGAGGCGAAGGCGAAGGGCGTCCGGCAAAAGGCGGCGGAAGCGGACGAGACGGCCGCGCAGGCGGCCGACGGCGCCCGGGCGAAGGCCTGAGGGTCGCACGCATGAGCGTCGCGTTCGCGCAGACGAGCCGTTCTCCCGCTGTTCATCCCCTCCGGCACGCCCTGCCCGGAGGGGATATATCCGCGTAGACTCCGCGCGTGGCCAAGGTAACCAGGGATGACGTGGCGCGACTGGCGGGAACGTCGACCGCGGTCGTCAGCTATGTCATCAACAACGGACCCCGGCCGGTCGCCCCGGCCACGCGCGAGCGGGTGCTCGCAGCGATCAAGGAGCTGGGGTACCGGCCCGACCGCGTCGCCCAGGCGATGGCGTCCCGGCGCACGGATCTCATAGGTCTGATCGTGCCGGACGCCCGCCAGCCGTTCTTCGGCGAGATGGCGCACGCGGTGGAACAGGCCGCGTCCGAGCGCGGGAAGATGGTGCTGGTCGGGAACTCCGACTACATCGGCGAGCGCGAGGTCCACTATCTGCGCGCCTTCCTCGGCATGCGGGTCTCGGGCCTGATCCTGGTCAGCCACGCGCTGAACGACCTCGCCGCGGCGGAGATCGAGGCGTGGGACGCCCGGGTGGTGCTGCTGCACGAGCGGCCGGAGGCGATCGACGACGTCGCCGTCGTCACCGACGACCTCGGCGGCGCGCAGCTCGCCGTGCGGCATCTGCTGGAGCACGGCTACGAGTACGTCGCCTGTGTCGGCGGCACGGCGGAGACCCCCGCCGTCGGCGACCCGGTCTCCGACCACGTCGAAGGCTGGCGGCGTGCGATGGACGAGGCCGGCATACCCACCGAGGGCCGCCTCTTCGAGGCCCCGTACAACCGCTACGACGCCTACCGGGTCGCGCTGGACATCCTGTCGGGGCCCAGGCGGCCGCCCGCGATCTTCTGCTCCACCGACGACCAGGCCATCGGTGTGCTGCGCGCCGCGCGTGAGCTGCGCATCGACGTGCCGGGCGAGCTGGCGGTCACCGGGTTCGACGACATCAAGGAGGCGGCGCTCGCCGACCCGCCGCTGACCACGGTCGCCTCCGACCGCCCGGCGATGGCCCGCGCGGCGGTCGACCTGGTCCTGGACGACGGCCTCCGCGTCAACGGCTCCCGCCGGGAGCGGCTGAAGGTCTTCCCGTCCCGGCTGGTCCTGCGCCAGTCCTGCGGCTGCGCGTAGCCGCCGTTGCGCCCGGTGCGGGTCGTCCGTGGCTGAGCGCGCAGTGCCCCGCGTCCCTGAGGGGCGTGCCACCCAAGGCGCGTCCTTATATCGGGCATACGCACTTCTGCCGGGCTTCTCACCCCTCACTCAGGAAGCTCTCATCGTCGGGCGGAACGCTCAGGACCATGAGCGAGAACTCCCGCCCGAGTGGCGTCCCCGAGTACGGCCCGCACCAGGTGAACCCCGAGTGGCCGCCCCCGCCGGCCCACGCTCCGGCCGCCCCGGCGCACCGGCGGCAGCGCGGCCCCGCCAAGCTGCTCGTCGCCGTCGCGATCGTCGCCGCCGCCGTCGGCGGTACCACCGCCTACGGGGTGCAGGAGCTGACCGGCGGCACCTCCGCCGGCGGCACCGCGTCCTCCGCCGCCGGGACCGACGTGGTGCCGGCGTCCCTGAAGGGCACGGTCGCCGGGGTCGCCAAGGCGGTCAGCCCGAGCATCGTGGAGATCAAGGCGGCCTCGTCGTCCGGTTCGGCCACCGGGTCCGGTGTGATCGTCACCGAGGACGGCGAGGTCGTCACCAACAACCACGTGGTGGCCGGCGCCTCGCAGATCCAGGTGCGGACGAACGACGGCAAGAGCTACAGCGCGCGGGTCGTCGGGACCGACAGCAGCAAGGACCTGGCGCTGATCAAGCTGGAGGACGCCTCCGGTCTGAAGGCCGCCACCCTCGGCGACTCCGACGGCGTGCGGGTCGGCGACCAGGTCGTCGCGATCGGTTCGCCCGAGGGCCTCACCGGCACGGTGACCAGCGGCATCGTCTCCGCCCTCGACCGGGACGTCACGGTGTCCACGGACGAGAGCCAGGGGCAACAGCAGCAGCGCGGCGGCGGCTGGCCGTTCGAGTTCGGCGGGCAGGAGTTCAACGGCGACACCGGCGGCTCCACGACCACGTACAAGGCCATCCAGACCGACGCCTCGCTGAACCCGGGCAACTCCGGCGGCGCGCTGATCGACATGAACGGCGCCATCATCGGCATCAACTCCGCGATGTACGCGCCGAGCGGCGCGGAGTCGTCCACGGCGGGCAGCGTGGGCCTCGGCTTCGCCATCCCGGTGAACACGCTCAAGGCGGACCTGCCGGACCTGCGGGCCGGTGCGGGCGGCTGACGCACGGGCCGGGAAACGTGCGAGGCTGAAGATCCGACAGCCCCTCCCCTCCCCCGCCGCGCCCCCCGCGCGGCGCGCAGACGAAGGACCCGCCAGCCGATGAGCCCCGCAGACGGCGACCGTGCCCCGCAGCGCATCCTGATCGTCGACGACGAGCCGGCGGTGCGCGAAGCACTCCGGCGCAGCCTGGCCTTCGAGGGATACGACACCGAGGAGGCCGTCGACGGCGTGGACGCCCTGGAGAAGACGGCGGCCCGCCACCCCGACCTCCTCGTCCTCGACATCCAGATGCCCCGGATGGACGGTCTGACCGCCGCCCGCCGTATCCGCGCCACCGGCGACACCACGCCGATCCTGATGCTGACGGCCCGGGACACCGTGGGCGACCGGGTGACCGGTCTGGACGCCGGGGCGGACGACTACCTGGTGAAGCCGTTCGAGCTGGACGAGCTGTTCGCCCGGATCAGGGCGCTGCTGCGGCGCAGCTCGTACGCGGCGGCGGTGGCCGCGTCCGCCGGGACCGACGACGTCCTCACCTTCGCCGACCTGACCATGAACCTGGCCACGCGGGAGGTGGCCCGCGCCGGACGCCCGGTGGAGCTGACCCGCACGGAGTTCACGCTGCTGGAGATGTTCATGGCGCACCCGCGCCAGGTGCTCACCCGCGAGCAGATCCTCAAGGCGGTCTGGGGCTTCGACTTCGAGCCGTCGTCCAACTCGCTGGACGTGTACGTCATGTACCTGCGCCGCAAGACCGAGGCGGGCGGCGAGCCGCGCCTGGTGCACACGGTGCGGGGGGTGGGGTACGTGCTGCGGCAGGGCGGCGCGGAGTGACCGGACCGGTGCGCCGATTCCGCGCCCTGCCGATCCGGGCGCGGCTGTCGCTGCTGGTCGCCGCGGCCGTGGCGTTCGCGGTGGCCGCGGTGTCGGTGACCTGCTGGTTCATCGTGCAGGGCAAGCTGTACGAGCAGGTCGACGAGGATCTGAAGAAGGCGACCGTGCTGCAGGGCCCGCAGCGGGTGGACGAGATCCGCAGCGCTCTCACCGACTGCACGGACACCCCCCGCGACAGCGGCGCGGGCGGCTTCCAGTACACGTACTCGCAGGTGGTCAAGGACGACGGCACGGTCTGCCTGTTCCCCAGCTCGGTGGGGAGCGTGAAGGTCACCGGGCCGGACCGCAGGGTGATCGAGAACGCGGGCAGCGGGTCCCGCGGCATCTTCCGCGACGGCACCGACCAGGACGGCGACGCCGTCCGGGTGCTGACCCTGCCGCTGGTCATCAACGACCCCTCCACGCTGACCAGCACCCACGCGGCCGTCATCGTGGCGGTCCCGCTGAAGGGCACCCTGTCCACCCTGAACGACCTGGCGCTGATCCTGCTGCTGGTCTCCGGCGTCGGGGTGCTCGGCTCGGCCGCCGCGGGTCTCGCCGTGGCCCGCACCGGACTGCGCCCGGTCGACCGGCTCACCGAGGCCGTGGAGCATGTGGCCCGCACCGAGGACCTGGGCGTCCGCATCCCGGTGGAGGAGGAGTCGGAGGACGAGATCGCGCGCCTGTCGCGCTCCTTCAACTCCATGACGTCCGCGCTCGCCAGCTCCCGCGACCTCCAGCAGCAGCTGATCGCCGACGCCGGGCACGAACTGCGCACGCCGCTCACCTCGCTGCGCACCAACATCGAGCTGCTGACCCGCAGCGAGGACACCGGGCGGCCCCTCCCGCCGGCCGACCGCAAGGCGCTGCTCGACTCGGTGAAGGCGCAGATGACGGAGCTGGCCGCGCTGATCGGGGATCTCCAGGAGCTGTCCCGCCCCGACCCGGGTCATCAGACGGGCCGCGTGGAGATCGTCGCCTGGCAGGACGTGGTGGAGGCGGCCCTGCGCCGGGCCCGGCTGCGCGGCCCGGAACTGACCGTCACGGCCGACCTGCGTCCCTGGTACGTGCGGGCCGAACCGGCGGCGCTGGAGCGGGCGGTGGTCAACGTGCTGGACAACGCGGTGAAGTTCAGCCCGCCGGGCGGCACGGTCGAGGTGCGGCTCGCCGACGGCGTGCTCACCGTGCGGGACCACGGCCCCGGCATCGCGGCCGACGAACTCCCGCACGTCTTCGACCGGTTCTGGCGCTCCCCCGGCGCCCGCGCCCTGCCCGGCTCCGGTCTCGGGCTGTCCATCGTGGCGCGCACGGTGCAGCAGGCGGGCGGCACGGTCGCGCTCACCCCGGCCGAGGGCGGCGGCACCACCGCCACCATCCGCCTCCCGGGCGCCCCGACCCCTCCGCCGGAGGTTCCCGGCGCCCCGTGACACGCTGGGAGGCATGGCGAATCCACCGGACGGGCTGCCCGTCTACCGCGTACTGACCGGGCCCGACGACTCCGCCTTCTGCCGGCGGGTCAGCGAGGCGCTGGACCTGGGATACCGGCTGCACGAAGGGCCGGCCGTGACCTTCGACGGGGAACGGGTGATCGTCGCGCAGGCGGTCGTGTGGGACGTCGAGGGCTGAAACACCAAGGAGGGCCGGTGCACGGCACCGGCCCTCCTTCGTCGTGCGGGTTACTTCACGATCGTGATGCGGTCCGCCGCCGGCGGGGCCAGCGGGGAGCCGGCCGAGGAGTGGGCGGTCAGGTACTGCTCCAGGGCCGCCAGGTCGTCGTCGCCGACCAGGTCGTCGGCGCCCTGGCCGAGCGTGGTGAAGCCGTCGCCGCCGCCCGCGAGGAAGCTGTTCGTCGCGACGCGGTAGCTCGCCGACGGGTCGATCGGCTCGCCGTTCAGGCGGACGGAGTCCGTGACGACCCGGTCGGCGCCGGACTTGGTCAGGTCCAGCGTCCAGGTCAGCCCGTCGGACACCTGGAGGATCTTCGGGGCCGCCTCGTTGGAGCCGCTGACCTGCTCCTTGAGCGCCTGGATCAGCTGCGCGCCGGTGAAGGTCTGCAGGTTGACCGTGTTGGCGAAGGGCTGGACCGTGAACGCCTCCGCGAAGGTGACCACACCGTCGCCCTCACCGCCGCTCGCCGCGTAGGTCAGGGACGCGCGGATGCCGCCCGGGTTCATCAGGGCGAGGTCGGTCTCCGGGTCCAGCGTGCGGGCGTACGCCAGTTGCGCGTCGGCGATCAGGTCGCCCAGCGGGGACTCGGTGCCGTCCTTGACGATGTCGCCGGAGATGTAGCCGATCGGGCGGCCGCCGATCGGGGCGGCGAGGGTGTTCCACTTGTCGATCAGGCGGGTCATGTCGGGCGCCTTGGGGACGTCCCGGGACACCACGTGGTTCGCGGACTTCACGGCCGTACGGGCGATGTCGCCGGTCCGGCGGTCGTAGGTCAGCGTGGTGTCGGTGTAGAGCCGGCCGAAGGACGCGGCGGAGGTGACCGTGCGGGGCTTGCCCGCCGGGTCCGGGATGGTGCAGACGTACGCGTTGTGGGTGTGGCCGGTGACCAGCGCGTCCACGTCGGGCGAGACGTTCTTGGCGATGTCCGCGATCGGGCCGGAGATGCCGTCGCCGGCGCCCGGGGCGTCGCAGTCGTAGTTGTAGCTCTGCGAGGCCGGGAAGCCGCCCTCGTGGATCAGCGCCACGATGGACTTCACGCCCTTGCGGCGCAGCTCCTTGGCGTACTTGTTGATCGTCTCGACCTCGTCCTTGAAGACGAGGCCCTTGACGCCCTCGGCGGAGACGATGTTCGGGGTGCCCTCAAGGGTCACGCCGATGAAGCCGACCTTGACGTCCCTCTTCTGCCACACCCAGTACGGCTTCAGGAGCGGCTTCCTGGTCTTCTCGTTCAGGACGTTGGCCGCCAGGTACGGGAAGTCGGCGCCCTGGAACTCCTGGTCGGTGTAGCAGCCGTCCGTCGGGTGGCAGCCGCCGTTCTGCAGGCGGGACAGCTCCGCGGCGCCCTCGTCGAACTCGTGGTTGCCGACGGAGGTGACGTCCAGTTCGAGCTCGTTCAGCGCCTCGATGGTGGGCTCGTCGTGGAACAGGCCCGAGATCAGCGGGGAGGCGCCGACCATGTCCCCGCCGGCCGCGGTGATGGAGTACGCGTTGCCCTCGCGGGCCTGGCGCAGATGCGTCGCCAGGTAGGCGGCGCCGCCCGCGTCGACGGTCTTCGTCGTGCCGTCCGGCTGGAGTTCGGTGACCCGGCCGGAGGAGCCGGTGGGCGGCTCCAGGTTGCCGTGCAGGTCGTTGAAGGACAGCAGCTGCACGTCCTGGTAACGGCCCGGCCGGTGGCCCTCGCCGTGCCGCTCGTCCGCGCTCGCCGACCCGGGCAGGGCCGCGGCGGCCAGCGCACCGACGGTGAGGGCACCGGCGGCGGTCACGAAGAGACGGTTCGTACGGCGTCTGCGGCGCGGGTGCGCCGGGGATGAGGCTGGCATACGCCCCCCTGTCGGTGCGAGTGGGTACCGGCGCAGCCTAGAGTCAACGCGCGTAGCGCGACAGGGGCTTCCGGGTTACAGCCTGGTTTATCTTTCGCCGCCGCTGCCGCCGCGTCCGTGCGCGGCACGCTGCCGCCCCCTTGTCGCGCCGTCCCCTTACCCTCGTACGCATGACCAGCGACGCGTTCTCCCGGCCCGGCCGCCCCCGTTCGCTCCAGACGTACACCGCGCTCGACCAGGCGCAGGTCGACGCGGTCCTCGCGCTGCTCGACGAGGCGGCGCGCTCCGACGGCCGGCAGGCCGTGTCCGAGCAGGGCCGGCTGCAACTGCGCGGCGGCGAGCGGGAGGGCGTCTCGCATCTGCTGCTGACCGTCGACGAAGAGCTCGTCGGGTACGCCCAGTTGGAGGACACCGACCCGGTGGAGCCGCCCGCCGCCGAGCTGGTGGTGCACCCCTCGTACCGCGGGCAGGGGCACGGGCGTGCGCTCGGCACGGCGCTGCTCGCCGCGTCGGGCAAGCGGCTGCGGGTGTGGGCGCACGGCGGGCACTCCGCCGCCCGGCACCTGGCCCAGGTGCTCGGGCTGACGCTGTTCCGCGAACTACGGCAGATGCGACGCCCGTTGGCGGACCTGGACCTGCCCGACCCGGCGCTGCCGGAGGGCGTCACCGTGCGCACCTTCGCGCCGGGCCGGGACGACGCGGCCTGGCTCGCGCTGAACGCCGCCGCGTTCGCCCACCACCCCGAACAGGGCTCCCTCACCCAGCGGGACCTCGACGACCGCAAGGCCGAGCCGTGGTTCGACCCCGCGGGCTTCTTCCTGGCGGAGCGCGACGGACGGCTGGTCGGCTTCCACTGGACCAAGGTGCACGCCGAGGAGGGCCTCGGCGAGGTGTACGTCCTCGGCGTCGCCCCCGACGCCCAGGGCGGCGGACTCGGCAGGTCGCTGACGACGATCGGCCTCAGGCACCTGGCGAACCAGGGCCTGCCCACCGCGATGCTGTACGTCGACGCCGACAACAAGGCGGCGGTGTCCGTCTACGAGCGGCTGGGCTTCGTCACCCATGAGACGGACCTGATGTACCGGACGGAGACGTGAGGGGCGGCCGGGGCCGGCACTTCGTCGATCACGCCGGGCCTGAACGCCGGCGCCCCTTTCCGTCCCTCCCTGAGGGGCTGCGCCCCCAGACCCCCCATTCGGCCCTGGCGGGCCCCGTCCTCAAACGCCGGACGGGCTGGAGTTGGCGGGCCGGCGTACTCAGGTACGGGACGGGGACCTGAGCGTCCGGAGCGTGCGCCGCCGGGCCGGTTCCGTGCAGCACACCGCGGCCGCCAGGAGCGCCGCGCACAGCAGCAGCCGCCAGTGTCCGTGGCCGTCCGCCCAGCGCGGGTCGCCGGGCACGGTGAACAGCGCCCAGTCGGCGGGGGTCAGCAGCGGCGCCAGGACGCCCGTCACGAGCAGGGACGCGGCAACGCCCTGACCCGGCCGGTCGGCGCCCAGGCGGCGCACCGCGAAGGCCGCGCCGGCCAGGGCGAGCGCGAGGGCCGTCGCCGCCTCCACGGTGACGTCCCCGGCCGGGGGGCGCGCCTCCTCCGGGACCAGCAGCACGGCCGCCGTCCACCACGCGGCGGCGGGCGGAAGCACGAGCGCGCACCGCAGCGCGTGCCGCAGGACGCGGCGCACGGGCACGGCGGCGGTGGTCTGCCGGGCCGGGTCGTCCAGCAGGAACGCGGCGCCCAGCGCACAGCACAGGGCGGCGGCCCGCAGGGCGTTCACCCCGGCCCACGGGGTGACCTCGCCGCCGGACAGCCGGGGCACCGCGGCCGCCAGCAGCCCGAGCGCCCCGCCCGCGACCAGCGCCCGCCAGGGCACGGTGCGGGCGACGGGGCGGACCAGCGTGAGAAGGGCGCCCCGCCGGGCCTCGCGCACCGGGGTGTCCCCGGCCGCCCGGATTCCGGTCACCGGCACTCGTTCTCCCCCTCCGGCTTCTCCAGGCCCAGCACCTGCGCCACGCGGTCCGTCGTCACCTTCGGGGCGGTCAGCTCGGCCCAGCCGGCCTTCACCTTCGCGGCGGCCCTGTCGCGGGGCAGCTCCAGCAGTTCGCGCAGCAGTTCCGTCTGGGCGGAGGTCATCTGCAAGGGCTCCGTCCGCGAGACGACGATCGCCGAGCCGGTGTCGCTGTCGTCGATCCGCACCCGGCGCAGGTCCGCGACCGGGTCGGGCCGGCCGGCGAGGGCCAGCCACATCACGGTGACCGTCCGGCCGTCGCACAGCTCGCCCGCCGTGGCCTCGGACCCGGTGACCAGCACACCGGCCACCGCCACCGCGAACTCGGGCACCCGGTTGCCGCCCCAGGCCGTCCCGACGGTCACCTCGCCGGGGCGGGTGAGCGGGGCCAGCGTCGCGTCGGCCTCCAGGCCGTAGCGCGCCTCGACCCGCTGCCGTACGACCAGCGGGCGGTTCCGCGCGTCGCCCCCGGCCAGGGCGCGCACGTCGTCGACGGCCGCCGCCCAGGCGCCGGTGCGCGGCTCCCACTCGGGGAAGGCGCAGTACGTCGTGGCGTCCCGTTCGACGCAGGTGTGGAGCTTCTCGGGGGTGACCGAGGCTTGTACGCGCGCCTCGGTGACGGTCTCCGGCACGCCCCGGGACTGGCCCACCGCGCCGACCAGGGTGAGCGCCACGGCCCCTGCGGCCGCGGCCCGCGCGGTGCGCAGCCGGGCGCCGCCGGACAGCAGCACCGCCGCCGCCATCAGGGTCAGCGCGAACCCGCCCAGGTACAGGGCGTGCCACGCGGCGGGGCGGCCGATCAGGTCGGAGGGCAGGGTGACGACGCTGTACTCGCCGACGGACGGCATCAGCCACCGCGTCCAGCCGTCGGGGGCGAAGCCGGTGAGGAACGTGGCGAGGAAGAGCAGCAGGACGATCAGCAGCGGCGCCGCGAAGGGCGCGGTGACCAGCAGGGCCAGCAGCACCCCGAACCCGCCCAGGAGCAGCACGGACAGCGGGCCCACGAGGAGTTCGGCCGGCGAGCCGTGCCCGACCGCGCCCGGCTTGAGCGCCTCCCAGGCGAACTGCCCGCCCACGCACACCGCGGTCACCAGGGCCGCCGCCCCGACGGACAGCAGGTGCGCGACCGTGCGCCCCCACCGCGGGAGCACCAGCACGGCGAGGTGCCGTTCGGTGTCGTGGCGCCGGGAGCGCAGCACGGCCTGGTTGACGCTCAGCAGCACCGCCAGGCCGACCAGCAGCGGCCCGTCCTGGGTGGCGCGGTCGGCGTCCTGCAGCGCGGGGAAGCCGTCGAAGGAGACGCGGGTGCGCCACACGGTCCACGCGACGTACACCGTGAAAGCCACGAGCACCGGCACCCGGGTGAGGAGCTTGCGCGTCTCGAAGCGGGCGAGGGCGGACACGGCCGCCCAGGAGGCGCCGGGCGGGGACGTCACGGGGGCCGGGGCCGGCGCCGTGGTGGTGGCCGTGGTCATGCGGTCACCTCCGCGGCCGCGCCGTCCAGGGTGAGCAGGTAGCCGTCCTCGAGGGTGGGTTCGAGGAGGTCGGCGCCGGGGGGCGGGTCGCCCACGTTGCGGAAGGTGCCGAGTCCGGTGCGCCAGCCGGCCAGGGCGCCGGGGTCGCGGCCCTCGCTGCTCCACACGCGTCCCGCGGCCCGTGCGGTCAGCTCGGCGGGGGTGCCGTCGAAGCGGACGGTGCCGCCCGCGAGAACGACGACCCGGTGGCAGAGCATCGCCACGTCCTCGGTCTGGTGGGTGGACAGCAGCACGGTCCGGCCCTCGCCGGCGGTCGCGATCAACTCGCGGAACCGCATGCGCTGTTCGGGGTCGAGGCCGACGGTGGGCTCGTCGAGGACGAGGAACGCCGGGTCGCCGGCCAGCGCCGCCGCCAGCGCCACCCGCTGCCGCATGCCGCCGGACAGCTTGCGGATCCGCTTGCCGCGCACGTCGCCCAGGCCGACCTCGTCGAGCACCCGCCGCACCTCGCGGTGGCGGGCGGCGCGGTCGGTCAGCTCCTTGAGGATCGCCACGTAGTCGACGAACTCGAAGGCGGTGAAGTCCGGATGGAAGCCGGGCGTCTGGGGCAGGTAGCCGAGCCGGCGGCGCACCTCCTGCCGGCCGCGCGCGGTGCCGGGGTCGTGGCCGAGCACGGTGAACGCGCCCCGGTCGGCCGGCACGGCGGTGGCGAGGACCCGCAGCAGCGTGGTCTTGCCCGCGCCGTTGGGGCCGAGCAGCCCGGTGACGCCCGGGGACAGCCGCAGCGACACGTCGTCCAGGGCGCGGGTCGCGCCGTAGCGGAGGCTCAGCCCGGAGGCCGAGACGGTGGGGGACATGGAGAACTCCCGTGGCAGGTTGCGGGGGCCGGGACGGTGGTGCGCCCCGGCCGGGGGGAAGCCGGACGCGGTCAGACCGCGGGGTCCCGGCACAGGTCGAAGCGGTCCCGGTGCAGGACCAGCAGTCCGGCGGCGAGCACGGCGACGGCCGCCGACACGCCCTGTCCTGCCGCGGTGAATGGGGCGAGCGTCTCCGGTCCGCCGGAGCCGACCGCGTCCGCCGTGACCAGCAGCGCGACCCAGCCGCCTGCGGTCAGCGCGGGCGCGAGGACGGGCCCGAGCCGGGCCGACAGCGCGAGCGCCGTGGCGGTGAGGGCGAGCGCGGGCAGCAGCCAGCCCAGGGCGAGCAGCCCGTACCCGGGCAGGGCGAGCGTGGCCAGGCCGTTCAGGCCGAGCCCGGCGGTCAGCACGGCGACCGTGCGGATCATCAGCAGCCGGAACCCGTGCATCGGCGCGACCACGGCCATCTCGTACGTCGGGTCCATCCGCGGCCCGTACGACAGCGCCACCCCGGCGAGCGGCAGCAGCGGGGCGAGGGCGAGGAAGAGGGTGGGCCGGCCGCCCTCGGTGTGGCCGACGGTGACGGCCACGGTGAGCAGCAGCACCGCCGTCACCGCGCCCAGCCAGGAGCGGCGCAGCGCGGGGGTGGCCGCGAGCAGCCGGGCCGTGTGGTCGCGGACGCCGAGCCGGAGCAGCAGCGACTCCAGCAGCCCGGGCCGGGGCGCGTCGAGCTCGGCGTCCAGCCGCTCCCAGCCGGCGTCCAGGGCGACGGGGTCGCCGAGGCCCGCCAGGACGGAACGGCAGTGCGCGCACGCGGTCAGATGGGTGTCCGCCGACCACAGCGCGGGCGCCTCGAGACCGCCCCGCGCGTAGGCCCGCAGGTCCTCCTCCGGCACATGCCAGCGCCTGTCCTCGTACGTCATGCCAGCGCCTCCCGGAGTTGCCTGCGGGCGCGCATGGCCCGCGTCTTGACCGTGCCCGGCGGGATGCCGAGCAGGACCGCGGCCTCACGGGTGGTCAGCCCGTCGACCACGGTCGCCTGGAGCACCGCGCGCAGTTCCGGCGACAGCCGCACCAGGGCGCCGGCGAGGTCCCCGTGCTCGACCCCCGCGAGCACGCGCTCCTCCGCCGACACCTCGTCCCGGTGGCGCAGCCGCGCCAGCGCCTGCCGCAGCCGCCCCCGCGCCCCGGCCCCGCGCAGCGCGTCGACCAGCCGGCGTGAGGCGATCCGCCACAGCCAGCCGGCGGCGTCCGCGCCCGCCGCGTCCTCACGCCAGCGGGCCGTGCCGCGCCACACCGCGAGGAAGGTCTCCTGCACGACGTCGTCGACGAGGGCCGCGTCGGCGCACCGGGTGCGCATGCGCGCGGTCAGCCACGGCGCGTACCGCCGGTACAGCTCCTCGAAGGCGCGCCGGTCGCCGTCGGCCGTGACGGCGCGCAGCAGCTCGCCGTCGCTTCTCATCTCGCTCACGTCTCCTCATCGGACGGGCGGTGCCGATCGGTTCACGGATCCGCGGCCGGATTCCCGGGTTTGACTTTCGCACCACCCTTGCACCACCCTTTCACTACTCAATTAGTGAAAGGGTGGTGGCCGAGTGGTCGACTACCGCATCGACCGGCGCAGCGGCGTGGCCACCTACGTCCAGATCGTCCAGCAGACCAAGCAGGCGATCCGCCTGGGCCTGCTGGCCCCCGGCGACAAGCTGCCCACGGCCCGCGAGGTCGTGGAGGCCACCGCCGTCAACCCGAACACGGTGCTCAAGGCGTACCGGGAGCTGGAGCGCGAGGGCCTGGTCGAGGCCCGGCGCGGCCTCGGCACCTTCGTGCGCCGCACCCTCGGCGCGGCCCCCGCCGACTCCCCGCTGCGCGCGGAGCTGGAGGACTGGGCCGCCCGGGCGCGGGAGTCCGGCCTGGAGCGGGAGGACGTCGCCGCGCTGTTCACCGCCGTACTCGAGACGCACTACCCGGAGCAGGCCGCGCACCCCGCGCCTGCGCACACCCCACAGGGAGACCCGTCATGACCGTCCCGGCCCTCGAGGCGGACGCGCTCGGCAAACGCTTCGGCCGGCGCTCCTGGGCGCTGCGCGACTGTTCCTTCCGGCTGCCCGCCGGACGCGTGTGCGCCGTCGTCGGCCCCAACGGCGCCGGCAAGTCCACCCTGCTCGCGCTCGCCGCCGGACTGCTCGCGCCCACCGAGGGCACGGTCCGCGTGCTCGGCGCCGCCCCGGCCGCCGTCCGCCCCCGGGTGGGCTTCGTCGACCAGGACAAGCCGCTGTACCAGCAGCTCACGGTCGCCGAGACGCTGCGCATGGGCGCCGACCTCAACCCCGGCCACTGGGACGCGGACACCGCGCGCCGGGTCGTGGCCGGCGGCGACCTGGACCCGGACCGGCGGATCCGCGCCCTCTCCGGCGGCCAGCGCACCCGCGTCGCGCTCGCCCTCGCCCTGGGCAAGCGGCCCGAACTGCTGCTCCTGGACGAGCCGATGGCCGACCTCGACCCGCTGGCCCGGCACGAGCTGATGGGCCTGCTGATGGGCGAGGCCGCCGCCCACGGCACCACCATCGTGATGTCCTCGCACGTCGTCGCCGAGCTGGAGGACTCCTGCGACCACCTGCTCCTGGTCGGCGGCGGCCGGATCCGGCTCTCCGGCGAGATCGACGACCTGCTGGCCGCCCACACCCGGGTGACCGCCCCCGCCACGGCGGACCTCGCCCCGCACGACGTCGTCGAGTCCCGCACCACCGGCCGCCAGCTCGGCGCGCTGATCCGCCCGGCCGGCCCGCTGCCCGCCGACTGGCGCACCGGGGAGCCGTCCCTGGAGGACCTCGTCCTCTCCTACCTGCGCAACCCCACGGCCCCCGCCCTGGCACCCGCGCCCGAGACCACGGAGGCCGCCGCATGACCGCCGCCCTCACCACCCCGGCCGCCCCCGCCGCCGCCCGCGTCCCCCGCCAGTGGCGCTGGCTGGCCCGGCTGCACCGCCCGGCCCTGATCTGCGGCGGCACGCTGGTCCTGCTGACCGCGGCGGCGCTGGTGTGGCTCGGCGGGCCGCTCACGGATGCGTCGGCGGCGGCGTGGAAGGCGTACAACGCCTGTGCGTGGGACAAGGTGTGCCGCTACGACCAGGACGCGATCCTCCTCTACAAGGAGGTCTACACCTGGACGACGGCCGCCGTGCTGGCCGTGCCGTTCCTGGTCGCCGCCTGGGCCGGCGGCGCGCTGATCGGCCGCGAGACGGAGTCCGGCACGACCCGCCTGGCCTGGACCCAGGGCGTCTCCCCGACCCGCTGGCTGGCCTCCCGGCTGGCCCTTCCGGCCCTGCTCGCCGTCGCCGGGAGCGGACTGCTGTCCGGGCTGCACCGCTGGGCGTGGACCGCGGCCGACGGACGGGTCGACACCGCCAAGTCCTGGCACAGTTCCGCCACCTTCCTCGCGGGCGGCACCGTCCCCGTGGGCCTGGCGCTGGCCGGTCTGGCGGCGGGCGTCCTGGCCGGGCTGCTGCTCCGCCGCGCGATGGCCGCGCTGGCCACCGCCGCCGCCGCCGTCGGGGTCCTGTGGGCGGGCGTCCACGCGGCCCTGCCGTACCTGTGGCCCTCCGTGACCCGGGTCAGCAGCCTGCGGGAGGGGCCGGTGGGGAGCGGCATGCACGTCGGTGAGGGCGTGCTGACCGCGGGCGGGGGCCGGGCCACGGCCCCGTGCTTCACCGGCCGCCTCCCCGACTGCCGTGAGGACCTCGCCGACGTGGGCGCGACCGCCTTCTACCGCGACGTGCACCCCGCCGCGCACTACTGGCCGCTCCAGCTGGTCGCCACGGGCATCCTGCTCGCCGTCGCCGCCCTGCTGGCGTACGCGGCCTTCCGCGTGGTGCGCGGCACGACCGGGACGGCGCGCGGCTGACGCGTACGGGGCCGAGGGGGGCGTACCCGTCGAGGGCACGCCCCCCTTGCCGTGTCCCCGGCCGGAACACCCCGCGGGCCACCACCCGCTGTCCCGGACGTCATGTCGCCGTAACCACGGATTCAGACAGCCTTGCGACGCTCGGTGAATGCATCCCGCCGCGGCAGAGCCCTCACCCCGCAGGGTGAACGGGAGGTACGGGAGCGCCTCAGGGCCACCATCGCTCCCACCCGCGCATTCCGACGCGCCCGTGGCGCCCTCGGCGCGGAACAATGGGGTCATGAGCCAGCCCAACACCCCGGCACAGGTCCAGCACTCGCAGCCCTCCGTGGGCTCCATCGCCGCGCACCGGCCGCACACCGTGGCCGGAACGGTGTCCGATCTGGAACCCGACATCGACGCCGACCTGGACGGCTACGAGGAGGCGCTCACCGACGGCGCCACCCCGCTGCCGCAGGGCCGTTTCCTCGACCGCGAGCGCAGTTGGCTGGCGTTCAACGAGCGGGTGCTCGAACTGGCCGAGGATCCCGAGACCCCGCTGCTGGAGCGGGCGAACTTCCTCGCGATCTTCGCCAGCAACCTGGACGAGTTCTTCATGGTCCGGGTGGCCGGCCTCAAGCGGCGCATAGCCACCGGCGTGGCCACCCGCTCCGCCTCCGGCCTCCAGCCGCGCGAGGTGCTGGAGATGATCTGGGCCCGCTCCCGCGAGCTGATGGCCCGGCACGCCGCCTGCTACCACGAGGACGTCGCCCCCGCCCTCGCGGAGGAGGGCATCCACCTGGTCCGCTGGAACGAGCTCACGGAGAAGGAGCAGGCCCGCCTCTTCACCCTGTTCCGGCACCAGATCTTCCCGGTGCTGACCCCGCTCGCGGTGGACCCGGCGCACCCCTTCCCGTACATCTCGGGGCTGTCGCTCAACCTGGCCGTCGTGGTGCGCAACCCGGTGACCGGGCACAAGCACTTCGCCCGGGTGAAGGTGCCGCCGCTGCTGTCCCGTTTCCTGGAGTCCTCGCCCGGCCGCTACGTCCCCGTCGAGGACGTCATCGCCGCGCACCTGGAGGAGCTGTTCCCGGGCATGGAGGTGCTGGAGCACCACGCCTTCCGGCTCACCCGCAACGAGGACCTGGAGGTCGAGGAGGACGACGCGGAGAACCTCCTCCAGGCCCTGGAGAAGGAGCTGATGCGGCGCCGCTTCGGGCCGCCGGTGCGGCTGGAGGTGGAGGAGTCCGTCGACCGCGAGGTGCTGGACCTCCTCGTGCGCGAGCTGAAGATCTCCGAGGCCGAGGTGTACCCGCTGCCCGGCCCGCTCGACCTGACCGGCCTGTTCCGCATCCACGGCCTGGACCGGCCCGAGCTGAAGTACCCGAAGTTCGTCGCCGGCACCCACCGCGACCTCGCCGAGGTGGAGTCCGCCTCGGCGCCCGACATCTTCGCCGCCCTGCGCAGCAGGGACGTGCTGCTGCACCACCCCTACGACTCCTTCTCGACCTCCGTGCAGGCGTTCCTGGAGCAGGCGGCGGCCGACCCGGACGTGCTGGCCATCAAGCAGACGCTGTACCGGACCTCCGGCGACTCCCCGATAGTCGACGCGCTCATCGACGCCGCCGAGTCCGGCAAGCAGGTGCTGGTGCTGGTGGAGATCAAGGCCCGCTTCGACGAGCACGCCAACATCAAGTGGGCGCGCAAGCTGGAGGAGGCCGGCTGCCACGTCGTCTACGGCCTGGTCGGCCTGAAGACGCACTGCAAGCTGTCGCTGGTGGTCCGCCAGGAGGGCGAGACGCTCCGGCGGTACAGCCACGTCGGCACCGGCAACTACCACCCGAAGACGGCACGGCTGTACGAGGACCTCGGGCTGCTCACCGCGGACCCGCAGGTCGGCGCGGACCTCTCCGACCTGTTCAACCGCCTCTCCGGCTACTCGCGGCGCGAGACCTACCGCCGGCTGCTGGTCGCCCCCAAGTCCCTGCGCGACGGCCTGATCTCACGGATCGACAAGGAGGCGCAGCACCACCGCGCCGGGCGGCCCGCGTACGTCCGTATCAAGGTCAACTCGATGGTCGACGAGGCCGTCATCGACGCCTGCTACCGGGCGTCCCAGGCCGGTGTGCCGGTCGACATCTGGGTGCGCGGCATCTGCGCGATCCGGCCCGGTGTGCCGGGGCTGTCGGAGAACGTGCGGGTGCGGTCCGTCCTCGGCCGCTTCCTCGAGCACTCGCGGGTGTTCGCCTTCGGCAACGGCGGCGAGCCCGAGGTGTGGATCGGCAGCGCCGACATGATGCACCGCAACCTCGACCGGCGGATCGAGGCGCTGGTGCGGGTCACCGACCCGGCGCACCGGGCCGCCCTCAACCGGCTGCTGGAGACGGGGATGTCCGACACCACGGCGTCCTGGCACCTCGGCGAGGACGGCGAGTGGACCCGGCACTCCACGGACGCGGACGGCCAGCCCCTGCGCAACATCCAGGAGATGCTCATTGACGCCCGGAGGCGCCGGCGTGGTACCGCAGCACCCTGATCCGGCGGACGTCCTGGCCCGCCATCTGCGGGCGAGGGCGACCGAATTCCTCCGCGCGCTGCGCCTCCACCGGGGCGCGGCGGCGCCGGAGGACTCCGCGGAGGCGGCCCGCGCACTGAGGCGCGCGGCCCGCCGCATCAGCGCCGCCCTCTACACCTTCCAGCCGGTGCTGGACCCCGCCTGGTCCCAGACCCTCGGTCCGGAACTCGCCTGGGTCTCGGGCACCCTCTCCCAGGAGGACGCCTGCGCCACCCGCCTCACCCGCCTGCTGGAAGCCCTCCACCGCCTCTCGGGGCCGGCCGCCCCGACGGCACCCTCGGCCGGCGCCCGGCCCGCGCCCCGCACCCCTGGAGCCCCCGCGCCCGCCGACGGCGCCCCGCCGGACGCGCCCCGTCCCGCCATCCCCG
>BMVA01000028.1 GCA_014650475.1 Streptomyces albogriseolus
GCCGAGGGGGCGCGGGGCGCCGCGGCCCGCGCGGGGGCGGGCGGGTCCGGGGCGCCGGCGTACCCGGCCGGCGGCGGGAGCGGGGACGAGGACCTGCGGTCGCGGCTGGCCCGCTGGACACTGGCGGAGGCCGAGATGCTCGGCGTCACCGGACGCGGCGCGCTCTCCTCGCACGGGCGGGCGCTGATCGGCGCGCCGCCCGCGCCCCGCCACACGGCCGCGGACACCGAGCCGACGGGGCCGGGCGACAAGCTGCCCGTGCACCACCGGCAGGTGCCGCCGCCGCCCGCCCTCTCCCCCGCCGAGCAGGCGACCGCCGCCGCGGCCGCCGCCCGGCTGCTCGAACCCCTGCTGCCCGAGCCGCTGGACCATGTGCTGCTCCAGGCCGACCTGACGGCGGTCGCGCCCGGCCCGCTGGAGCGGCCGCTCGCCGACATGCTGGGCGTGCTGGCGGACGTGGAGTCGAAGGGCGGGGCGACCGTCTACCGGTTCACGCCCGGCTCGGTACGGCGCGCCCTGGACGCCGGGCAGTCCGCCGCCGACCTGCACGCCTTCCTCGCCGCGCACTCCCGTACGCCGGTGCCGCAGCCCCTGACGTACCTGATCGACGACGTGGCCCGCCGGCACGGGCATCTGCGGGTGGGCGCCGCGTCGTCCTACGTGCGCTGCGACGACGACGCGGTGCTGAACGAGATCCTCGCCGACAAGCGCGCCGCCGGGCTGGGCCTGCGCCGGCTCGCCCCGACGGTGCTGGCCGCGCGGACCGACCCCACGTCCCTGCTGGAGGGGCTGCGCGCGATGGGGTTCGCGCCGGCCGCCGAGTCCGCGGAGGGCGACGTGCTGATCGCCCGCGCGGACGCGTACCGCACGCCCCCGCGCACGCCCCCCGAGCCGGTGCCGGACGGGCCGCCCGTCCCGGACGACACGCTGCTCGCGGCCGCGATCCGCGCCGTCCGCGCGGGCGACCTCGCCTCCACCGCACCCCGCAAGCCGGTCGGCGGCGAGGCGGCGGGCACGGCGCCGGGCGAACTGCCCCGCACCACCGCCGCCGACACCCTGGCCGCCCTCCAGGCCGCCGTCCTCACCAACGACACCCTGTGGATCGGCTACGTCAACGCCGAGGGCGCCGCCAGCCAGCGCGTCATCGACCCGATCCGGGTCGAGGGCGGGTTTGTGACGGCCTACGATCACACTGCCGACGAGGTGCGGACGTATCCGCTGCATCGGATCACGGGGGTCGCGGAACTGGCGGACTGATCCGCCGGGTGCGTACGTGCGGGGAGACGGCGTGGAATGCGATCAGGCAAACTGGACGTTTGGCCGTGCAGTGCCCGTGCCGAGCCCGTCGCAGAAAGGCAGCCGCGCGTGAATGGTCCGCTCATCGTCCAGTCCGACAAGACCCTGCTCCTCGAGGTCGACCACGAGCAGGCCGACGACTGCCGTCGCGTCATCGCGCCGTTCGCCGAACTGGAGCGGGCACCCGAGCACATCCACACCTACCGGGTGACCCCGCTCGGCCTGTGGAACGCGCGCGCCGCCGGGCACGACGCCGAGCAGGTCGTCGACGCGCTGGTGCAGTACAGCCGCTACCCGGTGCCGCACGCGCTGCTCGTCGACATCGCCGAGACCATGGACCGCTACGGCCGGCTCAGCCTGGTCAAGCACCCGGCGCACGGCCTCGTCCTCACCACCACCGACCGCCCGGTCCTGGAGGAGGTGCTGCGCTCCAAGCGCGTCGCCCCCCTCGTCGGCGCCCGTATCGACCCGGACACGGTCCAGGTCCACCCCTCCGAACGCGGCCAGATCAAGCAGACCCTGCTGAAGCTGGGCTGGCCCGCCGAGGACCTCGCCGGGTACGTCGACGGCGAGGCGCACCCGATCGAGCTGGACGAGGACGGCTGGGCGCTGCGCCCGTACCAGAAGCAGGCCGTGGAGAACTTCTGGCACGGCGGCTCCGGCGTGGTCGTCCTCCCCTGCGGCGCCGGCAAGACGCTGGTCGGCGCGGGCGCGATGGCGCAGGCGAAGTCGACGACGCTGATCCTCGTCACCAACACCGTCTCGGCCCGCCAGTGGAAGCACGAGCTGGTGCGGCGGACGTCGCTCACCGAGGACGAGATCGGCGAGTACAGCGGCACGAAGAAGGAGATCCGCCCTGTCACCATCGCCACCTACCAGGTGCTGACGACGAAGCGGAAGGGCATCTACCCCCACCTGGAGCTGTTCGACTCCCGCGACTGGGGCCTGATCCTCTACGACGAGGTGCACCTGCTGCCCGCGCCCGTCTTCAAGTTCACCGCCGACCTCCAGGCCCGGCGCCGGCTCGGCCTGACGGCGACCCTGGTACGCGAGGACGGCCGTGAGTCGGACGTCTTCTCGCTCATCGGCCCGAAGCGGTTCGACGCCCCGTGGAAGGAGATCGAGGCGCAGGGCTACATCGCGCCCGCCGACTGCGTCGAGGTCCGCGTCAACCTCACCGACTCCGAGCGGCTGGCGTACGCGACGGCCGAGCAGGAGGAGAAGTACCGCTTCTGCTCGACGACCGCCACCAAGCAGCGGGTCACGGAGGCGATCGTCCGCCGCTTCGCGGGCCAGCAGATCCTCGTCATCGGCCAGTACATCGACCAGCTCGACGAGCTCGGCGAGCACCTGGACGCCCCGGTCATCAAGGGCGAGACGTCCAACGCCCAGCGGGAGAAGCTGTTCGAGGCGTTCCGGCAGGGCGAGCTGAGCGTGCTGGTGGTGTCGAAGGTCGCGAACTTCTCCATCGACCTGCCGGAGGCGACGGTCGCCATCCAGGTGTCCGGCACCTTCGGCTCCCGCCAGGAGGAGGCGCAGCGTCTGGGCCGTGTGCTGCGGCCGAAGGCGGACGGCCACCAGGCGCACTTCTACTCCGTGGTCGCCCGCGACACCATCGACCAGGACTTCGCGGCGCACCGCCAGCGGTTCCTGGCCGAGCAGGGCTACGCCTACCGGATCGTCGACGCGGACGAGCTGCTCGCGGGGAGCTGAGGGCCTTTCTGCGCGGTCGTCACCCTTCGGGCAGGTTGAACACCAGCGCGATCACGGCCAGCCAGGGCAGCAGCGACAGCCCCGCCAGCCAGACGCGCGGCACCGCCCAGCGACGGGTCCGGGGCAGCAGCCACGCGGCGGCACAGGCGGCCACCCCGAGCAGCCCGCCGAGGAACAGGGTGCCGTGGATGACGTCCAGGGCGGTCGTCAGCGCCGGCGAGCAGTCGTCGGGGCCGCAGCTGTCCGTCGCCATGACGGACAGCGCCCCGAACAGCAGCGCGAGCGGGGCGAGCATCACGCCGAGCACGGTGGCGATCGCCGGCGCCACGTACGCGCGGGGGTCCCGCCCGGTCCGGGGCGGCGAGCTGTTCCGGTTCATACGGCCAGTGAAGCGGCCCCGGTGCGACGGGCGCACCGGGGCCGCTACTCACCTGGGCGGGTGTACGGATACTCACTTCGGGTCGCGGGCGAACGAGGCCGTCGACCAGACGTAGCCGAGTACCACGAGCGCCACGCACCAGGCCACGGCCAGCCACCCGTTGTGCCCGATCCCGCTGCCGAGCAGCAGCCCGCGCAGGGTCTCGATGGCCGGCGTGAAGGGCTGGTACTCGGCGACGGGCCGGAACCACCCCGGCATCCCGTCCACCGGGACGAACGCGCTGGACAGCAGGGGCAGCAGGATCAGCGGGGTCGCGTTGTTGCTGGCGGCCTCCGCGTTGGGGGCGCCGAGCCCCATGCCGACCGCGATCCAGGTGAGCGCCGTGGCGAACAGCACCAGCAGGCCGAAGGCGGCCAGCCACTCCAGTGCCGTGGCGTCCGTCGAGCGGAAGCCGATCGCCACGGCGACCGCGCCCACGACGACCACGCTGAGGACGGCCTTCAGCACGCTGCCGACCACGTGTCCGACGAGCACCGAGCCGCGGTGGATGGCCATCGTGCGGAAGCGGGCCACGATCCCCTCGGTCATGTCCATCGACACGGACACGGCGGTGCCGATGGCGGTGGAGCCGACGGTCATCAGCAGCAGCCCGGGCACCAGGTAGGCGACGTAGGCGGACCGGCCGCCGCCGCCCAGCCCCGCGCTCATCACGTCGCCGAAGACGTACACGAAGAGCAGGAGCAGCATGACCGGCGTGAGCAGCAGGTTGAGGGTGAGGGACGGGTAGCGCCGGGCGTGCAGCAGGTTGCGGCGCACCATGGTGGACGAGTCGCGCAGGGCGAGGGAGAAGGTCTGCGGGGCACTCATCGGACGGTCTCCTTCGAGGGGGCGGTCGACGGGGCGGGGATGCCGGCGCCTTCGGTCAGGGCGAAGAAGACGTCGTCGAGGTCGGGGGTGTGCACGGTCAGCTCGTCCGCCTCCACACCGGCGGAGTCGAGCCGGTCCAGCACGGCGCGCAGTTCGCGCTGGCTGCCGCCGCTGGGGATGGACAGGGTCAGCGCCGCGTCGTCCGGGGCGGCCCCGCACAGGACGGCGGCGGCCGACCGGTAGCCGGCCGGGTCGGTGAAGCGGAGCCGTACATGCCCGCCGGGGACGATCCGCTTCAGCTCCTCCGCGGTGCCTTCGGCGGCGATCCGGCCGTCGTGCAGCACGGCGATGCGGTGCGCGAGCTGGTCGGCCTCCTCCAGGTACTGGGTGGTGAGGAAGACGGTCACCCCGCCGTCGACCAGCTCGCGGATGATGCCCCACATGGTGTGACGGGAGCGGGGGTCGAGCCCGGTGGTCGGCTCGTCCAGGAAGATGATCCGCGGACCTCCGACCAGGGTCATGGCGATGTCGAGCCGGCGCTTCATGCCGCCCGAGTACGTGGACGCGGGCTTCTTCGCCGCGTCCGCGAGGTCGAACCGCTCCAGCAGCTCGGCGGCGACCCGCCGGCCCTCCTGGCGGGACAGGTGGTGCAGGTCCGCCATCAGCAGCATGTTCTCCTCGCCGGTGATCAGGCCGTCGACGGCGGAGAACTGGCCGGTGACGCCGATCGCGGCCCGCACGGCCTGCGGGTCGGCGGCGAGGTCGTGCCCGCCGACCCGCAGGTCGCCCGCGTCCGCGCCGACGAGCGTGGAGAGGATCTTGACGACCGTGGTCTTGCCCGCGCCGTTCGGCCCGAGCAGGGAGAAGATCGTGCCGTCCTCGACGGCGAGGTCGACGCCGTCGAGGACGGTCTTGTCGCCGTACGCCTTGCGCAGCCCGTTCGCCGCGATGGCCAAGCCGGTCATGGGTGTCTCCTTCTGAGGCGGTGGGCGGTCACAGGCTGCGGGCGGTGATGTCGCCGTAGGCGGTGGTCGCGTGGACGGTGAGGCCGGCGGCGGCGCCGTCGGTGTTCCTGAGCGTGTTGTGGACCCGGCCGTATCCGGTGCCGGCGTCCAGGGAGGCGGAGACCCCGCGGGCGGCGCCGACGGCGATGTCGCCGTGCTCGGTGCGCAGGGTGACCCTGCCGCGCAGGGCTTCGGTGACGCGGATGTCGCCCTTCTGGGTGCTGATCTCGGCGGGGCCGCCCAGGCGGCCGACCGAGACGTCGCCGGCGAGGACGGTGAGGCGGGCGCTCGCGGCCTCGTCGAGCTCGACCGTGCCCTGCGCGCCCTCGATGACGACGTCGCCGAGCCGGCCTTCGCCCCGCAGCTCCGCGCCGGCGGCCTTCGCCTCGACGCGGGAGCCGGCGGGCAGCCGGACGGTGATGTCGACGGATCCGGACGGGCCGAGAAGCTGGTTCTTCCCCTGCGGGCCGTCGATCCTGAGGACTCCACCGTCGTACGCGACCCGGGTCTGCTCCGCCGCCTTCGTGTCGCGGCTCTTCGCGGTGTCGGCGGGGAGGACCTCGACCACGGTGTCGGTCCGGTCCGCGGCGACGAACCGGATGCGGCCGGCGGCGACGTCGAGGGCGACGGAGATGGGGGCGGGGGTGTCGAAATGCATCGTGCGCTCCTTCGGGGCCGTTGTTTCTGACACCGGAAACGCTACGTTGCGTTCACATCTCTGACAACATACTTGTTGCACATAGACGGTATCAGCGCAGCTCACAGCGCTTAAATCGTTGCAACGTTCTGCGATTTAACGCAACAGAGAGGTCTTGATTCGTTGCAACGAAAGGAAGGTGAACGCTATGCTCGCCCCACCACGGACCACGAAGGAGACCCCCGTTGCCAGGAGGCAGGCTCACCCAGCAGGAGCGCCAGCAGATCGCGTCGGGGCTGGCCGACGGGCTGGCGTACGCGGAGATCGCGCGGCGTCTGGACCGTCCCACCTCGACGGTCACGCGGGAGGTCATGCGCAACGGCGGCCCCACCGCCTACCGTCCCGAGCTGGCCCAGCGCGCGACCGAGCAGCGCGCCCACCGGCGCAGGCGAAGCGCGCGGCGGGCGAAGGCGGCGCCGGACGCGTACGGGCGTGACCCGGAGGCGGTACGGGAGTACGAGGAGACGCTCACGACGGTCTTCATCGCCTCGGGCACGCCCCGGATGATGGCCAGGGTCATGGCCTGTCTCACCCTCAGTGACTCCGGCAGCCTCACCGCCGCCGAACTGGCGGAGCGGCTCGAGGTCAGCCCGGCGTCGGTGTCGAAGGCGATCGCGTTCCTGGAGAGCCAGGACCTGGTGCGCCGGTTCCGCGAGGAGGGGGGCCGCCGGGAGCGCTACGGCTTCGACGAGGACATCTGGTACCAGTCGATGATGGCCAGCGCCCGGTCCACCGCGCAGGTCGCGGCGACCTCACGGGAGGGCGTGGACGTCATGGGGCCCGGCACGCCGGTCGCCACGCGGCTGGAGAACGCGGCGCGGTTCCTCGACTTCGTCTCCGAGACCATGATCCGGGCGGCGGAGGAGGCACGGGACGTGCTGTTCGCGAAACCCGAGGAGAGCAAGGACGAGGGTTAGCGGCGGCGGACGCCGGCCTCCGGGCCGTACTCGCCGAGGAGGATCACGTCGAAGGCCGCGCCGAGGAACACCTTCACGGCGCGCAGGGCGTCACCCACGCGATGCGGGTGACTGCCCTGGGCCGTGGTGGCGCCGCTCGGCCGGACCGGCGGACTGGTGGGGTGGACGGTGGCTGCGCTCATGCGTCCATGGTTGCCCCGCGGCCCCGGTACGGGCATCGGCCCACAGGACGGGACCGCGGGGCCGCCGCGTACGCCTGCGGAACGAGCCGTCCCTCTCAGGCAGGACGGGGTCACCCCTAGGGATCATGGCGGGCGGCCCGGACTCCTCTTCTCTCCGGTCAGCTCGTCCCTATTTCATGTACCTGTCGAACCAGTCCAGCATCTGCGTCGGGTTCTGCTGGAAGTAGGTGTAGCCGTCCCAGCGTCGCGTCGTTCCCTCGATCCAGAACAGCTTCTTCTCGGCGACCGGGATGTTGTCGTACATGGCCTGGATGTCGTCGGGCCATGTGTACAGATCGTCGCGCACCTGGTACAGGAACGTCGGCACATTCACGTTCTTCGCCCACGGCACCGGTGACAGTTCCGCCAGCCTGAAGCTGATGTGCAGCCTGATGAGCTCGTCCAGGTCGTCGATGTGGCGGGCGGGAATTCCGAGTCGCTCCAGCGCCCGTGACAGTGCGACGCCGGGGGACAGCGGCTGCGGAGAGACCATGCAGCGGACCCCTTCGAACGCCTCGGGACGCCTCGACATGGCGAACATGGTGGAGTTGCCCCCTACGCACCGGCTGAACAGACCGATCGTCATGTCCTTGGTGTCGGGGCGGCTGCGGACGTAGTTCAGTGAGCCGACGACGTCCCGGGACTCGAACCGCCCGACGGTGAAGACGCCACCGTTGGCCGCGCCGCTGTGACCGAAGTTGCGCAGATCGTAGGCGAGCACGTGGTAACCGGCATCGTGCAGGATCTTGTAGTCCGGCACGAAGTTCACCTCGAAGTCGTTGCCGGTCGCGGCGCCGAGCGACTTCCAGGGCTCCAGGTGCGACGGAAGCCCGGCACGGCTGAACCAGCGCGGATGGTTCGCGATGATGATCCTGTCGGAGCCGGGGGCCGGAATGAACCAGCCTTCCAGCGGCACCCCGTCCTCGGACGGGAAGCTCACGTCCTCGTACTCCAAGCCCTGCTCGGCCGGCGTATGCAGGATCGGCGAGCGCAACGACTGGCGGAACGAATCGGCGATGGTCCCCAGGGTCTTCGCGATCTGCTCGGGCTTCATGCCCTGAGGGACCTCGGCGGCCGCCTCCGTGGCTGTCTGCGGTGACTTCGACATGTTTCCTCCTACAGGGGGGAGTTCTCGTGCTCTCAATTCCGTGCTCCGCCGTCGACACGCAGGACGGTGCCGGTCAGACAGGAGGAGCGGTCACTGAGGAGCCAGGCGGCGGCCTCGGCGATCTCCGGCGGGACGCTCGTACGGGAGACGTCGTGCATGCGTTGCCCATGGCACCCAGCGTGCGTCCGCCCCCAAAGCCCAGCCAGGCACCAGCGGTACCTGGCTGGGCTCCCGCCACCGGCGGCACACTGGGAATATGGACCGACAGGAAATGGCGGCGTTCCTCCGCAGCAGGCGCGAGCGGATCTCTCCCGGCGATGCGGGGCTGCCGCGCGGACCGCGCCGCCGCACCCCGGGACTGCGCCGCGAGGAGGTCGCGCAGCTGGCGTTCATCTCGACGGAGTACTACACACGGCTCGAGCAGGCCCGCGCCCCGCGCCCGTCGCACGAGGTGCTGGCCGGTCTGGCCCGTGCCCTGCGCCTCACGGACGCCGAACGCGACCATTTGCACCACCTCGCCGGCGCACCGCCGCTGCCCCCGGCCGGGCCCTCGCGCGAGGTACGGCAGAGCATCCGGGACCTGCTACGGCGACTGCCGCAGGCCGCGGCCACCGTGACGTCCGCGACGTCCGAAGTGATCGCGTGGAACGACCTGGCGGCGGCTCTGATGGAGGACTTCTCCGCGTTGCCGCGACACGACCGCAACCTGGTGCGCCGCGTCTTCCTCGGACCGCACACGCACGGTCAGCGGCTGTACGGGGTGTCGGACGCGAACGAGTTCGCCGTCCAGGCCACTCAGCGGCTGCGCGCCGCTGCCGCCCGCTACCCCGACGACCCGGAGACAGCGGAGCTCGTGGGCGAACTCCTCGCGGGAAGCGAGGAGTTCGCCCGGCTGTGGGACTCCCACGACGTCTCGGCCGATTCCGCCCTCTCCAAAACCTTCCAGCACCCGGTGGTCGGTCCGGTCACCGTCAACTGCGACGTACTGGACATCACCGACCGTGACCAGCAGGTCGTCATCTACACCGCGGAACCCGGCTCGCCCTCGGCGGAGGCACTCCAGCTGCTGTCGGTCATCGGCGCCCGGCACACGACAGGACCCGCGCGTCCTGCCAGGCGGCCCTCACCATCGCCTCAATCCTGTTCGACCTAGGGGGTGACGCCCGGGGTGGCGCCGATCGTGTCGAGGGCGGCCAGGTCCTCCTCGGTCAGGGTGAGGCCCGCACCGGCGACGTTCTCCCGCAGGTGCGCCACCGACGACGTGCCGGGGATCAGCAGGATGTTCGGCGAGCGGTGCAGCAGCCAGGCGAGGGCCACCGCCATCGGCCGCACGCCGTGCCGGTCCGCCACCGCCGACAGCGTGGCCGACTGCAGCGGCGTGAACCCGCCGAGCGGGAAGTACGGCACGTACGCGATGCCCTGGCCGGCGAGCCGGTCGACGAGGGCGTCGTCCTGGCGGTGGGCGAGGTTGTAGAGGTTCTGGACGCAGACGAACGGGGCGATGGTCTCCGCCTCGGCGATCTGCTCGGAGGTCGCGTTGCTGAGGCCGAGGTGCCGGATCAGGCCCTGCTGCTGGAGCTCGACGAGCGCCTCGTACGCCGCCGCCAGTGAGCCCGGCCGCGGTCCCGTGGCGTCCCCGAGGCGCAGGTTGACCAGGTCGAGGGTGTCGACGCCCAGGGTCTCCAGGTTGTCGTGCACGGCGCGGCGCAGGTCGTCGGGTTCGCGGGCCGGGGGCCAGCCGCCGTCGGCGTCCCGGCGCGCGCCGACCTTCGTGACGATGTGCAGGGTGTCCGGGTAGGGGTGCAGGGCCTCGCGGATCAGCCGGTTGGTGACGTGCGGGCCGTAGGCGTCGGCGGTGTCGATGTGGGTGATGCCGAGGCGTACGGCCTCGCGCAGCACGGCGAGGGCGCCCTCGCGGTCGGCCGGCGGGCCCATCACTCCGGGCCCCGCGAGCTGCATGGCGCCGTACCCGAAGCGGGTGACGGTCAGGTCGCCCAGCGTCCAGGTGCCGCCGGGGAGGGTGGGTGTGGTGGTCGTCCGAGGTGTGGTCATGTGCCCACCGTCCGCCGTGGGCGGCGGTCCGCCCAGTTCCCCGCCGATCCTGGGAGTGACAGGGCCAGGGACGGACGGCCCCGCCCGCTTACGCTGGAACGCATGTCTGAGGAGAACCGGCTCGGCGACTACCTCCGCGCGCGCCGGGAGCTGGTGACGCCGGACGACCTGGGGCTGCCGTCCCACGGTGTGCGCCGGGTGCCCGGGCTGCGCCGCGAGGAGGTCGCGCTGCTCGCCGGCATCAGCTCCGACTACTACTTGCGGCTGGAGCAGGGCCGCGACCGCAATCCGTCGGCGCAGGTGCTCGACGCGCTCGCCCGGGTGCTGCTGCTCGACGACACCGCCACGGCGTACCTCCACCAGCTCGCCGCGCCCCGGCCGCGCGCCCGCCGCCGGCCGTCGCGGCGGCCCGCCGTCCCGCCGGCCACGGCGCAGCTGCTGGAGTCGATCGGGCTGCCGGCGTTCGTGACGGACCGGGCCCTCGACGTGATCGCGGTGAACCCGCTGGCCGCGGCGCTGGTGCCGACCGTGCGGGTGGGCGAGAACCGGCTGCGGTCGTTCTTCCTCGACCCCGCCGAGCGGGATCTGCACACGGACTGGTCCGCCACGGCCGCGCAGTGCGTCGCCGTGTTCCGGCGGCGGCTGGGCACCGATGTGGACGACCCGCGGGTCGTCCGGCTGGTGGGCGAACTGTCGCTGGCGAGCGCGGAGTTCCGGAAGGTGTGGGCCCGGCACGATGTGCGGCCGGTCGTGGACAAGCCGATCCGGATGAACCACCCGCAGGTCGGGGAGCTGAGCCTCACCCTGTCCAAGCTGGACGTCGACGGCCCGCACGGGCTGGCGCTCGCGGCGTACCACGCGGCGCCGGGCAGCGAGGACGCGGAGCGGCTGGCGCTGCTGGCGTCCCTGACGACGGGGCCGGCGCGGCGGGGGGCGGGGTCGGCACGGCAGCGGACGTCCGGCGCGGACCGCCGTCCGGAGCGCGCGGAAAACCGTTTGGACCGCCCCCGCCCCACGGCCTAGAATCTCCGCTCTCTTCCCGCCTCCCCCACGGAGCGCCGCCGTCCGGACGGAAACCGGCCGGCATTCCTTCCTCGCGGCACACCCGCAGCAGGTCCCTCGGAGGCACCCCCTTGTCCGCGTCCACGCCCGTAGACGAGCCCGTGAACGATCCCGTGGACGGTCCCGCCGCCCCGGCCGGCGACCCCCTCGCCCGTGAACGCTCCCACCTCACCGCGTCCCGCGCCGCCCTGCGCGCCATGCGGGAGGACGTGGAGGCGCTCGACATCCGCGACGTCACGGCCAACTGGGTGAACGCGGAGGTGCTTCAGCACCAGATCGAGGAGCGGATCAAGGCGCTGGCCGACCTCAGCGACACCCCGCTGTTCTTCGGCCGCCTCGACTATCTGCACGCGCCGGGCGCGGAGCGGGCGGAGGGCGCGCAAGGAGAACGCTTCTACATCGGGCGCCGGCATGTGCACGACGCGGACGGCGACCCGATGGTGATCGACTGGCGTGCGCCGGTGTCGCAGCCGTTCTACCGGGCGTCCAAGAAGGACCCGATGGACGTCGGACTGCGCCGGCGCTTCGGCTACACCGGCGGCGACCTCACCGCGTACGAGGACGAGCACCTCTCCGACCCGGCCGAGGCGGCGACCACCAGCAAGCTGCTCCAGCAGGAGATCGAGCGCCCGCGCGTCGGCCCCATGCGCGACATCGTCGCGACGATCCAGCCCGAGCAGGACGAGATCGTACGGTCGGGGCTCTCGGGCAGCGTGTGCGTGCAGGGCGGCCCCGGCACCGGAAAGACGGCCGTCGGTCTGCACCGGGTCGCGTACCTCCTCTACGCCCACCGTGAGCGCCTGGCCCGCACGGGCACCCTGGTCGTCGGGCCGAACCGCTCCTTCCTGCACTACATCGAGCAGGTGCTCCCGGCCCTGGGTGAACTCGCCGTCGCCCAGGCCACGGTGGACGACCTGGTGGCGCACGTGGAGGTCCGCGGGACGGACGACGCGACGGCGGCGACGGTCAAGGGCGACGCGCGCATGGCGGAGGTGCTGCGGCGGGCCCTGTACTCCCACGTGACCATGCCGACGGAACCGGTCGTGGTGGTGCGCGGCTCCCGCCGGTGGCGCGTCCCTGCGTACGAACTCGAGGAGCTGGTAGAGCAGTTGCTCGACCGGGACATCCGCTACGGCGCCGCCCGCGAGGCGCTGCCGCAGCGCATCGCGCACGCGGTGCTGGTGCAGATGGAGCGGGCGGGCGAGGCGCCGGACGACCGGGTGCAGGACGCGGTGGCGCGCAACGCGGCGGTGAAGGCGGCCGTCAAGGCGGTGTGGCCGGCCGTGGACCCGGCGAAGCTGGTGCTGCGGCTGCTGAGCGACGCGGAGTTCCTGGCGGAACACGCGGAGGGGCTGCTCGACGAGCAGGAGCAGAAGGCGATCCTCTGGGCGAAGCCGGCCCGCTCGGTGAAGGCGGCGAAGTGGTCGGCGGCGGACACGGTGCTGATCGACGAGGCGGCGGACCTGATCCGGCGCACCCCGTCGCTCGGCCATGTCGTCCTCGACGAGGCGCAGGACCTCTCCCCCATGCAGTACCGGGCGGTGGGCCGCCGCTGCACGACCGGCTCGGCGACCGTCCTCGGCGACCTGGCGCAGGGCACCACGCCGTGGGCGACGCGCAGTTGGGAGGAGGCCCTGTCCCACCTGGGCAAGCCGGACGCGGTGGTGGAGGAGCTGACGGCGGGATTCCGTGTCCCCACGGACGTCATCACGTACGCCTCCCGCCTGCTCCCGCACATCGCCCCGGGCCTCACCCCGGTCGCGTCGATCCGCGAGAACCCGGGCTTCTTCGAGGTACGCCGCTCCTCCGGCCCGGCGGACGTGATCGCCGCGTGCCGCGAACTGCTCACCCGCGAAGGCTCGGTGGGCCTGATCGCGGCGGACCCCCGCATCCCGGAACTGACCGACGCCCTCGCCTCGGCGGGCCTCCCCCACGTGGCCCCCGGCGAGGAGACGACGGAGTCGACCCGCCTCACCCTGGTCCCGGCCTCCCTGGCGAAGGGCCTGGAATACGACTACGTCCTCCTGGACGAACCCCAGGCGGTCGTCGACGCCGAACCCGACGAACGCACAGGCCTCCGCCGCCTGTACGTCACGCTGACGCGAGCGGTGTCGGGCCTGATCATCACGCATGCGGCACCGCTGCCGTCGCAGTTGACGTAACCGCCCGACTCCTGCATCCCGCGGGCAGGCGTGCCGCTGGGGCGATGGGGGAGGGTGGGCGCGGACGGCACCCCGCTGACGCCGGGCTGCGCAATCCCCGCCCGGCGTCAGAGGGCCTCACTCCCCCAGGACACCCCGCCACCGGGCCACAGCAGCCGCCGACACCGGACCGGCCCACCCGTCCGGGCGGGCCGCGCCGCCGATGTGGAAGGCGTCCACGCCCGCGTCCAGCAGGGCCGGCACATGCTCAAGGCGCAGGCCGCCGCCCACCAGCAACTGCTGGTCGTGCCCCGGCTCGCCCCGCCGCCCCGCCTCCGCGCACAGCACCGGCAGGCCCGTGTCCACCCCCTCCGCCGCGCCCGCGGTCAGGTAGGTGTCCAGGCCGGGGACGTCCGCGAGCTGCTTGCGGAGGGCGTCGCGGTCCGCCGCGTGGTCGATCGCACGGTGGAACGTCCACCGGCAGCCCTCCAGCTCGGCCGCGACCCGCTCCACCGCCGCCAGGTCCACCTGGCCGTCCGCGTCGAGGAAGCCGAGGACGAACTCCTCCGCCCCCGCCTCGCGCATCTCGCGCGCCGCGGCGACCAGCCGTTCCACCGCGCCCGCCGCGAAGCCGTCCGCGAGCCGGAGCATGACCCGGACCGGGATGCCCACGGCCGCGCGGACCGCCGTCACCGTCGCCGCCGCGGGGGTCAGCCCGTCCGCCGCCATGTCGGTGACCAGTTCGAGGCGGTCCGCACCTCCCGCCTGGGCGGCGACGGCGTCCTCGACGTCGAGGGCGATCACCTCCAGGACTGCACGCTTGCTCATGGGGCCCCATTCGTCGGCTCGGACGGCTCCTACAGGTCTAGTCCAATCCAGACTACGCCTGGCCCTCGGCCCGGACCTCTCCCACCCGCCGCTCAGCCGACGATGGTCAGCCGAAGATGTTCAGCTCCGCCGCCTCCACCCCGGCCAGCTCGTACGGCACCCCGTCCACCGGGCGACCCGCGTACAGCCGCATCAGCGTGGGCCCGTCGCCGATGAAGCGCGCCGGGGGCCGCTCCCCGGACGCGTCGCCCAGCCGTACCGGCTCGTCCGCGTCGTCCAGGTCGGCGTGCAGCGGCACATGCCCCCGCGCGCCGGTGACCTGCGCCAGCAGGGCGAGTGCGAACGGCAGGCCCGCGCCCGCGTACGCCCCTGGCTCCCCGAGCGCGTCGCGCACGTCCCCGGCGTGCACCCACTCGCCGAGCGCCACCCCGTCCAGCACCCCGCCCGCCTTCGCGATGACCGGCCCGGCCTCGGTCATGCCGTGGTCCAGTTCGTCGAGGATCCGCGCGGTGGTCCAGCCGGCCCGCTCGTCGATGTCCCGCTGGTTGCTCGCGGGCGAGAACACGTCCTTCTCGTACCGGCTCTCCACCACCCGCGACAGTGCCGCCGAGCAGTGCGCCAGCACGTCCCGCACCGTCCAGCCCGGACACGCCGTCACCGGCAGCGCGAAGTCGCCGTCGCCGCGCGCCCGCAGCAGCGGGAGCAGCGCGTCGCGCTCGACGCTCAGCAGCCGTCCCGGCAGCTCGGGGTCCCGTACCTCGTGCACATCCGCAGGAGTCGTCATGGGGCCACGCTAGTGGCGGGGGAGGGGGCGGGGGCGCGTCGCGGGGGTACGAAGTTGCGCCGGGCGTCGCGTCCGGGGAAGGTGCCTGGGTGACCGCCCCTCAGGGAGTTGATGTGCCCTCCCCCCACACCCCCTCCGTCACGGAGTTCCGCCTCACGGACGAGAAGGCCGGGCCGTACGGCATCACGGCCGGCCCCGACGGCGCGCTCTGGCTCACCCTGGTGCACCGCGGCAGCGTCGCCCGCCTCACCCTCGACGGCGCCTTCCAGGAGTACGCCCTGGACGCGCCCGACTGCCGTCCCACGGTCATCGCGGCCGGCCCGGACGGCGCACTGTGGTTCACCCGCCTCCAGGACCACCGGATCGGCCGCGTCACCGTCGACGGCGAGGTGACGTCCTTCGCGCTGCCGTCCTCCGGCGGCGGGCCGTACGGCATCACGGCGGGTCCGGACGGCGCGCTGTGGTTCACGGAGACGACCGGTGACCGCATCGGCCGCATCAGCGTCGACGGGGAGGTCACGGAGTTCGCCCTCCCGGTCGCGGGCGGCTTCCCCTCCGCGATCACGACGGGTCCCGACGGTGCGCTGTGGTTCACCCTGAACGGCGCGAACGCGATCGGCCGCCTCACCCCTGACGGTGACACCGCCGTGCACCCCCTGCCCACCGAGGCCGCGGGGCCGGTCGGCATCGCGGCGGACGGCAGGGCGCTGTGGTTCGCGGAGATCTCGGCGGGCCGGATCGGCAGGATCTCGGTGGACGGCCGGATCACGGAGTTCCCCCTCCCCGACCGCTCGGCAGGCCCGCACGCGGTGGTCGCCGCGGCCGACGGCGAGTGCTGGTTCACGCAGTGGGGCACGGGCCGCGTCGGCCGTGTCACGGAGGACGGCGAGATCACCGAGTACGCCCTTCCTGACCCCTCCTCCGAACCCCACGGCATCACCGTGGGCCCGGACGGCGCGCTGTGGACGGCCCTGGAGACGGGCGGGGTGGCGCAGGTGGAGCGGTCATTGCCGTGACGGGGTCCGTCGCGGAGCCGCCCCCGAAGGAGCGGCCCCGGGACCTGGTTGTGGTGACGTCGGTTGTCGGTCAGTGAGCGTGACGCGCGTGCGCGACGAAGGCGGACCAGGCGGCGGGGGGCACCGTGACGGTGCCCCGGCCGGTGTCCTTGGAGTCGCGGACGTGGACGGAGGTGAGGGAGGCGGCGACCTCCACGCAATCACCCCCGGCTCCGCCGCTGTAACGGGACTTGAACCAGGTCAGCGCCTGGTCTTCGGACTGCTCGGTCGTCATGAGTCTCCTTGCAGCAGCTGCTCGATGCGGCGCAGGGACTCCGCCGGGGTCAGCGCCTGGGCCCGGATGATTCCATACCGCGCCGCGATGCCCCGGACGATTTCCCTGTCGGTGATCACCCGACCGCTTCCCTGGCTCTCCAAGTAGGCCACCGGCTCCCCTCCTTCCGGCACCATCAATGTGAACGGACCGTCCACACAGGCGTGGTCGGTCGCGTCGGTCGGCATCACCTGAATCTCTACGTTCGGGTTCCGGCCGGTGCGGAGCAAGTGCTCGATTTGGCCGCGCAGCACGCCCGTTCCGCCGATGGGCCGTTGCAGCACCGCCTCCTCCAGGACGAAGCTCAGCACAGGCGCGGGCGCGCGGGTGAAGAGCTTGTGCCGTGCGAGCCGGGCGGACACCATCTGCTCGATCTCCGCCTCGGTCCGGCGAGGGCGCCACACTGTGAACATCGTCCGGGCATAGGCCTCGGTCTGCAGCATCCCGGGAACGATCAGCGGCGCGTACTGGTGGAACTCGATCGCCGTCTCCTCGATGCGCGCGGCGTCCCGGAAGAAGGCGGGATAGCGCGTGAGGGCCACGGCCTGCTTCATGGCGACCAGGACGCCGTCCGCCCGGAGCAGCGAGTCGAGCTTCTCGATGGTGTCCGGCCGGGGAATGCGCCGGCCCTGCTCGATCGCGGCGATCTGCGCCTCGCTGTACCCGACGAGCGGGGCGAGGGCGGACTGGGTCAGTCCGGCGCGCTCACGGAAAAGCTTGATCTGTCTGCCGAAGCAGCGCAGTAGTTCGTCGGCGGAGTCCCGGCCGTTCGCCGCGACCGCCTGCTCCGGAAGCTGCACCATGAGCCACCTCTGTCCTGCCCCGACAGGCACGTCGTGCGCCCCTACAGCGGCGCTGTGTGGGGACGTTGTCGCTGGTCAACGTACGGGCGTCACACGAGGCTCACCCTCATGACGACCGAGATTCCCCCCTTCGAGCGCACCGCCGACCGCACCCCCTCCGGCGAGGAGTCCTTCTCCCTCTGCTTCACCTCCACGCCCCGGGGCGCCCGCCGAGCCAGGCGTCTCGCCTCGCACCGGCTGGACGCCTGGGGCTTCCCCTACGCGTCCGAGGTGAACGACACCGTGACGCTCGTCGTGGCGGAGCTGGCCGCGAACGCGGTGACCCACGGCCGGGTGCCGGGCCGCGGCGTCCGGCTGGCCCTGGCGCTGAGCGCCGCCCGTGACCTCGTCCGCGTCGAGGTCACCGACACCCGGGAGGACCGGCCGCCCGTGGACGCGCCCCGCCTGCCCCTCGGCCCGGAGGCGGAGACCGGGCGCGGCCTGTGGCTGGTGTCGCAGCTCGCGAGCCGGGTGTGCGTCGTGCCGCGTACGGACGGCGGACCCGGGAAGACCGTGCGGGCGGAGCTGCGGCTGTGACGTCGGGGTGCGCACCGGAAACAATGGGCGCATGGCCGACACCCAAGACCTCCGTGCCCGTTTCGTCCGCGCCCTCGAAGGGGTCCGGGGATCATCCGGGGGTCCGGATCCCGTGCCGTACGCGGAGAATCTGATCGCGCGCTGGCAGGAGCCGCAGCGGCACTATCACACGCTCACCCACCTCACGGCCGTCCTCGACCGCGTCGACGAGCTGGCGGAGCACGCCGAGGACCCCGACGTCGTACGGCTCGCCGCGTGGTTCCACGACGCCGTGTACCTGCCGGACCGGTCGGAGAACGAGGAGCGGTCCGCCCGGCTCGCCGAGCGCGCGCTGCCGGAGGCCGGGGTGTCCGCGGCGAAGGCCGAGGAGGTCGCCCGCCTCGTGCGGCTCACCGTCACGCACGACCCCGCCGACGACGACCGGAACGGCCAGGTGCTGTGCGACGCCGACCTGGCGATCCTCGCCGCCGCGCCGTCGGTGTACGCCGCCTACACCGCCGCCGTCCGCGAGGAGTACCACTTCGTGCCGAACGACGCCTTCCGCGAGGGCCGCGCCGACGTCCTGCGCCAACTCCTCGGGCTGCGCCGCCTGTTCCGCACCCCGTACGGGCAGGAGCACTGGGAGGCCACCGCCCGCTACAACCTGCGCGGCGAGCTGGAAATGCTGTCGACCCCGCCCCCGCCCTCCGCCTAGCCTCCCGTCATGCACGCATCCGGAGCGGAACAGGTGGAGGAGGCCGTCGCGCACAGCGTGGCGGCCCTGGGGGCGGTCACCGACCGCGACTGGACGGGGGTTCGGGCGGGGCGGCTGGAGTGGGACTGCCGCGAGACGGCGGCGCATGTCGCGAGTGATCTGATCGCGTACGCGGGGCAGCTCGCGGGACGGGCCCAGGGCGCGTACGTGCCCTTCGAGATCACGCTGGACGGCAGCGACGACGGCCTGGACCCGGCCGACAACGCCGGCGTCCTCCACGTCATCACCACCACCGGCGCCCTCCTCGCCGCCGCCGTCCGCACCACCCCCCGCTCCGTGCGCGCCTTCCACCCGTACCCGTTCCGGCACGCGGGCCGCGAGGGGTTCGCCGCGATGGGCGTCGCCGAGGTGCTGCTGCACACGCACGACATGACCGAGGGGCTCGGCGTCGCGTACGAACCGCCCGCCGAGCTCTGCGAGTTCGTGCTGACGCGGATCTTCCCGCGCGTCAAACCGGGGCCGGCGCCCTGGCCGACGCTGCTGTGGGCGACCGGCCGCGGCGAGCTGCCGGGGCGGGAGCCGGTCACCGCCTGGCGCTGGTGCAACAACCCGGTGCTGCGCTCCGAGCGGCTCGACCTGGAGGGCGTCACCCCGGCGGCCGCCGCGAGCCTGTCCGTCGCGGGGGACGGCGGTTTCACCTGGGCGGGAGGCGCGCCCGCCGAGGGCACCCGCGTGGGCGCGGGGATCGGGGTCAAGCAGTACGAGGAGGGCGCGTTCGTCCCGGAGTGGGGCATGTACGTGCTGGTCCGCCGGGAGGACGACCGCGCGGTGGGCGCGATGGGCTTCCACGGCCCGCCCGGCGCCGACGGCCGGGTGGAGATCGGCTACGACCTCGTCGTGGAGGCCCGCGGGAACGGCTACGCGACCGAGGCGCTGCGCACCCTGTCGGCGTGGGCGCTCGGCCAGGACGCCGTGCACACCGTGGTGGCCGTCGTCGAGGAGACGAACGTGCCGTCGCAGAAGGTCGTGACCCGCGCCGGCTTCACCGAGGTGTCCCGGCAGGAGGGCCACATCACCTACGAGCTGCGCGCCTGACCTACACCTGACGGCCGGTCCGGCCGGCCCCCTTGCGCCGCCGCAGCCCCGCCGCGTGCAGCAGCCGCACCACCTCGCGGCTGCTGACCTCGACCGCGCCCGCGCGCACCGCGTCCGCGTACCGGTGCGCCGGGATGTCGTAGTGGTCGCGTTCGAAGGCGCGGCGGGGCACGCCCAGGCCGGCGGCGAAGAGATGCAGCTCGGCATAGGAGACGTCGCTCACCAGGTGGGACCACAGGCGGCCGTGACCCGGCCAGGTGGGCGGGTCGATGTACACGGTCACGCCGAGTGGTCCGCTTCGCCCAGCGCGCCGACCGCCGCGACCTTCACGCCCGCCTTGTGGCACACCCAGTGCGGGTCGGGGCCCAGCTCCGGTTCGACCTCCAGCGCGTGCGGGTCGCCGCTGCCGCACACCGGGCACAGCGGCCAGCGTCCGTAGCGCTCCAGCAGGGCGTCCTGCACGTCCTGCGCGACCAGACCGGCCAGGAAGCCGGCGCCCTCCGGCCACTGCTCGACCCACCAGCGGCGGTGCGTGACGGAGTCCTCCACGAGGGACACCACGTCCGCCTCGGCGACCCCGCGCGTGACGAGGTCGGCCAGCACGAGGGCGCGCGCCGCGTGCAACGCTTGTTCCAGGGGCGGAGGGGGGCCGGGTTCACGCTGGGGGTCCATGTCCCCATTGTGCGCACTCTTGACCAGGAGCCCGGGACGAAAATATCTTTCATTTCGTGACCCATGACGTGAAGGAAATTTTCGGGAGCGGCGGCGCCTCACCCGCTCCGCCCGCGCCCGCCGCCCTCGCGGCCAAGGTGCGCACGCTGGCCCCGTCGATGACGCGCTCCATGCAGCGCGTCGCCGAGGCCGTCGCCGCCGACCCGGCCGGCTGCGCGGCGCTCACGGTCACCGGCCTCGCCGAGCTGACCGGCACCAGCGAGGCCACCGTCGTCCGCACGGCCCGCCTGCTCGGCTACCCGGGCTACCGCGACCTGCGGCTCGCCCTGGCCGGCCTGGCCGCGCAGCAGCAGTCCGGGCGCGCCCCCGCGATCACCACCGACATCGCCGTGGACGACCCCATCGCCGACGTCGTCGCCAAGCTCGCCTACGACGAGCAGCAGACCCTCGCCGACACCGCCGCCGGGCTGGACACCGTCCAGCTCGCCGCCGCCGTGACCGCCCTCGCGGGCGCCCGCCGCACCGATGTGTACGGCGTCGGCGCGTCGGGGCTGGTCGCCCAGGATCTCACCCAGAAGCTGCTGCGCATAGGCCTGATGGCGCACGCCCACAGCGACCCGCACCTCGCCGTGACCAACGCCGTGCAGCTGCGCTCCGGGGACGTGGCGATCGCCATCACCCACTCCGGCACCACCGGCGACGTCATCGAGCCGCTCCGGGTGGCCTTCGAGCACGGCGCCACGACGGTCGCGGTCACCGGCCGCCCCGACAGCCCCGTCACGCAGTACGCCGACCACGTCCTGACCACCTCCACGGCCCGCGAGAGCGAGCTGCGCCCGGCCGCGATGTCCTCCCGTACGGGTCAACTGCTGGTCGTGGACTGCCTGTTCGTGGGGGTCGCGCAGCGCACCTACGACGCCGCCGCGCCCGCCCTCTCGGCGTCGTACGAGGCGCTGGCGCACCGGCACCGGGCGACCCGCAAGGGCCCGTAAGGGGGCCCTCCCGCGCCCTGGTCGCATGCGCGCCCCCGCCGTACCCCCTCCGAGCCGCCGGCCCCGACCGAAAGAACACCGCCCATGACCTCCACCTCCCGCGACCGCGATCTGCGCTCCCAGCTCGAGACCCTGACCACCGAGGCGTTCCGGCCGGAACTGGCGGACGTCGACCGGCTGCCGACGGCGGAGATCGCGCGGCTGATGAACGCCGAGGACGCCACGGTCGCGGGCGCCGTGGCCGAGCAGGTGCCGGCGATCGCCGCCGCGGTCGACGCCGTGGCTGAGCGGATGGCGCGCGGCGGGCGGCTGGTCTACGCCGGCGCGGGCACGGCGGGGCGACTGGGCGTGCTGGACGCCTCCGAGTGCCCGCCCACCTTCAACACCGACCCGGCGCGGGTCGTCGGCCTGATCGCCGGCGGCCCGGACGCCATGGTCACCTCGGTCGAGGGCGCCGAGGACTCCCCCGAGCTCGCCGAGGCCGACCTGGAGGGGCTGGGCCTCACCCCCGACGACACGGTGGTCGGCGTCTCCGCCTCCGGCCGCACGCCGTACGCGGTCGGCGCGGTCACGTACGCCCGGAAGCACGGGGCGCTCACCGTGGGACTGTCGTGCAACCGGGGCAGCGCGCTGGCGGCGGCGGCCGAGCACGGCATCGAGGTGGTCGTGGGCCCGGAGTTCCTCACCGGCTCCACCCGCCTCAAGGCCGGCACGGCGCAGAAGCTCGTGCTGAACATGCTGTCGACGATCACGATGATCCGGCTGGGCAAGACGTACGGGAACCTGATGGTCGACGTGCGCGCCTCCAACGAGAAGCTGCGCGCCCGCTCCCGCCGGATCGTCGCCCAGGTGACGGGCGCCGGCGACGACGCCGTGGAGCGCGCCCTGGCCGCCACGGACGGCGAGGTCAAGCACGCGATCCTGGTACTGCTGGCCGGGGTGGACGGGCCGACGGCGGCCCGGCTGCTGGACGAGGCCGACGGGCATCTGCGGGCGGCGCTGGCGGCCGCGGGGAGCTGACCGTCCGGGCTGGGATACTGGAGCGGTCCCCCACCCGGAGAATCCACCATGAACCACGCACAGCTCACCGCCCTCGGCCGGGCGCTGCGTGTGCTCGGTGAGCACGGCGAGGCGCTCTCCGCCGACACCCCGGACGCCCGTCTGCACGAGGTGCGCAACGACCTGCGGCGGGCGCTGGACCTGCTGGAGGACACCGTGACCACGGCGCCGCCCAGCACCCGCTGCGCCGAGCATCCCACCGGACCGGTCGACGAGAGCGCCCCGGACCTGTGCCTGCTCTGCGAGACCCGGCGCCGCGCCGCCCGCCGCGCCGAGTTCAACGGCCCGGCCCCGCAGGCCCGCCCCGCCGGTCCCGCCCCCTCCCGCTACGGGGTGCGCGGCGACCGCCCGCAGCCGCAGCAGCGCTGGCTGCCGGAGATGTGGAACGGCCAGGCGTGGCAGCTGTGCGGCACCCCGCGCCGCGACCGCCGCGAGGCGGAACTGTTCGTCAAGGCCCAGCTGCGCTCCCCCCGCCCGGCGATGGCCTACCGCGTCGTCCACGAGTTCACCGACTACGAGGTCCTGCGGGTGTGGGGCACCCCGGTCCGCGTGGACATCGAACCCATGGGCAACCTCTGAGACCCGCGAGCCTCCCGGCGGAAAGGCGCGGCGTCCCCGCCGGAGGGGCGCCGCGCCAGGGCCCGGACCGGGCCGGACTCAGCTCAGCGACGTCAGCGACGCCGCGTCGTACGACGTGAGGTCGCCGAAGCGGCCGGCCAGGACCTTGGCCGCCCACTCCGGGTCCTGGAGGACCGCGCGGCCCACCGCGACCATGTCGAACTCGTCGCGCTCCAGGCGGTCCAGAAGGTCGTCGATGCCCCGCAGCGCGGCGCCCTCGCCCAGGAAGGCGCGGCCGAACTCGCCGTCCAGGCCGACCGAGCCGACGGTGATCGCGGGGCGGCCGGTCAGCTTGCGGGCCCAGCCGGCCAGGTTGAGGTCGGAGCCGTCGAACTCGGGGAGCCAGTAGCGGCGCGTGGACGCGTGGAAGGCGTCGACGCCGGCCGTGGCGAGCGGGGTGAGGATCGCCTCCAGCTCCTGCGGGGTCTCGGCGAGCCGGGCGTCGTAGTGGTCGGCCTTCCACTGCGAGAAGCGGAACACGACCGGGAAGCCGGGCGACACGGCCGCGCGCACGGCCTGCACGATCTCCACGGCGAACCGGGTGCGGGCGACCGGGTCGCCGCCGTAGGCGTCGGTGCGGCGGTTGGTGCCCGCCCACAGGAACTGGTCGATGAGGTAGCCGTGGGCGCCGTGCAGTTCCACGCCGTCGAAGCCGATGCGCTCGGCGTCGGCCGCCCCCTTCGCGAACGCGGCCACGACGTCGTCGATGTCGGCCTGCGTCATGGCCCTGCCGCCCTCGGCGCCGTCCAGGCGCAGCCCCGACGGTCCGACCGCCGGCGCCTCCGGGAAGGGCGGCTTCCCCTGCTCGCGGACCATGCCGACGTGCCACAGCTGCGGCACGATGCGGCCCCCGGCGGCGTGCACCGCCTCCGCGACCTTCGCCCAGCCGGCCAGCTGCTCCTCCCCGTGGAACCGCGGGACGCGGTCGCTGATGCCGGCGGACGGGTGGTCGACGTACGTGCCCTCGGTGACGATCAGCCCGACCCCGGCGGCGGCCCGGCGGGCGTAGTACGACGCGACGTCCTCCCCCGGCACCCCGCCCGGCGAGAACTGGCGGGTCATGGGCGCCATGACGATGCGGTTGGGCACGGTCAGCCCGTTGAGGGCGACCGGCCGGGCCAGGATCTCGGCGGCACGTCCGGTGGTCGCGGAGGCGGCGACGGTCATGAGGAGGACTCCTTGCGGATACTCGGCGGTATGTGTACGTGCATACAACGCACCCTTCGTCGAACCCGCGTGAGGCGGTGAGCATTCCCGCCTCACGCCCGTCCGCGTCCGTGACGCCGGTCACCCCCCGCGGCGCCCGGACACGCCGGAGGGCGGCACCCCCTGTGCGGGGAGTGCCGCCCTCCGGACCTCGGACGGGTCCGAACCTGACGGATCAGGCTCAGAAGTCCATGTCACCGCCCGGCATGCCGCCGCCGGCCGGGGCCGCGGCCTTCTCCGGCTTGTCGGCGATGACGGCCTCGGTGGTGAGGAACAGCGCGGCGATCGACGCGGCGTTCTGCAGCGCGGAGCGCGTCACCTTGGCCGGGTCGATGATGCCTTCGGCGATCATGTCGACGTACTCGCCGGTCGCGGCGTTCAGGCCGTGGCCGACCGTGAGGTTGCGGACCTTCTCCACGACGACGCCGCCCTCGAGACCACCGTTGACGGCGATCTGCTTCAGCGGGGCCTCCAGGGCGAGCTTCACGGCGTTGGCGCCGGTCGCCTCGTCACCCTCGAGCTCCAGCTTCTCGAACACCTGGGAGGCCTGCAGCAGGGCCACGCCACCACCGGCGACGATGCCCTCCTCGACGGCCGCCTTGGCGTTGCGCACGGCGTCCTCGATGCGGTGCTTGCGCTCCTTGAGCTCCACCTCGGTGGCGGCGCCGGCCTTGATGACCGCGACACCGCCGGCGAGCTTCGCCAGGCGCTCCTGCAGCTTCTCGCGGTCGTAGTCCGAGTCGCTGTTCTCGATCTCGGCGCGGATCTGGTTCACCCGGCCCTGGACCTGGTCGGCGGAGCCGGCGCCGTCCACGATGGTGGTCTCGTCCTTGGTGATGACCACCTTGCGGGCCTTGCCCAGCAGGTCGAGGGTGGCGTTCTCCAGCTTGAGGCCGACCTCCTCGGAGATGACCTCGCCGCCCGTGAGGATGGCGATGTCGCCGAGCATGGCCTTGCGGCGGTCGCCGAAGCCCGGGGCCTTGACGGCGACGGACTTGAAGGTGCCGCGGATCTTGTTGACGACCAGGGTCGACAGGGCCTCGCCCTCGACGTCCTCGGCGATGATCAGCAGCGGCTTGCCCGACTGCATGACCTTCTCCAGGAGCGGGAGCAGGTCCTTGACGTTGGAGATCTTGGAGTTCGCGATCAGGATGTACGGGTCGTCGAGGACGGCCTCCATACGCTCCATGTCGGTGGCGAAGTACGCCGAGATGTAGCCCTTGTCGAAGCGCATACCCTCGGTGAGCTCCAGCTCCAGACCGAAGGTCTGGGACTCCTCGACGGTGATGACGCCTTCCTTGCCGACCTTGTCCATGGCCTCGGCGATGAGCTCGCCGATCTGGGTGTCGGCGGCGGAGATGGAGGCCGTGGAGGCGATCTGCTCCTTGGTCTCCACGTCCTTCGCCTGCTCCAGGAGGGCGGCGGAGACGGCCTCGACGGCCTTCTCGATACCGCGCTTCAGGGCCATCGGGTTGGCGCCGGCGGCGACGTTGCGCAGGCCCTCCTTGACCAGGGCCTGGGCGAGAACGGTCGCCGTGGTCGTACCGTCACCGGCGACGTCGTCCGTCTTCTTGGCGACTTCCTTGACCAGCTCGGCGCCGATCTTCTCGTACGGGTCCTCGAGCTCGATCTCCTTGGCGATGGAGACACCATCGTTGGTGATCGTGGGGGCGCCCCACTTCTTCTCGAGGACGACGTTGCGGCCCTTGGGGCCGAGCGTCACCTTCACGGCGTCCGCGAGCTGGTTCATGCCGCGCTCGAGGCCGCGCCGCGCCTCCTCGTCGAACGCGATGATCTTGGCCATGTGAAGTGGTCCCTCCAGGACTGGGGGTGATTCCTTCGGACCGCGCCCGCGCCCGCGACGGACGGCTCGCCTGCCGTGTGGTTCCTTGCCCCACCCGACCTGGCGGGCCTCACCGACCCGGTCCTTCGTTGTCACTCTCACCTTCAGAGTGCTAACGCCAATGATTAGCACTCGACCCCCGAGAGTGCAAGGCGCGCTCGCGGAGGGACTCCACCGAAGGCGGGCGCGCAGCAGCCTTTCGGCCCAGGCGCCCCAAGGGCTCGGGGCCGCTCTCAGCCGCGCGCGAACACGGCGCGCGCGGCGCACGCGCCTGTCACGCCTCTGGCGGGCTTCGAGCGCCGCCCCAGCGCGCGGCCCCGGCGTTCCGGGCATGACGAAGGGCCCGCACCCCGGAAGGTGCGGGCCCTGTCGCCGGCAGAAGATGTCGCGTGCTGCTGGTAGCGCGTTCAGGCGGTGACGCGAACCATGTCGGCCTGCGGGCCCTTCTGACCCTGCGAGATCTCGAACTCGACCCGCTGGCCCTCTTCAAGGGTGCGGTAGCCGTCCATCTGGATCGCGCTGTAGTGGACGAAAACATCCGCACCACCGTCGACCGCGATGAAGCCGTACCCCTTCTCCGCGTTGAACCACTTGACGGTGCCCTGAGCCATGCCTAACTCCCCTATTACTGGCCCTTGCACAGATCCACACTTCGCGGACCCGGGTCAGACCTCACCCCCCAACGGTTGGGGGCGTGCGCCGGAACGCGTCGACCGCGGCTGAATGTATCTGTCCAACTGCCGTCTGCAACAGGTCAATCGGACGAGAAATCTGGACGCCACCGGTCCGGAATGTGGCAAGAATTCGCCAGAATTCAGGGCAAGTCGGGCCGGGCAAAGGAGACAAAAGCCGCGAAAGGAGCCCGCACTTTGGCTACATCCAGTCGGGTCTGCGGCAGGAATTCAGGGTTCTCGATCAACAGATCGGGAGCGCGTTCCCCAACTCTACCGCGCTCAATCCCATGGAATTGCCCCCTCCGCTTCTCTCACGGAGGGGGCAATGGCATAAACGCTCGGTAACGGTCATTACCGAAGGTAATGATCAGCCTCCGGCGACCGCCGGGATGATCGACACGCCGGCGCCCTCGGGGGTGGCCGTCTCCAGACCCTGCTCGAAGCGCACGTCGTCGTCGTTGACGTAGACGTTGACGAAGCGGCGCAGCTTGCCCTGGTCGTCCAGGACGCGGGCGGCGATGCCGGTGTGGTTCTTCTCCAGGTCCTGGATGACCTCGCCGAGGGTGGCGCCCTCGGCGAGGACCTCGGCCTTGCCGCCGGTGTAGGTGCGCAGGATGGTGGGGATGCGGACGGTGACGCTCACTTGAAACCTCCGGTCAGGATGAATAGCCAGGGGGCGCGGGGCTGTGGTCGGTGTGCGGCCGGCGCTAGACGAGCCCGGCCTCACGGAACGACTCCAGGCTGGGCCGGATGGTCGCCGTGAGCCCGGTCCCCGCCACCGCGTCCAGCGTCTTGAGCCCGTCCCCGGTGTTCAGCACGACCGTGGTGAGGGACGGATCGAGGACGCCGTCCTCGATCAGCTTCTTCGTCACGCCGACCGTGACACCGCCCGCGGTCTCCGCGAAGATCCCCTCGGTGCGCGCCAGCAGCTTGATCGCGTCGACCACCTGCGCGTCGGTGACGTCCTCCACCGCGCCGCCGGTGCGCCGGGCGATGTCCAGCACGTAGGGGCCGTCCGCCGGGTTGCCGATGGCCAGCGACTTGGCGATGGTGTCCGGCTTCTGCGGGCGGACCACGTCGTGCCCGGCCTTGAAGGCGGTGGACACCGGCGAGCACCCCTCGGCCTGGGCGCCGAAGATCTTGTACGGCCGGTCCTCGACGAGCCCGAGCCTGATCAGCTCCTGCAGCCCCTTGTCGATCTTCGTGAGCTGCGAGCCGGAGGCGATCGGGACGACCAGCTGGTCGGGCAGGCGCCAGCCGAGCTGCTCGCAGATCTCGTACGCGAGGGTCTTGGAGCCCTCGGCGTAGTACGGCCGCAGGTTGACGTTGACGAAGCCCCAGCCCTCGCCGGCCGGGTCGCCGATCAGCTCGGAGCAGAAGCGGTTCACGTCGTCGTAGTTGCCCTCGATGCCGACGAGCTCGCCGCCGTAGACGGCGGCCATGACGATCTTGCCCTGCTCCAGGTCGTGCGGGATGAACACGCAGGAGCGGAGGCCGGCCCGGGCCGCGGCGGCGCCGACCGCGCCGGCCAGGTTGCCGGTGGAGGAGCAGGACAGCGTGGTGAAGCCGAAGGCGCGCGCGGCCTCCAGGGCCTGGGCGACGACCCGGTCCTTGAAGGAGTGCGTGGGGTTGCCGGAGTCGTCCTTGACGTAGAGGCCGCCGGTGACGCCCAGTTCGCGGGCGAGGTTGTCGGCCTGGACGAGCTTGGTCCAGCCCGGGTTCAGGTTGGGCTTGGTCGCCACGTCCGCGGGGACGGGCAACAGCGGCGCGTAACGCCAGATGTTCGCGGGACCCGCCTCGATGCGCTTGCGGAGCTCTTCGGTGTCGTGACCGGAGAAGTCGTAGGCGATCTCCAGCGGGCCGAAACACTCCTCGCAGGCGAAGACCGGGCCGAGGGGCACACGGTGGCCGCACTCGCGGCAGGACAGCGCGGCGGCGGGACCCAGGTCGACGGAGTTCGCGGTGTCGGTGGTGCTTGCAACAGTCTGCACAGCCATGGAGGCGAGGCCCTTTCTCCTCATCTTCCTCACGACGCACTTCGCCGTGAGACGGATTTGGCACCTTCCCTAGCCGGGAGCCTCGCCACGTCCGCGTGACAGGAACCGACTGGAGGGTTGCCGGGGCTTCATCGGGCCGTGTCCCTCTGCCCCTCTGGATGAGCGGTGTTCAGTTGTGCGCCGCGCGACCCCGAGATGCAGGGCCCGTCGGCGTTGTTCAAGACTGTAACCGAAGGCCCGGACGGCGGAGAGCGCCGTCCGAACCCCGAGATGGATCACCGGCCAGTGAGGAGCCCGGACCGTGCTGGAAGAAGTCGAGCGCTGGCTGATCGAGCGCTCCTGGTCGGTGGCCGACCGTCCCCTGCACCGGATCCTGGCGGCGAAACGGGCCTCGGGGCAGACGGTGAGCGTGGTGCTGCCCGCGCTCGACGAGGAGGCCACCGTCGGGGAGATCGTCTCCGTCATCCGGCACGACCTGGTGCTCCAGGTCCCGCTGGTCGACGAGGTGGTGGTGATCGACTCGGGCTCCACGGACCGCACCTCCGAGGTGGCCGCGGCGGCGGGCGCGACCGTGGTGCACCGGGACGCGATCCTGCCCCGCATACCGGCCGTGCCCGGCAAGGGCGAGGTGCTGTGGCGGTCGCTGCTGGTCACCCGCGGTGACATCGTGTGCTTCGTCGACGCCGATCTGAGGGACTTCTCCTCCGACTTCGTCACCGGCATCGTCGGCCCGCTGCTCACCGACCCCGGCCTCCAGCTCGTCAAGGCCATGTACGACCGGCCGATGACCCTGGCCGACGGGAGCACCACCGGCGCGGGGGCCGGGCAGGGCGGCCGGGTCACGGAGCTGATGGCCCGCCCGCTGCTCAACATGCACTGGCCGCAGCTCGCCGGGTTCGTGCAGCCGCTGGGCGGCGAGTACGCGGCCCGCCGGAGCCTCGTCGAACAGCTCCCGTTCCCCGTCGGGTACGGCGTCGAGCTGGGCATGCTGGTCGACGCCCTGCACCTGGTGGGCCTGGACGCGCTGGCCCAGGTGGACGTCGGCGTGCGCAAGCACCGGCACCAGGACGGGCAGGCGCTCGGCCGGATGGCCGCCGCGATCTACCGCACCGCGCAGCTGCGGCTGGCCCGCGCGCATCTGCTGCGGCCGTCGCTGACCCAGTTCGAGCGCACCGGGGACGCCTTCGAGCCCCGCACGTACTCGGTGGACACCGAGGAGCGGCCGCCGATGACGGACATCGCGGAGTACCAGGCCCGCCGGGTGGCCTGACGCCGGCCGGTGTGACGCACCACCACGTTTGAGGCCCGGGGGGCCGGGCTAGGTTGAGGCGTATGGCTTCAAGCTTCGGTGCAGCTCAGGTGCTGGTCGCCTCCAACCGGGGGCCGGTGTCGTACGCGGTGGCGGACGACGGTTCGCTGAGGAGCAAACGGGGCGGCGGGGGACTGGTCTCCGGCCTCTCGGCCATCGGCCCCGACTCGGGCGCCCTGTGGGTGTGCTCGGCGCTGTCCGACGGCGACCGCGAGGCCGTGCGGCGCGGCGTCGGCGAGGACGGCGTGCGGATGCTGGACATCCCGGCGGACGTGCACGCGGACGCGTACAACGGCGTCGCGAACTCGGTGCTGTGGTTCGTCCACCACATGCTGTACCAGACGCCGCTGGAGCCCGCCTTCGACGCGGAGTTCCGCCACCAGTGGGCCTCCTACGAGACGTACAACCGCGCGTTCGCCCGGGCGCTGGCCGAGGAGGCGGCCGAGGGCGCGGCCGTCCTGGTGCAGGACTACCACCTGACCCTGGTCCCGGGCATGCTCCGCGAACTGCGCCCCGACCTGCGCATCGGGCACTTCTCGCACACGCCGTGGGCGCCGCCCGAGTACTTCGCGATGCTGCCCGACGACATCGCGCGGCAGGTGCTGCGCGGGATGCTCGGCGCCGACCGGCTCGGCTTCCTCACCCACCGCTGGGCGGACGCGTTCACCGCGTGCTGCGAGCGGTTCGCCGGCGGGCTCGGCGGCACGCGGATCGGGGTGCACGGCCTGGGCGCCGACGCGGACTTCCTGCGCGCCCGCTCGCACGAGGCGGACGTCGACGAGCGGATGGCCGCCCTGCGCGAGGAGATCGGCGAGGGCCGCAGGACCGTCGTCCGCGTCGACCGCACCGAGCTGTCCAAGAACATCGTGCGCGGCCTGCTGGCGTACCGGCAGCTGCTGGAGGACCGGCCCGAGTGGCGCGAGCGCGTGGTGCACCTCGCCTTCGCCTACCCGTCCCGGCAGGACCTCGCCGTCTACCGCGACTACACGGCCGAGGTGCAGCGGCTCGCCCAGGAGATCAACGAGCAGTACGGCACCCCGGGCTGGCGCCCGGTCGTCCTCCATGTGAGGGACGACTTCGCCCGCTCGCTCGCCGCGTACCGGCTGGCCGACGTGGCCCTGGTCAACCCCATCCGCGACGGCATGAACCTGGTCGCCAAGGAGGTCCCGGTGGTCTCCGACGCGGGCTGCGCCCTGGTGCTGTCCCGCGAGGCGGGCGCCCACGAGGAACTGGGCGAGGACGCGATCACCGTCAACCCGTACGACGTCGTCCAGACGGCGGAGGCGCTGCACGAGGCGCTGTCGATGCGCCCGGAGGACCGCACGGAACGCTGCAAGCGCCTGGCCGCGGCGGCGACGGCACTGCCGCCGGCACGGTGGTTCCTGGACCAGCTGGAGGCGCTGCGTGGATAGGTTGGGGCGCATGGCCAGTCAGACGGACTCCACGGACCCCGGCGACCTGCCGACGCCCGCCACGCAGGCCGGGCGGGACGGACTCGACGCGCTCCTGGCCCGCCCGGGCAAGGCGCTGATCGGGCTCGACTTCGACGGCACGCTCGCGCCGATCGTGCCCGACCCGGAGCAGGCCCGCGCCCATCCGGACGCGGTGCCCGCGCTCGCCGCGCTCGCCCCGAAGGTCGCCGCGGTGGCCGTCGTCACCGGCCGGCCGCCCGGCGTCGCCGTGCGCCACGGCGGTTTCGCGGGCGTGCCCGGTCTTGAGCACCTGGTGGTGCTCGGCCACTACGGCGCCGAGCGGTGGGACGCGGTCACCGGTTCCGTCACCGCGCCCGCCCCGCACCCCGGCGTCGCCGCCGCCCGCGCGGAGCTGCCGGGGCTGCTGGACCGGGTGGGGGCGTGGCAGGGCACATGGATCGAGGAGAAGGGGCGGGCGGTCGCCGTCCACACCCGCAGGGCGTCCGACCCGCAGGCCGCGTTCGAGGCGTTGCGCGAGCCGCTGGCGGACCTCGCGACACGGCACGGTCTTGTCGTGGAGCCGGGGCGGATGGTGCTGGAGCTGCGTCCGCCGGGGATGGACAAGGGGGTCGCGCTGCTGGAGTACGCGCGGGAGATCGGGGCGGGGTCGGTGCTGTACGCCGGGGACGACCTGGGCGATCTGGCGGCGTTCACGGCGGTGGACAAGCTGCGGGCTTCCGGGACGCCGGGGGTGCTGGTGTGCAGCGGCAGCGAGGAGGTCGCGGAACTCCGGGACCGAGCCGACCTTGTGGTCGACGGGCCGTCGGGGGTGGTGGCGCTCCTCCGAGCTCTGGCTGACCGGCTCGCCTGAGAGGGTTTCGCCCCCGCCGCCCCTTCCCGTACCCGACCCCGGGGCTCCGCCCCGGACCCCGCTCCTCAAACGCCGGAGGGGCTACAAGTAGCCCGGGACCGTCACCGCTCCCCGCGCCGCGCCTCCCGTACCCGCCGCAGGCGGTTCACCGTCACGGGATCGTGGGCCAACGCCCGCGGATCATCAAGGAGGGCGTTGAGCAACTGGTAGTACCGCACCGGCACCAGCCCCAGCTCCTCCCGGATCACCCGCTCCTTCGCCCCCGGCGACACGACCCCCCGCCGCTCCAGCGCGAGCACCGCCCGCTCGAGCCGCCCCAGCTCCTCGCCCTCACCCATGCCGGCAGGCTACTCCGCGCTCTCCGCCCGCACGGCCGCGGCCTGCAGCTCGCCCAGCACGCCCGCGGGGCTGCCTCCCGGCTCCACGGCCCGGCCGATCTTCTGCTTGATCGCCGCGTTCACCGCGGCCCACGACGTCTTCCCCACCGGGTACAGCTCCGACAGCGGCAACTGGTCGAGGAAGGGCTTGAGTTCCTTGTCCTGGCCCGACGCCGCCATCGCCCGCGACGCGGAGTTGGTGACCGGCAGCAGGTCGTACTCGCGGGAGAAGTCCAGCACGTTCTCCTCGCTGTAGACGAAGTCGAGGAAGTCCCCGATCTCGTCGCGGTGCCCGTTCTTCTCGAACGCCATCATCCAGTCGGCGACGCCGAGCGCGGACGGCGTCTCGCCCTCGGCGCCGGGGATCGGCACCATGCCGTACGTCACGCCCTTCTTCCGGGCCATCTCCATCAGCGAGGGGTGCCCGTTGAGCATGCCGACGTCGCCCGCGGCGAACGCCTCGAACGCCTTCGCGCGGTCGAGCTCGCCGGGCGCGACGGGCCCGGTGAGTCCCTTGCCGACCAGCTCGTCCCGCAGCCAGCTGACCGTCTCGACGTTCTCCGTGGAGTCGATGCCGTAGGTGCCGCCGATGTCGGTGTAGCCGCCACCGCCGCTCAGCAGCCACTGGAGGGTCTCGGCCTGCGCCTCCTCCGGGCCGAGGGGCAGCGCGTACGGGAACTTCACCCCGTCCGCCTTGAGCGCCTCGGCGCACTCGACCAGTTCGTCCCAGGTCTCGGGCGGGGTGAGCCCGGCCTCGGCGAACAGCGCCTTGTTGTAGAACAGCAGCCGCGTGGAGGCGGCGAAGGGCATGCCGTACTGCACGCTGTTGACCTCGCCGGCGCCGGAGAGCTGCGAGAGGAAGTCCGCCTGGACGGGGATGGAGAGCAGGTCGCCGGCGCGGTAGAGCAGGCCCTGGGAGGCGTAGTCGGCGTACGCGCCGATCTGCGCCATGTCCGGCGGGTCGCCCGCGTCGACCATCTCCTTGACCTTGCGGTCGACGTCGTTCCAGGAGTACACGCTGACGTCGATGTGCACGTCGGGGTGGTCGGACTCGTACCGCTCCACCAGGTCGGCCCAGTACTTCTTGCTGCTGTCGGCCGCGCCGTTGCCGTAGTCGGCGGCGACCAGCGTGAGGGTCACGTCGGAGGATGCGCCGTCGGCCCCGCATCCGCTCAGGACCGCTGCCAGTCCCAGCGCGGACACCGCCGCGATCGCCCTTGTCCTGACCCGCCGTCGCACGTGCTCTCCCCTGATCCGGCGCCCTGCGCCATCCGTGGTTCCGATAATCGGATCAAGGTCTACACCACGTGAGTGGACTAGACCTCTTGCGGGTCCACGGGTCACACTGTTCCCCGTGAAACATGTCATCGCCCTCGACGTGGGCGGCACCGGGATGAAGGCCGCCCTGGTCGGGGCGGACGGCGAGCTGCTGCACCAGGCCCGCCGCCCCACCGGCCGCGAGCGCGGCCCGGACGCCGTGGTCGAGGGCATCCTCGGCTTCGCGGCCGAGCTCCACGCCCACGGCATCCGCGCCCACGGCGAACCGGCCTCGGCCGCCGGCGTCGCCGTCCCCGGCATCGTCGACGAGGCGGAGGGCGTCGCCGCCTACGCCGCCAACCTCGGCTGGCGGGACGTCCCGCTGCGCGCCCTGCTCGCCGAGCGGCTCGGCGGCGTCCCCGTGGCCCTCGGCCACGACGTGCGCACCGGCGGTCTCGCCGAGGGCCGTCTCGGCGCCGGGCGCGGCGCCGACCGTTTCCTGTTCGTCCCCCTCGGCACCGGCATCGCGGGCGCCATCGGCATCGACGGCAAGGTCGAGGCGGGCGCGCACGGCTTCGCGGGCGAGATCGGCCACATCGTCGTACGGCCCGGCGGCGCGGAGTGCCCGTGCGGTCAGCGCGGCTGTCTGGAGCGGTTCGCGTCCGCGTCGGCCGTGAGCCGGGCGTGGGCCGAGGCGAGCGGCGACCCGGACGCGGACGCGGCGGACTGCGCCCAGGCCGTTGCCTCGGGCGACGAGCGGGCCCTGCGGGTGTGGCAGGAGGCGGTGGACGCGCTCGCCGACGGGCTGGTCACCGCGCTCACCCTGCTGGACCCGCGCACGGTGATCATCGGTGGCGGGCTCGCCGAGGCGGGGGAAACCTTGTTCACACCGCTGCGGGAGGCCGTCCGGCGGCGGGTCACCTTCCAGAAGCTGCCGTCCCTGGTCCCCGCGACCCTCGGGGACACCGCAGGGTGCCTGGGCGCGGGCCTTCTCGCCTGGGACCTGCTCAAGACCACCGACCCCTCGGTCGGGACCACTGACCCCTCGGAGGTAACCACCTGATGGCCCCCACCAAGGTTCTCACCGGTGCCCGGGTGGTCCTGCCCACCGGGACCGTGGACGGCGGAAGCGTGACCGTCGAGGGCACGCGCATCGCGTCCACGGCCCCCGGCGCGTCCCCGTCCCCTGTGGAGGGCGCGGCCCAGACGGTCGACCTGCGCGGCCACTGGCTGGTCCCCGGCTTCGTCGACATCCACAACCACGGCGGCGGCGGGGTGTCCTTCGCCGGCGGCACCGCCGAGGACGTCCTTCAGGGCGTCCACACCCATCTGCGCCACGGCACCACCACCGTGGTGGCCTCCGCCGTCACCGGCGACCTGGACTTCCTCGCCCGGCACGCGGGGATGCTGGCGGAGCTGGCCCAGCAGGGCGACATCGCCGGCATCCACTTCGAGGGGCCGTTCATCTCCCCGTGCCGCAAGGGCGCGCACGACGAGAGCCTGCTGCGCGACCCCGACCCGGCGGAGGTCCGCAAGCTGATCGACGCGGCCCACGGCCACGCCCGGATGATGACGCTGGCCACCGAACTCCCCGGCGGCCTGGACTCCGTACGGCTGCTCGTCGAGCACGGCGTGATCGCCGCCGTCGGCCACACGGACGCCACCTACGAGCAGACGGTGGCCGCCGTCGACGCGGGCGCGACCGTCGCCACCCACCTGTTCAACGCGATGCCGCCGCTCGGCCACCGCGCCCCCGGCCCGATCGCCGCGCTGCTGGAGGACGAGCGGGTCACCGTCGAGCTGATCAACGACGGCACGCATCTGCATCCGGCGGCGCTGCAGCTCGCGTTCCACCACGCGGGCCGTGACCGGGTCGCCTTCATCACCGACGCGATGGACGCGGCCGGCTTCGGCGACGGCCGCTACATGCTCGGCCCGATGGAGGTCGAGGTCGCGGACGGCGTGGCCCGGCTGGTGGAGGGCGGCTCGATCGCCGGCTCCACGCTCACCCTGGACCGCGCCTTCAAGCGGGCGGCGACGGTGGACGGGCTGCCCGTCGAGGACGTCGTCGCGGCGGTCTCCGCCAACCCGGCGCGGCTGCTCGGCCTGGACGACCGCGTCGGCTCGCTGGAGCCCGGCAAGGACGCCGACCTGGTCGTCCTGGACGACGCCTTCGAGCTGGTGGGCGTGATGCGCAAGGGGGAATGGGCGGTCGCTCCCCAACTGGCCTGATCCGTCCCCGGGACCGGTTCACGGTGACCGGTCCCGGGGGTGGGCCGACCGCCTTCCTTTTGGCATGATCGTGACCCCGGGGCCACGGAAGGCAGGCAAGAGGGGGAGGTCGGCCCGGTGATTCTCACGGTCACGCTGAACACCGCTCTCGACATCACCTATCGCGTCCCGTCCCTGCGGGCGGGAGCCTCCCACCGGGTCTCCGAGGTGCTGGAGCGCCCCGGCGGCAAGGGCGTCAACGTGGCCCGCGTGCTGGCCGCGCTCGGCCACGAGGTGACCGTCACGGGCTTCTCGGGCGGTCCCACGGGACGCGTCCTGCGCGACCGCCTCACCGAAGTGCCGCGCCTCACCGACGCCTTGGTCCCGGTCTCCGGCGCCACCCGCCGCACGGTGACCCTCGTCGACGGCCGCACCGGCGCCACGACCCATCTGGGCGAGCCCGGCCCGGACATCACCCACGCCGAGTGGTCCGCCTTCCAGGAGGTCTACGAGGACCTGCTGGCGTCCGCCTCCGCGGTGGCCCTGTGCGGCAGCCTGCCCCCGGGCGTCCCGGTCGGCGCGTACGCGCATCTCGTCCGCACGGCGCGCGCGGCACAGGTCCCGGTGCTGCTCGACACGAGCGGGGCGGCGCTGCGCCGCGGTGTGGCGGGCCGGCCCGACTTCCTCAAGCCCAACGCCGAGGAGCTGGCCGAACTCACCGGCTCCCACGAGCCGTTGCGCGCCACCCAGGACGCCCGCCGCCGGGGCGCCGGCACGGTGATCGCGTCCCTCGGCGCGGACGGCCTGCTCGCCGTGACCCCGGAGGGCCGCTGGCGCGCCACCCCTCCGGCCGCTCTGGCCGGCAACCCCACGGGCGCGGGCGACGCGGCCGTCGCGGGCCTGCTGTCCGCCCTGGTGGAACACCGCCCCTGGCCGGAACGCCTGATCCGCGCCACGGCCCTCTCCGCGGCCACGGTCCTCTCCCCCACGGCCGGCGACTTCGACCGCGCGGCCTACGACCGCTTCCTGACGACGGTCACGGTCACGGGCGTGGCCACGGCGGCCTGAGGGACCCCTCGGCTACTCCGGGTTGGCGAGCCAGAACTGGTCGAGGACGGCGTTGCACTTGTTGCCCTCGGCGCAGACCAGCTCGATGGTGTTGGTGCCGTCGTTGAGGTTCACGTTGGCCCAGGTCTCCTTCCAGCCCTTCTCCCAGTCGCCCTTGGGAGTGTTGCCGAAGTTCTGCATGTTCAGCGGACGGCTCTCGGGCTTGCCGTTGACCACGATGGTCGCGTCGGCGTCCTCTCCGGGGATGCCGTACTGCACGTAGAAGCGGTAGCTGCCGGCCTTGACCCCGTTGACGGTCCAGGTGACCTTCGAGCCGACCTGGTTGAAGCCGGTGACGTAGACGCCGCCGTCGGCCTTCGCGCCCTTGAACTCCGACGCGAGGGTCGCGCCGCCGTCGAGGCGGAGCGCCTTCGCGTCCACGGTCGGCAGCTTCACCTCGTCCTTGTCCTTGTCCTCCTCCGAGGAGGAGGGGCTCGGCTCGCCGGTCTCCTGGGTGGCCGTCGGGGACGGACCCGCCTCGTTGCCGCCCTTGTCGTCGTCGTCACCGCTGATCATGGCGATGCCGATGCCGATCACGACCGCCGCGACCACGGCGATCGCGCCGATGAGCAGCCCCTTGGTGTTCGGGCCGCCGCCGCGGCCGCCGCGGGAGGGCTGGGGGGTGCGCGCGGTGGGCGCGCCGCCGGGCAGCGTCTCGGGGGCGGCGTAGTGCGCGCTGGGCTGGCCGAAGGCGCCCTGCTGGGGCGGCGCCTGGGGGGCGGGCCCCTGCTGGCCGTACTGGCGGGAACCGACCGGCCGCACCCGGTTCACCGAGTTCGGGTAGCCGTAACCCCCGGACGGCGGCTGGGCTCCGTTGGCCTGCCCGTCGGCGTACAGATAACCGAACGGGTCGTCGTCCTCGGGCGTGCTCGCGCCGTTGTTGCCGGGCGTCATCCCCTGTGCTCCTAGCTGCGGATCGGGTGCGTGCGTATGCGGAGAAGCCGAGCCTACCCGGTTCCTCTGACCCGAAAGGGTGACCTGGACCGCATCAACGCGCCGACCTGCGGATCATCCTGCACGCCTGTGCTGTTTGGGACGAGATCGTTTCTCGACGTACATCCGCTCGTCAGCTGACTTCAGCACTTCGTCGGCCGTCATGCCGCAGTGGGCCCATCCGATGCCGAAGCTGGCGCCGACCCGCACGGCCCGCCCTTCGGCCCGGATGGGCTGGATGATCTCGTTGCGCAGCCGTACGGCGAGGTCCTGCGCGTCGGCCCGGCCGAGCCCGTCGGCGAGGATGACGAATTCGTCACCCCCGAGCCGGGCCACGGTGTCACCGTCCCGTACGCCGTTGCTGAGCCGCCGGGCGACCTCGATGAGGACCGCGTCGCCCGCGTTGTGCCCGAACCGGTCGTTGATCGACTTGAAACCGTCGAGGTCGCAGAAGAGCACCGCGAGCCCCTTGGTGCCGTCGTCGGCGCCCGCGGCGGGCGCGACGGTGTGCACATGGTGGTCGTAGCCGTCGTACGTGTCGCTGCCGGGCGGGAAGTCGAAGTCGTGGCCGCGGTCGAAGACGGGCGGGCCGAAGGCGGCGTCGTGGGAGTCGAAGGACTCGTAGGGCTCCATGGGGTCCACAGCCGTCGGCAGGGCGCTCTGCGGCTGCTGGCTGCACAGCCGGGCGGACAGCCGGGAGCGCAGCTCGGCGGAGTTCGGCAGGCCGGTGAGCGAGTCGTGGGAGGCGCGGTGGGCGAGCTGGAGCTCGCGGCGCTTGCGCTCCTCGATGTCCTCGACGTGGGTGAGCAGGAAACGCGGCCCGTCGGCTGCGTCGGCGACCACCGAGTTGCGCAGGGAGACCCACACATAGGTGCCGTCGCGGCGGCACAGCCGCAGCTCCGCCCGGCCGCCCTCGGCGGAGGTGCGCAGCAGGGTGCCTATGTCCTCGGGGTGGACCAGGTCGGAGAAGGAGTAGCGGCGCATCGCGGAGGCGGGCCGGCCGAGCAGCCGGCACAGGGCGTCGTTGGTGCGCAGGATCCGGCCGTGCTGCTCGCCGCCCATCTCGGCGATGGCCATGCCGGAGGGGGCGTACTCGAAGGCCTGCCGGAAGCTCTCCTCGCTGGCCCGCAGGGCCTGCTGCTCGCGCTCCAGGCGGACGAGGGCGCGCTGCATGTTGGAGCGCAGCCGGGCGTTGCTGATCGCGATGGCGGCCTGGAAGGCGTACATCTGGAGGGCCTCGCGGCCCCAGGCGCCGGGCCGGCGGCCGTTGCGCGGGCGGTCGACGGAGAGCACGCCGACCAGTTCGCCGGAGGTGCCGCCGCCCTGCGGTCCGGGCGCGTACATGGGGGCGAAGAGCCGGTCGGAGGGGTGCCACTCGTCTTCGAAGCGGGGAGCGGGCCCGTCGGTGTACCACTGCGGGACGTCGTCGTCGTCGAGGACCCAGCCCTCGGTGTGCGGTATGAACACCAGGTCGCCCCAGCGCTCGCCCATGGCGAGCCGGCGGTCCCAGGACTCGCGGGAGCCGACCCGGCCGGTGATGAGGGCCTCCGCCGCCGCGTTCCCGGACAGGGCGGCGACCACGAGATCACCGTCGGGGCGTACGAGATTGACGCAGGCCAGCTCGTACCCGAGGGCGCCCACGACGCCGTCGGCGACCGTCTGCAACGTGTCCGCCAGACTGCGCGCCGTGTTCATGTCGGCCATGGCGCGGTGGAGTTGTCGCAGCGATGCCAGACGGACGTAGGGTTCCGACTCGGTCTCCATCCTCGCCCTCCCCCCGAGACCTCGCAGCACATCAAGGGTCATCATCGGCGTATCGTCGCAGCAGCTTCCCCGCCACTGAATCACAGCGCGCTGCTCACCCGGTACACAGGGTCAACAATTCTTGCCCCTTGTGACTCAAGTCACAGCTAAACGTGAACAATTGCGTGGTCTGCGCACGGTATCCCGACCCATTTCCGCGACACGGATTGTGTGGCGCTTGTGCGTGAATTGCGCCCGGATCGGCCGCTGGTCCTAGGTCCCGGTTCGGGCCACGGCCCGATGCGGTGTCCGTGCGGCGGAGATTAGCGTTTCCGCTGTGCTGAACACTCCCGCCGCCCCGGCCCCGATCACCGTTCCGCCCGCCGCCCTGCATGCTGAGGGGGTGAGCAACGACGAGTTCCGTGCCGCCATGTCCCGTCTGGCCGCCGGTGTGGTCCTGGTGACCGCCGTGGAGCCGCCGCTGGACCCGGACGACCCGGGGGCGCCGGCCGGCGAGGACGTCGGCATGACCGCGACCGCGTTCCTGTCCGTCTCCCTGGACCCGCCGCTGGTGCTGGTCAGCCTGCGCACCGGCTCCCGCATGGACGAGCTGCTGGAGGAGCAGCCGCTGTGGGCGGTGTCCGTGCTGTCCGAGAGCCAGCGCACCATCGCGGGCCGCTTCTCGATGAAGGGCCGGCTCAGCGACCGTTTGCTCTTCGCGGACATTGCCCACCGGCGCGGCGAGTACACCGGGGCCCCTTTGGTCGGCGGCGCGCTGGCGACCCTGGAATGCCGCACCGAACAACGCGTGACGGCCGGCGACCACACCCTGGTGATCGGCCGCGTGATGACGGCCGCCGTGCCGAGCACGGAAGGCGGCCCGCTCACCTATTTCCGGGGCCGTTACCGCCAGTTGGGCTGAGCACCCCCCGAAATTCCTTTTACCGCACTCGCATTGCCCGCCTACCCTCCCCGCATGACGACCGCCAGGGCACCGCGCCTCGAAAAGATCACACCGGCGAACCTCGAGGCCGCCCTCGCCCTGCGGGTCCGGCCGGAACAGGAATACGCCGTCGACCCGGTGGCCCACTCCCTCGCGGAGGCGTACGTCCGCCCCGGCAAGGCGTGGCCCCGCGTGATCGTCGACGACGGCCGCGTGGTCGGCTTCGTGATGGCGTTCCTGGACATCGACTGGCGCGACGACGGCACCGACGTCCGCTCCGGCCTGTGGCGCCTCAACATCGCGGCGGACGAACAGGGCAAGGGCTACGGCCGCTTCGCGGTGAACGCGGTGGCGGAGGAACTACGCCGCCGCGGCACGAAGACCCTCCACGTCACCTGGCACCCCGGCGAGCACGGCCCGGAGGACTTCTACCTCACCCTGGGCTTCGAGAAGACGGACGAGAGGGTCAACGAGGAACACGTAGGAGCCCTGCGTCTGTAAGACGCCGAAGGGGCGCGGGGAACTGCGCGAACAACCCCCCACTCACCCGCAGGTGAAGAACAAGGGCGTGACCCACCCCCGTCTCACCAGTCCCGCGCGGAGCGCCCCCGCTTGGTCTCCGACCGCCGCTTCTTCTCCCTGAGCCGCCGCTCGTTGATCCCCCGAGGCACCCGGGTGGGCCGCCGCGGCTTGGGCGGAGGCGCCGTGGCCTCCGCGAGCACCGCCGCCAGCCGCACCGCCGCCGCCTCCCGGTTGCGCCACTGCGACCGGTGCTCGGACGCCCGCACCGTGATCACCCCGTCGGTCAGCCGCCCCGCGAGCCGCTCCAGCGCCCGCCTCTTCCACACCTCGGGCAGCGCCTCGGTCCTGGCGAGGTCGAACCGCAGCTCGACCTGGGTGTCGCTGGTGTTGACGTGCTGCCCGCCCGGCCCGGACGACCGCGAGAAACGCCACAGGAGCTCGGCCTCGGGCAGGGAGACGGAGCCGCGTACGACAAGGGGACCGGACATGACATACAGGTTCCCGCGCCCGCACCGGTCACGTCACCCGAATATCCGTACCCGGGTAAAGAAAGTAAAGAGACCCGGAACCTCGCGCACCCCCTCCGGCGTTCAAGGTGGTAGCTGTAGCTTCATAGCCGTACGCAAACGAGGGAAGGGACTCCCAACAATGGCTGTAAGCCTGTCCAAGGGTGGCAACGTCTCGCTCACCAAGGAGGCTCCGGGCCTGACCGCCGTCACCGTGGGCCTCGGCTGGGACGTCCGCACCACCACGGGAACGGACTTCGACCTCGACGCGTCGGCGATCGCGGTCAACACGCAGGGCAAGGTCTACTCGGACGCCCACTTCGTGTTCTTCAACAACAAGCAGACCCCGGACAACACCATCGTCCACACCGGTGACAACCGCACCGGTGAGGGCGAGGGCGACGACGAGGCGATCAACGTCAACCTGGCGGCCCTCCCGGCCGACATCGACAAGATCGTCTTCCCGGTCTCGATCTACGACGCCGAGAACCGCAGCCAGAACTTCGGCCAGGTGCGCAACGCGTACATCCGGATCGTCAACCAGGCCGGCGGCGCCGAGATCGCCCGTTACGACCTGTCGGAGGACGCCGCGACCGAGACCGCGATGGTCTTCGGCGAGCTGTACCGCAACGGCGCGGAGTGGAAGTTCCGCGCGGTCGGCCAGGGCTACGCCTCGGGCCTCGTGGGCATCGCCCAGGACTTCGGCGTGAACGTCTGACGGACGCACCGCCACCGGTCCGGCGGAGCCCCCGCCCGCGTTCGCCGGGCGGGGGCTCCGCCGCGCCCGGCCGACGGCCGCGCGCTACGTTACCCCCGTGTTCCTCGACCCGCTGCGTGTCTCCCCGGACGGCGACCTTCCCGGCCCCGTGCTGACCGAGGTCACCGCCCTGTACGCCTCCAACCACGCCTTCCACGCCCTCAGCGGCGACTTCCCGGACCCGTACGACATCCGGCCCGAGCAGGTCGCGGCCGCGCTCGCCCGGGAACTGTCCGACCCGCACACGGAGGTCCTGCTGGCCCGCGGCGAGGGCCTTCTCGTCGGCATCGCCGTCACGCTCTCCGCGCACCCCGACCCCGCCGACCCCGACCCGTGGATCGGCCTGCTGATGGTGGACGCGAGCCTGCACGGCCGGGGTCACGGCCGCCGTCTCGCCGGACTCGTCGAGGACCGCCTGCGCGCCGCCGGCCACACCGCCGTACGACTCGCCGTGCTGGAGGACAACGCCCAGGGCCTCGCCTTCTGGACCGCCCTCGGCTACACGGAGATCGACCGCCGCCGCGACCGTGACCTCGGCCGCCCGTGCCGGGTCCTGCGCAAGTCCCTCACCGGCCCGGCCCCCGCCTAGGAAGCCGTCGCCGGCCGCCCCTCCCCGTACAGCCACTCCTCCCAGACGCCGGAGAAGTCCTTCCCCGGCACCGTCTTCTCGACGTACGCGGTGAAGTCGTCCGTGCTCGCGTTGGCGTGCCGGTACGTCGCCGCCCAGCCGCGCAGCAGCCGGCCGAAGGCCTCGTCGCCGGCCGTCCTGCGGACCATGTGGAGCACCATCGCGCCGCGCCAGTACACGGGCGTGGCGGAGATGTGCGCCGCGTCCGGCGGGTCGGCGGGCGGGAAGGACCAGAGCGCCGCGTTGGTCCCCGCGTCCGGGAAGTACGAGCCGGCGTACAGGCGGTCGAAGGTGTGCTGCGCGCTGCCGCCGCCGTGGTCCTCCTCCCACAGCCACTGCGCGTAGGTGGCGAACCCCTCGTTGAGCCACATGTCCCGCCAGGTCCGCGGGGTGACGGAGTCGCCGTACCACTGGTGGGCGATCTCGTGGACCAGCAGCGCCGTGTCGGGGGCGCCCGGGAAGACGGGGCGGTTCTGGGTCTCCAGGGCGTACCCGGCGTCCCCGGGGCGCTCGACGACCGCACCGGCGGAGGAGAAGGGGTACGGACCGAACCGCCGCTCCGCCCACTCCACGACCTCCGGGAGCAGCTTCACCGTCGCGCGGCTCGCTGCCGCCTGCTCCGGGTCGACGGCGGTGAACAGCGGCAGCCCGCCGGCCGTCTCCCCGCGGTGGACGTCGTAGCGGCCGATCGCGACCGTCACCAGGTAGCTCGCCATGGGCTCGGGGGTGTGCCAGCGGTACGTCGTGCGGCCGCCCCTGGTCTCCTCTCCGGCCGGTTCGCCGTTGGAGACCGCCCGCAGGCCCTCGGGCACGGTGACGGAGAGGGTGTAGGCGGCCTTGTCGGAGGGGTGGTGGTTGCCCGGGAACCAGGCCATGGAGCCGACCGGCTGGCCCAGGGCGAGCGCCCCGTCCGCGGTGCGCAGCCAGCCCTCCTGGGAGCCGTCGGGGTCGGTGACCGTCCGGGGGCGCCCCGAGTAGCGGACGACGACCCGGACGTGCGCGCCCCGGTCGAGGGCGCGGCGCGGCCGGACGGTCAGCTCCTGGCCCTCGCGGCCGAACCGGGCGCGGGCGCCGTCGACGGTGACGGCGTCCACGTCGAGACCCTGGAGGTCGAGGTTCAGCGCGGTGAGGTCCTCGGTGACGCGGGCGTCGATCGTCGCGGTGCCGGTGAGGCGCCGGCCGGCGGGGTCGTAGGCGAGGACGAGGTCGTAGTGGGCGACGTCGTAGCCGCCGTTGCCCGCCTTCGGGAAGTACGGGTCGCCCGCGCCGTCGTCACCGGCGCCCTCGGCGCCGGAGCCGGGCCCGCACGCGGCGAGCGCCACCGCGAGCAGGGCGGCGGCTCCGCGGCTCAGGGGGCGGGGGGTGCGCACGCCGGGATCCTATGGCGGCGGGGGCGCCGGAGCGTGACACCATCACCCACGTGCTCGACATCGGTTACGCCCTCTCCAACCGCTTCCCCGACCCCCCGCAGACCGACTACCGCCGCGCGGACGTCCACGCCCTGCGGCACGACCTGTTCTGCGGCGACGTCTATCTCGCCGACACCCGGTCGGACCGCGAGATCTCCACGGCCTGGGGATGGGTGCCGGTGCTCGACTTCGCGTGGGCGCTGTGCGACATCGCCGAGCGCGTCGACCGGGACCCGGCGGGCTCCCGGGCCTCCCGGCCCCAGCCCGCCGAGCTGGACTTCACCGAGTCCACCGACCGGCTGCTGTTCGAGCGGCGCTTCGGCTGGGTGGACATCGAGGCGGAGTGGCTGCCGGCCTCCGAGCCGCCGCTGACCTTCTCCCACGCCGAACTGCGCCGCGAGGCCCGCGACTTCCTGCACGACCTGCTGGCCGACCTGATCGACCTGCACGACGACCTCGGCGAGAACCCGGCGATCTGGACCCTCCAGTCCCGCTTCCCCCGCGTGAGCTGACGGCCCCTCACGACCCCTGCGCGGCCGGCCACCGGCGGTCAGGCGTCGAGGCGTCCGATCAGCTCCCGGGCCTCCGCGGTGCGTCGGTGGTCCGGGCCGAGGACGGCCAGACAGGCGTCGTGACCGGCCACCGCCCGCGCCCGCGCCTCGTCGCGACGGCCCAGCCCGAGCAGCGCGGTGGCCATGGCCAGATCGACGGCGCCCGTCTCCGGGCGCTGCTCCACGGCGGGCAGACCGCGGTGCAGCCGCTGGGCGCGCTCCGCCTCGGCGAGCGCCTCCTCGTGCCGGTCCTGACCACTGAGACTGCGGGCCAGATTGAGCCGCAGGACGAGGGAGAACCGCTCCGGCAGGTGGGGGGCGGCGAGTGCCTCACGGGCGAGCGCCTCGGCCTCCGGGTGGCGTCCCAGCGCGATGAGGGCGAAGACCTGTCCGTTGCGGGCGGCCGTCGCCACCTGTGCCGCCTCCGGCTCCGTACGGCGCGCCGCGGCCGGCACGACGGCCGCGCACTCCGCCTCGCACTCGGCGTGCCGGCCGAGCGAGGTCAGCACCTGGGCGCGGTCCGACCGCGCCTTCAGCGTCTGCGGATGCCCGTCCCCGAAGACCCTGGCGAACATCGGCAGCGCCTGGTCGTAGAGGGAGAGGGCCTCGGCGTGACGCCCCTGCGCGCTCACCGCGACCGCGGCGATGTCGAGCGCCAGGGGCGCCCATGTGTCGTCACGTCGCCGGGCCCGGGACGCGGCCACGTCCCGGGCCTCCCTCTCCGCGTCGGCGTAGCGCCCGGCCCGGAACATGGCGACCGCCTGAGCCAGAGGGGATCGGACCGACGACACGTCGGGACGGCCACGCGGCCGGAAGATTCTCATGCGCGGAGCATACGGACGACACGCACGCCTGTTCGACGATCGTCCGAACCGGGCGCCGCCCCGTGCGCTCACCCCTCCACGGTGATCCCCAGCTCCCCCGCCAGCGACGGCGCCAGATCCAGCAGCTGGGCCGTGCTGATCACCGCTCCGGACAGGCGGTCCACCCCGCGTGCGATCTCCAGCGAGGCCGCCTGCCGGAGGTCCACGTCCTTCAGCACGGCGCCGGACAGGTCCACACCCTTCACAGTGCAGTCGGTGAACTCCACGCGCTCCAGACGGGCCCCGGCGAAGTCCGGCTCCACCAGCACGCAGCCCTCGAAGACGACGTCCTTGAGCACGGCCGCGCGCAGATTCAGGAAGTCGATCTTCCCGCCCCGGACCCGCACCCGCTCCAGCGCCGCCCCGTGCAGCTGCGTCCCGCCGAGCCGGGCGTCGGTCAGCTCGACGTCCCGCAGGGTCGCGCCCGCCAGGTCCGTGCCCACGCCCCGCACCCCGTCGAGCACCGAGTCCAGCAGCCGCGCCCTGGGCAGCCGCGTCTCGTCCAGCGCGCACTCCCGCAGCGCGCAGTCCATGAAGCGCGCGCCCGCCCCGTCCTGCCCGGCGAGGTCCGCGCCGGAGAACTCCAGCCCGTCGTAGTCCCCGTCCGGCTCCAGACCACTCCCCTCGAACGCCTCCAGCGGGGGCAGCCGCAGCTCCGGCCGCCGCGCCGCCCGCACACCCGGTCTCCCTGCCGCTCCACGCACCATGACGCCCATGCTGCACCCCGCCTCTGACATCCCGTGCGGCCTGCGGAAACGCCCCGCATGTCACATTCCGGCGGCGCCCGACGTCCTGGTTGTGCACCGCCGGACAGCGTCTCCGGCGCCCGACCGAGCCCGACCGAGGGAGAAGCCCAGTCATGCACCGCATCACCGTCGTCGGCGGCGGATTCGCCGGACTCACCGCGGCCGTCTCCGCCGCCGAGGCGGGCGCCAAGGTCACCCTGTACGAGGCCCACCACACCCTGGGCGGCCGCGCCCGCACCGCCGACGCCCCCTACCGCACCAACGAGGGCCCGCACGCCCTCTACAGCGGCGGACCGCACTGGACCTGGCTGCGCGAACGGGGCTTGCTCGGCCCGCTCGCCCCGCTGCCGCTGCGGGAGGCGGCCCGGCTGCGGCTGCGCCACCGGGGCGCCCTGCGCCGCACCCCGCCGCCCGCGATGCTGAAGCTGCTGCGCCCCGGCCTGCGGGCGCCCGTCGACGCCGACTTCCTCACCTGGGCCACCGGCGTCGCCGGCGCGGAGGGCGCGCGGGCCGCCGCGCACTACTCGGCGGTCGCGCTGTTCCACCACGACCCCGGCTCGCTGTCCGCCGCGTTCGTGCACGAGCGGCTGCGCCGGGCCACGAAGCTGCCGCCGGAGGCGCACTACCCGCGGGGCGGATGGGGCGCGCTGATCGACCGGATGGCCGCCCACGCCTGGAACCTGGGCGTGCGGGTCGAGACCCTGTCCCGCGTCGAGTCCCTGCCCACCGGCGCCCCGGTGGTCGTCGCCACCTCCCTGGAGTCCGCCCGCCGCCTGCTCGGCGACCCCTCGCTGACCTGGCCGAGCGGCCGGACCGTCCTGGTCGACCTGGCGCTGCGCACCCGGCGCGGCGACCCGTTCGTGGTGTCCGACCTCGACGCGCCCGGCTGGCTGGAGCGGTTCACCGCGCAGGACCGCACCCTCGCCCCGGCCGGCGAGCAGCTGATCCAGAGTCAGATCCCGGTCGCGCCGGGCGCGTCGAAGGCCGAGGGCGCCGCCCGCGCGGACGAGCTGCTGGACCTGGGCTTCCCCGGCTGGCGGGAGCGGCTCACCTGGCGGCGCGAGGCGCTGGCGGACGGCCGCACCGGCGCCGTCGACCCGCCCGGCGCCACCTGGCGCGACCGGCCCGCCGTGGACCGCGGGGACGGGGTCTACCTGGCCGGGGACCGGGTCGCCGCGCCGGGCGTGCTGTCGGAGGTGTCCTTCACCAGCGCCCTGACGGCCGTCTCCCTCGCCCTCGGCCGGGACGCACTTGACCTCAAGCGCGCTTGAGGTCGCACGGTGGCTGCCGGGGCGCGCACGGCGCCCCCGACAGCCCCAGGGGGAGCGCCATGCACGCCGTCCGACTGCACGCCTTCGGCCCCGCCGAGAACCTCGTGTACGAGCAGGTCGAGGACCCGGTGCCGGGCCCCGGCCAGGTCCGGGTCGCCGTCCGGGCGGCCGGGGTCCACCTCCTCGACACCGCCCTGCGCGAGGGTCTGCGCGGCCCCGCCCCGGCCGTCGCCGAGCTGCCGACGATCCCCGGCCGTGAGATCGCCGGGGTGGTCGAGGCGCTCGGCCCGGACACCCCCGCCGACTGGCTCGGCAAGCGGGTCGTCGCCCACCTCGGCTTCGCCCCCGGCGGCTACGCGGAACTGGCCGTCGCCGACGCCGGACGGCTGCACGAGATCCCGGACCGCCTCGACTTCGCCGAGGCGGTCGCCATGATCGGCACGGGCCGTACGGCGATGGGGATCGTGCAGTTCGCCGAGCCCGGCCCCGGCGACGTGGTCGCCGTCCCGGCCGCGGCGGGCGGCATCGGCACCCTCCTCGTGCAGTACGCCCGGAACGCGGGCGCGACCGTGATCGGGCTCGCCGGAGGCCCCGCGAAGACCGCCCTGGCCACACAGTCCGGCGCAGGCCTCGCCGTCGACTACACCGACCCCGGCTGGCCCCGGCGGCTGGAGGAGTACCGGGGCAAGCTCACCGTCGTGTACGACGGCGTGGGCGGGGACGTCGCCCGCACCCTGGCCGGCCTGCTCGCGCCGGGCGGGCGGCACGTGGTGTTCGGCTGGACGTCGCAGGGCATCGGCAGCGACCGCCCGTACCTCGTCGACGGCGTCTCGGTCAGCGTCCTCGGCCCCGAGATGCTCCGCCGGGCCGGCGGCGACGACCCGATGCGGACGCTGGAGCTGCGCTCCCTCGCCGAGGCCGCCGCGGGCCGGCTCACCCCCGCCGTGCGGCGCTTCCCCCTGTCCCGGGCCGCCGACGCCCACCGGGCCCTGGAGAACCGGGGCACGACCGGCAAGGTCGTCCTGGAGCCCTGACCACCCGTGCAGGGGCGCCCCGGAAATCGGGCGCGCCCCGCCCCCGTAGCCCACTACCGTGCGAGGCGTGATCGACATCCCCGCGGAACTCACCGAGGCCCAGATCAAGTTCAACAAGGAGGCCGGCCGGGCCTTCATCGCCGCCCTCCCGGACCTCGCCGCCGGCTTCCTGGACCGCTGGGAGCTGCGCCTCGCCGGGGCGCCCATGCACGGCGTCAGCGCCCTGGTCCTCCCGGTCGACCGGGCCGACGGCACCCCGGCGGTGCTCAAGCTCCAGCTCCGCGACCACGAGAGCGAGGGCGAGCCGGTCGCCCTGCGCCTGTGGAACGGCGACGGGGCGGTCCGCCTGCTCGACCACGACGAGCCGACCGGCACCATGCTGCTGGAGCGCCTGGACTCCTCCCGGATGCTCGCCCACCAGCCGGACGTCCACGAGGGCGTCCTGGTGATCGCGCGCCTCCTGGCCCACCTCCACGCCACCCCGGCTCCCCCGGGGATGCGCCGCCTCGGCGACATCGCCGCCTCCATGCTGGAGCGCACGCCCGCCACGCTGGAGCGCATCCCCGACCCCGAGGCCCGCCGTCTGGTCGCCGACTGCGCGGCCGCCGTGCGCGAGGTCGCGGACGAGCCGGGCGACCGGCTGCTCCACTGGGACCTGCACGACGAGAACGTCCTCGCCGCGGACCGCGCGCCCTGGCTCGCCATCGACCCCAAGCCGCTCGCCGGCGACCCCGGCTTCGACCTGTGGCCCGCCCTCGCCAACAATTTCGACCCCGGCGACGTCCTGTGGCGCTTCGACGCGATGACCGAGGTGCTCGGCCTGGACCGGGCGCGGGCCCGGGCGTGGACGTACGGGCGGACGCTGCAGAACTGCCTGTGGGAGACCGAGGAAGGCCGACCGCTGGACGAGGCGGACCTGGAGATCGCCCGCCGCCTGCGCGGCCGTACGGCGTGACGGAGGGCATGAAGAACCCGGGCCGGAGAGGGACCGGCCCGGGCGTTGCCGGAGCCCCCTGTCGGATTCGAACCGACGACCTGCTGTTTACAAGACAGCTGCTCTGACCATCTGAGCTAAGGAGGCAGCGCGCGCGGCGCGCGCGAAGCGCGGTCCACTGTACACAGTGCCGGTTTCGCCGAGCCACGCACATGATTCAGGCGCGCCCCGCCTCGTACGCGAAGGTGTACGGCACCTTCGACTCGCCGTGCCGGTAGGTGAAGCCGCCCGTGCCGCGCAGCCCGGCCAGCTCCCCGGTGCCCGAGCCCTCGACCACCTCGAACGTGCAGTGCACGGTGCCGTCGCTGTCGAAACGGCCGCGCTCCTCCAGCACGAAGGCGCCGGCGCGGCCGTCGACCCGGCCGGTGACGAGCTCCATCCCGGCGAAGGTGCCCGTGGCGGCGGTGTCGTAGGCGATGGCGTAGCCGCAGACGGTGGACTCGGCCTCGATGCCTCCGGAGAAGGCGTTGACGACGGTGGCGTGCGCGAGCCGGGGGAAGGCGTCCTCCGGCGACACGGGGCTCTCCTTCCAGTCGGCGAAGGTGAAGTGGCCGGCGGTCTCGGTGACGGGCATGTCGGGTCCCTTCCAGGGTCGTCTGGCGCTGTGCCTCCCACCTTTCCGGCCGTACCTGACACCTTCTGTCAGGTACGGCGCCGCGGACCGAGAATGGGCCGCATGCGCGCCGACCGGCTCCTCACCCTGCTCCTCCTGCTGCAGAACCGCGGCCGGATGACCGCGCCCCAACTCGCCGCCGAACTGGAGGTGTCGGTGCGCACCGTCTACCGGGACGTCGAGGCGCTCGGCGCCTCCGGGGTGCCGGTGCGCACCGAGCGCGGACCGCAGGGCGGCTTCCGTCTGGTGGAGGGCTACCGGACGCGGCTCACCGGGCTGACCGACGCGGAGGCCGGTTCGCTGGTGCTGGCGGGGCTGCCGGGGCCGGCCGGGGAGCTGGGCCTCGGGGCGGTCCTGGCGAGCGCCCAGCTCAAGGTGGAGGCGGCTCTGCCGGAGGGGCTGGCGGAGCAGGCGCGGCGGGTGCGCGAGCGGTTCCACCTGGACGCGCCGGCCTGGTTCCGGGACGCCGATCCGGTGCCGTACCTGACGGTGGTCGCGCGGGCGGTGTGGGAGCGGCGGGTGCTGCGGACCCGCTACGCGCGCTGGCGCGGCGAGGTGCGGCGGGAGGTGCGTCCGCTGGGGCTCGTGCTGAAGGGCGGCATCTGGTACCTGATCGGGCTCGCGGACGACGCGGTGCGCACCTACCGCGTCTCGCGGTTCCAGGAGGTGGAGGAGACCGGCGAGGACTTCGCCCGGCCCGCCGGGTTCGACCTGGCCGCCTACTGGACTCAGGCCTCGCGGCGGCTGGAGGCGGCGCTGCGGCAGGGCACGGCCCGGCTGCGGCTGTCGCCGCGCGGGCGGAAGCTGCTGCCGATGCAGTTCGGGGCGGCCGGCGCGCGGGCGCTGGCGGAGGCCGGGCCGCCGGACGCGGACGGCTGGGTGGAGGTGGAACTGCCGGTGGAATCGGAGGCGGTGGCCACCGGCGATCTGCTGCGCCTCGGGGTGGAGGCGGAGGTGCTGGGCCCGCCGGGACTGCGGCGGGCGGTCGCCGAGGCGGTGGCGGTCCTGGCCGACCGATACGAACAGGATCGAAAGTTTCCGCGAAATTCACCGCCTGGAACCTGCTGACAAGCAGGTGAACGCCAGGTACCGTCCTGAGCCAGTTCACTCGTGTGGACCACACCACTACGGAACACCCGTCGTGGCATCACCTTCCTACTCGGATCGTCCGGCACGTTCCTGCCGGTAGAAGGGGACCATTCACATGGCCACTGTCACGTTCGACAAGGCGACCCGGATCTACCCGGGTTCGACCAAGCCCGCCGTCGACGCCCTGGACATCGAGATCGCGGACGGCGAGTTCCTCGTCCTGGTCGGCCCGTCCGGTTGCGGCAAGTCCACCTCGCTCCGCATGCTCGCGGGGCTCGAGGACGTCAACGGCGGCGCCATCCGCATCGGCGACCGCGACGTCACGCACCTGCCGCCGAAGGACCGGGACATCGCCATGGTGTTCCAGAACTACGCGCTCTACCCGCACATGACGGTCGCCGACAACATGGGCTTCGCGCTCAAGATCGCCGGCGTCAACAAGGCGGAGATCCGCAAGAAGGTCGAGGAGGCCGCGAAGATCCTCGACCTCACCGAGTACTTGGACCGCAAACCGAAGGCGCTCTCCGGCGGTCAGCGCCAGCGTGTGGCGATGGGCCGCGCCATCGTGCGTGAGCCGCAGGTGTTCCTCATGGACGAGCCGCTGTCCAACCTGGACGCCAAGCTCCGTGTGTCCACCCGTACGCAGATCGCCTCGCTCCAGCGCCGCCTGGGCATCACCACCGTCTACGTCACCCACGACCAGGTCGAGGCCCTCACCATGGGCGACCGCGTCGCGGTCCTCAAGGACGGTCTGCTCCAGCAGGTCGACACCCCGCGCAACATGTACGACAGGCCCGCGAACCTCTTCGTCGCCGGCTTCATCGGCTCCCCGGCCATGAACCTGGTCGAGGTCCCGGTCGCCGACGGCGGTGTGAAGTTCGGCAACTCCGTGGTGCCGGTGCAGCGTGACGCGCTCTCCGCCACCAGCGACAAGACCGTCACCGTGGGCGTCCGCCCCGAGCACTTCGACGTCGCCGGCGCCGACTCCGCCCAGGGCGTCGCGGTCACCGTGAACGTCGTGGAGGAGCTGGGCTCCGACGCCTTCGTCTACGGCACCGCGCAGATCGGCGGCGAGGCGAAGGACCTGGTGGTCCGCGTCGGCGGCCGTGAGGTCCCGGAGAAGGGCAGCACGCTGCACGTCGTGCCCCGCTCCGGCGAGACCCACGTGTTCTCCACCTCGACGGGTGCGCGCCTGTCCGACTGAGCGAGTTGACGCCGAGGGGCCCCGCAGCGCGCTGCGGGGCCCCTCGCGTTGTCGACAAATACCCCGACAATCCAGGCAATTTACCCCAACTCGTCAACACGCGGCGCGGAAGTCGGCGTTCCTCGTCCCCCGTAACGGTGACGGAATGTTTCACCTCGGCTACCGGACGCTACCCTCACACGCGTGACGCACTCCATTCACCCTCAGACGCGACGCGGCCGGGGCCCCGCCCGCCGGATCGGCCGCTCCCTCGCCCTCGTCCTGCCCGTCGTCCTGGTGCTCTCCGGGACCCTCGCGGTCGCGCGGGTCAACTGGTCGGGGAACCCGCAGAGTCCGGTGCTCACCGCCGCGGACACGTCCGCCGCCGGCGCCTCGTCGCGGGCCGCCGCCCGCGCTCCCCAGGACGTCCTGCGGGACCAGCTCCTGATGGAGCTCCAGAAGAAGGACCCGGGCGCCGCCCTGACCCAGCTCCAGCAGGCGGTGAACGACCGCCCGTCCCTCGCCGAGCACTGCGCCTCCATCGCCCGCTCCCTCGGCAAGGCCGCCGTCCGCGTCTACGGCCCCACCAAGGCCCAGTCCTACGCCCGCCCGGTCTGCGACACGTCGTTCGCGTCCGGAGTGGTGGCCGCGAACGGCTGACGCGCCCGAGCAGTCCGGTCCGCGGCCGGCCCCTCACCCCGTTCCCCGGCCGCCCCCGGCCCCCGCGACCACACCGCGCCCCAGCCACCACCAACCCACGGCCGCCCGCACCCCACCCGGCCGCGAGGCCGCGAGGCCGCGAGGCCGCGAGGCCGCGAGGCCGCGAGGCCGCGGTAACGGCCCGATACGCCCTGAGGGCACGCCGTTCGCGCACCGATGCCGCACTCCCTCGCCCCGCACCAGTCGGCACAGGTCCACGCCCCGGCGACCGTCCGGCCGAACGCAGACAACAGGCCCGCCGCCACACCCCGTGGCGGCGCGGCCCCTGCCCGGCACCACGCCCAGCGACCGCTGACCCTCACCGCTCGGGCGCGACGTAACGTCCCCTGCCCAGCCGCGGGGCCCCCTCGTGTCAGCGACAGACAGCGGCGCTCGCCCGGCCGTCGGCGCGACGGCCGAGCACCGCGGCCCCGCGCAGCAGCCGCACCCCTCCCACGCCACGTGACGGCCTGTCGTAGCCGGCGCGTGCGCCGACCCGGCCGACGGGTGACGGCCCGTCGGCACGACGCCCGGCTCGGACGCCGGGGCGAGCCCCGACAACACCGCCCCGCCCCGGGACCGCCCATGGCCCGCGGCCCCCGGCCGCGTAAAGTGCGGGCATGACCGATCCGCGTGCCGTGTCCCGTCCCACGCAAGCCGTAGTCCTGGCCGGCGGCCAGGGCTCCCGGCTCCGTCCGTACACCGACGACCGGCCCAAGCCGATGGTCGAGATCCCCGGCACGGGAACCCCGATCATCGGCCACCAGCTGACCTGGCTCGCCGAGGAGGGCGTGACCGACGTCGTCGTCTCCTGCGGCCATCTCGCCGAGGTGCTGCAGAAGTGGCTGGAGAGCACCGACCTGCCCGTCTCCGTCACCACCGTCGTCGAGCCGGAACCCCTCGGCCGCGGCGGCGGACTGAAGTACGCCGCCGCCCGTCTGCCGCACCCGGACCGGCCCTGGTTCGCCACCAACGGCGACATCTGGACCCGCTTCTCGCTGCGTGACATGGCCGACTTCCACACCGAGCGGGACGCCGTCGCCACCGTCGCGCTGGCCCGCCCGCGCCTGCCGTGGGGCGCGGTCCGCACCGACGGGTTCGGTCTGATCACCGACTTCATCGAGGCCCCGCCGTCCACCTTCGAGATCAACGCGGGCGTCTACGTCTTCTCCCCCGAGTTCGCCGGCCTGCTCCCGGAGCGCGGTGACCACGAGCGCACCACGTTCCCGCACCTCGCGCGCGAGCGCCGGCTCGCCGGGTTCACGATCCCTCAGGGCTCCTACTGGCGGGCCATCGACACCGCCAAGGACCTCACCGAGGCCGCCAAGGAGCTTGCCTCCCAGGGTCGTTGAGGCGCCACGGCCACAAAGGACGGGGTCCCGTACGCGAGCGCGTACGGGACCCCGCCGTCGTGTCCTCGGGCATCCGCTACCCCAGCAGGCCGCCCACCAGGCCGGGCCGGTCCGAGGAACCCCCGTCGTCGCCGCCGGGCGTGCCGCCCCCGCTGCCGCCGGAGCCGTCGCCGCCGCCCGAGGTCGGGCCCGCGGTGGTGCTCGGCGCCTGGCCCTCGGGGGAGGACTGCTGCGGCGGGGCCTGACCGGTGCTGCCCTGGGTCTGGGTGGGCGCCCCCGTGACGGCGCCCGCGCCCTGGGTGGCGCCGGGGGTGCTGCTGGTCCCGGCGGACGGGCCGGCCGATCCGGACGTGGCGCCCTGCGTGGGCGAGCCGGACGCGGACGGCGCCCCCTTCTCCCCCTTCTCCTTCCGCTCACCGGACTCCTCCGGCAGCGGGGACCCCGGCAGGTTGTTGCGCGGCGCCTCGCCGGGGCCGGGCACGACCACCCGGTCCGCGTCGCGGACGGCCCCGCCGAGCAGCGCGCCCACGAGCATGCTGGACCCGCACACCACGAACGTGACGAGCGCCCCGCGGCGCAGCACGTAGCGCCGCAGGTCCCAGATGTCGGCGCGCGGTCCGAGCCGCCGCCAGGCCCGGCCCGCGAGGCTGCCGTCGACGGAGTAGACGGGCGCGCCCGCGATGACCAGCGGCGACCAGACGGCGAGGTAGATGATGTCGGGCGTCTCGTAGACGGGGGCGCTCTTCCAGCTCACGCTGACCAGCAGCGCCGCCGACATCATCGCCCCGATGCCCGCGGCCACGCGCTGCCAGCAGCCGAGGACGGTGAGGACACCGACGACGACCTGGGCGAAGGCGATGGCGAGCCCGGCGCCGACGGGGTGGGCCAGCGCGAACTGCCGCAGCGGCTCGGCGACGTCCCACGGGTGCAGGCTGTGCAGCCATGTGACCATGGATCCGCGCGGCCCGCCGTCGAGGTACAGCGGGTCGCACAGCTTGCTCATCCCGGCGTAGACGGAGATCCCGCCGAGGAAGACGCGCAGCGGGAGCAGCACCACGCCCAGGTTCATCCGGCGCCCGGGGTAGTACGCGTGGCGCGCCGGGTCGTCGCTGTGCCGCCGGGCGCGCCGGCCGCCGTCGAGTCGCTCCTCGATCTCGTACGCGGGCTCGTACGCGTCCTCGTCGAGGGACGTGTGGTCGTCCTCGTCGTACGCGCTGCCGACGGTGCGCATCGGGGGCAGCAGCGGCCCGTCGGAGTGGCCGCGCTGGGCGCCGACGAACGGGCTCTCCAGCGGCTGGGTGTCGTCGTCGTACCCGCCGTACCCGCCGCCCGGGTGCGGGACGACCCGGGTGTTCCCGGAGTCGGTGAGCGGCTCGTCGGCGTGGCGCAGGCCTCCGTGCCGTACGGCTTGGAGGAGGCGGTGGGCGCCGGTGTCGTCGGGGGCGGACCTGCCGCTCCACACGACGGGACGGCGGCGCGGGGCGGCCGGTCCCGCACCCACGGTGGTGACGACGGGGATCCGCGCGGTGTCCTCGGCGGCACTCGGATGCCGTGTGATCCGCGGCGACCGGACGCGTCGCGCCGGGCCGGCGAGCTGCACGCGGAAGCTGGCGTGGTTGACGATGACCTGGGCCGGATCGCTCGGCACCTTCACCATGCTCAGCGCGGGAGCGTCGTCGAGTCCCGACGAGCGGGCCCCCGTGGGTGTGCGGGGTGGTGTTCTGGTGTCCACACTCATCTAACCGAGTGACAAGGCGTTAGGACACTGCCTTGACCGGCCAGATGTGTCCGGACCGCGTCAAGCCGGTCCGGACCGTCCGGAATCCACCGAGTGGGTGACGACGTCGCACACCCGTTCAGCTACGGCGGCGTGCCGCCTCGTACAGCACGATGCCCGCCGCCACACCGGCGTTGAGCGACTCGGCGCCGCCCGGCATGGGGATCCGCACCCGCACGTCGCAGGTCTCGCCGACCAGCCGGGACAGTCCCTTGCCCTCGCTGCCGACGACGATGGCGACCGGTCCGTCGAGCGCCTCGAGGTCGCCCAGCTCGGCCTCCCCGTCGGCGGCCAGGCCGACGACGATGACGCCGGCCTTCTTGTACGCCTCCAGCGCCCGGGTCAGGTTGGTGGCGCGGGCGACGGGCGTCCGCGCGGCGGTGCCCGCGGACGTCTTCCACGCGCCGGCGGTCATCCCGGCCGCCCGCCGCTCCGGCACGAGCACGCCGTGCCCGCCGAACGCGGAGACGGAGCGGACGACCGCGCCGAGGTTGCGCGGGTCGGTGACGCCGTCCAGGGCGACGATCAGCGGGTCCTGGCCCTCGTCGTGCGCGGCGGCGACCAGGTCCTCGGGGTGCGCGTACTCGTACGGCGGGACCTGGAGGACCAGGCCCTGGTGGTTGAGGCCGTTGGTCATGCGGTCCAGCTCGGGGCGGGGCGCCTCCATGAGGTTGATCCCGCCGCGCTCGGCCGCGAGCTGCAGCGCCTCGCGCACCCGCTCGTCGTTGTCGATGAACTGCTGGACGTACAGCGTGGAGGCGGGCACGCCCTCGCGCAGCGCCTCGACGACCGGGTTGCGGCCGACGACCAGCTCGGAGGCGGACCGGCCGCCGCGCCGCTGGGTGGTGCGGCCCTGGGCGCGCCGGGTCTTCGCCTGGGCGGCGCGCTGCTTGGCGTGCCCCTTGCGCATCTCGGCGGGCGGGGTCGGGCCCTTGCCTTCCAGGCCCCGGCGTCGCTGGCCGCCACTGCCGACCTGCGCGCCCTTCTTGCCGGACATGCGGCGGTTGTTCGCGGCCATGAGGTATCCGTCTCCGTGAAGTCGTGGGGGGTTCGCCCACCTGGGTGGGCGCTCCCGTGTGCGTAGCTGTGCCTGTGCAGTGTGCCGCCCGGCGGCCCGGACGGCACACTCGATCTTGCGCGCGGCCGGGACCGGGAGGCCCCGGGCCGGGTCCGCGGCCGGTCCGCGGCGGTGCCTCAGCGGGGGCCGAGGCTCCAGCGCGGGCCCTGCGGGCTGTCCTCGATGACCAGCCCGGACTGGTTGAGCTGGTCGCGGATGGCGTCCGCGGTGGGCCAGTCCTTGCGGGCCCGGGCGGCCTCGCGCTGGTCGAGGACCATGCGGACCAGGGTGTCGACGACGCCGTGCAGGTCGTCCCCGCGGTCGCCGTCGCCGGCCCAGTGCGGGTCCAGCGGGTCGAGGCCGAGCACGCCGAGCATCGCGCGGACCTCGGCGAGACGGGCGACCGCCTCCTCCTTGTCGTCGGCGGCCAGCGCGCTGTTGCCCTGCCGGACGGCGGTGTGCACGACGGCGAGCGCCTGCGGGACGCCCAGGTCGTCGTCCATCGCCTCGGCGAACGCGGGCGGCACCTCGGCGGCGGGCTCGACGACGCCGCCGGCCTTCTCCACCACGCGCTGCACGAAGCCCTCGATCCGCGCGAACGCGGACTCGGCCTCGCGCAGGGCCTCCTCGCTGTACTCGATCATCGACCGGTAGTGCGGGGTGCCCAGGTAGTAGCGGAGCACGATGGGCCGCCAGTGCTTGACCATCTCGCTGACCAGCACCGAGTTGCCGAGCGACTTGGACATCTTCTCGCCGCTCATGGTGACCCACGCGTTGTGCACCCAGTACCGGGCGAACTCGTCGCCGTAGGCCTTGGCCTGGGCGATCTCGTTCTCGTGGTGCGGGAAGATCAGGTCCAGGCCGCCGCCGTGGATGTCGAAGGCGGTGCCGAGGTACTTGTGCGCCATCGCCGAGCACTCCAGGTGCCAGCCCGGGCGCCCGCGGCCCCACGGCGTCTCCCAGCTCGGCTCGCCCGGCTTGGCCGCCTTCCACATCGCGAAGTCGCGCGGGTCCCGCTTGCCGGTCTCGCCGTCCCCGGACGGCTGGAGCAGGTTGTCCAGCTCCTGGTTGGACAGCTGCAGGTAGTCCGGGAACGAGGTGACGGCGAAGTACACGTTGCCCTCGGCCTCGTAGGCGTGCCCGCGCTCGATCAGGCCGCGCATCATCTCGACCATCTCGGTGATGTGGCCGGTGGCGCGCGGCTCGTAGGTCGGGGGCAGGCAGCCGAGGGCGCGGTAACCGTCGTCGAAGGCGCGCTCGTTCTCGTACCCGATGGACCACCAGGGGCGGCCCTGGTCGGCGGACTTGGCGATGATCTTGTCGTCGATGTCCGTGACGTTGCGGACGAACGTCACGTCCAGGCCGCGGTACTCGAACCAGCGGCGCATGATGTCGAAGTTCAGCCCCGAGCGGATGTGGCCGATGTGGGGTGCCGCCTGCACGGTGGCACCACACAGGTAGATCGAGACGCAACCCTGCCGGAGCGGGGAGAAGTCACGGATCTGCCGGGCGCTGGTGTCGTACAGGCGAATAGTCACGACACCAGGGTAGTAGGCGCGGGGGTGTGCGGTGCGCCTCCGGCGGTTTCGCGGTCACATGTCACGTGCGGGCCCGGTGGGATCGCGCCCACGCGGCTCACCCTTGTCGGATCACCAGGGCCGTCGCCACCGCCATCAGGCCCTCGTCGCGGCCCGGGAAGCCCAGGCCGTCCGTGGTGGCGCCGGAGACCGAGACCGGGGCGCCCGCCGCCTCGGAGAGGATCTTCTGGGCCTCCTCACGGCGTCTGCCGATCTTGGGGCGGGGGCCGACGACCTGGACGGCGATGTTGCCGATGCGGAAGCCGGCCTCGCGGACGATGCGCGCGGCCTCGGTGAGGAGGGTGACGCCGGAGGCGCCGGACCACTCGGGGCGGCCGGTGCCGAAGTGCTGCCCCAGGTCGCCGAGGCCGGCGGCGGAGAACAGGGCGTTGCAGGCGGCGTGCGCGACGACGTCCGCGTCGGAGTGCCCGGCGAGCCCGGGGCCCTCCCCCTCCCACTTCAGGCCGGCGCACCACAGCTCGCGGCCGTCCTCGAAGGCGTGGATGTCGGTGCCGATGCCGACCTGCGGCAGGGGGTACGTCTCAGAAGCCATCGTTGAGCCTCCTGCGCGCCAGGACCGCCTCGGCGAGGACCAGGTCGAGGGGGCGGGTGACCTTGAAGGCCTCCTCGTGCCCGGGGACGGTGACGACGGTGAGGCCGAGCTGCTCGACCATGCTCGCGTCGTCGGTGACGTCGTCGGTCACGGTCGCGTGGGCGCGGACCAGGGTGGCCCGGTCGAAGCCCTGCGGGGTCTGCACCGCGCGCAGCCTGGAGCGGTCGGGGGTGGCGACCACCGGCTCCGGCTCGCCGGGCGTGGCGGCCGGCTCGACCTGCTTGACGGTGTCGGCGAGCGGCAGCGCGGGGACGACGGCGGGCGCGCCGTCCCGTACGGCCTCGACGACCGCGTCGACGGTGTCCACCGGGACCAGCGGGCGGGCCGCGTCGTGCACCAGGACGATGTCGTAGCCCTCGGGCAGCGCGTCCAGGCCGAGTTTCACGGACTCCTGGCGGCTCTCGCCGCCGGGGACGACGAGGACGTCGGTGTTCCCCCAGCTGCCCCCGGGCAGCGCGTGCGTGTCGAGCAGCGACTTGACCTCGCCGGCGCCGTCGGGCGGCGCCACCACGACGACCAGCGAGACGGCGCGGGATTCGGCCATCGCGCGCACCGCGTGGACGAGCATGGGCGTGCCGCCGAGCGCGCGCAGCGCCTTGGGGGCGCCGGGGCCGAGCCGCACACCCCGGCCCGCGGCCGGGATGACGGCCGCTGTCCGGACCGCCGGACGGCCGGGTGCGGGGGTCGGCGAGGACGGCGGGAGCGGATCGTCAGACATCGGTTCCTGTCAGGTTTGTGGGCTCGGCCTACGTGGGTATGGCCTGGGCGTGCCCCCGCTCCGGAGCGGGGGAAGTGCCGGGCGTTCCGCCTTGACCAGCCCCTTCCGTGACTCTGGTCGAGCCGACCGCCCGGGCCCGGCACGCCAGGGGTGGGGACGTGAGTGATGACACATTCCCCGTCTCGGCGCAAGTGCAGCCTACGGATGGTGTCCGGGTACGAACATGCCGCAGCGCCCGGCGACGTCCAGGACGTCATCGGGCACCGCGGCATTTCGATGTGCTGAGTGCTCTGAGTGCTGCTCCGACAGCCGGCGTGACGGCACGCGACGGGCGGAGCCACGACTCGGAGAACTCAGGAGGCGAGAACCTCGTCGAGCAGGGCCTCGGCCTTGTCCTCGTTGGTGTTCTCGGCGAGGGCCAGCTCGCTGACCAGGATCTGACGCGCCTTCGCGAGCATGCGCTTCTCACCGGCGGAGAGACCGCGCTCACGCTCCCGGCGCCACAGGTCACGCACGACTTCCGCGACCTTGATGACATCGCCCGAGGCGAGCTTCTCGAGATTTGCCTTGTACCGACGGGACCAGTTCGTGGGCTCCTCGGCGTACGGCGCGCGCAGCACCTCGAAGACCCGGTCCAGCCCGTCCTGACCGACCACATCACGCACGCCGACGAACTCCGCATTGTCCGCTGGCACACGTACCGTCAGGTCACCCTGGGCGACCTTCAGCACCAAGTAGGTCTTGTCCACGCCTTTGATCTGGCGAGTTTCGATTGCCTCGATCAGCGCGGCCCCGTGATGGGGATAGACCACGGTGTCGCCAACCTTGAACGTCATGTGACAGGTACCCCTTCCGTGGCTATCCAGGGTAACACGGATACGGCGTCTTCTGAATGGCGTTTTCGCAGGTCAGGGCCATTCTCGGGGCTTGACAACAGCAACAGGAACGTGCTTCGGACGGCTAGCGGAAGCAGGTATTCGCAGGTCGGAGCGGCTCTCCGGGGCAGGCGAAACGCGCACGTCACACCCTTCCGGAACCTCACACGAGCGGTCGAACAGCCCCAAATGTCCGGTTCCAGATGCGCGACTTCCGCTACTCCGTTCGGTGAGCCGAGCCGGTTCCGGCCGAATCCGGAATTGATCACACGGTGTGAGGATCAGCAGCGGGTGATCAATTACCGGGATCCCCCCTCATTCCTTCACCGAAATGCGCGCCCGCGTGAATGAAGGGGCGCTCCGGGCAGAAGTGGCGGATGTTTACCCGCGAGTCACTTGTGGTCCGTGTGACCCCTGAGGCGAACGGCGGACAGGTCGTGGGACGACGCGGACCGGTCGCCGGGTGATCGGGTGACATCCTCCGTCCGGGCACGCCCCACGGCCACGACCCGGGTAGGCGTGGGGAGGGTCGGGTGCAGCAGCCCGCGGGAGGCTCGGTAACCTGAGGCCGCTGACAGACACTTAGGGCGGCTTTACCCGGTCGCCACAAACGCTCAAGTCAAGGAGTTGCCGCCGCCGTGAGCAGCAGCCTTCGACGCGGCGCCCTCGCCGCCGCCGCCATCGCGTTCTCGATCGCCGCGCTCTCCGCGTGCGCGGCCGGCAACAACGCCCAGACCCTGCAGATCCAGCCGGACAACGCGGCGACGACGGTCGGCGACATCCAGGTGCAGAACGCCACCGTCATCACGCAGCCCGACCTGGAGTCGACCGGCCCCGCCGTCATCTCCGCCACCCTGTTCAACTCGGGCGACAAGGACCAGACCCTGGAGTCGGTCACCGTCCCCGGCACCGGCAAGACCGCCGAGCTGTCCCCCGCCGAGGGCGGCGACCTGGTCGTCCCGGCCGGCGGCAGCCTGATCCTCGGCGGCGAGGGCAACGCCTCCGCCGTGCTGCCCAGCAGCCGCGAGGCCGTCCAGGACGGCAACGCCCAGAAGATCACCTTCACCTTCAGCGAGACCGGCGACGTGAGCCTGCGGGCCATCGTCTTCCCGGCCGAGCACTTCTTCGAGAGCTGGGGCCCGAGCGAGGCCCCCGCCGCGGGCGCCACCACGTCCCCGTCGGCGGACGCCTCCGGCAAGCCGGCCGACGAGGCCACCGGCGAGGGCGAGGGCGAGCCGTCGGGCGAGGAGACCTCCGGCGGCGAGTCCACCGGCGCCCCCTCGGGCACCCCGTCCGACGCGGCCTCCGCCAGCCAGGACGCGGCCGGCAGCTGACCGGCCGTCCACGCACCGCACGCCGAAGGGCGGGACCCCACCGGGGTCCCGCCCTTCGCGTCGTCCGGCCCGCGGCCTACGGCTCGAACTTGTAGCCCAGCCCGCGCACGGTCACCAGATAGCGGGGCGCGCCCGGGTCCGGCTCGATCTTGGCGCGCAGGCGCTTCACGTGGACGTCGAGGGTCTTGGTGTCCCCCACGTAGTCCGCGCCCCACACCCGGTCGATGAGCTGCATCCGGGTCAGCACCCGGCCCGCGTTGCGCAGCAGCATCTCCAGCAGGTCGAACTCCTTCAGCGGCAGGTCGATCTTGGTGCCGCCGACGGTCACCACGTGCCGGTCGACGTCCATCCGCACCGGGCCCGCCTCCAGGGCCGCCGGGGCGGTCTCCTCGGGCTCCCCGCGCCGGCGCAGCACCGCGCGGATCCGCGCCACCAGCTCACGGGAGGAGAACGGCTTGGTGACGTAGTCGTCGGCGCCTATCTCCAGACCGACCACCTTGTCGATCTCGCTGTCCTTGGCGGTCACCATGATCACGGGAACGTTGGAGCGGCCGCGCAGCTGACGGCACACTTCGGTGCCCGGCAGCCCGGGCAGCATCAGGTCGAGAAGGACGAGGTCGGCGCCGTTGCGCTCGAACTCGTCGAGTCCGTCGGGCCCGGTGGTCGCCACGGCGACCTCGAAGCCCTCCTTGCGGAGCATGTACGACAGGGCGTCGGAGAAGGACTCCTCGTCCTCGACGACGAGCACTCGGGTCACGGAAGGACCTCCGGGGAGGGAAGCGTTGCGTACGCGGATGGATCGGACGAGTGGGGGGAGGGGTGGGACGTCTCTCCGGCCTCGCCGTCGAGGCCCTCGGAGTCTTCCCGCTCGGACGGCCGGCGACCGTGGGCCGGGCGGGCCTCGGGCAGCCGCAGGGTGAAGGTGGAGCCCTGGCCCTCGGCGCTCCACACCGTGACCTCCCCGCCGTGCGAGGCGGCCACGTGTTTCACGATCGCGAGGCCCAGCCCCGTGCCGCCGGTGGCACGGGAGCGGGCGGGGTCGACGCGGTAGAAGCGCTCGAAGATGCGCTCCTTGTCCTTGTCGGAGATGCCGATGCCCTGGTCGGTCACGGCGATCTCGATCAGGTCCCCGCCGGGCTGCGCGACCGAACGGACCGCGATGCCCACGCGGGTGCGGGCGGGCGAGTAGTTGACCGCGTTCTCGACCAGGTTGCCGAGTGCGGCGGCGAGCTGTCCACGGTTGCCCCAGACCCGCAGGCCCTCGGCGCCCGCGGCGGCCATGGTGATCTCCTTGGTGCCCGCCTGGTGCCGGCACCGGTCGACGGCCTCGGCGACCAGTTCCCCGACCGGGACCGGCTCGGCGTCCTCCAGCGGGTCGTCGTTCTGCACGCGGGAGAGGTCGATCAGCTCCTGCACCAGGTTGGTCAGCCGGGTCGCCTCGATCTGCATGCGCCCCGCGAACCGCTGCACGGCCTCGGGGTCGTCGGAGGCGTCCATCACGGCCTCGGACAGCAGGGACAGCGCCCCGACGGGGGTCTTGAGCTCATGGCTGACGTTGGCGACGAAGTCGCGCCGCACGGCCTCGATGCGGCGGGCCTCGGTGAGGTCCTCCACCAGGAGCAGCACCAGCCGGGAGCCGAGCGGCGCCACCCGCGCGGACACCGCGAGGGCCTCGCCGCGTCCGGTCCCCCGGCGGGGGAGGTCCAGCTCCACCTGCCGTATCTCGCCGTCCCGCCGGGTGTCCCGGGCCATCTTCAGCATCGGCTCCACGGCGAGCTTGCCGCCGCGGACCAGTCCGAGGGCGTACGCGGCCGAGCTGGCCTTCACCACGCCGTCGTTCTCGTCGAGGACCACGGCGGACGAGCGCAGTACGGAGAGCACGGTGTCGACACCGGGCGGGAGCACGGCGTCGGTGTGCAGCGAGGTGCGTGTGGGGCGCCGCTGCTCGCGTTCACTGACGCGGAACGCCAGCATGGCGATGACGCCGGTGAGCACTCCGGCGATCGCAGCCGCTGCGGCGACCGCCGCGTTCACGTCCATGCGTCCAGGTTAGGCATGGGGCGAGCGCTGCCCACAGCGGTCGGCGGGCGACCTCGGACACTCGTCGCCCAGAGTTCACCTACAGGCCAGGACCGGTTCACGCGAGGTGACGGAACCGGACGCGTGGGGGACGGAACGTGGGAGCGTGGGTGGGACCCAGGCCCCGGAGAGTCCGGACCGGGACAGCCCGGAGTAGAGACGCACGAGAGGAATTTCCGATGCGGGACGCGTACCACGAGGAACTGGATTCGATCGGCGACGGTCTGGTGGAGATGGCCCGGCTGGTCGGATCGGCGATCGGGCGCGCCACGACCGCCATCCTCGACGCCGATCTGAAGCTCGCGGAGAGCGTGATCGAGGCCGACCAGAAGGTCGACGAGCTGCAGCACGACCTGGAGGCGCGGGCCATCGCCCTGCTGGCCCGGCAGCAGCCGGTGGCGACCGACCTGCGGATCGTCGTCACCTCGCTGCGGATGTCCGCGGACCTGGAGCGCTCCGGCGACCTCGCCCAGCACGTGGCGAAGCTGGCCCGGCTGCGCTACCCGGAGCGCGGCGTGCCGCGGGACCTGCACGCCACGATCCTGGAGATGGGCCAGCTCGCCCAGCGCCTGATGGCGAAGGCGGCCGAGGTGATCATCACCAAGGACGTGGACCTGGCGCTCCAGCTGGAGCAGGACGACGACGCGATGGACCTGCTCCACCGCACCCTCTTCCAGCACCTGATGGACGACCGCTGGAAGCACGGCATCGAGACGGCGGTGGACGTCACCCTGCTGGGCCGCTACTACGAGCGGTTCGCGGACCACGCGGTGTCGGTGGCCAAGCGGGTGGTGTACCTGGTCACGGGTGAGCACGCGGACGAGATCCAGGCGGACCTCCAGCCGGAGATCGCTCCGGTGCAGGGGGTGGAGGGCAGCTGAGGCCTCCGGTACGGCGTACCGGGTCCGTACGGCGTGCGGAGGTTGGCCGGAGGCGCGGGTGAGCTTCCGCCGCCCCCGATGCGCCGTTGATGCGCCCGGCCGGCCGGGCGTGCAATGGGGAGCAAGTGTGCGCAGGCCCCAGCCCGAGGAGGGACCCATGGCCGAATCTCCCGGCACGACGCCCGACCCCACGCAGGAGCGCGAGACCGAGCAACCCGCCGAGGTCAGGAGCCTCACCCTGATCGCCGCCTGCGGCTGCGGTTCGGGCTGCGGCTGCGGCTGCCAGTCGGGCAGCCCGTGCCAGTGCGGGTGAGGTGACGCACGTACGGAGGCCCCGCTCACCGGTGACGGCGAGCGGGGCCTCCGGCGTGCGGGCGCGGCCTAGGTGTATTGCCCTGTGAGGTTGGGGACGCGGCTGGCGGGTGGCTGGCCTTTCAGCGCGGTGT
>BMVA01000029.1 GCA_014650475.1 Streptomyces albogriseolus
CCCAGGGAGCAGAACCCGCGCACTCAACCGCGAAGATCCCCTACACCACACAGCGGGACGCCATCTGGCGTCGCTGTTTGACGGCGACTGGACCGACGAGGAGGCACTCCCTGCAGCTGTGCCGTAGCGTGACTGCCGGTGCCGCTCCCAGCTACCCCGTTCATGTCGCTGGCTGGAACACCGACGAATTCCATCATCCCGCCGATGTACCTCACGATGTACGACCACTGGATGGCGGATGGTCATAGATTGGAGGCGGACTCTTTCGGGCGGGCGTCGATGAAGCGAGCAGTAACGGTCCGTCGGGACTCCGCCTGATAGGCGGCACACGTTTCCTGAACGCGGTCGAGCCGGGCTTCGGCGAGGTCGGCGTCAGTGAATCCGACGCACACGTAATAGGCGCTGCGAACGCGTTCGCTCTTCAAGTACTGGGGGAGTTGCGCCTCCGCGCCTTGCTGCAACTTGCGGCTGCTCAGCAGCTTGACCTCGATCAGCGCACGGCGCTTCCAACCGGCGGAGAACTTGAAGTCCACCGGGCCGCGGCCGACGTTGGCCTCCCGGCTGACATCAACGTCTGCCTGTTCGCACTGGACCAGCCACAGCTGCCCCGCAATGGCCTGGACGATCTTCTCCTTGCGCGGCCGGGTCAGTTCGTCATTCCACAGCGCCCGCCACAGGTCGGTGTCCTCGACCGCATGCTGAAAACGGTCAACGAGCGTACCCAGCCAGGCATGGAAGTCTTCCTCGGACGGCTGACTCATAGGGCTCTGACGCCGCCCCGCCGCCTCGCCGGCTGCGCGTCCCGCCTCGTACCAGCGCACCAACAAGTCGGGGTCGTCGCCGACGTCGTAAGGCTCAGCAACAGTCCTTTCGGCGACCGTGTCGATGTAGTCGAAGGCGACATCGGGCCGCCGCTCGGCCAGATGGCGGCCACGCTCGGCGCGCACGCTATTGCTGATGTCCGCGGCAAGGTCGAAGTTCAGGTCTTCGCGCAGGACGTGGTTCACGTTCGACTCCGCCCACCGGTAAAAGCCCTCGGCGGTGATCCGCTGAGGGATGTCCTGCAGGAACCGGTCCGGTACCAGAAGCACCGCCTCATGGGTGACCGGACTGACCGGAAGGGCCAGGCGGGCCTCCGCCCAGCGGCCGCTCGCCCGACTCCACGATGCGTTGCGGACACGGACCGTGTCCCCGCTGAAGCCGTGAGCCGCACACACGCGCTGGGTATAGCGGATGAAGCGCTGCTTGAGGATGTTGCAGAAGATGTCGCTGATCCGGTCGACACCCAGCCCAGGGACGAACAGCGCGAACGCCTCGACGTAGTCGACCTGGCGGTCCAGTGCGTGGCCGATCAGATCGAGCGCGGCGGCCATCCGGGCACCGAAGTGTTCATCCGTGCCGGACCCGAACGGCGATCCCATGGCCAGCCCCAGAGCGAACTCCTTGGGCTCGGGAAACGTCAGCATCCGGACGGCCTTCTCCCAAGCCCGGCCCCGCCGCCCGGCATCCGCGCGCACAAGATCACGACAGCCAGCGAAGAACTCCACCACCATGTCACGGGCATCGGCGAACAACGGATCACGGTCCTCGAAGACGAGAAATGGATCCACATACAACGGCGTGTCCTCGGTGAGGACAGGATCGAACCAGTCGTCCTGCGGGCCGCGATGTACTCCGGCCAGTTCGCTGAACCTCATTGAGCCATCCCCGGTACACGTCGTACTCGCGCTCTGCACCAGATGGCAGCCCGCTGATGCGCAAACGCCCTGCGCAACCGTATCGCCTGCTCCCTTCACGGAACGGATCTTGTCGAAGTGATCTTGTGTGGCCGAGCTTGGTGAAATGGCCGTTTGATCATAAAGCGGGCTGCTCGCATGTACCTTGCGCTGGGCCCGGATGGCACCAGCTGGCAGGGGCGGTGAAGGCAATGGATGTTGCCGTCCGTGTCCCGTGGGTCTGTCGAAGCAGGGTCGGGGCGGAACGAGGCAGGGCCACGTGCCTATCAGTGCGTCGGCGATGTCGTGCATGAGGTGCCCGTCAAGCCGGAGAAGCGATCGGGCTCTCCTGCTCAACCATCCTCAGCCGGCTCTTCCCTCGTCAGGATGCGAGACGGGGCACGGGTGTGAGTGCCCCCTCAGAACGCGGCGGGCGCGGCCGGTGGCCACGGTGCCGCCCTGGTGCAGACAGTCGGTGTCGAAGAGGACCAACGTGCCCGGCGGCCCCTGCAAGCCGACAGGCACGTATTCCTGATGCCCGCGTGTGATCGGCAGTAGGTCTTGGGGCATGCCGGCTGCCAGATGAGCTTCCCGGATCGATCTGCCGTGGTGATGTGTGCCTGGTACGAAAGCCGGTGCTCCCCAGTCCTCGTGGGCCGGGGTGAGGCACACATAGGCCTTCAGGGCGTGCTTGCGGTCGTAGTGCAGTTCGGTGACGGGAGTTGCGTGTGCCACGTCGAGTGTCAGATAGGCGAACTGGTTGATGGAGGCGTCTTCGCCGAGGTACGCGGCTGCCACGGTCGCCAGCGTGGTGTCCTTGAGGAACGCTTGCGTCTCGGGGAAGGCATGGGCTGCTGCCGCGGTGAGCCGCAAGGCGCGGGACGGGATGCCCGGACGGTAGGCGACTTCGGCAACAGCTTTCCCACCGCGTTCCTGTGTCGTACCGGACTCGCTGGTGGACAGAAAGGCTCGGTGGTGTTCTTCGAGTAGCCGGTCGAGTCTTTGGCCGCTTATCCAGGCCGACGCGACGACCAACCCGAACTGGCGCAGGAGCGACAGCCAGCGGTCCGGAACGCCGTACTCGTGTGGTGACAGTCCTGGAAGGGCCCTCACGCATACCCCCAATGGGAAGCGAGTGTCGCAAGCCCATCGCCGTGACCTTGCACAACTGGATGATCCATGTCCGGAGCGAAGCGAATGTCGGCGGGAAGTCCCTTCAGAACCTGTGGCGGCCATTCGATGAGCGGAAGCCGCGCGGTCTGTTCTACCTTGCGAAGCACGTGCACAGGGGAGCAAACGAGTTCTTCCAGACGAACGACCAAAGCTGCCGCGTTCAGGGAGGCGAGCACACGACGTGCATGGCGCAGGGTGACGTCGACGAAGTGCACGGCCTCGGCGGGCCGCATCCCGTCGACCTGCGATGCGGTGAGCTGGATCACCGTTTCCGCCGGGTGCCGTATGGCGTACAGGAGGCAGTCCTGGGGGCCGATCACGCGGGTGACGAGAGGGGAGAAGTGGGGGCCGATCTTCACGGCCAGATGAGACCCGTCGGAGGCTGTCATCAGCATCGCCCTCCTGATGAGCAACTGCCACCGAGCGCGGGGGAGCGGGACAGGCATCCACAGTCGCCCGTACACGGGGATTAGGACGGACCGAGCTTGCGTCCATGCCAGAAGCGCGTCGGCGGCCTCCCTGTCGGCTGCTGATCCCGTGCGGAGTCTGCCGACAACGTCCGTGAGGGCTTGAGCCGCGCGCCGTGGGAGCCAGGCCTCCCCGTCGCTCGGGGCGTGGGCCAGCAAGCGGTTCACCGCGGCCACCATCGGGACGTTCCACACGGGCGCTGTGGTGACGGACGGGTGAGCGGTCAGGGCCTTGAGGGTGGAGTCGGCTCCCGACCGGCCTGGTCCGGCGGCCACGAAGACAACTCTGTCCGGTTTAGTCACTGTCAGTGCTCTTCTCCCATGCGGTCACGCGGGCGTGGACCGTGTCGCGGATAGTGGAAAGCAACGGGCGGGGTGTCACACCAGTTCGGGCGCGGAGTTCCGCCCACCGTGCCGGGTCCGCAGCAGGCGGGTGTCGACTGGAGGGCAGGTCGGCTCGTGCGAGGCGAATTCGGCGGCCGGTCGCCTCCTGCACCGCTTCGGCTGTGGCGTGGGCGAGGGCAGCCAGGTTCAGTGGGCCGGAGGTGGCGTCGACCGGTCCCTGGCCCGGCCACGCCAGCGATACGTCGGTGACCGCCGCCATGACCGCCGCCGCTTCGCGAACGTCGAGGAAGTCGACGGCGCGCTCACGCGACGGGATGGCGATGGCTCCGCTACGCAGGGCCGCATCCGTCATCCGGGTCACGAACGATCCGCCCAGCCCGGCTGGAGACGGACCTGCCAAGACCGTCAGACGTACGATGCGGACCGGTCCTCGATGCTTCGTCGCTGCCTGCTCGGCGGCGCGCTTGCTGCGACCGTAGTCGTCCAACTCGCCTCGTGGAGCAGTGACGGCGCGGGAGGAGGCGAGCACCAGGAGGGTGCTGTGGCTGATCGCGCGGAGCAGCGGTGTCAGCGCTGTGACGTTGGCGTTCCATATGTCCTGCGAGGGGCGTGAGCGCAGGGCCCCCGCGCAGTGGATGACAGCCCGGCAGTCGATGGATTCCGGCGCCAGCTTTTCCAGCCTCCCCAGACTGGCTTGATACTGCCTGCCGGAGGCGTGCAGCTGGCGTACCACAGCACTGCCGAGGTACCCGCGGCACCCCGTCACCGCCACGCTCATGATGTTGCCCGCCCATCCTCCAAGGGCACTTCCCGAGTCCGGTATTCGGGGACGTGCACGTCGATGACGAGCCCCGGCCCGGGAGGTTGTGCCGGTTGGGGCGGTCGGCGTAACACGCAGGCCTCGTAGAGCTGGTCGAGCTCGTTGAATCCCAGCCGCGCCCGCAGGCCCGTCAGCCCGGTCGGTCTTGCGTTGATCTCGAAGAAGCGGATGCCTCCGTTCGCCGTACGGCGGCCCTGCAGGTTCCAGGCCCCCCAGGCACCGTGCCGGGTCAGGGCCCGGTGTGCCTGATCGGCGACGCCGAGCGCTCCCGCATCAACGACCTCCACGAGACGAGGGACGCCCTGATTCAGGTTGTTACGGGTGATGAAGCACCCCAGATGGTGGCCCAGCGGACCGATCAGGAGCTGAACGGAGTATTCGCCGTCCTGAGCATGTGGGTCCTTGACCCTGTCCCAGGGGCGCCGATCGTAGGGTTCGAGCGGGACGAACTCCTGGGCAACGTCCTGGCCGGAGGTGAAGTGTGCGCGCAGCTCGTCCTCGGCGTGTGCGAACCGCACACCGTGTGAGGCGTTGCCGTAGCGCGGCTTGATCAACAGCGGGTATCCCACCCGCCAGGCCAGTTCAAGCGCGTCTGGAGCCGTGGCTGCCGTCCGCGCCATCGACAGCGCAGAGCCGGCCAGCAGCAAAGGTGTCGCGGCCTTGTCGTAGGCCTGCAGCACGGCCGTGCCCGGGCCCGAAGTGAGGGAGCTGCCCAGCAGGGTGAGCCGTTCGTCCACCTCGCACAATGCTGCCGCATCCTCGTCGCGGCCGGGAACCACCAGGCATGGCCCCGCCTCCTCCACCAGTGCGAGGACTTTGTCCTGGAAGAGGGGCCGGTCACGCGTCGGCGGGCAGGGAAGCGTGGGGGAGCCGTTGAGCATGCGAGAGGGCAGCGAGCTCAGCCCAGTCACGCAGTAGTCATGTGAGCTTGCCATCGCTGCCTGCTGAACCGCCGTCCCCACCCCGCTGGCGGCACTCGTCAGAATGATCCTGCGTGGCGGAGTCACGACCGCGCCCTCAGGGCAAGGTATCGGGCGCGCCCGTAGTACGCCTGTGCCGCACGCCGATAAACCGCCGCCACGGGTGCCTTGAGGGGCCAGGGGGTGTCGGGATACCAGGCTTCCAGGCATCGCCCCATGTCCAGATAGGAGTCACCGGGGCGTGCCCGGAACAGCCGCGCGATGAGCCACTGGGCGCAGGTGCCCAGCTCGAACAGATACAACCGGGGACGGGTCGTAGTGATCGACTGCAACTGTTCGAGGAGCCGGTGGCGAGTGACATGAGTGCGCAGAGCCGGCAGGACGGGATCGCTGAACAGCGAACCATTGGGACGCCGGTCGGGCCAGGGCGGTGAGGGCTGGAACGTGAAGTGTTCCGGATCAAGGTGCCAGCGGTCGGCGAGATCCCGCATCTTCTCGGGCGCCACGACGACGACATGGTACCGGCGAGCGATCTGCGGGAGTTCCAGCAGGCTGAGGGAGACAAGACCACGCGTCAGCGTCTGCGCGAACTGGAAGGAACGCTCGCCGAGCTCGAACCGGCGGATCAGGTCGCCGTAAGAATAGTCCCACTGCCAGTAACTTAGCAAACGAGGGTCGACACTGGCGCGTAGGCTGAACGCTGGCTTGCGGAGCTTGCCGGTCAGGTAGTCCAGGTCCAGGCTGATCGTCTGTATCCACCGTGGATCGTCGGGAGGGCGCACCACGTCGTCCAGGATCTCCTCCAGGTACTCCAGATACGCCTGGCGTTGGCGCACGACCTCAAGGGTCGGCTCGGCAGTCCGCTTGAAGATCATCTGGTCGCATCGGCGATATTCGTCCGCCGTCCACCCGCCCGTGGTCAGCAGAGCCAGGTGGTCCCAGATGCCGTGTGTTCTCTTGGCGAAGGCGACCCCGTCTCCGGAGTCGAGACACGCAAGGAGTTGGTCACAGGGTGGGTTGCGAACCCACAGCGTCGCCCGGCCGCTCATGAGACTGCCTCGGCCACAAGCCCGGCGACACGCATCAGGGTACGGCGGGGAATGTCCCCCCACAGGGGCAGACACAGTACGTCCTCGGCGGCGGCGTCCGCCACAGGAGTCGGGTGCGGGCACAGGGTTCCTCGGCCGCGGTAGCGATGGCTGAAGTACCGCCTGCTGTCGATGCCATGACGGCCCAGGACGGCGTGCACCTTGTCAGCCAGCGGAGCTGCCCCGGCACGCAACCGCGCGACGGCATACGCGTAATTGCCGCTCACAGCGTCCGACGGCCACAGAAACCGAATCGTGGGCAGGTTACTCAGCAGTTCCCGGTACACCGCGGCGGCTTGCGCGCGGCCGGCGACTTCCGCGTCAAGCGTTCTGAGCAGAGACAGCCCTACGGCGGCTTGAAGCTCGTTCATTTTGGCGTTCGTGCCATACTCCTCCGCGCCGCCCCACTCCCCGAGACCGAAATTGCGCAGGCGGCGCACCGCCTCGGCGGCATCGTCGTGCGGCGTGCACACCGCACCGCCCTCGACCGTGTGCATCACCTTGGTGGCGTGGAAGCTGACAGCGCTCGCATCACCGAACGCCGTGACGGGCACCCCGTCGACACGTACCCCCACCGCCGGCGCGGCGTCATAGACGAGCGCAAGACCGTGACGGCTGGCGAGCGTTTGCAGCCCAGTGACATCAGCCGGGTGACCGAAAGCGTGGACAGCCACAATCGCACAGGTGCGCGGCGTGATCAGTGCGGCCACCGAGGCGGGATCCAGCGTCAGCCAGCGAGGCTCCACATCGGCCAGGACCGGAACCAGTCCATTCCAGCGCAGCGCCTGAATCGTCGCGGGAAACGTGAACGCCGACGTGATCACCTCCCCGTCGAGCCGCAGCGCCCGACACGCCAACTGCAAGGCCATCGTCCCGTTGGCCGTCGCAACGACGTTGTCCCATCCCAGTTCCTTCTGGAGCGCGGCCTCGAACCGGCGCAGCATGGGACCGTCGTTGGTCAGACGCCCGCTCCTCCATATGCTGTCCAGGAGCGACGTCAACTCGTCCGAGGCGGGGACACGAGGACGGACCAGCGGTACACGCTCACTCCCGTGGAGCCCGTCATCTTTCACCAGGCCCCCGCCGGAGCGCGGTAGCCGTAGTACTCGATCTCCTCGGCGAGTTCGGCATGCATCTCTGCCAGCCTCTTGTCGGGCAGCGAGGCCGTGCGGTCCTGAGACGGCTGAATCTCGGCACTGGCCTGGTCCAGCCAGTCGGTGTCGGGGGGCAGTTGAAGGAAGGCGCGCACCTCATCCAGCACCTGCCGCGGCTCGGCGACCAGACGCTCGTGCCGGACCATCACAACGCGATCGTCATCCAGGGCGACATCCCGCCAGGAGCGGAAATAGGCTGCCGTGTAGGCGGCGGCCTCGACCGGATCCGGTGGCCCCCAGTCTCGGCGCGTGTGCGACAGAGCGACATGCACCGGGTGACGTGCCATGACCACCACCCGGCACTCAGGCATCAATAAACGCAGCCGACGAACGTACTGCGCGTTGCTCGGGGTCTTCTCGCACAGGAACGGACGTGAGGGATCCAGCGCGGCGGCCCGGAAAACAGAGGTCAGGAACGCAGCGAACAACGGGGCGAGTTCCCTCGACGACATCGGAGACGGCAAAGGCAGCCGCGGTCGGCCAACGAGCCGCACCGTACGGGCACCGAGACCGGCGAAGAGGCACTCAAGCGCTGCCTGTACCTCAGGCGTGTCGCCGAGCGTTTCCCGCACATGACCCGAAAAGCCCGCCAGAGCGGCACTGGCTGCGCCGGGCGTATAACCGACGTCCGCATCGAGTATTGGCCAGAGCTCGCTGATCGCCTCCAGCATCCGCGTCTCGCCTCCGCTGACGGCACTCACCTGAGGATGGCTGCACAGCAGACGCTTGACCACACTGGTCCCCGTCCGCCCGTGCACGCCCCCGATGAAGAACGGCTGCGGCGCCGGACAAACCCCCTCGACGGACGTTCCCTGCACGGTCGTTACCTCCAGACCAGCCAGTTCCATGCCATGCCACACTTCACTTGCCGGATCCAGACACACGGCCGTGTCCGAAGAACCGCATTGAATGAGGAGTGTCCCACTGACGGGGCATCGACTCCAGACCGCGTACCGGTGCACAGGACCAACCCGACCTACCTGCCTGTCAGCTTTGGCAACGGCTCTTGCAGATTGGGCAGCTGAACGGCTTGCGGTGTACCGGCGGTGCGTCTTGGGCCCGCGGACAAAGCCGCTGCTTCACAATCCACTGCTCAAGGGAATAGGCTCCCGAACGCCGCCGAGTCGCCCGCAGTATCCTCCGTGAATGCTTCCCATTCTCGGTCGCAAGCATCGACAGCAACGCTGTCCCCATATGAATCAGAGCCCACTCGGCGGATATGACAACGTCGGTCTTCAAGGCCGCCATTGGGCCTTGAAGACCGACGTCTATTCGTGTCTGTCCGGAGCTGTCGGCGCGGGGTGGAGCGGAGTCAGGGCACTATTTCTTGCCGCGGAGCGCCTTCACCAAATCCACCACGATCCGCAGCGCTTCCGCGTCCGCATCCGGGCCGGCCTCGGTGATCGCCCGAACGACCCTCACCGCCGCTACAGAGACGATCAGTATGATCAGTACCGCTACCCCACCCGCCACGATCTCTACCGCCATGTACGTCTCCTCCGCTGACTCGACTCGCCGTCGCAGAGGATTTGCGGTCCCAAGCAAGTGTTTGGGAGCGGTACGGGAAGCTCACGCAGGGAAAAGCGGGCGCAGTCGGCTCCATTCGGCAAGCGTTGGCCTCCACTCAGAGGAAGCCAACTGGGGATTGGCAGGATCTGGCGGCTCGTTGCCCGCGGCGGCCAGTGCCGCGCGAACCAGCCCGTCTACCCGGGCGGTGAGCGGATCGAGGCCGTGTTCTTCCTCGATCCGTGTGAGTCGCGCGGCGGTGTCCGCGCCGACGATTTCCGCCCACCGGACGAGTTGCCTGCGGTCGTCGCGCGCCAGGTGAGTGCGCAGGACCATAAGGTCGCGCACAGCTTGGCGTTCGGCGGCGGCTAGCGCAGCAGCTACCCCGCTGCGGACCGGGCTGGCCCACGCCGGGTGGTAGACATCAACATGGAGGCGGTCAGGGTGGACCGGTTCGCGGAGCCGGGCAGTGCCGCGCCAACTGGCGGCGCCGTGCTCCAGCGCTCCGATGGCGACCGGCAGCGGGCGCGTCGGCGTGTAGACCCGGAAAGCGAGGCGGTCGCCGACCGGATCGGCAACGTATTGGTCTGCGGCGTCGACGCCGACTTCGATGCCGGTGTCCTCACCGCTGCCCTGCAGCCTCCAGCGGATGGCGCCTTCGTGCGAGGCCACGGCGTTCGGCGGTACCTGGGCCCAGTCCACGTCGGCAGTACGCCAGCCGTCGGCCCGGCGCAGGGTGGTGCCTTCATAGGCTGGGACGCGCTCGATGAGCCGGCGCAGTTCGCTGTCCATGGTGTCGGCTGCGTTGTCCTCTCCCGCCTCGAGGCAGGCGCGGTCGGCGAGGTCGCGGAGCCGGGGCGCGAGCGGCAGGTCCTCGGCGAGGTGGGCGGTGGCGGTGAGTGCGTCGCGCAGGAGGGCGGCCACCCAGTGCTCGCCGGCCAGTACGCCGCGGTCCAGAACGGAGGTGGCGATGGCGGCGAGATCGGGGGCGCGGCGTACGAGGAGGTCGCGGGCGGTGTCCTCGGCGTCTTCCACCACGTCGGGCAGTGCGGCCAGCAGCGTGCCGGCCTCGATGTCCAGGAGGGCGGGGGAGAGAGGGAAGGGGGCCCAGCGGGCCAGCCACATCAGGACGGCCAGTCGTGCCAGAGGGGTGTGATGGAGACCGGGCCGCCACGGGGCACTGTCCCGGGCGAGTACCCGGCCGGCGGGGTCGTCAGCTGAGACCGGCACTTTGGCGGCGCTGCGGCGGGTGGCCCGAAGCGTGCGGGCGACGTCTTCGCCGTAAGCGAGCGGCAGCCAGGCGCCCTCGCCCTCGGTGGCGTCGACCTCGGCGTACGGGGCCAGGTCGGGGGCGAAGGGGTCGACGATCAAAAGGCCGCCACAGACGTACAGCGGTGCGCTGCGCGGGGCGGGGCCGGGATGATGGCCGAGCTGAGCGCGGCCAACGGTGTCGACGAGCACCGGGAGTGACCTGGTGATGGGCATCGCGTCAGTCATCGGAGGCCTCCGGCCTCGGGGCGGTATAGGGAACGGACGATGTCGCGGGCGGACTCGAATGGGACCGGTGGGAATGCAACGGGACCGCTATCTCCCTGGTGCTTGTGCTGGTACTCGGCGTACAACTCGCCCCAGGCGGGCTCGGCCCAGTCGTGGTGCAGGGGATCGATGAACCGATGGACCCAGTCGACGAGTTCGGCGCCGGTGGTACCGCGCTGCTCAAGGCCGTCGACGATCACGTCGACGACGATCTGGTGGGTGTGTGGTCCGCGGTAGAGGACTGGGGCGGTGCTGTCCGGGCCGGTGAGGTCGTCCGCCAGGTTCTCCAGCCTGTCCCCGGCGAGGTGCGCGTCTTGTTCTGCCTCGGCGGGTTTGGTGCCGCTCAGGACGAGTTTCAGTTCCCCGCGAAGCACTTGGAGGTAGCGGTTCGCTGCGGTGCGGATCAGCCGTATCCAGCGCTCGTCCGGGTTCGGCAGGTCTTCCTGCCGGATCTCGGCGCTGTGCAGCATTCGCCACAGCAGCCGGGTGCAGCCGGGCAGCGGGTCTTCCAGCGCCCGGCGCACTGGGGCGTGCTGGGCGGCGCCGAGGCGCAGCGTCGTGGCGACGAAGGACTTGCGCTCCGTCAGTTCGGCCAGGTCGGTCAGCAGCCGGGGGACGGCGGTTCGCTTGGCGAGCAGGACGGCTGAGTGTTCGGCGCCTACGGCCGGGAAAGAGACGATGCCGAGGCAGAGGACGGCACGCTGTTCGTCGTTGGCGAGGCCGAGGGCGGCCAGAGCCCGCCGCGCCTCCTCGTGGACCACTTCCCGCGCGGTCAGTCCGGCTGCGCTGGGGCAGGAGGCGAGAGTACGGACGGAGTGGTCCAGCCTGCGCCAGATCGAACGGTCCAGCGGCAAGACGGTGCTCTCGGAGTGTCCAAAGACCTCGCCGGCACAGTCCTGTTCCTCTTCCGCGCTGATGGTGAGAGGCGGGTCCTGCGAGGCGTCGCCGGGGCTGTCGTCCTGCCTGTCGTCTTGGACGGTCGGTCGGGCGGGGACGGCGTGGCGGGACAGTCCGGTTGCGTGGACGGCCGTCAGGTGTCGCTCCCACGGACGCAGGAGGGTGTACCGGGCCCATAGCCGCTCCCAGTCGGCGCCGAGCGGGGCATCGAGGAGTAACGCTTCGGCATCCCGTACCGCTGCTGGGTCGCTGGTCGCCTCTGCGGCGGGGGTGAAGGCGGCGAGGATGTCGTCCAGCGCCTCTGTCTCCTCCTGCCGGGCGAACAAGGCCTTGAACGCGGCGTGGGTCGGGGGAGGGAAGTCCGGGTCGTCGTGAGCGAAGCTCTGGAACAGCAGCAGGCATTCGTCCGCGTCCACTGCGCGGTCCTCGGCGGACCGCGCCCAGGCGGCGGGGAAGATGCGGTGGGAGAGGGAGGACGCAGCCGCCGGGAGGGACTTGCCGGCGGCGGCACGCAGCCGCTTGACCTCCCCGCGTGCCGCCTTCAGGCCCTGCACCCAGTCGCCGGCGCGGTCCAACCGGGCTGACTGGCCCACGATGGCGGCGACCAGCTGCTCGGCCTGGGCGGCAGTCAACTCGCCGCGAGAATCGTGGCGGAGCACGGGGCGCAGCTCCAGGTTGGTGTCCCGAGCCACGTGGTAGAGCAGCCCTTCCCAGATCCGCTTGGTGTAGCCCCCTTTGGGGTTGAACTTGCACCGGGTGGCACGCGGTACCCGGTTCCAGGCGCGGGTCGCGGCGGTGACGACGGATTCCGTGTCGTCGCGCCGCCTGGCGGCATCGTCGCGGTTCACAAGTCACCTTCCCCCGGTCGCTCGGGAAGCCTCCTCGACCAGACCGCGCAGCGACCGCAAGGCCGTGCGGACTTCGGCGAGGTAGCGGGTTGCGGAGAACGGCTGGTGCAGCGCATCCGCCAGGCCAACCGGATTGCCTCCGACCGTCTCCACCTGAACCTGGTAGGGCAAGGCGAGCCTGTGCAGGGCGGTGAAGTGCTGGCTGGGAGTGTAGATCGGGGTGGTGACGAGCAGCAGCCGGGCGCCGGGCCGCAGTCGTTCCATGCGCTCGGCGAAGAACGCGTAGGTGTCGCCGGTGTGCGCGCGGCGGGTGGCGGGATCGGAGGAGGGCGCGGCGGCGACTCGGACCGTTCCGCCACCGGGACGGTGATAGTGGCGTACGCCCCAGGTGCCGCCGATGTCCTGGGCGTGTTCGCCCTCGACGTGTTCTGGCTCCTCGAGCCGGAAGGCTGCGCGGGTACCGGCGTCCAGGGCCTGGTACTCCTCGGTGAGTTCGGGGTGGCCGATGCGGTCAGCGAGCCGGAACTCATCCTCCGCGGGGTCGGCGGAACTGCGGAAGGGCCGGTGGCCGCCCAGCGCGACGATGCTGGCGGTGCGCACCTGACCGGCGTCGCACAGCTGCGCTGCATAGGCGGGGCGGTTGAAGCAGGCGCGTACCAGGCCGCCGAGCAGCAGTACGTGGTCGTAGTCGGTGTGGCGCGGCGGCGGGCAGTCGTGCAGGCCGAGTGCCGCAGTGGCGGCAAGTACCACCTCCGTCTGCTGCGGTGTCAGCGGCAGGTCGGCGGCCTCGTTGCGCTCCTGGTTGGCGGCGCGGTTTTGCCAGCGCTCGCTGAACGCATACAGCATCTCGACACGTTCGGCGAGATCCACGTCGGAGTCGATGAGGGACTTCTCGTCGCCGTCGAAGGCCGTGACCAGAGCCCGCATGGCCTCGGAGCGGATCCAGTCGTCGACGGCGGGCAGGATAGCGTCGCCCGAGGCGGCCAGAGGGACAGTAGGGAAGTTGAGCGGCATAGTGCGTTTCTCGATTCCTGGATCACGGATGAAGCTCAGGGCGGGCAGGTAGGAGCACAGTGAGGTGTCGCGGTCGTATTCGTCGTTGTAGTGCTTCGCCCTCTTGCCGGGGTCGGCGTCGGCCGCAACAGACAGGCCTAGCCGGGCCAGTGCGATCCTGGCGCTGAGCGAGACGGACTTGAGGGTGTTGCCTCTGTCGACAGGGCCGTCCGAGTGCGCACGCAGTGCGTCGGCGGCGCTGGCGTGGCCGGCGGCCTCGCGCAGCCGGTTGATCCGTTGCTGATGGGACAGGGGCAGCAGCAGTGCCTCGTAGTAGGCGACGAGACCGAGACCGTTCACGCAGCAGGCGACCTCCTCAAGGTAACGGGTGCCAAGGCGACGCTCCCGAATCTCGAGAACTTCCTGGTAGACCGACCGTGCGAGATCCAGATGCTGTTTACAGCAGGCGGGATCGTCGTGCTTGGCCAGTTCGATGGACACACCCGCCAAGTTGAACTTGCTGCGGTCCAGGTCGGGGCTGTCCTTGTCACCGACGAGTTCGGCGCGGACGGCGGCGCTCCGTTGCAGCAGGCGCTCGGACTCACGGTAGGCAGCCAGCCGCGCCGCACCCTCCAGTGAGGCGCCGCGCTTCTTCAACAGCAGCCCGTACATGGCCTGGGCACGTGCGCCGGTGAGCCGGAAGGCATCACGCAGCAGCGGCTTGCCCGGGAGCTGGGCACACAGGACGTCACACCGCTCCATCCAGCCGAGTGCCTCGGTCACCTGCCCGGGTGATGCCGCCGGATCCCGGTAGACCGCACGGGCGCTGCTGCGCAGCGCGTTGACGGTCATCAGCCGGGGCCCGGCGGGCCCGTCGGCGGCGGGCGCAGCATCGCGCAATTGGGCAACGATACGGGCGGCGGTCTTCTCGTCCTGGCGTTCGACAAGGCCAGCCAGCGCATGCAGTGCCCGAGTCGCAGCGGCCGAGTTGGGGTGCGCGCCGAGAAGATCCTCAAGAGCACCGGATGAGTCAGCGGTGCCGATATCCTCGGCGTCCAGCATGAGCCCGTACGGCACCGGGCTTTCCGCCGGGGGCATCGGCCCGCCGGCGTCGCACAGGATCGCGTGGCCGACCGCATCGATTGACGCCCACAGCTCCTCCAGGACCGTCCCCAGCAGCGCGGCAGCGCCAGCGGCGTCCCGGGCACGCACATCATGACGGACGGCGGTACGCAGCAGCCGGTGCATGAGGACGCGGCCATCGCGCAGGTCAACCATGCCGAGCTGGCTAAGCCGCTGGGCTGCTTCCCACAGACGACCGGGCTCCGGCGCCCCGCCGTGCACAGCGGCAAGAGCGGTCGCGACGACCGGGGCGACCACGTCGAGGTCCAGGCCAGCCGGCGGCAGCCAGGCAAGGGCAGCGGCCAGCCCGAGGGCAGCCGCATCCTCGGCCTGGCCAGCGGCAAGCTCATCGCGAACAGCCGCCCACAGCACGTGCGGGGCCCCGTCAGCGGTGAGCCCGTCCCGGCCGGTCCACCAGTCCCGTCCGCCGGTCGCCTCACGGAACCGGTTGCTGGCGCTGACGAGCAGCGGCCGACCGTGCAGGGCTTCCAACGGAGCCTCGCGGCCGAGATGTTCCTTGACGTCCGCATCGGGCAACGGTTCGAGACGGTGCACCACGACGCCAGGGTGGTGGCCGAGCCACTCGGGTGCGGTGGTGGTCACGACAACCAGCTGGCCCTTGTGCGGCAGTGGCACCGGCATGTCCGTTAACTTGTCCGGGCCGACATCGACGTTGTCGAGAACGACCACCCAGGAACCCGGTGCCTCGCGCAGTCGCGCCTGGGCCAGCTTGGCGAAGGTCGCACGCGTCCCGCGGTCGATGGCGGACGGGTCAACGCCCTGCTCGGCCATCTCGGCGTCCCCCAGCTCGGCCGTCAGCACCGCCTGGTCGTTGGCGGCAAGGAACCAGCCAGAGCCGTACTGCGCTTTCGCCGCGATCTGATGTGCCAGCATCGACTTGCCGCTGCCCTGCTCGCCGTACAGGACGACGGTACCGGTGGCGCCCACGAGGTCGTCCACCAGCTTCTGCCGCGCGGCGTAAGGGTGGAAGCGGGGCCGAGCGGGGAGACGGCTCGTGATCGCGGGAGCGTTGGTCTCTGGGAGCGGTGCAAAGGGCGGGTAACCCTCGGTTTGCAGGGCGAGGATGTCGATCAGAACGATGTCGCGGTATCCGCTACGCAGCATGAGCTCGCGGCCCTCGGCGCAGGCGGCCGCGAAGTCGGCATTGGGGTGGCGACACGCCTGCCTTACGTCGATCGCCAGCGCATCCGGGTCGAGGCCGGCGGCAGTCGGCATCCAGAAGTAGACGTGCGTCTCACCGGTACGCGGCGTGGCGCTGTCCAGTGGCCGCCAGGGGTGTCGGGCATCGGTGAGGTCCCGCACACCGCCGAGCTCGGGGACGCGCACCTTGGGGGCGATCAGGACCAGGGCGTGATCGGGCAGCCGCTCCTCTGGGTCACTCAGCAGCACGATGTACGGGCGCAGTCGCTTGTGGAGGCACATCGACGCGTACAGCAGCGCCAGGTCGAGACAGGTAGCGCAACTGCGGTCCACCATCCGGATATCGCGGATGATCTGCTCCGAGCCTGTGTTCCACGGCACCTTCTCGTACGGCCTCTCCTTGTCGCGTAGCGCCTGGTACAGGTCGGCAAGCAGACGGTGCGTGTCCTCCTCACGCTCGTGATGGCCGCCGTCCACCCACAGCCGGTGCCGGGTGAGCGCACCCACATCGGCGTTGGCGTAGCGCGCGAGACGCCGGTGGGCGTCCTCGACAGTGACGTCCCACGGCCCCCAGGCTCCCTGCATGCCATCCATTTCCATCCCCCTCGCGGTGCGCATGCCGTACGTGGTGGTATTCCGCTCCCAAGAACTCGTCGTCCGGCGGCCTAGGTTCAGGACAGAGGCTGCCCGGTGCAGGACCAGCCGGCCCAGGAAGCCCTTGCGATAGCTGTGATGGACGACGGCTTGCCACGTGGTCAGATTGAGGTCTCCCACGCAGCGTTGAACAGGGCGCATTCGAGCAGGTCTGGGGTCGCACCAGGGGGCCACCCGTCGATGGCGGCCAGTTGGCGGGCGGCTTGATGAATAAAGGAGAGGTAGATCCCGTAGCGGTGAGGCGACCAGTTGCTGTCTGCCCACACCCAGGCGGCGATGGAGCCGGCCGGGTCGTGGCCGCTGTCCCGGCCTGCCGTAGCGGCCATCGAGCGCAGGCGCCGGGACACGACGCGGTCGAGGATGAGCGGTCGCGGGCCGTGAGCGGGCGACAGCGTGGCGCCGGCGAAGTACAGGAACTTGGTGAAGAAGGACGGCCCGAGCCCAGGAATCTGGCGGTACAGCGTGGTGTAGGCCGCTTGCGAGCCGTGCTCGTGCAGCGTGGTGACTGCACACGCCAGGGCCCCATCCAGACCCTCGGCGGCCAGGATCTTTCCCAGGGTGGCCGGTCCGCTGCCGCCGGGGGTGCCACGTTTGCCCTTGCCCCACACGTACGTTGCGACCAGGGCCTCGCGGAAGGAATCACGCCGCAGCGCGTCGGCGACGGTCGAGGTCACCTCCGCCCGGCTGATTGCGGCATCACCGCCGACGGAGGTGAGGGCCAGCGTCGACGGCCACGGAGCGATCCGTGCCCACCGGCTGGGGGTGTAGCGGACCGTGTGCGCGCCCGGCGTGCCGTCGGCGTAGACCCCCGCGTGTTCCGTCCACCAGTGGCCCAGCGCGTGCACGGCGGCATCGGGCAGTAGGCGTGCGGCCATCTCCCGGTCCACCGCGTCGGCGTGATCTTGTCTGTTCACCCTCCACCCCCCAAGACGCTTTCCCTGACCGGCCGCCGGCCAGGCCGCGGTCTGTGCCGGGCGCCGGTCCGGCGGCGCTGCTTCCCACGCAGCTGGCCCCGGCCCACCAGTGTCCTTTGCGGAGAGGCCCGGAGAACCATATTGCGCTCGAAGCATTTTTTTGCGACTGTCGTAAACATGGATTTGATTGGTGATCTCGCAGCCATCCGCGTCCCCCTGCCACAGCCTGGTGACGTCACGCCGGAGGAGCTCTACCCCGACGCCCTCGAAGAGGCCGAACAGGCCCGTGAGAACTACGCCCTCTCCCTCGAAGCACAGCACGACGACCTGCAGGAAGACCCCCTGCTGATCGCTCTCGGCAACGCCCGCGCCGCCCGCGAGGCCGCCGATCGCGAAATCCGCCATCTCCTCGCCTACGGCCGCGAGTTCCACGGCGAGCGCCCCTACAAGCTCGAACCCCTCGCCCGGGCCAGCGGCATGACCCCCTCCGGCATCCGCACCGCCTACGGCAGCAGCGAGATCGAAACCGTCACCCGCTGCATCGGCCGCACGCCTGACAGCCGCCGCGCCCGACCTCCGGCCACGCCGCAGCCCTCATGAGCAAACACCTCGAAACCGCTGCACCGGCCTGCACCTGTGTGCCGCCGTGGCCCGCCCTGACCACCCTCATCGAGGGCACGACCCACCCGGTCGTGCCCGCCTCCACTCACACTCCAGTCTCCGCCCTCTACCTCGCCCGCTGCACCGGATGCGGCGCCGCCTACACCGGCCCGTGGAAGCGACTGCCCTGCTCATCCCGCGCCGCCTGAGAGCACGGTCCGGGGCGGGGCAGCCGCCCGCCCGGGCGTCGCTGTGCCCCGGGGGCGAGTGCCATCCCGGCTGCTCTGGGCGGCGCCGGGCCGAACCGGCGGGACCGCGTTGTCGGTGCTCCGCCGTAGGGTTTCGGGCATGCCCCGTTCCTGGACGCGTCTGCATGAGCACCTCGGTGTGCCGCCCGGCCCGCTGACCTTCGACATGGTGAAGAAGGCCGCCGAGGACCATCTCGCGGAGTCGGATGATCTGGACTGGAAGGAGCAGTTGCCGCAGCCGCCGCGGGACGGCCGCTTCAACGAGCTGGCCAAGGACGTCGCCGCGATGGCCAACACCCGCGGCGGGCTGCTCATCTACGGCGTCACGGACCAGGACACGAAGCCGGTCGGCATCGACCCCGACGAGGTCAGCACCCAGCAGTACGCGCAGTGGATCCGCAACCACGTCCAGCCCTACCTGCCCGATGTCACCTTCACCGTCCTGTCCTCGTCCGACGGTGCCATCAGCTTCCTGGTCATCGACGTGCCCGCCAGCCCCATGGCCCCGCACCACGTGTACGGCACTGCCGCCAAGGACAAGGACCAGCAGGCCGCCGTCGTCCCCTACCGCGACCGTGACCACACTGCCTGGATGGCCGAGCACCAGATCGAACGCGCCTACCGCGACCGCTTCACCCGCGCCCAGCACGCCCAGAAGGAAACCGACCGGCTCTTCGCCCACGCCCGGGAGAACGTCCTGGCCGAACAGGCCGAGCCGTCGGCCTGGTTCATCGCCGTCGCCCGGCCCGACCGGCCGCTGCCGCGTACCGCCGAACCTCTGACTCAAGAGGCGGCCGCCTACCTCCGCAGTACGGCGAACGCCAGCTCCCAGGCTCTGGCGCGAGGTCACGTCGTCGGCCCGCTGCGGACTTTGGAGACTGTCTCCAATCCCCGTCCCGGACTGCGCTGTTGGGTCTTCAGCACCCTGTATCCGATCCTGGGCCGGGGAGTTTACGCGGAGCTGCACTACGACGGCAGCATGGTCTTGGCCGCCGACCTGTCCTGGAAGGCCCTGCGAGGCGGCCCGGCCGGTCCCGAGGCGACGGGCATCCTGGTCGACGCGGACGTTGTCGGCGCCGCCTGCCGCGACACCCTCGTTCTCGTCCGCGAACTCGCCCGCCGTCTGGGCGTGGACAGTGCCATCCCCGTGACGGTGGCCATCGCCACCGCCGAACCGGCGCCCATGACGCCCATCGTCACCGAGTACGCCAGCTTCAGGAGCATCCCCGACCATGCCCGCCGGCCCCGCCGCATTCAGCCGGTGACTGTCCTGGTGACCCCCGCTGACGAGGACGGCCTCCTGCGTACGAGCGCCCAGGAGGCCTTCACCGACCTGATGCACCAGTTCGGTATCACCGTCTCGTTGTAGCCGGGTGGGTCCGATCCGCCGCGGTCGTGCCGTCCCGCGACGGCACGACCTCATGCCCTCCGATGGACGACCGTTGGCGATGCAATGCTCTCGTGGGGCCAGGAGCGCGGATGATGAGCGGTCGGGTCTCGCGCCGATCCCCGAGCCGGCGCGGGACCCGCACCACCATGTGCGCAAGAGGCGTCACGGTTGCCGCGGGTGCGTGTGATGCCGTACTGCGGTGCGCCGGTCACTGCGCTGTGCTGTGGCTTGTGTGGGCGTTGACGGATGCCGCGGCCGGTGACCGGACCGAGGTGCACCGCCCGCTGCACAGGATGCGGAACCGTCTACACCGGCCCGTGTAAACGACGGCCCTCCTCATCGCGTGCCGCCTGAGCTCATCGTGCGACGCGGACACGCACCGCGTGCTTGCGGCTATGCCTATCGGGGCGGTTGGCTATCGGCGTACCGCGTGTGCGCCCGAGTTCGGCTTCGGTCTTGTCACCCCGCAGCTACGGTCACGGGGCCGGCTTTTGATGCCGAGCGAGGAGGTCGGTGAAGAAGTCCGTCAGGACGCGTTCACCGCCCGCACCGGTCAGTTCCCAGCCGCCGAAGCGGTAGATCTCGTATCCGGCGAGCCGGAGCCGGCGGTCTTCGGCGACCATCTCCGCGTACAGCTGCGGCGCGGCGGTATGAGTGACCCGCCCGTGCTCGTCGGGCGGGTTGGGGCGGCCGTAGTGCTGCACCCCGTCGACCTCGATGACGATGCGAGAGCGATCCGGTGCCAGGAGCAAAAAGTCCATCCGCTGCCGGTACAGCGCCCCGGACTGCTGGCCGCTGCGCCGTGTGTAGGGGTCGTAGTGGAGATAGACCTGCGGGATCAGTGCGGGCAGGTCGAAGCCGCCGTCCTCGGCGTAGCGAGCACAGTAGGTGATCATGAGGAGTTGTTCGGGCGGTGAGTCCAGTGACCGGTAAAGGCGCCGGTAGAGGGTGTCGGCGGCGCTCTTCTCGTCGGCGTCGGGCTGGTGGTTGGCCGTCCACCAGGCGACCATCTGCCGCCAGGTGAGCCCGTGCGGCGGCAGGGGATCGGTGAAGACCAGGCAGGTGTCGGCGTGGCGGACGATCTCCACGTCGTTGTTCACCGCGTCGCGCAGCACGATCTGCGGTTTTGCGCCGTCGGCGGCGAAGATCAGGTTCTTGAAGGTGCCCGACGGCCCCTTGGAGAAGCGGCGTTCGTATTCCAGCTCCTGCAGGTCCTCCAGCGCGTCGCGGGTCGGGCCGAGGATCTGCTCGATGCAGTCCCGGCGGGCCTGCCAGCTGCCCCGCATGTCGTTGTCGCGCCAGTAGGTGCCGAAGCCGCGCGGCCCCTCGAACGTCCGAAACGGCCAGGCGGGCGGCTTGAGGGCGAGGCGTTCCAGGACGGCGCGGTGGGCCTTGATGACGACGGGGACGGTCTCGTCATCAAGGTGCCTGCCCTTGCCGTCGGTGCCGTGGGAGACGAAGTCGTGGTGCAGAAGCCGGGTCAGCGCGATGGCGACCTCCAGGTCGGTGCGGCCGGCCGGAGGGCCGAACCGCAGCGACTCGATCAGCTCGACATCGAGCACCCACGGCTGGGCCCATCCGTCCCCGCTGCTGAAGAACGCCTCAACGTCCACGCCCCCACCCCCTGCGACCCGTAGCGAGCCTCCTCGGCCCCCGTGACAGCCAGTTCACCAGATGTTGCAGACACACCGTCACCCTGTTCACGACCCTGCGCGGTTCCGGCCGGCGCGGACCCCTGCCGCTGTGGGGTTCACACCAGCGCAGACGGCCCGCACGGCCCCTTCCCGTGGTCCGGCGCGGCGGTGGGGGCCTGCCAGAGGGCGTCGGCAGGCCGCCACCGGTGGTGATGCCCGCCGTGGTCAGGAGGCGCGTACGGCTTCGGCGTAGGTGGTGAAGAACCGGTCGCCGGTCAGCTTGTGGTGTGCGAGCTGTTCACGGACGGCCTGTTGGTCCGCCCAGCGGTCCGGGCTGCTGGCGAGCGCGGCCGCGTAAGCCGTCACGGCCTCCTTCAGCTTCTCGAACAGGGCCGGGGTGACGACGCGCATGCCCGGCACGGCAGTGCCCTTGGCGTCGCTGATCCGGCTGGGATGCAGCATGACCGCCACGGCCTCCACCTCCGGGTTGTGATCGTTGAGCCAGCGGACGCTGCCGCCGAGCTGGTCCATGTCCTTCTTCGCGATGGTGTCGGTGGTGCACCCCGTCTTCAGCTCGATGACCGCCTGCCGCGCCGCCGAGAGCGCCCACAGGTTGTCCGGGCCCGTGCCGTACTGCTTCTCCGGGCGGGTGCTGGCGAACCCGAGGTGCAGGCCGAGCTGTTGCCAGGCCCGCTCGGCGTCGTCGGAGCGCTCCTCCTCGCCCCACACCACGTCCTCGAACAGCGTCTGTATGCCGAGCCTGAGGCTGGTGCCGTCGCGGTACTGGGCGGCCAGGAACTCGGCGGCGGCGCGCGACTGCACCGCGGCCGCCTTGAGCTGGACGGGCGCGCCGTGGTTGACGGGACGCAGGACGAACGCGTTGTCGTTCAGCGCCCCGGTCAGGGCCTGCTGGGCGGCCGCGCGGTCGGTCAGGTGCAGGTAGGCGGCCTTCTGCTCGCGCAGCCAGCCCCGCAGGGCCTTGTCGCTCTCGCCGAGATCGTTCACCGCCTTCTGCACCCGCTCCGCCGCGGCCGAAGTACGGCCGGTGGCCGCGAGGTCGAACGCCTCACGCAGCGCCACGGCCTCGCCCCGCACCGTCCCGTGCTCGGCGTAGCGGACCTCCGCCAGCGCCCGCCGGCTGCGCTCGCGCCACTGCGGCACCCGCGCGAGGCAGGCCCTGAGCGCCTGCCGGACCGCGTCGAGGCCTTCGCCCTTGATCTGGCCGGCGATGTCCCGGCTCAGCTTCAGCTGGGCCTGCGTGGCGGGGGAGAACAGGGCCAGGTGACGGGCTTCGTGGATCGCCGTGGCGAGCTTCGCGCCCAGCAGCAGGACCGCGCAGTAGTCCTCGCCGTCGCGCACCCCGCGGCCCATGCCCTGCTCGATCCGCTGGACCTCCCGGGCCAGGCGGACGGTGCTGTCGGCCAGTGCGACGGCCTCGCGCCGCTCCACCCCGTCCAGGGGCCGGGGGACACCGTCGAGGATCAGCAGACGGCAGGCACCGGCCGGGAGGTTGACGCCGTCGTACTTGTTGACCAGCACCACCAGACCGACGTGGCCGGCCTGGAGTTCCTTGACGCCCGCCTCGAGGTCCCCGACTCGCCAGATGTGGTGGGCGTAGGGTTCCCAGGCCGCGGCGGCCCGGTCGCTGGGCACCAGCACGACCACGTTGACCGGCTCGGTCTCGGCGACACCGTCGCCGTCCTGGTCGCCGTCGGCGAACTGGCGGGCCAGCACGCGGACGGCCTCGTCGTCCAGGTCCGGGTTGAGAGCTACCGGGGCCAGGATCATCCGCTCACCGAGGTCCGCGGCGCTGCCCGGGGTGACGGGCTTCGCCACGAGCTCGGGGTCGGCACCGAAGTCGGTGACCAGGGCGCTGTCGTCGGCGAGGGTCGCGGTCAGGTAGACCCTGCGGCGGGCGCGCACGAACGACGGGATGCGGTCGATCGGCGTGCACGAGGGCCTGATCTCGATCGCCGCCGACGTCGCCGTCGCGGTGCACAGGTGCATCACCTCGGCGAGCAGCGGCCACACGAACTTGAAGGCCCGCTCCTCCCGGTGCGGGCGCAGGATCTTCAGCACCTCCTCGCGCTTGTCGGCCCACGCCCAGAACGGGATCGGCGCCAAAGCGGTGGGGTCCTTGTCCTCCAGCTCCGCCCAGGCGTTCGCCGACTGGTGGCGCAGGTCCTCGCCGAACAGCTCCAGCAGCTTGTCGTACGCCTCGTGGCCGGCGGGCACCCGCAGCCGGAACTGGTCCTCGGTCCGCGCCAGCGCGGCGTGCGCGTCGTCGACGACGACGACACCCAGGTCGATCGGCTCCTTGCCGTCCCCGACGACACCGAAGGCCGACTTGCCGTTGATCAGCTTCTGGTAGTTCGTCACCAGGACGGCCTGGGCCGACAGGAACGCCGGGTCGTGCGGATCGTCGGTGGTGGCGATGCTGAGCCTGGCGGCCTCCTCGCGGACCTGCCTGACGAGGTAGTTGTCCGGGGTCAGGTAGACGGCCTTGCCGATGCCCTCGTTCAGGGTGCTCTGCGCGATCAGCAGGCCGACGGCCGTCTTGCCCCCACCGGTGTTCTGCTTGATCACCACATCACGGTCACCGCGCCGCTCGAACCACTTGTCCAGCACCTCGCCCTGCTCGTGCCGCAGATACGGCCACGGCCGGCTGGCCAGCCCCGCGTAGATGTCCCGGGGCCGCAGCAGCGCCTCGCTGTCCCCCGTACCGATCCGATCCCAATCCAGCGCCACTGCGCCGTCCTCCTCACCTGTTCGGCGGCATCACGCCGCCTGCACTTCCTCGTCTTTTAGGGGCCGCCGCACACCTGGCGGCGGCCTTCGCACCGCACCGAAGTCCCCAGGCCCTGGTACAGCCCCCTGCTTCCGTCCGCCTCCCGTGCCCACCGGCGGGGGTGCCTTCCGGCCGCCTGGAAGCGGCGGCCGGAAGGCACCCGTTCACGCACCATGCCCGGTCCGTCAAGCCGGCACCGCAGGACAGAGGCTGTCTCCTACCGTTCCTGGGCGGGCAAGGAGACCAGCGTCGCGGGGGTCTGCGTGAGATCCACTCGTGGGTGGGCCGAGCCGTCCAGCGGGTTCAGCAGCCGGGCCGTCCACCCCTCGGTGCTGCGCACCACCTCCAGGGCGCTCTGGTCGGCCAGGGGCAGGACGGTCAGCAGCAACCAGGCCCCCCGCCGGACCGCGCCGGTCGTGGGGTGCGCGTAGTGCTCGGCGAGCCGGTCGCCGACCGCGCCGGCGCCCTGGCGGCACACGCTGCCCACGTACCGGCACCGGCGGCGGCTGTCCCACGCGACATACACCGCGCAGCTCGCCGCCACCCGGCGGCGTACCGCATCCGGCCGGGCCGGGCACACCACCACCGGCGTATGCCTGTCGCCGCCCTGGACCACGCTGTCGTCGAGCACCGGGCCCACCAGCCGCAGCACCGGCCGCAGCGCCCGGCCGATCTGCGCGGGCAGCGTGAGAGCGGCGCTCACTCGGTGTCCTCCTCGTCCTCGTCGAACACGAAGAGGGAGGTGTCCACGGGCCCGAACTTCGTGAGGATCTCGGCGAGCTGGGACAGCTGCTCGCGCTGGCCCTGGACGGCATCGAAGGTGCCGAACACCTGGTTGCCGCGCCTCTGGCTCATGCGGGCCAGGGCCCGCGCGGCCTTGGCGGCCGAGGTGATGCCCTGCTCGAGCGTCCGGCGCAGGCGCACGTCCTCCGCCTCGGGCTCCTGGTGCTTGCCCCCCGTCTTGGCCTTGGCCTCCGCGCGGTTCTTGGCGATGGTCTCCAGGGCCTGGGCCGGGTCGGCGGCGTGGACGAGGTCCCACTCGTAGTCGATGATCATCTGCTGGCCGGCCTTGTCGAGCATGGGCTCGCCGTCGCGGACCAGGACACCGTCGATCTCGCGGTCCTGGGTGTGGAACAGCTTGGGCAGCACGGTGGGATTGGCGGCGACGTGGGCGCGGGCGATGGAGTGCAGCATCCGCAGCCCCCCGGCACTCCGCGCCAGCAGATCCAGCAGCTTCACCGGCGTCGCCCGGAAGGGCGCCTTGCGGGCCTCGCGGTCGGTGCCCTCCTTCGAGCCGCGGTCCCGGGTGATGTAGCCGTCGAGGATCGCCGCGGTGCCGCCCAGGACGGTCAGCTCCGCCACGGCGCCCGTCTCGCCGGCCACAGCGCGCTCGAGGATGTCGTCGAGGACCTCGAAGGTGTCCTCGCCCTTGGTCAGCTCCCACGGCTGCTTCCACACCGTGTCGGTGATCGTGCCGCCGTTGCCGAAGGCGCGCAGCGGCTGTTCGATGCCCTCCTGGCTGCGGTAGTCCGACAGCGCCATGGGCGCCAGACGCTCGCTGACCCGCTGCCGGTCGGCCTTGCCCATCCCGAATTCCTGCTTGATCAGCCGGTTCATGGCGTCCGCGTGCGGCCCGGCGAGCACCGCGTGCTGATGGACCGCGGCCGACCACAGCCGGTGCGCCGGAACGCCGAGCAGTTCGTGCATGGCCTGCGCGCCCACGGTGCCCGACAGCACCCGGTGCACGTCCGGGGTGACCAGGCCCTCACGGTGGGCGTGCCGGTAGACCCGCTGCATGCCCTGCGTGTTCTGCGCCCCCGGCGTCCAGGCGGTGACGTGCACGTGCAGGTTGGCCAGCAGGTCGTCCCGGGCCGCCACCAGGTCGGCCAGCGGCTCGCCGCTGTCGGACCGCGCGCCGACGACGACGGTGGCCGGGAAGGCGAGCGTGTGGCCCTCGCGCCGGGTCGCCTCCGTCAGCACGGGCGCGGCCAGGTTCTTGCGGGTGCGCGCGGTCAGCTCGGCCACCCGCCGGCGCGCGGCCCCCTGCTCGGCACGGCTGCGCTCGCCGGGCTGGTCGGTCGAGCCGATGACGGTGCTGATGCAGGCCGAGATCGCCTGGTAGATGTCGCCGCCGGTGCGCGCCAGCCACATGCTCACCAGCCGGCTGTTGCCGTCGCCCGCGATCAGGAAGGTGTCCTCGCTGCCGTCGTCGTACACGACGCGCATCGCGAACAGCGTCAGCGGCTCCTTCACGCCCTGCTGGAGCACGCTCTGGGTGTAGTCGTTCTCGCCCTTCTGGGCGTAGAAGGTGTTGAGCATGCTCTCGGAGACCGCACTGGCCAGGGCCTTGCGGTCGTGCATGCGGACGGTGAAGACCGCGATCGGCTCGCCGGTCTCCGGATCGGTCAGCGTCTCGTACGAGGTCACCAGCGACGTGGGCGGTGCCGCGTCCATGGCCGTGCGCAGCTGGTCCGCCCACCGCTGGTTGATGAAGTCGGGCAGGACGTCGAGGTCGAGGTAGCGGTCGTGCGGCGCGGTCGCGTACAGCGTGCCGCCGACGACCGGCTTGGCCGTCAGAAGGCTGACCGGCTCACCAGCCACCAGGGCGCGCAGCCGCGCGGGATCCACCGCGCCCGAGGTGACGGCGTTCGCCGCCGCCTCGTCCAGCGAGGTGTCGGGGTTCTCCTGCAGTGCCCTGCGCGCACCGCGGAGCCGGGTCACCGGCTGCGGGTCCGCCACCGGTGCGGGGCGGCGCAGCAGGGGAGGAAGGCCGTCGTCGGGTTCCTGCCCGTCCCGGCCGTCGAATGCGTCGATCGAAGTCATGGTCTCGCCCTCCCGGGCATCGCGCGCAGCAGGAAAACCCGCGGGCAGGGTCGTCCCTGCCTCCACTGCGCGCCGTCCGCAGGGGGCGGCGAGCGCCGTCACGATCCATCAGCGGCTCCCACGCCGTGACGTCCCGTGCCGACTGGCGTTCTACGTCGCTGGCGAGCCGCTGGTCAGCCGGTCCGAGGACCGAACGCCCGTCGATGACGGGTGCCAGCTGCTCTCATGCCTCAGCTCGAAGTCTGGGGCATGCAGTTTCCGTGTAGCCAGAGCGGTGCGCGGCCGGTACAGCAACGCTGAACCGGCAACCCCCGAGTGTACGCCAACGCGTGCCGAACCAAACCGAGTTCGCGTAAACGGTCAAAATGCCCAGATCGCGCGGTGTGGTCGCAGACGGAGTTCGCCGGGCCGGACGGTGCACTGATCCAGCGCGGCTGGGTGCAGGCCGCCGTGGGGACCCGTTCGAACGGCTTCCGCTGGTCGCGCCGTTCCCGGTGGTGCCCGAGCCGCCCGTCTTGCTCCGCCGCCAGGACGCGCAGCTGCCCGCGCGACCGCCGCCGGGAGCCCCGCAGCTCGGCTGGATCCGGCGCGTGCAGTCCGCGTGATGACCCGCGCACCCGTGAGGGTGCTCCTGGGGGCTTGCCTTGGTCTACTTGGCGGGGCGACGGAAGCTGCTGGCGAGCGGGGTGCGCACGTCCGGTACGGTCAACGCGGCGGTGTCCGCGCCGGCCTTCTGGGCAGCAGCCATCACGGTGGCGATATCGCCCGTGGCCAGTGTCTCGGCGGGGCACTGCCGGCACTCTCCTTCCGGCACGTGCCCTGGCTGAGCGGCAACGAGCCCCCGGACGTGGCCGAAGGCGTCCAGAGCCCGGTCGACCCGCACCGCGTACCACGTCCCCCGCTGCTCCTGCGGTGAGATGCCGGCCGCGACCCGGGGATGCATGGGCAGATCCACCCGCCCGCCCATGGCACGGACGAGGACGACCTGGTCGAGGTAGTCACACCGGTCGGGCTCGGGCCGATTTGCGTCCAGCCAGTCAACGGCCTCAGTGCGGATGCCCGGCCCCCACAGATACTCGGACGGGAAGACGGTTGCCGCGGCGCGGGCGTCGAATTCCATCAGGGCCGGGTCATCCACCACGGCACGGACCAGGAGGTAGGTCAGCGGCTCCTCGTCCCCGGCCGACGCCAGATGCTCGGCCGGGCCGGCGAGGATCGTGTGCCCGCTCTCGCTCCAGCCGATGGCGACGATGTCTCGCTCCAGCGGCGCCGGGTACAGCCGTCCGCCCGGCGTGGGCTGCCCCCACAGATGGTTGATGAGCTCGGCAAGGTCGGACAGGGTGCGGGCGGCGTCCACCGGCGAGTTCAGATGGTAGGAGCCGTGCGCGACCATGTTGCGCAGCTCCCCCTGGACCGGCTCCAGGCTCCGGTTGCGCTGCCCACGTATCAGACCTTCGCGACGCGCCCACCGCAGCAGCCCGCCGAGCATCCCATTGAAGCGCTCCCAGTCCCCGGCAGCGCCCATCCGGATCTTGGCACCTTGCACGGCCCGGAACTGCTCGTAGAAGGCCGGGTAGCTGGTCATGGCGATCTGGTGCTTCCGGCCCCGGCGGTCGCGCACGTCGATGGCGCGGTCCTGGTAATGGGCCACGAAGCGGTCCCGCAGGGCCTGCTCGAAGGCGAGACGGGCCGCATCCTCGACGAGGGTGAAAAGCTCGTAGCACAGCACCCCGTGGCTGAACCCGGCCCGCAATTGCTCGAACTTGTTCCGCGTCGATTCGGCGACCTCGTCCGCCAACTCCAGCCGGGCGATCACCTGCTGCTGGAACTCCGCCGAGTCCTCCGCGTGCATCCGGCCGAGGCCCCAGGGAGTGAAGTGCAGCGTCCGCTCGTCGACCGCCTGCAACTGCTCGAGCGTCTTGATCTCCATACTGGGCCGTGCCTGCCTTCCTGATACCGCTTTCAGCGAACCGGCCAGAATCGGCCCAAGACCCCGGATGCCGCAACCGAATTGACAAGAGCTGTGCGAGCCCTCAGCCGTAGTGGCGCGCCAGCACCCAATGTGGCGTAACTGTTGAGTCTGCTTATTGATCTTGAGTGTGGCCTGCTGTTGCTCAGCTGTACTGAGTGACGCGTCTGTTTCCCAGGGGAGGCTCGCCGCCGGGCCGAGGTGCTGGTGACGGGCGGTTGCTGGGAACCGCTGTGCTGAGGCCGGCTGGTGCGAGTGACTGGCCGACCGCGTCAGGCCGGTTCGCTGCGGTCGATTATCGCGCGCAGCTTCTCGCGCAGGTCGACATCGGTCTGGGAAGGCGGCTGGGCCGCTGCCTCGGCCTCCCAGGCGGCGAGCTCTGCCTCATCCGGCCACTGGTAGCCGGACGCGGAGGAGTTGAGGTAGCCGAGGCCGAGGAGTTCGTAGTCGTCCGGCTCCTTCAGCTGTCCGGTTTTCCGTTTGATCTCCTCGTCGTGCTCCAGCCGCGCGAGTGCACGGTCGGCAGCCTCGCAGGAGGTGAGGGCAGCCGGCTCATCGCGTACGACGGGGGGCGGCTGTCCCCAGGCGCGCCGCGCGGGGGCGTCGGCGAAGAGACGGCGATGGGCCTCCATCCAGTTCCGCCTGTGGGCGGCAGGCACGGGCAGGGCGTCCATGAAGGCGGTGAACAGCTTCTCGGTGGGAGGGATCTGTCCCTGCAGGACGAGGTGGAGGGTCGAGTGCGGCAACCGTTTCCGGCCGTCCGCGGCGCTGCCCGCCTTCTTCTCGAGCTGGCGCAGCGGCGGATACCCGCCCTCGATCCGCAGGAAGATCATCGCCTCGACGAACTCGGCACGCGAGGTGACCATCAACGGGCCCAGCTGCCGCGCGCCCGGCAGGATCTCCTCCGCCTTCGCCGCGTACCAGGCCCGGGCCAGGTCATCCTCCTTGCGGCCGCAGGCGCGGGCGATGGCCTTCATGTTCTCCAGCAGCGGCACTCCCTTTCCTGCCAGGGCGCGGCGTACGACGTTCTCCGAGATCCTGCTGTCCTTCGCGAGCATCGCAAAGGTCTTGCCCGAGGCCTCCTTGACGTCCCGCAGCCGCTGGACAAGAGCCCGCAGCGCAGGGGGCGTGCTGACCGGGACGGGGCTGAGCGGACGGCCGGCCATCTCAGAGCACCCTGCCGAACAGGTAGCGCACGCCCAGACGCAGCCCCGGCCGGGCACGCGCGAGCCGGCCGGCGGCCGCGGTCGCCAGCACACCCAGCACGGCGGGCACCTCGTGGCCGGCCGCGGCCAGCATGGTGACGGCCAGGATGAGGATGACGATGACGACGGCGTCACGGGCCGGGAGACGGTCGGCGCGCGGGTACGCGATGCCGCACTCGGCGGCCACCGCGACGGCCGCACCGGCCGTGGCCAGGCGGGCGGAGAAGACGAACATGGTGCTCCTTGAACTGACAGCGCAACAGATATGGCTCGTCGCACGGCTGTTGCGGGCGAGGTGCCCGCGGACCGTGGCGAGGCCTCGATCGTGGCACCTGCCCCGCCCGGCGGGCCAGGCCGATCAACCCCATTCCGGCACCTGTGTCCACACGGACGTACCCCCGTCACGGGAGGCCTTCATCTCCCGTCACCACAGGTCAGACCCACTGTGGTCACGGAAATCCGCCTCATTATCCAATTCGGTGGGCCCGAAACGGCAGCGCCCTTGTACCGGCACGGGTGACGTCGATGGGTCCGGTCAGTGACGTCGCCACGCCCCCGCCGGCAGCGGTCGAGCGCGAGGCCTTCGGGGGGTCGGTCAGACACGTCAGTAGCAGGGGCACACCGCGCCTGCGGCTCCTGCGCCGTCGCCTGGTACACCACGGTGCAGGACCCAACTGACGGACACCGACCCGGCCGTGCGCGTCGCCGCCGAGGCGGCGTGGGAGCGACGCCCGGCGCTGTACCGCAAGACCCTGGGGATCGTCGGTCCGGGCATGGGCCCCTTGGAACGCGGCGCGACCTCCCACGGCCGTAACGCGCGTGTGCTCCTCGGGCGTGGGTGGTCTCACCTAAAAATGACTGGTGAGGACGCGCGCCGTGTGCTGCGGCATGCGGGTGCCGTCACAAGCGGGCGGGAACCAGGAAGGCGCGCACGCAGTCGGGCATGAGGTCAGGATTGTCGAGGAGGTCCCACTGCAGGCCGGGCATCACGGTGTGCAACCGGCCGAGCATGTCCCGGATCATGAGCAGTTCAGCAGCGGTCCGCGCATGCTCAGCAGGGCTGGGCCGTCCCGGCTTGAGCACGCTGATGAGGAACATCCGTGTGGGCATGAGCGAGGCGCGGAACCAGGCGAGGACCGACGGGCCCACGCGCCGGGCTGCGACTTCGGCCTCGGCCGCGCAGCAGAACTCATGAGCCCAGGCACGGATCTGGTCGACACTCTGCCAGGCATGATGCAACAGCGGCAGCGGTGCGCCGGCCACCAGCTGGCGCAGTCCGTCACGGATGTCGCCCTCGAAGAGCACCCCGTCGAGGTCCTGCACGGCCAGGCCTTCGTCGTCGACGTCGAGGTGCTCGATGAGCGACGCGATGGGGTTCGCTGCGTTGGAAGGAGCCACGGCACGGAAGAAGTCGCCGAGGGCCTGGTTGTGGACCGCGCCGCGGCCGGTCCGGATGATCTCCACGGCCGTGGTCAGCAGATCGGCCACCCGCGCCGGCTCCATCATGCCCACACCGCGGTCCAGCGCGGCGAGTTGCGGCGCCGACCAGTCCACACCCAGGTCCCGGATCGCCTCGTCGAGCCGGCGGATCCGCGCGGGCACGAGCGTGGCCAGGCGGCCAGTCGCGGCGAGACGCTGCGCCAGGACCTCCGCCTGCTGCTGCGGATCCCCGATCCCGGCCAGCTCACCGGACTGCTCCGCCTGCGACATGAGGCGGTCCACGGCCACGCGGAACGCGGTGCGAACGGCGGCCTCCGGCACGGGCATTCCGTCCGCGAACGCCCGCAGGGCCAGATCGTCGGGCCGACCGCCCGGTTTGGCGTTGCGGGCCAGCCAGAGCACCATCTCCTTGGCCCCGTCGGTGGGCCGGGAGACAGTGCCGCGGCCACGGCCGAGACGGCGTACAACATTGCGCTCCACCAGCCCGCGCGCTCGCCAGATACGCAGCCGTTTGGGCGTCACGATCTCGCCGCGGGCCGCCGCGTAGCCGATCAGCTCCTGGTCTGCGGGGCTGAGGGCATCAGGTGAAGGCACCGTCCCACGCTAGCCCGGTCAGACCCCCGGGCGTGTGCCCTCTTACAGACTGCCCACCTTCGCTGAAGACCCAGTCCTGGCGGGAGCTTTCCTCTTACCAGCGCAGGGCAGCCGGCCTGGCGCCGCAAGCCCATGAAAGGTGCTCCGCGATGGTCACTATCCCGCCCCTCGTCCATCTCGCCGCCCAGACAAGTGCCCGGGCCGGGCTGTGGAAAGGCCTTGCAGTCCTGGCCCTGTGGGGCCTGCCCCGCCTCGTGCTTGCCATCACGCACCTGCTGACCGCCATAGTCGCCTTGTACCACCGCAACAACGCTCGCCGACGAGAGGCCAGACAGATCCTCTTCCGGCACCCCTTGATGCGGCCACCCTGCACCCATCCCCACAGAACACCCTGCCGGGCGCCCTCCCGACGGTAGCTCCCCAACTCCCCGGCCCCGTCGGCATGCAGCGATGCCGTCTCGGCTGGCCCTGCGCATAGCGACCGACGACTACGCCTTGCGGCTGCGGCCGCAGGGCCCTCTGCCCGGCTCTCACCCGCCCGGAGCCAGCTCGTGCAGAACGCGCATCCACCTCTCCATGAAGCCGGCTGCGCCCGTCTCATCGTCCGGGATCCGGAAGCGACCGGGACCGGCGGCGACCTGTGCCATGAGTGCTTTAGCGCTGGGCGCGTACATGGGCGCCGTACATGAGCAGACCCACCCAGACCGCAGAGACCGCGGCGGTCATGGTCGCCCAGGGCGCCGTGGTGAGGGACGGGCCCGTCACCAGTTGGTAGGTCGTCACGCTGGCGAAGACGATGACCAGCAGGAAGGCGGCGGGCCGGGCCAGCCGCAGCCACATCGGAAGACGAACCGGGGAGGAGGGCTGCACGGACGGCGTCGGCGAAGCGGGCATGACGAACTTCTCCTACAGGCGGGGAGTTGGCGGACGAGCGACCTTGCTGGCCGGTGCTTCGACCGTATGGCGCCCGCCCCCGTGCAGACCATCTCCCATTTCCGCCCTGATTACCCAAGGATGAGGACGTGGGGGAGAGGAGGAGACCCATGCGGGTTTCGGTGACCCTGTACGACAAGGAAGGCTCCTCCGAGCGGCCCGGAGCGGAGGCCGGGCACGCCGAGATCAGCGGGCTGGAGGGAGCCCGGACCGCCGTCTTCACCGTGGGCCTGCGACGCACCGAGTACGGCATCCACCGGCCCGCTGCCCTGCGCCTGCGCGTTCCTGGAGTCCGCCCCGGCAGGGTGACGGCGAAAGCGGTGCGCGCCCTCGACTGGGAGCGGGTGCTGGCCATCGCCACCACCGCGGCGACCGTCTCCACGCGCGCCGCCGAGCAGCTCGATGCCGGCTGGACGCGGCGTCCCCGGGGCGGCAGCCGCGACTTCTGCCTGCTCGTCGCCGCGGTCTACGTGCATGCGGTCGCCCGCCACCTCCCGCCGCGCCATGTGATCGCCGCAGTCTGGGGCAGGGGAGTGGACACCGTGGACAACTGGCTGGCCGAGGCGCGCAGGCGTCAGGTCCTCGGGCAGGATCCGCTCTCCAGCCGCCACGGCCCCCGCACCGAGCCGGACCGGCGCGGGGTGACCCCGCTGCCGCGCCCGCCACACCAACCGCCCTCCTCGCAGACAACCGTGGGAACCCACGGAGCGACACTGCGCGACCTGCCCGGCTGTCCCGACTGGTCCTTCCGCATCGAACCTGGTGCCCGTGAGGGCAACGTGTTCGTCCGTGGATGGGCGATCGAGCCCGACATCACGCACGCCGGCGGCTGGCGAACGCACCTGACGGCCAGGGCCCTTGTCACCGCTCCGCTCGACGACGTCTTCGCCCGCGGGCTCGCGGCCCTGCAGGGCAACCTCTACCTCACGACGGCCCGGGGCGTCGTGGGCGAACCCGTGCGGAGCCGGGGCGAAGACCACCTGCGCCAGGTCACCGACGCCTACCTCTTCGCCCTGGCCCAGGAACAGCCACCGCTGCCTCTGATCTGCACCCTGTGGAACGTCAGCTACGGGACGGCATCGAGCTGGACCAGCAAAGCTCGCAGAGCCGGCGTCCTGACGGCCCGGTACAAGCCGCTGCCCAACCGCTGGGGACGCTCAAGGAGGCCCGAGGGGCCGTGAGTCCTGCCGCGCCTGCCGTAGCCGCACGCGACGTAAAGGTTCCAGGGCTACGTCCTTGGCTGGAGCGAGACCCGGGGCGACCGTTGCTGTGCGTTACGGGGCGCACCCCCGTGGCTGCGGACGGTCGGCGTGCTCCGGGCCGTGCCCCGTGTCGCGCTGGGGGCGGTGTCGTCCGGATAATCCCTGGGTGCCTGTGAATCCGGAGTACATGGAGACCAATGTCAGGGTCCCGTTCTGTGCTTTCGATGCGCTGGCCGCTATCGCGGCCCGGGAGGGCGCCTCGCGGGACGCGACCGTGCGCCGGCTGCTGGCCGAGCATGTCGAGCGGCAGGAGCAGGTTGATCCCGACGACCGGCTGACGCACATCTCGACCGTCTTGCGCTACCCGCCCCCGCCGCGCTGGCGTAAGGACCCGCGCCAGGACCGGCCCCTGCGGCTGAGGGCGAGCTCCGCGTTGTTGGAGCGGGCCCGCGCAGTCTCGCTGCTGCTGCCGGGGCAGTACGAGCGGGCGTTTCGGGACTATCAAGGACGGGTGCTGACCGACGCGGTGGTCACCGCCATCGCGGTGGCCGAGCCGTTCACGGACGAGTTCTTGGACGGGCTGCTTCCCCTCCTGCGGCACCGCGCCGCCCGCAACCTGTGGCGGCTGGCAACCGCCGCGTCCATCACCGGTCCGGAGCTCGACCTCCTGGACGCGGCCGACGAGCTACGTAAGGCGACGGCCTGGACGTCCGACACCGAGCTGGATGCGTACGACCAGCGCCTGCTGAGGATCGCGACGGCCCTCGAGGAGGACGTGGCCTGGCACTCCCCAGCCCGATTCCAGGTCGCGGACAACATTGCCCGCGACCTGCTGACCGGCCCGCAGGCCGAGGCGAACGCACGGATGCTGCAGGAGGAGGGCGAGGCCTGGGAGGACCTGCATCAGGACACGCTCCACGCAGACCAGGAGCGCCGGTGCTACCTCAAGCGGGGGACCACGGACTACGACTGGAGTGGCCGGGGCGGCACCGCGGTGTGGCGGGCCGAACGACAGGTGGCTCTGCAGGACTTCGAGGACTGGCTCACCCACCGCACCCGGACGGACACGCCCCAGTACGCGGTCCGCCCGCCCGGCTGGGTGCTCACGGGCCCGCCCGGCTGGCGCGCCGTCGTCCCGGCCTCCGCGGACACCGGCGGGCTGCCGCAGCCATACGCGGCATGGACGGGCGAGGGCCGCGTCCTGGCCTTTCCCCACCGCAACCGGCAGGCCGTGTGGCCACTTCAGCACCGGCCGGACGCGCCGGGCTACGAGCCCGTGCCCGGCGCCGCAGCACTGCTCACCGCCGCGGCCGGCCTGCCGCCCGAGCAGATCCTCCAGTACATCGAGGCCCTACTCGTTGACTGGAACCACGAGTTCGGCGACGAGGACGAGCCTGACCTCTATCTCGCGCTGGACGTCCCAGTGGGCGCAGCATACGACTTCGGTCTCATCAGCGCCGAGGAACGTCAGGAGGCCATGGCCCAGGCCCGCACGGCGACCCTGCAGGCCATGGACGAGATCATCGACGAGCTGGCCTTGGACGGCTGCGACGAGGAGGACCTGCGGCACCTACGGCACGTGCGCGGCAACGTCCGCCAGTTCACGGACGAGGCCACCCGCCTCGACAGCCGGATCGGCGCACGGTTCCGGGTGCACAAGGCGACCTGGCGGTGGCCGGGACAGTCGGTGACCGGGGAGTTCCTGGCCAGCGCCTCCACCGACCTCGTGCAGTGGCTGGCCACCGTCGCACACGCGAGGAGCTCTCTGATCACGCAGCACTCGATGCAGCAGGCGTGGAGCGAGGCCTTCGACCGCTACGCCCCCAGGGAGCGCAGCTCCCGACGGCGCCGGTGACCTCCGGGAGAAGACGTGTGACACCCACCGGTACAACAACGACGAACCCTCTTCGTAAAAAGGGATGCAGGCCGAGCAAACGACGCCCGGAATCCCGACATCCCGCGTACCGCACACGTACGCCCACCCGAGGGGGAACCCTTCAATGCACAACCCGAACCGACCACTTATCTCCTCCGTCGCCACCGGCATCAGCGGCCTCGTCCTGGCCCTGATCGGCGCCCCGTGGTGGCTGACCGCCATCGCCTTCGCCTGCTTCGCACTCGGCCTGCTCGTCACCGTCATCCAGTCCGTCTTCCCTCAGGACTCCGAGCACCGGCTGGCCTGGTGGCGCGCCCGCTGGCACCACCAGCAGCGCCGCCGCACCCCACTTCCGGTCCGCCACCCGGTCCGGGACGCGCGACAGGCATCCGGCCCGCGCGCCGACGCGCCCGACCGACATGGTGAGTGATCGTCCATCGGCTGCCCGGGGGCGCCGCGCCGTCGACGGGCGCCCCCGGCCGTGCCTGGCGCCGCACGCGCTGCGTACCGGAATCACATCGCTCCCCGGCCCGACTGAGCCCGTCCGCGCAGCGTACCGATCCACCTCTCCATGAAGCCGGCTGCGCCCGTCTCGTTGCCGGGGAGCTGGAAGAGGGCCGGGCCGGCCGTAAGCTGTTCCATGAGCGTCTCGTACAGCCCGTCGAAGAGCGGCTCGAGACAGACGGCCAGGCCCTCGGCGAAGTGCCTGGGAGAGGGGCTCAAAGCGATGACGTGATCCAGGACCGGGAACATGCCCCACTCGTCGATCCGCGCCCGCAGCGCGGCCAGTGCCGGCGTATCCGGCATGAACAAGCCGTGCATCGCGTACAACCCGTAGAACATCCGCAGCCCGAGCAGCACCGTCCGGGCCCGCAGCAACTGCTCATCACTGGCCTGCTGAACCGGCCCCAGCACGTCCGCGCGCTCCTGGAGCAGCCCCCAGTCCACCGGCGGACTCTCACCGCGCTCAACCGCCCCCAGCATCTGCGCCCAGTCCCCGGCCGTCAGCCCGAACAAGCCGTAGGCGGCGAACGCCTCCGCCAGCGCATCCGCCCCCACCTCCTGCGCCCCCAGACCAATCGCCGCGACCAGGTGCACCACCCCGGTGAACTCCGGCCCGTCCGGCACGTCCTCATCCGCCTCAAGCGCGGCACGCACCAGGGCGGGATTCGCAGCCCCGCGGTACGGATGTGCCCCCATCAGCCGGCCGGCGACCTCATACAGCGCATCGGCGGCCTCTTCACCCGCCCCCGCCGCACCGCGAGCGACCTCCAGCAGCCGATACGACATCGTCCCCCGCAGCACCCACACCACGGCCTCACGCACAGCGGCCACCGGCGGCTCCGGCACCTGCACCACTCCCGGCTGAGCAGCCATGCCCGCCTCGGCGAACCACTCCAGCACCGCCAACCGACGATCCCGCCCCTGGCGAAGATGCCGCGCCAGCACCGCCGCGCTCTCCACCACCGCCGGATCGACCACGTCCACCACCGACCCCCGGCCACGCCCCAGCCCCCTGCGCCGGTGCCGCGGCAACAACCCCACCCGCCGCCAGCTCTCCAACTGGCTGGCCGTCACCACCAGCCCACGAGCAGCAAGTTCACGGACCACCTGCAGATCAGCCGGACTCGGCGCTCCTCGTGCCATGCCCACCATTACAACCCCGAGAGGTGCAATTCTCTGCGGACCTGCGGCTCTGGCTCACTGGACTCGGCACCACCCAGACACCCGCCAACTCCAAGAAGACAAAGGCCCACCCGTGACCCCAGAACACCGAAACCGCACCCGGACCAGGACCGCTGCAGCCCTCACCACCGCGCTCCTCACCCTCCTCATCGCCGGCGCCCTCCACCACCCCGGCCACCTGATCAGCCTCCTGCTCATCCTCACGGCCGCACTCGGCGCGACCACCGCCACCCGCACAGCAGCCCGCCACACCCTCGACCTCCTGCTGGGCGCGGTGCCCTGGTACACACCCCGAAACTGACACCACGACAGGGGGACAGGACCTGGATGTCTGTCCAACGAAGCGGAACGGACATCACCCCCGCCCGCACACCCCGCAGCACAACCATCACGATCTCCAGACCCGGGAGGGCACCTGTCGGCGACGGCTGAAAAGTGGACCAGTGGCGACGCTTGAAAGTTGACCCCCTCCAGGGGTCTGGCTCGTTGAGTCAGACCGGGAGGAGTGGTGATCAGCGTGGAGGACTGGGCGGAGATCCGTCGGCTTCATCGGGCCGAACAGATGCCGGTACGGGCGATCGCGAGGAAGCTGGGGATCGCCAGGAACACCGTTCGCAGAGCGATCGCGGACGACGCGCCGCCGAAGTATCAGCGGGCGCCGAAGGGTTCGATCGTGGATGCGGTCGAGCCGCAGATTCGTGAACTGCTCGAGCAATGGCCGGAGATGTCGGCGACGGTGATCGCGGAGCGGATCGGATGGGACCGCGGTCTGACCGTGCTCAAGGACCGGGTCCGGGACCTGCGGCCGGTCTATCGGCCTGCGGATCCGGCCTCGCGGACCGTCTATGAGCCGGGCGAGATCGGCCAGTGCGACCTGTGGTTCCCGCCCGCCGACATCCCGCTCGGCTTCGGTCAGGTCGGGCGGCCGCCGGTGCTGGTCATGGTCGCGGGCTACTCGCGGTGGATCACTGCCCGGATGCTGCCCTCCAGGTCGGCGGCCGACCTGATCGCCGGGCACTGGCGGCTGCTGACCGAGCTGGGCGCCGTCCCGCGGGTGCTGGTCTGGGACAACGAGGGAGCCGTCGGTTCCTGGCGGTCCGGAGGTCCCCGACTGACGGACGACTTCGCTGCGTTCGCGGGGCTACTGGGCGTCAAATTCCTGCTCTGCAAGCCCCGTGATCCGGAGGCCAAGGGCCTGGTCGAGCGGGCCAACGGCTATCTCGAGACATCGTTCCTGCCCGGGCGGGTGTTCACCTCGCCGGCGGACTTCAATATTCAGCTCGCCGACTGGCTGACCAGGGCGAACCGGCGCATCCACCGGACCTTGCAGGCTCGCCCAACGGACCGGCTGGAAGCGGATCGCTCCCGGATGCTGGCCTTGCCGCCGGTCGCCCCGCCGGGCTGGTGGAAGGCATCCCTGCGGCTGCCTCGGGATCACTACGTCCGTCTGGACACATGCGACTACTCGGTGCATCCGCTGGCCGTCGGCCGCCGCGTCGAGGTCGCCGCCGACCTGGACCAGGTGCTGGTGACCTGCGACGGCGTCGAGGTCGCCCGCCATGCCCGCAGCTGGGCTCGCCACCAGACCATCACCGACCCGGACCACGCGGCCGCTGCCGCTGCCGCCCGCGAGGCGGCCACCGGCCCGAAGCCGGCGCCGGTGGACATGGCGGAGGTCGAGGAGCGGTCGCTGGAGACCTACGACCGGATCTTCGGCGTGATCGACGGCGGGCTGAGCACAGGCGAAGGGGCAGCGTAATGAGCACGAAGAACGGCACGAACCAGGCCAGGACCAGCCGCGACGTCGGCTCCGAACTGATCTATCTGACCAAGGCACTGAAGGCCCCGGCCCTGCGCGATGCGGCAGCCCGGCTCGCCGAGCGGGCTCGCGACGAGGGCTGGAGCCATGAGGAGTATCTGGCCGCATGCCTGCAGCGGGAGGTCGCTGCCCGTGACTCCCATGGCGCCGAGGGACGCATCCGGGCAGCTCGATTCCCCTCCCGCAAGTCGCTGGAGGACTTCGATTTCGACCACCAGCGGTCTGTGAAACGCGAAGTCATCGCCCATCTGGGGACGCTGGACTTCGTCGCCGGAAAGGAGAACGTGATCTTTCTGGGACCGCCCGGCACCGGCAAAACCCACCTCGCCACCGGGCTCGGCATCCGGGCCTGCCAGGCCGGCCATCGAGTCGCCTTCGGCACCGCCGCCCAGTGGGTCACCCGCCTCGCCGAAGCCCATCAGGCCGGGCGTCTGAGCGACGAGTTGACCCGGCTGGGACGAATCCCGCTGATCGTGGTCGACGAAGTGGGTTACATCCCCTTCGAACCCGAGGCCGCGAACCTCTTCTTCCAGTTCATCTCGGGCCGCTACGAACGCGCCTCCGTGATCGTGACGAGCAACAAGCCCTTCGGACGCTGGGGCGAGGTCTTCGGCGACGACACCGTTGCCGCCGCGATGATCGACCGACTCGTCCACCATGCCGAGGTGATCTCGCTGAAGGGCGACAGCTACCGCATGCGCGGCCGCGACCTCGGACGGGTTCCCGCCGCCAACTCCGGGGAATGACCAACATCAACTGACGCAGTGGGGGTCACTTTTCACCCGCCGGAACCGGCTCACTATTCAAGCGTCGCCGACAGACGACCTCTTTCTCGCGGACTCACCAGTTGCCCCCGGGGGCGAGCGGGTCCTCGGTCGTATTGGCCGCAGCCCGCGGTCCCGACTCACGCTTCGTCTCGGTGACGCTTCGAGTCGACAGGTAGAACCGGCAAGCGTACGTTGAGGAATGAGATGCCTCGGCATGCAACCTTTCAAGCGAGGCTCCGGATGGAACGGGACCCTAACGCGGCCGCCATCCATTCTGGCCTTCTCTCCCTGCGTGGCCACCACCACTGTGACGTGTGCCTGCTCAGGTGAATAGGTCCCGGTGAGATCTCTCGCTGTTCGTCGGTATCAATTGAAAGTTGGTTGCGGTGATGTGCACCCAGAACACTTCGGAAAGCTCAGGAAGTGACTTTGGCCTGCCTCTGTCATCTGACGAATTCCGATCGCTGTGGGATCGACGGGAAAAGCCCTTTGAGCGTCAGTGCCCGTACATGCCGAGTCTGCCCTTGCTGCTCAACGGGAAGCTCGTTGAGGATCTTGAGCGCATGAACGCGGAGAATGCTGGAAACCTCTACGTCACGCCAGTGGCATACGGCGGAGATTTGGCTCTTGCTGCCTTCACCGACCGCAAGGACATGCTGTCTGAGGCGCAGAAGGTGATAGACAGTGCCGAACTGCACTGGCTCATGGAGGAACGTGCAATCGGGTGCCTTCCAGAAGGCGCACCGGCACCACAGGTATTGGATTGCCATGACGTCTTGGATCTCCGAGGGGAGAGGTTGCGCACCCCCCCCAACAGGAGCTGGAAGGACCTCTCTTTGGTGCCTCGGAGAGAGTTCCTGAACTGGGACAACTGCATCCGCTCTGTGGATGTCTGCGCTTACCCCTACTCGGCGTACTCCGAGAAGGAATTCCATGGCGTGGAGCATTTTATAAACTTCCGGTGTGGATTCAATCCGACCGTTTTCGGTATCAATACATCATCTCTCGTCAACTGGGGAACGAACCCACCTGATTTCTGACGGTCTCCTCGACGAAGCAAAGTCAGGAGAGGACAGGGGCAGTTGCGGTGTAACGAGCTCGTGCACGGTAGGCGGTGGGGCGTCGAGCGCCTGATCGTCGATCATGGTCGTGTGGTGGGGAACGCGTCTCGTGCAGCGATCATCAGCGACCGGAGGATCACGGGCCTGTTGGCTGAGGTGATCGCTGACCTCGTGGCAGAGGTAGGCCCGTTGTGGCACGCCCGACACCAGGCCAAGCTTGCGTCCAGGCCACGGAAGCGGGCTGTGGGCGCGGGCGCGAAGCACCAGCTGGTGTTCGTCGACCGGCTCCTCGCCACGCTCGTGCATCTCCGCCACGCCACCACCCACGACGTACTGGCCTGCTTGTTCGGCGTAGACCGCTTCACCATCACCCGTGCCATCGGCGAGATGCGGCTCCTGCTCGCCGAGCGAGGGTGCACCATCAGCCCCGGAGTGCGGCTGCGGACCCTCGCCGAGGTCGTCGATCATCTCGGTGCCAGCGGGAAGACCGGCATCATCGACGGAACTGACATCCGGGTCCGGAGGCCGGCCGCCGGACGCACAGACCGGGACAAATTCATCTCCGGCAAGAGTAAACAGAACGCGGTCAAGACCATGGTCGTCACGGGCGGCGATGGCCGGGTGCTCTTCTGTAGCCCGATTCAGCACGGCAGCTGCGCGGACATCACCCATGCCCGCCACTTAGACCGTGTCCTACGTGGCGAGGCGTCGTTGAGCTCGGTATGGGGCGGGGTACGTGGAGTTGGATTGTTCCGGACGGGTTGTGGGAGATCGCGAAGCCGTTGATCCCGCCGGCGAGGGTGCGGCCGCAGGGGGGGTGGAACGCAGGACACGCCTGATGAGACGCTGTTCGCCGCGATCATCTACGTCCTGGTGTCCGGCTGCGCCTGGCGTGCGTTGCCACCCTGCTTCGGCATCTCGAAGTCGACCGCCCACCGCCGCTTCCTCATCTGGTCCAGAGCTGGCCTCTGGGGTCGGCTTCACGAGGCGGTGCTGCACCGACTCGACGACGCCGGCCTCATCGACGTCACCCGCGTCGTCTCGACACTGCCCACGTGAGGGCTAAAAAAGGGGCGAACACACAGGCCCGAGCCCCGTGGACCGGAGCAAGCCGGGTTCCAAGATGCACGTCCTGTCGGACGCGAACGGACTGCCCCTTCTCGTCGTTGTCTCCGCGGGTAACACCCTCGACAGCGAAGGACTGAAGCCGATGGTGGAGGGTCACCAAACGAGACACGACCCCCACAACGGCCGGTACTTCAAGCCACAACGCCTGCATGCGGACAAAGCCTACGACCGGGCTGACCTGCGCAGATGGCTGCGCGCGGGAAGCGGATCGGCGTGCGCATCGCCCGTAATGGCATCGAGTCCAGCAAGCGATTAGGGCCGCGCCGGTGGGTCATCGAGCGGACGATGTCGTGGCTGTCCGGCTACCGCCGCTTGAGCCCTCGCTACGAACGCGATCCCCGCAACTACCTGGCCTTTCTCGGACTCGCCGCCGCCCTATGCTGCTAAGCGACTCATCCGCCTGACCACGTAGGACACGGTCTAAAGCGCGCCGACGCCCCTCCCGCCGGACACGGGAGAGGCGGCGACGGCAGCGTCCCGGGTCAGGCCGAGGCGGCCTCCTGGTGCAGGTCCAGGTAGCAGCGCAGCCGTACGCCCGGCTCGCGGACCGTGCGGTCCGCGCGTGCGGTTGCCCACCGGGCGGCGAGCAGTTCCTGGATGGCGAAGGCGGTCTGGTCGTCGGCGGCCGCTACTTCCACCACCGCGAGTCCCGGTTCCGCCACGTGCGCGTCGTTGATCGGTCTCATATCCGGCACGACGCTTGGCCGCCTGCTGGAGTTCTCCCGTCCGGGCAGTGTCACCCGGACCGGGTACGGCAGACCAAGCATGCGTCGTCCCCGCGCCCGCGGGGGTAGCTCGCCAGCCGGGCTCGGCGCCGGTCCCGGCCTCGTCGTCCCCGCGCCCGCGGGGGTAGCTCGTACTGGCGCAGCCTCAGCGCGGTTGCCTCCTCGTCGTCCCCGCGCCCGCGGGGGTAGCTCGGCGCCCGGGCGGAGAGTCAGCGTGTGCGTCGCGTCGTCCCCGCGCCCGCGGGGGTAGCTCGGGGTGGTGCCGTCGGTGACCGTGTTCCCGGTGGTCGTCCCCGCGCCCGCGGGGGTAGCTCTTCTCAGCTCGTCCCCGGCGAGGACGGTGCGGGGTCGTCCCCGCGCCCGCGGGGGGTAGCTCCACTGGCCGCCATGACCAGCGACCAGACCCGCCGTCGTCCCCGCGCCCGCGGGGGTAGCTCCTACTACCTCCGGACCGTGCGGTCCGGGCCCCAGTCGTCCCCGCGCCCGCGGGGGTAGCTCTGGCCGGACTCAAGCCCGACGCAGAGGTGAGCAGTCGTCCCCGCGCCCGCGGGGGTAGCTCCACGGACGGGCTCTTGGTGACGAGGGCGATCAGGTCGTCCCCGCGCCCGCGGGGGTAGCTCCCGCCCAGCACCTCGGCGTACGCGGCCAGCGCCGTCGTCCCCGCGCCCGCGGGGGTAGCTCCTGGGACGAGCAGTAGGGGAGGCAGGCAGATGAGTCGTCCCCGCGCCCGCGGGGGTAGCTCCCCGACCGCGAGCAGCGCGACGCCGAGCCCGGCGTCGTCCCCGCGCCCGCGGGGGTAGCTCCCACGTGCCGGGCGGTGCGGGAAGTGGCGTGACGTCGTCCCCGCGCCCGCGCGGGTAGCTCGCCGAGGGAGACGGCGAGGATGGCGACGAGGGCGTCGTCCCCGCGCCCGCGGGGGTAGCTCCAAGGTCCGGCACTCGATCACCGTCGAGGTGCAGTCGTCCCCGCGCCCGCGGGGGTAGCTCCTGGCGGTTGGCGGCGGCGATCGCCGCGGCGTCGTCCCCGCGCCCGCGGGGGTAGCTCCGACGCCTACGAAGCGAGGCCACCAGCTACACGTCGTCCCCGCGTCCGCGGGGCGACGAACAGGCCGTTCAGCTCGGACTGGATGGCGAAGCGGTCCAGAGTTCGTTGTGGTAGAGGACGAACCGCTCCCAGCCGCCCGCGCTTGTGGAACGGGCACGCAGCAGGTTCTGCGAGGCGCCGGTGTAGTTCTTTTCGACAGCCACGTAGAGGTCGTTGGCCTGGGACTTCATGGCGGAGGTGCTCTCCTCCCCGATCCGCTCGAAGGTGAAGCCTTCCCGGGAGCCGCCGTAGACGTCGGAACGGGCGTGCAGGGCACGGGTGTTGGGGGCGGCGTAACACCTGGATCCGGGACAGACCCGAGGTCGGCGCCGGCGAGGACGACGAACGGGTCGCAGCCGACGAATGCGAGGGCTTGCCTCTTCAGTCCCGGGGGCGGCGCTGCGGTGCGGACGCCGGCGGACTCATGTCCGGCAAGTAATGACGAGCGAAGAGCGTGGCGACCAGATCTCGTCGGCTGCGGACGCCCGTCTTGTCGAACACCGACTTCAGGTGATCCTGGACCGTGTGTGGTGACACGCCTGCACTGTGGCTGATGTCGGCTGTGGACCGCCCCCGCAACACCAGCGTCATGACGTCCCTCTCGCGAGGAGTCAGTCCGTACGCCGCGACGATTAGTGCGACGTGTTCAGCGGGACCGGCTCGTTCGACGACGACGGCGGTGCGGGCCGGGGCCGCCGTGGGTTCCTCCAGGCGCCAGGCGGCAACCGTACCCGGCCGTGCCGGCGGCTGTGCATCCAGGAGGTGTGGGAGGCCGCGGCCCCTGCGGCCTGTACCGCCGCTGCCACCGCGTACACGGCGGGAGGCAGTCCGCGATCCCCGCACGGCACGCCGTCGGCGTGCGCAAGGTCGTTGAACCAGATGGCCACGGTGGGTGTCGCATGGACCACCTGGTGGTCGGCGTCAAGCAACACCAGTCCCGGCGCCGTCTCCGAGGCGTTCGCTTCGGCCAGCCGCGTCAGGTGCAGCTGGCGCAGTGCGTTCCCCAACGGCTGGACCAGCGACGCCGCCGCAGCCAGCTCTGCGGAGCCGAACGGAGGCGCGTCGTCTGCGCGTCCCATGACCAGGGCGCCCCATGCTTCGTGACGGTCCCGCAGCAGCACACGCAGCTCGTCGCGGAAGCCGAGGGGCCGCATGATGTCGCGGTACCGGGGACTTAAGGTGAGGTTCCCGCTCGTTTCCCGGCTGAGCAGGCCCACCGGCGTCGGCCTGGCCGCCAGATCGGACAGGTCGTTGGCGTCCCCCTCGCGGTACTCGATGTCGAGCATGCGCGGCATCAGGGCGGGCGGCAGGCCGTCTCGGTAGTCACCGCCGGTGTTCATCAGCGTCTTCGGATCCACGGTCAAGCAGGCGCAGACGTCGAAGCGCAGCGCAGGCCGTACGACCCGTTTCACCGCCTCGAAGAACTCCTCGACGCTCCGCGCGGACTGCGCCGCCCGCGCCGCCGCGTCCCCGGTCTCGCCGACCCGTCTTGCTCCCCCATGGCGCCTCATGGTCCGAGGCTAAGCGTGCACAACGGGTCCCGAGCCCGGTTTGCGCAGGTAGCTGTGCCTCCGCTTACCGTGCCCGGGAACCGTCGATGTCCGGGGCGCGCGATCGACGCCTCGGTACGGGTCAGCGGTTGTTGTGCAGGACGAGGTTGAGCTTCGCCCAGTCCTTGCCGCCGTTCTCCCCGTTGCGGAGCGTGATCTCGCTGACCGTCGAGGTCTGTCCCGCGGGGACGTAGCGGTTGAAGTTGTACTCGGCGTCGAGGTCGGTGTTGGTGTCGTTCGTGCCCTCGTAGAACCGCAGGGTCACATAGATCATGACTCCGCCGCCGGCGTCCGTCTCCGCGGACACATGCTTCTCCACACGGATTTCGCCCCCGCACGTGGTCTCCCACCACACCGACGGCGTGCGGACCTCGTTCACCCAGCCCTCGGAGGCGACGTTGCCGTTGCAGTACGTACCGGCGGCGAAAATGCCTTCGTCGTCGCGGATCGTGTAGGTGCCGGTCAGAGCGACGTTCCGCCACACGGAGGCCGTGACCGCGTCACCCGCCGCAGACGGGGCCGCACCGGCAGCCGGAGCCCCCGCCACCGTCAGGCCGGCGACTGCGGCCGCGGCCAGCATCCCCATGGTCCTTCTTCGCATGAACATCTCTTCCCCCTCGTTGTCGTCACCGAACGCGCCGAAGGCGGCTCACCACCCTCGACCTGGTAAAGAGTGCCGCGGCCGGTCGGCGTATCCCATCCCAGACATCTGGGGGGGCGCACCACCGGTGGGCTGTCGCCTTCGGGCTCACCGTCGGCACCCCCACGCCCGGCCTGCCGTACTTCTCCGGCAGCTGCACCCCACTGAGCCCCGGTCTGGGACTTCCAGGCGAGGGGGTCGATCACCGGGCGGATCCCGCGCTGCCGCAGGAGCCGGCGGTACTTGGCGTGGTCATAGCCGCGGTCCGCGAAGAGCATGTCGGGTCGCCTTCGTGGCCGGCCCACGATTCCCGCCACTGCCGGGATCTTGTCCAACAGCGGCAGCAGTTGGGTGACATCGTTGTGGTTCCCGACGGTCAGCGGCACCGCGAGCGGGATGCCCTGGCCGTCGGTGATGACGTGGTGCTGGCTGCCCGGCCGTGCGTGGTCGACCGGGCTGGGGCCGCTTGTCGGCTTCTGTGTGCGGCCTGGGCGTGGAAGGAATCGACCATCGCGCGAGACCAGTCCAGCTGGTTCTTCGACGGCAGCTTGTTCAGCAGCAGCTGGTGCAGCTTCTCCCAGACACCGGCCTCGTTCCAGGCCGCCAGACGCCGCCAGACGCCGCCAGCGACGGGACCATCCCCGCAGGTGCGGGGAGCAGCGGAGGCCGGCCATGTCTTCGTGTCCGCCGAGGGGACCATCCCCGCGGGTGCGGGGAGCAGCGCACCGCAGGCTCGTCGGCCTCGGTCACGGCGATCTCGACGGAGCAGGGACCATCCCCGCGGGTGCGGGGAGCAGCCCAGCAGGGACGACCTCGCGTCCGCCCGGAGCGGGTGGTGGCAGACAAGGGCTACTCGGCCCGCACCTTCCGCGCTTACCTGCGCAGACGCGGAATTAAGGCGACCATCCCAGAATGCGTCGACCAGCTCGCAGGCCGGCGCCGGCGCCGTGAACGGCCCTGCGGCTTTGACACAACCGTTTACCGCCGCCGCAACGTCGTCGAGCGCTGCTTCAACCGCCTCAAGCAGTGGCGCGGCATCGCCACCCGCTACGAGAAACAGCCCGGCCGCTACCTCGCAACCGTCACCCTGGCCAGCACACTCATCTGGCGCGAGACGTGATCGACAAGACGCTGCCTAGCGCGCCTCCTAAGCCCGCTTTACTGGCGAAGAGGCAGTGTTCCGACCCTGCACTATTCGACCCAAGTGTCGGCTCTTGCCCACCAGGCCGGACGTTCCAGAGGGCTGATTCATCGGACCGCATGGCTGAACCACGAGGGCGAACTCCGACTGACCGAGGGCACATCGAACTGGTTGGAGGGCGGCGGGTGTCGAAGGCCCGGGCGGTTTTCGGCCGTGGGCTTGTGGCCCCATAGGTCGGCACCAAAGGCGCGGACGCCTGACCGGGCTGACGAAGTCTCCGTCCCTGCAGCCAGGAAGCCGCTACGCGGCCGGACTGTCCGTTGCCGGGGACGGAGCCGCTTCTGTCGTAGGCGACGGAACATGCCCGCTTGACAAGCGTTCCCTTCGCCATGGCAGAAGCAGCGCGCTCGCCATGCACAGCAGGCCGGCGATGAGCAGGGCGCCGCGTACGCCTGCGACGGCGGCGATGAGGCCACCGGCGATCACGAATGCGGCCTGGCACGTCTTCGCGCCCACTGACCAGGAGGTGCCGACTCGGGACATGAAGGCGTCCGGTGTGGCCGCCATGCGGTAGGTGGTGAACGACGGGTTGAAGACCCCGGCGGAGAAGAGCAGGCCGAAGTCGGCGGCCACGATGACAAACAGGCCGAGGGCGCCGGAGGGCGTCAGCGGCAGCAGGATCGTCCACAACGTACGTGCCACACCGGACACCAGCAGAACGCGACGCTGTCCGAATCGCCGGGTAAGGAGCGGAGTCAGGCGCGAGCCCAGCACACCGCCCAGGCACGGCAGTCCCAGAGCGAGTCCGTACTGCCACGGCGCCAGACCGAGGTCATCCAGCATGAGGACGGCCATCAGCGGGGAGGTCATCATGACGGATCCGCCGAAGAGCAGCGCGTTGAAGAACAGCGGCCGTAGTCCCGGGTGGCGCAGGAGGTACTGCCAACCGGCCGCGATGTCCCGGCCCAGGCGAGCGGTGGCGGCACGTGCCGGTGGCGCGAATTCGGGCTGCCGGATACGACGGATCCCCACAGCCGATCCGAGGAAGGACAGCGCGTCGACCACCATCGTGGCCGCCGCGCCCAATGCCCCGATCAGAAGCCCTCCGACGGGCGGGCCGGCACTGACGCTGATCCAGGTAGTCGTCTCAAACAGGCTGTTGGCACGAAGGCGGTGCTCGGGCAAGACGAGTGCTTTCAGATGTGCTCCACTGGCCGCGTCGAACGCGACAGACGCAGCTGTCTGGAGAACGCCGACGACACATAGCTGGGTGAAGGTGAGCTGGTCGAAAGCCATGGCGACAGGAATGCTGACCAACAGTACGCAGCGGGCCAGATCGGCGGTGATCATGACCGGCCGTTTGTACTGGTGCTCGATACGCACACCGAGCGGCAGAGCGATCAGCGCGCTGGCCACCGCAGACAACGCTGCGAGCATCGAGACCTGGAATGCCGAGGAATCCAGCACCAGAAGGGCGATCAGCGGCAACGCCCCCATGCCCACGGCACTGCCCGCTGCGCTGACCGCGTAGGCGCCCCACAACCGCCGGAAGTCCTGCCCGAGCGTGCTCCGCCGTACCAACCGAACCTCCCGAGTCGCGAAGGCGCTCAGCGTAGTGAGTCGGCCAACGACCACCTTGTGATCAAGCCATCAAGCTGGTCAGCCACAGGCCAACGCGAGGGCTTACTTCTCTGTGGCGGCGCGGGCGGCGAGGTAGTCCGTCCAGCTGTCCTGCGCAAAGCGGGCCCACCTGTGTGCAGTCTGGGGGTGGATGCCGAAGAGGTCGCTCGCGACGATCGGGGGGAGGTCGGCGACTGCTTCGATCATGGCGGTGTTGCGTGCGCTGAGGCCGGGAAGGCCGTGCTGGCGCATGAGGGAGTGGAGTCCGGCAGCCGATCGTGGCCGGCTGGGTGGGCGCCCAGGCAGCAAATACTTCGGATGGTCTCCTGTCGGCTGGTCGAGGATCGAGATGTGGCCGATGGGACGGGTGGCCTGTTGTTCGATGAGTCGGGCCAGCTTGGGCGGCAGGAGAACGGGGTTCTGGTCGATGGTGAGGTAGGCGCCGTCCTCCTCATGGTGGAACCGGTCTGTTGTGAGTTGAAGGATGCGGACGGTGGGAAGTCCGTAGAGCCTGGTCAGGGCTCCAGCGATGCGGACTTCGAGCGGTAGTTCGTCGTCGTTGAGGCATCGCCGTAGTTGCTCGTGGTGTTCTTCGCTGCTGAGGAATTTGGTCGGCAGGCCGCTGTGCTGGGGGACGGCCGTGAGCTTCCCGGTGAGGCGGCGGGCGACGGTCCACCGGATGAACGCCCCGATGCGCCGGGTGCGGTGGGATGTCACCCAAAGGTCGAGATCGCCTTGGGTCAGCGAGCCGAGATCGAAGTCTTCCATCTCCACCCAGGCAATGAACTCCATGGCGGCACGACTTTCCATGCGGTCGACGGAGGCGGCGCCGGACGTGTATCTGCCGCGTTCGGACCGGCGTCGCGCGTCGCGGAGGATGCACCACTCCGCGAAGGGACGGAGAACCCTCAACTGCGTGGCAGGCAGGCCGTTGAGGGCAGCGTCGAGCCAGAGCTGGATCCGTGCGAAGTTCTCGTCCCGACGCGGCAGGACACCCGTGATGACGAGGAGTTCCCGGAGGTAGCGGGTGCTGCCGTCCTGTTCCAGTCCGTCGAGGACTTCGTGAGTGATCTCCGCTTTCTAAGAGGCGAGTCTCGCCAGGACTTGAACGCCCTTGCTCGTGGCGAGCCAGTTGCGGACCGCCCAGGGCTCCGCAGCCGTGAGCTTGTCCGCAAGCGGCGCGAGATGCGGCACCAGGTTCCCGTCCTCGTCGCTGAGGAAGTCGTGAACACGATCGCTGTTGATGCAGCGGCCGCAGCACCCGTCCGCGTAGATGTTTCCGGGAAAGCCGCAGCGGCGGCAGGCGTAGTCAATCTCCGTGCCAGAGCACGGCCCGCAGAGATCATGTCCCTGCTCGGAGCGGCCGACCAGAACCCGGAGAGTGCCGCATCCGGTACAGGGGGCCGGGGAACGGGTGCGACGGCGGTAACAGGTGTCGCAGAGAGCCCCGACCGGCCAGGTGGCCTTCAGAGGCCGTCTCCTGTCGCAGTCGACGCAGGTTGTCATGCTGCGCGGACGGCAGGAATCGCAGTAGCGAGCGCCGCCAGGCCCCCTGCGGCGCTGGACGGGACGCTGCCGGCCGCAGACGCTGCACTCGCCGAGCGGAGAGCGGTAGCAGCTCATGCACGTGTCCGGTTGCCCGTCGGCGGCTCGTTTGGCCATTGGCTGGACCTCACCGCAGACGCCGCAGAGCCGCGGCGGCCGTGTGTAACAGGACCGGCAGATGGGTTCATCGCCCGCGACGGCGGAGGGTGCCATCCGGCCGCAGCGCGAGCACTCGTGCTCCAGCTTGGGAGCACACGGTCCGCAAACGATCTTCCCGTTCTCCCGTCGAGCGGGCTCGCGCAACTGGCCGCACTTCGCGCACTTCGTCTTTCTCGCCGGGTCTCTGCGGTAGCAGGCCCGGCAGATCGGGCCTTCCTCGCGGTGGGTGACGATGTTGCCGTCCTTGCCGCAACGGGCGCATGGCCGCAGTTCCGTGCGGTGTCCGCACCAACCGCAGCAGCGTCCTTCGGGCGTCGGACGAACCAGCGGCTTGTCGGTTCGTCCGCAGCGGGGACAAGCGAGCTGGGTGACGTTGAGGCCGTAGCCGTGTAGGTCGAGCTGCCGCAAGAGCCGCGGCAGCGCGGCCGGGCAGTGCGACGAAGGGGCCGTCAGAGCATCGGGGTGTTCCTCAAGGTAGGTGGCCATCTCTCTCGCGACGACGGGGCTCCATGCCTTGGCCTGCGTGAGGATCACCTCGGCGTCCCTCGCTGAGAGCGTCGGACCGACCACTTCCCGCAGGCGGCCGAGCAGCCAGGACCGGACCTCGGCGAGTTCCCGCCCCGGTATTCGCGGTCCGTTCGTCACGACTGACCGGGCCGACGGACGACGGCTCGCCGCGGAGCCGCCGGAACGGGACCGAGCGTCCCGTCGGAGGTCTTGTTGACCTGGGCGTTGACGGCTTCCGGTTTGATCAGGTCATTCGGGGTGCACTCCAGGATGTCGCAGAGCGCGACGAGCGTGTCCATACTCATCCGTTGCGGGGGCTGGGTGACCAACCGGTAGACCTGCTCGCGGGACAACGTCACTCCGCGTTCGGCCAGCAGCGGCACCAGGTCCGAGGTCTGGAACATCTCCCGCTCGGCCATCAGCTGCCGCAGCTTCCACTGGTATCCCATCTTCTTGATCACGCCGTCACTCCCAGTCCTCGCCGAGCCGTGCCTTCATCGAGGCTTCCAGCAGCTTGTTCCTGTACTCGTTCGAGACACCCATGTAGATCGCCGTGGTCGAGGCGTGGGAATGGCCGACCTGCTCCTGAACGAACCGGGCGGGGTAGCCGAATTCAGTGAGATGGGTGATGTAGCTGTGCCGGAGGCAGTGCAGATCCAGGTCCTCGTCCAGGCCGGCGGCCTGGCGGGCATTTACGAAAGCCTCGTTGATCGACCGCGGGGACAGGCGGCCCACCCGCTCGGTCACCCAGAGCGCGGGATGCCGGCCCGGCGCGAAATGCGGGCGTATCTCGGACAGCCACTCCTGGAGGACACCGACCACCCAGTCCATCTCGGGGACGGTCAGCACGGTGCGGCGCTTGGCCGGTGCCCCCTTCGACGCCTTGCCGAAGCGCACCATCAAGCTGCCGTAGTTGCCGAACCGTGGCGCCTTGCGGTTGCGCCTGAAGTCGACCAGGTCCACCCGGGATGATTCCGTGCGCCGGGTCCCGTAGGCGTAGATCGTCTTCAGGACCGCGGCATCACGTAGTGCGGCAAGCACACCCTTGCGGCCCTGTCCTCGGATCTTGGCGGGCCTGGCGTCCGCGGCATCGAAAAGGGCCTGGACCTCGTCATAATCCAGCGGACGCCTGCGGGGGTCGCCCTCGTACTCAATGGTGTGCAGAACCGAGTTGCCCTCGTGGAAGACCGCCTGCGGCCCCTCACCGAAACGCTCACCGCAGACCTCCGTCCACCCGTAACGGCTATCCATGAGGTACTCGATGAACAGCCCGATCGTCACCTCATAGGTCCGAGCTGTCGACATCTGGATCGGCTTGGCGCCGCCACGGAGATGAGCGATGAACGCCTCCCCCTCCGCCGGCGTCCACTGCCACGGGTACTGGCCGGTGAACTCCCCGAACCGCTCGATCAGCCGCAGTCGCGGGGTGATCGAGGCTGCCCGTAGAAACCGAGCCGACTGCTGCCTCGCCCAACCCTCCTTCATCGCCTCAAAGACCGCAGGTGCCGGGTCGATGTGGACGACGTTCTGGGCCAGGACGAGCTTCGCTGACCCAAGCGCGTGTGTACTCACAGAAGCTGTTGTATCAGATGCAACATTGTTGAGCTTGCTTGATACAGTGCAGCTCAGACAGTCAGGCAGGCATTGAAACTCGTCACGGTGCCGCCTGCTCGGACCCGCCTAAACGGCAGTGCCTCCACCCTGCGTCATGTTGCATTTGATGCAATTACGCTCGTTTCAGGCAGGTGGCGGGCACCTGACCGCCGCGGACGATCCTCCAGACATGCCCGTCGCGGCCGCACTTCCGGTATGCCGGGCCACTCTGCGTGCGGGCGATGGCCTCCACGCATGACGTCACCACATCACCCCGGTACAGGTAGCGCACGACCGGCGAGTCGGGTGAGGCGACCGGAGCGTTGTCTGCTGGCCTGCGCACCGCGACCTTCTTGCCGGTGACCACCCACTTCGCCGAGCAGGCGCTCGGCGAAGAGAGGTGGGCAGGCGTCGAGGCCGCAGGAGAAGCTGTGGCCGGCAGCAGTGCGAGAGCCGCCGCCGCAGCGGCCGCGATCATCGTCTTCATGATTAGACCAACGGTGCGCGGCCTGTTCTGAGACTGTGCAGGCGGCACGACCACCCGTCCGGGCGATAGGCCCGGCTGTGCGCGGGTGCTGAGGGGGTTTTCGGCGTGGGGCCGGACGGAGAGCTGCCAGACTGCCGAAGTTCCAGACTCCGGCAGCCCCTGCAGGCCTCAGGGTTGGAGCGAGGCGGAGGCCTACGTCGAGCTGGCCAGCCTGTCCGGGCTGTCCCGGGTCGCCCTGCGCCGCTGGTTCACCGAGCGGCGCGTTCATGGAGCGTGTGCAGGGCACCACCACGACGCTGTGGGTCTCCCTGCACCTCAACCACCACGGCGAGCACCCCGTCCCGCCCGAAACTCCCACGGAGCCGCGCGGTCTCTACCGCGCCTGGACCCGGGCCGTCGAGCAGACCAACGCTCAGATGGCCGGTGAACCCTCGCGGGTTCCCCTGCCCACCCCCATGGAACAGTTCCGCTGCGGCGTCAGCCCGAAAACCTCCCCGGCGCCCCGGCGCCCCGGCAGCCCGACGCCGAACAGGCGTCCTCCGGGACGACGTCGCCGCGTGCAGCCGCGCCCTCGCCGCGGTGCGCCGTTCCGGCGAGCCGGAAACCACCGAGGAATTCCCGAGAAGATCGAGCAGGCGATGCAGTTGTCTGCGCTGGTCGAGGCGGGCCTGACCGGCACCGCCGACCTGACGGCCGTCGGAAGATGCCGCCCCTCCAAGGCCAATGCCGTCTGACCTGTGCCGCGAATCCCGGAGTCACAGCCTCCGGGCTCACGCATTCCGGAACTGGGGAAGTGGTCGCGTGACATGAAGTCCCCGGCGGCGCTCGGTGCAGGAGCAGGCGCCGGGAGGGCTCACGACGATGATTTAGCCAGCGATAACCGGGCGCGGTCGTTGCCCCTCTACGTCGCCGCTGGTCAGGCGGGTGCTCCGGTGCGCCAAGGCCTGGTTCAGCGTGCTCAAGGGAGCTCGACGCCGACGCCCCGACACAGCCGGTCTCCCGCGCCCCGACCGTTACCGGCCGGCTCCGCCAACCGCAACCCGCCACCCGGCGGGGGAGCGCATGAAGGGAGGCGCGGTCAACGACCGTGTGCAGCTGCTCGCGAGTCGGGCCGGAATCCCGTATGTGGGCGAGCGGAAGGTGCGGGCGCACAGTCTGAGGGCGGCCCGAACACCCATGATTGCCGCCAAGGTGCCGCTGCGGGAGCGCAACCCGAGCGGCCGCTGGGCGGGAAGTCCGAACACCGCTGAAACGGTCTACGGCCGGACCCCTATCAGCCCGGAGGCCGATCCGCTGCCGCAGGTCCCGCTGGGCGGCTTCGACGGATAGTGCAGCACGGCGGGCCTCTCCGCGGGGCCCGCCGTGTCCAGGGTCAGCGGGTGGCGCGGATCATCACGGTGAGCACCGGGGACGCGGGGGACGGCTGGCTCTGCCCGATGTCCTCGTACCCCCACGACCGGTAGAGCGCGTGCACCTTCCCATCTCCGGCTGCGGGGTTGACCATGAGCGTCACGTACAGCTCGTCACGAGCGGCGAGGAACGCGTCGTGCAGTGCCTTGGCCGTCCCGGTCTTCCTCCACGTCGGGCGTACGCCGATCTCTTTGAGCGCCACGGCCGGCTGACCGGTGTATTCCTGCGACGGTTCCGGGGCGGTCCGCTGCCAGTACCGGTCACCGTGCTCAATGCGGTTGCCGTAGACGTACCCGACGGGGGCCCCCTCCGCGTACGCCAGGACGGCCACAAAACCGGGCTCGGTGCTGTGCCGGTCCAGCCGCTCCCCGAACGCGGTGACCGCGTAGTTCGGCAGGTGGAGCAGCGGGGCGCGGACCTCGGCGTAGGTGTCGAGGATGTCGCCGCGTATCGGGCCCAGGTCGGTGTGGGTACGGAGTTCGGTTGTCGGTGCGCTGGTCATGCGGCGGCCCTCCAGGCGTCGCGGGTGTGCTCGGTCCAGGCTTGCGCGGCGTCGCTCTTCGGTGCCTTCGCGCGAATGGCTGCGCCGAATTCCTGCAGCATGCGGGACACCCGGGCGTGCTGGGTAGCGGCGTCGGCGGGAACCTTCATTGCGGTGGCGGTCGCGGTTTCCGCGTCGTCCTGGGCGAGCTGGGCGTGGGCGAGGCGCGTCATGGTGATGGCCTGGGAGCGGCGCATGTGCGGGCGCAGGCCTGCCAGGCAGCGGTGCGCGTGGAACTCGGCGGTCGGGTAATCGCCCAGTGCCAGGTGTGCGGAGAGGGCGAGCGAGTGGAGTTCTGCCTGGTCGTAGAAGGCGAGCAGCCACACCGGTCGGTAGTCGTCGGGGTTGGCGCGCTGCATCGCTTCCTGCGCCTGGTCGAACGTGCGGCGGGTGCCGGTGCGGTCCTGGGCTGCGCCGTGGATGGCTGCCTGCCGGGCAAGGCCGAGGGAGGCGAACATCGGGTCGCGGCGTGTGATGTGGAGGTTGCGCGCCACATCGTTGGCGGCGAAGGCGTCGGCGGGGCGGCCCATGTGCCGGTACATGGCGCCGGCGTGGCTCCAGATACGGAACTTGATGGCCTGGTCGCCGGACATCTCCGCGAGGGCCTGCGCCTCGCGCATGTGCATCTTCGCGTCGTCGTAGCGGCGGCCGTCGATCGCGGCCCACATGGCGGAGGAGCGGTAGGAGGCCGCACACACCTTGAGGCGGCCGACGGCGTCCAGCTCGAAGTCCGAATCGACATTACCGCGACCACTGCCGAGGGGTTCACCGAACAGCAGGTGCGCACCGTCCGGGAGAAGGCCGCCCATCTGAAGTCTGAGGACAACGGCTTCGAAGAGAACTGAGCCCGGGGGTGTTCTGAGCCTTGCGAACGGGGAGCGAGGGGCGCGCCGGTTCTTCCCGCCGATGCGGGGGAGCTCTGCTCGGCTACGGTGCCTGCTGGCGGGAGATTGTGTCCTCCCCGCCGACGCGGGGTGTTCTTGGCTGCCGGCACTGGGTCGGTTGAGGGCTATAGCCGACCCAGGGGGTCTCTGCGTCACGTCACGTGGGGCTGGCCCTCCTCGGCCCGTTGCGTGAACGCGACCTCGTCGCCTATCTGGGGTTCGCGTCCTTGTGCTCGAGCGCCATGAACTGGTGTGCCACCGACGAGGTGGTGGAGAGGCCGACCGCTGACGGCGTACGGGATGGCCCGGGTCGACCGGCAACGCGCTGCCCCAGGCGTTCACGGCCCCCTGCACGGCGTTGAGGTGGTGCGTCGTCTGCTGTGACCGAACGCCTCGGACACCGCGGCCGCCAGGCCGCCGAGGGCACCGGCCAGGGCTTCGGGGTAGGGCGCCGCTGCGGGAGCGCAACCGGCGTGGCCGCTGGGCGGAAGGGTCGAACAGCGCTGACACGGTCTACGACCGGACCCACATCAGCCCGGAGGCCGACCCGCTGTCGCAGGACCCGGTGGCTGCTTCAAGGGACCAGCCACCGGATAGCCCAGTGCGCGGCGGATCTCCCGTCGAGGTTTGCCGCGCCACGACGAAGCCCCACCGCCGGGTGAGCGGTGGGGCTATTCGTGTACCGGCGGCGCGGACCGCGGGTACGGTTCTGGTGTCGAAGCAGAACAGGAGCCAGTATGCACGCTCTGCCGCAAGACCACACCGGTACTCGAATCGCCCGTCTACGCCGCGAACGGGGATTGACGCAGAGGGCCCTTAGCGAGCTCGCCAACATTCCGTACAGCACCCTGACGAAGGTCGAGCAAGGAGTCATCCCCGCCTCGCCGCACGTCGTGGGGGCGTGCGCCCGCGCGCTGCGCGTGGAAGTGGTGACCATCCAGGGCCAGCCCTACGCCGATGAGTTGCGCGCCGACCAACTCGACGTGCTGATAAGGCCCATCCGGGAAGCCCTCGACGTGTACGACCTGGGCCCCGACCCCGACATCCGGGCCCGTCGGCCGGAGGAACTGCACCTCGAAGCGGAACAGCTCTGCACCGACGTACGGGCGGGGAACATCAAGAGCGCCGCGTCTCGCGTCTCCGGACTGATCGAAGAGGGCACGACGGCCGCGCACACTGCTCAGACCCGGGGGGGCTGGCTGACTCTGGCGAGCTTCTACCGCACGGCCTACGACGTCGCGGCGAAGCTGGGCTATCCCGACCTCGCTCAGCTCGCCCTGGCACGCCTCGACTGGGCAGCCCAGCGCGGGTCAGACGCCGTCCTCGGCGGCATGTATCAGTACCTGCGCGCCCTGACCTACCTGCGTGAGGGCAAGTACCGCACCGGTACCCGCCTGGTGCGTCTCGGCCTGACCACCTTGGAACAGGCCGAGCCCACTCGCGAACGCCGTGTCGTCACCGGGCAGCTCCACCTGGGCGCCGCGGTGCTGGCTGGCCGTGCGCACGACGCGGACCAGGCGCACGTGCACCTCGGTGAAGCCGAGCAGATCGCGGACGAGACCGGCGAAGCGATGAAGGTGCACTGGCTCGCCTTCGGGCCGACGAACGTGGGCGTCCATCGCGTCTCCGTCCTCGCCGAGCTGGACCAGTACGGCGAGTCCGTGGAGGCTGCGCGTACGACGTTCATCCCGAAGGAGTGGCCCAACTCCCGAACCAGTCACCATTACGCGGAGGTCGCCCGATCCCTTCTGTGGACGGGCAACATTGACGCCTCCTTCGAGAACCTGCTCAAGGCGCGCAAGGCCGCTCCGCAGCAGGCGAAGTACCACCCGACCGTGCGTGAGACGTACGCGGGCCTGGAGGCCGCGCACCGCCGCCTCCCGGACAGCTTCCTCTCCTACGGGTCGTGGCTGGGCCCCGCGCCCGCCCACTAGTCGCGTCAGGTGAACCTTTGGCCCCAACTATCAACAAGTACTGATAGTTGGGGCCTTCACTGGTGGCCACCATGTCGTTACACGCCATTTCGACATGGAGCCGACCATGACGACTGTCCACCTCCCGGCCTCGGGCCGCGCC
>BMVA01000030.1 GCA_014650475.1 Streptomyces albogriseolus
CGCCCCGCGCCCCCTCGGCGGGCCGCGCCGGCGTCCGGCGGGCGTACGGGGAAGGCGCGCCGGCCCCGGTGCGGTCCGCGCGCGGGGGCCGCTCCCAGCGCAGGCGCGCCAGCAGCGACCCGGTGTCCGGCGCGGCGCCCTCCGGGAGCCCCGCCAGCAGGGCCAGCACCCGGTGCCGTACCTCCGGGGCGGCCGAGCGGTCCAGGCCCGCGCCGAGCGCGGACAGCGTGCGGTCCTTCGCGTCCCGCTCCCCGACCAGCCCCGGCGTCCGGGTCGCCGCCAGCCACGCCGTGGCCAGCCGCGCCCACCGCTCGCCGGGGGGCCGCTCCAGCCACTCGTCGTACGCCGGGGTCGCCGCGTACCGCTCGTCGTCCCCCGCCGACGTGAGGGCGTGGGAGGCACCCGCGCCCCCGTCGGACGCCAGCAGCCCGGCCGCGTAGGCCAGTTCGACCCAGAACGCGGCCACCGGCTCGGGCACGTCCAGCGCCACGGCGGTCCGTTTCAGGTCCCGCACGCTCAGCCCGCCGGCCCGCAGCACCGCGGGCCCGCCCTCGTGCCAGTCCTTCAGCAGCTCCTCGACGGTCGCCAGCGCCGTGTACGCCTGCCCGGCCGCCGTCGCGTCCACCATCTGCGGCCGGTGCACGGCGGTCGCCTCCACGGGCGGCGGCACCGGCTCCGTCGTCCGGTGCGCCCGCCCGGCGCGCAGCCGCAGCGCCACCTCGCGGGGCAGGACGACTGTGCCGGGCGCCGTCGGCAGCAGCAGCCCCCGGTCGAGCAGCCAGCGCAGCCGGGGCGCCGGATCGGCGGTGACCTGCCCGTACGGCGGGCCCCACACCAGCCGCTCCAGCACCTCCAGGGACTCGCCCGGCGCCTGGTCGAGCAGCGCGGACATCCGCTCCGCGTCGTCGAAGAGGCCGGTCAGCGCGGCCAGCGCCGAGACGGAGTCGTGCGTCGACGGCAGCCCGGCCGTCGCCACGATCTCCTGGATACGGCCCGGCGACATCCCCGCGGCCGCCTCCCGCACGGTCGGGCCGAGACCGGTCGGCGACGGGTGCTGCGGCGACGGCGCCAGCAGCTCGCGGGCGGTGCGGACCAGACGCAGCCGGTCGTCGCCGCCCCACACCAGGGCCTGTTCGCGGAGCGTGCCGAGGGCGTGCGGCAGCGCGGCGGACACCGCCGGGTCGCCGTCGTCGCCCGCCATCAGCCCGAGCAGCTCCTGGTACGTCGCCGGGTCCGGCGCCACCGCCAGCGCCTGCGCGGTCTGCAGCGTGAACCGGTCGAGCCGGTCCAGCGCGCGCACCACCGAGGCGCGGGTGCCCGCGCGGGTGGCGAGCTGGGTCAGGTCCGTGGGCACGGGCGTGATGAGATCCGGCCGGCTGCGCAGGAGCGCGGCCAGGGAGGCGTCGTCCCGCCCCCGGAGCGCCTCGGCGAGGGATCGGGGGGCCGCCGCGGGGTTCTCCTCGGTGCTCATCCGCCTCACGTTAGCGGCTAGGTACGTCCGTGGCGTGCCGGGAGTTGGGTCGGGTCGCCGCACTCGCGGTACCGTCGGGCGACGGTGTCCCGACGCATCCGTCCCGGAGGGGACTTCGTGGGTATCGAGAGCGACCAGGTCGTCTACGAGTATCTGAGCCGCGTCGGCGACGTGGCGCAGCAACGGCAGTTGCCGTCGGCGGCGCGGATGCGGCTGGTCGCGGAGTTGCGCGACGAGATCGACCGGCGTCGTGCCAAGGCCGTGGTGGACTCGCCCGCGGCCGTCCGCCGCATCATCGCCCGTATCGGGACGCCGACCGAGGTGGTCGCCGGGGCGGAGGACCCGACGTCCGGCTCCGCGCCGGGCGCGTCGAGGCCGGAGCAGGCGACGGCGGTCCCTGTCCAGCGGGAGCCGGAGCGGGGCGCGAAGCCGGCCGGTTCCGTGGGCGGCATGCTGCGGAAGGTCGTCCCCCGCCCGCGCCCCTCCACGCCCGCGTCCCCGCCTGCCGCCCCGGCCGACGTGCCGTCGCCGCCGCACCGGGCCGGGCTCGACGAACTCGGCGACGGCGGGAGCCGGCCTGACTGGTGGCGGGTGGACAGCGGTCCGTTCGGCGTGGGGGACGAGGTGCCGGGGTTCGTGGGCGGGGTGGAGATTCCCGAACTGCTCAAGCGGCCGGTGACGAAGGAGGAGCAGGCGCCTGAAGCGGCGGAGGCGGCCGAGGCGGCCGAGGTGACGGAGGAGTCCGCGGCCCCCGCCCGCCGCCGCCTGCCGCGGCTGCCGTCACGGCGCTGGAGCAACCCGCTGCTGCTGGTCGCCGCGGCGTCGCTGGTCGCGGGGGCGGTGCTGGGGAACTGGTTCGCGCTGATCCTCGGGTGGCTCATCGCGTACGCCTCGCGTCGGCTCACCCCGGCGGAGGTCAAGGCGGCGGTGATGGTCCTCCCGGGCCTGTCCGTCCTCGGCGGCATCGTCTGGCTCTGGGGCCGTGCGGCGGGACGCTGGGGCGAGCCCGTCGCCGAGGGGCAGATGAACGCGGCGCTCACGGAGACATGGCCGTGGGTGATCCGCGCGGCGGCGGTCACGTCGGCGCTGTTCCTGGTCTGGCGCTCCCAGCGCAAGCGATGAGCGGTGTCACCGGACCCGGGGGGTGTCCGCGCCCCTGGCACTGACAGGGCGCCGCCCGCGCCCACCCGTGCCGCCCCAGGCGGCACGACTGCCCGCGGTGAGGCGGGTGCTTTCGGCGGCCGTGGCGGAGGCACCTTTCAGGGGCGCGGGGAACTGCGCGACCAGCCACGGACCGCCCGCACCCGGCGCTGTAGGGGTGCCGCTGCGCGGTGAGGTGGGTGCTTTCGGCGGCCGTGGCGGAGGCACCTTTCAGGGGCGCGGGGAACTGCGCGACCAGCCACCGACTACCTGCACCCGGCGCTGTAGAGGTGCCGCTGCGCGGTGAGCGGGGTGCTTTCGGCGGCCGTGGCGGAAGCACCCTTCAGGGGCGCGGGGAACTGCGCGACCAGCCACGGACCGCCCGCACCCGGCGCTGTAGGGGTGCCGCTGCGCGGTGAGGTGGGGGGCTTTCGGCGGCGTGGCGGAGGCACCCTTCAGGGGCGCGGGGAACTGCGCGACCAGCCACCGACCGCCCGCACCCGGCACTGCGGGGGTGCCGCCGCGCGCCGGTCGCGATGCCGGTCGGCGGGCCGGGCCCGGAGAGGCGTGGCGCACAATGGCGCGCATGGCCAACGTGACCCCGCCCGCTCAGCCCGCCCCGTCCGGCAGGACCGTTCCGCCCACCGTCGGGTTCGACCTCGACATGACGCTCATCGACTCCCGGCCGGGGATCCGGGCCTGCTATCTGGCGCTGGCCGAGCGGACCGGGACCTACGTCGATGCCGATCTGGCCGTCAGCCGGCTGGGGCCGCCGCTCGTGGAGGAGCTGGTGAACTGGTTCCCGGCGGAGCGCGTGGAGGAGATGGCGGAGCTGTACCGGGCGATGTACCCCGAGTACGCGATCACGTCGACGCTCGCCCTGCCCGGCGCGCGGGACGCGATCGCCGCCGTGCGGGAGCGGGGCGGGAGGGCGATCGTGGTCACCGCGAAGTACGAGCCCAACGCCAAACTGCACCTGGCGCACCTCGGCATCGAGCCGGACGCGGTGATCGGCGACCTGTGGGCCGAGCAGAAGGCGCTGGCGCTGCGCGAGCACGCGGCGTCCGTGTACGTCGGCGACCACACCGGCGACGTGCGCGGCGCGCGCACCGCGGGCGCGATGTCGGTCGCCGTCGCCACCGGACCGTGCGACGCGGCGGAACTCCGGGAGGCCGGCGCGGACGCCGTCCTCACCGATCTGACGGAATTCCCCCGCTGGTTTTCGGACTACTGCTCGGACAACTGACCGGAAACCGCACGAGAGGCCCGGGCCCGCCGCCGTCCCGCGGCGGCGGAACGCAGTACGCCCGCGGCCGCGACGGCGAATCCGACGCCCATGAGCATGCTCAATCCGAACATGTACGTCGGAAAGGGCGTCGTGCCCAGGAACAGCGGGGCGACCGTGACCAGAGTGGCCACGGCGCCGACGAAGAAGACGAGGGCGCCGGCACGGACCAGGCCGTCACCGGGCGCGGCGGAATTCGCTTGGGTTTTGTCACGCACCGGACCAGGGTAGTTCCCTGCGCGAGGGAACGACGCGGTGACGTCTTGTCACCGGCTCGAAGACCATTAGCCTTGGTACCGGCGGGTCATCGGCCCGCCCGAGTGCTATCCAGAGCCGTTTTCAGAAGCAGTTTTCCCGACGAGTACGAGGACGAGGACAGACGGTGCCCACCGGCAAGGTCAAGTGGTTCAACAGTGAGAAGGGCTTCGGCTTTCTCTCCCGTGACGACGGCGGCGACGTCTTCGTGCATTCCTCGGTCCTCCCCGCCGGAGTCGAGGCCCTGAAGCCGGGCCAGCGCGTGGAGTTCGGCGTGGTCGCCGGGCAGCGCGGCGACCAGGCCCTGTCCCTGACCATCCTGGATCCGGCCCCGTCGGTCGCGGCAGCCCAGCGCAAGAAGCCCGACGAGCTGGCCTCGATCGTCCAGGACCTCACGACGCTGCTGGAGAACATCACGCCGTCGCTGGAGCGGGGCCGCTACCCCGACCGCGCGGCCGGCAAGAAGATCGCCGGACTGCTCCGCGCGGTCGCCGACCAGCTCGACGTCTAGTCCGACGGCGGCCGGCCGCCCGTCACGGGAACCGCAGCGCGTCCGGGCCGAGGGGCGGCACCAGCCCCTCGGCCGCGGCGCGCGTGAGCAGCCCGCGGACGGCCGCGTAGCCGCTCTCGCCGAGGTCGGCGGTGAACTCGTTGACGTACAGCCCGATGTGCTGGTCGGCGACGGCCGGGTCCATCTCCTGGGCGTGCTCCATCACGTACGGGCGGGAGGCCTCCGGGTCGTCCCAGGCCGCCCGCACGGACGCGCGGATCGCGTCCGCGAGCCGGGTCAGCGTCTCCTCGCCGAGCGCGCGCCGGGCGAGGATCGCGCCCAGCGGGATCGGCAGCCCGGTGGTGTCCTCCCAGTGCTCGCCCATGTCGGCGAGCTTGTGCAGCCCGTAGTTCCGGTACGTGAAGCGCGCCTCGTGGATGACGAGACCGGCGTCGACCTTCCCGTCCCGCACGGCGGGCATGATCTCGTGGAACGGCATCACCACGATCTCGCCCACTCCGCCGGGGACGACGTCCGCCGCCCACAGCCGGAACAGCAGGTACGCGGTCGACTTCTCGCTCGGCACCGCGACCGTGCGCCCCGTGAGGTCCACGCCCGCCTCCCGGGTCAGCACCAGCGGCCCGCAGCCCCGCCCCAGCGCGCCCCCGCAGGGCAGCAGCGCGTACTCGTCCAGGACGTACGGCAGCACCGCGTACGACACCTTCAGCACGTCCAGCTCGCCGCGCTCGGCCATGCCGTTCGTGAGGTCGATGTCGGCGAAGGTGACGTCCAGGGCGGGCGCGCCCGGCACGCGGCCGTGGGCGAGGGCGTCGAAGACGAAGGTGTCGTTCGGGCAGGGCGAGTAGGCGATGCGCAGCCGCTGCTGCTCCACAGTGGTCATGCCGTGTTCCAACTCTCCAGTACGGGTGCGAGCTTCCCGAAGCCCTCGGTGAGGGCGGCCAGGGCGTCGCCGATGCGCCAGGCGGCGCGGTCGCGCGGGCCGACGGGGTTCGACACCGCCCGCACCTCCAGCACGGGAACGCCGTGCGCGGCGGCTGCCTCGGCGACGCCGAAGCCCTCCATGCCCTCGGCGAGGGCACGGGGATGGCGGGCGCGCAGGGCGTCCGCGCGGGCGGCGGTGCCGGTCACCGTGGACACGGTGAGGACGGTGCCGGTGCGCGCCCCGGACGCGGCGGCGGCCGCCTCGGCCAGGGACGCGGGCGGGCGGTGGGTGACGGTGCCGAAGCCGAGCTCGGTGACCGGCAGGAACCCCTCGGCCGTCTCGGCGCCCAGATCGGCCGCGGTGATCGCGTCGGCGACGACGAGGGACCCGAGGGGCGCGTCCGGCGCGAAGCCGCCGCCGATCCCCGCGCAGACGACGAGCCCGTAGGGGCGGTCGTCCAGGGCGGCGGCGGTCAGCGCGGCGGCCGTGGACGCGGCGGCGAGCGCCGGGCCGACGCCGGCGGCGAGCAGATCGGGCCCGCCGGCGACACGGTGCACGACCGCGCCGGGCAGCTCCCGCTCCCGCACCGGCCCCGGGAACGCCTCGGCCACCGCGTCCCGCTCGGCGGGGACCGCGGTGGCCACGAGAACGCGTGCGAGGGACGTGATCAGTCCTCGTCCTTCTTCAGCCGGAAGGACCACAGACCGGTGGCCTCGTTCTCGCCGCCCTCCTTGATCGACACCAGGGTCGAGTCGCCCTGGGCGCCGTACTGGGTGTTGAAGAACACCTCGCCCGGGATGGACCGGTAGGTCTTCTTGATGGGGTCGACGAGCGGCTGGCCGTTCAGCAGGATCGTCCAGCTGTTGTCGGCGATCTCCGGGTCGACGCCGAAGCGCACGCTCTCCGTGGGGTCGACCTTGATCTCGTCGATGCCCTTGTCCTGGAGGCACTTGTTGAGGGCCTCGGTGGTCAGGGCCTTGCCCTCGCCCCCGCAGGTGGCCTCGGAGCTCACCGAGTCGCCGCCCACCGTGATGGTGGAGATCGCCGTGGGCTTGTCGCAGGCGGACAGGACGAGCAGTCCTGCGGATACGGCGCCGGCGGCGGCGACGGCACGGCGGCGTCGCACAGCGCGGTGTGTCGTGGCGGCTGCGCCGCGGGGCAACGTGGTCATGGGCGAAGGCTATCGGGCACGTGTGCCCCGCCTGCCACGTGGGGTACGGCGTGGCCCCGCGTTACGCCACTCGCGGGCGTCCCGCGTGCCCCTGACGGGCCGAACGGAGCAGCCCGCGGACGGTCGTCAGCCAGCCCGCGCCGACGATCGCCGCGCCCACCGCGAGCCCCAGCGAGCCGATCAGCGGCATCGCGATGCCGATCGCGCCGCCCAGCACCCACGCCATCTGGAGCAGCGTCTCCGACCGGGCGAACGCGGACGTCCGCACCCGTTCCGGCACGTCCCGCTGGATCAGCGCGTCCAGCGACAGCTTGGCCAGCGCCTGCGCGAACCCGGCGACCGCCGCGAGACACGCCACCAGCACCGCGCCGAAGAACACCGCCGCCGTGATCGCGGCCCCCAGCACCACCGCCACCACCGTCACGATGATGATCTCCGGCGCACGGGACCGCAGCCCCGCGCCGACCGCCGTGCCCAGCGCGTTGCCCGCGCCCGCCGCCACACCGACGATGCCCAGCGACACCGCCGCGCTCTGACCGGTCATCGGGTGCTCGCGCAGCAGGAACGCCAGGAAGAAGATGAGGAAGCCGGTGAGACAGCGGATGGAGGCGTTGGCGGCCAGCGCGTGGGTGACCGCCGGGCCGACCGTGCGCAGCCCCGGCTTCTCCGCCTTGCGGTGCGGGCCGTGCAGATGCTGCTCGTCGGCGGCGAGCAGCGCCACGGCCTCGCCCTTGGCGGAGTCCACCTTCGGCGGCAGCCGGAACGACAGCAGCATCCCCGTCACGAACAGCACGAACGCCCCGTACAGCGGCCAACGCGGCCCGATCTGCTGGAGCCCCGCGCCGATCGGCGCGGCGATGCCGGTGGCGAGCAGCCCGCCGAGGGTCACCCGTGAGTTCGCCTTCACCAGGGAGAAGGCGGGCGGCAGCAGCCGCGGCACGACGGCGCTTCTGACCACCCCGTACGCCTTGGACGCCACCAGGACGCCCAGCGCCGCCGGATACAGCTCCAGGCCGCCGCTGACCACCGCGCCGGACAGCACCAGCGCGAGCAGCGCACGCGCGAGCATCGCGCCCGCCATGGCGGCCCTGCGGCCGTGCGGGAGCTTGTCGAGGAGGGGGCCGACGACCGGGGCGAGCAGCGTGAACGGCGCCATCGTGATGGCCAGGTACAGGGCGACGCGCCCGCGCGCCTCGTCGGTGGGGACGGAGAAGAATACGGTGGAGGCCAGCGCGACCGTGATCATCACGTCGCCCGCGCCGTTCACCCCGTGCAGTTCGATCAGCTTGCCGAGGCCGGACTCGCCCGCGCCGTGGGCGTGGGTCGCCTTGCGGATGCCGCGAGCGGTTCTGGTCACCGGGAAGTGCAGCGCCCGGCCGAACGCACGAAGACGGCCGCCCGCCCGGACCGAGCCGAGGCGCCGGCCGCGTCCCTTGCCCCCCGCGGGCCCACCGGTACCGGTGGCGCCCTGGGGTGTCCTCGCGGTAGCCACGACGTCATAGTGCCCCGAGATGGCGGTGCGTAGTGCCGTAACACCGGGGACGGGGTCTTCGGTGCCGCTGTACGGCCGAACGCGCCGGGGCGCGGCCGGACGCCCGCCGCCGCCCGCCGGCCACCGCCCGCGCCGCCCGACAAACCGGCGCGCGCCGTTCCGTAACAACCGTCGGTGTAGGCCCAGCGCACGCGAGCAGGTAGCGTGCGTATCTCAGCCATCCCGCAGAATGGATGGTGGGCGCGCCCGAGCACGTTGCGGCGCGGACGTCGACGCGGTCCCCCGGTCCGCTCCGTCCGCCCCCCGCGCTGGGAGTGGCGCACTCGTGAGACGGCGTAGGAGAGAAGCGATACCTGTGAGCGCAGCGACAACGCGAAGCCGCACCCCCGACCGTCTGTGCGCCGAGGCCGTCGACCTCGCCCGCGCCGCAGCCGAGGAGGCCGCCGCGCCCGGGGTCCTGGGCGAGCACGAGGGGCTGGTCTCCGAGGGCGACCGCGTCGTCACGCACTTCTTCGGGTGCCGCGAGCTCGGCTACCGCGGCTGGCGGTGGGCCGTCACCGTCGCCCGCGCCTCCCGCGCCAAGATCGTCACGGTGGACGAGGTCGTCCTGCTGCCCGGCCCCGACGCCGTCCTCGCACCCGAGTGGGTGCCGTGGAGCGAGCGGCTGCGCCCCGGCGACCTCGGCCCCGGCGACCTGCTGCCCACCGAGGCCGACGACCTGCGCCTGGAGCCCGGCTACACCGGCGCGGAGGAGCCGCCGCCGAACTCGGCGCTCACCGAGGACCTGGCGGACCGCGCGGAGGACGAGGACGCCGCGGTCACCGGCGGCAGCCCGGCCGAGCAGACCGTCACCCCGTCCCGCGGCTCGATCGCCGCGGTCGCCGAGGAACTGGGCATGCGCCGCGCCCGCGTCCTGTCCCGCTACGGCCTGCACGCCGCCGCCGACCGCTGGGAGGAGGCGTTCGGCCCGAAGACCCCGATGGCCCAGGCGGCCCCCGCCTCCTGCATGTCCTGCGGCTTCCTCGCCCCGATCGGCGGCTCGCTGGGCCAGGCGTTCGGCGTGTGCGCCAACGAGTTCTCCCCGGCCGACGGCCGGGTCGTCTCCCTCGCCTACGGCTGCGGCGGCCACTCGGAGGCCGCGGTCATGCCGAAGCCCCCGCAGCCGGCCCCGCCGGTCATCGACGAGACCCGCGTCGACCCCTTCCCCCTCCGCCCGTCCCCCGACTCCGGCTCGGTCCCGTCCTCGGAGGACGCGTCGTCGGCGGACCTGGGGCACTCGTAGCGCCGCCCGGGGGGCGGCACTGATCGGGGGGCGCCGCCAATGTGGCTCCGCCGGTCACCCGTCCATCGATCAGGGGTCCAGCTCAAGCGCGAACTGCCTTCATCGCCTCGTCGAGGACGGCGCTCAGCTCCCGCAGAGCTTCCCTGGCGGTCGCCGCGTCCACGTGTTCCAGGTTGCTCCTGGCGCGGGCGTGACGGGCGGCGAGGTCGGGACGGCGGGCGATCTCGATGTCCCGTGCCCAGGCCAGTACCCAGCTCCGTACCGGGCTGAGGGACTGCCACTCCACGGCCTTGGCGAAGGCCTCGTCCTTCGTCCGCCGCATCTCGGGCAGGCGTTTCGGGTCGACGACGGCGAGGGCGGCCCGCAGGGCGTCGGGGGTCTGCTCGGGACGGGGAACGGGTGCGTTCACGCGTCCTCGAAGACCTCTTCGGCCTTCGGGACGGTGACGGCACGGGCGAGCCAGCGGCGGAGGAGTTCAGGGTCGGTGCAGTGCGTGACGCGGCTGCGGACGTCCTCGGAAATGTCGAGGCCGCGCTGCTCCAGGATGAGCAGGATGTCCTCGGCCCGGCTCTCGGCACGGGCTTCGGCCCGCACTTCGTCGCGGACTTCTTCGGCGAGGTAGGACGTTCTCGCTTGGTAGGGCGCCGACGGCACCGGAGCATCAAGTCCCGGGTTCCGGTGGCTCAGCGGTGGTCGGGCCGGTCCGATGGGCGTACGCCGCGAGGCGGGCGGCGAAGTCGCGCATCAGGGCGCGGAGTTCGGCCGGGTGGTCGATGACGAACGGGCGGTCCAGGGCGGCCAGGACGGGCGGCAGCCAGTCCAGGCGTTCCGCGCGCACCTCCACCCGCAGCCACCCCGGCTCGGTGTCCTCCAGGGTGGCGACCGTCGCGGGCAGGTGGGCGCGCAGATGCTCGGGCGTCGCCTGCACGCGCAGGGCCACCTCGTACCGGTACGCGGCCGTCGCGAAGCCCGTCACCACGCGCTCCGCCGGGTCCGGACCCTCGGGCGCCTCGAACGAGCCGGGCAGGGAGCGCGCGCCGGCGATCCTGTCGAGCCGGAACGTACGGTCCTCGTCGCGGTCCGCGTCCCTGCCGGTGACGTACCACCGGCCCCCGTGCACCACGATCCCGGCACCCCGCTGGCGTACGCGGGGCTCGACCTCCAGGACCGTCCGGCGGCGGCCCGGCACACGGACTTCGCCCGGCTGCTGGAGGGCGTCGACCAGTGGGACCACGTCGTCACCGGCGACCGCCACTCCACGCTGACCTACGAGCGGGTGCTGCCCGGCCGCTACCGGACCCTGGAGTACGGCAGGCCGCGCACCGACCGGTTCCACACGGCGACCCCGGCCGACGTGGCCGTGCTGCGGGACTCCCTGGGCGTCCCCGCGGGCGCGGTGGCGATCCTGTACGCGCCCGCGCCCCGCGACTACCGCCGCACCCCGGTGCGCACGCTCGACCTGGAGCGCGTGGTGCGCCGGCTCGGCCCCCGGTTCGTGATCCTGTCCCGCGCCGCGCGCCCCGACGGCGAGCCGCCGGAGGCCGCCTCCGACCGGGTGGTGGACGTGAGCGCCCACCCGGACGTGATGACGCTGTGCCTCGCCTCGGACGCCCTGGTCACCGACTTCTCCCCGCTGATGTGCGACTACGCGGGCCTGGACCGGCCGATCGTGCTGCACGCGGAGGACCGGGAGGCGTACGCGGCGGCCCGCGGGCTGTACGTCGACCCGTGGACCTTCCCGCCGGGCGCGGTCGCGGACAGCGAGGACGAGCTGATCGAGATCTTCGCCGGGAGCCGCTGGTGCGGGCCGCGCGCGGCCCGGCTGCGGGCGGCGTTCCGGGACCGCTTCTGTCCGCACGACGACGGCCGCGCCGCCGAGCGGGTGGTGCGCACGGTGCTGCTCGGGGAGTTCGCCGAGCCGCTGTCCGTGCCGCCGGAGCGGCGCCGCCCGGTGCCGGCGGCCGCGAGCGCGCCGGAGACCCCCGTGGTGGCGCTGCCGCCGCAGCCGGCGGTCTTCTGACCGTCACCCACCCCGTCCGCCCGTCGTTGCCCCCCTTGGGAGTACGCGTGTCCCCCGGCTCGTCACGGCCCGCCCCGGCCCGGCCGCCCGCGCGGCGTCCGACGGGGCGGCCCGGGCGGCGGCCCGCCCGCTGAGCGGCCGCCGTCACGCCCTCGTCAACGGAAAGAGCAGAATGCCCCGCTTCAGCATCATCGTCCCGTCCCATGGGGTCGCAGGCCGGCTGGGCCAGGCGCTGGACTCGGTCCTCGCCCAGTCATTCGGAGACTTCGAGCTGATCCCGGTCTGCGACGCGGCCGGGTCCCCGGCGGCCGGTGTCGCCGCCGGGCACGCCGAGCGGGACTCCCGGGTGGCGCCCGTGCACGCGCCGCCGTCCGAGGGGCTGGCGGGTGCGCGCAACGCGGGCGTGCAGGCGGCGACCGGGACGTATCTGCTGTTCCTCGACGGGGACGACGTGCTGGCGCCGGGCGCGCTGGCGGCGCTGGACGCGCGGCTGGCGGAGACCGGCCCGGTGGACGTGCTGCCCTGCGAGCACGAGCGCGTCCCCTGGTGGGAGGGCGAGGTCACGCGCCCCGTGGCGCCGCTGCTGGAGCACGCCCCGGCCGGCGCCTTCGCCCCCGCCCGCGCCCCGCACCTCACCGGGGTGGGGCTGCCCGCGTGGAGCGCGGCCTGGCGCCGCGCCTTCGTCGCCGAGCACGAACTGGCCTTCCCGCCCGGGTGGTTCACCGATGTCGGCTGGTGCGGGCGGGCGCTGCTGCGGGCGGAGCGGGTGGCGGTGTCGCGCCGGGTGCTGGTGCGGCACCGCGCGCGCCGCCAGGGCGACCGGCTGCGGCTGCCCGGGGCGCACCACCACGACCTGCTGGACCAGGCGGAGCGGGTGCTGGACGAGGCCGCGGGGCTCGGGCTGCCGGCCGAGCGGTCGGGGCCGCTGTTCGAGCAGCTGTTCGCGGCCGTGCTGAAGACCGCCGCGCATCCCCGGCGGCTGCCGTCCGGGCGCCGGGAGTTCTTCCGGCGGGCGAGCGTCCTGTACCGCCGGCACCGGCCCGCCGGGTTCCGGCCGCCGGGCGGCAGCCTGGGCGTGCAGCACCGGCTGCTCGCGGCCGGGTCCTACGAGGCGTTCGCCGCCCTGCGCGACACCCGGCGCGCGGCCGGGCGGGCGGCGGCCGCGCTGCCCCGTCCGCGCGGCCTGCGCACCCGGCTGCACTACGGCCTCCAGCTGCGCCGCCCGCTCGACCCGGACCTCGCGGTGTACTGCGCGTACTGGGGCCGGGGCTACGCCTGCAACCCGGCCGCGATCCACGCCAAGGCCCGCGAACTCGCCCCGCACGTCCGGGGCGTGTTCCTGGTGGAGGCCGACCAGGCGCACACCGTGCCCGACGGCGTGGAGTACGCGGTCCTCGGCAGTCACCGCGCCTGGGAGCTGCTGGCCCGCGCCACGTATCTGGTCAACAACGCCAACTTCGCGGAGGGCGTGGTCAAACGCCCCGGCAGCGTGCATCTCCAGACCCAGCACGGCACCCCGCTGAAGACCATGGGTGTGGACCAGTCGGTGTACCCGGTGGTCGCCGCCGCCACGGGCAGCTTCACCAAGCTGCTCGGGCGGGTGGACCGCTGGGACTACAACCTCTCCTCCAACCCGCACTCCACCCGCGTCTGGGAGCGCGCCTTCCCCGGCTCGTACGAGCATCTGGAGTACGGCTACCCGCGCAACGACGTGTATGTGACGGCCGGCGCCGACGACGTGGCCCGGGTCCGCGCCGAGCTGGGCGTGCCGGAGGGCGCGCGGGCCGTGCTGTACGCGCCGACCCACCGCGACCACCACACCGGGTTCGAGCCGGGGCTCGACCTGGAGGCGTTCTGCGAGGCCGCCGGCGAGGACGTGGTGGTGCTGCTGCGCGCGCACTACTTCTACGACCGGGGCCGGCGCGGGCGCGGCGGCCGGGTCATCGACGTCACGGCGCACCGGTCCTCGGAGGACGTGTGCCTGGCCGCGGACGCCCTGGTCACGGACTACTCGTCGATCATGTTCGACTACGCCAACCTGGACCGTCCGATCGTGGTGTACGCCGACGACTGGGAGGTGTACCGGGAGACGCGGGGCGTCTGCTTCGACCTGATGGCCGCCCCGCCCGGCCGGGTCGCCCGCACACCTCAGGAGCTGGCCCGGGTGTTCCGCGACGGCTCGTACGCGGACCAGGAGGCGGCGGCGCTGCGGGCGGCGTTCCGGGAGCGGTTCTGCCCGTTCGACGACGGGCGGGCCGCCGAGCGCGTGGTGCGCCGGGTGCTGCTCGGCGAGCCGCCCGAGGCGCTGCCGCCCGTGATCCCGCTCGCGGAGCGCGTCCCCGCCCCCGCGGCCGCCACCCTGGTGAGGAGCTGACGTGCCCCGCTTCAGCGTCATCGTCCCCGTCCACCACGTGCAGGGCTATCTGCACGCCTGTCTCGACTCGGTGCTCGGGCAGTCGTACCGCGACCTCGAGGTGATCGCCGTCGACGACCGCTCCCCCGACGGCTGCGGGGCGATCCTCGACGACTACGCGGCCCGCGACGCGCGGGTGCGGGTGCTGCACCTGGAGGAGAACGTGGGCCTCGGCCGGGCCCGCAACGCCGGGATGCCGCACGCGACCGGCGATCATCTGCTCTTCCTGGACAGCGACGACACCCTCACCCCGGGGGCGCTGCGGGCCCTCGCGGACCGCCTCGACGAGACCGGCGACCCGGACGTGCTGGTCTTCGACTACGCCCGCACCTACTGGTGGGGCGGGACCCGCCGCAACGTCCTCGCCCATGTGCTGGCCGAGGCCGCCGGGAGCACCTTCACGGCCGCCGAGCGGCCGGAGATCCTCGACCTGCTGATGGTGGTGTGGAACAAGGTCTACCGCCGCGACTTCGTCGAGCGGGAGGGCTTCACCTTCCCGCCCGGCTACTACGAGGACACGCCCTGGACCTTCCCGGTGCTGCTCAGCGCGGAGCGCATCGCCACCCTGGACCGGATCTGCCTGTACTACCGGCAGCGCCGCCAGGGGAACATCCTGTCCACCACCAGCCGCAAGCACTTCGACGTGCACGAGCAGTACGCGCGGGTGTTCCGGTTCGTCGACGCCCGTCCGGCGCTGGCGCACTGGCGGCCGTTCCTGCACGCCAAGATGGGCGAGCACTGTCTCGACATCCTGTCCAAGCCGGACCGGCTGCCGCCGTCGGACCGGGCCGAGTTCTTCCGCCGCACCGCCGAGATGTTCCACGCGCACCGCCCGCCGGGCGTGCGGGTCCCCGCCGAACTGCGGGTCCTTGAGGGCGGTTACGCCGGGTACGTGCTGCGCCGCAGGGCCACGCGGACCGGCCGGGAGCTGCAGCGGCGGGCCCGGCAGGCGCGTGCGGCGACGGCCGCGCGGGCGGTGCGCGCCCGGTCGCTGCTGCGCCGGCCGCTGGACCCGGACCTCGCCGTGTACTCGGCGTTCTCGCACCGCGGGATGCTCGGCGATCCGGCGGCCGTCTACCGCGCGGCCCGCGAACTCGCCCCGCACATCCGGGGCGTGTGGGTGGTCGCCGACGAGGAGCGGGCCGCGGCCCTGCCCCCGGACACCCCGTACGTGCTCCCCGGCACACCGGAGTACCGCCGGGTCACCGAGCGGGCCACGTACTTCGTCAACAACGTCAACTGGGCGGGCACGCTGGTGAAACGGCCGGGCAGCGTGCACGTCCACACCCACCACGGCACCCCGCTGAAGTACGCGGGCGCCGACCTGCTGGAGAAGCCCGGCGCGCGGCTGCACTTCGACGTGCCGCAGATGCTGCGCCGGGCCGACCGCTGGGACCACAGCCTGGTCGCCAACCGCCACTCCGAGCTGGTGTGGGAGCGTGCCTTCCCGTGTCACTTCGCCTCGCTGCGGTCCGGCTCCCCGCGCAACGACGTGCTGGTGCGCGGCGGCGAGGAGCGCGCCCGCGCGACACGGGAGCGGCTCGGGATCCCGGAGGGCGACACGGTGGTGCTGTACGCGCCGACCCGCCGGGACTACCGCAGGGACGGTCTGGTGGAGCGGATCGACCTGGCACGGTTCGCCGCCGACCTGGGCGAGGGGCGCACCCTGGTGGTCCGGCTGCACCCCACGCTCGCCGAGGGACCGGCCCGCGGCCTCGGCCTGTCGGAGCTGCACCGGCGGGGCGTGCTGGTGGACGCCACCGACGAGCCGGAGGTGCAGGACGTGCTGCTCGCGGCCGACGTCCTGGTCACCGACTACTCGTCCGTGATGTTCGACTACGCCCTGCTGGACCGGCCGATCGTGGTGCACGCCGACGACTGGGACGCCTTCCGCGCGAGCCGGGGCGCGTATCTGGACGTCACGGCCGGGCCGCCGGGCCATGTGACCCGCTCCTACCCGGAGCTGGCGTGGCTGTTCGCGTCGGGGACCTGGGCGGACGAGGAGTCGGCGCGGCTGCGGGCGGCGTTCCGGGAGCGGTTCTGCGAGTACGACGACGGCCGGGCCGCCGAGCGGGTGGTGCGCGCCGTGATGCTGGGCGAGCCGCTGCCGGAGCCCGCGGGCGACCCCGGCCTGGTGCCCGCGCAGACGGCCGGCCGCGACCTGCTGACCCCGTCGTGAGGCCGCGCACCTGGGTGCTGCTGCTGGCCGCCCTGTTCGCGCTGATGCAACTGGCCACCGTGGAGGGCCGCGACACCCCCGACAGCAAGAACTACGTGTCGTACGCGCTGAGTCTGACCGGCGCGGACAAGCGGGAGGCGGCGGCCGCCACCATCGACCACTACTGCGCGGGGAAGGCGGCGATGGCGCACCGCGCGCAGAACGTGGACGTGGTGCGCTTCCACGCCCCGGACCCCGCGCCCCGGGTCCTCAAGGAGTGCCGGGAGCAGGAGTGGCGGCAGGTGGAGGCGCGCCTCGCGGCCGGGGACACCGCCGGGCACACGGTGCCGTTCATGCCGGAGCGGTTCATGCGGATCTTCGAGGTGCGGCCCGGCTACCCGCTGGTCCTGACGCCGTTCGTCGCGCTGCTCGGGGTGACGTGGGGCGTGTGGGCGGCGGGCGTGGTGATCACCTGCGCGGGCGGGGTGCTCGCGTACCTGGTGCTGCGCACGCTGGCCGCGCCGGTGCCGCTCGCGCTCACCGGGATGACGCTGTACCTCGTCCTGCCGAGCGGGACGACGGCGATGCGCCCGATGACCGAGGGCCTGATGCTGGCGCTCACCCTGGCCGCGCTGTGGGGCTGCGCCCTGGTGCTGGGCGGGACGAGACCCCGGGCGGGCCTGGCCCTCGTCGGGGGCGCGCTGCTCGCGCTGTTCACCGTGAAGCACTCCCAGGCGCTGTTCCTCGGGGCCTGCCTGGCGGCGGCGGGCGTGGCGGTCGCGGTACGGCGGCGGTGGCGGGGGATGCCGGCGGGGCGCGGTCCCGCGGCGCTCGCCGCGGTGGGGTGCGCGGGGGTGCTGGGCACGGTGCTGGTGTCCCGGCTGCTGGACTACCCGTCGGTGTCGGAGAGCGTGCAGGACCTGCTCACCGGCCACTTCGCCCGGCCGGACCGGGAGCGGCCGTGGGCGGAGTTCCTCCAGCTCCAGGGGAACTTCTGGATGGAGTGGGCACGGCGACAGCTGTGGGAGCCGTTCTTCGCGGCGGCGCTGGTGGCGGGCGCGCTCGGGGCGCGGCGGCGGCCGGCGTTCGGGGTCTTCCTGGCCGCGGCGGCCTGCACGGGAATCCTCAACCAGGCGGGGCACCCGGACATCAACATCTGGGGCGACCGGCTGATCACGCTGGCCTGGCTGCTGCCCGTGCTGGGGGTGCCGCTGCTGCTGGAGCCGGTGCTGCGGCGGGCGGTGGTGCCCGCCCAGGGGGCGCCGGTGGAGCCGGTGGGCTGACCGGGCGTCACCCGAAGAGGTGACGGTCGGCCAGAAGCAGTCCATGGACGGGAACATTGGGCAAATGCCCCGAATGCCCCTTTCTCTTCGCATCCGATGAGCGCCGGCGTCCTCCTCCGGCGCCGCACGGTGGACGGCGCCACGGCGCTGCGCGGCGGCGGGTCCTGGCGCCCGACGCCGTACCAGTGCGCCGGCTTCCTGTTCTTCCTGGTGATGACCCTGGCGTTCTGGCGGGTGCCGCTGTGCTGCGACGCCGGCCAGCACGCGGCGGTCGTGGAGCGCCTCAAGACCGATCTGCTGCACCCCCGCCACCCGATGGCGGACCTGCCCGGCGCGGGCAGCCCCTACTACTCGCCGTACGCCGTGGCGCAGGGCGCGTTCGCCCGGCTGACCGGGCTGGGCGGCTGGGAGGTGCTGCGGCTGACCGGGCCGCTGAACCTGCTGGTGCTGCTCACCGGTCTGGGCCGCTTCGTGCGGGTGCTCACCCCGCGCCCCTGGGCGCCGGTGCTGGCGCTCGCCGCGACGGCCCTGCTCTGGGGGGTGGAGCGCGCCTGGTGGAGCGGCTATCTGAACCTGATGTCGATGACGGGCAACCTGCCCTACCCGTCGGCGTTCGCGATCGGGCTCGCCTTCTGGGCGTGGGCGCTGACCGGCGCGCGGGCCCGGGACACCGGGGGCGTGCGGTATCTGGGGCCGGGCGGTCTGCGCCCGCCGGCCGGGTACGCGGGCCTCGGCCTGCTGTACGGGCTGATCCTGCTGGTGCACCCGATCACCGCGGTCGCGGCCGCGCTGGGGGCGCTGGCGCTGGTGGCCGGGTGGCAGCGGCGCTGGTCGGCGGCGCTGGCCGGGCGCTGGGCGCTGACCGGCGCGGTGGCGCTGCTGACGGCGGCCTGCTGGCCGTACTTCGACGTGTTCGCGCTGGCCGGGGACGGCAGCGTGGACGCGATGCACCGGCGGCTGTACCTGGATCTGCCCGGGCAGTTCGGGCTGGCGCTGCTGGGGCTGCCGGCCCTGTGGCTGCGGGCCCGGCGCTCACGGCGGGACCCGCTGGTGCTGATGTTCGCCCTGGACTGTGCGGTCGTGGCGTACGGCTGGGTGAGCGGCCACTACACCTACGGGCGGGCCCTGGGGCTGACGCTGGTGCCGCTGCAGCTCGCCCTGGCGGTGGAGCTGGCGGCGCCCCGCCCGTGGCCGGTCTGGCGGCGGCTGCTGGGCGGGGCCGCGGCGGCGGGGGCCGTGGCCGGGTTCCTGACCGTGCACGCCGGGGCGCTGGTGCCCCCGGCGGCGGACCCGGTCGGCTTCCGGCAGCCCCCGGACTGGCCGGCGTACGACTGGGCCGCGCGGCACATCGCCCCGGGGGAGGTGGTGATCACCGACGGATACTACGCCGTCCACGCCATCGCCGGGTACGGGCCGAACCTGGCCGCACCCGCCTGGCCGGACGCCTCGCTGGACGAACGGGAGCGACTGCGGCGGCTGGCCGATGTGCGTGCGTACCTGGATCCCGCCTCGACCCGCGCCCTGCGGGACACGGTGGTCCGCCGCTACTCGGTGCGCTGGCTGCTCCTCACGCCGTACCAGCGGGTGCCCGAAGAGGCCGTGGTGGTGGCCTGGAGCCGGCGCACCGGCGAGGTGCTGGCGCGGGTCTCGGGCTAGGGACTACTCGACGACGAGCTCGACGGGGATGTTGCCGCGGGTGGCGTTGGAGTAGGGGCAGACCTGGTGCGCCTGCTCGACCAGCTTGAGGCCGGTCTCCTCGTCGAGGCTGTCGGGCAGCTCGATGCGGAGCGTCACGGCGAGCGCGAAGCCCTCGCCCTGCTTGCCGATGCCGACCTCGGCGGTCACGGCGGCCTCGCTGACGTCCACCTTGGCGGCGCGGCCGACGGCGCCGAGGGCGCTGCCGAAGCAGGCCGCGTAGCCGGCGGCGAAGAGCTGCTCCGGGTTGGTGCCCTTGCCGTCGCCGCCCAGCTCCTTGGGGGCGCTCAGGCCGACGTCCAGCTTGCCGTCGGAGGTGACGGCGCGGCCCTCGCGACCGTGGGTGGCGGTGGCGACTGCGGTGTAGAGCGCGTCCATGGGGAGACCTTTCGTCTGCGGCGGGTGACCGGCCAGGTCGCGGGGACCCGGCCTCCGTGGGCTCAAGTAGAGCACACAATTTAATTGGACACAACCAAATGGCTCGCACAGCGCTACCCTGGACGCATGACAGCCACACCCAGCCCCTCCCCGGCGACGGACGCGCCGGCCGTTTCGGACGACTGGCTCCGTCTCGACCAGCAGATCTGCTTCAGCCTGAACTCCGCCGTCCGCGCCTTCAACGGCGTCTACCGGGTGCTGCTGAAGGACCTCGGCCTCACCTACCCGCAGTACCTGGTCATGCTGGTGCTGTGGGAGGACGGCACGCTGCCGGTGAAGCGGCTGGGCGAGCGTCTGCGCCTGGACTCCGGCACCCTGTCCCCGCTGCTCAAGCGGCTGGAGGCGGCCGGTCTGGTGCACCGGGAGCGCAGCGCGCGCGACGAGCGGTCCGTCGAGGTGCGGCTCACCGAGGAGGGCGCCGCACTGCGCGAGCAGGCCGTGCGGGTGCCGCGCCGGATCGCCGCCGCCACCGGACTGCGGGCCGAGGAGATGCGCGCCCTCGGCGCCACCCTCGCCGACCTCACCGCCGCCCTGGACCAGGCGGCCGCCGAAGGGGCCTGACGCCCGCCGGGACCACCCCGGGGTGCGGGACGGCACGCGCCGGGCGAGCGTGGAGTGAACCTCCGCCGCGCGCCCCGAGGATGCCATGCGCCTGCGCCCCGACCCCACCCCGGCCGACGCCGACGCCGTCTCGGTCGTCGTCATAGGCCATGACGACATCGCCCATGTGGCCGACGCGGTGCGCTCCGCGCTCGGGCAGGGGACCGCCGTGCGGGAGGTCGTCGCCGTGGACGACTGCTCCACGGACGGCAGCGCGGAGCTGCTGGACCGGCTGGCCGCCGCCGAGCCCCGGCTGCGGGTGATCCGGCTGCCGGTGAACAGCGGCGGCTGCGGCACCCCGCGCAACACCGGGCTGGACGCGGTGACCGGCCCGTACGTGATGTTCCTGGACAGCGACGACGTACTGCCGCCCGGCGCCGTGGACGCGCTCCTCGCCGCCGCCCGGGAGACGGACGCGCAGGTCACGGGCGGTCTGTGCGTGCGCCGCGAGCTGCCCTCGGGCCGCGAGGTGCCGTGGGAGCCCGCCCTGTACGCCGCCCCCGCCGTCCTCGCCCGCCCGGCCGACCGCCCGCGCCTGGTCCGCGACACCCTGAGCGTGAACAAGCTGTACGCGACGGACTTCCTGCGCGCGCACGGCATCCGGTTCCCCGACGGTCGCTTCCCCTACGAGGACATCGTGTTCACGGCGCGGGTGTGGGCCGCCGCGCCGCGCGTCGCCCTGGTCCCTGACCGGGTGTACGTCTGGCACGTGCGCCGCGCCGCGCGACGGCTGTCGATCTCGCTGGACCGCGCGGGCGTCGACAACTGGCGCGCCCGCACGCACGCCTGCCGCACCGCCCACACGGTCCTGCTGGACGCCGGGGAGAAACGGCTGGCGCGCGCCGTCCGCGCCAAGTTCCTCGACCACGACCTGCGTATGTACGTCCGCGAGCTGCCGCAGCGCGACGACGCCTACCGCCGTGCGTGGTGGGCCCACACCCGCGAGCACCTCGCGGAGTACGACGCCGCCGACCGCTCGGGCGACCCGGCCGCCCCCGGCACGCTGCTCGCGCGGGTGCTGCTGGCCTCTCCCGAGCCGCGCGACCTGCCCCGGCTGCGGGAGCTGGCGGCCCGCCCGGCCCGGCTGCGCCCGCCGTACGCCCGCACGGCCGACGGCACGCCCTGCTGGTCGGCGGAGCTGCCCGGGGTCACCCTGGAGTCCCTGCCGGAGCGCCCCGTCCGCCTGCTGCCGCTCGCCGTGGACGCGGAGCTGCGCGCCCGTACCCGCCTACTGCGGCTGCGTCTGCACGAGCTGTACGGCGCGGTCGCGCGGGCCGGTCCCGTGGACGCGGAGGTGGAGTGGCGCCACCGGGACCGCGCGGGCCTGGTGCTGCGCCGTACCGTGCCCCTGCGTTCGGCCGCCGAGGGCACCTGGACCGCCGAGGCGCCCGTCCCGCTGGAGCGGCTGGCGTCCCTCGGCGCGGGCGCCTGGGACCTGCGGCTGCGGCTGCGCTTCCGCGACGGCGCGGCCCGCACCGTCTCCGCCCACGCCCTCGCCGGCCCCGGACTGCTGCGCCCCCGCGCCGTCCCGAGCCGCCGCTACGGCCTGGTCCTCGTCCGCCCCTACGCCACCCATGGCGGCGCGCTGGCCCTGCGGGTGGCGGCGGGAGCGCAGGGCGCGGGGCGCGTGCTGGCCGGACGGCTGCGGCGGTTGCTGCCCTGACACGCACCCGCACCACCTCGGCCGCTCCGCCCCCGCGGCCACGCCGAGCCACCAGCTACGGTCTCGTTGCCGTCCGCCCTCGCCCACCCCCAGGCGCACCGGCCCGCGGGTCGCGGCGGGCGCACGGGGCGCGGGGCGGGTGCTGGCCGGACGGCTGCGGCGGTTGCTGCCCTGACGCCAACCCGCACCACCTCGGCCGCTCCGTCCCCGCGGCCACCCCGAGCCACCGCCACGGCCCGGTCGCCGTCCCCCCTCACCCACCCCCGGGGCGCACCGGCCCACGGGTCGCGGCGGGCGCACGGGTCGCAGGCCGGGTGCCGGCCGGACGGCTGCACCGGTGGCTGCCTGAGCCGGGGGCACACCGGTCCTGCGGGCCGCGACAGCGGCACAGCGCGCAGGCCGGGTACCGGCCGGGAACCCGCGCCGATGGTCCACCTGGCGCGAGCCGGGGCTCAGAGCGCCCTGAGCGCCTGGGCGGTCGCGCGGGACAGGCCGTCCAGGTAGCCCTTGGGGAGCTTCGGGCTGCGGATCACCACCGAGCGCCAGTACAGCGGCCCGGAGATCAGGTCGAGGGCCAGGGCGTGGTCCACGCCGGCGTCGATCTCGCCCCGCTCCTGGGCCGCGGTGACGATGCCCTTGGCGACCCCGTCCTGGCCCTCGCGCAGGGCCTTCTGCACGGCCTCGGCGATCTCGGGATTGCGGGCGGCCTCGGCCTGGAGGTCGGGGAGGATCTGCGAGGCGACGGGGTGGCGCAGGGCGCGCGAGCTGACCTCGTAGAGCAGGCGCAGGTCGCTCTCCAGGGAGCCGGTGTCGGGCGCGGGCAGGCCCTGGACGGCGAGCGCGGAGACCACGTCGAGGACGACGTGCAGCTTGGAGCGCCAGCGGCGGTACACCGCGGTCTTACCGACGCCCGCGCGGCGCGCGATGCCCTCGATCGACATCCGGGCGTAGCCGACGGCGGCGAGCTCCTCGAAGACGGCCGTCCGGATGGCCTCGGTGACGTCCTCGCGCAGGACGGCGGCCCCGGCGGGAGCCCGGCGGCGCGGACGTGGCTCGGGCGCGTCGGCGTTCGTCATGCGCTCCAGCATAGGCCGCCCGCGTAGCGACGATACGGTTGCGTTCCGACGCGCATTCGACCTACGCTCGTCGACACGACGATACGGTCCCGTTCCGACGTCGGAATCGTCGTCCCACCCCCCTCCTAGCGAAAGCAGCGGATGTGAGTCAGGCACTCGACACACCGCCCGCCGCGTCGGCGCGCCCGGAACCGCCCGAGACCGACCTCGCGGCGCTCGCCGCCCGGCACGGCCTCACGGTCAGCGGCGCCCGCCCGCCCCTCGGCGCATACGTCCGCCAGCTCTGGGGGCGGCGCCACTTCATCCTGGCCTTCTCGCAGGCCAAGCTGACCGCCCAGTACAGCAAGGCGAAGCTCGGGCAGCTGTGGCAGGTGGCGACGCCGCTGCTGAACGCGGCGGTGTACTTCTTCATCTTCGGCCTGCTGCTCGGCGCCCGGAAGGGCATACCGAGCGACGTGTATGTGCCGTTCCTGGTGACGGGCGTGTTCGTGTTCACCTTCACCCAGAGCTCGGTGCTCGCGGGCGTGCGGGCGATCTCGGGCAACCTGGGCCTGGTGCGGGCGCTGCACTTCCCGCGGGCGTCGCTGCCGATCTCGTTCGCGCTCCAGCAGCTCCAGCAGCTGCTGTTCTCGATGATCGTCCTGGTCGTCATCATGATCGGGTTCCGCAGCTACCCGGACGCGTCCTGGCTGCTGGTGGTGCCCGCCCTGGCGCTGCAGTTCGTGTTCAACACCGGCCTGGCGCTGATCTTCGCCCGCATGGGCAGCAAGACCCCCGACCTGGCGCAGCTGATGCCGTTCGTGCTGCGGACCTGGATGTACGCGTCCGGGGTGATGTTCTCCATCCCCGCGATGCTGGAGGACAAGAACGTCCCCGCCTGGCTGGCGGACGTCCTCCAGTGGAACCCGGCGGCGGTCTACATGGACCTCGTACGGTTCGCGCTGATCGACCAGTACGACTCGTCCTACCTGCCCCCGCACGTCTGGGCGTTCGCGCTGGGCTGGGCGGTGCTGGCCGGCGTGGTCGGCTTCGTCTACTTCTGGAAGGCAGAGGAGAGGTACGGCCGTGGCTGACACCCCCCAGGACAGGAGGCCGACGGTCGTCGCCGACGGCGTCGACGTGGTCTACCGGGTCAACGGCACCGGCGCCGGACGCGGCACCGCGACCGCCGCGCTCAACCGCATGCTCCGCCGCAAGCAGACCGAGAAGGCGTCCGGCGTGCGCCGGGTGCACGCCGTGCGGAACGTGTCCTTCGTCGCCTACCGGGGCGAGGCGATCGGGCTGATCGGCACCAACGGCTCCGGCAAGTCCACACTGCTCAAGGCCGTGGCCGGACTGCTCCCGGTGGAGAACGGACACATCTACACCGACGGCCAGCCGTCCCTGCTCGGCGTCAACGCGGCGCTGATGGCCGACCTGACGGGCGAGCGCAACGTGCTGCTCGGCGGGCTCGCGATGGGCATGTCCCGCGAGGAGGTGAAGGCGCGCTACCAGGACATCGTCGACTTCTCCGGGATCAACGAGAAGGGCGACTTCATCACCCTGCCGATGCGCACCTACTCCTCCGGCATGGCCGCCCGTCTGCGTTTCTCCATCGCCGCCGCCAAGGACCACGACGTGCTCCTCGTCGACGAGGCGCTGGCCACCGGCGACCGCTCCTTCCAGAAGCGCTCCGAGGCCCGTATCCGCGAACTGCGCAAGCACGCCGGAACGGTGTTCCTGGTCAGCCACAACAACAAGTCCATCCGCGACACCTGCGACCGGGTGCTGTGGCTGGAGCGCGGCGAGCTGCGCATGGACGGGCCGACGGACGAGGTGCTCAAGGAGTACGAGAAGTTCACCGGAGCGAGCCGCTAGCAGGCCGGCGCGGGCGCGGCAAGCGCCGTTCGGGCGAACCCTCCGCCGTCCGATTCGTCCCATCGGTGTCACTATGACTGGATACGACCGACGGGACCGTCCGCGCCGACGAGCAGCCGAAGGAGCCCCGTGATGCCCCAGCTCAGCGTCATCGTCCACGGGCCGAACACCCAGGACCACCTGACCGGCCTGCTCGACTCGCTCGTCGCCCACCCGCTGCCGGACGTGGAGGTCGTCGTCGCCGCCGTCGGCGACTGGGCCCGTGAGACGGCCGAGCGGCACGCCCCGCAGCTCCAGGTGGTCCCGCTGCCCGACGGCGCCTCCGACGCGGCGGCGAGAGCGGCGGGGGCCGCGCGGGCCACGGGCCGCTGGCTGCACTTCGTCCGCGCCAAGGACGGCCTGCCGCCCGGCAGCCCCCGCACCGTCGCCGAGCGCACCGCCGAGCTGCCCGGCACCGTCGACGTCCTGCTGCTGGACCATCTGCGCAGCACCTGGCGCAGCTCCGCGCTGCCCTCGGCGGACGGCCCCCTCCTCGTCCGCGCCGGACGCACCGAGCCGGCCCTCGCCGACAGCGCCTACCTGCTGCGCCTCACCCCGCTGCTCGGCACCCGCGTGCTGCGCGCCGACTTCTGGCGGGCCCACGAGGAGCGGCTCACCACCGACGACGAGCCCCGCGCCGCCCTCGCCGCCCTGCTGCTCGCCGGGCGCGTCTCCTGTCTGCCGCACATCGCCTACGAGGACCGGCGGCTGCGCCCCGCGAGCCTCGCGCCCGTCACCCCCGAGCAGCACCTCGCCGCCGTCGACCGCTACGAGGCCCTGCTCGACCTCGCCCAGGACCGGCCCGCGGTCTACACCGTGCTCTACGAGATCATGGTCCGCGACTGCCTGCGCACCTTCGCCCGCGGCGCCGTGCCCGAGCCGGCCGCCCGGGAGTTCTTCCTGCGGGCCGGCGCCGCCGCCGTGCGCCGCCGCCCCGAGGGGTACCGCCGTCCCGGCGGCCCGGAAGGCGTGCGCCGCTCGCTGCTGGAGGAGGGCGCCTACACCCGCTACCGGGCCTTCCAGGCCGCCAACCACGCCCGCCGCGCCGTGCGGTCCACGGTGCGCACCGGACGGCGGCAGGCCGGCGCGCTGATCCGCGACCACCAGTACCGCGCGGCGCTGCGCCGCCCCGTCGACCCGCACCTCGCCGTGTTCTCCGCCTACTGGAACCGCGGCGTCGCCTGCAACCCGGGCGCGATCGCCGCGAAGCTCGCCGAACTCGCCCCGCACATCCACCCGGTGTGGGTGGTGACCGCGCGCAACGCGGCCCTGCTGCCGCCCGGCACCGACCACGTGGTCCCCGGCACCCGCCGCTACTGGGAAGTGCTCGCCACGGCGAAGTACCTCGTCAACAACGTCAACTTCCCGAACGCGGTGGTCAAACGCCCGGACGCGGTGCATGTGCAGACCCACCACGGCACCCCGCTCAAGCGCATGGGCCTCGACCAGATGGCCTACCCGGCCGCCGCCCAGGGCCTGGACTTCGACGCCCTGCTGGAGCGCGTCGACAAGTGGGACTACAGCGTCTCCGCCAACAGCCACACCACCCGCATGTGGGAGCGCGCCTACCCGTCCCGGTACGTCTCCCTCGACCACGGCTATCCGCGCAACGACGTCTACTGCACGGCGGGCGCCGACGAGGTGCGCGCGGTCCGCGAGCGGCTCGGCATCGCCCCCGGCCGCCGGGCCGTCCTCTACGCGCCCACCCACCGCGACTACGAGGCCGGCTGGACCCCGCGCCTGGACCTCGCCGCGCTCGCCGACCGGCTCGGCGAGGACACCGTCCTGCTGGTGCGCGCCCACTACTTCTACGACTCGGGCCTCTCCCCGCTGGCCGGCCTGCGCCGCTCGGGCCGCGTCGTCGACGTGTCCGCGTACGACCCGGTCGAGGAGCTGTGCCTGGCCGCCGACGCCCTGGTCACGGACTACTCGTCGATCATGTTCGACTACGCCAACCTGGACCGCCCGATCGTGATCCACGCCGACGACTGGGAGACGTACCGCACCACGCGCGGGGTGTACTTCGACCTGATGGCCGAGGCGCCGGGGCCGGTCGCGCGCACCCAGGACGACCTCACCGAGATCCTCGCCACCGACGCCTGGCACGACGAGGGCGCGGCGAAGGCGCGGGCCGCCTTCCGCCGCAAGTTCTGCGAGTTCGACGACGGCCGGGCCGCCGAGCGGGTCGTGCGCCGGGTGTTCCTCGGCGAGGACGAGGCGTCCCTGCCCCCGGTGCTGCCGCCTCAGGAGCGCACCCCGGCGCCGGCCCCCCAGGAGGTGACCGCGTGATGTCCACATCCGTGCTCCCCGACGTCACCGTCACGGTGATCGTGCACAACGACGCCGGACGGCTGCCCCGCGCCGTGCGGTCCGTGTGCCGCCAGACCCACCGCGACCTGGAGATCGTCATCAGCGACGACCACTCCACGGACGACACCCCGCGGGTGGCGCGGGAGCTGGCGGCCGCCGACCCGCGCGTGCGGTACCTGCGGCTGCCGGAGAACAGCGGCGGGTGCAGCGCCCCGCGCAACCGCGCCCTGGAGATCACCCGGGCGCCGTACCTGATGTTCCTCGACAGCGACGACGAACTGCCGGAGGGGGCGGTCGCCGCCCTGCTGGCCGCGCACCGGGAGCGGGAGATCGACTTCGCGATGGGCGCGGTGCGCCGGATCCGGGTGGACACCGGACGCCGCTCCACCTGGATGCCGCACCTGGTGGGCGAGCGCCGCACCCTGGACGGCGTCGAGGACGACCCGCGGCTGTTCTTCGAGCACCTCGCGACCAGCAAGATGTACGCCCGCGCCTTCCTCGACCGGCACGCGCTGCGCTTCCCGGAGGGCATCCACTACGAGGACCAGCTGTTCTCGGCGCAGGCCTACTGCCTGGCGGAGCGGTTCACGATCGTCCCCGAGCCGGTCTACCTCTGGTACATAGCCCCCTACGTGAGGTCCGACTCCGCGTCCATATCGAACCAGCGGCACCTGATCGGCAACGTCCGCGACCGGATCCACGTGCAGCGGCTGATCGACGCGTTCCTCGCGGAGAGCGGGCACGAGGGGCTGCGCGAGGACAAGGACCACAAGTTCCTCAAGCACGACTTCCGGATGTACGCGGGCGACCTGCCGTACCGCGACGCGGAGTGGCTGGCCGCCTTCGCCGACGAGGTGAACCCGTACCTGGAGACGCTGTCCCCGGGCGCGTACGCCCGGCTGCCCCGCGCGGAGCGGGTGGTGCTCCAGCTGGTGCGGGACCGCCGTCTGCCGGAGGCCGCGCTCGCGGCGCGTGGGCTGGGGTACGGCGTCGCCCCGAGGCGGCTCACCGCCGACGCGGACGGCCGGGTCTACTGGGGCGACCGCGTGCCGGACACCGTGGCCGCACGCCGCGAGCTGGACCTGACCGAGCTGGAACCGGACACCCGCCCCTTCCCCGGAGCGCTGTTCCGGCACGAGATCACCGGGATCACCCGCGTCCCCGGGGGCGGCGCCCGCGTGGACCTCACCGTGCGGACCTACGACCCGGCGCTGCGGCTGCCCGTCGGCCCGCAGCGGGCGAGCCTGGTGATCTCCCCTGGCCGGCGCCGCCTCACCGTGCCGTTCCGTCTGGACCCGGTGCGGCCCGGCGTGTTCGAGGGGACGGTACGGCTGGACCTGGCCGGGGCGCGGCTGCCGCTGGGCGGCTTCGCCGGGGTCCGGCATCCGCTGGTCCGGCTCAGCGGCGGCGGCCGGAACAACCAGGCGCTGCTGCTGGCGCCCCTGGAGTTCCCCGCGCTGACCGCCCGCGTCCCCTACCGCTCCGGCGCCACCCCGCACCGGGTCACCATCGAACCGGAGGGACACAACCCGGGCCGCCTCCAGATCCGCTGGGAACCGGCCGGCGTCCCCGCCGCACTCCGCCCGCTGGCCGCCCGCCTGGCCCACCCACGCCTGCGCCGGGCGGCGCAACTGGTGGCGGGCCTCGTCCGCTGACACCCCGCCGGGCTTCCGGCACGACAAGGCGCTCACGGCACCGCGTACAGCACCTCCCCGCGCGGCCCCCGGGCGACCGGCCGCAGCGCGGGGTCGTCCAGTGCGCCGCGGTGGTCCAGCACCCAGCGCACCTCGTACTCCCGCTCGGTGCGCCGTCGCTCGGCCGCGGACGTGCCCGCGGCGAAGTACGCCTCGGTGGCGGCCGTACGGCGCTCCTCGTCGGCGAGGAAGAAGTCCGGGTAGCCGGGGGCGACCGTGTAGGGGCCGTAGGCGGGCACCTGGCGGGCGACCCGGCCCTCGGCCATGACGACGTCGCCGTACCGCACCCAGCGGGTGATCCACCCGTACCCCGGCCACGGCCGCCGGTACTTCTCCGCGACCGGACCGGGCAGCGCGTCGGCCGGGACCACGTACCCGAGCGCGCCCGCCTGTGCCCAGGCGCCGGCCGACAGCGCCACGGCGAGCAGCGCCGCCCACACCGCCCGCGCCCCCCGCGCCCCCGCCTCCACGACCGCGAGCGCCGCCGCGAGCTGCGCCGGGATCACCACCGCGGGCAGGGCCCGGCCCCATGAGTAGTGGCCGGTGATCCGTCCCGCCGCGACGATCAGCACACCGAGCGCGCAGAACACCACGAGCGGGTCCCGGTGGTCGCGCCGCCCGCGCCCCACCAGCGCGGCCACCCCGAGCAGCACCAGACCGAACCGCGCCACCGGGTGCGCGTACAGCACCTGGTGCACCGTCTCCAGCCGTTCCCCGGCGTCCGCCAGCGCGAAGAAGTCGTAGTACGGCCACGCCCCCAGCACCGACACGCCCAGCAGCAGCGCGGCGCCCAGCCGGGGCCACACCGCGCGCCCGGGGCGCGCCGCGACGACCGTGGCGGCCGCGCCCACCGTGGCCACCACCCCGGAGAACTGGTGGCACAGCAGGATCACCGCCCACAGCACGCCCAGCCCCAGCCACGCGCTCCACCCGGCGGGCCCGCGCAGCACCCCGGTCAGCCAGGTCCAGAAGTGGAAGGCGAGCCCCAGGGTGAAGGTGCTCGGGTACGCGGCCGTCAGGGCCAGCGAGTGCAGCCCGGTGAAACCGCTCCACAGCAGGGGCTCGGTCCCCCACAGGAACAGCAGGGACAGCAGGGCGAGCGCGGGCGCGGCCGGGTGCGCGCTCAGAGTCCGCACGTACCGCCACACGCCCGTGACCAGCAGCGCCGACCCGGCCGCGGCGGCCAGCCGCAGCACCACGAACACGTCCAGGCCGGTCGCCCGGGCCACTCCGCCGAGCAGCAGCGTCCAGGGCGAGTAGTACGGGCTCGGGGTGTTCGCGTCGACGAGCGGGTTGCCCGGGGCGAGCGGGGAGTGCCGCAGCCGCTGCACGGTCGCGGCGTGGATGCCCAGGTCGCCCATCCACGGCAGCCGTACGACGACCAGGGTCAGCAGGAGCAGGACGAGTCCGGTGACGCCCGTGGCCAGGGCCCGGCCGACGGCGGCGGGACGGCTCGCGGAGCGGCGCGGGCCGGCCCCTCGGAACACCCCGGACGACGACGATCGGACAGTCACACCAGAGCCCTATCCCGTCCCCGGGCCGTCCCCACGGGTTCGCCGCCGATTCCGGCCTAAGGCACCACACACGGGCGAGGGGCGCCCCGGACCGTGACGGTCCGGGGCGCCCCTCGTCGGGCCCGGTGCGCTACGAGTGCGACCTCAGCAGCGTGCGCATGGTCCGCATCGCCACCGACAGGTTGGCGAGGTCGAACGCGTCGGAGCTGTGGATCTCCTCCAGGGTGGTGCGGGCGCGGCCCAGCAGCGCCGCGTTCTTCTGCTCCCACACCGCGAAGCGCTGCTGCGGCGTCGACGAGCCGTTGCCCTCCGCCAGCACGTCCGCGGTGACCGCCGCGTGCGCCGCGTACAGGTCCTCGCGGATCGCCGCGCGGGCCATGGACTGCCACCGGTCCGCGCGCGGCAGTTCGATGATCCGGTCCATCAGCTGGGTGATGCGCAGCCGGTCGGCGAGGTCGTAGTACACCTCGGCGACGTCCAGCGGCTCCTTGCCCATCCGGTCGGCCACCGACACGATGTCGAGCGTCGGGAAGGCGGAGGAGAACCCGGCGACCCGGGTGGCCAGCTCGTCCGGTACCCCGGCCTCGCTGAGCTCGTCGTAGATCTTCTGGTACCAGTCCAGGTCCTCGCCGCGCAGCAGCTTCGGCAGCTCCGCCCAGACCTGCTCCACCCGCTCGGCGAAGAACGACACCGTCTCCTCGAGCTGCAGCGGCTGCGGCCGGTTGTTCAGCAGCCAGCGCGTGCCGCGCTCCACCAGACGGCGGGAGTGCAGCCGGATCCGGGTCTGGGTGGCCGCGTCGACCTTGGTGTCGAGCGCCTCCACGCCGTCCCACACCACCGAGGAGCGGAAGATCGCGCGGGCCGCGGTCTGCGCCCGGACGATCTCCTCCAGCGACGCCCCGGTCTCCTCGCGCATCCGGTGCAGATACGTGGTGCCGCCGGTGTTGACCGTGTCGTTGACCAGCACGGTCGTGGTGATCTCACGGCGCAGCGGGTGGCTGTCGATGTACTCCGCGAACTGCTCGCGCAGGGCGGTCGGGAAGTACGCGTGCAGCAGACCCTTGAGGTAGGGGTCGTCGGGCAGCGAGGTGTGCAGCAGCTCGTCGGCGACGGTGATCTTCGTGTACGCCAGCAGCACCGCCGTCTCCGGCCCGGTCAGGCCCTGCCCGGTGGCGAGCCGCTCGCGGATCTGCCGGTCGGTGGGCAGGAACTCCAGCGCCCGGTCCAGGTGGCCCTCGCGCACCAGGTGCTTCAGGAAGCGCTGCTGCGCGTGGATCATGTCCTTGGACTGGGCGAGCGCGTTGGCGATGGCGGTGTTCTGCGCGTAGTTGTTGCGCAGCACCAGCCGGCCGACCTCGTCGGTCATCTCGGCGAGCAGCTTGTTGCGCTGCTTCACCGTCATGTCGCCTTCCTTGACCAGGCCGTTCAGCAGGATCTTGATGTTCACCTCGTGGTCGGAGGTGTCCACGCCCGCGCTGTTGTCGATGGCGTCGGTGTTGATCCGCCCGCCGTGCAGCGCGAACTCGATCCGGCCGAGCTGGGTCATGCCCAGGTTGCCGCCCTCGCCGACCACGGCGACCCGCAGGTCCTTGCCGTCGACGCGGATCGCGTCGTTGCTCTTGTCGCCGACGTCCGCGTCGGACTCGGTGGACGCCTTGACGTAGGTGCCGATGCCGCCGTTCCACAGCAGGTCGACCGGCGCCGTGAGGATGGCCTTCATCAGATCGGCCGGGGTCATCTTGGTGACGCCGGAGTCGATGCCGAGGGCCTCGCGGATGTGCGCGTTGACCGGCACGGACTTGGCGCTGCGCGGGAAGACTCCGCCGCCCGCCGACAGCAGTTCGGTGTTGTAGTCGGCCCAGGAGCTGCGCGGCAGTTCGAACAGACGGCGGCGCTCGGCGTAGGAGACGGCCGCGTCCGGGTTCGGGTCGATGAAGATGTGCCGGTGGTCGAAGGCGGCGACCAGGCGGATGTGCTCGCTGAGCAGCATGCCGTTGCCGAACACGTCGCCGGACATGTCGCCGATGCCGACGACCGTGAAGTCCTGGCTCTGGGTGTCCACGCCCAGCTCCCGGAAGTGCCGCTTGACGGACTCCCAGGCGCCGCGGGCGGTGATGCCCATGCCCTTGTGGTCGTAGCCGGCCGAGCCGCCGGAGGCGAAGGCGTCCCCGAGCCAGAAGTTGTAGCTCTCGGCGACCTCGTTGGCGATGTCGGAGAAGGTCGCGGTGCCCTTGTCGGCGGCGACGACCAGGTAGGTGTCGTCCTCGTCGTGCCGGACGACGTCCGCCGGCGGCACGACCTCGCCGCCCACCATGTTGTCGGTGATGTCGAGCAGCGCGGAGATGAAGGTCCGGTAGGAGGCGATGCCCTCGGCCATCCACGCGTCGCGGTCGACGGCCGGGTCGGGCAGCTGCTTGGCGACGAAGCCGCCCTTGGCGCCGACCGGCACGATGACGGTGTTCTTCACCATCTGCGCCTTGACCAGGCCGAGGATCTCGGTGCGGAAGTCCTCACGCCGGTCGGACCAGCGCAGACCGCCGCGCGCGACCTTGCCGAAGCGCAGGTGCACGCCCTCCACCCGCGGCGAGTACACCCAGATCTCGTACGCCGGGCGCGGCGCGGGCAGGTCCGGGATGGCCTGCGGGTCGAACTTCATGGAGACGTAGTCGTGCGACGCGCCGCCCGCCGTCTCCTGGAAGAAGTTGGTGCGCAGGGTCGCCTTGATGACGGTGAGGAAGGAGCGCAGGATGCGGTCCTCGTCGAGGCTGGCGACCTGGTCGAGGGCGGCGTCGAGCTCCTCCAGCAGGGCGTCCACCAGTTCGTACCCGGCGCGCTGCCGGTCCGGCGACATCCGCGCCTCGAACAGGGAGACGAGCAGCCGGGTGGTGTGGACGTTGTGGCGGAGGGTGTCCTCCATGTAGTCCTGGCTGAAGGTGGACCCCGCCTGGCGCAGGTACTTGGCGTACGCGCGCAGCACCATCGCCTGACGCCAGGTCAGCCCGGCGCTCAGCACGAGGGCGTTGAAGCCGTCGTTCTCCGCCTTGCCGGTCCAGGTCGCCGCGAAGGTGTCCTGGAAGCGCTCGCGGGCGTCGTCGCCGAGGTAGTCCACCCCGCCGCCGGGCGCCTGCGGCATGCGCAGGCCGAAGTCGTAGATGTAGGCGACACTCCGGTCGTCGCACCGCAGTTCGTACGGCCGCTCGTCGACGACCTCGACGCCGAGACGCTGCAGCACGGGCAGCACCGCGGACAGGGAGACGGCCTCGGTCGTGCGGTAGATCTTGAAGCGGCGCTCGTCGGGGGCCGCGCCCACCGGCTCGTACAGGCTGAGCGCGAAGTTCCGCTCCTCGTCCAGCTCCTCGAGGCGCACCAGGTCGGCCACGGCGCTGCGCGGGGAGTGGTCGGCCTTGTAGCCCTCGGGGAAGGCTCCGGCGTAGCGGCGCAGCAGCTCGGCGGCGCGCTCCTCGCCGAACTCGGTGTTCAGCGCCTCGGCGAAGCCGTCGGCCCAGGAGCGGGCGGCCTCGACCAGCCTGGCCTCGATGCGCTCCTTGTCGCTGTCGGACAGGGGACGCAGTTCGGTGCCCTGCGGGACGCGGACGACGAAGTGCAGCCGGGAGAGGACCGACTCGGTGTTCCAGGCGGTGAAGTCGACGCTGATGCCGCCGAGCTCCTCCTTGAGGATGTCGATGATCCTCAGCCGGACACCGGTGGTGTAGCGGTCGCGCGGCAGGTAGACGAGGGCGCTGTAGTAGCGGCCGTACTCGTCCTGGCGCAGGTACAGGCGCAGCCGGCGGCGCTCCTGGAGGTAGAGCACCGAGGTGACGATGGACTGCAGCTCCCCGGCCGGCGTCTGGAACAGCTCGTCGCGCGGGTAGGTCTCGAGGATCTGCAGCAGGTCGCGCCCGTCGTGGCTGTGCGGCGAGAAGCCGGCCCGCTCCAGGACGTCCTCGACCTTGCGGCGGATCACCGGCACCCGGCGCACGGACTCGGTGTAGGCGGCGGACGAGAACAGGCCGAGGAAGCGCCGCTCACCGACCACGTTGCCCTCGGCGTCGAACTTCTTGACGCCGATGTAGTCCAGGTACGACGGCCGGTGCACGGTCGCCCGGCTGTTGGCCTTGGTCAGCACCAGCAGCTTGTGCTCGCGGGCCTTGGCGCGGGCGTCGGCGGGCAGCCGCTCGAAGGACGGGCTGACCGGATGGTCCTCGTCGGCCGCGTGGTGCGGGTCGGAGCGCAGGATGCCGAGGCCGGTGCCGGGCACGGCGGCCAGCGAGTCGTCGTCGCGCAGCTCGTACTCGCGGTAGCCGAGGAAGGTGAAGTGGTCGTCGGCGAGCCAGCGCAGCAGCTCGCGGGCCTCCTCGACCTGCATCGGGGGCAGGTCGGCGGGGACGGGCTCGTCGGGCAGCGCGTCGGCCAGCGCGGTCGCGGCCTGGCGCATCTTGCCCCAGTCCTCGACGGCCTCGCGAACGTCCGAGAGGACCCGCAGCAGGTCGGCGGTGATCTGCTTGAGGTCGCCGCGGTCGGTCTCGCGGTCGATCTCCACATGGATCCAGGACTCGACGTGGGCGTCGTGCGGCAGGTCGCGGGTGTCCTGCGGGAGGTCGCCGCCGACCGGGTCGGGGAGGACCTCGATCAGCTTGCCGGTCACGTCCCGGCGGACCACGAACTGCGGGTGGATCACGACGTGGATGCCGCGGCCCTGGCGGGTCAGCTCGTTGGTGACGGAGTCGACGAGGAAGGGCATGTCGTCCGTGACGACCTCGACGACGGAGTGGCTGCAGGTCCAGCCGTTCTCCTCGACGGTCGGGGTGTGCACCCGGACGTTCGCCGTGCCCTGGGGACGGTTCTCGGCGAGCCGGCGGTGCGAGACGGCGGCCCCGAAGATGTCGACCGGGTCGCGGTCGGTGAGGTCCTCAGGGGCGGTGTGCAGGTAGTAGCGCTGGAGGAACGCGAGGACGGCATCCCGGTCGGGCGTGTCCCCCTCCGCGGTCCCAGTCGGTAGTTTCCCCCCGGCCGGGCTGTTCTCAGCTACCCGGGCGGCCCGATCGAGCAGCTCGGCCTTGGCTTCGTCCAGCTTGGTCTGCATGATCCTCTGGCTCCTGTCGCGCGCCGTTGCGTGACGTAGAAGGAAGTACGGTCTCCGACCCTGTGGTGCGGCGGTACGACACGGGGTGTCCGGTCTGTGCCGACGGTATGCCGCAAGGTGAGAGGAGCGGGGGCTTCTCGGCGGTATTCGACGCGTCCGAGGGGTGTGACGTGGCTCTCCGTGGTGCCTGCCCCCCTGGGGTGCGCCGCGTCCCGCGCCGCCCGCGAGGATCAGCGGTCGCCACCCGGTCACGGATGTCCTCCGTGCTCGCCGGGCGCACAGCGGGGACGCCACAGTCCCCGCGAGCTATCGCGCTGATCACGCCACCTAGGCTATCGCCCTCCGGAGGGGCCCCGTCATGAGCCGTATGTGTACAAAACCGGGGGGCGAACTTTGACGTTTCGCACAGTGCGCCCGGGCCGTCACGGCCGGCCGGAGGCCGCCAGGCGCTCCGCCTGGGCCACGGCCTCGCTCAGGCTGTCGACCACCGGAACCCCGGCCGCCTCCAGGCCGGCCCGGCCGTGCGAGCCGCCGGTCCAGAGCACGGCGTGCGCGCCCGCGTGCCGTGCGGCCACCGCGTCGTCCGCCGCGTCCCCGATGACCACCGTGCGCCGTGGGTCCACCGTGTCGCGCAGCGCGTCCAGGTGGCGCACCATGTGCTCCGCCTTGCTGCCGCCGGAGGGGCCGGTGCGTCCGTCGACGCGCAGGAAGTGGGGGGAGATCCCGAAGTCCTCCACCAGCGGCACCAGGTCCTCGTGCCCGTACATGCTGAGGATCGACTGGCTGCGGCCCGCCGCCACCCACCCCTTCAGCAGGTCCTCCACGCCGTCGGCCAGCCCGCAGCGCACCCGGTGCACGGTGTAGTGGCGGTGGAAGACGGCGTCCATCACCTCCCACTCGGCCTGGCTGGGCAGCCGGCCCATCAGCCGCTCGTAGAACCGCGGCACCGGTACGCAGTACAGCTCCCGGTACCGCTCCAGCGTGATGGGCGCGAGGCCCAGCTCGGCGAAGGCCGCGTTCGTCGCCCCGATGACCGCGTCGACGTCGTGGAACAGCGTGCCGTTCCAGTCCCAGACGATGTGCGCGTCCGTGTGCGTCCCCATGCGCAAAACCTACCCAAGCCGTCGGGCGACGAGCTGCGGGATCTCCTGCGTCGCGAACCACAGCAGCTCGTGGTCCTCGGCGCCGTCCACGACGAACTGCGCGTCGTCGTCGCCGTCGTCCGCCGCGTCCAGCGCCTGTGCGGCGGCCGCGACGTCCTCCTCGGCGTCCTCCGCGTCCACGTGCACCGCGGCCGCCTTCGCCAGCCGTACGGGCCCGGCGAGGCGCACCTCGCCCAGCACGGCCGGGTCCGGGCCCCGGCCGGGGTCGGCGGAGGCCGCGCCGTCGGCCACGTCCACGGCGACCACGACCCGGCGGCGGGGTGCGGCGGGGTCGGCGGCGAGGAGACGCAGGGAGGCCAGCGCGGCGCGGCCGAGCGCGGCGTACTCCAGCTCCTCGATGTCGTCGGAGAGGTACCACTCGCGCAGCGCGGGCGTCACGGCGTACGCGGTGAACGGCCCGTCGCCCAGCTGCCCCGTCCTGTGCGCCTCGGCGAGCCCGGGGAGGGTCAGGGGGACGTAGACGCGCATGGTCGGCCGCTTTCGTCAGCTCGGATCACTTCTTCGGCAAGGTCTCAGAATACGTCGCACCCGTCCCCCTTCGAGCCCTCGCGGCCCCCTCCGGGGCCGTCAGCCTCCGTCCGCCGATTCACCCGCCCCACCCGCGTGAACGGAGGCCCGGCAGGCGGCCGATCACCCTGATAAGTGAACCTCCCACCCCTCCCCGCGTACCTCCGCCCTTCCTTGCCCCGCCCCCGCACGGCCCCGTACAAGATCCCCGTCACGAAGTTACTGCCCGGTACCCGGCTCCCCCGCCGGCCCGGCCTTCAGAACGGGGTCCTCGTGCACAAGGTCATGAGCAGAACACCACGCCGCTCCCCCGCCGCAGTCCCCCCACGCGTCCCCACAGCGGGCACCCCCCTCTCCCCGTCCCCGGGCGCCGGCCGCCCCCGAGGAACATCCCCCCGCCGCACCCGCCCCACGGACACCCGCCCAGCGGGCCGCGCACCGATGCGCGTCAGCCGCACGGGCTCCGGGGCGGGGACGACGCCCAACAGCCGAGGCGGCTCCTCTGGGACGCCACCTGAGCACCTGGGCGGGGCGCACCTGGGCGGGGCGCAGCCTCGGCCCACCGACCGGTTCGCGGAGCTGCTCGTCGCCGTGCTGAGCGGGCAGCGGCCCGTGCACGCGATGTTGCGGCACAGTGCCGGGCAGGCCTACGACGAGCTGATCCGGCTCGCGGAGCGAGGGCCCTTGCGGACGCGGGGCGCGCGGCCCGTCGTGCGGGACATCGGGTGGTTCGTGCCGCGGGAGGGCGCCATCGAGGCGTTCGCGCGGATCGGCGCCGGGGACAGGCTCCGCGCCATGGCGTTCCGGCTGGAGCGCGGCCGGGACCTCCGCTGGCGCTGCACCGCCGTCGAGCTGGGCGGACCCCGCTGACGACCGCGCACAACGGCCGGGGCCGGGCACCCTCAGGTGCCCGGCCCCGGCCGACAGTGCCGACAGCGCCGCCGCTGCGGCGACGTCACTTCTTGCGGCGACGCCCGCCCCGCGCCTGCTTCCGGCGCTCCGCGCGGGTCAGGCCGTCCGCCGACGAGCGCACCGGCTCCTCGTCGGTGGCCAGCTCGCCCTCGATGGTGCCGCCCTCGCCGTCCACCGTGGGAGCGGAGAAGTGGAGGTTCCGCCGCTGCGGGGCGTCCAGCCCCTTCGCGCGGATCTCCGGCCGTGCCTGCGCGGGCACCGCCTCCTGCTTCTCCAGGTCGGCGGTCGGCTTGACGTCCTCGACCGGCACCTCCTCGACCTGCTGCTCGACCTGGACCTCCAGGTTGAACAGATAGCCGACGGACTCCTCCTTGATGCCGTCCATCATCGCGCTGAACATGTCGAAGCCCTCGCGCTGGTACTCGACCAGCGGGTCCTTCTGGGCCATCGCGCGCAGGCCGATGCCCTCCTGGAGGTAGTCCATCTCGTAGAGGTGCTCGCGCCACTTGCGGTCCAGCACCGACAGCACGACCCGCCGCTCCAGCTCACGCATGATCTCGGAGCCGAGCTGCGTCTCGCGCGCCTCGTACTGGGCGCGGATGTCGTCCTTGATGGACTCGGAGATGAACTCGGCGGTCAGACCGGCACGGTCGCCGGCCGCCTCCTCCAGCTCCTCGACGGTGACGCTCACCGGGTAGAGCTGCTTGAACGCGCCCCACAGCCGGTCCAGGTCCCAGTCCTCGGGGAAGCCCTCGGCGGTCTCCGCCTGGACGTACGCGTCGATGGTGTCGTCCATGAAGTGGTGGATCTGCTCCTGCAGGTCCTCGCCCTCCAGGACGCGGCGGCGCTCGCCGTAGATGACCTCGCGCTGCCGGTTGAGCACCTCGTCGTACTTCAGGACGTTCTTACGCGTCTCGAAGTTCTGCGTCTCCACCTGCGACTGCGCGGACGCGATCGCACGGGTGACCATCTTGTTCTCGATCGGCACGTCGTCCGGCACGTTCGCCATGGACATCACGCGCTCGACCATCTGCGCCTTGAACAGCCGCATCAGGTCGTCGCCGAGGGAGAGGTAGAAGCGGGACTCGCCCGGGTCGCCCTGACGGCCGGAACGACCGCGGAGCTGGTTGTCGATGCGCCGCGACTCGTGCCGCTCCGTGCCCAGCACGTAGAGGCCGCCGAGCTTCTCGACCTCCTCCTTCTCGGCCTTCACGGCCTGCTCGGCGCGCGCCAGCGCCTCCGGCAGGGCCGCGGCCCACTCCTCGATGTGCTCCTCGGGGTCGAGGCCGCGCTGCCGCAACTCCGCCTCCGCGAGGTCCTCGGGGTTGCCGCCGAGCTTGATGTCCGTACCACGGCCTGCCATGTTCGTCGCGACCGTGACGGCGCCGCGGCGGCCGGCCTGGGCGACGATCTGCGCCTCACGCTCGTGGTGCTTGGCGTTCAGCACCTCGTGCTGGATGCCCCGCTTGCTGAGCTGCTGCGACAGGTACTCGGACTTCTCGACCGAGGTGGTGCCGACGAGGATCGGCTGGCCCTTGCGGTGCTTCTCCTCGATGTCGTCGACGACCGCCTCGAACTTGGCGACCTCGGTGCGGTAGATCAGGTCCGACTGGTCCTTGCGGACCATCGGCCGGTTGGTCGGGATGGGCACCACGCCGAGCTTGTAGATCTGGTGGAACTCGGCGGCCTCGGTCATCGCCGTACCGGTCATGCCGGACAGACCCGGCAGCTCCTTGCCGTTGTGGTCGTGGCGCTTGTAGAGGCGGAAGAAGTTCTGCAGCGTGATCGTGGCGAGCGTCTGGTTCTCGTCCTTGATCGGCACGCCCTCCTTGGCCTCGATGGCCTGGTGCATGCCCTCGTTGTACCGGCGGCCGGCGAGGATACGTCCGGTGTGCTCGTCGACGATCATGACCTCGTCGTCGATGATGACGTAGTCCTTGTCCTTCTTGAACAGTTCCTTCGCCTTGATGGCGTTGTTCAGATAGCCCACCAGCGGCGTGTTCACCGACTCGTACAGGTTGTCGATGCCGAGCCAGTCCTCGACCTTGGCGACGCCGGACTCGTGGATGGCGACCGTGCGCTTCTTCTCGTCGACGTCGTAGTCGCCGGTCTCCTCGATGCCCTTGAGCGGCTGGCCGGCCTCGCCGCGCTTGAGGCGCTTCACCAGCTTGGCGAAGTCCCCGTACCACTTGGTGGCCTGGTCGGCCGGGCCGGAGATGATCAGCGGCGTACGGGCCTCGTCGATGAGGATGGAGTCGACCTCGTCGACGATGGCGAAGTTGTGGCCGCGCTGCACCAGCTCTTCCTTCGACCACGCCATGTTGTCGCGCAGGTAGTCGAAGCCGAACTCGTTGTTCGTGCCGTAGGTGATGTCGCAGGCGTACTGCGCGCGGCGCTGGGCCGGCGTCATGTTGGCGAGGATGCAGCCGACCTCCAGGCCCAGGAAGCGGTGGACGCGGCCCATCATCTCCGAGTCGCGCTCGGCCAGGTAGTCGTTGACCGTGATGATGTGGACGCCCTCGCCGGACAGGGCGTTGAGGTACGCGGGAAGCGTGCCGACGAGGGTCTTGCCCTCACCGGTCTTCATCTCCGCCACGTACCCCATGTGCAGGGCCGCGCCGCCCATGATCTGGACGTCGTAGTGGCGCTGGCCCAGGACGCGCCGGGCGGCTTCGCGGACCGTGGCGAAGGCCTCGGGCAGCAGGTCGTCCAGGCTCTCACCGTCGGCGTAGCGCTGCTTGTACTCATCGGTGAGGGCCCGCAGCTCGGCGTCGGAGAGGCCTTCGAAGTCCTCTTCGATGGAGTTGACCTGGTCCGCGATGCGGTGCAGCTTGCGCAGGATTTTGCCTTCGCCTGCACGCATGATCTTCGAGAGGACGGACACGGGGGTTGGTCTCCTTGCCGGTCGGGCCTGGGACGGTCGGTTTCCGTTTCACTGACTGAGCAACGGCCATCGTATGCGAGGACCCCGCCACGCCGGGAGGCCTGCCGGGGCGGTGACCGTCCGCCGCGGCCGAACCGTGGCACGGCCGCTACACGGACAACGCCTCAGGCGTCCGGATGGTGCCGCGGGCCCGGGGCGAATCACGCGCAGGGTGATCATCGGTTCGCCCCCGGCCGAAGGGATGGCGCCCGCCGTCGCGACGTGCGCAGAATCGCCCGATGGAACCCGTCACGCTCACCACCGGCCGTCTGCTGCTGCGCACCGTCGGCCCGCAGGACACCGACACGGTGTACCGGATCTGCCAGGACCCCGACATCCAGCGCTGGACCACGATCCCTTCGCCGTACCTCCTCGAGCACGCGCGGGGTTTCACGGAGCAGATCGTCCCGGACGGCTGGGCGAACGGCACGATGTTCACGTTCGGCGTCTTCCTGCCCGCCGGGGAGCTGACGGGCATGCTCGGCCTCACCATGCGGTCGTTCGCGACGGGCGAGATCGGCTTCTGGGGCGCCAAGGAGCACCGCGGCAACGGCTACATCACCGAGGCCACCGTGGCCGCGTGCCGCTGGGCCTTCACCCGGATGTCCGTCGACCGCGTGGAATGGCGCGCCGAGGTGGGCAACACGGCCTCCCGCGCGGTCGCCGAGCGGGCCGGTTTCACGATCGAGGGCATGCTGCGCTCCTCGCTCGTCAACAAGGGGGTGCTGCGGGACGGCTGGGTGGGCTCCCTGCTCCCCTCCGACCTGGGCCTTCCGTCCACCACCCCGTACGTGCCCGCCCGCGCCTGACGTCCCTGGCGTGCAGCGGGGCCGCCGTTGTCAGTGGCGCCCTCTAGGGTGCGGACGTATGACGACCCTGCCGCGTCCGACCACGGAACTCTCGGCCGACGAGGCCCGCCGCATCGCCCTGCGTGCCCAGGGGCTCCTCGGCGCCCCCGACCGGCGCGCCGGTGTGCGCGGCGTCCTGCGCCACCTCGGTGCGGTGCAGCTCGACACGATCTCCGTCCTCGCCCGCTCGCACGAGCTGATCCCGTACGCCCGTCTCGGCGCGGTGGGCCGCCGCACGGTGGAGGAGGCGTACTGGAAGCAGGGCGACCAGCCTGCGCACACGTTCGAGTACTGGTCGCACGCCGCGTGCATCCTCCCCGTCGAGGAGTGGCCGCACTTCGCCTTCCGCCGCCGCGCCTACCGCAACCGCCCCCTCTGGAACCACGAACTGCCCGACGGCGTGTACGACCAGGTCGTCAAGCAGCTGCGCGCCGAAGGGCCGCTGACCGCCACCGAGTTGGGCGGCGCCAAGCGCACCAGCGAGTGGTGGGACTGGTCCGGCACCAAGGTCGCCGTGGAGCGCGCCCTGATGTACGGCGAGGTGGTGTGCGTGGAGCGGCGCGGCTGGAAGCGGGTCTACGACCTGGCCGAGCGGGCCGTGCCGGCCGGGCTGCTGGCCGAGGAGCCGTCGGACGAGGAGTGCCTGCGCCGGCTGGTGGGGCTGGCCGGGCGGGCGCTGGGCGTCGGCACCCGCGCGGACATCGCGGACTACCACCGGCTGAAGGGCGAGCAGGTCGACGCGGTGATCGCCGACTCGGGTCTCGTGCCCGTCACGGTCGAGGGCTGGTCCAAGCCGGCCTGGGCGGATCCGGAGGCGCTGGCCACGCCGCCGCGCGGCCGGCACCGCACGACGCTGCTGTCCCCGTTCGACTCCCTGATCTGGGAGCGGGCGCGCACGGAGCGGATCTTCGGCTTCACCCACCGCCTTGAGGCGTACGTCCCCAAACCCAAGCGGGTCCACGGCTACTTCGCGATGCCGGTGCTGGCGGGCGGCCGGCTGGTGGGCCGGGTGGACCCGGCGCGCGAGGGCCGCACGCTGGTCGCCAGGCAGGTCACGCTCGGCGGCCGTGCGGCGGTGCCGCAGGTGGCGCAGGCGCTGGTGGAGGCGGCGGGCTGGGTGGGCTGCGCGGACGTCCGGGTGGAGCGGGTGGACGCGCCGGAGCTGCGCGAGCCGCTCACGGCGGAGCTGGCCCGGCTGCTCGCCTGAGCTCCGCGCCTTCGTCCGCCGGCCGGACGGAGGCGCGGAGGTCAGCGGATCTCGAGGATCTTCTCCCGCATCGCGTAGACCACGGCCTCCATCCGGGAGTGCAGCTGGAGCTTCTCCAGGATGTTGCGCACATGGTTCTTCACGGTGTTCTCGGAGATGAACAACTCCTTGGCGATGTCCCGGTTGTTCATCCCCGTGGCGACGAGTTTCAGGACCTCCAGCTCACGGTCCGTCAGCCGGGGCGCGGGGACGAGCCGACGCTCGTCGGTGCGCTGGATCATCGACTTGAACTCGGTGAGCAGCTTCGACGCCATGGAGGGGCTGATCTGCGACTGCCCGTCGGCGACGGCGCGGATGGCGGTGGCCACCTCGTCGGTGGAGATCTCCTTGAGCAGGTAGCCGGTCGCGCCCGCCTTGATGGCGTCGTAGAGGTCCGCCTCCTCGTCGCTGATCGTCAGCATGATGATCTTGGCGCTGGGGGCGACCTCCTTGATGGAGGTGCAGGCCTCGATGCCGCCCCGCTTGGGCATCCGCACGTCCATCAGGACGATGTCGGGCAGCAGGTCGGCGGCCTTCTCCACGGCCTCGGCGCCGTCGCCGGCCTCGCCGACGACCTGGATGTCCTCCTCGGCGGCGAGCACGATCTCCAGACCCCGGCGGAACAGCGCGTGGTCGTCCACCACAAGGACTCTGATCGGCTCCTTGCGCGGAGTGTCCGCGTCCGGGCCCATGCCGACGACGCCGTCGTCGGCATCCTCGTCCCGCATCGGTCCGAAGCTGTCCGCCATCGTGTTCCTCCCCCTGAAGGCTGTGGCCTGTGGTCCTGACCATCGCCAACCCAAGGCAACGGCCCACCGGTTGAGCCGCTGCCGCCATGATTCCATGCCGCACCGTCACCGGGGTGCCGGTGTGGTCGCCGGGCGGTGGCACGCCGGTGCCCCTGGGGGCGCACACGCGCACCAGGGGCACCTGCTGTGCTGTCGCCCGGCGGGTCAGCCGCCGAGGGTTCCGCCCGCCTCGGGGGAGTGGTTCTCGGTGACCATCGTGTCGGTCCTGAGGTGGATCACGCCGTAGTCGTAGGCGTGGCGCCGGTAGACGACGCTGGGCTCCTTGGTCTCGGAGTCGACGAAGAGGTAGAAGTCGTGCCCGACCAACTCCATCTCGTAGAGCGCCTGGTCGAGGGTCATGGGGGCGGCCACGTGGTTCTTCTCGCGGACGACCAGCGGCCCGTCGCCCTGGACCTCCAGGGAGCCGATCTTCTTGGTGGGGACCGCCTGCTCCTCCTCCTGCGCGGTGCTCGCGCCGGTCCCGTTGAGGGTGGCCACCCCGGGCACGTGGTCGGGGACCTCGGCGGCGGGGATCCTGCGCGCGCCGCGCCGTGAGTAACGCTTGTCGTGCTGCTTGCGCAGCCGGGCGTCGAGCTTCTCCGCTGCCAGGTCGAGCGCCGCGTACGGGTCGCTCGCCGCCGCCTCCGCCCGGATCACCGGGCCGCGGGAGCGGAGCGTGATCTCCACCCGGTCGCAGCGGTCGGCCTGTCGGGGGTTGGGCTCCTTGGACACCTCGACGTCGAGGCTCATCACCTTGCCATCGAGCTTCTGGATCTTCTCCAGGTTCAGCTTCTCGGCCACGTGCTTCCGGAACCGCTCGGGCACCTCGGTCTTGCGGCCCTTGACGACGATGTCCACGCAGAACTCCGTTCCCGGATCACTCCGCTTCGCTGCGGATGTGTCTCCCTTTTGCACCAGGCTCCGGTGTCGTCCGGAGCCTCGGACTCGGTGACGTGTGCACCTCCTCCCCCACGAACGAGATCTCCAGTCCACCGGTGCGGGTGAAGTCGAAGAAACCCGCACCACCGCATTCCCACCGGAGGGGTGTGGCCTGCGGCTTTCCCTCACAACCGAACATATCTCGCGTGGACGGATGACGTCACCCTCTACCGCGACCTACCTCCATTCAGGGGAATTAACCCTCTGATTACCTGCAACGACGTAAGTTCTCAGTCAGTTTCGGTGTATTCCGAACGCATCCGGCGACGCCGCCACGACGGCCGCGCACACCACGCCGGGCGTTCCGCCGGTGTATTTCCCGCCCGCCTCCTTCGACGTCCGGCCGGGCTGCCGGTCCGCTCCGCTCCACGCCGGCGGCGGTGTCCGCCGTTGCCCTGACCCTTCCCCTGTCTCACCCAGGTACACGAACACGGGCCGCGAATTGCTCGATGCCTCCCGGCCCTTTCCGGCCGGTTCCGTTTCCGGGCCGGACGGCCCTTGTGCGTCCCGTATCGCGCGCGCCGCCTCGGCGAGGGTCGCCCCGGTCGTCATGAGGTCGTCGACCAGGACGACCCGGCCCCGGCGGAGCAGCCGGGCGCAGCCCGGCGCCACCCCGAGGGCGCCCGCGACGTTGGCCAGCCGCTGTCTCGATCCGAGTCCCGACTGGTCGGCCACCGGCCGCCGTTGCCGCAGCGCGGCGAGTACTGCGGCGGGTACCCCCGTCCGCCGCAGCTCACCCGCCGCCGCGTAGGCGATCCGCCGCGCGGGGTCGTGCCCGCGCGCCCGCACGGCCCGCCGGGCGGACGGGACGGGGACGAGCAGCACCGGGCCGCGTGCCGCCGGGGCGCCCAGTCCCGCCCGCACCGCGCCCGCCAGGGCCTCGCCCAGCGGCCGGGCGAGGGCCAGGGCGCCGCGCTCCTTGTGGGCGAGCAGGGCGGCGCGCACCTCGTCGGCGTAGGGGGCGGCCGCGTGCACGGGCGGCAGTCCACGGGGCTCGGGCGCCGGCCGCACCCGGCGCGGCGTCCTGCCGCTCAGCGCCGTCCGGCACCGGTCGCAGAGCACGGCGCGGGGCCTGCCGCATCCGCCGCACTCGGCCGGAAGCACCAGGTCGGTGAGGTCCCGCCACCTGCTCCGCATGGGCTCACTGTGCCAACGCCCCGGCGACCCGGCCACCCCTGTGGACAACCGTGTGACCAGCCCCGGAACCGCTCGAACACCGGAGCGAGAACCGGGCGCGCGCGAACCCGGAACCCGCTCAGCCCGGATAGACCGGCGCCGTCCCCTGCGTCACCTTCTGCCACTGCGCCCCCGACGGCAGCCGCACGATGCCGTCCACCGAGTACGCCACCAGCGGCGCGTTCTCGTCCCCGGCGGCGGTGAGCGCCTTCACGCCGGTCAGCGCGGCGGGCGGCGGCACGTCCGGGGTGGAGCCGTCGACCTCGACGTACTTCATCTGCTCCACTCCGCCGTGCTCGCGGCCGACGACCACGAGCCGGCTGTCCCCGGCCCACGACATGGCGGTGACCTGCTCCAGCTCGGGTGTCGCCGACCTGAGCTCCACCACGGTGACCGTGGTGCGCTCGCTCGACCCGGCCTCGTCCGGGCCGCTGCGCTCGATCCGCCCGACGAGCAGCGACCGCTCGTCGCCCTTCTCCACGACGAGGGCGATCCGCACCCCGTCGGCGGCCACCCGCACCGCCCGGATCCGGCCCTCCAGTCCCGGCGTGCGCACCTGCAGCGGCTGGTCCGCGCCCTGCGGCAGCAGGTAGAGACCGGGGCGGGCGGGGTCGCGGTCGGCGACCCACAGGCCGCCCTGGGCGTCCCAGCTCGGCGGGGTCAGCCGGTCCTGCTCGGTCTTGCCCTGGCTGCGCAGCACCGGTTCGCCGAGGGTGGCGCCCTGCGCCAGCGCGGAGACGAACAGCTCCTGTCCGTTCAGTCCGACGCCGGCCGCCGTGCGCTCGTCCCGCGCGACGGCGACCGACCGCAGGCCCTGCTCGCCCTGTCCGAGCGCGCCGGGCGCCGCTTCGGGGTCGGCGCCGGGGCTGCCGGCGGCGATCCGGACGAGCTTGTGCTCCCTGTCGAGGAAGTACAGGTGGTCGGGCTGGTTGAGCGCGCCTCGGGTGGCCACGGTCTCGGCGCCGTCCTGGGTGAGGGAGCACAGCTGCCCGCCGTCGGCCCGCAGTTCGACCTCCTCCACCGCGGGGCTGAGGCCGCGCAGGGTGAACAGCAGCTGGGCGGCCATCTCCTCGCAGCGGCCGGTGCCGATCTCGGACGCCCGGTCGTTGAGCGGCACGGTGAGCGTGCCCCGGTCGTCCGGGGTGAGCGGCCCCGCGCCCTTGCGCAGCTGGGTGCCCGTGGGGAAGCTCGACCGGACGACGGGGTCGAGCCAGCTCGTCGGCCCGGAGATCAGCGAGCGCACCATCCGCGTCGTGGGGTCGACGTGCCGGCGCACGTACACGGGGTCGGCGACCGCCATCGGCAGCGAGGACCCGTTCACGTCCACGTTCGAGGCGAAGTAGTACTTGTTGAAGGACGTGTAGTTGCGCTGGAAGTCCGACTTGCCCATGACGACGCCCTGCGGCACCGCGTCGATGCGCCACTGGCCGCTCTTGTCGTCCTTCACCAGCCGCACCAGCTCGCTGTACTGGCCGGAGGCGGGCGCGTACGCCTGCTGCGCGTCCACGGTCGCGAACTTGGTGCCGGTCAGCGTGTACGTCAGGGCGGTGCTGTCCTCGCGGGGCTCCCGGTCGGCGCGGGCGCCCGGCCCGTCGGAGAGCACGGTGGTGGACTGCTCCGGCCGCCAGTACTTCGACGCCTCGGGGGTCAGATACTGGCGCGCGGTCTTGTAGTCGGCGTCGTCGCTGGTCAGCGCCTCCAGGAAGCCCTGGACGATCTGCGCGGGGGTGGCGTCGTCGCTCGGCGGCATGGCGTACACCCGCACTTGCGTGTCCTTGCGCGGGGTGGACTCCACCCCGCGCAGGTCGCCGCTGTCCGGCATCGAGGCGCACCCGGCCAGCAGGACCGCCCCGCACGCGGCGTACGCGACCGTCCTGGCCGGTGTCCCCCGCCCGCGCCTCACACGCTCACCGCCCACGCGTAGCCTCCCCGTCCGTCCCCGCACCGCGCGGTTCTCCGTCCCCGCCCTCGCCGGCCGCCGGCCGGTCCGCGTCTCCCGGGGCGCCCTCGTCCGTCCCGCCGTTCATGCCGGGCGCCGCACCCGGCGTCATCCGTGTGCTGCCCGAGCGGGCCACCACGCGCGCGCCGCTGCCGGGCAGGGCGGTGGGATCGGCCGTGGGCGCCGATCCGCCGGGCCTGCGGCCCAGCGGGTCGCGGGCGGACTGCGCCGGGTCGTCGGCGCCGGGCTGCCGCACCGGCACCGTGGCGCGCTTCTCGCCGTCGCCGCGCGGCAGCCCTGCGTCGTCGAGGCCGCGGTTGCGCCGCGAGTCCCTGGGCTCCAGGGGTATCGGGGACCCGCGCAGCGGCTCGTCGGCCGTCCTGGGCAGCGTCAGCCGGAACTGCGAGCCGCCGCCCGGCTCGCCCCACGCCTGGAGCCAGCCGCCGTGCAGCCGGGCGTCCTCCAGGGCGATGGACAGCCCCAGGCCCGTACCGCCGGTGGTGCGGGCGCGTGCCGGGTCGGCCCGCCAGAAGCGGCTGAACACGCGCGTGGCCTCGCCGGGCTTGAGCCCGACGCCGTAGTCGCGCACCGCGACCGCCACCGCGCCTCCCGCGGCGGCCAGCTTGACGACGACGTCCCTGCCCTCGCCGTGCTCGACGGCGTTGACGACCAGATTGCGCAGCACCCGCTCCACGCGCCGCGCGTCGGCCTCGGCGACCACGGGCTGCTGGTCGCCGACGACCTTGATCGTGCTGCCCTTGCGCTCGGCGAGCGGCTCCGCGCCGCTGACCACGCGCCGCACCACCTCGCGCAGGTCGATCGGCTCCGCCTCCAGGGCGGCCGCGCCCGCGTCGAAGCGGCTGATCTCCAGCAGGTCGGCGAGGAGCGACTCGAACCGGTCGAGCTGGTCGGCGAGCAGTTCGGCGGAGCGCGCGGTCACCGGGTCGAAGTCCTCGCGCGCCTCGTGGATGACGTCCGCGGCCATCCGCACGGTGGTCAGCGGGGTGCGCAGCTCGTGCGACACGTCCGACACGAACCGGCGCTGCATCCGGGACAGGTCCTCGAGCTGGCTGATCTTGAGCTGGAGGTTCTGGGCCATCTTGTTGAAGGCCTCGCCGAGCCGGGCGATGTCGTCCTCGCCGGTGACCTTCATCCGTTCCTGAAGCCGCCCCGCGGACAGCCGTTCGGCGATCCCGGCGGCCATCCGGACCGGCGTGACCACCTGCCGCACCACGAGCCAGGCGATCGCCCCGAGCAGCACGACCACGAACAGCCCGGCGGTCGCCAGGGTGCCCTTGACCAGGCTCAGCGACTTCTCCTCCTGGGTGAGCGGGAAGAGGTAGTACAGCTGGTACGGGTCGCCGTTGGGGTCGTTGACCTGCTTGCCGATGACCAGGGCCGGCTGGGAGTCCTTGTCGGTGTCGTAGACGATGCGCGTGTAGCTCTGCGCGGCCGTGGTGCTGGTGTCGATCCGCTCGCGCAGCGCCGCGGGGACGCTGGCGGTCGGGTTGACCTCTCCGGAGGCGCGCGGTCCGCGCCCGCTGCCGCTGTCGCCGCCGGAGGGCAGGGTCACCACGTCGAAGGCGCCCTGGCCGCCGCTGGACAGCGAGGCGACGAGGTCGCTCATCCACTGGATGACGCTCTGCGAGGGACGGCCGTCGGGTGCGGTGCCCTCCTCGCCGGTGACGCTCACGGCCTGCTCGGCCTGCTGCTTGGCCACGGCGAAACCGCCCGTGGCCTGGCTCTGCGACGCGTTCACCTTGGCGTCCAGCAGGCCGTTGCGCACCTGGCCGATGACGACGAAGCCGAGCAGCAGGACGACGCCCAGCGACATCAGCAGCGTCGTGACGACGACCTTGAGCTGGATGTTGCGCCGCCACAGCCGCATGACGGGCAGCAGCGGACGCCGTACCCAGCGCATGACGAGCCGGACGACCGGGCTGCCCTGGACCCCGCCCTGGAGCAGGTCGCCGTCGAAGAGGTGGCGCCAGCGGGAAGCGGCCGTCCGCCGGCCGACAGGCCGCCCCGGGCGGTCCCCGGACCGGCCGGGCGCCGAAGCGGCACTGTCACCGGACATGTCAGCTCGGTCCTGCCTTGTACCCGACACCTCGGACGGTCACCACGATCTCGGGCTTCTCCGGGTCCTTCTCGACCTTGGAGCGCAGCCGCTGCACATGGACGTTGACCAGGCGGGTGTCCGCCGCGTGGCGGTAGCCCCACACCTGCTCCAGCAGCACCTCACGCGTGAACACCTGCCACGGCTTGCGCGCGAGGGCGACCAGCAGATCGAACTCCAGCGGGGTCAGGGCGATGGACTGCCCGTCCCGCTTCACGGAGTGACCGGCCACGTCGATCACCAGGTCGCCGATGGCGAGCTGCTCCGGCGCCGGCTCCTCGGACCTGCGCAGCCGCGCACGGATCCGGGCGACCAGCTCCTTCGGCTTGAACGGCTTGACGATGTAGTCGTCGGCCCCGGACTCCAGGCCCACCACCACGTCGACGGTGTCGCTCTTCGCCGTGAGCATCACGATCGGCACCCCGGACTCCGCCCTGATCAGGCGGCAGACCTCGATGCCGTCACGGCCGGGGAGCATCAGGTCCAGCAGGACCAGATCCGGCTTGGTCTCACGGAAGGCGGCCAGCGCCTTGTCGCCGTCGGCTACGAAAGACGGCTCAAAACCTTCACCGCGCAGCACGATGCCGAGCATCTCGGCCAGTGCGCTGTCGTCGTCGACGACAAGGACTCGTCCCTTCATAAACGACATCATCCCATTAGCTAATCGTTACCTGGCGTGACCTGGCACACAGGGCAGCCAGAGCCTCGGTGGTCACGGGCGAAACGACGCCCTCTTCGGTGACGACGGCCGTCACCAGCTCCGGCGGTGTCACGTCGAACGCCGGGTTGTACGCGGTCGTCCCCAACGGGGCCACCGGAATTCCGCCTCCCGCCTCCGCTCCGGCCACCGGCACCTGCGGCGCCGTGATCTCCGTCACCTCATGACCGGGACGCTGCTCCACCTCGATGGACGCCCCGTCCGGCGTCCGGGGGTCCACCGTCGTCACCGGCGCCACCACGATGAACGGCACATGGTGGTACCGCGCGAGCACCGCGAGCGGATAGCTCCCCACCTTGTTCGCCACCGAACCGTCGGCCGCGATGCGGTCCGCCCCGACCAGCACCGCGTCCACCTCGCCCGCCGCGAACAGCGATCCCGCCGCGTTGTCGGTGAGCAGGGTGTACGCCATGCCGCTGCGGGCCGCCTCGTACGCCGTCAGGCGAGCACCTTGCAGCAACGGACGCGTTTCGTCCACCCACAGGCGCCGCAGCCGCCCCGCCCGGTGCGCCGCGAGCGCCACCGCGAACGCCGTCCCCTCGCCGCCCGACACCAGCGAACCGGTGTTGCAGTGCGTGAGGATCCGGTGCCCGCCGCCGGGCAGCAGCTCGTCGAGGAGCGCCAGCCCGTGCTCCGCCATTCTGACGCTGGCCTCGGCGTCCTCCCGGTGCAGCTGCCGTGCCGCGGCCAGCGCCGCCCCGGCCGCCTGCCGCGGGTCGCCGCCGCCGTCCACCACCGCCCGGTACGCGGAGTGCGCGCGCCGCACCCCGACCGCCAGGTTCACCGCCGTGGGCCGGGCGCTCTCCAGGGCCGCCGCCGCGTCGTCCACGTCGTAGCCCCGCACGGCCGCGAGCGCGACGCCGTACGCGCCCGCGATGCCCAGCAGGGGGGCGCCGCGCACGGCGAGCGAACGGATCGCCTCCACCAGTGCGGGCGCGTCCGTGCAGACCAGCTCGACCTCCTCGGCCGGGAGCCGCGTCTGGTCGAGCAGGACCAGCACCGGGCCTTCGGGAGGCTCCTCCCAGCGCAGTGCCGGCATTCCGGTCGGCCGCTTGTTGTCGCCGCTGTGCGCGTACTGATCAGCCATGCCGCCAGTCTGCCCCCTCTCAGGCGGACAATAGAAGGCGAGCTGCCCCGACCTCGGCAGGTCCGCCGGGAAGCACCGCATGGCACGATGGCTGCCCAAGCCGCCACCGCGACCGCGGCGGGCACCGTGAAGGAGCGACGATGAACGACACTCCGGGCTGGGCCTCGCCCGGATCCGCCCCGTCCGACGGGCGGGAACCGGGCGCGTCCGGGCCCGCCGGGTCCGACGGCCGTCCCGGACCCGAGCAGTCCGCCGACCGGCCGCGGCAGTCGGGTGACGCCTCGCGGGAGCCGGGCGTGAAGTGGTCCAAGGACCAGCCCCCCGGAGGCCAGTGGTCCGCGCCCACCGGCACCCCCGGTGCGGGCGGCCCCGGCCAGGCCCCTCCGCCGCCCCCCGGCCCCGGCTGGGGCGCCCCGCCGCCCGGCGGCCCCGGCGGCCAGGCCCCCTGGGGAGGCTGGAGCAGTGGCTGGGGAGGCCCCCCGCCCGCGGCGAAGCCCGGCGTCATCCCGCTGCGCCCCCTCGGCGTCGGCGAACTCCTCGACGGCGCCGTGTCGACCATGCGCACCTACTGGCGCACGGTCCTCGGCATCTCGCTCACCCTCGCCGTCCTCACCGAGATCGCCGCGGTGCTGCTGCAGGGCCTCGTCCTGGACGACGCCAACACCGAGGTGCTCAACGACCCGAGCGCCACGCTCGGCGAACTCACCGACGTCATGGGCGACCTGCTGCTCAGCTCCGCCGCGCTCTACGGGATCACCCTGATCGGCACGGTCGCGGCGACCGCCCTGCTCACCACCGTCACCAGCCGCGCCGTGCTCGGCCGTCCGGTCACCACCGGCGAGGCCTGGCGCGACGCCCGCCCCCAGGTCCTCAAGCTCTTCGGCCTGATCCTCCTGCTGGCGCTCATCGCGGTGGGCATCGCCGCCGTCGGCGCGCTGCCCGGCATCCTCGTCAGCGTCTCGGCCGGCGCCGAGGTGGGCTTCGGGCTGACCCTGCTGGGCCTGATCGCCGCGGCCGTGTTCGCCGCGTGGCTCATGGTCCGCTTCTCCCTGGCCTCCCCCGCGCTGATGCTGGAGAAGCAGGGCATCGTCACGGCGATGCGCCGCTCCGCCCGGCTGGTGCGCGGCTCCTGGTGGCGGGTCTTCGGCATCCAGTTGCTGGCCGCGATCATCGCCTACGTCGTCGCGGCGATCATCGTCATCCCCTTCACCTTCCTCGCCGCCGCGTTCAGCGGCGACGGCGTCACCAGCTTCATGAACACCGCCGGCGGGGACATCGGCTGGACGTTCCTGATCATCAGCGGCATCGGCTCGGTGATCGGCTCCATGATCACGTTCCCGATCACCGCCGGCGTCACCGTGCTCCTCTACATCGACCAGCGCATCCGCCGCGAGGCCCTCGACCTCGAACTGGCGCGCGCCGCGGGCCTCCAGGGTCCCGACGCCACCGGCGGGAGCTGATGCGGTGACCTTCACGGGGGGAGTTCTCCAGGCCGTACCGGCACTGCCGACGGCCGCCGACACCGCCGTACGCCTGCTGGCACGCGGCGACGACGAACCGCCCGTCACCCTCCCGCGCGACCCCGCGCGGGAGGCGGCCCGGCGCGAGCTGTCGAAGCAGATGTACCACGAGAACGACCCCAGCTGGCTCCAGCGGGCGCTGGAGGCCTTCTGGGACTGGGTCGACGAGCTGCTCGGCGCCGCGTCCACCGCGACACCCGGCGGCGCGCTCGGCCTGGTCGTCATCGTCGTCGCCGTGCTCGGCGTCGTGGCCGCCCTGTGGTGGCGCCTCGGCACCCCGCGCCGTCGCCCGGTCACCGCCCCCGCCCTGTTCGACGAGCGCCCCCGCAGCGCCGCCGAACACCGCGCCGCCGCCGAGGCGCACGCCGCCCAGGGCCACTGGAACCAGGCCGTCCAGGAACGCATGCGGGCCGTCGTCCGCGCCCTGGAGGAACGCGCCCTCCTCGACTCCCGCCCCGGCCGCACCGCCGACGAGGCCGCCGCCGAGGCCGGCCGCGCCCTGCCCGCCCACACCGACCGGCTGCGCACCGCCGCCCGCGACTTCGACGACGTCACGTACGGCGGCCGGACCGCCGGCGAGGACACGTACCGCCGGCTCGCCGCCCTCGACGGCGACCTGGAGCGCACCAGGCCCGCCCTCGCCGGCAGCGGCGCACACGGCACGCACCCCGACGCCCGCCAGGGAGCCGCCGGATGACGACCGAGGTCACCTCGCCACCCACCTCGGCCTCCCCCACCGCCCGCCAGGTGTGGACCCGCACCCGGGGCGTCGCCCTCGCGCTGGTGCTGCTCCTCGTCGCGGCCGTCGCCATCGCCGTGGTCCGCTCCGACGCCCGGCACGGCCGGCTCGACCCGCGCTCCGCCGACCCCTCCGGCAGCCGCGCCGTCGCCGAACTGCTCGCCGACCGCGGCGTCGACACCCGCGTGGTCACCACCCTCGACGAGGCCGCCGCCGCGGCCGGCCCCGACACCACCCTGCTGGTCGCCGTGCCCGACCTGCTGACGCCCCGCCAGCAGACGCGGCTGCGCGCGGCCACCGAGGACTCCGGCGGCCGCACCGTCCTCGTCGCCTCAGGCATCGCCTCCGTGGAGCGCCTCGCCCCCGACGTCATGGCCGACCCGGCCAACAGCCTCGACTCCACCCTCGAACCGGGCTGCGACCTCCCCGCCGCCGTACGCGCGGGCAACGCCGACACGGGCGGCATCCGCTACTCCTCCGCCCACCCCGACGCCGACGAGTGCTACCGCAGCCACCGCCTGGCCACCCTGGTGCGCGTCCCCGCCCCCTCCGGCGCCGGCGACACCGTCCTCCTCGGCGCCCCCGACATCCTCCTCAACGACCGCCTGGACGAGCACGGCAACGCCTCGCTGGCGCTCCAGCTCCTCGGCTCCCGCCCCCACCTCGTCTGGTACCTCCCCACGCCCGCCGACGCCGCCGGGACCGAGGACGAGAAGAGCTTCTTCGACCTCCTCCCCTCCGGCTGGCTCTGGGGCACCCTCCAGCTCTTCGTCGCCGCCGCCCTGGCCGCCCTGTGGCGGGCACGCCGCCTCGGCCCCCTCGTCCCCGAGCAACTCCCCGTGGCGATCCGCGCCTCCGAGACCGTCGAAGGCCGCGCCCGCCTCTACCGCACGGCCGACGCCCGCGACCGCGCCGCGCTCGCTCTCCGCTCCGCCACCCGCACCCGCCTCGCCCCCCTCGTCGGCGTCCCCGGCACCCAGGCGCACGCGCCCGAGACCCTGATCCCCGCACTGTCCGCCCGCCTCGACGGCGACGGACCGTCCCCGCACACGCTTCTCTTCGGCCCGCCCCCCGGCGACGACGCGGCTCTGATCCGGCTCGCCGACCAACTCGACGCCCTCGAAAGGCAGGTACGCCGTCCATGATGGACCCGACCACCGACAACGCCGCGCCCACCGGCGACCCGGCCTCCGCACGGGCCGCCCTGGAGGCCCTGCGCGCGGAGATCGCCAAGGCCGTGGTCGGCCAGGACCCCGCCGTGACCGGCCTCGTCGTCGCCCTCCTCTGCCGCGGCCACGTCCTCCTCGAGGGCGTCCCCGGCGTCGCCAAGACCCTGCTGATCCGCTCCCTCGCCGCCGCCCTCGAACTCGACACCAAGCGCGTCCAGTTCACGCCCGACCTGATGCCGAGCGACGTCACCGGCTCCCTGGTCTACGACGCCCGCACCGCCGAGTTCTCCTTCCAGCCCGGCCCGGTCTTCACCAACCTCCTCCTCGCGGACGAGATCAACCGCACGCCCCCGAAGACCCAGTCGTCCCTGCTGGAGGCCATGGAGGAACGCCAGGTCACCGTCGACGGCACCCCGCGCGCCCTCCCCGACCCGTTCCTGGTCGCCGCGACGCAGAACCCCGTCGAGTACGAGGGCACCTACCCCCTGCCCGAGGCGCAGCTCGACCGCTTCCTCCTCAAGCTGACGATCCCCCTGCCGTCCCGCGAGGACGAGATCGACGTCCTCACCCGGCACGCCCAGGGCTTCGACCCGCGCGACCTGCGCGCCGCCGGCGTCCGCCCCGTCGCGACCGCCGCCGACCTGGAGGCCGCCCGCCACGCCGTCGCCGCCACCACCGTCTCCCCCGAGATCACCGCCTACGTCGTCGACATCTGCCGCGCCACCCGCGAGTCGCCGTCCCTCACCCTCGGCGTCTCCCCCCGGGGCGCCACCGCGCTGCTCGCCACCGCCCGCGCCTGGGCCTGGCTGACCGGCCGCGACTACGTCATCCCCGACGACGTGAAGGCCCTCGCCCTGCCCACGCTCCGCCACCGCATACAGCTGCGCCCGGAAGCCGAGATGGAGGGCGTGACGGCCGACTCGGTCATCAACGCGGTCCTCTCCCACGTCCCCGTTCCCCGCTGATGGCCCCCACCGGACGCGCCGCCCTCCTCGCGGCCCTCGGCTCCCTCCCCGTCGGCATCTGGGAACCCGGCTGGACGGGCCTCCTCGCCGTCAACGCGCCCCTCGTGGTGGCCTGCGCCTGCGACTACGCCCTGGCCGCCCCGGTCCGCACACTCGGCCTGACCCGCTCCGGCGACACCTCGGTACGCCTCGGCGACACCGCCGACGTCACCCTGACGGTCACCAACCCGTCCCGCCGCCCGCTGCGCACCCGCGTCCGCGACGCCTGGCCGCCGAGCAGCTGGACACCCGGCACGGAGACGGAGGCGTCCCGGCACCGGCTGACGATCCCCGCGGGCGAACGCCGCCGCGTCACGACACGGCTGCGCCCGACCCGCCGGGGCGACCGCCGGGCGGACCGCGTCACCGTCCGCTCCTACGGCCCGCTCGGCCTGTTCACCCGCCAGGGCACCCACAAGGTCCCGTGGACGGTCCGCGTCCTGCCGCCGTTCACCAGCCGCAAGCACCTGCCGTCGAAGCTGGCCCGCCTGCGCGAACTGGACGGCCGCACCAGCGTCCTCACCCGCGGCGAGGGCACCGAGTTCGACAGCCTCCGCGCCTACGTCCCCGGCGACGACACCCGCTCCATCGACTGGCGCGCCACTGCCCGCCAGTCCGAGGTCGCGGTACGCACCTGGCGCCCGGAGCGCGACCGCCACATCCTGCTCGTCCTCGACACCGGCCGCACCTCCGCCGGCCGCGTGGGCGACGCACCGCGCCTGGACGCCTCCATGGACGCGGCCCTGCTCCTCGCCGCCCTGGCCTCCCGCGCCGGCGACCGCGTCGACCTGCTGGCCTACGACCGCCGGGTCCGCGCCCTGGTCCAGGGCCGCGCCGCCGGCGACCTCCTGCCGTCGCTGGTGAACGCGATGGCCACACTGGAACCCGAACTGGTGGAGACGGACGCCCGCGGCGTGACGGCGGCGGCGCTCCGTACGGCCCCGCGCCGGTCCCTGATCGTGCTTCTGACGACGCTGGACGCGACACCCGTGGAAGAGGGCCTGCTGCCCGTCCTGAGCCGCCTGACACAGCGCCACACGGTCCTGCTCGCCTCGGTGGCCGACCCGCACGTCGCGTCCATGGCCCAGGGCCGTGGAGACGTCGACGCGGTCTACGAGGCCGCGGCGGCCGCACAGGCACGCACGGAACGCGACCGCACGGCCGAACAGCTCCGTCGCCGCGGAGTGACGGTCGTGGACGCGACACCGGAGGAACTGGCGCCGGCGCTGGCGGACGCGTATCTGGAGCTGAAGTCGGCGGGGCGGCTGTAAAGGAGGGGCTTCGGAAACGCAGAAAGCCCCCGTGCCGAATGGCACGGGGGCTCTCTTAAGAATTGTTCGGCGGCGTCCTACTCTCCCACAGGGTCCCCCCTGCAGTACCATCGGCGCTGTAAGGCTTAGCTTCCGGGTTCGGAATGTAACCGGGCGTTTCCCCTACGCTATGACCACCGAAACACTATGAAACAATCAACCGCACCATGTGTGGCACATGGGGTTGTTCGTGGTTTCAGAACCAACACAGTGGACGCGAGCAACTGAGGACAAGCCCTCGG
>BMVA01000031.1 GCA_014650475.1 Streptomyces albogriseolus
CCGAACACGGCCACTGTCAACCATCAGCTGGGACCGAACTGTCAAGCATCTACCGGGATCGGACATGACCAGCGGAACGAGAGCTGTTACAGATTTCTCTACCTCATCAAGCCCCGGCTGCGCTCCGCTCCGCCGGGCGCGCTCCCGGCTCCGCTCCGGGCGCCGCTCCTGCCTTCGGCCCGCTCCGCCCGCGCTGCGCCGACGCGCGCCCACTGATGGGTAGGGCCGGAAGCCATGAGGCGAGCACTGCACAGAACGGCCCGCGGTCACAGATGACGCCTCCGGCGGGGGATCGGCCGGCACCGGGATGGAGGGGGCGCCGTCGCCGACCGCGGGCCGGTAGTGGCGTGCGGGGGTGGCTCCCATCCCGTCCACCGTCGACCCAGGCAGAGCCGAGCAGACGCGGCCCAGGGCGTCCAGGTCGTTCGTACAGTGGCGCGCTCCACCTGGACGCCCTGAACCACGCCCGCTCCACGGTGTGTGGGTCGACGGCGGACGGGATGGGAGCTGGGGTGAGTGGTGGGCTGAGAGGCGTTTGCAGGGTCCGGCACGCTATCTGAGCTGCAGCTGCTGCTAGTTGACTGACCATCGCGCCAGCGGGTGTCAGTAGGGGGCGCTACGCTTATAAAAATCGCCCCTCATTCGAGGGGGCGTTCTTATAACCCCAAGGGAGGGGTGCGTGAGCGGGAACGCCTGGGCAAGGCCCGATGAACGCGGGAGCCACGAAGTCCAGCTTGCGGAGCTGGGCCTCAAGTACGAGTACTTCGAGCGCCTCATCAGCGAGGGGGAAGAGGCTCGAGCAGGTGCGACGGAGGACGACGCCAAGAACGCTGCGGGCACCTTCGACTACTTTGCCCGTGTGCGCACCCTGCGGTACCTGCTCCGCACGGAGGCGCAGTGGAAGGGCTACGACCCCAAGCAGTCTCCGCTCACGGTCAACCCCGATAAGACCATGGCCATTGGTGTCCTGCTGGGTGACGCCCGGACCGGCTTGCCTGGAAACCCGCAGCCGCGGAGCCACAGGCCGGCGGGAGTAGCGAAGGAATCGTTGGTGGCTCGCAACCAGGACCTCGATCCGGGCCTCTTCCCGCTGCCGCAGCAGGGTGAGCCTGAAGCAGAGCTCACGGAGGACGAGTATGCACGTTTGGCCACGTGGTACTTGTTGACCTACCGGTACACGGCCAGGAAGCAGGGCTTCATCGAGGTGCGGAGCGAGTTGTCCCTCCCCAGTAGGGTGGGACCCCAGGGCAAGATCGACAGCTGGGACCGGAGGATCCTCCTCCCCGCCATTCGATTCAAAAAGACGTTCGATTACCCTGAAGGTGACACTGGCTTCGACGTTCCCGTTGAAGAGTGGTGAGATAGGGGCAATTCGGTCACATGTGAGGGTGGCGGTAGTAGATGGTTTCTTCCTCGCGTATCGCTATCGCTCGCAAGCGAAGGGGGCTCACCCTTGCTGACCTCAGCGAGCGCGTGGGGGTGAGCCTTCAGAGTCTGTCGAACTATGAGACTGGTCGTACTGAACCCACGGATGAAACGCTGGCGAAGCTAGCAGCCGCGCTAGATTTTCCTGAGTCTTTCTTCCGGAAACATGAAGTCGAGATTATTCCACTTGATGCAGTGTCATTCCGGGCGCGCAGTAAACTGGCTGCCGCCCCAAGAGATGCGGCACTTGCTGCCAGTACATTGGCTTTGGAACTGAACGAGTGGATAGAATCCCGCTATAAACTACCGGAATCCCAACTTCCTACGCTGGGACGTTTGGATCCTGAGTCAGCGGCCGACGTTTTGAGAGCGCGTTGGGGTTTGGGTAATGCGCCGATCTCAAATATGGTTCACTTGGTAGAGTCGCGCGGTGTGCGTGTTTTTTCTCTGCCGCCTGAGTTCGCGGACGTTGATGCCTTTTCGTTTTGGCGAAATGGCACACCATTCATCTTCTTGAGTACGTTGAAAAGCCCGGAGCGTGGCCGCTTCGACGTGGCGCACGAGCTAGGGCACCTCGTGCTTCACGGGGAGGAAAAGGTTCTGCACGGGCCGCCGGCCGAGAAGGAAGCCAACGCTTTTGCCAGTGCCTTCCTGATGCCTCAAGACAGCGTAAGGAGTGTTGTTCCGGCATCTCCCATGCCGTCTCAGATCATCGCGGCGAAGAGGGTTTGGAAAGTGGCGGCGATGGCGCTCACGTACAGACTGCACGACCTCGGAATGCTATCAGACTGGCATTATAGGAAAGCCTGCATTGAGCTGAGCAGGCAGGGCTACCGAACGATGGAACATCGCGGCATGCCTACTCGCGAAAAGTCGCAGCTTTTGGAAAAGGTTTTTAGTATGGCGCACGGAAAGGGTATTTCGGCGCGTCAGGTGGCCGATGGGCTTGATGTAAGCGCCCAGGAACTCAGTAGCTGGATATTCGGTTTGGTGGTTACTGTGCGGGCGGGTGCCGGGCGGGCGGTACCCCCAGTGAAGGCGTCTAGGCCCCATCTATCCGTGGTCAGGTGAGCGAAGTCGGTCAGAGGTTGCAGTCGAGCGCGACCGTGCGATCCACAACGAGGCTGACGCTGTAAACGCTGTGCCACAGGCTGTAAGATCGCCTTGGAGCTGTGCTCAGCTCGGCACTGCCGAGTCTCGCACTGTCCCTCTCCGCGGCCGTTATCTGCAAGGTCCTGGCATCGAAGTTGAACAACGACGACCAGACCATGGAGACGAACGACGAGGAGAACCGTATGGCTGATGAACCTAAGTCGAGCAGGATGAAGCAGTGGGCGAGCGCCCTTTGTGACGTACTGGGAGACCTTGCAGTCGGCTTCGCGGGCGGGGCAGTGTCGAGCTGAGCGCAGCTCCTCTGCTGTACAGCAGCGAAGTACAGCAACCGCAGGAACCGACCTCACCCGATAGCGTCCCTTCGGAGCCGTAGAGCGGCCAGTACGACCGTTCGCGACCGATCCACATAGAGCTACGGATCAGAAGGTTGCAGGTTCGAATCCTGCCGAGTGCACACAGTTCAGAGGCCCCGGAGAGATCCGGGGCCTCTGGCGTTTGGAGCGCGTACGGCCTCCATCGTCATGGCGGTCGGCCACTTCGGGGCGAGCCTCGAAGATCATGACCCCGACGTCGTGCTTCCACGGGCAGGTCAACAGACTGCCCGGCCCGCCGGAAGCCAGGGGGTCATGAGTGCTCGCCCCGAAGCAGCTCCCGGCCGGAGCCGTTAAGGCGGCCTTTCGCGTCGGCAACCCACCGCCACCGGGTCAGGATCAGCGAAGCCTGAGGTGAATGACCTCCCGCTAGACGCGGTCCTGGAAGACGGTGTACCAGGGGTACGTCCCCACCACGGCGCCGTCGGCCGTCACGGCCTCCAGCGTGTAGAAGTACGTGTTCCCCTTCGTTGCCGTGGCGTCCTCCCACGTCCGGGCGTCCGCCGGGAGCAGACCCTCGTGCTGGGGCTCGTACGCCTTGGTCGCCGGGTTCCACCGGCTCACGCGGTAGCCGGTGACCGTGGCGCAGCGGGCCGTGTCGGTGCACTGCCAGTCGACGGACGGACGAGTGGCCGTCCGGTTGTGGCCCAGGCTGCCGAGGCTCCAGTCCCGGGTGACGGTCACGGACGGCCGGACGTCGAGCTCGGTGGCCTCGACCACGGTGACCTTCGGGTCGCTCGGGTGCAGCGTGTTGCCCCAGTGGTCCTTGGCCGTCACCGCGTACACGTGCGTCTCGCCGTCCGGCAGGTTGCCGCAGAGGATCGCGAGCCAGTTGCTCGTGCCGTCCGAGCAGGTGTCGGGGCCGAGCCACTTGACCGTGCCGTCGGCCTGCCGGACGCCCTTCCACACCACGTACTCGTCGATGTCGTCCTCGGGTGAGGCGGCCCAGCTCACCAGCATGCCGTCGTTGCGCGGGGTGACCTTCACGCCGGTGACCGGGCCGGGCGCCACGGTGTCGCCGGTGCGGACGACGACCGGCGCGGAGTACGCCGACTCGTTGCCGTACGGGTCCACCGCCGTGACGGCGTACGTCACGTACGTGTTCGCGGGCATGTCCACGTCGTAGCAGTTGCCGCCGTTGCCCGCCTCGTGGCTCTCCTCCGCGACGCAGGTCACCTGGGAGCGCGCGGCCGGGTCGAACGTCTTGCCGGGTGAGCGGTACACGCGGTAGTGCCCGCCGTTGTCCCAGTCCTCGTAGAAATCGTCGGGCTGGCTCCAGTGCACATTGGTGTAGCCGGGACGGGCGCCGGCGGTGACGCCGGTCGGGGACTTCGGTGGCATCCGGTCGATGCCGTCGCTGGTGACCGTCGCGTACGCCCCCGGGTTGCCGGCCGCGTCGAGGGCCCGGACCCGGTAGTACGTGTTCGTGTTCACGCCGCCGCTGGTCCGGTACGACGTCGTGGTCGTCGTACCGCGCAGCTCGAACGGTCCGGCAGCCGCGGACGAGGCGTACACCTCGTACTTCGCCGCGTCGGCGACTCCCTGCCAGTTCAGGGTGTCCCACCACCCGTCACCGGTGGCGACCGTGAGTCCGGTGGGGGCGGCCGGCCCGGTGCGGTCGACGGTCGTCGCCGTCACGTCCGCGCTGCCGGTGGACTCGCGGCCGGCCTTGTCGACGGCGCGGACCTCGTACAGGAAGGTCTGGCCGGTGGCGGGCGGAGCGTCGACGAAGGACCGGGTGGTCAGCAGGGACGTCCCGCTGACCTTGGCCCAACTGGTGGCGCTCAGCCGGCGGTACACGCGGTACCCGGCGAGGTCCATCTCCTTGTTGGCGGTCCAGCGCAGGGTGGTCCTGGCCGTCGCCCAGTCGTACGTGGCGGTGAGGCCGGTCGGGGCGAGCGGCCTTACCGTGTCGACGGCGGCCTCGGTGCGCGGGGTGTACGTGAAGGCGGCGTTGGCGACGCCGGTCCATGCGACGTAGTCCACGCGGAGCGTGTGCCTGCCGGCCGGGATGGTCAGGTCGACGGTCTTGCGGGCGGTGGTGGAGACGTTCTTCCACAGGTCGATCTTCCGCACACCGTCGACGTAGACGCGCATGCCGTCCTGCGTGGCGGCGGAGAGCCGGAAGGGGCCGCCGGAGCCGAAGTCCCGGGTGAGGGACCAGCGGACGGAGAAGTTGTCCTTGGGCAGCGTGACGCCGGCCGGGTCGCCGTACCCGTAGTTCTCGCTGATGGCGGCGTCGCAGGCGGTGAGCTTCGGCGTGCCGCTGAAGGTGGAGTTGCCGAAGTACTGCGCCCTCCAGACGGGAGAGGTGCAGGTGACCGCCGCGGAGGCGGGGGCGGCGCTGATCAGGCCGCCGGTGGTGGCGAGCACCGCCGTCGCGGCCAGCGCGGACAGCCGGGTACGAGTCATCACAGAGAGTGGGCCCCTTCTGGACCAGGGAAAAGCATGTGGAACGGGCAACGCCTGTGTGACTCATGAGGCGGGGGGCAGGGTTGCCCCCGCCCACGTTGGAGGCCGGGGAGCACTCGCTGAAGGTCCGCGGCCGGCCAGGCGGCTTCTCGGTCGGGGTGGACCACGCCCTGATCATGGACGCGGCCTGGACCATGCACGGCTGGGATCAGAAGCGCACGGCGGCGGAGGTCCCCTCGCTCTCCTCCTCGTCGGGCAGCCGCGTCACCGCCAGGGCCGCCGCGTCGTCCTCGAGTTCGTCGGTGTGCCGGAAGAGGGCGGCCAGCATGGCGTCCAGCACCGCCCCGGGGTTCGGGGGCAGGGGGCGGGTCAGCGGGGGGACGGGGTCGAAGAAGACGCCGGTGCGGTCGCGGGCCTCGATGATGCCGTCGGTGAACAGCACCAGCGTGGCGCCCGGAGGCAGGTCGTAGCGGTCCACCGGTACGACCGGCCCGGCCAGGTCGCCCAGGCCCAGCGGCAGCGACGGCTCCTTCGGCTCCAGCGCCGTCACCTGGCCCCCTTGGACCAGCAGCGGCGCCGGGTGCCCCCGGTTCGCCACGCGGAGCGCGGACCGGTCGGGGAGGATCTCGACGAAAACCGCGGTGACGAAGTCCTCGGACGGCGTGTCCTCCTCGCGGGCCTTCAGGTCCTGCACCTGGATCTCCGCGGCCCGCACGACCGATGGCAGGTCCGGCATCTGCAGGGCCGCCGCGTGGAAGACGCCCAGCAGGGTGTTGACCAGGGTGACCGCCTGGGTGCCTTTGCCGCGGACGTCCCCGATCACCAGGCGCAGCCCGTGGGGCGTCTCGTGCACCCCGTACAGGTCGCCGCCGATCAGGGCCTCCTCCTGGGCGGCCTGGTACCGGCCGGCCATGGCCAGCCCGGGGACCCGCTCCGGCACGGTGGGCAGCATCGCGCGCTGGACGGCTTCCGCCACCTGGCGCGACGTCCTCAGTTGCTCCCGTTCGCGGGCGAACATCCGGTTGAGGAACGCCGCCACGACGGTCAGGGTGACGAGGGTCGTGAAGCCGATGAGGTTCGCCCTGGAAAGCACCTCCGCGTTCTCACGGAACGACAGCAGCCAGCCGGTCAGGCAGGCCACCGCGCCGCTCGCGATCGTCCCGGGCAGCGAGAACATGGGCGCCGCGATCACCGAGGCGGTGGCCAGCAGCGGGAAGGTGTTGAACGGCGGCCAGGCGAGGTCGACGACGACCGCGACGATCACCACGGCGGGCGGCAGGGCACGGGACCAGGCGAACCGCCTGAGGCGTCCGGTGCGCTGGTACCGCTTCATCCCCAGGGCCCCCGGTCGGTCCGTAGCGTCGTGCGGCCCAGTCTTCGGCATGTCCTCCCGCGCAGCCACCGGGCGGGTCCGTTCGCGACCGGTCCGGCGCGGTGGGGCTCAGGCCGCCGGCGGGATGTTCTGGTTGGCGTGGAAGAAATTGTCCGGGTCGTAGGTGTGCTTGACGGCGGCGAGGCGGGCGTAGTTGTCGCGGTAGGTGGCGCGGACGCTGTCGGTGTCGCCGGACTCGCCGAGGAAGTTGACGTAGGCGCCGCCCATGGAGTGCGGGTGGAGCGCCGACCAGTAGTCGACGCACCACTGGCGGATCAGGCCTGCGTTGGCCGGGTCGGGGTCGATGCCGGCGATGACGCCGGACCAGGTCGCGTCCCGGTAGGCCCAGGCCGTCTCGCCGGGGGCGGCGTCGTGGGCCGCTCCGTCCACCGGGTACAGGTGCATGGTCGACAGGCCGGTCGGCAGCTCCCGCCCGAACCGCTCGTGCACCGCGGCCGCCTCGTCGCTGACCGTGTCGAAGAAGTCGCCGCGCCAGTACCACTGGAGCCCCTTGGGGACCAGCTCGTCGAACATCGTCTGGAGCGCCGGGTACGGCATCGGTGTGGCGAAGTGGAAGGCCGGAGGGGCCGGGTCGTTCACCACGGACAGCACGTCGTCCAGGCGTCCGCCCTCCAGGCCGCCGGTGTAGCACCAGATCACGGCGCACACCTTCCGCCCGTGGAGCGGCTCGGGGAAGGGCGGGGCGGGCGGGACGGCCATGACGGCGAAGAAGCCGTTGAGGTCCTCGGGCGCCGCGGGCAGGAACTCCCGGTACCAGCGGAGCACGTCCTGGGTCTGCTCGACCGGCCACACGGTGGCGGCCACGCCGACCGTGTGCACCGGGTGCAGCCGGAAGGTGAAGGACGTGACCACGCCGAAGTTGCCGCCGCCGCCCCGCAGGGCCCACAGCAGGTCCGGGTGTTCCTTCTCGGTGGTGGTGACGACGCTTCCGTCGGCCAGGACCACGTCCGCGGCGACCAGGCTGTCGATCGTCAGGCCGTACTTGCGGGTGAGGTGGCCGTGGCCGCCGCCCAGCGTGAGACCGCCCACGCCGGTGGTGGAGTTGATGCCGGCGGGCACGCCGAGCCCGAAGGTGTGTGTCTCGTGGTCCAGGTCGCCGAGCAGGCTGCCCCCGCCCACCTGGGCCGTCCTGTTCACCGGGTCGACCCGCACCCAGCGCGTCGGGGACAGGTCGAGGGTGAGCCCGCCGTCGATCAGGCACAGGCCGGGGCCGCTGTGCCCGCCGCCGCGCACGGCCACCTCGACGCCCGTCTGCCGGGCGAAGGCGATCGTGGTGCGCACATCCGCCGTGCCCGTGCAGCGCGCGATGGCGGCGGGGCGGCGGTCGATCATGGCGTTGTAGACGGAGCGGATCTCGTCGTACTCGGCGTCCTGCGGCGTCACGAGGGGGCCTCGCAGGGCCTCGCGCAGATTGTCCAGTGCGGTTGCGTCCATGCCGATCATGAGCGGACACCCCTTGGAGCAGTGCGGAACCGGATGCGGGCCCGCGGGCGGACGAACCGGCGTCCTGAGCGTCACGAGGGCCTCACGAGGCGTCCGGCCGGTGTTCGTCCGGGGGTCCTGGGGAGAGCGGTCCCCGGGTGTCCGGGGAGCACCCCGCCCCTTTCAGTGTGACGCGGGTCACATGAGTGCGCGATGTGGGCGCGGGGTCATCGTGGCGGGTCCGGATTCCCGTGATGGCGCAGGGTGTTGCGCAGATGGTTGGTCAGGGCGGTGGCCGCCGCCGTGAGGAAGATGAAGCTGTAGAGGATCTGCAGGATCGCGACGAGGCGCGCGGACTGTCCGCGCGGGGTGATGTCCCCGTACCCGACCGTGGCGAGTGTGACCATCGTGAAGTAGAGGGCGTCCAGGCGCGTGGTGATGCCGTGCACCTGGCCGGGGCTCTGGGCGAGCCCCTGGTAGGCGGTCGCGAAGACCAGCACGGACAGGCACATCAGCGGCGGGATGACCAGTCCCGGACGGACGCCCGGGACGGCCAGCAGCACCCGGGCGACCTGGACCAGCAGCAGGACCGCGATCAGCGCGAGGACCGCCCCGAAGAGCATCCAGCTCAGCAGCGGCCGGTCCGGGCCCAGCCCGTCCAGCGGCAGCAGGAAGTACGCGGTGACCATCACGGTCAGCCCGGCCGCCTGGATCACCCAGGGCCAGACGCTGGGACGGCGCCCGGGCGCGCGCTCTAGGCCGGGGACTCGCGGCGGGGTGCGCACAGGGCCCAGATGATGAAGCCGTCGACGACGATGAGGACGATCGACCACACCGGCTGGTAGGGCAGCCACACGAAGTGGGCGATCATGCTCAGCCCGGCCAGGGCGACACCCACGGCGCGGGCCCAGGTGGCTCCCTTGAACAGCGCCATGCCCGTGGCGGCCACCAGGGCGCCGAGGATCAGATGCACCCAGCCCCAGCCGGTCAGGCTGAACTCGTACGTGAAGTTGGGCGTGGAGACGAAGACGTCGTCCCGGGCGATGGCGGCGATGCCCTCGAAGATCGCCATGATGCCGCCGAACACCATCAGGAACGCGGCGGCGACCGTCCAGCCCGCCGCCCAGGGGCTCTCGGCCTCCCGGCCCGCCCCGCGATAACCCGTACCGCTGACATTGCTGGCCATGTTTCTCGACCTTCCGGATGTCCCCGAGCGGTTCGATCTCATCCAGAGTGGCATCGCGGGCCCCGCCCGGCACCTCGGCGGGTGAGCCCGGGTCAGCTCTTGGGGCGGCTCTCCTCGCAGCGCGGCCCGTTGTCAGTGGTCCCCTCTACTCTCGGCCGGGATGGCACAGGCATGGCGGTGCGCGGGGCTGAGCTGGACGGCGGGCGGTCCCGTGCTGATCTGGGACGGAGGCCGGCGCTCGGCGCTGACCTGGGGGAAGACGGTGGCCTTCGGGGTCGCGGAAGGGGGAGCGCGGACCTGTGTGGGAGCACGGGGGAACACGTGTCCGCTCGCCGCGCGGGTGTCCGCGCGGAGCACCGGGCCGCGCTGCGAGGAGTGCGCCCGCCTGGACCGGGCGCACTCCGTGGCCGCCGACACGCTCGCCGACGACCCCCGGCCGTACCGGGTGTACCTGGCATGGTTCGGGGCCGGGATGACCAAGGTCGGGATCACCGCCGAGCGGCGCGGGTCCGCCCGGCTGCTGGAACAGGGCGCGGTCTGCTTCAGCTGGCTGGGCACCGGGCCGCTGATGGCGGCGCGGCGCACCGAGGAGCTGCTGCGCGCCGCGCTGCGGGTGCCCGACCGCATCCCCTACGCCGCCAAGCGGGCGGCGCGGGCGGCGCTCCCGGCGACCGGGGAGGAGCGGGCCGCCGAGATCGCCGTGCTGCACGCGCGGGCGCTGGAGCTCACCGGCTGGCCGGAGTCGCTCGCCCCCGCCCCCTTCCGTCCAGTCGACCACGTGGAGGCGTTCGGGCTGGCCGAGGCGCCGGCGCCGGTGGGCGTGGTGGGGGAGCTGGCCGCCGGCGGCGCGGTGAGCGGGGAGCTGGTGGCGGCCGCCGGGCCCGATCTGCACCTGGCGACGGACCGGGGCGTCCTCGTGCTGGACACCCGCCTGCTGCCCGGCTGGGAGCTGGTCCCGGCCGGGGGACGCCGGGTCGAGGTGCCCGTGCGGGCGCTGAAGGAGCGGCCGGCCGCGCAGGACGGGCTGTTCTGAGCCGCGGGGAAGGAGGCCGGGGGCTGGACCGCCCCCGCCCGCTCGGGTGATCGTGTCCGGCATGAGCACCCATCCGCCGACACCGCCCGCGGCTCCCGCCGGAGCCAGCGCCTCCGCCGGGGCTGCCGCTCCCGCCGCCTCCGCCGGGGTTGCCGGGAACGCCGCCCCCGACGAGGCCGCTGGCTCCGTCAAGGTTGCCGGGGACGGCAGAGCCGCTGCCTCCGCCGGGGCTGCCGGAGCCGCTGCCCCCGCCGATACTGTCGTCCCCGAGGAGGCCGCCGCCTCCGCCGGGGCCGCCGGGAACGCCGCCTCCACCGGGGCCGCCGGGGCCGTCGCCTCCGCCCGGGCCGCCGCTTCCGTCGAGGCTGCCGGGACTGCCGCCACCGCCGGGATGGCCGCCCCCGCCGGGGCTGCTGTCTCCGCCGGGGCCGCTGCCTCCGCCGGGGCCGCCGCCACCGCCGAGGTCGCCGAGACCGCCGGGGCTGCTGCCTCCGCCCAGGCTGCCACCTCCGCCGGGGCCGCTGCCTCCGCCGGGGCCGCCGCCACCGCCGAGGTCGCCGAGACCGCCGAGACCGCCGAGGTCCGCCGTTTCTGGCGGGACCTCGGCCTGCCCGGCCTCGTCGACGTGCACACGCACTTCATGCCGGAGCGCGTGCTCCGCAAGGTGTGGGCGTACTTCGACGGGCTCGGCCCGCTCACCGGCGGCATCGAGTGGCCGATCACGTACCGCAAGGAGGAGGGCGAACGGGCCGCGCTGCTGCGGGCGTTCGGTGTGCGCGCCTTCACGGCGATGCTCTACCCGCACAAGCCGGGCATGGCCCGCTGGCTCAACGACTGGGCCGCAGGGTTCGCCCGCCGCACCCCCGACTGCCTGCACACCTCCACCTTCTTCCCCGAGCCCGGCGCCGCCGCCTACGTCCGCGAGGCCGTCGAGCACGGGACGCGCGTCTTCAAGGCGCACGTCCAGGTCGGCGGGTACGACCCCTCCGACGAAGCGCTCGACGCCTGCTGGGGGCTGCTCGCCGAGGCGGGCACACCGGTGGTGGTCCACTGCGGCTCGGGCCCCGCCCCCGGCAAGCACACCGGACCCGAGCCGGTCGCCCGCGTGCTGGCCCGCCACCCCCGGCTGCGGCTCGTCGTGGCCCACATGGGCATGCCCGAGTACGAGGACTTCCTCGGCCTGGCCGAGCGGTACCGGGAGGTCCGCCTCGACACCACCATGGCGTTCACCGGCTTCAGCGAGCGGATGGCGCCGTTCCCCCGGCGGGCGCTGCCCCGGCTGGCCGCCCTCGGCGACCGCGTCCTGCTCGGCACCGACTTCCCCAACATCCCCTACCCGTACGCCCATCAGCTCGACGCCCTCGCGGATCTCGGGCTCGGCGACGACTGGCTGCGGGCGGTGTGCCACGACAACGCGGCCCGGCTGTTCGGTCTGCCGGACGTCCCGGAGCCGCCCGCCTGAGAAACGCCGGTGGATTTCTCAGGGAAAACACAGACAGCCGCAAGGGTGCTCTCAGGGGACTCCCTGATCGTGCCCGGTATGACCACGATCTCGCCCCAGGGGCGCACCGAACTGCTGAGGCCGGACGGGAGCTCCGTCCGGGTGCTGGTGGTGGACGACGAGCAGTCGATCACCGAGCTGCTCTCCATGGCCCTGCGCTACGAGGGCTGGCAGATCCGCAGCGCGGCCGACGGCCAAGGCGCCCTCCGCGCGGCCCGCGAATTCCGGCCCGACGCCGTCGTCCTGGACATGATGCTGCCCGACATGGACGGGCTCACCGTCCTCGGCCGGCTCCGGCGCGAACTGCCGGACGTACCCGTCCTGTTCCTCACCGCGAAGGACGCCGTCGAGGACCGGATCGCCGGGCTGACCGCGGGCGGCGACGACTACGTGACCAAGCCGTTCAGCCTGGAGGAGGTCGTCGCGCGGCTGCGCGGACTGATCCGCCGCTCCTACGCGACCGACCGCCGCTCCGACGCCCTGCTGGTGGTCGGCGACCTCACCCTGGACGAGGACAGCCACGAGGTGACCCGCGGCGGCCGGAGCATCCACCTGACCGCCACCGAGTTCGAGCTGCTGCGCTTCCTGATGCGCAACCCGCGCCGGGTGCTCAGCAAGGCGCAGATCCTCGACCGCGTCTGGTCCTACGACTTCGGCGGCCAGGCGAACGTCGTCGAGCTGTACATCTCCTACCTGCGCCGGAAGATCGACGCGGGCCGGGAGCCGATGATCCACACCCGGCGCGGCGCCGGTTACCTGCTGAAGCCCGCGGTGTCGTGAGCGGACCGGGGCGACCGCGTCCGCGCACGCTGCGGACGCGGCTCGTCGTCGCGTCCGTCACGCTGATCGCGGTGGTGTGCGCGGTGATCGGGACGGTGACCGCGCTGGCCCTCCGCTCCCATCTGTACGAGCAGCTCGACGGGCAGCTCCGTGAGGTGGCGATGCGGGCGACGGGCGGCCCGCCCGGCGACGGGCCGCGCCCCGGCCCGCCCGCGGACCCCCTCGACTTCGTGACGAGGGGCCCGCAGATGTTCGGCACCGTCGGCGCCACCGTCGTGGACGGCAGGGTGACCGACGGGGTGGTGAGCGACTCCCGCGAGGTGAACGGCGTCCGCACGCCCGAGGCCGGACGGCTCACCGGCGCGCAGCTCGCCGCCCTGGAGGACGTGCCGCGCGACCGCCAGGAGCACACCGCCGACCTCCCCGGGCTCGGCAGCTACCGCGTCGTCCACGCGGAGGGGCCCAACGGCGCCTTCTACGTCGCCGTCCCCACCGCCGACGTCGACGCCACCGTCACCACCCTGATCCTGGTGGAGATCAGCGTCACCGCCGCCGGTCTTGTCGCCGCGTCCCTGGCCGGCGCCGTCATCGTCGGCGTCGCCACCCGCCCGCTGCGCCGGGTCGCCGCCACCGCCACCCGTGTCGCCGAACTCCCCCTGCACCGCGGCGAGGTGACCCTGAAGGAACGCGTCTCCGAGTCCGAGTGCGATCCGCACACCGAGGTCGGCCGGGTCGGCGCCGCCCTCAACCGCATGCTCGACCACGTCCACGGCGCCCTGCACGCCCGGCAGCTGAGCGAGACCCGGGTACGGCAGTTCGTCGCGGACGCCTCCCACGAACTGCGCACCCCGCTCGCCTCCATCCGCGGATACGCCGAACTCACCCGGCGCGGCCGGGAGGATGTCGGCCCCGACACCCGGCACGCGCTGCGCCGCATCGAGTCCGAGGCCGGCCGGATGACCCTGCTGGTCGAGGACCTGCTGCTGCTCGCCCGCCTGGACGCCGGACGGCCCCTGCGCTGCGAGGAGACCGACCTGGTGCCGCTGGTCGTGGACGCCGTCAGCGACGCCCGCGCCGCGGGTCCCGGCCACCACTGGCGCCTGGACCTGCCCGACGCGCCCGCGCCGGTCACCGCCGACTTCGCCCGGCTCCAGCAGATCCTCGTCAACCTGCTCGCCAACGCCCGCACCCACACCCCGCCGGGCACCACCGTCACCGCACGGGTGCGCCACGAGGGCCCCTGGCTGCGGGTGGACGTCGCCGACGACGGGCCCGGCATCCCGCCCGAGCTGCTCCCGCACGTCTTCGAACGGTTCGCGCGCGGCGACTCGGCCCGTACCCGGGCCACCGGATCGACGGGGCTGGGGCTGGCGATCGTGCAGGCGGTGGCGGCCGCGCACGGCGGCTCGGTGACGGCCGACAGCGTGCCCGGCCGGACGGTGTTCACCCTCCGCCTGCCCGCGGCCGCGCCGGACGCGCCGGACCCACAGTCGTGGCACAGCCTCACCACAGGGGCACGACAGGGGAGTTGACCAGGGTCGCTGCCATGCGAACCGACCCTTATCCCGGCACGCTGCCGGCTCGGGAGCACCTTCCGGCCGCCTGGGCCGGCACACCGGTCCTCGACGTCGTCGTCCCCGTCTTCAACGAGGAGAAGGACCTCCGGCCCTGCGTCCGCCGGCTGCACGAACACCTCACCCGGACCTTCCCGTACGCGTTCCGCATCACCATCGCCGACAACGCCTCCACGGACGGCACCCCGCTCGTCGCCGCCGACCTGGAGCGGCGGATCGAGGAGGTGCGGTCCGTCCGGCTGGAGCGGAAGGGCCGCGGACGGGCGCTGCGGACCGTCTGGTCCGCCTCGGACGCGCCCGTCCTCGCCTATATGGACGTGGACCTGTCCACCGACCTCAACGCCCTGCTGCCGCTGGTCGCCCCCTTGATCTCCGGGCACTCCGACCTGGCCGTCGGCTCCCGGCTGAGCCGCGGTTCGCGGGTGGTGCGGGGAGCCCGACGGGAGTTCATCAGCCGGGGCTACAACCTGATCCTGCGCGGCTCGCTCCAGGCGCGCTTCTCCGACGCGCAGTGCGGGTTCAAGGCGATCCGCCGTGACGTGGCGCAGGTGCTGCTGCCGCTGGTGGAGGACGGCGGCTGGTTCTTCGACACGGAGCTGCTGGTGCTCGCCGAGCGGGCGGGGCTGCGGATCCACGAGGTGCCGGTCGACTGGGTGGACGACCCCGACTCCACCGTCCACATCGTGCGGACGGCCATGGATGACCTCAAGGGTGTGTGGCGGGTCGGCAGGGCGCTGGCCACCGGCGCGCTGCCGCTGGACCGGCTCGCCCGGCCCTTCGGCGACGACCCGCGCGACCGGGACCTCGCGGACGTGCCGCGCGGACTGGCCCGGCAGCTCGTCGGCTTCTGCGCCGTCGGCGCCGTGTCCACGGTGTGTTACCTGCTCCTCTACAGCGCCTTCCGGGCCGTCACCGGCCCCCAGACCGCCAACGGGCTCGCCCTGCTGGTGTCGGCGGTCGCCAACACCGCCGCCAACCGCCGGCTCACCTTCCGGGTACGGGGGCGCGGCGGGATGGTCCGCCACCAGGCCCAGGGCCTGGTCGTCCTCGCCATCGGCCTCGCTCTGACCAGCGGCTCGCTCGCCGCCCTGAACATGGCGAGCAGCGACCCCGCCCGCTCCACGGAGCTGGCGGTCCTGGTGGCCGCCAACCTCGCGGCGACGGTCCTGCGGTTCCTGCTGTTCCGGGCGTGGGTCTTCCCGGACCGGGGCCCGGCCCGCGCCGCCGACCCGGTGTCCCGGACTGGGCGGACGCCTTCGCAGGCGACGTCCGGTCGCGGCGCCACGGCACCCGCGCCCGGTCCTTCGACGCCCGCGCCCGGCCCGTCGCCCGCCTCACCGATGGCCCCGTCGCCGGGGCAGGCGGCTTCCTGGACCACCTCGGAAGCCGACCCCGCTCCCCGAGCCCCGCGAACGCCCCAGCCGGAAAAACCAGTTACGCCGCCACCCGCCCCAGCCCGCCCACAGTTCCCCGCTCGCCCCGCCCGGCAGCCTGACCATGACCCGAGGACCACCCGATGACCACCCCACGCGACCCGCAGTCCGACCCGGCCGACGGGGCACCCCTCCACGCACCTGCGCCGAACGGCCCGCAAGCCGGAGCCGGTTCCGCAGCCGGCGGTCTCCGGTCGGCGTCCGCGCCGTACGGTGAGCGAGCCGGTGACGATGCCGCGGCCGGCGGCCGGCGACCCGCGTCCGCAGCGCAGGGCGCGCGGACCCAGACCGAAGCCGCGGCCGGCGGTACCCGTCCGGCGTCCGCGCCGTACGGCCCGCGCGCCGGAGCTGATGCCGCCATCGGTGACCCGCCGCCCGCCGCGCCCGCACCGCACGGCGCTCCCGTCGGAGCCGAAGCCACCGGCGGACCCCGCCCCGCACCGCCCGGCGGGCAGGCCGGTGCCGGAACGGCCGCCCCCGCAGCCGCTTCCGGTCCGGCGGCCGGCGTCCCACCGCACGGCGCGCATGCCGCGCCCGCCGTCGGTGACCCGCCGCCCCCGCAGACCGCCGTGAGCCCCGGCCCGCCCACCGCCGACCCCCGCTGGGCCCGCCCCGCCTTCCTCGCGCTGCTTCTCGCCACCGGCGTGCTCTACCTCTGCAACCTCCACGCCTCCGGCTACGCCAACTCCTTCTACTCCGCGGCCGTGCAGGCGGGCAGCCAGTCATGGAAGGCCTTCTTCTTCGGCTCGCTCGACGCGGCGAACGCCATCACCGTCGACAAGCCTCCGGCCGCGCTCTGGCCGATGGCCCTCTCGGTGCGCCTGTTCGGTCTCAACTCCTGGGCGATCCTCGTGCCCGAGGTCCTGATGGGCGTCGGCACGGTCGCCGTCGTGCACGCGTCCGTGCGCCGCCGTTCCGGTCACGGCGCCGCGCTCCTCGCGGGAGCGGTCCTCGCGCTCACCCCGGTCGCGGCGCTGATGTTCCGCTTCAACAATCCGGACGCGCTGCTCGCGCTGCTGATGGCGGTCGCCTGCCATCTCGTCGTCCGCGCCCTGGAGGACGGCCGGACCAGGTGGCTGGTGTGGGCGGGCGTCGCCGTTGGCTTCGCCTTCCTCACCAAGACGCTCCAGGCGTTCCTGATCCTCCCGGCCCTGGCCGCGGTCTACGCGGTCTGCGCCCCCGTCCGCCCGCGCAAGCGGTTCGCGCAGCTCGCGCTCGCGACCGTCGCGCTCGTGGTGTCCGGCGGCTGGTGGGTCGCGGTGGTCGAGCTGTGGCCGGCGTCCTCACGGCCGTACATCGGCGGCTCGCAGAGCAACAGCTTCCTGGAGCTGACCTTCGGCTACAACGGCCTCGGCCGGCTCAACGGCGACGAGACGGGCAGCGTCGGAGGCGGGGGCGCCCCGGGCGGCGGCGGACGCTGGGGCGAGACCGGCTGGGACCGGATGTTCAACGACGACATCGGCGGCCAGATCTCCTGGCTGCTGCCCGCCGCGCTGCTCCTGCTCGTCGCCGGCCTGGTCCTGACCCGTAAGGCCGGCAGGACCGACGTCACCCGGGCCGCGTTCCTGGTGTGGGGCGGCTCGCTGCTGACGACCGCTGTCGTCTTCAGCTTCATGGCCGGCATCTTCCACCAGTACTACACGGTGGCGCTGGCCCCCTACGTGGCGGCCGTGACCGGCATGGGCGCGGCGGCCCTGTGGCACAGGCGGCGGGAGACGTGGGCCGCCCTCACCCTGGCGGCGACCGTCACGGCGACGGCGGCCTGGGGGTACGTCCTGCTCCACCGCACGCCCGACTACCTGCCGTGGCTGCGGTGGCTCGTCCTGGTGGGCGGACTGACCGCGGCGCTGGGGCTGGTCTTCGCGGGCCGGGCGGGACGCCGGGTGGTGCTCGCGGCGGCCGGGCTGGGCGTCGCGGCCTCCCTGGCCGGCCCGACGGCGTACACCCTGAGCACCGTGCGGGAGGGGCACTCCGGCTCCATCGTCACGGCCGGTCCCGCGTCGACGGGCAGGGGAGGCGGCCCCGGCGGGGGCGGAGGCCCCCGGAACGGCACCCCGCCCGGTGCCGACGGGAACGGCCCCTCTCAAAACGGCGGCTTCCCCGGCGGCGGCCCCGGCCAGGACGGCTTCGGCGCCCCTCCTGGCGCCGACGGCACCACCCCGCCCGGCGGAGCCGGCACCACCACGGAAGCCCCCGGCCAGGGTCCCCGCGGCGGAGGCGCCGGCATGGGTGGTCTCCTCGGCGGCACCGACGTCGACGCCGAGGCACGCGAGCTGCTGGAGGCCGGCGCCGCCGGCCACACCTGGGCCGCCGCGGCGGTCGGCGCGCAGAACGCCGCGAGCTACCAGCTCGCCACCGGCGAACCGGTCATGGCGATCGGCGGCTTCAACGGCACCGACCCGTCCCCGACCCTCGCGCAGTTCCAGCAGTACGTGAAGGACGGCCGCATCCACTACTTCGTCTCCGGCGGAAGTGGAGGCGGAGGCGGAGGCGGCACGGGCCGAGGCGGAGGATCCGGCACCGGTGCCGCCTCCCGGATCACCGCCTGGGTGCAGTCCCACTTCACCCACGTCACCGCCGGCTCCGTCACCTTCTACGACCTCACCCGCCCGACGTCCGAGAACTGACCCCGCCCCACGACCACGTGGCACCTCGGCGGTGCCGTCGATCCGCACTCAGGGGCCGTTCCAGTCGTCACTCAGGACGATCGGGGCGACCCGCGGGTCCCTCCCCCAGTGCCTAAGGGCCTGGGAGGTGCCCCCAGGCGTTGCGGGTCTTGGCGCGCTCCGGGTACGTGGACACCACGATCCGCCCGGAATCGTCGACCCCGCAGGTCAGCGGCGACCCCTGCGGGCCGCCGTCGGAGCGGCGGGTCAGCAGGATCGCGCGGTGCCGGGGGCGTACGAAGTCGAGCAACTCGTCGAGGGAGACGCGGGTGTTGGTCGCGATGTTGGGTGCCATGGCGTCAGCCTAGGCCGCCATCGCCTCCGGGAGGTTGTCGTACACGGGCACGTCGCGGCGCAGCCCGGTCACCTCCAGGACGCGGCCCGCCACGCTCTCGGGGAGGGCCACCACGTGCACCCGGGTGTCGGGGAGCAGCAGCCTCCGGGCGTCGTTGATCAGACGGATGCCCTGGGAGTCCATGAAGCGGGTCCCGGACAGGTCGAGGACCATCACCCGCGCGGGCCCCTCGGAGCCGGAGCGGGCCTGATACATGATCAGCGGCAGCAGGCCGTCGGCGTTGCGGAAGTCGATCTCCGACGGCAGCGGGAGCATCACACGCTCGGAGGAAGGGGGCGGAGGGGTCACGGCATTCACCTGACACGGTCGTCCGGAATCGGCAGGCCGCTTCCTGACCCTCCACCCATTGGACCACGCCGGGGGCGAGACCGGAAGCGGCGCAGGTCCGGACGCCGTGGCTCAGACCTCCGGGAGCTTCTCGCCCCGCACGGCCTGGACGTCCAGCTCCACCCGGAGCGTGGTGCCGACGGCGGCGATGCCGGCCTGGACGACCTGGTTGTAGTGCATCGCGAAGTCCTCGCGCCGCAGTTCCGTGGTGGCGCGGAAGGCCGCCCGGGTGCCGCCCCAGGGGTCGGCGCCGGTGCCGAGGTACGCCAGGTCCAGGTCGACCGGGCGGACCACGCCGCGCATGGTCAGTTCGCCGTGCACGGTCCAGCGGTCGGTGCCCGCCTGGGTGAGCCCCGTGGACCGGTAGGCGATCTCCGGGTGCCGCGCGACGTCCAGGAAGTCCGGCGACCGCAGATGGGTGTCGCGCATCCTGTTGCCGGTGTCGATGGACGCGGCCCGGATCACGGCCTCCACGCGCGACTTGGTGACGTCGTCCGGGGCGATCTCCACCGAGGCGGTGAAGTCGGTGAACCGGCCCCGCACGCTGGAGATGCCCAGGTGCTGGGCGACGGCGGCCACGCTGGAGTGCGCCGGGTCGACGGTCCACGGGCCGGGCGGCGGCAGCTCCGTGCCCCCGGCGCGGGCCAGCGTCACCGTCCCGATCTCCGCGCGCCCGCTCGCGGTGACGAGGGCGCTGGCGGCGGCGGGTGCGTACCCGACCGCGGTCACGACGACGGTGTACGCCCCCGGAGCCAGCTCGGTGGCGTCCCGGACGGCACCCTCGGCGTCCGCCTCGGCGCGCAGCACCTGGGCGCCGGTCCCGTCGGCCAGCGTGACGACCGCGTGCGACACGGCCCATCCGTCCCGGGTGCGGATCCTCGCGGTCAGTGGCATCCCGTCTTCTCCCTGAAAAGGCTCATGAAAAGGTCGTGAGACGACCGGCCCGCGGCGGGGCGCGTCTCCGCTACAGGACGCGCGGGCCCGCCACGGGCCGGAACTCGGTCAGTCGCCCGGGTGGGCGAGCTCGATGTCGTGGTCGTCGACACCGGGTCCTGCGACCGTCAGGGCGCTCGCCACCGGCGGGTAGCCCGTGGCGATGACGGTGTACTCGCCGCCGTCCAGGTCGGCGAAGGCGTACGCCCCGTCCTCACCGGTGGTGGCGGTGCCGGCCACGTTGCCCGCCGCGTCGACCAGGGTGACCCGGGCGTCGGCCAGCGGACCGTGCGGGGCGCGGATCACACCCCGGACGTGGGCGCCGGTCTCCAGGTCGGCCTCGACCCGGGTGACGCCCGTGGCGCCGATCTCGACCGGCAGGGCGCGCGGCCGGTACCCGGCGGCGTTCACCGCCACGGTCACCGTGCCCGGCACCAGCTCGGTGAACGAGAACTCGCCCTGCTCGCCGGTGGTCCCGGTGGCCAGCAGATCCCCGCGCACATCGGTGACGATCACCATCGCGTCCTCCACCGGCTGCCCGGTGTCCGCCGCGCGGACCACGCCGGTCATACCGCTGGTGCCGCTGAGCAGGATGTCGTAGGACACCGGCTCGCCGTTCACCACGACCGTCGACGCCTGCGGCTGGTGCCCGTCGGCGGCGGCGATCAGGACGTACGACCCCGCCGAGGGGGCGTCCACCGCATAGGAGCCGTCGGCCTGGGCCACGGAGCGGCCCAGCTGGCGGCCGCCCAGGGAGATCAGCGTGACGGCGGCGCGGGGCACCGGGGTGCTGTCGGCGCCCCGGACGAAGCCGCGCACGGGGATGCCGGAGGAGGCGGACTCCTCGGGCCGGGCGGCGGTGGTGACGGCGGACACCGGCTGGGCGAAGGTGTCCTCCGCGGCGGTCCGCGTCTCCGAGACGGAGGCCGCGGGGACGGCGCTTCCGGCCGGGACGGAGGCGGCCTCGGCGGCGACCGGGTCGCCGGCCCCGGCGGCCTGCTCCTGCGCGGCCTGGGCCAGCGCGCCGGTGGTCCGCAGCGGGACCTCCTTGATGAAGATCGTCACCAGGAAGCCGAGCAGGGCGACCGGCGCGACGTACAGGAAGATGTCGGCGATGCCGTGGCCGTAGGCGCTCTCCAGCCAGGTGCGGATGGACGGGGGCAGCAGGTCCATGTCGGGGATGGTGCCGCTGCCGGAGGCCTTGGCGGCCGCCGCCTGCTCCTGCGGGCTGAGGGTGCCGATGGTGTCCGCCGCGTAGTGGCTGATCCGGGAGGACATCACCGAGCCGAGCACGGAGACGCCCACCGCGCCGCCGAGGGAGCGGAAGAAGGTGACCACGGAGGAGGCCGCGCCCAGGTCGCTCGGGTCCACCTGGTTCTGCGTGCAGAGCACCAGGTTCTGCATCATCATGCCGACGCCCAGGCCCATCAGCGCCATGAAGACGCCGATGTGCCAGTACGGGGTGTCGTAGCGCATGGTGCTCAGCAGGCCGAGGCCCGCCGTGAGCAGCACACCGCCCGCCAGGAGCCAGGCCTTCCAGCGGCCGGTCCTCGTGATGACGATGCCGGAGACGGTCGACGATATGAACAGACCGCCGATCATCGGGATGGTCATGACGCCCGACATGGTCGGGGACTTGTCCCGGGCGAGCTGGAAGTACTGGCTGAAGTAGACGGTGCCCGCGAACATCGCGATACCGACGAACAGCGAGGCCAGCGACGCCAGCGTGATGGTGCGGTTGCGGAACAGGCGCAGCGGGATGATCGGCTCGCTCGCCCTGGACTCGACGAGCAGGAAGATCAGCGTCAGCAGGACCGCGCCGCCGACCATCGCCCCGGTCTGCCACGACATCCAGTCGTACTTGTCGTCGGCGAAGGTGACCCAGACGAGCAGCAGGCTGACGGCCGCGGTGACGAAGAAGGCGCCGGCCCAGTCGACCTTGACCTCCCGCTTCACCAGCGGCAGGTGCAGCGTCTTCTGCAGCACGACCAGCGCGATCAGCGCGAACGGGATGCCGACGTAGAGGCACCAGCGCCAGCCGAGCCAGCTGGTGTCGGTGATGACGCCGCCGAGCAGCGGGCCGCCGACGGTCGCGACCGCGAAGGTCGCGCCCAGGTAACCGGAGTACCGCCCGCGCTCCCGCGGGGAGATCATCGCGGCCATGATGATCTGGGCCAGCGCGGCGAGACCGCCGCCGCCGAGGCCCTGGATGGCGCGCGCGGTGATCAGCATGCCCGGGTTCTGCGCCGTGCCGGCCACGATCGAGCCGATCACGAAGATGACCAGGGCCGTCTGGACCAGGGCCTTCTTGCTGATGAGGTCGGCGAGCTTGCCCCACAGGGGGGTGGAGGCGGTCATCGTCAGCAGCGAGGCGGTGACGACCCAGGTGTAGGCGCTCTGGCCGCCGCCGAGGTCGGAGACGATCTCGGGCAGGGCGTTGGTGACGATGGTCGACGACAGGATGGCGCAGAACATGCCGAGCAACAGCCCGGACAGCGCCTCCATGATCTGCCGGTGCGTCATCGGAGCGTCCTGGGAGGGGCCTCCCCCGTGCTTGGCATGAGCCCGCACACCGTTCGGTGTGGTCGTTGCCATGGACTTCCTTCTCTTACGTGCTTACGGGTGTACGGGTGGTCTGTCCGAGTGACGGAGGCGCCTGCCGGGGCACGGTGCGGGGGTCGCCGAAGCTGTCCCTGAGCCGGGCCATCAGCCGGGCGAGGTGACCGACCTCCTCGTCCGACCAGTCGCCGAGCCGCTCCGCGAGGAGGTGGGTCGTGAGCCGGAACAGCTCGTCGAGCCGGTCCCGGCCGGCCGGGGTGAGGCGCAGGATGCGGGACCGCTTGTCGGCGGGGTCGGGGGAGCGCTCGATCCAGCCGCGCTCTGCCAGATGGGTGACGTGCCGGCTGGTGACGGACATGTCCACGGACAGCAGTTCGGCGAGCCTGCTCATGCGCATGTCGCCATGGCGGCCCAGCACGGTCAGCACGGCCGCGGAGCCGCTCGGGCAGTCCGACGGCATCAGCCGGTTCATCTCCCGTTTGACGGCGCCGAAGGCGCTGAACTGCCGGACCAGCTCCTCGTACTGTGCCGACTCGGCCATGGCACCTCCGTTTCGTTGCTTAAAGCAACCGTAGGTATCGATGGTTGCTGAAGGCAAATAAAAACGGGCGGTGCGGCCCAAAAACTTGGCAAAGGCAAGTAATCGCGCCAGTAAACACGCAGGTGGGAGGGGGTCTCCCTCGTCTGTCCCGCCCCGCTTGGGGGCCCGGACGGTGATTCGCTAGGGTCTCGGTCCATGGCTAACACCCAGGGCCCGCAGGGCAATCACGACCCCGCCGGCAGCACCCAGATGTTCCGCGCGTTCGTCGACGAGGCCCCCCAGGGCAGGCAGGCGGCGGCCACGGGCGGCGGCCCGCGGATCGGCCTGATCGTCGGCATCGTCGTCGCCGTGGCGGTCGTCGCGGCGGTGGCCTGGCTCGCACTGAAGTGAACGAAGGGCCGCCGAGGGAAAACCCCTCGGCGGCCCTTCGTCCGGTGCCGGCCCTCACCGGCCCGCACCGGGGACGTCAGTCCGAGATGAGCCCTTCCCGCAGCTGGGCAAGGGTCCGCGTCAGCAGCCGGGAGACGTGCATCTGCGAGATGCCCACTTCCTCGCCGATCTGCGACTGCGTCATGTTCGCGAAGAACCGCAGCATGATGATCCGCCGCTCACGCGGCGGCAGCTTCGCCAGCAGCGGCTTCAGCGACTCCCGGTACTCCACGCCCTCCAGCGCCGTGTCCTCGTAGCCGAGGCGGTCCGCCAGGGAGCCCTCCCCGCCGTCGTCCTCCGGGGCGGGGGAGTCCAGCGAGGACGCCGTGTAGGCGTTCCCCACCGCGAGGCCGTCGACGACGTCCTCCTCGGACACGCCCAGCACGGCGGCGAGTTCGCCCACCGTCGGGGAGCGGTCCAGCTTCTGGGAGAGCTCGTCGCCGGCCTTGGTCAGCGCCAGCCGCAGCTCCTGGAGCCGGCGCGGGACCCGCACCGACCAGGACGTGTCACGGAAGAACCGCTTGATCTCCCCGACCACCGTCGGCATCGCGAACGTCGGGAACTCCACGCCCCGTTCGCAGTCGAAGCGGTCGATCGCCTTGATCAGCCCGATGGTGCCGACCTGGACGATGTCCTCCATCGGCTCGTTGCGCGAGCGGAACCGCGCCGCCGCGTACCGCACGAGCGGGAGGTTGAGCTCGATCAGCGTGTCCCGGACGTAGGCGCGCTCGGGGCTGTCCTCGTCGAGCGCGGCGAGCCGCAGGAACAGGGAGCGGGACAGGGTGCGGGTGTCGAGGGCCGCCGTGTCCGGGAGGTCCGGAGCGGGTGTGACGGCGAGGGCCGGGCCCTCGTCGATGGGGCCGAGTGCGTCGAGAGCATGGGGAGCTGACTCGCTCTCCGCGAGCGTGAGCACCTTCGAGCTGCCCTGTTCTGCGGACATGCCACCCCCTTTGGGTCGCGGGACGGTCGCGGCGAACGCTCCCGATCCGAGGAACGCAGCCTTCACCTGAATACCGGCGCCGAGGCTCCGGCAAACGCGCTTCCGGCAGAATGTCACATGTCGGCAACGCGCTGTAGTGACATGTCGATATCTGAGATGCGAATCAGCCCTGGACACACGATGTCTGACGGGGTATCGGGCGAAAAAACAGGCGGAATCGCGCCGTCGGGTGATTCGCTCTCCGGGGTTACGCGTCGATCCTGTTTGCGGACCTCAGCCGCTGGAAGCTCCGGGCCAGCAGGCGGGACACGTGCATCTGCGAGACGCCCAGCTCGGCGCTGATCTGGGACTGCGTCAGATTGCTGTAGTAACGCAGCAGCAGGATGCGCTGCTCGCGCTCCGGAAGCTGCACGAGGAGGTGCCGGACGAGGTCGCGGTGCTCCACCCCGTCCAGGGCGGGGTCCTCGTAGCCGAGCCGGTCCAGCAGGCCGGGCATCCCGTCGCCCTCCTGCGCGGCCTCCAGCGAGGTGGCGTGGTACGACCGGCCGGCCTCGATGCAGGACAGCACCTCCTCCTCGGAGATGCGCAGCCGCTCGGCGATCTCGGCGGTGGTCGGGGTGCGTCCGAACGCGGTGGTGAGGTCCTCCGTCGCGCTGTTGACCTGCACCCACAGCTCGTGCAGCCGGCGCGGTACGTGGACGGTGCGGACGTTGTCGCGAAAGTACCGCTTGATCTCGCCGACGACGGTCGGCATCGCGAAGGTCGGGAACTGCACGCCCCGCTCCGGGTCGAAGCGGTCGATGGCGTTGATGAGGCCGATGGTGCCGACCTGGACGACGTCCTCCATCGGCTCGTTGCGGGAGCGGAAGCGGGCGGCCGCGTAGCGCACCAGCGGGAGGTTCGCCTCGATGAGCGCCGCCCGCACGCGGGCGTGCTCCGGCGTGCCCGGCTCCAGGTTCTTGAGCTGACCGAACAACACCTGGGTCAGGGCCCTGGTGTCCGCGCCGCGGCGCTTGGCGGGGGTCTGGACCGCGTCGGGGGACACCTCGTCCTGGGGTGGCGCGGAACTGGCCGACACCTTCAACGCCACCTCTTCATTCGCTCACATCGTCCGTCAACTCATCCGTCAAAAGCGGTCATAGCATCACAAGACTGACTCACTGTGTGCAAGCACCGCATATTCCGTGTTGAGGGCGGGAGACGGGTGCGGAACGCGGCGAGGCCCCCTGCCGGGGCGGCAGGGGGCCTCGGTGCGCGGAGCGCGGAGGGGGCGTCAGAACTCGTAGTCGGCGATCACCCACGTGGCGAACTCGCGCCACAGGCCGACGCCCGCCTGGTGGTCCGGGTGCTCCACGTAGCGGCGCAGCGCCTCGGCGTCGTCGAACGCGGAGTTGATGGCGAAGTCGTAGGCGATGGGGCGGTCGCTGATGTTCCAGGCGCACTCCCAGAAGCGGATCTCCGGGATCTTCCCCTCCAGCGCGCGGAAGGCCTCCACGCCTTCGACGACCCTCGGGTCGTCGCGGCGGACGCCCTCGTCGAGCTTGAAGAGCACCAGGTGCCGGATCATCACTTGCCTCCTGCGGCCAGCCAGGTCATGAAGTCGCCGATCGCCTTCGCGGCGTCCGAGACGCCCTGGAACCCGACCGTGACGTAGTCGCCGGCGGTCTCGGGATCCGTGATGATCACGTACAGCACGAAGACCACCAGCAGATAGACGGCGGCCTTCTTCGCGTTCACCGCCATCGCGGCCCTCCCCTGTCACTGCTGTCACGCGAGCGTCGAGCGGGCCCATGATCGCACGAAGGGCCCCGTCTGACGACGGGGCCCTTCTCACGCGGTAGCGGAGGGATTTGAACCCTCGGTGACTTGCGCCACACTCGCTTTCGAGGCGAGCTCCTTCGGCCGCTCGGACACGCTACCGAGGGAGACCTTACAGCACGGTGGCGCATGGATCGAAATCGGTATTCAGCGTCCCCGGAAGAACTCCGTGAGCAGCCGAGAGCACTCCTCGGCGAGCACGCCCTCGATCACCTCGGGGCGGTGGTTGAGGCGCCGGTCCCGGACCAGATCCCACTGGGATCCCGCCGCGCCAGCCTTCTCGTCCCGGGCGCCGTAGACCACCCGGTCCACCCGGGACTGCTGGACGGCGCCCGCGCACATCGTGCAGGGCTCCAGCGTGACCACCAGGGTGCAGCCGGCCAGCCGCCACTCCCCGGCCCGCTCGGCGGCCCGGCGCAGCGCGAGGACCTCCGCGTGCGCCGTGGGGTCGCCGGCCGCCTCGCGCTCATTGTGGGCGCGGGACAGCACGGTGACCCCGTCCGCGGCCAGCACGACGGCGCCGACGGGGACGTCCCCGCCCGGGACGGCCCGGCGGGCCTCGTCCAGGGCGAGTCGCATCGGCTCCCGCCAGCGGTCGCGCACCGGGTCCGGGAGGCCGGGCGCGGGGGTGGTGGTCGGCACGGTCAGCGGACGGTCTCCAGCACCTCCGAGGCGCCCAGGGCCTCGGCGATCTCCGAGACGGCGTCCTCGGTCATCGAGCGCAGCTCCTTCTCGGTCACGCCCAGGTCCTCCAGGACCTGCGCGTCCCCGACCGGGCCGTGCGGGACGGACTCGCCGGACGCGGCGGACGGACCGCCGTCGGCGTCCTCGTCGTCCGGCTCACCGTCCTCCGTGCCGTCGAGGTCGAGGGCGTCCAGGTCGGGGACGTCGTCCCCGGGCTCCCGGCCGAGCAGTTCGTCGGTGAGCAGGATCTCCCCGTAGCTGCTGCGGGCGGCCGCCGCGGCGTCGGAGACGTAGATCCTGGGATCCTCCTCACCGTCCACGCGGACGACGCCGAACCAGCCGTCCTCCTGCTCGATCAGCACGAGCACCGTGTCCTCGTCGGGAGAGGCTTCCCGGGCCAGGTCGGCCAGATCCGACAGGGTTTCCACATCGTCGAGCTCTGTGTCGCTCGCTTCCCACCCGTCTTCGGTGCGCGCGAGCAGTGCGGCGAAGTACACCGTGACTCTCCCACTGTCATAGGCGTGCCGGTTGGGGGTCCCCCCGGCGGAGGTGTGCGGGCGGGTATGCGGAGCTCCGAGACCCCGCCCACTGGGAATCGTGGCAGAAACAAGGCCATCAGGGGACGTCTTCCGCTCCCTGTGTCCAGCAGTTTCGATCGCAGTGCGCCGAGTGCGCCCCGGAAGGACTCACCAGCGCACTTGTTGCCGCCACGACCGGATCGTACGCGGCTTTCCCCGCCACCCGGGCGCGGCACTCTCCGGCGAGGCGCCGGGTCCGCGACAGGGCCCGCCGTCACGGGCCGGCAGGCCCCCGACGCGGTACGCCCACCTGGCGGACGTGGCGTGTCGCGGGCCCGCGCGTGCGCAGTCGCGGCTGCCGCCCCTCGCAGGTCGCGGTCGACCGCGACCAGGACCGAGGGCCGTGGCCGACCTGGGGGCGCTGCCGGCGCGACTGCTCCGGCCCCGCCTGCCGGCCGCCCCGACGGCTACGGCTACGTCGGCCGCCCTCGCGGATGCCCGGCTCATGCCTGCCGTGCCGCCTCCTGGCCGTCCCGACAGGTACGGCTGCCTGCCGACCGTGCCGCTGCCCGGCCGTCCCGGCGGGTACGGCTACGCGCAGGCCGCCCCGCGGTTGCCTCGTCCGTGCCTGCCGTGCCGCCTCCTGGCCGTCCCGACGGGTACGGCTGCCTGCCGACCGCGCCGCCGCCCGGCCGTCCCGGCGGGTACGGCTACGCGCAGGCCGCCCCGCGGTTGCCCCGTCCATGCCTGCCGTGCCGCCGCTTGGCCGTCCCGACGGGTACGCCTGCCTGTCGGCCGCGCCGCTGCCGGGCCGTCCCGGCGGGTACGGCTGCCCGCCGACCGCGCCGCCGCCCGGCCGTCCCGGCGTTACGGCTACCCGCAGGCCGGCCCCGTGGTGCCCGGCCCATGCCCGTTGCGCCGCCACCGGCCCGTCCCGGCGGCTACGGCTGCCCGTCGGCCGCGGCACCCGGCCCGGTGCCCCGCGGGCCGGGCCCGCTGCGGTCCACAGGCGTGGCTTCTGGCGTGTGTGGGCCACGGCCGCGGTCGACCGCGGCCGGGTCGGCCGGGGCTGTCGCAGGCGGGGGTGCTTCCATGCGCAGGCCCGCGCTGCGGTCATCCGCGGGCACGGCCTTGCCCCGCCTCATCCCTGCGCGGCTGCGCGAGCGAAGCCAGGAGCAGGGGAGGGTGGACGCGGCGGCACCCTGCCGGCGCCGGGCCGCGGACACCCCCGGCCCGCACAGGCACCGGTGCCCTGAGGGCCGCTACCAGCGAAACGTCCGCATCCGCATCGCGTGCCGCAGCCGTGCCGCCTTCGCCTTCCGCGGCTGCACCCGGTCCCGCAACGCCCGAGCCTCCGCCAGCTCCCTCAGGAACCGGGCCCGCCGCCGTCGGCGCTCGGCCTCCCAGTCGACCTCGCCGCCCCCGGCATCGGCGCCTTCACCGACCCGCGAAGCGCCGGCCGTGCCGGAAAGCCGGTCCGCCCGGGATCCGCGGCCCGCGCGGGCCGACGGATTCCCACGATTCTGCTGCTCAGGCATTGCTTCATCACCCCAGTCCGTCCCTCCCACCTTCCCCCGACCGGACGATTTGACGCCAGCGAAGGGGTGACGAGCGCCCCATCCCCTTGCGATGCGCGGGGACGCCGGCCCCTCCGCGTCCCGGTTAGGGTTGACGCCATGCGTCTCCACGTCGTCGACCACCCCCTGGTCGCCCACAAGCTCACCACGCTGCGCGACCAGCGCACCGACTCCGCGACCTTCCGCCGTCTCGCCGACGAGCTGGTCACCCTGCTCGCCTACGAGGCCACGCGCGACGTGCGGACCGAACAGGTCGACATCCGGACGCCGGTGGCGCAGACCACGGGCGTGAAGCTGTCGCACCCGCGCCCCCTCGTGGTGCCGATCCTGCGGGCCGGCCTCGGCATGCTGGACGGCATGGTCCGGCTGCTGCCGACCGCCGAGGTGGGCTTCCTGGGCATGGTGCGCAACGAGGAGACGCTCCAGGCCTCCACCTACGCCACGCGCATGCCGGACGACCTCTCCGGACGCCAGGTGTACGTCCTGGACCCGATGCTGGCGACCGGCGGCACGCTCGTCGCGGCCATCCAGGAGCTGATCAAGCGCGGCGCGGACGACGTGACCGCCGTGGTGCTGCTGGCCGCGCCGGAGGGCGTCGAGGTCATGGAGCGCGAGCTGGCCGGCACGCCGGTGACGGTCGTGACGGCGTCCGTCGACGAGCGCCTCAACGAGCAGGGTTACATCGTCCCGGGCCTCGGCGACGCGGGCGACCGGATGTACGGCGCCGCGGAGTAGCTCCGCGGCCCACGCCCCCGCGTTCAGCGGGTTCGGCGGGTTCGGCTCAGCAGTTCTTCTTCGAGGCGGACGCCGGCTCGGGGTTGGCCAGTGCGGTCAGCGCCTTGTCGGCGTCCGCCTTCGCCGTGAGCCCCCGGAACGCGTCGCCGATGATCAGGTCGAGCTCGGCGCCCTTGCGGGCCGGGTCGGTGCGGCGCTCGGCGCCGGCCAGCTGGGTGCCCAGCACGGGCAGCGCCGTGTCCAGCGCGGTGGCGGGTCCGAGCAGCACGCCGGTGCCCTTGACCTTCTTGTCGAACGTCGCGGGCGCGTTGGCGACCTCGCCGATCCTGAAGCCGCGCTTCTTCAGCTCGTCGGCGGTCTTCTGGGCGAGCCCGCTGCGGGTCGTGGCGTTGAGCACGTTGACGGTGATCGTGCCGGGGAGGGGCAGCGGCTTGGCGGCCCCCACGGGACTCGCCGAGGGCTTCGCCGTGCCGCAGGCGGCCTTGGTGCCGGCCGCGGAGGCGGAGTCGCCGCCGCCGGTGAACACGTCGACGAGTTGCAGCGTGCCCCAGCCGCCCACGCCGAGCACGGCGACGGAGGCCACGGTCAGCACGACGAGCTTGCCGCGCCGCCGGGGCCGGCGCATCCGCGGGTACTTGTCACCCGTGATGCGGTACTGGCCGCCCATGCCGGGTGGAGTGAGCATGCTCATGAGCGCAGCGTAGTGCGCCCGGGCTGCTATGCCTACTAGATGATCATTCGACTGGGTGCAGTCCAACCCGAAAGGGCCAAACCGGCCGCCAGGGGGTTCGACGGGTGTCAGTCGAGTTCGAGAACGCGCGCGTGGAGCACCTGGCGCTGCTGGAGCGCCGCCCGCACGGCGCGGTGCAGTCCGTCCTCGAGGTACAGGTCGCCCTGCCACTTCACGACGTGCGCGAAGAGGTCGCCGTAGAAGGTCGAGTCCTCGGCGAGGAGGGTCTCGAGGTCGAGTTGCTGCTTGGTCGTCACGAGCTGATCGAGGCGGACCGGGCGCGGCGCCACGTCCGCCCACTGCCGGGTGCTTTCCCGGCCGTGGTCGGGGTACGGCCGGCCGTTTCCGATGCGCTTGAAGATCACACGGAAAGCCTACCGGTCGAGACGTTCCGGGCGCAGCCATGGCGACGCAGTACGCCGCCGTAAAAGCCGCCGGAAACCGTCAGAAAACGGTCGGCGCCCTCGCCGTGGGCCCTCTCCGGCCGCCCGGTTCGCCGCCCGCGGCCCGCATACCCGCCCCCGGTACGTCCCGGGCGCGCCGGTCACGCCCCCGTCTTCTTCGCGGCCTTCGCGGCTTTCGCCGCCGCCTTCATCTCCTGCTTGTGCGCCCGCACCTTCGCCAGCGATTCCGGGCCCGTGATGTCCGCGACCGACCGGAAGGACCCCTCCTCGCCGTACGCGCCGGCCGCCTCCCGCCAGCCCGTGGGCCGGACGCCGAGCCGCTTGCCCAGCAGGGCGAGGAAGATCTGCGCCTTCTGCTTGCCGAACCCGGGCAGTTCCTGGAGCCGCTTCAGCAGCTCCTTGCCGTCGTCGACGCCCCGCCAGACGGCCTCGGCGTCGCCGTCGTAGTGCTCGACGAGGTACCGGCACAGCTGCTGGACACGGCCCGCCATCGACCCCGGGTAGCGGTGCACCGCGGGCTTCTCGGAGAGCAGCGCGGCGAACGCCTCGGGGTCGTACGCGGCGATCTCGTGCGCGTCGAGGTCGTCCGCACCGAGCCGCTGCGCGATCGTCGCCGGGCCCTTGAACGCCCACTCCATCGGGATCTGCTGGTCCAGCAGCATCCCGGTCAGCGCGGCGAGCGGGCTGCGGCCCAGCAGCCGGTCGGCCTCGGGGTCCTGGGCGAGGTGCAGTGTGACGTCCATGCCCCCGATGATCGCGCGTCACCCCGTTGATCGCGCGTCGCGGGTCAGCTGGGGCGCCAGTACCCCAGCGCCTGCACCCGCTGCTTGGGCAGGCCCAGCTCCTTGCGGACGAACGCGCCCAGCGCCCGGGTGGTCGCGGTGTCGCAGGCGATCCACACGTACGGGTCGGGGCCGGACGCCAGCAGGCCGGGCAGTTCGGCGCGGACCCGCTCCACCAGGGCCGCGCCCGCGTCCCGCCGGGGCACCTCGCGCACCTCGTGCCGCGCGGGGTCGGCCACACAGGGCAGCCCGTCGAGGGAGCCCTCGAACCAGAGGGTCGCCGGGGCGTCACCCAGGGCGCCCAGCAGGGAGTTGACGGCCGGCAGCGAGGCCGGGTCGCCGACCACGTACACATGGGACGGGGAGGGGTCCGGGTGCTCGAAGCCCGTGCCCTGCACGGTCGCCTCGACGGTGTCCCCGGGCTTCGCCGCCCGCGCCCAGTCGCTGGCGCAGCCCTCGTGCAGTGCGAACTCCAGCGCGAAGGCGCCGGCCTCCGGGTCCGGGTCGACCAGGGTGTACGCGCGCTGGTGCGGCTTGCCCGCGTTGTCGAACCACAGCCGTACCCACATCGTGGGGTGGACGCCGGTCGTCGCCAGCATCCCGCCGTCGGTGAAGGTCAGCCGCCGGTAGTCGGCGGTGACGTCCTCGGCGCCCGTCACCGTGAACGCGAAATCCTTCGCGCGCAGCAGTTTGAGGACCGCGCCCTCCCAACCCCGCCCCTGCCCCATCGCGTCCTCACCCTTCGCGTACGATTCCGCCACGTCACGGTTTACTTAGGGGAGCCTAACCTAAAGTGAAATGAGGGCACAGTGTCCGGTGCGATCTTCCGGGACCCCTGGGGGATTCCCCATCTGCGGGCCGACGACGCGCGTGAACTCGCGCGTCTCCAGGGCCTGGTGACCGCCCGCGACCGCGGCTGGCAGATCGAGGTGGAGCGGCACCGCGCCCAAGGCGCCTCGGCCTCCTTCCTCGGCGCCGGGGAGCTGTCCTGGGACGTGCTGGTCCGGCGCGCCCGCGTCGCCGACACCGCCCGCCGCTGCCTCGCCCGCCTGGAGGAACACGACCCGGAGACCGCCGACTGGATCCGGGCGTACGTCACCGGCGTCAACGAGGGCCTGGACGGGCACGACGCCCCGGAGTTCGCCCGCGCCGGCATCCTCCCCGGCCGCTGGGAGCCGTGGACGCCGCTGGCCGTGTGGCTGTCCACGCACCTCCTCTTCGCCGGCTTCCCCGCCAAGCTGTGGCGCGACCACGCCGCCGCGCGTCTCGGGGCGGACGCCGTGGGCCTGTTCGCCACCGACGGCCCCGGCACCTCCGGCAGCAACGGCTGGCTGGTCGCGGGCGAGCGCACGGTCACCGGACAGGCGGTCGTCGCCGGCGACCCGCACCGCTTCATCGAGGACCCCGGCGTCTACCAGCAGATACGTCTGTCCTGCCCGGAGTTCGACGTCGTCGGCCTCGCCGTCCCCGGCGTCCCCGGCATCGCCCACTTCGGCCACACCGGCACGGTCGCCTGGGCCATCACCAACGCCATGGCGGACTATCAGGACCTCTACCGCGAGCGGCTGCGCCGCACCGGCGCCGGGATCGAGGCGCTCGGCCCGGACGGCGTGTGGCGGCGGGCCGCCCGGCACACCGAGACCGTCGAGGTCGCGGGCGAGGAGCCCGTCGAGGTGGAGGTCGTCGAGACCGACCGCGGGCCCGTCGTCATCGGCGGACCCGAGGGCCTCGACGGCGGAGTGCCGGAGCCCGGCGAACCCCCGCTCGCCGTCGCCCTGCGGTACCCGCCCCGCGTCACCGGCGACCTCGGCTTCGGCGCCCTGCTGCCGCTGCTGCGGGCGCGCCGCGTCGCCGACGTGGACCGCGCCGCCGACCTGTGGGCCGAGCCCGTCAACGTCGTCCTCGCCGCCGACACCGAGGGCGGCACCCTGCACCGGGTGGCCGGCCGCGTCCCGGTGCGCTCGGCCGCCAACCGTCTCCGCCTGGTGCCCGCGTGGGAGCCCGGCCACGAGTGGCGGGGCTGGCACGAGCCGCCGCGCGCCGGGCTCGACGACGGCGTCGCCGTGATGGCCAACCAGCGCGGCCCCGCCGCCCCGCTCGGCGTGGAGTTCGCCCCGCCGCACCGCGCCGGCCGCATCGCCGCCCTGCTCGCCCGGCGGCACCGCTGGTCGGCCGCCGACATGGCCGCGATCCACACCGACACCCACCTCGCCTCCGCCGCGCCCCTCCTGGACCACCTGGCCGCGCTGGACGCCCGGGACCTCACCGGACCCGCGTCCGCGCTGCGCGAGCGGCTGCTGGCCTGGGACCGGCACATGGACGCCGGCAGCACCGACGCGGCGGCCTTCGCGGCCCTGCGCGGCGCGGTCGTCCGCCGTCTCGCCGCCGAGCCCGCCCTCGCGGCCGCCGCGGCCCCGCCGCCGTACCCGGAGGTCTTCCGCCCCTGGCTCGCGCTGGTCCCGCGCATCGGCTTCGCCCTCGAGCACGTGCTGTCGGCGGAGGACCTGTTCGGCGTCGACCGGCCCGCCGTCGTCCGCGCGGCCCTGGAGGAGGCGGCCGCCGCGCCGCCCGCCGGCGCCTGGGGCGACACCCACCGCCTCGCGCCCTGGCGGGCGCTGCCGCCCGAGGAGCCGCAGGAGGAACCCGGCCTGTCCGGCGACCACGACTGCGTCCTGTGCACCTCCGCCGTGCCCGGCGTCACCGACCTCGCCGTCCGCGGGCCCGCCGCCCGCTACGTCTGGGACCTGGCCCGGCGCGAGGACAGCCGCTGGGTGGTGCCGCACGGCGCCTCGGGCCGCCCCGGATCGCCCCACCACCGGGACCAGCAGTCCCTGTGGCTCGCAGGAGACCTGGCCCCGGTCGTCACCGACTGGGCGCAGCTGACGAAGGAGACCGATGTCTGACCCGTACGCCTCCCGCCCGGCCGTCCACGAGCAGACGGTCGACGGCTTCGGCACCGTACGCGTCCTGCCGCTGGCCCCGGCCGCCGACGCGCCCCTGCTGCACCGTTGGGTGAGCGAGGAACGCGCCGTGTTCTGGGGCATGAACGGCCTCACCGAGCAGCAGGTCCTCGAGATCTACGCGCACATGGAGACCCTCGACACCCATCACGCGTTCCTCCTCGTCAAGGACGGCGCCCCGGCCGGGCTGCTCCAGACGTACGAGCCGGAGGCCGACCGGGTGGGCGCCTGCTACCCCGTCGAGCCGGGCGACATCGGCATGCATCTGCTGCTCGCGCCCCCGGAGCCGGGCGAGACCCGTTCCGGCTGGACCGCGGGGCTGGCGGTGGCCGTCTCCGCGTACGTCCTGCTGGGCCTGGACAGGCGGCGGATCGTGGTCGACCCGGACGTCGCCAACGAGAAGGCGACCGCCCGGTTCGCGCGGCAGGGCTTCACCACCGGACCCCGGGTCGTGCTGCCCGAGGTGGACCTGCCGGACGTGTACCTCCCTCGGAAGCACGCACAACTCGCGTTCCTCACCCGGGAGGTAGCCTTCGGAAGGTGACCCCCGACGACCTCGTCGCCCACTTCGGACTGGAGCCGATCCCCCGGGAGGGAGGACGGTTCCGGCAGACCTGGGCCGGTCCCGCCCGGCCCGACGGCCGCCCCGAGGGCACCGCCATCGTCGCCCTGCTCACCGCCGAGCCCGGCGACTACTCGGCCCTGCACCGCCTGCCCGCGGACGAGACCTGGCACCACTACCTCGGCGACCCGCTGCGGATGCTGCTGCTCGCCCCCGACGGCACCAGCAGCACCCCGGTCCTCGGCCCCGACGTGCTCGGCGGCCAGCACGTCCAGCTCACCGTCCCCGCCGGCACCTGGATGGGCGCCCGCGTCGCGGACGGCGGCTCCTGGACCCTGTTCGGCTGCACGATGGCCCCCGGCTTCACCTACGAGGGCTACGAGCACGGCGACCCGGCCGAGCTGGCCGCCCGCCACCCGGACCGGGCCGGCCTGGTCGCGGAGCTGGGCAGCCCATGAGCGAGCGGGGACTGCTGCACGGCCAGGTCGCCCTGGTCACCGGCGCCGGCGGCGGCATCGGCCGGGGCATCGCCCGCCGGCTCGCCGAGGAGGGCGCGGCCGTCGCCCTGCACTGCCGCACCTCCGTCGCGTCCGCGCAGGAGACGGCGGCCGCCATCCGGGAGGCGGGCGGCCGGGCCGTCGTCCTGCGGGCCGACCTCACCGACGAGGACGCCTGCCACCGCCTGGTCGCCGAGGCCGCCGAACGCTTCGGCGGCCGGCTCACCGCGCTGGTCAACAACGCCGGGGTCCAGCCCGTGCGGGAACTCGCCGGGATGACGGCGGCCGAGTGGCGCGCGGTCGTGGACACCAACCTGACCGCCGTCTTCGCCTGCACCCAGGCGGCGGCACGGCTGATGCGCGACCAGGGCGGCGGCTCCGTCACCCACGTCGCCTCCGTCGAGGCCCGCTTCCCCGCCCCCGGCCACGCCCACTACGGCGCGTCCAAGGCCGCGGTGGTGATGCACGCCCGCACGGCGGCCCTGGAGTACGGCCCCTGGGGCGTGCGCGTCAACACGGTCTCGCCCGGCCTGATCGACCGGGAGGGCCTGGCCGACGCCTGGCCGGAGGGCGTCCGCCGCTGGCGGGAGGCGTCCGCCGTGGGCCGCCTCGGCCGCCCGGAGGACGTCGGCGACGCCTGCGTGTTCCTGGCCTCCCCGCTCGCGTCCTGGGTGACCGGCCACGACCTGGTGGTGGACGGAGGGGCGACCTCCCGCCCCACCTGGTGAAGCCGTTCCCGCCGCATTGAGCGGACCGCGCGTCCCGTCCGTACTCCACCGGAGGCGAACGGCCGGGAGGCGGGTACGACGTGGAGCGACGGCGCGACGGGGCGGCGGGCGGCGGGTCCTCGTGGAGGCGGGCCCTGGTGCTGCTGGGGACCCTGCTGGTCCTCCTCCTCGCGGGCGCCGCCCCGGCGAGCGCCCACGCGGCCCTGCGCGCCAGCGACCCCGAGGACGGAAGCGTCGTCAGGACGGCGCCCACGCACATCACCCTGACGTTCACCGAGTCCGTGGGCCTGCTCGAGGACTCCTTCCGGATCTACGGCCCCGACAACCGCCGCGTCCCCATGGAGGAACCCGAACACGCGGCCGGCGCCGCCGACACGGCCCGCGCCGCGCTGCCCCGGGACCTCGGCGAGGGCACCTACACGGTCGCGTGGCGGGTGGTCTCGGCGGACAGCCACCCCGTCTCGGGCGCGTTCACCTTCTCCATCGGCAAGCCGTCCCCCACCCCGCCCGCGGCGCCCCAGGACCACGCCGAACACCCGGTCACCAAGAGCCTCTACGACACCGGCCGCTACCTCGCCTACCTCGCGGCCGCGCTGCTCATCGGCACGGCGGCGTTCGCGGCCCTGTGCCGCCCGCCGGACACGGGCCCGCTGCGGGCGCCGCTGCTGTTCGGCTGGTGGACCCTGCTGGTGACGACGGCGGCGCTGCTGATCCTGCGGGCGCCCTACGAGAAGGGCACGTCGCCGGGGACGGCGCTGGACGTCTCGGCGTTCCCGGACACGGTGAGCGGCCGCCCGGGCATGGCCCTGCTGTCCCGTCTGGCTCTCCTGCTGACGGCCGCACTCCTGCTCCCCGTCCTGCGCGGCCGCTCCCCGCGCACCCGTGTGACGGCGGGCGCGGCCTTCTCCGTGGTCCTGGCCCTGACATGGGCGTCGGCCGAACACGCCTCGGCCGGCATCCAGGTGCCGGTCGCCATGACGTCGTCGGTGCTGCACCTGCTGGCCATGGCCTGCTGGCTCGGCGGCCTGACGGCCCTCCTGCTCACCCTCCACCGCGCGCGGACACCACCGCCGTACGACACGGTGGCCCGCTTCTCCCGCGTGGCGTTCACGTCGGTGTCGGTCCTCGTCGTCACCGGCGCCTACCAGTCCTGGCGCGGCCTCGGCTCCTGGTCCGCCCTGACGGAGACGGCGTACGGCCGCACGCTCGCCGTGAAGCTGGCGGCGACGGTGTTCCTGCTGAGCGCGGCGGCCCTGTCCCGCCGCTGGACGGCCCTGCTCGCCCGCCCGGCGGCGGCCGGTGAACGCGTACCGGCGCTGGTGGGCGCGCCGGGCCCGCCCCCCGCACCGAGGACCACGCACATGACCACCGTCGAACCGGAAACCCTGCACCGCCGCGCCCTGCGCCGCTCCGTCCTGGCGGAGGTGGTGGTCGCGGTGGCGGTCCTGCTGGTCACCACGGTGCTGACCGGCACACTGCCGTCCCGCGCGGAGGCGGAGGCGGCGAAGGCGCCCGAACCGCAGGTGGCGGGCCTGCCAGGCGCGCAGGCGCTCACGGTCCCCTACGACACGGGGACGCCCGGCGGCAGCGGCACGGTCCAGCTCACGATGGACCCGGGCCGGGTCGGCGAGAACGGCCTCCAGGCGGTGGTCTTCGGCCCCCAGGGCGCCCTGACCTTCGTCCCGGAACTCCGTGTCACGTTCACCCTCCCGTCCAAGGACGTGGGCCCGATCGACGCCGGCCTCACCGACCGGGGCGGCTACTGGGCCACCAACGACCTCACCCTCCCCCTGGAGGGCGCCTGGACGATGAAACTGACGGTCCGGGTCTCGGACATCGACCAGGTGACGGTGGAGCGGGAGGTGCGGATCACGCGGTGACGCACCGGCGGGGGCGGATCAGCGCTTCACGCGGCTGCGCACGGCGAGGACGGCGAGGGCGAGCAGACCGGGTTCCACGAGCCGGGCGGCCATCTCGACGTACGTCCCGGTGGTGGTGAGGTCCTGGCCCGACGCACGGAAGATCACCGAGTTGGTCACCACCCGCAGTGACTTCTCGAACCGCTCCCCCGAGAGGCGTCGCGCGTACGGCCCGTCCGGATCGACGGGCGTCGGCTTCCTGGTCGTCAGGGTGATCCGCCGGCCGTCGGCGGTGCCCTCGCTGACCGGGTCGGGATCGGTCTTCGGCAGCCCCCACAGCATCGTCACGAACACCGTGACCGTCATCGCCAGCACCAGCCAGGTGAGCGCCCGTGCGGCGCGCAGGCCGTATCCGGAAAGCGCCCAGTAGCACCACAGCAGCGTGCGCTCACCGCGGGACGCCGTCCGGCCGTGGCGGCGCATCTCCATCTCGCCGTAGTAGAAGTCGGCCGCCCCCGGTTCGTTCCGGCCGTCCTCGAGAGCCTTCCGCAGGTGCCGGTAGACCGGCGCCAGCACGTCGGGGTCGTGCGTCCCGACGCCGTCCGGGGCCGCGGTCCAGCCGGGGTACCGCGTCGCCCGCCAGTGGTGTTCCTCGGCCAGGGTCCGGCGGTGCGTCCAGCGCGGCCCGCCGGGGGGCTCCGCCAGGCGGCACCGGCCTTCGAGCCGCAGCTGGTCCAGGTGCACCGCCTCGACGAAGAGACACCTGGTCAGGTCGACGTCGGCCAGCATCAGGTACGCCGCGTCCACGCCCTTGACCGAGACGACGCTCACCTGTTTCCGGGCGAGGCCGGGTTCCGCGATCTCCTCCCCCTCCGGGGAGACGAACGGGCGCGGCCTGCCGACGACGCTCACCGGGAACGCCGCCACCGCGTCGGTCAGGTCGACGTCGGCGCACCGCAGCCGCAGCGCCGCGGTGGACGCCCACCGGGTCCGCAGACAGCGCACCTCCTCGGCCGCCACCTCCAGCGTCACCGCGCTCTCGAACACGGCGTCCGAGAAGTCCACCGTCTTGGGGCAGACGAGGGGGCCGAGCACGGCGGTACGCCGGAACACCGCCCGCCGGAAGCGCACACCGGCTGCGCAGCTGGCGTCGAGGAAGGACAGGTCACCGCCGATCGTGGCGCCCTCGAACGAGGCGTCCGCACCGAAGTGCGCACCGTCGAAGGGCATGTCCCCTCCGATCTCGGCTCCGTCGAAGCAGGCCGAACCGCCGTGGAAGAGCGCCCCCTCGAAGGAGGCCTTGCCGGTGACGCGTATGTCCGCGAAGTCGGCGCCCCGCTCGAAGGCGACGCCTTCGAAGTAGGCCTCCGCGCACGCCATGCCCCGGAACTCCGCGCTGCGCCCGACCTCGTCCGCGCAGAACCGCAGCGTTCCGTCGAACCGCGCCTCCAGGAACCAGGCGTCACCGGCCACCCTGGTGTCGTCGAGCCACACGTCCCCCGCGACGCGCGCCCTGCCGAGTCTGAGGTCGCCCTCCGCGCGCACCTCACGGAAGTGCAGCCCCGAGTCGAACACCGCCGAGGCGAACGAGCAGTGGGCGTCGAAGCCGACGTCCCGCAGATCCGCCTCTCCGGTGAACCGCACCTCGTCGAAGTCCGCCTTCCCCACCCGGGCCCGCCCTGTCCCCGGGTCCCTGAGCGGGGCGAGGAGCTCGTCGAGCAGGTCCTGGGTGAAGGGCGTGCCCCGGTGGTCGAGATCGGCTCCCGGGCGCAGGGCGGCGAGGTGAGCGGCGCGGTCGGCGCCGTCCAGATGCGCCAGACAGGCCGGGTACGGGTCCACCCTGCGCCCCGGGCAGCGCGCGCCGGCTTCGAGATGCCCGCAGCGCGGCCACGCGGCGGTGCCGGTTCCGGTCATTCCCGCTCCCGTCTCATACGGCCACGACCGTCACGTCCTTCCGGTCCCGCCCCTTCGGCCGGTCGACCAGCGCCTCGACCACCCAGCGGCCGGGGGTGACCTCCAGCTCCGCCCGGTAGCGGTCGGGCTCGTACTGCCGGAAGACGACCGGCTGCTTCTCACGGACGCGGCCCGAACGCCACATGAAGGTCCGCAGATCGCGCTGCGGCAGGTCGTGTCCCAGCAGGTCGATCACGAACGGACGGCCCGCGGCGACCGGGTCACGCGGGAAGTGCAGGACGATGCCCTCCGGGCCGGCCAGCGTCTCGCCGGGCGGGAGCCCTCTGCGGACCGCGCGCATCGTGTCGCGGAGAGCGGGGGCGCTCGCCAGGTCCGCGTTCCGGAAACCGGTCCACAGCATCGGGTCCGTACCGGTCCAGTCCGCGAGCGCCGACCGCCGCGGCACCGTGCCGTCGCCAGGGCCCAGCAGGTCGTCGGCGAGATGTTCCCCGCCGGGGCCGGCCGGGAGCACCAGCGCCTCGGGGGTGGGGAAGTCGACGCTGCCGAGGCAGTGCACGGCGTACGGGCGAGGACCCGACCGCGCGTTCCGGTCGCAGGCCAGCCGGAACCGCTCCTGGAACGCCAGCGCCTGGCCCACGGCTTCGCCGGGGACGCCGGGCACCGGGCGCTGGGTGATCACCCGCTCGCGTGTTCCTCCCTCGACCCGTACGGCGCGGAAGAGCGGCAGCAGCTCGGCGATCGCCGGCAGGCCGAGCGCCCACGCGCGCAGCGCCTCGTTGAGCCGGGCGGCCACATCCCCGTCGGGTCCCGCCCCATCGGGGACCGCCTGGCCGGCCAGCAGACGGGCGGCCTGGACCAGCCCCTGCTGCGGAGTGCCCAAGGTGATCAGGGTCCGTGCCGTTTCCCGGCCGCCCTCGCACTCGAGGTAGTGCCGCCCGACCAGACCGCCCGTCCCATGGCAGACCAGGATGACCCGCGGATCGTCCGGCCGGTCCGGGTAGTGGGCGCCGGCCTCCGCCCGCCAGCGGTCGAGTTCGCGCGCCACCCGTTCCCCCAGCTGCCGGGCCGCCAGCCGGTGGGAGAGCCGCCAGTCGTATCCGAACGGCACGAACTGCGCGTCGAGCGGGTCCCCGAGAGCGGTTCGCAGGTCCGGATACCCGAGGCAGGACAGCAGCCCGGGGACCGAGTCGGGGACCTGGAGCAGCCCTCCGGCGTCCAGGCGGTGAGGGGCCTCGGGCAGCGCGTCACCCAGTCCCGGCGGGAGGGCCGCCTCGGTGAGCGCCGAGGAAGCCGAGTCGAGCAGCCGTTCGCTGCACCGCGCCCAGACGTCCTGGCCGTCCCGGCACAGCCGGGTGCCGAGAAACCCCGGGACGAAGACCACCAGATCGTGTTCCATTCACGCTCCCCCTGTCCCGGCGCCGAGGAGGGCGTGCGGCAGCCGGACCAGATCGCACCGGTCCTCACCTTGCAGCGCCATCACCAGCCCCTCCGCGTCCGTCGCGGCCGCGACGGCCTGCACGGCATACCCCCGGCCTGTGATCCCCGTGCCCTCCAGCCACCGCTGCGACCACAGGTCCCACGGGCGGGACACCGACTCCCGCGTGCAGACCAGCAGCACCGGCTGCTCCACCGGGCCGGCGAACACCAGGGACGTGACGTCGGGAAAGACGCCCGGCAGCCGTTCCGGGGGGTGGGGACTCCCGTCGCCGGAGCAGTCCTTGACGTACACGCTCCCGTGGTCCGCCCAGGCCAGCAGGGGCATGGAGACGTCGTCCTCGTCGTCGTGGAGCTCCCCGAGCGCGAGGCAGGACGGGTCGGCGGTCAGCAGGACACGCTGCTCGACGCCCTGTTCGCCCTCGGTCCACACCCTCAGCTGGTCACTGAGATCACCGGCCGTCCAGTACGAACCGTCCCGCAGGACCCTCGCCTGGATCCCGCAGAATCCGCGGTCCGTGCGGATCACCCGCAGCGCGGCGCCGGCGGACGAGAGGTCGGCCGGGATCTCGTGGCGTACCAGCCGTCTGCCGTCCGCGACGCTCAGCCGCAGCGTGGCGCCGTCCGGGGCGCCGACGAGGCTCAGCGAGCGTGCGGGGGAGCCCGCGTCCCCGCCGAGCGGGATGTCCCGGTGGGTGACCACCGTCAGGCTGTCGTCGAGCCGCCACAGCCGCACGGACCGGCCCGCGGCCGCGGCGACCGCCCAGCCGTCCGCGGCCCGGACCGCGTCCACGGCCGTCACGGTCCGTCCGTCGTGCGGGAGCTCCATGGCCGGAAGGGAGGCCGGATCCTCCTGCCTCGGACGGGAGACCCGGATCCGGTCGCGCCACGCCCGGCACAGCAGGGGCGGGCCGTCCGGGGCGCCGGTGAGCGAGAGGACCGGGCGTTCGTTGCTCGGCCGCCGCCGGCTTCCGTAGCCGGTCTTCAGCGCGGGCGCCACGTCCACCACGCGGAGGTAAGGGCCGTCGGCGATCGCGAGCAGCCCCTGACCGCCCGGCTCGAACGCCATGGCGCCCTCCCGTGGGGCGTCGAGCGCGATGGTGGCCTGGCGGTCCTCCCGCTCGACGGACCAGATCTGCACGGCGACCTCCTCGTATCCGGCGAGCAGCAGTTCGTCGCCGTGCCGTCCGAAGACCAGACCGCGCGTGTTCGACGGGTAGGTCCTCACGTCGTGCAGGACCGGCTCGCGGCCGGGCGCGGCCTCGCAGCGCAGCACGTGCACGGCGGTGCCGTCGGCCACGGCGAGGTAGCCCTCCCGGTCGGAGACCGGGAACGCCGCGGCCGCCATCGCAGGCGCGGCCGGCCTCACCCCGGCGTCCTCCACGCACGTCCGCAGTCCGGCGCCCCGGTGCCGGGAGAGGACCACCTCGAGCAGCTCCACCCGCTCCGCGCCCGCGGCCAGGACGAACATCCGCATGCCCAGGACGAGGACCGCCAGCTGGCGGACGTCCGCGGTGCGGACCTGCGCCAGCCGGGTGTCCAGCCGGCTGGCGCCGTGCCAGGACCACACCCACAGCCGGTCACCGTCGGCCGCCAGGGCGACGCACTCGCCCCCCAGTTCGGCCGCCGAGAGCGCTCGCACGCTGCCGCCCCACCGGTACTCCTGGCCGGGCAGCCTGGCTCCCGCGTGCCAGAAGTACACGGACTGGTCGTCGCGGGCGACGGTGGCCCAGCGGGCGCCGGCGCCCACTTCGCGCACCTCGCTCAGCGGGCGTCCGCGTCCGTCGCCGCTCCGGGGCAGCCGCCGCGTCAGCAGCCGCGCGCCCGACTCCGGATGCAGGACCTGGATCTCCCCCAGCCCGCCGGCGGTCAGGGTGTCCGCCCGGGGTGACCCGGCCGGTCCGGCGCCGGCGCGCCAGCTCAGGGCCCGGGCGCCGCCGGAGGGCGCCACACGGCGCCATTCCGGGGGGTCGGGCGGCACGTCGGTCCAGTACTCCTCCCAGGGGAGGAAGCCGTCCTCGCGGCGCAGCGTCCGGTACGTCCCCTCGCGGTGGCTGACGAACGCGGTGGCGCTGAGCAGCGCCTTCCGCTCCAGCAGCAGCGAGTCGGACACCCGGCCGGACGCCCGGGGGAACGCGCCCGCGACCCGGCCGTACAGCGCGGCGCCGTCACAGTCCCTCGCCAGGCCCGCCGCGAGCGGCAGCATGACGTCCGGATTCGTGCGCAGCAGGAAGTCCACGTCCCCGAACAGCTCGCGCAGTGCCTCGGGTCCCACCTGGGCGGCATGGGCGCCCAGGTACTCGAGCGTGTACTCGTCGGCCCCGCTCCAGTCGCCGCCGGCACCGGCGCGCAGCGCGTCGAGCACCCGGCGGTGCGCCTCACGCGTCGTCAGCCCGGCGTCGGTGAGGAAGAAGTCGCCGAAGCTCGGATGGGCCAGCTGGTACCGGGTCCGCCCGCTCGGGTGCCGGCCGTCCTTCTGTGCGGCGACGATGCCGCCGCCCGCGCTCCGGCACACCTGCCGCACGTCCCGCGCGGTGAGTTCCTCCGTACCGGGCTCGCGCAGTGCGTCGGCCAGCGTCAGCCAGGCGGCGTCCTGTGCCAGGCCGGGGCCCTGGGCCACCGCGAGCGCCCGCAGCACCTCGTGGGCGCGCCGTGCTCCGGGCTGCCCGGCGAGGTGGGCCGTCTCCTCCGTCAGCCGGGTCCTCAGGTCCGTGCCGCCGTCGCGCAGCCACGCGGTCAGCTCCGTCTCGGCGGCGACCGTGGTCCGCCGGGCGAGGCCGGTCGCGACCAGGCGGGCCACCAGGAACGAGCCGTGACTCCGCTGCGCGACGGTCTCCGCCGTCCACTCCCGGTCCTCCTGCCGCGCCTCGCCCCGGTAGGGGGAGCCCTCCGTGTCCAGGACGGACCGCACCATGCCGGCGATGCCCGCCCGGGCCTCCGCGTCGTCCCCCAGGACCAGGGGTTCCACGCTGAGTTCGAGGGCGTCCAGCAGCGACTCCTCGTCCGCGGGCGCGGTGGTACGCCGGCGGGGCTGGGCCCGGGTGGCGACGATCACCCGGACACCGAGCGTCTTCGCGAGCGGGCCGAGGACGTGCCGGGCGATCGCGTGCGCCTGGTCGGGCAGGGCCTCGTCGAGCCCGTCGAAGAGGAGGTTCACCGAACCCGCCTGGCCGACCAGTTGCTCGAACGCCTCCGTGAACCGCTCCGAGGTCACCGGTTCCTCCGGCAGCGGTGGCGCACCGTCGATCGCCGACAGGACCTCCCGCAGCTGGGCGGCGAGGGAATGCGCGGACTGCCCCTGACAGCTCAGCGCCGCGTGGACGGTTCCCGTGCGGGGGAGTGTCGCCGGGTCGAGGCCGGGACCGAGGGCCGCCCGCCAGCCGGGCAGCGAGGTGAGGGCCAGGCGGCCGAGCAGCGCGGTCTTCCCCGTGCCCGCCAGGCCCGTCACCGCGAGCATCCCCTGTGGATGGGTGTCCATCCAGCGCACGATCCGGCTCAGCGCCTCCCGCCGGCCCGCGAAGTGCCGGTGCAGGTGGCTGTTGTCCTCGAGGCCGAACTGCTCGGCCTCGATCCAGGGCTTCCGCCGGGTCAGCGTGGCCGGTGTGTACGGGCGCCGGTCGGACCGCTGGTGGAACGGGTTGTCGAGGAAGCTGTTGGGCAGCGCCCGGATCTCCCAGCAGTCCGGCCGCTGCGCCCGTTCGTCCAGACCGTCGTCCGCGGCGCGTGCGTCCACCGCCTGGCACAGGTAGGGCAGCGGCAGATACAGCGCCTGCGGCTCGAACGGGCGGGACGCGTCGTCCGCCGTGAAGTCCGGCTTGGCCAGCGCCTCCTCCAGCCAGGTCACCCACCGGCCGGCCGGCACCTGGGCGTCCGCCCCCGAGGTGCCCATGACGGCGAAGCCCTTCCGCCGGCTCTCCCATGCCCGGACCACCGCGGGGTCGCGCTGCAGCTCCACGGCATGGCGCACCGCCTCGGTCAGCGAGTTGTAGCTCTGCGAGGAGCAGGCGTCGACGATCAGCAGGGTGTCCGCCTCGAACTCCGGACGCAGCAGCAAGCCCACCAGTTCGAGCAGCGGAACGGCCTTGTCCGGGTCGAACTCCCCCGACTCCCAGGAGTCGGCGCAGGCGAGGAAGTAGCCCTCGTCACGGCGCTGGACGCCGTGCCCCGTCCAGTAGAGGATCTTCCGCTCGGCGCCGTCGGCCAGGAACTCCTCCAGCCCGGCCCACAGCTGCTGCCGGGTCGCCCCTCGCCGGTCGGCGCGCAGCGTGGCCCGGAATCCGAGCCGCTCCCGCACCGTCCGGGTGAACCGGTCACGCACCTCGGTCAGCTGCGGCCGGCTCAGCCGCTGCCGCTCCGCCGGGTCCGGATGCACGTACTCCGGTACGGCGACCGTGCCCACCAGGCGGGAAAAGCGGTCCTCGGTCTTCGGTAACGCCGGTCGGCCTTCCGTGCTGCTCCGTACCATGAGCTTCGACAGCACCCCCCGTGAGTGTCCACCACAGCCTGTTTACCAGGGGAGTCGGCGATGCGTGACAGATTCACCGTGGTTGGCCGGGCGACGGACTGTCACCTCTTCGAGGGTGACGGCGTCCAGGCCATCGACGAGGACAACGTCCACATCAAGTACACGCCGGAGAGGGTGCAGTTCCCGGAGGAGATCGCGGGCTGGCGGCGTGCGATCGAGGCGGAGGAGGAGCGCAAGGAGGCCGCCGGGCTGCCGCACCGGTGGAACAACGCGCGTTTCGCGGTCGAGCGGGTCGTGGTGTCCCGGACGCACCTCGCCGAGGTCCCCGTGGTCTCGCTGGCCTTCCGGGACGCCGACTACTTCGACTTCCTCACCACCTCGCTCAATCTGGACCGCCGGCAGAAGAACGGCCTCACGCTGCGCGAGCAGTACCTCGAGGGCAGTGACCCGGTCGACGCGCCGTCCTGGATGAACTGCAGCTTCGGCGTCAACGTGGCCCTGGAGACCGGCAAGGACGGCAAGATGCTGTTCTCCCGGCGCAGCGCCCAGGTCGCCGGGCCGAACAGCGCGCGGTGGAACTCCTCGGCCAACGAGGGGATCGCCCGGCAGCACGACCTGCCCGCGGACGGAAGCCCGATCAGTCTCCACGCGGTCGCACGCCGCGCCCTCCTCGAGGAGCTCGCCGTGTACGACGGGGACGCGACCGACATCGAACTGCTCGGGCTGGGGCTCGACGTCGTCAACCACCAGTGGGCGGCGTTCTTCCGCGCCGTGGCGCCCGAGCTCGACGAGGCGACGCTGCGCCTCCGGTGGACCCGCGGGGTCACCGACAAGTGGGAACACGACCGCTTCGAGTTCGTGGACGCGGAGCCGGAGTCGGTCTTCGGCTTCATCGCGGACGAACCGGAGGAGCGGTGGACACCGTGCGCACCGACTCTCTTCTACCTCGCCCTGGTACGCGGCGCCGTCCGGCGCGCGAACGGTGACCCGGCGGCCCGCTTCCTCGTGGAGCAGGCGGAACAGAAGGTCATCAGGGACCGCGGTCTGTGAACGGTGGAGGTGCCGAAGCAGGCACCCCCACCGGCTAGGCAGACCGGGGCCGCACCGCGTGCGTGTCCGGGGCGGGCTCCTCCGCGTCCTCGGCCCAGATCTCCTCTTCGCCGAAGTCCGGGGCCTGGAAGGGCTGCGTCGTCGGAGGCGGCGATCCGGTGGAACTGCGTGTCTGCCCGGCCGGGGCCGAGAACAGCGATGTGGCGTCGATGAGAGTTCTGCCTTTCGTCACAGGCCGCGGAGAGGGCCTGAGGTGCCCTGACCGCGCACGGCGGTCCTAGAGCTTGGTCATCTTGGGGTACGGGCTCAGGATCCGCATCTGCGCCGAGCCGAAGTCCACGAGCGCCGCGACCCCGTCCTCGATGCCGACCACCCGGCCGAGGCCGTACACGTCGTGGGTGACCTGGTCGCCGGTGTCGAAGTGCTTGGGAGCCGGTGCGACCGGGGCCTTGAAGGGGCTGGTGGGCAGATGACGCTTGGGCGCCGCGGGCTTAGTCATGTCTCAGTATGCGCCTTCATGGGCTCCGCCCGCTGTGGTCATGGGCACAGCCCAGGACGGAAGCGACCGTGCCGCGCCACTGACCTGGGACGGCGCGGACGCGGGCCTGCTCCACGTATGTGACGGGGGTCATACTGTGGGGAGGGAGGCGGACAACGTCGAAGGGCCCCACCGCGAACGGTGGGGCCCTTCGACATCGTGCCCGGTGAGGCACTGGCGGAGGATACGAGATTCGAACTCGTGAGGGGTTGCCCCCAACACGCTTTCCAAGCGTGCGCCCTAGGCCTCTAGGCGAATCCTCCGCCGGAAACATTACATGACCGAGAGGAGTGCTCGCGAACTCGTTCCCGCCCCGGCGGATGAGGTAGCCTCTGCGTAGCCCCTCACGCGGCGCTATCTGACTGAACTCCCCCAGGGCCGGAAGGCAGCAAGGGTAGGTCGGCTCTGGCGGGTGCGTGGGGGGCGCTTGCGTTCTCCGGCGTCCGGTCCGGTTGTCGGTGCGCGCCTATAACCTCGTAGACGTGTCGTCTCTCGCGCTGTACCGCCGCTACCGACCCGAGTCCTTCGCCGAGGTCATCGGGCAGGAGCATGTCACCGACCCGCTGCAGCAGGCGCTGCGGAACAACCGGGTCAATCACGCGTACCTGTTCAGCGGACCCCGCGGCTGCGGCAAGACGACCAGTGCGCGGATCCTCGCGCGCTGCCTGAACTGCGAGCAGGGACCCACCCCCACCCCGTGCGGCACCTGCCAGTCCTGCCGCGACCTCGCGCGCAACGGGCCCGGTTCGATCGACGTCATCGAGATCGACGCCGCGTCCCACGGCGGTGTGGACGACGCCCGTGACCTGCGGGAGAAGGCGTTCTTCGGGCCCGCGTCCAGCCGGTACAAGATCTACATCATCGACGAGGCCCACATGGTCACGTCGGCCGGTTTCAACGCGCTGCTCAAGGTCGTCGAGGAGCCGCCGGAGCATCTGAAGTTCATCTTCGCGACCACCGAGCCCGAGAAGGTCATCGGGACGATCCGGTCGCGCACGCACCACTACCCGTTCCGGCTGGTGCCGCCCGGCACGCTCCGCGAGTACCTCGGCGAGGTGTGCCAGAAGGAGGGCATCGCCGTCGAGGAGGGCGTGCTGCCGCTGGTGGTGCGGGCCGGCGCCGGTTCCGTGCGTGACTCCATGTCCGTCATGGACCAGCTGCTCGCCGGCGCCGGGGAGGAGGGCGTGACGTACGCCATGGCCACCTCCCTGCTCGGCTACACGGACGGCTCGCTGCTCGACTCCGTCGTCGAGGCCTTCGCCACCGGTGACGGAGCCGCCGCCTTCGAGGTCGTCGACCGGGTGATCGAGGGCGGCAACGACCCGCGCCGCTTCGTCGCCGACCTGCTGGAGCGGCTGCGTGACCTGGTCATCCTCGCCGCCGTCCCCGACGCCGCCGACAAGGGCCTGATCGACGCCCCCGCCGACGTCATCGAGCGCATGCAGGCGCAGGCCGGCACGTTCGGGCCCGCCGAGCTCGGCCGCGCCGCCGACATCGTCAACGCGGGCCTCACCGAGATGCGTGGCGCCACCTCGCCCCGGCTCCAGCTGGAGCTGATCTGCGCGCGCGTGCTGCTGCCCGCCGCGTACGGCGACGAGCGCTCGCTCATGGCCCGGCTGGACCGCATCGAGCGCGGGGTGCAGTTCTCCGCGGGCGGTGCGGCCGCCGGCGTGCCCGCCCTGGGATACGTCCCCGGACCGGAGGCCCACCACGGGGCAGCCGCTCCGGCTCCGGACGCCGTCGAGCCCGGCGGGGGTCCCGCCGCGGCCCGCGCCGCCGTGCGGACGCAGGGGCAGCCGACGCCCGCGACCGCGCCCTCTCCGGACCGGACGCAGGCCCAGACGCAGGCTCCGGCTCCCGCCCCGGCCCCGCCCCCTGCCGCGCCTCAGGCACCCCCGGCCGCGCCGGCGCCCGCCACACCCGCCCCCGGCGCCTGGCCCACCGCCACCCCGG
>BMVA01000032.1 GCA_014650475.1 Streptomyces albogriseolus
CCAACCGCATGACGTCAATCGCCAAGGCCGTCCTCACCCTGGAGCTGCAACGCTGAAGAAGCTCAATGAACGCATCCGGATGGACCGCCTGCACATCCCACACAGACAGCTTGTCCGCAGGGAAGTCCTTCAGATTGAACGTGACGATGACCTGCGCCTTCGCGCGAATGGCGGCTGCGAGGACGTGACGATCATCAGGGTCTGGCAGATCAACTATCTCGATCAGTGGTTCATACCCTTTGACTAATACGTCCCGAATCGCGCCAGCCATCAGTTCCCGCGTTCGATTCAACTTGTGCGGGTCCAGGTCGGGTCGGTTCTCCTTCAGGTTGCGAAAGGTCTCGTCGAGGATCTGATCCGTCCACTTCGCTTGCACCAAGCCACCTTGCGCCACGCGGATGAGGACGTCGCGCAAGGTGCTCGGGTACAGAACGTTGGCGTCGTAGACGGCGATGAAAGCCATGACCTAGATCATTCCCATCTCCTGGCCGAGCTTGGTGAGCTCATCGGCCACCAGCCGGCGGCGGTGGTCATCCTTCCGCTGGTACTCCAGCAGAGATGACGCAGTGATTCTGCGATGCGTGCCAACGGTCCTGTACTCGATCTCTCCAGCGTCCAACAGCCCGATAAGGAAGGGACGGGACACGTTGAGCATGTCGGCGGCTTGCTGAGTGGTGAGCTCGGCGTCGGAGGGGACGATAGACACGGCCCGACCCGCTCCCAAGTGGGCGAGCAGTGATGCCAGGAGCTCTACGGCCTCGCGAGGGAGGACCAAGGACTCACGGTCTCCTCCGTCTCGAACGTTGACTTGAATCTGGGATGCATGCTGATGCTCGGCCAGGTAGCTCCTGACCTTGGCGAGCGCATGATTGGCGGTCTCCTGCTTGTCGTCCGGAAGCTTCACCGGGCGGAAATCAGTCTTGGTCATTTGTGCGCCCCTAGATGCTGTGGGTGGGCGCCAGTGAGAGTCCGCCACCGTTGGCGCGGCGGCAGGCTGGCGACGACGATGGATCCCGTAGCCGTTGGCGCGGTTGCGGGATCCACTGCCGTGAAGGGCAGTGGTAGGTCTTTGGCGGGTGTTTGGTCGAGTTCAGCGCTGTCTCACTAATAGAAGTATCCGCAATAAGCGAAACAAACGCAACAGCTGCTGAGCTTCTCGTCCTGGATCATGCCGCTGACGCAGTGACGTAGTGCGAGGCGGGGAAGCCTCAACCTGCGGCTTCCCCGCCTCGCACCTCTGTCGATCTCTAGGTGAGGGTGTGGCCGAGCTTGCGAAGCGCCTTTCGCTGCTCATCTAGCGACGCATGCGCATAGACCTTCATGGTCACTCCGATGTCGCTGTGGCCAACGATCTGCCGGACGATGTGCGGCGGCGCGCCCAGGTTGAGCAGCAGCGATACAGCCGAGTGACGCAGATCATGAAATCTGATCTCCAAGCCCAGCCGCTTCCGAAGCGGGTCCCAACTCCGACGCAGATTGTCCGGCTCCAGCGGTGTGCCGATGCGGGACGTGAAGATCAGCCCGTGTTCCTTCCATCCCATGCCGGCCGCCGCCCGCTCCTGCGCTTGCCGCTCGCGGTGCTCGCCCAGCGCCTTCACCACGAGAGGTGGGAGCGGGACAGTGCGGACTGACGCCAGGGTCTTGGGCCTGACCAACCGCAGCTCCCCGCCGACGCGCTGTAGCGCGCGTTCGATGGTCAGCGTCTCGCGGTCCAGGTCCACCGCGTCCCAGCGAAGCCCCAGCAGCTCACCCCGCCGCATCCCCAGGACCAGGGCGAGCGCGTAAAGGGCGTGCAACCGGTCCTCTGCCGACTCCCGGAGCAAGAGCCGGGCGTCCGCGACGCTGAGCCCTTTCCCCATGTCGTACGACGGCGTAGGCACCTGCACGAGCTGGGCGACGTTCCGTACGATCAGCTCTTCCCGTACGGCGTTCTGCAACGCGTTCCGCAGGACAGCGTGGATGGACTGCACCATGCGGCGGGAGAGCAGCGCCTTGCAGCATTCCGCCGCCGCACAGCACTGCGGCTCCGGGCGCTCCTTGTCCCATCCGTGCTTGCAGCACTGGCACTCGGAGGCGACGCGAGCGAGCCACGTCCGGACCTCCGCGGCTCGCAGAGTACGGATCTTCTTCCGCCCTAGTCCGGGCACGAGGTGGACCCGTACAACACTCTCGTAGCCCTGGTAGGTCTTCGGCCGTCGGTGGACCTTGACCACGGTGGCGAGCCAGTAGGTCAGGTACTCGTCCAGCCTCATGTTCGTGTCCGGCACGGGGATGCCCTGGTTCTCCTGCGCCTGGAGTTCGGTGATCTTCTGCCGGACCTCGTCACGGGTCTTTCCGTAGACCGAGACGCGCTTGCGGATACCGCTGGTCGTCGTGACGTACACGCGACCGTGATAGGTGCCGTCCTTGCGGATGGTGATGCTGCCTTCACCGTTGGCACGCTTGGCCATCAGTTGTTGTCCCCCAACTGGTTCTCGATGTAGATGCGTAGGGCATCGGCCGGGACTCGTCGGGCACGGCCGATCGTGAAGCTCTGGAGTTGCTTGGACCTGATGAGGTCGTAGACCTTGAAGCGGCTGAGACGCAGCGCGGCCATGACCTCGGGAACCGTGAGCGCTTCGTGGCTCGGGGGCAGGGCGGTGGTCATGCGATGACTCCTCCGGGGCAGTCCTGCGGGGGGCCTCTCTGGGGGGCGCTACTTCCGCTACCGCCGCTACCTCGCAGGTCAAGAGCCTGTTGGAGGTAGCGGGAAGGGGTAGCGGTAGCGGATAGGTAGCGGCACGCGATGGCGGTTGCCGCTACCCCGTTTGCACTGGTCAAGCGGCGGTTTCGGTGCCCGGTAGCGGAAGTAGCGGACTTTCCGGGGGTGGGGGGCAGTAGCGCTGCCATGCGTCGTGCAGATCGGTGGCGTAGTAGCCCTTCAGCACGCTCCCGGCGGTCTTGATGTTGCGGGAGGCGATCGGCTCGTTGTCGGCCGTCATGTACTCCGCGAGCATCCGCGACAGGCGCCGGTTGTCGAGCGGCTTGCCGTTGAGGTCGGCCCACGGGGCATCGTCCAGGGCGTTGAGCCGGTCCAGGATGGCAACGGTGGGCAGGCGGTCGATGCCGACCATGACGTGGTCGCGTAGGTCGGTCAGCAGTCGCACGCCCAGACTGCCCTTGTCGTTTGCCTTGGATGCCTTGACTAGGGTCACGCACGCTTGGCGGGCCCGGTCGGGCCAGTGGCCGCCGACGGCGTCGGCGACGGCGAGCAGGGGTTCCCACACGTCCGCCGGCCGGTCGGTCACCCCGTCGGGCATGTCCGGCCACGCCCCCATGACGCGCCCGCGTGCCTGCTCCGCCCATGCCGCGAGCCGGTCCCGCAGGGCCTGCCCCTCGGCCTCGTGGATGCGGGCCCGGAAGGGCTCCACCTTCTCGTTCCTGGCCCGGCGGCGCATGCGGATGACGACGGAGCGGCTGAGGATCGTGTCCGGCAGCGAGCCGAGACCGGCGACCGCGACCGCACAGTACGAGGGGAAGGCCTGCACGGTCTGCTGTCCGCCGTCACCGATGCACCGGTAGGTGACCCCGGTCCGGCGGTGCCCGGCGTTGAGGAACCCGCGCAGTTCCTCGTTGTCCCCCGCCTTGGGGCCGAAGACGGTATCGATCTCGTCGAACAGGATGGTGGGCTTGCCGGTGCCGGCGGAGACGGACCGGAACAGGGCGGCGGCGGAGGCGTTGACGGCCGTCATGGGCTGCGGCACCAGCGTCTCCACGATCTCCAGCGCGCGCGTCTTGCCCGACCCCGGTTCGGGGGACAGGAAGGCGATGCGGGGGGTGGAGTCGAAGCAGTCGAGCAGGTGCGCGTGGGCGTCCCACAACGTGACGGCGACGAACGCGGCCTCGGTGGGGAAGACGTTGAACCGTCGGTGGAAGGCTTCCACCTCGTCCAGCAGCGCGGCCCCGTCGATCGTGGTGGGGGTCATGCGGCGTTCCTCCGTTCGGTGCCCAGGGCGGGCATGCCGGTGCAGAAGTGCTTGTGCGCGGCGTACTCGGTGACCAGCGCGGCCACGGCGTCCTGCCCGCGGGCGGTGCCGGTGTGCCCGCAGGGGCAGGCGTAGGCGGCGGTGGGAATGCCGCCGTGCCGCTTGGACCAACGGGCCCCGTCCCAGTGGTGGCGGTAGACCGGCGGGGCGTAGATGCGGAGACCGGGCCGCTCCGGCGTCGGGTCGGCACTGGGGTGCGCGCCGTCGGCCGGGAACCGCTTCGAGCGAGGAAGAGCAGTGACGACGCCCTTGCGGGCGGCGTCCTTCAGCTCGCCCACGCCCGCCGTGCTCACAGGTTGTGGGGCGGCGTGCGGGCCGGGGGCCGGTGTGGGTTGGCCTTCCAAGCGGGGGCGGGGTGCGGTGGTCATGCGGCCTCCCGCGGGCGGACGGTTCGCAGGCTGCTGTCGAGCGCGCTGCGGATGGTGGTGCGGCACTCGGCAGCGGTGAGTCCGGCCGCCTCGCCCGCCGCTTGGAAGGCGTCCTCTGCCACGTGGCGGGGGAGGTCGCCCCATGCGACGAACCGACCCACCTTGAACGCGCTGCGATTCAGGGTGGTGTTGCGCAGCCCTTCCGGGGCGGCGGCCACCGTCGCGCACTCCGCTTCCAGTGCGGCCACGGCCGCGCGGCTGCCGTCGACCGCAGGCGGCCGCAACGGGCCCGCCAAGCACGCGGGAGCCGGACGCAGGATGCCGAGCAGCCATTCGGGCAGCGGGGCGGTCACAGCGGCGTTCAGCGCCTCGTACCGCCCGGCGGTGACGATGCTTCCGGCGGCGACGACGTAGCCACCGGCCGCGCGGGTGTCGACGGACTCCGCGACCGTGCCGGCGGTGTTCGGGAGGTGCACACCGTCCGGGGTGGTGAAGTACAGGTGCGTTCCGCCGCTCGCGGTCCGCACCCGGTAGGTGGTGGGGACGGCGTGCCCGGCGCGCTCGCAGAGCGCTGCGAAGGTCGCCGCGCCGCAAGGCGCGTCCGAACTACCCTTGTCTTTGGGCACGTCCAGGTCGACCACGACCAGCCCCGAGGGGCCGGTGGCGATCCCGACGTTGAACGGCGCTCGCGACCACGCGGCCCGGATGCGGGCCTGGTCAGTAGTGGCGCGTTGCTCCCACTTGAGGTGCCCGTCCGCGCACGGGCCGGTGCGGGTGCAGGTCTTCTCTCCGTGCAGGGCGGGCCGCTTGGTGCCGGGCCGTAACGGGAAGACGTGCCAGCCGCGCGCGGCGGCGTCCAGCGCTGCGCACAGCAGCGCGGAGTGGGGGTCTTGGTTCATGCTGGAGGTCTCCAGTTCCTTGACGGGTGCTGGCTGGACAAGGGCGGTCCCGGTTCTTTGGCGAGATGCGGGGGCCGCCCTTGGCGTACTAGCCGTGGAAGTGGTTGCGTTTGAACACGGCCCGGCGGATGTTCACTGTGGTCCCGCCCTTGTGGCCGCTCCCGCTGAGCACCTGGACGGCGATCCAGCCGCCGAAGATGACGGCCGCCAGGATGATGAGCTGGGTGACGAACGCGGTCAGAGCCGCGATGAACGACGTGAGTAACAAAAGCCCGCCGCACACCGCGAGGAACCCGACGCCTCCGAGAGCGACGTTCACCGCCGTCCGGGAGACGGCCGGCGGGTCGGTGACCGGTTGGGGCTGCGGGTGGTCGATGGCGTAGCCGGTGACGACGCGGCCGTCCGGGAGGACGATGCTCGCTACCGTCGGCAGCGTGCTCGGCTGCATCGGAATGACCGGCGCCGGGTGGGCGACCGGGGGCGGTATCGGGGTGGGCTGGTGGACTTCCACGGACCGCTGAGGGGTGTGGTTGGGGTGCATGCGGAATCCCTTCCGGCGCGTGGCTAGGGAGGCGGAGACACCCCCTTCGGGGTGCCGTGTGGAGGGGTGTTTCGGGGGTCTGACCTGCGGGCCTCCCTGACTCCCTGAACGATCATTCGTGCAGGTCAGGGCCAGGGAGGCGGGTCAGGGAGGTGGTCAGGGAGTTCTCCCTGCCTCCCTGACCCGCAGCGGGTCGGCTCCCTGCGATCAGTTGGCGGAAGCGGAACCGTCGGTGTCGCGGTTGGCGAGGGCGCGGGCGACGCGGTCGCGGGAGACGACCATGACGCCGTCGGACTTGTAGGGCTCGGCGCCGGCGTCGTCCAGGACGCGCTTGAGGTCGATGAACGACCACTCGCCGTACGCGCCGGGGTTGCGGGTGGCGAGGCGGGCGAGGACGTCCTTGGTACGGACGCGGGTCGCGTCACCGATGACGGCGGCGATGTCCGCGAGCGGGTCGCGCTCCTCGGTCCGGTCGATGGCGTGGAGGGTGGTGACGCCGTCGCGCAGGGCTTTGGCCCGGTCGGTGATGGCGGTGGCCGCGTCGTCGTCGATGTAGTGCGTGCGCACCGTGATGGACGACTGCCCCGCCGGGATCGTGATGCCGTCAGAAGCGACCACCAGCGTGCCCCGGTCCAGGCCCGGGCGCAGCAGGTTCGGCGCCGCGCCGCCGTCGACGGCCTTGTCCCCCAGCGCCATGCGGGCCTGCGACTCGGTGCCGAGGGCGAGCGAGGCGCGGGTGTGGGCGCCCTCGCGCACCAGCTTGGGAAGGTTCTCGTTGGTGGGGTCCTGGGTGCCCTGCCACATCAGCACGTTCACCGCCCGCCCCTGGTTGTGAATCTTGCGGACGGCCATGAAGTACCGGGAGTTCGCCTTGCTGCCGCCGTAGGGGCGCTTGTCCTCGTCCTTGGCCGGGCACATGAACGCCATCTGTGCCTCGTCGACGAGCACGATCAGCGCCGGGAAGGTGGTGCCGGGCGGGGCCTGGATGCGGCGGTTCATCTCGTCCACCGCGCCCTCGACCATCTCGGTTACCTGGATCACGTGCTCATCCGTCGGCCCCTGGATCAGCGTGGTGGCCAGGCCGTCGAACATGGCCCAGTCACCCACGCCCTTGAGGTCGCCGATCAGGAACTCCACCGACCGGTCAAGGGCCAGCCACAGCGCGAGGGAGCGCAGGGCCACGGTCTTGCCCTGGTTCGACAGGCCCGTGATGAGAAGGTGCCGCTGGTAGAGGGAGAGGGCGGCGGCGTCGCCGCGCAGGTCCTGCCCCCACGGGGCCTTGCCCTTCTTGTAGTCGGCGGTCATCGTCTCGTCGGTGACCAGCGGCGACGGGCCGATCGGCTCATCCAGCGCACCGGAGTCGGCGATCCACAGCCGCACCGTCCGCGCGGCCTGCGGGATCGTGATGAACACCTCATGCTCGTGCCGGGTCAGGTTCTCCGCGAGCTTGCGCCGCTTGCCCTGGACCTCGTTCGTCGACACCCCCGAGGGAAGCGTCACGTCGACTTCCACCCCGCATCCCGCGATGGTGATGGGCCCGAGCATGGACGCGCCGGCGTCGCCCATCTCCTTGATAGCCCTGGCCAGGGCCGGGACTCCGAGGTCGCGCAGGGCCTTGACCACGATGGACGGGGTGATCGGCTCCCCCTCGCCCGAGCGGACGTTCGCGGGCAGCGCCCACTGAGGTGCGGCGTGCTGCTTCCGTCCGACCGACCACAGCGCGAGCAGCGCGAGGAACGGGCCGATGCTGACGGCGGGGCCCCACACCACTTGCACGATGCGAATCAGTAAGGCGATGAAGTCGATGGTCGCTGTGAGCGGCGTGACCACGTCGGCGGCCTGGCCGGTGCTGATGGCGAGGACGACGCCGAGGGCGACCAGCACACCGACGCTCATGCCGGCGCCCACGGCCACGCCCTTGGCGGCGTCGACCGGGGAGTGGAGCAGGTCCATGCGGCGGTGGTGGCGGGCGGCGCGGAAGCGCTGCAACCGCTCCTCCCACTCCTCCGCCGCTTCCAGGTTCCCCGCGGCCTCCGCCGCCCGGATCATCCGCTCATACCGGGAGCCGGTGCGGCCGTCCCACGCCCGACGCGCGGCGATCCGGCCGCCGTTGAACGTGTAGAGGCTGTGCCGGACGACCGCGCGGCCGGCCGACCGGGTGCGCTCGTGCGTGACGGCGGTCTTCACCGCGCGACCGGAGCGAACCCACAGCGGCACCGGCCGCGCGGGCGGCGCGTCCGGGACGACGGTGAGCACCGTCGGGGTCGTGTCCACGGTCCCCGGGGTGTCGGTGTGCTTGTGGAGGTGCACGACGTTCTCAGACATGCTGGGAGAGCTCCTGACTGCCCCTGTGGGGCGGTTGTGGGTGAGAGCCGGGGTGGCCGGGTCCGTGGAAAGAGCGGCCACCCCGGTGCAGGTCGGGGCTGGTCACCACCAGCCGGAGGACTTCTTGGCCGCCTTAGCGCGGGCGGCCTCGGTGATGAGCCGCTGCCGCTCGCCGTGCAGGGCGTTCAGCTCGGCGGTCAGCCGCATCTCAGCGGCCGACGCGGTGGACTCCATCTGCGTCTCGGCGCGGCCGGTGCTGCGGCCCCGCGCGGTGCGGTAGGCGCCACCGGCGGCGGCGCGGAGCATGGCCCGGCGCTCGCGGCCGTTCAGCGGCCACAACTCACCCCGCCGCACGGCCTCCAACTTCTTGCTGGTGGCCCTGATCTCGCGGTCCAGGCGGCGCAGGTCGGCGTTGCTCATCAGGTGCTCCCATCGGACCCGTGCGGGTCGGCATCGGCGCAGGGCACGCAGGTGCCCAGCGAGGTGGGGATGACGTATCCGGCATCACGCCGGCAGACAGGGCAGACGCGGCGCGCCCGGTTGGCCGCGGCGAGCGCCGCACGCCGTGCCGGGGTCATCGGACGCACCGGCACCGCGAGGTCGACGCGGTAGAGGTAGGCGACCAGCGGGCCGCGCCTGCGGCGGGGCCGTTCGAGCTGCGCGGCCACGTCCTGACCACCGGGGCGGAGGCCGAGGGCGCGGAGTTGGCGGCGGGTGGCGTAGCCGTCCGGGGCGAGGCGCCACCGGAACACCGGCAGCGCCCCCATCACGCCACGCGCTTCCACGCGGCCCGCAAGCGGACCTCGGACGCGGAGTGACCGGCCGCCCGGAACCGGGCCGCCATCTCCCGGTAGGACAGGGCCGGGGTCTCGCTGGTGCGGATCTCGTCCACGATGACGTCTAGCGCCTCATCGGTGAGCGCGGGTGCGCTCTCCAGCGAGCGGGCCGCGAGTGGCTCGGTTGGGCCCCACACGGGGAGTTCCCAGCGGGGTGTGACACCGGGCGTGACGCGGGCCGTCACGCTGGTCAGCGCCCTGCCGGTCTCCTCGCCCGCGCGGGCCGTCTCCAGCGTCGACCACGCCGACGAAAGAGTCTGCGCGGTCTTCGCCTGGACGCGTGCGACGCGAGCACCGGCCTCCGTCACGGCCGTCAACCGCGTCTCCTCGGTGGCCGCTTCCGCCCGCAGCCTGGCCCGGGCCACGGCCGCCCCGTCGCGCGCTTCCTGCTGAATCCCCCGGATGGCGTCCAGTGCGACGGGGGTGAGGGCTGTGCGCTCCCACATCGCGTGGACCAGCCACAGGGCTTTAGCCGCGAGTGGGAGCCAGGCGACGGCCAGCCACGCCCCGGCGGAGTGCTCGGCCGTGAGGGCGTGGGCGACCAGGACGCCGGCGGCGAGGATGCCGAAGGACCAGCCGACGGCGGTAACGGCCCGGTTGTGGTCGCCCTGGGCGGCGAGGCGGCGTTCGTAGGCGAGGGTGGCCAGCCATCCCCCGTCGATACCCAGACCGACGACCAGGGCGACCGGCCACGGCACCGCCGTCCCGAGCCACATGACGACCACGGCCAGGGTGAGCACCATGGACACGGCCGTCATCGCGACGGCCGGCAGAACAGTTTTCGCCCTCATGCCGCACCCCCGTCCCGACCGTGCACCGTGACGGCCGCGATCAGCAGGACCGGGGTGGAGTCGTCGTCGGGGTCCCGGCTGTCCTCAGTCCAGGACCACACCGCGCCCGGCGCCACCTCGTAGCCGAGGGCAGCCAGCGCCGCCCGACGCTCCGCCCCCGTGGGGACCGGAGCGGTGCGCTCCCACTGGAAGGTGGGCCACTCGGTCTCGCCGTACAGCACCACGTACAGGTGCCACGCCCGGCCGGTGTTCGACATCTGCGCGGTCAGCGTCCTCACGCGGCACCCCCCGACACGGTCGCGGCGGCATTGCGGTTGAGCAGGGCGACGCGGGCGGCCAGCGCGCGGCGGCGGGCCCGGCGGATGCGCCGGTTGTCCAGCTCGGTCGGGATGCGGTCCAGGGTGACGATGTGCGCGTCCAGCAGCTCGACGTCCGCCAGGATGACGGGCATCTCCCGCTCGATCGCGTCCAGTTCCGCGTCCGTCGGCTCCACGAAGTCGGAGAACGCGGTAACGGCGTCCTGAACAGTGACGATGGGGTTCATTGGGTCGTGTTTCCTCTCACGGTAGGACGGCCCGAACAGCGCCCCCGGAGCTGCAACTCCGGGGGCGCGCCGTTGTGGGATAGGGTCCGCTGTCAGCGGTGGAGGATCTTGCGGATCTCGACGTTGCGGCCGTAGCCGTCGCGCAGACGGACGACCTTGAAGCAGCCGCCGCCCACGTCGGTGATCAGGTGCTTCTCGCCCTCGTAGTCGACGACCGTGCCGACCTGGTCGACGTAGATGTGCTTGGGGTTGGTGATCCGGCGCATGCCTGCCCCTCTCGGGTCGCTCGGACGGGGTGGACGACCGGCCCGCCCGAGGTGGGCGGGGACCCGGCTCCCCTCAGCGCCGCACGTACAAGACGCGCAGCGGAGGCAACCGGCCGCAGCCGATGAGCTGCGGAAAGGCTGAAGTGCGTGGTGTCTCCTTCGGGAACACGAGCTCCCGATTTAGGCGTGTGGAGACGCGACCTTTCGGTCTAAGCCCTCCCGAATGACAAGGGTCGGGTGCGCCCTCGGCCCGCTCTGTCCCGGGCCCCTGATCGTGCAGGTCAAGCAGCGGCAACGACGCTCCCCCATCTTGCTTAGGGGGGGTTGCGCCCTCGCTTGATAGGCACGGTAAGCAAACAGGCGGATGCGCGCAACCCCCTCTGGCGATACAGTCGGATAGCCCCCCTAGGCGATGATTGGAGAGTCGTGCACGACGACATGGAGCGAGTCGCTGGGATCGCAGAGCCCGTCGACCGAGCTAAGGCGGCAATCGACCTGATGGCGACGTATCAGGGGTGGGTGCTGGAGCTGTCTCGCATCCGCCGCGAAGCCATCGAAGAAGCGCAGGCGGCAGGCATGACTCAAGCGGAGATTGCTACTCGATTGGGGGTGAGCCGTGGGCGTGTCGGCCAACTCGCATCCGCTGGCCCGCCTCCGGAGCGAGCGTTCTTCGGTACCGACCTTGTGACTGTCTCCCTAGGAGGCAAGTACGAGGCTGGGAAAGGGCCCGAGCAGAACCCCGGCGAGGTAGTAGCCAGGGAGGACCTCGACAACTTCGAGCACCTGCGCAAGCTGTTGAGCGGCATGAAGCTTGACGCGCAGTACGAGGTGATCCCACCCTCCGGCATCGTCAACCTGAACCGCGACAACCACGTCGTTGTGTGCGGTCCCCGCCTGTCGCCCATCGTGGCGCAGGTGCTGGAAGGGGACGACTACCTGCGGTTTGAGAAGGATCATGCCTGGCACCTGGTCGACCAGAAGACCGGGCAGCGGTACCGGTCACCGATGGATGCGGAAGGAACCTCTGGGGACTTCGGCTACCTCGGTCGTCTTCCGCGGCTCGATGGTCGCGGCACCTTCCTTTATGTGGCCGGCATCCATGCCATCGGGGCGAACGGAGTCGTCCACTACCTGGAGAACAACCTTGCTGAGCTGTACCGAGAGGTCCGCACGAAGCGCTTCTCCACGCTGATCTCGTGCCGCTACAACCCCGACACCCTGGAAGTGCTGGAGAGCCGCAGGGTGACCCCGCTGTACCGACACGAAGGTTGATCATGCGCGTCTGTTTTGACACAGCGAGCGGGGGCGCCAACCCCAACGAAGATTGGGTGGGTGGATCGCACAACCTGGCCGTAGTGCTAGACGGGCTAAGCACTGCCGGACTACCCACAGGATGCCAGCACGGTGTCCCTTGGTTCGTGGCCCACCTGGGAGGGCACCTCATGGCCGCCTTGGCGGACCCGAGCGCCACGCTGACCAACGGGCTGGCATCTGCGCTCGAACGGGTCGCGGCGCTTCACCCCGATTGCGACCTTGCCAACCCCGGTACACCGTCCGCCACGGTCGCGGTCCTACGGCAGCGGCACGCAGAGCTCGACTACCTCGTGCTCGCTGACTCTCCCGTGGTGTTGGAGGAGGCGGGAGGCGACCATACGGTGATCACTGACCTTCGCGTGGACGACGTGCTGCCAGAGCTCCGGGCGGAGGTAGAGAGTTACGAAACGCACACCCCAGAACATAGAGAGGCTTTGCGGCGGTTGGTGCTCGCTCAGCGTCAGGTGCGCAACACGCAAGACGGTTACTGGGTGGCGGCGGCAAAGCCAGAAGCAGCACAACACTGCGTCACTGGTTCGACCAAGCTCGGTGATGTCCGTTCCGCCGCCGTGATGTCTGATGGCGTCTCGAGGCTGGTCACTGAGTACAGCACGGCAACTTGGGAGCAGGTCTTCAGCACACTGCGAATGGAGGGACCGACCAGTCTAATTGCCTCTGTCCGCAAGACAGAAGCGATGGATCCGACGGGTCGACGCTGGCCACGCTACAAGTCAGGGGATGACGCAACCGTGGCTTATTGCTGCTGGTGAGCGGAGTGGGGCCCGAGCCGGCCCTTCGCCCGGGCCCCACTCCGCCTAGAACTTGCTACCGGCCGGCAAGCTGCCTGCGCGCACTCAGGGAAATCACGTCCGCCATACTCCCCGGATGAGGACTAGCCTCATCAATCGACCCACTGAAATCCCGCGCCCAAGCGGTAACTTGCCCGCTAAACAAGGTCTTCAAAAAGTCAGCCCTCCACCCAAACACCTTGGGTTCCAGCGACTCTGGGTCTACCGTCGCACCGAATGCCTTCTCCGCCACCATCGCAACTAGCTTCGGCCGTTCCACTTCCCTATCACGCCAGCCAGGTTCACGGATGCGCATGCGTTCACCCGAAGCAGGATCACGCCTATTCGACATCTGCTTGTAAAGGCTCGTCCGCTGCCCGCCTGATAGCAAGCCGTTGCGATAACCATGCTCGATGAGCGCGGCGAGAGACATTCCCCACGTCTTCTTTACAGGAACAAGAGACGTCAAGGTTACACTTCTCGGCCATTCCCTCTTTAGGGTCTCCACTGGCAACAAGAACTCTGCGGCGAAGGCGTACGCCTCAGCCTCCAGGTCACCCTCACGACGTGTCTGATGCATGCTTAGATGGCCCAGTTCATGTGCCACTGACATCCTCGTGCGCTCCCAGGAGTCACTCGCCCTCACACCGATAAGCGGTCGATCAAGCATGGGGCCAATCCAAGTGGAGAACGCATCGTGATTCTTGGCGTGCAAGCTACCGTCAAAGTCGATCGTCGCAACATAAACCCCGCCTCGCTCAAGGGTCCTAATGAGGTGAGGAACGGGCTCGCTTCGAGGAACACCCAAGGCCTGACGTACGAACCTAGCGGCGTCAACGGGACCCACTTCAATCGGGATTCGTGGAACGCGCAGCAATGGAAGACGCAAACGAGGCTCGGCCGCGTGGATAACGTCACCAACAAGGCGCGCCCACGATACCAGTAGGTCCTCTTCGGCCTTTGGAAGGTTCTTCTTCGCCCGGAATAGAAGACTTTCCCGCTGAACAGCCGTGACCGGCGGAGAAGCCAGGAAGCCAACTGGGAAGCCCAGAGCACCGGCAAGGTCATTTGCCTTTTGCCAATCCAGTTTAGTGGAAATGGCATGCTCCAGCTTCGAGTACCACGACTGCGAGACGCCGGCCCGTGTCGCGACCTCACCGGAGCGCAAGCGCTGAATCAGGCGAGCATCCCGCAGTCGTTCCCCATAGACCTCTACGTCAGGCTTGTCCCCCCACAGTGGAGTTGCCTTCGTCGTCATCGCGGTTGTCCTCGTCGCGGGCGTCGGATACTTCCTGCTCCGACCGAATGTCCTCTTCGTCGTCCCATACGCCGACTACACCCGCAAGGTCGTCGTCCTCGTTGCGCGAGCCCAGCGGCGCACCGAACAGAGGCGTCTCGACCGTACCAGCCGGGATCGCAGGGATCTTGACCTCCTCCAGGATGTCGCAGGAGATCCCCCATCGCTTCATACTCTGCACGCGGCTGAGGGTGAGTGAGCGCAGAGATCCGAACCCATCCCAGGTCCACAACAACACGATGGATCCCGCCGGCCCGAAGAGGGTCGGCTCGCCGAACAGCGTCGGCTCGACCTGCTTCGCCGTCGGGGGCCGCATGCGCAGGCGCGGCTGCGCCTCCGCCCCTTCCAGGACGACGCGCACCCATGCGGTCCCAGCCTCGCGGATTCGCATGCGAGATCGACGCACCTCCAGAGATGACTCGGAGGCTGCGATCAGTTCGGTGCGAGCCAGGGCCGACATCGCAGGACCGTTCGGCGCCTTGGCCGCGTCGCTGGTCATCAAGGCGACCTTCTGGACGCAGCCGTCGAGAAGGCGGTGGAGCAGGGAAAGCTCCGCCTCGTACTCGTGCGCCATCAGGCGAAGCATGAGGGGTGATCTCATGAGGAATATTTCTACCCCTGTTTTCACTCATCGTCCAGCATGCCCTTTGTTCGATTACAACCCCCACGGCAGTGAAGGCTAGCAGCAGAATGGCCATCTGAACTGCAGAAATGCACGATACGCAGAATCGAACAAGCTACCCGCAAGCGACACTGCGGCAGCCGACTGTGATCAACGTCTCTCCGGCTCGTGCTTGATCACATCCCTCACTGGAAGACAGCGCTTCGTCGGCACTACGCCAACGTCTACGCCAACAGCGGCGTACGTCCGCGTGCAGCGACGGTCCTTCCCAGCGCACCGAACCAGCGCTTCCCGCCTCTGGCACGGCCTGAAAAGCGGAAGGTCGCCGGTTCGACCCCGGCCCCAGCCACAGCAAAGGCCCCGATCTCTGATCGGGGCCTTGTTGTGTGCCCCGGCAAAATGGCTCGCCGCGTTTTTCCGCGGTCTGAGATCCTGGAGTCCGTATGTCTACGCACTCTGCCCCCGCCCTCGGCTCCCTCGCCCCCCGTCTCTCCGAGCTGTCACTGCGCGATGCGCACCGGCTCGGGCGGCGGCTCGAGGGCGCCCGCAAGATCCGTAAGCCGGAGGCCCGCGCCGCGGTGCTCGGCGAGATCGAGGCGGAGGTCGCCGCTGCAGCGGAGCGGATGGCGGCGCGCCGGGCCAGGGTGCCGCAGGTCAGGTATCCCGAGCAGTTGCCCGTCAGCCAGAAGAAGGACGCCATCGCCGAGGCCATCCGTGATCACCAGGTGGTGATCGTGGCGGGTGAGACGGGCTCCGGCAAGACCACGCAGATCCCGAAGATCTGCATGGAGCTGGGACGCGGCGTCCGCGGCATGATCGGGCACACCCAGCCCCGCCGGATCGCGGCCCGCACAGTGGCCGAGCGGGTCGCCGAGGAGCTGGACACCCCGCTCGGCGAGGCCGTCGGCTGGAAGGTCCGCTTCACCGACCAGGTGGACCCGGAGGCCACGTTCATCAAGCTGATGACGGACGGCATCCTGCTCGCGGAGATCCAGACCGACCGCGAACTGCGCGCCTACGACACGATCATCATCGACGAGGCGCACGAGCGGTCCCTGAACATCGACTTCCTGCTCGGCTATCTCGCCCAGCTGCTGCCGAAGCGTCCCGACCTCAAGGTCGTCATCACCTCGGCGACCATCGACCCCGAGCGCTTCTCCCGGCACTTCGGCGACGCCCCGATCATCGAGGTCAGCGGGCGGACGTACCCGGTGGAGGTTCGGTATCGGCCGCTGCTGGAGGAGGACTCCGACGACGCCGACCGGGACCAGATCACCGCGATCACCGACGCCGTCGAGGAGCTGATGGCGGAGGGCCCGGGCGACATCCTGGTGTTCCTCTCCGGCGAGCGGGAGATCCGGGACACGGCGGACGCGCTGAACAAGAAGCGGTACCGCTCCACGGAGGTGCTGCCGCTGTACGCCCGGGTGTCGCACGCCGAGCAGCACCGGGTGTTCCAGCCGCACGGCGGACGCCGGATCGTCCTGGCCACCAATGTGGCCGAGACCTCCCTCACCGTCCCCGGCATCAAGTACGTCATCGACCCCGGCTTCGCCCGTATCTCGCGCTACAGCCACCGCACCAAGGTGCAGCGGCTGCCGATCGAGCCGGTCTCGCAGGCCAGCGCCAACCAGCGCAAGGGCCGCTGCGGCCGTACCTCGGACGGTATCTGCGTCCGGCTGTACAGCGAGGACGACTTCCTCTCCCGTCCCGAGTTCACCGACGCGGAGATCCTGCGGACCAACCTCGCCTCGGTCATCCTCCAGATGACGGCGGCCGGCCTGGGCGAGATCGAGAAGTTCCCCTTCATCGACCCGCCGGACCACCGCAACATCCGCGACGGCGTCCAGCTGCTCCAGGAGCTCGGCGCGCTGGACCCCACGCAGAAGGACCCGCGCAAGCGCCTCACCCAGACCGGCCGGAAGCTGGCCCAGCTGCCGGTGGACCCGCGTCTCGCCCGCATGGTGCTGGAGGCGGACCGCAACGGCTGCGTCCGCGAAGTCATGGTCATCGCGGCGGCCCTGTCCATCCAGGACCCGCGCGAGCGGCCCGCCGACAAGCAGACGCAGGCCGATCAGCAGCACGCCCGGTTCCGCGACGAGACCAGCGACTTCCTCGCCTTCCTCAACCTGTGGCGGTACATCCGCGAGCAGCAGAAGGAGCGCGGCTCGTCGTCGTTCCGGCGGATGTGCAAGCAGGAGTACCTGAACTTCCTGCGCATCCGCGAGTGGCAGGACATCTACGCCCAGCTGCGGACCGTCGCCAAGCAGATGGGTCTCCATCTCAACGACCAGGACGCCCCCGCCGACCGCATCCACGTCTCCCTGCTGTCCGGTCTGCTCTCGCACATCGGCATGAAGGACGTGAAGGAGTCCAAGGACTCCGGGCAGGGCGGCGGCCGGCGCGACGGCGGGCGCAACGAGTACCTCGGCGCGCGCAACGCCAAGTTCGCCGTCTTCCCGGGCTCCGCGCTGTTCAAGAAGCCGCCGCGGTTCGTGATGTCGGCGGAGCTGGTGGAGACGTCCCGGCTGTGGGCGCGGGTCAACGCGAAGATCGAGCCGGAGTGGGTCGAACCGCTCGCCGAGCACCTGCTCAAGCGCACCTACAGCGAGCCGCACTGGGAGAAGGACCAGGCGGCCGTGATGGCGTACGAGAAGGTCACGCTGTACGGCGTGCCGATCGTGGCGCAGCGGAAGGTGAACTACGGGCGGATCGACCCGGAGCTGTCCCGTGAGCTGTTCATCCGGAACGCCCTGGTCGAGGGCGACTGGCGCACGCACCACAAGTTCTTCGCGGACAACCGCAAGCTGCTGACCGAGGTCGAGGAGCTGGAGCACCGGGCGCGGCGCCGGGACATCCTGGTCGACGACGAGACCCTCTTCGACTTCTACGACCAGCGGATCCCCGACCATGTGGTCTCGGGGGCGCACTTCGACTCGTGGTGGAAGCACAAGCGGCGCGAGCAGCCCGACCTCCTCGACTTCGAGCGGGAGATGCTGATCCGTGAATCGGCGGACGCGGTCACCAAGGCCGACTATCCCGACACATGGCGCCAGGGGCCGCTGAAGTTCCGTGTGACGTACCAGTTCGAGCCCGGGGCGGACGCGGACGGCGTGACCGTCCACATCCCGCTCCAGGTGCTGAACCAGGTCACGGACGAGGGCTTCGACTGGCAGATCCCCGGGCTGCGCGAAGAGGTCGTCACGGAGCTGATCCGCTCCCTGCCCAAGCCGATCCGGCGCCACTACGTGCCGGCGCCGAACTACGCGAAGGCGTTCCTGGAACGCGCGGTGCCGCTGCAGGAGCCGCTGACCGTCACCATGGCCCGCGAGCTGAAGCGGATGGTCGGGGTGCCGTTCGAGGCGGACGACTTCGACTGGTCCCGCGTGCCCGACCACTTGAGGGTGACGTTCCGGATCGTCGACGAGCGGCGCCGCACGCTCGCCGAGGACAAGGACCTGGAAGCGCTGAAGCTCACGTTGCGGCCCAAGGCGCGCAAGGCGCTGTCGCAGGCGGCCGCCGCCACGGCGCAGCGTCAGGGCGGGGAGTCGCTGGAGCGCACGGGGCTGACGGACTGGACGATCGGTTCGCTCACCCAGGTGTTCGAGACGCGCCGGGCCGGCCAGCCGGTGAAGGCGTATCCGGCGCTGGTGGACGACGGCGACTCGGTGTCGGTGCGGCTGTTCGACTCGGAGGCCGAGCAGGCGGAGGCGATGTGGAAGGGCACCCGGCGGCTGATCCTGCTGGGCATCCCGGTCAACCCCGCGAAGTTCGCGTCCGAAAAGCTGACCAATCCTCAGAAGCTCGCCCTGTCCGCCAATCCGCACGGCTCGGTGCAGGCGCTGTTCGACGACTGCGCCATGGCCGCGGCGGACAGACTGATCGCGGACTTCGGCGGCCCGGTGTGGGACGAGGAGTCGTACCGGAGGCTGTTCGACAAGGTGCGCGCGGAGATCGTCGACACGACGGTCCGCGCGGTCGGCCAGGTGCAGCAGGTGCTGGCCGCCTGGCAGGCCTGTGAGCGCCGTCTGAAGGGCGTCCGCAGCCCCGCGCTGCTGCCGAACCTCCAGGACGTCCGCACGCAGCTGGACGGTCTGGTGAAGCCGGGCTTCGTCACCGAGGCGGGGCTGCGCCGGCTGCCGGACCTGATGCGGTACCTGGTGGCCGCGGACCGGCGGCTCCAGCAGATGCCGGCGAACGCGCAGCGGGACACCACGCGCATGGCGAAGGTCCACGAGATGCGGGACGAGTACGCCTGGCTCCTGGAGCAGATGCCGCAGGGCCGGCCGGTGCCCCAGCAGGTGCGGGACATCCGCTGGATGATCGAGGAGCTGCGGGTCAGCTACTTCGCCCACGCGCTGGGCACGGCGTACCCCGTGTCGGACAAGCGGATCGTGAAGGCGATCGACGCCGCTGCGCCGTGACGGTGCCCGCACACAGGGTGAGTTCGACCCGGGGGCTCCTGCTCCTGTACAGTCCTTCTCGCAGCGCAACGCAGGAAAGCGCCGCGAATCTGGTCCTGTGGAGCAGTTTGGAGTGCTCGCCACCCTGTCAAGGTGGAGGCCGCGGGTTCAAATCCCGTCAGGACCGCATACCGGAAGGCCCGCCCCCCGTAAGGGATGGCGGGCCTTCCGCATGTGCAGACCCGTCCGGACACCTCAGGGCCGCCCGGAGGGCTTTGTGGCAGGCCGTGGGCCCGCAAGGGCGCTCGAGCCCTCGTCCCGGGCCCGTGCGCCGTCTTGACGGCCTCCCGGCCCCTCGGTACTCCAGGAACAGGGAACGTGTCCGCGGGGACCGGAGGTGGCGCATGACGGCATCGGCCAGGCACGAGACACGGGCACTGCTCCGCGCGCATCTCGCGGCCGCGTCGTCGTACCGGCATCTCACCCGTCACTGCCCGGTCTGCCGCCGTCTCCAGCGTCTGGCGATGGACTCGGCGCCCTTCGACGGCACCGAGTCTGTCGAGCCGTCAGAACCCGCCGAGGGTCCACAGGAACAGGCCGTCGTCAACGCGCGTTCCGTCTAGCGCATATGCCGTCGGCTCAACAACCCAGTCGGTATGTGACGGGTGTCACCGCATGAGTTTTCGCAGGGGCGGAACTTACACCTCGCTTACCACTGGTCAATTTAATATGTGCAATTGCACTTCCCTGGGCCCTCCGCCCCGGCCCTTCCGGGTCCGACCCCACAGGCGTCCTCAGACTCCGACAAGCCCGCGCACAGAAGGCCGTTGAGGCCGGCCCGGCCCGCACGCGGACCCACCACCGGCGCACAAAAAAGATCGCGCTGGACCCGGCGGAGTCCAGCGCGATCGACGACGCACCCGGTGTTCAGTTGGCTGTGACGCTCTGATTCGGTGGGGCCAGAGGGCTGTTGGGGCAGTCCTCGCGTCGCTTGGAGCTAAAGTTCCCGGGCGTCGCGACCGGTGGGGGACCAGCCGGTTCTGCCCGGTTCATGCAGGTTCAGGCCTCGCTGCGCTGCTGCGGGATGCCCGCGAGCAGTGCGCGGACCTCGGCCTCGCGGTAGCGGCGGTGCCCGCCGAGCGTGCGGATCGACGTGAGCTTGCCGGCCTTCGCCCAGCGCGTGACCGTCTTCGGGTCGACGCGGAACATGGTGGCAACCTCAGCGGGGGTCAGCAGCGGCTCGGCATCAGGGGTGCGAGCGGTCATGAGCGGCCTCCTCGGGAGAACCGAACCTTCTCGGTTCTTTCCTCTAAATTCTGCACCTTGACCCGCGTTGCCCGAAATGGCGGACGCGAGTCGAGTCGGTTATAGGACGAACGGCTTGTCCTCGGCACTACAACTACACCATCTGTCCAGCCACGTCGGCCAAACCGATGGAATTGCCCTCCCAGGTGTTCATCAGCCGCGGAAGCCGATGGACCATGCCATAGCGGACAGTCACGCCCCTGTGACGATCAGTCACGGCAGCATGCAGGAGTCACCGGACCCCCCAAAGCGTGCAATGCTGAGATTCCGCCCATAGTGGAGCACAGCAGGACGGAGGAGTCCTCCCCGGACTCCTTGTCCTATTTTGGCATGAGGAGGGGCAAGGGACGCAAGGGCCTTGTACGTGCGGTCCGTCACGCTTGACACGCTTGGGACTTACGCCCGGAACAGCCGCTACGTCCGATGTCGCATCCGGACTGACGCGACTTCAACCACCTCAGGGCGAAGACAAAACCCCAAGAAGGGCGCCAGGTCAAACGTCAGTTCGCCGAGCGCAGGTCACGGACCGCGCGCCAGCGCTCGACGAGGCGCCCGTAGGCATCCGCCGCGCCCCCCTCGTCGCCCCTCCGCAGCGCCGCGATCCCCTCGCCGACGTCCGCCGCCGAGTGGTCGCCCTCCAGGGCGCCGGCCGGCAGGGCGTGCACCAGCCCCCCGTAGTCCAGCTCGACCAGCGACCGCGGGTGGAACTCCTCCAGCCAGCGGCCGACGTCCACCAGACCGTCGATCAGCGGGCTCTCGTCCACGGCGTCCCGCAGCGCCCGCAGCCCCCGCGCCACCCGGCGCCGCGCCTGGACCATGGGCGTGCGGTAGCGCAGGACCGGGACCTCCCCGGCGGAGCCCTTGGCGTACTCGCGCTCCTCGTCGGCGAAGAGCACGAACCAGTTGATCGGCACCTGCCAGGTGGAGGTGCGGATCCACGGCCGCGCGTCGGGGTGCTCGGCCAGCCACCGCTCGTAGTCCCGGCTCACCTCGTGCCGCACGACCGGGGGCAGCAGGGCGTCCAGGACCGGCAGCGGGTACTCCTCCGCGAGCCCGCCCAGGGCCTGCCAGCCGCGCAGCCGGGTGCGCCACGGGCAGACCCGGACCTCGCCGTCCGTCTCCAGCACGAAGGCGTCGTCGCTCTCGTGCACCGGGACCGGCGTCGGCGGGAGGGCCGCGAGGCCGGCCAGCGACCGGCGCAGCTCCTCCTGGTAGGAGGGGAGGTCGTCACGCCGGGCGTACCGCTCCCAGTGGCCGCGCTCCGGCTCGGGGAAGGCGGCCAGCGGTTCGTACACGCGCAGGTAGGAGGCGTAGGGGACGATCACCGAGGACACCTTGGTCACGCTCTGCTCCCTCCCCCGCGGACCGCTGCGAAAACCTGCCCGGCCCCCGCCCGGACGGGTGAGGAACCCCGGCAAATCGTCGCACGCGATACTCCGGACGGAGGTGATCCGGGACACAGTGCCGCCGTCGGGCGCGGGAGGATCTACTCTCGTGCCACAGCCCCCGCCACCCGTACGGGAGCCCGTCCCACCCGCCGCTACTTACTCAGGAGTCACCACAGTGACCGACGTATCTGACGGCGTCCTGCACACCCTGTTCCGTTCGGACCAGGGCGGCCACGAACAAGTCGTGCTCTGCCAGGACCGTGCCAGCGGCCTCAAGGCCGTCATCGCCCTCCACTCCACCGCTCTGGGCCCCGCCCTGGGCGGCACGCGGTTCTACCCGTACGCCTCCGAGGAGGAGGCCGTCGCCGACGCGCTCAACCTCGCGCGCGGGATGTCGTACAAGAACGCCATGGCCGGTCTCGACCACGGCGGCGGCAAGGCCGTGATCATCGGCGACCCGGAGCGGATCAAGACCGAGGAGCTGCTGCTGGCCTACGGCCGGTTCGTCGCCTCCCTCGGCGGCCGCTACGTCACCGCGTGCGACGTCGGCACCTATGTCGCCGACATGGACGTCGTGGCCCGGGAGTGCCGCTGGACCACCGGCCGCTCCCCCGAGAACGGCGGCGCGGGCGACTCGTCGGTGCTCACCTCCTACGGCGTCTACCAGGGCATGCGGGCTGCCGCCCAGCACCTGTGGGGCGACCCGTCGCTGCGGGACCGCAAGGTGGGGATCGCGGGCGTGGGCAAGGTCGGGCACCACCTGGTGGAGCACCTGCGGGCCGAGGGCGCCGAGGTCGTGATCACCGATGTGCGTGAGGACGCCGTCCGCCGGATCCTCGACCGGCACCCCGAGGGCGTGTCGGCCGTGGCCGACACCGAGACGCTGATCCGCACCGAGGGCCTGGACATCTACGCCCCGTGCGCGCTCGGCGGCGCCCTGAACGACGCCACCGTGCCGGTGCTGACCGCCAGGGTGGTCTGCGGCGCGGCCAACAACCAGCTCGCCCACCCGGGCGTGGAGAAGGACCTCGCGGACCGCGGGATCCTCTACGCGCCGGACTACGTGGTGAACGCCGGCGGCGTGATCCAGGTGGCGGACGAGCTGCACGGCTTCGACTTCGACCGGTGCAAGGCGAAGGCGTCGAAGATCTTCGACACCACGCTCGCCATATTCGCACGTGCGAAGGAGGACGGTATTCCGCCGGCCGCCGCGGCCGACCGGATCGCCGAGCAGCGGATGGCGGAGGCGCGTCCGCTGCGGTGAGGTCCGTGCGGGGCGCTCCCGATCGGGGTGTTTTCGCACACATGAGCGGTACCCGCCGGGAGACACTTGGAGAGAACTCTCACTTCTCCCGGCGGGTCGGCCGTCGATAAGTGGTTAAAATCGCGATTGACCAGCGAGGACGGGGCGCCTCGGCGGTCCCGGGCGCGGGCACGTCATGCGGGCGACGTACCGTATGGGCGCGGGCTCAGGTACCGTGGAAGCCCTACGGACCGGTCTCTCCACGGAGAGCCCGTTCTGGACCATGAACGCGTGTCAAGACTCTGGGGCCGTCGAGCCCCGTCGTTGAGGGGGTCGAGCCATGGGGCGCGGCCGGGCCAAGGCCAAGCAGACGAAGGTCGCCCGCCAGCTGAAGTACAACAGCGGTGGGACTGACCTCTCACGCCTGGCCGAGGAGCTGGGCGCATCGACGTCGAATCAGTCACCGAACGGTGATCGTTTCGAGGACGATGAGCAAGACGACGACCTGTACGCAAAGTACGCCGACCTCTACGGGGACGACGAGGAGGACGAGGACGGCCCGTCCTCGCAACAGCGTCGCGGCGCCTGACGTTGCGTGATGCATGAGCCCGGTCGGTGACCTCGGTCACCCGCCGGGTTCAGTGCTGCCCGGACCGGCTCCGTCCACCGGCGTGCTGCCCGCCCGTTCACCGTGCGGGCAGCACTCCCGTGCTCAGTTCGCGTAGTCACCGACAAGAGCAGCACCCGTGGTGTGGTCATCGCGCTCGGTGATCTCGCCGGCCACCCAGGCTTCCACGCCGCGGTCGGCCAGCGTGGTCAGCGCCACGTCGACGGACTCCTGCGGCACGATCGCGATCATGCCGACGCCCATGTTCAGCGTCTTCTCCAGCTCCAGCCGCTCGACCGAGCCGGTCCGCCCGACCAGGTCGAACACCGGGGCGGGCGTCCAGGTGGAGCGGTCCACCGTGGCGTGCAGCCCGTCCGGGATCACCCGGGCCAGGTTGGCCGCCAGTCCGCCGCCGGTGACGTGGCTGAACGCGTGCACCTCGGTCGTGTGGATCAGCGCCAGGCAGTCCAGCGAGTAGATCTTGGTGGGCTCCAGCAGCTCCTCGCCGAGGGTGCGGCCCAGCTCGTCGATCCGGGCGTCCAGCGACAGCCCCGCCCGCTCCAGCAGCACATGACGGACGAGCGAGTAACCGTTGGAGTGAAGTCCGGAGGACGCCATGGCGATCACCGCGTCACCCGAACGGATGCGGTCCGCGCCGAGCAGCCGGTCGGCCTCCACCACGCCCGTACCTGCCCCGGCGACGTCGAAGTCGTCCGGACCCAGCAGACCCGGGTGCTCGGCCGTCTCGCCGCCCACCAGGGCGCATCCGGCCAGCACACAGCCCTCCGCGATGCCCTTCACGATGGCGGCGACGCGCTCGGGGTGGACCTTGCCGACGCAGATGTAGTCGGTCATGAACAGCGGCTCGGCGCCGCACACCACGATGTCGTCCATGACCATCGCGACCAGGTCGTGGCCGATGGAGTCGTACACGCCCATCTGACGCGCGATGTCGACCTTGGTGCCGACGCCGTCCGTGGCGGAGGCGAGCAGCGGACGCTCGTACTTCTTCAGGGCGGAGGCGTCGAAGAGGCCGGCGAATCCGCCGAGGCCGCCGAGGACCTCGGGGCGCTGCGTCTTCTTCACCCACTCCTTCATCAGCTCGACGGCGCGGTCGCCCGCTTCGATGTCGACGCCCGCCGCTGCGTAGCTGGCACCAGTGTTCTGGGACATGGCTGTGAGAGCTTTCGTGTCGTCCGTCAGGGCTTACGGGCGGCGGATCGCGTCGACCGCGGCCGGGGCGGCGGTGCCGGCGGCCAGCTCGGTCTCCAACAGCTGCTTGCCGAGGAGCTCGGGGTCGGGCAGCTCCATCGGGTACTCGCCGTCGAAGCAGGCGCGGCACAGGTCGGGCTTGGCGATGGTGGTCGCCTCGATCATGCCGTCGAGGGAGATGTACGCCAGGGAGTCGGCGCCGAGCGAGGTGCCGATCTCCTCGATGGTCATGCCGTTGGCGATCAGCTCGGCGCGGGTGGCGAAGTCGATGCCGAAGAAGCAGGGCCACTTCACGGGCGGCGAGGAGATCCGGATGTGGACCTCGGCGGCGCCCGCCTCGCGGAGCATGCGGACCAGGGCCCGCTGGGTGTTGCCGCGCACGATCGAGTCGTCGACGACGACCAGGCGCTTGCCCTTGATGACTTCCTTGAGCGGGTTCAGCTTCAGGCGGATGCCGAGCTGCCGGATGGTCTGCGAGGGCTGGATGAACGTACGGCCGACGTACGCGTTCTTGACCAGGCCGGCGCCGAAGGGGATGCCGGAGGCCTCCGCGTAGCCGATGGCGGCCGGGGTGCCCGATTCCGGGGTCGGTATGACCAGGTCCGCCTCGACCGGGGCCTCCTTGGCAAGCCGGCGGCCCATCTCGACGCGCGAGAGGTACACGTTCCGGCCGGCGATGTCGGTGTCCGGGCGGGCCAGGTACACGTACTCGAAGACGCAGCCCTTGGGCTTCGCTTCCGCGAATCGGGAGGTACGCAGACCGTTCTGGTCGATGGCGACGAACTCGCCCGGCTCGATCTCGCGCACGAAGCTCGCGCCGCAGATGTCGAGGGCGGCGGACTCGGAGGCGACGACCCAGCCGCGCTCCAGCCGGCCGAGGACCAGGGGGCGGATGCCCTGCGGGTCACGGGCCGCGTAGAGGGTGTTCTCGTCCATGAAGACGAGGCTGAAGGCGCCCTTGACCTTGGGCAGGACCACGTGCGCGGCCTGCTCCACGGTCACCGGCTCGCCGTCGGCGGCGCGCTGGCCGGCCAGCAGGGCGGTGATCAGGTCGGTGTCGTTGGTCGCGGCCACCTTGGGCGCGCGGCCGTTCTCCTTGGGGAGCTCGGCGACCATCTCGGCGAGCTGCGCCGTGTTGACCAGGTTGCCGTTGTGGCCGAGCGCGATGGATCCGTGCGCGGTGGCGCGGAACGTCGGCTGGGCGTTCTCCCACACGGAGGCGCCCGTGGTCGAGTAGCGGGCGTGACCGACCGCGATGTGACCCTGGAGGGAGCCGAGGGAGGTCTCGTCGAAGACCTGGGACACCAGGCCCATGTCCTTGAAGACGAGGATCTGGGAGCCGTTGCTGACCGCGATACCCGCGGATTCCTGGCCCCGATGCTGGAGGGCGTAGAGCCCGAAGTACGTGAGCTTGGCGACCTCTTCGCCCGGAGCCCAGACACCGAAGACGCCGCAAGCGTCCTGGGGGCCTTTCTCACCGGGGAGCAGGTCGTGGTTGAGTCGTCCGTCACCACGTGGCACGCCTCCGAGTGTAGGCGAGACCGACCACTGGTCCGAATGCGGGATGCGGCCCCGCGGGTGGGTCAGCGGGACGCGACGGCCCGTACCTCGGTGCCGTTTTGGCTGGTCAGCGTGAGGGTGTCGCCGTCGACGGCGTACCGGGCGGTGCCGTTGAAGAGCTTCGTCAAGGCCTTCTCGGCGACCATGAGTGAGTCTTCGCACATCATTCGGGTCAGGGACGGGAGGCCGAGGGTGATATGGCCGTCGCGCACGGTGGCCTCGGCGTTCACCTGGTTGCAGCCCAGGTTCCCGGAGACCGTGCCGCCCTCGTCGAAGGTGAGGTGGGCGCGGCCTGCCCCGTCGGGGGTGGTGACGTTCCAGCGGGTGCCGTGCAGCGGGCTGTCCTCCGCCTCGCTGAGGCGCACGGTGTCGCCGGACGCGGTGGTCAGCGTGAGGCGGCCGCCGCTGACGTCGGCCTTCAGCTCTCCGGCGGCCAGGGCGCGGGAGACGGCGCTCTCGCCCGCCATGACCTGGTCGTCGCAGGCCCGCAGGGTGGTCTCCGGTTCGCCGATGCGGACACGGTCGCCGTCGGTGCGGACGCGGGCCTCGAAGAGGTTGCAACCGTAGCTGCCGGTGGCCCGGCCGTCCTCGCCGAGGGTGAGGTGGGCGCCGTCGGGGGCACGGTGGGTGGCGCCGTCGACGGTGACGCTGTCGACGGTCCAGCGGACGCCGGTGACCGGCCGCTCCGCCTCGGCGGCGCCGCTGCCGGCGCCCGCCTTCTCGCTGCCGCACGCTGCGGCGAGCGGGACGACGAGCACGGCGACGGCGGCCAGGGTCCTGCGCGAGGTGTGCTTCTGTCGGTCCATGCCGCTTCGACGGAGGTGCGGAGCGGGCGGTTCCCCCCGGTTTCGCCGCCCGCTTCTCAGCCGAGCAGCGGCAGGTACGGCCCGAGGTCGGCCCGCTCCCCGCCGGCGCTGACCTCGGCGGAGGCCACGGCGTCCGGCCAGGAGAGCCGTCCGCCGGCCAGCCGGATCCAGGTCAGCGGGTCGGTCTCCACCACGTTCGGCGGGGTGCCGCGGGTGTGCCGGGGCCCCTCGACGCACTGCACCACCGCGAACGGCGGCACGCGCACCTCCGTGGAGCCGCCGGGCGCCTTCGCGGCGAGCGCGTCGGCCAGCAGCCGCACACAGGTGGCGAGCGCCTGCCGGTCGTACGGGACGTCCAGGCCGGGGACGGCGGCGTTCAGGTCGTCGGTGTGGACGACCAGCTCCACGGCGCGGGTGACGACGTAGTCGGTGAGGGGCAGGGCGCCCGCGCTGGTCGGGAGCAGCCTGCCGCTCGGGTGGGCGTCGAGGCGGGCGGTGAAGCGCCGCTCGGCGTCCGCCAGGTAGGCGTCGAGGTCGGGGTGGCCGGCGGCGAGCCGGTGCGCGGTGCCGGCGATGGCTCCGGCGTCGGCGCCGATGGCGGAGGGCCAGTCGGTCAGCCGGGCGTCCTGCCTGGCGGGCTCCGGCTCGTCCAGCAGCCGGTCGACGGCCAGCAGCGCGACCCCGATGTGGGCGACCAGCTCCCGGACGGTCCAGTCGCCGAGCCTTGTCGGCGCGGCGAGCTGCTCCGGGGTGAGGGCGCCGACCGCGGTGCGCACGTTCCCGAACTGGGCCAGGACGGCGGCGCGGGTCTTGGCGGGGTCGTAGGAGCGGGGGCGTTTCCTGGCCGGTGGCATGGCGGAAGCCTATGCGGGGGCGCCGGCCCGCCGGGCGGGTATCTCGAACACCTCGTTGTTGCGGGGGACGCCGGTGCCGCGCCAGGTGAAGGGGATGCCGCGCGCGGTGTCCGGGTCGGGGCCGTCCATCAGCTGGAAGTGCAGGTGGGGCTCGGTGGAGTTGCCCGAGTTGCCGACCTGGGCGAGCACCTGTCCCGCGTGCACCCGGTCGCCCTCGCGGACGGTCAGGGAGCCGCGCCTGAGGTGGGCGTAGAGGGCGTACACGCCGTCACCGAGGTCGAGGACGACGTGGTTGCCGAGGATCTTTCCGGCGCCGAGCAGGTCGCGCACGTTCGCCTCGAGGATCATCAGATAGGCCAGCGCGGGCAGCGAAGTGCGGCTGAGGTGGTCGCGGGCCCGGTCGGCGGCGCGGACGACGGTGGCGTCGGCCACCGCGTGCAGCGGGGCGCCGTAGGCCGGGAAGTCGGTGTTGCGGCGGGCTACGGGCCACAGCGCGCGGAACCCCGGACGGGAGCCCGGCTCGGGTTCGGCGACCACGTCGATGGCGAAGGTCTGGCCGTAGGCGTGGGTGTGGTGGCTCGGGGTGTGGTCCGCCGGGCTGTTCAGCGCCGTCCAGCGGCCGGTGACCGGGGGCTCGACCTCGACGGGTTCCCGGGCGGCGCCAGGGCTGTCCGGGGCACCGCCCCATCGGTTGGCGACGACCAGGACGGCATAGGCCAGCACCAGCGGCAGGAAGTCCCACCACACCGGATGGCCGAGGTCCAGCGTCACATGGGCGATCACCAGGGCGAAGAAGGCGATCTGGAGCGTGCGGTAGGCGGTCATGGCGAGTTTGCGTGCGGACATGCTTCCCCCTGTGTTCGTCGGTGCGGTCAGGGCCGCGCCGCCGCCAGCGCCACCAGCAGCGGCACCACCCGGCCCGCCGGGACCTCGTGTCGGCCCCGGCCGGTGTTGTGCAGCCAGCCGGCGGCGGTCAGCTGGCGCAGGTGGTGGTAGATCTGCCCGGTCGTGCCGATGTCGTCCAGCTCCGCCAGTTCGGCGGCGGTGCGGCGGCCGCCCGTTATCTCCCGGAGCAGCCGGAGCCGGACCGGGTGACCGAGGGCCGCGAAGGACTCGGCGGCGTCCGGCCACTCGTAGGCGAGCAGGTCCGAGGTGAGCGCCCCGTGCTGCCAGTCGTACCGCTCACCGGTCGGCAGCCGCACCGCGCCGGTGAACAGCACGCCTCCGTCGGCGGCCTTCAGCTCGGCGAGCTGCTCCTTGAGCCCCTCCAGGGCCCAGAAGTCGCCCTCCCCCGTGCCGGGAGCCGTACGGTCGGCGGCTTCGAGGGCCGCGATGCGGCGCTCGAGCTCGGTCATGCGCTGTTCCAGTTCCACGTGTTCGAGATTACGTAACTTCGTAATTCCGCGCAAGAGGACGTGCACACCTGTGGACGACCGGACACGACGAAGCCCCCGCCGGAAGGGCGGGGGCTTCGTGCGCGAAGAGCGGCGGAGAGCCGCGAAGGACGGCGACGGGCCGTGGCTCAGGCCAGCAGCGCCCTCAGGCCAGCAGCGCCGGAATCGTCCCCTCGTGGGCCTCGCGCAGGTCGGCCAGGGGGAGGGAGAACTCGCCCTGGACCTCGACCGTGTCGCCGTCGACGACGCCGATGCGGGTGGCCGGGAGGCCGCGCGCACCGCACATGTCGTTGAAGCGGACCTCCTCCGAGCGCGGCACGGCGACGATCGCGCGGCCGGCCGACTCGGAGAACAGGAAGGTGAACGCGTCCAGCCCGTCGGGCACCACCAGACGCGCGCCCTTGCCGCCGAGCAGCGCCGACTCGACCACGGCCTGGATCAGACCGCCGTCCGACAGGTCGTGCGCGGAGTCGATCATGCCGTCGCGGGAGGCGGAGATCAGGATCTCGCCGAGCAGCCGCTCACGCTCCAGGTCGACCTTCGGGGGCAGTCCGCCCAGGTGGTCGTGGATCACCTGCGACCAGGCCGAGCCGCCGAACTCCTCGCGGGTGTCGCCGAGGAGGTACAGCAGCTGGCCCTCCTCCTGGAAGGCGACCGGGGTGCGGCGGGCCACGTCGTCGATGACGCCGAGGACGGCGACCACCGGAGTCGGGTGGATGGCCGCCTCGCCCGTCTGGTTGTAGAGCGAGACGTTGCCGCCGGTCACCGGCGTGCCGAGCTGCTTGCAGCCGTCCGCAAGACCGCGCACGGCCTCCGCGAACTGCCACATCACCGCCGGGTCCTCCGGCGAGCCGAAGTTCAGGCAGTCGGAGACGGCGAGCGGCCTGGCTCCGGTCGTGGCCACGTTGCGGTAGGCCTCCGCGAGGGCCAGCTGCGCGCCCGTGTAGGGGTCGAGCTTGGCGTAGCGGCCGTTGCCGTCGGTGGCGATCGCGACGCCGAGGCCGGACGCCTCGTCGATGCGGATCATGCCGGAGTCCTCGGGCTGGGCGAGGACGGTGTTGCCCTGCACGAAGTGGTCGTACTGCTGGGTGATCCACTGCTTGGACGCCTGGTTGGGCGAGGCGACCAGCTTGAGGACCTGGTCCTTCAGCTCCTCGCCGTTCTGCGGGCGGGGCAGCTTGTTCGCGTCGTCCGCCTGGAGCTCGTCCTGCCAGGACGGGCGGGCGTAGGGGCGCTCGTAGGTGGGGCCCTCGTGGGCGACGGTGCGCGGGTCGACGTCGACGATCTTCTCGCCGTGCCAGAAGATCTCCAGGCGGTCGCCGTCGGTCACCTCGCCGATGACGGTCGCGATGACGTCCCACTTGTCGCAGATCTCGAGGAAGCGGTCGACCTTGTCGGGCTCCACGACCGCGCACATACGCTCCTGCGACTCGCTCATGAGGATTTCCTCGGGCGAGAGCGTGGAGTCGCGCAGCGGGACGTCGTCGAGGGTGACGCGCATGCCGCCGGAGCCGTTGGAGGCCAGCTCGGACGTGGCGCAGGACAGACCGGCCGCGCCGAGGTCCTGGATGCCGACGACGAGCTTCTCCTGGAACGCCTCCAGGGTGCACTCGATGAGCAGCTTCTCCTGGAAGGGGTCGCCGACCTGCACCGCGGGGCGCTTCGACGGCTTGGCGTCGTCGAAGGTCTCCGAGGCGAGGATGGACGCGCCGCCGATGCCGTCGCCGCCGGTCCGGGCGCCGTACAGGACGACCTTGTTGCCCGCGCCGGACGCCTTGGCGAGGTGGATGTCCTCGTGCCGCATGACGCCGATGGCACCGGCGTTGACCAGCGGGTTGCCCTGGTAGCAGGCGTCGAAGACGACCTCGCCGCCGATGTTGGGCAGGCCCAGGCAGTTGCCGTAGCCGCCGATGCCGGCGACCACGCCGGGCAGGACGCGCTTGGTGTCGGGGTGGTCGGCCGCGCCGAAGCGCAGCGGGTCCACGACCGCGACCGGGCGGGCGCCCATCGCGATGATGTCGCGGACGATGCCGCCGACGCCGGTGGCCGCGCCCTGGTAGGGCTCGACGTACGACGGGTGGTTGTGCGACTCGACCTTGAAGGTGACCGCGTAGCCCTGGCCGACGTCCACGACGCCCGCGTTCTCGCCGATGCCGACGAGCAGCGCGTCGGACTCGGGGGCCTTCTCGCCGAACTGGCGCAGGTGGACCTTGCTGCTCTTGTACGAGCAGTGCTCGGACCACATCACGGAGTACATGGCGAGCTCGGCGCCGGTCGGGCGGCGGCCGAGGATCTCCACCACCCGCTCGTACTCGTCCTTCTTCAGGCCCAGCTCGGCCCAGGGCAGCTCGACGTCGGGGGTCGCGGCCGCGTGCTCGACCGTGTCCAGAGGCGTCCGGCTCATGCGTTGACCAGCTTCTTGAGGATCGACGTGAAGAACGGCAGGCCGTCGGTACGGCCCGTACCGATCAGCGACTCGACGGCGTGCTCGGGGTGCGGCATCAGGCCGACGACGTTCCCGGCCTCGTTGGTGATGCCGGCGATGTCGTTGAGCGAGCCGTTGGGGTTGAAGTCCAGGTAGCGGAAGGCCACGCGGCCCTCGGCCTCCAGCTCGTCCAGCGTCCGCCGATCGGCGACGTAGCGGCCGTCCATGTTCTTCAGCGGGATGTGGATCTCCTGGCCGGCCTCGTAGTCCGTGGTCCAGGCGGTGTCCGCGTTCTCCACCCGCAGCTTCTGGTCGCGGCAGATGAAGTGCAGGTGGTCGTTGCCCAGCATGCCGCCGGGGAGCAGGTGCGCCTCGGTGAGGATCTGGAAGCCGTTGCAGATGCCGAGCACCGGCATGCCCGCCCGGGCCTGGTCGATGACGGTGTCCATGACCGGCGAGAAGCGCGCGATGGCGCCGGCGCGCAGATAGTCGCCGTAACTGAAACCGCCGCAGAGCACCACGGCGTCGACCTGCTTGAGGTCCTTGTCCTTGTGCCAGAGGGCGACGGGTTCGGCGCCGGCGACGCGGATCGCGCGCTGGGTGTCCCGGTCGTCCAGGCTGCCCGGGAAAGTGACGACGCCAATACGAGCGGTCACTTGGCCGCCTCCGCCACTTCCTCGACGCGGACGGTGAAGTCCTCGATCACGGTGTTGGCGAGGAAGGATTCCGCAAGATCGTGGATACGGGCGAGCGCGGCCTCGTCGACCGGCCCGTCAACTTCCAGTTCGAATCGCTTTCCCTGACGGACGTCCGAGATCCCTTCGAAACCCAGACGCGGCAGTGCGCGCTGCACCGCCTGGCCCTGGGGGTCGAGGATCTCCGGCTTGAGCATGACGTCGACTACGACGCGTGCCACTGGCACTCCCGGTGTGTGGTGCTGAGCAGGTCCCTTCAGACTACCCGCACAAAATTTCTACGCGAGTAGAGTTGTAGGAATCTACGTGAGCACCGTCACGATTCGGCATCGCGGGGAGACCCGCTGGAAAAGATCCGGGAAAGATCCGCCTTCTCCCGCACACCGCTATTGCGCCCGGACACGCGGACAGATTTAGTCGGGCTTCCCATTGCATTGCCGGGCACTGTACAAATGAATTGTCATTAGCAGATACTTTGCCCGATTACACGCGGACAGCCGGCATCTCGGCGACCGTACCGGCACGTCATCACGGACGGCCGGACGGAAGAGGTGTCGCACGAAGGGACCGATATTCGTGGCGCAGAAGGTCGTGGTCACTCTCTTCGACGACATCGACGGCTCGGAAGCGGCGGAAACGATCGCCTTCGGGATCGACGGCACGTCGTACGAGATCGACCTCAACGAAGCCAATGCCAGGAAACTGCGTGAGGCGCTCGAGCCCTACGTGGACGCCGGCCGCAAGCGCGCCCGCTCCGGCAAGGCCTACCGGCAGACCGAGGTCGCCCCGGACCCGGCGGCCGTACGCGCCTGGGCGCAGGCGAACCGGATGGACGTCCCGGCCCGCGGCCGCATCCCCAAGAAGGTCTACGAGGCGTTCGCCGCGGCCCGCTGAACCGCGCCCGGCTCCGCGCCCGGAACCGCACCCGCGTACGGAGCCGGCCCCGGCCGGGTGACCCCGCCGACGGCCGGTCACCGGGCGCCCCGGGCAACCGACTTGCGCAGCCCCCCTGCTGATCAGCTAAAGTCTGGAGCACGCCGAGGGGCGAGGCCGAAGGGCCCGGTCCGAGGACATGCGGGTGTAGTTCAGTAGTAGAACATCCCCCTTCCAGGGGGAAGGCGCAGTGTGCAATTCCTGTCACCCGCTCTGCACCACATACCGACCACACTGGTGGATCAGGTAAGCTGGTGCCCGCGCCGATCGGTGAGAGCCGGTCGGAGGCAATGCGGACGTAGCTCAGTTGGTAGAGCGCAACCTTGCCAAGGTTGAGGTCGCGAGTTCGAGCCTCGTCGTCCGCTCGGGAACAAGACCCCGGTCCCTCGGACCGGGGTCTTTTCGTGTGCCCGCCCCACGGCGCTCTCTCCGTCCGGCCTCCGATCCGTACGGCCCCTCTGACATTTGTCATGTCCCGTGATGACACCGCGCACTGCCGAGTCCTTCCGCCGGCCGCGAGGCTCGAGGCATGGAAACGAACGGACTTGAGCACGTGATCGAGGTCACAGGGCTGCGACGCGTCTACGGGGGCGGGTTCGAAGCGGTGCGCGGGATCGACTTCACCGTGCGACGCGGGGAGATCTTCGCCCTGCTGGGCACCAACGGCGCCGGCAAGACCTCCACCGTCGAACTCCTCGAAGGACTGGCCCCGCCGGCCGGCGGACGGGTCCGGGTCCTCGGCCACGACCCCTACAGCGAGCGCGCCGCCGTACGGCACCGCACCGGCGTGATGCTCCAGGAGGGCGGCTTCCCCTCCGAGCTGACCGTCGCCGAGACCGCCCGCATGTGGGCGGGCTGCGTCAGCGGCGCCCGACCCGAACGGGAGGTGCTCGCGATGGTGGGCCTGGCCTCCAAGACCGACGTCCGGGTCAAGCAGCTGTCCGGGGGCCAGCGCCGCCGGCTCGACCTGGCGCTCGCGCTGCTCGGCGACCCCGAGGTGCTGTTCCTCGACGAGCCGACCACCGGACTCGACGCCGAAGGCCGCCACGACACCTGGGAGTTGGTGAGCGCGCTGCGCGACGCCGGCACCACCGTGCTGCTCACCACGCACTACCTGGAGGAGGCCGAGAACCTCGCCGACCGGCTCGCGATCATGCACGACGGGCGGATCGCCGTCACCGGCACCCCGGCCGAGGTCACCGCGACCGAGCCGTCCCGGATCACCTTCGACCTGCCCGACGGCTACCACCTGGGCGACCTCCCGCCGCTCGGCCCGATCGGCGTGGGCGACCACACCGTGGACGGCCGCACCGTCCGGCTGCGCACCCGCGACCTGCAGCGCTCGGCCACCGAGCTGCTGGTGTGGGCGCGGGACGCGGGCGTGGAGCTGCGCCGGCTCGACGTGCGCTCGGCCTCCCTGGAGGAGGCCTTCCTCACCATCGCCAAGGACGCCTCGGCCTCCGCGCCGAACGACGTGACCACGCGGGAGTACGCGGTATGAGCACCACCACGACCACCCCGGCCGGCCGGATGACGTCCCTGGCCCGGGCCGAACTGACCCTGCTGGGACGCAGCAAGGGCACCCTCTTCGCCGCGCTGTTCGTGCCGCTGATCATGCCGCTCAGCGTGCGCTCCGCCGCCGAGGAGATGGACCTCGCGGAGGCCGGGCTCACCGCCGGTGAGCTCGTCCTGCCCGCCGCCGTCGGCTTCTCGCTGCTGTTCGCCGTGTACTCCTCGCTCGTCGGCGTCTACGTCGTCCGGCGCGAGGAGCTGGTGCTGAAGCGGCTGCGCACCGGCGAGCTGCGGGACGCGGAAATCCTCGCCGGGTCCGCGCTGCCGGCCGTCCTCACCGGGCTGCTGCAAAGCCTGCTGCTGATCACGGGCTGCACCGTGCTGCTGGACCTCTCCGCGCCCTCCGCTCCCCACCTGGCCGTCCTCGGGCTGCTGCTGGGCCTCGTGCTCAGCGCGGCGCTCGCCGCCGTCACCGCGAGCTGGACGCGCACCGGCGAGAGCGCCCAGGTCACGCCCATGCCGCTGCTGATCGTGTCGATGCTGGGCTCCGGGATGTTCGTCCCGCTGGAGCTGTTCCCGGACCGTCTGGCGTCGGTCTGCGAGCTGCTGCCGCTGACCCCGGTCGTCAGTCTGGTGCGCGGCGGCTGGACCGGCGACCTCACGGCCGGGGAGTCCCTCCGGGCCCTCGTGATCGCCCTGGCCTGGACCGCCCTGGCGGTGTTTGCTGTACGGCGGCGGTTCCGCTGGGAGCCGCGGCGCTGAGGCGCTGAACAGGGGGCGGACGGCCGCACCCCGGTGACGGGTGCGGCGGCGGACGACGGTACGGACAGGAGCGGTGGATGGGCAGCCCGGGCGGCTGGTGGGGGCGCAAGAGCACGCCCGCCAAGGTGGAGACGTACACGCGGTGGTCGTTCCACTTCATCGCGCTGTCCGAGCCGACGGTGATCGGTGTGACCGCCTTCGGCCATGTGGAGGCGCGGTTCGCGCTGCTGCTGATGGTGCCGGTCGCGGCGCATGTCGCGCTGGCCATGGTGACCGCCTCCCGCGCCCTGGACTGGACGTGCGGCCGGCGACCCCAGCCGCTGCGGCTGCTGTGGGCGCTCGGCGCCGTCACCGCCGCGCTCGCCGTCACCGCCCTCGTCCTCAGCCGGCACGGACCCGGCGGGGAGGACACGGCCACCGTCCTGGGCTCGGTCTTCGGCGCCACGCTCAGCTACGGCGTCGGCATGATGGCCCTCGGTGTGAAGGACCGGCGGAACGTCGTCCGGCTCGTCCTCGGGTACGGGGCGGGCGCGGGTCTGGTGGCCTGGCCGGCCGGCATGCCCGCCCTCGGCGCGCTGGCCGCGGCCGCGTTCCTGACGGCCGCGAGCGGCTTCTTCGCGGCCACCTCCTGCTTCTCCGTCTGGCTGCTCAAAGCCGTCTACGCCCTCGACGAGGCGCGGGAGACCAGGGCCCGGCTCGCGGTCGCCGAGGAGCGGCTCCGCTTCGGCCGCGACCTGCACGACGTCATGGGCAGGAACCTCGCCGTGATCGCGCTCAAGAGCGAGCTGGCCGTCCAGCTCGCGCGGCGCGAACGGCCCGAGGCGGTCGAGCAGATGATCGAGGTGCAGCGCATCGCCCAGGAGTCCCAGCGGGAGGTGCGCGAGGTGGTCCGCGGTTACCGCCGGGCCGACCTGGAGGCCGAACTCCACGGCGCCCGCGGCGTGCTGCGCGCGGCCGGGATCGACTGCGAGGTCAGCGGCGGCACCGACGGGCTGCCCGCCGAGGTGCAGTCGGCGCTCGGCTGGGTGGTGCGGGAGGCGACCACCAACGTGCTGCGGCACGGTGACGCGAAGAAGTGCACCGTCACGGTGCTCAGGCCGGAGGGGCGTGTGGTGCTGACGGTGCGGAACGACGGGGCGACCGCCCCGCACGGGTCCTCCCGTACGGGCGGAACGGGGCTGGCCGGGCTGCGGGAGCGGCTGTCCGCCGTGGGCGGCACGCTGGACGCCGGAGAGGCCGGGGACGGCGAGTTCAGCCTCGTCGCGGAGGTTCCGCTGACCGCGCGTTCCGCGCTGGAGGTCGCGTCGTGACCGGTGTGGTGCGGCTGCTGCTCGCCGACGACGAGCATCTGATCCGCGGGGCGCTGGCCGCCCTGCTGTCCCTGGAGGACGACCTCATGGTGGTCGCCGAGGCCGCGTCCGGCCCGGAGGCCCTGGCGATGGCGCGGGCCCACGCCCCGGACGTCGCCGTGCTGGACCTGCAGATGCCCGGCGCGGACGGTGTGAAGGTCGCCACAACCCTGCGCGCCGAGCTGCCCGGCTGCCAGGTGCTGATCGTGACCGGGCACGGGCGCCCGGGGCATCTCAAGCGGGCGCTCGCGGCGGGGGTGCGGGGCTTCGTCCCCAAGACCGTCAGCGCCCAGCGGCTCGCGGAGATCATCCGCACCGTGCACGCGGGAAACCGCTACGTCGACCCCGAGTTGGCCGCCGACGCGATCGCCGCCGGCGACTCGCCGCTCACCGCGCGCGAGGCGGAGGTGCTGGAGCTGGCGGCGGACGGGGCGCCCGTGGCGGAGATCGCGGAGCGGGCCCGGCTGTCCCAGGGGACCGTGCGGAACTATCTCTCCTCCGCCGTCTCGAAGCTCGGCGCGGAGAACCGCCACACAGCGGTGCGTCTCGCCCGCGAGCGCGGTTGGGTATAGTGGTGCTCGCGCCACGGCGCAGCAGGCGAACGTAGCTCAGTTGGTAGAGCGCAACCTTGCCAAGGTTGAGGTCGCGAGTTCGAACCTCGTCGTTCGCTCAGAGGACGAAGGCCCCGGTCACCGACCGGGGCCTTCGTCGTGTGCCATCTCCCTGGGGGCGGGGCCGAGGCGTCGTGCGCCCCGGCCCCCGTGCCGCGCGTCAGCTCCAGGTGACGCCCGTCAGACGCTCGTACGCCTCCACGTACTTCGCCCGGGTGGCGTCCACGACCTGCTGCGGCAGCGGCGGCGGAGGCTGCTCGCTCTTACGGTCCCAGCCCGACTCGCCCGAGGTGAGCCAGTCGCGCACGAACTGCTTGTCGTACGAGGGCTGCGCGCGCCCCGGCTCCCACTGCTCGGCCGGCCAGAAGCGGGACGAGTCCGGGGTGAGCACCTCGTCCGCGATGACCAGGCTGTCCCCGTCGTACCCGAACTCGAACTTGGTGTCCGCGAGGATGATGCCCCGGTCGCGGGCGATGTCGCGGGCGCGGGAGTAGGCGGCGAGGGTCGCCTGGCGCAGCTGGGCGGCGGTCTCCGCGCCGACCTGGCGGGCGACCTCCTCGTAGGAGACGTTCTCGTCGTGCTCGCCGACGGCGGCCTTGGTGGCCGGGGTGAAGATCGGGGCGGGCAGCTCGGAGCCGTCGACCAGGCCGTGGGGCAGGGCCAGTCCGCAGACCGTCCGGGTCTCGTTGTACTCGGCGAGGCCCGACCCGGTGAGGTAGCCGCGGGCCACGCACTCCACCGGGACCATGTTCAGCGACTTGCACACCAGGGTGCGGCCCGCCCAGTCGGCGGGGGCGCCCTCCGGGAGGTCGGTGCTCAGCACGTGGTTGGGGAGCAGGTCGGCGAGCTGGTCGAACCACCACAGGGAGAGCTGGGTGAGCACCCGGCCCTTGTCCGGGATCTCGGTGGGCAGCACCCAGTCGTAGGCGGAGATGCGGTCGCTGGCGACCATCACGAGGTCGCCCGCCTCGTTCCGGTACAGCTCGCGCACCTTGCCGGTGTGCAGATGCACCAGGCCCGGAACCTGGATCGGCTCGGGCTTGTCGACGAATCCGGACACGGTTCCTCCGCGTGGTTGACCAGAAGGGACGCCCGCAGCGCTCCCGGCTCCCGCGCAAGCTCCCGGAGGGCGGTGGCGGGAAGGGGCCGGACGGTAGGTCGATTCTCCCGTATGTGCGGACGGGACGGCGGCCGGGGTGGTGCGGGCGGGTTCGACGGGCGCGGGTGCGCGCACCCCTTCAGTCACGTTTGCAGATGCGGTCGAGCAGGTTGGCGGTGGCCCGCTGGACGCGGGGGTCGGCGTGCCCCGGCCGGGCCAGCGCCGGGGACCAGGCGAGCGTGCCCGAAGCGAACACCCAGGCCCCGGACGGCGCGCGGTACAGGGACGTCTCCTGGTGGCGCCGGGCGCCCTGCCGGTCGCCGTACGGGGAGTGCGCGAGCAGGATCCGCTCGTCGTGGGCGGGCAGCGGGGTGCGCGGGTAGTAGCGGTCGGCCCCGCCCGCGACCAGGCCGTCGAGCGCGTCGCCCTCGTGTGCGCCGGTCGCCTCCCACAGCCAGTGGCCGGCGTTGCGGACGATCAGCGGGCGCGGTCTCGGCACCGGGCCCGCGTACTGGATGCCGAGCAGCAGCTGTTCGGCGCGGTCGCTCTCCCGCCACAGCGCGGGTCCGGTCCGGCCCCGGCGTCTGCCGCAGGTGAGCAGGCGGTCGGGGCCGGAGGGGGCGGGGGCCAGCTCGGCCTGCCGGTGCAGGGTGCGGGCGGAGAGGAACACCAGCGAGGTGCCGTGCTCGCGGGCGCGCTCCACGGCCGTGCGCATCCGCGCCGTCCAGTACTCGTCCCGGCCGGGGAAGACCAGACCCCGGTGGCGACCAGGGTCGACGCGGCCGGCGTGCAGGTCGTGGGCGGTGGCGTAGCCGAGGTCGTAGCCGTAGCGCTCCGCCCAGCGGATCACGTCGTAGGCATGCCCGGCCTCCGGCGGGAGCCCGTCGCCCGCGTACGGACGGTCGAAGGAGACGGTCGTGACCGGGTCGGCCGCGTCGTGCTCGTCGTCGGCGGGGGCGAGACTCGCGCCGGTGCGGCCGTCCGCCGCCGGATACGGGTTGTACGCCTGCCACGTGAGGTCCGGCAGCACCAGCAGCAGGTCGGCCGCGCGGTCGTCCCGGACGGTGAACGGGACGTGCGCGTGGTGCCGCCCGTCCTCCGTGGCCAGCACGGCGACGTACGCGCCGACACTCCAGTACGACGGGACCGCCAGCCGCCAGGACAGCCACCAGTGGTGGCAGGAGACGGTGCGTCCGGCGGTGAGCGGCGGGAGCTGCGCCGTGCCGTGGAGGCGGGGGCTGGTGGTGATCTCGGCGGCGCCCCGGCCGTCGTAGTGGCCGATGCGGTGGATCGTGACGCGGAACGGCCGGGGCGGGTCGACGGTGACGTGGAAGTCGACCGAGTCGCCGGGGGCGACGGCCGGGGCGGAGGCGAAGCCTTCGATGCGGCCGTCGGCGTCGTGACCGGAGGGAGCCGGCCAGGGGAAGCTGACGGGTGCGAAGGGGTCGGCGGCGCCGGGCGCCGGTGCCCCTGTCGCTTCGTGGCGGACTCGCGCCGGTCGCATGGCCGTCCCCCTCCCCTGAGCGTGAACGGCCCCAGCACATCACATGACGTACGGATGTCGTCACCGTTCGTCGTGAGTGCGTTGAAGTGGAGGAATGCGCTCCGGGCGCGGCTCAGGCGAGGCGTACGGGCTTCTCGGGGCGTATGCCCTGCCGGGTGAGCCAGCTCCGCAGGCCCGAGGGGTCGCCGTCCTCGATGAGGGTCAGCACCTGGGGCGGGAGGTCCGTGGCGCGGGCGCCGCCGACGAGGAGGGTGGGTCCGTCGAGCCAGTCGAGACCGGGGACGGCGCCCACCGTGTCCATCGCCGCGCAGCAGACCATCGCCGTGATGTGGTCGGCGAGCAGCTCCCGCCCGGTGCGGGGCGGCTGGAGCGGGAAGAGGGGGAGCGCGCGGTCGTCGCGCAGGGGGTCGGGATCGGGCGCCGCGGCGCTCTGCGGACCGGCGGGTACGGCGGCCGCGGCGGCCTCCTCGCGGGCCAGCTCGGCCGTGAGGCGCGCGGCGAGGGCGGCGCTGTGGGCGGTGCCGCCGGCCGGGTCGTCGTCGTCCGGGGCGACGGCCGTGACGGCCGGCACGGGCGCCGGGTGCGGGCCTGGTGCGGCGGTCAGACGGGTCAGGACGCGGGCGAGGGTGGGGCCGTCGGGGGCCTGTGTCTCCTCGTCCGCGAGCGGTACCCGCAGGGTGTCGAGTATCCGGTGCAGCCGGGCGGCGTCGGTGCGCCACTTGCGGCCCGCGACCTCCTCCGGATAGTCGCCCCAGTGGACCGGCGACCAGTCGGGGCCGGCCTCCGCCGGGCCGCCGTGGAAGAGGCGGGCGGCGAGCAGGGAGGTGGCCTCGTCGACCGCGCCGGGCTCCTCCAGCAGGTCGCAGGCGGGACGCTCCCCGAGCCGGGAGGCGAACCCCTCGGCCAGCCGGTCGCGCCGGGACAGCTCGGTGAGGGCGGCGACCACGCCCGCGTTGAGCCGGGCGGGCCAGCGGCCCATCCGCCAGGCGGGCAGCGCCACCCGGGTGAGCAGCCGGTCCCAGCCCGCGTAGGCGAGCCCGACCTGCTCCTGGGCGACGATCCGCAGTCCGTAGTCCACGGCCTTGGCGCGCTCGGCCGCGGCGGCGGCGACCCCACGCTCCATCTCGGCCGCGTGCACCCGGCTGCCGTGCAGCAGCAGGCGGGCCACCCAGCCGACCCCGGCGAGCACCGCGCGGAACACCGGCCCCCGGTCCGGCGCCGACGACACGGCGACCGCGGCGTCCAGGCCCTGGACGAAGCGCCGGGCGGCGGCTATGTCCGGGTGCGCCGACGGTCCCGTGCCGGCGACGACCGGGGCCAGCAGGGCGCGCAGCTCGGCCACCCGCATCCACCACAGGAACGGCGAGCCGATGACCAGCACGGGCGCGGCGGGCGCGCGGCGCGCGGACCGGCCCGCGTGGGCCACGTCGTCGTGATCCTCCGGGGGCGGCGGGGCGTGCGCCGGGTGCGTACGGTCCTCCAGCCAGCTGTCGCAGTCCGGGGTGAGCGCTATGGCGGACGGCGCGGGGACGCCGAGGCGGTCGGCGAGGTCCCGCACCATCCGGTACAGGTCCGGGGCCGCCTCCTCGGCGATCGGCACGGTCGGGCTGACGGCGGGCCGGGCGCGGGCGACGACCAGGGCGACACCGGCGGCGAGCAGCAGCACCAGCACGGCGACCGGCGTCACGATCCGGCGGGCGAGGTCCCAGCCGGGGCCGGGGAGATGCCCGGTGGACCCGCCGGCCAGCAGGATCACCGCGGCGGCGGCGGGCAGCAGCGCGACGGCCAGCGCCCGGCTGCGGACGTGCAGCACGGCCAGCGCACGGGCCCGGGCGCCCTGGGCGCCCTGCTCTCTCCTCGCACCGCTCACGCTCATGGCCCGCCCTCACCCCCTCCCGGCGCCTGACGCAGTCCTGGCTTGCCCATGCCCCCACTGTGGCACCCGCCACCGACATCGCAATGCCGGTGGGCCAAGTGCCGGAACGCTTGCGCGGCACCCTAGTTGGGGCCTCGGCCCCCGTCAGCCGGATAGCACATCGCTCACTCGATGGAATGGCTTTGGGGAGAGGTGGTCGACGGACGGCAAGGGTCAGGCCCCGGATCCTGGAGGGATCCGGGGCCTGTGAGAAGACCTGTGAGAAGGGGGAAGCGCCGTGCGTGCCGCTCAGGCGCCCTGCGCCGCCTTCCGCGCGATGTCCGTGCGGTGCTGGGAGCCGTCGAGGCGGATGCGGGCCACGGCACGGTAGGCGCGGTCGCGGGCCTCGGTGAGGTCCTTGCCGGTCGCCGTCACGGACAGCACGCGCCCGCCCGCGCTGACGACCGTGTCGCCCTCCCGCCGGGTCCCGGCGTGCAGGACGTACGCGTGCGGGGCGTCCTGGGCGGCGACCTCGTCGAGGCCGGTGATGGGGTCGCCGGTGCGCGGGGTGCCGGGGTAGTTGTGCGAGGCGACGACCACGGTGACCGCGGCGTCGTCGCTCCAGCGGACCGGCTCCAGGTGGGCGAGGTTGCCGGTGGCGGCGGCCATCAGCAGGCCGGCCAGCGGGGTCTTCAGCCGGGCCAGCACCACCTGGGTCTCGGGGTCGCCGAACCGGGCGTTGAACTCGATCACGCGGACACCGCGCGAGGTGATCGCCAGACCGGCGTAGAGCAGACCGGAGAACGGCGTGCCGCGGCGGCGCATCTCGTCCACGGTCGGCTGCAGCACGGTCTCGACGACCTCGTCGACCAGCTTGGGGTCGGCCCAGGGCAGCGGGGAGTACGCCCCCATGCCGCCGGTGTTCGGGCCCTCGTCGCCGTCCAGCGCGCGCTTGAAGTCCTGGGCGGGCTGGAGGGGCACGACGGTCTCGCCGTCGGTGATCGCGAAGAGGGAGACCTCGGGGCCGTCGAGGAACTCCTCGACGACGACCCGGTCGCATCCGGCGGCGTGCGCGCGGGCCGCCTCGAGGTCGTCGGTCACGACGACGCCCTTGCCGGCCGCGAGCCCGTCGTCCTTCACGACGTACGGGGCGCCGAAGGCCTTGAGGGCCGCGTCGGCCTCGTCCGGGGTGGTGCACACGTAGGAGCGGGCGGTGGGCACGCCGGCCCCCGCCATGACGTCCTTCGCGAAGGCCTTGGAGCCCTCGAGCCGCGCGGCCTCCTTGGAGGGACCGAAGACGGGGATGCCCGCCTCGCGCACGGCGTCGGCGACCCCGGCGACCAGGGGCGCCTCGGGGCCGACCACCACGAGGTCCGCGCCCAGCCGCACGGCCAGCGCGGACACGGCGGCGCCGTCGAGGGCGTCGACCTGGTGCAGCTCGGCGACCTCGGCGATGCCGGCGTTGCCGGGCGCGCAGTGCAGCGCGGTGACATCGGGGTCGAGGGACAGGGAGTGGCACAGGGCGTGTTCGCGGGCGCCGCTGCCGATGACGAGGACCTTCACGGGGGTCAGCCTAACGGCAGACGGGGGGCGTTCTTTGTGCGGGCTTCCGAACGGGTGGGGAGGGGGCGGTCGTGCGTTCCTCCAAACCGGCCGGTCACGGGGGTGCCGGCGCTGAGGCCCGGACGGCGGCGCCCTGCTCGTCCGCTACTCGTTCGTGAACTCCTCGACGACCGTCGCGCCCAGCTCGCGGACCAGGAGCTCCTGCCCGGAGAGGGCGGACTCGTCGAGGTCGGGGTCGTCGTCCTCCGGGATGTCGTCCTCGGGCGAGACCGGCGCGGGCGGCTCCGGGGCGGCGGGCCGGGAGGGGGCGGCCGGAGCGGGCGCCGAGGGAGCGGGGGACGGCGGTGTGGGGGCCGACGCCTGGGGGCTGGGGGGCCGACGGGTGTCGCCGGGACCGCCGCCGCCCGGTGCTCCGTAGCCGCTGCCGCCGCTGCGTCCGCCGGACGGGCCGCCCGCCGGGCCGGACGCGGCCGGGCCGCCACCGCCGGACGGGTCGACGACCGCCTCGATCTTCCACTGCACGTTGAACTGCTCGGTCAGCGCCTGACGCAGCACGTCCTCGCTGCCGCTGCTGACGAAGTTGTCGCGGGCGCCCGCGTTCACGAAGCCGAGCTGGAGGGTGGTGCCGTCGAAGCCGGTCACCTGGGCGTTCTGGCTGAGCAGGATCCAGGTGAAGCGGCGGCGGTTCTTGACCGTCTCCAGGATGTTCGGCCAGAGCATGCGGGGGTCGAGGCCGCCGCCTCCGCCACCGGGCGGCGTGGCGGGCGTGGCGGGCGCGGGGGGTGCCGACGGGGTCGCGGAGGCCGCGGGGGCCGACGGGGCGGTGGGCTGCGGCGACTGGGCCCTGCTCGCGCCGCCGCCCGTGGGGGCGGCCGTGGGCCAGCCGCCGGGCC
>BMVA01000033.1 GCA_014650475.1 Streptomyces albogriseolus
GCGGAGAAGGTCGCCGGGTTCGGGATCGACACGGCGAACATGTTCGAGTTCTGGGACTGGGTCGGGGGGCGGTACTCGTACGACTCGGCGATCGGGCTGTCGTTGATGATCGCGATCGGTCCGGACCGGTTCCGGGAGATGCTGGACGGGTTCCGGATCGTCGACGAGCACTTCCGCACCGCCCCGCCGGAGGCCAACGTGCCGTTGCTGATGGGTCTGTTGGGGGTCTGGTACAACAACTTCCACGATGTGCAGTCGCACGCCGTGCTGCCGTACTCGCACTACCTGTCGAAGTTCACCGCCTACCTCCAGCAGCTCGACATGGAGTCCAACGGCAAGTACGTCGGCCGGGACGGACGCGAGGTCGACTGGCAGACCGGTCCCGTGGTGTGGGGCACCCCGGGCACCAACGGGCAGCACGCCTACTACCAGCTGATCCACCAGGGCACCAAGCTGATCCCCGCCGACTTCATCGGCTTCGCCGAGCCCGTGGAGGAGCTGAGCGACCGGCTCGCCGCCCAGCACGACCTGCTGATGGCCAACTTCTTCGCCCAGACGCAGGCGCTGGCCTTCGGCAAGACCCCGGACGAGGTGCGCGCCGAGGGCGTGCCCGAGGAGCTCGTCCCGCACAAGACCTTCCAGGGCAACCACCCCACCACGACGATCGTCGCCCGGGCGCTCACCCCGTCCGTGCTCGGCCAGCTGGTCGCCCTCTACGAGCACAAGGTGTTCGTGCAGGGCGCGATCTGGGACATCGACTCCTTCGACCAGTGGGGCGTCGAACTCGGCAAGGTCCTCGCCAAGCGCGTCGAGCCCGCCCTCACCGAGGGCGCCGACGTCCCCGGCCTCGACCCCTCGACGAAGGCCCTGGTCGCCGCCTACCGGGAGCTGCGCGGCCGGAGTTGAGCACCAGGGAAGCGGACGGCAGCACGCCGTCCGCTTCCCGCGGTCTTTGTGCAACCCGCAGGCCCCCAACGGCCCGTGAAAGCCGTGACCCCGCCGCTCAGGCGACCGCGCTCAGGGTGTCCGCGAGGCGGCGGCGGGCCGCGCGGGCGGCCGGGACGGCGGCCAGGGCGGCGGCGCCCAGCACGGCGGCCGTGCCGAGCAGCACCAGCAGCGCGGGGGAGGGCAGGCGGGCGATCCCTGAGCCGATGCCGCTCGATCTTCCCTGGGCGTCGATCAGCCAGTGCGCCAGCGGCAGCCCCAGCGCGGTGGCGAGGAGCACCGCCGCCAGAGCCGTACCGGCGGTGGCGGTGACCGTGACCGCGGTGATCTGCCGGGGCGACAGGCCGACGGCCTTCAGCGCCAGCAGGTCGCGCTCGCCCTCGCGGACGGTCCCGCCGATCGCCGTCAGCAGCTCCACCAGACCGATCAGCGCCAACACCGCGACCAGCCCGAGGACCACCGCGCGCAGCGGGGACAGTCCGTCCGCCGGGTTGGCCACGGTGTGCACGTCCAGGTGGCCGCGGCCCTCCGCCGCGAGCCGGGCCGCCACCCGAGCCGGGTCCGCGCCCGGCTCGAGACGGAGCTGGTAGAGACCGGGCCGCATCTCCGGGTCGTTGGCGCGGAGGGTGTCGAGCGAGGTGGAGATGACCCGCCCCGCGTTCTCCGGCTCGATGCTGCGGCCCACGATGTGCAGGATCTGCGGGCGGCCGCCGACGGTCATCCGCACCCAGTCGCCCACCCGGACGTGCAGCAGGTCGAGCAGTCCCTGCCCGGCCACCGCCTCGTCCGGACCGTGCGCCGGCCTGCCCTCCGCCAGCGCGAACGGGTACGGGTCCTCGTGGGTGCCGTACCCGCGCAGCGCGATCGTCGCGGTCTGGCCGGGGACCAGCGCGGCCACCTCCACGCCCGGATGGGCGGCGGCGACCTGCGGATCGCTCTCCAGCAGGTCCCGCGCCTCCCGGTCGCCCAGCGAGGCGTCGACGCGCACGCTGAGCGCCGCGGGCAGCCCGATCCGCTCGGGTGCGCTGTGGAAGCGGTCGATCGTCGTCCACGCGCTCAGCGCCACCACGATCAGCAGCAGCGGCAGCGCCAGCCTGGCCACCGCGCCCAGCGACCGCGGCCGGCGGGTGAACGCCTTGTGCCAGCCCAGCACCAGCGCCGGAGGCACCCGCGCGCCCAGCGCCCGGCGCGCCGCCCCGCTCAGCCGCCCGGCCGGCGCCGTGGCCGGACGCGGCACCGGCACCGGGGGCACCCGGCCCGCCCGCCAGGCGGCCAGCCCGGTGGTGGCGCCGATGAACAGCACCGCTGCCGCCGGCACCACGAACAGCGCGGCGGTGTGCCCGGGCAGCCCCTGCCACACGTCCACCGCGTCCCCGAGCCGTCCCGGGACCGCGCCGCCCAGCGCCTCGGTGAGCGCGGCGGCGGCCACCGCACCGAGCAGGGCGTAGCCGAGGTGCTGGATCAGGAAGACGCGCACCACCTGGCCGGGGGTGAAGCCGATCGCCTTGAGGACGGAGATGTCCCGCAGGTGCCCCCGGATCCGGGTGGTGATCGCGCCGTGCACGGCGAGCCCGGCGGCGGCCAGCGCGCCCAGCCCGAACAGGCCCAGCACCTGCCCCAGCAGCCGGTTGTCGCCCTGTGCCTCGGCGCGCGCCTGCTGCCAGGTCGCCACCTCGCCGATCGCCCCGGCGCCCAGCTCGGTCACCGCCCGCTGCACGGCGTACCCGGTGTCGCCCGGGTCAGTCAGCCGCAGCCCGATCACCTGCCCGTCCGGGTCCGGCACCGCGGACGGCAGCGCCCACACCAGCCCGGCCCGTTCGCCCGGCCGGAACCGCGGCTCGGCGCTGTCCGCGACGCCGACCACGGTGAACCGCCGTGCGGTGCCGGGCACGGTGAGGGTGTCGCCGGGGGCGGTGAGCAGGGCGCGGGCCAGGCCGCTCTCCAGCACCACGCCGTCGGGCGTCGCCGGGTCGAGCCAGTGTCCCGAGGTGACGATCGGGCGGCCCACCTCGGGCCGGTCCCGGGTGCCGCGCACCTCGACGGAGGCCCGGCCGCCCTGCGAGGCGAGGGTGAGCGAGGAGGTGGGGTAGGGGCCGGCGACCGACCGCACCCCGTCCAGACCGGTCAGCCTGTCCGCGTCGGCGGACGCGGTGGTGTGCAGGGTGACGTGCGCGCCGTGCGCCTGGGTGAAGACCCGCTGCCAGGGGTTGGTGGCGTAGCCGAACAGGGCCGCGGCCAGCAGCAGGGACACCACGATGCCCGCGGTGGCGAGCACCAGGAACAGCGCCTCGCCGCGGTGCGTGCGCAGATCGGAGTGCGCCCAGCGCAGAGTCGCTCGCACCGGCCTCAGCCCCTCGGGGGCCGGTCGTGGACGCGTATACGCGTGCGCGCGGCGGGTCGGTGGGTGACGCGCATGTCAGTCCTTGAGCTCCAGCACGCCGGACGCGCCGGCCCCGCGCGGCGGCGGGCCCGCGTCGAGGGTGGCGTCGTCGGCTATCCGGCCGTCGAAGAACGAGATCACCCGGTCCGCGGCGCTCGCCAGCCGGGCGTCGTGCGTGACCAGCAGGATCGTCTGCCCGCGCCGGTGGAAGCGGGACAGCAGCCGCATCACCTCGCGCGTGCCCCTGCTGTCCAGGCTGCCCGCGGGCTCGTCGGCCAGCAGCAGCGGAGGGTGGTTGACCAGGGCCCGGGCCAGGGCGACCCGCTGCTGCTCACCGCCGGACAGCTCGCCCGGCATGCTCCGCTCCTTGCCCTCGAGGCCCAGCTCGGCCAGCAGCTCCCGGCGCCCGGCGCGGGCCTTCTTCGGCGGGACGCCGGCGAGCAGCGCGGGCAGCTCCACGTTGTCCGCCACCGACAGGTCGGAGACCAGGTTGAAGAACTGGAACACGATCCCGATGCGCCGCCGCCGCTCCACCGCCCAGCGCGCCTCGCTCCAGCCGTCGGCGCGCTCGCCGTCCAGCCAGATGCCGCCCTTGTCCGGCCGCTGGAGCCCGCCGAGCAGATGCAGCAGCGTCGACTTGCCCGCGCCCGAAGGGCCGGTGACCGCCACGAACTCGCCGCGGGTCACCCGCAGGTCGACGCCGCGCACGGCGTGCGCCGGGGCGCCCTCGCCGTGGTGGGTCTTGACCAGGCCTTCGGCGCGCAGCAGGGGAGCGTCGCTCTCGCTCACTGAAGCTCCTCCAGCTCTTCCTGACACCGCTCCAGCCAGTCGAGATCGGCCTGCAGGTGCAGCATCGCGCCCTCGATCAGCAGATGGGAGATGCGGTTGTCCCGGTCCTCGGCGGCGGCCAGCTTCGACAGCTGCCGCATGGTGTTCAGATACTGGCGGCGCTGGCGGTTGATCAGCGAGATCCGGTCCGCCAGCCCGGTCTGCGGGGCCAGGGCCAGCTTCATGAAGAACTCGTCCCGCACCCGCGGCTCGTCCGCCGTCTCCTCGAACCAGGCGCGCAGCGCCTCGTGCCCGGCCTCGGTGAGGTGGTAGACCTTCTTGTTCGGCCGGCTCGACTGCTCGATGGCCTCGCCCTCGATCAGCCCCGTCTTCTCGAGGCGGCCGAGGGTGACGTAGATCTGGCCGACGTTCGGCTGAGGGTACGCGGCGCCCAGCAGTTGCTCAAGGTCCTGCTTGAGCTCGTATCCGTGCGCCGGGCCACGGGCGAGCAGCGCCAGGAGGGGCAGCCGCACTGGTGCTCTCCTCCTCGCGCTCCTGGGTAATGTGCCGCGGGACCTAGTATCGCCCATACCTAACGGGTATACATGGCCTCTGACCCCGGCAAGGGTGCCCGGGTGCCGGTGTACAGGGAGGAACCTATGCGGTGGATCCATGCCGCGGGTAGGGGCCTTCTCGTCCTGATCGTCGTTCTGACCGGTTACGTCGCCTCCGGCGCGAGCGCCGGCGAGCGTCCCGGGGACGGGCGCGGACCGCTCACCCTGGCCACCGCCGGGGACCTCACCGGCTACCTCGGCTCCGTCCTCGACGGCTGGAACCGCACCCACCCCGGCGAGGAGGTCACCCTCGTCGAGCTGCCCGACTCCGCCGACGAGACCCGCGCGCAGATGATCACCGACCTGCGGGCCGGCGAGGGCGGCCGCTTCGACGTGCTGAACATCGACGTCAGCTGGACCTCGGAGTTCGCCGCCGCCGGCTGGATCCGCCCGCTGCCCCGCGACCGGTTCCCGCTGGACACCTTCCTGCCCCGGGTCGTCGACACCGCCACCTACGACGGCCGGCTGTACGCCGTTCCGTACGTGACCAACGCCGGGCTGCTGCTGTACCGCAAGGACGTCCTCGACGACGCCGGCGTCCCGCCCCCGCGCACCTGGGCGGAACTGGAGCGGGCCGCGAAGACCCTCGCCCCCGCACGCGGACTCGACGGTTACGCGGGCCAGTTCCTGCCCTACGAAGGGCTCACCGTGAACGCGGCCGAGGCGGTCTACTCGGCGGGCGGCGCCATCCTCGGCGACGAGGGCGAACGCGTCACCGTGGACTCCCGGGCGGCCCGCAAGGGCATCGGGTTCCTGGCCCGCGGGGTCCGCGAGGGCTGGATCCCCCGGGAGGCGCTGGCGTACAAGGAGGAGGAGTCCAAGCGGGCCTTCCAGGACGGCCGGCTGCTCTTCCTGCGCAACTGGCCCTACGCGTACGTCGCCGCCTCCGCCCCGGGCTCGAAGGTCGCGGGGAAGGTCGGCGCCGTGCCCCTGCCGGGACCGGACGGCCCCGGGACCAGTGTGCTCGGCGGGTCCAACCTGGCCGTGAGCAGCCACGCCAGGCACCCCGACTCCGCCGCCCGGCTGCTGGCGTACCTCACCGGCGAGCGGGTGCAGCGCCAGGTGCTCACCCGCGGCGCGCTGCCGCCCGTACGGGCCGGCCTGTACGACGACCCGGAACTGGTGCGCCGCTTCCCGTACCTGCCGACCCTGCGCGAGAGCGTGCTGGCCGCCGCGCCGCGGCCCAAGAGCCCGCGCTACGACCAGGTGAGCCTGGTGGTGCAGGCGGTGGTGCACGACGCGATGAGCGGGCGGCAGACGCCCGAGGCCGCGGTGCGCCGGCTGGCGGCCGAGCTGGCCGCCGTCTCCTCCCGCTGACGTCTTCCTAGTTACATGTTAGGTAACGCGCGGATCTCAGTCCCGCCGGTATCGCCCCCATTCATCCCGTTCTGTGCCTCGTAACCTCCCGGTAGCTTGCGCATGTTCATTGACACCCGCTGTTCACCGCTACCTAACATGCATGCATAACAAGCAGGACTCCTCACAGACAGGTCAATCGGGGTGAACAGGCACCATTGGTGGCGTGACGCGGTGATCTACCAGGTGTACGTCCGCAGCTTTCTGGACAGCACCGGGGACGGCATCGGCGATCTCGCCGGGGTCAGGGCGGGGCTGCCGTACCTGAGAAAGCTCGGCGTGGACGGGATATGGCTCAGCCCGTTCTACCCCTCGCCCCAGCACGACCACGGCTACGACGTGGCCGACTACCGCGACGTCGACCCGGTCTACGGCGACCTCGACGAGTTCGACCGGCTGGTGACCGCGGCCCACCGCCTCGGCATCCGGGTCCTGCTCGACATCGTGCCCAACCACTGCTCCAGCGGGCACCCGTGGTTCCGCGAGGCACTGGCCGCCGCACCCGGCAGCCCCGAGCGGGCCCGCTTCCACTTCGCCGACGGCCGCGGCCCCGACGGCAGCGAGCCGCCCAACAACTGGCACGCCATGTTCGGCGGCCCCGCCTGGACCCGTGTCACCGAGGCGGACGGCCGCCCCGGCCAGTGGTACCTGCACATGTTCACGCCCGAGCAGCCCGACTGGAACTGGCGCAACCCCGAGATCGCCGCCGAGTTCGACCAGGTCCTGCGGTTCTGGCTCGACCGGGGCGTCGACGGCTTCCGCATCGACGTCGCCGCGGGACTGTTCAAGCACCCCGAGCTGCCCGACTCCCCGGACCCCGAGGCCGACGCCCGCACCCGCGACTCGGTCAACCCGCTCGCCTGGAACCAGCCCGAGGTGCACGACGTCTGGCGGCACTGGCGCGCGGTGTGCGAGGAGTACACCGCCCGCGACGGCCGCGAACGCCTCCTGGTCGGCGAGGTCTCCGTGCCCTCCGCCCGCGAGCACGCCAAGTACGTCCGCCCCGACGAGCTCCACCAGGCGTTCTTCTTCGACCTGCTCGGCGCGCCCTGGGACGCCGACGCCTTCCGCAAGGTGATCTCCGAGGCCATGCAGGACATCGCCGGCACCGGCTCGACCGTCACCTGGGTGCTCAACAACCACGACCAGGTGCGCACGGTCACCCGCTACGGCGAACCCGCCCCCGAGGGCAGCGGACTCGGCGCCGCCCGCGCCCGCGCCGCCGCGCTGCTGATGCTGGCACTGCCCGGCGCCGCGTACATCTACCAGGGCGAGGAGCTGGGCCTGCCGGAGGTCGTCGACCTGCCCGACGACGTGCTCACCGACCCGATCTTCCGCCGCACCGGCAGCCGCGCCCGCATCCGCGACGGCTGCCGGGTGCCGCTGCCCTGGTCCGGACACGCCTCGCCGTTCGGCTTCACCTCCGGCGCCGAGAGCGCCAAGCCCTGGCTGCCTCAGCCCGAGTACTTCGCCGAGTACGCCACCCACCGCGCCCTCGCCGACACCCGCTCCTCCTGGCACCTCTACCGCGACGGCCTGCAACTGCGTTCTGCCCTGCACCAGTTGGGCGAGGGCACGCTGCGCTGGCTGGACACCCAGCCCGGCGTCCTCGCCTTCGCCCGCGGCGACGACCTCGTCTGCGCCGTCAACTTCGGCACCGCCCCCGTACCCGCCCCGGTCGCCGGCACCCCGCTGCTCGCCAGCGGCCCCTGCCGGCCCGGGGAGCTCCCCGGCTCCACCGCCGCCTGGTGGATCGACGGCTCCTGAGACAGCACGCCCGGTCACTCCTGTTTCCCCGAAGGGACATCGATGATGATGCGACGACGTACCACCCTGCTCGCCGGATGCACCGCCCTCGTCCTCGCGCTCGGCGCGACCGCCTGCGGAGGCGGCGAGCCCGTCGCGGCCGGCGGCGGCGACAAGGCGCTCGGCGGCCAGACCGTCACCGTGGCCGGTGTCTGGTCCGGCAGCGAGCAGAAGAACTTCCAGAAGGTGCTCGACGCCTTCACCGAGAAGACCGGCGCCAAGACCCAGTTCGTCTCCACCGGCGACAACGTCTCCACCGTCGTCGGCAGCAAGATCGAGGGCGGCAACGCCCCCGACGTCGTGATGGTCCCGCAGGTCGGCGTGCTCAAGCAGTTCGCCGGACAGGGCTGGCTGAAGCCGCTGGACAAGAAGGTGCAGTCGGCCGTGGGCGCCAACTTCGCCGAGGTGTGGCAGAACTACGGCAGCGTCGACGGCACCCTGTACGGCCTGTACTTCAAGGCCGCCCACAAGTCGACCGTCTGGTACAGCCCCGAGGCGCTCGAGCAGGCCGGCGTCGCCGAGCCCAAGACCTACGACGAGATGCTGAAGAACGGCCGGACCATATCCGACTCCGGGCTCGCCGCCTTCTCCGTCGCCGGCCAGGACGGCTGGACCCTCACCGACTGGTTCGAGAACGTCTACCTCTCGCAGGCCGGACCCGAGAAGTACGACGCCCTCGCCGCGCACGAGATCAAGTGGACCGACCCGACCGTGGTCGACGCGCTCACCACCCTCGGCAAGCTGTTCAAGGACAAGCAGCTCATCGCGGGCGGCCAGAAGGGGGCCCTGAACACCGACTTCCCCGGCTCGGTGGAGAAGGTCTTCGGGCCCAAGGCCGAGGCCGCCATGGTCTACGAGGGCGACTTCGTGGCCGGCGTCGCCAAGGACCAGTTCGGCCGCACCATCGGCACCGACGCGAACTTCTTCCCGTTCCCGCCGGTCGGCGGCGGTGAGGCGCCCGTGGTGAGCGGCGGCGACGCGGCCGTCGTCCTCAAGGACGGCAAGAACAGCGAGGCCGGCATGGCGCTCGTCGAGTACCTGGCGAGCCCCGAGGCCGCGGCCGTCTGGGCCGAGGCCGGCGGCTTCCTCTCCCCGAACAAGAAGCTCGACCTGTCCTCCTACGGCGACGACGTCACCCGCGCCACCGCCGAGTCCCTGGTCGCGGCCGGCGACTCGGTCCGCTTCGACATGTCCGACCAGGCCCCCGCGGCCTTCGGCGGCACCAAGGGCGCCGGCGAGTGGAAGATCCTCCAGGACTTCCTGCGTGACCCGTCCGACCCGAGGAAGACCGCGGCCGAGCTCGAGAAGGCCGCCGCCAAGGCCTACGGGAACTGACGGCCATGACCGCCACACTCCTGAAGGAGGCGACCCCGCCCGCCCCCGCGCGCCCCGACGGCGCGCGCGGGCGGCGCCTGCGCCGGCGTGGCCGGATCGTCGCCCTGCTGTTCGTGCTCCCCGCGCTGCTGCTGCTCGGCGCGCTGGTCGTCTACCCGGTGCTGTTCTCCGTCGGCCGCAGCTTCTTCGACGCGTCCGGCACCGAGTTCGTCGGCGGCGAGAACTACGCCGAGATGTTCCGCGACCCGGCGACCCTCAAGGCCATCCGCAACACGGCCGTCTGGGTCGTCGTGGCCCCGACCCTGCTGACCGGGCTCGGCCTGATCCTCGCCGTGCTGGTGGAGAAGGTGCGCTGGGCCACCGCCTTCAAACTGCTGCTGTTCATGCCGATGGCGGTGTCCTTCCTCGCCGCCGGCATCATCTTCCGGCTCGCCTATGACGAGGACCCCGACAAGGGCGTCCTCAACGCGGCCGTCGTCTCCGTCCACGACGCCTTCACGGGCAGCTCCTCCTACCCGACCGCCCGCGCCCGCGACGGCGAGGGCCTGACCAAGGAGCGCGACGGCTCCTACGTCACGGCGGCGGACGTCTCACCCGGCTCCACGGCAGTGCTCGGCCTGGTCGGCGTCGCCCCCAAGGACCTGCCCGGCGAGGCCGAACCCGCCTCGAAGGCGGCGTCGGACACGGCCGCCGCGGACGAGGTGCGCGGCGTGGTGTACCTCGACTTCACGCCCGGCGGAGGAGGGGAGCCGGGCGTGGTCGACCGCGAGGAGAGCGGACTGCCCGGCGTGACCGTCGAGGCGGTGCGCGACGGGAAGAAGGTCGCGAGCACCACCACCGCGTCCGACGGCTCCTTCCGCTTCACCGGCCTCGACGACGGCTCGTACGCGCTGAAGCTGCCCTCGGACAACTTCGCCCCGCCCTACGAGGGGATCTCCTGGCTCGGCCCGGCGCTGGTCACCCCGGCGATCATCGGGGCGTACCTGTGGATCTGGACCGGGTTCGCGATGGTGCTGATCGGGGCCGGCCTGTCCACACTGCCCCGGGACGCCCTGGAGGCGGCGCGGATGGACGGCGCGGGCGAGTGGCAGATCTTCCGCAGGATCACCGTCCCGCTGCTCGCACCGGTCCTGACCGTGGTGTTCGTGACGCTGGTGATCAACGTGATGAAGGTCTTCGACCTCGTCTACATCATCGCGCCGGGACCCGTGCAGGAGGACGCGACCGTCCTCGCCACCCAGATGTGGCTGGTGTCCTTCGGAGGCGGCAACAACCAGGGGCTGGGCAGCGCGCTCGGCGTCCTGCTGCTGCTCCTGGTCATCCCGGCCATGGTGTTCAACGTCCGCCGCTTCAAGAGGAGTCAGCGATGAACGTGATCCGTCGCGGCCTGGGCAACGCGGTGGTGCAGGCCTTCCTGGTGGTGATCGGGCTGGTCTGGATGACCCCGCTGGCCGGTCTGTTCCTGTCCTCGCTGCGGTCCGCGGAGGACACCGCGAAGGGCGGCTGGTGGACCGTGTTCACCAGCCCCGGGCAGCTGTCCTTCGACAACTACTCGGCGCTGCTGGAGAACTCCGGCATCACGCAGGCGTTCTGGAACACCGTGCTGATCTCGGTGCCGACCACCGTGCTCGTCGTGGTCGTCGCCGCGCTCGCCGGATACGCCTTCGCCTGGCTGGAGTTCCCCGGGCGGGACACGGTGTTCCTGGTCGTGGTGGCGCTGCTGGTGGTGCCGGTGCAGATCGGTCTCCTGCCCGTCGCCAAACTCTTCGGCCAGCTCGGGCTGTTCGGCACCATCCCGGGTGTCGTGCTGTTCCACGTGGCGTACGGGCTGCCGTTCGCGGTGTTCCTGCTGCGGAACTACTTCGCGGAGATGCCGAAGGAGATGCTGGAGGCCGCGCGGATGGACGGCGGCAACGAGTGGCGGATCTTCACCCGGCTGGTGCTGCCGGTGGGCCGGCCGGCGATCGCCAGCCTCGCCATCTTCCAGTTCCTGTGGGTGTGGAACGACATGCTGGTGGCGCTGCTGTTCGCGGACAGTTCCTCGCAGCCGTTGACGGTGGAGCTGCAGTCGCAGATCCGGCAGTTCGGCAGCAACGTGGATGTGCTGGCGCCGGGGGCGTTCCTGTCGCTGGTGGTGCCGGTGGTGGTGTTCTTCGCGTTCCAGCGGCACTTCGTGCAGGGGGTCATGGCGGGGTCCGTGAAGTAGGGAAGGGGCGGAGGGGGTTGTTCGCCCCCTCCGCCCCTTCCCTTCCCGTCCCTGGGGCTGCGCCCCAGACCCCCTGTCGGCCGTTCAGGCCTTGTCCTCAAGCGCCGGACGGGCTGGTTACGCCGTCGCCGGGGGATACAGCGTCCGCGGGAGTTGAGAAGCCGCCGCCGCGTCCAGGAGCCACAGGGTGCGGGTGCGGCCGTACGCGCCCGCTGCCGGGGCCTGGATCTCGCCGGCGCCCGAGAGGGCGATGGCCGCCGCCTCCGCCTTGTCCTCGCCCGCCGCCAGGAGCCACACCTCACGGGCCGCGCGGATCGCGGGGAGGGTGAGGGTGACCCGGGTCGGCGGGGGCTTGGGGGCGCCGTGGACGCCGACCACCGTGCGCTCCGTCTCGCGGACCGCGGGCAGTTCGGGGAACAGGGACGCCACATGGGTGTCCGGGCCCACGCCCAGCATCAGGACGTCGAAGGCCGGCACCGGACCGTGGTCCTCCGGGCCCGCCGCGGCGGCCAGTTCCGCCGCGTAGGCGGCGGCCGCCGTCTCCACGTCCGAGCCGTGCGGGCCGTCCGACGCGGGCATGGCGTGCACGCGCTTCGGGTCCAGCGGCACCGCGTCCAGCAGCGCCTCGCGGGCCTGGGTGACGTTGCGGTCCGGGTCGCCCTCGGGCAGGAACCGCTCGTCGCCCCACCACAGGTCCAGGCGCGACCAGTCGATCGCGTCCCGGGCCGGGGCGGCGGCCAGCGCGGCCAGCAGGCCGTTGCCGTTGCGGCCGCCGGTCAGCACGACCGACGCCTCGCCCCGCGAGGACTGCGCGTCCACGATCCTGGTGATCAGCCGGGCCGCCGCGGCCTGCGCCATCAGCTCCTTGTCCCGGTGCACGACCAGCTGGGGTGCCGTACTCACTTCGCCGCCGCCCTCTTCACCGGTGCCTCCGCCGTCGCTTCGGCCGCGGGACCTTTCGCAGCCGACTCGACGGGAGCGGCGACGCCTTCCCGTTCCCCGGCCCGCCGTTCTCCTTTGGCCGGCGCGTCACCGCCGTCCCCCTGCTTCAGCCGCTCCACGCCGTAGCGCAGGGCCGACGCGTAGGTGTCGTCCGGGTCGAGCCGGCGCAGCTCTTCCGCGATCAGCTCCGAGGTCTCCCGGCGCTTGAGCGCCACCGCCCGCTTCGGCTGGCCCTGGATGGCCAGCGTCGCCAGCGAGCCGTCGGCGCGGTCCAGCACGATCGGGCCGCAGTCGGTGTCCATGCGGACCGCCGTGAGACCCGGCCCCGCGGAACGGGTGCGCCGGACGGGGACGTCCAGCCGGTCCGCGAGCCACATCGCCAGCAGCTCACAGCTCGGGTTGAACTCCTCGCCCTCCACCTCGACGCCCTGCACCTGGCAGGCGACCTGGTCCAGCGCGGCGGCCAGCATCGAACGCCACGGCGTGATGCGGGTCCACGACAGGTCCGTGTCGCCCGGGGTGTAGGCGTCGGCGCGGGCGGCGAGCTCCTTCACCGGCTGCTCGCACGCGTAGGTGTCGGTCACCCGGCGCTGGGCCAGCGCGCCCAGCGGGTCGTTCGCCGGGTCCAGCGGGGCGTTGACCGGCCACCACACCACGACCGGGGCGTCGGGGAGCAGCAGCGGCAGCACCACCGACTGGGCGTGGTCGACGACCTCGCCGTACAGCCGGAGCACCACCGTCTCACCGGTGCCGGCGTCCGCGCCGACCCGCACCTCGGCGTCCAGCCGCGACTGCGTCCGGTCCCGGGGTGAGCGGGAGACCCGCTTGATGACGACCAGCGTGCGCGAGGGGTGCTCGCGGGAGGCGTCGCCGGCCGCCTTCAGGGCGTCGTAGGCGTTCTCCTCGTCCGTCACGATGACCAGGGTCAGCACCATGCCGACGGCCGGCGTGCCGATGGCCCGCCGGGCCTGCACCAGCGCCTTGTTGATCTTGCTGGCCGTGGTGTCCGTGAGGTCTGTCTTCATGGCCGGCGCCAGCTCCGTCCGTCTCGCTCGAGCATGTCGTCCGCCTCGACGGGTCCCCAGGTGCCGGCCGGGTACTGGGCCGGCTTGCCGTGTGCGTCCCAGTACTCCTCGATCGGGTCGAGGATCTTCCAGGACAGCTCGACCTCCTCCGTGCGCGGGAAGAGGTTGGAGTCGCCGAGCAGGACGTCGAGGATCAGCCGTTCGTAGGCCTCCGGGCTGGACTCGGTGAAGGACTCGCCGTACGCGAAGTCCATCGACACGTCCCGGATCTCCATCGACGTGCCGGGCACCTTGGAGCCGAACCGCACCGTGACGCCCTCGTCCGGCTGGACGCGGATCACGATGGCGTTCTGGCCGAGCTCCTCGGTGGCCGTCGTGTCGAAGGGGGAGTGCGGCGCCCGCTGGAAGACCACCGCGATCTCGGTCACCCGGCGGCCCAGGCGCTTGCCGGTGCGCAGATAGAAGGGGACGCCCGCCCAGCGGCGGTTGTCGATGCCCAGCTTGACCGCCGCGTAGGTGTCGGTCTTGGAGGACTTGTCGATGCCGTCCTCCTCCAGATAACCGATGACCTTCGCGCCGCCCTGCCAGCCCGCCGAGTACTGCGCGCGCACGGTGTCGCGGCCCAGGTCCTTCGGCAGCCGCACGGCGCCGAGCACCTTGGTCTTCTCCGCGGCCAGCGCGTCCGCGTCGAAGGAGGCGGGCTCCTCCATGGCGGTCAGCGCGAGCAGCTGCAGCAGGTGGTTCTGGATGACGTCCCGGGCGGCGCCGATGCCGTCGTAGTAGCCGGCCCGGCCGCCGATGCCGATGTCCTCGGCCATGGTGATCTGCACATGGTCCACGAAGGACCGGTTCCAGATCGGTTCGAACATGGTGTTGGCGAAGCGCAGCGCCAGGATGTTCTGGACGGTCTCCTTGCCCAGGTAGTGGTCGATCCGGAAGACCTGCTCCGGGGCGAACACCTCGTGGACGAGGGCGTTCAGTTCCTCCGCCGACTTCAGGTCGTGCCCGAACGGCTTCTCGATGACCGCGCGCCGCCAGGAGCCGCCCGTCTGGTCCGCCAGCCCGTGCTTCTTCAGCTGCTGGATGACCACGGGGAAGGAGCGCGGCGGCACCGACAGGTAGAAGGCGAAGTTGCCGCCCGTGCCCTGCGCCTTGTCCAGTTCCTCGATCGTGCCGCGCAGCCGCTCGAAGGACTCGTCGTCGTCGAAGGTGCCCTGCACGAAGCGCATGCCCTGGATGAGCTGCTGCCAGACCTCCTCGCGGAAGGGGGTCCGCGCGTGCTCCTTGACCGCGTCGTGGACCTCCTGCGCGAAGTCCTCGTCCGCCCACTCCCGGCGGGCGAAGCCCACCAGCGAGAAGCCCGGCGGCAGCAGCCCCCGGTTGGCGAGGTCGTACACGGCCGGCATCAGCTTCTTGCGCGACAGGTCACCCGTGACGCCGAAGATCACCAGGCCCGACGGCCCCGCGATACGCGGGAGCCGTCGGTCCGCGGGGTCACGCAGCGGATTGCTGCTCGACAAGATCTCAGCCCTCCGAGGGGGCGAGGCGCTGGAGCTCCGCCTCGGTCGACTTCAGCAGGTCGTTCCAGGACGCCTCGAACTTGTCGACGCCCTCGTCCTCCAGAAGCTGCACCACCTCGTCGTAGGAGATGCCGAGCCGCTCGAGCGCGTCCAGGTCGGCGCGCGCCTGCTCGTAGGTGCCGGCGACCGTGTTGCCCCGGATGTCGCCCTGCTCCTCGGTGGCGAACAGCGTCGCCTCCGGCATGGTGTTCACCGTGTTCGGCGCCACCAGCTCGTCGACGTACATGGTCGCCTTGTACGCCTTGTCCTTCACACCGGTGGACGCCCACAGCGGACGCTGCTTGTTGGCGCCCTCGCGCTCCAGCGCGGCCCAGCGGTCGGTGGAGAAGACCTCCTCGTACGCCTGGTAGGCCAGGCGCGCGTTGGCGACGGCGGCCTTGCCGCGCAGCGCCTTGGCCTCGTCGGTGCCGAGCGCGTCGATCCGCTTGTCGATCTCGGTGTCCACGCGGGACACGAAGAAGGACGCCACGGAGTGGATCTTCGACAGGTCCAGGCCGCGGGACTTCGCCTTCTCCAGGCCGGCCAGGAACGCGTCCATCACCTTGCGGTAGCGCTCCAGGGAGAAGATCAGCGTGACGTTGACGCTGATGCCCAGGCCGATGACCTCGGTGATGGCCGGGATGCCGGCCTCGGTCGCCGGGATCTTGATCAGGGTGTTCGGGCGGTCCACCAGCCAGGCGAGCTGCTTGGCCTCGGCGACCGTCGCCCGGGTGTCGTGCGCCAGGCGCGGGTCCACCTCGATGGACACCCGGCCGTCCTGGCCGTCGGTGGCGTCGAAGACGGGGCGGAGGATGTCGGCGGCGTCGCGGACGTCCGCCGTGGTGATCATGCGGATGGCCTCCTCGACGGTCACCTTCCGGGCCGCGAGGTCGGTGAGCTGCGTGTCGTAGCCGTCGCCCTCGGAGATCGCCTTCTGGAAGATCGTCGGGTTGGTGGTGACGCCCACGACGTGCTGCTGGTCGATCAGCTCCGCCAGGTTGCCGGACGTGATCCGCTTGCGCGACAGGTCGTCCAGCCAGATCGCGACGCCTTCGTCGGAAAGGCGCTTCAGTGCGTCTGTCATGGAAATTCCATCTCCTACGTGTCGTGTATGAGCGTCAGCGCCGGGCGGCGGCGATCGATTCCCGCGCGACGGCGGCCACGTTGTCGGCGGTGAAGCCGTACTCCTGGAACAGCACCTTGCCGTCTGCGGAGGCGCCGAAGTGCTCCAGCGAGACGATGCGGCCGGCGTCGCCCACGTACTTGTGCCAGGTGAGGCCGATCCCCGCCTCGACGGCCACGCGCGCCTTCACGGACGGCGGCAGGACGCTGTCCCGGTACCCCTGGTCCTGCTCCTCGAACCACTCCACGGACGGCATGGACACGACGCGCGTGGGCACGCCGTCGGCCTGGAGCCGCTCCCGTGCCTCGACGGCGACGTGCACCTCGGACCCGGTGGCGATCAGGATCACCTCGGGCTCGCCGCCCTCGGCCTCGAACAGCACGTAACCGCCGCGGGCCGCGTTCTCGTCGGGCTCGTACGTCGGCACACCCTGGCGGGTGAGCGCCAGACCGTGCGGCGCGCCCTTGCCGAACTCCTTGGTCCAGCGCTTGAGGATCTCGCGCCAGGCGATCGCGGTCTCGTTCGCGTCGGCCGGGCGGACCACGTTCAGGCCCGGGATGGCGCGCAGCGACGCGAGGTGCTCGACCGGCTGGTGGGTCGGGCCGTCCTCACCGAGGCCGATGGAGTCGTGCGTCCACACGTACGTCACCGGCAGGTGCATCAGCGCCGACAGCCGGACGGCGTTGCGCATGTAGTCCGAGAACACCAGGAAGGTGCCGCCGTAGACGCGGGTGTTGCCGTGCAGCGCGATGCCGTTCATCTCCGCGGCCATGGAGTGCTCGCGGATGCCGAAGTGGATCGTGCGGCCGTACGGGTTCGCCTCCGGCAGCGGGTTGTCCGCCGGGAGGAACGACGACGTCTTGTCGATCGTGGTGTTGTTGGAGCCGGCGAGGTCGGCCGAGCCGCCCCACAGCTCCGGGATCACCGCGCCGAGCGCCTGCAGCACCTTGCCGGACGCGGCGCGGGTGGCGACGCCCTTGCCCGGCTCGAACACCGGCAGCGCGTCCTGCCAGCCCTTGGGCAGCTCGCCCGCGGCGATGCGGTCGTACTCGGCGGCGCGCTCGGGGTTGTTGTCCCGCCACTGCTGGAAGGACTTCTCCCACACGGCGCGCGCGGCCTGGCCGCGCTCCAGCGCCTTGCGGGTGTGCGCGATGACCTCGTCGGCGACCTCGAAGGTCTGCTCCGGGTCGAAGCCGAGGACCCGCTTGGTGGCCGCGACCTCGTCGTCGCCGAGCGCCGAGCCGTGCGCGGCCTCGGTGTTCTGCGCGTTCGGCGCGGGCCAGGCGATGATCGAGCGCATCGCGATGAAGGACGGCCGGTCGGTGACCTTCTTCGCCTCCTGGATCGCGTCGTAGATCGCGTTCGGGTCCAGGTCGCCGTCGGGCTTCGGGGCCACGCGCTGCACGTGCCAGCCGTACGCCTCGTACCGCTTGACCGTGTCCTCGGAGACGGCCGTCTCGGTGTCGCCCTCGATCGAGATGTGGTTGTCGTCCCACAGCAGGATCAGGTTGCCGAGCTTCTGGTGCCCGGCCAGCGAGGACGCCTCGGCGGAGATGCCCTCCTGGAGGCAGCCGTCACCGGCGATGCAGTAGATGTAGTGGTCGAACGGGGACTCCCCGGCGGGGGCGTCCGGGTCGAACAGCCCGCGCTCGTAGCGGGCGGCCATCGCCATGCCCACCGCGTTGGCGACACCCTGGCCGAGCGGGCCGGTCGTGGTCTCCACGCCCGTGGTGTGCCCGTACTCCGGGTGGCCCGGGGTCTTCGAGCCCCAGGTGCGGAAGGACTTCAGGTCGTCCAGCTCCAGGCCGAAGCCGGCCAGGTAGAGCTGGGTGTAGAGGGTCAGGGACGAGTGGCCGGCGGACAGCACGAAGCGGTCACGCCCGACCCAGTCGGCGTCCGCCGGGTCGTGCCGCATCACCTTCTGGAAGAGGGTGTAGGCGGCAGGCGCCAGGCTCATCGCCGTACCCGGATGGCCGTTGCCGACCTTCTGTACGGCATCGGCGGCCAGGACGCGGGCGGTGTCGACGGCCCGCTGGTCCAGCTCGGTCCACTCGAGGTCTGTGGTGGTCGGCTTTGTGCTCACCCTGAGTCAGGGCTCCTCTCCACATGTCGGATGCCGGTGACTGCCCACCGGCGTGGTCGAGCCTACCCCCGTAGGACGTGCCTTTTTCCGGGTCGTTCCAGAGTGCGGGCACTCCCCGGGATCCGCTTCCTGACCGGTGAGTTTCCGCATTCGGCAGATGAATACGGAGCCGCTCATCCGCGTGCTCAATCGAGCCTCGGGACGCACCTCGGAGAGGGGTCCGCCAACACGACCGGACCCCCGCGAATGCCGGGGTCTGGGCAACGTCTAGAGTGGCGTGGTACGCGCGAGCCTTTACCGGCACTTCACAGGGAAAGGCTCGCTGGGATGTCTCTGTAGGGGTGTGCGTGACGGCCGTTGAATCCCGCCCGGCGGGGGTTTTGGGGACGAGTCAGAGCCCTGCGCATCGGCCGTTCCGGGCCCGTGTGACGGCATTCGTGGCTCTCACCAAGCCGCGGATCATCGAACTGCTGCTCATCACCACCGTCCCGGTGATGTTCCTGGCGCAGCAGGGCGTGCCCGACCTGACGCTCGTGCTGCTGACCTGCGTCGGCGGCTATCTGTCGGCCGGCGGGGCCAACGCGCTCAACATGTACATCGACCGCGACATCGACGCGCTGATGGACCGCACCTCGCAGCGCCCGCTGGTGACCGGCATGGTCAGCCCGCGCGAGGCCCTGGTCTTCGGCATCACCCTGGCGGTCGTCTCCACGCTGCTGTTCGGCCTGACCGTCAACTGGCTGTCCGCCTGGCTGTCCCTCGGCGCGCTCCTCTTCTACGTCGTCGTCTACACGATGATCCTCAAGCGCCGCACCGCGCAGAACATCGTGTGGGGCGGCATCGCGGGCTGCATGCCGGTGCTGATCGGCTGGTCCGCCGTCACCAACTCGATGTCCTGGGCCCCGGTCGTCCTCTTCCTCGTCATCTTCTTCTGGACGCCGCCGCACTACTGGCCGCTGTCCATGAAGGTGAAGGAGGACTACGCGCGCGTGGGCGTGCCGATGCTGCCGGTCGTCGCCGGCAACAAGGCGGTCGCCCGGCAGATCGTCCTCTACAGCTGGGTGATGGTCGGCGTGTCGCTGCTGCTCACCCCGATGGGCTACACCGGCTGGTTCTACACCGCGGTCGCCGTGGCGGCCGGTGGCTGGTGGCTGTGGGAGGCGCACGCGCTGCTGAACCGCGCCAAGGCCGAGGTGACGGGCGCCAAGCTCAAGGAGATGCGCCTCTTCCACTGGTCCATCACCTACGTCTCGCTGCTCTTCGTCGCCATCGCGGTGGACCCGTTCCTGCGCTGAGACACCTCCGGCACGCCCACGGGCGGGGCACGTGGCCAAGGCCACGGACCCCGCCCGTCGCCGTTCGATCTACCCGTCGGTAGCATCCTGCTCATGGCAGACACGCAGCAGGTGGACCCGAAGGACGGGCAGAAGGCGGCCCGGCTCGCCAAGCGGATCGGCGGCTACGCCAAGGAGCACGGCGGCGCCGAGGGGCACGTGGAGTACCTCGGACAGCGCGGCGCCCGGATCGTCCTCGTCGGCGAGGACGGCGCCTGGGGGGACGTCCACGCGCCCTCCATGGAGATCGCCCGGCTGGCCGTGGAGAAGGCGGGCATCACCGTCCACGAGCAGTTCGACGGCGACTTCGCCGCCAAGGTGAGGACCGGCCCGTACGAGTGGAGCCGCATGGCGGGCATCCAGGTCGGCGGCCCCTCCAACGACTGACCGCCCCTCGGGCAACACCTCTTCACCGGTTCACCCGTTAGGACCTGTAGGCAGCGACAGCGTCCACACGGGGAGAGCCCGGAGATGATCGACCCGCCGTCCCTCGTGGACCAGTACTGCCACGGCGTACTGCGCACGGAGCTGGGCCTCGGCACGTTCGAGGCCCAGCTGGCCCGTACCGAGGGACCGCCGGCGCCCGGCACCACCCTCTTCGACACCCAGACCGGGTTCGCGGTGCGCCGCTGGTGCCCGCCGCTGCTCGGTCTGGAACCGCACTGTCCGCCCTCCCGCTATCTCGCACGCCGCCGTGAGCTCGGCACGGTCGAGGCGGGCCGCCGGCTGCTGCGGGGCAGCGGCATCACCGCCTACCTCGTCGACACCGGCCTGCCCGGCGACCTCACCGGCCCCGACGAGCTGGCCCGCGCCGGCCAGGCCGAGGCGCACGAGATCGTCCGCCTGGAGCAGCTCGCCGAACAGGTCGCCGACACCTCCGGCACCGTCGAGTCCCTCCTCGCCAACCTCGCCGAGTCGGTGCACGCCGCCGCCGCGCACGCGGTCGCCTTCACCTCCGTCGCCGGACTGCGTCACGGTCTCGCGCTCGCCCCCGAGCCGCCCGAGGCGGGGGAGGTGCGCGGTGCGGCCGGACGCTGGCTGGCCGCGCGCGGCGCCGGGGACCGGCTGACCGACCCGGTGCTGCTGCGCCACCTGCTGTGGATCGCCGTGGCCTCGGGACTGCCGCTCCAGCTGCACGCCGGGCTGGGCGCCCCGGGCGCGCGCGTCGACCGCACCGACCCGGTGCTGCTCACCGACTTCGTCCGGGCCACCGCCGGGCTCGGCACCGATCTCGTGCTGCTGCACGGCTACCCGTACCACCGGCACGCGGCCCATCTGGCGGGCGTCTTCCCGCACGTCTACGCCGACTGCGGCGCCGCCCTGGTCCGCACCGGCGCCCGCGCGGCGACCGTCCTCGCGGAGGTGCTGGAGCTCGCCCCCTTCGGCAAGATCCTCTTCTCCAGCGGCGCCCGCGGCCTGCCCGAGCTGCACGTCGTCGGCGCCCACCTCTTCCGCGAGGCCCTCGCCCGGGTCCTCGGCGGCTGGGTCGCAGAGGGCGCCTGGTCCATCGAGGACGCCCGGCGCGTCGCCACGATGATCGCCTCCGGCAACGCGGCACGGGTGTACGGCCTCGACTGACGCGGAAGGCGCGGGCCGGGTCCACGGCCTGCCCGGAACACGACGTCCGGGGGAGTGCCCGGGTGGAGACTGGGCGGATGCAGCAGACCGACGCCCTGCTCGACCGCTTTCTCACCGGGCTCGCGCCCCTGTCCCCGGTCGCCGTGTGGGCGCACGGCTCACTGGCCGCGGGCGACTACGTCGAGGGCCGCAGCGACCTGGACCTGATCGCGGTCCTGCCGCCTCCGACCGGCCCGCGCACGGTGTGGCGGCTCGCCGTCCTGCACGCCCGGCTGCGCGCCGAACCGCTCGCGGACGGGCTCCACTGCACGTATCTCACCCCTGGGACCGCCGCGGGCGCGGAGCGGCGCCACCTCACATGGGCGCACGAGCGGCTGTTCCGGCGCACCGTCACCCCGGTCACCCGCACGGAGCTGCACACCTTCGGCCGGGTGCTGCGCGGGGCGCCGCCCGCCGACGTCCTGCCGCCGGTGCCGGACGGTGAGCTCGCCGCGTTCGTGCTGCGGGACCAGCGCGACTACTGGCGGACGTATGTGGACCGGGCGGACCTCTGGACGCGGGACGTATGGGTCGACCTCGGGATGCTGACCCACGCGCGGGCCGCCGTCACCCTCCGGGAGGGTCGTCTGATCAGCAAGCGGGAGGCGCTGGACGCGCTGCCCGGCCTCGGCGCGCCCGAGGAGGTCGTCGAGGACATCCGCGCACGCCGCTACGGCGGACCGGTCGCGGCCGACGCGGCGTGGCCGCAGCGGCGTGCCGGGCTCGTGCGGAGTTACCTGGGGCCGGCGATCGACGCGCTGGTGGCCGGTTCCTGAGCCGGCACGGGCGTGGCCGCCGGGGCCGTCTCCTCCGGGCGTTCGCGGAGGGAGAGCAGGACGCGCAGCACCCAGATCCACATCACGCACGAGCCGAACATGTGCGCCCCCACCAGGACCTCGGGCAGATCGGTGAAGTACTGCACATAGCCGATCACGCCCTGCGCCAGCAGGATCAGGAACAGCTCACGGGTGCGGGCCGGCGGCCCCTCTGGGGCGTCCACGGCCTTCAGCACGAACCACAGGGCGAAGGTCAGAGTCACCACGATCCACGCCAGCACGGCGTGCAGCTTGGTGACCGCCTCCCAGTCGACCGGCATCCGCGGGACCTCGCTGGAGTCGCCCGCGTGCGGGCCCGCGCCGGTCACCACCGTGCCGACCGCGATCAGCAGCACGGACGCGGCCACCAGGAACCACACCAGCTGCACCACGGCCTTGCCGACCAGCGGCCGCGGCTCGGCGTCGCCCTCGCGGGTGCGCTGCCACATCACCGTGGCGACCGCGATCAGCGCCGAGGACAGCAGGAAGTGCGCCGCGACCGTGTACGGGTTCAGACCGACCAGCACCACGATGCCGCCGAGCACCGCGTTGCCCATCACGATCCAGAACTGCGCCCAGCCCAGCCGGGTGAGGCTGCGCCGGAACGGCTTCTGCGAGCGCGCGGCGACGATCGCCCAGCCGACGGCGGCGCACAGCACGTAGGTCAGCAGGCGGTTGCCGAACTCGATGACGCCGTGCAGGCCCATCTCGCTGGTGGTGGTGAGCGAGTCGTCGGTGCACTTGGGCCAGGTCGGGCAGCCCAGGCCGGAACCGGTCAGCCGGACCGCGCCGCCGGTGACCACGATGACCACCGACATGACGAGCGCGGCGAGGGCCGCGCGGCGGACGGTCCGGGGGTCCGGGGTCCAGCGGGCGGCGATGAAGGCGAGCGGGTTGCGCAGGGCCGCCTGGGCGTCGGCGCGGGTCACGTTTGGCACGCGTCCCATCGTAGGCGTCCGCTTGTGCACGCTTTCACGAGGGTCGGTTCCGGTCATCGCACACCTACTCCCAGCGGAAGAACGCGCCGGCGGCCGCGAGCCCCGCGACCGCCCAGGCGGTGAGGATCCCCAGGTCGGCCCAGGGCATTCCGGCGCCGTGCTGGAGCACGTCCCGCAGGCCCTCCGACAGCGCGGCGATGGGCAGCAGGCCCAGCACGTCCTGCGCCGCGTCGGGGAACTTGTCCAGCGGCACGACCACCCCGCCGCCGACGAGCAGCAGCAGGAAGACCAGGTTGGCGGCGGCGAGAGTGGCCTCCGCCTTGAGCGTGCCGGCCATGAGGAGCCCGAGCCCGGAGAAGGCGGCCGTGCCCAGCGCCAGCAGGGCGACCACCGCGAGGGCGCTGCCCCGCGGGTCCCAGCCGAGCAGCAGCGCGATCACGGTCAGCAGCACCACCTGGAGCACCTCGGTGACCAGCACCGAGAGCGTCTTGGCGGTCATCAGCCCCCAGCGCGGCAGCGGGGAGGCGGCGAGCCGCTTCAGCACGCCGTAGCGGCGTTCGAAGCCGGTCGCGATGGCCTGCCCGGTGAACGCGGTCGACATCACCGCGAGCGCGAGGACGCCGGGCGCGAGGAAGTCCACCGCCGCGCCGTCGCCGGTGTCCACCACGTCCACGGTGCTGAACAGCACCAGCAGCAGGGTGGGGATGATCACGGTGAGCAGCAGCTGCTCGCCGTTGCGCAGCAGCATCTTCGTCTCGAGCACCGCCTGCGCGGCGATCATGCGGGCCGGCGGCGCCGCCCCCGGCTGCGGAGAGTAGATCCCGGTGGCCGTCACGAACGCAGCTCCTTGCCCGTCAGCTCCAGGCTGTGCCTTCCCGGGGGCCACTGCAGCCGATTGCGGCTGCGCCGCGGGCCGGACCCCCGGCCGGTCTCGGGGTGATGCGTGATCACGAACGCAGCTCCTTGCCCGTCAGCTCCAGAAACACGTCTTCGAGGGTGTGGCGCTCCACCGAGATGCGGTCCGGCAGGACGCCGTGCTGCGCGCACCAGGACGTCACGGTGGCGAGCAGCTGCGGGTCGACCTTGCCGGTGACCCGGTACGAGCCCGGCGTCGCCTCGGCGGCCGACGCGTCGGGGGGCAGCGCCTTCAGCAGGGAGGCCACGTCCAGTCCGGGCCGCCCGGAGAAGCGCAGGGTGTTCTCGGCGCCGCCCCGGCACAGCTCCTCGGGGGACCCCTGGGCGACGACCCGGCCGGCGTCGATGATGGCCACGTCGTCGGCGAGCTGCTCGGCCTCGTCCATGTAGTGCGTGGTGAGGACGACGGAGACGCCGTCGTCGCGCAGGTCGCGGACCAGGTCCCAGGTGGCGTGGCGGGCCTGCGGGTCGAGGCCGGCGGTCGGCTCGTCCAGGAACACCAGTTCCGGGCGGCCCACCACGGCCATCGCCAGCGCGAGCCGCTGCTGCTGTCCGCCGGACAGCCGCCGGTACGCCGTACGGCCGCAGGAGCCGAGACCCAGGCGTTCGATCAGCGCGTCCACGTCCAGCGGGCGCGCGTGCAGCTTCGCCACGTGCCGCAGCATCTCGTCGGCCCGCGCCCCCGCGTACACGCCGCCGGACTGGAGCATCACGCCGATACGGGGCCGCAGCGCCGCCGACTCGCGGACCGGGTCGAGACCCAGGACGCGCACCGTGCCGGAGTCCGGCCGCCGGTACCCCTCGCAGATCTCGACCGTGGTCGTCTTGCCCGCTCCGTTGGGGCCGAGCACGGCGGTCACGCCCTGCCGGGCCGCCAGGTCGAGGCCGTCCACCGCGGTCTTCGTGCCGTAGCGCTTCACCAGGGCCTGCACCTGGACCACGGGCTCACTTCGCATGGGTCATGAGTCTAGGGAGCCTCCGAGGGGTCCGGGCCCGGGGGTGCGGGAAGCCGGCCGGACGGGAAACGCGGTCTTGCGCGGACCGTCCGGAGTGTGCTGCGGAACGGCAAGTGCGCCGGTCGGAGGGGGTGCGGGCGGTGCCGACGGGGTGCTCAGGGGCGGCCCGGACCGATCGATCAGAGATCGTTTCCGCAGGTCAGATTAGGTTCACCTAAGTGATGCAGGGCACTGCGGGCCGTCCGGGCACGGCTTGCCGGGCTCCGACGAATTACGCAACAATGGCGTTGTGAAAAACGTTGGCGAGGCGTCCCACGAGGATCTGGCAACCGGTGAGCGGTCCACCCGCAACCGCGTCGCCCGCTCCATCCTGGACCACGGCCCGTCGACCGTCGCCGAACTGGCCGGGCGGCTGAAGCTCACCCAGGCGGCCGTGCGCCGCCACCTCGACGCCCTGGCCGCGGACAACGTCGTGGAGGCCCGGGACCGTCGCGTCTACGGCACGCGCTCGCGTGGACGTCCGGCCAAGGTGTTCGCCCTGACCGACTGCGGCCGGGACGCCTTCGACCAGTCCTACGACAAGCTCGCGGTGGACGCGCTGCGCTGGATCGGCGAGCGGGAGGGCGGCAGCGAGGCCATCGCCGCGTTCGCCCGGGCCCGGATCACCGCCCAGGCGGGCGCCTACCGCAAGGCCGTCGAGGCCGTACCGCCGGAGCAGCGCACGGAGGCACTGGCCAAGGCGCTCAGCGCGGACGGGTACGCTGCGACCGCGCGCAGCGCACCGGTCGGCGAGCAGCTCTGCCAGCACCACTGCCCGGTCGCCCACGCCGCCGAACAGTTCCCACAGCTGTGCGAGGCCGAGACGGAATTTTTCGCCGAGCTTCTCGGTACGCACGTACAGCGGCTGGCGACGATCGCGCACGGCGACGGCGTCTGCACGACGTTCATCCCCAAGATTTCCCACAACGCATCTGCAAGCACGTCCGGGAGGAACCCCGCATGACTCTCCCCACGGAGACTGCCCACCCCGAGCTGGAGGGTCTGGGCACCTACGAATACGGCTGGGCCGACCGTGACGAGGCCGGTGCGTCGGCGCGCCGCGGCCTGAACGAGGAAGTCGTCCGGGACATCTCCTCGAAGAAGGACGAGCCGGAGTGGATGACGAAGCTCCGCCTCAAGGGCCTGCGCCTGTTCGAGAAGAAGCCCATGCCGAACTGGGGCTCCGACCTCTCCGGCATCGACTTCGACAACATCAAGTACTTCGTGCGGTCGACGGAGAAGCAGGCGGAGTCCTGGGAGGACCTCCCCGAGGACATCAAGAACACCTACGACAAGCTGGGCATCCCCGAGGCCGAGAAGAAGCGCCTCGTCGCCGGTGTGGCCGCCCAGTACGAGTCGGAGGTCGTCTACCACCAGATCCGCGAGGACCTGGAGGAGCAGGGCGTCATCTTCCTCGACACCGACACCGCCCTGAAGGAGCACCCGGAGCTCTTCAAGGAGTACTTCGGCACGGTCATCCCCGCCGGTGACAACAAGTTCGCCGCGCTGAACACCGCGGTGTGGTCCGGCGGCTCCTTCATCTACGTCCCGCCGGGCGTGCACGTCGAGATCCCGCTCCAGGCCTACTTCCGGATCAACACCGAGAACATGGGCCAGTTCGAGCGGACCCTGATCATCGTCGACGAGGGCGCCTACGTGCACTACGTCGAGGGCTGCACCGCGCCGATCTACAAGTCGGACTCGCTGCACTCCGCGGTCGTCGAGATCATCGTCAAGAAGAACGCCCGCTGCCGCTACACGACCATCCAGAACTGGTCGAACAACGTCTACAACCTGGTCACCAAGCGCGCCGTCGCCTACGAGGGCGCCACCATGGAGTGGGTCGACGGCAACATCGGCTCCAAGGTGACGATGAAGTACCCGGCCGTCTACCTGATGGGCGAGCACGCCAAGGGCGAGACCCTGTCCATCGCCTTCGCGGGCGAGGGCCAGCACCAGGACGCCGGCGCCAAGATGGTCCACATGGCCCCCAACACCTCGTCGAACATCGTCTCCAAGTCGGTGGCGCGCGGCGGCGGCCGGACCTCCTACCGCGGTCTCATCGAGATCGGCGAGGGCGCCCCGGGCTCCAAGTCCAACGTGCTGTGCGACGCGCTGCTGGTGGACACCATCTCCCGCTCGGACACCTACCCCTACGTGGACGTCCGCGAGGACGACGTGTCCATGGGCCACGAGGCGACCGTCTCCAAGGTCTCCGAGGACCAGCTCTTCTACCTGATGAGCCGTGGTCTGTCCGAGGACGAGGCGATGGCGATGATCGTGCGCGGCTTCGTCGAGCCGATCGCCAAGGAACTGCCGATGGAGTACGCGCTGGAGCTCAACCGGCTGATCGAGCTGCAGATGGAAGGCGCGGTCGGCTGACACCGGCCAGGGGCGGCCACCGGCCGCCCCGCCGTTCCGTCAAGCCCCTTACGTAAGGAAAGCGAGCACTACGACAGCCATGGCTGAGGCTCAGAACATCCCGGTGGGCTCCACCACCGCCGGTTCGATCGCGGTCGCCGCGGAGTCGACCGTCGCGACCCGCATGAGCGCGCCCCCGTCCTTCGACGTGGCGGACTTCCCCGTCCCCCACGGCCGTGAGGAGGAGTGGCGGTTCACCCCGCTGGAGAGGCTGCGCGGGCTGCACGACGGCACCGCCGCCGCCACCGACGCGGGCGTCAAGGTCGCCGTCGAGGCGCCCGAGGGCGTCACCGTCGAGACCGTCGGCCGCGACGACGCCCGGCTCGGCCGCACCGGAGCCCCGGTGGACCGCGTCGCCGCCCAGGCGTACTCGGCCTTCACCCAGGCGTCGGTCGTGACCGTGCCGAAGGAGACCGTCCTCACCGAGCCGATCCGCGTCGCGGTGCACGGCGAGGGCGGCACCGCCTACGGTCACCAGGTGATCGAGCTCGGCGCCTTCGCCGAGGCCCTCGTGGTCATCGACCACACCGGCGACGCGGTGCTCGCCGCCAACGTCGAGTACGTCCTCGGCGACGGCGCCAAGCTCACCGTCGTGTCCGTCCAGGACTGGGACGACACGTCCGTGCACGTCGCCCAGCACAACGCCCTCGTCGGCCGCGACGCCTCCTTCAAGTCGGTCGTGGTGACCTTCGGCGGCGACGTCGTCCGCCTGCACCCGCGCGTCACCTACGCGGGCACCGGCGGCGAGGCCGAGCTGTTCGGCCTGTACTTCACGGACGCCGGCCAGCACCAGGAGCACCGCCTCCTGGTCGACCACAACGTCCCGCACTGCACGTCGAACGTCGTCTACAAGGGCGCCCTCCAGGGCGACGACGCGCACGCCGTGTGGATCGGCGACGTGCTGATCGAGGCCAAGGCCGAGGGCACCGACACCTACGAGATGAACCGCAACCTCGTCCTCACCGACGGCGCGCGGGTCGACTCCGTGCCGAACCTGGAGATCGAGACCGGCGAGATCGTCGGCGCCGGCCACGCCTCCGCGACCGGCCGCTTCGACGACGAGCAGCTCTTCTACCTGATGGCCCGCGGCATCCCCGAGAAGGACGCCCGCCGTCTGGTGGTCCGGGGCTTCTTCGCCGAGCTGGTCCAGCAGATCGGCGTGCCCGACATCGAGGAGCGCCTGATCGCCAAGATCGAGGAGGAGCTGGAGGCCGCGGTCGCATGACCTTCGTACGCGTCTGCGGACTGAGCGAGCTGGAGGAGGACACCCCCAAGCGGGTGGAACTCGACGGCACGCCGGTCTCCGTCGTGCGCACCGAGGGAGAGGTGTTCGCGATCAACGACATCTGCTCCCACGCGAACGTGTCCCTCTCGGAGGGCGAAGTCGACGACTGCCACATCGAGTGCTGGCTGCACGGCTCGCGCTTCGACCTCCGTTCCGGCAAGCCCGACGCCCTCCCGGCGACGCGCCCCGTCCCCGTATACCCCGTAAAGATCGAAGGGGACGATGTGCTCGTCTCCCTCACCCAGGAGTCCTGAGGCACCCATGGCAACGCTTGAAATCCGAGACCTGCACGTCACCGTCGAGGCCGACAACGCCACGAAGGAGATCCTCAAGGGCGTCGACCTCACCGTGAAGCAGGGCGAGACGCACGCCATCATGGGCCCCAACGGCTCGGGCAAGTCGACCCTCGCCTACTCGCTCGCGGGTCACCCCAAGTACACGATCACGCAGGGCACCGTCACCCTCGACGGCGAGGACGTCCTGGAGATGTCCGTCGACGAGCGGGCCCGCGCCGGCCTGTTCCTCGCCATGCAGTACCCGGTCGAGGTCCCCGGCGTCTCCGTCTCCAACTTCCTGCGCACCTCCGCCACCGCCGTCCGCGGCGAGGCCCCCAAGCTGCGCACCTGGGTGAAGGAGGTCAAGGAGGCCATGGAGCGCCTCAACATGGACCCCGCCTTCGCCGAGCGCAACGTGAACGAGGGCTTCTCCGGCGGTGAGAAGAAGCGCCACGAGATCCTTCAGCTGGAACTGCTCAAGCCGAAGATCGCCATCCTCGACGAGACCGACTCCGGCCTGGACGTCGACGCCCTGCGCGTCGTCTCCGAGGGCGTCAACCGCGTCCGCGAGTCCGGCCAGGTCGGCACCCTGCTGATCACGCATTACACGCGCATCCTGCGCTACATCAAGCCCGACCACGTCCACGTCTTCGCGGCCGGACGGATCGCCGAGTCCGGCGGCGCGGAGCTCGCCGACCAGCTCGAGGCAGAGGGCTACGACAAGTACGTGAAGGGTGGCGCATCCGAGTGACACAGCTGCCGGGCCTCCTCGACACCGAGGCGATCCGCAAGGACTTCCCCATCCTGGACCGGCAGGTCCACGACGGGCGCAAGCTCGTGTACCTGGACAACGCGGCGACCAGCCAGAAGCCGCGCCAGGTGCTGGACGCCCTCGGCGAGTACTACGAGCGCTACAACGCCAACGTCCACCGCGGTGTGCATGTGCTCGCCGAGGAGGCCACGGCGCTGTACGAGGGTGCGCGCGACAAGGTCGCGGAGTTCGTCAACGCTCCCTCGCGCGACGAGGTGATCTTCACCAAGAACGCCTCCGAGTCGCTCAACCTCGTGGCCAACATGCTCGGCTGGGCCGACGAGCCCTACCGGGTGGACCACGAGACCGAGATCGTCATCACGGAGATGGAGCACCACTCCAACATCGTGCCGTGGCAGCTGCTCGCGCAGCGCACGGGCGCGAAGCTGAAGTGGTTCGGCCTCACCGACGACGGCCGGCTCGACCTGTCGAACATCGACGAGATCATCACCGAGAAGACGAAGATCGTCTCCTTCGTGCTGGTCTCCAACATCCTGGGCACGGTCAACCCGGTCGAGGCCATCGTGCGCCGCGCCCAGGAGGTCGGCGCCCTGGTGTGCGTCGACGCCTCCCAGGCCGCGCCGCACATGCCGCTGGACGTCCAGGCCCTCCAGGCCGACTTCGTGGCCTTCACCGGCCACAAGATGTGCGGCCCGACCGGCATCGGCGTCCTGTGGGGCCGCCAGGAGCTGCTGGAGGACCTGCCTCCGTTCCTCGGCGGCGGCGAGATGATCGAGACCGTGTCGATGAGCTCGTCGACGTACGCGCCCGCCCCGCACAAGTTCGAGGCGGGCACCCCGCCGATCGCCCAGGCGGTCGGGCTCGGCGCGGCGATCGACTACCTGTCGGGCATCGGCATGGACAAGATCCTCGCGCACGAGCACGCCATCACCGAGTACGCCGTCAAGCGGCTCCTCGAGGTGCCGGACCTGCGCATCATCGGTCCGGCCACCGCCGAGGACCGCGGCGCCGCGATCTCCTTCACCCTCGGGGACATCCACCCGCACGACGTGGGCCAGGTCCTCGACGAGCAGGGCATCGCGGTCCGGGTCGGACACCACTGCGCCCGCCCCGTCTGCCTGCGGTACGGAATTCCTGCGACCACGCGGGCGTCGTTCTATCTGTACTCCACGCCGGCGGACATCGACGCGCTGGTCGACGGTCTGGAGCACGTACGGAACTTCTTCGGATGAGGGGCTGAGGCGTGAAGCTGGACTCCATGTACCAGGACGTCATCCTGGACCACTACAAGAACCCGCACGGGCGGGGTCTCCGGGACGGCGACGCCGAGGTGCACCACGTCAACCCGACGTGCGGCGACGAGATCACGCTGCGCGTGAAGTACGACGGCACGACCATCAGCGACGTCAGCTACGAGGGCCAGGGCTGTTCCATCAGCCAGGCGTCCGCGTCCGTGCTGAACGACCTGCTGGTCGGCAAGGACCTCGCCGAGGCGCAGAAGATCCAGGGGACCTTCCTGGAGCTGATGCAGTCCAAGGGGAAGATCGAGCCCGACGACGCGATGGAGGAGGTGCTGGAGGACGCGGTCGCGTTCGCCGGCGTCTCCAAGTACCCCGCGCGGGTCAAGTGCGCCCTCCTGAGCTGGATGGCGTGGAAGGACGCGACGGCCCAGGCGCTGGGCGCCGACGCCGAAAGGACTACGGCATGAGCGAGACCGTGGAGATGAAGCCGGCCTCGGAGGAGGAGCTCCGCGAGGCCCTGATGGACGTCGTCGACCCCGAGCTGGGCATCGACGTCGTCAACCTGGGCCTGATCTACGGCATCCACGTGGACGACTCCAACGTGGCGACCGTCGACATGACGCTGACCTCGGCGGCCTGCCCGCTGACCGACGTCATCGAGGACCAGGCGAAGTCCGCCACGGACGGCCTGGTCAGCGAGCTGCGGATCAACTGGGTCTGGATGCCGCCGTGGGGCCCGGACAAGATCACGGACGACGGCCGTGATCAGCTCCGCGCGCTGGGCTTCAACGTCTGAGCCCGCCGCACACGGACCGATGGCGACGCCCCCTCCGGGGGCGTCGCCTTTTTCGTGCTTCTGCCATGGCGCCGTTGTGTACGCTCGTACACATGGGATACCTGCTGCTGGCCGGGGCCATCGCCGCCGAGGTGTGCGCCACCACCGCCATGAAGTACAGCGACGGCTTCAGCAGGCTCTGGCCCTCCCTGCTGACGCTGCTGGGCTATGTCGTCTCCTTCGCCCTCCTCGCGCAGACCCTGCGCACCGTGGCCGTCGGCACCGCCTACGCCATCTGGGCCGGCGTGGGCACCGCCGCCATCGCGACCATCGGGATCATGTTCCTGGGCGAGGGGATGACGGTGGCCAAGGCCGTCGGCATCGGGCTGATCATCGTCGGCGTGGTCGTGCTGAACCTGGGCGGTGCGCACTGATGGCGGGGCGCCGGTACGACCCGGAGCGGCGGCAGCGGATCATCGACGCGGCGATCCGGGTGGTGGGCCGCAGCGGCATCGCCGGTCTCAGCCACCGCAGCGTCGCCGCCGAAGCCGATGTGCCGCTCGGCTCCACCACGTACCACTTCAGGACCCTCGACGAGCTGATGGTGGCCGCCCTGCGCCAGGCCAACGAGGGCTTCGCCAAGGTGATCGCCTCGCGCGGCGGCCTGGAGGACCCGCGGACCGACCTGGCGGCCGAGCTGGCGGCGCTGATGGGGGAGTGGCTGGGCGGCGAGCGGACGGGCGTGGAGCTGGAGTACGAGCTGTATCTGGCCGCGCTGCGGCGCCCGGCCCTGCGCCCGGTCGCCGCCGAGTGGTGCGAGGACGTCGCCGCGCCGCTGTCCCGCCGTACGGACCCGGTGACCGCGCGCGCCCTGGTCGCCCTGATGGACGGCATCTGCCTCCAGGTGCTGCTGACGGACACGCCCTACGACGAGGCCTACGCGCGGGAGGTGCTGGGGCGGCTGCTGCCCCGGAACGGACGCGCGGGGACCGGCACCTGAGATGCGGGCGGCACCGGTTCGCGTCCGGTGCCACCGGCCGGTTAGGTTGCCCTCATGACCGACACGACTGCTCAGAGCACCACCGGCGCAGTGGCCGCCGGCCTCGCCACCATCGCCGCCGACGGCACCGTCCTCGACACCTGGTTCCCGGCCCCCGAGCTCGCCGCCGAGCCGGGCCCGTCCGGCACGGAGCGGCTCTCCGCCGAGCAGGCGGCGAAGCTGCTGGGCGGCGGCGCCACCGCCGCGGTCGGCCCGGACCCGCGCCGGGGCGTCGAGGTCGTCGCGGTCCGCACGGTCATCTCCTCCCTGGACGCCAAGCCGGTCGACGCGCACGACGTCTACCTGCGGCTGCACCTGCTCTCCCACCGCCTGGTGAAGCCGCACGGCCAGAACCTGGACGGCATCTTCGCCCACCTCGCCAACGTCGCCTGGACCTCGCTGGGGCCGGTCGCCGTGGACGAGCTGGAGAAGGTGCGGCTCAACGCCCGCGCGGAAGGGCTGCACCTCCAGGTGACGTCCGTGGACAAGTTCCCGCGCATGACGGACTACGTCGCCCCCAAGGGCGTGCGCATCGCCGACGCCGACCGCGTCCGCCTGGGTGCGCACCTCTCCGAGGGCACCACCGTGATGCACGAGGGCTTCGTCAACTTCAACGCCGGCACGCTCGGCACGTCGATGGTCGAGGGCCGCATCTCGGCGGGCGTCGTCGTCGGCGACGGCTCCGACATCGGCGGCGGCGCGTCCACGATGGGCACCCTGTCGGGCGGCGGCAACGTCCGCATCTCCATCGGCGAGCGCTGCCTGGTCGGCGCGGAGGCGGGCGTGGGCATCGCCCTCGGCGACGAGTGCGTGGTCGAGGCCGGCCTCTACGTCACCGCGGGCACCCGGGTGACGATGCCCGACGGCCAGGTCGTCAAGGCCCGCGAACTCTCCGGCGCCTCCAACATCCTCTTCCGCCGCAACTCGGAGACGGGCCGCGTGGAGGCCCGCCCGAACAACGCGGTGTGGGGCGGGCTGAACGACGTGCTGCACAGCCACAACTGACGCGGTCGCCCGCCGGTCGGCCGCGGCCGCCCTCGAGCGCCCTTCCACGGCCCGGAAGGGCGCTCATCCCCGCGCACACGACAGGCCGGGACCTCGTCGCTCGTGCGGCATGTGTGTCACTCTCCGGTCATGGATGATCAGGAGCTGCTCGAGGCCGTCGCCTCCTTGGTCCGGCCGGGTGGGCGCGGGTTGGTGTGCGGGCGGGTCGGGCATGGGGTGGGGCATGTGTGTCTGACCGTTTCCGTCGCGGTCGAGCTGCCCACTGTCGTCGCGCGGTTCAGCCGTCGGTACGGGCAGCTGCGGAACCTTGTCATGGGCGGTTACGCCGATCCCAGGGCGACCGAGGAGACCGGGTTGCCGCTTCTCGCGCCGTTCGGCGGGGAGTTGGCCGAGCTGCGCGGGTGGGCGTGCGGCGACCGGTGGATCGGCTGCGGTGCGGTGCGTGCCGGGGACGGCGCACAGGTGGTGGTGCTCGTGGCGGAGCGAGACGCACCGCCGTCGGAGGAACCGCCGGAGGAGATGGTCCGGGTGGTCCCACCTCGTCGTGGCACAGGCTCGGACGACGCTCGTGCGTGGGTGCGGCGAGTGCTCGATCTGACCGGGTGGGAGCCGCTCGGGCTCTCCGTCGACTGGGCGACGGTCGAGGAGGAGCTGGGGGTGCCGTTGCCGGCGGACTACAAGGAGCTCGCCGAGGCGTTCGGCGGTGGTGTCTTCAGTGAGTCCGTCTCCTTCATGGGCTGCGGGTCGTGCGTCTCGTTCGACCTGCCCGCACAGTGGCGGGCCGCGCTGTCGGCCGCCCGGAACGGCACGTACGGAAGCGTTTCCGCGGCCGGGCCGTACGACGCATACACGCCGGGCGGCAAGGGAGTCGTCACGTGGGGCTCCACCGAGTGGGCCGATCAGTACTGCTGGCTGATCGACGCCGAGCGGCCGGGCCACTGTTCCGTCCTCGCGCGGTCCCATGATCCCGGGCCCTGGTACCGGTACGACATGTCCACCGCCGAGTTCCTCCACCGCGTCCTCGCCGATGCCGACTTCCGGCCGTTCGGCATCGCGCACTACGGCCTCGGCGCGATGTTCGTGCCCGAGTCCGCGGGCCGGCCGCTCTGACGAAGACGGGGCCGGGGCCGGGGCCGTGTGACACGATCAAGGGATGCTGCGACTCACCGATTTCATCATCGACTGTCCGGACACCATGAAGCTGGCGGGCTTCTACTCCGAGGTGACGAGGCAGCCCGTGAAGGTGGGCAGTACCGCGGACTGGGCCGGAATCCGGTTCGGAGAGATCGAGTTGGCGTTCATCCGCGTCGACGACTTCCGGGCTCCGCAGTGGCCCGACACCGAGCATCCCAAGCAGTTCCATCTCGACTTCGAGGTCGACGACATCGAGGCCGAGCAGGCGCGTGTGCTCGGGCTCGGGGCCACGCTGCGGCAGGACTTCGTCGGGCCCGAGGGGTACGGGTGGCGGATCTACACCGACCCGGTCGGCCATCCCTTCTGCCTCTGCCGCAACAAGGGCGTCGTCTGGACCGACCAGGGGCCGGTCTGGCCCGGGCGCGACTGACCTGTCGTCGTGCGTGAGATCTGCGGCGGAGCGTCGGCCGAGTGCCGCGCGCCCGTCCTACTGTTCAGCGGCGGGCAGGTGGGGAGCAGACCTCCGCGGTCAGGCGGTCGTAGGTCTCCCGCAGGGCGGCCGTCGTGCGGGGGTCCGCCGGGCGTAGGGGCGGGCGGACCGGGCCCGCGGGGAGGCCCAGGGTGGGGAGCAGGGCCTTCGCCGTCACCGTGCCGGGGAGGCCGCTCGCCGTCATCGCCTCGATCAGCGGGGTCAGGCGGTGCTGGAGCCGGACGGCCTCGGCCGTGTCGCCGTGGTCGAAGGCGTCGAGGACGGAACGGACCGCGGACGGGGCCACGTTGGCCACCGTGCTGACGCACCCGGCGCCGCCCACCGCGCGGAGCGCCAGGTTGTGCTCGTCGCAGCCCGCGTAGTACGCCAGGTCCGTGCGGGCCATCACCTTCTGCGCCGCCAGGAAGTCGTTGCTGCAGTCCTTCACCGCCACGACGCGCGGGTGCTCGGCCAGCCGCAGCAGGGTGTCCGGCTCGACGCGGACCCCGGTGCGGGCCGGGATGTCGTAGAGGACCACGGGGAGGCCCGCCGCGTCGGCGGTCTCGCGGACGTACGCCTCGATCGCGTCCTGCGGCGGGCGGCTGTAGTACGGGGCGACCAGCAGGAGGGCGTCGGCGCCCGCCTGCTCGGCCTCACGGGCCAGGGTGACGGTGTGCGCGGTGTCAGGGGTGCCGACGCCGGCGACCAGCGTGGCGCGGCTGCCGACGGCCTCCCGTACGGCCGTGATCAGGGACCGCTTCTCCGCGTCCGTCGTCGTCGGGGACTCCCCGGTCGTGCCGGACAGCACCAGGCCGTCGCAGCCCTCGGTGACCAGATGGTCGGCCAGGCGCTGCGCGCCGTCCAGGTCCGGCGCGCCGGAAGGGGTGAACGGGGTGATCATCGCGCACAGCGTGCGGCCGAGGGAGGGAGGGGTGGTCGTCATGCGAGTAGTGTCGGCCGCTGCACGGTGAAGGTCCACTTACAGGTTTTGATCAGTATCGGTAAGCGTTGCTTTAGGGATAGGGCGGAGCGGGCGGGGGTACTCGGGTGACCCCACCGAGAGGAGGCGCACCGTGGCCGGAACCATCCAACAACGGCCCGTCCGTGACGAGCACACCGTCGGCGAGCTCGTCGGGCAGGCCACCGAACAGATCTCGCGACTCGCACGGCAGGAAGTGGCGCTCGCCAAGGAGGAACTGGCGGAGAAGGGGCGCCGGGCCGGAGTCGGCGGCGGGATGCTGGGAGCGGCGGGGGCGTTCGGTTACGCGGGGCTGCTCGCGCTGGCCGCCACGGGAATCGTCGCCCTCGACCTGGTGCTGCCGCTGTGGGCGGCGGCGCTGATCATGACGGGCGTGCTGTTCGTGATCGCCGGCGTGCTGGCGCTGGCCGGACGCGGACAGCTGCGCCGGGCCACGCCGCCCAAGCCGGAGCGGACGCTGGGCAGCGTGAAGGCCGACGTCGAGGAGATCAAGGAAAGGGCGCACCGATGACGCACGAGGTGAAGGGCTCGGCGTCCCCGTCGGGAGCCCACGTGGACACCGGCGGTGAGGCGGCCCGCGGGGCCAAGGGCCCGGACGAGCTGCGCCGGGAGATCGAACGGACCCGGCACGAACTCGGCGACACCGTCGAGGAACTGGCCGGGAAGATGGACGTCAAGGCACGGGCCAGGGCGCGCGCCGACGAACTGAGGGACCGGGCCGGCGCGATGACGGTGCAGATGCGCAGCAGTGCCGCGCACGCCGGCGAGGTCGGCAAGCAGCACCGCACACAGCTGATGGCCGCCGCGGGCGCGCTGGTGATGCTGGCCGTGGGCACCGTGGTGATGGTGCAGCGCCGCCACCACTGAGCGGGCGGGCCGGAGGACGGCGGGGGACGGAAGCGGCTGTCCGCTTCCGTCCCCCGCCGCCTGTCGCTACGGCGAGGTCACGGCTTGAACCGCAGGACCTGCGGGTCGTGGTCGCTGATCTGGTCGTGGAACTCCGCGTTGATGTGCACGCTGTCGTAGCTGAACGAGCACTGGCGGCGGATCGACGGGCTGATCAGGATCTGGTCCAGCGCCTGGCTGTTGCCCTGGTACACGTACGAGTAACGCTCCGGCGCGGGCAGCGACTTGATCGCCGACCACAGGACGCCGTCGCCCTCCATGATGCGGGTGGTGCGGGAGAACTCGAAGTCGTTGATGTCGCCGAGCGCCACGACCGCCGCGTTCTTCTGCGCCTTGAGGATCTTCGCGGTGAAGTCGTGGACCTCCTGCGCCTGGAGGTGGCGCTGCGTCTCCGAGCCGCGCACCGGCGGCTGGTACTGCGAGGTGAGGCCCTGGTCGCCGCCCTTGGAGGAGAAGTGGTTGGCGATGACGACGACCGTGCGGCCGCGGAAGACGAACTCGCCGGCCAGCGGCTTGCGGCTGTCCTCGAACGCCGCCGAGTCCGGGGCGATCCGGCCGGGGGACAGGGTCAGGGCGGCCCTGCCGCGGACCGTGACCACGTCGGTCGCCGTGGTGGCGTCGCCGCCGGGCCGGTCGGTGAAGGACACGCGGGCCGGGTTGAACAGGAAGGCCTGGCGGATGTTGCCGCCCGGCTGACCGCCGTCCTGCTTGTCGGCCGGGTCGACGGCGCGCCAGTCGTAGCGCGGGCCGCCGGCCGCCTCGATGGCGTCGATCAGCTTCCCCAGCGTGAGGTCGGCGGCGACCGTGCCGTCGTCCGTGGCGCCGTTGTTGTCCTGGATCTCCTCCAGCGACACGATGTCGGGCGAGGAGAGGTTGTGCACGATCGCCTCGGCGTGCGCGGCGAAGGTGTCGTCCGACGGGTCGAGGTTCTCGACGTTGTAGGTGGCTATCGCGAGCTCGGAGCGGTGCTGCGCGCGGGTCGTCTCCCGCTGCGTGCCGCCGGACTCCAGCGTGCCGAGCTCGCTCGCGACCAGGGTGTAGCCGCCGTACTGGTTGTAGTCCAGCGGGCCCGTGGTGGCGCCCGTGAGGACGTCGCCGACATGGGCGTCGGGGAAGTCGGCGGCCGTGCCCAGCGACTGGATCTGCAGCCGGCCGGTGTTCTGGGCGTCGTACGAGCCGTACACCGTGCCGCCGCGCCTGTTCCGGTTCTCGTGGGGCTTCACCGTGACCCACAGCTCCGTGTACGGGTCGGTCGCGCCGACCACACGGGCGTCGGCGACCCGGACGTTCATGCCCTCCAGCGACTCGTACAGGTCGAGGGCGTATCCGCCCGGGCGCAGCGTGAGGGCGTTGACCGAGCCGCCGGCCGCCGGGTCGCCCTGCGGCGCGTACGCGGCCGGGACCGTGCGCGCGTCGAGGGCCGCCGGGGCCGGGACCGGGTTGCCGTGCGAGACGACCGTGACGGTGGGCCGGGTGATCTCGGTGACCGACTGGTTGCCGGAGGAGGTCCCGCCGGGGACGTACTCCGTGACCGTGCCGGAGACGGAGACCTCGTCGCCCACCGCGACACCCCGCGGGGTGGAGCTGGTGAAGACGAACACGCCCTCACTGGTGGCCGGGTCGGCGTCGGGGGCGGGGTCCTGGATCCAGAAGCCGCGGGATGAACCGTAGGTACGGATGCCGGTGACGATGCCGGTCACGTCGGTGACCTGCTTGCCGGCGAACGGCGACACACGTGTGTCGCCCTGGATGTCGTGGATGCGCATGGACTCGGCGTGCGCGGGCGTCGTGAGGACGACGGTGGACGCCGCGGAACACACGGCGGCGACGGTGAGCGCGGCGAGGCGCGCGGACGGCTTGCTCGGCAACGGATTCCCTCCGGGGACCGGAACGAGGGTGGGCGGGTGCGGTGCGGGACACACCCTGTCTACGCGCGTCAATGTCCAGCCTGGCCAAGCCACTTGTCAAGGTTTCGGCCATGTACGCCGCATGAAGCCGAGAGGAAGTGGGCGGCATGGGTGGAAATCCGTCTAGGCTGAGCGGTTGAGACGTAGAGGGCACTAGGAGAAACATCCGATGTCAGACAGCTCCATCCTGCCGCCGGCGCGGTTGCGCCCTGAAGCGGAGCTGGCGCGCGACGCCCTGTCCACTCCGGTGCTGTCCCGGGCCGCCCGCCTCGCCCGCTGGGCCGGCCCCGCGACCCGCGTGGACGCCGGCGGCGGACTGGTGGACGAACAGCTCCCGGACGCGGCGGCGGAGTTGGGCCTGAGCGGGGAGGACGCCGCGGCCGACGCCAGTGAGGCGTGGCGGGTCGCCGTGGACACCGGTCTCGTCGAGGTGGTGGACGAGGAGGAGGGCACCGTCCGCGCGGGAGACGAGCTGTCGCGGCTCACCGGGGGATCGCCGCAGGACGTGCTGAGCGTGTGGCTCGGCGCCCTGGAGACCGTGCTGGGCGACGCGAGCGTGCCCGATCTGGGCGGTCTCGTCGACGCCATCGCCGGGGGCGAGGGGTCGGGGGAGCTGGACCTCGACGCGCTGGACTGGAACCCGGAGGCCGAGGCGGAGTTCCTCGACGGGGTGCTCGGCAACCTGTACCTGCTGACCGTCGGCGAGGACAAGGCCGGCGACGCGCCGGTGCCGTTGCCCGCGCTGGCCGCCTCCGTCATCGTGCCCGACGGCATGGCGGAGCCCAGCAACGACGTCCTGGAGCAGGTGTCCGACGCGATGATGCGGCTGGACGACCAGTTCCGCATGCTGGAGCCGGTCGGGCTCGTGGAGTACCAGCCGGTCGACGAGGCGCTGATGGCCGACGCCGACGAGGAGCCCGCCGCCCCGGTCGACGACACGGACGTCGCCCGCTACGGGCTGGTACGGCTCACCCCGCTCGGGCTGTACGGGCTGCGCGCCCGGCTGCTGGAGGCGGGCTTCGAGGCGCCCGCGGTCGGCGACCTCGCGGACAAGGGCGCCGACGCGCTGCTCGACGGCACGGCCGCGTACCCGCCGGCCGCCGCCCATGCCGAGACCGAGCACTGGCTGGAGCGGCGCCGGCCGCTGGAGGCGGCGCGGGAGCTGCTGGCCGCGGCGCGTGGCTCGGACGAGGGGGCGCCGCTGCGGCGGCTGCGCTGCCAGCAGGCGCTGTCGCTGGTCGGCGGCGCCGCGGAGCCCGCGCTGCGGGAGGTGCTGGACGACGCCGAACTCGGCGGTCTGGCCCGGGTGTGGCTTGCCGAGCACGGGGCCTCGGACGTGCCGCCGCCGTCCGAGGCGATGATCTTCTGGCTCACCGTCGACACGGTGGCCGCGCAGCTCGCCGCCGAGGGCAACTCCGAGGAGCTGCGCGCCCTGGTGGAGGGGCTGGCCCGCCAGCACAGCGGCTTCTTCGACACGGCATGGCGGGTGGACCACCCGGCCACGGCGGACGTCCTGGAGGCGATGGGACGCCTTCACTCGGACAAGAAGATCGCGAAGGAAGCGCGGAAGGCTGCGTTCAAGGCGCGGTCGCAGCAGGGGGGTTAGGCGCGCGGCCGGCGCCCGTCGGGACGGGCGCCGGCCGCTGGGGAGAGGCGGGTCAGAGGGCCTTCGCGGCGGGCTTGATCATGCCCCGGACCGTGCGGCCCTTCACGAACTCGCCCATCGCGGTCATGTCCCACTCGCCCGAGTACTGCCGGATCAGCTTCGCCATCATCACGCCCGTCTGCGGCTCGGCGCTCGTGAGGTCGAAGCGGACCAGCTCCTCGCCGGTGGCCGCGTCCATCAGGCGGCAGTACGCCTTGGCGACCTCCGTGAACTTCTGGCCGGAGAAGGAGTTCACCGTGAAGACCAGGCCCGAGACCTCCATGGGGAGGCGGCCGAGGTCGACGGTGATGACCTCGTCGTCGCCGGCGCCCTCGCCCGTGAGGTTGTCACCGGAGTGCTGGACGGCGCCGCCGAGGATCTGCAGCTTGCCGAAGTAGCAGCTGTCGATGTGGTTGCGCTGCGGGCCGAAGGCGATGACCGACGCGTCCAGGTCGATGTCCTTGCCGCGGTAGGCGGGCTCCCAGCCGAGGCCCATCTTCACCCGGGACAGCAGCGGCCGGCCGCCCTTCATCAGGGAGACCGTCTGGTTCTTCTGGAGGCTGACCCGGCCCTTGTCCAGGTTGATCTTGCCGGTGCCGGGCGCGGCGGCGGGCGGGGCCGGGGAAGCCGCCGGGGCGGGCGGCGCCTGCGGGGCGGCGGCCGGGGGA
>BMVA01000034.1 GCA_014650475.1 Streptomyces albogriseolus
GGCTCCCGCGCCGGCGCCGGTGCCGGCCGCCGCGGCGCAGGCGGCCGCGGCGCAGTACCCGGCCGCCCCGCACGTCCCGCCCGGCGGGCAGCCCATGCCGTTCACCACCGGATACGTCACGACCGGCATGGTCGCGGGCGAACACCTGTCGATGCACCGGGAGTACCTGGACGGCCAGCTGCGGGTGGCCGACCGGCTCAGCGGGGTGCTGCTGGAGGAGACCGGGCGCGGCGGCCCCAGCGAGAACGTCGTCGCGGGCATCACCGCGGTCACCCAGCACAGCCTGGCGATCGGGCAGAGCCACGTCCAGGCCAGCGAGGTGCTGCGCAGCCTCGCCCAGATGGAGAGCGGCGTGGCGGTGGCCGACGGCCGGACCGCGGCCGACGGACCCGCGGGCTTCGTCCCGGCGAACGGGAACGGGAACGGCCACGCGTACGCGCTCGCCAACGGCAACGGGTACCCGGCCGGCGCGAACGGCAACGGGTACGCCCTGGCGGGCGGGAACGGGCATGCCGCGTACGCGGAGGCGGCCCCTTCGTACGACGCCTACGCGCCCGCGCTCGCCCCGGCGGCCGCCCCGGCGCCGGCGCCCGTCGCGCCCGAGCCGGCGGTCGTCCCCGCCGCGCCGGAACCGGCCGCCGCGCCCGCGGCCTCCACGCCCGTGCCCGCGCCCGCCGCCACGTCGGTCGACGAGGTGCGCAGGGTGCTCCTGGAGAGCGTCGCCGCCAAGACCGGCTACCCCGCCGACATGCTCGAAACCGGCATGGACATCGAAGCCGACCTCGGCATCGACTCCATCAAACGCGTCGAGATCATGGGCACCCTCCGCGACCGCTTCCCCGGATCCGCCGACGCCGCCCCCGAACAACTCGCCGAACTCCGCACCCTCGACGACATCATCACCTTCATCACCGACGCCACCGGCGCCACCGCACAGCCGCAGGCGACCTCCGGACCCGCCGGCACCCCCGCGGCCGTCTCCGCCGACGGGGTGCGCAAGGTGCTCCTCGAAAGCGTCGCCGCCAAGACCGGCTACCCCGCCGACATGCTCGAAACCGGCATGGACATCGAAGCCGACCTCGGCATCGACTCCATCAAACGCGTCGAGATCATGGGCACCCTCCGCGACCGCTTCCCCGGATCCGCCGACGCCGCCCCCGAACAACTCGCCGAACTCCGCACCCTCGACGACATCATCACCTTCATCACCGACGCCGCCGGCGCCACCGCACAGCCGGAGGTGGTGGCCGCCCCAAAAGCCTGACGCCCGGCCTCGGACGCTTCCACGCCGCGCTGACCGCCGTACCGGAGCCGGACGAGCTGTCCGGCGCCTACCGGGCGGACCCGGTGGCGCTGCTGGCGGGCTCGGGTGAGCTGCTCGAACCGCTGGCCGGGGCGTTGCGGGCGCGGGGCTGGACGGTGCACACCGGCCGGGAGGCGCCCGAGGGCGCCGAGCGGCTGGACCTGGTCGTCGACTGCGTCGAGGCCGGCGGGCACGAGGCGCAGCTCGCCGCGCTGCGGGAGACGCTGCTGCTGGCGGGCCGGACGCAGCCGCTGCTGGAGCGGGCCGCGGGCGAGGGGCGCGCCGCGTTCGTCACCGTGACCCGGCTGGACGGCCGGCTGGGCCTGTCGGGGACGGCGGGCGTGGAGCGGGCCGCGCTGGGCGGTGTCACAGGGTTGGTGAAGACCCTCGCGATCGAGGCGCCGGCGCTGTTCTGCCGGGCGCTGGACCTGGCGCCGGAGCTGCCGGCCGAGCGCTGCGCGGAGGTGTTCCTGGCGGAGCTGTACGACGCCGAGCGTGCGCTGACCGAGGTCGGGCGCCCGGCGGACGGGACACGTCTGACCGTGACGCCGGCCGACGAGGCGGACCCGTCGTCGCCGGGCGAGCCGGGCGCCGGCGCCCCCGGCGCGGACGATCTGCTGGTGGTCACCGGCGGGGCCCGCGGGGTGACGGCGTCCTGCGTGCTGGGGCTCGCCCGGCGCCACCGCACGGGCCTGCTGCTGCTGGGCCGTACCCCGCTGACCGAGGAGCCCGGGTGGGCGTCCGGGGTGGCGGAGGACGGTCTGCGGGCCGCCGCGGCGGCCGAGCTGAAGCGGTCGGGCGCCAAGCCGTCGCCGCGCGCCGTGGAGGCGATGGCCCGCGAGGTGACCGCCGTCCGCGAGATCCGCGGCACGCTGGCGGACCTGCGGGCGGCCGGCTCCGCGGCCGAGTACCTGGCGGTGGACGTCAGCGACGCGGACGCCGTGCGCGAGGCGCTCGCCCCGCACCGTGCCCGGGTCACCGGGGTGGTGCACGGCGCCGGTGTGCTGGCCGACGGCCTGGTGCGGGACAAGAAGGCCGGCGACGTGGACCGGGTGCTGGCCACCAAGCTGACCGGGCTGCGCAACGTGCTCGGGGCGCTGGACGGCGCGCGGGTGCGGCACGTGGTGCTGTTCTCCTCGGTCGCCGGTTTCTTCGGCAACCGCGGCCAGTCCGACTACGCGATGGCCAACGAGGCGCTCAACCGGTGGGCCTGCGCCCTGCGCGCGGCTGCCCCGCGGACCCGGGTCACCTCGGTGAACTGGGGCGCGTGGGCGGGCGGCATGGTCACCCCGGCGCTGGAGAAGATGTTCGCCGAGCGGGGCGTGACGCTGATCCCGGTCGAGGAGGGCGTGCGGTACTTCGTGGAGCAGTTCTCCGCGGAGCGGGCCGCCGACACGGTGTGCGTGGTCGGGCCGAGGAGCCCGCTGTCCGCGCGCGAGCCGGCCCCGCTGCCGGCCGGCGGGCTGGTGCTGCGCCGCGCCATGGCGGCCACGGCGGCCGACGCGGTGATCGCGGACCACGCGATCGGCGGGGTGCCGGTGCTGCCGGCCACCGCGGCCGTGGGAGGTCTGCTGGGCGCGGTGCACCGGGCGGCGCCCGGGACGCGCGTCACCTCGGTGCGCGGGTTCCAGGTGCACAAGGGCGTCGTCTTCGACGACGGGCGTCCGGACGTGCTGGAGACGACGGTGCGCCAGGCGGACGGCGCACCGGAGTACGAGGTGTCGGTGCGGGACGGCTCCGGTCGGCCCCGCTACCGGGCGCTGCTGGCGGCCGGTCCGGCGCCGGCGGCCGCGCGGGTGACGGGTCTGCCGCAGGGCGGGGACGGGGCCCCGGCGCCGTACTACGAGGACGGGACGCTGTTCCACGGCCCGGCCCTGCGCGGCATCACCGGCGTCCTCGACGCGGGCCGCCGGCTGGTGCTGGCCGCCCGGCTGGCCGACCCCGGCATCGCCCGGGGCGCGTGGCAGGCGCCCGGCTACAGCCCCGTGCTGTCCGACCTGCTGCTGCAGGCGGTGCTGGTGTGGGCGCGTCTGCACCGCGGCGAGGCCGTGCTGCCGACCGCGGTGGGCGAGGTCGAACTGCTCGCGCCGCTGCCCGAGGACGAGCCCTTCCGGCTGGTCGTCGACGCGGTGTCCGAGACGGCGAGCGGCATCCGCTGCACGGTCACGGCGTGCACGCCCGACGGGCGGGTGCTGCAGCGGATGCGCGAGGTCGAGGCAGTGCCGAGCCCGGGGCTGGCGGAGAAGTTCGCCGCGGCGTCCGGGTCCTGACGAGTCGAGTGGGAGAACTGGGAAACCATGTCCAGCACACTCCGCGGCGCCGGTCGCCGCGACGAGCCGGTGGCCATCGTGGGTATGGCCTGCCTCCTTCCCGGTGCGCACACCCCCGACGAGTTCTGGGAGGCGCTGCTCGCCGGGGAGGACCACCGCACGGAGGGCGGCCGGGAGGTCTTCGGGACCGACCCGGCCGTGCCCGGCGGGTGGGGTGACGCGGACCACCGTGTCACCGCCACGCGCGGCGGATTCGTCCATGAACCGCCGATCGACCTGACCGGCCTGAACGTGCCCGCCGGTGAACTCGCCGCCCTGGACCGGGTGGTGCTGTGGTCGCTGCACACGGTCCGCCAGGCGCTCGCCGACGCGGGCCTGGACGGGCCGGACGGGCTGGCGCGCACCGGGCTGGTGCTGGGCAACTACTCGTTCCCCACCGAGGCGTCGGTGGGTCTGTGCACCCCGCCCGTGCGGCGGGCGGTCACCGAGGGCCTGGCGCGTGCCGGGCTGCCCGTGCCGCCCGCCGCGGCGGGTGAGCCGGAGCCCGCGGCGGAGAACCTGTGGCCGTTCGGGCAGCCGGCGACGGTGACCGCGCGGGCGCTCGGTCTGGGCGGGCCCCGGCTGGCGCTGGACGCGGCGTGCTCCTCGGCGCTGTACGCGATGGCGCTGGCCCGGGACTACCTGGCCACCGGCGCGGCCGACGTGATGGTGGCCGGAGCGGTGTGCGCGCCCGACCCGCTGCTGATCCACCTGTCCTTCTCGGATCTGCACGCCTACCCGGACAACGGGGTCAGCCAGCCCTTCGACGGCCGGTCCTCCGGCATCGTCACCGGCCAGGGCGCGGGCGTGCTGGTGCTCAAGCGGCTCTCGGACGCGCTGCGGGACGGCGACCGGGTGCACGCGGTGCTGGAGTCGGTCGGGCTGACCAACGACGGGGCCGGCCGGCACCTGCTGAGCCCGAACGTGCGCGGTCAGCTGGGCGCCTACCGGCAGGCGTACACGCACGTGGACCCGGCGTCGGTGGACTACATCGAGTGCCACGCGACGGGGACCCCGCTGGGGGACGCGACGGAACTGCGCGGCCTGGCCGAGTACTTCGGCTCGGTGGGCGCCGAGGTGCCGCTGCTGGGGTCGGTGAAGGGCAACGTCGGCCATCTGCTGACGGTCGCCGGCTTCACCAGTGTGCTCAAGACGGTGCTGGCGCTGCGGCACGGCGTCGTCCCCGCCACGCCCGGGGTGCTCTCGCCGCTGCGGCCGGAGGGCGCCGAGGCGGTCGCGGACCGGCTGGTGCTGGAGTCCCGCCCGTGGCCGGAGCGGGATGGTCCGCGGCGTGCCGCGGTGTCCGCGTTCGGCTTCGGCGGCACCAACGCGCACGCGGTGCTGACCGGCCCCCGGGCGCTGACCGGCTCCTCCCCCGCCGTGGGGCTGAAGCCCGGCGAGGAGTCCGGTGCCGCCGGTGCGCGGCCGGTGCGGCAGCCGCGGCTCGCGGTGGTGGGGCTGGGGACGCGGCTCGGGCCGCTCACCGGCACCGGTGAGCTGGCACGCGCGGCGCGGTCGGGACGGCCGGCGCTGACCGGGCGGCCCGCGAACCGCTGGTACGGCGCCGAGCAGGTGCCGGGCGGTCCGCTGGCCACGACCGTGGCCGAGGGCGCCGACCCGGCCGGCGGCTACGTCGACGCCGTGGACGTGCGTCCGCGTACCTACCGCATCCCGCCGAACGAGCTGGCCCAGGCCAACCCGCAGCACCTGGCGCTGTTCGAGGCGGCGGAGCAGGCGTTGGCGGACGCCGGTCTCGACGCCCCGCCGCCCGGGGTCAAGGCGGACGAGCTGCCCGGGTCCCGGGTCGGCGTGGTGGTCGCCATGGAGATGGAGCCGCGCACCCACACCCACCGCGCCCGGTTCGACATCGGCGCCCATGTCCGCGCCGAGTGCGCGCGGGCCGGGGTGACGCTGGACGCGGAGCGGCTGGACCGCCTGGAGGAGGCGGTGCGCGGCGCCGTGCACGACCCGATCGGCGCCAACGAGGTCCTCAGCTACATCGGCAACGTGATGGCGAGCCGGATCTCCTCCTCCCGCAACCTGACCGGCCCGTCGTTCACCCTGGCGGCCGACGGCACCGCCGCGGTGCGGGCCCTGGAGGTGGCCCGTCTGCTGCTGCTCGACCCCACCGTGGACGCCGTGCTGGTGGGCGCGGTGGACCTGGCCGCCGGCGCGGAGAACACCCGGGCCAGGGCCCGGATCGCCACCGCGCGCGGCGAGGAGATGCCGGTGCTGGGCGACGGGGCCGCCGCCGTGGTCGTCACCCGTGAGGACGCCGTGCGGGGGCGGCGCGTGTACGCCACGGTCGACGCGCTGGCCGTGCACTGTGCGCCGGACCGCGCGGACGCGGTGGCCGGGGCGGCCCGGCAGGCCCTGTCGGCCGCGGAGGCCGGCCCGGCGGACGTGGCCTACCTGGAGCTGTCGGGGGCCGTCGCGGACGCCCGCCGGGAGGAGGCCGCCGCGCTGGCCGCGGTGTACCGGGCCGGCGAGGGCGACGACCCGTACGGGTGCGCGCTGGGCGGCACCACCGCGCTGGTCGGGGACACCGGCCGGGCGGCGCCGCTGGCGTCGCTGGTCTCGGCCGTCCTCGCGGTGCACCACGCGGAGTTCCCGCCCGCGCCGGAGGGTCTGCTGGACGCGTCCGCGCCCGGGCTCGAGGGGTCGCGGTTCACGCTGCTCGGCGATCCCCAGCCGTGGCTGCCCGAGCGGCGCGGCGGGCGGCGGACGGCCGCGGTGAGCGTGCTCGGCGACGACGGCCCGCACGGAGCGACCGCCGCCCACCTCGTGGTGCGCGGCACGGCGCCGGACGCCGCCGGGGCGCCGGCGGCGTCCTGGACGGACGGTCCGGGCGTGTGGATCCTGCCGTTCTCCGCCGAGGACGGTCCGGCGCTCGCCTCCGCCGCGGCGGCCCTGCGCGCGGAGATCGCGGGCCGGGGCGCCGAGGCGGTGGTGCGGGAGGCCGCGCACCTGCCCAGGGCCGGCCGGCTGACGGCGGTGGTGGTCGCGGCCGACGAGGCCCGGCTGGACGCCGAACTGGCCGCGGCCGAACGGGACCTGCCGTCGGTCGCCGACGGGGGCGGGGAGTGGAGCACGCCGTCCGGCAGCTTCTGCACCGCCCGGCCGGTCGGCCCCGAGGGCCGGGTCGCGTTCGTCTATCCGGGCGCCTTCGCCACCTACCCGGGCGCCGGACGTGATCTGTTCCGGCTGTTCCCGGGGCTGCGGGCCGCCTTCGAGCGGGAGGCGGACCGGCCGGCCGAGCGGCTCAAGCACCGCTCGCTGTTCCCGCGGGCGCGGGGGCCGGTCGACCGGCGCGCGATGATGCGGCACGAGGCGGAGCTGATCGAGGACATCCCGGTGATGCTGGCCGCGGGCACCAACTTCGCGGTGCTGCAGACCCGGTTGCTGCGGGACGTCCTGGGCGTGGCCCCGGACGGCGCGTTCGGCTACAGCCTGGGCGAGTCCAGCATGCTGTTCGCGACCGGGGTGTGGGCCGAGGCGGCGCGCGACGACGCCGCCCTGGCCGCGACGCCGCTGTTCCGCGACCGGCTGCGCGGACGCAAGGAGCAGGTGCGCGAGGCGTGGTCGCTGCCGGCGGACACCCCGGACGCGGGGGTGTGGACGACGCGGGTGCTGCTGGCGGGCGCCGACCGGGTGCGCGACGCCATGACCGGCCTGGACCGGGTGTTCCTCACGCACGTCAACACCCCGCGGGAGACGGTGGTCGCGGGCGATCCCGGGCAGGTCCGCGAGCTTGTCGAGCGGGTGGGGTGCCAGGCGGCCAAGGCGCCCGCCAACCATGTGATGCACTGCCCCGTCGTCGACCCCGCGCTGCCCGGCCTGGCCGCGCTGAACGACTACCCGCTCGCCGGCGACGTCCCGTCGCTCGAGCTGCTGTCCGCCTACGACTACGACACCGTCCCGGTCACCGACCGGGCGGAGCTGGCCGGGCGGATCGCGCACACCCTGCGCTCCACGATCGACTTCGCGCGGCTGGCGCGGACCGCGCACGACCGCGGCTACCGCTACTTCGTCGAGGTCGGCCCCGGCGCCACCTGCACCCGCTGGATCACCGAGACGCTCGGCGGGCGCGCGCATCTGGCGGTGTCGGTGGACCGGCGCGGCGCCGCCGGCGCGGCCGCCCTCGCGCAGGCCCTGGCCCGGCTGGTCGCCCACGGTCTGGACGTGGACCTGGGCGTGCTCTTCCCCGCCCCCCGCACCGCCGCCGCGCCCGGGCCCGTCCTGAGGGTGGCCTGCGGGGGCGAGGCGACCGTGGAGCGGGTGGCCCGCGCGGCGGCCCCGCTGCTCGCCCCGACCGCTTCCGCCGACTCCCCCGAGGTGACCGCCGTCATGAGCCCCGCTCCCCCGCCGAGTGCCGTCCCGCCCCAGGAGGCGGCGGCCGGGCCCGTCCCGGTGTCCGAGGGGATCGTCGTCGAGGGAACTCCCTTCGTCCATCTGCCGGAACCGGCTCATGTGCCCGCTCTCGCGGGCGCCGGGGCGCACCGGGCGGCGCCGGCCGTTCCGGCCGCCCGGGCGTCCCTGCCGGGGCCGGTGTCGCCGCTCCAGGCGATCGCGGCGAGCGTGGCGCACGCCCACCGGGCCGCGCTGCGGGCCCAGCACGCCGTGCTGGAGGCCTCGCTGCGGACGCTGACGCCGTCCGGGCCGGCGTATCCGGGCCGGCCCGCACCGTCCCTGCCGCCGGCCGGCCCGCCGGGGCCGCGGACGCCGGAGCCGCAGGCGCCCGCGCCGGAGCCGGGCGGTGACGGCGGCGGGCCCGTGGTCTGGGACGAGCGGGATCTGCTGGAGTTCGCACAGGGCCGCGTGGCCCCGGTGTTCGGGCCGGCGTTCGCCGAGGTCGACACCTACCCGCGGCGCTGCCGGCTGCCGGAGCCGCCGTACCACTTCGTCAGCCGGGTCACCCGTGTCAAGGGCGAGACCGGGGTGTTCGAACCGTCGGAGATCACCACCGAGTACGACGTGCCGGTGGGCGCCTGGTACAGCGTCGACGGTCTGGTGCCGTGCGCGGTCACCATCGAGGCCGGTCAGTGCGACATGCTGCTGATCAGCTACCTGGGCATCGACTTCCGCACCCGGGGCGAGCGCGTCTACCGGCTGCTGGACAGCCGGCTGGTCTTCCACGGCCCGCTGCCGCGCGAGGGGCAGACGCTGCGCTACGACATCCGCATCGACCGGTTCGTGTGGAACGGCGACAGCCTGCTGTTCTTCTTCAACTACCGCTGCTACGCGGACGGCGAGCTGATCCTCGAACTGCTCGACGCGTGCGCCGGGTTCTTCACCCCCGCCGAGCTGGAGGACTCCCTCGGCGTGGTGGAGACGGCCGCCGACCGGGCGCGCCGCGCGGCGATGACGCCGGCCTGGTTCAAGCCGCTGGCCCGCACCGACGTCACGTCGCTGAGCGGGGCCGATCTGGCGCTGCTCGCCGAGGGACGGCCGGGTGAGGTGTTCGGGCCGCGCTGGGACCAGCGGGCGGACGGTGCGAACCGTTCGCTGCGGCTGCCCGGCGAGATGCTCCGCATGATCGACGAGATCACGTCGGTGGACCGCCTGGGCGGTCCGCGCGGCCTGGGACGTCTGTCGGCGGTCAAGCGGCTCGACCCGGACGGCTGGTACTTCCGCTGCCACTTCACCGGCGACCCGGTGCTGGCCGGTTCGCTCATCGCCGAGGGCGGTGTGCAGCTGCTCCAGGTGTACGCGATGTACCTGGGCATGCACCTGGTGCTGCCCGACGGGGAGTTCCAGTCGGTGCCGGGGCTGGAGACCGAGGTGAAGGTGCGCGGGCAGATCACCCCGGACATGCGGCAGGTCCGCTACGAGGTGGACGTGATCGAGCTGACGATGCTGCCGCGGCCCACGGTGATCGCGGACATCACCGTGTACGACGGGGACAAGCCGATCGTGTCGATGCGCAACTTCGGCGTCCGCGTCCAGGAGAAGCCGGGCACGCCGTACCGGCCCGAGACCGGCGGGCTCCCCGCCTTCCTCGGCCGCCGCAACGAGCGCGGCGAGGCGGCCTTCATCAACGAACTGCACCTGGCCCACGCCGCCAAGGGCGACCTCGGCACGGCGATGGGCACCGAGTTCGAGATCTACGCCGGCCGGCGCGCGCCGTACATCCCCAACGGGGACTTCCGGTTCGTGGACCGCATCATGCGGCTCGACGGGACCCGCGGCGACCTGTCGCCCGGTTCCACGATGGCCACCGAGTACGACTCGCCGCCGGAGGCCTGGTACTACGCGGACAACGGCCCGGCGGGCATGCCCAACTGCGTCGTGATGGAGACCTCGCTGCAGGCGGCGATCCTGCTCGGCTACTACCTGGGCGCGACCCTGGCCAAGCCCGAGGAAGAGCTGTCCATCCGCAACCTCGACGGCCGGGCCACCTTCGTCAAGGACCTGGACCTGCGCGGGAGGACGATCCGGCACGAGTCGGAGCTGCTGTCCAGCCAGGCGGTGCCGGGGGCCACCCTGCAGAACTTCCGCTACCGGCTGCTCGCCGACGACGAGGTGTTCTACGAGGGCGAGTCGCTGTTCGGCTACTTCACCGAGCAGGCGCTGTCCAACCAGGTCGGACTGGACTCCGGGCAGTACGTGCCGCCGTGGCTGGAGTCGGCCCGCGAGCGGCTCGAGGAGTCCGCGGTGCGCCGGCTGCCGGTGCGCTCGGACGACCGCTGGTTCACCCCGGCCGCGGGCAGCGGCCTGCGCCTCGGCGACGGGCATCTGCGGCTGGTCGACGAGGTGACGCTGGTCGACGGGGGCGGTGAGCACGGCAAGGGCTATGTGCACGGTCACCGCCGTATCGACCCCGACGACTGGTACTTCTCCTGCCACTTCCACCGCGACCCGGTGATGCCCGGCTCGCTGGGCGTCGAGGCCGTGCTCCAGGGGCTGCAGGCCCTGGTGATCGAGTCCGGACTGGCCGACGGCATGGGCCCGGTGCGGTTCGCCGTGCCGCGGGACGTGCCGATGGGCTGGAAGTACCGCGGGCAGATCCTGCGCGAGGACCGCGAGATGACCTTCGACGCGCACATCAAGGAGGTCCGCCGCACCGACGGCCGGCTGACCGTCGTCGCCGACGCCAGCGTGTGGAAGCCGGGTCTGCGCATCTACGAACTGACCGACATCGCCGTGGACGTCGTTCCCGACGAGTCCGCCGAGGAGGACCAGTGACCACCGCCCCCGCCCGGACCACCACCCCGCCCGTGCACACGGATCCCGCCGGGATCCACCGGGTGCTCGGCGCCCTGGAACAGCCCTGCTACATCGTCGGCACCGGACAGGGCGTCGGCGCCGCGAACGCCGCGCCCGGCCCCGGCGGCCGGATCGTGGCGGCCGTCGGGCCGCTGCCGCCCGAGCGGCTCGGCTGCTCCGCCTTCCGCGCCCGCCACGGCGTCGGACACGCGTACATGGCCGGCGCGATGGCCGGCGGCATCGCCTCCGAGGAGCTGGTGATCGCGCTGGCCCGGGCCGGGGTGCTGGCGTCCTTCGGGGCGGCAGGGCTGCTGCCCGGGCGGATCGACCGGGCGCTGACCCGCTTCGCCGCGGAGATCCCCGCCCTGCCGTACGCGGTCAACCTGATCCACAGCCCGAGCGAGGACGCCCTGGAACGCGAGGGCGTGGAGCTGCTGCTGCGGCACCGGGTGCGGTGCGTGGAGGCCTCCGCGTTCATGGACCTCACCCCGCACGTGGTGCGCTACCGCGCCGCCGGGCTGAGCCGCACCCCCGACGGCCGGGTGCACGTGGGCCACCGGATCGTCGCGAAGGTCTCGCGCGCCGAGGTCGCCGAGCGGTTCATGCGCCCGGCGCCCGAGGCGATCACCGCGGACCTGGTGGCACGCGGGCTGATCACCGCCGAACAGGCGGAACTGGCGCGGCGGGTGCCGATGGCCGACGACGTCACCGCCGAGGCCGACTCCGGCGGCCACACCGACCGGCGTCCGCTGACCGCCCTGTTCCCGGGGCTGCTCCGGGTGCGCGACACCGTCCAGCGGGAGCTGGGGTACGGGCAGCGGATCGGTCTGGGCGCCGCGGGAGGCATCGGCACGCCGCGTGCCGCGGCCGCCGCGTTCGCGCTGGGCGCCGACTACGTCGTCGTCGGCTCCGTCCACCAGTCCTGCCTGGAGTCGGGCACGTCGGACGCGGCGCGCCGGCTGCTGGCGGGAGCGGGACTCGCGGACTTCGAGATGGCGCCGGCGGCCGACATGTTCGAACTCGGCGTGGAACTGCAGGTGCTGAAGAAGGGCACCTTGTTCCCGATGCGCGCCAAGAAGCTCTACGAGCTGTACAAGGCGTACGACGGTGTGGAGGCGCTGCCCGAGGAGGCGCGCGGGCAGCTGGAGCGGCAGGTGTTCCGACGGCCGCTCGACGACGTGTGGGCGGACGTGGAGGAGTACTTCACCCGCCGCGACCCGGACCAGCTGCTCCGCGCCCGGCAGTCGCCGCGGCGGCGCATGGCGCTGGTCTTCCGCTGGTACCTGGGCATGGCGTCGCGGTGGGCGGTGACCGGTGAGGGCGAGCGGACCGCCGACTACCAGGTGTGGTGCGGGCCGGCGATGGGCGGCTTCAACGAGTGGGTGCGCGGCAGCTATCTCGCCGCGCTGGAGAACCGCAGGGCCGCCGACGTCGCCCATCACCTGATGCGCGGGGCCGCGTTCACCGCGCGGGTGCAGCAGCTCGCCTGGAACGGGGTCCGGCTGCCGGCCGCGTGCACCGAGTACGTGCCCGTCCCGCCCGGGGAGGCGCGATGAGGACGGCGGCGACGACGGCCGCGCCGTACGCGGCCGTGACGGAACTCGACCTGGCGCTGGGCGACCCGCGGGACCCGGGCAGCCCGTACGGGTTCGCGGCCATGGCCCGCCGGGACGCCGGCGAGGCCTACCCGCGGGAGCTGGCCGAGCGGGTCGGGCCCTGGCTGCGGACGGCGTTCGTGCCGGCCGGTCAGGGCGGCGACCTGGTCTCCCTGGACCACACGCTGATGCTGGTGCGGGCGGCGGCCCGCCGGGACCCGGCGGTGATGCCGGCGACGATGTTCAGCATCACCGCGGCGGTCTGCGTGCTCGCCGCGGGGTCGGCCGGGCAGCGCGAGCGGGTGGTACGGCTGCTGCGCGAGGGCGGATCCGTCGGTTTCGCCCTGTCGGAGGCGGAGCACGGCGGCGATCTGCTGGCCAACTCCTGCACCGCCGCGCCCGCTTCGGGCAAGGACGGCGGGGGCTATGTGCTGGACGGCGAGAAGTGGCTGGTGGGGCTCGGCGAGCGCTGCCAGGCGCTGCTGGTGGTGGCGCGCACCGGACGCCGCGGGCCGGGCGCCTTCTCGGCGCTGTTGCTGGAGGGCAGCGAGGTGGACAAGGCGCGCTCGGGGATCCGGCAGCGGCCGGCCGGGATGCGCGGCGTCGACTTCGCCGGGTTCCGCTTCGAGGGGCTGCCGGTGCGCGCGGACGCGCTGGTCGGGCAGCCCGGGCACGGCCTAGAGATCGCGATGAAGGCCATGCAGGTGGTGCGGACCATGAGCACCGGGTGCAGTCTGGCCTGCGCGGACACCGGGCTGCGGCTGGCGTGGGACTTCGCCCGCGAGCGGCGGGTGGGCGGGCGCGGCGCGGACGGACTGCCGTATCCGCGGCGGGAGCTGGCGACGGCGGCCGCGCTGGTGCTGGCCGCCGACGTGGCGGCGCTGACGGCCGCGCGGGGCGCGCATGCGCTGCCTCAGGCGCAGTCCCTGTGGTCGAGTGTGGCGAAGAAGACAGCCACCGACTTCGCGGACGAGGCCCTCGCCCGCTGCGCGGACGTCCTGGGCACCCGGAGCCTGCTGCGGGACGGCCCGTACGCGGCGTTCGACACCGTCCGCCGGGACAACGCCGTGGTGCGGTACATCGACACCAGCCCGGTGGCGAACACCCGGCTGGTGGCGGCGCAGCTGGCCCGGCTCGCCGGGGCGGCCGGCAGCGCGGACGACGGGGACGGGGCGCAGGACGCGCTGGGCCGGGTCTTCGACCTGGGGGCCGCGCTGCCCGAGGCGGACTGGGACCGGCTGCGGCTGTCGGGCCGGGGCGGGGATCCGGTGCTGTCCCGGCTGCCGGCGGTGGCGGCGGCGGTGCGGCACGCGGTGACCGAGGGGGCCGCGGCGCCGGTCGCCGACGCCGCCCGGATCGTCGCCCGCACCCGGGAGCTGGAGTGCGCGGTGGGCGGGCTGCTGCACGACGTGTCCTGGCGGCTGGGCGGCGGCAAGGACCAGGACGGCGGCCCGCCGGAGCTGGGCCACCTGGCGGAGCGGCTGTGCCTGCTGCACACCGCGGCGAGCTGTGTGCACCTGTGGTGGGCCTGCCGCGACCGCTCGCTGTTCGGGCTGCCGCCCGGCGACGCGGGGTGGCTGAGCCCGGTGCTGACGGCCGTGCTGGACCGTGCGGGCGGGCGCGTCGCCCCGCTGCCCGACGCGGAGGCGCGCCGGCTCATGGACGTCGTCACCCCCTTGTACGAGGAGAACCGCATGTTCTCCTGCGCCGCCCCCCATCTGGCCTGAACCGACCGCGCGCACCGCGCAGGGAAGGAACCGCACCGTGACAGTCGACGACCTCGTCGCCCTGGCGGAGGGGCTGGAGGACCACCTCGGGGACCCGCACGACGCCGGGGCCCGTATGCCGTTCTCGAAGGTGCTGGCCTTCGACGAGCGGGAGGAGTTCCCCTACGAGCTCACCGATCTGCTCCAGGCCTGGGGCGTGCACGAGTACTGCCTGCCCGAACGGTGGGGCGGGCGGGCCGGTGACGTGGAGGTGGGATTCAACCTGGTGCGTCTTGTGGCCCGCCGGGACCCGACCACCGCGACCGCGCTGATGATCACCAATGTGGCGTTCATGCCGCACTGGATCGCCGCCGGCGACGAGCAGGGCCGGGCCGCCGTGCACGGCATCCGGCACGGCGTCCGGATGTCCTGGGGGCTGTCCGAACGGCGGCACGGCAGCGACGTGCTGGCCAACGAGATGCGGGCCGAGCGGGTGCCCGGCGGCTGGCGGCTCACCGGCGAGAAGTACCTGATCGGCAACGCCACGATCGCCGACGTGGTGAGCGTCCAGGCGCGCACGGCCGAGCGCGGGGGGCCGGGCGGCTGGTCGGTGTTCGCGCTGGACCGGCGGCGGTGCCCGGCCGGCACGGTCGCGGCCCTGCCCAACGAGCGCCTGCACGGGCTGCGGGCGCTGGACATGAGCGGCATCCGGGTCGACGGCGTGTTCGTGCCGGAGGACGCCCTGGTCGGGGCCGAGGGTCAGGGTCTGGAACTGGCCCTGAAGAGCGCCCAGGTGGCCCGGGTGGTCATCGGCAGCATCGCCCTGGGGGCGGTGGACACCGCGCTGCGGCTGACGATGGACTTCGCCGCGCGGCGGGAGATCTTCGGGCAGCGGGTCGCCGACATCCCCTACTCCCGGCGCCAGCTGGCCGAGTGCTTCGCCGACCTGATGGTGGCGGACGCGGTGTGCGGCGGCGCGGTGCGCGCGCTGCAGAGCAACCCGGCGCAGGCCAGCGTGTACTCCTCGGTGGTCAAGTACTTCGTGCCGACGCTGCTGGAGCGCACCATGGGGCAGCTGTCGGTGCTGCTCGGGGCGCGGCTGTACCTGCGGGACCACCCGCACTTCGGCGTCTACCAGAAGATGCTGCGGGACCTGGCGGCGGTCTCGTTCGTCGACGGCAACACCGTGGTGAACCTGAAGAACATCGCGGCGCAGCTCGACGGGCTGCTGCGCACGGCGCGGGACGCCGGTGACGGCCTGCGGGCGGAGGCGGTGGAGCGCGTCGGCGTCATGTTCGGCCTGAACGCCGAGCTGCCGGTGTGGCGTCCGGAGCGGCAGCTGCTGGTCAGCCGGGGCCGGGACGACGTCCTGCTGGCCCTGCCCGACGCGCTGGAGCGGCTGCGGGACCTGGCGGAGCGTCAGCGCGACGAGCGGGACCGGGCGTTGTTCCACCGTGCGGCGGAGACGGGTGACCGGCTGCTGAAGGAGTTCGACCGGCTGCTGGGCGAGACGGCCCGGCTGAAGGAGGACGTGGGACGCGGGTACGCCGCGACCGCCGAGCAGTTCCGCCTGGCCGAGCAGTACTGCGCCCTGCACGCGGGCGCGGCGGCGATCCACCTGGCGGTGCGCTCGCAGGGCGCGCTGGGCGAGGGCTTCCCCGACCCGGCGGTGCTGCTGCTGTGCCTGGAGCGGGTGTGGCGTCAGTTCCGTCCGACGGAGACGGTGACGGACGCGGCCGTGGTCGACCGGGTGGCGGGGGTCCTGAGCGGACTGCACGAGGAGGGCCGGCTGTTCTCCCACTGGCCGGTCCGGGTGCGGGCGTCGGCGGACTGGACGGCGTGAGCGGGGGCCGGCGGGCGGGACGGCGGCGGTCCGCCGGGCGACGGGGCGCGCCCGTGGACCGCCGCCCGGGTCACAGGTCGACGACCAGGCGTGCGCCGCGGGCCCGGGACACGCACGGGTAGACGATGTCGGTGCGCCCGCGCTCCGTGGCGGGGAGCACGTCGTCGCGGTGGTCGGGGGTCCCCGCGAGGACGCGCAGTTCGCAGGAGCCGCACAGGCCGTCCTCGCAGGAGGCGGCGAGCTGCGGCGCGGACTCGCGCAGCGCCTCCAGGGCCGACCGGCCGGCGGGCACGTGGACGACCTCGCCGGTGCTGCTCAGCTCGATCTCGAAGGGCCGGTCGCCCTCGGGCGAGGCCGGCCGGGCGCTCGGGGTGAACCGTTCCAGGTGCAGGGTGCCCTGCGGGCAGGCGCGGTCCATGAGCTCCTCCACGGCGCGCATCATGCCGTCCGGGCCGCAGCAGTGGACCGCGGTGCCGGCCGGGGAGGCGGCGAGCAGGGCCGCGAGGTCGGGGCGCTCCGACTCGTCGCGGGCGTGGACGAGCACCCGGTCGGGCCCGTACCGCTCCAGCTCCGTCAGGAACGCCATGCCGGCCCTGCTGCGGCCGACGTAGACCAGCCGCCAGTCGGCGCCGCGCCGTTCGGCCTCCTCGATCATCGGCAGGAAGGGGACCACGCCGATGCCTCCGGCGACGAACAGGTACCGCTCCGCGTCGGCCAGCGGGAAGTGGTTGCGCGGTCCGCGCACGGCGATGCGGTCGCCGGCGGCGAGCCGGTGCGCCTCCAGCGATCCGCCGCGGCCCTCGGGCTCCTTCAGCACCGCCACCCGGTAGCAGGAGCGGTCGTCCGGGTCGCCGTGGAGGGAGTACTGCCGGATCCGTCCGGAGGGCAGCACCAGGTCGATGTGCGCGCCGGCCGTCCACGGGGCGACCGGCCCGCCCGCCGCGGGTTCGAGCCGCAGGCCGACGACGCCGTCGGCGAGGCGGTCGACGGCCGCCACGGTCACCGGCGTGTCCGCGGGGGCGCCGGCCGTGGACGCCCTGCGCCGGGCGCCGGCCTCCGCGTGGCGCCGGCCGCGCGGGGTGCGGCCCCACGGCTTGTACACCGACAGCAGGGAGAGGAACACCAGCAGGGCGAACACCGGGGGGACCGTCCAGGCCAGCACGGCCGCCTCGGTCCCAGGCCGGTAGGTGTCGCCGCGGGTCTCCCCCGCGCGCTCCGCGGCGGTCAGCACCAGGGGGTGGGTGTAGACCCAGGCGAACACCGCGACGGACAGGGCGAGCACCCATTTGACCAGCACCCACCAGTGGCGCAGCAGCCCCCAGGGGGTGCCGCAGCCCAGCAGGACGCCGGTGACTCCGCTGACGAGGCTGACGAGCGACACCGTTGTCTCGTCGAAGACGTACATCGCGTAGTACGCGCCCTCGGCGACGCCCGGGTCGGAGGTGAGGTAGCCGATCAGGGCGAGGGTGGCCATCGACATCGACAGGCCCATCCAGCCGACCGACGACGCGATGTGCAGGGCGAGCGTCAGCTTCCGCCCCCGCGCGCCGAGGCGGAACTCCTCTCGCCGTCCGCGCCGTCTCCGCTTCCCGCCGTCCGGCCTCTCCTCGGGCCGGGGTTGCTCCTGACGCTGTGGCGGCCGGGGCGCCGGCCGGTCCAGTGCGGGGGTGGACACGTGACCTCACGTTCCCTTCGTGTCGGTGGGGGGGGGTCGACGGGGCCGAGGGTCACAGGCGCCGCTGGAGTCCGGACGGAAACCGGCCGACCGGTTCCGATTCCTTTTCCGGAACGGCCTGCCGAACGAAGCCCGAAAATGGCCGGCTGACAATCCGCTGACGGTCGTCCCGAAAGCTGACGGTCTTCTGTCAGTTCCGTTTTGTGCGGGGGGAAACCGCAGGCAACCGAGTTGCGCACCGCGGGAATGCGAGCCGTAGGAAAGCCTTCGTCGCTTTTCGGACAGGTCGCTTCTTTGCCGGGTGTGTGGCGCGAACCCTAATGTCGCCGCCCTGGCTCAGGAACACGCACGACCCTTCCGGAAAGGAATGGCGGCCTGTGGTGATACGTCCTGTCGACCGAAGAAACAAGCCCGACCGTGAGAGGCGGCGCCCCGAACGCGGGCCCGCCGTCGGGCTGGAGCAGCTGATCCAGCAGTGCCGGGCGGGTGACGTCAAGGCGTGGGAGAGGCTGATCCGGCTCTACAGTCCGGCCGTGTGGACCGTGGTGCGTTCGCACGGTCTCGGCCACGCCGACTGCGAGGACGCCTATCAGCTGACCTGGCAGCGGCTGGTGGAGCACATCCACACGCTGAAGCAGCCGGGGCGGATAGCGGCCTGGCTGGTCACGGTGGCCAAGCGGGAGGCGCTCGCCCGGGCCCGGCAGTCCCGGCGGGTGGTGAGCGTCCCGGAACCCGCCGACCTGGTGCGGGCCGCGGATCCCGAGCACGCGATGCCCGCGCCGGAGGAGCGTGTGCTCGCCCGCGCGGACGGGGAGCGGCTCCAGGCGGTGCTGGAGGATCTGCCCGACCAGCAGCGGGAGTTGCTGGGGCTGCTCTTCGCCGAGCCGCCCCTCAGCTACGACCACATCTCGCAGACCCTGGGCATCGCCCGCGGGTCCATAGGCCCCACCCGGCGCCGCATCCTCGCCAAGCTGCACGGCGAGCTCGCCGGGCAGGAGTGAGCACGGCGGAGGCCGACGGCGCCCGGACGCCCTGACCGCCCGCCGGATGTATCCAGGGCTCCCCCCGCCCCCTCTGTTTCTGCGACGACGGCGACGCACGAGGGAGTGTGAGAGCACGTGACGGACACCGGGATCCTGCGTCTGCTCGAACCGAGTGCGCTGGCCGACCCGCATCCCCTCTACCGGGAATGGCGGCAACAGGGCCCCGTCCTCTGGGACTCCGGCATCGAGGCCTGGCTCGTCACAGGGTACGAGGAGGCCTTCACCACCCTGCGCGACGCCGAGACCTTCTGCCAGGACTGGCGGCGGGTCGGCGTCGACACCCCGCCCGCCCTGCTGAGCCTCCAGACCCTGGACCCGCCGGAGCACACCCGGATACGGAAGCTGATGCTCGACGGCTTCAAGGCGGCCGGTCCGGGCCGGCCGGCCGAGGCGGTCCGCACCGTGCTCGACGAACGACTGGCGCTGGCGGAGAAGGAGGACGACGGCTTCGACTTCGTACGGCTGGTCGCCGAACCCGTCGCCCTGCGGGCCGTCACCGCGCTCCTGGGCGTGCCGCAGCCGGACCGGGACTGGTTCGTGCCGCTGTCCGACACGATCGTGGACGGCATGGACGCGAGCCTGCGCCCCGAGACGTACGAACCCGGGGTGGCGGCGCGCGCCGAGCTGTCACGGCTGGTGAGCCGCTGGGCCGGGGAACCGCTGCCGGACGGGTTCGCCCGGCATGTGCTGGCGACGGCGCCGGACGCCGGCGTGGACCGCGAGGTCGTGCTCAACTCGCTGCGGGTGGTGCTGCAGGCCGGGTTCCAGACGGCCAGCAGGTTCCTCGCCACCGGACTGCTGACCCTGCTGCGCATCCCCCCGGACGAGCGCGTCGTGGTCGACACCGACAAGGCCGTCCACGAACTGGTCCGCCACTCCGGTCCCGTGCACGTGGAGAGCCGCGCCTGCGTCCGCGACACCGTGCTGGGCGGGCGGCGCATCCGCAGGGGCCAGATCGTCTCCTGCTTCCTCGGCGCCGCCAACCGGGACGCCTCCGTCTTCCCCGAGCCCGACCGGCTCGTGTGGGACCGCACACCCAACCGCCATCTGGGCTTCGGCCGGGGCCCGCACGCCTGCCTCGGCGCCCAGGTCGCCGTCGAGGTCGCCCGCCAGGTCCTCGGCACCGTCGGCCGCCGGTTCCCCCAGGCCCGGCTGCTGGCCGAGCCGGTGCCGCGGCCCAACGTGACCGAACACGGGATGTACTCCCTCCGAGTTTCGTTCTGACGCGCCCCAGCGGGCGCCGCCGGAACGAGCCCCCCGCCGCCGAGACCTCCGGGAGGTGACAGCGATGCGTCACATCCACTGAATGCCCCGCCACGCGGGACGAGTCCCCCACACGTGGGACTGAGCCGAGCACATGGTCCGCCGGGTACAACGGGACGCCCCGTACCCGGCGGGCCCGTGGCGTCGAAGGACCGGACGACGCACGAGCGAGGGGACCGCCTGTGGCACGGACCGGAACGGAGCCGGCGCCGGCCCCCGCGGCACCGGCACCCGGCTACCGGGCGGTGCTGCGCGCCCCGGGCATGCGGGCCGTGTTCGCCGCCCACGCCGTCTCGATGGCCGGGAAGCTGGCCGCCGAGGTGGCCCTGTCGATCCTCGTCCACCAGCGCACCGGCTCCCCGCTGCTGTCGTCGCTCGTGCTGGTCTGCGCCTTCGCGCCGCACGCCGTCGGCGGCACCGCCCTGTCCGCGCTCGCCGACCGCTTCCCGCCCCGCCGGGTCCTGGCCGGCTGCGACCTGCTGGCCGCCGGCTGCGTCGCCGCCATGCTCCTGCCCGGTCTGCCCGTGGCCGCGCTGCTGCTCCTGCTGCTGGGCACCGGGCTGGTCGCGCCCGTGGCGCAGGGGGCCCGCGCCGCGATCCTGACCCAGCTGCTGGACGACGGCCTGTTCCCGGTCGGCCGGTCGCTGCTGCGGACCGTCAGCCAGACCGCCGTCGTCACCGGCTTCGCCCTGGGCGGCGTCCTGGTCGCCGCGGTCGGCCCGTACCGGACGCTCGCCGCCGACGCCGTGAGCCTGCTGGTGTCCGCCGCCCTGGCCGGTCTGTGCACCCCCGCGACGCCGGCGCTCGCCCCGGACGGCCGCCGCTCCCCCGCCGGCGTCCTCGCGGACTCCGCCGACGGCCTGCGGCGCCTGTTCGCCGACCGCACGGTCCGCCGGCTCGTCCTGCTGACCTGGGCCGTGCCCGGGTTCTCCGCGGTGGGCGACGGTCTGGCCGTCGCCTACACCGCCCAGGCCGGAGCCCCGGCCACCGCCGCGGGCGCCCTCTTCACCGGGTACGCCGCCGGGACGGTGCTCGGCGAGACCGCGGTGGCCCGGCTCGCACCGGCACGCAGGCGGCGGCTGGTCGTCCCGCTGCTGGTCTGCTCCCAGGCCCCGCTGGCCGCGTTCCTCCTGGGGCCGCCCGTGCCGGCGGCGGTGGCGCTGCTGGCTCTCTCCGGGGCCGGCTTCGCCTGCAACCAGGGAATCGACCCGCTGATCCTGGCGGCGACCGAACCGGCCTGCCGCGGACGCCTGTTCACCGTGCAGACCAGCGGGATGATGACGGTGCAGGGCGCGGCGATCGCACTGTCCGGCGCGGCCGGCACCGTGGTCGCCCCCGGGCTGGTCATCGGGGCGTCCGGGGTGGCGGGGACGGCCGTGGTGGTCATTCTGTTCGTGCGGGCGCGGGGCTGAGGGCCGCCGCGGTCCACGCCTCGCGCACGGCGCGGGCCCGGGCCCCGTCGAGCCGTCCCGAGGCGCCGCGGGCTGCGGAGTCGACGTCCACGCCGAGGAAACGGGGATGGGCGGTGAGGGACGCGTAGGCCGGGGCGTTCTCCGCGTCCAGCCCGCCGGCCAGGAGGAAGGGCCGGGTGAGCCGGCCGGCGAGGGCGGCTGCGGCCGCGGCGTCGAGGGGCCGCCCGGTGGAGCCCAGAATGCCGTCCGCGGTGGCGCTGTCCAGCAGGAACACGTCGGCGCCGGTGCGTTCGTAGGCGCTCAGCAGACCCGACTCCAGGCAGCCGCCTCCGCGCAGGTGCAGCACCTTGACGACCGTCAGGTCCGGCGGCCCGTGCCGTTTGAGGGCGCGGACCATCGCCGGTGGCTGGTGACCGTGCAGCTGGACCCAGCGGATCCCGGTGGCCCCGAGGACGGCGGTCACCTCGTCGCGGTCGGCGGAGAGGGTGACCAGCACCGGGGTCAGGCCGCTGTCGCGCGCCGTGGCGGCCAGGACGGCGAGCCGGTCCCGCGGCAGCTCCGCCCGGCCGCCGGGCACGCCGTGCCACAGGCCGACCAGGTCGGCGCCGGCCCCGGCCAGTTCCCGCACCTCGCGCCGGGTGACGGCCCCGCAGAACTTCACCAGCGTCACGCGGCGCTCCCGTCCCGCGCCTCGCCGGCCAGGGAGCCGGCGGCGAGACGGGCGCCGTCCCCGCGGAAGAGGCCGGGGTGCGCGGCGCGCAGGTCGGCGAGGACGAACTCGTAGGGCAGGTCGTCGAACTCCCCGTGGTGGCGGAGGAATTCCATCTGGCGGCGGCCCTCGGCGTCGTAGGGGTGGTGGACGCTGTCGGCGGTCCCGTCGAAGTCGAGGGGCGCCATGCGGTACAGCCGGCACAGGGTGCGGTTGAACACGGGCGTGGCCTTCACCCAGCGGCCGTTCAGGAACACCGACGTCAGGCAGTGCTGGTGGAACACGTCGCCGCCGAGCAGCCGGATCAGGCGCGGCGAGGCCAGGTGGTTGCGCACGTCGGTGAGGACCAGCCGGGCGGGGACGCCGACGGAGCGCAGCGCCGCCGCGTAGACGACGGACTTGTGCAGGCACATGCCGGAGCCGGTGCGCAGCACGCTGCCGGCCCTCAGGCCCTCGCGGCTGAGGTCGGCGCCGTAGACCTCGTAGCGGATGCCGTCGCGCACGGCGTGGTAGAGCGCCACGGCGCGCTCCGTGGGGGTCGCGTCGGGGGCGGTGTCCGCGAGCGCCGTGCGGACGAACCCGGTCACCTCCGGGGAGGTGTGGTCGAGGAACTCGGTGGCGCGCAGGGCGGCTTCGGTCATCGGGTGTCCTTCGGGTCCTCGGCGGCCTCGGGGCACGTGCCCGCTCACAGGCCGAGCATGGTGGCGATGCGGTTGCGCTGGATCTCGGAGCTGCCCGAGTAGATGGTCCCGGCCACTGAGTCGCGCAGCTGTCGTTCGATGCCGTATTCGGTCATGTAGCCGTTGCCGCCGAAGATCTGGACCGCGGAGAGCGCGGAGGCGACGTTGGCCTCGCTGGTGACCAGCTTGGCGATCGCCACGTCCTCGGTGACGTTCTCCCCTGCCACGAGTTTCTCCGCGGTGCCGTACAGCCAGCGGCGGGCGGTCTCCACGCCGATCCGCATGTCGACGATGCGGTGGGAGACGGCCTGGAAGGAGCCGATGGTCCGGCCGAACTGGCTGCGGGTGCGGGCGTGTTCGACGCAGCGCGCCAGGCGGTGGCTCATCTCTCCGGCGGTGACGGCGAAGGAGCACAGGATCTCCCACTTCATCACGTGGTCCAGTACCAGGAAGCCGCCGCCCACGCGGCCGAGGACCCGGTCGGCGGGGATCCGGCAGCCGTCGAGGAACAGCTCGCCCAGCGGCGAGGACCGCAGGCCCATCTTGGACACGGGGCGGCCGACGCCGAGGCCGGGGGTGTCCCGGTCGACGAGGAACGCGGTGATGCCCAGCGGGCCGCCGCGCGGATCGGTCCTGGCGTACACCACGAACACGTCGGCGACGGGTCCGTTGCTGACGAACGCCTTGCCCCCGGTGAGGACGAAGGAGTCGCCGTCGCGTTCGGCGCGGGTGCGCATCGCCAGGGCGTCCGAGCCGCTGTCGGGTTCGCTGATGGCGTGGGCGCCGATCAGTTCCCCGGAGCAGACGCCGGGCAGGTAGCGCTCCTTGAGCGCGGCGGAGCCGTACCGCTGCAGCGGTACGCCGGTGCTGACCATGCTGGTGCACACCGAGAAGCTGAGCCCCGCGTCGCGGCACCCCTCCCCCAGTCCTTCCAGCACGTGCATCGTGGTGGGCAGGGACCGTCCGAGGCCGCCGAAGCGCTCCTCGAAGGGCAGGCCGAGGATGCCGGTGCGCCGGACCAGTTCCCAGGCGTCCCGGGAGAAGACGGCGTCGGCGTCGCGTTCGGCGTGGCCGTCGTTCAGCTTGTCCAGCCACGGCCGCAGGCCCTGGCGCAGTGCTTCGTCGTCGTCGCTGAAACGCATGTCACACCGTCCCGGTCCCGGCGGTCGCCGGCTCGGAGGTGGGGGCGGTCACGGCGGAGGATCCTTCCGTCGGGGTGGGGATGTCCGGACGCAGGCCGGCGGCGAACACGGCGAGCCGTGCCACGGGGTCGTCACCCGCCTCGAGGGCCTGCTCGACCCGGGCGACGGCCGCGCTGCCGACGACGGCGGCGTCGGCGCCGAGCCGTCCCAGCCGTTCGACGTCCGCGGCGGTGCGCACGCCGAAACCGACGGCGACGGGCACCCGCGCGGCCGGGCGCAGCGCGGCGAGGGTCCGGGCCAGCGCGTCCTGGTCGGGGGGTGCGGTGGTGCCGCTGCGGCCGTAGTGCGCGACCAGGTAGAGGTAGGCGGAGGCGTCGGCGGCGGCACGGGCGACGGCCTCGGGCCTGGAGACGGCGTAGCAGGTGGCCACGACCGGCAGGCCGGCCCGCGCGGCGGCGTCCAGGTAGGGCTCGCGCAGCCGTGGCGGCAGACCGTGCAGCAGCAGGCCGTCGCAGCCGGCGTCGGCGGCCCGGGCGGTGAAGGCGGCGAGCCCGGGGCCCTTGACGGTGTGCCCGAAGTCGGCGAGCAGCGCGATGCGCAGCCGGCGCAGGCGCGGCCGCACGGCCGCGACCGCGTCGAGGACGGCGGCGGCGGTGACGCCGGCGTCCAGGGCGCGGCGGGCCGAGCGGCGCACGACCGGTCCGTCGGTGACCGAGTCCGGGAAGGGCACGGCCAGTTCGAGGCACTCCACCCCGCTGTCGTCGAGCGCGGCGGCCACGTCGGCCAGCCGGTCCAGGGGCGGGTCACCGGCGTTGAGGAAGAGGGCGAGGCCCGGCCGTGCGTCGTCGCGCCGGGGGAAGAAGCCCGGCGTCGGGGGCACGACGGCGGCAGGGCCCGCCGGGGGCTCGGCGTGGGGCATGGGGCTCCTCCTGGCGGACGGTGAGCGGGTACGTGGGCGGCTGAGGGCGGGCTGACGGGTCGTCGGGACGGGGCCGTGGCCGGGCTGCGTGCCGGTCCGTCACCCCGGCTGGAGCGTGCGGGCGACCCGTTCGCGGTCGACCTTGCCCGTGCTGGTCCTGGGCAGGGGGTGCCCGGTGACGCGCACCGTGGAGGGGATCGCGGCGCGGGGCAGTCCGCGCGCCAGATGGCCGCGCAGCGCCAGCCCGTCGAGGCCGTCGGCGCCGCGGACCACGGCGTGCAGCAGCTTCCCGGCCAGCGGGTCGGGCAGGGCCAGCACGGCCGCCTCGCGCACCAGGGGGTGGGTGAGCAGGACCGCCTCGACCTCCTGCGGGTTGACGCGTACGCCGCGCACCTTGACCTGGAAGTCGGTGCGGCCCCGGAGGGTGCAGGTGCCGTCGGCGGCGCGGTGCACCAGGTCGCCGCTGCGGAAGTAGCGCCGGCCGGGCAGGCCCCGCGGGTGGGGGGCGAAGGCCGTGCCGGCGGAGGCGCCGAGGTAGCCCTCGCTCTGGAACGGGGTGGCGACGTACAGCTCGCCGCGGCCCTCGCCCTCGACGACGGAGCCGTCCTCGGCGACGACCAGGGCGTGCACCCCGGGCAGCGGCCGGCCGATGGGCAGCGGGCCGGGGCCGGCGTCCCGGTCCGGGTCGATCTCGTGCAGGAAGCTGTCGTTGGTCTCGGTGCAGCCGTAGACGTTGTGCAGGCGGGCCGCGGGCAGCAGCGGGGGCAGCGCGGCCAGCACGGGCGAGGGAAGGGCGTCGCCGGTGGTGAGGGCGTGCCGCACGGCGGGCAGCGCGCGTCCGGCGGCGCCGTCCGCGAGCAGCCGGTAGAACAGGGGCACCGCCTGGACGACCTCCACCCGGTGCCGGTGGAGCAGGTCGAAGAGATGGGCGCCGCGCGCCGCCCGGCCGGGGTCGGCGAGCACCACCCGGCCGCCGCGGGCGAGCGTGGTCCACACGTCCAGCAGGCACAGGTCGAAGTTGAGGGGCGCGTGGTTGAGGACCGGGGTGTCCTCGGTGATGCCGAAGGCGTCCGCCGCCCAGCCGGTGAAGCGGTCGACCGCCGCCGCGGGCAGCGGGACCGCCTTGGGCACGCCGGTGGAACCGGACGTCGTCAGGATGAAGGCGGTGCCGTCCCGGCGGTCGACACGGGCGGGGGCGCGGGGCTCCGCGGTGGCGGTGTCGTCGTCCCGCGCGGTCAGCAGCACGGGGACGCCGGCCGCGTCGGTGAGCCGGGCGCGGACGTCCTGCCCGAGGGTGGGCGAGGGCAGCAGCACCGGCCGGCGTTCCAGCAGGCAGGCGAGCACCAGGGCGACGGTGGCGGGCGACTTGACGGCGAGGACGCCGACGGGTTCGCCGGGGGCGAGGCCGAGGTCCGCGACGCGCCCGCGCTGGGCGGTGGCGCGGGCGAGGAGCGTCCCGTAGGTGACCTCCTCGCAGTCCCCGGTCAGTGCCACGGCGTCCGGCCGGCGCCGGGCCTGTGCCAGGAAGCCGTCCACCAGCGTGGCGCTCATGCGCTGCCCCCCTGCCGTCGTCGTCGCCGGGTCACGCCTCGTCCCGCCCGGTGCGGGAGGCGTCGTCCGCCTCGATGCTCGGGCCGGCCCCTGGAGCGGCGTTCGAGCCGCGGTGCAGGCGGCGGGCCGGGCCCGGACAGGACGGTGCCGTGGACACAGGGGGGATGTGTCCACGGCACCTGGGAGGGGGGTCGGGTGGTCTCAGCCGGCGCCGTCCACGCGGCGCTCGACCCATTCCTGGGCGCGGTCGTACCACTGGGAGGTGGTGCGGTGCAGGTTGAGCACATGGCCGGTGCGCGGCACGGCGATGGCCTCCAGCCGGGCCTTCGGCCCGTACAGCGGGGCCGCGGAGGCCCGCAGCGCCGCGGAGCTGGAGCAGTCGCTGCCCGAGCCGCCGCAGATGAGCCGGTCGTTCTGGCCGACGACGACCAGCACGGGGACGGTGATGCGCCGGTTGAGCGCGACGTCCCCGTAGCCGGGGTCGGCCGGGTACACGTCCGGCTCGGGATGCAGCTCGTCGTGCAGCACCACGCGGGGGTCGGCCGTGCTGTGGTCGTAGAACCAGGCCGCCTTCCCGCCCGGCGCGAGCGCCACATAGCCGTCGTCCAGCCCGCGCCGGGCGAGCAGCGGATGCCCGGAGGCGGTCCGGTAGAGCGCGCCCATCTGCTCGAAGGCGCCCTCGTCGGGCGGCGCCCCCTCACCGGTCAGGATCAGTCCCTGGACCGCGCCGGGGTACCGGGCGGCCACCATCCGGGCCACGGTGGCGCCGAAGGAGTTGCCGGTCAGGACCACCTTGCGGTGGCCGCGTTCGCGCAGCACCCGGGTCAGGTGCAGCACGACCTTCTCATGGGTGTCGTCGGTGAAGCGGGAGCTGTGCGGGGCCGAACTGCGGCCGGTGCCCAGCCGGTCCACGGCCAGGGCGGCGTGGCCGGCGCGGGCGGCGGCCTCGGCGTAGGAGGGACTGCGGGCGTCCGACCGGATCGTCCAGTACGTGTGGTCGTAGGTCCCGCCGTGCAGCAGGAGCTGGGCGGTTCTGGCGCGCCGCCCGAGCGGTTCGCACAGGGTGCCCGCGATGCGCTGCGTGCCGTGGGCGTCCGGGCCGAGGGGGATCTGGGCGGAGAAGGGCGCGCAGCGGACGGGGGCGGGGGCGCGGGGGCCCTCCGCCGCCGCTGCGGGAAGGGTGGTCAGCGCGAGCGCGGCCGCTGAGGCCACGGTGGTCAGCCTGGCTCGAAGGCGCAGAGGCATGGGGTCGTCTCCGCAGGTGGGGGGTGGGAGGGGGGTCAGCCGGTCAGGGTGCGGAACCGGCGTACGGACAGCGGGAAGAAGACGGCGAAGATGACGGCCGGCCACACCACGGCCATGAGGGTGGCGTGCTGCGCGATCCAGGAGTCGCCGCCCCAGCCGGGGTTGCCGAACAGTTCCCTGCTCGCGGCGACGGTCGAGGACAGCGGGTTCCACTCGGCGATGGTCCCCAGCCAGCCCGGCATCGTGGACGGGGCGACGAAGGCGCTGGTGAGGAAGCCGACCGGGAACTCCAGGGTCTGCACCAGGGTGATGCCCTCCGGTCCCTTCATCAGCAGGCCGAAGTAGATGCCCATCCAGGTCAGCGCGAACCGCAGCAGCAGGAGCAGGCCGACGGCGAACACGGTGTCGGCGACGCTGCCGTGGGCCTCCCAGCCGACGGCGAGACCGACGGCGAAGAGCACGGCCAGGGCGAGGACCGAGTTGAGCATGTCGGTGACGCACCGGCCGACCAGCACGGCGGAGGGCGCCATCGGCATGGAGCGGAAGCGGGAGGTGACGCCGCGGTTCTTGTCGGCGGAGACGGCGGTGACGGTCTCGCCCATGCCGAACACCATGGTCATCACGAACATGCCCGGGATGAGGAACTCCCGGTAGTTGCCCCCTCCGGGCACCTCCATGGCGCCGCCGAAGAAGTAGCCGAACATCAGCACCATCATCACGGGGAACAGCAGTCCGCCGATGACCGTGCCGGGTTCGCGGGACCAGTGCGTCAGGCCGCGCAGGGTGACGGTCCAGCCGTCGGCCAGCGCCCAGCGCAGCCGCCCGAAGGGGCCGCGGGGCAGGTCGGGGATCGCGACGCTCATGCCGCTGCGCCCTCCGTCTTCTTCTCGTCGCTGGTGTGCGGTTCGGGGTGTTCCGCCGAGGCTCCCGGGGCGGAACCGGTCAGGTGCAGGAAGACCTCGTCGAGGGTGGGCCGGCGCAGCGCGATGTCCTCGGCCGCGATGCCCGCGGTGTCCAGGACGCGGACCACGTCGGCGAGGGCGGCGGCCCGGTCGCGCACCGGCACGGAGATCTGCCGGGTGTCCTCGTCGGTGACGACCTCCCCGGCGGCGACCGGGGCGAGCACCCCGCCGGCCGCCCTCAGGTCGCCGGCGCGGCGCACCACCACGTCCACCCGGTCGCCGCCGATACGGCGCTTCAGCTCGTCGGGGGTTCCCTCGGCGATGACCCGTCCGGTGTCGATGACGGAGATCCGGTCGGCGAGCTGGTCGGCCTCCTCGAGGTACTGCGTGGTGAGCAGCACGGTGGTGCCGCCGTCGACGAGGGCGCGGACGGCGTCCCAGACCTCGTTGCGGCTGCGCGGGTCCAGACCGGTGGTCGGCTCGTCCAGGAAGAGCACCGGCGGCGCGAGCACCATGCCGGCCGCGAGGTCCAGACGGCGGCGCATGCCCCCGGAGTACGCCTTGACCGGCTTGCTGCCGGTGTCGGTCAGCCGGAACCGCTCCAGCAGTTCGTCCGCGCGGCGCCGGGCCGCGGCCGGGGACAGGTGGTAGAGCCTGCCGAACATGACCAGGTTCTGCCGCCCGCTGAGGACCTCGTCGACGGCGGCGTGCTGGCCGACGAGCCCGATCCGGTAGCGGACCTGCGCGGCCTGGCGGGCGACGTCGAAGCCGGCGACCTCGGCCCGGCCGCCGTCGGCGCGCAGCAGGGTGGACAGGATGCCCACGGTGGTGGTCTTGCCGGCGCCGTTGGGTCCGAGCAGGCCGCACACCGAGCCCTCGGGCACGACGAGGTCGAGTCCGTCGAGCACGGTGGCCTTCCCGTAGCGTTTGCGGAGCCCTTCGGCGACCACGGCCGACTTGCTCGATTCCACGTGTCTTCCTTTCGTCGTGGGACAACCGGCCGCCGGGCGGCCCGGTTCAGGCCGGGCGGTCCGGTTCAGTAGGGCCCGATGAACCCGGCGTCCACACCGGCCAGGGCGGGCACGGCGGACCGGTCGCCGCCGACCAGCTCCAGACAGGCGTCGGCGATCTTCTGCGCGCCGGGGTGGAACGCCTCCTCCAGCGGCCAGGACACCGGCGCCGGACAGTCCGGGGGCGTCACCCGGCGGACCGGGGCGCGCAGCGCATGAGGGACGTGCTCGGCGATGACGGCGGCGACCTCGGCGGAGAAGCCGTAGCGGGCCCAGCTGGTGTCGGCGATCACGACCCGGCCGGTGCGGGCGGCGGAGGAGCAGATGACGTCCTCGTCGAGCGGCCGGACGCTGCGCACGTCGACCACCTCCACGTCGACGCCCTGGCCGGCCAGCAGCTCGGCGGCCCGCAGCGCCTCGTGGACCATGAGCGAGGCGGCCACCACGGTGACGTCGGCGCCGGGGCGCGCGACGCGGCCCTTGCCGAACGGCACCGTGTACGGCTCCTCGGGGACCTCGCCCTCGGTGGCGTACAGCGACCGGTTCTCCATCAGCACCACGGGCGTGTCGGCGCGCAGGGCGGAGATCAGCAGGCCCTTGGCGTCCGCGGGCGAGGCGGGCGCGGCCACGTACAGGCCGGGGAAGTGGCCGAACACGGAGTGCAGGCTCTGCGAGTGGGTGGCGCCCTGACCCCAGCCACGGCCGACGACACCGCGCATGACGACGGGCACCCCGCCCTGGTCGCCGTACATGTAGCGCCACTTGGACCCCAGGTTGATCAGCGCGTCCATGGCCAGGAACATGAAGTCGGCGCGGGTGTGCACCACCAGCGGCCGCAGTCCCTGGTCGGCGGCGCCGATGCAGATCCCGGCCACGGCGTTCTCGCTGTTGGGGGTGTCGACGACCCGGGCGGCGCCGAAACGCTCGTAGGCCGCGCGGGTGGTGCCGTAGGAGCCCTTGGCGTCGTCGACGTTCTGTCCCACGACGACGACGGCAGGGTCCGCCTCCATGCACTGCACGGTGGCCTCGGCGATCGCCTGCCAGTACGTGAGCGTCCGTCCCATCGGGTGTTCTCCTGTCAGCTCTCGCGTGGTCAGCTCGCGTGGACGGGGCTGCCGTAGGCGCCGTCGGTGAGGCGGTCGACGGCGGGGAAGGGCGCGGCCTTGGCCGCGGCGACCGCGAGGCGCGTCTCGTCGCGGAACTCCTCGTCCCAGGCCGCGAGCCGCTCCTCGACATCGGGCGCACCCGGGCGCAGGGCGTCCGCGGCCCGGCGCACCGGGCAGCGCTCCAGCCAGCTCTCGACCTCCTCGCGGGGGCGGTCGACGCCGGTGTCGTGGCCGGGTCCCACATGCTCGCGCCAGCGGTAGGTGTCCAGCTCCAGGAAGGCGGGACCCTGTCCGGCGCGGCAGGCCGCGACGGCCCGGCGGGCGGCGGCGTGCACCGCGGCGACGTCGTTGCCGTCGACCCGCTCGGCGGTGATGCCGAACGCGCGGGCGCGGGCGGTGACGGAGCCGTCCGCCGGCTGGCGGGCGGCGATCGGCGAGGAGATCGAGTAGGCGTTGTTCTCGCAGACGTAGACGACCGGGGCGCGGTGCACGGCGGCGAAGTTCAGCGACTCGTGGAAGACGCCCTCCTCGGCGGCGCCGTCCCCGAAGAACGTCACGACGACCTGCCGGGAGCCCTGCCGGCGCAGCGCCCAGGCGGCGCCGGTCGCCACCGAGATCATCTCGCCTAGGATCGCGGCGGACCCGGCGAAGCCCGCGGCCCGGTCGGTCAGATGCACGGAGCCGCCGCGTCCGCGGGCGCAGCCGGTCTCCTTGCCGTACAGCTCGGCGACCATCGCGGGCAGGTCGCCGCCCTTGGCGAGATAGGCGGCGTGGCTGCGGTGGCCGGTGTAGACGAGGTCGTCCTCGCGCAGCGCGGCGCACACCCCGACGGCGGCGGCCTCCTGGCCGACGGAGAAGTGCACGGGGGTGCGCATCTCCTGCTCGTCGCGGTACAGGTCGGCGAGTTCCTCCTCGACGCAGCGGATGCGCACCATGTCCCGGAGCAGGGCGGCCGGATCCGCCACCGCTTCCTCCGGTGTGTTCGAGGTCGGCACGGCCTTCGGTCACCTCCGCAGCTCGGGCAGCCGGTCAACGGCATGGGGCTTGTGGGGCCGATGGTCGTGGGGGCGGGTGGAGCGGCAGTGGAGCGTGGGCGGACCGGCGACCGGCGGACCGGCGGACCGGCGGGGTGCGGGGGCGGGGGTGACCTGGGCGGGCTGGGCTAGCCGGTCGAGCCGCCTGCGGCCGCTCGACGGGGGCCGCACGCGCTGCCCGCGGGCGGCTCGACCGGGGCTCCGCCGTCGCGGCCTAGCCTGCGCCTGCCACGCAGGCCACGAGCAGAGAGGTGCCGTCCATGGCGCTGGTCACGGCGGAGAGGGAGCTGGGGCGACGGCTTCAGCTCGTCCAGGGGATCCACTGGCTGTACGGGGCACAGGGCGACGCGTACGCGGCCCTGCTGCGGGGGTACGGAAGCGACCCGAGCCCCGCCTATGAACGGGCCCGGGCCGCGGGCCCGTTGTGGCGCAGCAAGCTGGGCGTCCGGGTGTGCACCGGGTACGCGCCGGCCCGCCGGCTGCTCGCGGCGCGTACCGCCGACGGGCCGGCGGCGCAGCCGCAGTCGGCGCTCGCCTGGGACCAAGGACTGCCGGACGCCGGGGAACTGCCCGGCGCCGACCGGGTGCGGGAGCCGGCCGCGCGGGCCGCCGAGCGGGCCCTGGCCGGACTGCGGGGCGAGGTGGACCTGGTGGCCTCCGTGGCCGCGCGGGTGCCGGTGGAGGTGCTCGCCGACGTGCACGGACTGACCGGGGCCGACCGCGTCCGGCTCGCCGAGGCCTGCGCGGGGGCGGCGGGCGCCCTGGACGCGGCCCTCGCGCCTCCTGCGTACGACGACGCCGTGCGGCTGCTCGACGCGGTCGGCGCGCTGAGGGACCTGCTCGGGGACGAGGCGGCGCGGGCCGCGGTGGTGGGCGTGCGCGCGGCGCGGGAGCTGATCGCCGGTGTGCTGCACGCGCTGCTCGGCGATCCGGAGGCCGCCGCCGCGGCGGTGCGGGAGGACCCGGCCCTGCTGGTGACCGAGACACTGCGGCACGACCCGCCGGTGAAGCTGCACACGTTCTCCCTCGCGGAGGACGTGGAGGCGGCCGGGGAGCGGGTCGCGGCCGGTGAGCAGGTGGCGGTACTGGTGGCGGCCGCCAACCGCGACCCGGAGGCGTTCACCACGCCCGACCGGTTCGTCCCGGACCGCTACGCGGCGGCCGGCGTGCCGGAACCTCTGGTGCCCGCGCCGCACGGGGTGGCCGTGGAGGCCTTCGCGCGCGGGCAGGCGGAAGCGGTGGTGGCGGCGGTGGCCGAGGTGGGGGGTCTGGCAGCGGCGGGGGGTCTGCCGACGGCGGCGGGCGGCGCGGTGCGGGTGCGGCGCTCGCCGGTGACGTGGGGGCTGGAGCGGGTTCCGGCGCGGGTGGCGGGGTAGGGGCGCGCACGACGACGGGGCCCGGGCGGGCGGCCGGGTCCTCGGACGTCGCCTCGCCCCGTTCGGTCCGAACGGGGCGACGGGATGCCCTGGGACACGCTGGCAACACTCAGGAGACCGAACGTCGTCGGCATTCGGGCGTAAGCAGATGGGTATGCTGCTCCTGGCAGTCAGCGCCTGCCCGCTCCGAGTCACGGTGGCCCACGTCCGCCGAGACGACGAAGACAAGGTTCTCCGAATCGCGCCCATCGCTACCGCCAAGTCATCAGACATCCGTGCGGGGAACGTGGGCAGCCCCGCGAGGAGTACCCGATGACCCAGAACCACCGTCAGAAGTCGTGGATCCGCGATTACCAGGCCGCCACCGGTACGACGTACTTGAACGCTCGACGCCGCCAGCTCAACTGGCCGACCCTGGCGGAAGTGATGGACGAGCACGAGATGCTCGGCAACTTCGGCATCGGCGTCTTCAACTCCCCTCGCCTGGCCATCAAGCAGCGGCGCGCTGAACTCGCCGTCGAGCGCGAAAACCTGCGACGACATGAAGGCCTGGTCGCGGAGACGGCCCTGTGGTTGCGAGACAACATCACGCCGATCAAGACACCCACCATTGGCAGCTACGGTTTGAAGCACTTGATCGAGCGGGCGACTGACGTATACCTGCCCAACGGCGTGCTCATCGCCTCCGCCTTCATCGTCGGGTACCCCTTCAGGTACGACCAGCCGAACGTGCGGTTCGGTATGAGCCGACGCGACCTGAACAAGCTGAGGTGAGCGCGAACGCACGCTGCTGACCGGGCCCCTCGGGCGTGTTCCGAGCAGGCCACGTACGCACCCGATAGGCCTTCCGCCCCGCCGGAGGTCGTGTCCCACGTCGTGACACCTGGCGGGGCGCCACCCGCCGCTGCTCCCGGATCAGGGGAATCTGGTCTCCCAGGGAAGACGGCAAAGGGATCAGGCAGTCTGACCTCGGCCAGGCCATACCGCGTAGGCTGAGTCAGCCGGACCGACACAACCGAGGCCCATACCTTGCCGAGAGTCATCAGTAAAGCAATGGAAAAGCCTTATCAACAGCGCAGGTCGGAGAGTGTCCTCTCCGCGCGAGCGGAGGTGAGCCGCACGGGAGATCGCCCACGGCTTCCGGGACCACGTCCTCTCCGCGCGAGCGGAGGTGAGCCGGTCCGGGAGGGAAGCGATGAACCTGTCCAGGAGTCCTCTCCGCGCGAGCGGAGGTGAGCCATGTTGCCCTCGGCGAAGAAGCCGTCGACCGGCGTCCTCTCCGCGCGAGCGGAGGTGAGCCGCCCAGACCCACGCCGACCAGATCACCACCCGCGTCCTCTCCGCGCGAGCGGAGGTGAGCCGCGGCTGTAGAGGGGGCGGCCGGTGCGGGAGAGGTCCTCTCCGCGCGAGCGGAGGTGAGCCGCTCCTCGCCGACCTCCTCCAGGTCGACGAAGGGTCCTCTCCGCGCGAGCGGAGGTGAGCCGGAACACAAGCCCTTCCAGGTCTCCGACGTGCCGTCCTCTCCGCGCGAGCGGAGGTGAGCCGGCCATCGCCAAGCTGCACCCGGACATCACCGAGTCCTCTCCGCGCGAGCGGAGGTGAGCCGCGCGTCACCATCGACGCGTGGTCCTGGCTGAAGTCCTCTCCGCGCGAGCGGAGGTGAGCCGCAGTTCACCCAGGAAGAGCTTGAGCGCATAGCGTCCTCTCCGCGCGAGCGGAGGTGAGCCATCCCGGCCAGCTCCAGGTTGTCCTGGGCGTGCGTCCTCTCCGCGCGAGCGGAGGTGAGCCTTTCGAGTCGAAGGCGTCCGTCCTGAAGGTGGCGTCCTCTCCGCGCGAGCGGAGGTGAGCCGTCGTGGGCGCGCCGCTTCCAGGGTGTCCGCCGGTCCTCTCCGCGCGAGCGGAGGTGAGCCGTGCCTTAGGCGTATTCCTGGCCGGGCAATCTCGTCCTCTCCGCGCGAGCGGAGGTGAGCCGCTGCTGAGCATGCGGATGTGCTGGCGGACGGGGTCCTCTCCGCGCGAGCGGAGGTGAGCCGTCGGACCTGGTCAATCAGCGGTTCAAGCTGGAGTCCTCTCCGCGCGAGCGGAGGTGAGCCGACGTGTACCTCGACCGGCGGAGGTGAGCGTGTGTCCTCTCCGCGCGAGCGGAGGTGAGCCGGTCACCAGGGCGGAGCCGGTCGCCGCGCTCACCGAGCAGGGCGTCCTCTCCGCGCGAGCGGAGGTGAGCCTGACATCGCCGTCAACCGTGCTCACATGGCGATGTCCTCTCCGCGCGAGCGGAGGTGAGCCTGACATCGCCGTCAACCGTGCTCACATGGCGATGTCCTCTCCGCGCGAGCGGAGGTGAGCCGCTGCCGGCGCTGAGCTGGATCGTCTCGACGTCGTCC
>BMVA01000035.1 GCA_014650475.1 Streptomyces albogriseolus
GGCCTCGCTCGTTGCGGCTCGCAGGCAGTCACCTGATCGGTGGCCATCTCGAAGAAGCTCAGTGAACGTTTCCCATGCCAAGATCCGCGCGCTCGGCGAGCAGGCCATGGCCACCCTGAAGTCCTGGCGGCTGCTGCGCAAGCTCCGCTGCAGCACCACCCGCATCACCGACCTGGTCAAGGCCGTGCTCCGCTTCACCTCACGACGTCAAGCTGAGGTTGGAAACGGCTCAGTTAGTCTTCTGAGTCAGGAATTCTACTCAGATAGCTGGCGAGACGCTCGAGGATCTCGTCCGCGGTCTTTGTCCAGACGTAGGTTTGGGAGCGGTGTTCCATGCGACGATCCAGGTCCAGATGTCCTTCTCCAGCGCTTGGACGCTTCTATGGACGCCTCGCCGTATCTGCTTGTTGCTCAGCTCGGCGAACCACCGCTCGACCAGGTTGAGCCAGGACGAGCCGGTGGGCGTGAAGTGCAGGTGAAAGCGGGGGTGAGCCAGCAGCCAGGTTTTGATCGCCGGCGTCTTGTGGGTGACGTAGTTGTCCAGCACCAGGTGCACGTCCAGGTCCGCCGGTATCTCCTGGTTGAGTTTGATCAGAAACTTCTTGAACTCCTCGGCCCGGTGCCGGTGGTGCAGAGAGCCGATCACCTTCCACGTGGCCACCTCCAGTGCGGCGAACAATGGGGTGGTGCCCGCGCGCACGTAGTCGTGGGTGACCCGCTGCGGGACGCCGGGCGTCATCGGCAGCACCGGCTGGGACCGGTCCAGGGCCTGGATCTGCGACTTCTCGTCGACACAGAACACCAACCCGCTCGGGCAGCTCCAGATAGAGGCCGACCACGTCGTGGACCTTGTCGACGAAGTACGGGTCCGTCGACAGCTTGAACGTCTCGGTGCTGTGCGGCTGCAGGCCGAAGGCCCGCCAGATCCGCGACACGGTCGACTACGGCAGGCCCATCTCCGTGGCCATTGTCCGCGTCGACCGGTCTCCAGCGTCCGCTTCAGCACCGCGGCGACCTGCTCGTCGGTGACCGTCCGGGCGCGGCATGTCACCCAGCCCGGCGATCCGGTGCTCGACGAACCGCTTCCGTCACCGGCCCACCGCATGCGGTGTCGAACCGAGCTGTGCGGCCACGTCCTTGTTGGACGCGCCGGTCGCGCAGGCGATGATGATCCGGCAGCGCAAAGCCCACGCCTGCGGGGTGGAACGGCGCCGAACCCATCCCTCCAGCGGCCCGTTCCTCCTCCGACAGGATCAACTCGGCCTTCGGCCGCCCAGCACGTGCCACCAGGCAACCCTACACACCTGAATAGAATTGCTGACTTAGAAGACTAGAAGAACTCGTCGAGCAGTTGGTAATAGGTCATCCTGTCCTGGTCGACGTGGTGGGCGCCGTAGCGTTCGAGGAACCGTTGGGCGTACTCGGGGCCGAACCAGGGATCCTCGTCGATTTCCAGCTCGCGGGCGGCGAGGGCCAAGTCGGCGTGGCGATCGGCGCGGCCGAGGCGGCCCACGTCGATCACTCCGGTGACCCGGCATGTCTCGGGGTCGAGCAGCACATTGTTGGGGCAGAGGTCCCCGTGGCAGACGACCAAATCCTCCTTCTCGGGCCGTGTTCGATCGAGTTCGGCGAGGAGCTGGTCACCGGACCAGTCGGCGTGCTCCTCCTGGAGATCGTCGAGGTCCACGAGATTCTCGCGTACGTTGTGCCGGGCTTCGGCGACCGTCACGGCCAGGCTGCGGTCGAAGGGGCAGTCACTAACAGGCAGTTCGTGCAAGGCGCGGGCGAGGTCCGCCATCGCCTCGACGACGGCGAAGCGCTGGTGCTCCGGCCACTCCTCGGCGGCTGAAACGCCGGTGACGGCCTCAGTGACGAGGAAGGCGTAGGTGTCATCACCGCCGCGCTCGACGATGCGCGGGACTGGGATGCCGTGGCGGGTGAGCCAGGCGAGCCGGTCGGCCTCGCCGACCAGGTCGAAGGCGGAATTCTCCGGTTCACGCGGAGCGATCTTCACATAAAGCTCGGGCCGCTGTCCGGCGAGGCGATAAACAGAGGCACCTGAATCTCCTTCGTTTACGGAGGTCCACTCATAATACTCGTACTTCTGGTGCAACATGGCGTACATGCTCGGAATCATAGTAGAGGCCGCGCGGTTTTCTCCGGGCATGTTGATGCTCTCTGAACAGTTTCGGACACGGGCAGTTCAGGGTCACTGAGATCCGCCCGCGGGGGTGGGCGTGGCTGCGGCGGATTTGCCGAAGTCCCTTACACACGGGGAGAGATAAGCGTCGGCGAGCCGCAACAGGAAGGTGGTCTCCGCCGCGAGGTCGCCGGTGTCCTGGTTGGTGGTGATAACCGCGGCGCCAGGGTTCGGTGAGGAGCCGGCCAGCTTGGCGGCGCGAGCCTGGCGGAGCACGCAGGCGGTCACATAGGCATCGGTGTGGTCGGCGGGCACACCCCGGCGCGCCACATGGGCGCGGGCGCTGCGGAAAACGGCCGGATCCGCGTAGTGGCTGAGGGCGAGGATGGCGTCGCGGATTTCGATGACCGTCCGATAGACGATCAGCCGAAGAGGCAGGTGAGGATGGAGGAGGACCAGCAATCGGGAGCGGGTGGTCGACAGAGCGACGTGAGGTACGGCGTCGACCAGACCCCGCCACAACGGCCAGATCCGCCAGATTGTGCCGGCGTGGCCGACTGCGTGGCGCACTTCCACGACGGTGGGCACCAGGAGGGCTGCGGCGCGCAGAACGGCGTGCAGGCTCATCAGGGCGCGTAGCGCCGTACCGGGGCGGGAGCCGATGGCGAGGAGCACCAGATGGGCGAGCCAAAACAGTCCGGCAAACGCGGTGCCTGACCCGAAGAGGATCAGGCTGAGGTTGACGGACGCGTGAGGGCCTCGCCGTCCGTAGATCCAGCAGACCCACACACAGGCCGCGCAGGCCGTGATGTGAACAGCTATGAGGAGCAACCAGTAGGCGGCGCAGGGGGTGCTTGCGCGTCCGAAGAACGGCCCCTGGCTGTTTGCGGGGACAGCTCCGAGCCCGGCCAGTGCCAGGAGCATGGCCATAACGGTGGCGATGGCGGCGAGAAGGGCGCCGGTGCGGCAGCGTTCCCCGGTGGCGCGGACAGTGAAGAGCAGGACGGCTCCGGCGGACACTACGCCGATCTGGTTCCTGACGATAGCGACGGCCCGGTGCGAGCCGGTCACGGCGGCGATCCACTCGCGGACCGGTTCGATGTTCAGGGTCATGGCGAGGGCGGCGGAGGCGACCGCGAGCCACAGGGCCCGATGGTGGGGCTGGCGGATCGCTGGGAGGGCCCGCAGCAGGAGAGCCGCCCACAGCAGGCTGACGCTGGAAAGGTCCAGTGTGAGGGCCCAGTCCCCCGGTAAGTCAGAGCTCATGGTTAGTGCTCACTCCAAGGGCCGCGTGCAGGTTGCCGTAGATGTCGGCCGGCCGGCTCCGCTCGGCGCCGGTCTCTCCGGTGCGTATGAGCGTGGCCAGCATCTCGGCCTCCTTCTCCTGGCGGGTGGAGTAGTTGGTGCGGGCCAGGATGCGGCTGACCAGCCGGGGACTGAGGTCGCCGAAAAGGCCGCTCAGCGTGCCGACGTCGGTGAGGGCGTGGTGATCGAAGAGCATGTGGCCGATCTCGTGGAGGACGATGTGTTCCTGGTGGGACCGGGCAGTGCGCTGCTCGTAGAAGATGTGGTCGTCGGTGTCTGTGGCGATCCACAGTCCGCATGCCCCGGCCGCAACGGCCTGGAGGGGAAGCGGGTGAAGGTGGAGCGGACGCCTGCGATGTGCCACGAGATGCCCACACAGCGTCTCCAAGGAGTAGGGGTGAGGTAGGTCGAGTCGGCGCAGCAGTGGTCGACAGCGTCGACGTAGCCTGGCAATCCTGTACGACATGCGGCAGTTACCGTTCAGCCTTCCTTTTGGGCGGCAGTGACGGGACACCACGGGCCGTCCGCTGAGAGCTCGCCCCGCACGACCGTGACAGCACGACAGGAAGGCCGCGGGCCGTCTGGGCCGCATGGCGTTATGGCGGCACAGCGGCATGACGACATGGACACCTCGCCCGGGCGTACCAGGAGGTCTGGGCAGGGCGAACCACGAGACGGTTCGCCGCACGTCGCGGTGGCGAGGCGCGAGCGAAAGTAGTCAGTGGAGCACTCCAGCGTGCGGACAAGCGGTCGGCGCCGACCGTGTCTGAGTCCGCGTGTTGGACCGTTGGTGCGCTACCACTCCGCTAGGAAGTAAGGGAAAACGGCTGTTCGCCGTCTCGGACCGCCTACGCAACTCCTGGTGGCGGGCGGCGTAAAGGGTATTATCCGCCTTCGTCGGTCGGTGTGAGTAAAAATGACAGCCTCCCATGCTTGGCGTTCTCGACGACGCCAGCGGCCGTGTCCCGGTAGCCCAGATTCTTTCGTTTACGTTGCATCCCCGGACGTTTCGGTCTGGCCGCCGTCCGGAGCGGCCTTGTCGTCCTGGTCGTCGAGGGATGCGAGGTGTTGCACCTTGCGTGCCTCGTTGACCATGATGAGCAGGGCGTCCAGGCTCTCCGCGGACAGTCCCTCGGCCCGCAGGGCGAGGTTGCGCACCCGGGCGTCGCGCAGCGCGGTGGCCAGCTTGAGCTGCGAGTTGACGCGTTCGGCCGTCTCCTCGTTGAGGAAGTACTCGGGCGGCACTCCGAAGAACTCGGCTAGCACGTCCAATTGCTCAAGCGTGACGTTGCGTTTCTTGCCCGTGGCCAGTTCCCACAAGTAGGTACCAGAGATGGTGCCGCCCGTGGTCTCGCGGATCTCCTTGGCCAGCCGGGCGTAGCCCGGGCGTTTGCGCTCGTCCGGGTACAGCGCGGCAATCAACTCATTAAGCCGCTGGTCAAACTTCCGCAGCAGCGGACGCTCCGATGGCCTGGGGGTCGACCCGCTGCCAGGCATGCGCACCTCTCCCTTCCCTGCTCCGGCTAGCCCCAGGGTGTACCCGCTCAAGCGGACACCTTGACCCGATCATCAAAACAACTATCAGCTTGTGTTGACAAGTTAACGTGCCGCCAGCGTACGATCGCACGTAGCTTCATCCGCTTTAGTGAACAGAATGCTAGCCCGGGGACCATCGGGCGCTCCTGACCGCGGAGGTTCGGCACGATGAAGGCTCTGATGTTCGAGGCCCCCGAACGGGCCCTTCTCACCCACCGGGAGGTGCCCGACCCGGCCCCGGGTGAGGCCCTGGTCCGTGTCGCCTACAACTCCGTCTGTGGCAGTGATCTTTCCTTCTACAAGGGCGTCTGGCATGGTTTCACCTACCCCGTCGTCCCAGGTCACGAGTGGAGTGGCACCGTCGTCGACGTGAACGGTACGCAGGGTGCCGAGCTGATCGGCACCAACGTGGTGGGCGACCTCACGTGCTCCTGTGGCGCTTGTGCGCATTGCAAGGCCGGGAAGCCCACACTCTGCGAGGACCTCCAGGAGTTAGGGTTCACCCGGGACGGCGCCTGCGCGGAGTACATGACCATCCCGGTCGCCAACCTCAAGCGCCTGCCGGACAGTCTTCCGCTGCGCGCCGCATGTCAGGTCGAACCGCTGGCGGTTGCCCTCAACGCGGTGGACCTGCTGAATGTCGCGGCCGGCGAGAAGGTGGCAGTCATGGGTGCTGGCGGCATCGGACTATTGCTGGCCGAGGCGGTGCGGCTGCGCGGCGGCACCGTCACCGCGGTGGCCGAGCCCGTGCCGGAGCGCCGGGCCGCTGCGCTGGCCATGGGCGTTCCGGCAGTCGTGTCTGGTGAGCCGGGCGCCTTGGTAGAGCTGACCCGGAAGAACCCAGAGGCGGTGCCCGACATCGTCATGGAGGCGTCCGGCTACCCGGCCGCTGTCCAAGAGGCCGTGGAGGCCGTTCGCCCGGGCGGACGGGTCGGTCTGGTCGGCTACCGCATCGAGGAGGCCTCTGTGATGGCCCCCCACCACATCGTGCTCAAGGTGCTCACCGTCCAAGCGTCCATGGGCCCCGGCACCCGGTTCGACGAGGCCATCGACGTCCTCGCGTCCGGCGCGGTCGATGTCGTCGCCCTGCTGAGCCACGAGTTCGCGCTCGACGACTACGCCAAGGCGCTAGACGTCGCGCTACGCCGCGCCGACGGCAACACCCGCTCCTACTTCAATCTTCAGGCCTGAAACGCCGGCCCGCCGCACGCTGGGCGGGCGCCTCCGGCGCAATGACGGAGGCAACGCCCCGCACGAGCATTTCCTGGCGCACCGTCCGGCGGCTCCACCCCTCCCGTTCACCAACCGCAGATTCACAGCATCACTTCAGGAAGGAAGGCCCCATGGTTTCCCGGTTGGCAGTCAAAGGTGGCGCGGCGCTACGCGAGCGCCCCTGGCCGCTCTGGCCACAGCCCGCTCCCGGTGTCCCCGCCGCGGTGGCGGAGGTGTTCGGCTCCGGCCGATGGTCGGTCAGCGGCCCCTACCGAGGTGCCGCTTCCCGCGAGCAGCGCTTCGCCCGGGCATTCGCCGCCTACAACGGCGTACCCCACTGCGTGCCCGCGGCCAGCGGCACCGCGAGCCTGATGCTCGCGCTGGAAGCGTGTGGAGTCGGTGCCGGGGACGAAGTCATCGTGCCCGCCCTGTCCTGGGTCGCGTCCGGTTCCACGATTCTAGGTGTCAACGCGGTGCCCGTCTTCTGCGACGTCGATCCCGACACGCTGTGCCTCGACCCCGAAACGGTCGAGGCCCTCATCACCGAGCGGACCCGGGCCATCGTCGTGGTCCACCTCTACTCCGCCGTCGCCGACATGGATGCGCTGAAACGGATCGCTCAGCGTTACGGGTTGCCCCTCATCGAGGACTGCGCCCAGGCCCACGGCGCGACATATCGGGGCGTCAAGGTGGGTGCGCTGGCCACCGCCGGCACGTTCAGCATGCAGCACGCAAAGGTCCTCACCAGTGGCGAGGGCGGTGCGGTGATTACCCATGACGGGGAGTTCGCCCGCCGTGTCGAGCACCTGCGGGCCGACGGGCGCTGTCTGTCCGCCACCCCTCCTGCGCCCGGGGGGATGGAACTCGTCGAGACCGGTGAACTGATGGGCAACAACCGCTGTCTCTCGGAATTCCAGGCCGCCATCCTCATCGAGCAGCTCACCGTCCTCGACGAGCAGAACGAGCGGCGTCGCGCGAACGCCGCGCTGCTCGACAGCCAACTCGGCGAACTGGGCCTGCGCCCACAGGCCACGTCCGAGGGCACGACCTTGCGTACGTACTACACGTACGCGGTCCGCCTCCCCGACGGCGTGCTGGAGGACGTCCCCATCGCCGACGTGACCGGCGCGCTCACTGCCGAGCTGGGCTTGCCCGTCGTACCGAGCTACGCCCCGATTCCGGCCAACAGATTGTACGCGCCGCACACACGCAGGCGCTACACGATCGGTCTGGACCACGAGGAACGAATCGATCCCAAACGGTTCACGCTGCCGGTATGCGAGGAGGCCGCCCGGCGGACCGTGACGCTGCCCCATTCCGCCTTGCTCGGAGACGCCGACGACATGGCTGACATCGCCGCGGCCTTCGCCAAGGTTCTGCGGCACGGCGCCGAACTGGCGCATTGACCACGGCGCCAGGCCGCGCCCCAGCCCCGAGAACTGCCGGAGGATCGGGAAAGAGTATGCAGTTCAACCTCATAGCGATGGAAGACGCATCGTTCCCCTACCGACTCGGAACCGACTGCGCCGAGGACATCGTCGCAAGGCTGGCTGCACTCGCCGCCAGCAGTTACATCGTGGTGGCGGACACCACGGTGGCCGCGCTCTACGGCCTCGACCTGACCGGCCGCATCGACAAGGAGGCCGGACCGGCTCACCTGATCACCCACCAGGTGGGTGAGCCGCACAAGGGGCTGGCCACCGTCGAGGCACTCGCCGAACAGGCGCTGGGGCACGGCGCCGACCGCCGCACCGTCGTCGTCGCGCTCGGTGGCGGTGTGACCGGCAATATCGCCGGCCTCATGGCGTCGCTGCTCTTCCGCGGCGTCCGCCTCGTTCATGTGCCCACCACCGTGGTCGCCATGCTCGACTCGGTTTTGTCGCTGAAGCAGGCGGTCAACACGACCTTCGGCAAGAACCTGGTTGGTACCTTCTACCAGCCCGTCGAGGTACTCGCGGACACGGCGATGCTGCGCACACTGCCGGCCCGGGAAATCCGCTCCGGGACGGGCGAGGTGATCAAGAACGCTCTCGCCATCCGGCCCACCATGCTCGACGAGCTCGGGCACTCGTTGCGCGCCGACGCACGCTACGACGACGAGACCCTGCGCTGGTTCATCGCCGAGAGCTTGGTTGCCAAGGCGGACGTCACCTGGGACGACAAGCACGAGCGCCGCTCCGGGCTCGTCTTGGAGTACGGCCACACCGCCGGGCACGCCATAGAACATGCTTCGCGCGGCGAGGTTGCGCACGGCGCGGGCGTTGCCGTCGGCATGATTATCGCCGCCGAGGTCTCCCGCCGCCTGGGCCACGCCGAGGCCGAGCTCGTCGCTTTGCACCGTGAACTGGTCGCCGCAGGTGGCGTAGAGCCTGCGGTCCCTGCCCACGTCGACACCGCGCTGGTGAAGAACTGGCTCACGTACGACAACAAGCGCGGCTACCTGGACAGTCCGTCCGGGTACACCCCGATGGTGCTGCTGTCGGCGCCTGGAGAGGTGATGCGCACGGGCCCGCTGCCGCTCGTTCCCGTGCCGCTGGCACTGCTGGAGGATGTCGTCGATGAAACGGCCGCGCGGGACGCAGGCACCGTCCCGCTGCCGTAGCCGGCCACCTGCATCGCTCACCGCTCTCGCCAACTGCCGTCCAATTCGTGGAGTTTTACGTGCGTGTGCTGCGGCTCACCCCTTTCTTCCACCATGACTGCGTCACTGACTGGCCTGTGGAATTCGACGCGGTCGGCGGTATGCAGGTGCAGATCCTCCGTCTGTCGCGGGAGCTGGCCGACCGCGGTGTGGAACAGCAGGTCATGACCGTGGGTTTCCCCGGTCTGCCGCGCGTACGGGTCGACCGGCCCGGGCTCACCGTCCGGGTGACCCGGGCTCCCCTTCCTCGGTTGCGCTCGGAGTTGACCGGCCTCGTCGGGCTGAACCAGGCGTGGCTGGCGGCGGCGTTGTCCGCCTGCGTGCCGCTGCGCCGCAGATGGCGGCCGGACCTGGTGCACGTCCACGCCGACGGGCAACTGTCGGCGCTGCTCGTCGGGCCCCTCGTGTCGCGCATCGTGGGCGCGCCCTACTGCATCACGCTGCACTGTTCGCGCCTGGCCGTGTATGAGCCGATGTCCCGCTTCGACCGGATGCAGCACCGCCTGGTGCACGCCGTCGAGCAGTACGCCCTACGGCACGCCCGCCGGGTGTCGACGCTCACCGCGCGCACGGCCGACGAGGTGGCGCGGCTGCTGCCTCTCGACCGTGCTCGGGTGGACGTGCTGCCCGACTCGGTCGGGGACGTGCGGCCCGTGCCGGTCGAGGAGGCCGAGGAGTACGTGCGGGCGCTCGGCGTACCGGCGAGCGTGCCGGTGGTGGGCTGGGTGGGCCGGGTTGCGCATGAGAAGGGATGGCGGGACTTCGTGGCTATGGCGAGGCAGTGGGACGCGGTGTCGGGTGCGCCGGGAGCGGTGTTCCTTGTAGTGGGTGACGGGCCCCAGGGAAAGCGGATGCGCGAGGCCGTTGCGGCTGCCGGCCTGGCGGACCGGTTCGTGTTCACCGGCTTCCTCCCGCACGACGCCGTGCCGTCCGTGATGACTGCTCTTGATGTGCTGGTCATGCCGTCGGCTCACGAGGAACTTGGCGGCAGCGCCCTGGAGGCCATGGTGTGCGGGACCCCGGTAGCGGGCTACGCCGTCGGCGGACTGCGCGACACGGTCGGCGGGGTTACCCCGTCGCTGCTGGTGCCGCGAGGCGACGTGGCGGCGCTGGCCCGTGCGGCCGGTGACGCGGTCGCCGACGCGCCCCGGCACCGAAAGACGGTCGACGCGGCGCTTCCGGGACTGCTGACTGCGTATGGCGCGGACACCGTCGACCGGGCCCTGGAGCATTACCGGAGGGCGCTCGGCCACGGCTCGGAAGGTGGTGCGGGGTGGACGCCATGACGTCGTTGCGGCGTTGCGCCCCCTACCTTCGCCCGCACCCCTGGCTGATGGCCGGGGCGTGCGAGGCGGCGTTCGGGTCGATGCTCGCGGGCCTGGCCATGCCGCTGGTGCTCCAGCGGCTGGTGGACGGTCCCGTGGAAGAGGGAGACTTCGCCGCACTGCCGTGGTTCATCGGAGGGTTCGCGCTACTCGGCGTGTTCGAGGCGGTCCTTCTGGGGGCACGCCGACTGCTCGTGGTCAGGCCCGCGACCCGGCTGGAGACGGCGATGCGGGCGGATGTGTCGGCGCACATCCAGCGGCTGCCGCTGTCGTTTCATGCCCGCTGGCAGTCGGGACAGTTGTTGTCGAGAACCGTGTCGGACGTGACGGAGATCGGGCGGTTCGTGGCCTTTTCCGCGATCTACCTGATCGTGAACGTCGCGGTCATGGCTGTCGGTTTGATTGTGCTGGCCTGGCTTGCACCGGTCCTGGCACTGATCGTGTTTGTGGCATACGTGCCGATGGTCGTGGCCACCACGGTGTTCGAGCAGAGGTTCCGGGTGGTGGCGCGCTCAGCGCAAGAAGTGAGCGGTGACCTGTCCACCATGGTGGAGGAGTCGGTACTCGGCGTGCGGGTGCTTAAGGTGTTCGGGCGCGGCCCGCAGACGGTGCGCCGATTCACCGAGCAGGCGCACCGGTTGCGGGGCTTGGAACTGCGCAAACTGTCGTACACGGCGGGGCTGTGGTGGATTATCACGGCGCTGCCGGACCTGGCCATTGTGGCGATGATCGGCTACGGCGGCCACAGCGTCGCCACCGGCACACTGACGCTGGGCACACTGATGGCGGCGGTGACGGTGGCCACATACCTTCGCTGGCCCGCCGACACGCTGGGCTGGCTGACCGCAGACGCCTCCACGGCTGCGGCTGCGGCCGACCGGTACTGGCAGGTGCGAGACGAGCCGGTAACGGTGACCGACCCCGAGCACCCGCGGCTCCTGCCGTCGCCGCTGCGTGGCGAGGTCCGCCTGGAGGATGTTCATTACGCGCATCCTGGTGGGCGCGCTGCGGCGCTGCGGGGGGTGGACCTGACGATCCGAGCCGGCACCACAGTAGCCGTGGTCGGGGCGACGGGTTCCGGCAAGAGCACCCTGTTGTCGCTGCTGTCCCGATTGGATGACCCGAGGTCGGGGCGTATCACCCTGGACGGTGTCGATCTGCGGGAGCTAGCGCTGGCGGATCTGCGGTCGGTGGTGTGCAGCGCCTTCGACGACCCAGTGTTGTTCTCCGGGACGGTGCGGGACAACGTCACACTGGGCGTGCGGGGCGTCGACAGCGGATCGAGCCTCGGCACGGGGCGCGACAAGGCCGGTGAGGGAACGGACGGCGACGCGGCCGTCTGGGAGGCGCTGCGGACGGTGCGGGCCGACGGGTTCGTCCGTGCGCTGCCGGAGCGGCTGTCGACAGTGATCGGCGAGGGGGGCCTCGGCCTCTCCGGCGGTCAGCGGCAGCGCCTCGCTCTGGCCAGGGCGATCCTGCCCCGGCCCTCGGTACTCGTGCTGGACGATGCACTCTCGGCGCTGGACGTGCGGACCGAGCGAGAGGTGGAGGCCGCCCTGCGCGGAGGGCTCAGCCGGGTCACCACGGTGGTGGCCGCACACCGTCCGGGCACCCTGCGGCTTGCGGACCAGGTGGTTTTCCTCTCAGGCGGGCGCGTGGCCGCAATGGGCAAGCACGACGAGCTGATGACCCGTGAGCCGGAGTACCGGTTGCTGGTCCAGCCGTCCCTGCCTGCCCCGGCCAGGGCGCGAGGAGCGGACCATGCGGCTGGGTCCGCGGGCGAGATCGTGGGGAAGGTGGAGACACGATGAGTGGCCGCGACGACGGGCGGTCGCGGGCCCGCAGGAACGCTCTGCTGCGCATCCTGTTGTGGCCCAAACGTCGGAGGCTTGCGGCTGCCACGGCGCTCGCCCTGGTGGAGAACCTGTGTGGGTTGGTCTCGCCCTTGCTGATCGCCGCCGCCATCGACCGGGGCGTGCCCTCGGCGTCTGATGGGCGATGGATGCCTCTCCTTGGCTTCACATCCGCTGCGCTGGCGGCCGGGCTGACTACGGCGACCGTCAAGTACTGCTTCCTGCGCTACTCGGGAAGCATCGCCCAGGACCTGCTGTTCGAGTTGCGGCACCGGGCCTTCGCCCACGTCATGGGCCAGCCGCTGGCCTTTCACGAGTCGTACCCGTCGGGCCGGGTGGTCGCCCGGCTCTCCAGCGACGTGGAGTCGGTCGAGGAGATGCTGGAGATGGGCCTGGACGGGCTGTTCTCGGCACTCTTCTCCATGGTCGGCATCCTTACGGTGATGCTCTGGCTGGACCAGCCGATGGCCGCAGTCGTGGTCGCGCTGTTCGTCCCGCTGTACGCGCTGACGAGGTGGTTCCGGCACCGGTCCCGGCAGGCTTACCGCCGCACCAGGACGGCTGTCGAGGGCGTGGTCCAGCACACCGTGGAGGCGTACAACGGCATCCGGGCGGTACAGGCGTTCCGCCGTGAGGAGACCAACGCGCAGCGGCTGCGCGAGATCGACACGTCCTACGCTGCGGCGCGCGCGGACGCCGGCCGGGTCAGCGCAGCCTTCAGTGGCGGAGTGAAGCTCATCGGCAACCTGTCGCTGGTCGGGCTGCTGACGCTGGGCGTGTACCGCATCGACCAGGGCCGGCTGGAACTCGGCACACTCACGGCGTTCCTGCTCTACGTGCATCGGCTGTACGACCCGATCGACGAACTCGCGAGCTTCGCCAACGCCTTCTCAGCAGCCTCGGCGGGTCTGGAGAAGATCGGCGCGCTGTTCGTGCGTCACCCGACGGTCGCCGAGCCGGAGAACCCCGTGGCGCTTCCTCCCGCGGGCGGTGGACGGGCGGGGACAGGTGCCGTGCGGTTCGAGGGCGTGCACTTCCGCTACGGCGAGCAGAGCCGGCCGGTGCTGTCCGGTGTCGACCTGACACTCGAGCCGGGCCGCACAGTGGCGCTCGTGGGCACCACCGGCGCCGGCAAGTCCACCATTGCCAAACTGCTCGCGCGGCTGTACGACCCCACGACCGGCCGGGTCACTCTGGACGGTGTCGAGCTGCGCGACTTGTCCGACGCCGAACTGCACAGCTCGGTCTCGATGATCACGCAGGAGTCGTTCCTTTTCTCCGGGTCGGTGGCACAGAACATCGCCCTTGGACGTCCGGATGCCTCGCGAGCCGAGATCCGGTCTGCGGCCGAGGCAGTGGGCGCAGATGGGTTCATCAGTGCGCTGCCTGACGGCTACGACACGGACGTGCACAAACGCGGCACGGGTCTGTCAGCCGGTCAGCGGCAGCTGATCGCGATGGCGCGGGTGATGCTGACCTCGCCCCGCGTGGTGATCCTCGACGAGGCGACGTCCAGCATGGACACGCCCTCGGAGCGGGCAGTGCACGAGGCGCTGACCCGGGTCCTCGCAGGCCGTACGGCCGTGATCATCGCGCATCGGCTCTCCACGGTCGCCATCGCCGACCGCGTCCTGGTCATCGAGGACGGGGCGGTGGTGGAGGACGGTCCTCCGGAGGAGCTGAGGGAGGCGGGTGGGCGGTTCGCCGACATGCACCAGGGGTGGCTGGCCGCCACGTCGGCGTAAGGCGCACCCTTCGCCGCCTCTCTTCACACAACTCCCCCTCGACGAAAGGCACACGATGGAGCGCCTCAGGGGCACCCTGCCCACGGACGCCAGGCACGCGTGGCACCCCGATCCGCTCGGGCCCGCGCACCGCGACGGGTGGGACTCTCAGGACGACGGCCGGGTCTGGGATGTCGTCGTCATCGGCAGCGGCGCCAGCGGGTCGGTGGCCGCCGACCAGCTCGTCCGGCAGGGGTTGGACGTTCTGATGATCGAGGAGGGCTACCGGCTTTCCCCGGACCTTGGCAACTCCGAACTCGACGACATGTGCCGCACGGCGCTAGTCCGGGACGGCAACGGCGGATGGACCGACGAGGGCTGGCCTTGGACGACGTCCAACCTGGGCGGCGGGACGGTCTTCTACGGTGGCGCTTCATGGCGTTATCGGCCGTTCGACTTCGACCCGAGTGAACTGATCGACGCTGGCGACCTGGATGTGCGCTGGCCGTACGGGCTCGCTGAAATCGCCCCGTACTACGACGTACTGGAACGCCGGCTCCGCGTGTGCGGGGGTGAGGGGAAGCAGAGCAGCCGTGGTTCGGCGCATCCGCCGACGGCGGCCGCGGAGGTGCTGTACGAAGCGGGCACGAAGCTGGGCTACGAGCCGTTTCCCACACCACTGGCCATCAACCGCCACGCACGCGACGGACGTTCGGCCTGCGCCCGGGATTCCCTTTGCGTGAGCCACCAGTGCCCGACTGGCGCCAAGGGCGACGCCGTGGCGGTGTTCCTGGCGCCGTTGGCCGGCCACCCCAACTTCACGCTTCGGACCGGGATGAGGGCATTGCGGCTTGACCAGGACAGCCGCTACGCGGTCACTTCCGTCACCTGCCTGGACCGGCTGTCCCGTACCGCGCACCGGATCCGCGCCCGGTCGTTCGTCGTCGCCTGCAACGCGATCCAGACAGCCGCTCTACTGCTGCGGTCCCGCGGCGGACACGCCCCAAAGGGCGTAGGCAATCACTCGGGTTTGGTGGGGCGTGGTCTGACAATGAAGCTCAGCGAGTACGTCGCAGGCTACGTCGAGGCTCCGGCGGGGACGACGCTCGCGGACTGGCGCACGCACTCCGGGCCGTTCTCCACGATCGCCTTCCTGGATCACTACCTGGACACCGACTGCCCCACGGGGGTGGGAGGCCTGATCTACGAGTCGAAGAACGACATGCCCGAGCGCTTCCGGGACGACGTACTGGAATTGCGGATCGAGACGATCCTGGCCGACCATCCAAACCTGGACAACCGGGTGCGGCTCTCCCGCCACGTTGATGAGGACGGTGTGCCCGCCGTCGTCATCGACTACACGCCGGACCCACGAGACCTGAGCCGCCTCTCCTACATGACGGACCGGTGCGAGCAACTGCTGCGGCAGGCGGGCGCGACCGGCATCCAGCACGAGGAGAGCGACTTCGCGCACGGCAGCTGCCATCTGCACGGCACCTGCAGGGCCGGGAACGACCCCGCCACGTCCGTGGTGGACGGCTGGGGCCGGGTCCACTCCGCGCCCAATGTGTACGTTGTCGACGGCAGCTTCATGCCGTACCCCGGTGGCTTGAACCCCACCCTGACCATCCAGGCCCACGCGCTGCGCAGCGCCAGGGCGGTGGTGGGCGATCTCATGACTCGGCACATCGTGCACGCCTGAGTCGTCCGCCGCGCACAGACCCCCTTCACACCCGGAAACCCTTCACGCTCAGCGAGGAGTCAGAACCATGGCATCTGATATCGTCTGGCCGCCGCCCGTGCGGCAGATCCGCGCCTACCGCAACATCGTCGTCGACGGTGCCTGCAACATCCGGTGCACCTACTGCGAGGTCAAGAAGACCAAGGTCGACCAGCCGGCCACGATCCGCTCCCTGGACCGGATCTTCGCCGTGTACGAGCCCGACACGGTGCTTTTCCGCGTGGAGTCCGACGGTGAGATCACCCTCTATCCCAAGATCGTCGACCATCTGCAGAAGCGGGCCGCCGAGGGCTACCGCGTCGAAGTGCTGAGCAACGGCACCAAGCTGCCGAGGGCCCTGGAAGGCCGACCGGACCTACTGTGGGTCTTCTCGGTCGACGGGCACACCGAGGCGATGAACGCCAAGCGCGGCCTGAAGCAGGAGCAGGTCGACCGCATCCTCGACGCCGCCGTCGAACTGAGCGCCGAGCTCCAGACCGTCTATTGGGGCCAGTCGGTGGAGGAGGTCAACGCCTACATCGACCTGCTCAAGTCCCGCAACTATCAAGGTCTGCTGCACTTCATGCCGCTGCTTGCCTTCAAGGGGCAGCCGCTGACGGTGAACCTGCGCTACGAGGACCTGCACCCGGCCGACTTCCTCGCGCCGCCGGAGTACTTCCGCCGTTGGAACCACATCTACGAGACCGGCAAGCGAGACGCGGTCTGCGACCAGATCACCAACGGCTACAACTACCAGGTGTCCGGGGACGAGATCCGGATGGTCAAGTGCGACTGCTACTCGGTGCCCAAGCACACGGTGCACGGGTTCGGGCCGATCCGTGAGTTCGACAACTGGCCGTGTGGTACGTGCATCGCCAACCAGGAGTTCAACAACTCACGCGAGCGGATGCGCGTACCACAGGGGCGCATCCCGCTGCCGCTCGTATGACCGCCGCCCAGCGGTTCGTGCTGGTCCGGCACGCGGAAGCCGACGTCAACGTACTGCGGGACGAGGACGTCCTGCCGGGCTTCGACCCCAAGGCCGGGCTGACACCGCTCGGTGAGCGGCAGGCCCAGGCACTCGCCCGCCACCTGCCCGGGGACCCGGCAGTGCGTACTCCAGGCCCCGGCGTGCGGATGTACAGCAGCCCACAACACCGGGCGGCGCGCACGGCGCAGGTTCTGGGCGCGGCGCTGGACGTGCCCGTGACGGCGGACGGCCGACTGGCCGAGCTGCGGGCGCCGGAGACCTTCCCGCGGCGGATCACGGTCCGGGAGTGGGACACGGTGCTGGAGGAGCGGCTGCGCTTGCCGACGACCGAGGTGTTCGGCGTAGAGAGCTGGACCGCCCAGCGTCGGCGAGTGCGGGAGTTCCTGAACGAGCGCTGCTCGGCTGGCCAAGGCGGCGGCCCGTGGGTGCTCGTGTCGCACTCCGAGACGATGCAGGCCCTCCTCTTCGAACTGCTAGGACTGGACGACGACCTGCTGCACCACACTCGCTTCAAGATCAGCAACACCGGTGTGTTCATCGTGGACAGAACGGAGGACGGATGCGCTTCCCTGGTGGTGGCGAACAGCAAGACGCACCTGGCCAGGACGGCCTGACCCGCATGCTCGTCCTGAAGTGCCTCAGTGACGAGACCGGCGACGACGCCGGTGACATCGTCGCCCAGGGGTTCGTGGACGTCGACGACCGCGAGTTCGTCAACATCGTCAACCGGCTGGAGGGTTACTTCGACTGCACGCTCTGGCTCCGGTCGGAGACCGGCCGGCGGTTCGTGGTGCGGGACCTCGTGGAGCGGGTGACGGCGGCGACCACACGGTGCTCACCGGAGGCGGACCATGTCTGAGGCGCCGACCCGACGGGGGGCGAGGGCCCTGTTCGAGATCTACGACGAGGGCTTCGACTCCCCGTCATGGGGTGGGGTGGAGACAGCCCTGTGGCACCTCGTGCGTGCGCTGCGCGAGGCCGACGTCGACGCGGAGTTCTACCACGAGTCGGAGGGAGCCGACCTGGACGCGCTCGCGGCGCGCGTGGAGCGGGACAGGGTCGACGCGGTGTTCCCTCTGGTGGAGAGCGCGCTGTTCGGGGGCGACGCATGGCGGCGGCTACCGGGGCTGCACTCCCGGACGGTACGGATATGGCACGACGTCAGTCGGCTGTCAGTGGACATGTCCACGCCGCGGCCGTGTTCGGTACACGCCTCTGAACCGGCCGTACCGGGCGCACCCACGGAGGAGTCGTGTCCTGCGCGGGGCACGCACCCAGACGGTCCGATGCGCGAGGTGTTCCTTCGGGATCTGCCCTGGACGTGGTGCTTCCCAAGCCGGTCCGTGATCCCCTGGGCCGCCGACCACGTTCCGGCGAGGGCACTGCACGATCCGTCCGGGCCGGTGGTGCTCCAGCTCGGCAAGATCGACACACCGGACGCGGAGCGGTGCCTGCGTCGACTGATCGGCGCCGGTGTGCCTCTGCGGGTCATCTTCGCCACATGGTCGCGGCGGGGCCGCGAGGCCAGGGAACTGGTGCGCACGCAGCGAGAGGTGGGCCAGAAGATAGAGATGTTCGACACGTACGACATCCGCACCGACTGGGAAAAGGTCTTCGGCGGCGCGGCACTGTTCCTGCTGCCGTCGGTGTTCCACGAGACGTTCAACTTCGCGGCGGCCGAGGCCGTCCATCTCGGCGTGCCGGTCGCCACGCTCGGCGAGGGGGGCAACCTGCCCCGATTCGCGTCACTGCGTGCTCCCACCCTGGACACGCTGCTGGACCGGGTCCTGGCGGACGACCGGACGCTGGCGCCGCAACCGCGGCTGACAACGGGCTGGCGGGACGTGGCCGCCCGGTACGCCAAGGTCATCCGGGACGGACGGCCCGATGGGTGAGTCCATATGGGAGGTAACCGAGGAGCCGGGCCGTTACCTGGCAGCGCGGCTGCGGGAAGGGCGCACACTGCTGGTCTCGCCGCACCCGGACGACGTGGCGTACTCGTGCGGCGGGCTGCTGGCCACGGTGGGCCGGCCCGCGCACGCCATGCTGATGACGGTGTTCACCCGTTCCGCGTGGGCGCTGCCGAAGCGGCTGCGGCGAGCAGGGACGCGCGTTATCAGCGCCCAGCGTCGAGATGAGGAGCTGCGTTACTGCAGGCTGTGGGGCCTGGCGGACTACCAGCCGTTGGGGTTCGACGACGCAAGCCTGCGCGGGTACGACGATGAGGCAGAGATCTCGTCGCCGGCCGATGCGGACGACGTGCGCGGGGCGGTGGAGGATGCCGTGGCGACCGCGGTCCGTGCGTCGGGTGCCAACACCGTGTTGGCACCGGCGGCCGTGGGCGACCACATCGACCACCTGCTGGTGCACGGTGCGGTGCGCGGTGCGGTCCCGGAGGGCACCCTGGTGCTGTTCTACGAGGACCTGCCCTACGCGGGTCAGCACGAGATGACGGACATCGAGCGCACGCTGCGGGACGAGCGGGGTCTGGTGCCCTACGCCGACATCGACATCTCCCGGGTGGTGGAGCAGAAGGTCCGCGGCATGTACGTGTACGGCAGCCAGACCGACGACGAGTGCGTGCGAGAGACGCTACGGCACGCCCGTCGCACTGCCGCCGGTCCGTGGACCCATGCGGAGCGGGCTGATCCCGTCGTCGGTGCCGCCACGACCCACGCCGAGCGGGTGTGGACCCCGGCGAGTACGGCGGAGGCATGGTGAACGGACACGGCGGGTTACGGGTCCCGGGCCGTCGGCGGCTCGGTGTAGCCGAGCCCAGGCTTGACATTCGTCTGGGCCGGGGTTCAGTCCAGCCCGGAGACGTAGTGTGCCTGCGCGGCGAGTTCGGCCTCGATGCGGTCGGCTGTGGCGCCGGTGACGACTGGACAGCGCCGCAGCCAGGTCTTGACGTTCCAGTACAGGGCCTCGCCGCCCAGCCGCAGCCCCGCGTCGAACGCCCGGGTGTCGCCCATGACGTCGCCCACTGCCTCGCGCAGGAGATCCCGTGCGGGGCCGTCGAGCCGGTTCTCGACCACGAAGGAGGCGACCTCGCTCTCCAGGCAGCCGCCACCGCCCCAGATCCAGTCGAGCCCGAACCTCCGCAACGCGGGTGCGACTCCGCCGTCTTCGGCATCGGTGAGCTGCCAGTGCCAAAATCCATGCCCATAGGGAAGCGGACTGCGGAACAGGACGCCGTCGGTCCCGCCGAGCGGTGCCCTGTCCGGTACGTGACGGGCGAGCCAGGCGTCGTCCACGGGCAGAGGGCGGCCCATCCGGTCGCGCAGTCGCCGCAGCGCCTGGCCGAGTCTTGCCCGCGGGTCGTACACGGCGTCTGTACCAGGGCGGCCCATCTCGCCGAGGCTGCGCAGTGCATGCCAGGACCGGGCGACCGCGCCGAGCACGTGCCGACGCTGGTGCTCCGTCAGGGTCGGCAGGGTCTCCCGCAGCGGCTGCAGGCCGGTTTCGTGAGGGGCCACCAGATAGCCGTCAACGAAGGCGATGCCGGGTGGCAGCAGTTCACTCATGGCGCACAGGGCGCGGTAGCAGTGCAGACCGTGTGGCCCGGTTCCGATGAACCGGAAGTGGTACGCCGTTGCCTGATCCTGCTGGCGGATGTCACCATCGACGACCAGGCTGAACGGGTGCGAGCGCGGATCGATGCGACGGGCGCCGCCATTCTTTGCCGAGGTCGGAACGGTGCCGTACTTGGCAAGAAAGGGGCCCCGGAACGGTACGGAGCGGTGGACGCCGCCGGAGGCGAGGGGCACCCCTGCCGAACGGGCCCGGTCGGCCAGCCGGACAATGTCGCCCGCGTCGGCGTGCTGCCAGAGGCGGTCCTTTCCGCTGCGCACCACCGGGCGTTCGGTCAGCACCTTCACGACGGGTCCGTTCGGATCGTACAGCCGCCCCGGCGCCGCGAGGACGATGTCCCGTACCGAGGGGAATCGTTCGGCAAGACAGGCGCGTACGGCTTTGGCGGTGGCCCCGGTGTCTGGCTGATCGTCCACCAGGACGACGACCGTCCCGGACCGCAACTCCGACGGGAGCGCGGCCAACTCGGCTTCGTGGAGGGTGATGCCGCCCGCGGTACGCACAGGACGGACGCTGTGCCAGGGCCCCGCCGCGCGGCCGGCGTCCTCGACGGAGGCCTGCCAGAAGGGCGCCAGGTACGAGCCTCCGGTGCGGACGGCCACGACGAGGACGGGTTCGTGCCTGGGGCGGGTCGTGAGCCAGTCGGCGGCCTGGACCAGGGAGAGTTCGGGGTCGGCGAGGTCGTAGCCGTAGCACTCCGGCGTCTTCCAGTCGGCGGCGTGCCACAGCAGGGCCACGGTCTGCTCGTCCCGGTGGGCGGCGGCGGAGCGCCACGCCACCTCGACGGTGGCCGTGGCCCGGCCCAGCGCGCGCTCCACCACCGCGATCCGCTGGTCTGCCGCGCGAGCCGGTGCGGCCGGGTCGGTGGCCATGTCGCGAGCGAGCGCCGTGCACAGCTCGCGCAGCTCCTTTCTCACAGGGGCCAGACCGGCGGCGTCGACCGGTGGCGCGGCTGCGGTGGCGTCGGAGAGCAGTTGCTCGGCGAAGCACGCGCAGGCGTGCAGGGCTCCCGTGCTCCCGTCCCGCCAGACCGTGTCCACGAAAGCGCGGTGCAGAGCTGGCAGCGCTACGCCGGTTTTTACCACGTCCATTCCTCCCGGGTTGCAAGATCACTGGTTCCGGCGCTTCTACGCCCGGACCGCCTGCACACTCTGTGCCGGGTCCCCTTCATTTTCAACGCATGCCTTAACGATGAGGTGAACGATGACGGAAAACCCTTCCCTGCTGGCTGAATTCCCCACATGCCCGCGTGACGAGAATGACCGGCCACGGAATTTGGTTTCTGCCTCCGGCGCTTATTTGACCGATGATTCCGGATTCTGCTGGATCGATTTCGACAACGCCCGCGGATCGACGCTGCTGGGGCATGTCGACCCCGGCATCACCGAGGCGGTGGCACGGGCGGCGACCGGTGTGGCCGGTTCGGCCACCGGCTGGAGCCCCTACGTCGACACTGTGCTGGAGCGGCTGCACGCCCTGTGCGGAGGGGAAGCGGTGGGGCTGTTCCGGTCCGGTACGGCGGCGCTGCGGGCAGCGGCGCTGGCCGTAAGGGAGGCGACCGGCCGGCCACTGCTGCTGAGCTGCGGTTACCACGGCTATGACCCGATGTGGTACCCGTCCGGGACGCTGCTGGAGCCTAACGCGGACGGCGTGGTGGACTTCTACTTCGACCTGGGGCTCCTTGAGGAACTGTTGGGTACCCCGGAGCGGGTCGCCTCAGTAGTCGTGTCGCCCGACCACATGCACCTGTCGCCCGACTGGTACCGAGAAGTGCGGCGACTGTGCACCCGGGCCGGGGTGGTCGTAGTCGCGGACGAGGTCAAGGTGGGCCTGCGCTACGGGCCCACCCTGTCCACGGCGGAACTGCTCGCCCCGGACGTCTGGGCGGTGGCCAAGGGCATGGCCAACGGCCACGCGGTGTCGGCGGTCGGTGGGCCGCGTGCGCTGCTGAGGCCGCTGAAGGAAGTGTCGTTCACCTCCTTCTTCGAGCCCACGATCCTCGCGGCGGCGGACGTCACCCTTCGCCGAGTCGCCACCGGCGAGCCGCAGCAGGCCGTACGTGAAGCCGGCGAGCGGTTCCTGCGCCATGCCCGCAAGGCGCTCGCGGACGCGTCGCTGCCCGTCGAGATCGTCGGTGACGGCACCTTCTTCCAGTTCGTCCCAGCCTCCGAGGAGTTGGAGGAGGACTTCTATCGGGCCGCTGACGCAGAAGGCCTGCTGTTCTACGAGGGAGACAACCAGGCCGTCTCCGCCGCCTTCGATGACGCCGTACTGACGGACGCCGAGCAGCGGTTCACGCGGGTGTGCGACCGGCTCTCACGGCACGCCGGATCGGGGCCGGTCAGTGAAGCGGCCCGCTACCGAGTCGCGTGGAACGTGATGGACGGCCTGCGCGAGGCCGAGCGCGACCGGGAAGCGACCGAGGGATGGCTGGCGCGGCTGTTGGACGACTGACGTCCCGGCCCGATTCCACCGCAGGACCGAAAAGGAAGCGAGGCGTCCCCCAATGCGTTCCGAGATTCCCGAAAAGAAACCTGATAACACCTTTGAGGAAGGGTTCTGGAAAGACAGCGAAAAATACGGTGCTAAATGTGCCCGGCTGATGATGCTGCACCGTGACCCTGGGTTCAGCGCGGTAGCCCTCCCCGTGTATCCGCTCGACCCTGCCTACGCGCACGAATACGTGGCACGGGCGGGCTCGGAGGGCAAGTCAGTGAAGGAACACGTCGCGGGTTATGCCGCCTTCCTGAAGGGGCGGCACCCCGGCCTCGCCGAACAGCTGCGCGAGATGTGCGGCGACGCCCCCTGGATTGTCCGTAGCTCGGGTGCGGAGGACCAGGAGGACAACGTCAACGCAGGTGGCTACGAGAGCCTGGTGTGCCGCCGGCCCCAGGACCTGTACGCCACGGTCGCAGCGGTCGTCTTCAGTGGGTACAGCGAACACTCCATCGCTCAGCAGCGGCTGGCAGACCCGTCACACCGTCCGTCCCCCATCGCCGCGTTCGTCCAGCCCCTCGTCGAGATGACCCGTCGGGCGGCGAACCCACCTGTCGCCGTGGCGGAGTCGCCGCTGCTCGTGGAGGACGACATCGTCGGCCTTGTCGGCCTGCTGACGCTCCTTCATCGTCGATTCGGCATGTCGAGGGTGGACTCGGAGTGGGTGCTGGAGACAGACGCCGGCACGGTGTCCGTCACGGGCCTCACGGAACTCGTCACGAACGGGCGGCTCGTGGGCCAGCTGACCCTGGGCTTCGGCTTCGCCTCGGCGCAGCGTCTAGGCGATGGCGACAATAGCCTGGCCTGGCTGACCGGTCGACCCGGCACGACGCTGTGGCGTGGAGCTTTGCTGCGACAGGTGGAGACGACACGGACCCGGCTGGTCCAAGTACGGCCGGCCGCCGCGTTCGCTCCCGAGCCGTCGCTGGAAGTCCTTACAGACGCCTGTCGAGACAGGTGGCGGGACGCTTGTACGGCCGCACCCGTCGACATCCTCGTGCCGCCGCGCCGCGTGGTGGCCTCCTCGTTCCTCACGTCGGTGCGGCTGGAGGACGCCTGGAGCCGCTATCTGCGCCTCGACCCCGGGCAGCGAGCACGACTCGGCCACGTGCTGGTGGAGCGCGGCAGCCCAGCCGAGCATGCGGCTGTGATGTTCCGTCAGGAGGGCGTGGCCGTCTTGCGGGGTCGCCCGGAGGACATCCCGGAGACAGCGTCGTACGTCCTGGCCGATCCATGGGCGCAGGAGTGCTACTTCGGCGTCGGCCGGCCGCCTGCGGTGGAGACCAGCAAGCGACGCATGTCAGCCATGCCCCAGGGCTGCCGGCTGCTGTTCGCGTCGGCTCACGGCACGGAGGCGGCTACCGCGGCTGGCATGGACGGGCGCCCGCTGGAACCCGCGCTGATGCCCGGTGCCACGCACATGTACGAGCTGCCTCATCTACCCCCACGGGTGCGAGACAGGATCGTGCTGGACAGCTTCCTTCCGGCGCCGGACATGTTCCTCAGACGAGGTACCGACGTGTCGTCGCCCGCGTTCGCGGCCCGGGCGGCAGAGGCCCTACTCGCCGGAGGCCTGCCAGCGGCCCGGGTGGCGGACCTGCTGCCGGATGTGGCGCAGGACTATGTGCGCGGGCTGGCCGCGGCACGGGCAACGGATGCCCAGGGCGTTGCTGCGGTGCTGCCGCGCTGCGCTCGGGCGGCGTCCGAGCGGCTGGCCGCGGCTGTTGTGGGAGCCTTCGACGTACGGTTGGCGGTGGCCCTGGCGCGCCTGGAGACGTCGTCGATGGTGTCTGACGCGGCGCTGGAGAGCGCGGTTTCCTCCGCGCTCGTCCTCGCGGGCGGCAACGGCGGCGTCCGGGCCGCGGCGGGTACGGAGGCTGCGCTGGGCCTGTTGGCGGCGGTGGAGGCCTTGGCGGCGGCCATGCGCGTTCTGGACGTGTACTCCGCTCAGGAGCGCGACGATGTCATCACCCGTATGGTGGCCGCGCTGCCGGTGGAGGATGCGGCCCACACCGAGGCGCTGTGCCGGTTCGCAGCGCGCTCGTCGGCGTCCCCTGCGGAGATCTACCGACTGCTCGACCTGGCTGCACGAGATGAGGAGTTCGCTGCGCTGTACCTGGCGGTGGAACGTGGCCGGGTCGACTTGTCGGGCGCCGACGCGGGGGACGCAGTCCGGCGCAGCCGGGCTTTGAACGACGCGTATCGGGCATACGAGAGCGCCGCTGCTTGGCTTGGCGGCGGGGACGCAGTGCTGCTGGACCTCACCCGCAGCGATCTCATCGAGGCATACGACAGCACTCTCAAGCGGCTGCTGCTGGAGCTGGTGGACCGCCCGGAGCCCGGACCATATCGCGCCTACCTCGATGTGCTGGCTCAGTGGCTGGACCTGGTGCGGGAGTTCAGGCTGTCTCCGCGAGAGGAGCGTGCGGTCGCGGGCTTCGGCGTATGGATCGCGGGCTGGCGTGAGGCGGCCGTGCCCGGCGCCTTTGTGCTGGACGAGGATCAGACATGGGACCGGCTGCTGGACATGGCTGCCGAAGGCGTGACGGTCGACGACGAGGAGGGGCCGGGCAATCCACACCAATTGCACAACGCCCTGCACCAGTGGTTGCTGGCCAGGACCGCCCGCTACCCCGCGGAGCGGGCCCCAGCTGGAGTCCGGGAGTTGCAGCGCCTGTCGGACCGGTTCGGGCCGGGAGGAAACAAGCTGTTGCGTTTCACCCGTGACGCGATCGAGTTGGATGTCCCACTCGGTATCCACAAGGCGAGCCTGATGTTCCGCCCCGACCGGGTGGAGGGCGAGTGGACGGAGCCGCCGGATGTCACCGAGGAAGAGGCCGGGCGGCTGACTGGGCTTGCTGTCCTGCTGGATCGCTGCGGCACGTGGTTCCCCGAGATGGTGTTCCGCTGGGAGCGGGTGCTGCTGGCGGGGACGTGGACGCTCCGCGTCGAGGCTCGTCCGCCGACCGGGACCGAGCAGTTCACGTTCGCTCAGATGTCGCTGGCGCTCGGTGTCTTCCGGACGCTTTTCGACGGCTCGTACGACTTCTCCTACGTGCCGGTGCAGGATGTCGCTGACCTGGAGGGGGCGTTCCGCGAGCCGGAATGGGCGGAGGCGTTCCGGGCGCTCGTCGCATACCGGCTCGTCTACGAAGACGCGGAGCTGTTCGAGACGCTGGAGACGCTGCCGCTCGGCACCGCCATCGGCACGCTGTGCACTGACGCGCGGATCCGCGCAGAGGTGCTGTCCGCCTCTGCCGGAGGGCCGGAAAGCGCGCTGGAGCGGCTGGACAGAGCGTGGCGGCGGTTGGCCAGCACGGCGGACCCCACCGAGTGGATCACGGGATACAACGCCGTCCAGCAGTTGGCGCTGCTGGTGGCCGCCCAATTCCCGGAGGCGGCGGTGGCGACGGTGGTCGCTGCGGACCCTCCGGGCTGGGCGGACGTGCTGGCCGCAGCGGTGCTGCCCCGTGCAGACGTGCGGGAGGACGTGGTCCGGGCGTTCGTGAGCATGACCGGCCGCGAGGGGCTGCTACTCCGTCGGGCGCCATGGCTGGTGGTGTCGGAGGCGAACGCGGCGGACGTGGCCCGCAGGGTCGCGGTGGAGCCACGGTCGTATCGCCGCTGCAAGCAGTTCCTGGTGCATCGCTACGCAGATGTGCTGGAAGACGCCGGGCTGCTCGATGGTCTCGTGGCCGAACTGGAGGTCGTGCCGTACGGGCACGACCCACGGCAGGAAGTGCCGCTGTCGGCGGCGGTAGTGGCGGCCGGCGGGCGGCTGCGGCGCGATATTCGCACCAAACCGGGTATCGGCGCTCCAGCGGTCTGAACCGTGCGACCGGGCAAGATCCTTCCGGAGCCAGGTGAGGAGCCAACCCGGTCCCGGAGGGAGGCCGTCCGGGACGGTCTGCGGGGTCATGTGCCGTCGGCCGCCCTCAGCCTGCTCTCGATCCACTCCACGCCGAACCGGACCACCTCGGGCGCCTCGAAGAGGTGACTGGTCGCGGCGCCCACGCGACCTGTGCGGCCGATGCCCTCGGCCAGCATCCTCTCGGCGATGACCGTGAACGGCCACACACCCTCAGGCACCACGCGCCTGTAGTCAAAGGCCTCCGCCTCTGTGTCGACGTCCCGGAATCGCCGCCACACCCGGCGCCCGTCGACCGTGATGGGCTGCTCGTAATCGACGTGCCGCTTCCCGGGGGCCTCGGCGATTGCCTCGGCGTGGTGCAGCAGGGTGAGCGAGTCTAACGGCGCGCCGAGCAGCAGCACCCGGCCGCAGTCTTCAGCGAGCCTGGCGAGCGGGCTGCCGGGGCCATGCGGATCGTCCCAAGGGTGGTCCTCCATCAGTTGGTGGGCTGCGGCCCCGACGGCGACGAAGCTGGCATCGGGGTGACGGCTGCGCACGGCGTCGGGCCAGTGCCGCAGTGCCTCGGGAACCCGGCCGTTGTTGTGGTCGGCCTCGCTGAGGAGCGGGTCGTACGCGGGCCACTCAGCGCGGGCAGCCTCCCGCCACTTGGTCGGCCACTTGGCGAGGTCGTAGGGCGGGGCGTCGTTCCAGCCGCAGTAAGCCATAACAGTGCCGTCTTCACCGACGATGTCCAATAGTGCGGAGATGAGGGTGTGAGTGCCGCCCACGACGTATCCGATGGCTGACATCCGCGTGTGAATCATGAGTGTGTCGCCAGGGGCGACCCCCAGCGCCGTGAGGTCACGCACCAGACGACTGCGAGTCACTGGGCCATCGGCACGTTCGATCAGCTTCTTTTCATCCACGGATGCAAGTCTATTCAGTTGAGACACGTCGCAACCATCTCGGCCCATTGTCCGATGCCGACAACCCCGGCTGCCAAAGGGAGCTGGAGCGGATCTTCGGGACTGGAGCGTCATCGGCGGCACCAGGGAACCGCGGACACCTTTGGACGATGCAACATCGGGTGCGAAAAACGGGACTGCGAAACGTTCTCCGACCTGGGAAAACGGGATCCAGTGTGCCCACATGGCACACCCTGGCACGATCTCTACCTGCCTCGTAATGCGTGGGTCTCGGGTTCGAATCCCGAAGGCGGCTCCATCATAAGCCCGGCTCGGACACTGTCTGAACTGGTCTTTTCCTTCGAGGGAACAGATCCCAGGGATGTGCACGATACGTGGCCACTTTCGGGCGGGGAGAGCCGACCGGCGTGAGCCGACCGGGTGCCCCGTTATGTTTTTCGTGGGCCCTGCGTATGCCGCGACCCTACGACTCCCGGGCGGGGCGTCAGGCGCCTCAGCGCACGGCGATCGTGTCGCCCACCGCCACGGTCGTGCTGCGAGTGGCGGTTGTGAAGGACGAGCCGTCGACGCTGACCTTCCAGGTGTTCGAGCCGCTATTGGCCTTGCCGTTTAGGGAGTGACGGTGCCGGTGCCGGAGGAGGGGGCCACCGAGATGACTCAGCCGGACGGTGCCACCGAGGCGACGGCGGCGTCGAGGACCGCACCGAGGGTGGTGGTCGACGCGGTCGGAGTGAGGGAGACGGAGCAGACCAGGTGGAAGCGGGGGTGGGCCAGCAGCCACTTCTTGATGTCGGGTGTCTTGTGGGTCGCGTAGTTGTCGAGGATCAGTTGGACCTGGAGGCCGGCCGGTACTTCCTTGTCGAGTTCGGTGAGGAACTTCTTGAACTC
>BMVA01000036.1 GCA_014650475.1 Streptomyces albogriseolus
ACCGTCCCCCAGCCGGTGATCACACCGTCCGAGTACGGCTTCTTCTCCTCCAGACCGAAGCCGGTCGCCCGGTGCCGCCGCAACTGCTCGACCTCACGGAACGACCCCGCGTCCAGCAGCAGTTCGATGCGCTCCCGCGCGGTCAGCTTGCCCTTGGCGTGCTGCGCCCGGGTCGCCTTCTCGCTCGGGCCGGCCAGTGCCTGCGCACGAATCTCGTGCAGTTCGGCCACGCGTCCACGCGTGCCGGAGGACTCTGCGGACACCAGGGGAACGTCATTGAGGACTGTCACGATGCCTCCCTCCTCATGGACGCGGCCGAAGACGGAGACCCAGAATAACAAACCGCCTGCGCGGTTTATAAGAGGTATGCGTGGCCGCGCACATGAATCAGCCATGGAAAAGTGCCCGCCGGCCGGCGGCCGGCGCTCGAGTGGCCCTACCGCCAGCTGTGCGGGGGGCTGTAGGCCGCGGCGGCGCGGCGCTGCCGCCGCCACGACGGGACGCCGGCCGTTTCCCGGCCCGTTGCGGTCGCGCCCCGCCCGGCCAGCACGGAGCACAACACGACCGCCACGGCGGCCAGTTCGTCCTCGTCCGCCCGTCCGCGCTCGATGCGCAGCGCGAGCCCCGAGGCGTCCGGTTCGCCCATGTCCGCTCCTCTCGACCCCGGCCACCGTGCGGGATCGCGCTACAGGAAGGCCTCAGTTCCGCTCGAGCGGAGCGTGAGACGCACCGAGCTCCACGGCCGGCGGCGGCCGTGGAGCTCGGAGGGGTCGTCGGCTCGGGGACGGACGCGGATCAGACGGCGGTCGGGCGCAGCCACACGGGGACCGACCGGAATCCGTTCATCAGGAACGTCGGCATGGGGGCCAGCTCGTCACCGCGGCAGGCGAGCCGCACGTCCGGGAAGCGCCCGAAGAAGGCCGACAGGGCCTCCGCCGCCTCCACGCGGGCCAGCGGGACGCCCATGCACCGGTGCACCCCGTGCCCGAACCCGAGGGTGTCGCGGTCGGTGCGCAGCACGTCGAACTCCGCGGCGCTCTCCCCGTACCGCTCCGGATCGAGGCCGCCCGCCGCGAAGTTGACCAGGATGGGGTCACCCTGCTTGATCAGCACCCCGTCCAGGTCGATGTCCTCCACCGCGAACCGCATCGGCGAGTAGGCCCCGGGGGTGTGCATCCGCATGGTCTCGGCGGCGGCGTCGGCCCAGTCGGCGCGTCCGGCGCGGATGTGCTCCAGCTGCTCGGGGTGGCTGAGGAGCGCGCCGATCGCGTTGGCGATCAGGGTGGCGGTGGTGTCCTGGCCGCCGGCGATCATCAGGTACAGGGTGCCCAGCAGTTCGTGCTCGCTGAGCCGGTCCCCCTGGTCGCGGGCCTCGATGAGGGAGCTGGTGAGGTCGTCGCCTGGGTGCGCCCTCTTCTCCGCCACGATGGCGGCCAGCAGGCCGAAGGCCTTCATCCGCGCGGCTTCCATCTCCTCGGCGCCCACCGACGGGCTGAAGACGGTGTGCAGCGCGGCGCACAGCTCGTCCGTGGCGGCGCCCTGCGGGACCCCGAAGAGTTCGCAGATGACGCGCATGGGCAGCAGCTCGGCGAACCGCCGCCGTACGTCCACCGGTTCACCGCTCGCCGCCGCGGCGTCCAGGTCGTCCAGCAGCTCCGCGACGATCTCCCGGACACGCGGGCGGAGCCCTTCGGAACGCCGTGCCGTGAAGGCGCCCGCGACGAGCCGGCGCAGCCGGGTGTGCTCGGTGCCGTAGGCGAAGAGCATGTTCTCGTTGGCCACCCACGGGTACAGCGGCCAGGCCTCGGTGATCCGGCCCTCGATGAAGTCGGGCCAGTGCTGTCGCGCGTTCTTGGACACGCGCGGGTCGGTCAGCAGCCGTTCCACGTGCTCCTGCCGGACCACTGCCCAGGCCCGGACGCCGCCGGGCAGTTCGACCTCCACCGCAGGCCCTTGGGGCCGCAGCATGGCCGTCTCGCCGGCGAGATCGCTGCCCGTGACGTCCAAGGCATAGGGACAGGCCGTCAGTTCCATCGTCGTACCCCCTGTGTGATGGTTGCGTGTCGCACCACGTGCGCGTGCGCGATGAATCGTCCGGAGACCGGGCGCGCACCCAAAGGGCCGATGACGGACTGCCTCCTACGGCGGCTCAGTCCACCCCGAGGGGCTCGGCCTGTCGGCCCGCCCCCACGGCCTCCTCGTACACGCGCGCGCTCCGTTCCGGCGAGAAGTCCAGCTGTACGAGCACGGCGGGAACCGCGATGCCCGCCATGAGATGACGCTGCAGATTCGCCACGCGCTCGACGAGGTCGGCGCGGCCCGTCATGAGCTTGGACAGGATCTGCACTCCGGTGAAGGCGCCGACGAACATCTGGGCCGCGGCGACCACGTCGACTCCCGGGAGGAGCTCGCCGTTGTCGCGGGCCAGGGTGAGGATCTCGGTGTTGTGCTCGATCCAGCCCGCCATCGGCACCTGCCGGTCCAGGCCGTCGTGCGGCGACCCCTGTTCCACGGTCAGCCGCACGCTGCCCCGGACCAAGGGGTCACCGGAGGCGAGCATGTGGGCGAGCAGCAACGCCTCGTCCAGTCCTTGCTGCAGTGCCAGCTTCCGCTCCGGCACCTTCGGCAGCCCGGTCAGCTGTTGCGTCAGAACCGCCTGAGCCAGTTCTTCCTTGGACGCGAAGTGGAAGTAGAGAGCGCCCTTGGTGACCTTCGCTCTCTGCAAGATCGTGGAGATGGTCGCCGCTTCGTATCCGACCTCGTCGAACACTTCGCCCGCTGCCGTCAGGATGGCCTTCCGAGTCCTGACCGCCCGCTCCTGCTGCGCCATCGAACCACCTCCACCGCTCCTGCCGGGTCCCGAGAAAAAAACCGGCAGGTATGTATCTTACCAGTACGCCTGGCGGAGGATCATGCCGGTCCACACTCCGACACGCGCCATACGTCGCACCCCCTGTACGTGGCTCGAACTGGATGCCCACGAGAATAAAACCTGCTAACCGGTTTTTCAATGCCCCGTCCGGTCCTGGCATATGAAGCGGAACACCCCTTATCAACTGCTGTTTCGCCCGCAACTACCTTCGTGAGTGTGACCTAGGTCACTCGATAGACCGCCGAAGTGCCTTGAAAAGAAAACCGGTGGGTTCGTATCTTTACGGCCGTGTGCTTCCCACTGTCGTCGAACGACCACACGGAGAGAGCATGACCGTACTGACCATCACCGAGGCATCCCCGGCCGCCGTCATTCCGGCGGCCTGCCCCCGGCCGGCCGGCCCGCTCGGCACCAGCACCGAGGCCGGAGGCAGTCTCCCGGCGCCGGCCCCACAGTCGCCCACCGTCACCGACCTGGTCCGGTTGCTCTTCGAGGGCGACGACCAGCGCCGCGTGCACGGCCCCTGGCGCGAACTGATCGCCGACGAATCGTTCCGTCACAGAGAGGGGCTGTCACCCGCCGAACACGCCGCGCTCTCCTACGAACGGCTGCACGCGGTGAACCGGAGACTCGAGCGCGCCGAGGACCTGGCGCGCGACCCACGGCTCCTGGCAGGGCTCCACGAGTGGGCGGCGATCGTGCACGGCGGCGGGGGCCTGTGCACGCTCGCGAGCATCCACTACAACCTCTTCCTCGGCAGCCTGCTGGACCACGAAGGCGGCCCGGCACGCGACTTGACGGAGTTCACGACGCTGCGGCGCACCGGCACGTTCCTGTGCACCGAGCTCGCCCACGGCAACGACGCCCCTGCCCTGCAGACGACCGCCGAGTTCGACCGGAGCACGGGCGGGTTCGTGCTGCACACGCCGCACGCCGGCGCGCAGAAGTTCATGCCCAACACCAGCCCGACCGGCGGCCCGAAGAGCGCCGTGGTGGCCGCCCGTCTCCTCGTGGACGGCGAGGACCAGGGGGTCTTCCTCTTCCTGACCCCCCTCAGCGACGCCCAGGGCATCCTCCCCGGCATCCGCGTCCGCCGCCTCCCCTACCGGTCCGGCGCGCCGGTGGACCACTGCCTCACCGCCTTCGACCGTGTGCCCCTCCCCCGCAGCGCCCTCCTCGAGGCGGAGCACGGCCGCCTCACCGAGGACGGTGCGTTCAACAGCAGCCTGGGCAACCGCCGCAAGCGGTTCCTGCAGTCCATCGGACGGGTCACCACGGGCAAGCTCTGCATGAGCGGCGCCGCCGTCGGCGCCTCCCGCGCCGCCCTGGCCATCGCCGTCCGCTACGCACAGCACCGCCGCATCAGCGGCCCCCGCGCCGGAGAGCAGGTGCCCCTGCACGCCCACCGCTCCCACCACAGCCGGCTCCTGCACGGACTGGCCACGGCCTACGCCATGACCTTCCTGCACCGCGCGGTGACCGCCCGCTGGGCCGACCACGCCCCGGAGGAACGCGCCGAGGTGGAACGCCTGGTGGCGATCGCCAAGGGCTGGATCACCTGGCAGGCCCGCACCCTGACCATCGAGGCCCGCGAGCGCTGCGGCGCCCACGCCCTGTTCCCCGTCAACGGCCTGGCCGACTTCCCGCAGTACACCGAGGGGACCATCACCGCCGAGGGCGACAACCTCGTGGTCTGGGTGAAGGCCGCCTCCGAGATGCTCTTCGGCCACTGCGGCGCGTCCACGGACACCGCCGCCGTGCCCGGCCGGCGCGACCTGACCGACACGGCCTTCCTGCGCGAACTGCTCGGCCGCGCCGAGTCCTTGTGGCAGGCCCGGGCCCGCAAGGAGCTGCGCAACGGTCCGGCGGGCGATCCCCTCGGCCGGTGGAACGCCGCGTCGTCGTCCGCCCTGCGCATGGTCGAGGCGCACGCCCGCCTCCAGGCGGCCGACGCCTTCCTCCAGGCCGTCGAGCGCGCGACGGATCCGTCGGCACGCACACTGCTCGATCAGCTGTGCCGGCTGTTCCTCCTGGCCCAGCTGGGCGAGTACAGCGGCGACCTGCTCGCGTCGGGCCACCTGACGGCTGCCCAGGTGCTGGACCTGCCGGGCGTGTTGGAAGAGGCCGTCGAGGCGCTGGCCCCGCGGATGACCACCCTCGTCGACGCCTTCGACCTGCCCCCCGAGTTCCTGGCCTCCATACCGCTGGCGGGGGCCGCGCACCTCGACGAGTTCGACCGGCTGATCCCCGAGAGCGGCGAGGAAACGGTCACCGTCTGACACTCCCCCGCCCCGGCCGGCCACCCAGCCGGTCCCCGTCCGCACCGACGCGGGCCGCCGCACACCACAGCGGCGGCCCGCTCCCACGCTTCTCCCGCGCCTCCGCCGACCGCCCCGCGCTCACAGCGGCAGCGTGTCCCCCAGCTCGCCCACCGCCGGCGACAACGGCCCGGCCTCGGACCGTTCCGTCTTGCGGCCCTTGCGGCCCGGTGCCAGCGTCCGCGGGTCGACCGCCTCCGCCGGCGCGCCGGTGGCGTACAGGCCCTCGGGGTCGGTGTCGCGGTCGTGCGGCAGCAGCCAGAAGACCCGGCGGCGGAAGGTGCCGGACGACCGGGACGGCTTGGCCTGCGGCCCGAGCAGCGCGTACCCCACCATGCGCCCGTCGCGGTGGTAGGCGGGTCTGCCCCGCCGGGTCGGCAGCCGGTCGAGGCTCTGCCGGACGTAGTCGAGCGCGGTGATGTCCTCCAGCCAGACGAGCTCGGCCTCGTGGAAGATCTCGTCCTCTGCGATGAGGGCGCTCATGCTGTCTCCTCGTCGGCGGCCAGTCCGATACCCGGGTAGTACTTCCGCTGGTTGGACAGGATCATCTCCTTGGGCGAGGCCAGTCCGACCACCTCACGGACCCGCGCCGCGAAGGCCCGGGACGAGACCGCCGGGGCTCCCTCATTCTGGCACCAGGTCTTGTAGGCGGCGTAGAGGTGTGCCTGTTCCGCCCGTAAGGAGGGCCCCAGGCGGCACGATTCGCTCAGGAAGCGACCGGTGTGGTCCTCCGTCTCGGCGTAGGCGGTCGTCGCGATCCGTACCCGCTCCGGTCCGGTGAGGTCCTTCTCCCCCGCCAGGTAGCGGCGTGCGCCCACGATGAGCCAGTTGAGGATGCCCGGCCCCTCCTCGGTGACGAGGACGTCCGCCAAGTTGTCGATCTTGTGGTCGTCGGACACCACGCGCTCGAAGGGGATGAGCCGCATCCGCCGCCAGAACGCGAAGCCGCCCGTGCCCACCTCCGGCCGGTGATTGCCCAGCAGCCACAGCTTGTGCGTCGGCGCGAAGCTGAAGAAGTCCTGCCGCATCCGCCGGGCCTTGATGCGGTCGCCGCCGGTCAGCAGTTTCACCCGCGCCTCGTCGAACCGGTCCCCCGGCTTGACCTCGCTGCACACGATGACCCGCCGGCCGTGCAGCTCCGCGAGATCGGTGGGGTGCCCCTCGTACGGCCGGGCCATCAGGAACCCGGGGGGCGCGGCGTCGGCGTAGTCGCCGAGCAGCTTCATCAGCACGTCCAGCAGCACCGACTTGCCGTTCTTGCCCGAGCCGAACAGGAACGGCATCACCTGGCCGCCGACGTCCCCGGTGATGGAGTAGCCGAGCAGCAGGTGCAGGAAGTCGATCATCTCCGCGCCCTCGTCCCCGTCGCCGAAGGTGTCGGTGAGGAACCGGTTCCAGCGCGGGGTCGGCACCGGCTCCGGGGCCGCGGTGGTGGAGCGGGAGTGGAAGTCCTTGTCCGGCTCCGCTGTGCGGATCACCCCGGTGCGCAGGTCGACGATGCCGCCCGGAGTGCACAACGCGTACGGATCGGCGTCCAGGAGCGCCGCGTTGAGCACCATGCCCGGGGCGGACCTGGCCTGGGTGAGCATCGCGTTCATGCCGCTGGTGCTCAGCGCCCGCCGCCGATGCTGCTGCAGCGCCGAGGCGGTGAAGTGGCCGCGCGGGTCGGTGGTCGCCAGGGACTCGGCCAGGTCGCCGGCCGCCCACATCACGGTGTCGTCCTCGTCGATCAGCCAGCGGGTGCTGTCCCACCGGAACCAGCCGAGCCCCGGCACATGCCGGTAGTCAGCGGCGTACAGCTTGACGAAGAGCTTGGCGTTGCCGCGGTCGCTGAGGGTGTCCGGCAGCAGCCCGTCGGCGGTGGCCTCGCCCTGCGCGCCCGTGACGGACCGGACCGTCACGGGCGGACCCGGGACGCTCCCACGGCCCGCGGCAGGCGTCTCCCCGATGCCGGTCCGACGGGGCGGTTCGGGCTGGGTCAGCAGAATCTGCGCGGCGACCGCCTGCGGGTCGAAAAGGGTGTCGTCGTCGCCCGACGTCATGCACGGCCTCCTGGGTGCAGAGGGCGCCGCACGCCCGCGTTCAGACCGCTGCGGATGATGGCCGCGCTGCGCCGCCCCTGCCCCGGGCGGGCCGACTCGGCGGCCTCCTGGAGCAGCCGCTCCGCCTCCTCCGGTGCGAGCCGGCCGGCGGCCACCAGTCCCCCGGCGGTGTAGGCGGCACGGTTCAGCTTCTCCGAGAAGGCCGCGCCCTCGGGAACGGCCGCACAGGCGGCCACGTCGCCGAGCAACGGGGCCAGGAGGCCCCCGGCGCCCTCCCGCCCGCCCCTGGCCGCCAGAACCGCCTGACGGGCCCGCGGCGGCACCGGACGAGGCGCCGGCACGGGCGCGGGCGGCAGATGACCGGTGCGCTCCAGCTCCTGGGCGAGCCAGCCCGGCAGCACCGCGGGCTCCCGCACGGCGCCCACGCATTCGTACGTCCCGGCCTCGGTGACCGTCCCGGGAGCGACGATGTAACCGCCGTGCGCCCGTACGTCGACCTGCCAGGCCAGCGCCCGCCCGCCCGAGCCGGTGGAACACTGCCAGCGGTGCCCCGGACGGGCCCGGTACCACACGTGCAAGCCTCCTGAAGGGGTGCGGACGCGCAGCGTGGTGTCGTCGTCCGCGGGGCTTGTGCGGCCGCGCAGAGCGGCCAGCACGCCGATCGTGTGAAAGCCGTTGGCCAATCCCCTCAGGTCGACGCTCTCGTCGATCCGGACGCCGGGCAGGAGCCGGTCCCGCTGCGGCAGATGACGCGCGTGCGCGTCGATGTCGATCACCACCAGCCCGGCCGGGCCGCAGGCGACACCGACACCCAGCTGGGGACCGGAGCCCGCATCGGGGCCGGAGCCCCACCACTGCTCGATGCGATCGGCGTCGAGCGTGGCGGCGTGGAACCCGTGACACCAGCGACCGGCCGCGAGGCAGCCGCATCCCCGGTGGGTATGTCCCGGCGCCCTGCAGGCCTCACAGTTGCCCGCCGGGGTCTTGCGTCCCGGTGCGAGCGGATGCACGGGCCAGCCTCGTCCGGCGCACCACCGGGCGACAGCCGGCGATCGTCCCCCTGGAGTCCGCAGCGGGGCACAACGACGAGAGTCCCGCAGCTCAGAGGCCATTCGCACCCCCCGTCAGCGACCCAAGCGACTGAGCAACGGGAACAGACTAGCGAAGCGTGTGGTCGCGGAGCGGCTGATGAGGAGACAAACTTCGCTCCGGTTCCGGCGTCCGCCGGACCCACCACTTCGACCTCAGCGACCAAGGGTCCGGACCGACAGCAACCCCCTGTGCTTCGGTCGCTGCCGCCTCACCCGGCGAATCCCCAGCTCATCGACACCGGCGTCCGGGTTTCAGCGACCGAAGCGACCCAAGGTCTCCATATATGACCTACACACGCGCACACGCACACGCGCCCATGCCTTCATATACCCCGAGCGTGAGTCGCTTCGGTCGCTGAGTTCCCGCACACACCGCGTTGACCTGGTGATCTCATCAGCGACCGAACGCTGCCGCCCTACCGTTCGGTCGCTCGCCGCCAGTCGCTGCCCAGGCGTGCCTCCCGGCCGGCCGGACACCGACCTGCGGCCGGGCCGCCGGATGGTTCTGCCTCCCCCCGGACAGCGACTCAAGCGACCCTGGACCGCACATCCAGACGGGCTCGCTCCACCTGGCCCGGTCCCGGCCTGCCTACCGCTCACCGACCCGCGGAATCGCCGACCGCGTTCCGCTTGCGCTGATGCTCGTTCAGGATGCTCAGCATCTTGTCGAACTCGACCTCACTCATCTTGTGGATGAGATGCATGGCGAGGAAGGCACCGTCGTGGTACGGGAGCTTCCGTGGCCCGGAGGACTCGCCCGCCGAGAGGGCGGACTCGGCCGAGGCGCCGTCGACACGCGGCTCGGGAACCGTTTCGGGCCGCCGGGCCGCCGGCTGGGCCGCACCACGGTCACTGATTACGTCGTAATCACTTCCGCCGCCGACCGACGGCTCCCCCGCTCCTCGGGCCCGTACCGCGGACCCGGCCCCGGACTCGGTGCTGACAGCCCTCCCCGTCACCGCGTCGACGGCATCCGCCTCCGGCGCAGTGCCCTGCACGGCCATGTCCGAAGAACGGGGCGGCGTCGCATGCTCCTGCTGCTCCACGACGTCCGCCCGCACCGGAGCGCTTTCCTCCACCACGCCGGTTCGTGGCTCCCCACCACTCCCCCGCGTCTCCTTGCGCTCCTTGGCAGCCTGCTTCTCCGCCTCCTTGCGGGCACGCTCGGCCTTCAGTTCCTCCAGAGCAGCCACCTGCTCCTCCTGAGGCCTGTTGCCCACCGCACGCAGCAGGTCGATGGGCTCGTGCCCGATACGGGCCTGAAGCTCCGGCGTCAGACTGAGCAGGGCGAGCCGCTGCGACACCCAGCCCTGGGAGCGGTGCAGACGCTTCGCCAGCGCCCGCTGGCTGCCATGGATGGCCAGCAGCCGCTGCAACGCACGCGCCTCGTCCAGCTCTTCGAGGTCCTGCCGGTGGATATTGGCGACGAGCGCCGACTCGAGCAGTTCCTCGGACGAGGACCCCTGGTCGTCGCTCACCATCACCTTGACCGTGGCCAGTCCCGCCTCGCGCGCTGCGGCGAGCCGGCTGCTGCCGTCGATGACGACATAGGCCGTGTCCGGCTCCAGGTCGGCTTCGCGATCCGGGTTGGCCTTCACATAGGCGTCGCGGTTCATGACCGTGATCGCCTGCTTCTGCCCGTGGGTCTTCAGGCTGCCCGCGAGATCGGTGAGGTCGCCGAGGCTGGACCGGGGGTTGTCGGGGTTGGTGCTGATCCGGTGCAGGGGCAGTTCCGTCGGCGGGGCCACGCCGTCCGTCGGAACCCCGGTGGCGGCCGCGACCGCCTGACGGCGAGCGCTGATGGGGCGCACTCCCCCGCCGAAGCGCCCCGCCCCCAGCTGATTGGCCTTGTTGCTCACAACACCTCCCGCGCCAGTGCGCGCATGCCGACCGACTGCTGCGACTTGGGCGCATAGGACAGCAACGGCTTCTTCACGCGCACGGCTTCCTTCTGTTCCTTGAGATCGCCGATCAGCCCAACCACCCTCGGATCCTTTATGTCGACCCAGCCCTGCAGGGACGACGTGGCGATGTAACCGCGCCGGGAGTCGTACAGGTTGACGACGATGCCGAGGTAGTCGATGTCGACCTGGAGGTCTCCCCGAAGGTCGTCGATCTGGGTGGTGAGGAGTTCGTACGCGTCGGCGGAACTGTCCTCGGCCTGGACCACGATCAGCGCTCCGGACTCCCCGGGCTTCTCCCTGTCACGGCGCCGGCCGTAGTAGGCGGCGGCGTCCATGCTGAGGCCCAGACTCGGCGGGCAGTCCACGATGATTACGTCGTAATCACTCTCCAGCGGAGCGAGCGCCCGCTCGAGAGCTGCCTCGCGGGCTCGAACCGCCGACAGGCGCACATCGAGCAGGAACGCGTCGTTGCAGGCAGGCAGGAGGTGCAGCCGCCCCCCGAAGGTCTCGTCGTCGATGGAGACGATCAGGTCCCGCAGATCGCCCTTGGGGTCGCCCGCCATGTGGTTGGTGAGACTGTCACCGTTCATCGGCAGGGGAGTGGCCCCCAGCTGGTTGGTGAGGTGGCACTGCGGGTCGAAGTCGACGAGCAGCACCTGCTGTCCCGGCCCGGGCAGGTTCTCGACGTCGAGCGGATTGGTGTCCAGCTCCATGCCCTCGTCCTGCACCTCACTGTCGCGCAGAGCCTTGGTCAGGGCCTTGGCCACGCGCACGGGGTACAGCGAGTTGGAGTCCTCGGCGAGGGCCTCGCCGAGACCGGCGGTGATGGCGGTCTTGCCGACACCGCCCTTCTGGTTGCAGACGATGATCCGGCGCGTGATCTCCGGTCGGCTGACGTCCGGGGCGGGATTCGAGTCGAGCCACAGCTGGATCGACTGGGCCAGCCCCTGAATCAGGGACACCCGTCGGTCGGCGGCGATCTGACGGAAGCTCTCCCACTGCCCGGGGGGCAGGAAGGTGGAGAACGAGTCGGCACCGGAGGTGTCGACGGAGGCCGTGGCAGAGGCCAGGTTGCACCAGTCCCTGATGCTCTGCTCGACGGCTGTCTGGATCTCGATGCCGTGCTGAGCGGCTCTGACCTTGAGGCTCTGGCGGAGCCAACCCGGCAGTTTGGAGACGACCTTCTCGCGGTCGCTGGAAGCAGCTGGCGAAGTCATGGAGGTAACCATACTAACGTCCATGATCCTTTGAAGCACCGACACGTTAGTTTTCACTACTACTTCGCCGACCGGCCCTCTCTCCTGGGCCGGGGGTGATTACGCCGTAATCACCCCCACACGGCCTGCGGCCCCACGCTCGGCGAGCGCTCACAGACCGTGCCGCTCACAGACCTCGTCCAGCACTGGCACGTCATGACCCGCGTCCGCCGCGCGCCAGGGGGTGTCCCTCGTCGCCGGTCCGCCTGGCGTTGTTCGCTTCGGCAGTTGAGGAATGTGCTTGCGGTGGATGAGGTAGATGCGGCGATACTCCGGCATGAGTAGAGATGCCGAGGTCATCGTGCTCGCCCGCTGGTCGGACGAGGTCATGGAACCGCTGACCAGGGACGATCCGGAACGCACGTGGCGAGGCCGCTTCGTCCCGATAGCGGGGCATTGGGGCTACACATTCGGGTGGGCCTTGGAGTTCGAGAAGATGCGTGCCCGCAAGGGTCTGCTCAAGCACCTGGAGTCGCTGCCGTGGCCGCATCCGCATACGGTGCAAGTTCTGCTCCGCGACCAGGACGACGACTGCTTCGGGCTGTGGATGTTCCACGGGGACCGGCTGGTGGAAGTCACCATTCCGGGCACCGGGCGTTTCCACCAGCCGGCTCCACCCCATGAGGACTTCGAACCCGACCCGGGCATGCTGCTACGCACCGACCAGGGCCATGCCCTACCCGAGCAGACTCCGGAAGCACAGCGCGACACCCGCCCACCCTGGTAGACCGAGTTCGACAGCTCACAGCGCCCCGGCCCGTAGATGCTCGGTCACTCCCTCCCAGGCGGCGTCAGTCGCGGACACATACCTTTCTGTGTCGACAACCTCTTGTCGGTGAGCCCCAAGCGGCGCGCCCACAACCACAGCCAGCTCCTCCTCACTGTCACCCATCACCTCAACCTCGCGCCGTCGACCCCACAGCCTCAACCTCGCGCCGTCGACCCCACAGCCTCAACCTCGCGCCGTCGACCCCACAGGCTCAACCTCGCGCCGTCGACCCCACAGCCTCAACCTCGCGCCGTCGACCCCACAGGCTCAACCTCGCGCCGTCGACCCCACAGCCTCAACCGAAGCAGCGTGGCTGAGCCGAGTGGGTGGTGCAGGTACCTCCGTTCGTTCGTAGGCACCAACCTCGCCGTAGGGGTTGCCTTTCTGGGGTACAGGTCAGTGGGGGGTCGTCAGAAGCCTGGCGCACATGACTCGGTGAGGGTCCGCGCAGGCGCGCCCTCTTTATTAAGAGGGCGCGGCGCTCGTAAGCCTCTGACCTGCACTTTTGCGAGGACCATGGTGTCCTGGGGAGCACATTTTGGCCCCCCAAATGTCAATCTGGCCGTCACATTTGGGGTAGAAACTCAAGCTGTGCTTGAGTTTCCCCAGCGCCCACCTCGTCCCGCAAAACCGCAGGTCACAGCCTCGTCATCAACCGCCCCAACCGGCGTAAACGCGGCTGAGCATACGCTTGGATGTGTCATGATGGCGGCACGTTAAATCAAGCTCTGCTTGAGTTTCGCTGCAGGAATCGAAAATGAATCAAGCTACAGTTGACTTTTGTGGCCCCTGCGCGCAGAGCCCCGGATCCAGGCATCCGCACGGCGCGCCACCTGTGGAAAAGACAAGCCCTGCTTGATTTTTGGGCTAGTCTCTGGACCGCCTGAGTATCAAAGGAGGTCCTGTGACAGCCGATCCACCAGCACGCCGACGGCCACGAGCCGTCCCTGACGCCACGTCGGGCGACGCGGGCTTCGACGACCTTCTCCAGGTCCTCGGAGAGCAACTGGGCGAAGCCACCCAGAGCACCGACCCCCGCACCCGCCGCAAACTGAAGAACGTCACCTTCGAGTACGAGGCCGACCACACCGCCGTCCACGACATGGCCGGCGACGCGGGCTACAGCCTGGCCTCCAACTGGTTCACCCAGCTCCTGGCCCAGCTCGCCGTCGCCAACTCCATCACCAAGTCGCAGCTGTGCGTGTTCCTCTACGTCGCCGGCGGACAGCAACGCGGGACCGGCGTCGCCCAGTACACCCAGCAGGAGATCACCGACGGCCTCAACAGACTGGCGGCCCAGAAGGGCGGCAAGCGCATCACGCGCTCCACAGTCAACCGCGCGATCGGCGCGTTGGTCGGCTACAAGTGGATCGAACAGCTCGGCAACGGCATGATCCAGCTGAACGTCCGTCTGTGGTTTCACGGCAACAGCAACGCCCAGCACGCCATTCTGGAGAAGCTCGCGGCCCAGCACGACCGGGACCCGGAGGCCTTCCCGCACGGGATCGGCCCGGAGGCCCACCAGGAAGAGCTGGACCTCGACCTCCCCACCGAGGAACGGCAGCACCCGGGCTACGGAACGGGAAGGCGTACAGGGTGATACACAAGCTTCCATCACTCCGCCCACCGGCACGAGGAAGGGATACCGATGGCTGAGGTCATGTCACCGGTCGTGTCAGAACGCATCTGGGCACTGCCCGTGTCCGGGGCCACGGTCAAGTTCCTCCAGTACCTGCTCTACCGCAGCGACTTCGGCGGCCACCTGCCCGTACGGCAGAAAGACATGGCCACCGAGTACCGCGTCACGCCGCAGGCCATCAGCAACCTCATCGCACCCCTGTGCGAGCTGAACATCGTCCTGCGGCCGAAGAACGAGGAAGGCAACCGAGGCAAAGGCAACTCCTACCGCCTCCACCCGCTGGCGGCGAAGTACGCGAGTCCTCAGGACATGGAGGCGGCCTTCCGCACCGCGATCGCCCGGATCAAGGCCAACGACCTCCCCAACCTGAAGCTGCCCGCCTACGCCGCCGTGCCCCCTGCGGCGGACGGACGACCGAACCTCCAAGTCGCCTGACGAAAAAAACCGAGGCCCCCGCCGGAACCGGCGGGGGCCTCGATGCCTGAGTAGAGGTCGTAGAACCACTATACCCAGTCAGACGACCACGTCTCCTGGATCATCCCCCGAACGAGAATCACCGAGCGTTGGCGGGGGCGCCAAGGAAGTTCGACAGGCCCGGGTTGGCGATGCGGGGCGGGGGAGTGGTGGTCATGTCGGGCGGTGACCATCACCCCCGCCTTGCATGACTACGGCCAGAACGCGACGGGACCGTTTTTCCCGCTCCTGAACGGTTTTCGTTCGTGAGGTGTACGGCGAATGTGCGCGATCCGTGCGGTCGGCGGATAGGCTGACGTCGGGAGGTGTTCGGTGTCCGAGTTGTTCGACGCGGTGGATGCGCTGGTCGCGTCCCGTTCTCCGCTGCCGTCGGCGGGGGAGCGGAAGCGGTTGCGGGTGGCACATGGCTTGACCCTGGAGGAAGTGGCTGCGGCGCTGAAGGTGCGCCGGGCCACGGTGTCCGGCTGGGAGTCGGTGAAGAAGCCGACCGAGCCGCGCGGGCCGGAGCGCGAGGCGTACGCACGGCTGCTGCGTAAGCTCGCCGAGCTCTACCCCGCGCAGGAGGAGCCGGCCGCCCCGGCGCCCGAGACGTTCACCGCCACGCCCGGCCCGGCCGCGGCCGGGACACAGTCCGCGGACCATGCACCCGAGAACGCCCAAGCCCCTACCCCTTCTCCCGTTACCGCTGCTCCGGCGGCCGCGCCCCGTCCGGCGCGCACCACCGGGACGTCGTCGGCGTCGCGCCGCCCGGGTGCGAGGAAGGCGGCCCCGGCCGGCCCCCCGGCGGGCTCCGCCGATCCGCGGTTCGAGAACGGTCCGCTCGCGGTCGTTGACGTCGAGGACGGGAAGGTGTGGGCGTACTGCACCGGCGGTCTGGTCCTGGATGTGCCGGCGAAGAGCATCCCGGCCCTGGTCGATTGGACGCTCAGGGAGGCGAGGCTCGGGGCTGCGAAGCTCGCCGGGCCGGGCAAGGACGCCGACCCTCTGCTGGTGCTCACCGAGGCCGCGCTGGAGCGTTACGGCCTGCCCGTCACGCTCACGGAGGAGGAGAAGCGCGCCGGGCGTCTGCCTGAGGGCCACAAGGTCGTCAAGCAGCTCGCGCGCGCGGAGTGGAAGCTGACCAAGCGCGGCTTCGGCCCGTGGGCGAGGATCTACCGCCCCGCCACCGGCTCGGAGCGGGCCTGCGTCCAGCTGTGCATCCCCTCCTGGAACGCGCTCGACTCCCGGCACTGGGGCGAGGCCGGGCAGCTCCCTCCGGCCGAGCTCGCCCGCGTTCTGGGTGTGTACGCCTCGCGGGTGATGACACCGCGCGGTTCCACCGCCGTGACCGGCCTGGAGCTGATGACCGCCCTGCACCCGCCGACGCGGGCCTCGGAGCCGGACGCCGACGGCCGCCGGCATTCCGAGCACAACCCAGGCTCGCTCGGCAGGGACGCCATCGATCCGATGAACTGGCCGCCGTGCGAGGTCCCCGACGGCCACCCGGTCCTGAAGGACCTGCCCCGCTTCCATGTGCGCGGTCCCGGCGAGAAGCTGTTCGAGGAGGCGTACGACTGGGCGCGGCCCATGACCGATGCCGAGTGCACCCTTCGCCACCTGGTCGGCATCGACGTCAACATGGCCTTCGCCGCCGGCGCGAACGGCCTGACCGTCGGCCTCGGTGAGGCGACACACGTCAAGGCCCCCGCGTTCGACCCGAAGCTGCCCGGCTCGTGGCTGGTCGACCTCTCCCACGTCGACCTGTCCCGCGTGAAGGTGGGCAAGGAGTGGGTGGAGCTGGACGGCAGTCTTCTGCCCTCCCCGTTCACGCCGAGGGGCGAGCGCCCGGAAGGTCCGGCCTGGTACGCGACGCCTACCGTCGCCTACGCGGCGGAGCTCGGCTACGAGGTCCGCCCGATCGAGGCGTACGTCCGGTACGACAACGGCCGCTACCTGGACGGCTGGTACCAGCGGCTCCGTGACGCCTACCTCGCCACGATGGCTGACCTGGGCGTGCACGCGGACATGGAGCCGGCCGCCTTCCTCGACGCGATGGAGGGTTACCGGGACCGCGACCCTCAGCTGGCGATCGTCGTGTCGGCGATCAAGGCGACGGTCAAGGGCGGGCTGGGCAAGCTGCGTGAGCGGCCGCGCGGTGAGGGGTGGCGGCCGGGCGAGCCGTGGCGGGCGCTGTCCCGGCCGACGTGGCGGCCGGACATCCGGGCGGCGGTCATCTCCCGTACCCGGATCAACCTGCACCGCAAGATCGTCAAGCATGCGGCGTTCACCGGCCAGTACCCGGTGGCGGTCCTGTCCGACTGTGTGGTCTACGCGGCAGGCGGCGCCAGCCCGCTGGACTTCCTGCCCTACTCCGGCGGCAAGCCGCTCCCCGGCGGTTTCAAGCTCGGTGTCAACCCGGGCCTGGTCAAGCACGAGGGCACGCAGAGCGTCCTGTGGGGCGAGGAGGTCCGCGAGCGGTTCGACGCCCCCGACCTCAACCTCGCCCGCTACATCAAGGACGGCACCGTCACCGACATCGACAACGGAGAGTAGGAGTAGGCCACGATGAGCCTGTTCGGGGACGGCCTGGAAGCCGCGGTGCAAAAAGCGTTCACCCGCCCGGCACCCAAGAGCGCACCCGCACAGATGCGCTACCTGGTCAGGAAACTCAAGAGCACCAAAGCGGTCGCCCAGCTGCTGCGGATCTCCCAGCGAACCGTCGAACGCTACGTGAAGAACCAGATCAAAAAGCCCCGCCCGGACCTCGCCGCGCGTCTGGAGCGGGAGGTGAGGAAACGCTGGCAACCCCAGATCCGGGCCCAGGCGCGGCAGAAGGCGGCGACCACCGGCGGCATCGTCATCGACACCCGCGCCCGCATGGGCTACACCGCCCCCATCGGCTCCACGGACGAGTCCCGCATCCGGCACCTGACCGTCGCCCTGCCCCCGCAGCACGCCGCGCGCCTCTTCGAGGCCCAGGAGCAGGGCGCCGGCGACGCCCGCCTCCAGGAAATCACCGCTGACGCACTGCGTGAGGTGTATTTCCAGGACGGCGGCCGCCGCGCCGGCAGCCTGGAAGAGGTCCGGTTCACGGACATCGAGCACCTTGAGTTCGAGCTGTAGCAGCCAACGCACACGATGCCGACTGGAAGTACGCGAGCGCGCATGCGACGTGTTCGAGGGGGAGCAGGGGGAGTAGTGGCGGCAGCGAGTGACGGCTGGGCGGGCATGGGTTGGGACTGGACGGATGCCGACGAAATCCGCCAGCGTCTGAACGCGGGGGCCGATCCGGAGAGCTGGAACGGGAGCAGGCCCCTGCATCGGGCAGCGGTGTTCGGCTCCCCGGAGGCTGTTACGGAACTTGCCCGGCGGGTTGCGGACGTGGATGCGCTGGAGAACGGGGTGACGGCCTTGTGGGAAGCCGTCATGTCCAGGAAGCCGGCCAACGCACGGGCGCTCGCCGCTGCCGGGGCCGATCCCTGGCGGCCGTCACTGGGCGGCTGGTCGCCCGGGCGGCTGAGCCTGGCCGGACCGACGCCCGAGCTGTTCCCGGTGCCGGAAGGGGTGTGCCTGAGCGACAGCGAGCGAGCGGCGGCGCAGGAGGCCCATCGCCTCACCATGGCACTGGGCGATTTCTACTACGACGGCACGGGCCTGGCCTGCGTGGCCGGTATCGATGTGGCCGAGGCGGTCCGCCGCCTTCAGGCGACGCCGGTGGTGGACGGCGAACTCCTCGGAGTGCTGAACGAGTTACTGGAGGAGCCCTACGCCCACGACATGGACGAGAGTCTTCACATCGTCGGCGTGACGTCCGTGCCGGGCGGCTGCGTGGTCACCCAGCCCTGGGGATACGCACCGCAGATGCCGGGCGTGCTGGCACGGCTGTCCGCCGAAACCCTCTGCTACGGCCTCTACGCCAACCCCAAGAGCGGCAACCAGGGCAGCATCGCCCGTCACGGAACGATCGAGGGCTCGGACCTGCACCCTGGCGGGGGACCGGACGAGGACACTTCCGCGGAGGTGCTGGCCTCGTACCTCTACCAGCACAACGCCGTCGCCTACGCCTGCGCCTTCGCAGGACTGCGCCCGACCGACCGGCGCGCCGTGGCCGGACCGCCCGATGTATGGGTCGAACTGCCCCGCCGTGACTACTGGAGCCACTGACTTGGGTGCCTCACCCATCAACAGGGCTTCCGGCAAGAAGTCGAGCATCACCCGCCGTGGGTGATGCTCGACCGCCTCAACCACGCCGGCTATTTATGGGCCTTCTCCGCCATCACCGCCTCACCAGGCGCCAGAACCCACTACCGCAGGCGCCGCGACACTGGCACGCTGCCGCGGAGCGGAACCTCTTCAGCCGCATGCTCGGACACCTCTACCACTGTCTCCAGCACGGACAGCTCTTCGACGAGGCCGCCGCCTTTCCCACAGCAGCCGAGGCTCTCGCGGCATGAGGTCCCGTCAGCCACCGACTGCGAGAGACCGGCGTTCTTGGATGACGGCCTGCTTCCGCTCGAGCTCCGTATCCATCATCCGGTTGGTGAAGGTCCCCGGAATCGTGAGCGAGCGGCCATGGCCCCGTACGACCTGGGGGTCAGCGTCCGTTCGGTTCAGCGCTGGCACAGAGCCTGGTCGCAGAACGGGCTCCGGGCCCTGGCTTCCAAGGGGCCGGCGTCACTGCCGTTGCTCAGTGACGAACTGTTCGCCGTGCTCGAGCGGGAGCTGGCCAAGGGGCCGGTGGCACACGGCTGGCCGGACCGGGCCTGGACCCTGTCACGGATCAAGACGCTGATCGGGCGCCGCTTCCACAAGAGTTACACGGTGCAAGGTGTTGCCGTGCTGCTCAAGCGGCATGGCTGGAGCTGTCAGGGGCCGGCCCGCCGGGCGATCGAGCGGGACGAGAACGTGGTGGCCGGCTGGGTGGGGGAGACCTGGCCGAGCGTGGAAGGGCCGTGGCGGCGCTCGACGCCTGGCTCGTCTTCGAGGACGAGGCCGGATTCTCGATGACGCCGCCGACCGCCCGCACCCGGTCCCGCGGCCGCTTGTCGGTCGCCGCACTGGTCTGCCGCAGGGCCGGGGACCCTTCCTTCCCGGCTGGTCTTCGGGCCCTGCCCCGATGCCCGGTCCGACGGACGCAGAAGCTTTCCCCGGGAAGGACTACCGCGACCTCATCGAGACCGCTCACCAGCAGCTCGGCGGGCCAATCGTGCTGGTCCGGGACAACCTCAACACCCACCTCACCGCCGGGATGCGCCGCTGCATCGACGACCGCGACTGCCGGGTGCCTGGACCGCTTGAACCATCTCACGAGCGTTGGCAACGGCTGGGCGGAGATGCAGAGGAGTTGGTGGAGATAGGGGCACTGTGTGGCTGATCTTCCGTGGAAGGAGCGAGCGAACGGTGCTCGACGGTCATCTGTCCGGGCGGTACAGGCTCTCGGGCGGTAGGTCGCGCATCGCTCCGGTCTGCGCGGTCATCGCTGCGCTCCGGGGCCACAGTTCGCGCTTTACTGCAGGTCAGCGGTCCGGCCGTGGAGACGCGGACAGATCCGATGCGACTACGCCTGGCGTCGCACTGAGACGACCATGACGAGTTCGAGCGGCGGCAAGCTGTCCCAAGCCGACGCTTTGCCCGCGTGGCAGGGGCACATGTTTATGGATCCCTGCCGCATGGGCATGATGACTATAGGAAGTTGGTTGCCAACTTGGTTAACTTGGTTCAAGTTGGTTGAGGAGTTCTCGGTTCTCCTGACAGCCCAGGGAGCAGAGGCAGGCGGTCTGTAGCAGCAGCCCGCCGAAGGTCCGTAGCAGCGGACCAACATAAGCGTGTCAGCCCTGCCGGGCCTTCAGCCGGCAGGGCTGCAGGCGTAGGAAACGCACGGCACATGCTGTAGATGAAGCTGCCGAACCCGCCGCATTTGTCCGTCCCGCGCCGGGGCGGCGTTCTGACGTGCCGACAGAGGGGCATCTCTCGGAACACGGAACCCCTCAAGTGCGGCTGCTACCGCATGGGTTCACGTGATCCACCTGGGCTGTCACGAAAGGACACCGACACATGAAAGCCCGCACACCTGACGAGCGAACACCCGGCCGCGCACCCGACCTCCCGCAGTACCCGGCCACCGTGCCCCGGTTGCCTGTCGCCAACGCGGTAGCGGCCGTGGTCATAGCAGTCGCAGGACTGCTCGGAGCCCTTGCCGTACTGCTGCTGATGCCTGGGCACCTCGAAGCATTGGGCACCTCCGTGACATTGGCTGCCTCAGGCTTCACCCTCGCTGCGAGGATCGCCGTTCCGCGCTCAAGCTGACACCCGCCACTGATCTCTTTGTCACCCCGCAGAGCGGGGTGACAAAGAGATCAGTGGCGCTGAGGCCCCGTCTCCGGACTTGAGCGGATCAGCGGGCCGGTCTCGTCAGCGCCAGCGCTTCGTGATGTCGATGTGCTGGGCCAGGCAAGTCAGCGAGGACTAGGGGTCCGGAGGCCAGGACGGCTCCGCTCATGCAGCCCGGCTCTCCCTCTGGGCGGGCCGACTCTGCCGGCGCTGTTGCCGTGCCCCTGCCACGCGAACATCTTCCGTGCTGTCTTTCGGAGTTGGTCGTCGATGGGGCGCAGTTCCGTACCCGGGGAGACGGGAGACCAGGCCGCAGGAGGACACCATGCGCCGTTTAGCGGTCGACCAGTGCCGTAGATGCGGCTGCAGATGAGATGGGAAGGGCGGTCCGATCAGCAGGAGCGTCTGAAGGGCGCGTACGCCCACGGGGTGTGGCCCGGCGAGCGCTGTCAGGATTGGAACCGCCTTGGAAGCGTCACCGGTGAGAGGCCAGCAGGCTTCGGCGGCACGCATCCGTATCCATTCGTAGCCGCTGCCGGGCCCAGGCGGCCTGTCTCCCCGCAGACACCACCTGTTGTCACCGAGGCGGCGTTCCAGCAGGCGCAGCGCAGGGTCCGGGGTGGCGCCGAGGCGGGCGGCGGGACCGCTGCGGCCGTGACGAGTTCGTCGTCGCTGCGGGCGGTTTTTCTCCAGCAGGCCGAGCAGTTCGGGGTCCCGGATGCCCCAGTCGACGAACCGGCATGCGAGCGTTGGGGTGGGGCGGGCTGGAGGGCGGGAGGTATGACGCCCGCAGGGAGACTCCCGTCCGGACCTCGCCGGGGTTCGATGACGGGGACTGGCTGCGGGCCGGTGAGGCGGACGGGGTGGTCCCGCAGCGGGTCGTGGCGCAGGGAGACGCCCCGGTACGGGTCACCCAGGAACTGACACCGGCCGGTGTCACCGAGCCTGAGCCCCGGGGTGTTCGTGTTCGACCTCGGCCGCAACATGGCCGGTTCCGTACGGCTGCGGGTGAAGGGCCCGGCGGGCACCGTGGTGCGGCTGCGGCACGCCGAGGTCCTCAACCCGGACGGCACGCTCTGCACGGCGAACCTCCGCACCGCGAAACCGCGAAGGCGGCCGACACCTGCATCCTCAAGGGCGGCGGCACCCAGACGTACGAGCCTCGCTTCGCCTTCCACGGCTTCCGCTGCGTCGAGGTCACCGGCTTCCCCGGTACCCCCACCGCGCGGGCGGGGTACCGGCCGCGTGATGCACACCGATGCACCGGCCACGCTCACCTTCGCCACAGACTCGCCGATGTTGAACCAGCTGCACCGCAACATCACCTCAGGGCAGCGGGGGAACTTCCTCTCCGTGCCGACCGACACCCCGGCCCGCGATGAACGCCTGGGCTGGAGCGGCGACATCGACGTCTTCGCGCCCACCGCCGCGTCCACCGTGGAGTCGGCGCGCTTCCTGACGATGTGGCTGGCGGATCTGCGTGACGCGCAGACGCCTGAGGGCTCCTTCACGCACGTGGCGCCGGACGCCGGGCACCTCGGTGACGGGCGGCGGGCGGGGGGGATGTGGGCGTGACCGTTCCCTGGGCCCTGTACCAGGCGTACGGGGACCTGCGGGTCCTCAAGGACGCGTGGCCGTCGGTGGTGGCCTGGCTGGCCCGGTCTGTACAAGCACAGCGACGGCCTGCTGCGGCCGGCGGACGGCTTCGGCGACTGGCTGAACCTCGACGACGAGACCCCGAAGGACGTCATCGCCACCGCCTACGTCGCACACGCCGCGGACCTCGCCGCGCGGATGGCACACGAACTCGGCCGGGACCCGGCACCCCACGAGAACCTGCACGGGCGGATACGGGACGCTTTCCAGCGGGCCTGCATCGACGCCGCGGGCCGGGTGAAGGGCGACACACAGACCGCGTACGTCCTCGCCCTGTCCATGGGCCTCGTAACCGACGAGGTCGCGGGCCTCGACGAGGGCCACGAGCCGGACGGCTCCCGCATCCTTGAGTTGGCACCTGTCGACCGGCTTCCTCGGCACCCCCCGGCTGCTGCCCGTGCTCACCGACACCGGACACACCGACACCGGACACACCGACACCGCCTACCGGTTGCTCACCCGGCGCACCTTCCCCAGCTGGGGCTACCAGATCGACCACGGCGCGACGACGATGTGGGAGCGCTGGGACTCCCTGTGGCCCGACGGCGCCTTCCAGGACCCCGGTATGAACTCCTTCACGGCGCGACGACGATGTGGGAGCGCTGGGACTCCCTGTGGCCCGACGGCATCTTCCAGGACCCCGGTATGAACTCCTTCAACCACTACGCCTACGGCTCGGTGGGCGAGTGGATGTACGCCCACATCGCGGGGATCGCCCCGGGCCGGCCCGGCTACCGCGAGGTCGTCGTCCGCCCGCGTCCCGGCGGCGGCATCAGCGAGGCACGGGCGACACTCACCTTTGTACGGGGGCCGGTCTGGCAGCCGGTGGAAGCACCGGCACGGACGCTTCGAACTCACATGCTCGCTGCCGGCGAACACCACCGCACAGGTGTGGATTCCCCGCATCCGCCACGGACCGGGTCCAGCACACAGGCGCAGTACCACTGCGTCATGAGGAGGGCTGCCAGGTGTTCCGCGTCGGCTCCGGCACGCACCGGTTCACCGTCTGAACTCCACCCGGCTGCACGGGCATCGCTCCGCCCGCGCAGCTCGACCGAGGCCCTGGACGCCGGCACGAGCCTCTCGGCGCCACCCCAGGCACCCTTCCCGCTCCATGCGGACACGCGGCCGCCGCCGTGCCAGGCCGGACGGAGGCCAGGAGCAGGGCGCCGGTGACGCCCGCCTCCAGGAGATCACCGCTGACGCGCTCAGGGAGGTGTATTTCCAGGACGGCGGCCGCCGCCGGCAGCCGGGAGGAGGTGCGCTTTCACGGACATCGAGCACCTGGAGTTCGAGCTGTAGCGGCCGCCCCGGACACAGTCATTGAGCCCGGTGTGACGGAACGTCTGCTGTGGCGGGTTGAGTCCTTCGAGCCGGTGCGGTGACTGTGTGTCGCGGTCCTCGGCGTGAACCGGCTGCTCGTCGATGTCGCCGTCGTCAGCCCAGGTCCACAGCCGTTTCCGTAGTGAGGCGCTCGCATGGCGAAGGCCCTCGCAAGGGCTTTCGCCGAAGGTGTGGCCGTCGGCGTCGCAGAGAAGCACTGGGCTGCCGACTGCGCGGATTTCGCGTCAGGTGATTCCGCGGACGACTTCGAGGAAGGCACTGACGGAGACCGGCGCGTCGCTCACAGCGGGTGCGGAGTCGTTTGAACCGGTGGAGCCTGACGAAGGCGCGCTAGGCACTCCAACGGATCCTGCCCAGTCCGAAGCCGCCCGGTGCCAGCCTCCGGTCCGGTGTGTTCATGCCCACTGGATGCCCAGTTCCCGCAGCGCGTCGACTTGCTCCGCAGTGAGCTTGTCGCGCCTCGCGCGGGTGTTGGATACCCACACACCCAGCTGGACGACCACCGGTTCCCTTTCGCCGTCGATGGTGATGTCTTCGCCGTGCCCGCGGGGTACCGGCCGGTTGCCTTCCCGTTCGACCCATTGCGTGAGGGCCGCGAGCCCGCGCTGGAAGGCCTGCTGCGCCGTGCCTGTGCCCTTCGCCGTCGTGCCGCCGGCCCCTGCCGGGGCGGCCCCTGCCGGGGCGGGGGACCGCGCCTCGGTGGGTTTGACACCCAGCGCGGTCAGCCGTTCCTGTTGCTCGGCCGACAGCAGTTTCCAGGTGCCGGGCTGTTTCTGCCGTTTCAGCCAGCGTCCGATGTCGTCGCCGTCCATCAGCACCCCGGGTGCGATGTCGGACAGAACACCATCGGCGTCGACCAGGTCGGCGAGGACGCGGTAATGCCGCTGCCAGTCCAGCGGCCAGGGGCAGTCCCAGTCCGGGTCGACCGCGGCGAGCTGCGCCGCGCGTACGGCAGCCCGACGCGGGTCTTTCCCGAGACCACTCTTCCGCCGGAGGTTGGCCATGTACTGCCCGACAGGCACATGGCCGCCGCCGGCCGGGTCGTCCCACACCGCATCCTGGCGAGGGGCGAGGTGCCCGGTGGCCCGCCGGTAAGCACGGAACACCGCGAGCTTCCTCTCCCACGCCTCCTCGCCCGGTTCCCAGACCATGCCGGCCCCGGGCGCCTCGAGCAGTTCCTTGCGCCGCGGTTCGAGCTCACCGGCCCGCAGCGCCCTGCGCTGCTGGTGCACCCACCGCCCGAGGGGGAACGCCTTCGTGACGCCAACCTCGACCTCGGTGTCATACGGGAACGGCGTACAGGCCGGTGATCTTGTTCTCCTTCCGCCACCGCAGCAGCGCCTGGTAGCCCTGCAGCCACACCAGGGACTCCGGCCGGTAGACCCGGGCGCGCAGGAACGCGGCGATGGCCGCTGGGTCGCGCGGCGTGGAGAAGCGGAGCAGCGCCGACTCGGCAGCGGCCTGGGTACCGTCCTGCTCCTGGTCCTCACTGCTGCCCTCTCCGCCGGCCCCGGTGATCCGCCCGTCCCCGTCGCGCCGCAGGTGGATCTTGCGCTTGCCGCTGGTGAGGGCGCGGGAGGCGAGCTGCTCGACGAGTCGTTCGTCATGCGAGCGCAGGCCCTGAAGGACCGCTACAAGAGGGCGGAACGAGACGCTGGCGACCATGTCGCTCGGCTCCTCGCCGGGCTGAAGGAACACCGGCACAATGATCCGCGCGACCTTCGTGGAGCCGTCCTTGCTGAGCCGGAGCGCGGCCGATGTTCTGCACGATCTCCACCTGCGAGCCGCGGGTATCAGCGAAGCACACGGCCTCCACTCCCCGCTCGCCGGTGATGTCCACGCCTTCCCCGAGCACCCGCACCGAAGAGAGGAACGCCCGGTGCACCCGCCGGCCCCCGGCGTCGATGCCGTTCGCGAACTGGCGCAGGACCTCGCGCCGCCCGGCCACGAGGTGGTCGCCGCACAACCACGCCGACCACACCCGGCCCGGCGGGACATGACGGCCGGCCCCCAGCTCGTAGAACTCCGCGTCGATCGAGGACGCAGGGAGCTTGTCCGCAGCGGCCAGATCGTCGTCGGTGGCGTCACTGGCGTACAGCTCGGCAGCCGTCCCCGGAAGCTTCTCCGCGAACACGGCGGCCTCCTCCACCCGCTGGTGGAACGTCATCACAGTGCGCAGGTTCCACCTCGCCGCGTGCTCCAGGAGCGCGGTCTGCAACAGCGCCAGACGCCGGCCCCGCTGCGCCTCCTCCGACTCACCAAGGACGGGGCAGGGGTCGCGGATCTCCAGCACGTCGATCTCGAAACCGGCGAGGATCCCGCGCTCGATCGCCTCCGAAAGCCCGAGCTCGGCGAGCCACGCGCCGTACGTGCCCTCCGGGTCGTCGGCCATGGACGCGATCTCCGCCTCCTGGCCCTCCGCGCCCTTCTGCGGCCGGGGCGCGGCGAGGATGCGCGGCGTCGCGGTCAGGTAGAGCCGGAAGTCCGCGGGGATCCGCTGGTTGTCATGGATCGCCGCCCACGGACGACCAAGATCACCGGCGGTGCCGTGCGCCTCATCCACGATCGCGAGGTCAAAGCCCGCCATGCGCTGGCCGTACAGCCGCTCCCCGCCCGCCAGAGCGGCCTCCAACGGCCCACGCACCTTCCGCTGGCCCCCGAGTGCGTCGATGTCCTCGCGGTCCACCAGTGAGGCATACGTGGCGAACACGACGACCGGTCCGGAGCTGGCCCACAGGGCGAGCTGGATGGGGTTGGTGGTGGCGCGCACCCCTAGCTCGTTGAGCACGGGGTCGTTCTCCAGCGAGCACACCCCCACCATCGGCGCCCGGTGGCCCACCAGGCGCCACGCCTGGGCCGTCTGCACGAGCAGGTCCAGGGTCGGCACGGTCACAAGGATCCGGCCGTCCGGGAAGCACTCCAGGGCTCACGCGGCTGCGGTGATCGTCTTTCCCGATCCAGTCGCTGACACGATCGTGCCCTGGGCACCCTGCGGGGGCACGGATGACCTTGAAGGGAATCCCACCCACTTACGGAAACTCACCTTCTGGTCCACCTGGTGTTCCCGGAGCTGGATCACCGGCATTCAATGGCTCCTATTTTCTGAGTTCAAAGGAATTTTTAAAGAGGTGAGCAGCATCTACTCTGAGAGCCTGCAACTCCACCTGTCATCCAGTCAGATGGCTTCGGAGCTACATCGGTTCACGGCCTTCCTTGACCGAAAAGAACATAGTCACGAGAGGGGCAGCGCATTAGAATTTGGTCATGGCTAACGACTTCTGCGAGGTCATGTTCCTTCCATCCTCTCAGTGCGACCATTGCCGTTCAGCACAATCCAATCTCCCCCGAAGGGTGTACATCACGAAGGGCGGCAGTGTTTACCACCGCACACCAAACTGCGAAGGCCTCAAGGACGGTCAACCGTATGCCCGTTGGAAAGGCCACGATGTTCACGACATCGAGTCCGTCCCACGCAGTGACGTTCAGGCAAGGCTTGGCGCTTGCGAGGTATGCCGCCCTGATCTGCCACCACCCTCCTGGTAAGGAAACCCCGCCCAGACCGTTGGCAGGTGTCTCGTGTTTTCGCCAACGGTACATCTGCATCAATCTGATGCACGCGCCACACTAGAACCCGAACGATCGAGCGGCCACCCACTCTCGTAGTCAGCCCGGCCCGCGCTAGCGGGCCCAACGGTTCTGGAGGCGCAGCCGGAAGGACCGTCAGGCGGGGGAGCGCAGCGGACCCGCCGGCCAGGCGGGAGCGAAGCGGAGACCTCGGTGGGACAGGGGCCCACCGGTCCGGGAGCGCAGCGGACGGACCGTCATCCTGCTTGCGCAGCAAGCAGGATGTGCGGGTAGCGCAGCTACCCGCCAGCGCTCCCGCGGAGCGGGAGCGCAACACCCGTGCGCAGCACGGGTGTTCGCTTACACATCGCGCAGCGATGTGGTACCCGCTCCGCGGG
>BMVA01000037.1 GCA_014650475.1 Streptomyces albogriseolus
GCCGGCCGATTGGCCCGGTCAGCGCGCCCAGGATCCGTCCTCTCCGCGCGAGCGGAGGTGAGCCGGCTGTCCCGATGCCCTTGGCTGCCTTGTCGAAGTCCTCTCCGCGCGAGCGGAGGTGAGCCGCACATGGCCGGGATGCGGTCCGTGGACGATCTGTCCTCTCCGCGCGAGCGGAGGTAAGCCGACGGCACCGGATCCCGAGGGAACGCGCCCGCCGTCCTCTCCGCGCGAGCGGAGGTGAGCCGGCGCGCATCGTGATCGTCGACCCAGGCGAAGCGTCCTCTCCGCGCGAGCGGAGGTGAGCCCAACCAGGTCGAGCTCTTCTCATGATCTTGGCCGTCCTCTCCGCGCGAGCGGAGGTGAGCCGCCATGGGAATCACTCTCCCTGGTCAGGCCCTCGTCCTCTCCGCGCGAGCGGAGGTGAGCCGCGATGCGGGATACGGCGATGCGGAGAGTAGCGGTCCTCTCCGCGCGAGCGGAAGTGAGCCGCAGCCACCCACCCCTTGCGCGACCTCTCCCGTGTCCTCTCCGCGCGAGCGGAGGTGAGCCGGGTGTCAAACGCAGCACATCGGCTGACGCTGCGTCCTCTCCGCGCGAGCGGAGGTGAGCCGCACGTGGGCGGCGGCGGCCTGACCGACGGACTGTCCTCTCCGCGCGAGCGGAGGTGAGCCGGAGTCCGGGCCGTCCTTGTAGAGGTTCCGGCAGTCCTCTCCGCGCGAGCGGAGGTGAGCCGACGCCGAGCCTGCGCACCATCTGCGAGGCGAGGTCCTCTCCGCGCGAGCGGAGGTGAGCCACCGTGCGCGCCCTGAACCGCGCCACGCTGACCGTCCTCTCCGCGCGAGCGGAGGTGAGCCGCGTCGCCCCTTCTGTGCCGTCTCAGGTGTGCGGTCCTTTTCGCGCGAGCAGACGTTCAGTAGAGAAGACCGGCGCAGATGAGGCGTTCTTCCTGATCAGAGCGCATTGTCAGAGCCACCTGATAGCAGTACCGCTGTGACGATGCATCAGACATTGCCCGCGCCTTGTGCATGTCCTGATCCCAGACTTTGGGGGAAGCAGCACGGTCTTGAGCGCGCGTACCCGGTGATGTGCCATCTACTGGACGTGGCTGCGGTTTTCGGCGTTCTGTGGGACGTCTTGCTGTCCGCTGCTGCTCGGGAACGGTTCGCCGAGCAGCTGGCTCTGGACGAGAAGGCCTGCCGAGCGGTGCTGTCGTTCTGGGCGGGTCTTCATGACCTGGGGAAGATCACGCCGGTCTTCCAGGCACAGGTGCCGTCGCTGTTCGAAAAGGTGCGCAATGAAGCGGCGTATCTCTTCGCGCCGGGTGCCGAACGGGACCGGGGGTTCCGTCACGAGATGGCGACGCACTGGTCGCTTGCCTCGCTGTTGGCGGAAGAAGGTTATCCGACACGGCGGGGGTCGACTGGTGTGGGTGGTGCGACGGCTCCGGCAGCCCATTGGGTGGGCCAGCTCTTGGGCGGCCACCACGGGGTGTTCGGTGTGAACGTGCAACCGGCGCGGTTGCGACTGCCGAGCCAGTATCAGCCGGGACTTGGGGAAGCCGGCTGGGCGCAGCAGCGGCGTTTGCACTTCGAGGAGTTGAGGCGGGTGACCGGCGGGGAGGCCGTGCCGGGCGGCGTCCTGTCTGCGGATCTGGCTGTGGTGTTGACGGGTCTGGTCGTTACGGCTGACTGGCTGGCCAGCCAGGTGGGTGCCATTGAGCAGGTGCAGCCGGCTGATGGCGTTCGGCAGGGAACGCCGGTGCAGGTCGACGCCCACTGGCGGCGGACGTGCGCTGCCGCGTCGACGCTGGTGGAGGAAGCGCGGCTGGGCAGAGCAACGTTCGAGGCGGGGAGTTTCGGGCACATGTTCCCGTTCCCTCCGAACCCGCTGCAGGGGGACCTCGTCGAGCATTTACCGGGCCTGGTCGCCGAGGGAGGGGCGGGTCTGGTGCTGGTGACCGCGCCCACGGGGGACGGGAAGACGGAGGCGGCCTTGTATGCCTCGTCGGTCCTGGGTCCGGCGGCGGGAGCCCGGGGAATGTATGTGGCGCTGCCGACGATGGCCACGGCGGACGCGATGTACAAGCGGGTGAGGAAGTTCGCCGAGTCCTCGCTGGTCGGGGAGCGGGCGCTCACCCTGCTGCATTCCATGGCCTGGTTGAACCCCTTGTACGGGCAGGCGGCCAAGGACGCTGCGGCCACGGCGGTCGACGGCGGCCAGGCGGGTGAGGTCAGTGCGGACGCGGCGACGGCAGTGACCGCGGACGCTTGGCTGCGCGGGCCGAGGCGCGGTTTTCTCGCTCCGCTGTCCGTGGGCACGATCGACCAGGTACTGCGCGGGGTACTGCCGCTTCGATACAACGTGCTGCCGTTGTTCGGGTTGCACGAGAAGGTTCTCGTCGTCGACGAGGCTCACGCGTACGGGCCGTGGATGCACAAGCTGCTGCTCACCTTGCTGGAGTGGCTCGGGGCTCTGCGCTCGCCGGTGGTGCTGTTGTCGGCCACGCTGACCGGCAGCACGGCCGCATCGCTGGTCAACGCCTACCGCCGCGGTGCGGGCTTCCTGGAGCCTGCCGTCGTCGCCCCGCGCTATCCGGGCTGGCTGTACGCGAGCGCGATCACCGGAGAGGTGTCGTCTCCCCGCCGGACCACCAGCGGCCGCCCCCGCACCCTCGACGTGACGGTGCGCCAGGTGAAGTGGGACGCCGCCGCGAAGCCGACGGATCCACTACAGCCGGGAGGCCGTCGGGCGGCCCTTCGTGAGTCGCTGCTGCCGGTTGCGGAGTCGGGCGGGACGGCTCTCGTCTGCTGCACGACGGTCCCTGAGGCACAGGCCACTTACCGGGACCTGTGCGCCGCCTTTCCCGATCTCGCGGGGCAGGAAGGCGGGATCCGGCTGCTCCACTCCCGTTTTCCTGCGAACGACCGTCAGCGGATCACCGCGGATTGTGAAGCCGCCTACGGGAAGCCGCGATCGGACCAGCCGTCGAGCGTGCGGCCGGCGTCGGTCCTCGTCGCCACGCAGGTGGTGGAGCAGTCTCTGGACCTCGACTTCGACCTGATCGTCAGCGATCTCGCCCCGCTGGCTCAGCTGTTGCAGCGTGCGGGCCGCGGTCGCCGCCACCGCCGGGGTCCGGGCGGGCGGCCGGCGTGGGCGCAGACCGAGGACCGGCCGAAGCTGGTCGTTCTCGATCCCTTTCGCCGCCCGCAGAAGGCGGACAGGCCGGCGACCTGGGGGTCGGTGTACGACGCGAGTCTGCTGATCCGTACCTCGCTGCTGCTGAGCGAACGGGCTGCGGGGGGCATCTTGGTGCCGGGCGGTGTGCAGGAACTCGTGGACGCCGTGTACGCGCCGGACTTCGTCGAAGGACTCGATGCGGCGGTGCAGCGGGAGCTGAAGTCTCTGGACGTGGAGCGTCTGGCGTCCGAGATGGCGGAGACCGACCTCGCCGCGGTGGTGGGGATCAACGGTCCCGGCAGCATCGGGGGGCAGCTGCATCTCATCAGCCAGCGGATCGAAGGCGTCACGGAGGAGTTGCTCACCACACGGCTGGGAGCGGACACCGGCCGAGTGCTGTGTGCGTACGTGCAGGAGGACGGGTCCCTCACACTCGCCCGCGACGGCAGCGGCGGTGCGGTGCCTGGTCTGGACGGCAGGTCTCTGAGCCGGGAGGACGTGGCTGCCGTCGCTGCTCATACCGCGCCGGTGCCCGGTACGTGGGTCCGGGAGGGCGCCGATGCCGAGAGGGATCACCCTGCCTTGTGGCAGCAGGTCTCCACGCTGCGGGATGTCGTCCTGCTTCCCATGCGCAGGGCTGGGGATGGGCGGTGGGCGTGTTCTCGTGGCGGGCACACGATTGGCGTTTCTGTGACCGGACTTGAACGATTCTGACCGATCGTCAGATTTTGCCTCTTAGAGCAGCTACCTTCTCCTACCGTCGGACATGCCGCTCCAACCGGTCGGACACAGTGCACACCTGACCGACGTTGGAGCGGACCACCCGCTCTCGCGGGCAGGGGGAACGCCTCGTCACGTCTCTCAGAGCCGCTACGGGTTCACCCCCGCTTCACACGGGGCCCTGTCCCATTCTGCCTTCCGTCTGGAGATCCATGCGGCCGACCCAGCACATCTTCGAAGAACCCCTCATCCCCGTCCGTTGGACCTCGCACGCCGAGTCGGAGCGCGGTGCCGAACAGCTGCCCACCGAGATCGGTGTGCTGGAGCTGCTGCTGCGCAGCCACGACATCGAGTGCCTGGCCATCGCGGAGGCGCCTGCGCACTCGGCACTCCTACGGGTCCTGTACGCGCTCACCAGCCGCGTGACGGGACTGGATGAAGCAAGGAACGGGCCCGACGACTGGCTGGAGCGGCGGGAGGAGATTCTGGCGGACGGCGCGCTGCCGGAGGACAGGATCACGGCGTACGCCGAGACCTACCGCGACCGGTTCTTCCTCTTCGACACGAGCCCGGACGGCCGCCCCTGGATGCAGGACCCGCGGCTGGTGCAGCAGTGCGACGCGGCAAGCACCGCCGGGGTGAACAAACTGGTGGTGACCAGGCCGTCCGGCAACAACCATGCCTGGTGGAAGCACCACCTGGACACCCGTCCCGGACCACTGTCCGCGTCCGAGGCCCTGCTCAACCTGCTGACCTGGCACTACTACGGTCCCTCCGGCCGCTGCTCGTCCCGGGAGGTCAACGGGGCAAAGAGCGCCAGCACCACGGCCGGTCCTCTGCGGTCCGCGCTGTCGTACCACCCGGAAGGCTCCACGCTCTTCGAGACACTGCTGGCCGGGCTGGTTCCGCCGGAGGAGACCGTCGACCCCCAGCAGGACCGGTGCCCGTGGGAATGGGACGAGCTTCCCGACCCCGAGGGTCCGCCTGCCGCCCTGGCCGGACCGTGCTCACGGCTGACCGCCGCCTCGGCCCACGCCCTGCTCCTGGTGCCCGACGAGGACGACCCCCGCCTGGTGCGGGACGCCTACATCACCTGGGCGTACCGCAAGGGCCGCGGTGCCCGGCCGCAGGACGACTACCTGATCTGGCAGATGAGTAAGCAGGGCAACGTCTATCCGCGGCCGGCGGACTCCCAGCGGGCGCTGTGGCGGGATGTGGACGCACTGCTGCTGATCGACCCGCCCGGTGTCGCGCAGCCGCGACGGCCGAGGGTGTTCGAGTGGGCCGTCGAGCTGCCGCTGGACCTGAGCGTGCATGCTCTTGGCTTCGAACAGGACGGCCAGGCCAAGGACACCCAGTTCGTCGACTCCGTGACGCCGCCGGTTCTTGACTTCGCCGAGAAGCGCTCGGCCCGCAGCAAGCCCGCCGTCGGCCGGCTGCGCGCGATGGGTGAGCGGTTCGGCAACCGTCTGGACCGTGCTCTGCGCCGGGCCTGGCGGACCTATGTGAACGACCCGAAGGACAGCGCGGAAGCGTGGGCTCAGGAGGGTGCCGCCCGGTACTGGCCCGCGGCGGAAACCGAGTTCTGGAACCGGTTCCGTGCGCTGGACCGGACCGGGACCGCCCTGGACGGAGGCCTCGACGCCGGCACGGCCCGCACGGTCTTCCTCAGCCTCGCCATCCGCGCCTTCGACGAGGTCACCACGTCGGTGACACGCACCCAGCGCGGGGCCCGGGCCGTGGAGGAGGCCCGTGTCGAACTGTTCGGCGATCCCCGCCCCCGCAAGCCCGCCAAGGGCTCCGCGGCATGAACCTGCCCGTCTGACCCGAAGGAGACCCCGGTGACCACACCGGCCCCGCCGACCGCCCACGTGCCGGCGCCACGCTCCGGCGAAAAGCCCACCCGCATCAGCCGCTACCGCACCTTCACACGGGCCGTGCTGACGAAGTGCGCAAGCGACCCGGGCGCCAGAAGCGCACTGCGGTCCGGCGTGCGCAGGGATCTCGACTCGGTACCGCGCATGCACCGGGTGATCGCCCATCTGGTGCCGCAGAACGTGTCCGAGGACACCCAGCGTGCGTACTACGCCGTTGCCGCGATGATCGCCGAACAGGCACGCCGCGGAGGTGATGCCACCGACGCCGATGAGACCACAGCCACGCAGGAGGCCACCCAGGCCGCCGAGGCAGCAGAGACCGCGGTCGCCGCCAAGGAGTCCGGCAGGGAACGGGACTACGGCTCCAGTCTCGGCACGGCCTTCGCGCTGGCGGTCGTCCGCAGCCCCGGCCACGAGCGCACCATGCGGCGCGGCACTGCGGAGAGCCGGCTGAACCTGCTGTGCAAGCAGGGCCTCACGGGGCTGCACCGGCATCTTCCGGCCTCGGTCCGGTACCTGCGCTCGCTGGACGTGCCCGTCGACTGGGCGCGGCTGCTGCAGGATCTCGTCGACTGGCGGCGGCACTCCCGCCGGATCACCCGCCGCTGGCTGCAGGACTTCTACCGCCTCCTTCAGGAGGAGGAGCGCCGACGGCGCGACCAGGCAGACGCCCAGGCACCGTCGCCCGGCGCCGAGGACTGAGCTGGCCCCGCCTCAGGCAGCCACTCCGGCTGCCACACCACCACGCGTCATCCACACCGTCTTCTCCGAGGAGTTCTCATGTCCCAGAAGCTGTCCGCCCGTTTCATCTGCGCCCACGTCCTGCAGACTGTTCCGTTCGCCTGTCTCAACCGCGACGACACCAACTCCGTCAAGACCGTCCAGTACGGAGGAATCTTGCGTACCCGCGTCTCCAGCCAGTGCTGGAAGCGGGCGATCCGCCTGGACTTCGAGCAGCGCGTCGGCCAGGCCGCGCTGCGCACCCGCCGGATCGGGGAGCGGGTGAGCCGCCTGCTGACCGAGGAGCGCGGCTGGCCCGCGGAGCTCGCCGCGCGGGCCGGGGGGCATCTGGCGGCCGCCAGCGGCATCAAGTTCGAGCTGGAGGAAAAGGAGAAGCAGGTCCAGGCCAACAAGGTGATCGGCAACGCCATGGTCTACGTGCCGCAGACTGCCGTCGCCGAACTCGCCGACCTGGCCGAGGAGATGAGGGCCGAACTCGAGGCCGCGAAGGACATCAAGAAGACCACCGACAAAAGCATCATGCCCAAGGAGCGGGTCACGGCGATCCTGCGGTCCCGCAACGGCGTGATCAACCTCTTCGGCCGCATGCTGGCCGAAGTCGACAACGCCGGTGTGGACGGTGCCGTGCAGGTCGCGCACGCCATGACGACGCACCAGACCGACGTCGAGATCGACTACTTCTCCGCCGTCGACGACGTCACCGCCGACTGGAACGACTCCACCGGCAGCGCCCACATGGGCCACACCGAATTCAGCGCAGGCACCTTCTACCGGTACGCCACCCTGGACCTGGAAGAGCTCGCCGGCAACCTCGACGGCGACCTGGCTGCGGCCCGCGAACTGGCCGAGGCGTTCCTGCAGTCCTTCGTCACGTCCCTGCCGCAGGCGAAGAAGAACTCCACCGCCCCGCACACCGTCCCGGACCTGGTCCACCTCACGGTCCGCTCCGACCGTCCCCTCTCCCTCGCCGCGGCCTTCGAGAAGCCGGTGCAGGTGGCCGCCGACGGCGGCTACGCGGCCACCTCCCGCGACACCCTGTCCGCCTACGCGGAGGCCGTGAACTCCTTCATGGGCACCACCGGCATCGTGCAGTCCGGCTGGGCCGGCCTCGACCCCAAGGGTCACCCCGGGCTCGGCGAGCGCCACGCAGGCCTGAACGACCTGATCGGCTCCGCCGTCCGCACCGCGTTCGCCACCACCACGTCCGGGGCCGCCGCGTGACCCCGTCCACCGTCCCCGCGCAGGGCGCCGCCGGGACTGCTGTGCAGGCGCCGGCCCCGGCGGTGCTGCCGGGACTGCTGCTGCACTGCGCCGGACCCCTGCAATCCTGGGGTCATCACAGCCACTTCAACCAGCGCGACACCGCCGCGTTCCCGACCCGCTCCGGCATCCTCGGTCTCCTCGCCGCAGCGCTCGGTCGCGGCCGCGACGAGCCCGTCGACGACCTGGCGCGGCTCGGTCTGACCGTGCGCGTGGACCGGCCCGGCGTTCTCCTGCGCGACCTGCACACCGTCGGCGGCGGGCTACCGGCCGCTGCCACGGTCACCACCGCCCAGGGCAGGAAGCGTTCCGGGGACACCACCACACTGCTGTCCCACCGCTACTACCTCGCCGACGCCGCCTTCACCATCGCCGTCACCAGCCCCAGCCCCAGCCACCTGCTCACCGACTGCGAGAGAGCCCTGCGCGCTCCGCGGTGGCCTCTGTTCCTGGGCCGGCGCGCCTGCCCGCCCACCGGCCCTCTCTTCCTCGCTCTCGTCGACGACGCCCTGCACCACCTGGTGCGCCTCCCCCTCGCCGCACCGACACCCCGACCAGGCCGCATCACCCCAACTGTGGACTTCCTCTCCGACAGCCCTCTCGACCGGCTGCCGCTGCCCGACGGCGTCCACGCCGGCGACCCGGCAGAGGCCGCCCACCCGTCAACGAGTCTCAACGACCAGCCCGTCACCTTCCATCCCACCCGGCGCAGCTACCGGGCCCGGCCCCTGTTCCGCCGCACCATCACCCCGCCCGCCGACCAGTGGGGCGGTCTCGGAACGGACTACCTCCAGGCCCTCGGCGAGTATGCGCACCGTCATTTCCCCACCAGCGAGGGAGCCGTCCATGAATGACATCTGGCTGACCCGGATCGTCCCTCACGCCTCCTCCCGCGACGCCCGAGGCGACCTCGGCAACGCCGTCGGACTGCACCGCCGGCTCATGTCCCTCTTCCCCGACGGAGCCGGCCCCGACCCACGGGCGGCACTGGGTGTTCTCCACCGCGTGGAGGACTCCCCCGCCGGCCCGTACATCCTCATGCAGTCCCGTCAACAGCCCGACCTCGGCAAGCTTCCGAAGGACTACGGCACAGCGGCCGTCCGGGAAACCAGCCCCCTCCTCAGTGCCCTCCGCCCCGGCGCGACCCTCCACTTCCGCTGCGTCGCCAGCCCGGTACGCAAGCCCGGGGCCGGCACGCGCAGCCTCTACAACCTGCCCGCCGTCGTACCCCTCACCGGCGCCCACGCCGACGAATGGTGGATGCGCCAGGCCGACACCGCCGGCCTGAAGGTGCTGACCCTGCGCTCCCAGCCGCTCGACAGCGCCACCGGCCTGCGCGGGCGGCGCGGCGCCGACCAGCAGCGCATCCGCCATGCCCGGACCCGCTTCGACGGCACCGCCGCCGTCATCGATCCCGACCAGCTCCGGGCGAAGCTGACCGACGGCATCGGGCGCGGCAAGGCCTACGGCTGCGGGCTGCTCACCGTCGCCCCCGCCCGATCCCGGGAAGGCGCCACCCGAGCATGACCGCGCCTTCCGCTCCCGCCGGACGCCGCAGACTCGCCGCCCCGACGGTGGCCATGCTGCCCCGCTTCGCGGACTCCCTCTCGTTCCTCTACCTGGACGTCGTCCGCGTCCTGCAGGACGACACCGGAGTCCTGGCCGAAGTGTCCAGCGACCGGCGAGGCAGACAGACCGTCTATCTGCCCACCGCCGCCCTCAGCTGCGTGCTCCTGGGCCCCGGCACCTCCATCACCGCCCGGGCCATGGCCACCCTGGCCCGTCACGGCACCACCGTGGTCGTCACCGGCTCGGGCGGCGTCCGCTGCTACGCCGCCACCCAACCGGACTCCCTTACGACTGTCTGGCTCGAGCGCCAGGCCCGGTCATGGGCCGACGACAACCGACGGCTCGCCGTCGCCACTGCCCTGTACGAACGACGCTTCGGCACAGGCTCCGTACCGCCCGGCACCTCGCTGGCCCAGCTTCGCGGCATGGAAGGACAGCGCGTCAAAGCGCAGTACAGGCTCCTCGCCCAGCAGTACAAGATCGGCCGCTTCCGCCGCAGCTACGACCCCGCACAGTGGGACACCCAGGACCCCGTCAACCTGGCTCTCTCCTCCGCGAACACCTGCCTCTACGGCATCGTCCACGCAGCCGTACTCGCCCTTGGCTGCTCACCTGCCCTGGGGTTCGTCCACAGTGGCAACCAGCAGGCATTCGTCTATGACGTTGCCGACCTCTACAAGGCCGAGCTGACCATCCCACTGGCCTTCTCCCTCAACGCCTCCACCAACCCGGAGGCGGAGGCACGCCGCTCCTTCCGCAACGGTCTACGCCTCTTCCGGCTCCTGCCGCGCATCGTCCACGACATCCAGTCCCTCCTCGACCCTGACAGCGACCGCGAGGAACCCGACCCCGGGGAGGAACTCGTCGACCTGTGGGACCCCGTGGTCGGCACCATCCCCGGCGGCACCAACCACGGCGGAGCCTCATGACACCTCTCGACCGGAAGGCACGGCACCCATGGCCTCGATGACCGTCCTCGCCACCACAGCCGTCCCCGACCACCTCCGCGGCGCCCTCACCCGATGGCTCCTCGAGGTCACCCCCGAACTCTACGTAGGCACCGTCTCCGCCCGCGTACGCGACGAACTCTGGGCCTCCGCCACCGCCTGCGTCGGCAACGGCACCGCCGTCCTCGCCTACCCCAGCGACAACGAGCAGGGCTTCGAACTCCGCACAGCCGGACAACAGCGCCGCAGCCCGCTCGACTTCGACGGCCTCACTCTCATCGCGTTCCGGGAAGAAAGTCAAGAACAGGCAAACTGTCCCTAACATTGCAGGTCAGGAAGGATCCTCTCCGCGCGAGCGGAGGTGAGCCGGCCATGGCCGCGATCCGCGCCATCTCCGACGCATCCTCTCCGCGCGAGCGGAGGTGAGCCGGCTGTCGGCCTGGGCGAGCAACTCGCGTTCCCATCCTCTCCGCGCGAGCGGAGGTGAGCCGTGCACCAGTCAGGCCGAGGCCGACCAGGCCCGATCCTCTCCGCGCGAGCGGAGGTGAGCCGCGGACAGCAGACGGCCACGGGGGAGGGATCAAATCCTCTCCGCGCGAGCGGAGGTGAGCCGCCCTCGGCTACACCAGCCCCGACGTCGCACGCATCCTCTCCGCGCGAGCGGAGGTGAGCCGGTCCCGCGCGGCCGCCCCCGGGCCCGTCCTGGGTCCTCTCCGCGCGAGCGGAGGTGAGCCGCACCGCTGTGCTCCCTGTACGGCATCAAGGACGTCCTCTCCGCGCGAGCGGAGGTGAGCCGCACCCCGCATGCGACAGCCGGGACGCCTCGTGGTCCTCTCCGCGCGAGCGGAGGTGAGCCGCTGGTGACGACGGGGATGCGGAGGGCGGTGAGGTCCTCTCCGCGCGAGCGGAGGTGAGCCGACATTCGTTGGGTTCGTTGGGTGTTAGTTGGGTCCTCTCCGCGCGAGCGGAGGTGAGCCGCCTGCTGCTCCGACCCGCCCACACTCGGCGACGTCCTCTCCGCGCGAGCGGAGGTGAGCCGGCATCGGCAGGTTCGCCGAGGAGGCGTCTCGCGTCCTCTCCGCGCGAGCGGAGGTGAGCCGGTCACCTCGTCCACCACGAGCAGCGTCACGCTGTCCTCTCCGCGCGAGCGGAGGTGAGCCGGCCTGACCGGGCACAACACCCGGGGACGGGGAGTCCTCTCCGCGCGAGCGGAGGTGAGCCGTCGGAGTCTCCATTGCTGACCTGTTCGAGACCGTCCTCTCCGCGCGAGCGGAGGTGAGCCGTCCGCGCCCTCGGACACGAGCCGCGCAACCGCGTCCTCTCCGCGCGAGCGGAGGTGAGCCGGTGTCCGCTCCGCGCATGGGGGACATCGCCATGTCCTCTCCGCGCGAGCGGAGGTGAGCCGATGCACCGGGATCTCTACGTCAAGGGCGACGCGTCCTCTCCGCGCGAGCGGAGGTGAGCCGTGTGCTTCCATCGACAGACCGTCACCGAGGGGGTCCTCTCCGCGCGAGCGGAGGTGAGCCGTCGACACCACCGGCGCCAAATCCTTCTCCACCGTCCTCTCCGCGCGAGCGGAGGTGAGCCGACGCTGGCTACGGACACGTCGCTGCTGCTGAAGTCCTCTCCGCGCGAGCGGAGGTGAGCCGGGCTACTGGCAGTCCCTCATCTCCAAGAAAACGTCCTCTCCGCGCGAGCGGAGGTGAGCCGACGAACTCTCCGTCGGGCTCCTCGTTGGTCCAGTCCTCTCCGCGCGAGCGGAGGTGAGCCGGCCATCGACGAACGAGGGGGCCGCTACTGCGTGTACTCTCCGCGCGAGCGGAGGTGAGCCGCCTCATCCAGCCGAGCGTAGAACTCCTTGAGAGTCCTCTCCGCGCGAGCGGAGGTGAGCCGATCTGATTGACGGTTCCGAGGACGTTCCCGATGTCCTCTCCGCGCGAGCGGAGGTGAGCCACGCAGCTCAGGCGCGTCGATCAGCCGGGCGGTGTCCTCTCCGCGCGAGCGGAGGTGAGCCGGTCCCGGACCCTGCCGGGAAACGACGTTCGCCGTCCTCTCCGCGCGAGCGGAGGTGAGCCGGTGCGGGCCGGACTGGCGGCTGCCTGGTCCGCGTCCTCTCCTCGCGAGCGGAGGTGAGCCGACACCGCGGCAGCCAGACTCCGCGACCTCAACGTCCTCTCCGCGCGAGCGGAGGTGAGCCGGCATCGGTAAGTTCGCGGAGGAGGCGTCCCGAGTCCTCTCCGCGCGAGCGGAGGTGAGCCGATGTTCCGTGAGTGGCGGAGGGAACGGAAGGCGTCCTCTCCGCGCGGGCGGAGGTGAGCCGATCCACACCCGTGCGGCGTCCGAAGGCAAGGTGTCCTCTCCGCGCGAGCGGAGGTGAGCCGCCCTCGATCAGCAGCCGGCCGGCCGGGGTGAGGTCCTCTCCGCGCGAGCGGAGGTGAGCCGGGGTCGGACGAGATCGATTTCGTCCGGTGGGTGTCCTCTCCGCGCGAGCGGAGGTGAGCCGGTCCTCATGGGAGTCGGTGTCCTGGCCCACCGGTCCTCTCCGCGCGAGCGGAGGTGAGCCCGTCGCGGTGGTCTCCGGAAGCCACCAGCCCTGGTCCTCTCCGCGCGAGCGGAGGTGAGCCGCTGGGCGGGGCCCTCAGGGAGATCGCGAGCGCGTCCTCTCCGCGCGAGCGGAGGTGAGCCGGCGCACGAGACGGCCACGCGGAAGAAGGCCGCGTCCTCTCCGCGCGAGCGGAGGTGAGCCGTCCACCGCCGAGAACGTCGCCAAGGGCCACCGGTCCTCTCCGCGCGAGCGGAGGTGAGCCGCTCATGGGCCCCGCCGAGGAGGGCGGCCGGGCGTCCTCTCCGCGCGAGCGGAGGTGAGCCGCGCTACCTGGCCGAGGTGCGTAGGCGGTACCCGTGTCCTCTCCGCGCGAGCGGAGGTGAGCCGATGACCCCGCAGTGCGAGGTGAGGTACCAGAGGTCCTCTCCGCGCGAGCGGAGGCAAGCCGACGATGCCGAGGATCGAGACTTGCTTGGTGTCGACCTCTCCGCGCGAGCGGAGGTGAGCCGATCTCGACAACGGCGAGCGCCGCCTCGGTCTTGTCCTCTCCGCGCGAGCGGAGGTGTGCCGTCGGTCGCCGCGGGCGAGATGCGGGCCCGCACGTCCTCTCCGCGCGAGCGGAGGTGTGCGGTGGACGCCTCGATCAGGCCGAGGACAAGATGAACCTCCTCCTGCCCGCACGCGACAAGGCCCTCGCCCCTCGCCTGCTACACCACCGCCCGCGCCGTCTACCATGCCGCAGGGCCTGTCCCGGCAGGAAGCACTAACCACCCGCCAGCCGCGTCCCTAACCTCACGGGTCAGCACAACCACGGACCTCGGACGCTCACTCAGGCCGCGCGTTCCTGCGACACCGTATAAAGGTTCGGCTCCCCCGTCCCCAGCTCCCGCAGCGCCGCGCGGTGCGTGGCGAACTCCGGCTGGGCCAGGGCCCGTTCGAAGGAGGCCCGGTCCTCCCACTCCGCCACGTTGACGTACGCGCCCGGCTCGTCGGCGTGCTTGAGCAGGCGGTGGCGGAGGAAGCCGGGCTGGGTGCGGAAGAACTCCGATGTCGCGGCGAAGGCCGATTCGAAGTCGGCCTGTGGGCCGGTGACGGTGAAGCGGTTGACGAAGACGATCACTACTGTTCCTTTCCGGTGGGCCGGGCCGGGCCGTGGCTCTCAGCGCACCGCTGCGGGGGACTTGGCGGCCGGGGTCGCCCGGTCGGCGGACCGTGTGCGGCCGGCGGGGGCCGTGCGCTGCGGCAGGCGGGTCAGGATCAGGCCGGCCACGATGACGGCCATGCCGAGGATCTCGCGGGCGCCCAGCACGTGGTCCTCCAGCAGCACCATGCCGAGGGTGAGCACCACCGGTACCGCGTACAGCACGCCGGAGGCCTTGGCTGCGCCCTCCTCGCGGATCAGCCAGGCGAAGCACATGTAGACCAGGCCGGTGTTGAGGACGCCGAGCACCAGCAGGGCGCCGATGATCGAGGCGGAGAAGTGCGGGGTGGAGTCGAAGCCGCCGTTGGGCATGTTGATGCCGGCCCAGCCGACGCCGATGACGGCCTGGGTGGTGGCGAGGGCCAGGGGCGTCATGGCCCGGCCGCCCTCCTCGGCGCCCATGAGCTTCTCCATGAGCAGCATGGACCAGGCGTAGGCAATGGCGGCGGCGGCGTTGACGGCCGCGCCGGCGGACAGCCATTCGGCGCCCCAGGGCGCGTACAGCACGAGCACGCCGGCGAAGCCGACGACGAGGCCCGCGGCCACCCGGGCCGGGACGCGGTCGGCGCGCCGGGCGGCCAGGCAGAGCAGGACCACGCACAGCGGCACGCTGGCGTTGAAGACCGACACCATGTCCGCGTCGGCGCCGACGGCGTCGTCGACCAGTTCGACCAGCAGCACCGGCAGGGCGTTGGCGAGGAAGGCGATCAGCACGAGGCGGGCCCACACGCCCGCCCCGCGGGGCAGTCGCTGGCGGCCGAGCGCGAGGATGCCGAGCATCGCGACGGCGCCGACGAGGATGCGGAAGAAGCTGAACTGGGCGGAGTTCAGCCCGCCGAAGACGATTTTGATCCAGAAGTAGCTGGAGCCCCACATGAGGGCGACGGCGGCGAAGCGCGCCGCGGAGTCGAAACGCATGGCGTTTCCTCCCGTGTCTCAGCGGCCCGAGGTGCGCGTGGCACCGGCCGGTCGGATGAAGAGCGCGACGGCGAACGCGGCCACGGCGAAGCAGGCGCCCGCGGTGAAGCTGGCGGACATGCTCTCCAGGAACACATGGCCCTGGACCGCCTCTTCGGGCAGGCCGGCCGGCGGGTTCTCGGCGGCGGCGCTGCCCGCGCGGGCGGCGACGGTGACCAGGACGGCCAGTCCGAGCGAGGCGCCGACGGTCTGCAGCGCGTTGTGCACGCTGGAGGCGGCGCCTGCCTCGTCGTGGCGCAGGCCGGAGGTGCCCAGGATGGTGGTGGGCAGGACGCAGAAGGCCATGCCGGTGCCGAACACGAGCAGGGCGGGCAGGGCGGTGTTCCAGTAGCCGGAGCCGGCTTCCAGCCGTGACAGCCACAGGTTGGCGACGACGAGCAGGGCGGCGCCGGTGAGCATCAGCCGTTTGGGGCCGACGGCCCGCTCGATGCGGACGGCCGCGCCGGACATGGTGATCATGGCGACCGCCACCGGGGTCAGCGCCAGCGCCGAGGTCAGCGGGTCGTGGCCGGCGACGTACTGGAAGTACTGGATGAGGAAGAACATGGTGCCGATGAGGGCGCCCTGCACGGCGAAGGTGCCGGTGTAGGCGGTCAGCCGGTCGCGGTCGGCGAAGAGACGCAGCACCACGACGGGCTGTTCGGCGCGCCGTTCGACGAACCAGAAGGTCACGAGCAGCAGGACGCCGGCGGTGAGGGTGCCGACCACCAGCGGGTCGCTCCACGGGTGTTCCGCGACGCGGGCGAGACCGAACACGAGGGCGGCGGCGCCGGCGGTGGACAGCACCGCGCCGGCGAGGTCGAACCGGCCGCGGCTGCGGGGGGTTTCGGCGATGACGAGCGGGGCGAGGAGCAGGATGGCCACGCCGATGGGCACGTTGAGCAGGAGCACCCAGCGCCAGGAGCTGAGGGAGGTCAGGGCGCCGGACAGCAGCAGTCCGCCGGCGGTGCTGAGCGCGCCCACGGCGGTGCACACCGCGATGGCCTTCTTGCGTCCCGCGCCCTCGGGGAACAGGCTCAGCACGAGGGCGAGCGCGCTGGGTGCGGCGAAGGCCGCGCCGATGCCCTGGACGGCGCGCACGGCGATGAGGAACTCGCCGGAGGGCGCGAGGCCGCGCAGTGCGGCGGCGGCGGTGAACAGGGCGACGCCGGCGAGGAAGACCCGCCGGCGGCCCAGCAGGTCGCCGGTGCGTCCGCCGAGCAGCAGCAGCCCGCCGAAGGTCAGCAGGTAGGCGTTGAGGACCCAGCCCAGGCCGACCGGGCCGAGCCCGAGGTCCTGTCCCATGCCGGGCAGGGCGATGTTCACCATCGACTCGTCGATCATGATCATCGCGTTGCAGGTGGCCAGGAGGCCGAGCGCGAGTCCGGCGCGGGCCGCGGGGGCCGGTTCCGGCGGCGCCGTGCCGAGCGCCGGTGGTTCGGTGACGTGCGCGGACATGCCGTGCCTCCAGGGGACGTGGGCGGACGGGACGTGCCGGTTGCGGTGGCGCCCGACGGCCGCGGATCCCGGCTCTGACGGTCCACGGCATGTGCACGGCGCCCGGACACGGTCCCAACGGCCGCTAGAGCCGTCTTCGAGCCACGGTGGCTAACGTCCGCCGTATGACGCGACGTCAGGACGAGACGGGACAGGGGCGGGTGGCCGTGGTCACCGGCGGCGGCACGGGCATCGGGCGTGCGACGGCGAGGGCGCTGGCGGCGGACGGGGCGCGGGTGCTGGTGGTGGGCCGTACGGCCGCGACGCTGGAGCGGACGGCCGCCGGTCAGCAGGGCGTGCGGACGCTGGTGGCGGATCTGACGGACGAGGACGCTCCGGAGCGGATCACGTCGGCGGCGCTGGAGGCCTTCGGCCGGCTGGACGTGCTGGTGCACAACGCGGCGGTCGTGCTGCCCGAGCCGTTCGGCGCCGTGACGCGGGAGCACGCCCGGCTCCAGGTGGAGACCAATCTGCTCGCGCCGGTGCTGCTGACCCGTGCCGCGCTGCCCGCGCTCGCCGCGGCGCGGGGCACGGTGGTGGCGGTGGGCACGGCGGCGGTGCAGGGGCGTCGCGCCTTCGCCGGGATGTCGCTGTACGGCGCGACCAAGACGGCGCTGGACTTCCTGGTGCGCACCTGGGCGGTGGAGCTGGCGCCGTGGGGTGTCCGCGCGGTGGGGGTGGCGCCCGGCGAGACGGACACGGGGATCGGTGAGCGGATGGGCTGGAGTGCGGCGGACATCGCCCGTTACCAGGCGGAGGCCGCCGCGCGCACGCCGTCGGGGCGGGTGGGCCGGCCGGAGGACGTCGCGTGGTGGGTCGTCCGGCTGGCCCGGCCCGAGGGCGCCTATGCGAACGGCGCGGTGGTGACCGTGGACGGCGGTGCGTCGGTGGTCTGACCGGTGTGTTCGGCGGTGAGCCGTTCCAGTTCGCGCACCGCCTCGTTGGGTGTCGGCTCGGCGAGGATCTCGGTCCGCACCCGGTCGGCGGCCTTGGTGAAGGACTCCTCGGTGAGGAGTCGCTCGACCGCCGTGCGCAGGGCGTCGACGGTGAGGCCGTCGGCCGGCAGGTACAGTCCGTGGCCGAGTTCGGCCACGCGCCGGGCCTTGGCGACCGTGTCCCAGCCGTAGGGCAGCAGCAGTTGGGGCACGCCGTGCAGTTCGGCGGTGGCGCGGGTGCCGATGCCGCCGTGGTGGACGACGGCCGCGCAGGTCGGCAGCAGGTCGTTCAGCGGGACGAACTCCACCAGCCGTACGTTGTGCGGTATCGGGCCGAGCTGGTCGCGGGCGTCGGCGCCGAGCGTGGCGACGATCTCCGCGTCGAGGCCGGCGAGGCCGTCGAGCAGCGCGCCGAAGGAGAACGGCGCGTGGTCGAGTTCGCCGGACAGGCCCAGCGTCAGGCAGATCCGTGGCCGGTCCGCCGGTTCCCGCAGCCAGTCGGGGACGACGGAGGGCCCGTTGTGCGGTACGTGGCGTACGCCGACGGTGCGCAGGCCGAGGTCGAGGCGGGAGCCGGGCGGGGTGATGTCGACGGTCCACTGGCCGGTGACCATGTCCTCGGTGAAGCCGAGGTGGGGTGCGTAGCGCCGCACGGCCCGGCCGAGCCACTCGGCGGTGGGGTCCTGCGCGGGTGCGGGGAGGGCCGCGGTCAGGCGGAGGAACTCCTGGCGGGCTCGGACGGTGATGTCCACGCCGTGCAGCAGCCGGGCGTGCGCGGCTCCGACGGCGCGGGCGGCGACGGCGCCCGCGAAGGTGTGCTGCTCCCAGATCACGAGGTCGGGGCGCCAGTGCCGGGCGTAGGCGACGAGGTCGTCGAGCATCGTGTCGTTGCTGACCGACGCGTACAGGGAGGCGACGGCGATGTTCTCCAGGGCGAGCAGGGACTCGTGGGTCCACTGCCCGGGGTCGTCGCGGGTGAAGTCGAATCCCTGGACGTGGGCTGAGCCGTCCTCGAGGATCTGGCCGAGCAGTTCGGGGGCGTGCGGGTCGTTGAAGTACCAGTCGGGTGTGCCGACGGGTACGGCGGTGAGTCCGGCGCCGGTGATCTGCTCGGTGAGGTCGGGGTGGGAGGCGACGCGCACCTCGTGCCCGGCGGTGCGCAGCGCGGAGGCGAGCGGCACCATCGAGAAGTAGTGGGTGTGGTGCGGGAAGGAGACGAACAGGACCTTCATCGCGCTCACCGTCCGTGGGGCGGGCGGACGGACAGGGTGTGCCGGAAGACGTCGCGCGGGTCCCAGAGGGCCTTGGCGCGCTGGAGTCTGGGGTAGGCGTCCTTGTAGTAGAGGCGGTGCCAGGGCACGCCGGAGGTGTTCCAGCGGGCGTCGGCGGTGTCGATGTCGGGGTAGTTGATGTAGCAGCCGTCGCTGTCGCGGCCGGGGACGGGGACGCCGCCGGTGGCGCCGTACACGTCCCGGTAGAGCCGGCGCAGCCAGTCGACGGACTCGCCGTCGGCGTCGGGGTCCTGCCAGGTGTTCATGAACAGGGCCTTGAGGACGGAGTCGCGGTGGGTGGAGGCGGTGGCGTGTTCCGGCACGGTGTTGACGCGGCCGCCGAAGGACTGCAGGGAGACGGAGGCGGCGTCGTGCCGGTGGCCGGTGCTGTTGAGGTACGTGTACAGCACGTCGGCCTGGTCCTCGCGCCAGCCGCGGCGCAGGTACGCCGACTTGATCTTCTGCCGGCCCACCTCGTAGTCCTGGGAGGCGGCGAGGTCCTGTGTGGCGGTGAGCCAGGGCTGTGCGGTGATCTCGGAGATCTGCGGAGAGCCGCCCACGCCGTCGGCGACGGCCTCGGCGTAGGCGCGCAGCAGTCGTTCCGCGTCCGGGCGGGTGCCGTCCATGTGCGCGAAGCTGACGGCGGCCGGGGTGGGTTCGGCGTCGGGGGACGCGGGCCGTCCGTACATCACCAGGCCGCCGAAGAGTCCGGCGTAGGGGGAGCCTGCGTCGCTGTTGCGCTCGTGCCACAGACCGTGGTTGCGCACCAGCCGGCGGAAGGAGGCCCGGTCCAGGCCCTCGCGGGGGACGTACACCATGCCGGACAGGACGGTGCCGGGCGGGCGGGGCAGCAGCCGGGACGGTTCGTCGCAGCCGCGCGGGGCGCCGGGCGAGCGGAACCAGTAGCGGGTGACGATGCCGAAGTTGCCGCCGCCACCGCCGGTGTGGGCCCACCACAGCTCGCCCAGGGGGCCCTGGTCGTCGCGGGTGGCGACGACGGCGCGGGCGTGTCCGCGGGCGTCGACGACCACGACCTCGACGGCGTACAGGTGGTCGGCGGCGAGGCCGAAGGCGCGGGAGAGTGCGCCGTAGCCGCCGCCGGTGACGTGTCCGCCGAGGCCGACGGTGGCGCTGGCGCCGCCGGGCAGGGTGACGCCCCATCCGTAGTAGAGCTTGCGGTACACGTCCATCAGGCGGGCCCCGGCCTCCACCATGAAGGCGCGCCGCCGCGGGTCGTAGGTGACGGCGTCCATCGCGGCGAGGTCGAGGACGACGCGGACGGCGGGGTCGCCGACGACGTTCTCGAAGCAGTGGCCGCCGCTGCGCACGGCGATCCGCTTGCCGGCGCGTACGGCGTCGTCGACGGCGGCGACGACGTCGGCGGTGGTGGCGGCGAGCCGGAACGCCTCCGGGTGGGCGGTGAAGCGTTTGTTGCTGCCGCGGGTGGACAGTTCGGCGTAGCGCGGGTCGCCGGGGGTGACGGTGGCGGCGTCGCCCAGGGACGCCGGGGTGCCCTGGGCGGCGGCGGGCGCGACGCCGGCGGCGGTCAGGCCGGCGGCGGCGCCCGCGGTGAGGGAGCCGGCGACGAAGCGGCGGCGGCTGGGAACGGTCATCGTTCACCTTTCTCGGTGGCTCGGGCCCGCGGCGGACCGGCCCGGGCGGGGTCAGACCGCGCCGAGGACGGCCGCGGAGTTGAATCCGCCCCGGCCGCGGGCCAGGACGAGGGCGTGGCGGAGGGCGGTCCGGCGGGGCGCGGTGACGAGGTCGACGGGGCAGTCGGCGGCGGGCGCGGCGGTGCCGGTGGTCGGCGGGATCACCTGGTCGCGCAGGGACAGCAGGGCCGCGGCGACGTCGAGGGAGGCGCCGCCGGCCAGCAGCCGGCCGGTCATCGACTTGGGTGCGGTGACCGGCACGCCCCGGGGGCCGAACAGGGCGGCGATCGCCTCGGCCTCGGCGCGGTCGGCGGCGCGGGCGCCGGCGGCGTCGGCGAAGACCACGTCCACGTCCTCGGGGTGCAGCCCGGCGTCGGCGAGGGCGAGCCGGGCGGCGTCCGCGAGGCGCGGTGCGCCGGGGCCGTCGAAGGTGGCCGCGTAGCCGGTGAACGCGCCGTACGCGCGGGCGCCGCGCTCGCGGGCGGCGGTGGCGCTCTCCAGGACGAAGAGGGCGCCGCCCTCGCCGACGACGTGGCCGCTCGCGGCGGCGTCGAACGGCAGGTAGGCGCGGGCGGGGTCGGTGACGCGGCTCAGCTCGTCCGCGGCGAGGTGGGCGGCCCAGCCCCAGGGGCACAGCGCCGAGTCGACGCCGCCGGTGACCATCAGCGCGGCGCCCTTGCGGATCTGCCGGCGGGCGTGGGCGAGGGCGTCCAGGCCGCCGGCCTGCTCGGCGACGACGACGCCGCTGGAGCCGCGCAGCCCGTGCCGGATGGAGATCTGGCCGGTGTTCACCGCGTAGAACCAGGCGAAGGACTGGTAGGCGCTGACGTGGCTGCCGCCCTTGGACCACAGGGCCTGCAGTTCGCGCTGTCCGAACTCGAAGCCGCCCGCGGAGGAGGCGGTGACCACGCCGGCGCCGTAGTCGGGCAGTGCGTCGGTGTCGGTGCCGCTGTCGTCGAGGGCCTCCTTGGCGGCGGTCAGCGACAGGCGGGTGACCCGGTCGGTCTGCGGCAGAAGCCGGCTGGGCAGGTGTGCGGCGTCCACGAAGCCGGGGACCTCGCCGGCCAGGCGCACCGGGTAGCGGGAGGCGTCGAAGCGGGTCACCGGGCGGATGCCGCTCTCGCCGCGCAGGGTCGCCGCCCACCAGGCCTCGGTGCCGAGCCCGTTGGGGGCGGCGACGCCGATGCCGGTGACGACGGACCCGGTGACGGCGGGCGCGTCCGCGGGGGCGGCGGGGCGGGCCTGTGTCGCGGTGGTCATGCCGCCTCCTGGAGTCGCGGCCGGGTCAGGACGATGGCGCTCTGGAAGCCGCCGAAGCCGCTGCCGACGCTGAGCACGGTGTCGGTGCGCTGTTCCCGCGCGGTGAGCGGGGTGTAGTCGAGGTCGCAGGCCGGGTCGGCCTCGTGGAGGTTGGCGGTCGGCGGCACGGTGTCGTGCTCGATGGCCAGGGCGCTGGCGGCGACCTCGAGCGATCCGATCGCGCCGAGCGAGTGGCCGATCATGGACTTGATGGAGCTGACGGGCACCCGGTAGGCGTGGTCGCCGAGGCTGCGCTTGAACGCGGCGGTCTCGTGCCGGTCGTTCTGCTTGGTGCCCGAGCCGTGGGCGTTGACGTAGTCGACGGCGGTGGGGTCGAGGCGGGCCTCGTCGAGGGCCGCGCGGATCGCCTCGGCCATCTCCACGCCGTCGGACTTCAGTCCGGTCATGTGGTAGGCGTTGCTGCGTCCGGCGAAGCCGGCGATCTCGGCGTAGATGTGGGCGCCGCGCCGGCGGGCGTGCCCGAACTCCTCGAGGACCAGCACGGCCGACCCTTCGCCGAGGACGAAGCCGTTGCGGGAGCGGTCGAAGGGCCGTGAGGCGGTCTCCGGCTCGTCGTTGCGCGGGCTGGTCGCCTTGATGGCGTCGAAGCAGGCCACGGTGATCGGGGAGATCGGCGCCTCGGTGGCTCCGGTCACCATCACGTCGGCGCTGCCCTCGCGGATCAGGTCGACGGCGTGCCCGACGGAGTCCAGGCCGGAGGTGCAGCCGGTGGACACCAGTGACACCGGGCCCTGGGCGCCGACGGCGCCGGCCACTTCGGCGGCCATGGAGCTGGGCACGAAGTAGTCGAAGAGGTGGGCGACCGCGCGGGTGTGGTCGACCTCCCAGGTGCTGCCGTTCTCGCTGACCACGCCGTACTCGGTGTCCAGGCCGGTGGTGCAGCCGACGGCGCTGCCCAGGGTGACGCCGGTGCGCAGCGGGTCGAGGACGCCGGCCAGTCCGCTGTCCTCGACCGCCTCCCGGGCGCTGACGAGGGCGAACTGGGCGGCGCGGTCGAGGCGGGCCGCCTGCTGCGGCGCGATGCCGTGGGCGGCCGGGTCGAAGTCGGCCTCGGCGGCGATGCGCGAGCGGAAGGCGGACGCGTCGAACAGCGTGATGCCGCGTGTGGCGGTGCGGCCCGCCGTCAGGGTGTCCCAGAACGCCCGGGTCCCGACGCCGCCCGGGGCGACGACCCCGATGCCGGTGATGACGACCCGTCTCATCGGTTGTCCCTCACAGTTGTCCTCCAGATATGAGCCCAGGTACGAGCCGGGTGCGCCGCACCACGCGGCAGGCGCGCCCGATCAGTCGTGGTGCGTGCGGACCGCGGACGAAGAAGTGGTCGCCGGGGACGGTGCGCCGGACGAACCGGCCGGTGGTCCAGCGCGCCCAGCCGTCCAGCGCGGCAGCGTGGACGACGGGGTCGTCGCGGCCGCCGACGGCCAGGACGGGCACCGGCAGCGGGCCGGGCGCGGGATCGGTGAGCGCGGCGGTGCGCAGGGCGGCGGCGAGTACGAGGTCGTCCCGGAGCACGGGCAGGACGGAGCGGTGCCAGACGCTGCCGGGGTCGGCGAGCGCGCCGCCGGGCGCCGCGCCCAGGTCGGCGACGAACCGCAGCAGCCGTTCGTCGGTGATGTCGTCGTCCTGGCGGACCGGCACGGTGTGCGGCGCCGGGCTGGCGCCGACGGCGAGGAGTTCGGGGGCCGGCAGTCCCCGGTCGACGAGCGCGCGGGCGAGGGTGTGGGCGACGACGCCGCCCAGGCTGTGCCCGTAGAACGCGTACGGGCGGCCGTCGGCCAGCTCGTCGGCCAGCGGTCCGAGGAGCGCGGCGAGCAGTTCGTCGCGGGTGGTGGCCCGCGGTTCGCGGCGCCGGCTCTCGCGGCCGGGCAGCAGCAGGGGCGCCGTGACGACGCCGGGGCCGGTGAGGCCGCGCCAGTGCGCGAACCCTGAGACGCCCGCCCCGGCGTGCGCGAAGCAGTAGAGCGTGACCGGCGTGCCGTCCCGCATGGTGTGTCGCACCTCCTCGGCCGCCGTGGGTGGGAGCGCATCGGCTGCGTCCGAGCCTCGCGGACGTGCCTGGAGCACGACTCGAATCGGCCAGGGGCGGGGGACCGGGGAGGGCGGCGGGGCGGGTCAGTAGCGGTAGTGGTCGGGCTTGTAGGGGCCCTCCGCCTTCACGCCGATGTAGTCGGCCTGGTCCGGGCGCAGGGTGGTGAGCTTGACGCCGAGTGCGTCCAGGTGGAGGCGGGCGACCTTCTCGTCGAGGTGCTTGGGCAGCACGTAGACGCCGGTGGGGTACTCGTCGGGCTTGGTGAACAGCTCGATCTGGGCCAGGGTCTGGTCCGCGAAGGAGTTGGACATCACGAACGACGGGTGGCCGGTGGCGTTGCCCAGGTTCAGCAGGCGGCCCTCCGACAGGACGATGATCTTCTTGCCGTCGGGGAAGGTCCAGGTGTGGACCTGCGGCTTGATCTCGTCCTTGACGATGCCCGGGACCTTCGCGAGGCCGGCCATGTCGATCTCGTTGTCGAAGTGGCCGATGTTCCCGACGATCGCCTGGTGCTTCATCCTGGCCATGTCGCCGGCCATGATGATGTCCTTGTTGCCGGTCGTGGTGATGAAGATGTCGGCGGTCTCGACGACCTCGTCGAGGGTGGTGACCTGGTAGCCGTCCATCGCCGCCTGCAGCGCGCAGATCGGGTCGATCTCCGTGACGATCACCCGGGCGCCCTGGCCGCGCAGCGACTCCGCGCAGCCCTTGCCCACGTCGCCGTAGCCGCACACGACGGCGGTCTTCCCGCCGATCAGCGTGTCCGTGGCGCGGTTGATGCCGTCCACCAGCGAGTGCCGGCAGCCGTACTTGTTGTCGAACTTCGACTTCGTCACGGCGTCGTTCACGTTGATCGCCGGGAACAGCAGCGTGCCCTCACGCCGCATCTCGTACAGACGGTGCACACCCGTCGTGGTCTCCTCCGTCACCCCGCGGATCTCGGAGGCGAGGGCGGTCCAGTCGAGGGTGCTCGCCTCCAGCAGGGCGCGTACGGCGGCGAGTTCCTCGCCCGTCGCCTCGGGCAGCTCGCCGGTCTTGCGGTAGGTGACGCCCTTGTGGACGAGGAGCGTGGCGTCGCCGCCGTCGTCGAGGATCATGTTCGGACCCGCGTGGCCGGGCCAGGTCAGCGCCTGTTCGGTGCACCACCAGTACTCCTCCAGCGTCTCGCCCTTCCAGGCGAACACCGGGATGCCGGCGGCGGCGATGGCGGCGGCCGCGTGGTCCTGGGTGGAGTAGATGTTGCAGGACGCCCAGCGGACCCGCGCGCCGAGCGCGACCAGGGTCTCGATGAGGACGGCGGTCTGCACGGTCATGTGCAGGGAGCCGGTGATGCGGGCGCCCTTGAGGGGCTGTGCCCCGGCGTACTCCTCGCGGATCGCCATCAGGCCGGGCATCTCGTGCTCGGCGAGGGTGATCTCCTTGCGGCCGAACTCGGCCAGGGAGAGGTCGGCGACCTTGAAGTCCGTGAAGTCGCTGCGGTCAGTGGGCACTGAGGCTCCCCAGGGTCTGGACGTTGCGGTGGATGTCGAGGGCGGCGGTGGACCGGTTGAGGGTGATGTAGTGCAGCCCGGGGGCCCCTTCGGCCAGCAGCCGTTCGGCCATGGCGGTGGCGTGGTCGACGCCGATGCGGTGTCCGGCGGCCGGGTTGTCGCGGGCGCGTTCGAGGCGGTGGGCGAGGTCTTCGGGGAAGGCGGCCCCGGAGAGTTCGGCGAAGCGGCGGATCTGGCGGACGTCGGTGGCGGGCATGATCTCCGGGATGACCGGGGTGTCGCAGCCCGCGGCCGCCACCCGGTCGCGCAGCCGAAGGTAGTCCTCGACGTGGAAGAACATCTGCGTGATGGCGTAGTCGGCGCCGGCCTTGCACTTGGCGACGAAGTGCCGGATGTCGCTGTCCCAGTCGGGCGAGCGCGGATGGCGCTCCGGGAACGCCGCCACGCCGATGGTGAAGTCGCCCAGGGAGCGCACGAGTTCGACCAGTTCCCGGGCGTGGGTGAAGCCTTCGGGGTGGGGGATCCAGGGCCCGTTGGGGTCGCCGGGCGGGTCGCCGCGCAGGGCGAGCACGTCACGGATGCCGGCGTCGGCGTACTGGCCGATGATGCGGCGCAGCTCGGCCGTGGAGTGGCCGACGGCGGTGAGGTGGGCGACGGGGCGCAGTGTGGTCTCGGCGGCGATGCGCCGGGTGACGGCGACGGTACGGTCCCGGGAGGAGCCGCCGGCCCCGTAGGTGACGGACACGAAGTCGGGGCGCAGCGCCTCCACCCGGCGGATCGCGTCCCACAGGGCGCGTTCGCCCTGGTCCGTCTTGGGCGGGAAGAACTCGAAGGAGAAGGTCGTCATCGCCTGACTCCCGTGTTGAAGTAGCCGGCCTCCGGGTGGTGGACGACGATCGCGTCCGTCGACTGCTCGGGGTGGAGCTGGAACTCCTCGGAGAGGCGGACGCCGATGCGTTCCGGCTGGAGCAGGTCCGCGATCTTCGCGCGGTCCTCCAGGTCCGGGCAGGCCGGGTAGCCCAGGGAGTAGCGGCAGCCCTGGTACTCGGTGCGGAGCATGCCGTCGAGCCCGTCCGGGTCGCCGCGGTGGATGCCGAGCTCGGAGCGCACGCGGGCGTGCCAGTACTCGGCGAGGGCCTCGGCGAGCTGGACGGACAGGCCGTGCAGCTCCAGGTACTCGCGGTAGGCGTCGGCCTCGAAGAGCCGGGCGGTCTCCTCGCCGATGCGGGAGCCGACGGTGACGACCTGAAGCCCGACGACGTCCGTCTCGCCGGACTCCTCCGGGCGGAAGAAGTCGGCCAGGCACAGTCGGCGGCCGTGGCGCTGGCGCGGGAAGGTGAAGCGGGTGCGCTCGTTGCCCTCCTCGTCCAGGATGATCAGGTCGTCGCCTTTGGAGACGCACGGGAAGTAGCCGTGGACGACGCCGGCTTCGAGGACGTTGTCCGTGCGCAGCCGGTCCAGCAGGGCGCGCAGCCTGGGTCTGCCCTCGGTCTCGATCAGTTCCTTGGTCAGACCCCACTGACCGCGGAAGAGGGCGGTCTCGTCGAGCCAGGAGGCGTACTCCTTGAGCTGGATGCCCTTGACGACGCGGGTGCCGCGGAAGG
>BMVA01000038.1 GCA_014650475.1 Streptomyces albogriseolus
TTTTTCTCGACCTGACCCCCGGTCAGCGGGGTTTGTCTTTCCGGCCGTTGCGGGCCGTTCCGACGTCTCAAACCTTAGCGGACTCTCTCCGTGTTTCCCAAATCGGGAGTGTGGAATTGAATTCAGGCATGCGGGCATACCGAAGTCGTTCCCACTGGGAGGTCGTGCTGAGGTTTGTTGCCGCTCTCGCGGCGGAAGTGCTGCCGGAGAACCGTTACGTCCCCGTGGCAACCCGAAGAACCTTACGGATCGTCCAGGGCCGCGTCAAGTGGCAGCGCCCAAGATCTTTCAGTCCAGGTCGGTGAGGCGTCCGCCGGCGTCCGGCTGGGCGTCCTCGACCCGGCGCAGCAGGCGGGTGAGCACCTCACCCAGGGCGGTCCGCTCCTCCGGGCTGAGGTCCTGGAGGAGGTCCGTCTCGAAGACGGTGGCCATCCGCATGGCCTCCTGCCACTTCTCCCGGCCGGCCGGGGTGAGCTCCACGATGACGCGGACCCGGTTGTTCTCGTCCCGCTCCCGGGTGACGAGACCCTCGGTGACCATGCGGTCGATGCGGTGGGTCATGGCGGCCGGGGTCAGGCCCAGGCGCTTGGCGAGGTCACTGGGGCCCATCCGGTAGGGGGCGCCGGAGAGGACGAGCGCCTTGAGGACCTCCCAGTCGGCGTTGGTGATGCCGAGCTCGGCGGTCTGGCGGCCGTAGGCGACGTTCATGCGGCGGTTGAGCCGGGACAGCGCGTTGACGATCTTCTCGACCTGGGGGTCGAGGTCCTGGAACTCGCGCTGGTACGCGGCGATCTGCTCTTCGAGGGTCGGCTCGTCCAGGCCGGGGGTGTCGCCCATGCCCGCAGTATGGCACGCCCCTTCTTTGCCTTGAAGTCCTTCTCTGTGTACTCTTTAGCATCGAACTTTAGGTTCTAAGTCTTCACTCCTAACTAGTGAGAGAGGTGAACGTGACCAGGGCGATGGGCGCAGCGATGCGCCGGATCCACGTGGGCAACGCACTCAGCGCTTTCGGGCTGGGCTTCACGGTCCCGTACCTGTACGTCTATGTGGCGCAGGTGCGCGGGCTGGGGTCGGTGACGGCGGGGCTGGTCCTCGCGGTCTTCGCCGTGGCCGCGCTGATCGTGCTGCCGCTCGCCGGGCGGGCGATCGTCCGGCGCGGCCCGCTTCCGGTGCTGCTCGCCGCCCTGCTCACCGCCGCGATCGGCTCGCTGAGCCTGGGGCTGTCCGCGAGCGCCGCGACCGTGCTGCTGTCGGCCGCGGCGCTCGGCGCCGGACAGGCGGTCATGCAGCCGGCCCTGGCCACGATGATCGTGGACTGCTCCGGTCCGGAGACCCGGTCGCGAGCGTTCGCCATGCAGTTCTTCCTGCAGAACCTCGGGCTCGGCGTCGGCGGCCTCATCGGCGGCCACCTCGTCGACCCGACGAAGGCCGGCTCCTTCACTCTCCTCTTCACCATCGAAGCGGTGATGTTCCTGCTGCTGGTCGTCGTGATGTCGACGGTGCGGATGCCGCGCTCGCCGCGGATCGACGGCACGCCCGCGCAGTCGGCCAAGGGCAGCTGGAAGCAGCTGCTGGGCAACCGGGCCATGGTGCAGCTGTGCGTGCTGGGCTTCGTGCTGTTCTTCGCCTGCTACGGCCAGTTCGAGTCCGGCCTGAGCGCGTACGGCGTCGAGGCCGCAGGGATCTCCACCTCCACGCTGGGGACGGCGCTGGCGGCGAACACGCTGGTGATCGTCGTCGCGCAGTTCGCCGTGCTCCGCTTCGTGGAGCGGCGCAAGCGGTCGCGTGTGATCGCGTCCGTGGGCCTGATCTGGGCCGTGGCGTGGGCCGTGGCCGGGTACGCGGGGCTGGGCGGTGCCAGTCAGGAGATGGCGACGGCCGCGTTCGTCTCGACGTACGCGCTGTTCGGGCTCGGGGAGGCGATGCTGTCGCCGACCCTGGCGCCGCTGGTCGCCGATCTGGCGCCGACTGGGATGGCCGGTCAGTACAACTCGGCGTTCGCCCTGGTGAAGCAGCTCGCGCTGGCCGTGGGTCCGGCGGTGGGCGGGCCGATGGCGGCCTCGCTGCACGCGCCGTACATCGTGGTGTTCCTGCTGTTCTCGCTGGGGATCACCGTGCTGGCCCTGCGGCTCGGGCGGCAGCTCACCGCCGTGCAGGACCAGCCGTCGGCCGCGGGCAGCCGGGTCGTCGCGCAGGGCGGCGCGGAACAGGCCCCGGCGCGCGCCTGACCGCGCGCGTCACACGCCGACGCCGGCGGTCTTCGGCAGCAGGAACTCGCACCAGACGGCCTTGCCTCCGCCCGGGGTGCGTCTGCTGCCCCACGCGGAGGCGATCGTCGCGACGATGGCGATGCCCCGGCCGGACTCGTCGCCGGGCTCCGCGCGGCGGCGCCTGGGCAGATGGTCGTCTCCGTCGGTGACCTCGATGATCAGACGGCGGTCGGTGCGGCGCAGACGCAGCCGCATCGGGGGTGTGCCGTGCTGAAGGGAGTTGGCGACCAGTTCGCTGGCCGCCAGGACGCCCAGGTCGTGCAGCTCGGCAGGGAAGCGCCAGCTGGTGAGGACGCCGGACGCGAAGGCACGCGCGCGGGGAGCCGCCTCGACCCCGCCGAGCAGTTCCAGCGCGGCGTTGCGGAACAGCTCGCTCTCCGCGCCCGAGCGCGCGGGGTGCTGGAGGACCAGCACGGCGACGTCGTCGTCGTGGTCCGGGGTGACGCCGGCCGAGCGGACCAGACGGTCGCAGACGACCTGGGGGCCGCCGGTGGCTCCGGCCAGGGCGCGCTCCAGTGCGGCGATGCCCTCGTCCAGGTCCGCGTCGCGGCGCTCGACGAGCCCGTCGGTGTAGAGGACGGCGGTGGATCCGGGGCCGAGCGGCACGGAGCCCGACGCGTGCATCCAGCCGCCGGTGCCGAGCGGGGGGCCGGTCGGTTCGTCGGCGCGCCGGACGGTGCCGTTCTCGTCGCGCACCAGGATGGGAAGGTGCCCGGCGGAGGCGTACACCAGGCGGCCCTCGTTGGGGTCGTGGATGGCGTAGACGCAGGTGGCGATCTGGTTGGCGTCGATCTCCATGGCGAGGCCGTCGAGCAGCTGGAGCACCTCGTGCGGCGGGAGGTCGAGGCGCGCGTACGCCCGCACTGCCGTACGGAGCTGGCCCATGACCGCCGCCGCGCGCACCCCTCGTCCCATCACGTCGCCGATGACCAGGGCGGTACGGCCGCCGCCGAGGGTGATGACGTCGTACCAGTCGCCGCCGACGGCCGCCTCGGTGCCGCCGGGGTGGTAGGTGGCGGCGACGCGCAGGTCGTCGGGCTCCTCCAGCTCCTGCGGGAGCAGGGAGCGCTGGAGGGTGACGGCGGTCTCGCGCTGCCGGCGCTCGCTGGCGCGCAGCCGCTCGGCGGCCTCGGCGTGGTCGGTGACGTCGGTGGCGAAGACCAGCACCCCGCGGCCGTCGCCCTCTCCGGCCGGGGTGCAGGTGAACGTGTACGAGCGGCCGTCAGGGGCCTTGCGCGACTTGACCGTCCTGGGTCTGCCGCTGCGCAGGACCTGGTCGAGGAGGGGCATCAGGCCCAGTTCGTCGAGCTCCGGGAGCGCTCCTCGGGCGGGCGCGCCGACGGGGCGGATGCCGAAGGCGGCCGTGTAGGCGTCGTTGAGGTAGGCGATGCGGTGGTCCGGGCCGTGCAGCAGGGCGACGAGGCAGGGGACGCGGTCCAGGACCTCGCGTACCCCGAGCTCGTCGACGGCCGGCACCGGCCGGTCCCCGTCGGTGAACCTCTCCGCGCGGGCCGCGGGCACGGAGCCCTCTCCCCGCCGGTCCGGGGATGCCGTGTGCTCGGTCCGCGCTGCGGCGCGGCGCTGCGTTCCGGGGAGCCGGGCGCTCCAGCGCGTGAAGTTCACGAATCCTTGCCTCGTGTAGTTGTCGGCGGCCGGATACCGGAACCGGCCGGGGCCCGGGGGCCGCACCGGGGCGGGCCCTCCCGTCCGCGGTGGTGGACCAGTGTGGCAGGGTCCGGCCGGGCCGACACCCGCTAGACGCCGGTCCGGCCCCGAGAGTTCCTGGGTCCGGTCAGGAGGACTCCTTCGGGTTGTGCGGTGGATCGTGGGAAGGCTTTCCACCGGCCGCCAGTTCGAACTCCGCCCGAGGATGTTCGAGTGATCCGAGCGAGACGATCTCCCGCTTGAAGAGGCCCGCGAGCGTCCACTCCGCGGCCACCCGTGCCTTCCGGTTGAAGGTCGGCACGCGGCTGAGGTGGTACGTCCGGTGCATGAACCAGGCGGGATAGCCCTTCAGCTTCCGCCCGTAGATCTGGGCGACCCCCTTGTGCAGTCCCAGGGAGGCCACCGATCCGGCGTACTTGTGGGCGTACGTCTCCAGGGGTTCGCCGCGCAGGGAGTGGACGACGTTGTCACCAAGAACCCGGGCCTGGCGCAGGGCGTGCTGCGCGTTGGGGGCGCACTCGCGGCCCTCCTCGCGCGCGGTGACGTCGGGTACGGCGGCCGCGTCCCCGGCGGCCCAGGCGTGGGGGACGCCCTGGACGGCCAGTTCGGCGGTGCAGCGCAGCCGGCCGCGCTCGTTCAGCGGCAGGTCGGTGGCGGCCAGCACGGGGTGCGGTTTCACTCCGGCGGTCCACACGACCGTCCGCGTCGGGAACCGCGACCCGTCGCTCAGCACGGCCACACGGTCGGCACAGGACTCCAGGCGCGTCTCAAGACGGACGTCGATGTTCCGCCGTCGCAGCTCGGTGACCGTGTAGCGGCCCATCTCCTCGCCGACCTCGGGCAGGATCCGGTCCGAGGCCTCCACCAGGATCCACTTCATGTCCTCGGGGCGGACGTTGTGGTAGTACCGCGTGGCATAGCGGGCCATGTCCTCCAGCTCGCCGAGCGCCTCCGTGCCCGCGTAGCCGCCGCCGACGAACACGAAGGTCAGGGCGGCGTCCCGCACCGCCGGATCACGGGTCGACGAGGCGATGTCCATCTGCTCCAGCACGTGGTTGCGCAGCCCGATGGCCTCCTCCACCGTCTTGAACCCGATGGCGTGGTCGGCGAGGCCTGGGATGGGCAGGGTGCGCGCCACGGACCCGGGGGCGAGCACCAGCTCGTCGTACTCGATATGCCTGCCGTCCGTCCCCTCCTCCTCGGTGGCCGGCGTGCGGACGGTGGCCGTGCGCGCGGCGTGGTCGACGGCGGTGGCCTCCCCGATGACGACGCGGCACCGGTCGAGGACACGACGCAGCGGTACGACGACATGACGAGGGGAAATGGCACCGGCGGCCGCTTCGGGCAGGAACGGCTGGTACGTCATGTACGGGTCCGGCGTGACGACCGTGATCTCGGCCTCGCCCCGTCCGAGCTCCCGTTTCAGTCTCCGTTGCAGACGCAGGGCCGTGTACATCCCGACGTAGCCGCCGCCGACAACGAGAATGCGCGCACGTTCCTTCACCATCCCATGACGCACCCGTCGCTTCCGTTTGTCCACAGCCCCGGCGAATTGTGTGACCGTAGGACGCCCACGCCGGTGGTTGGCCGAATTACCGACCCACACCCGATCACCGCAGGTCACCCCGTATGATCAGCACCCTCGCGACGGCACATTCAGGACGTATACGACTCGTGCTCCGATCGAGGGGCGCTCCGTGCGGAACGTGCCCCTTCTGAATTGACCCCCGCTCAACTATGTTCATGTGTCGACGGGGTGCAGGGGGATGTGCTCATCGGGTCCGCGACGGGTGGGACCGACAGGCCGGTCCCGTTTCCACGCCCCGGACGTCAATGGCGGGGAGAGTCTCCGGGGGGAGACGTCATTACCGGGGGATACACATGCATGTTCAGGACTCTCGATGGTCGTCCGCTGTCGCCTCTGGCGCGACGATGAGCGCCGCCTCCGGCGGGCGCCCGGACGGCACACGCACCACACCGCTGCGCGTCGACGCCCAGCGCAATCTGGAGCACGTGCTGCGTGCGGCGCGTGAGGTCTTCGGCGAGCTGGGGTACGGCGCGCCGATGGAGGACGTGGCGCGCCGGGCACGGGTCGGCGTCGGCACGGTGTACCGGCGGTTCCCGAGCAAGGACGTGCTCGTACGCCGGATCGCCGAGGAGGAGACGTCCCGGCTGACCGAGCAGGCGCGCGCCGCTCTGGGGCAGGAGGACGAGCCGTGGTCGGCGCTGTCGCGCTTCCTGCGCACGTCGGTCGCCTCCGGCGCGGGGCGGCTGCTGCCGCCGCAGGTGCTGCGGGTCGGCGTCGCGGAGGAGCGGGAGCTGCCGGAGCACGCGCGGCTGCCGCAGCAGCGGACGCAGCCGGCGGGGGAGCTGCGGCTCGTGCCCGAGCAGCGGGCGGAGGACGACGGCGGGGCGACGGAGCTGCTCGACGTGGTCGGGCAGCTGGTGGAGCGGGCTCGGGCGGCGGGGGAGTTGCGGGCGGACGTGTCCGTGTCCGACGTGCTGCTGGTCATCGCTACGGCGGCACCGTCCCTCCCGGACGCGGCCCAGCAGGCGGCCGCCTCCGCCCGCCTCCTCGACATCCTTCTGGAGGGCCTCCGCAGCAGGCCGTCCTGACCTGCGGTCACTTCTCGACGGCGCAGGCCGGTGCCCGTACGGCAGGGGTGCCGGCCTTACCCGTGCGGGGAGCTTGCCGGCAGGCGGGGAGCTGCACACACGGTGCCTGCAACACGCCCGACGTGGGTGCGGGCCGGGGGAGTTGACGCACCTCGGCGCCAACGAGGTGCCGCCGCGCCCACCCGTGCCGCCCCAGCGGCACGACTGCCCGCGGTTGGCGAGACTTGCGGCCGCCGCCCGGCCGCGCGCCCACGGATGGCGGGGGCGGCGCCCGCCACCGGGGCCGTGCAGGCGCCCACGGCGGGGAGGGGACGGGGTGGGGGTGGGCGCCCGCAGCGGCTGGCGCGTCCACGCCCTGGACCTCTCCAGCACGCACTCTCGCGCCAGACCGAGGACGACCACCCCCATCGCGGCCCCGCACCACCACCCCACCCCAGGCGCTACGCCCGCCCCCACCGCACCGCAACCCTGCGCCGCAGGCGTCAGACCGCAACCCCCACCCCACCGCACCGCAACCCCGCGACCTCAGCGGGACCCCGCCGCCCCCGCCCCCAACGCCCCCCGCTGCGGAGCGATCCCCGCCGGCACCGCCCGTTGCCGCGCAGGCGTCCCCGTCCAGCACGTCCCCCGGCGCGCCAGCAGCCTCCGTAGCCACACCTCCAGCGCGACCAGGTCCGCCAGCCCGTCCAGCGGCAGCGGCTCCCCCTCCGCCGCCCCCCGCAACGCCTTCCGCACGACCCGCGCCTCCACCAGCCCCGCCTCCGCCAGCAGCGGCGTGTCGAACAGCGCGATCAGCGACCCCGCCGCCACCCGCAGCCCCGTCCGCGCGGCGGCCGCCGAGGCCGGCGCGCCCGGCGCCCCCCACCCCGCCGGCAGATCCCGCACCCCCGCGCCCTCCAGCACGGACCGCAGGATCTCCGCCCGCGCCCCGGGCCGTACCCGCAGCGCCTCCGGCAGGGCCCTGCACGCCCGCACCACCTGGTTGTCGAGGAACGGCGTGTGCAGCCGCTGCGAGCGGATCTCCGCCGCCTGCTCCAGCACCCGCACGTCCGCCGCGTACCGCGCCAGCGCCGCCCGTGCCCGGAAGTCCCCCGGCCGCTGCCCCGGCCCGACCTCCGACCGCCACGTCGACGCCTGGAGGCGAACCGATACTTCAGCCAGCGCCTCCCCGGTCAGCCACCGCGCCGCGGGCCCGGGCCGGCCCCAGGTCAACGCGGCCAGCGAGGCGTCCGCGGCGCCCCCCGGCCCGTCGTCGTCCAGCTTCCTGTGCAGCAGCCGCTGCGCAAGGGACTCCAGCCCCGTCCGGTACGGCGTCCGCGCCAGCCTCCGCGCGGCCGCGTACACCCGCGCGGGCACCATCACGGATCCGTCCGCCTTGGCCAGAGCGGCCACCGGCCGCACCAGATGCCGCCGCTTCCGGTCCATCAGCAGGTCGGCCAGCCGCGCAGGATGAGCGTCGAGCACCTGCTTGGCGCCGTACCCCGTGAAGTGGTCCGCGCTGCCCGCCGCCAGCCGCGCCCGGTGCCGCGCCGCGGCGACCAGCGACGGACCCGGCTCGTCCGTCAGCGGCACGTCCAGTTCGACGTACGGAAGGGTCGACTCCTCACCGGCGACCACGACATGGTGCAGCCGGGGATTGGCGGCGAGTGCGCCCGCCCGCTCCAGTTCGCCCTCGTCCCGCCCCCCTGCCCCGCCGGCGGCGAGGTCGTTGAAGGTGACGGCCAGCAGCCGCTCCCCCGCGCCCGTGCCGTGTCCCAGCACGGTGCCGGGTCTCCCGGGCAGCCCGGCAGCCAGCAGGGCCAGAGCGCCCGACGCGGGCCCGCCGGACAGATCCGCCCCGATCCCCGCCACCGGCGTCCCCCGCGCCGCACGCCGTTCCGCGGGTCCCATGCCCGGCACCGGACCGGGGTCTATGTCGGCCCCGGGGACGTGACGCGGCGCGGCGAGCCGTGTCCGCACGGCCTCCACCAGCGCGTCCCGCACGGCGTCCACCGCGTGGCCGGGGTCGGCGGGCGGGGCGGCGACGGCCAGCGAGGCGACGGGTTCGTACCCGGCGATCTCCCGGGCCCCGGCGCGCAGGATCAGCGCGTGCCCCGGCGGAACGCGCTTCACGCCCTCGTACGGGGTGGAGTCCTGGAGCGCGGCGGGCACGTCGGGCGCCGCGAGCAGCGCGGCGAGGTGTCCGAAGTCGAGGTTGGCCTCGACGAGGTCGGCGAGCGGCAGGGCGGCGGTGGCGTAGGCGACGCCCCGCTCGAAGGGGGTGTAGAAGACGGGCCGGGCGCCGGCGAGGTCCCCGCACACCGTGATCCGGCGTCCGACCTGGACCACGGCCGTGTAGCTGCCCGGCCAGGCGGTCAGGTGCCGCAGAGCGCCGCCGCGCGCGGCGAACAGCGCGACGCGCAGCTGTTCGTCGGAGGCGCCGCAGGTGCCGAGGACGGCGATGCGGGTCTGCTCGTCGGCGGAGACCACCCGCACCTCGTCGGGGCGCCAGTCGCCGACCGCCCACAGCGGGTCGGGGTCGCCCCACAACAGGTGGGAGCCGACGGGCTGCAGGGTCTCGCCGTCGACGCCGGTGGAGCCGGCGGTGCCGACGGGGCCGTATCCCCCGGCCGCCGCGGCGGTGCTGCTCCATCCCACCAACCACCGCATCGCCGCCTCCACAAGCTGTGGACAACCAGTGCACCGTACGAACCGGTTCCCCATGCTGCCATGAAGGCGGCGCCCGGTAACGCCGCTGGAGCGGTGTGTGCTCCGTCGAATGCGCCCCGGCGGATACACCCACCCTCCGCGGGCGTTGACCCCGCGCAAGCCCGAACACCCGCCCGAGACACGGAGATCGACTTCTGGGCGGTCCCCACTCGCCAGGCCGCTTCGACGCGAATGCGCCCCCGTAGCGCGCCCCTAAAACCACCAACGCGCCCTCAACTACCTGGATAGAAGCGCGGATACACCAAAACGAGTGGCGTCGATTTTCAGCCAAATCGAAGCGGTGAGATCATACTCGAACACGCTCCGTACAGGCTTTGCGCACCACCGCGGGCGTACGGTCCGGGAGGCGGAGCACGCCTCCCGGACCGTTCCGCCGCCCGCGGGGATGAAGGCGGCGGTGTTCCCCCAGCCCACTGGATCCAGTACAGCGGGCCGACCCACGCACGGACCATGGAACCGCTCCCGGGATGGCCGGAGAAGAGCGCACGCACAGGCGCACGGCCACACACCGGGAGCACGCCGCAACTGCGCGTATCGGACCCGTACTTCAGTACGGACCACAATCCCGCCATCCGGAAGAATGCCCCTTAACGCTTGGGATGCGGCGAACTACGCTGGGTTTACGAATGCCGCGTGGTTATGCCAGAGCGGCAGCCGTCTGTGTCGAGGGGTGGCGCATGTCCAGGGAGCAACGCGGGCCGAACGAAAAACTCGGCGCCGTTCTCGCCCTCGCGGGAATCAGCAACGCCGGCCTCGCGCGGCGCGTCAACGATCTCGGCGCCCAGCGAGGACTGACGCTTCGCTACGACAAGACGTCGGTGGCGCGCTGGGTGTCGAAGGGCATGGTGCCGCAGGGCGCCGCCCCGCATCTGATCGCCGCCGCCATCGGCCAGAAGCTGGGCCGCCCCGTGCCGCTGCACGAGATCGGCCTGGCGGACGCCGATCCCGCGCCCGAGGTGGGTCTCGCCTTCCCGCGCGACGTCGGCCAGGCGGTGAAGTCCGCGACCGAGCTGTACCGGCTGGACCTCGCCGGCCGCCGGGCGGGCTCCGGCGGCATCTGGCAGTCACTCGCCGGGTCGTTCGCGGTGAGCGCGTACGCCACACCCGCCTCACGGTGGCTGATAACCCCGGCCGACAGCTCGGTGGCGCGCGAGGCGGGTCCGTCCGACGGCTCCGGCGCACCGCTCAAAGTCGGCCACAGCGATGTGCGGAAACTGCGGGAGGCCGCGGAGGACGCCCGGCGCTGGGACTCCAAGTACGGCGGCGGCGACTGGCGTTCGTCGATGGTCCCCGAGTGCCTGAGGGTCGAGGCGGCCCCGCTGCTGCTCGGCTCCTACTCCGACGACGTCGGCCGCTCCCTCTTCGGCGCGGCGGCCGAACTCACCCGTCTCGCGGGCTGGATGGCGTTCGACACCGGCCAGCAGGAGGCGGCGCAGCGCTACTACATCCAGGCCCTGCGCCTCGCCCGCGCGGCGGCCGACGTGCCCCTCGGCGGGTACGTCCTCGCCTCGATGTCCCTCCAGGCGACGTACCGCGGCTTCGGCGACGAGGGCGTGGACCTCGCCCAGGCGGCGCTGGAGCGCAACCGCGGCCTGGCCACCGCCCGCACCCTGAGCTTCTTCCGCCTGGTGGAGGCACGCGCGCACGCACGCGCCGGGGACGCGCAGGCGGCCGGCGCCGCGCTGAAGTCGGCGGAGAGCTGGCTGGAGCGGTCCCGGCCCGGCGACAGCGACCCGACCTGGCTCGGCTTCTACTCCTACGACCGGTTCGCCGCCGACGCCGCCGAGTGCTACCGCGACCTGAAGGCGCCCCGCCAGGTGCGCCGCTTCACCGAGCAGGCGCTGTCGAAGCCCACGGAGGAGTTCGTGCGCTCGCACGGACTGCGCCTGGTGGTCTCCGCGGTCGCCGAACTGGAGTCCGGGAACCTGGACGCGGCCTGCGAGCAGGGCGTCCGGGCCGTGGAGGTGGCGGGCCGCATCTCCTCCGCGCGCACCACGGAGTACGTCAGGGACCTGCTGCACCGGCTGGAGCCGTACGGCGACGAGCCGCGCGTGGTCGAGCTGCGCGAGCGCGCCCGCCCGCTGCTGATGACCACGGCCTGACCCGTCCCGCCCCGCCCTTGGTTTGAAGCCGTTGTCAGTGGCGCAGTGCACTATCGACGCGGGAGGTGGCGCAGGTGGTGGCGGGGTCGTACGACTGTGACGTGGTGGTGATCGGCGGCGGGATCGTCGGCCTGTCGACGGCGTATGCCATCGGGCGGGCGGCCCCGGGCACGCGGGTGACCGTGCTGGAGAAGGAGCAGGGCACGGCCCGGCACCAGACGGGCCGCAACAGCGGTGTGATCCACAGCGGCATCTACTACCGCCCCGGCTCGCTGAAGGCGCGGTACGCGGTGTCGGGCGCGGCCGAGATGGTCAAGTTCTGCGCCGAGTACGACATCCCGCACGCGGTGACGGGCAAGCTGATCGTCGCCACGGAGCGCGAGGAGCTGCCCCGGCTGCACCCCCTGGTGCAGCGCGGCCGGGAGAACGGCCTGGCGGTGCGCGAGCTGTGCGGCGCGCAGATCGCGGAGTACGAGCCGGAGGTCGAGGGCCTCGCCGCGATCCACGTCGGCACCACCGGCATCTGCGACTACGGGGCGGTGGCCCGCCGGCTCGCGGAGGCGTCCGGGGCCGATCTGCGGCACGGGGCGGAGGTGGTCCGCGTCGACCGCCGGCCCGACCGGGGCGTGGCCGTGCTGACGGCGGCCGGCGACATCGTCCGCGCCCGCGTGATGGTGAACTGCGCGGGGCTGCACTGCGACCGGATCGCGCTGCTCACGGGTGACGAGCCCGGCGCCCGCATCGTGCCGTTCCGCGGGGAGTACTACGAGCTGGCCCGCCCCGAGCTGGTGCGGGGCCTGGTCTACCCGGTGCCGGACCCGGCGTTCCCGTTCCTCGGCGTCCACCTCACCCGGGGCACGGACCAGAGCGTGCACGTGGGGCCGAACGCGGTCCCGGCGCTGGCCCGCGAGGGGTACGACTGGCGGACGGTGCGGCCACGCGAACTGGGCGCCACCCTGGCCTGGCCGGGCTCCTGGCAGCTGGCCCGCCGCCACTGGCGGTACGGCGCCGGGGAGCTGCACCGCTCGCTGTCCAGGCCCGCCTTCGCGCGGGCCGTGCGCCGGCTGCTGCCCGCCGTGCGCGACGAGGACCTGGTGCCGACGCAGGCCGGGGTGCGGGCGCAGGCGGTGCTGCGCGACGGCACGCTGGTCGACGACTTCCTGATCCGGGAGGCGCCCCGAGCGGTGCACGTGCTGAACGCCCCCTCGCCCGCCGCGACCGCCTCGCTGCCGATCGGCCGGGAGATCGCCCGCCGGGCGCTGGCCGGCCTGGCCGAGAGCGAGCGATGAGCGCGCGTGGCGGGAGCGGTCGTCGGGCCGGTCCGCGCGGCCGGGCCGCCGTGCCCGCCGTCCCCGTAAAATCGAGGGCACTGTGTCTGATTCCGTGATGAGCACCCCCGAAGCACCGCACGCCGAGCGGACCGCCGGCGAGCCGGCCCCCCGCGCCCGCGCGAAGGGGGAGCCGCGCTTCCCCGACGGTCCGAAGGCCGACCCCGCCGGGTCGCACTTCGAGCGCCGGATCCGCAGCTTCCAGCCCCGCCGCAGCCGCGTCACCGCAGGTCAGGCGGACGCCTTGCAGCGGCTGTGGCCGGTGTGGGGGCTCGACATCGACGGCAGCCGCCGGCTGGACCTGGCCGAGCTGTTCGGGAACGACCGGCCGGTCGTCCTGGAGATCGGTTTCGGCATGGGCGAGGCCACCGCGGAGATGGCCGCCGCCGACGCGGGGACGAACATCCTCGCCGTGGACGTCCACACCCCCGGCCAGGGGCATCTGCTGCACCTCGCCGAGGAGCGCGGACTGGCCAACGTGCGCGTGGCGAACGGGGACGCGATCATCCTGCTGCGCGAGATGCTCGCCCCGGACGCGCTGAGCGGGCTGCGCGTGTTCTTCCCCGACCCCTGGCCGAAGAAGCGGCACCACAAGCGGCGGCTGATCCAGCCGGAGTTCCTGACCCTGGCCGCGTCCCGTCTGGCGCCGGGCGCGCTCCTGCACTGCGCCACCGACTGGGAGCCGTACGCGGAGCAGATGCTCGAGGTGCTGACCGCGCACCCCGGCTTCGAGAACACCCGGGAGGACGGCGGCTTCGCGCCGCGTCCAGAGTTCCGGCCCCTCACCCGTTTCGAGCGGCAGGGGCTGGACAAGGGTCATGTGGTGAACGACCTGCTCTTCCGCCGCGTACCGCACGACGACCGCGCCGGGCACCGGGACGGGGACCCCGCCTGACGTCCCCGACCCCCCTCCTGAGCCGGCACGCAGCCCTGCCCCTTTCTCGTTAGGGTCGAATCCGTGGCCAGCAGCCCTCCGTACCCGCCGTACCCCGGCGCAGCTCCCGGCGGCACGCCGCGGCACCCGCACTGGTGGCAGCGCCCGGCGGTCCGCTACGGAGCGATGGTCACGCTGCTGGCCCTGTCCGGTCTGGTGATCCTCGCGCTGGTGCGGGAGCAGACGGGCACGCGGGGCTTCCTGGTCGGTCTGGGCCTGGCCGTGCTGCCGGTTCCGCTGCTGCTGGCGGCGTTCCGCTGGCTGGGCCGGGTGGAGCCCGGCCCCTGGCGGAACCTGCTGTTCGCGTTCGCCTGGGGAGCCTGCGCGGCGGCACTGATCGCGATCGTGGCGAACAGCTTCGCCACCCGGTGGATAGCGACGGCCACCGCCGACCCGGCCGGCGCCGACACCCTGGGCGCGACCGTCATAGCGCCGGTGGTGGAGGAGACGGCGAAGGCGGCGGCGGTGCTGCTGCTCTTCCTGTTCCGCAGACGCGACTTCCACGGGATCCTCGGCGGCGTGGTGGCGGCCGGGTTCACCGCGACCGGTTTCGCGTTCACCGAGAACGTCCTCTACCTCGGCAACGCCTTCGGCACCGACCAGCTCACCGGAGGCAGCGGCATCGCCTCGGTCACCGCGGCGACCTTCTTCGTGCGCATCGTCATGTCGCCCTTCGCGCACCCCCTGTTCACCGTGCTCACCGGCATCGGTTTCGGCGCGGCCGCGCTGGCCGCCGACCGGCAGCGGGTGCGGCGCGTGCTGCTGCCGCTCGCCGGGCTGCTCCTCGCGATGGGCATGCACGCCCTGTGGAACGGCTCCGCCACGCTCGGCCAGTTCGGCTTCATCGCGGTGTACGGCGCCTTCATGGTGCCGGCGTTCGGGCTGCTGACCTGGCTGGTGGTGTGGACGCGGCAGCGGGAGCTGCGGACCGTGCGCACGGAGCTGCCCGCGTACGCGGTGGCCGGCTGGCTGCGCCCGGCGGAGCCGTTCGCGCTGGGCTCGATGCGCGCGCGGCGCCTCGCCCGGAAGTTCGCCCGCGAGCACGGGGGCAGGCCCGCGGCGAGGGCGGTCGCCCAGTACGAGGCGTACGCGACGTCGCTGGCGTTCCTGCGTCACCGGGGCCGCGCGGGGAAGGCGGGGGCGGACTTCGTGACGCGGGAGCGGGAGCTGCTGCTGGAGCTGTGGCGCCGGCGCGCGGCGGCCCGCCCGGCGCTGGAGCACGCGGCCAGGCTCACGGCGCCCCCGGTGCCGTACGGCGCGGGATGGGCGTACGGGCCCGTCCCCGCACGGTGGCCGGCGCAGGGGCAGCCGCCGTATCCGGCGTACGGGGAGAACCCCTACCGCCGCTGAGCGGAGCCCCGGACATGCGGAACCGGCAGCCCTGACGTCGGGGGGGCGTCGTCGGGGCTGCCGGCGTTCACGGCGTCGGCGGCCGGGACGCGGCCGCCGGGGTGGTTCAGATGCTGAGGCCCTTGCCGGCCAGCCAGGCGGCCGGGTCGACGCCGCCGGAGGTGCCGGCGGGGTGGACCTCGAGGTGGAGGTGGGCGCCGGTCACGTTGCCGGTCGCGCCGACGCGGCCGATCACGTCGCCGGTGTTGACCTTCTGGCCGACGCTGACGTTGATCGACGACTGGTGCGCGTACCAGACCTCGGTGCCGTCCTCGAGGGTGAGCACGGTCTTGTAGCCGTACGAGCCGTCCCAGCCGGCGGAGGTGATCGTGCCGGTGTGGACCGCCTTGATCAGGGTGCCGGTGGGGGCGGCGAAGTCCAGGCCGGTGTGGTAGCCGGACGACCAGTAGGCGCCGGCCTGACCGAAGGTCGAGGTGATGGTGTACGAGGAGGTCGGCAGGGCGTACTGCTTGGCCAGCTCGGCGAGGCGCTCGGCCTCGGCCTTCTTCGCGGCCTCCTCCTCCGCCTTCTTCTTGGCGGCCTCGGCCTTCTCCTTGGCCTCCTGCTCCGCCTTGACGGCGGCCTCGGCGGCCTCCTTCTCGGCGGCGGCGAGGGCGGCGGCCTGCGCCTTGCTCTGCGCCTGGCCCTGCTGCTGCTCGACCTGGGCCATGATGCGTGCGCGCAGCGCCTCGCCGGCGTCGGCGGTGGCGCCCTCCTCGGCGTCGGCGGTGACCATGCCGATGTCGCTGAGGGGGGTGCTGGAGCCCTTCGGCGTTTCCTCGTCGGAGATGAGGGAACCCACGTTGGGGAGGTCGGGCATGGAGATGGAGACGGGCGGCTTGCCGGTCTGGGCGCTGGCCATGCCGCCGGCGCCGACGGCGGCTATGACGCCGACGCCCAGGACGGTGGAGCTGCGGGCGAGTCCGCCTCCGCGCTGCTTGGCGACGCGGTGCCGGCCACGCACGGGCCGCACGGACTCCGCGGTGGGGTTCCACTCCTCGAAGGGCCCCTCGTCGGCACCGGGGGCGCCGTAGGCGAAGGTGTCGCTCGGCTTGAACGGGGCCTCGGGGGCAGGCGGGTTGGACGCCACGTGGGCGCGCTCCTTTCCTTCCTTCTTCGCCTACCGGGTTAGCTGACGGGTTCGGAGCAGGAAGGTCTCCTACGCGCGTATACGAACCGTGACGTCACGGCGGTATCCGCCCGATTCACCCCATGGTGGTGGTTCCCCGGTTCCCTTGCGGGATTCGGCGCGTGCGCACGGAGCCGACGTCTGTGACGGCTGGGACGACCGCGCTGCGTTATCGAACGTTAATAGACGCAGGGGCCGGATTCCAAGCCGTTCCTCTTGATCGTTAACGATTTCCGCACGGACTTAAGCGCCATCAGCGGGCGAAAACGGGCGAGTTGACTGCGCCTCGGGCGACCGGTCGAACCTGACGGGGCGCCAGTTGCCCTGCACTGCGGGGCCGTTCGCTCACTGTGCGTGAAGGGCGGGGGAACGAGTGCCGTCAGGGAGAAACACAGAGGGCCGGAACCCTTTCGGATTCCGGCCCTCGGCCTTCAGTAGCGGGGACAGGATTTGAACCTGCGACCTCTGGGTTATGAGCCCAGCGAGCTACCGAGCTGCTCCACCCCGCGTCGGTAGACACCAGTGTACGGCATCCGCGGGGTCCTCCGCACACACCCTCCCCGCAGGTGCGTTCAGCGGCCCAGAAGGTGCCCGTTCGGCGCCTTGGCGCGCTGCTCGAACTCCGGCAGGACCAGCACCGTGGCGCCCCCGTCGGCCAGTACGGCGCTGCCGTCGGCGTCCGTCACGAAGGTGTCCGGCTCCCGCCAGGCCGTGACCACCCGGCGCACCCCCGCGTCCAGAATCAGCCGCGCGCAGGGCGCCGGCCGGGACGCGCGGCGGGCGCACGGCTCCAGGCTGGAGTAGACCGTGGCGCCGGCCAGCCGCGGGTCGGTGGGGTCTGCCTTGGCCAGCGCGGCCTCCTCCGCGTGCACCACGGGGTCGTCGCCCTCCCGGGAGTGGCCCCGCGCCAGCTCGGTGCCGTCGGCGGCGACCACGACCGCGCCGACGCTGAACGCGGTCTCGGAGGGCGGACACTGCGCGGCCAGCTCGCAGGCGAGGGCGAGCCAGTGGCGGTCGGCCGCGGACGGCAGCGCGCCGGTGCCGGGCGCGGTGGGCTCGTAGCGCATCAGGACGACGTCGCCGACGGGCCGGGTCTCGACCAGGCGCAGCCGTCCGCCCTGGTAGCTGCCGGGACCGAACAGACGGGCGGCGTCCGGGTCGCCGACGAACAGCGGGGCGAGGACGAGCTGCAGCTCGTCGGCGAGGCCCTGGGTCATCAGCTGGGTGTGGATCCGCCCGCCGCCCTCCACCATCAGCCGCCGCACCCCGCGCACGTCGTGCAGGTGCTCCAGCAGCCGCCGCCAGTCCAGGGCGTCGCCGAGCGGCACGACGTCTGCGGCGATGCCCAGGGCCCGGGCCCGTTCGGCTCCCTTGCCGGTGGTGTACAGGACCTTCTCGCCGCCGGTGTGCCAGAAGCGGGCCGCCGGGTCCAGGTCGCCGGAGCCGCTCACCGTGACCTTCAGCGGGTACTCCGGGCGGCCGTCGGCGATCCGGGCGGAGCGGCGCTCGGGCGAGTTGACCAGCAGCCGGGGGTTGTCGGCGCGGATCGTGCCGGCGCCGACCAGGATGGCGTCCACGGACGCCCGTACCTCGTCGACCCGGTCGAAGTCGGCCGGGCTCGACAGCAGCAGCCGCTCCGGGCCGGTGTCGTCCAGGTAGCCGTCGAGGGAGACGGCGGCGGACAGCAGGACGTACGGGTACGGCATCGGCGGGCTCTCCCGGGTGCGGGCGGCGGCGGGACCGCTGCGCGGTCCGGCTCCAGTCTGGCAACCCGTGCGACCGGGAGCGGAGGTCAGGGCTCGATCAGGCCGACCCGGATGGCGTACCGGGTGAGCTCCAGCCGGTCCCTGAGGCCCAGCTTGGCGAGCAGGTTGGCGCGGTGCCGCTCCACCGTCTTGGGGCTGATCACCAGCATGTCCGCGATCTGCTGGGAGGTGTGGCCCTCGGCGACGAGCTTGAGGATCTGCTCCTCGCGGTCGGTGATGGCCTTCGCGGGCAGGGTCCGGCCCTCCCGCGCGAGGTCCAGGTAGTTGTGGATGAGGGCGTTGACCGCCCCCGGGTAGAGGAAGGGCTCGCCCCGCATGGTGGCGTGACAGGCCTCGACGAGGTCGCGGTCGGCGACCGACTTGAGGACGTAGCCGGAGGCGCCGGCGGCGAGGGCCTCGAAGAAGAACTGCTCGTTGTCGTACATGGTCAGCACGAGGATCCGGGTCTCCGGCAGGGTGCGGGAGAGTTCACGGGCCGCTTGCAGACCGGTCAGGCGCGGCATGGCGATGTCGAGGATGGCCAGGGCGGGGCGGTGCTCGCGGGCCAGCTCGAGGGCTTCGGCGCCGTCGGCGGCCTCGGCCACCACGGTCAGGGCCGGTTCGCCGTCCAGGATGAGACGGACCCCCCGGCGGACCAGCGCGTGGTCGTCGGCGAGGAGGATGCGGGTGGGGGCGGCGTCGGTCATGGGTCAGCGTTTCCGGTCGGGGACGTCGGTCACGGGGGCGGGGCGTGCGCGGGCGCGGACCGGCGCACGGCGGCGGGGGTGGTCGAGGGGGCGGACGTCCGCACGGGCCGTACGGGGACGAGGACGTGCGCGGGGAAACGCGCGGGGACGGGCACGGCGAGCCGCAGCTCGGTGCCGCCGTCCGCGCGCGGCTCCACGGCCAGCTCGGCGCCCACCAGCAGCGCCCGCTCCCGCATGCCGCGGATGCCGGCGCCCTCGTCCGCGCCGCCGATGCCGCGGCCGTCGTCGCGGACCCGCAGCCCGACCCCGCCGGGCGTGCGGCGCAGGGCCAGCTCGGCGCGGCGCGCCCCCGCGTGCCGCGCGATGTTGGTGAGGCCCTCCTGGGCGACCCGGTAGAGCACCAGCTCCGACTCGCGCTCCAGCTCGGGCAGGTCGGGGTCGAGGCAGTGCTGCACGGTCAGTCCGGGCCCGCCGAACTCGGTGGCGAGCGCCTTGAGGGCACTGGCCAGGCCCAGCTCGTCCAGCACGCCGGGGCGCAGCCGGCGCGCGATCCGCCGGATCTCCTCCAGGGAGGCGCGGGTGGTCTCCTGCACCTGGCGCAGCTCGTCGCCGAGCTCGGCCGGGGCGTGGTCGGCGGCCCGCTTGAGCTGCAGCAGCACGGCCGTCAGCGACTGGCCGACCTCGTCGTGCAGCTCGCGGGCGATGCGGCGGCGCTCCGCCTCCTGCGCGGACAGGGCCCGCGCGCTGCTGGTGGCCCGCTCGTCCTCCAGCCGGTCGAGCATGGTGTTGTACGTGGTGATCAGCTCGGCGATCTCGCCGCGCCCACCGACCGCGGTCCGGTGTCCCGGGCGGAGCAGGTCGGTGGCGTTCATGGCGCGGGTGAGGCGCTGCAGCGGGGCGAGTCCCACGCGCAGCAGCAGGGCGTTGGCGACGAGCATGGCGGCCAGCCCCACGGTGAGCACCGCGGCCTCGGTGAGCAGCACCGGCGTGGACACAGTGACGGGTCCGAGGAGCAGGGCGGTGGCGACGATCAGCACGACGGCGTTCAGCAGGAAGATGCGCCAGAACAGAGGCACCTGGTTCCGCCTCCTCGCCGTCGGTGTGCTCAAGGCTCCGACAGCCCGCGACCGGGGGCGCGGCGCGGGCCGTCACCGTCCAGCCTCCGCCCCTCACCGGGGGCGGCGCCATCGGTGACAGTCCCCATTTTCCGGCGTGGGCGGGCCCCTGCCCGCGGTCCCGTGCGTACCGGTCCCCCCTGGAGTTGGGGGGCGCGACGGATGGCTCCGGCCGTGCGCCCCGGGCGACCCTGGGGGACCGTACCGGGCGGGTGACGACCTTCGCACACGGGCAAACTCCTGGATGACCGGCCCGAGTTCGCGGCAAGCCGGCGGTTCGCGCACGTCCCGGTGCCCGGAGCGACGGCCGTCGACGGTGTGACCGGGCGGCCACCCCCTGGGAAGGAGGAGCCGTGCCCCAGTCCGACGACGATCGCCTGGTCGACCTCGCGGCCCGAATCGAGCACGAGGACCCCCGTTTCGCCCGCTCCCTCACCAACGGCCGCCCGACCCGCCCGCGCGAGTACCGGCGGACCGGCGCCTGGTGGGTGCTGATCGCCGGGCTGGGCATGCTGGTCGCGGGCATCGTCGTCCCCGACGGGCTGCTGATCGCGGCCGGCCTGGTGACCAGCGGCATCGGCGTGCAGCTCATCGACCCCTACCGGCGCCCGGACGAGGACGACGCCCGGCGTCCGTCACCCCGCTGATCCGCGCCTTCGCGGACACGCGAACGGCGCTCGTGCCGGCCGCGGCCGGTGCGAGCGCCGTTCCGCGCGTCGGGGGTGTCCCTCTCGCGCGCGAGGTAGGCCCTGTGGGACTCGAACCCACAACCAATGGATTAAAAGTCCACTGCTCTGCCAATTGAGCTAAGGGCCCCTGGCGATGTTGCCTCCCCGAGCATAGCCGGACGCGGCCGGAGAGCCGATCGGGTATCGGGCAGGCGCGTTGCGGCCGGAGGGGGCTCGTATGCGCGAGGGCCCGCGCGACGCGTGTCGTGCGGGCCCTCGGCGGTCACTTCGGTGAGGCGGTGTCAGCCGTTGCGCTTCCAGCGCGGCTTGTCCTCGCGGCGCTGGAACGAGCCGCCGCCGCGGTGGTCGTCACGTCGGCCGTACGGGCGGTCGTGGCCGCCGGAGCGGAAGCCCGGGCGGTCGCCCTGACGGTCGCGGTTGAACGGGCGGTCGCTGCCCCGGTGGCCGCCGGGACGGTCGTCACGGCGGAAGCCGCCGCGGTCACCGCCGTCACGGCGCTCGAAGGAACGGCCCCCGCGGTCGCCGCGGTCGTCACGGCGCTCGAAGGGACGGCCGCCCCGGTCGTCACGGCGGTCGTCGCGACGGAAGCCGCCACGGTCACCGCGGTCACGGTTGAAGCCGCCCCGGTCGCCCCGGTCACCGCGGTCGTCACGGCGGAAGCCGCCGCGGTCGTCCCGGTCCTCACGGCGGAAGCCGCCGCGCTCGCCGCCGTCACGGCGCTCGAAGGAACGGCCGCCCCGGTCGTCACGGCGGTCGTCACGGCGGAAGCCGCCACGCTCACCGCGGTCACGGTTGAAGCCACCCCGGTCGCCCCGGTCGTCACGGCGCTCGAAGGGACGGCCGCCACGGTCACCCCGGTCGTCGCGGCGGAAGGTGCCACGGTCACCGCGGTCGCCCCGGTCCTCACGGCGGAAGCCACCGCGGTCGTCCCGGTCGTCACGGCGCTCACGCCGCTCGTACGGCGCCGAGGCCGCCGGGCGCTCGACGCGCTCGGTCCGCTCGACCTCCCGCGCGGTCGGCTGCTCCGGCAGCGTCACCTCGGCCTCGGCGACCACGGCGGCCGCCTCGGCGATCACGGCCTGCGGGTCCTCGCCCCGCTCGCGCGCGGCGCGGGCCAGCAGCCGGTCGGCCTCCTCGCGCAGCTCGGTGGCGCGGCGCTGGGCGCGCTCCAGCTCCTTGGTGAGCTGGGCGACCTCGCGCTCGGCCTGCTGCGCGGCGTTGCCGGCGGACTCGGCCTGCACCTCGGTCATCGACCGGGCGCCGGTGATCTCGGCCACCTCGGGTTCGAAGGCCGCGCCGCCCTGGATGATGTGGCGCGTGGCGTCGACGCCCGCGTCCTCCATCAGGCGGAAGATCTGGCGCCGCTGGTGCGGCAGCGACAGGGAGACGACCGTGCCGGTGCGTCCGGCGCGCGCGGTGCGGCCGGCGCGGTGCAGGTAGTCCTTGTGGTCGCCGGCCGGGTCCACGTTCAGCACCAGGTCGATGCCGTCGACGTGGATGCCGCGGGCGGCGACGTCGGTGGCGACCAGGACGTTGACGTAGCCGTCCTTGAAGTCGGCGAGGGTGCGGGTACGGGCGCCCTGGGTCATGCCGCCGTGCAGCGCGTCGGCCTTCACGCCGGAGTCGCGCAGCTGCTCGGCGACGCGGTCGGCGCCGAGCTGGGTGCGGACGAAGATGATGGTGCGGCCCTTGCGGGAGGCGATGGCCGCGGTGACCGGCGCCTTGTCCTTGGGCTTCACGACGAGGATGTGGTGCGACATGGTCGTCACCGCGCCCTGCGCCGCGTCCACCTCGTGCGACACCGGGGAGTCGAGGTAGCGGTCGACGAGGGTCTTGATCTCGTTCTCCATGGTGGCGGAGAAGAGCATGCGCTGGCCGCCCGCGGGGACCTGGTCGAGCAGCTCCGTCACCTCGGGCATGAAGCCGAGGTCGGACATCTGGTCGGCCTCGTCGAGAACCGCGATCTCCACGTTCTCCAGGGAGCAGGCGCCGCGGTTGATGATGTCGCGCAGCCGGCCCGGGGTGGCGACGAGGACGTCGACGCCGCGCTCGAGGGCGTAGATCTGGTTGCCCATGGAGGTGCCGCCGCAGACGACCTTCATCTTGAGGCCGAGGACGTCGCCGTAGGGCTGGAGGGCGTCGGCCACCTGCATGGCCAGCTCGCGGGTCGGCGTCAGGATGACGGCGCGCGGCTTGTGCTTCTCGGTGCGGCCGCCGGCGAGCTGCGCCAGGGTCGGCAGACCGAAGGAGAGGGTCTTGCCGGAGCCGGTGCGGCCGCGGCCGAGGATGTCCTTGCCGGCCAGGGCGTCCGGGATGGTCGCGGCCTGGATCGGGAAGGGGCTGGTCACGCCGTTCTGCGCGAGCTTGCGCACGACGCCCTCGGGCAGGCCGAGGTCGGCGAAGGTGAGTTCGGGGGCCGCCGTCTCGGCGGCCGTGGTGTCGGTGTCCTCGATGTTCTCGGGCACGACGACGTGATCAGTACTGGCGATGGGCATACGAATGCGAAACCTTCCGGAGTCTCTTCGGCACGCGCCCGTCAACTCCGTGATTCGCAGTTCGCAATTACGACCGCCTCAATGCGGTCCACCACGGCAAGGGAGAGAGTACGCGCCACACGGCGCGCTCTGTTGTGGCGCCGGGCAAATAGGATCAAACGATCTGCCACCATACGCACCCCGACCCCTCGTATGCAAATCAGCAGGTGAGAAGCGTGCGACGGGGCCGCGGTGACCGCTAGGCCGGCGTCCCCGCTCTCGGCGCGGGCTCCCGCTGCGCGAGCTGGGGGTCGGGCGGCTGGTGGGCGGACGAGGACGGCTCGGCCTGGGTCGGCTCGGACGTCGGCCCCGGGTCCTGCGGCGGGTCCGAGGGCTGCGGGTCCGGCGTCCGGCTGGGCTCGGGCGGGTCGGGGCGGTCGTCGGGGGTCGGACGGGCGGGCTCGTCCGGGCCGCCGCCGTCCGGCGCGGGATGGCTCGCCCCGGCGGACGGCCGGTCGCCGGACGGGGACGGGCGCTTGCCCTTCCGCTTCTTCTCCTCGTCCTTCCCGCCCTTGTCCGCGTCGCCGTCCTCGCCGTGCCGGCCGTCCACCCCGGCCGCCCCGTGGCCGGCCTTGCCGCCCACCCGGTCGGTTCCGCCGTCCGGGGCCTCGCCGCCCGAGCGGCCCGCGGAGTGCGACGGCCCGGCCTTCCCCCCGGCATCGTCGTCACCCACGCTCACGCATCCGGCGGCAGCGGCGACGGCCACGACCGTGGCGGCCAGGCGGACGGGTACGTACAAGCGGCGCACGGGGCCACCTCCGGTTGGAGTGCAGGGTCGACAACCCCAACTCCCGTCACCCGCAAGAGGACACGCGAACGGCCTATCCGTAGCCGAGCGCGTGCAGCCGGGCGTCGTCGATCCCGAAGTGGTGCGCGATCTCGTGCACCACCGTGATCTCGGTCTCCGCGACCACGTCCTCCCGGGACTCGCACATCCGCAGGGTCGGCCCCCGGTAGATCGTGATCCGGTCGGGCAGCACCCCGGCGTACCACTCCCCCCGCTCGGTCAGCGGCGTCCCCTCGTACAGCCCGAGCAGCTCCGGGTCGTCCGCCGGCGGCTCGTCCTCCACGAACACCGCGACGTTGTCCATGAGCCGCGTCAGCTCCGGGGGGATCCGGTCGAGCGCCTCGGCGACCAGCTCCTCGAACTCCTCGCGCGTCATCTCCAGCACGAAGCCATTGTCGGGGACGATCGGTCCGTACGAGAGGCGGGCGGCGCCCGCATATCCGGCCGCCCGTGCGGGCATAGGGGATCAATGGCCCGCGTCCCGACTGCCGTCATGAACCTGATCCACCGCTTCCCACGGCTCCCGCAGGCCCTGACCCGCCGCCACCGCTCCGGCACCCGGCCCCCGGCCGCACCGGCCCTCGCCCCCGGCGCACGGCCGCGCCCCTGGGTGCGCGCCCTCGGACTGGTCGCGGTGGTGATGCTCGGCGCCTGGCTCGGCCTGCTCGTCGTCGGCAACGTCCGTGTGCCGGTCGGCCCGATGGACACCACCATGACCCTGCGCCCGTCCTTCACCGGCGGCACGAAGATCAACGTGTCACCCCTGGGCGCGCTGCAGCTCGACAGCCACATCGCCCCGGTGCGCCTCGACGTCAACGTCGACCAGCTCGACCCCGAGCGCGCCCGGGCCCTCGTCGACCACCCCGAGCGCCTCTCGGGGCTCCAGGACGAGGTCACCGAGGACATCGCCCGCGGCACCGCGGACCTCGCCGTGCGCTCCTGCGTCGCCGTCGTCACCGGCGCCGCCACGCTCGGGCTCCTCGTCTACCGCCGCCCGCGCCGCGCCCTGGCCGCCGGAGGGCTCGCCCTCGGCCTGCTGGCCGCGTCCGGCGGCACGGCGTACGCGACCTGGAACCCGGACTCGGTGCTGGAGCCGAAGTTCTCCGGCCTGCTCTCCTCCGCGCCCTCGCTCGTCGGCGACGCCCGCAGCATCGTCACCGAGTTCGACGTCTACCAGAAGGAGTTGGCCCGTCTGGTCACCAACGTGACCAAGCTCTACGACGCCACGTCCACGCTCCCCGTCTACCAGCCGGACCCGACCACCATCCGCGTCCTGCACGTCTCCGACATCCACCTCAACCCGGCGAGCTGGAAGATCATCGCCTCGCTGGTGGAGCAGTACCGGGTGGACGTGATCGTCGACTCCGGCGACACGATGGACCACGGCACGGCCGCCGAGAACGGCTTCCTGGACCCGGTCGAGGACCTGGGCGCCCCGTACGTGTGGGTGCGCGGCAACCACGACTCGCTCGTCACCCAGCGCTACCTCGACCGGATGAGGAACGTGCACGTCCTCGACGACGGCTGGGCGAGGACCATCGCGGGCCTGCGCTTCGCCGGCATCGGCGACCCGCAGTTCACCCCCGACCGCACCCAGAGGACCGGGGCCGAGCAGTCCCAGGAGCTGGCGGGCGCCCGGCTCGCCTCCGCGATGCGGGACCAGAAGCGGGCCGGCACCCCCGTGGACGTGGCGGTCGTCCACGAGCCCTCGGCGGCCCGCGAGGTCGACGGCACCGTGCCGCTGGTCCTCTCCGGTCATCTGCACCGCGAGGACACCGAGGTCATGCGATACGGCACCCGGCTGCGCATCGAGGGTTCCACCGGCGGCAGCGGCCTGCGGGCGATCGAGGGCACGTACCCCGACCCGATCGAGACGTCGATCCTCTACTTCGACCGGGACACCAGGCGTCTCCAGGCGTGGGACTCGATCGAGCTGGGTGGCCTCGGGCTCACCACGGCGGAGGTCAGCCGGCACCTGCCCGAGGAGAACCAGCCGGGCGCGGACCGTTCCCCGTCCCCCTCCGGAACCTCCTCCGCGTCCCCCTCCGGCAGCCCGTCGGGGACCACCCCCTCACCCGCCTCCGCCACGCCGTCGCGACCCCGCTCGTAAACCGTTTTGGCGAACCATCCCGCCATCCCATATGCTTCTCACGTCCCCGACGCGCTGAGAAGCGCCCAGGCGGGCCGATAGCCCTCATCGTCTAGCGGCCTAGGACGCCGCCCTTTCAAGGCGGTAGCACGGGTTCGAATCCCGTTGGGGGCACGCACCACCCTGTGCGACACTGTCGTACGACACAAGCTTGGTCCTGTGGAGCAGTTTGGAGTGCTCGCCACCCTGTCAAGGTGGAGGCCGCGGGTTCAAATCCCGTCAGGACCGCTGGTGTTTCACGTGAAACACCGCGGCTGGGTAGCTCAGTTGGTACGAGCGTCCGCCTGAAAAGCGGAAGGTCGCCGGTTCGACCCCGGCCCCAGCCACCGCAGCCCTAGCAGGGCAGATGGCCTCTCCAGAGTCTTCTGGAGAGGCCATCTTTATGTTGACTACGCCAACCGATACGCCAACCGCTGTTCAGCGATCACTCCGGCCGGATACACCTGCGTCCCAGTCGTGTTCGACTGGGACGCAGGACGAGTTGCCATAGAGGCAGCTATGCCATGGCTCGCAGCGCCGCAGCTGACGCCACTAGACCCTCCCTCTCCAAAGAGGCGATCACGTCCGAGACGACCGCATTCGGCGGATGCTCCCACCCGTCCGCTATCTGCGTCAGCGTCGCGTACACCAGTTGGGGCGACAGCCCCACCTGCGCTTCAATGAGCTTCTTCGAGATGGCCACCGATCAGGTGACTGCCTGCGAGCCGCAACGAGCGAGGCCCCCG
>BMVA01000039.1 GCA_014650475.1 Streptomyces albogriseolus
GGCGCCGTGCCCGCGTCGGCGGACGCCTCCGGCGCCTCGGCGGACGGCGCGACGGGAGGCGTGGCCTCCGCTGGGGCGTCCTGGGCAGCCGCCTCCCCGGCGAGGGGGGTCGCCGTGTCCCGCGGGGTGGCCGGGCCGCGGCCCAGGGGGCGGCGGCGAGGCGCGGGGGCGGCTGGGTCGTTCGAGGTCATGGCCCCCCGCAGGCTACCGCTACCGTCCCCGCAGGCGTCGTACGAGGATGCTGGCGTCCCCCCGGCTCTCCAGGTCCGCGAGGACCACGGCGACCGCCTCGCGGACGATGCGGCCGCGGTCGACGGCGAGCCCGTGCTCGCCGCGCAGCACGAGGCGGGCGTGCTCGAGGTCCATCAGCTCCTCCGCGGACACGTACACGGTGATCTTCTCGTCGTGCCGCTCGCGGCCGCTGGGCCGCCGTGCCGCGGCCCGTCCCCGCTTGCGCGGGGGTGTGGCGGCCGTGCCGTCGGCGGCCGCCGCCGCACGCCGTCCGGCGCCCGCGGCGCCCCGGCTGCGGGACTCCGCGGCCTCGGCGGGCTCCACGTCCGCCGCTACGTGCTCCGCGCCCTCGCCGTCGCCGCCCTGCACGGGCACCGACTGCGGCGCGTCCTCGTGGGCGGCCGCGGCCGCGTCCCCCTCCCCCGCGGGAGCGGGGACCCGGGCGTCGCCGGCGGCGCGCCTGGGGGTGGACGCCTGCAGCGCCATCCCCCCTGTCGTACGGAAGAGTTCGTCGGCCCCCGGCAGACTCACTCGGCGTGACACCGGGCGAGCACCTCCCTGGCGAGCTGACGGTAGGCGGCGGCGCCGACGGAGTTGGACGCGTACGTGGTGATCGGCTCACCGGCGACCGTGGTCTCCGGGAAGCGGACCGTGCGTCCGATGACCGTGTGGTAGACGTGGTCGTCGAACGCCTCGACCACCCGCGCGAGCACCTCACGGCTGTGCACCGTGCGCGAGTCGTACATGGTGGCGAGGATCCCGTCGAGCTCCAGCTCCGGGTTGAGCCGCTCCTGGACCTTCTCGATGGTCTCGGTCAGCAGGGCCACACCGCGCAGCGCGAAGAACTCGCACTCCAGCGGCACGATCACCTTGTGCGCCGCGGTGAGCGCGTTGACCGTGAGCAGGCCGAGCGAGGGCTGGCAGTCGATGACGATGTAGTCGTAGTCGTCCATCAGCGGCTTCAGCGCCCGCTGCAGCGTCGACTCGCGCGCGACCTCGCTCACCAGCTGGACCTCGGCCGCCGACAGGTCGATGTTGCTGGGCAGCAGGTCCATGTTGGGGACCGCGGTCTTCAGCAGCACCTCGTCGGCCGCCATGCCCCGCTCCATGAGCAGGTTGTAGACGGTGAGGTCGAGCTCCATCGGGTTGACGCCGAGTCCGACCGACAGCGCGCCCTGCGGGTCGAAGTCGACGAGCAGCACCCGGCGTCCGTACTCCGCGAGCGCGGCGCCCAGGTTGATGGTCGACGTGGTCTTGCCGACGCCGCCCTTCTGGTTGCACATCGCGATGATCTTCGCGGGTCCGTGGTCGGTCAGCGGGCCCGGGATCGGGAAGTACGGCAGCGGGCGTCCGGTCGGGCCGATGCGCTCACGGCGCTGGCGTGCCGCGTCGGGCGCGAGCGTGGCCGCGTACTCCGGATCGGGCTCGTACTCGGCGTCGGGGTCGTAGAAGTGCCCCTCGGGCAGTTCGTCGTAGTCGGCGAAATGGTTGTGGGGCGCGCCACTTCCGTCGCCGGCCATGGCGTTCACGTGATGGCCATCCATGCTCTGGTGTGCTGGGTGAGTCACTCCTGGAGTTGCGTGACTCTGGTGGGCTGCGAAGGTGCGCACAGCGACGGAGCCGACAGCAGCGAATCCCGCGGACCCCTGGCCCGGCGCAGGCATTCCTGGTTGACCACCCCCGGGAGTAAATGTCGACTCATTCACAAGTCGTCTTACCTCCTTGGTGACCAGGAAACTTCTAGACAGGTCAGCGTGGCACCATGCCGACGGTTGGCGACTCTATGGCGTGTCGGCCGTCCGCAGCAACACAATCCGCCGGACCCGGCACGATGTGTCGGTAATGAAACACCCCTCTGTCAAGGGCGTACGGCCGTCGCACGGCAGGTTTCACGGGTGTACGAATCGGTAGAACGGTTACGTTCGAGGCGAGTTGCCCCTGAACCAGGACGTGACCATACACACATCCGGCCGGACCTTGGCGGGCAAGGTCCGGCCTGGTGCGAGGCGTTGACGTCCTGTGTTGACGTATCGCCTTTGCGAGTCGGTGACTTGGTCGACTTGGCGCCGTGCGCGGGTCAGCCGAGCAGCGAGGCGAGCTCCACGTGCTCCAGCCCGTGCGCCTCGGCGACCTCCTTGTAAACGACCTTGCCGTCATGGGTGTTGAGACCCTTGGCGAGCGCCGGGTCGCGGCGCAGCGCCTCCACCCAGCCGCGGTTGGCGAGTTCGACGATGTACGGCAGCGTGGCGTTGGTGAGCGCGTAGGTCGAGGTGTTGGGCACCGCGCCGGGCATGTTGGCGACGCAGTAGAAGACCGACTCGTGGACCGTGAAGGTCGGCTCGGCGTGCGTGGTCGGACGGGAGTCCTCGAAGCAGCCGCCCTGGTCGATCGCGATGTCGACAAGGACACTTCCGGCCTTCATCCGGGAGACCAGCTCGTTGGTGACCAGCTTCGGCGCCTTGGCGCCCGGCACCAGCACGGCGCCGATCACGAGGTCGGCCTCCAGGCAGGCCTTCTCCAGCTCGAAGGCGTTGGAGACGACGGTCTGGATGCGCGTGCCGAAGACCTTGTCGGCCTCCTTGAGCTTGTTGATGTCCTTGTCGAGCAGGGTCACGTGGAAGCCCATGCCGATGGCGATCTGCGCGGCGTTCCAGCCGGAGACGCCGGCGCCGATGACGACCGCGCGGCCGGCCAGCACGCCGGGGACGCCGCCGGGCAGCACGCCGCGGCCGCCGTGGGCGCGCATCAGGTGGTAGGCGCCGACCTGGGTGGAGAGCCGGCCCGCGACCTCGGACATCGGGGCGAGCAGCGGCAGCGCGCGGTTGGGCAGCTCGACGGTCTCGTAGGCGATGGCGGTGGTGCCGGACTCCAGCAGGGCGTCCGTGCACTCCTTGGACGCGGCCAGGTGCAGGTAGGTGAAGAGCGTCTGGTCCTTGCGCAGGCGGTGGTACTCCTCCGCGACCGGCTCCTTGACCTTGAGCAGCAGGTCGGCGGCGGCCCAGACCTCGTCGGCGGTGTCCAGGATCTGGCCGCCCGCGGCGACGTACTCGCCGTCCGGGATCGAGGAGCCGACGCCGGCGCCGCGCTCGATGACGACCTGGTGGCCGTGGCGCACGAGCTCGTGCACGCCGGCGGGGGTGATGGCCACCCGGAACTCGTTGTTCTTGACCTCGCGGGGGATGCCGACCTTCACGTGGATCACGGTCCTTGGCTCAGAGGGTATGGGGATATCACTACACATACCCGGGCACGCACGGGCACACCGGGAGAGACCGCAGGAGATGGTGCGGCAGAGCCAGTTTAATGAAGGTGTTCCCGCTGTCTAGCCTTCCATTGCATCAATCTTCAGCGGGAGTGGTACGGATTTCGCAGGCGTTAGCGTCATGTTCCGGCTCGGAGTCGCCCTCGGGGGCCTCCTCGGCCAGCATGCGCTCGGCCGTGCTCCGGTGCAGCGCGGCCGACGCGGGGTCGCCGAGACGCGCGTAGGAGTCGGCCAGCCGCAGGTGCAGCGCGGCCTGCAGCCGGGTGTCCTCGGCTCGCCGCGCCCACTCCACGGCCTCCCGGCAGGTGCGCAGCGACTCCTCCAGCCGCCCCGCGTACTCCTGCACCCGGCCCAGTTCGCTCAGCGCCCGCGCCTGGGCGGCCACGTCCCCGTCCCTGCGGTGCCCGGCGACGGCCGCGCGCCAGTCGCGCATCGCCTCGCCGTAGCGGCCCGCGTAGGTGTGGGCGGCGCCGATGCGGCCGTAGAGCCGGGCGGCCTCGGGACGCTCGTCGCGGGCGAGGCGCTCGGCGAGGGCGCGGCCGAACCAGTCCGCCGCCCGGTCGTAGTCCCCGAGTTCCAGGTGCGCACCGCCTACGGATTCCATCGCGCGCCCGGTGGCGTACGGGTCGTTCGCCTCCCGTCCGGCGTCCAGCGCGGCCCGGTAGCGCGCCAGCGCCTCCGTGGTGCGGCCGGTGCGGGCGTCGAGGTCGCCGAGGTTGAGCAGGGCGGCGGCCCGTTCGCGGGGCAGGTCGCGGCGCTCGGCGACGTCGAGGACGAGGTTGTGGATGTCGTAGAGGTCGCTCGCGGCGGCGCGGGTGCCGATGTGGGCGACCAGGGCCCGCACCAGCTGGGACATCAGCCGCCGGGCCAGGGTGTCCAGCTCCCCGTCGGCGACCGCGAGCCGGGCGGCGGCCAGCAGGGCGGGGCGGCGCAGGCGCAGCCAGTCGGCGGCGGCGCGGGGCGTGGGGAAGCGCAACGGGCGCGGCAGGGCGAGGAGCTTCTGGCGGGCCTCGGGGCTGTCGGTCTCGGTGACGGCGCGGCAGGACTGGAGCAGCCGCACGGTGCGCTCCAGCATGCGGGCGCGGGCGAGCTGGAGCTCGGCGGGCCGCTCGTGGTCCTCGGCGAGCCGGCGCAGCTCGCGGTGCAGACAGCCGGGCACCCGGTACTGCGGCAGGGAGGAGCCGACCGAGTGCAGCAGGCCGTGGGCGGCGAAGTCGTCGAGGGTGGTGTGCGCGGCCTCCACCGAGCAGCCGGTGAGCGCGGCGGCGGTGTGCGGGTCGGCCAGTCCGGCCGGGGCGAGGGCCAGCAGGCGCAGGGTGCGGGCGGCGGTCTGCGGCAGCGCGTCGTGCACCAGCCGCAGCAGCCGGGCGATGACCGGTCCGGCGCCGGGGTCCGTGTGCAGCTGCTTGGCGAGGTCGGCGACGGCGGCCTTGGGGCGTGCGGCGAGCCAGCCGCCGGCCAGCACCAGCGCGGCGGGCTGGCCCTGGCACTGTTCGGCGAGGCGTTCGGCGGCCCGGGGGTCGACGGTGATGCGCACCGAGCCGGTGAACCGGGACAGCAGTTCCACCCCTGACTTGGTGTCGAGGCCGCCGAGGGTGCAGGGCCGGACGTCGGCGATGCCGGTGAGCGGGCCGGAGGAGACCGCGACGGCCAGGCAGTCGGGGTTGTCCGGGAGCAGGGCGTCGACCTGCTCGGCGTCGGCGGCGTCGTCGAGCAGGAGCACCGCGCGGCGCTCGGCGAGGGCGGTGCGCAGCGCCTCGCCGAGCTGGTCCTCGGGGGCGCCGGCGGGGGCGGGCTCGCCGAGCGCGTCGAGCAGGTCGCGGGCGGCGCGCCCCACGGGCACGGGGGTGCCGTCGGGCTCGCTCAGCCGGGTGCGGAGGACCCCGTCGGGGTACGCGGCGGCGACCTGGCGGACGAGTTCCTCGGCGAGCGCCGAGCGGCCGGATCCGGGCCGTCCCGCGATGAGCAGGACGCGTGCGCGGGGGACCTTGCGGCCGGAGAGGGTGTCGAGCCCGGCGCGCTCGATGTCGGCGCGCAGTTCCTTCAACTCCCTGGTACGGCCCAGGAATCGACCTTCCGGATGGGCGCCCTGAGGGAACCGCACACCGTTCGGGTCCACCGCCTGATCCGTCACGGGCCACACTCCCGTCCCACCGCACGCGCAAGCCCGCCGGGTCTCCGGTACGGGCGTTTTCCGCAGCCTAGTTCACGCTCTGCGACGTTCCGTGAGGAGCGCGGCGCGGTGGGCGAGACTCCCCCGATCGGATCAACAGATCGTAGGATTCACTCTCCGGGTGCCGGCGTCAGCGGCCGGACAGCCTCACGCCTCGAACGGCCGGGCCGGCCACGGCGCCTCCGCCGGGCGCAGCGCGTCCAGGCCGTCGCCGGAGCGGGCGGCGACCAGCGACAGCACGCCCACCACCAGGCAGTTGTTGTGCAGGTCGCCGGCGAGCACCCCGCGCACCAGCTCGTCGACGGGGACCCGGGCCAGCTCCATGTCGGCCTCCTCGTCCTCCACCGCGAACCGGTCGCCCTCGGCCTCGGACAGCCCCCGCGCCAGGAAGATCCGCACGGCCTCGTCGCAGCCGCCGGGCGTGGTGTAGACGTCGGCCAGCACCCGCCAGTCCTCCGCCTTGACGTGCGCCTCCTCGTACAGCTCGCGCTGGGCGGCGTGCAGCGGGTTCTCGCCGGGCACGTCGAGCAGTCCGGCCGGGATCTCCCAGAGCTTCTGGCGCACCGGGTGCCGGTACTGGCGCAGCACCACGGCCCGGTCCGCGTCGTCGAGGGCGAGGACGGCCACGGAACCCGGGTGGACCTGGTAGTCGCGGTCGACCACGGCGCCCCCGGGCATGACGACCTCGTCGGTGCGCACGGAGGTCTTCTTGCCGACGAAGGGAGTCTGCGTCCGGCGGATCTCCCACTCCTCCGGGGTGTCCTTGATCGTCATGCCTGTCCTTCCGAACCGATGCGGTGGAACCCGGCCGGCCTGCGACAAGGCGGCCGGGGCGCGAACCGTTGAAGGTTCGCACCCCGGCAACCGTACAACTGGGCGTGCTACTCCGAGATCTTCCGCTCGACCGCGGCCTTCACCAGCCCGGCGAAGAGCGGGTGCGGGCGGGTCGGACGCGACCGCAGCTCGGGGTGCGCCTGGGTGGCGACCAGGTAGGGGTGCACCTCACGCGGGTACTCGACGTACTCGACGAGCTTGCCGTCGGGCGACGTGCCGGAGAACACCAGGCCCGCCTTCTTCTCCAGCTCCGCGCGGTAGGCGTTGTTCACCTCGTAGCGGTGCCGGTGGCGCTCCTCGACGTACTCCTTGCCGTCGTAGACCTCGCGGACGATGGAGCCCTCGGCCAGCTTGGCCGGGTACATGCCGAGCCGCATGGTGCCGCCCATGTCGCCCTCGCCTGCGACGATGTCGAGCTGCTCCGCCATGGTGGAGATCACCGGGTGGGCGGTGGCCGGGTCGAACTCGGTGGAGTTGGCGTCGGAGATGTCCGCCAGGTTCCGCGCGGCCTCGATCACGATGCACTGCAGGCCCAGGCACAGACCCAGCAGCGGGATCTTGTGCTCGCGGGCGTACTTGATCGCGCCGACCTTGCCGAGCACACCACGGTCGCCGAAACCGCCGGGGATGCAGATGCCGTCGACGTCGCCGAGCTGCGCCTGGGCGCCCGCCGGGGTCTTGCAGTCGTCGGACGTGACCCACTTGATCTTGACGCGGGCCTTGTTGGCGAAGCCGCCGGCGCGCAGCGCCTCGGTCACCGACAGGTAGGCGTCCGGCAGGTCGATGTACTTGCCGACCAGGGCCAGGGTGATCTCGTGGTCGGGGTTGTGCACCCGGTCCAGCAGGTCGTCCCAGGTGGTCCAGTCGACGTCGCGGAACGGCAGGTCCAGCTTGCGGACCACGTAGGCGTCCAGGCCCTCGCCGTGCACGGTCTTCGGGATGTCGTAGATCGAGCGGGCGTCGGGGCAGGCGACCACGGCGGCCTCGTCGACGTCGCACATCAGCGAGATCTTCCGCTTGATGGCGGTGGGGACCTCGCGGTCGCAGCGCAGCACGATCGCGTCGGGCTGGATGCCGATGTTGCGCAGGGCCGCCACCGAGTGCTGGGTCGGCTTGGTCTTCAGCTCACCGGAGGGGCCGATGTAGGGAAGGAGAGAGATGTGGACCACGAACACGTTGTCGCGGCCGACCTCGTGCCGCACCTGGCGGACCGTCTCCAGGAACGGCAGTGACTCGATGTCGCCGACCGTGCCGCCGACCTCCGTGATCACGACGTCGACCTCGTCGGTCGCCATGCGCCGGATGCGGTGCTTGATCTCGTTGGTGATGTGCGGGATGACCTGGACGGTGTCGCCCAGGTACTCCCCGCGCCGCTCCTTGGCGATCACCGTGGAGTAGACCTGGCCCGTGGTGACGTTCGCGGAGCCGTCGAGGTCGCGGTCGAGGAAGCGCTCGTAGTGGCCGATGTCCAGGTCGGTCTCGGCGCCGTCGTTGGTGACGAACACCTCACCGTGCTGGAAGGGGTTCATCGTGCCCGGGTCGACGTTGAGGTACGGGTCGAGCTTCTGCATCACGACGCGCAGACCGCGGGCCTTGAGCAGCATGCCGAGGCTGGAGGCGGTCAGGCCCTTGCCGAGAGAGGAGGCGACACCCCCGGTGACGAAGATGTGCTTGGTCGTCGATGATTTGGGCGGCATGGCCAAGAGGGGGCTCCCGTGGTCGCGGTCTGTGGGTGCGGTTCCGGGGTTTCTCGCCCACCGGTCCACGGGCTACCAGCGTATCAGCGCCGCGGGGGGATGGCTCACGGCCACGCTCCGCGCACGGGAGGCCACGCAGCATGCAGCACACACGAGACCCTCACCCGGGGGTCACTCGTTCGGCGGAGCCGCGTTGCCGCGAGCGGCACACAGATCATCTACGTGCGTCGTATCCTGCTCGGACACTCGCTGCCGAGCCCGGCCGGCCGAACGGCACCACCCCCGCCCGTAAGTTCCGGAACAACGTGAGCTCGTCAGTTCGTTGAGCAAAGATTGGCGCTTTGCATGCACGGCGGAGCGGCTGCTTTGCTTCACAGCTCAACGACGCATTGCAACAACCCCCTTGACCGCACTAGCGACAGCCCCTCGTGGGGTGACGTGGCCGTTCGACTGGAGATGCACGTGGCCGGGCGCATCGAAGATTACGCACTCATCGGAGACATGCAGACCGCAGCGCTGGTCTGCCGGGACGGCACGGTCGACTGGCTGTGCCTGCCGCGCTTCGACTCGCACGCCATCTTCGCCGGGCTGCTGGGAACCGAGGAACACGGCTTCTGGCGGCTGGGTCCCGCGCACGCCGACGACGCGGAGCCGCCCGCGGCGACCCGGCGGCACTACCGGGGCGACTCCCTGATCCTGGAATCCGAGTGGGACACCGACAGCGGCACGGTCCGCGTGACGGATTTCATGCCCCCGCGCGACGGCGCCCCCCAGCTGATCCGCATCGTGGAGGGGGTGTCGGGCCGCGTCCCCATGCGCTCGACGCTGCGCATGCGCTTCTCCTACGGCCGGGTGGTGCCGTGGGTGCACCGCCACGAGGGCCGTACCGTCGCCGTGGCAGGACCGGACTCGGTGTGGTTCGACACCACCGCCGAGACCTACGGCGAGGAACTGACCACGTACTCGGACTTCGCCGTGGCGCCCGGCGACCGGATCGCGTTCACCCTCTCCTGGGAGCCCTCGCACAAGCAGCCCCCGGCGCTGCCCGAGCCCGAGCAGTCCCTCGAGGCCACCGAGGACTTCTGGCGCGAGTGGGTCGAGCACTGTACGTACCACGGCCCCTACCGCGAGGCCGTGATCCGCTCCCTGATCACGCTGAAGGCCCTCACCTACGCCCCCACCGGCGGCATCGTCGCCGCGCCCACCACCTCCCTGCCCGAGGACATCGGCGGCGTCCGCAACTGGGACTACCGCTACACCTGGCTCCGTGACGCGGCGATCACCCTGTCCTCGCTGCTGCGCACCGGCTACCGCGAGGAGGCCCGCGCCTGGCGCGAGTGGCTGCTGCGCGCGGTCGCCGGCGACCCGGAGAACCTTCAGATCATGTACGGCATCGCCGGCGAGCGCGAGCTCGGCGAGGCGGAGCTGGACTGGCTGCCCGGCTACGAGGCCTCCGCCCCGGTCCGGGTCGGCAACGGCGCGGCCCACCAGCTCCAGCTGGACGTGTACGGCGAGGTCACCGAGGCCCTGCACCTGGCCCACATGACCGGCCTGGCGCGCAACGACTACGCCTCGCTGCTCCAGCTCAAGCTGATCCGCTACCTGGAGAAGCACTGGCAGGAGCCGGACGAGGGCATCTGGGAGGTGCGCGGCCCGCGCCGCCACTTCGTGCACTCCAAGGTGATGGCCTGGGTGGCCGTCGACCGCACGATCAAGCTGATCGAGTCCGGCGACGCCGAGGGCCCGCTGGAGGAGTGGAAGCAGCTCCGCGACGACATCCACCGCGACGTGTGCGAGAAGGGCTACGACAAGGAGCGCAACACCTTCACCCAGTCCTACGGCTCCAAGGAGCTGGACGCGGCCCTGCTGCTGATCCCCCAGGTGGGCTTCCTGCCGCCGGACGACAAGCGGGTGATCGGCACCGTCGAGGCGATCCAGCGCGAGCTGTCCACCTCCGACGGGTTCATCCTGCGCTACCCGACCGAGGGCATGGACGAGGGCGTCGACGGCCTGCCCGGCGACGAGGGCGCGTTCCTCGCCTGCTCGTTCTGGATGGCCGACGACCTGGCCATGATCGGCCGGGTGGACGAGGCGCGGAAGCTGTTCGAGAAGCTGCTGGCGCTGCGCAACGACCTCGGCCTGCTGGCGGAGGAGTGGGACCCGCGCCTCCAGCGCCAGGTCGGCAACTTCCCGCAGGCGTTCAGCCATGTGCCGCTCATCGACACGGCCCTGCGGCTGACGGCGTCGGGGGCGTACGGAGGCTGACGGCGCCGCCCCGCCCCCGGCCGGCCCGGAGGCGGGGCGCGGACCCGTTCACGCAGGCCGGACGTGTGACGAGGACACGCCCCCGGGTACCGTCCGCTGCATGAGCACCGCCGGCACACCCCCGCCCACAGGCATCACCGTGCAGCGCGCCCTGGAGTTGCCCGGGCTGCGCGGCGGCCTCCCCGAGGTCGTCGCCTGCGCGGAGCGGCTGGGGCGCACGGTGCGCTGGGTGCACGCGGGCGAGGTGCCCAACATCGCCTCCCTGCTCAAGGGCGGCGAGCTGCTGCTGACCACCGGCTACGGGCTGGGCACGCGCCCGGCCGACCAGCGGGCGTTCGTGCGCACGCTGGCCGAGCGGGGCATCGCGGCCCTGGTGGTCGAGCTGGGCCCGCGCTTCACCCGGCTGCCCGCCGCCCTGGTCGACGCGGCCCGCTCCGCCGGGCTGCCGCTGGTGCAGCTCCACCGCGAGGTGCCGTTCGTCACGGTCACCGAGGAGATCCACACCGAGATCGTCAACGGGCACTACGCGCTGCTCCAGCGCGCGGAGGAGGTGCACCGGCGCTGCACCGAGGCGCTGCTCGGCGGCGGGGGCGCGCCGCAGGTCCTGGAGATCCTCGCCGGATTCACCGGCAACCCCGTGTTCCTGGAGACCACCGACGGCCAGTTGCTGTACGCGGCCGGCGAGGGCCCCGAGCGCGCGGACCCGCTCCAGGTGTGGGAGGGGCTGCGCGACCGGCAGCGCGACGACCCGCCGGCCGGCACGGTCCTCGTGGACGTGCCCGGCGGAGGCCCCGGCAGCGGGGGTGTCCGGGCGCGGCTGGTGCTGCTGCCGGTGCGCAGCACGCCGGAACCGGTGCACCGGATGGCGGCCGAGCGGGCGGCGGGCATCCTCGCCCTGGTGCTGATGCAGGCCCGCCAGGAGGAGGAGCTGGCGGCGCGCGGCCGCGGCGACTTCCTCACCGACCTCGCCGAGGGCCGGATCACCGCCGAGGCCGCACCCGCGCAGGCCCGCGTGCTGGGTTTCAAGCCGGGCCGGGGACCGCTGCTGCCGGTGGTCATGCGGCTCGGCGACACGCTGTCCCCGCAGGGCGGTGGCTGGGCGGTGCTGGCCCGCGCGGTGGGCGAGGAGCTGTCGTCGCTCGGCGTGCCGGTGCTGCTGGGCGTGCGGCCGGTCGAGGGGCGGGTGCCGCTGCTGCTCGCGCTGCGCGCGGAGTCGGACCGGCCGTCCGTCGCGGACCGGGTGGCGGCCGCGCTGCGCGCCGGGGTGGAGCGCGCGGGCATGCTGCGGCCGGGCGGACGGCCGCCCGTGGTGGTGGTCGGGCCGGCCGGCGACTGGGCGGCGGTGCCGATGGGGCTGCGGCACGCGGTGGAGGCGGCGACGGCGGCGCAGGGTCTGCCCGGGCGACCCTGGTACGACGCCCGGCGGCTGGACATCGACCTGCTGCTGTGGCGGCTGCGCGACCACCCGGACCTGGCGGACTTCGTGCAGCGGGCGATCGGCCCTGTGCTGGACCACGACCGGCGCTCGCGGCCCGCGCTGCTGCCGACCCTGGAGACGTATCTCGCGCACGCCGGACGCAAGGCGGAGACCGCGCGGGAGCTGCACCTGAACCGGCAGACGCTGTACAACCGGCTCGCCCGCATCGGGGAGTTGCTGGGCGCCGACCTCGACGACCCGCAGACGGTGCTGACGTTGAGCCTGGCGCTGCGGGCGCGGCGGCACGTGCCCTGACCGTCGGGGAGGCACGACCGCCCGGGGACGGGGGATCAGATCAACGGCCGGGGCTGGGTCAGCTCGTCGTAGACGCTGAGCACCTGGGCGACCGTCTGGTCCTCGGTCGGCCAGGTCGCGGCCTGCCGCACGCCCCGCCGTACGAGCGACTCCCGGTGCTCCGGATTTTCCAGGAGCCGGGTCACGGCGTCGGCGAGCGCCCGCGCGTTGCCGTGGGGCACGAGTTCGGCCGCGTCGCCGACGAGTTCGGGGACGGAGCCCACCCGGGTCGCGACGAGCGGCACGCGCGCGTGCAGCGCCTCCTGGGCGAACGTCGACCGCGCCTCCTCCCTGCGGCTGGGCAGCACGGCCACGTCGGCCGCGGCGAGCAGGTCTGAGGCGTCCTCCCGCCGGCCGAGCAGCCGCACCGGCAGGTCCCGCGCCTCCACGGCCCGCCGCAGTTCGCCGTGCAGCGGCCCCTCCCCCGCGATCACCACCAGCGGCACCGGGTCGAGGCGCTGCCAGGCGTGCGCGGCGTCCACCAGGACGTCGAGGCCGCGGTGCCGTTCCAGGGAGCCGACGGCGATGATCAACGGGCGGTCCACGGCCCCGAGTTCGGCCCGCACCTTGGGTGTGCGCCGCTCCGCGTCCTGAGACGCCGGCGCGCTGCGGGTGCCGGGCAGGGAGACCGCGGCGAGCCGGGCGTCACGCGCTCCGCCGCGGCGGGCCCGGTCCACCAGCGCGGAGGTCGTGCCCAGCACCACGTCGGCCGCCCGCACGACCCGCCGCTCCAGTACGCGCAGGAAGTGCGCGCGGGGGCCTTCCGCGTGTGCCCGGTCGTGCCAGGTGACGACGAACGGGGTGCTCCGCCCGCTGAGCGCCATGGACGTGCGGAACGAGGCGTGCAGGCCGTGCGCGTGCACCAGGTCGGCGCCCGAGCAGGCGACGCGCAGCGCGGCCACCGACCCCGGGTCGCTGCTGCGGGGCACGTGCACGTGCTCCGCGCCGACCTCGGTGAAGCCGTAGGCGCGGTCCGCCTCCTCGGGGGCGCACACCGTGACCCGCACGCCCCGCGCCACCAGCCCGGCGGCCAGCGAGCGGACGTGCGCGCCGCCGGCGGCGTTGCCGCCGCCCAGCACCTGCACGGTGCGCAGCGGCGACCGGCCGTGCGGTGCGTGGCTGCTCACGGGGGTCACGTGGCCGGGCTCCTGGTTCGGGTCGTACGTCACGACGAACGTACCGAAGGATCCCGCGGAGGGGCGGCCCGCGCGGCGTCCTCCGCGTACACCGTCAAGCATGCCAGCACGCACGGCAGTTCTGGGAACCGCGCGGGCGTACGCCGGGGTCCACACCTGACGGCACATCACCCGTAAGGATGACGGAAGGTCCCCGTCCGGAAGGGTCAGGCGTCCGCCCGCGCCGCCGCGAGCAGCTCCTCGGCGTGCGCCCGCGCCGTCTCGGAGTCCTCCTGGCCGGCCAGCATCCGCGACAACTCCCGTACGCGGTCCTCGCCTTCGAGCACCTTGACGCCGGACCGGGTGACCGAGCCGTCGCTGGTCTTCTCCACCAGCAGCTGCCGGTCGGCGAACGCGGCCACCTGTGGCAGGTGCGTGACGACGACGACCTGCGCCTTCTTCGCCAGCCGGGCCAGACGCCGCCCGATCTCGACCGCCGCCTTGCCGCCGACCCCGGCGTCCACCTCGTCGAACAGATACGTCGGCACCGGGTCCGTCCCGGCGAAGACGACCTCCACGGCCAGCATCACGCGCGACAGCTCACCGCCGGAGGCGCCCTTGGCGATCGGGCGGGGCGGCGCCCCGGGGTGCGGGGCCAGCAGCAGCTCGACCTCGTCCACACCCGACGGTCCGTACGCCACCGTGCGCCCGTTCACCTCGACGCCGTCGGGGTCCTCGGTCTGCCGGATGTCGAACGACACGCGCGCGTGCGGCATGGCGAGCGACGCCAGCTCCTCCGTCACGGCCGCCGCGAACCGCTCCGCCGCCTCCGCCCGCGCCTCCGACAACTCCTGCGCCAGCGAACCCAGTTCGGCGCGGAGCGCGTCCCGCTCGGCGGTCAGCTCGCCGATCCGCTCGTCGTCGCCCTCCAGTGCGGTGAGGCGCGCGGCGCTGCGCTCCGCCCAGGCCAGCACCTCGGCGACGTCCTCGCCGTACTTGCGGGTCAGCGCGTTCAGCGCCGCCCGACGCTCCTCCACCGCCGCGAGCCGCAGCGGGTCCGCGTCCAGGTCGTCGGCGTAACCGGCCAGCTCGCCCGCGACGTCACGCAGCAGGATGCCGATCTCGCCGATGCGGTCGGTCAGCGCGGCCAGCGTCGGGTCATGGGCCCGTACGGCCTCCAGCGCCCGCTGGGCGCCCGCGACGAGCGTCCCGGCGTCCACGCCCTCCGGGTCCTCCGGGTTGCCCGCCAGCGCGGCGTGCGCGACGGCGGCGGCCGACGCGAGCGCCTCGGCGTGCCCGAGCCGCTCGGCCTCCTCGGCCAGTTCCGTGTCCTCCCCGGCGCGCGGCTCGACGGCGGCGATCTCCTCCAGGCCGAAGCGCAGCATGTCGGCCTCCTGGGCCCGCTCCCGCGCCCGGGTGGTGATCTCCTCCAGCTCCGCGGTGACCGCCCGCAGCCGCTTGTACGCCTCCGCGTACGTGCCGAGCGGCTTGGCGACCGCGTACCCGGCGTACCGGTCGAGCGCCTGGCGCTGCCGGGACAGCTTCAGCAGGCCCTGCTGGTCGCTCTGCCCGTGCACGGCCACCAGGTCGTCGGCGAGCTCCGCGAGCAGCCCCACGGGCACGCTGCGCCCGCCCAGGTGCGCCCGGGACCGCCCCTCGGCCGAGACGGTACGGCTGACCAGCAGCGTCCCCTCGTCGAGCTCGGCCCCTGCCTCTTCGGCGCGCACGACGGCCGGTGAGCCCTCGGGCACGGCGATCCGCCCCTCGACCACGGCGTTGCGCGCGCCGATCCGCACCAGGGCGGCATCCGCCCGTCCGCCCAGCAGCAGGCCCAGGCTGGTGACCACCATGGTCTTGCCCGCACCCGTCTCACCGGTGACGGCGGTGAAGCCGGGCGACAGCTCCACCACAGCGTCGTCGATGACACCGAGCGACCGTATCCGCATCTCCTCTAGCACGGACACGACCATACGAGGTCCACGCCGGGGAGTGCGACCGCCCCACCCCTGTCACCCGGGGGAGCAGATCTCCCCCAGGGGCGCGGGGAACTGCGCGAACGGCCACAAACAACCCGCACCCGCCGGAGCTGCGAAACCACCCCATCGGGACGGCTAATGCGGCGCCCCGCGCCACCCCGACACGGGCAACGCGAACTTCGCGACCAGCCGGTCGGTGAACGAGGCATGGTGCAACCGGGCGAGCCGCACCGGCACGGCCCCCCGCCGCACCTCCACCCGGGCGCCCGCCGGCAGCTCGACCGTCCGCCGCCCGTCGCACCACAGCACGCCCGGCGGGACGTGCGGCAGCACTTCCACCGCCAGCACCGAGTCCGGCGAGGTCACCAGCGGCTTGGCGAACAGCGCGTGCGCGCTGATCGGCACCATCAGCAGCGCCTCGACCTCCGGCCACACCACGGGCCCGCCCGCGGAGAACGCGTACGCGGTGGACCCGGTGGGCGTGGCGCACACGATGCCGTCGCAGCCGAACCCGGTCACCGGCCGGCCGTCGATCTCCAGGACGACCTCCAGCATCCGCTCGGCGGACACCTTCTGCACGGCCGCCTCGTTCAGCGCCCAGTCCGTGTGCACGATGTCGCCGTTGCGGTGCACCACGACGTCGACGGTCATCCGCTCCTCGACCTCGTACGCCCGGCTCACCACCCGGTCGACGACCTTCTCCAGGTCGTCCCGCTCGGCCTCGGCGAGGAAGCCCACCCTGCCGAGGTTGACGCCGAGCATCGGCACCCCGGAGGCGCGGGCGAACTCGGCGCCGCGCAGCAGCGTGCCGTCACCGCCGAGGACGATCAGCAGCTCGCAGTCGTCCAGGCACTGGGGGGTGGCCTCCTTGACCGTCTGCACGTCGTCCGGGAGCGGCAGGTCGCGGGCCTCCTCCTCCAGCACCCGCACCCCTAGCCCCGAGCGCAGCAGCCCCTTGACCACCAGCTCGGCGCTGCGGATGGCCGCGGCCCGCCCGGTGTGGGCCAGCAGGAAAACAGTACGAGCACGGTTCTGTGTCAACGCGGCCCCTCCGCCACAGCACGGTCAACGTCGGCCGGGTCCAGTTCCGGTGCCCCGGCCCGCAGCCACAGGAAGTATTCGACATTCCCGGAGGGTCCGGGCAGCGGACTCGCCGTCACGCCCTTCACCCCGAGCCCCAGCTCCCAGGCTCTGGCCGCCACCTCCCGGACGGCCTCGGCGCGCAACTGCGGGCTGCGCACGACACCGCCGCTGCCCAGCCGCTCCTTGCCCACCTCGAACTGCGGTTTCACCATCATCACCAGATCGGCGTCCGGCGTCACGCACCGCTTCAGAGCGGGCAGCACCAGTCCGAGCGGGATGAACGACAGATCCCCCACCACAAGATCCACTGGCTTCCCATCGATGACCTCGAGTGTCAACTCCCGTACGTTCGTACGGTCCTTGACGGTCACGCGTTCATCCTGCCGGAGAGACCAGGCGAGTTGTCCGTATCCGACGTCCACCGCGACCACGTGCGCGGCGCCCGCCCGCAGCAGCACATCGGTGAAGCCGCCGGTGGAGGCGCCCGCGTCGAGCGCCCGCCGGCCCTTCACCACCAGGCCCTGCGGCACGAAGGCGTCCAGCGCCCCGGCCAGTTTGTGCCCCCCGCGCGAGACGTAGTCGGGGTCGTCGGCGTCCTCGGCGACCACGATCGCGGCCGCGGTCTCCACCTGGGTGGCGGGCTTGGTCGCCACCGTCCTGCCCACGCTGACCCGCCCGGCGGCGATCAGCTGGCCGGCGTGCTCGCGCGAGCGTGCCAGCTTGCGGCGGACCAGCTCCGCGTCGAGACGGCGGCGTGCGACTCCTGCCACGTTCGGTTCAGCTCCTGTGTACGTGTGCCGACTGGGACGGGTGCCCCGGCGTGCCCCGGTGCGGGGCCGCGGGCGAGGGACCCGGGCGGGCGTCGAGCGCGGTGAGCGCGTCGCGCAGCCCCCGGTGTACATCCTCGTACACCTCGAGGTGGCCGTCGGTGGTGAGGTGGTCGGCGTCGGCCAGCCGTTCCACCTGGGCGTCGACCTCGGCGTTCCCGGTCGGGGTGCGCGGCACGCCCAGCGGAGCGGGACCGGCGGGCCCGTCGTCGTACGGCGGCTGGGCCGCGGCCTGCTCCGGCGGCCCGTCCCGCGTGGTCCCGGGGTCCGGCTCCGTGTCGGCCGCCTTCGGCACTGCGTCGTTCATGCCCCGACGCTACCGCGAACGGCTGGGGTACCGTCGTGCGCGATGACCACGATCGAGGAGTGCCGTGCGGCACTCGACAAGCTGTCGGACAGCATGGGCGACGCCGAGGGCGACGTCCGTGCGGCGGCCTCGATGGAGCGGTCGGTCACCTGCCACGTCACGGACCTGGACGTGACCTTCGCGGGCCGCCTCACCGGCGGCCGGATCGAGGTGCGGGACACCGTCCCCGGGCCGCCGCGCGAGAAGGCGCAGATACGGCTCGCCATGACGGGTGACGACCTGGTGGCCCTGGTGGACGGGCGGCTGCACTTCGCCCGGGCGTGGGCCTCGGGGCGGGTGCGGCTGGAGGCCGGCCTGCGCGATCTGTTCCATCTGCGGAAGCTTCTCTGACGCCTCAGACCAACGCCTCAGACCTTCGTGGCCTCCGCCTTCGTACGGGACGCCCGCGCCGCGGGCACGACCAGCGGGGTGCCCGTCTCGGGGTCGTCGATGACCTGGCAGCGCAGCCCGAACACCTCCTCCACCAGCTCGGCGGTCACGATGTCCTTCGGCGCGCCCTGGGCGATGACCCGGCCCTCGCGCAGGGCGATGAGGTGGGTGGCGTAGCGGGCGGCGTGGTTGAGGTCGTGCAGGACGGCGACGAGGGTGCGGCCCTGCTCCTCGTGCAGGTCGGCGCACAGGTCGAGCACGTCGATCTGGTGCTGGATGTCCAGGTAGGTGGTCGGCTCGTCGAGCAGCAGCAGCGGCGTCTCCTGGGCCAGCGCCATGGCGATCCACACGCGCTGCCGCTGTCCTCCGGACAGCTCGTCGACGTACCGCTCGGCGAGGTCGGCGACGCCGGTGCGGGCCATCGACTCCCGCACGACCCGCTCGTCCTCGGCCGACCACTGGCGCAGCAGGCTCTGGTGCGGGTAGCGGCCGCGCGCGACCAGGTCGCCGACGGTGATGCCGTCGGGCGCGACGGAGGACTGGGGCAGCAGGCCGAGGGTGCGGGCGACCTTCTTGGCGGGCAGGGAGTGGATGGCCTGCCCGTCGAGCAGCACGCGGCCCTCGCTGGGCTTGAGCATGCGGGACAGGGCGCGCAGCAGGGTGGACTTGCCGCAGGCGTTGGGGCCGACGACGACGGTGAAGGAGTGGTCCGGTATCTCCACCGACAGATGTTCGGCGATGACCCGCTGGTCGTAGGCCAGAGTGACGTTCTCGGCGGACAGGCGGTTCACGGTGCTCCTTCGGGTGTTCTTCTTCTGGGCGCCGCTCATATCCGGCCCGCCCTGCGCTCGGTGACCAGCAGCCACAGCAGGTAGACGCCGCCGACGACGCCGGTGACCACCCCCACAGGCAGTTGCTCCGCGCCGAACGCCCGCTGCGAGACGAAGTCGGCGAGGACCAGCAGGGCGGCCCCCATGCACATCGAGGCGACCAGGTTCGGTCCGGGCGACCGGGTCAGGCGCCGGGCGAGCTGCGGCGCGGTGAGCGCGACGAAGCTGACGGGTCCCGCGGCGGCGGTGGCGGACGCGGTGAGCAGCACGGCGGACAGCATCAGCACCAGCCGCAGCCGCTCGACGCGCACGCCGAGGGCGTTCGAGACGTCGTCGCCCATCTCCGTCATGCGCAGGGCGCGGGAGTTGGCGAGGACGACCGGGACGAGGACGGCGCACAGCGCGAGCAGCGGCCACACCTGGTCCCAGTCGCGCCCGTCGAGGGACCCGGTCATCCAGACGACCGCGCGGGCGGCGTCGACGATGTCGGACTTGGTGAGCAGATAGCCGTTGACGGCCGTGACGACGGCGGAGACGCCGATGCCGACCAGCACCAGCCGGTAGCCGTGCACGCCCCGCTTCCAGGCGAGGACGTAGATGGCGGTGCCGGTGAGCAGGCCGCCGGCGAGCGCGCCGAGGGCCACCTGGTTGGCGCTGCCGGAGAACAGCACGATCACGGTGAGCGCGCCGGCCGTCGCGCCCTGGCCGAGGCCGAGGATGTCGGGGCTGCCCAGCGGGTTGCGGGAGATGGACTGGAACAGGGCGCCGCCGATCCCGAGGGAGGCGCCGACCAGCAGCCCGACCAGGACCCGCGGCAGCCGCAGCTCGGTGACGATGAACTCCTGCCCCTCGGTGCCCTGCCCGGCGAGGGAGCGCAGCACGTCGGAGGCGGACATCGGGAAGTCGCCGGTGCCGATGAGCAGCACGCTCGCGCCGAGCGCCAGCAGCATCAGCAGCACGACGACGGTGAAGGCACGCACGTCCAGCCGGACCGAGAGGCCGCCGGGGACGCGCACCGCACGGTTGGTCTTCACAGCTGGGCCGTCCTCCGCCGTCGTACGAGAAGAATGAACACCGGGCCGCCGATGATCGCGGTGACGATGCCCACCTGGAGTTCGGCGGGCCGGGCCACGATCCGGCCGAGCACGTCGGCGCCGAGCAGCAGCACCGGTGACAGGACCGCCGCGTACGGCAGGATCCAGCGCTGGTCGGGCCCGGTGAAGGAGCGCACCACGTGCGGCACCATCAGGCCGACGAAGACGATCGGACCGCACGCGGCGGTGGCGGCGCCGCTCAGCATCGTCGCGACGAGCATGGACAGCGCGCGGGTGCGGTTGAGGTCGGCGCCGAGCGCCTTGGCGGTGTCGTCGCCCATGGCCATGGCGTTCAGCGGCCGGGCGAGCAGCAGCGCCAGCAGGCTGCCGACGACCAGGAACGGCACCACCTGCATGACGGCCTCGTCGCTGCCGGAGGCGAGCGAGCCGACCGTCCAGAAACGCATCCGGCCGAGGGCGGCGTCGTCGAGGATCATCACGGCCTGGAGGTAGCCGTAGAGCGCGGCGCTGATGGCCGTGCCGGCGAGCACCAGCCGTACCGGGGTGGCGCCCCGGCGTCCGCCGAGGAACCACACGATCGCGCCGACGGCGGCCGCCCCGCAGAACGCGAACCAGACGTACCCCGACAGGGAGGTGACGCCGAAGAAGGTGATGGCGGTGACGACCGCCGCGGAGGCGCCGGCGTTCAGTCCGAGGAGTCCCGGGTCGGCCAGCGGGTTGCGGGTGAGCGCCTGCAGCACGGCCCCGGCGAGGCCGAGGGCGGCGCCGGCGAGCAGGCCCAGCAGGGTGCGGGACAGCCGGTCGGACACCACGGTGTCGGCGTAGGTGCCCGACGCGTCGAACAGCCCGTGCCACACCTGCCCCAGGGACAGTTCCTTCGCGCCGACCGCGATGCTCGCCAGCGCGACGAGCACCAGCACCGCGAGGGACACGAGGAGGCCGGCCGTGCGTATCGCCCGGCGGCCGGGGAGCACGGAGGCAGGCTCCGCGCGCTGTTCGGGGGGACTCTCGACCAACACCCGGTTAGGCTAGCCTATCCTCCGCTCGGATCGAGATCCGGAAGCCGCCCCGCGCCCCGGCGGACCGTCACAGCCCCAGCCGCGCCAGCGCTTTCCCCGCGTCCAGTGGGCACGTCTCCTCGCCCGCCGCCGTCCAGGCCGCCGCGCACAGCGCCCGCAGCCCGTCCAACGGCGACCCGTCCCCGTCCAGCTCCAGCCGCCCGGCGCCGGCCGCCGCCGTCCACCCGCCGCACCGGAAACCGCCGCCGTCCTCGACGACCTCGGGCTGACCGGTCAGCATCCCCCGCAGATCGGCGTCCACGTACGTCGGCCGGTGGTGCGGCGGCGCCGCGAGGAGCTGCGCGCCGTCCGTCACGCCGGTGAGCACCAGCAGCGAGTCCACCCCGCCGTTGAACGCCCCCTCGATGTCCGTGTCCAGCCGGTCCCCCACCACCAGCGGCCGCTCGGCGCCCGTGCGCAGGATCGTCTCCCGGTGCATGGGCGGCAGCGGCTTGCCCGCGACCTGCGGCTCGGCGCCGGTGGCGATCCGCACGACCTCCACCGCCGCGCCGTTGCCGGGCGCGATGCCCCGGCCACTGGGGATCGTCAGGTCGGTGTTGGACGCGAACCACGGCACGCCGCGCGCCACGGCGTAGCACGCCTCGGCGAAGCGGCCCCACGCCAGCTCAGGGCCGCCGTACCCCTGCACGACCGCCGCCGGGTCGTCGTCCGCCGACTCCACCGGCACCAGCCCGCGCTCGCGCAGCGCCGCCCGCAGGCCCTCGCCGCCCACGACGAGCACCCGGGAGCCCTGCGGCACCTGGTCGGCGATGAGCCGCGCCACCGCCTGCGCGGAGGTGATGACGTCACCGGCCTCGGCCGGTATGCCGAGCTCGGTCAGGTGCGCGGCGACGGCGTCGGGCGTGCGCAGCGCGTTGTTGGTCACGTAGGCGAGACGCATCCCGCCGTCCCTCGCCGCCGCGAGCGAGGGGACCGCGTGGCCGATGGCCTCACCGCCCGCGTACACCACTCCGTCGAGGTCGAGCAGCGCCGTGTCGTACGCCTCGCTCAGGGCCTGCCCACTGCCCTCGGGCCTCGTCCTGACGCTCCGGCTCATTCGCATCGCTCCTCGTTCGACGGCTTTCCCCCGATCATCCCCCATGGGGCCGACACCCGTACGATGCCGGGATGAACTCTGCAGGTCACTCGAAGGCAACGGCGCCCCGAGGGCTGGAACTCACCCCGTTCCGCGGCCTTCGGTACGACCCTGACCGGGTCGGCAGCCTGGCCGCCGTGACATCCCCGCCCTACGACGTCGTGGTCCGCCCCGACGGCCTGCACCACCTCCAGTCCGCCGACCCGTACAACATCGTCCGCCTGATCCTGCCCGAGGCCGGCACGCCCGCGGAGCGCAACGCCCAGGCCGCCGAGACGCTCCGCCGCTGGCGCGCCGAGGGCGTCCTCACCCCCGACCCGGAACCCGGCCTGTACGTCTACGAGCAGCGCGACGGCGACGGCCTGGTGCAGCGGGGTGTGATCGGCACGCTGCGCGTCTCCGAACCGGAGGAGCGGCTGGTGCTGCCGCACGAGGACGTCATGCCGCACATCGTCGCGGACCGCGCGGACCTGATGCGCGCCACCAGCGCCAACCTGGAGCCGCTGCTCCTCACCTACCGGGGCGACGGATCGGCGGCGGGTACGGCCGACCTGATCGAGCGCACGGCCGGCCGGCCGCCGCTCCTCGCGACCACTACCGAGGACGGCGTCCACCACGGCCTGTGGTCGGTCACCGACCCCGCCGACCTGGCGATGATCCGCGGCGAGCTGTCCGCCCACCAGGCGCTGATCGCCGACGGCCACCACCGCTGGGCGACCTACCGCCGGCTGCGCGCGGAGCACCCCTCCCCCGGCCCCTGGGACCACGGCCTGGTCCTGCTGGTCGACACGGCCCGCTATCCGCTGCGGGTGCGCGCCATCCACCGCCTGCTGCACGACCTGCCGGTCGCCAAGGCCCTGAAGGCGCTGGACGGTTCCTTCCGCGTCCGCCGTCTGGACGTACCGCTGCCGCGAGCGATGGACGCGCTGGCCGAGGCGGCGGAGCAGGGCAACGCGTTCCTCCTCACCGGGGACGACGGCGCCTTCCACCTCGTCGACCGGCCGGACCCCGCGCTGCTGGACCGCACGGTGCCGGCGGACCGCCCGGAGGCCTGGCGCACCCTGGACGCGACGGTCCTGCACGCCACGCTCCTCGACCATGTCTGGCGCGTCCCCGACGACCCCGCCCACATCGCGTACATCCACGACACGGCGGCCACGGTGGACAAGGCCCGACGCGACGGCGGTACCGCGGTGCTGATGCACCCCGTGCACGAGGACGTGGTGCGCGACCTCGCCCGCCAGGGGGTCACGATGCCCCGCAAGTCGACGTCGTTCGGCCCGAAACCGGCGTCGGGCCTGGTGCTGCGCGTCCTGGACCTCTGAGCGCCGGGGAACGAGAGAAGGGGCGGGCCCCGGCTGTGCGCCGGGGCCCGCCCCTTCTCCTGTGCGTGATGCCGCGAGGACGTCAGTCCTTGTCGTCGTCCCGCGCGTCCTGCTCGTCCTGCTCGTCACGGCTGTCGACGGCGCCGTCCACGGGAGCGACCTCGTCCTCGTCCTCGACGAGGGCGTCCATGAACTCCACGCCGTCCAGCTCGGCCAGCCGGTCGGAGGCGTCCGTGCTGCCGTCCCGGTCGGCCTCGACGGCCTTGGCGAACCACTCGCGCGCCTCGCCCTCACGGCCGGCCGCGAGCAGCGCGTCGGCGTACGCGTACCGCAGACGCGCGGTCCACGGCTGCACGGAGTTCGAGGCCAGCTCGGAGCTCTGCAGGGTGACGATGGCCGCGTCCAGCTGGCCCATGTCACGCCGGGCACCGGCCGCGACGAGCCGCATCTCGACCTGCCCGGCCTTGTCCAGCTTCTGCACCTCGGGGGCGCCGGCCATGTCCAGCGCCTTCTCCGGCCGTCCGAGCCCGCGCTCGCAGTCCGCCATCAGCGGCCACAGCTCCACGGTCCCGGTCATCCGCCGCGCGGCCCGGAATTCGGCGAGCGCCTCGGCGTACTTCTGCGTCGCGTACGCGGCGAACCCGGCGGCCTCCCGCACGGCGGCCACGCGCGAGGCGAGCCGCAGGGCGATACGGGAGTAGGCGTAGGCGCGCTCGGGGTCCTCGTCGATGAGCCGGGCGACCATCACCAGGTTCTTGGCGACATCCTCGGCGAGCGTCTTGGGCAGGCTCTGCAGCTCCTGCCGGACGTCCTTGTCGATCTCCTCGCCGGTGACGTCCTCGGGGATCGGCAGCCGCTTGATGGGCTCGCGGTCACGGTCCCGCTCGTCACGGGACCGGCCGCCGCCCTGGCGGTCGTCGCGTCCACGGAAGCCACCGGGACGGCCGCCCCGGTCGTCACGCCGCGGCCCACGGCCACGGTCACGGTCGTCGCGGCCGCGGTAGCCGCCGCGGTCCCGGTCATCACGCCGGTCGTCACGACGGTCGTCGCGCCGGAAGCCACCGCCGCGGGAGTCGCGGTCGCCACCGCGGGTGTCGGTACGGCTGTCGCCGCCGCGGCGGTAGCCGCCACGGTCGCGGTCGCGGTCGCCGCGCTCGGGACGGTCGTCACGCCGGAAACCACCACGGTCGCCACGGTTGTCGTCGCGGCGGAAACCGCCACGGTCGCCACGGTCACCACGGTTGTCGTCACGGCGGAAACCGCCACGGTCACCGCGGTCGTCGCTGCGGCCGCGGTAGCCGCCACGGTCCCGGTCGTCCCGCCGGTCGTCCCGGCGGTCATCCCTGCGGTCGTCGCGTCGGCCGTAGCCGCGGTCGTCGTCGCGACGGAAGCCGCCACGGTCACGGTCGCGGTCGCCGCGCTCGGGACGGTCGTCACGCCGGAAACCACCACGGTCACCACGGTTGTCGTCACGGCGGAAACCGCCACGGTCCCCGCGATCGTCGGAGCGTCCTCGGTAACCGCCACGGTCCCGGTCGTCACGACGGTCGTCCCGACGGTCGTCCCGGCCGCGGTACCCACCGCGCTCGCCCCCGCGGCTGTCACGGTTGTCGTCGCGACCACGGAAGCCGCCACGCTCGGGCCGGCCGCCGCTGCGGTCACGGTCGCTGTTGCGGTCACGGTCGCTGTTGCGGTCCCGATCGCGGTCGCGGTCGTCGCGGCGGAACGGGGGACGGTCGCCGTCCCTGCGGAAGCCACGGTCGCGGTCGTTGCCACGCCGGGGGCCGCCGCGCTGGCCGCCACGGTCCCCACGGTCCGAGCGGTCACCACTGTCCCGTCGCCGCTGGTCGCGCTCCGGTCGGTCGTCGGGAGAGTTGGTGGACATCGGTGACTCCTGTCTCGGGTACTGCAAGCATAAATACAAAAAGGACCCCTGGCCCCAGCTGAACGCTGGCGACCAAGGGTCCTTCCAAAGATTGTTCGGCGGCGTCCTACTCTCCCACAGGGTCCCCCCTGCAGTACCATCGGCGCTGTAAGGCTTAGCTTCCGGGTTCGGAATGTAACCGGGCGTTTCCCCTACGCTATGACCACCGAAACCCTAATGGTTTCGAGCGAACAAGCACACTCTTCTGTTATGTGTTCTGCTCAAAGCCGACAACGGTCGTTGTCTCAGAACTAACACAGTGGACGCGAGCAACTGAGGACAAGCCCTCGGCCTATTAGTACCGGTCAACTCCACACG
>BMVA01000040.1 GCA_014650475.1 Streptomyces albogriseolus
CCCCGCCCGCGCCGCCCGCGCGACCGGCGCGCCCCCCGCCACGGCCCGCCGCACCCCCACCGCGACGGTGACCGCCACCGTCCCGGCCCCCGACGACCGCCGCGCCGACGACCGCCGAGCGGAGGACGAGCCCGGTGCCGTCGCCGGTCGCCTGCGCGCGGAGGACGTCGCGCGTACCCCCAACCACAGCCCGCGCCCCGAAGGCCGCTCCGGCGCCGGCGGCGGCCGAGCCCCCCTCGCCGTGGGCGCCGCCAAGGCCGGCGCCCTGCTCGAGCGGCAGCTCACGCTGGCGCGGACGCGGGCGCATTCGGCCGCGTTGCAGGCGCTCGGGTCCGCGCGGTTCCATGCCGTCGCCGACCAGGTGGCCGTGCTGGCCAGCGAGGTCCCGCTGGCGAAGGCCGCCGACGGTGTCGACCTGCGTCCGCCGGCCGACACCGCACGCGAGCGGCTCGTGGCCGCCGTCGCCGCGTTGCCGCTGGTCACCGCGGGGAGCCCGTACAACGCCGAGGCGCTGATGCACGGCCTGTCGCCCGACCCCGCCCCGCACCCGCAGGACGCCCCCTGGCACCAGGTACGGCTCCTGCTCCGACTGCACCGGTACGCCCAGGAGGTGCTGGACCCCGCCGCGGGCGACGACCCCCGGCTGCGCGCGGCCGGCGAGGCGCTCGACCGGCACCGGGACGCCGCCGAGGCCGCGGCCGCCGCGGCGCAGGCGGCCCGCACGCCGAGGATCGCGCCGGCCACGGCGTACGCGCTGGGCGTGCTCCACGCCGGCCAGCGGCATGAGGTGGAGGCGGCGCGGTACGCGTTCCAGCGTGCCTGGCAGAAGCCGCCCGCCGGCACCCCGTAGATCGGACCAGGGAGGCACCCGGTGTCCACCACCCGACCCGCCAGGAACGGCGCCCTCACCGTCGAGGCGGCCGGCTGCGTCCTGTGGCGCCGCTCGCCCGTCACCGGCGAGCTGGAGCTGTGCCTGGTCCACCGGCCCAAGTACGACGACTGGTCCTGGCCGAAGGGCAAGCTGAAGCGCGGCGAGGACGCGCTCGCGGGCGCCCTGCGCGAGGTCGCCGAGGAGACCGGGCACACCGCCGTGCCGGCCGCCGAGCTGCCCAGCACCCGCTACCTCGCGCACGGCCGCCCCAAGCGGGTCCGTTACTGGGCGGCCGAGGCGGTCTCCGGCTCCTTCACCCCCGGCGACGAGGTCGACCGGATCCTCTGGCTCCCCCCGGACGCGGCCCGCCGCCACCTCACCTCGCCGATGGACGCCGGACTGGTGGACGCCCTCCTCGCCACCCTCCGCCCGGCCCGCTGACAGCGCCGCGCCGCCGCCTCACCGCACCGTCCTCAGGGGTTCACCCCTCGTTCATGTACGCCCATCGGCAGCTTCACCTCTTCTGCCTAATTTCGGCCTTACGCGGTGCGGATCGCCCGTACACGAGCCCTTACAGGACGAGGCGACCCGCCTCACCACACTTCGCACGCCGCCGAATTCAGGACGGCGGCCACTGGAAGGAACACAAGTGAAGCTTCAGCGCATGAACCGGCGGGCCCTCGCTCTCGGTGCTCTCGCCGTCACCGGCGCCCTGGCCCTCACGGCGTGCGGCTCCGACGAAACCGGCGGCGGCGACGGCGGCGACGCCTCCGCGACCGCGCAGGCCGGCAACATCGACTGCGGCGACGCCAAGGGCCAGCTCCAGGCGTCCGGCTCCTCCGCCCAGAAAAACGCCATCGACGCCTGGGTGAAGCAGTACACCGCGGCCTGCAAGGACGTGCAGATCAACTACAACCCGACCGGTTCGGGCGCCGGCATCACCGCGTTCACGCAGGGCCAGACGGCGTTCGCCGGCTCGGACTCCGCGCTGAAGCCCGACGAGGTCGAGGCGTCGAAGAAGGTCTGCACCGACGGCCAGGGCATCGACCTGCCCATGGTCGGCGGCCCGATCGCGGTCGGCTTCAACGTCCCCGGCGTGGACACCCTCGCCCTGGACGCCCCGACCCTCGCGAAGATCTTCGACAACAAGATCACCAAGTGGAACGACCCGGCGATCGCCAAGCTCAACTCCGGCGCCGACCTCCCCGACCTGAAGATCCAGGCCTTCCACCGCTCCGACGAGTCCGGCACCACGGACAACTTCACCAAGTACCTGAAGGCCGCCGCGCCCAAGGACTGGAAGTACGAGCCGGGCAAGTCCTGGGAGGCCGAGGGCGGCCAGTCCGCACAGGGCTCCTCCGGCGTCGCCCAGCAGGTGAAGCAGACCAACGGCGCCATCTCGTACTTCGAGCTGTCCTACGCCGCCGACGGCATCAAGACCGTCGACATCAAGACCGAGGCCACCGAGCCGGTGAAGGCGACCATCGAGAACGCCACCGCCGCCATCGGCGCCGCCAAGGTGGTCGGCACCGGCAAGGACCTCGCGCTGGAGCTCGACTACACCCCGTCCGCCGAGGGCGCCTACCCGATCGTCCTGGTCACGTACGAGATCGTCTGCGACAAGGGCAACAAGGCCGACACCCTGCCCGCCACCAAGTCCTTCCTGGGCTACATGGCCTCCGAGGAGGGTCAGGCCAGCCTGGCCGACGCCGGCTACGCCCCGATGCCGCAGGAGATCATCACCAAGGTCCGCGAGACCGTCGCCGGCCTCAGCTGACCCGAGTGTGCGGCCCGCGCCCGGTCCCGGGCCGGGCCGCACCGTCCGGTGCACCGCCAACAGGAGCCCTCGGCCCCTGCGGCTCCGACGGAGCCGCCCGGCCCGGCGGCTCCGCAGACCGGAGAACCCGATGGACACCACCACGCAGAAACCCCTCGCACCGCCGGCGCCCGGCCCGGCCGCGCCCGCGGACAGCAGCGCCGCGCGCGGCGTCACCCGCCCCGGCGACCGGATCTTCCTCGGGCTCTCCCGCGGATCCGGCATCCTCGTCCTGGTCCTGATGGCCGCCATCGCGGCCTTCCTCACCTACCGCGCGACGCTCGCGATCTCCAAGGACGAGGCCAACTTCTTCACCAGCTTCGAGTGGAACCCCAGCGGCTCCCCGCCGGAGTTCGGCATCGCGGTCCTGGCCTTCGGCACCGTCGTGTCGTCGGTCATCGCCATGGCCATCGCCGTACCGGTGGCCGTCGCGATCGCCCTGTTCATCACGCACTACGCCCCGCGCCGCCTCGGCGGCCCCATCGGCTACGTGATCGACCTGCTCGCCGCCGTCCCGTCCATCGTCTACGGCCTGTGGGGCGCCCTCGTCCTGGTGCCGCACCTGGACGGCCTCTACGGCTGGCTCGACGACTACCTCGGCTGGACCGGGATCCTCGAGTGGAACGACGGCGCCCCGCGCTCGCTGTTCACCGTCGGCATCCTGCTGGCGGTGATGATCCTGCCGATCATCACCAACGTCAGCCGGGAGGTCTTCCGCCAGGTCCCGCAGATGCACGAGGAGGCCGCCCTGGCCCTCGGCGCCACCCGCTGGGAGGTCATCCGCATGTCGGTGCTGCCGTTCGGCCGCTCCGGCGTGATCTCCGCGTCGATGCTGGGCCTCGGCCGCGCCCTCGGCGAGACCATGGCCGTCGCCATGGTCCTGTCCCCGAGCTTCACGATCAACGCCAGCCTGCTCGACCCGGGCGGCGGCACCTTCGCCCAGAACATCGCCAGCAAGTTCAACGAGGCCACCGAGATGGGCCGGGACGCGCTGATCGCCTCCGGTCTCGTGCTGTTCGTCATCACGCTGCTGGTCAACGGCGCGGCCCGGCTGATCATCGCCCGCCGCAAGGAGTACTCGGGGGCCAACGCATGAGCCACGCACTCAACGACACCCGCCCGTCCGGCTCGCTGCGCGGGGCGACCCTGCCGAAGTGGTTCCCCTGGGCCGTCGCCGGCGCCTCCGCCGCGCTCGGGTACGGCGTCAGCGCCGCAGCCGGGCTGCACAGCGACATCCAGTGGGCGCTGATCGCGGCGCTGCTGTTCGTCGGCGGCTCGTTCGCCGTGTCCGCCAAGGTCGAGGGGCGCCGCCAGGCCCGGGACCGCACCGCGACCAGCCTGGTGTGGGTGGCGTTCCTGCTGGCGGTCATCCCGCTCGCGTCGCTGACCTGGGAGACGGTCAAGCGGGGCATCGAGGTCCTGGACGGCTACTTCCTCACCCACTCCATGGGCGTGGTCGCCGACACCGAGCCCGGCGGCGGCATCTACCACGCCCTGCTGGGCACGCTGGAGCAGGTCGGCCTCGCCACCGCGATCTCCGTGCCGGTCGGCGTGCTCACCGCGATCTACCTGGTCGAGTACGGCCGGGGCCGGCTGGCGAAGGCCGTGACCTTCTTCGTCGACGTCATGACGGGCATCCCGTCCATCGTCGCGGGCCTGTTCGTCCTCAGCCTGTGGATCCTGATCCTCGGCATGGGCTACTCGGGCTTCGCCGGCGCGATGGCGCTGTCCATCCTGATGATCCCGGTGGTGGTGCGCTCCACGGAGGAGATGCTCAAGCTCGTCCCCAACGAGCTGCGCGAGGCGTCCCTCGCCCTCGGCGTCCCCAAGTGGCGCACCATCCTCAAGGTGGTCCTGCCGACCTCCGTCGGCGGCATCACCACCGGCGTGATGCTCGCGATCGCCCGCATCACCGGCGAGACGGCCCCCGTGCTGCTCCTGGTCTGGGGCACGAACTTCATCAACGCCAACCCGTTCCAGGACCCGCAGGCCTCCCTGCCGATGTACATCTACCTGCAGTACACCAACGGCTCCGAGGCGGCGTACGACCGTGCCTGGGCGGCGGCCCTGACGCTCATCGCGTTCATCATGATCCTCAACCTGGTGGCCCGCGGCATAGCCCGCTGGAAGGCCCCGAAGACCGGTCGCTGACCGGCTCCCCCACACAGTCGTCAGCGACCCGAAAGAAGCAGTGATACCCATGGCCAAGCGCATCGACGTCAGCGGCCTCAACGCCTACTACGGATCCTTCCTGGCCATCGAGGACATCTCGATGACCATCGAGCCCCGCTCCGTGACGGCCTTCATCGGCCCCTCCGGCTGCGGCAAGTCGACCTTCCTGCGCACCCTCAACCGCATGCACGAGGTGACCCCGGGCGGCCGCGTCGACGGCAAGGTCATGCTCGACGACGAGAACCTGTACGGCGCGGGCATCGACCCGGTGGCCGTGCGGCGCGAGGTCGGCATGGTCTTCCAGCGTCCCAACCCGTTCCCCACCATGTCGGTCTACGACAACGTGGCGGCGGGCCTGCGCCTCAACGGCAAGTACAGGAAGTCCCAGCTGGACGACGTCGTCGAGAAGTCCCTGAGGGGCGCCAACCTGTGGAACGAGGTCAAGGACCGGCTGAACAAGCCCGGCTCGGGCCTCTCCGGCGGCCAGCAGCAGCGTCTGTGCATCGCGCGGGCCATCGCGGTCGAGCCGAACGTGCTGCTGATGGACGAGCCCTGCTCCGCCCTGGACCCGATCTCCACCCTCGCCATCGAGGACCTGATCGGCGAGCTGAAGGAGCGCTTCACGATCGTCATCGTGACGCACAACATGCAGCAGGCGGCGCGCGTCTCGGACCGCACGGCGTTCTTCAACCTCGCGGCGGTCGGCAAGCCCGGCAAGCTGATCGAGATCGACGACACGGAGCGGATCTTCTCCAACCCGTCGGTCCAGGCCACCGAGGACTACATCTCCGGCCGCTTCGGCTGATCCGGCTCCTCGCGACGCTGCATGGCGGTGCCGCCGCGAGGCCGGAAGGGCCCGCCCCCTCAACGGGGGCGGGCCCTTCCACGTGCCGGGGCGCGGGTCTACAGCGCGACGAGATGCACCAGCCCGAAGCAGGCCGCGGCCACCAGGGCGGCGGCCGGCATGGTGATGAACCAGCCGAGGACGATGTTCTTCGCGACGCCCCAGCGCACCGCGTTGACACGCTTGGTGGCGCCCACGCCCATGATCGCGGAGGTGATCACATGGGTGGTGGAGATCGGCGCGTGGAAGATGAACGCCGAGCCGAACATGATCGAGGCGCCGGTGGTCTCGGCGGCGAAGCCCTGCGGCGGGTCCAGCTCGATGATCTTCCGGCCGAGGGTGCGCATGATGCGCCAGCCGCCCGCGTAGGTGCCGAGGGACAGCATCACGGCACAGGCGATCTTCACCCACACCGGGATCGGGTCGCCGTAGTCCTCGACGTCGGCGATGACCAGGGCCATCACCACGATGCCCATCGTCTTCTGGGCGTCCTGGAGACCATGGCCGAGGGCCATGCCGGCCGCGGACACCGTCTGGGCGATGCGGAAGCCGCGCTTGGCCTTGTGCGGGTTGGCCCGCCGGAACATCCACATGATCGCCGTCATCACCAGATAACCGGCGATCAGACCGACCACCGGCGACACGAACATCGGGATGACGACCTTGTCGACGACGCCGTGCCAGTACACCGTCGTCCCGCCGGCCAGCGCGGCGCCGACCATGCCGCCGAACAGGGCGTGGGACGACGACGAGGGCAGGCCGAAGTACCAGGTGATCAGGTTCCAGACGATGGCGCCGATCAGGGCGGCGAAGAGGATTCCCATCCCCTTCGACCCCTCGGGCGTCTGGATCAGCCCCTCACTGACGGTCTTGGCGACCCCGGACCCCAGGAAGGCGCCGGCCAGGTTCATCACGGCCGCCATGGCGAGCGCCGCGCGGGGCGTCAGCGCACGCGTGGAGACGGACGTGGCGATCGCGTTGGCCGAGTCGTGGAACCCGTTGGTGTAGGTGAAGAAGAGCGCGACCCCGATGGTCAGGATCAGAGCGAAGGTGTCCATGAAAGGCTCAGGACTCCTTGACGGCGATGGTCTCCACCGTGTTCGCCACGTGCTCGAAGGCGTCCGCCGCCTCCTCCAGTACGTCCACGATCTGCTTGAGCTTCAGCACCTCGATCGCGTCGTACTTGCCGTTGAAGAGGTGGGCGAGCAGCTTGCGGTGGATCTGGTCGGCCTGGTTCTCCAGCCGGTTGACCTCGATCCAGTACTCGGTGAGGTTCTCCATGGTGCGCAGGTGCGGCATGGCCTCCGCGGTGAGCTCCGCGGCCCGCGCCAGGACCTCGATCTGCTGCTCGACGCCCTTCGGCAGTTCCTCGACGCTGTAGAGGACGACCAGGTCGACGGCCTCCTCCATGAAGTCCATGATGTCGTCGAGGGACGACGCCAGGGCGTAGATGTCCTCGCGGTCGAACGGCGTGATGAACGAGGAGTTCAACTGGTGGAAGATCGCGTGCGTGGCGTCGTCACCGGCGTGTTCCGCGGCCCGCATACGCTCTGCGATCTCGGCCCGGGCGGAGGTGTCCGCCCCGAGCAGTTCCATCAGGAGCTTGGAGCCGGTGACGATGTTGTCCGCCGACGCGGCGAACATGTCGTAGAAGCTCGTCTCCCTGGGGGTCAGACGAAAGCGCACGTGGGGTCCTCGGTATGCGTCGGTTTCGGTCAGGCTGATGCTAGGCACATCATCCGGCCACCTGTAACGGCCGCCCCCCAGTGTCGCCCATCGGGCAGAGTGATGGGTACGGGGGCGGCGGCTGCGCCTCCCCGGATCCGGCGAGCGGCGCGAACCGGCCGTCCGCGGACCGGCGAAGTTCGGTACCATATACCCACCAGGGGTATATAGCGCCCATCAGGACACCAGGAGGACGCGATGACCACCACCGGAACCGGCGCGCACGCGCCCTCCTCCCCGGACGCGGACGCCGCCGTCGGCACCGCGCCCGCCGCGGACGCCGCGGACGCGTCGGGTGTGACGGACGTAACGGGCATCGTGACCGATCACGACCGCGGGATCCACGGCTACCACCACCAGAAGCAGGAGCACCTCAAGCGGCTGCGCCGCATCGAGGGCCAGATCCGCGGACTGCAGCGGATGGTCGACGAGGACGTCTACTGCATCGACATACTCACCCAGGTGTCCGCCTCCACGAAGGCGCTGCAGTCGTTCGCGCTGCAACTGCTGGAGGAGCACCTGCGCCACTGTGTCGCGGACGCGGCCGTCAAGGGCGGCGACGAGATCGACGCGAAGGTCAAGGAGGCCACGCAGGCCATCGCCCGCATGCTGCGGACCTGACCGGCCGACCGGGGGCCGGGGCGCGTCAGGCTCCGGCGGGGTCCGTCCGCGCCTCGGCCACCCGCAGCACCTCGTCGATGCTCTCCAGGCTCAGCCGGTCCTCGGCGTTGGACGCGGCGATGATCAGCTCGCCGCACAGCTCGATCTCGGCGAGCGCCACGTGATCCTGGACCGGAACCGTCCCCCTCCCGAGCGGAGCCACGCGCCTCACCTCACTCTGTCGTCACCGACTTCCTAGAGTAGGGAGCGCCCTACGGACCGCGCATGGCACGGAAGGGCTAGTTCGGCCCGGCCACCGGGGGTCCCCCTTCCCGGCCCGCCGGCGCCGCTCACTCCTGGGCGATCCGCCCGGCGTAGATGTCCTCGTCCGCGGGAAGCCGCACGTCGGCGCGGGCGCCGAAGCCGTACAGCAGGGTGGTGGAGGCGACCGCGACGGGCTCCTGCCGCTCGCCGTTCACGAAGCTGAACCGGTGCCGGATCTTGCGGATCCGCCCCTCGTCGTCGAGGTACACGTCGAACGGCACCCGCGCGGTGGCGAACCCTTTCGCCGCCGCGCCCAGCGGCCCCCGGTTGACCTCCGACGCCGCGGCCGAGGCCGCCTCCAGGTCGGCGGTGCCCCGGTAGTGCCGCACCCGCGCCCCCGCCACCTCCGTCCGCCCGACGAACGTCGCCGAACGCGTCCCGCGCAGCACCTCGGCCGCGGCGAACGGATCGGTCGCCCCGCCGGTGACCAGGTTCCCGTCGGACAGCGTCGCGGTGTCCACCCGCACCCACTTGTCGGCGGGCACCCCGGCGCCCCGGTTCTTCATGTACAGCGCCCCGGGGGCGAGCAATTCGGTGATCGGCCGGCGGTCGGCGGCGCCCGCGGGGTCCTGCGGCAGCAGCAGCCTCAGCCGCCCGAGCCGCTTGCGGTAGTCGTAGACCCCCTCGCCCCGGATGGTGACCCGGGTGCCTCCGGTGGCCATCTCCAGCGAGGTGCGCGTCTGCGAACTGCCCGCCTCCACCAGCGCGTCGGCCGCCGTGCGCAGCACCCGCACCGGATCGCCCACGGGCGGCCCCTGGGCGACGGCGTCGCTGCGCGCGCACCCGGCGGCCCCGAGCCCGAGACAGCAGACGACCCCGGCCGCGGCCAGGGCCGTCACGCCGTGCGTCCGCCTGTGCTGTCGCCGTCGCGCCATCCCTGCCTACCCCCGCTCCGTCACACGGGCCGCTGTCAGTGGCGTTAACGAACGGTCAAGGGCCCCGTCACGCGGCGCGGCGGGCGTTACCGTGGGCCGCGTGCCCCATCAGGACGACGCGCCGGAGCCCCCGCCCCACCTCACGACCACCACCGAGCAGGGGCCCTTCTGCACGGCCCGCTGCACCTGCGGATGGCGCGGCCCGGCCCGCAGAGCCAGAAGCCTGGCCCGCCAGGACGCCGAAAACCACACGGGGGAGTGACGCGACCCCGGCGGGGTGCCGAGAATGGCCCGGCACCCGGTCCCCCGGCGGACCGTCCGCCCAGGGCCCCGGACGGCCGTCCCGCCCGGGCGCCGTGACAGGCCGCCCCCACCCGACGTCCGGAAGGCCGCCCGTGAACCGCCGCACCTTCGTCGCCGGCGCCGCCGCCGCGCTCACCACCGGGGCCGTGTCCTCCGCGTGCACCTCCCCGGAGCCCCGGCCCGCACCCCCCGCCTCGCGCGTCCCGTCCTCCCGCGCCCCCTCCAGGACCCCCCGCCCCGCGACGCCCGCCGACTGGACCGCCCTGGCCGGGCACCTCGACGGCCGCCTGGTGCGTCCCGGCGACGCCGACTGGACCACCGCGCACCGCCTCTACAACACCCGCTTCGACACCCTCCGGCCCGCCGCCGTCGCCTACGTCCGGCACGCCGACGACATCCGCACCGCCCTCACCCACGCCCGCGAGCACGCCGTCCCCCTGGCCATACGCAACGGCGGCCACTCGTACGCGGGATGGTCCTCCGGCGACGGGCGCCTGATCGTCGACGTGTCCGACATGGCCCACATCCGGGTCGAGGGGGACACGGCCGTCATCGGCGCCGGAGCCAAGCTGATCGACGTCTACCGCGCCCTCGCCGCCCGCGGGCTCACCGTCCCCGGCGGCTCCTGCCCCACCGTCGGCATCTCCGGCCTCACGCTCGGCGGCGGCCACGGCGTCACCTCCCGCGCCTACGGGCTGACCTGCGACCACCTCACCGAGGTCACCCTGGTCACCGCCGACGGCAGGCGGCTCACCGCCTCCGACTCCCGGCACCCGGACCTGTTCTGGGCGCTGCGCGGCGCGGGGAACGCCCAGTTCGGCGTCGTCACCGAGTTCCGCTTCCGCACCCGCCCCGCGCCGCGGAGCGTCACCGGCCACCTCACCTGGCCGTGGGAGCGGGCGGCCGCCGTGGTCGCGGCCTGGCAGCAGTGGGGCCCGGACCAGCCCGACGAGATCTGGTCCGCCCTCCACCTGGACCACACCGGCGGCGCCCCCTCCGTCTCCGTCACCGCCTTCTCCCTCGGCGCCTACGGCGAACTGCAGAACGCCGTCGACCGGCTCGCCGACCGCATCGGCGCCTCCGCGAGCAGCGTCCTGCTGCGCCGCCGCTCGTACCAGGAGTCGATGGAGCTGTACGCGGGCTGCACCTCGTTCGCCGGCGACGCCTGCCGACTGCCCGGCACGGCGCCCGGCCGCAGCCCCGGGGGCGCCCTGGCCCGCGAGACGTACGCGGCCCGCTCCGACTTCTACGACCGCCCCCTCGACGACGCCGGGATCCGGACCCTGCTGGACCGGATCCGGGCGGCCCGCGGCGGCTCGGCGAGCATCGCGCTCACCGCCCTCGGCGGCGCCGTCAACCGGGTCGCGCCCACCGCGACGGCGTTCGTGCACCGCCGCTCCCGCGTGCTCGCCCAGTACCTCGCGTCCTGGCACCCCGACAGCACCGACGGCACGGCGGTCCGGGCCTGGCTGACGGCCACTCACCAGGCGCTGCGCCCGCACGCGTCCGGCGCCGCCTACCAGAACTACACCGACCCCGGCCTCGCCGGCTGGCGCCGCGCCCACTACGGCGACGCCGCCCCGCGCCTGTCCCGCCTGAAGCGGCGCTACGACCCGGACCGCGTCTTCACCACCCCGCAGGCCCTCTGAGCCCCCCGGGACAGACCGAGGGCCCGCGACCACCCGCCCCTCGGGGGGAACGGAGATCGCGGGCCCTCGCCGTGCCGTCGTGCCGCCGTCAGGCCGCCAGGTCCCGCTCCTCGGGCCCGGCGCCCGCGGCCCTGCCCCGGCTGCGCTCGGCCACCCGCCGGCGCTGGCCCTGCGGCCGGGCCGCGACCAGCCAGCCGGCCTTCGGCGACCGCTCCACCGCCCGCATCAGCGGCGTCAGCAGCGCCATCGCCAGCGGCGACAGCAGCAGCGCGACCGCGGTGCCCAGCGCCAGTCCGCCCACCACGTCCGTCGGGTAGTGCACGCCCATGTAGACGCGGATGAAGCCGCCGATCAGCCCCAGCACCAGCGCGACCAGGCCGAAACGCCGATTGGCCAGGAACAGACCCACCGCGAGCGCCATGCAGAGCGTCGCGTGGTCGCTCACGAAGGAGAAGTCGTTCTTGCCGTCGACGAGCACCTCGAGCCCCTCGTGGTCGTTGAACGGCCGTGGCCGCTCGACGAATCCGCGGATCGGCACGTTCACCAGGACCGCGACGCCCGCCGCGAGCGGGGCCCACACCAGGGCCGCCACCGATGACGCCGCGTCAGGTCCGCCCCGCTTGCGCACGCCCCACCAGCACCACAGCACCATCGCGACGAGGCCGAAGAGCACCCCGTACTCACCGACGAACTCCATGACGTGGTCGAACCACGGCGGGGCGGCCTTGGCCAGGCCGTTGATGTCGTAGAGCAGGTCGACGTCGGGGTTCGACCCGGAATCGGCGAGTCCAGCCATGGTGCTGCGGCCCCTTCGTCATGTCGTCCGGCGCGCGGACGCGCGCCGTGTCTGCCACCCCCGTGGTCTGTAGATCCGCTCGTCCGCTCGGCTACGAGAACAGGAACGCACGGGCCCCGCCGATACGTTCCACCCTCCACCGAAAGATCACGCAGACGTTATCGAAGAGAGATGCGTCGTCGCAGCTCAGAAGGGCGTTTGTCGCTCCGCTCACACCGTCGTGGGGAGCGCTTTCGCGCCATCTTCCGTGACCCGGGTGGCACCAAAGTAGTCAGGAGTGTCGACCGGGTCGAATCGGATCACCGCACCGGGTCGCGGCGCGTCGATCATGTACCCGCCGCCGACATAAATACCCACATGCCGGATGGCCCGCGAATTGGTGAGGTCGTCCGAGAAGAACACCAGATCACCTGGCAGCAGCTCGTCCCGGTCCGGATGCGGACCCGCGTTGTACTGGTCGTTCGCCACCCGCGGCAGCGTGATCCCCACACTCTCGTACGCGGCCTTCGTCAGACCCGAGCAGTCGAAGCGTCCGCCCTGGTCAGCGGTCCCGTTGCCGCCCCACAGATAGGGGGTGCCGAGCTTCTTCTGCGCGAACGCGATCGCCCCGGCGGCCTGCCGCGACGGATCCACCCGCCCCACGGGCGCCGCGAAGCTCTTCTCCAGCTCGCGGATCCGCTTCACATAGTTCTGCGTCTCCTCGTACGGCGGCACGCCCCCGTACTTGATGACCGCGTACGCCCCCGCGTTGTACGAGGCGAGCATGTTTTCGGTCAGATTCCCGCCGACGTCCTTCACATAGGACGCCAGCGTGCAGTCGTAGGTCGCCGCGGACGGGATCGCGTCCGCCGGGTCCCACACGTCACGGTCCCCGTCCCCGTCCCCGTCGATCCCGTGGGTGGCCCAGGTGCCGGGGATGAACTGCGCGATGCCCTGCGCCGCGGCATGGCTCTGCGCCCGCGGGTTGAACCCGCTCTCCTGGTACAGCTGGGCGGCCAGCAGCGCCGGGTTGATGGCGGGACAGAGATTGCCCCACCGGGAGACGAGCTGCTGATAGGCCGCCGGCACGCTGCCCTTGGCCAGGGACTTGGCGGCCCCGCCGCCCACCCCGTTGACCAGGTTCCCGGCGACGACGTACACGCCGACGACGAGCAGCATCACGAAGGAGACCGTGGCTCCGACGGCAAGAGTCGCACCGACCCAGAGCTTACGCACCGTCAACCACCCCTCACCGTCCGGCAGTCCGCCGCCGCCCGACAGTGTAGAGGCGCGACGGCCGAACGGAAGTGATCAGATACGACGACATGCACGGTCCACGCCGGCGGGGGCGAGCCGCGCTTCATTGCCCGACGTTACCCAGCGTGATACACAGAGTGACGATACGACTCTTCACCCTTCGGAGCGCGCCCCTCCCGGAGTCCGGCGCGCGCCGGTGGCAAGCTATTCCCACGAAACCCGCCAACAGATGACGTCAAGTCGACATACGACAGCGTCATCGTCGGCGACAATGAGGCCTGACCTCTGCACCCCCGCAGAGGATGCGGAACTACCCATACAGGGGCGGTGACTTACATGCTCTTTGCGGCCGACGAGGGAGACATCAACACCATCATCGGCGGGATCGCTCCGGACTGGGGCCCCTTCGGCAGCCTGGGCAACGAGGCCAAGGTGATGATCGAAGTGGTCATGGCCGTCGCCATCCTCATCTGCCTCGGCATCGCCATCTGGGGGGCGGCCAAACAGCGCATCGGCGCCACCGCGTTGAGGGACACGTTCAGCGCCGAACAGGGCAAGGGCCTCATCATCGCGGGGCTCACGGGCGTCTTCATCATCGGTTCGCTCGGCACCCTGTTCACCATCGTGTACGGCATGGCCGTCTGATCCCGCACCATCGGTCCCGACCGGGCACGCCCGGCATCCCCTCCATCCCACCCGCCCGTCGTGCCCACCGGCTGAGGTTGCGTTTCCCTGATGTCCAGTCACCACACCACGCCCGAGCGGCGGCCGGTACGGCTACCGTCGTACGTGGAGTACACGGAGTACGAGGTGTTCCCGCACGACGCTGAGGGGGCGTACGCGGCATGAGTCTCGGAGACGACACGGGCCGGACCCGCACCCGCCTGCCCGAGGCGGGCGGCGACCCGTACGGCGGCGCGCGCAGAAACGGCCGGTCCTCGTCGCGCAGCCTGGTCACCGTCGTCGGCGTGGTGGTCCTCCTCATCGCGGCCATCGCCTTCGCGAACCGTGGAGGCGGGGATTCCGGCGCGGAGGAGGGGGCGGACTCGCCGAAGGCGGCGGCGACGGCGCCAACGGGCGAGAAGCCCGTCCCGGCGGGCGCGTCCGGCATCCCGGCGGGCTTCGCCCACGACAGGCAGGGGGCGGAGAGCGCGGCGGCCAACTACGCGGTGGCGCTCGGCTCCGCCGAGATGTTCAACAAGGCCAGGCGCGACGCGATCCTCCAGTCGATCATCGTTCCCGCACGGGTCGCGGACTTCGAGGCAAGGCTCGACGACGCGTACACGCCGGAGTTCAACGAGAACGTGGGCCTGAACGGGGACGGCACCACGCCGGAGGGCCTCACGTTCGTCTCCCGGACGACCCCGATCGGGACCAAGGTCACCGAGTCGTCCTCCGACACGGCGACGGTCGAGGTCTGGTGCAGCGGACTCCTGGGACTCGCCGGAGAGAGCTCCACGAATCCGGTCACCAACAGCTGGTTCACCATCACCATGCAGCTCAAGTGGACCGATGACGACTGGAAGATCGTGACCCACTCTCAGAAGGACGGCCCCACGCCGGTTCCAGGCGACGAGCGGGCCTCCAGCGCCGACGAGATGGCGAAGGCCGTCCAGGAGTACGGAGGGTTCACGTATGCCCGCTAATCGCCGCACGCTTGCGCTGACGGGTGTCCTCGCGGCCGTCCAGACGACGGTCGTCCTGCTCGCCTCCCGTGCCGTGGCTGCGCCCACCCCCACGCCCACGCCGAGCAACGACCCCTGCGACCTGATCCACGGCCCCGCCAAGGACTACTGCGAACGCGGTGAAGGCGGCGGATCCTCCGGAGGAGGACGGTCGGGCACGTTCAGCGACCCCACCTCCGCCCTCGACCCCCTCGCCTCCCTCGCCCGCGGCTGCGCCGACGCCGCGTCCTGGACGGTCAAGCAGCTCAGCGCCGCCGTCGAGGACACCGCGAAGGTGGACTTCACCAACGACACCTTCCTCCAGCAGTACGCCGTCGTCTTCGCCGCGTCGACGATCCTCACCCTGCTCCTCTGGCTGCTGGCGGTGGCCAAGCGGGCCGTCCGCGGCGTGCCGCTCACCACCGCCCTGTCCGAGGCGATCGGCTTCCTCTGGCTGACCGTCCTCGCCTCCGCCTTCACCCCGCTGATCCTCTACACCGTCGTCTCCGCGACCGACGGCGTCACCGACGTGCTGGCGAAGGCGACCGGCGACCAGACGGACACGTTCTTCGGGACGTTCTCCGCCGCCCTGGAGAAGGGGAACGACATCGGCGGCGGCCCGATCATGCTGATCGTCGTCTCCCTCGTCTCGATCCTCGCGGCCGGCGTCCTCTGGCTGGAGCTGGTGATCCGCGCCGCCCTGCTCTACGTCGGCGCCCTCCTCGGCACCGTCGTCTACGCGGGCCTGGTCGACAAGAACCTCTGGGGCCACGTCCGCCGCTGGGCGGGCATCATGATCGCCGTGATCATGGTGAAGCCGGTCATCGTGATCGTGCTCGGCCTGGCCGGCGCGCTCTCCGCCGACGACGGGCCGGACGCCTTCTCCGCCGTGGTCTCCGGCCTCGCCATCATCCTGCTCGCCATCTTCGCCTCGGCGATGATCTACCGTTTCGTCCCCGGCTTCGGCGACGAGATCGCCGGGTCCCGCAACAACCGCATCATGCAGGGCGCCGAGGGCAAGGCCGCCGCCGTCATCAGCTCCCCGGCCACCCTGGTCGCCCAGGGCATCAAGACGCACAGCACCCGCGCCGACAACCACGGCGGCGGCCAGTCCTCCGCCCCCCGCCCGTCCAACCCCGCCTCCGGGGGAGTCGCCGCGCACAGCTCCCGACCCTCGGGCGGCGGATCCGTCCCCTCCGCCGCGCCCCCGCCCCGGACGGCCAGCCCGGTGAACACCCCGCACGCCAGCACACGCAACAGCAGTACCAACCGCACTGGAGGTGAAGGGCGTTGACGACCGAGTCCCATCTGTCCCCCACGGTCACGCCCCGCCGTACGTATCTGATCGGCCGCGCCCGGCCGAACGCGATCGTCGGCCGCAATCGCGAGACCGGTGAGATCGCGCTCATCGTCATCGGCGCGTTCCTCGGCATGATGTGCGGGCTCCTCGTCCCCGTCCTGTCCATCCGGATCGTGCTGCTGGCGGGCCTGCCGATGCTCGCCCTGGCCGCCGTGTACGTGCCGTACAAGCACCGCACGTTCTACAAGTGGTTCGAGATCAACCGCAGTTACAAGCGCACCCTGCGCCGCGGCGCCACCTACCGCTCCGGCGTCATCGAGGCGGGCACCCGTCTCGACGGCCGCGAGGTGGAGGTCGGCCCGCCGCCCGGCATCGGCAGGATCACTTGGCTCTCCGCGCCGTTCGGCCCGGACGAGATCGCCGTGCTGCTGCACGCGGACCGCAAGACCGTCACCGCCGCCATCGAGATCGAGGGCCCCGGCGTCGGCCTGCGCGACTCCGAGGACCAGGAGGCCCTCGTCGACCGCTTCGGCACGCTGCTCAAGCACGTGGCCAACGGCGACGGCTTCGTCACCCGCATCCAGATGCTCGCCCGCACCCTGCCCGCCGACCCCGACGCGCACGCCAAGGACGTCACCGTCCGCGGCGACGACAAGGCCCCCGCCTGGCTCCAGCAGTCGTACGACCAGCTCCAGTCGATGGTGTCGACCAGCAGCGAGCAGCACCGCGCGTACCTCGTCGCCTGCATGCACTACAACCGCGAACTCGCCGCCGAGGCGGTCACCATGGCCCGCGCCATGCGCAGCCAGGGCGGCGGCCGCGTCGACCGGGACGCGGGCCTCGCCGTCGTCATGGCCCGTGAGCTGACCGACATCTGCTCCCGGCTCCAGGAGGCCGACATCCGCGTACGCCAGCCGCTCGGCCAGAGCAGGCTGTCCTCGCTGATCCACTCCATGTACGACCCGGACCACCCGATCGACCACATCCAGGCGATGTCCCAGCGCAACGCCTGGCCGGCCGAACTGGACGCCACGGAACCCACGTACCTCCAGGCCAAGACCCGCGAGTCCGCCACCCGCGCCCCCTGGTGCCACGCCACGGCCTGGGTGAAGGAGTGGCCGATGACCCCGGTCGGCGTGAACTTCCTCGCGCCGCTGCTCGTCCACACCCCGGACGTGATCCGCACGGTCGCCGTCACGATGGACCTCGAACCCACCGAGGTAGCCATCGAGCGCATGCTGACCGAGAAGACCAACGACGAGGCGGAGGCGTCCCGCGCCGCCAAGATGAACCGCACCGTCGACCCGCGCGACGTCGCCGCGCACAGCCGTCTCGACCAGCGCGGCGAGGACCTCGCCAGCGGCGCCGCGGGCGTCAACCTGGTCGGCTACATCACCGTCTCCTCCCGCACACCCGAGGCCCTGGCCCGCGACAAGCGGACGATACGGGCCTCGGCCGGAAAGTCGTACCTGAAGCTGGAGTGGTGCGACCGCGAGCACCACCGCGCGTTCGTGAACACTCTCCCGTTCGCCACCGGCATTCGTAGGTAGGGGCTGAGCTGAAGATGCGGGATCCGCTGTCCGTCGTCACCGACGCCTTCACGTCCTTCCTGTTCGGGAAGGTCGAGACGACCCGGCTGCCGGTGCGCACGTCCACGGGCCAGGCGCAGGCGGTGTACCTGCCGACCGCCGCGCCCGGCCTCGGCGACTCCGGCGTCATCATCGGCCGCGAGGTCTACTCCGGGAAGGGTTACATCTACGACCCCTTCCAGCTCTACGGCCAGCAGCTCCCGGCCCCCCACTGGCTGGTCCTCGGCGAGTCGGGCAACGGCAAGTCGGCGCTGGAGAAGACGTACGTCCTGCGCCAGCTCCGTTTCCGCGACCGCCAGGTCGTCGTCCTGGACGCACAGGGCGAGGACGGCGCCGGCGAGTGGAACCTCATCGCCCAGGAGCTGGGCATAACCCCCATCCGCCTGGACCCGATGGCCGCGCTCGACCAGGGCATCCGGCTCAACCCGCTGGACCCGGCGATCACCACCACCGGGCAGCTCGCGCTGCTGCGCACCATCATCGAGGTCGCCATGGGGCACGGCCTCGACGAGCGCTCCGGCTTCGCCCTGAAGGTCGCGCACGCCTACGTCAACGAGACCATCGTCGAACGCCAGCCCGTCCTGTCCGACATCGTCGAGCAGCTCCGCCACCCCGAACCGGAGTCGGCGGAGGCGATGAACGTCGCCATAGACGACGTCCGGGCGTGGGGCCTGGACGTCGCGCTGGTCCTCGACCGCCTGGTCGACGGTGACCTGCGCGGCATGTTCGACGGCCCGACGACCGTCGGCATCGACCTGGACGCCCCGCTCATCGTCTTCGACCTGTCCCACATCGACCGCAACTCCATCGCCATGCCGATCCTGATGGCGATCGTCGGCGTGTGGCTGGAGCACACCTGGATCCGCCCCGACCGGAAGAAGCGCATCTTCCTGGTCGAGGAGGCCTGGCACATCATCAACAGCCCGTTCGTGGCGCAGCTGTTCCAGCGGCTGCTGAAGTTCGGCCGGCGCCTCGGCCTGTCGTTCGTCGCGGTCGTCCACCACCTGTCCGACGTGGTGGACGGAGCGGCGGCGAAGGAGGCCGCGGCGATCCTGAAGATGGCCTCCACCCGCACCATCTACGCCCAGAAGGCGGACGAGGCGCGGGCCACGGGCCGGGTGCTCGGCCTCCCCAGGTGGGCCGTGGAGATCATCCCGACGCTCACCCCGGGCATCGCGGTCTGGGACGTCAACGGCAACGTCCAGGTGGTCAAGCACCTGGTCACCGAGACGGAACGCCCCCTGGTCTTCACCGACCGCGCGATGACCGAGTCGTCCGCCGACCTCGCCGACGACGCCCTGCGCGCCGCCGAACTGGAGGCCGAGGAGCGGGCGGCGGCCTTCGTGGAGCAGCACGTCGGGGACTCCGAGTCGACGGTGGCGTAAGAGCGGCAGGAGGGGGACGCGTGAGAGCGGACGAGCGGCGCGGGCACAACGGCGGCATCCCGGACGGACTGCTGGTCGGGGTGCTCGCGTTCCTCCTCGGCATGACGGCGATGGTGTGGACGGCCACCGGCCTCGCGGGCCTCTTCGCCCACGGCCGCTGGCCGTCCGGCCTCTCCTTCACCCGCACCCCGCTCGCCGTGCGCCACCTCGTCGCCGCACCGCACGACATCCCCGGCGCCTGGCCCGGCGTCCCGCCCGGCGACCTCTCCGGCTACGGCCTCTTCTGGGGCCTGCTCATCGGCCAGCTGATGATCCTGGTGGTCCTCACCGCGTTCGTCCTCGGCACGGTGGCCCGCTGGCGGGCGGTACGGGCCCGGCGGCGCGCGGAGGGAGGGGTGACGGAGGCGCCCACGCCCCCGAAACCGATGCCGGAACCGGAACGGATGCCGGAACCGGTGAGGGAGCCGATGCGGGAGCCCGAGCCGGCCCGGACGCCCGAGCCGACGCCGACCCCGACGCCGGTGCACGAGGTCCCCGCCCCGCGGCCCCCCGAACCCACCTCTGCCCCTCAGCCGGCCGCGGAGACGACCGCCCCGGGCCTCCACTACGGCCCCCCGGCCACCCGCCACACCGCCGCCGCGCAGGCCGTACGCGACGCCGAGGGACCCGCCCTCGTCCTCACGTCCAACCCGGCCCTCTGGTACGACACCAAGGACGCCCGCGCCAAGCTCGGCCCCACCCACCTCTACGACCCGACGCACCTCTGCGACACCCCGGCCCGCCTCCACTGGTCGCCCACCGCCGGCTGCGAGGACAAGCACACGGCGACCGCCCGCGCGGCGGCGCTCCTGGCCCCCGTCCGCCCCACCTCACGGCTCGACCAGCAGCTCGGCGACACCGCCGAACTGCTGCTGCGCAGCTATCTGCACGCGGCCGCCGTCGACGGCCGCACCGTCCGCCACGTCCACCGCTGGGCCCAGGGTCTCCAGATACAGGACGCCGTACGCGTCCTGCGCACCCACCCCAAGGCGGCGTCCGGCTCCGCGGGCGAGCTGGAGGCGGCGCTCACCGCGCACCCCGAACGCCGGGACATGGCGCAGCAGCTGACGGCGCGTGCGCTGGCGGCCCTCTCCACGGTCAACGTCCGGGAAGCCTGCACTCCCCACCGAAGTGATGCCCTCGCCCTGGATTCCTTCATCCACGAAGGGGGAACGCTCTATGTCGTGGGCGAATCCATCGAGGATCCGCGCACCGGTCCGGGCGCCATGCCTCTGCTCACGGCGCTCGTCTCCTACGTGGTCGAGCACGGCCGGCGCATGGCCGGACGGTCATCCTCCGGTCGGCTCGACCCACCACTCACCCTCGTCCTGGACGACGTGGCGGCAGTGGCCCCTCTCCCTCAGCTCCCGGAGCTGCTCACGGCCGGCCCGGAGCGCGGCATGCCCACGGTGGCCCTCCTCCGCTCCCGCGAACAGGCCCGCGCCCGCTGGCCGCACGCAGAACTACAGGTCTGACTCCGGGTCCGGTCGCTCCACGGCCAGCTCCAGCTCCCGCTCGTCCGGGGCGGGACCCAGCCTCGTGGTCACCCCGGTCTCGACGAAGCCCGCCTTGCGATAGGCCCGCAGCGCCCGCGCGTTGTCCTCGTGCACGAGGAGCCGCACCCGTTCGGCGCCCTGCGCCCACGCCCACTCCAGCGCGGCGTCGAAGAGCACCTCGGTGAGCCCGATCCCCCGGTGCCCCGGCTGCACGTACACCCCGACCAGATGCCCCTGACGCCGATCGACGGGCAGTCCGGCCCAGTCCGTGGTGCCGGACTCCTCCATCACCACGGTGACCGTCCCTACCCACTCCCCGTCCGGCCCCGCGGCGATGATCTGCTGGGTTCCGGACGCCCCTTCGGCCCGGCGCTCGAACAGCTCCTGCCAGTAGGAGTCGGGCCGGGCGACGGCGGACCCGTAGGTCTCCATGAAGGCGATGGACGCCACGGGGTCCCGAAGGGCCTCGAGCCGCAAGGCCTTGGCCCGGGGCCACTCGTCGGCGTGCAGGGAACGGACCGTGTAACTCATGCGGCCACGGTAGTACCGGGGTACCACGGCCTCACCTGAAATAAGGCCGCCGTCCGACGCCCGCCGCCCTCGCGCCGACGAGCATCGACCCATGATGACCGCGCAGCACCTCACCAAACGCTACGGCGGCAGGAACGGAAGGACGGCCGTCGACGACCTGTCCTTCACCGTCCGTCCCGGCACCGTGACCGGCTTCCTCGGCCCGAACGGCGCCGGCAAGTCCACCACCATGCGGATGATCCTCGGTCTGGACGCCCCGACGTCGGGCCAGGTCACCGTCGGTGGCCGCGCCTACGCCGCCCACCCCGCGCCCCTCACCGAGGTCGGCGCCCTGCTGGAGGCCCGCTCCGTCCACCCGGGCCGCACCGCCCGCCACCACCTGCGCGGCCTGGCCCTCACCCACGGCCTCCCCGGACGCCGCGTCGAGGAGGTCCTGGACCTCACCGGCCTCACCGAGGTGGCGGACCGCCGGGTCAAGGGCTTCTCCCTCGGCATGGGCCAACGCCTGGGCATCGCCGCCGCGTTGCTCGGCGACCCCGCCACCCTCGTCCTCGACGAACCGGTCAACGGCCTCGACCCCGAGGGCGTCCGCTGGATCCGCACCCTCCTCAAGTCCCTCGCCGCCGAGGGCCGCACGGTCCTGGTCTCCTCCCATCTGATGAGCGAAATGGCCCTGACCGCCGACCACCTGATCGTCATCGGCCGCGGCCGCCTCCTCGCGGACACCACGGTCACCGACTTCGTGCGGGACTCCGGTGCAGCCACGGTCCGCGTGGGCACCCCCGACCCGGACGCCCTCACCGCCCTGCTCCGGGCCCCCGGTGTCGACTTCCGGGACACCGCCGGCGCGCTGGAGATCCGCGGCACGACCGCCGAACACATCGGCCGCACCGCCGCCGCCCACGGCATCCCCCTCTTCGAACTCACGCCGTCCCAGGCCTCTCTGGAGGAAGCCTTCATGACCCTGACCCACGACGCGGTCGAGTACGCCGGCCCGGAGGGAGCAGCCGCATGACCACCACCGCCCACCCTTACAAGGTCACCCCGGCCCGCGTCCTGCGCTCCGAGTGGCACAAGCTGACGACGCTCCGCTCCACCTGGATCGGCCTCGGCCTCACCGTCGTCCTCACCCTCGGCACCGGCCTGCTCATCGCCGCGAGCTACGAGGGCGGAGGCGGTGACGACGACATCGACACCGTCCTGATGGTCCTGCTCGGCATGCAGTTCACCTACGTCGTGCTGGGCACCCTCGGCGTCCTGACCACGGCCGGCGAACACTCCTCCGGCCAGATCCGGGCCACCATGACCGCCGTACCCGGCAGGCTGCCGGTGCTGTGGTCCAAGGCGGCCGTGCTGGCCGGCGTCGGCTTCCTCACCGTGCTCGCCGCCAACTTCGTCACCTTCCCCCTCGCGCAAGTCTTCCTCGCGGACACCGCGCACGCCGCCTCCCTCACCGACCCCGGCGTGGCCCGCGCCCTCGTCACCAACGCCGCCGGCCTCGCCCTCCTCGGCGTCCTCGCCCTGGCGCTCGGCTCGATGCTCCGCTCGGTCCCGGCGGGCATCGGCGCACTGATCGGCCTCACGATGATCCTGCCGGAACTCCTCCCGCTGATCCCTTACGACGTCGTCGACGACGCCGCCCGCCACTTCCCCAGCAGGGCCGTCGAGGCACTCACCCACGCCACCCCTCTCCCCGGCATGCCCTCACCCGGTACGGCCCTCCTCTCGATGGCCCTGTGGACGGCAGGAAGCCTCGCCCTGGCGGCCCTTCTGCTCAGGCGACGGGACGTATGACGGCCTTCCGCACGAGCCACGCGGCCAGCACCATGGACCGCGTGCCGGAGGAACAGACAGCGGAGCCGATCACCCAGTACCTCCAGCGGACCGTGCAGCGGGTGCGCGCCGTCGACCGGCGCCGCCCGCTCCTCTGGGACCTGCACCTCACGGCCTTCTGGACGACCGCCGCGCTCATCGACCTCTACGGCGGCGGCTGGATTCGCATCACCCGGAACCCCGACGTCCACGAGGGCCTGGTCCTCGCCCTCAGCCTCGCGCTGACCGTCCCTCTCCTCCAACGCCGTGCCCGCCCCCGCACGGTGCTGCTGGTGATGACGCCGGCCCTGCTGGTCAACGCCTGGACGGGCGCCCTGCTCCAGGCGGCCCTCCTCCACCTGCTCGTCGTCTTCCACATCACCCTGCGCCGTCCGCTGCGCTCCCTGTGGTGGGTGGCCGTGGTGTCGACGGCCCCGGTCGTCGTGACGGTCCTGCGCCATCCGAGAGGCCCCGCCGACGAAGACCTGGGACCACACCTGATGTCCCTCCTCGTCGCGGTCGCCGTCGGCGTCACGGTCCGCACCCGCCGCGACCACACCGTGGCCCTGGAGGACCGCGCACGCCGTCTGGAGACCGAACGCGACCAGCAGGCCCGCCTCGCCGCCGCCGCCGAACGCACCCGCATAGCCCGCGAGATGCACGACATCATCGGCCACAACCTGTCCGTCATCACGGGTCTCGCCGACGGCGGCCGCTACGCCGCCGCCAAGTCCCCCGAGCGCGCCGCCCAGGCCCTGGACGCCATCGCGGGCACCAGCCGCCAGGCCCTCACCGAGCTGCGCCGCCTGCTGGACGTCCTGCGTGACGACGAGCCCGCCCCCGCCGACCTCACCCCTCAGCCCGCGCTCGCCGACCTGGACCGTCTCCTCGACGGAGTCCGCCGGGCCGGACTGCCCGTCCGGGCGACCGTCCAGGGCGACCCAGCCATCTCCCCCGGCCGCCAGCTCACCCTCTACCGCGTCATCCAGGAAGCCCTCACCAACACGCTCAAGCACGCAGGCCCGGACGCCACCGCAGGCGTCACCCTCTCGTACGCGACCTCAGGTGCCGTGACACTCACCGTCACCGACACGGGCCGCGGCGGTGCACCGACGACGCACAGCGGACGGGGACTTACCGGAATGCGGGAACGCACGGCACTGTACGGCGGCACCCTGGAAGCCGGCCCACGCCCGCACCCGGAACGCGGCTGGCGCGTCCACCTGCGTCTCCCGGAGGAATCCGCACCGTGACCACCGTCCTCATCGCCGACGACCAGCCCCTCCAGCGCTTCGGCTTCCGCATGCTGCTGGAAAGCCAGGACGACATGACGGTCCTGGACGAGGCGGCGAACGGCACGGAAGCGGTCCGCAAGGCCGCGGACCTCAGACCGGACGTCGTCCTGATGGACGTCCGCATGCCCGGCATGGACGGCATCGAGGCCACCCGCCGCATCACCGCCTCCGGAGACCGCACCCGTGTCCTGATCCTCACCACCTTCGACCTGGACGAGTACGCCTACGCGGGCCTCCGCGCCGGTGCCTCCGGCTTCCTCGTCAAGGACGCCCAGCCGGAGGACCTCCTCTCCGGCATACGAGCGGTCGCCTCCGGGGACGCCGTGGTGTCCCCCGGCCTCACCCGCCGGCTCCTGGACGCCTACGTCCACCATCTCCCGGCCGGCACCCCGGAGGCCACGGCGCCCGACCCTCGGCTGGCCGCACTGACGGAGCGCGAGCTCGAGATCCTGACGGTCCTGGGAAAGGGCTGGACGAACACGGAGATCGCCACGCGTCTCCACCTCGCCGAATCCACGGTGAAGACCCACGTGGGCCGCGTCCTGGCGAAGACGGGCTCGCGGGACCGGGTGCAGGCGGTGATCTGCGCGTACGAAACGGGGCTGGTGCAGCCCTAGAAAACGCGCCGTAAACGCAGAAAGCCCCCGTGCCGAATGGCACGGGGGCTTTCTATTTAAGAATTGTTCGGCGGCGTCCTACTCTCCCACAGGGTCCCCCCTGCAGTACCATCGGCGCTGTAAGGCTTAGCTTCCGGGTTCGGAATGTAACCGGGCGTTTCCCCTACGCTATGACCACCGAAACACTATGAAACACTCAACCACCGGCATGCCGTGACCATGGCATGGGGTTGTTCGTGGTTTCAGAACCAACACAGTGGACGCGAGCAACTGAGGACAAGCCCTCGGCCTATTAGTACCGGTCAACTCCACACGTTACCGTGCTTCCATATCCGGCCTATCAACCCAGTCGTCTACTGGGAGCCTTACCCTCTCCAGGAGGTGGGAGTCCTCATCTCGAAGCAGGCTTCCCGCTTAGATGCTTTCAGCGGTTATCCCTCC
>BMVA01000041.1 GCA_014650475.1 Streptomyces albogriseolus
ACCGCATGACGTCAATCGCCAAGGCCGTCCTCACCCTGGAGCTGCAACGCTGAAGAAGCTCACTGAACCTCTTTCATCCTGTGCTGGCGGGTGAAACGGGCTGGTCAGCGGGTGCGGTGACGAGGCAGGGCCCCTCGTCGTTGGCGTGGTGATTCCACTCAGCACACCGGCGACCGAAGGGGCCCTGTTGGTTCCGTATCCTGCCACGCTCGACGTCCCGCACGAGCTCGTCGAGCATGTCTCGTGGCTGCTGTACGAGCACCGCCGGACCCGCAACACCCGCTGGCGCAAGCTCGGCTGCTTCGACCAGGCACTGCTTACGCTGGTCCACCTACGTAAGAACGAGACGTTCGCCCAGCTCGGCGCCGGGTTCGGGATATCGCAGGCCACCGCCTGGCGGTACGTCGACGAAGCCCTGGATGTGCTGGCTGCTTGGGCTACCGGCCTTCATGAAGCCCTCACCGGTCTCGGTGAGGGCGACCATGTCATCGTTGACGGCACTCTGATCCCCATCGACCGCGTCCGCGCGGACGAGCCGTACTACTCGATGAAACACCGCAAGCACGGCATGAACGTGCAGGTCATTGCCCGTCCCGACGGCACCCCGCTGTGGTTCTCCCGCGCGACACCGGGCCGCACCCACGACCTGACCGCGGCCCGGGCCCACGGCATCCTCCAGGCCTGCCTCACCCGGCAGATCCTTGTCCTGGCCGACCGCGCCTACCAGGGCGCCGGCGCCACCTTCCGCACCCCCTACTACCACCACAGCGAACAGCCCGAGCACTACCAGCAGTTCAACCGCGACCACACACGCCTCCGAGCCCCCGGCGAACGCGCCTTCGCCCGACTCAAGTCCTGGCACATCATGCGCAGAGCACGCTGCTCGACCCGCCGCATCAGCCGCACCGTCCAAGCCATCCACGTACTACTGACCTGCGACTATAGGATGAAAGAGGTTCACTGAGCGTTTTCAGGGTGGCCACCGATCGGGTGATGGCCTCGATGGCCGCAACGCACAGGGCTTCCGCTACACCGCCGCGGTCGTCCGGCTGTTGGCCGCCCGGGCACCGGGGCCTGCTCAAGACTCTGGGCGAGCACGACCCGACTACGTGCTCTTGGACGGCACCCTCAGCGAGCGCGGCCGCCTGGGTGAATGCCGGGCCGAAAAAATACACCACCAAGCCGACGCCACCGTGTGAACGTGCAGGTCCTCACCGTTCCCGAAGGCCAGCATCTGTGGATCTCACCGGCCATGCCGGGCCGGACGCACGACCTGACAGCTACCGGCACCCATCGCATCATCCAGGGCGTCCCGATCGTGGCCGACGCGTCTACATCGGCGCGGGCCCCTGGGTCACCACCGTGATCCGCCACTCGCCCGGCGGTGATCTGTCACCGACCGAGCTGAAGCTGAACCGCGCACTTGCCCAGGCGGGCGCCCCCGCGAACGGAACGTCGCCCGCCTTAAAACCTGGCGGATCGTCCGCCGAAGCCGCTGCAGCCCCGCCCTTGAGGGACAACGCTGAAAAGGCTTACTGCCACTTTACGGAATCCCGAGATCAACGTGTGTCATCACGTCTATCTTGAGGCTCCCGGATCGACCGGGGAGCACTCACGGCATGCCATGGCGATCCATCCGGGGTGGTTCGATAGGTCGCCCTGCGGCACGGGAATTGGGGTCCGTCTTCAAAGATCATTCAGGTGGTAGATCATGGTGTCGTGGTACGTCGTCATGAACTCACCGACCAGGAGTGGGAGTTACTCGCTCCGCTGATACCCCGGGCCGCGACGGGCCGGCCCCGGGTGTCAGACCGTCAGGTCATCAACGGGATGGTTTACAAGATCCGTACCGGGATCTCCTGGCGTGACCTGCCGGAACGTTACGGGCCGTGGAAGACCGTCTACACCCGTTTCCGCCGGTACGCCCTGGACGGGGTGTTCACCCAAGCCCTGCAGCAGATCCAGGTCCACGCCGACGCGGCCGGCGACATCGACTGGCTGGTCCAGATCGACTCCACCATCGTCCGCGCTCACCAGCACGCCGCCGGCACGGGCCGAAAAGGGGGGCGGCACCGGCAGGACGAACCGGACGATCACGTCCTCGGCCGATCCCGAGGCGGGCTGACCACCCACCTCGCTTGCGACGGCAAGGGCCGCCCACTCGCGATTCTGGTGACGCCCGGCCAACGCCACGACAGTGTCTGCGCACGCCCTCTGCTGGAACGGATCCGTGTTCCCCGGACCGGCACGGGCCAGCCACGCTGCAGGCCCGACCAGGTCATCGCAGACAAGGCTTACAGCTCCCGCGGCTTCCGCGCCTACCTGCGACAACGCGGCATTGCGCACGTCATCCCCGAGAAGGCCGACCAGCGACGGCACCGACACAAACGCGGCCGCTGCGGCGGCAGGCCGCCAGGCTTCGACCGGGAGACCTACCGGCGGCGCAACGTGATCGAACGCTGCTTCAACCGGCTCAAGGGCTTCCGCGGCATCGCCACCAGATACGACAAGACCGCCACTTCCTACGAAGCGGCGGTCACACTCGCGTCGTTCCTGCTCTGGGCAAGATCCGTTTGAAGACGGACCCTAAAGGGTGTTGCAGAAGGCCGTGGACTGGGCATCTCCCTCGCATGGCTGGGGTGTTGAGGCCGAGGGGTGTGGGTGGAGACGTTCACCGGTCTGCGGATGGATCAGTTCGGCCGACTGCTGAAAGCGGTCCGGGAGCGCGGTGGCGAGGGTTGCGGATGGGGTCGCCCGTGGTGGTTGCCTTTGGCCGAGCGGGTGCTGCTGGTGGCCGTGTACTACCGCACGAACCTCACCATGCGGCAGCTCGCCCCGCTGTTCGGCGTCTCACCCGCGACGGTGTACCGGGTGATCCAAAGGCTCGGCCCGCTGCTCGCACTCGAGCCGGCTCGGCCCCCTGCCGACGCCGCCGAGCGGCTGTGGATCGTGGACGGCACCCTCGTCCCGGTCCGCGACCGCACGGTCGGCGCGTCCTCACGAAACTACCGGTTCTCGGCGAACGTGCAGGTCATCGTCGATGCTGAGTCCCGCCTGGTGGTGGCCACGGCCCGTCCGGTGCCCGGCAACACCGCGGACGCGAAAGCCTGGCGGGACTCCGGCCTGGCCGCACACTGCGAAGGAGTGACGGTCCTCGGAGACGGCGCCTACATCAACGCCGGACTGATCGTCCCGCACCGCAAACGCGCCGGACGACCCCTGCTCAAGGGCGAGGAAGAAGACAACGCGCAGCATCGCAAGGTCCGCGCCCGCGTCGAGCGCACCTTCTCCCGGATGAAGAACTACAGGATCCTCCGCGACTGCCGGCAACGCGGCAACGGCCTTCACCACGCGGTCCAGGCCGTGGCCCGCATGCACAACCTCACCCTCGCCGCATGAACGAACGCACCCAAACACCGCTTCAACCTGCGTGTTCACGGCCTTCTGCAACACCCTTTAGTGCCCGGATGGCACAGCTGCACGCTCGTGGGTAGTTGCCGGTCGGCCAGGACTTCGTCAACGAGTGGTTCATCGGCTCCCGGTTCGTCGGACGGGTGCTGGGGGAGACGATGGTCGGAGGCCGGCCAGCCGTCCTGCCCTCCGTCACCGGCCGCGCCTGGATCACGGGCACCGCGCAGTACCTGCTCGATCCATCGGATCCCTACCCGGCTGGCTTCACCCTCTGAGCCCCCGGTACGCCACCTGCGCAGCATTCGGGACGGTCGGAAAGTCACGCCTCCATTACGAGCGCCGAGAGGACTCCCATCCCGCGACATCACCCGCTAGGGTCTGTGCAATGTCACACACCACAGTGGTGGCATTGAGCGGGCAAAGTCGCGCGTCATCCACTGGCTCGGGCTGGACCGCAGATCCGGCCGATAACACCCCCTCCGAAGTGCACAGCTTCACAGGTGAGGGGCGTGCGCACGGCCGCAACGCATCGAAGTTGCGCTACCGCCACGAGTGCCAGCGCGACTCCCTGCTCCCGCAGCACCCACGGCCACCTGTGCAATGTCACACATTTTAGTGTGTGATGGCGCGGTCGGCGAGCAATCTCGGCCACCCGATGGCCCGCCGGTCGGCGGACCACACGAGACGGAGCAAGGTATGACCATCATTCGTCGTGGAACCATGGCGGCGGCCGTCATGGCACTCGGGCTCACTCTCGCCGCATGCGGCGGCAGTCTCACGCAGGACAGTTCCGGGAAGGACGACTCCGACACCATCAAGCTCGGCATGCTCACGCCGCTCACCGGCAGCTCAGCCGCAATCGGTCCCCACATGAAGAACGGGGCCCGGCTCGCCGTCGACGAGATCAATGCGAAGGGCGGGATCGACGGCCGCAAGCTCTCACTCACTGTCGAGGACGAGGCGTGCGATCCGAAGACGGCCGCCGCCGGTGCGGCCAAACTCGTCAGTTCCGGTGTCAGGATCTCAGTGGGCGGCTACTGCTCCTCGGCGACTCTCCCCACACTGAGCATCTTCGAGAAAGCCCACATCCCCATGATCATCCCGGCGGCCAACTCCGCCGACCTCTTGTCGGAGCAACGGCGGAACGTATTCCTGATCAACGGCACGGGCATCCAGCAAGCGCAGGCCGCGGCGAAGTTCATCAAAGCAGGCAACAGCAAGGGTGTCGCCCTGATCGACGACAACACCTCGTACTCGACCGACATCACCAAGCGTACCGGCGACGAACTAGGGCTCCTCGGTGTCAAGGTAGCCGACCACCAGTCGGTCACAGCCGGTGAGTCGGACTACTCCGGCGCCGTCAACGCCGTGCTGGACTCCAAAGCCGACTTCGTCTACTGGACCGGGTACTACCAGGAAGGCGGGCTGCTCATCAAGCAGCTCAGGGCTGCCGGCTACAAGGGCAGAATCATGGTCGCGGACGGCTCAGTCGACGGCAAACTGATCGAGATCGCCGGCAAGAACAACGCCCAGGGCGTACTCGCGACGATGACCCAGACGCCGCAGACCATCCCCGGTGGTGAGGCGTGGCTCGCCAAGTACAAGAAGAAGTTCGGTTCCGAACCCGGCCCGTACTCAACTCAGGCGTACGACGCGGTGCGCGTCGCCGCGGAGGCGGTCAGAGCGGCCGGCTCCACCGACGGGCAGGACGTCATCGAGGCGCTTGAGGAGATCGACGGCTTCGAGATCTTCTCCGGCCCGCTGAACTTCACCATCCAGCACACGCTGAGCGTGGGCGGTTTCGACATCCTCGTCGTCAAGGACGACGACTTCGTCCTCGACAAGTGACCCGGCGGGCTGCCGGCCCACGCGGGCCGGCGCCCGTGCGTCACTGCTTCCCCTCATGCATCGGGAACTACCCATGAACCATTTGCAACTCGTGCTCAGCGGCCTATTCGTCGGCTCGTTCTACGCCCTGGTCGCGCTCGGCTACTCGATGGTCTACGGCATCATCAAACTGCTCAACTTCGCCCACGGCGATCTCTACATGCTTGGGGCCTTCGCCGGCTTCATAGTGCTCAGCGTCGGTGCCGGTGCACTCGGTGGCGGGTTCATCGCGCTCATCGCCATCATGATCGTCGCGATGATCGCAACCGGCGGCTTCGGAATGCTATTGGAGCGGGTGGCCTACCGCCCGTTGCGCAGCGCACCCCGGCTGTCCGTTCTCATCACCGCAGTCGGAGCGAGCTTCGCGCTCGAGTACGGCATCGCAGTCGGCTTCGGCCCAACCCCAGAGGTGTACCCGATCGGCGTTCAGGACGGCACGCTGCACATCGCCAACGCACAGATCACCTACGCTCAGCTGGCGATGATGGCGATCGCGGTCACGCTCATGGTGGCCCTCGACACCATCGTCCGCAAGACCCGCTCGGGCCGGGCAATGCGGGCCATCTCCCAGGACCCGAAAGCCTGCCTGCTCATGGGAGTCAACGTCGACCGGGTCATCTCGCGAACGTTCTTCATCGGGTCCGCCCTGGCCGGTGCGGCAGGTGTCATGGCCGGCGCGTACTACGGGAAGATCGACTTCCTGATGGGCTTCATCATCGGGCTGAAGGCGTTCACCGCGGCAGTCATAGGTGGCATCGGCAACTTGCGCGGAGCCGTTCTCGGCGCGATCGTGCTCGGTCTGCTGGAGTCCTTCGGGGGTGCCTACCTCGGCAGCGAGTGGCGCGACGTCTTCGCGTTCTGCTTCCTCATCCTCTTCCTGACCGTGCGGCCCACCGGACTGCTCGGCGAGCGAGTCACGGAGCGTGTGTGATGAACGACGAATCCACCCTGCGCGCCGGCGAGAAGCCCTCCGCCTACGTCAGCGCCGTGGAGGAACACACATCCGTGAACACCGCGCCTGCCCTCAAGGGAGCCGGCATCTCCGCGTCGAGCCGCAGCGCCATCGGTGGAGGGATATCTAGGTTCCTGGCCAGCAGATGGCTTGGTCTCGGCGCAGCCATTGCCGCACTGGCACTGCCTCTGATCAGTTCCAGCACCTACGTCATCCAAATCGCCGTGGACGCGCTCATCTTCGTGATGCTCGCGGTCGGACTGAACATCGTGGTCGGATACTGTGGCCTGCTCGACCTCGGATACGCCGCGTTCTTCGCGATCGGGGCGTACACCTCGGGACTGCTGTCGACCCAGTTCGGATGGCCGTTGATTGCGACCGTCCCCGTAGTTGTAGTCGCCGCGATCGTCGGTGGACTCCTCATCGGCGGACCGACCCTGCGACTCCGCAGCGACTACCTGGCCATCGTCACTCTCGGCTTCGGTGAGATCATCCGCATCACGGCGAACAACCTCGACTTCACCGGCGGGCCGAACGGCCTGTACGGCATCCCCGACTTCGGTGACTTCGGGCTGCGCGCCGACATCGCGCTCTACTGGATCACTGCGGTCGTCGTCATCGCCGCCGTATTGTTCTCGAGTCGACTCGGGCGCGGCCGGATCGGCCGCGCGTGGCGGTTCGTACGGGAGGACGAGGACGCCGCCGAGGCGATGGGCATCCACACATACAGAGTCAAGTTCGCGGCCTACATCGCCGGAGCGATCTTCGGCGGCGTTGCGGGCGTGCTGTTCGCCGCACATCAGACGGCGATCTCCCCGCCGAGCTTCAACTTCCTGTGGTCCGCGCTCATTTTGATGGCCGTCGTCCTCGGCGGCATGGCGTCGACGCCAGGTGTCGTCGTAGGAGCACTGGTGATTTCCCTGTTGCCTGAGTTGCTGCGCGACGCGGAGAACTGGCGATACCTCCTCTTCGGTTTGCTGCTGATTGTCTTCATGATCTTCCGTCCGCAGGGACTGCTGCCGGCCCGTACGGGCGAACCAGGGCGGCGCGGCCGCCGAGCACAGGAGGGTGCGTCGTGAGCAAGGGCAAGGTGCTCCTTGAGGTGAGGGACATGGCGGTCTCGTTCGGCGGAGTGCGCGCCGTCGACGGCCTGACGTTTTCCGTCCACGAGGGTGAGGTGCTCTCGGTCATCGGCCCGAACGGTGCCGGCAAGACGAGCGCGTTCAACTGCATCACGGGCTTCTACAAGCCGTCCCGGGGCTCAGTGACGTTCGACGGCACCGATATCACTGGGAAACGTCCGGCCGTGATTGCCGCGAGCGGAATCGCGCGTACGTTCCAGAATCTCCGGCTCTTCGGTGACCTGACAGTACTGGACAACGTGAGGGCCGGCATGCACGTCCGCATCAGGCAGAACTTCCTCGACGCGATGCTGCACACTCCGCGCTACTGGCGTGGTGAGGACACTGCGGCCGAGGAAACACACAGGTGGCTCGACTTCGTGGGCATGGCGTATGACCGGACGACGCAGATCCGTAACCTCCCATATGGCGAACAACGGCGTGTCGAGATCGCACGGGCACTGGCCCGCCGACCGCGGATGCTGCTGCTCGACGAGCCGGCGGCCGGGCTCAACCACGGAGAAAAGGACCAGCTGCTTGACCTCATGCGGCGCATCGCCGCTCTCGGAATCGCGGTCGTTCTGATCGAGCACGACATGGGCCTCGTCATGGAGGTGTCCGAAAGGATCGTCGTACTGAGCTATGGCAGGGAGATCGCCGACGGTACACCGGCGGCGATCCGGTCGAACCCGGCAGTCATCGAGGCATACCTCGGAGCAGAGGACGAGGAGACGCGCGCCGAGGCCGAACGCATCGCGGCCGAGGCAGGTTCGCGCGGCACGGCGGAGGTGGAGTGGTGAGGAACGTCCTCGACATCAAGAGCCTGGAAGTGACCTACGGCAAGGTCGAGGCGCTCAAGGGCCTTGAGCTCACCGTTGGCGACAAGGAGATCGTTGCCCTGCTGGGCAACAATGGTGCGGGCAAATCCACGACGGTTTCCGCAATCTCCGGTGTCGTGCGGTCCCGGGCCGGGACGGTCACGGCGTACGGAGAGGACATCACGGCAGCGACACCCTGGTCGATCGTCGAACGCGGAATCGTCCACGTGCCCGAGGGCAGGCGTATCTTCTCGAGGCTGACCGTGCACGAGAACCTCCAACTCGGCGGCTACACCGTGCGCGAGGGCACGTTGGTCGACAAACGGATCACACGTGTCTACGAGCACTTCCCACGCCTGGCCGAGCGCCGTCACCAGCAGGGTGGCACCCTGTCCGGCGGCGAGCAGCAGATGCTCGCCATCGGCCGTGCGATGGTCGCCGGGCCCCGCCTGATCATGCTGGACGAGCCATCCATGGGCTTGGCCCCGCTGGTGGTCGCCCAGGTCATGGACGCCATCGTTTCCATCAACCAGTCGGGTACGGCGGTGCTCCTCATCGAGCAGAACGCACGAGCCGCCCTAAAGATCGCCCACCGAGGCTACGTCATCGACTCCGGCCGCGTGACGCTGACCGGACCAGCCGCCGAACTGCGCGCCGACCCACAGGTCGTCGAGGCATACCTGGGAGCGTAAGGAATGACGAACACGGAAACGGTCGAGACCATCGACTGGCACACAGGGGGCGAGCCGTTCCGGATCGTGCCGGACAGCCCGGCTGCTGTGACCGGTGAAGGGCTCACCGTCGCCGAGCGCCGAATCGTTGCGATGGACAGCGACGATGCACAGTGGGTACGGGCACTTCTATGCAATGAACCCCGCGGTCATGCGGACATGTACGGATGCTTCCTGGTCCCGCCGGACGACACCGAGGCACACCTGGGAGTTCTGTTCTGGCACAAGGACGGATTCTCCACGGCCTGCGGACACGGCACGATCGCCCTAGGAGCCTGGGCGGTGGCTTCGGGCCGTGTTCCTGCCCCAGCCGACGGGGTGACCGACGTCGTGGTCGACGTGCCCTCGGGGCGCGTCACGGCGAGTGTCCGCACCAAAGCGGGCGTGATCGAAGACGTCACGTTCACGAACGTGCCCAGCTACGTCTGTGCTAGGAACGTCCCGATCTCGACATCGCGGGGCACGGTCACCGTCGACATCGCCTTCGGCGGTGCGGTGTACGCCGTGCTCCCGGTCTCAGCGATCGGTCTGCGTGTTCGACCCGAGGACATCGCATCACTCATCGCAGTCGGACGCGAGATCCGTCACGGACTCAGCTCCGCCGATGCGACCGAGCACCCGAGCGACGCCCGGCTTTCCGGCCTCTACGGGACGATCTTCACAGAAGAGGTGCGCCCTCCCGTGATCCTGGCCGAAGGCGGCCGCCGGCTGCATCATCGCAACCTCACGGTGTTCGCCGACGGCGAGGTCGACAGGTCCCCGTGCGGCTCAGGCACGTCGGCCCGGGTCGCACTGCTCGCCGACGCCGGGGAGCTGCATCCCGGCGACGAACTGCGCCACGAGTCCGTGGTGGGCTCGATCTTCAGTGCCCGGATCGCGGGGCGCACGACGGCACACGGGATCCAGGCAGTCGTCCCTGCGGTGACGGGAACTGCCCACGCGATTGGGACCTGCCGGTTCACCGTCGATTGCCGTGATGCACTCGTTCCCGGGTTCGTGCTGCGATGAGCGTGATGCTCGATGCCAAGGACGTGTTCGCGCTCGGTCCCGTCGCCGCCGTCGCCGCGATCCGCAATGCCCTGACCGAAGGGCTCGATCCGGAAGGTGACGTGCCGCGCGTCATCCTGCCCCTGGCAAGTGGCCAAGGGCTGCTCATGCCGTCGGAGACGGACGGCTGGTTCGGTGTAAAGGTCGCGACCGTCGCTCCCGGCAACACCGCGCGCGGCCTGAGACGGATCAACGCGACCTATCTCCTGCACGACAGCGAGACGCTCACCCCCGCCGCGGTCATCGACGGGGTCGCACTGACAACTCTGCGCACACCCGCGGTCACAGTGGCCGCCTGTCTCGACCGGCTTCGAGCCCTCGCGGCCTTCTCCCCTGGTGGGTTGAGGCTCGTGGTCTTCGGTGCGGGACCGCAGGGTCAAGGGCATGTCCGTACAATCCGGGCACATGTGTCGGTGGCCGACGTCACGGTTGTCACAAGTCGCGGGGGTGTGAGCCCGTCATGGGCGAACCGCCACCTGGCCGCAGATGACGCGGCGGTCGCCGGGCAGGTCCGTAGCGCAGACGTCGTGGTCGCTGCTACGTCGGCCCGCGAACCGGTCGTCGACGGCCACCTCGTCCGCGACTCGGCGGTCGTGCTAGCCGTCGGTTCCCATGAGCCGACGGTGCGTGAACTCGACGGAGTGCTCATGCGACGCGCCACGGTCGTCGTCGAAAGCCTCGGCGTAGCGTTCGCCGAGGCCGGCGACATCTTCCTCGCGGTGCGGGAGGGCCTCCTTGATGCGGAAGCACTGGTGACCATGGCGGACCTGCTCCGCTCGGGAGCGGCCGTCCGCCCCGACCGCCCGATGGTCGTAAAGACGAGCGGGATGGCATGGGAGGACCTGGTGGTGGCGATCGCGGTGTATCGGCAGGGAGGCAGAAGAGTGTGAGCCTGGTGCCGGAGGCATCCGTCGCCGGGGACCGGAGGGGGAACACGTCATGTGGCCCGGGGTCTGCTCGAGACCTCGGGCCACAGGCGTCAGTGTCGTCCCTCGCGCATGACGCGAACAGCTGGAAATTAAGGTGGCTCCCAGGTTCGACAGCGCGCCCTGGCTGACAGGCGCGAGCCGCATCGCAACTGCTTGCAGGAAATGGCCAGGCTCGAGCCAGTGGTGGGTCCCAGGAGTGCTGGCCGCCATAGGAAAGTGGTTCGGAGGCGCTATAGGTGCTGAGGACGAGGGCTCGTTGTGAGGGATCGCTTCGCACGCTGCACTACTGAGCGCCAGTCTGAGCCTTGCCCCTGGTGGGTCCAGGCGCGCTTCCTATCATGTACCGCGAGTGCAGGCTGCAGGTGGTGAGCGGCTCCCTTGTTGGCCGTAGTGATCAGCTGCCTCCTGGTTCACAAACGACGACAGTGTCCGCCGGGTGACGGCGGGGTGATGGGCCGATCTCGCCGACATGCGGTTAAGCGGTCGCAGACCGTTGTTGGCGACCAGCGGTGGTCGTCGCGGGCGACTGTCCTCGGGTCAGGAAAGGATACTGACCCGAGATAAGCTGTCGGGCGGCAGTCAGCCGCCCGGGTGTTACCGCACAGTGCCCTTCTGGCCCGGGGCGGGGGGAGCCGCCCCGGGCCGTGGTGGAGTGGGTTCTTGCGGTGTGGGTCGTCAGTAGCTGGTGGCGACCGTGACGCCGGAGAAGCCGTTCACGGCGTGCAGACTGATGTAGTTAGCGCCGGTCTGCGGGTTGTTGACGGTCAGGGTGTGGCTGTTGCCGGTGCCCGTGGCGCGCTGCGTGTAGCTGGTGGTGTTGGGCCAGCCGCTGCCGCTGTAGTAGAGGTCTGCGTCACCGGTGCCGCCGGAGGTGGTGATCCGCAGCTGGGTGGTGCCGGCCGGTACGTACAGGTAGAGGTAGGCGTAGTTTCCGGTGGTGGCGGACTGGTTACTCCGCTGGCAGTCCTGGCCCAGCTCCCGGGTGTCGGTGCCGGTGCACTCGGTGATGCCACCGCCGCTGCCGACCGTGACGGTACGGGTGGCGGTCGCGGTGGCGCCCTTGTCGTCGGTGACGGTCAGTTTCACCGTGTAGGTCCCAGCGGTGGTGTAGGTCTTGCTGGGGTTGGTGGTCGTGGAGGTGGTTCCGTCTCCGAAGTTCCAGGACCGCGACGCGATGGTGCCATCGGAGTCGGTGGACTGGTCGGTGAAGGTGACCTTCAGGTCCTGTACGGCGGTGGTGAACGCGGCGGTGGGAGCCTGATTGCCGGGTGGGTTGGTCCCTCCGCCGCATCCGCCGGCAGCGCAGCCCGCCAGCCAGGTGTACCAGTCGTTGTCGTAGCGGGTGCCGATCGTGTTGGTCAGGTAGGTGCGGGCGGCGTTCCAGTTGCCGGCGCGGTAGTAGCCGAGCACCGTGTCCATGTCTGCGCGGTGGTTCTCGAGCATGTACCGCACGGCCAGGTAGCCCCAGCGGTAGACACGGGTGGTGTCATGACTGTACGTGGTGTCGAACAGCGTGCTCAGGGCGTAGGTACGCTTGCCAGCCTCGGTCGTCGCCGCCGTGTAGGGGACGCCGCGGTAGGAGTAGGAGACGTACTCGGCGAAGCCTTCGATCCACCAGATGGTCGGGGTGGTGATGTTGGCGCTGAAATCGCCGTACATGTTGAAACGACCGTCGAGGTAATGGGTGTATTCGTGGTTGAGGTTCCAGATCTGGAAGTCCGGCCTCAGCCATTCCGCCTCGTAGGCGATGAAGCGGGGCTGGTTGCCAGCAGCCGCGGGGTCACCCTCCAGGTACATGCCGCCGTTGTTGGTGTCGATCCCGTACATCGCGCCGGCATACGTCTGGTAGTCGGTGCTCGAGTCGTACACCACGACTTCGATCGTGTTGTTGTTGTCGCCCGCGACAGGCCCGCTGTCCCGGGCGATGTTGTGGAAGTAGGCGTCTTGGCTGCGCAGACTGCTGCAGCTGGCGGACAGTTCGCCTGCGGTCATCTGCTGGGCCAGGATGCGGATGCTGGAACTGCAGGTGTAATTGACCTGCAGGACCTCGCTCTTCAAGCGAGCCTGAAGGTCACAGGTGTTGTAGTAGGAGCAGTTGGCCTTGTCGTAGTAGTCCGTCATCTCTGCTACGCCCACCCACAGCGGGGCGGTGCGGCCGGTGATCGCGCTCTGGTTCAGCAGTCCGGCGGCTAGCGGACGGACCTTGCTTCGCAGAGTCGTGTGCTGCAGGAACCTGCCCAGTTCGCGTCCGGCGTTGGACGTCAGGTAGGACTGGTCGGTGCCCAGGAGCGCGACGTGGCCGGAGGCGAAGTTGTACAGGGCATCGATGACACTGGGGTCCGCCTGGACGGTACTGACGAACTCGGGCACCTGGTGGCCCCGGAAGGTCACCGTGTAGACGTTGTTGACCGCGTTCAGCATCCACCAGGAGGCGTTCCACGAGGAGTTGTAGTCCGCCAGCAGGCGCTTGACGACGTACAGGTAGCGGGCGTTCTCCTCGGAGCTGTCGATCAGGGTGACCGCCTCTGCCAGGGTCTCGCCGTTGGCGTCGGTGACATCACGGGAGCGAGGGCTGGCGAAGAACGCATCGAGACCGGAGCGGATGGCAGTCTTCAGGGTGCTGCCGTAGGTGCCCACCGTGCTGGCGTTGTAGTAGTGGACGTAGTAGCCGGCGCGCAGGTAGAGCACGAGCTGTGGCATGCCGGTGCTGGAGTTGCCGGGATAGGACGCCGAACCGTCGCGCACGGCGTACGCGACGGTGGTCATCTGCGCTTCACGGAAGGCGTGGTAGGCGTCGCTGCCGGTCAGGTTGAACAGCGTGTTGACGCAGTCGGTCGTAGACGCCTTGATCTGCTGCACCAGCGCGCTGCCGGTACGGGAGGTGAAGTCGGAGACGTTGCACGCGGCTGCTGCTGTGGCAGCCCTCTTCCCGGCGGAACCCTTGGCCGTCGTGTCGATCGACTTGGAGGGGACCGGCGGTTTGCCGTGCTCCGCGTAGGACTCCTTGAGCGCGTCCTTGCTCGCCGCCAGGGGCGGGAGCAAAGAAGCTTTCTGACGTCCCTTGGCGACGTGCTCGGTCTCGACGAGGGCTGACTGAGCCACGGGCGGGGGATTGGTGTGCTTTCCGCCCTCGGCAGCAGCCTGTGCGACGGGCACCGAGGTTCCAGTGCGAGCGCTGGCTGGCTGCGCCAGCAGGCCGGCTCCCATAGCGATGGTCAGGGCCAGCGGCAGCGCCGCACCCAGACTTCGCCGGACAAGCGATTTTCTCACTACGCCTCCCATGAGGATTGGGGCCACACGATGCGGACCCATGGGGGATGAGTAGGTCGTGGGCCGGGCGGGCCGTGCCGTCGATCAGACGGGGCCGCGACCGATGTCTTGATTGGCATGACCACAACCTGTGGCATGTACCATTGCACAGGTGACATGTCGTGCGGAAGTCATCTGATGGAATCCAGGGTTGCCAATTGGCTCTCGGCTTCCGAGACTTGGGGGCGTGGCGGGCAGGCGCGCGGTCCGGGCGGACGCGGCAGGGCTGATTACGTGGGAGGTCAACGTGGACTCCACGATCTGCCGAGCCCACCAACACGCCGCAGGTGCCCGCCGCGACGGACATGCTTAGAACGAGCCGCCGGGCGGCATCCATGTCGAACCCGACGACCACGGCCTGGGCCGATCCCGCGGCGGTTTCACAACAGAGATCCACCTGGCCTGTGAACAAGGCCAACGGCCGCTGTCTCTGCTGGTCACCGCCGGACAGCGCGGCGACAGCCCCCAGTTCGCCGCTGTTATGGAAGGCATCCGAGTGCCCCCCGCCAGGCCCGGCCGCCCCCGTGTCTGACCCCTTCGGGTGCGGGGCGACAAGGCGTATTCCTCCCGCGCCAACCGAGCCTACCTGCGAAAGCGTGGGATCCGCTGCACGATCCCGGAGCCTGCCGACCAGGTGGCCAACCTGGGCTCGCTCTACCAACAAGTAAGCCGGGGGCCGGCGTTGCCGCTCGACGGTGATGGACGACGCCGATCTTTCTCCAGGCATCAAGGCCCGGCCAGGTACAGGCGTTCGCCCAGCACCGACGAGCACCAACATCCGCGCCGTGGTGGTGGCCACGAGGACGCCGAACCGTGCTCGATCTAGCAGGCCTGTTAACCGAACTGACTCAACTGTCTTCGCAGGTCAGACCAGGTATCTGCTAGCTTACCGAGGTGCTTGATGAGCAGCGGTCCGGAAGGGACCTGAGGAACTTTGTCCTGCCTGAGTTAGGCCAGTTGCTGAAGACGGGAGATCCCTGGGAGCCGTACAGGGTGCTGGATGGACGCGGGAGGCCGGTTGCGCCCGTTGCGCTCTACCTCAAGGAGCTGATGGCGAGGGACAGCTCGCCGTTGACGCCACGTTCGTACGGCATGGATCTGCTGCGCTGGTTTCGATTCCTCTGGGCGCTCGGGATCGAGTGGGACCGTGCGACCGGGAAGACGCCCGGGACTTCATGTTGTGGATGAAGGTGGCGGACAAGCCGAAGCGTGTCCATTGGCGCCATCGCAGCAAGGCTCTCTCCACGGGCCCGCCGCCTCGCAGTGGCAGGCCAGCGCCGGGGACACCGAAAACGGTGACTGGAAAGCCCACGGTCGGGGCCAAGTACTCGCCGGCAACCCGGGCTCACTGCGAGACGGTGCTGCGGGAGTTCTACAACTTCCATCTGGATGAAAGCACCGGTTCGTTGCTGGTGAACCCCTTCCCGTTGGTCCGTGGGCGCCGCTTGTCCCAGCTCGGGACACAGCGTGATGGTGGGAAGAAGCACCGCAACCGACGCACGGGCCTCTACCGGCCGACCGTTCCGCAGCGGATTCCCGACGAGATGTACACCAAGGTCTTCGCCGGGCTCCGTTCTCATCGTGACCGCGCCTTGCTGGCCTTCTGGGGCGCCACTGGCGCCCGCGCCGAGGAACTGCTCACCGTCAAGCAGGGCGGCGCGATTGTCGGCGAGCAGACCGTCAGTGTGATCCGCAAGGGCACCCGCGACTACCAGGACCTGGCCGCCAGCCCTGACGCGTTCGTCTGGTTGCGGCTCTACCAAAAGTCCGCCTGGAAGAAGGGCGTCCCTCGGGGCCGTCATCATCCGCTTTGGTGGACGCTGCGGCGCCCATGGCGGCCGCTGGAGTACGACGCGGCGCGCATGATGTTCAACCGCGCCAACGATCTCCTGGGCGCTAACTGGACCCTTCACGATCTGCGGCACATTGTCTCTGCTTAGTTTTCGTGTGGCGATTGACGTCAACGGGGCTGGTGGCCTGGGAGTTTGCGCTTTGCGCTGAGCCGTGTGGTGTTTCTACTGTCGGCGCTCATGATCCTGAGCTTCTTCTCGTCCCGGGGCTGGGAGTCCTGGGAAGTCGAGCATCGGCCGTTGATCCCCGAGGGGATGCCCGTGCTCGTCGACGACGACCTGCGCTTCGAGGACGGTCCGGCCGTGCCGCGTCCGGCGGCGGTGGTGAACCGGTGGCTGCGTGAGCTCCCGGCCAGCGGGGCGCCCGCGCCGAGCTCGTGGGCGAACTACGCGCGAGCTCTCAAGGAGTGGATGGAGTTCCTGGCCGTACACGGAGCACCGTGCGGCCGGTCCTCTCAAGTCTCGGTTCGTGGCGACGACGTGGGGCCAGCACATGAGCATCCTGTCGTTGTTCTACCGGTGGGCGATCAGCGAGGGGTACGCGACGGCGGAGCCGTTCACCTACCGCTCCGCACGGGCCCTGTTCGCCGGGACCGGCCGGGAGGTGAAGGTGAACCTGGCAGTGCGCCGCACGCCGAAGCCGCACGTGACGATCAAGTACCTGGAGCCGGACTTCACCGAGTTGTTCCGCAAGGGCCTGCGCGGGCTGGCCCCGGACGGCTCGCAGGACACCGGGTTCCACGGCCGGGAGATGACCCGGAACGCGGCCATTGGGGACCTGGCGCTGGCCACGGGGCTGCGGCTGCAGGATTTCACCTACCTGCTGCCGTGGGAGATCCCCGCCCTGCCGCCCGCGCCGACCGCGGTGCCGATCCCGTTTTCGGTGCCGGCCGCAATCACCAAGGGAAGGAAGTTCCGCACCACCTGGATCTCCTTCGAGGTCCTCGCTGCGGTGCACGACTATCTGGAGCTGGACAGGGCGGCCACGGCGGAGGGGACACGGTGGCGACCGCCGCGACGGTGGGGCGAGCCGCTGATGGTGTCCGAGCCGGACGCCCGGGGCGGGCTGATCAACGGTGTTCGCAGGCCGTGGGCGTCGCTGACGCCGGCCGAGAGGCGGCGGCTGGTCGCCCCGGACGGGGGCTCGTGCCTGTTGGCGGTGAAGAACGGCGGCGGCCCGTTCACCGCCTGGGCGACGGTCTTCGAGCGCACATCGGACCGGATCCGGGCCCGGTTCGAGCCGCGTTTCCCGCACGTCTGGCCCCATCGGCTCCGTCATACGTTTTCGATGAGGACGCTGGAATACCTGGTCACTGGGCACTATCGGCAGGCCGCGAGGCTCGTGACGGAGACGGACGCAGACGCCGCTCTTGTGTTCTACCTCTCCAAGGCTGACCCGCTGCTGGTCCTGCGTGACTTGCTTGGACACAGCACCGTACTCGTCACGGAAAAGTACCTCCGTCGCCTGGACACCACCCGCATCTACCGGGAGGCATACGAGGCTGCAGGGGCGGCGGCCGGCCTGACCGAGGACACGGAGGCCGAATGCGAGGCCGCGGCAGACGCCGACGACGTCGTGTCCGGAGGTGCCTGAGATGCCGGCCACGCTTGTCGACGAACCGCTTGGCCTGGACTGCGTCTTCAGCGATGGCAGGCGCGCGAAGCCCTCCCTGGACGGCCTGTCCAACCCGCAGCTGGCCCGGGACCTGGCCATCGGCCTGGCCGAGCTGGTCCACCCGCACGGAACCGTGGACGCCGCCGGCAGCATGCAGCACTACACCAGCGCCGCCCGGCACATGGTGCGGACACTCGCGGGCCGCGGGTTCTCCGGCGGTCTCGGACAGCTGAGCCGCGGCATGCTCGCCGAGTACTGGATGGGCGCCTCCAGGGGACGTGAGGCCCTGACCCGCACATGGTCCTGGGTTTCGCCGCGGCCGGAGGGACGCTCGTGCCGGGAGTGGAGGATCTCGCGAACGGCAGGAACTACCACCCGCAGCCCTACCGCAAGCCCCTGCCGCCCTACGACGAGGCCGAGTGGGACCGGCTCACCAGCGTCTGCCGCACGCTGACCGAGGAGTCGTACGCCGACCACCGCCGGGCACTGGCCGCCGCCTCCCGCGGACGGCACCCCGCCGAAGCAGGGTGCACAGCGAAGAACTTCTGCTGGCTGCTGTCACGGACCGGCCCGATCGGAACCCCCGATTTCGCCCGAGCTATCGGCGTGACCTTTGATGCCCTCCACAAACGCATCGGCGTCGGCCCCTTCCACGACGCCGTCCAGGGCGTCTTCCCTCACCTAGACGTGACGCTCGCCTACCGGCTGCTGTTCGGCATCTACTCCGGCATCGTGCCCGACGGCATCGACGATCGAGGTAGAACATCGGTGTCGGCGACATCGACTGGGCCGGCGACGCGTCGATCCTGCTGTCCTACGTCAAGGGCCGCACCGCCGCCGAGAGTCTGAACCTCTCGCGTCGGGCCGTGCGCCTGCTGGAACAGTGGCTCGCCCACTCCGCGCTGCTGCGGAGCTTCATGCTGCCCGGAGACCGGGAACGGCCTGGCTCTGCCTGGCACGGCGGGGAAACCCGGCCCTGGCCGCACGGAAGGTCACCAGCGTCTCCCGGCAGGCATGGGCCCGGCGACACGGCATCGTCGACGCCGAGGGCAAACCGCTGAAGATCCACCGGTCCCGGATCCGCACCACCCATCACGCGATGCGCGACAAGCGCACCTGGACAGGCAGCGCACGGGCCAACATCGACCCGAACCACACTCCGGCCGTCGAGGGCGGCCACTACCTGAGCGCCACCACACCGGCCCAACGCAAGGCCGTCGAGGCCATCGTCGAGGACGCCCAGCACGACCTGCTCAGACGCGCTCACCCGCCCACCGTCCTCACCGACGAGGACGCCGCCGCCCTGGCCCAGGACTACCCCGACGTCATGGCCACCATGGAGCTGGACGACGCCGCACTCGCCGAGTTGATCGGCGGGCAGCGGGATGTATTCACCGCCGCCTGCGGCGACCAGCTGTCCGGGCTGCACGGTCCGAAGGGCAAGCCGTGTCCGGCCCGTCCCTGGGTCTGCCTGCTCTGCCCGCTGGCGGTGTTCGCCCCGCGGCATGCCGCGAACCTGCTGCGGCTGAAGGCGTTCTTCTCCCGGCAGTGGCAGCAGATGCCCGCCGCCCACTTCATGGCCGTCTTCGGCCCCTACGCCACCCGCATTCAGCAAGTCCTGGACCGCTTCGACCCCGTCCTGCTGGCCGAAGCCGCCGCCCACGTCCGCGACAAGGACGACGAACTGCCCCTGCGCCCCGAGGAGCTGACCGAATGACCACAGCTGTCACCGCGGCCTTTCACAGCGTGGGCGATGAGTCTCCCTTCGCCGGCGCGGACATCTGCCAAGAGGCGGGCTTCGACCTGCCCGCCGGGACCCGCCGACCGATCTTCGACGACGACCTATGGGATTTCACCGACGTGATAGGATTGCCGGTACAGATGCCGCTGCACCAACGGCGCTTCGACTTCACCGCGATCACGGACCCGAGGTGGAGGCTGGTCGCCAAGGAACTCGTACTCGCGCTGCTGGCACCCCGGCATCCGGCAGTCGCCCCCTGCCCCGCGCCTACCGCACCGCACTGCACCTGCGGACCTGCGCAGGCCGACTCGCCGAGCTCAGCCGCTTCTTCCACTGGCTCGCCGACCAGGGCCTCACCTCCTCCCTCGCCCAGGTGGATGCCAGGTGCTGCGAGGCATACCTGGCCCACCGGCGCTACGTGCTCGACGAGCACGGCACCGTGGTCGGCAGCCAGAGCCCGGCTGTCCGGCGAGCCGCCGCCCTGGTCCCCATCGACCTGGTCAACTACCGCGAACTGTTCACCGCCGACCGGCCCAGCGACGCTCTTGGCCCCTGGAAAGGCGCCACCGCCTCCGCCGTCGCCGAGATGCCCAACGGCCGGGACGAGAACAAGACTCAGCCCGTCGAGGACAGCGTGCTGCAGCCGGTCCTGGCCGCCGCCCTTTACCTGCTGTCCGCCCTCGGCCCGCACGCGGTCACGCTCGCCGAAGACATCCGGGAAGCTGATCGCATCGGTGTCCGCTATGCCCGCAAAGCCAGCAGCCGTCCGAATCACCAAGGGCTGGACGGCCAACGATCCGCTGGTGCATGTCTCTCTTGACCTCCTCGCCCGCCGGGCCGGGCTCAGCCAGTTCAGCCCACGGTGGCTGACCACCCTGCGTGAGCCGCTGGAGGAGACTCTGGCGAAGGTCGGAGCGGACAGAGAATTCGGGCGCAATGCCGCCAGCGTCGCGGCGGCGGACGACAACGAGGCGGTGCCCTGGACGCTGCCGCTGCACCGGCTTCAGGCGGTCGCCCTCCTTTAGGGCGAACACGTGCGGCAGATAGTTGTCACGGGTCAGCAGTTTCAGCAGGACCGGAAGGCCGCCGAAGGAGGTGTTCGCGGACAGGGCGAGCAGGACCATCGTCACGAACTTTGTGGCCGAGCGAGCTGGGCGAGGACAGTGACGCCCCCGACCGTCCGGAGGTGGAACCGGGAGATCAACGCCGACAGCCCGATCAACATGACGCCGAGGACGGCACCGAGCGCAACCTCGGCGCGCCGGGCCCGCGGGACACGGAGGGAGGGAACGGCGTTGGCTATGGCCTCGACGCCGGTGAGGGCGGAGCAGCTCCGAAGCGAAAGCCTCAGCAGGAGCAGGACGCCCACCGCGGAGGCGTTGCCGGCCAGCACGGAGGAATGGCCTGCCACGGTCGCCCTGCTCACCGGCTCGGACCGGAACAGGCTGAGAGCGATCAACACGAGGATCGAACCGACGAAGACGATGGTCGGCACGATGAACGCCTTCGCCGACTCCACGATGCCGCGCAGGTTCACAGCCGTGATCAGCACCAGCACGGCCAGGTACAACCGCAGCCGGTAGGCGTAGAGGGCGGGGAAGGCCGAGGTCAACGCGGCGACTCCGGCAGTGACGGCGACGTTCAGGACGTAGTCCAGCGCTAGGGTCCGTCTTCAAATGGATCTTGCCCAGAGTAAGATCCATTTGAAGACGGACCCTAGCGGGCATGGGTGATGTCCGCGCAGCTGCCGGGTTTGTGGGGCTGTAGAAGAGCATGCGGCCGTCCCTGTCCGTGATGACCATGGTCTGAACCGCGTTCTGCTTGTTCTTGCCGGAGATGAACCTGTCCTCGGTCCTTGCGCCCGGCTGCCAGCGGGCGGACCCGGATCTCGGTGCCATCGAGGTCGCCGGTCTTCCCGTCGGCGCCGAGGCGGTCTATGACCTCGGCCAGGGTCTGCAGCCGCAGCACACCCTGGCTAACGCCGGGATCGCTGGCAGTCGCTGAGCCGCCCGGCATGGTGCAGGCCCAGCGAGTGTCATTGATGGCCAGCAAGGCATTCCCGAGCATGCAATTTCACATTACTATGTAACCTGTCACGCTTCCCCCCACGATTCTGTACACAGGACGGCCCCAAGGGCCGGGAAGGACGGGACCGGTGCCATCGGTTCAGATACGAAGACTTGTGTGGTTGCTTACACTCGCGGTCGTAGGGGTGACTGGCTGGCAGTTTCTGCTGCCGAAGGAGATATCAGGCGGGACGATCAAGGTCGGCACGACAGACGCCGCTACCTCACTCGACCCCGCCGGTGCCTACGACGCTGGTTCCTTGGCCCTGTTCAGCAATGTCTTCCAATCGCTGCTCACCGTCGAACCCGGGGGCGCTAAACCTGTACCGGACGCGGCTAAAAGTTGTGCGTTCACCACCGTTGACCTGCGTACCTACCGCTGTGAATTGCGCGACGGGCTCACTTTTCCAAGCGGGCGCAAGGTGACCGCCCGAGACGTTAAGTTCTCCTTTGAGCGTGTCAAAAGGATCAAGTCCGACGTCGGCCCGTCATCCGTGTTGGATACCCTCCACTCGGTGCGGGCGAGCGGACAGATCGTCACCTTCAGTTTGTCTTCGTCCGATGCCACGTTCCCGTTCAAGGTTGCCACCGGGGCAGGATCGATCGTCGACTCCACTAAGTACCCGGCCGCCGCACTGCGCACCGACGAGCAGGTCGATGGTACCGGGCCGTACACGCTTGCATCGTACGTACAAGGCAGGAAGGTCATCCTGTCACCCAACGGCCGCTACCAGGGCGCCGTCAGGGAGGTAAAACGATCTGTAGAGCTTCGATATTACGAGAACGCCATCGCCCTGAACGACGCGTGGAAAGATCGTCGGATCGATGTCGCCACCCGCCAACTTCCGCCCAAGGTACTCGCCGACCTGAATTCCAGCGACCCCGATCAACGCGTGTCCGAGACAGGCAGCGCTGAGACCCGCAACCTCTACTTGAATACTCGCGAGGGCAAGCCGCTGCAAGACCCGCGGGTACGGCAGGCTATGGCCTGGCTGATCAACCGCGAGCGGCTTGCAGCAACCGTCTACGAGGACACTGTCACTCCACTCTACTCACTGATCCCGACGGGGATCACAGGCCACACGACATCATTCTTCGACCACTACCCCAAACCAGACATAACAAAGGCACGCCGACTGCTCACCGAAGCCGGCGTGAGCCTGCCGGTGCGTTTCACCTACGGCTACTCCAAGGGCCGCGGTGCCGCCGCCGAAGAGGCCGGAGAGCTCAAGTGGCAGCTTGAGAAGGGCGGGCTATTCGCAGTGAATCTCGCGGGCTACGACTGGGGCGAGTTCCAGAAGCGCTGGGCGAGTGGCAAACTCGACGCATACGCCGTCGGTTGGGTAGCCGACTATCCCGATCCGGACACCTTCGGTGGACCGCTCGTAGGAACCAGTGGCACCATGAACACCGGTTACAGCAACGCAGCTGTGGACCGGATGATCGCGGCGAGCCAGCGCTTCGCCGACCGCAGCAAGGCAGGCGCCGACTTGGAGGACATCCAGGAGGCCATCGCCCAAGACGTCCCGGTCATTCCCCTATGGCAAGCTAAGGAATATGTGGTCACCAGCGAGGACGTCGGTGGCGGTCAGTACCTGTCGGACGGCACGGGCGTTTTTCGCCTCTGGCACCTTACCTGGATTTAGGGAAAGCGTGATCGAGGACCACACGCGGTCGCCTACCCGAGCGCTCCCGGTTCGCGATGGACCCAGATGGTGACGCGGCCCAGAGGGCCTGCCATTGAAGGGCTGTGAGGGACGCGGGGCGGGTGGGAACCTGGCAGCTTCAGCGGTGCCGCTTGACCAGGGCGGTCACCCTTTGCACCGGGTAACTTTTTTTGGAACCGGTGCGCCGATGAGGGTCTTGATCCCTGACAGGGTCCAGGTCTGGTCTGGCCAGCCGTGTGCCACCGGGCCCCTTCAGTGGCCTCACGCTCCAGTACGGCGAGCAGTTCCGCTCAGCAGCGGCGGTGATGTCGGCCCCTTTTTAGGCCAGGGCCTCCGGCCCGCCAACGGGACCAGGCTTTGCGCCAGCGCTGCACTGACCGGACACTGCCACGCAGGTCGTGTGCGATGACCGTGTTCTCGTCGCCGTGCCGGAACCGCAGGGCCGCCTCTAGTGACCTGAGTCGAAGATTTATCGTTGGTTGGGCATGAGTCGTCCGGGGCCGAAGATTCCGCCGTTGTCGGTGACTGATGCCCAGCGGGCCGTGCTGGAGGGCTGGGTCCGTCGTCGCACGACGGCCCAGACTCTGGCTCAGCGGTCGCGGATCGTGCTGGAGTGCGCCGAGGGGTACTCGATCATTGAGCTTCTTCGAGATGGCCACCGATCAGGTGACTGCCTGCGAGCCGCAACGAGCGAGGCCCCCG
>BMVA01000042.1 GCA_014650475.1 Streptomyces albogriseolus
TTCCTCGGTGCTTTCCAGGTCGACGCTTTCGCGCTTTCCTTTCCGGCGGATCCGACTTTATCAGAGATTCTGAGTCGGTTTTCCCACCCCCACCGGGCACTGGTTCCCGACCGCATGAAGTGGTCGGGTGCCCGCTCGGGAGGAGTTGTAAACGTACTGGAGCGGGGCGCCCCGATGCAAATCGAGGCGCCCCGCTGCCGGTTGACGCGTGTGTGGAGTCCGACGGTCCGTCAGACCTCGACCACCACGGGCAGGATCATCGGCCGGCGCCGATAGGTGTCGGAGACCCACTTGCCCAGCGTGCGGCGGACGAGCTGCTGCAGCTGGTGGGGCTCGACGACCCCGTCCTGCGCCGAGCGCTCGAGCGCCTCGGTGATCCGCGGGATCACATCGCCGAACGCGGAGTCCTCGATGCCGGAGCCGCGGGCCTGGATGTGCGGTCCGCCGGTGATCTTGCCGGTGGAGGCGTCCATGACCACGAAGACCGAGATGATGCCCTCGTCGCCGAGGATCTTGCGGTCCTTGAGCGCCGGTTCGCCGACGTCGCCGACGGAGAGGCCGTCGACGTAGACGTAGCCCGCCTGGACCTTGCCGGAGATCTTGGCCTTGCCCTGGACCAGGTCGACGACCACGCCGTCCTCGGCGATGACGATGCGGTCGTGCGGGACGCCGGTGAGGGCGCCCAGTTCGGCGTTGGCGCGCAGATGGCGCCATTCGCCGTGGACCGGCATCAGGTTCTTCGGGCGGCAGATGTTGTAGAAGTACAGCAGCTCGCCGGCCGAGGCGTGTCCGGAGACGTGCACCTTGGCGTTGCCCTTGTGGACGACGTCGGCGCCCCAGCGGGTCAGGCCGTTGATCACGCGGTAGACCGCGTTCTCGTTGCCGGGGATCAGCGACGACGCCAGGATCACCGTGTCGCCGTCGACGATGCGAATCTGGTGGTCGCGGTTGGCCATGCGGGACAGCGCGGCCATCGGCTCGCCCTGGGACCCCGTACAGACCAGGACCACCTCGCTGTCGGGGAGGTCGTCGAGCGTCTTGACGTCCACGACCAGGCCCGGCGGGACCTTCAGGTAGCCGAGGTCGCGGGCGATCCCCATGTTGCGCACCATGGAGCGGCCGACGAAGGCGACCCTGCGGCCGTACTCGTAGGCCGCGTCCAGGATCTGCTGGATGCGGTGGACGTGGCTGGCGAAGCTGGCCACGATGATCCGCTTGCGGGCGCCGGCGAAGACCTGGCGCAGCACATTGGAGATGTCGCGCTCGGGCGGGACGAAGCCCGGGACCTCGGCGTTCGTGGAGTCGGAGAGGAGGAGGTCGATGCCCTCCTCGCTGAGCCGGGCGAACGCGTGCAGGTCGGTGAGGCGGCGGTCCAGCGGGAGCTGGTCCATCTTGAAGTCGCCCGTGTGCACCGCCATGCCGGCGGGCGTGCGGATGGCCACGGCCAGCGCGTCCGGGATGGAGTGGTTGACCGCCACGAACTCGCAGTCGAAGGGGCCGATGCGCTCGCGCTGCCCCTCCGCGACCTGGAGGGTGTACGGGCGGATGCGGTGCTCCTGGAGCTTGGCCTCGATGAGGGCGAGGGTGAGCTTGGAGCCGATCAGCGGGATGTCCGGCTTCTCGCGCAGGAGGTAGGGGACGCCGCCGATGTGGTCCTCGTGACCGTGGGTGAGGACGATGCCCTCGATGTCGTCGAGACGGTCCCGGATGGACGAGAAGTCGGGCAGGATCAGGTCGATTCCGGGCTGCTCCTCCTCGGGGAAGAGCACTCCGCAGTCGACGATCAGCAGACGGCCTCCGTACTCGAAGACCGTCATGTTGCGGCCGATCTCGCCGAGGCCGCCGAGCGGGGTGACCCGCAGGCCGCCTTCGGGAAGCGGCGGGGGCGCGCCGAGTTCAGGATGCGGATGACTCAAAAGACTCTCCTCACCACACGCGCCACGTACCGGTGGGGCACGTGGCGCGCATGACGTTCGTGCAGAAGCAGTTGTGGTTGGGAAATGCGGGCACCGGTGGCCCGCGTATTCAGTTGTGGAGTCGATCTGCGCGCCCGGGGCGCGCGAAGTCTGATTACTGGAGTTGTACCCCGCCCGCGGCAAGATCGATCTTGAGCTGCTCGATCTCTTCGGGCGTGCACTCGACCATGGGGGCGCGCAGGGGGCCTGCGGGGAGGCCCTTGAGCGCGAGCGCCGCCTTGGTGGTCATGACGCCCTGGGTGCGGAACATGCCCGTGTAGACGGGGAGCAGCTTCTGATGGATCTCGGTCGCCTTCTGGACGTCGCCGGAGGTGTACGCCTCGACCAGGGCGCGCAGCTCGGGGGTGACGACGTGGCCGACGACGGAGACGAAGCCGACGGCGCCGATGGAGAGCAGCGGCAGGTTGAGCATGTCGTCGCCGGAGTACCAGGCGAGCCCGGAGCGGGCGATGGCCCAGCCCGCGCGGCCGAGGTCGCCCTTGGCGTCCTTGTTGGCGACGATCCGCGGGTGCTCGGCGAGGCGGACGATCGTCTCGGTGCTGATCGGGACGCCGCTGCGGCCGGGGATGTCGTAGAGCATCACGGGCAGCTCGGCGGCGTCGGCGACAGCCGTGAAGTGCCGGTAGAGGCCCTCCTGCGGGGGCTTGTTGTAGTACGGCGTGACGACCAGCAGGCCGTGGGCGCCGGCGCGCTCCGCTGCGCGGGCCAGCTCCATGCTGTGGTGGGTGTCGTTGGTGCCGACACCGGCGACGACATGGGCTCGGTCGCCGACCGCCTCCACGACCGCCCGTACGAGATCCGATTTCTCCGCGTCACTGGTGGTCGGGGACTCGCCGGTGGTGCCGTTGACGATCAGGCCGTCGTTGCCTGCGTCCACCAGGTGGGTGGCGAGCCGCTGTGCGCCGTTGAGGTCGAGTGCGCCGTCCGCCGTGAAGGGCGTGACCATGGCGGTGAGGACCCGCCCGAAGGGGGTCTGCGGAGTCGAGGTCGGAGCCATGGGTTACACGCTACTCGTTGCTCAGGTCGGGGTCTTCCCTCGGGGGAGGCGCCGGAGGGGGGCGAAGGGGGACCCGGCACTGCCTGCTCGGGGGTTCAGGCAGTGCCGGGCCCGTTTGATCAGGCTAGATGAACTTCGTGAAATGCCGCAATACGGACACTTCGCACGGTTGATGCGTACATCTGTGCTCGCCTGCCGCGCCGGGGGGCCGGGAGGGCTCCCGTTACGGGGCGACGCGTCCGTTGGCGTTGAAGGCGGCGTAGGTGAGCGGCATCAGGCGGGCCCACTCGGCCTCCATCTTCTCGCCGACCATCTCGATCTCCCGCTGCGGGAAGGACGGCACCTTCGCCAGCTCGTGCTGGGTGCGCAGGCCGAGGAAGTGCATCAGCGAGCGGGCGTTGCAGGTCGCGTACATCGACGAGTACAGGCCGACGGGGAGCACGGAGCGGGCGACCTCGCGGGCCACGCCGGCGGCCAGCATCTCCTGGTACGCCTCGTAGGACTGCCGGTACGAGTCCTCCATGGCGCGCCCGACGAGTTCCTGCTGGCCCGCGGTGCCCTCGACGAAGCGGTACTTGCCGGGGCGGCCCTCCTGCACCAGCTTGCGGTCGGCGTCCGGGACGTAGAAGACCGGCTGGAGCTCCCGGTAGCGGCCCGACTCCTCGTTGTACGACCAGCCGACCCGGTGCCGCATGAACTCGCGGAAGACGAAGATCGGGGCGCTGACGAAGAAGGTCATCGAGTTGTGCTCGAAGGGGCTGCCGTGCCGGTCCCGCATCAGGTAGTTGATCAGGCCCTTGGACCGCTCGGGGTCCTTCTGCAGCTCGTCCAGGGACTGCTCGCCGAGGGTCGAGACGCGGGCGGCGAACAGCACGTCGGCGTCGGACGCGGTGTGCTTCACCAGCTCGACGGTCACATCGCTGCGGAAACTCGGCTTGAGGTCGTCGGCAGGGGTGTCGGTCACGGCGCGGAGGGTCCTTCCATCACTTCTGGGGCGCCGCCCACTCTACGGCGCGGACGCGGGGCCGTCCGGACCCCCGAGGGTGGTGACGGCCGACACAGGTCGATAGCCTCACCGGGCACAGCCCCTGCATGGATCGAGTGAGGACCACCGTGCCCCTGCCCTTCCTGACGGCCGACCGCGCTTTCGACACGACGGACGACGTCGCGCTGCCGTACGACGACCGGGACCGTTGGCGGCGTCCCTACCGGCCCGGCCCCTGGCGGGTGGGAGCGGCCGCGGTCGTGCTGCTGCTCGCCTCGTTCGTGCTGTTCTCCTCGGTGATCATCGCGGCGACGGCCACGCCCGCGTCGGCCGCCACCGTGTTCGCGTTCGCGCTGGTCCTCGTGGTGGCCGCGCTGCGGCTGCTGCGCATGGGGGTGTGGGTGAGCGCCCGCGGGCTGCGTCACGTGGCCTTCGTCAGCACCCGTACGACGGCCTGGGACCAGGTCGTGTCGGTGCGTACGGTGCAGCAGCCGGTGCGCTGGCTGGGGCTGCCCCGGACCGTGCAGGGGCAGGCGCTGGTGATGAACCGGCGGGGACGCTCGGCGGAGGCGCCGGCGCCGCTGCTGACCTCCCACAACGCGGACTTCCTGGGGCGCGACCCGCTGGCCTTCGACCGCGCGGCCGACACGGTCGAGGCGTGGACGGACGAGTACGGGCGGGCCTGACGGCGGACGCGTTTCCGCGCGCCTGAAACCCGCCCGCGCGCTCAGGAGGCGGTCTTGCGCAGGGCTATGGCCCGCTGCATCGCCTTGCGGGCGCGCGGGGTGTCCCGGGCGTCGTGGTAGGCCACGGCGAGCCGGAACCAGCTGCGCCAGTCGTCGGGCGCGTCCTCCGTCTCGGCCTTGCGCAGCGCGAAGACCTCGTCGGCCGACTCGCGGTCGATGCGGCCGCTGGGCAGTCGCCTGAGGGTGTCGACGGGCAGGCCGCCCTCGGCGTCCAGCTCGGCCGCGAGCCGGTTGGCGTCCCGCACGAACTGGGTGTTCTTCCAGAGGAACCACACACCGATGACCGGCAGAATCAGCACGGCCACCCCGAAGGTGACCGTGAGGAGCGTGCCGGCCTTGATGAGCAGCACTCCGCGGCTGCCGACCAGGACGAAGTAGACGACCAGGACGGCGGCCGTGAGGGCGTAGGAGATCTTGGCGCGCATGGGGGTGGGACCGGCTCAGTTCAGGTCGAGGAAGTGTTCCAGGCCGAAGGTGAGGCCGGGAGTGGTCACCACGCGGCGCACGCCGAGCAGGATGCCCGGCATGAAGCTGCTGTGGTGCAGGGAGTCGTGGCGGACGGTGAGGGTCTCGCCCTCCGCGCCGAGCAGGACCTCCTGGTGGGCGAGGAGACCGCGCAGCCGGACCGCGTGCACCGGAATCCCGTCGACGTCGGCGCCGCGGGCGCCGTCGAGGGCGGTGGTCGTGGCGTCCGGGGCGGGGGCGCTGCCGGCCTGGCGGCGGGCCTCGGCGATGAGCTGGGCGGTGCGCGTGGCGGTGCCGCTGGGGGCGTCCACCTTGTTGGGGTGGTGCAGCTCGACGACCTCGACGGACTCGAAGTACGGGGCGGCGATCTGCGCGAACTTCATGGTCAGCACGGCGCCGATGGAGAAGTTCGGGGCGATGAGCACGCCCGTCTCCGGGGACTGGTCGAGCCATCCCTTGAGCTGCGCGAGGCGGTCGTCGGTCCAGCCGGTGGTGCCGACCACCGCGTGGATGCCGTGGCGCACGCAGAAGTCGAGGTTGCCCATGACCGAGGCGGGGGTGGTCAGCTCGACGGCGACCTGGGCGCCGGTCTCGGCGAGGGTCTCCAGCTTGTCGCCCCGGCCGAGGGCGGCGACCAGTTCCATGTCCTCGGCGGCCTCGACCGCCCGTACCGCCTCGGAGCCGATCCGGCCCTTGGCGCCGAGGACCGCCACGCGCAGCTTGCTCATGTCTGTTGCTTCCTTACCGGGTGTGGTGCCGGGGTGGGTCAGGCGACGGCCTCGTGCAGCCGGGACGCCTGCTTGTCCTTCAGCGGGCCGATGACCGACAGGGAGGGCCGCCGTCCCAGGATGTCCCGGGCGACCGAGCGCACGTCGTCCGGGGTGACCGAGGCTATCCGGGACAGCATGTCGTCGACCGACATCTGCTCGCCCCAGCACAGCTCGCTCTTGCCGATACGGTTCATCAGCGCGCCGGTGTCCTCCAGGCCGAGGACGGTGGAGCCCCTGAGCTGGCCGATGGCCCGCTCGATCTCGTCGTCGGGCAGCCCGTGCTCGGCGACCTGGTCCAGCTCGTCGCGGCAGATCTTCAGCACGTCGTGCACCTGGGAGGGCCGGCAGCCCGCGTACACCCCGAACAGGCCGCAGTCGGCGAAGCCCGACGTGTACGAGTACACGCTGTAGGCCAGGCCGCGCTTCTCGCGGACCTCCTGGAAGAGCCGGGAGGACATGCCGCCGCCGAGGGCGGTGTTCAGCACGCCGAGGGCCCAGCGCCGCTCGTCGGTGCGGGCGAGGCCCGGCATGCCGAGCACGATGTGCGCCTGCTCCGTCTTGCGGCCGACGAGCTCGACGCGCCCGGCGGTGCGCAGGGCACGCCGACCGCCGCGCGGGGCGATCGGCAGCGCCTCGGGGTCCTTGAGCGCGCCGGCCTTCTCGAAGGCGGCGCGGACCTGGCGGACGACCTTGTTGTGGTCGACGTTGCCCGCGCAGGCGACCACCAGGTGTGTGGGGTCGTAGTGCTTCTTGTAGAAGCGGCGGATGCGGTCGGCGGTGAGGGCGTTGACCGTGTCGACCGTGCCGAGGACAGGGCGGCCGAGGGGGTTGTCGCCGAACATCGTGTGCGCGAACAGGTCGTGCACGCAGTCGCCCGGGTCGTCCTCGGTCATCGCGATCTCTTCGAGGATGGCGCCGCGCTCGACGTCGACGTCCTCCTCGCGGATCACCGAGCTGGTCAGCATGTCGCACACCACGTCGATGGCGAGCGGCAGGTCGGTGTCGAGCACGCGCGCGTAGTAGCACGTGTACTCCTTGGCCGTGAACGCGTTCATCTCGCCGCCGACGGCGTCGACGGCGGCGGAGATGTCCAGCGCGGAGCGGGTGGCCGTGCCCTTGAAGAGCAGGTGCTCCAGGTAGTGGGTGGCGCCGCCCAGGGCCGGGGTCTCGTCGCGGGAGCCGACGTGGGCCCAGATGCCGAAGGTCGCCGAGCGGACCGAGGGCAGGGTCTCGGTGACGATGCGCAGTCCGCCCGGGAGGGTGGTCCTGCGGACCGTGCCGATGCCGTTCTCGCCCTTGATGAGGGTTTGGGTACGGGCGACGGCCCGCGCCTCCGAGGAGGTGCGGGCCGTCGCCTTGGCGCTACGGGACGTCACTTGTCGGCGTCGTCCTTCTTGGTCTCGTCGCCCTCTTCGCCCTCGATCACGGGGATGAGGGAGAGCTTGCCGCGGGAGTCGATCTCGGCGATCTCGACCTGGACCTTGTGGCCCACGCCGAGGACGTCCTCGACGTTCTCCACGCGCTTGCCGCCGGCCAGCTTGCGGATCTGCGAGATGTGCAGCAGGCCGTCCTTGCCGGGGAGCAGGGAGACGAACGCGCCGAAGGTGGTGGTCTTGACGACCGTGCCCAGGTAGCGCTCGCCGACCTCGGGCATCGTCGGGTTGGCGATGCCGTTGATCGTGGCGCGGGCGGCCTCGGCGGCCGGGCCGTCGGAGGCGCCGATGTAGATGGTGCCGTCGTCCTCGATCGTGATCTCGGCGCCGGTGTCCTCCTGGATCTGGTTGATCATCTTGCCCTTGGGGCCGATGACCTCGCCGATCTTGTCGACCGGGATCTTCACGGTGATGATCCGCGGCGCGTTGGGGGACATCTCGTCCGGCGTGTCGATCGCTTCCATCATCACGTCGAGGATGTGGAGGCGGGCGTCACGGGCCTGCTTGAGAGCGGCGGCCAGGACGGAGGCCGGGATGCCGTCCAGCTTGGTGTCGAGCTGGAGGGCGGTGACGAACTCCTTGGTGCCGGCGACCTTGAAGTCCATGTCGCCGAAGGCGTCCTCCGCACCGAGGATGTCGGTGAGGGTGACGTAGTGCGTCTCGCCCTCGATCTCCTGGGAGATCAGACCCATGGCGATACCGGCGACGGGGGCCTTCAGCGGCACACCGGCGTTCAGCAGCGACATGGTGGAGGCGCAGACGGAGCCCATGGACGTCGAACCGTTGGAGCCGAGGGCCTCGGACACCTGGCGGATCGCGTAGGGGAACTCCTCGCGGGTCGGCAGCACCGGCACGAGCGCGCGCTCGGCGAGGGCGCCGTGACCGATCTCGCGGCGCTTCGGGGAGCCGACGCGGCCGGTCTCACCGGTGGAGTACGGCGGGAAGTTGTAGTTGTGCATGTAGCGCTTGCGGGTCACCGGGGAGAGGGTGTCCAGCTGCTGCTCCATGCGCAGCATGTTCAGCGTGGTGACGCCCAGGATCTGGGTCTCGCCGCGCTCGAACAGCGCCGAGCCGTGCACGCGCGGGATCGCCTCGACCTCGGCGGCCAGGGTGCGGATGTCGGTGACACCGCGGCCGTCGATGCGCTTCTTCTCCTTGATGACGCGCTCGCGCACCAGGGACTTGGTCAGCGCGCGGTACGCGGCGGAGATCTCCTTCTCGCGGCCCTCGAACTCCGGCAGGAGCTTCTCGGCGGCGAGCTGCTTGACGCGGTCCAGCTCGGCCTCGCGCTCCTGCTTGCCGGCGATGGTGAGCGCCTGGGCGAGCTCGGGCTTGACGGCCGCGGTGAGCGCCTCCAGGACGTCGTCCTGGTAGTCGAGGAAGATCGGGAACTCGGCGGTCGGCTTGGCGGCCTTCGCGGCGAGGTCGGCCTGGGCCCTGCAGAGCACCTTGATGAAGGGCTTCGCGGCGTCCAGACCGGCGGCGACGACCTCCTCGGTCGGCGCCTCGGCGCCGCCCTCGACGAGCTTGATCGTCTTCTCGGTGGCCTCGGCCTCGACCATCATGATCGCGACGTCGCCGTCCTCCAGGGTGCGGCCCGCGACGACCATGTCGAAGACGGCGTCCTCGAGCTCGGTGTGCGTCGGGAAGGCCACCCACTGGCCGCGGATCAGCGCGACGCGGACGCCGCCGATCGGGCCGGAGAAGGGCAGACCGGCCAGCTGCGTCGACGCGGACGCGGCGTTGATCGCCACGACGTCGTACAGGTGGTCGGGGTTGAGCGCCATGATCGTGGCGACGACCTGGATCTCGTTGCGCAGGCCCTTCTTGAAGGACGGGCGCAGCGGGCGGTCGATCAGACGGCAGGTGAGGATGGCGTCCTCGGAGGGACGGCCCTCACGGCGGAAGAACGAGCCGGGGATCTTCCCGGCCGCGTACATCCGCTCCTCGACGTCCACCGTGAGGGGGAAGAAGTCGAGCTGGTCCTTGGGGTTCTTGGAAGCGGTGGTGGCCGACAGCACCATGGTGTCGTCGTCCAGGTAGGCCACGGCGGAGCCGGCGGCCTGACGGGCCAGGCGGCCCGTCTCGAAGCGGATGGTGCGGGTGCCGAAGGAGCCGTTGTCGATGACGGCCTCGGCGTAGTGGGTCTCGTTCTCCACCAGCGTTTTCTCCGTTACTTGTCGTCTTTCGTCCCGCTCGCCCGTGTGGCGGAGGGACGGGGCGGAGAAGCGCTCCACTGGTGCGGGCCGGTCTTCGATCGAAGCACCCGGGGTTCACTCTCCCGGGGGCCACTACCGAGGACCGGCGGCGGCGAGGTGCGCTTCCCCTCGTACGGGGGGACGTCGGGTGACGTCCGGTGTGGACGTCGGGTGACGTCCGGTGTGGACGTCGGGTGACGTCCGGTGTGATGTCCGTGGTTCGCATACCCGATGCGGCGCGGGACATCACCCTGAGTCGTAGATCCTGCGTTCTTGCGTTCTTGCGTTGTGCTACCACACTACAAAGGCGTGGTGACACTCCGCACGTACAGCAAAGGGAGCGGCCCCCTTGTCCCGGGAACCGCTCCCTCCACGGCGTCTTACTTGGCGCCCGCCGCACCGCGGCGGATGCCGAGGCGCTCGACCAGCGCACGGAAGCGCTGGATGTCCTTCTTGGCGAGGTACTGCAGCAGCCGGCGGCGCTGACCGACGAGGATCAGCAGGCCACGGCGGGAGTGGTGGTCGTGCTTGTGGGTCTTCAGGTGCTCCGTCAGGTCGGAGATCCGACGGGACAGCAGAGCGACCTGGACCTCGGGGGAGCCGGTGTCACCCTCCTTGGTGCCGAACTCGGAGATGATCTGCTTCTTCACTGCGGCGTCGAGCGACACGCGTACTCCTCGTGATCTGTGAGTGGCCACCGAGTGCCCCCGGTCTGCTTCTCGGGGGGTCTTCCATGACTCGGAAGGCGGGGATCCGCTGGGCGCGGCCTCCAGAGCGAGCGGCTCCGGGGGTGCGTACACAAACGGCCGTCGCCCAGAGTACCAGGGCTTCCGTCGCCCTCTGCCCGGGCCCGCTGTCCCGCGCCCAGAGCTGCGGGGGAACGCCGGACGCGCCGGCACCTCAGCCTGTCATCGACCGGACGGCGGTGAGGACCCCCAGCGCGGCCAGGCACAGCGGCACCAGGGTGAGCAGGACGGCCGACTCGGTGAGGTCGAGGAAACGGCCCCAGAAGGGGGACAGACCCTTGCGGGGAACGACGAGACCGATGGCGGTGATCAGCGCGATACCGGCGGCGACGGCCGCCGACAGCCAGAGGGTACGCAGGTCGAGCGCTCTCCCGTCGCCGTGCAGGACGAACTCCGTCAGGGCCTCGGCCGGAGGGTTCAGCACCATCCCCACCAGCAGCAGCGCGATGGCGCCTATGCCGGCGACGAGGGCGCAGACCACCTGGGATGTGTAACGGAACAGGCGGGCGCGGATGAGCATGGACAGACCGACGGCGAGCGTCAGCAGTTGGGCCCACACGTCGTCCGAGAAGCCCAGGACCGCTGCGGACGCGACGAGGACGGCGGACGTGCCGCCCACCAGCCCCAGCAGCATCTCGTGCCCGCGCCGGGCCTGGGCGGCGATGCGTTCGGCGTCGAGGGCCTCGGCGTCCGCCGTCTGCGACGGGTCGGCGTCGAAGTCGTCGTGGAGGGCGGAGCGCGGGGCGGCGTAGCCGATGGGGAGGCGCGCGAAGCGCACGGACAGGCCGGGCAGGAAGGCGACCAGCGCGATCGCGGAGGGGGCGCAGACGGCGGCGGCGTCGGTCGCGGAGGCGCCGGTGACGATCGTGACGAAGGTGGCCAGGGTGCCCATCCCCGCGAGGAAGGTCGCGGCCACGAAGGGGGCGTCCGAGCCGGGGGCGAACGCGAGGAGGGTCACCGACGCCACCAGGACCGCCGCGCAGCCCAGCATGAACTGCAGTTTCCCGGGGCCCTGCCCGGCCGGGGCAGCGATGATCCCCGACCCGGCGACGAGCAGCAGGGGCAGGGTGCCCAGGCCCAGGGCGACGGCCGAGGCCCGGTCGTCGTAGATCCGCGCCCGGACGCCCGCGAAGGCGGTGAGCAGCAGGCCGAGGCCTCCGGCGACGATGCCGGGCAGGCCGTGCATGTCGTGCCGCACGGGATCGGCGAACCACAGGACGAACGCGAGCAGCAGCAGGAGCAGGGCGCCTCCGGTCAGCGCCGCGGCGCGCAACAGGTCGTCGCTCCACAGGTGCCGGTCGCGGACGACCGCGGAGGCGACCGCGTCCGACACGTCGTCATGCACGGCGGGCGGCAGCGAGTGGGCGAAGGGGCGCAGGCTGAGGATCTCTCCGTCTAGGACCCGTTCGTCGGAGAGCGTGCGGGCGCCTTCCAGGACCCTGCCGTCGCGCCGTACCAGGTGATACCCCGTCGGGGTGCCGACCTGCTGGGTCTGCCCCGTCAGGCGCAGGATCTCCGGGTAGACGTCGGCGACGGGGATGTCCACCGGAAGCGCCACGTCGATACGGCTGTCGGGGGCCACCACCGTGACTCTGCAGAACCCCGTCGCCGTGGTCGTACTCACCTTCACTGACCCCCTGCTTCGCGGATGCGTACGCTGCGGGGCGCAACCCTACCGACAAGTCCTGTCGGCGGTGACACGTAGGATCGCCGGTGTGGAGGACGACCGTCACCACGGGGGTGCCGGTGTGCAACCGATCGTCCACACAGGGGGATTGATGCCTCGGTGAGCCAGATCGTCGTCAAGCGCCCACCGCGCGCCCTGCCGCCCGAAGTGTCCTCGGACGAGCTTCAGCTGGAAGCTCCCCCCGAGTTGCCGCGCGGGCAGCAGGAGGGCGTCCTCATGCAGGTGCTGCCCACACTCGGCATGGGCTCGTCGGTGGTGTTCTACTTCGCCTCCCCCAACGCCCACCCGTTCATGCGGATCATGGGCGTGGTGATGCTGGTGTCGACGGCCGCGATGGTCGTCGCCCAGATCGTGCGGTACCGCAGGGGTACGCAGGGGCAAATGGCCGACGTGCGCCGCGACTACCTCCGGTATCTCGCGCAGATCCGCCGCAAGGTGCGCGGGACGGCCCGCCGTCAGCGTGATGCGCAGCTGTACCTGCATCCCGCGCCCGAGCAGCTGTGGGCGGTGGTCGCCGAGGGCAGCCGGGTGTGGGAGCGACGCGTCGGCGACGCCGACTTCGGACAGGTGCGGGTGGGTCTGGGCCCTCAGCAGCTGGTCACCCCGCTGGTCGCCCCGCACACCGCTCCGGTGGACGAGCTGGAGCCGCTGTGCGCCGGCGCCATGCAGCGCTTCCTGTCCGTGCACGGCCAGTTGGACCGGCTGCCGGTCGCGGTCTCCCTGCGCGCCTTCTACCATGTGACGGTCTCCGGAGATCCGGACAGCGCCCAGGCCGCGGCCCGCGCGCTGGTCGCGCAGGCCACCACCCTGCACTCTCCCGACGACCTGGTGCTCGCCGTGGTGACCGCGCCGGGGGCCGTGGGCCGCTGGGACTGGACCAAGTGGCTGCCGCACTGCCAGGTGGCGGGTGCCTTCGACGGGGCCGGCACGCGCCGTCTCTTCGGGGACGACCTCGGCGAGCTGGAGCACCTGCTGGCGAACCGGCTGGAGGGCCGCCCGCGTTTCAGCCGTGACGGCCAGCCGCTCCTCGACCAGCCGCACATTCTCATCGTCGTCGACGGCGGCATGGTCCCCCCGACCTCCGCCTTCGCGGCCGCCGAGGGCATCCAGGGGGTGACGATCGTCGAGGTCGTCCCCGGTGAGCTGGACCAGCCCCGCGGGGACCTCTCCGTCGTCGTGCGCCCGGAGCGGCTGTTCCTCGACTCCGGGACAGGGGTCGCCTACGAGGGCGAGCCCGACGGGCTGTCGCTCCCCGCCGCCGAGGCGCTCGCACGGCAGCTCGCTCCGCTGCGTCTGGGCAGCGGCAACAACGACGAACCGCTGCTGGCCAACCTGGACTTCACCGAGCTGCTCGGGCTGGGGGACGCAGCCGCGGTGGACGTCGCGCGGACCTGGAGGCCGCGGTCGACGCCGGAGCGCCTGCGGGTGCCGATCGGTGTCGGCGAGGACGGCCGTCCGGTGATGCTGGACCTGAAGGAGGCCGCTCAGGACGGCATGGGCCCGCACGGTCTCTGTGTGGGCGCGACCGGCTCCGGCAAGTCCGAGCTGCTGCGCACGCTGGTGCTGGGCCTGGCGGTCACGCACTCCTCCGAGACGCTGAACTTCGTCCTGGCGGACTTCAAGGGCGGCGCGACGTTCGCGGGCATGTCACGGATGCCGCACGTCGCCGCCGTGATCACCAACCTCGCCGACGACCTGACGCTCGTCGACCGTATGGGCGACGCGATCCGCGGCGAACTGCAGCGCCGTCAGGAGCTGCTGCGCGCCGCGGGCAACTACGCCAACATCCACGACTACGAGAAGGCCCGCGCCGCCGGCGCTCCGCTGGAGCCGCTCGCCTCGCTCGTGCTCGTGATCGACGAGTTCAGCGAACTCCTCACCGCCAAGCCCGACTTCATCGACATGTTCATCCAGATCGGGCGCATCGGCCGTTCGCTGGGCGTGCACCTGCTGCTCGCCTCGCAGCGGCTGGAGGAGGGCCGGCTGCGCGGTCTCGACACCTACCTGTCGTACCGCATCGGTCTGCGGACGTTCTCCGCCGCCGAGTCACGCGCGGCGCTCGGCGTGCCGGACGCGTACCACCTGCCCTCCGTGCCCGGATCGGGCTACCTGAAGTTCGGCACGGAGGAGATGGTGCGCTTCAAGGCGGCGTACGTCTCCGGTCCGTACCGCACAGCAGGACCGGAGACCGGTCTCAACCGGGTGCCCCTCGAGCGGCGGCCCGCGCTGTTCACCGCGGCCCACGTGCCGGTGGTGTACGCGGCGCCGGACCCGGACCGGGCGCGCACCCCCGAGCGGCGACAGGAGGACGATGCCCTGGCCGACACCGTGCTGGACGTCGTCGTGCAGCGGCTGGAGGGACAGGGCGTCCCCGCGCACCAGGTGTGGCTGCCGCCGCTGGACCGGGCGCCGGCGCTGGACGAGCTGCTGCCCGCGCTGACCGTCTCCGCCGAGCGCGGCATCCACCCCGCGGAGTACCCCGCACCGGGTGGTCTGACGGTTCCGCTCGGACTGGTCGACAAGCCCTTCGAACAGAAACGGGAGGTTCTCCACCAGGACTTCTCCGCCGCGGCGGGCCACATGTTGGTGGTCGGCGGCCCCCAGTCGGGCAAGTCGACCCTGCTGCGCACCCTGATCGCGTCCTTCGCGCTGACCCACACACCGCACGAAGTGCAGTTCTACGGGCTGGACTTCGGCGGTGGCGGCCTGATCGCGGTGGCCGACCTGCCGCACGTGGGCGGGGTCGCGTCGCGGCTCGACCCGGAGCGCGTGCGGCGCACGGTCGCCGAGGTCGCCGGCATCCTCAACCGCCGCGAGCAGTTCTTCCGTGCCCACGGCATCGACTCGATCACCACGTACCGCCGGCGCCGCGCGGCGGGCGACCTGCCCGGAGAGGCGTGGGGGGACGTCTTCCTCGTCATCGACGGCTGGGGCACCTTCCGCAACGACTACGAGGGTCTCGAGGGCGTCGTCAACGACATCGCCGCCCGGGGCCTGGGCTACGGCGTCCACGTGGTCCTCTCCGCCTCGCGCTACATGGAGGTGCGTGCGGTACTCAAGGATCAGATCCTCGGACGCCTGGAACTGCGCCTCGGCGACGCCATGGACTCCGAGTTCGACCGCAAGGTCGCCCTGAACGTGCCGACCGGGGTACCGGGCCGTGGTCAAGTTCCCGCCAAGTTGCACTTCATGACAGCGTTGCCCCGGATCGACTCGTCCTCCGACACCGAGGACCTGGCCGACGCCACGGCCCGGCTGGTCCGGACGGTCAAGGAGAACTGGCAGGGTCCGCCGGCCCCGACCGTGCGCCTGCTCCCCCGCAGGCTGCCCGCCGACCAGCTGCCCAAGGGCTTCGAGTTCCCACAGCACGGCATCGCGATCGGCATCGACGAGGCCGGTCTGGAGCCGGTGTTCGTCGACTTCGACACCGACCCCTTCCTCCTCGTCTTCGGCGAGAGCGAGTCCGGCAAGACCAACCTGCTGCGTCTGATCGCCAAGCAGATCGCGGAGCGCTACACCCCTGCCGAGGCACGGATCGTGGTCGGCGACTACCGGCGCACGATGCTGGAGGCGGTGCCGGAGAGCCATCTGCTCGAGTACGCCCCCATGGCGTCGGCGATGCAGGTGCACATGGACGCCGTCCGTCAGTTCATGGAGAATCGGACGCCCAAGCCGGACATCACCCCGCAGCAGCTGCGCGACCGGAGCTGGTGGAGTGGCCCGCAGCTGTTCATCATCGTCGACGACCACGAACTCGTGGCGACCAGCTCCGGCAACCCGCTGGCCCAGTTGGTGGAGCACCTGCCCTTCGCGCGTGACGTGGGTGTCAAGTTCATCGTCGCGCGCAGCTCGGCCGGGGCGTCCCGGGCCATGTACGAGTCGTTCATGCAGCGCCTGAAGGAACTGGGCGCACAGGGTGTGATCCTTTCGGGCGATCCGAGCGAGGGCGACATCCTCGGCAACGTACGGGCCCGGCCCATGCCGCCGGGGCGTGGCGTGTTCGTCTCGCGCAAGCGCGGTACGCCGCTGATTCAGGTGGGCTTGCTTCCGCAACGGCATTAGGGTGATCGACCGAGCACAGAACGGGACGCTCGAGAGGAACGGGGAGGCAGGCCAGGTGAGTTCGAACGGGGGCGGCGGCACCGGCGGTGCCCCGGACACGGGGAAGGCGTTCGACACACTGTCCAACGTCAATCCCGCGATGGCGCTGGACATCCAGCACAGCGCCATGGCGGGCTTCAAGAAGCGCGTCGACGACCTGCTGCGGGAGCTGGACGACTCGGAGGCCGCTCCGACGAAGGTCGGCAAGGACCGCATCAAGCGGTCGCAGCTGGGCTCCGCGGAGTTCAAGGAAGCACAGTTCCTCTACGACTCGTACGCCATCGTCCACGACGAGCTGGAGAAACTCTCCAAGGCCCTGGGCGCGCAGATCGAGAGCATGGGGCTCGCGGTCCAGGCGTCCCGGGTGGGCTACGAAAACCTGGACGCCGACATCAAGGCGCGGATGAAGGCGGTCAACGCGGAGGTGGAGAAGTACTACGCGGCGGAGCGGGATCCGTACGCCGAGCGGTCGGCCTCCACGCCGGACACGCCCGTGTCCGTGTCCGAGGAAAGGGCTGGCTTCTGATGGGTGAGCAGGCACGCCGTAGCACACCACAGCCGGCCCGCACCGACTTCGAGTCCATGACCCACGAGCAGTTGGTGGCGCTGCTCGACTCGGCCAGCCCGGAAGGGGCTGCGCAACTCGCAACGAAGCTCTCGAAGGCCTCGTCGACGATCACCAAGATCGGCGACGACCTCATGACGTACGTCAAGGGCCTCGAGTGGCAGGGCGAGGGCGGTGACGCCTTCCGCGACTGGGGCGGCCAGAGCGCGGCCGCGACGCTGCGCCTGGGCCAGTACGCGGAAGTCGCCTCCCGCTGGCTGTCCACGGTGGCCCAGGCGGTCGCCGAGGCCAAGGCGGCGATCCCCGCCACGTCCGAGACCACGCAGGCCAAGGCGGACCTCGCCGAGGCCCGGAAGACCCTCGCGGCGGCGCAGGACCCGGGCGCCCGCAACGACCCCGACGCGCGCAGGCTGGCGCAGACGGCCCAGTCCGACGCGGCGGCCGCGCAGCAGCGGATGGAGGCGGCACGGGCGGAGGCGATCCAGCAGCTGCGCAAGCTGGCGCAGACGTACGAGCACTCGGCGTACCAGGTGAACAGTGTGGAGCCGCCTACGTTTTCGCCGCCGGCGCGGCATTTGGGAGCGGCGGGCTGGAAGGACGGAGTCGACCGCGGGCAGTCCGTCACGCTCGGTGCCGAGGGTTCGTCAGCCACAGGCGGACCCTTCGTCCATGCCGCCGGGGGACATGAGACCGGGGCACCCGGCTCTGCACGTCCCGGCGCATCCGTCACGCCTCCGGTTTCCGCGCATGTGCCGAGCGCAGAGCAAAGCACTCACTCACAGCCCGCTGCCATGGAGATCGACGGCGTGGCCGTGCCGCAGGACACCAGGGCGCCGACAGCCACCAGCATGACGACGCCTCCGACCGGTAACGGTCCGCGCCCCGATACCTTCCTGCCTCCACAGCCGGTAGGCGGCCCGCCGCCCATGGGGCGCGGTGGCGCGCCGGGTCCGCTGAACCCTACGCAGGTCTTGCCGGGAACCCGCCCGCCTGTTCTACCGGGTCAGGGAAGCAGTGGCGGAGCCGTCCCGCGTGTGCCTCGTGAGTCCGGGATCGTCGGAGGCCGTCCGGTGTCCCCCGGGGCCGGCCGACCCTCTGCGGGTCTTCCGCGGGGAACGGTCATCGGTGCGGAGAGCGGCCATGGGCGTACGCCCGCAGGGCGAGTGTCCTCTCCCGGTGTGCCCCTGGGCGCAAACCCCGTGCCTGGGCAGAGCACTGCCCCTGGGGCACGGCGCCTCGCCTCGGAAAGCGGCGGGGTGTTCGGCAACCGCCCGGCTCAGCCCGGCCGCGCCGGTCCGCGCCCCTTCACGCCCGGTGGCTCCGGCCTGGTTCGCCAGGCAGGCGCCGGCGAATCGAGTCACGGTCCCACCGTGGCCCGCACCGGGGGCGGCACACACTCAGCACATCCGTCGTCCTCCCGACGGGGCAATCGACAGGACGGCGCCGAGAGGCCGGACTACCTCTCGGAAGACGAAGAGACCTGGGGTCGCCGAAACCAGCGTGCTGTACCCCCTGTAGTCGACTGAGCTTCCCTCACAGGTTCCTCCTCAGGAAGGTACATGCGCACCAAAAGCAAGCAAACCCGGCGGCCCCTCTCGTGGGCATCGGCTACTCTCGGCCTGCTGTTGGTGGGCGTTGCCGCCGCTCCCGCCCATGCCGAGTCGGTCCGTTCGATGCAATGGCACCTGAATGTCATGCGCGCGGACGAGATGTGGAAGGTCAGCAAGGGCGCGGGCATCACCGTGGCGCTCATCGATTCCGGTGTCGACGACTCTCTGACCGACCTGAAGGGCCAGGTCCTCGACGGCAAGGACTACTCGAAGCAACGCGGTGACGAGCACACCGACATCGCGGGCCACGGGACTCGCATGGCAGCACTCATCGCAGCCACCGGTGCCCGAGGCCCCCTCTATGGCTCGTACGGTCTCGCACCGGAGGCGAAGATCCTTCCGATACGGATGCGCTATGCCACGGAGGACTTCGGACAGGTGGACGCGAACGCGGAGTACTCGCGCGTCCTGTCGCGCGCGATCCGCTACGCAGCGGAAACCGATGCCCGGATCATCAACATCTCCATGGGCAACCCGAACACACCGGGCAGGGAGAACGTCGGAACTCCACAACTCGCCTCGGCCGTTCGTTACGCCATCGACAAGGGCAAACTGATCTTCGCGGCTGTCGGCAACAGCGGCGACACGTCCAATCTGCTTGAGTACCCTGCGGCGACGCCCGGCGTCGTAGGCGTGGCAGCGGCCGACAAGGACGGCAGAGTGCTGAAGTCCTCTCAAAGGGGTCCCCAAGTCGACCTCGCCGCTCCGGGCAGTGACATGGTCAACGCGTGCCTCGCCGGAAGCCAGGTCTGCAAGGGGGGAAGCGGTACGAGTGCGGCTACGGCGCTCGCCTCGGCGTCAGCCGCCCTGATCTGGTCCCAGCATCCTGACTGGACCAACCACCAGGTACTGCGGGTCATGGTGAACACCGCGGGAAAGCCCAAAAGTGGCTCCGACCGGACGGACGCCCTCGGGTACGGCATCGTCCGGCCCCGCATCGCGCTGAAGGACCCGGGCGACCCGGGCCCCGCTGACGAATACCCCCTGCCCGACCTGGCATCTGCCGCCTCGCCCCCTCCATCGACCGAGACGCCCTCGTCTCAGGGCAATGGGGGTGACAAGGCAGGCACCGAGAAGGCGGAGCCCGCGGCGCCGGCGTCGGATGACGCGGACGGCAGCGGTCTCCCGTGGGTGGCTCTAGGCATGGGTGCCGCGGCACTGCTCGCGGCGGCGGTCGCCGTCCTCACAGTCCGGGCCCGGCACCGGCGCCCCACCCCGGTGCCGGCGGCCCCGCCCTTCCCGCCGTCCCCTTATCCCTACACACCGCCACAACAGCCCCCGTCCTACGATCCCCCACCGGGACACATCGCCCCACCGCCACCCGGGGGAGGGCCCGAGCAGAGCCGGCATCGCTGAGGTTTGGGGCGTCGCCGAGATCATCCATCAGGGACAGCACGAGGGAACCGACATGTCATTCGACGAGATGTGGGGCCAGGCCCGCAGCAACGCACTCGCGCGGCAGCAGAGCAGCATGCAGCTGAACCAGCTGCCCGCCGAAGGCGGCTCCACTCAGGCTCACTTGCATGTGAACGCCTCAGTGCTGGAAGAAAGGGCGAAGAACGCGGAGACCGTCCGCAAGAACTTCGTGGACGCGGACAGCAAGGCGATGACTGCGACTAGTGACGTCAGCCTCAAGGGGTTCAAGTCTGATTCTGGCCTAGCCTTATTCCAGAAGCGCTGGCGCACCCAAACGCGTTACTTGGAGGGCCTGCTGGAGAAGGGCGTCATGGGGAATCTTTATGCCTCCGCAGCGAAATTCAAGGCCGAAGAGGCCAAACGGCTGAGCGACGTCAAGCGGGCGGGAAGCGGCGGGGGCAAGAACTGATATGGCCATCACCTACCAGCAGCTGCGCACCGCAGATCTCTCGTCCTTGTCGGACGCGGTGGACGCATGGCGGCGCTTGCCAGGGCAGTTCGACACCGTCGCCCGCTCTTTCGGCAGTACCGTCACCAAAGGGCTCAGGGACTCGGACTGGAAGGGTGAGACGGCTACCGAAGCACTTGAGAAGTTCGACCTCATCGAGAAACAGATGAAGGCCGCATCGGACGAGGCTCATGACGTCCACACACTGTTGCGCAGTGCACTGGAAGCTTTTCAGTCAGCCAAGAAGCAACTCATGGCGATCGAGAAGCAGGTAGCTGAGGACAAATACCTCAAGATCACGCACGAGGGACGCGTCTACTGCGACATCTCTGCCGCACCACAGGATCACCAGGAGTCGCTGAGCAAGGGCTACTTCAACGCGGTACAGGACTACAACAAAAAAGTCGACTCCATCCTCAAGGATGCCGATGACGCCGACTTGGCCCTGCACCACTCGTTGACTTCCGACCCGAACGGAAGCGCACGCGGCTTCAACACTGACACCGCCACCACGATCAAAGAGGCGGAACAGCGGAGAAAAGAGGCTCTCCAGGACGCCAAGGCAATGGTCGAACTCGCCCGTAAGGGAGGCGACCTCTGATGGCGTCCCGCTGTGTGGTGTAGGGGATCTTCGCGGTTGAGTGCGCGGGTTCTGCTCCCTGGG
>BMVA01000043.1 GCA_014650475.1 Streptomyces albogriseolus
CCAACCGCATGACGTCAATCGCCAAGGCCGTCCTCACCCTGGAGCTGCAACGCTGAAGAAGCTCAGTGGGAGTACCTGCCCCAGGAACTCGGCTTCGGCTCGGGCATGACGTGCTGGCGCCGCCTGGCGGCCTGGAACGAAGCCGGCGTCTGGGACCAGCTGCACCAACTGCTGCTGAACAAGCTCCGGTCGAAGAACCAGCTGGACTGGTCCCGGGCGGTGATCGATTCCTCCCACGTCCGGGCCGCTCGCAGGGGCCCAAAAGCGGACCCAGCCCGGTCGACCGCGCACGGCCGGGCAGCAAGCACCACATCATCACCGACGGCCAGGGCATCCCGCTCGCGGTGTCGCTGACCGGCGGAAACCGCAACGACGTCACCCAACTGCTGCCTCTGTTGGACAAGATTCCAGCGGTCGCGGGAGTGGTCGGCCGGCCGCGCAGGCGGCCCGACATGCTCTTCGCGGACCGTGGCTACGACCACGACAAGTACCGCCGACTCCTTCGCGAGCGAGGCATCCGACCGGTGATCGCTGAACGAGGCCAGCCCCACGGCACCGGCCTGGGCACCTTCCGCTGGGTGGTCGAGCGGACGATCTCCTGGCTGCACGGCTTCCGCCGCCTGCGGATCCGGTGGGAGAGACGCGACGACATCCACGAGGCGTTCCTCGGCCTCGCCGTCTGCCTGATCACGCACCGGCACGTCCAAAGGCTTTGTTAGGGCCAGTAAGCCCCGCTGCCGCGCGAGGTCGACGGCATGCCGCTCCAACCGGTCGAGGTCGTCCTCGTGCTTGCCGGTGAAGAGTCGCAGCACCGCCCGGTGATGCAGCTCGGGGTAGTCGTCGGCGTAGATCTGCGCGGCCGTGAGGAGGGTGCAACTGTCGGCATCGGCGGTGCGCCGCCAGTTCTCCATGTGCACGGTCGTCGGTACTGACGCGGGCGGAGACGGGACCGACGGGAGGAGCTGCCGGGCCAGGCGGGCGAGCAGGGACCGGGCGTCCTGGGTCTTGATGTCCCAGGCACCCGCAGGGCCTTTGGCGAGATCGCGGATCGTGTCGGCCGTCGCGCGGGGCACTCCCTCGACATGATGCAGGACGGCGCGCCAGGTGCGGGCGATGAAGGGCAGCTCTTCGGCGGCTGTCAGCAACCGGGCCTCGTCGTCGGGGCCGATGACCCGTTGGCGGACCAGGCGGCGCAACGCGACGCGGACGGAGACCAGGGCGACGGTCAGCGCGCGGGATCCGGCATCGGGCTCGGTGTGTACGAGGGCCACCTCGTCGTCGCGTTCGATCAGCCCGGTGGCGTACAGGCGGTACACGATGCCGCTGCCGGTCATGCCGTACGGCCCGAGTTCGGCCGCTCTCAGGGCGCCCATGCTCGCCGCTCCGTACACGGCGGCTCCGCGGGCGATGACCTCGCAGATCTCCTTGTGCCGTACGGACGCCGACTGGAAGAACTGCCCGTCCAGTATGACCACCCGGTCCCCCGCGCCGACCGGACTGGCTGTCAGGTCGCCGTGCCGGACGGGTGGATGGACGACGGCGTCCGGCAGCAGGGCGTGGACGGCCTCGGTGTCCAGTGAGGGACCGGCGTACACATGGACCGCGCTCGCCACGCTGCCCCGGTTCATCGCGCTTCCCTCGCTGTTCGAGGCTGCCCCGCGCTCGCGCTGACGTTGGTTCGGTCGTCGAAGGCCAGTCCTGGGGCGATCACCTTGACCACGGGGATGCCGGTCGGGCTCGGCAGGACGACGCGGACGGGTTCCGTGCCGGTGCGGGTGGCGATGGAGTCGGCGAGGGTGCGGATGTCGGCCTCGAAGTCGCCGTCGTTCGTATCGGCCGACGGCTTCCACCATCCGGCTGTTCGGGTGCCGAGGTCTTCCCTGGCCAAGGGGCGGTCGCCGACCGCCCGGTAGAGCACCGGTGGAAGGTCGTCGCGGGCCCCGGCGATGGCGGTGAGGCGGCTCTGCGCGGCTTCGGTGAGGGCGCGAAGGAGGGCGATGGCCGGGTCGAGGTGGCAGCCGGCGCCGGTGTAGGTGACGGGGTGGGCCTCGGAACGGATGCGTGCCTCGAAGCAGGCGGGCTCGCGGCCCGCGACCACGACATCCACGGACACCTGGGCTGCCGCGTAGCGGTCGAGGAGACGTCGACAGTCCGGGTCGTCCACGGAGGCGAGGTCGAGTCGGTACCAGTCGGTGCGGGGGCGGGCGCGCAGGCGAGCCAGGGCGTCCCGTTCGTACAGTTCGGCCAGTGCGTGGGCGGTCGCCTCGGCGATGGTGTTGCCGGAGGCGAGACCGTTGCTGGTGGTGCGGAACAGCGGCGGTGTCCACTCGGTGCGGTAGGTGTGGTCCAGGCGGACGGCGGGCTCGGGCACTGCAATCGGGTCACCGCTCAGCAGCCCCTCGCCATCCAGCCACGGCAGCGGCATGTCCGCGTGGAGCAGGGAGCCCTCGGCGAGGTCGAGGTCGGTGAGCGCGTAGGGCAGGTCAAGTCGCCGCGCGGTCACGGTGGTTGCCGGGGGCGGCGGGTTCTCGACGTGCCACAGCTCGATGGCCTCCATGGCGGCGGACACCCGTGCGGAGGTGGGCGTAAGGCCCTTGCCCTGGGAGAGGGACACGGTGCGCGAGGCGGGGCGGACGGCCTGGAAGACGGGGATGCCGATGTCGTCGAGTCCGGTCACGTCGGCGACGCGGGTTACGCCGTACCGCGCGAGATGCGGGCGGATGCGCTGCCAGGTGTCCTCAGGCGGTACGGCGCGGTGGGTGCCGCGCAGGTATCCCTTCGCCCGGATGTTCATGGCGCCGTCCGTGAGCACCACTCGACTCCCCCCGTGATTCCGGAACATGAGCGGGTGCGGGACGGCGTCCGCAGGACGGACGAGGTCGGGCGGGACGGCCGCCCCGCACCCTGTTCATCTCGGCAGTGCCGATCAGGTGTGGTGGGCCACGCTCACCACGGTCTCCGTCTCTTCGGTCTCCTCGACCTCGAAGACCTCAGACAGTTCCTCGTTCGAGTACTGCATGGTGCACCTCCTTTCCCCTGTGGAGGTCCCCCGTGCGTGGCCCTGCCGTCACTCTGGCCCACGACCACGAACTTCTGCAAGGATTTGGTTATTGCAACATCTTCGCAACAAGGGGGCTTGAGTGGCTGGTTTTCCGGGTGGACGCCTGCTGTCGGTCGTAGTAGGGATTGCCGCTCTGGCCGCCTGCGGGTCGGGGACGGATACCGGCGGCAGTGCCGGGGAGGCTGCCGACTCCTCCGCCGTACGGTTGGAGCGTTGTGGTGAGCGGATACGGCTGGAGCAGCCCGCCTCCCGTGTGGTGACGCTCAATCAACACGTCACGGAGCTGGTGCTGGCCATGGGGCTCGGTGACCGGCTGATCGGCTCCTCGCTGCTGGACAACGAGGTGCACCCGGACCTGAAGGCCGCCTACGACAAGGTACCGGTGCTGTCGCAGAAGGCGTACCCGTCGAAGGAGTCCTTGATCGGGCTGGGGCCCGATGTGCTGATCGGCGGTTTCGGACCGACGTTCAGCGAGGCCAACGGGCTGCCGCCGGACCAGTTGCGGGACGCGGGCATCGGCCTGTTCACCGTCCAGTGCAAGGGACAGGACCTCACCCTGGACTCGCTCACCGACACCGTCACCGCCCTGGGTGAACTCTTCGGGAAGCCCAAAGCCGCGGAACAGCTCAACGCCCGCCTCGACAAACAACTCGAAGCGGTGGAACGGCAGGTGAAGGGCTCCAAGCCGGTGGACGTGCTCATCTTCGACTCCGGGCAGACCGCCCCCACCGTGGCCGGCGGACAGGGACTGGCCGACACCCTCGTCACGACGGGCGGCGGACGCAACGTCTTCTCGGACCTCAAATCCGACTGGGGCGAGACCAGTTGGGACGAAGTGGTCCGCCGCGACCCCGACGTGATCCTCGTGGTCGACTACTTCACCGCCCAGAACAGTGCCAAGGCCAAAATCAAGCAACTTCGCTCCGACCCGGTCCTGGGGGACGTGACCGCCGTGAAAGAGAACCGGTTCCTGGTCGTGGGACTGACGGGCCTGGGCGCCCTGAGCCCCCGCAACCCGGAGGTGGCCGACCAGATCGCCGACGAACTCCACCCCCAGCCGTGACGCGAACCGAGACGGCCGAAAGGCCGGCGGACCAGCGGGACGCCGCCGGACCCACGGAGAGACTCCTGGCGCACGGCCTGGTGCCGCTGCTCGTGGTGCTCCTGATGGCAAGCGCCGCCGCGGGCATCGGGCTGGGCTCGTTCCACGTGCCACTGGAGGCCGTGGGACGGGTGGTGGCCGCGCATCTGGGCGGCGACCCGGTGAGCGGCCCCGATGTGCGCTACGACGCGATCGTGTGGCAGATCCGGCTGCCACGCGTCCTGCTCGGCGCCCTGGTCGGAGCCGGGCTGGGGATGGTCGGTACGGTCCTGCAGACGCTGTTGCGCAACCCGCTCGCCGACCCGTTCGTCCTGGGGACCAGCTACGGCGCTGGAGTCGGAGCCGTGTCGGTCACGCTCGGCGCCTCCGCGCTGGCGGGCGTCTACACCCTGTCGGCGGGCGCGTTTGTCGGCGCGCTGGCCGCGACCACGGTCGTCTTCGCCGTCGCGCAGGCCCATCGCGGCACAGGGGCGGCCCGGCTGCTGCTCGCCGGGGTCGCGGTGTCCTTCGTCGGGCAGGCGATCACCAACGTCCTGGTCCTGGCCGGCGACGACAGCGGCGGGCAGGCCGCGAGAGCGGTGCTGTTCTGGCTGCTGGGCGGGCTCGGCGGAGCACGGTGGACGTCGCTGACCGTCGTCGCCGTGGCCACCTGCCTGGCGGTGCCGTTCTTCCTGCTGCGGGCCCGCGCACTCGACGCGCTGCTGCTCGGCGAGCAGACCGCCGCGAGCCTGGGCCTGCGGCCGTCCCGGCTGCGCACCGAACTGTTCGTGGTCACCGCGCTGTTGACCGGCGCGCTGGTGGCGGTCAGCGGGGCGATCGGCTTCGTCGGGCTGATGATGCCGCTGTTCACCCGGCTGCTGCTGCGGACGTCCGAGAACGCGCGGGTGCTGCCGGTCTCCGCTCTGCTCTGCGCGGTGTTCCTGCTCTGGGCCGACCTCGCTGCCCGCATGGTCATCGCCCCGGCCGAGTTGCCCGTCGGCGTCGTCACCGCGCTGTGCGGCGGCCCGGTCTTCCTCTGGCTGCTGGTCCGGCGCGGCAATGCGGCGACGACAGGGCTGGGCGGGGGTGGGGCCCTGTGACCGCAGGGAAGAAGGCCCCAGCAAGCCCGGACCACGGCGTGTACGCATTCGCGGGCATGGACGGCCGTTGTGCCGCCGAGCTGCTGATCGGCGGACTCAGCACGCGCCTGTCCGGCGTCCCCGTCCTGCGCGGCGTCGACCTGCGCGTGGACGCGGGCGAAGTGCTGGGTGTCGTCGGGCCGAACGGAGCGGGCAAGAGCACCCTGCTGCGCTGCCTCTACCGGGCCCTCGCCCCCGACACCGGGACCGTGCTCGTCGACGGCGCCGACCTGCTGGCCATGGACGCCGCCGCCTCCGCCCGGTACACGGCCGCGCTCCCGCAGGAATCCGAGCCGGTCTCGGGACTGCGGGTACGCCGGGTCGTCTTGCTCGGCCGTACGGCGTATCTGCGTGCCTGGGAGAATCCCTCCGCCCGCGACCACTGGATCGCCGACGAGACGCTGCGCCGGGTTGGGGCGTACGAGTTGGCCGACCGTGACATCGGAACCCTGTCCGGCGGCGAACGCCAGCGTGTCCTGCTCGCCCGCGCCCTCACCCAGGAACCCCGGGTCCTGGTGCTGGACGAACCCCTCAACCACCTCGACATACGCCACCAGTTGGAGGCCCTGCGCACCGTACGGGAACTGGGCGTCACCACGGTCCTGGCCATCCACGACCTGGACCTCGCCCTGCGCTACTGCGACCGGGTCTGCGTCCTGGCCGACGGGGCGGTGGTCGCCGCTGGCCCACCCCAGGAGGTCCTGCGGCCCGCGCTGATGGCCGAGGTGTTCGGGGTCCGGTCCCGGCAGGTCGAGGTCGAGCCCGGCCGGTACGCCTTGTGGTGCGAGCCCCTGGACACCGGCGCACCCACGAATCCCGACCCCTCGGCCCTCCCCGAGCCCACAGAACCTTCCGAGTCCTCAGTGTCCTCAGAGGAGGAGCCCGCGTGCTGACCACGCTGCTCGCGTACGCCCGCCCGGGACGCCGCGCGCTCATGGCGAGCGTCGCAGCCGGCGTCGCCGTCTCCGCCTGCTACATCGGACAAAGCCTCCTGCTCACCCTCGCCGTGGCACGCGGGCTGCGGGGTGACATGACGGACGCCGTTCTGGCCTGCTGCGCCGCCCTCGCCGTGGTCCCGGTACGCGCCGTACTGGTCTGGGCCCGCGAGGTCACCGCGGCCCGCGCCGCCGAACAGGTCAAGACGGAGCTACGGCTGCACCTGTACCGGCATCTGCTGACCCTCGGCCCCGGCCACACGACCCAGCAGCACACCGGAGCCGTCCTCACCACCCTGCAGGACAGCGTGGAGGCGCTCGACCGTTTCGTCAGCGTGTTCCTGCCGCAGGTCCTCGTCTCCGTACTCGGCGCACTCGGCATCGTCGCCGTGCTCACGGTCATCGACCCTCCGGTGGCGGTGCTGGTCGCGGTCACCGCCGTACTGGCCGCCGCCGCGCCCCGGCTCCTGCGCCACCGGATGCGCCGGTACCGCATCGCGTACATGCACGGCTGGCGCGATCTGAGCGCCGACTACCTCGACGCCGTGCAGGGCCTCACCACACTGAAGGCCGTCGGCGCTCACGAGCGCTTCGCCGCCCGTCTCTTCCAGGGCGCCTGGGACTTCTACCGCTCCTCGCTCCGCTTCACGCAGATCGCCACCGTCTCGGCGGGCTTCGTCGGCTTCTTCGCCGCCCTCGGCACCGCGGCGGCGGTGGGGCTGGCGGCCTGGCAGTACGCCTCCGGGGAGCTGGCCCTGCCGGCGGTCTTCGCCCTGCTGCTGCTCTCCCGCGAGGCGTTCCGCCCGGTCACAGACCTGATGGGCGCCTTCCACGCGGGCCAGACAGCCCTCCCCGCGCACGCGGCCATCCGCGAACTGCTCGACGCCGAACCCGCCGTACCGGACACGGGAACCAACGCCGTTCCGCGCACCGATGCCCCGCCCCACGTGGTCGTCGACGGCCTCCGCTACACCTACCCAGGCCAAGGCCGTCCCGCCCTCGACGACGTCAGCCTCACCCTGGAAGTGGGCACCACCACCGCCGTGGTCGGCCCTTCCGGATCCGGCAAGTCCACCCTGGCCCGCCTGCTGCTGCGCTTCGCCGACCCGGACGCCGGCACGATCACCGCCGACGGCACCGACCTACGCGAACTCCGCCTGGCCGACTGGCACTCCAGGATCGCCGTCGTCTCGCAGGACGTGTTCATCTTCCACGGCACCGTCCGCGACAACATCGCCTTTGGCCGCGCGGACGCCGACCACGCAGACATCGAGAACGCGGCCCGGGCCGCCCACGCCCACGACTTCATCACCGCGCTGCCCGAGGGCTACGACACCGTCATCGGCGAACGCGGCCTCAGGCTCTCCGGCGGCCAGCGCCAACGCCTGGCGATCGCCCGCGCCCTGCTCGCCGACGCACCGCTGCTCATCCTCGACGAGGCCACCTCCAGCGTGGACATCGCCGCCGAACAGGCGGTCACGGAGGCCCTGGAGCGCTTGTGCGCCGGCCGTACGGTCCTGGTCATCGCCCACCGGCTGTCCGCCGTCGCCGACGCCGACCACCTCGTCGTCCTGACCGACGGACGGGTCGTCGAGGCGGCCGCACCCCGCCAACTCCTGACCAGAAACGGCGCCTACGCGCGCCTGGTCGCTCGTCAGCGCGCAGGAGCCGCATGACCACCGTCGCCGTCGCCGCCGAGGCCCCGGGCCACGTCTCCGAAGCCCCTGGCCGCCCCGCAGCGCTGCGCACCCTCCTGCGCCCGCACTGGCCACGCCTTGCCGGCGCTATCACCTGCGGCCTGCTGGACCAGGGCCTCGCTCTCGCAGCCACCCTCCTCGGCGCGCACCTGATCGGCGAAGCCCTCTCCGGCGCCGAACCCGGCGACCTCACCACATCGCTGTGGGTGCTGGGCGCGCTGGTCGTGCCGAAGGTGCTCGCCGCCTGGGCCGAGTCCTATCTGGCCCACGACCTGGCCTTTCGCGTCCTGGCAGAACTCCGTGACCGCTGCTACCGCGCCCTGGCCTCCCTCACCCCCGGCTATCTGCTGCGCCGCCGCTCCGGGGACATCGGCGCCACCGCGATGGCCGACATCGAACTGCTGGAACTGTTCTTCGCGCACAGCCTCAGCCCGCTCATCGTCGCGGCCTCGGTCCCGCCCGCCTGCCTGGTCTCGGCCTTCGTCCTGGACCCGCTGATCGGCGCCTCCCTGCTCCCGGCGATCGCCCTCATGGCCACCGTGCCGTTCTGGCTGCGCCGGCGCTCCGCCGCGCAGGGCCGGCGTATGCGCGAGGCGGCCGGTGAAGCGGCCGCCGAGACGGTCGACGCGGTCCAGGGGCTGGCCGAGACACTGGTCTTCGCCCGTCAGGACACGCAGACGGAGCGACTGCGGAAGGCGACTGCACGCCTCGGTCACGCCACGCGCGCGCACCGCTCACGGGGCGGCGTGGAGAAGGCGGCGGGCGACGCGATCGCCGCCGTCGGCCTCATCGCCGTTCTCCTGACCTCGCTCGCCCTCGTCGACAGCGGGAATCTGGCCGCCGACCGGGTACCGACCGCGGCCGTGCTGGGCGCCTTCGCTTTCCTCCCGCTGATGACGCTCGTGGACACCTGGCGCGAGCTCGCCAACATCCGCGCGGCGGCCAACCGACTCACCGAGATCGTCACTGCACGCCCCGACGTCACCGACCAGGCGTCCGAGTCCCGTCCCGTTCCCGAACAATTGATCCGACCGTGGCCTTCGAGGACGTCCACTTCCGCTACGCCCCGGACCTGCCCGACGCCGTCAGCCACGTAACGTTCATGGTCCCCGCCGACTCCACCGTGGCGCTGGCCGGCCACTCCGGCGCCGGCAAGACCACCTGCGCCTCGCTCCTCCTGCGCCACTGGGACCCCACCGGCGGCACGGTCCGCATCGGCGGCCACCCCCTCCGCACCCTGCCCCTGACCCGGATCCGGCAACTGATCGCGGCCGTCCCCCAGGAGACCTACCTCTTCAACCTCAGCATCCGCGACAACATCCGCCTCGCCCGCCCGGACGCCACCGACACGGAGGTGGAGGACGCCGCCCCGGCCGGAGAACGCGGCACCCACCTTTCCGGCGGCCAACGCCAGCGCATCGCCATCGCCCGCGCCCTGCTCACCGGCGCCCCCATCCTGGTCCTCGACGAGGCCGTCTCCAGCCTCGACGCAGAGAGCGAGGCGGAGGTCGACCGGGCCATGCGCACCGCACGCACCGGCCGCACCACCCTGATCGTCGCCCACCCCCCCTCCACCCTGCGCACCGCCGACACCGTCGTCCTCCTCGAAGAAGGCCGCATCGTCGACACCGGCCCGCACGACAAACTCCTCGCCCGCTGCCCGGCGTACCGCCGACTGCTCAACGAAGGTGCCTAGAGCGTGAGTTGAGCGCATGGCAAAGGGCTCCCGCACGTCACGTCCTTGCGAGAGCCCTCCGTTGTACCGCCTGCCCGGGAAGGTTGAGAAGACGATCACGAACAGCACGTCAGGGGGTGTTACGACCTCACGGGGCGAGCAGCAGGCTGTCGCCGCGCTCCTTAGCGGCAGCATAGCGCTTGGCCACGTCCTGCCAGTTGACGACAGCCCACACGGCGTCGATGAAGTCAACCTTCTGGTTCTTGTACTGCAGGTAGAAGGCGTGCTCCCAGGCGTCGAAGACCAGGATCGGGGTCGAGCCCTGGCCAACGTTTCCCTGGTGGGTGGTATCACCGGGCCTGGGAGGCACCGCCGACCACGGCCTCGACGGGGCCCGCGCCTGGGCGTGGCCCGCCACCGTCGACCTGTTCATCATCGCGGGCGAGCTCCTCGTACTCCTCGCCTCGCTCCGCGGACGCATCGACGGATGGGCGTACGCACTCGCCGCAGTCGGCTCCATCGGCTCCATCGCACTCAACGTGTTCGGAGTCGGCGGCTGCGCACAGCCGATGGAGTACCTCGTCGAAGCCGTCCTCGTCGGCTGCACTCATCGCATTCGGCGCACTCATGCGGCAGGTGCACGAAGCCCTGGAGCGCCTCCACTAGCCCGCGCAGCCGCCCGTAGCCGACTTCGAACGCGCAGCCGACCAGGCCGTCGAGGTCGCCGACCCGGCTGTACCAAACGCACTCGTCCTCTACTCCCAGCCGCTGCCGCATTCGCATTCGCATTCGCATTCGAGCGTGTGCGCACCCGATCCCGCAGCCGCATCTACCGCCGCTGAGGGAGGCGTCCGGCATCGCCTGGCTGCTACGCCTGGCCGTCCTGCTCGCGCTCGCGCTGGCCGCACTCCTCCGGAACATTCGGCACCGCCCTGGCTCTCGGCTTGTACGCCCGTGTCGAGGGCGGGTCGGCGCCATGGCTGATGTGGGGCCGGCCTGTGGTAGTCGGCGCTTACCGGTGCGGCCGGGACGGCTGGGCCCTAAAGGTACGCACCGCCGAGCCCGAGAGGGACGGCGAGGAGCAGCCGGACGAGCTTGCCGTCGAGGCACAGGTCCCGGCAGGGGCGCCGCCGGTCTCCCCCGCCGAGTCGGTCTCCGCGATCGGCACCCCACACGCCCAGCTGTAGCCGCTCGCCGAACACCTCGGCACCACCACAGACGCGGTGCGCGCGGCAGCCGCCGGAATGGGTTGGCCGGTGAAGGACGTGCGCATGGCCGGGCGGTCGGCGTCGGCTGGGCTGCGCGCCGACGAGGCCCAGCCCCCCACCGCCCCTTCCGGGGTGTCGTCGGTTCAGGTCAGCCCGCCGACGACACGAGCGGGGAGGGGCCGCGAGAGTGGTGTGTGTAGAGCGCATCGGCCAGTCCGCGTTCATCGTCCGCGACCCCGCCGAGAACGTCCGCCACCACTCGGTGCGCGGCAAGTAGACCCCGGAGCGGGCCGCTCCATCCGCCAAGACACGCGGCCCGCTCCGGTCTTCATCCCAATCATGAGACAAGAGATGCCCCTCATGAAGCGTTTCGGCCGCAACGCGGGACCGCCAAGCTGAGCAAGACCGTCAAGGCGCTGCCCGAGCGGGTGGCCGACTGGACCGCGGAGCAGCGCGTAGACTTCACCGCCCAGTCCGACCGTGCGATGCGGGAGCAGGCGGACAAGCCGCGGAAGCGTCGCCGTAACTAACCGCCGCCGTGCCAGACCGAGCACTGCGCGCCGGGTAACGGCCGGCAGCCCGAGGCCCCGCCAGGCCCCTCCGTCCCGGCGGGGCCTTCGACGTATCCCGAAGACGCGCTGAACCGAGTAACCCGCGAGCACAATGAACACAAGTGGCGCCCAGTGCAATATCACTGGCACACTGACCGTCGTGCGCTTGGCATGCGCACAGGCCCCGCCGGGCCGCCTAAGACCGGCGGGACCACCCGCTGCCCACCGGCCATGCAGGGGCCCGGGCAGCACAGGCCCCGCCGGTCCTCCGAACGGCGGGGCCTTCGCCATTGCCCCCTGCCTGTCGGCGCCCGCAGGTACGATTCCGCCCATCATCCACACGCACCACTGCCGCTCGCACCCAGGCCCGCAGGCGGCAACTGGAGCCCGTCTTCCGACGCCTCTACCTGAACTCGCAGATCACGTAGCTCGACACACCGCTGACCTGCACCGCATAATTCAATGCCAACAGCACACTTGTGCCCACAGGCCACATCGACCCCCGCCACGAGCGGGGGTTTCGTCGTTTCCAGGGGGTGAGCACATGCCCCAACAGAACCCCTCGGACGCGAAGCGATAAGCGTCGTCGACGGCCAGACCTTCACCCCCAAGACCGTCAAGGTGCCGACCACGGCCTTCCGTTACATCAGCCCTTTCCCACCGGCAACTAGTGCCGCATCAGGCAACGTTCGCCCTGTTGTGATGTGACGCGCCGCTCGGGTGCTGTCCTGGGCGGCGCGTGGCCGTCAGGCTGTGCGGGTGGCTGAACGAGTACGCGTTCGTGAGATCGATGACGATGAGGGCCGACGGTTGCTGCGGATCATCCGCCATGGCACGGGGTCGGTTGTGACGTGGCGCCGGGCCCAGATGGTCTTGTTGTCCGCCCAGGGCATGCCGATGGCGAAGATCGCCGAGGTCACGTTCACCAGCGCGGACCGGATCCGGGATGCGATCCACAACTTCAACACCGACGGGTTCGACTCCCTCTGCCCGAAGTACTAGGGCGGCCGGCCGAAGACCTTCACCCTGCCCGAGCGACGGGAGATCAAGAAGATCGCCAAGTCGATAGGCGACGACCAGGACGGCCACGGAGGCGGTGATCGCGGCCTGCGGTTCGGCGCCCGCGCCGAGCCAGAAGCCGAGGACCGTGGCGGCCAGGGCGAGTACGACCGGTACGAAGACTCCGGCGACCTTGTCGGCGAGGCGCTGTGCCCGCGCCTTGCCCGCCTGTGCCTCGGTGACCAGGTGGGTGATGCGGGCCAGTCGGGTGTCGGCGCCGACACCCGACTGGCCCGCACCGTCAGCAGGCCGCCGACGTTCACGGAACCGCCGATCACGATCGTGCCGGGGCCGACCTCGGCCGGTTCGCTCTCCCCGGTGACCAGGGAGAGGTCGATGGCCGAACTGCCCTCGACGACGGTGCCGTCGGTGGCCACGCGCTCTCCGGGCCGTACCACCAAGATCTGGCCCGCCCGGAGGTCATCGATGGCGATGCGGCGCTCGCCCGTGTCGTCACGTACGGCGACCTCCTTGGCGGCCAGTTCCGCCAGTGAGCGCAGGGCCTCTCCGGTGCCGCGCCGGGCCCTCGCCTCCAGGTACCAGCCCGCCAGGACGAACAGGGGGACGCCGACGGCGGCCTCCAGGCAGATGTGGGCGACGCCGTCCGATGCCGTCGGCACCAGGCTGAAGGGCATCCGTCATGCCCGGATCGCCGGCGCCGCCGAGGAACAGGGCGTAGGAGGACCAGGCGGAGGAGGCCACGACGCCCAGCGACACCAGGGTGTCCATGGTCGACGCCGAGTGCCGCAGTGCCCGCGCCGCCCGCTGGTGGAAGGGCCAGGCGCCCCAGACCACGACGGGCGCGGCGAGCACGAAGCACAGCCACTGCCAGTTGCGGAACTGCCAGGCGGGCACCATCGACAGAACGAGCACGGGGACGGCGAGCAGGACGGTGACCCTCAGCCGGTGGCGTTCCTGCTCCGTCTCTGTATCCTCGTCGTCACCGTCCTCGCGGCGCCGCGCTTCGGCGGTTCGGGCAGCGTTGCGGTGTATCTGGCCTGCTCGACGGCGGCGACGAGCTGTTCCGGGAGCACCTCGGGCGGATGGTGCACGCGGGCCCGCCCGGTGGCCAGGTTCACGCTTGCGGTGACGCCGTCCAGCTTGGCCAGTTTCTTCTCCACCCGCTTCACGCAGGCCGCGCAGGTCATGCCGCCGACCGCGAGGTCGGTCACCTCCACCACGGAGGCCGGTTCGCCGGCCATCAGTGTCCGCTCCCGTGGTTCATGCCGCCCATGTCGTCGTCCTCTACGTCCGTGCCGCCGCCCTCATGGCCGTCCTGGGTGATCCCGGGGCCGTGCATCCCGGGCGCGACGGGGCCGACGCTCCGGCCGACGGCGTAGGAGACGGCGAACACCAGCACCAGCAGCACGAGGAACCCGCACAGGGCGGGAGGGGGCAGGACACGGCGCAGCAGGCCGGCCAGCGTACCGGAAGCGGGTTGCCGTGTGTGGGCCATCTGTCGACTCTCCCGATCGCGTCGCACGTCGCATGGCCTCCGCTGGACCGAGCCGCACCGGTACAGGAGTCGGGGCCGCAGGCTCTCCAGTTCCTCAGGGAAAGTATGACGCCCGTCACTGAAGAGGCTCGAGAGGCTTCAGGAAGATCGGCAGCCGTCGGCCGCTGCTCTGGAGCGGCGGCCGACGGCCGGAACGGCGCCCAGTCGTGTCGTCAGGCCACGGCGGGTTCCGCCAGGTGGCGGGTGGTGGACCCGTCCGCCGCCCACTCGGCCAGGGCGGTCCGGGCGCGGGACACCCGGGAGCGCACCGTGCCGACCGGGCACCGGCTCAGCTCGGCGGCCTCGGCGTACGGCAGTCCGAGGAGCTGGGTCAGCACGAATGCCTCACGGCGGTCGCCGGGCAGGCAGTTGACCAGTTCCATGAGGGCGACGCCTTCGTCGAAGCCCGGCAGTCCCGTCGGCTGGGCGCGTTCGGCTGCGGTCTGCCAGTCGTCGGTGCATGCCGTACGGGGACGGCATGCGGCGTGGCGCAGGCTGTCGATGACGGTGCGGCGGGCGATCGACAGCAGCCAGGTGCGTGCCGAGGAACGTCCCTCGAATCGGGGCAGTGCCGACAGAGCGCGCAGGAACGTGTCCTGGGTCAGGTCGTCCACCGCCTGCGCGTCGTCGGCGAGGTACATCACGTAGCGGCGTACATCGCGTTGCAGTGCACGGACGAAACAGTCGACCGCTTCACTGTCGCCGCCAGCGGCGGCGAGCGCCCAGGCGGTGACCGTCTCGTCGGTCACGGTGGGCAGGGCAAGGGTCATGGTCCTGTGGTCCTTCCTTCAGTCCCGCGCGGGCGGGCCGGGCACGCACAGGTGCCGTCGGCGGTCGCACGGGTGTTGGGGAGATCCGCCGCGTGGAAGCACGGACGGGAAGACCGCAGCCGCGTGGATAGCGGTGGCGGTGATCCGGCTGTCAGACGACAGCGGTCTCCCCGGGAGGCCCCCGGGTGATGAGGACGTGGACGAGTAGGAGTTGCCACAGGCGCCGCCTCGGCCGCGGAGCCGGCTGGAAGGAGGACTGGGTGGAGGAGGGTGGGCAGAGTACGGCCAGTACCAGCCGCAACGGTACGAAGGCGCGATCCGCGCAGGCGCGGAGCATTTCGAAGACCGCGGTTTCGCCCTGGGCCAGCCAGAGTCCGCACAGGACGGCGGCCAGCGCGTGGGCGGCCAGCATGCCCCAGGAGGACGAGCCGGCCAGGTGCGTCATGCCGTGGCCCGTCGACGCCATGCTGTGGGCGCCGTGAGAGGCCAGGTGATCCGTGGGGTGCAGTCCCGCCGCCACGGCGATGTCATAGGCCCGGGCCACCCGCTCGGGCGTGGTGGTCGCACCGCAGAGAAAGCGGTCGGCCCATTGCCGAAGGGATTGCGCGTCCCCCGGGGCCGTCGCCATGGCCGGCCGGTTGCCGGACTGCGCGAGCGTGAAGGCGAGGTGCAGGCAGGTCTGGACGACGACCGTCAGCCCGGCCACCGTTCGGCGGCGACGCTCGTGGGCCCCGAAGGCCCAGCCGATGGCACCGACCACGGCGGCGCCGGAGAGGAGCACCCACCAGGGCAGCACCTCCCCCGACATCAGCACGTGGCCGAGGGCGGCGAGCAGCACGCAGACGGCCGCGAACACCGCGGCCCGCAGCGCACGCAGAAACCCACCGGCGGACATGGCGCCCCATCCTGGCACCTTGCGGATGAAGCGCTGACGCCAGGGATACCCACCCGACCGGGCCGCGGCCGGGAGCGAGTCCTGCACGGTCCGGTTGCGAGGTTCCCGGCGGTCGGCCCGGGCAGCTCAGGGCACCCTGGTCAGTCCGGAGCCCTCACCGGGTAGGACTGCGTCAGCGCTGCACGGGCCCGGGCGACCCGGAAGCAGACCGTACCGATCGGGCAGCCGCTGAGCTCGGCCACCTCCGGTGGTCTGCGTCGGCGTACCCCACTCCCTGATGGCCGAGCGGCTCGCGGCCTGCGCCTGCCACGGGACGAGGCGGCGCCCACGCTGGAAAACCTGTGCGCCCACCTGGACAGGCAAGGTCTGTAACGACGCAACCCCCCGAGCGTCTACTGGTGCTGAGTGAGCTGCCCCTGACTCAGGCTGGCAACCCGGACCGGACGGCACTGCGGAAACGATGCACTCCCGAGGCGGAGCGACAGCAGCAGCCACTGGCTTCGGCCAGCATCATCCACGTTCTTGTAGACGGTGAACAGGTCCATGCCACTGTCCGGGTAGTCGACGATACCCGCCTGGCGTGCACTCTCCCATGAGACGATCCATACAATAGTAATGTGATATTTTACAGCCAAGGAGCGGGCTTCTCCGTAGCACGGAAACGAGCAATGCCTGTTCGTGCGCCTTCCCTGCTGTTCTCACCCGTCCTCGAAGGAGTGCTCCGTGACCCGCGACGTCACTACCCACCTGCACACCGGTAGCCACGATCTGCCAGTTTCCGAAGCGCTGGACTCGTTCATGAGTACCGGCTGGGCTCCGTCTCCGCTCTCGACGGATACCCGGGTACCGGGATATGCCAATCTCCCCGACCGCCGCGGGCGGCTCTCGGCTCGTTTTCCGGGGGAGCGGCTCGTCGTGCCTGCCGGTGTCCTGAAGGTCCGGTCCAATGACACCGACCACCGTTTCCGGCCGCACAGCGCCTACGCCTGGCTGACCGGCCTAACCGGGGAGGACCAGCCCGGCCATGTGCTGGTCCTTGAGCCGGCAGGTCCCGAAGGCCATGAGGCGGTGCTCTACATCCGCCCGCGATCGCCGCGTGACAGCAGCGGGTTCTACCGCGACCGCCGATACGGAGAGTTCTGGGTGGGCCGCCGGCCAGATCTAGACGAGACGGCGATGCTGACCGGCCTGCGCTGCGAGCACCTGGACGACTTGCCCAAGCTGTTCGCCGGTTCACGACCTTCCACCCGCCTGCTGGCCGGGGTTGATCCTGCGCTGGAAGCCCTGGTGTCCCAGGAGAGCCGCACCGCGGAGGGGGACGCCGAGTTGGAGACTGTTCTGTCGGAACTCCGGCTCATCAAGGAACCTTGGGAGGTCGGTCAGCTCCAACTGGCTGTCCACCACACCACCGTAGGTTTCGACGACGTGGTGCGCGCACTGCCGCAGGCCCTGCGGCATCCCCGCGGCGAACGCTGGATTGAGGGCGTGTTCAACCTCCGTGCACGCGCCGAGGGAAACGGGACAGGCTACGACACCATCGCCGCATCCGGCGCCCACGCCTGCGTCCTGCACTGGATCCGCAACGACGGAGCCCTCGACCCCTCGAAACTGCTGCTGCTGGACGCAGGCGTGGAAACCGACACCCTTTACACCGCAGA
>BMVA01000044.1 GCA_014650475.1 Streptomyces albogriseolus
TCAGGCCGTCCCGGCGGCCGGGGACCGCAGGGTCCCTCGGCCAACCAGACCCCCTCGCTGTTCGACCAGGGCGCTCCCTCCGCTCCCCCGCAGGGCCGTCCCGCTCCGGCGGGCGCCGGCTTCGGGCAGCAGCAGGGCCCGAACGCGCCGCAGGCCGGGAACCAGGGCCAGGACGGCTTCGGCGGCGGCCGGGGCCAGGTGCCGCCGCAGCGGGGCAACGCCCCCGAGCGCGGCCGCAGTCCCCAGCTCCCGCCGCGCGGCGGCGCCCGTCCGGAACTGCCGGGCGGCGACCAGCAGCAGCGCACGCCGAGCTGGAGCGACGACAACGCCCGCCCGCCGGCGCCGCGCCCCTCGATGGACGCCCCGCGCGGCCACGAGGAGCCGGACGTCTCCCGCACCGCCGCGATGCCGCGCTTCGACGACCGTCAGGGTCCCGGCGCCACGGCGGAGATCCCCCGGTTCGACGAGCAGCAGCACGCGCCCGGTCAGGACACCGGCCAGTACGGCCGTCCCGGCGCCAACGGCGCCCCGTCCACGGGCCAGTTCGTCCGCGGTGACATCTTCGGCGCCCAGCAGGGCGGCCGCCCCGGCGCGCAGAACCCGGCCTCCACGGGCCAGTTCCCCGCCCCGCAGGGCTACGACACCGGCACGGGCCAGTACCCGGCCCCGGGCCAGAACGACGGCTCGACCGGCCAGTACGCGCTGCCCGACCGCGCGGGCTCCGGCGACCCCTCGGGCACGGGCCAGTTCGAGCGTCCGCGGGTGAACGGCACGCACGGCGGCGGTCCCGTCCCCCCGCGTCCGCAGCCCCCGCAGCAGCAGGAGCAGCGTCAGCCGTCCGACCAGTGGGCGCTGCCCCCGGCCACCGGCCCGGGCGACGGCCGTACGCCGCTGTACGACACGCTGGAGACCAACTGGTTCCGCGGCCAGGGCGGTGCGCAGGAGCAGGGCAACGGCTCCGCGCCGGCCGCCCCGCAGCAGCAGCCGCAGCAGCAGTCCCCCCAACCGCAGAGCCCCACCGGCTCGCAGCGGTCCAACGCCGCCTGGCGCAGCTCGCCCAACGACGAGCTCGTCAAGCAGGCCGAACGCGTCCGCAAGCCGGCCGCGGGCGGCGTCACCACCTCCGGCCTGCCGCGCCGGGTGCCCAAGGCGAACCTCGTCCCGGGCACGGCTCAGCAGCAGTCTCACCAGAGCGGTCCTCAGGTCTCGCGCGCCCCCGATGACGTGCGCGGCCGGCTGACCAATCTCCGTCGGGGTATCGCACAGGGTCGTCAGGCCGGGTCCGCACAGACCGGCAGCTTCCCGCACCCCACTCACCAGCAGGAGCGTTAGTTGAGCCCGATGAGCCAGGCGGCACAGAACCTCAACTGGTTGATCACCAACTTCGTGGACAACACCCCAGGGGTGTCCCACACCGTCGTCGTGTCCGCCGACGGTCTCCTCCTGGCGCTCTCCGAGGGCTTTCCGCGCGACCGCGCGGACCAGCTCGCGGCTGTCGCCTCGGGGCTGACCTCCCTGACGGCCGGCGCCTCGCGGATCTTCGAGGGCGGCGACGTCGCTCAGACGGTCGTGGAGATGGAGCGGGGGTTCCTCTTCCTCATGTCCGTCTCCGACGGCTCGTCCCTCGCCGTGCTCGCGCACCCCGAGTGCGACATCGGCCTCGTCGGCTACGAAATGGCGCTCCTGGTCGACCGCGCGGGGGCGGTCCTCACCCCGGACCTGCGCGCCGAGCTACAGGGAAGTCTGCTGCACTGAACGGCCCCGGCACCACCCGTCTCACCAAATCACCGTCCGGCCGCCACAATTCCCCCCACCGGCCCCATCAGACGGCTTGACTGACCGCTTGCTGTCCCGCCCGGAGGATTCATGACCCCGCCCACCGCCTCTCATGATCCGTACGCGGAGCCGTACGAGGACGAGGGCGACCAGCCGCTGGTTCGTCCGTATGCGATGACCGGCGGCCGGACCAGGCCGCGTTACCAGCTGGCCATCGAGGCACTGATCAGTACGACGGCCGACCCGGCAGCGCTCATGGGGCTCCTTCCCGAGCATCAGCGCATCTGCCACCTGTGCCGAGAGGTGAAGTCGGTCGCCGAGGTCTCGGCACTGCTCAACATGCCGCTGGGCGTCGCCCGGATCCTGGTGGCGGACCTGGCGGAGGCGGGACTCGTCGCCGTGCACCAGCCGGGCGGCGACGAGGCGACAGGCGCCCCGGACGTGACACTGCTCGAAAGGGTGCTCAGTGGACTTCGCAAGCTCTAGCGGCGGGACGGTCTCCGAGAGCCGTGCGACCACCTCGGCGAAGATCGTGGTGGCGGGTGGCTTCGGCGTGGGCAAGACCACGTTCGTCGGGGCCGTTTCGGAGATCAACCCGCTGCGCACGGAGGCCGTCATGACGTCTGCTTCGGCAGGCATCGACGACCTCACCCACACCGGGGACAAGACCACCACCACGGTGGCCATGGACTTCGGCCGTATCACCCTGGACCAGGACCTGATCCTGTACCTGTTCGGCACCCCCGGCCAGGACCGCTTCTGGTTCATGTGGGACGACCTGGTGCGCGGCGCCATCGGCGCCGTCGTCCTGGTCGACACGCGGCGTCTCGCGGACTGCTTCCCCGCGGTCGACTACTTCGAGAACAGCGGGCTGCCCTTCGTCATCGCCCTCAACGGCTTCGACGGACAGCAGCCGTACTCTCCGGAGGAAGTGCGCGAGGCGCTGCAGATCGGGCCCGACGCCCCGATCATCACCACGGACGCCCGCCACCGCGCGGACGCCAAGAGTGCGCTGATCACCCTGGTCGAACACGCGCTTATGGCGCGACTCAGGTAGGGGCAAATCGAAAGCGACATAATGCAGTTGTCGTAGATGTACCGGTGCCGGCTGTGTCCTTTGACACGGTCGGCCCCGGTGTTCATAACGTTTCGGCAGAGGAATCGGGTGAGGCCGACACGCGACGCGGTCGCGCGGTACCACTGTGCGCACGAAGACCTCGCCATTTGACGGTCCTCGCTCTTTATGACCGTTTTATCTGGGGCTTACATCACTCGGGACCTCTGCCTTTCCATGTTTGGAAGAGCGCTGGTCGGCATGCTGGAATGCCTGAACTGCCCATGGGTCAAAGACGTACTCAGTAGTCGATGGCATGCCGGGCTCTGAGACACTGCGGCACGATGAAGGTGCCGACCGCCGAGAGGTTGTTGGTCGAGTGAGGCGAAGCAAGAACAGTCCCGAGCCGTCGGCCCGGGGCAACTTCACGCCGCCGCCGCGCACAGCGGCGCCCGCCCCCGTGCCCGGTCCCGCGCCGAAGGCCGCGCCCGCACAGAGCGGAGGACGTCTGTCCCCGCGGAACTGGCGCGTGGCCACGAGACTCAACGCGATCCTGCTCATACCCGTGCTGGTCGGCCTTGTCATGGGCGGCTTCCAGGTCAAGAGCTCGATCGACACGTGGAACGAGGCGCAGGACGCCGAGAACACCGCCCGCCTGGTCCGTGCCTCCCTCACGTACGCCAACGCCCTCTACAACGAGCGCGACGTCAGCGCCGTGCCGCTGCTGAGCGGCAAGGGCGAGGACGACCCGGACGTCACCAAGGCGCGCGAGGCGACCGACAGCGCCGCCGACGCCTTCGACGAGGCCGCGCAGAGCGCGCCGGACAAGCCGGGCCTGCAGCGCCGCCTGCAGCTCGTCCGCGAGGCCGAGCCGAAGCTGACCGCGCTGCGCGCCGCCGCCTACACCTCCAAGCTCAAGGGCGTGGAGACGGAGGAGGGCTACGTCGCCGTCGCCCACCCCCTGATGGAGATCGCCAACGAGCTCGGCCTCGGCACCGGCAACGTCACCAGCTACGGGCGTACGGTCTACGCGATCTCGCTGACCAAGGCCGCCTCGTCGCTCCAGCGCTCCATCGGCATGCACCTGCTGGTGAAGCCGGGCCCGACCGACAGCCAGCTCGCCAGCCAGCGTGTGGCCTTCCTGTCGTACGCCTACCTCGAGCGCATCGCTCTCGACGAGTACAAGGGCGGCGGCACCGAGGCGGACAACGCCAAGCTGGAAGAGGTCGCCGCGCGCATCCAGGCGGAGGGCGCCGCCATGGCGAAGACCGCCGCGCAGAACGACCCGGACTACGTCGCGCCGCCGGCCAAGCCGGAGACGGTGATCTCCGAGCTGGGCCGCCTGTCCACCACGGACGAGTCCGCCCGCGAGGACCTCGCCGCCAAGGGCATCACGCCCGAGAACTGGTGGGCGATGAACACCCTCAAGTTCGACGGCTACCGCGAGATCGAGTCCGACCTCGCCGACACCGCCGTGAACGAGGCCTCGCGGATCGCCTCCGACGCCCAGCGGGACGCCTTCATCACCGGCGCCGCGGTCGTGCTCGCGCTGCTCGCCGCATTCATCCTGGCCGGCATGGTGGCCCGCCAGATGAGCCAGTCGATGCGCCAGCTGCGCAACGCCGCCTTCGGCATCGCCGAGCAGCGCCTGCCGATGCTGGTCGACCAGCTCTCCCGGACCGACCCGGGCCGGGTGGACACCAAGGTCGCGCCCATCCCGATCAACTCCACGGACGAGATCGGCGAGGTCGCCCGCGCCTTCGACCAGGTCCACCGCGAGGCCGTCCGGCTCGCCGCCGAGCAGGCCCTGCTGCGGGGCAACATCAACGCGATCTTCACCAACCTGTCGCGCCGCAACCAGTCGCTGATCGAGGGCCAGCTGACCCTGATCACCGACCTGGAGAACAACGAGGCCGACCCGGACCAGCTGGAGAACCTCTTCAAGCTGGACCACCTCGCGACCCGCATGCGCCGCAACGGCGAGAACCTCCTGGTCCTCGCCGGCGAGGAGCCGGGCCGCCGCTGGGACCAGCCGGTCCCGCTGGTCGACGTGCTGCGCGCCGCCTCCTCCGAGGTGGAGCAGTACGAGCGCATCGAGCTGTCCGGCGTGCCGGACGCCGAGATCCACGGCCGCGCGGTCACCGACCTCGTGCACCTGCTCGCCGAGCTGCTGGAGAACGCCACCACGTTCTCCTCGCCGCAGACGAAGGTGCGCGTCACCGCGACCCGTCTGCCCGACGGCCGCATCATGATCGAGATCCACGACAAGGGCATCGGCCTCACCGCCGAGGACTTCGCGGACATCAACCACAAGCTGGCCAACCCGCCGACCGTGGACGCCGCGATCTCGCAGCGCATGGGTCTGTTCGTGGTCGGCCGGCTGTCCGACCGGCACGGCATCCGCGTCCAGCTCCGCCCCTCGGGCGAGCAGGCCGGCACCACCTCGCTGGTCATGCTGCCGGACGCCATCACCCACGGCGGTGGCGGCGAGGCGGCCCCGGCCCCGGACGAGTTCACGGTCTCGCAGATCATCCCGGAGCAGAACTTCCAGGGTGAGAACTTCGGCCAGCCGATGCGCACCGCCGCGGAGCTGGGCTTCGACGACAGCCGTTACGCGGACGTCCCCGACGACATCCGCGAGCTGGACCCGGTCGGCCGGTCCCTGATGCGTGAGGAGCGGCGTGCGGCCCTGGAGTCCCAGTCGCCGTCGCAGCAGGGCGAGTTGACCGCCGGGAACGCCCAGGAGGGCGCCGAGCAGGCCGGCTACCGGGACGAGTTCGCCGCGCAGCAGCAGGGTTACGACGACGGCCAGGGCTACGACGCGCAGGGCTACGACAACGGCTACCAGGATCAGCAGGGCGGCGGGTACGACCAGCAGGCGTACGACGACGGCCGGCAAGGCGGCTACGACGAGCAGCAGCAGTCGTACGGCGAGGGCTACTACACGCCGAACGGCGGCCTGCCGCAGAACGACGGCTTCCAGCAGAACGACGGTTTCCAGCAGAACGGCGGCTACCAGAACGGCTCCTACGCCGAGCCGGGCCGGAACGGCCAGGCCCCCGCGGGCGCCACGGGCTCGTTCCCGGGCTTCGGCGAGCGGCGTCAGGACGACGACTGGCCGCAGCACGACGGCTACCGCAACGGCTACCAGGACCAGTACCCTGCACAGGCCCCGGAGGGGGAATCCTCGCAGGCCGCTGACGCGCGTGAGCCGGACAGCGTAGGCTTCGACCGTCCGGGACCGGCTCCGTCCGAGGCCCACGCGCTGACCAATGCCGGGCTTCCGCGCCGCGGATCCTCCGCGAACGGCGCGGGCGGCACGGGCGACGCGGGCCGCGGGAACCAGGAGCCGCCGGCCACCACTCCGGAGAGCGACGGCGACGACAGCTGGCGCTCGGCGAACGACGAGCGCTGGCAGCAGGCCTCGCAGCTCCGGAAGCCCAAGGCGGGCGGAGTGACCTCCTCCGGCCTGCCACGGAGGGTCCCGAAGGCCAACCTGGTCCAGGGAGCCGCCGAAACGACCCCCCAGGGGGGCCCACAGGTCTCCCGCGCCCCGGAGGACGTCCGGGGCAGGCTGAGCAACCTGCGGCGCGGCGTCCAACGAGGCCGCACCGCAGGCAGTGAAACGAACGGCCAGGGCTTCGGTCCTGACAGCACCTACAACCAGGAGCGTTAGTGTGAGCCCGATGAGCCAGGCGGCACAGAACCTGAACTGGTTGATCACCAACTTCGTGGACAACACCCCGGGGGTGTCCCACACGGTGGTGGTCTCCGCCGACGGACTCCTTCTGGCGATGTCCGAAGGCTTCCCCCGCGACCGCGCCGACCAGCTCGCGGCCGTCGCCTCCGGTCTGACCTCACTCACCGCCGGCGCCTCTCGGATCTTCGAGGGCGGCAGCGTGAATCAGACGGTTGTGGAGATGGAGCGGGGATTCCTCTTCATCATGTCCATTTCCGACGGTTCGTCGCTCGCGGTCCTCGCACATCCCGAGGCGGACATCGGTCTCATTGGTTACGAGATGGCCCTTCTGGTCGACCGAGCGGGTACGGTCCTCACGCCGGACCTTCGAGCGGAGCTCCAGGGGAGCCTTCTCAACTGACAAACGGACGGTGCGATATGGCGTCCCGGGGCCGTAAGGTTTCGGGACGCGGCTCCACACAGATGGGTGCCAGGCACAGTCGGAGGAGGAGAAAGTGGCAACACCCCCAGACGGTTCATCGGCGGGCAACTGGTCGTACGGCCCTGCCCAGGGTCAGAACGACGGTTCCCAGAACCGGTACGGTTACCCCTCCACGCCGCAGCACGGTCAGCCGTACGCGCCTCAGGGCCCCGGCCCCTCGCCGTACGACCAGCCGCACAGCCCGCGCATCCAGCCCGTGCAGCCGCAGCGCCGGGCACCCGAGTCGTCGCCCGCCGGGGCGTCGCACAATCCCCTGGTGCGCCCGTACGCGATGACGGGCGGCCGCACCAGGCCGCGGTACCAGCTCGCCATCGAGGCGCTGGTGCACACCACCGCGCAGCCGCACCAGATGCAGGGCCAGCTGCCCGAGCATCAGCGGATCTGCAACCTCTGCCGGGAAATCAAGTCGGTGGCCGAGATCTCGGCCCTGCTGACCATCCCTCTCGGCGTGGCCAGGATCCTCGTCGCCGACTTGGCGGAGGCGGGACTGGTCGCCATCCATCAGCCCGGCGGCGACGAGAACGCCGGCGGCCAGCCAGACGTGACACTGCTCGAAAGGGTGCTCAGTGGACTTCGCAAGCTCTAGCGGCGGTCCTTCCCGCTCCACCACCTCGGCGAAGATCGTGGTGGCGGGTGGCTTCGGCGTGGGCAAGACCACGTTCGTCGGGGC
>BMVA01000045.1 GCA_014650475.1 Streptomyces albogriseolus
CGGCGTACATCTCCAGCGACCGCAGCGAGTACTTCAGCTCGTCGTGGCTGGTGTAGCGGGACTCGTTGGTCTCCTTGTCGAGGATCGCCGGAACGCCCTCGCTCTTGTACTTCTGCCGCTTGGCGCGCAGCTCGGGGTCCTCGCCGTCGACCCAGGTGTAGACGACGTCGATGGGGAACGTCACGTCCTCCACCGTGGTCACGGTGAACGGCGCGAACGTCGGGTAGTCGCGGCCCTGGACCGTGATCTTCGCGGACTTCTGCTCGCTGGTCGGCATGACGTCCGATATCCGGTTGCGCCGGGGGGCGACGAGGGAGTCGGCCAGCACGTCGGCGGAAGCCTGCGGCGACACACGCGCCAGCTCCGCCTCGGCCTGCGGACCCGCCAGCACCTCGGCGCCGTCCTGCCAGAACTCCACGTCGCAGCCGAGCAGCGGACCGCCGAGGACCTGACCGGCGGGACCCAGACGCACCACGCCGAACCGCATCACCGGGGCCGACGACAGCGACTTCGGCCACGCCTCGTCCGCGAACAGCGAGAAGTCCGACACACCGCCCGGACGGGGACGCGCCGCGAACACCACCGTGCCCGCGTACAGCTCCCGCATCGACTTCAGGAACGCCTCACGGTCGGCCTCACGCACACCCAGCGCCCACGCCGTGCGCGACACACCCGGCACCACGAAGTACGAGATCTCCGCGCGCTCCAGCGCGTCGGCGACCAGAGCCAGGTTGTCCGCGGCGGCGCCGGCCGCCGTGAACCCGTCGACCACCCGCCCCCACAGCGGCTCACCGTCGAACGACACCTGACGCACACCCGCGTCGGAGCGCAACAGGCCCTGCCGCTGCCGCGTGACCCGCAACAACCACGCCCGGCGCTTCTGCGCCTGCATCGCGCTCTTGGTGCGCGACTTCAGACTGCTTCCGATGCGGGTACGCACACTCACTTCAATCCCAAACCTTTCGGCGAGTCCCGACGTGGCCTACATGATGGGGGCATCAAGGCGACCGGCGGCAACGAGCGCTGTACCCCCATACGGCGCCACACGCGGAGCGCTCGAGGCTCCTCCAGGGTCAAGCCGCAGGGGGGAAGTTTACAGCAACGCCGTCACATTCCTGTTCGATGACATGGGCCGCCACGACGGGCGGAGTTCACACGATCGTCGCTCGCGTTTGCTACCGTCAATTCCGGCCCTTACATCTCCCATATAAGTATTCTTCGGACTTATCCATCCCTCTTGAGATTCCGGCCGTTCCCGGTCGCTCGGCGATCACATTCGTGACGTAGCACACACTCACGTTTGAGCGCAGAGTGTTCGGGCGAGCATGCAGACTTACGGTCATGCGTGTACCTTCCCTCCCCGAAGTCCGCCGCCTCACGGAGAAAGAGCGAGACGCCTGGTGGACCGTTCTCCTGGTCGATCCCGTCGCCACCCCTCTTGTCCGCTGGACCGCCATGTGGACACGGGTGACCCCGAACCAGATCACCTGGGCCGCCCTGGTGCTCGGACTCGGGGCCGCGGCCTGCTTCGCCCAGGGTGACTGGCAGTGGCTGGTCGCCGGAGCCGTCGTCTATCACGTCAGCTTCATCCTGGACTGCATGGACGGGAAGCTCGCCCGTCTGACGGGGAAGGGCTCGGCGTTCGGCGCCTGGCTCGACTACATCTTCGACCGCGTCCGCGTGCTGGTCTGCGCCATCGCCCTGATGGGCGGGCAGTACCAGCGGACGGAGGACGTCACCTACATATGGCTCGCCGTGGCCGTGGTGTTCCTCGACATGCTCCGCTACATGGACGCCCTGGAGATATGGAAGGTCCGCCTGAACATGCGGCGGCGCCAGCGTGAGCGCGCCGAGGAACTGGGCCTGATCGACCCGTCCCAGGACAACGGCTCGGACGACGAGGCCGACGACACCCCGGTGAAGGGCACCGCCAGGGTCCCCGCCCAGCCGACGGGCAGCGAGCCCTCCACGGCCGTCACCTCGGCGCCGGCTCCCGCGCACGTCGTGCCCCCGGCCAAGACGTTCATCACGCGCCTGCCCGGGTACGTGCGACTGCGCGACTTCCTCGTCAGCCACCGGATCCGCATCCATCTGTTCAGCGGCATCGAGTTCCAGATGACGATCTTCATCGTCGCGCCGCTGCTCAACTCGGTCTTCTGGCCGACGGTCGCCGCGGGCGCCCTGCTCCTCGCCTTCGAGGTGCTGGTCGTCTACCGCCTGCTGCTGGCCACCCGCGCCTTCCAGCGCACGATGGCCCGGTACGACCGCCTGGAGGCCGAGATGAAGTCCGAGACGGCCAGCCCGTCGGAGCAGGCCACGCTGGTCTGAGAAGGAGAAGGCCGCCCGGCGCGGAGGACGGGGCACAGACGTGCCCCGGAATCCGGCCGGAACACCGGGTGACCGCCTGTGGGTGTTCCTGAGTCACTTGTTACGACAATGCGACAGAAGATGCGACGGATCCCGGCCGGGCGGAGATACGCTCGAGCGTCTGACTCCGCGTCTGACTCCGCGTCGATCACCGGCGTCAGCAGGTCCCGGCGGCGCCTGGCCCCGGACCGTGTCGCAGACTTCTCATGTCTCGCAGATGCTCCACGAACAAGGAGATCCCCGAATTGTCCGCCCGCGATCTCGCGTCCCCACCGCGGCCGTCAGCAGATGGTGCCCCGTCCGTCCCCCGCACACGGGGTGACTCCCCCGCACCGCCGTCCGGCGGTGGGCCCGCCCCCGCGGCGGGCGGCGCCGGACTGAGGCTGGACATCCAGGGACTGCGCGCGGTCGCGGTGACGCTCGTGGTGGTCGCCCACGCGGGCGTGTCGTCCCTGGCCGGCGGCTTCGTCGGCGTGGACGTCTTCTTCGTCATCTCCGGCTTCCTCATCACCTCGCTGATGCTCCGCGAGTGGAAGCGCGAGGGCCGGATCTCGCTGGGCCGCTTCTACGCCCGCCGGGCCATGCGCCTGCTGCCCGCCTCCACCCTGGTCGTCATGGCGACGCTGGCCGGGTCGTGGCTGTTCCTGGGCCCGCTGCGGTTCGCGGAGTACGCCAAGGACGCCATCGCCTCCGCCTGGTACGTCGTCAACTTCCGGCTGGCCGACTCGGGCACCGACTACTTCAACACGGACGTGCCGCCGTCGCCGTTCCAGCACTTCTGGTCGCTGGCGGTGGAGGAGCAGTTCTACCTGATCTGGCCCATCCTGCTGATCGTGGCGCTGAAGATCTTCCGGCGCCGCGCCCTGCTGGCGATCCCGCTGCTGGCCCTGGCCGCCGCGTCCTTCGCCGTGAACCTGCACCTCACCGAGACGTCGCCGTCCTGGGCCTACTTCGGCTCTCAGGGCCGCATCTGGGAGCTGGCGGTCGGCGCCCTGCTGGCGCTGGTGGCGCACCGGCTGGACGACATCCCGCGCCCGGTCGCCGCGGTCCTCAGCTGGGCCGGCCTGGCCGCCATCGCCTACGCGGCGGTGGCCTTCGACGACCACACCGTCTTCCCCGGCCACAACGCCGTGATCCCCGTGCTCGGCGCGGCCGCCGTGCTGGCCGGCGGCGCGGCGGGCGGCCGGTACGGCGCGGGCCTGGTGCTGTCGCTGCGGCCCGCCGTGTGGGTCGGCGGCGTCTCCTACGCCTGGTACCTGTGGCACTGGCCGCTCATCGTCATCGTGCCCGCGGCCGCCGGCTTCGGCGAGCACGAGGGCCCGCTGCGGCTGATCGCCGCCCTGGGCGGCCTGGTGCTGGCCTGGCTGACGCTGAAGCTGGTCGAGGACCCCATGCGGTTCCACCGGGCGTTCAAGGCGCACGCGGCCCGTGGCCTGTCGCTGGGTCTGGGGCTGTCGGCGGTCGCGGCGGCGGCCGCGCTGGTCGCCGTGCAGTTCCCGCCGAGCCTGTCGTCGGGCGGCGCGCAGCAGAACACCAAGGAGGCGATCGCCCAGTCGCCGGACCCGCAGGCGGCGCTGACCCGGCTGCTGCAGAACCCGGCGGACAAGATGCCGTCCAACCTCTCGCCGAACGTGCACGACGTGGCGTACAAGCGGACGGCGGTCTACAACGACGACTGCGCGCTCACCATGGCGGAGGAGAAGCAGACGCAGCCGTGCCTGTACGGCGACAAGGACGGCGACCGCAGCGTGGTGCTGTTCGGCGACTCGCACGTCGCCCAGTGGTTCCCGGCGTTCGACGCGATCGCCCGCAAGCACCACTGGAAGCTCTACTCGTTCACCAAGAACGCCTGCAAGGTCTCCCAGATCACCATCGCCTACAACAACGGCCCGTACTCGTCCTGCGACGACTGGCGTGAGGTGACCATCGAGAAGATCCGCGCGATGGAGCCCGAACTGGTCGTCACCTCCAGCTCCAACTCCGCGAAGCTGTGGGGCGAGGGCGACACCGCCACCGAGTGGGGCGAGGGCCAGGCCGAGACGTACCGGATCCTCCAGCAGGGCCGCACCCGCGTGCTCACGCTGCTGGACAACCCCTGGCCGAAGAACAACGCGGTGGACTGCGCGGTCGCCAACCCGGACGACCTGTCCGAGTGCGCCAACACGCTGTCCGAGTCCGACAAGCAGCCCTCGGTGACCAAGGCGATCCGCAAGGCGGCGGCCGCCGAGGACGTGGCGGTCATCGACCCCTCCGGCTGGGTCTGCGCCCCGTCCGGCAACTGCCCGGTCGTGGTGGGCAACACCCTGGTGTACCGGGACTACGGCCACCTGGCGGACGCCTACGTCGAGGCCCTGACCCCGGTGGTGGAGGAGCGGCTGCTGCGGCTCTTCGGGGCGGACCTGAGCCGGACGCCCGGCAACTGAGCGCCCCGGCCGGAGCACCGGCCGCACGGCCACAAGGAAGGGCCCGTTCCGTTCGGAACGGGCCCTTCTGGTGTGCGCGGGGCGCGGTCCGTCAGAACGGCTCGAAGCCGTCGAACTCCCGCTCCGCCTCGTCGCGCTGGGCGTCGCGGTCGCGGCGGCGCTGGGCGGCGGGGCGGGGCGCCTCGAAGCGGTGGTCCTCTCCGCGGCGGCCGAGCATCTCCGCGCCGGCGGTGACGGTCGGCTCCCAGTCGAAGACCACGGCGTTGTCCTCCGGGCCGATGGCGACGGCGTCGCCGGAGCGGGCGCCCGCCTTCATCAGCGCGTCCTCGACGCCGAGGCGGTTCAGCCGGTCGGCGAGGTAGCCGACGGCCTCGTCGTTGTTGAAGTCGGTCTGGCGCACCCAGCGTTCGGGCTTCTCGCCGCGTACCCGGAACACCAGCTCGCCGCCGGCCTCCTCGCGGGTGACGGTGAAGCCGGTGTCGTCGACCGCCTTGGGACGGATGACGATGCGGGTCGCCTCCTCCTTCGGCCTGGCCGCGCGCGCCTGGGCCACCAGGTCGGCGAGCGCGAAGGACAGCTCGCGCAGGCCGGTGTGGGCCACGGCGGACACCTCGAAGACGCGGTAGCCGCGCGCCTCCAGGTCGGGGCGGACCATGTCGGCGAGGTCCTTGCCGTCGGGCACGTCGATCTTGTTGAGGACGACGAGCCGCGGCCGGTTGTCCAGGCCGCCGTACTGGCGCAGCTCCTCCTCGATGACGTCGAGGTCGGAGACGGGGTCGCGGTCGGACTCCAGGGTGGCGGTGTCCAGCACGTGCACCAGCACGCTGCACCGCTCGACGTGGCGCAGGAACTCCAGGCCGAGGCCCTTGCCCTGGCTGGCGCCGGGGATCAGGCCGGGGACGTCGGCGATGGTGTAGACGGTCGAACCGGCGGTGACCACACCGAGGTTGGGCACCAGCGTGGTGAACGGGTAGTCGGCGATCTTCGGCTTGGCGGCGCTGAGCACGGAGATCAGGGACGACTTGCCGGCGCTGGGGTAGCCCACGAGGGCCACGTCGGCGACGGTCTTCAGCTCCAGGACGACGTCGCGCAGGTCGCCCGGCTCGCCGAGCAGCGCGAACCCGGGGGCCTTGCGGCGTGCCGAGGCGAGGGCGGCGTTGCCGAGTCCGCCGCGGCCGCCCTGGGCGGCGACGTAGGAGGTGCCGTGGCCGACGAGGTCGGCGAGGACGTTGCCCGCCTTGTCGAGCACCACGGTGCCGTCCGGCACGGGCAGCACCAGGTCCTGGCCGTCCTTTCCGGAGCGGTTGCCGCCCTCGCCGGGCTTGCCGTTGGTGGCCTTGCGGTGCGGCGAGTGGTGGTAGTCGAGCAGGGTGGTCACGGACTGGTCGACGGTGAGGATCACATCGCCGCCGCGTCCGCCGTTGCCCCCGTCGGGGCCGCCGAGCGGCTTGAACTTCTCGCGATGGACGGAGGCACAGCCGTGACCTCCGTTACCCGCGGCGACATGCAGCTCGACGCGGTCCACGAAGGTGGTCATGGAATGTGCCTCCAGTTACTACGGGGTTGTCTCTTGGGTAACACGCGAAAGGCGGACCCGCTTCCCGTCGGGGAAGTGAGGTCCGCCTCGCGAAAGTGTCCGGTCAGGCGACCGGAACGATGTTCACGACCTTGCGGCCACGGTGGGTGCCGAACTGCACCGAACCGGCCTGCAGCGCGAACAGCGTGTCGTCGCCGCCACGGCCGACACCGGCGCCCGGGTGGAAGTGGGTGCCGCGCTGGCGGACCAGGATCTCGCCCGCGTTCACGACCTGACCGCCGAAGCGCTTCACGCCGAGGCGCTGAGCGTTGGAGTCACGACCGTTGCGGGTGGACGATGCGCCCTTCTTGTGTGCCATCTCTCCTCAGTCCCTTACTTCGCAGCCGCGGGGATCTCAGTGACCTTGATCGCCGTGTACTGCTGGCGGTGGCCCTGACGACGGCGGTAGCCGGTCTTGTTCTTGTAGCGCAGAATGTCGATCTTCTGGCCCTTGTGGTGGTCCACGACCTCGGCCTGGACCTTGATCCCGGCCAGCACCCACGGGTCGCTGGTCACGGCGTCGCCGTCCACGACGAGCAGGGTCGAGAGCTCGACCGTGTCGCCGACCTTGGCGGTGGAAATCTTGTCAACCTCGACGATGTCGCCGACAGCAACCTTGTGCTGGCGACCACCGCTGCGCACGATGGCGTACACGCGGATCTCACTCTCACTCGAAGAACGGCACCCCCGCAGGCCAGTCGCCCACGCACATACGCGGGCGACCTCTCCCGGTCGCGGCCCGCGTCCGGGAGGAAGAGGTTTACGGGGATGTGGCGGTCCCGATGGACACGCCGACGGTCAAGGTTACGGGGCCGGAGCCACGGGGGTCAAACCGGACCCCCGTGCGCCCGCGCCCGCTCAGTGACCGGCGACGATCTCCCGCCCGCGGGCGAGGTCGTCGTGGTTGTCGATCTCGACCCACCGGACGTCGCCGATCGGCGCCACGTCGATCCGGAAGCCCCGGTTCACCAGCTCCTGGTAGCCGTCCTCGTAGTACAGCTGCGGATCCCGCTCGAACGTCGCCTTCAACGCGTCCGCCAGCGCCTCCGCCGCCCCGCCCTCGATCAGCGTCACGCCGATGTACTCACCCGTCGCCTCCGCCGGGTCCATCAGTTTCGTGATCCGCGTCATCCCCCTCTCGGGGTCGACGACGACCTTCATCTCCTCGTCGGCGAGCTTCTTCACCGTGTCCAGCGCCAGGATGAT
>BMVA01000046.1 GCA_014650475.1 Streptomyces albogriseolus
CCGTCGAAGCGCCTCAGACGCCGCTGATCTCCCCTTGCCAGCCACCGCGGCAGACCGGTTACTCCACGACCACTGCCGTCCCGGGCATCCGCGCCGGGACGGCGACCGGGTGAGCGTGAGCTTCGAGGTCTGCCCGCCCCGCACTGGGGGCGAGATCTTCGAACGGGACGCTCGCCGGGTGGGGATGGCCCGGAGGCTGACCGCGGCGCGGCTGCGCTACTGCGGGCTTGAGGCGCTGGTCGATGACGCCACGCTGATCGTCTCTGAGCTGGTCACCAACGCCATCCAGCACGGTGACGGCGATCAGATCACCTTCACCATGACGGTGCGGGACGGCTTCCTGAGCCTGGCCGTCCACGGCGAGACACCCTGCCGGCCGGTCGTCCGTAACGCCCCCGAGGACGCCGAGTGCGGCCGCGGCCTGTTCCTCGTGGATTGCCTCGCCTCCGTCCACGGCGGCACGTGGGGCACCAGTGACGACGGAACCACCACCTGGTGCTGCCTCGCGGTCCCCGGTGGCCAGTCGTGACCGGCTTCGCCCGCCCCGTACGCCGCTGGGTGCCGCCCTTGTCCGGCACGGAACTCGTCACTGTCCTGGACAGACTCCGCGGCTGGAGCCCTTTCGACGGCTGTGCGCTCCTGGACGACCTCGCGGCCGTCTTGGACGACGTCCCTCCGCCCGAGGAGGACACCACCCAGCTCGCCGAGCGGCTCCGTGGGCATCTTGCCCGGCTGGTCACCATCGCCGTGGCGGGTGAGGCCGAGCGGGACCCGACCGCCGCGCAACTCGTCGTCCGCGCACGCATCCTGCACGCCGATCGGCTGCCGTGCGGTCGTCAGGAGGCGATAGCGCACCTGCGTCGGCTGGGGTGGACTGCCAACGAACTCCATGACCGGCTCACCGTCATCCGCTGCCTCAAGGAGGCCGCGTGACCACGATCCGCACCACCCTGCCCCGTACAAGAGAGACCACCGTGCACTGCGACTCCCGCGTGATTCCGTTCGTCATCCAGCGTGAGGGTGAGGAGGCCGCACCGGACAACCTGCGCCTCACCCCGACCGGGGCGGGCCGTTACCGGCTGCGCTATGCCGACGAGGACCCCCGTGACCGTGACCTGCGGGGCGTGCTGTGGGCACGCTGCGCATTCAGCGAGGTCGATGACAAGGAACAGCCGACGGGCCGGCCGCAGTGGCGACTGATGCACCCGTTGCGGCAGCGCGGCTGCATGCAGACGCTGCGCTGTCAGGTGTGTGCCGGGCCGGCGCGGACTCCGATGGGCTGGATTTTCCTCGCGGGCCCGAACGCCGTGGACCTGAGCGGCGAGCCGGTGCTCACCAACCAGCCGCCCGTGTGCCCGGAGCACGCCCGCACCGCCGCACAGCTGTGCCCGCACCTGACCGCCCAGCCGATGGTGTTCCTTGCCCGCAGCGCCCCCTTGTATGGGGTGATCGGCGTCGGGTACGGCGTCCGCGACGGGAACGTGCAGGTCGTGGAGCGTCCCGATGGGCCGGTCCCGTACGGGCATCCGCTGGTGCCGACCGTTCTGGCGTCGCAGATGGTTCGCAGGATCGGCGCCTTCCGGCTGCTCAGTCTGGCCGAGCTCTTCACCGAACTGGAGCGCGCTGCATGAAGCCTGTACTAGGCGGCCCGTGCGTCCAGACCGACCGATAGCGCTGTACGTGACGCCGTGACCGGGGACAGCACGCTGGCCGCGCCCCTGAGGGTTACCGCCTCCGGAGTCGGAGTCGGACTTGGCGATTCCCGCACGGCCCCGGGCAGGCTCCAGCGCTTCAATCCGGCGCGGGACCTGCGCTGTCGGCTGCGGCGAAGAGCAGCAGTCCTCAGCGGGGGCCCTGAGCCTCTCCACCCTCTATCTCGGGGGTGGTCCATCTACCGAGGAACGATCCGTGTTGAACACGCTCTCTCTTTTTCAGCAGCCGACCGAGCCCGTCGACGAGGGTTTCCCCGTCGACTGGGAGCTGACCACCACCGTCACCACGTCGCCGGTCCCGATCGTCGAGGCCTGCGGCTCGGGTGACGGCTGCAAGAGCACTTGCGCGTCGTCCTGCATCTCGAGCTGACCCGACCTGGCGGTGGTGCGGGCACGCATGCCGTGTCCGCACCACCGCGTACCTCCCGGAGGGACACCGGCTGATGAGCCGAAGCATCTACCGCCAGCACGGCGACGTGCTGGTCCTGCGCGCCGCCGCTCTACCCGTTGGGGCCCGCCCGGACGAGTGGCCCGACGCGGGATCCCCGGAGGACTGCCGCCAGTGGCTGGCCCGCGTCTGGGCAGACGACTCCTTCACCGAGGCGCTGCGGGCGGCGTCTTCCGGGCTGGTCGCCTTCGTCGAGCAGATTCTGAACGACCACAGCGTCACGCCGAAGCGCGTGCGGAGTGCGACGCTGTCCGTCGCCGGCTACCTCCTGCGGGCCACGTCCCGGCCGACGCCGTTCGGTCTCTTCGCCGGCGTAGCCCTCGCAGACGTCGACCCGGTGACCGCGGACGTGGGCAAAGAACACCGAGCCATTGCCAGGCCCGACACGCTGTGGGTCGATCACGTGCGCCGCGCGCTGGAGCGCCGAGCCGACGTGCTGCCGCATCTGACGATCCAGGTCAGCACGCTCGCCTTCCAGCGCGGTGATGCCATCGGCGTGCCCCGGTCGGGCGGACGTCTGGCGAGCGCGCCCCTCACCCGCCCTCTGGTTGCCCTCTTGAAGGCGGCGGCCGCACCGACCACCGGCCGCCGTCTGCTGGACGTCCTGGCCGACATGGGCGGCACTGCGGAGCAGGCCACCTGCCTGATCGGGCAGGCCTTAGAAGACGGGTACCTGACGAGCGACCTCGCCGCTCCCATGACTGTCGTGGATCCCGCAGGCCACATGGTGCGCCTGCTGAGGCCGCACGCGGACACGCTGGATGCGGACACCGTCCGCATCCTCGACCGCTTGGAGGAGACAAAGCTCGCCTTCGCCGAGCACAACCGGGCACCGGGCCCGGCGCAGGCCCGCCAGCTGCGGGACCAGATGGACGCCGCGATGGAGAAGATCCAGGCCGCGGACTGCCGCAACAGGATCAGCCTCGACCTGCGGCTCGATGCCCGCGTGTCCGTGCCGCGGCAGGTCCTGGACGAAGTGGAACGGGCGGCGTCCGCGCTGGTCCGCCTGACCCGGGCTCAGGGGGAGTCGCCTGCGTGGGCCGACTTCCAGGCGCATTTCTGGGAGCGCTACGGCGCCGGGGTCCTGGTCCCGGTCCGTGAGGCCGCCGACCTGGCCGCAGGGGTCGGGCTGCCGGCCGATTACCCGATGTCCGGGTGGAGCCTGCCGCCACTCACGGTGCTGCCGCGCGACGAGCAGCTCGCAGCGCGGGCGATGCAGGCGGCCATGACCGGCGCCCGCGAGGTCGTGCTCAGCGAGCAGGACATCGACGACCTCACCGGAGACGCACCGGACGGGCCCACTGTCCCGCACGTGGAGATCGGGTTCCGGGTCCGCGCGGCCAGTGAACAGGCTGTGAGCAGCGGTGATTTCGTTGTGGATGTGCGGCCCGCGTGGACGGCGGGCGTCTTGTCCGGGCGGTTCACCGCCGTGCTGGGGAGCAGGCTGTCAGACCTGTACCGGACACTGCCCGCCATGACCGAGGGAGCCCTGCACGCGCAGCTGTCGGTCATGCCGGACTTCCCGCACGCCCAGAACGTCTCCCGCATTCCCGCTCTGCTGCCCTACGTCATCCCCGTGGGTGAGACCCGCACCCCGGCAGACTGTCTCATCGACGTCGACGACCTCGCGGTGTACTCCAGCGGCCAGGCTCTGCACCTGGTCAGCGTTTCCCGGCGGCGCATCGTGGAGCCGCACGTGCTGCACCCCCTCGCTTTGGAGAAGCAGGTCCCGCCCCTCGCCCGGTTCCTGGCCCAGCTGGGGCGCGGCTTCGCCACGGCATGGACGGAGTTCGACTGGGGGCCGGCCGCCGCAGCCTTGCCCTACCTGCCCCGGGTCCGCTACCGCCGCACGGTGCTGAGCCCGGCCCGCTGGAGACTGACGGCCGCGGACGTACCCGCCGGCCCGTTCAATCCCAGCTGGCACAAGGCGCTGAAGCAATGGGCGGGCACCTGG
>BMVA01000047.1 GCA_014650475.1 Streptomyces albogriseolus
ACCGCATGACGTCAATCGCCAAGGCCGTCCTCACCCTGGAGCTGCAACGCTGAAGAAGCTCACTGTCATCCCCGAGTACCACCCGCTGTGGGCGAACGTACCCGTAGACGAGCTGCTGTGGATCGACGACGTCGCCTGCCACGGCAACTTCCGCCAATGGGCCAAAATCACCTACCTGCTCTGGGACGAGCACGGCGGCACCGACGCGAAGGGTCCCGGTAGCGCGGGTCCGCCGCAACCGGCTGCGCCAGAGGGCGCAGCCGCACCGTTTCCTCCCTACAGCCGGGACCTGGTGCGCGCCGTCCTCAGTCGCCTCGACCCCACCCAACGCCACGTCGACTGAAGGCCCTGTCACATATGGCCCACCGTAGCCGTCCAGGGGCCGTGCTGCCCGAAACCGAACTGGGCAGCCAGCAGGCCCGGCGCCTCGTAGGGGCAGGCGGGGCTGCTGTCCGTGGCCTCCGCGATCATGGGGGTGAATCGGACGGCAGGGCGTCGCCCGACGGGGTGGGAGGGGCCGGGTTAACGGCGGGCGTGGCAGCACATAGTGGGCGCTCGTGTCGTACCCGTTCGATGTGTCCCAGGCCTCCATTCGCGTCAATGTCGATGATCTTGCCCAGCAACTCGTCTTCGCGCCGGCGCCGCATCGACTCCGTGCGGAAGTGGGAGATACCGGCGAGCGTTTCGTTGAAGCTCCGGGTCACCGCCAGGAGCACCCCGGGCAGCACCGAGACGAGCACTACCCATAACGCGGCATGACCGATCGCTGACATCAGGAACGGTTCGCGATCACTTCTGGCTGGCTCGGCGGCGCAGTTCGTCGAGGCGGGCTTCGGCGGCTTCGGCTGCCCTGGGGCCTGGTGAGCTGGTATAGCGAGTCAGCACTTGTGGCGGGATGACTCGGAGCCGGACGAGGTGCTCGAGAACTATGACCGCAGCTTCGTGTGCCGGAGACAGGAAAGGCACGTTCACATCTTTTATGGGATTGAGTAGTTCGAGCGGATGCTCTCGGACACGGACCGCATGGTCGACGGCATCGGCGAGGCGTTGTGACTTCGCTGCGTCCATCTCGGCTGTGCTCTCGTGCCAGTACGAGCCGTCGAATTCGAGAACAAGAGAGAGTTCCGGGATGTACATGTCCACCCGTTCGATGCCCTTGGCGGTGCGGATGGTGCGGCGGTCGGGATCCAGGGGGAGGACGACCGACAGCTCCGCGGCCAGCCGCACCTCCTGGGCGGAGGTTCCCGGGATGTTGCAGTGGGGGCAGCCCGTGCCGCCCCTTGTGCGGTTTGCGACGGTGGCGATCCAGGCATGCTCCCGGTTGATCGGACAGATCCAGTGGACCTTCATGCTGCTGCCCGAGGTCAGCTCTGCTGCGCTGATCTTGGATCTGACCGGATCGAGCTGGACGGCCAGATCGGGGCGCATGGCGAGAAGGCTGCTGGTGGTGGACACTTTGTTTCCGGCACAGTAAGGGCAGCCCTGCCCACTGGCTCGTTTGTAGACCCGAGCTTGCCAGCGGTGGTCGGGCCCCTTCGGGCATACCCAGTGGACGACCCGGCTGGAGCCGACCGATACGTCGCGCGGGCTGAGCGCGCCGTTGCGCTCGTAGTCCCACTGGCGGGCAATATCAGGCCGGTTGCTCGCCAAGCGGTTAACGTCCCACACCCGGGCTCCGCTGCAGAAGGGGCATCGAGACCCCTTGCCGACCCGGTTGTTCGGACTGGCCGTCCAGCGGTGCTCCGGGTGACTCCGGCAGAACCAGGCCAGGACCCGGTTGTCCTGGGCGAAGATCTCGTGGGCCGTCGTGCCGTTGACCGGCGCGTCGAACTCCAGTGCCACGTCGGGGGCGACTTCGGCGAGACTGTGCTCGCGAGCCAGCCGCTTGCGTGCGCAGTACGGGCAGCCCTGCGGGCGGGTCGCATTGGTCCGGGAGTTCACGCTCATGTCGTAGTCCGGGTGTCCCGCCAGGCACCGCCACCAGGCCACGCTCTTGCTGCCGTTGAGCACCTCTGAGGCGGTGAATCCGGAACGTTCCGGGTTGAGATCCTTGGCTACGTCTGGAGAGATGGCAGCCAGGCTTCGCTCAAAGGGCACCTGTCCGCTGAGGCGTTTGCCACGGCAGGCTGGGCAACCGGTGGACTGCGGCTTGGTGCGATTGTTGACCGTTGCGGACCATTCGTGAGCAGGGTTCGCAGAGCATTGCCACCACACCTTGGTCTTCCAGCTGTAGGGCACCTCCTCTGCTGTCAGTCCCTCATTGCGCTCAGGGTGGAACTCCTTGGCGACGGGATGCTCGCCCAGGTTTCGCCGAACGGTCTTCGGCAGCGATGCGCGTAACACGGTGTCTTCTCTTCAGGGGCAAGTCAGTCCCTCAGCCCTCAGGATCGAACCCAAGAGGCCGCCGGGCAGACGAAGTTGAAGACAGACCGTAGAGTGAATTCGAAGAAGTCACAAACCGGCTGGTGGTTCCCTGTCGATTGCCCGCGCCCTGCCCCAAACGCAGCCTGCTGACCAGGACGCCGTTCTGTTGTAAACGTCCACTCGGACGGGAGAAACGCTCTGGGTCTGATGGGGGCTCCGGCCTGTCCCGGAGTGCTTCAGAGGCAGGGGCGGGTGGACAGCGGGAGGCAGGCCGCGGGGCAACCTCCTGTCACCCGCACGGCGATTGGGCCTCACGCGCCAGCCTCAGCGCCGCTGAACGACGTCATGGCCAGCCGAACTCACTCGGCAGGCACTTCCGGCTACGGGCTGCGCGCCTCTCGCGCTTTCACTTGGCTGCTTGCCGCCATGTCACTGACCGCGCTGCTGCTGATGGTCTTCGGTCTGCCTACCCGCGATCCCGATCTTGCTACGACCGGCACCCTGAACGGCAGCGAGATCAGTCTCCACACCAGCACTCCCGGCCCTGTCTTACATGAGGAATGGGCACAGCGGTGGTCTTGGGCCCGCGCAGAGAGGGCCACCCATGTCGTCGTCAACTCCGTGGTGTTCCGCTCCTCCAGGCAGAACCTCACCACCATCGGCACCTACATTGAGATGACCTCCGGTCTCCTCGAACCCACCCTCCTCGCCCTAGGAGCACTCGCCATCCGCGGACGCATCAAACGCTGACTACCCAGCAGCCTCTACCCGGCGATTCAGCACCCGCCAACTCCGAGAAGTCGTCCTTGGCTGTACCCGCCAGGGCCCCCACACGGGCCAGTTGCTCCGGAGCCCCGTCTCGGTCCACGAAGCATTACTCGACCGGCGCCCGCTTACTGCTCAGCAGCTGGTTGGCCGCGTTCGTTGAGGGCGGGCCCCCACCCGCGTGGGGAAGAACCAGGTGGTGACGCCGCCGGTGGTGCGGCCGTGGATAGACCCCTACTTACGTGGGGATGGCCCCTTGCTGACCTGCGAGGCCGACTTTATCGATAGAGGGTCTTACTCGTGTGGTCCGGGCGGCAGTCAGCGGTGCCTTCTGCCGGAGGGCAAGGCGGAGCACGCGAACCGGGCCGAACAGGCGGGTCGGCCACCGGCAGTGGCCTTGTCGGACGAGCCGCACCTCTCGCGTGGCAGCTGTCCCCGGGGGCTGTGGGTGCGGGCTGTTAGTGGCTGTTGTCGGTGAGGGTTCCGCGCTGCACCAGCTCGTCGGCGGTGCAGCCGCGTCGCTGCGCCATTGCGTGGAAGGTTTCCCGCTCGCGTTGCCAGGACAGGGCCCGGGCGGCTGCCGTCTGACGGATGTACTCATCGGCGGACAGGCCGAGAGCGGTGGAGTGGGCGGCGATCGCTTCTCGTTCCGCGGCTGTGAATGTCATCGTGTGGCCTCCTTTGGCCGGTGGGCCTGCTGGGTCATGTCCCTTGTCGTGGTGTAGGCGATCAGTCGTCTGACGTGGCGGGTAGGAGGATCGTGT
>BMVA01000048.1 GCA_014650475.1 Streptomyces albogriseolus
CGGGGGCCTCGCTCGTTGCGGCTCGCAGGCAGTCACCTGATCGGTGGCCATCTCGAAGAAGCTCACTGAATGCCCGTGTGCAGCACGAACAGGATGCCGCACAAGGCCTGCCGGTCGGGTACTCGCGGTCGTCCCTCCACCTGTTTCGGCGCCGGTTCGGGCAGCAACGGCTCGATCAGCGACCACAGTTCGTCCGACACGATCCACGGCCGCGACTGACGCTTCCCCATGCCCCCATCAACGAGCGACCAAGCCGACAGTCACATGATCAACCCGCTTTTGTTAGGGCCAGTAAGTCTCGGCTACATGCGGCAGGCATGTGACAGTACGCCAGTTGCGTATCTTGGGGTAACGGGCGGCTACGCCGCACACGTTCGAGTGACCCGGGCTTGCCACAGCAGGAGACAAGCGGCTACGGCACAGGGAGGCCGACTGCTCGCTCTCGGGGATACCGATAGGTATTGACCTGTCCAGAGAAGACAACGCGGTTGAGACATCACTGGCGCCACGGCCGAAACCATCCTCGGTGCTCGGTCGCCAGCCGGATCCCCGCACTGCGCGGCTGCCTCGCTCCGCTGCTCCCCCTTGAGCTGTCGACCTCCCGTCTCTCCATCTGGGGGGACACCCCGAAGTTGTGCCTCTTCCCGGCGGAATTCGTGCGGTAGTACACCGCTACCAGCAACACCCGCTCGGCCAAGGAAAGCCCAGGGGCGACCCCAGCCGCACCCCTCGCCGCCGCGTTCCCGGACCGCTTTCAGCAACCGGCCGAACTGATCCACCCGCGACCCGGTAAACGTCTCCGCCCACACCCGCTCGGCCCTTCAACACCATCCGGAGATGTCGGCCGAGGTGATTGCTGAACTCGTGGCTGGACTGTGCCGGTTGTGGCATGAACGGCACCAGGCCAAGCTTGCGTCCCGGCCGCGGAGGCGTGCTGTGGGCGCGGGTGCGAAGCATCGGTTGGTGTTCGTCGACCGGCTCCTGGCCACGCTCGTGCGCCTCCGGTATGCCACCACGCACGATGTGCTGGCCTGCTGGTTCGGTGTGGAACGCTCCACCATCGCCCGGGCCATCGCAGAGGTGCGGCCCTTGCTCGCCGAGCGAGGGTGCACCGTCAGCCAGGGTGTGCGGCTGCGGATCCTGGCCGAGGTCATCGACCACCTCGGCGCGAGCGGGAACACCGGGATCATCGGCGGCACCGAAATCCGGGTCCGCCGCCCGGTAGCCGGGCGCAAGGACCGCGACCAGTTCATCTCCGGCAAGCACAAGCATAACGCGGTCAAGGCCATGGTCGTCACGGACGGGGACGGCCGCATGCTGTTCTGCAGCCCGACCAGGCCCGGCAGCTGCGCGGACATCACCCACGCCCGCCAGTTCGGGCTGGTCACGCTCCTGGCAGACGGACCCACGGCGGAGATCCTCGCCGACGCCGGCTATCAGGGCCTGGGCGCCCAGGTGATCACCCCACTGCACCGCAAGGTCAAGAAGAAAGCAGGCGTCAGCGCAAGGCACACTCCTCGAGGCGGGTCCGGGGCAGGCGCGGCATCTCCCACCTGAAGAACTGACGTGCTCTGACCCACCACCTCGGCCGCCGCGAGCACATGAGCCATACCGTCCAGGCCGTCGCCAGTCTGCTGTCCCATCAGTAGACCGGCGACGGCCTGGCCTCGGCACGACCGATGTGAACGCCGAGCCCCACCGCGATTCTCGACGCCTCACCGCCTACCGTGCACGAGTTCGTTTTATGGAGCCCTCGGGTCGATCGTCGAGCCGTTCATGGACCGGCTGTTGGTCGCGGACCTGGGGGGTTGCTGGGCGACGCCGAGTACTACAACTCTCGCCGCTCCACGTCCGACAGTCGACTGGACCAACTCGAACGCCAGCCCGCGCTGCGGCGCCGGCTCGTCGACGCCGGCGTCGTGTCCTCCCGCTGCTTCGCCCAGGACGCTGAGGACGTACGGGCCAGGTCTGAGGCCATGGCCCGTGAGTTCGGTGACCCACTGCCTTCACCCCGTCGGCCGCAGTAGTCGGACGAGCCGCGTTTCCCCGGTCCTTTCGCCATTGGTGATCAAGCGATCGAGGCCAAAGGGGCAGGCCTGCGGGAAGAGTGGTCGGTTGCCAGAAGAGCTGTTGTGAACTGGACGCTTGTAGGCGGCGACTGGGATCTGGTGGCACAAGAGTGGGACGACCCGGCTCGGCTCCGGCCTCTTGCTGAAGTTCTTCGAGCTTCGGTGGCCACTGCCTGTCTGAAAAATCCCTCCACAGATTCATCCGAAGCTGCACTAATGGCTGAAGTCCTCATAAACCTATGAGGGTGTTGGTATCTGCGCGAGGGGGCATGTTAGTGAAGTCGGGAATCGCAGCACTGATGACGGCAGGTGCAATGGTCTTAGGGTCGGTCGTTGTCGCCGTTCCAGCTTCGGCTACCTCGGAGGTAGCGTTTGGAGCCGAAGCAGGCTGCTCGGAGTGGCATGACGCGAACACCTATGGGGTGTCCTGCGACACCACGAGGACCTACTACGCCTATGCCACCTGTGTGAACGGCACGACGCTTTACGGACCGAGGAAGACCCGCGGCGGGTGGTCCTACGTGTACTGCTCTTCTGTGGCATCCAAGCTTTCAGGTTGGGGCTACAAGTACGTCTAGCCTCGATCTTTCGTGAGGGTTCCGCCGACGGAGTCGGTGGGCCCTTTCGCTTTCTGGCGCTGGTGGTGGGCAGGCCGGTGGCCCGGTTGTCGCGTCGGGTGGGCGCCGGGTTCCACTGGCCGGGATCGGGTGGTGCTGTCGTTGGGTCGGTTGAGGTCGCTGGTCAGCCGGGGTTGAGCAGGAGCGTGAGTCGTTTGAGGGCGGTGGCGATCTCGCTGATCCAGGGCCAGTGCTGGGTGAGGCGAAGGATCCTGCGTCGGCCGGTGGTGACGAGATGGGCCGAAGATTCCGCCGTTGTCGGTGACTGATGCCCAACGAGCCGCGCTGGAGGGCTGGGTCCGTCGTCGCACGACGGCCCAGGCTCTGGCTCAGCGGTCGCGGATCGTGCTGGAGTGCGCCGAGGGGTACTCGATCATTGAGGTGTCCCGCCGGCTGAGGGCCAGTCCGGACACGGTCCGCGCCTGGCGGCGCCGCTTCCTCGAACGAGGCCTGGGCGGCCTGTGTGACGACCTGCGTCCGGGCG
>BMVA01000049.1 GCA_014650475.1 Streptomyces albogriseolus
GGCCTCGCTCGTTGCGGCTCGCAGGCAGTCACCTGATCGGTGGCCATCTCGAAGAAGCTCAGTGATTCAGATCGCTTCCCAGCGATCAGCATTGTCTGCGCCATGAGTACTGATCATCGAACGGGCGCCAGGCAGTTGATCTACGAATCAACGCCTTCATAGGGAATGATCATGGCACCGTGCAAGGGGTCGTTCGGTCTGCGGCCGGAGAGCAGTGCCTCAACCGAGGTTGCGATTGTACAGAGGGTGAACTCGTCAGGATGGTAGACGCAGACAAAACCATCAGAGAACTCAACTGCTTCCCAAACGCGACCATCTGCGAGACGAAGCAGGAAGAGGGAGGCGGCTGCTGGCAGAGTCATGATTACCTCATTGTGGAGGACCCGGCAATGGCGGCCAGGTTGTGTTGGGACTGCACAACCAGTGAGTTTGCAGTCCGCTCCATCACAGGCGGGAAGTGATTCGTCGGGCTCACAATGCCAGCCACGGACAGCACTTCCTGCAATTCACCCCTCAGGGATAACCCACTCGATGGGCTGGAATCCCTGAGGACCGTAGAGAAGTCGCTCGGGCCGTTTATCGGACCGCACTGAATAGGAGATTAACCCTGAGGCACATCGGCCAGCCTCCAGAGGCGCATTGATCGGGTACTCAGGCTGGGGTATATCTGGGCCAGTCAGCCCGGTGGGTTCGGTAATGATGCCGTCGACATAAGCAAGGGACCACACCGACTGGTCGACAGAGAAGGTACTGCCGCGCAGATTGCAGAGCCTGATACTGACTGTGGCCCAAACCCTTACTCCTCCGACATTGTAGAGCTTGTCAGACTGTCGGCCCTTGTAGGGCTGTCGGTACTCCAATGCCTGTACGGTGAGATGGACGTCTTTCTCATTGTCGTTGATTGCGTATTTTATTCCCATTTCGAGTGGATCAAGAGAATCACTGAATATGTTGTCGCCACTTGATACGACGGTGACGCGGGTATCGTATTCGCTGTCACTACGGCAACCGGCGACGGAGGCAGCAAGTATGAGCGCAGTCAGAGCGAGTTGGGCAGTACGCATTTTTCCTCTAGGGGTTTAGATGTTATGGGGTCGATTATGGTCCTGATGAATCGACCTCATAACTGCCTGAATTGACGACAAAAGGATCAAATGGCAGTTCGACTCCGGGCGGAGGCCGATTCCTCGCACAGTCATGCCGCTTTGCATGCTGCAGCCGTTGCAGCCTGTCGTCCGCGCATGCGGGCAGACCAACACCATCATCCGGTCCCTACTCCAGCTCGGCGAGCACCGATCGTCTCCTGTCACTGTCGGATTGCCAAGTCCCACCCTGACACCGCTAACTGAGCATATCGATCCATCTTGTACGCAATCGAGAATTTATCCCACGGCCGAAGATCGAGGAATAGCCGCGGCACCTGCCTGAGCACTGGCTCCCGCCGGCCGCTGATCCTGAGGGGATGGCTTGACGATCTCGGCAAAGACCGCTGTGTTAGACCGCTTCATGAGGCCTCAAGGGCTCGGGCGCAGGCGTTGACCTGATACAGGCTCGTCCTTCGCCTCTTCAGATATGCCGCAGCTCTGGCAGGAAAAGACGCCAGAGCTGCGGCTGTCAGGCGACGAGGGGCGAGCTTGCTCTTCAGATGCGCGGCACCTGTCAGTCGGTTGCAGCCATAGACCGGAGCCGACTGGCTGCTCCCTGACTGCCTTCTCCATGCCGGGCTACTGAGTGAAGCGGGAGGAGATCTTACCCCTTGACACGACGAATCGTCAGCACGATCAACAGGCAAGCCCAGTATGCGGACGTGATGAGGATTGGTTCACCGACAAACAGCATCAGCAGAAAGCTGAGCACATCACCATGGGCGTGGTATCCGATTAACGGCATGGTTCCGCCGAGGAGCGCTATGACAGTGCACCAGGTAGTCCAGATCGCGGTTGCAACACCGGCGGAGATGGCCAAGGCCTTTACCCAGGCGGGTTGTCCCACAGCAGAGGGTGTTGACCAAGTGGGCCGTGCAGTTTTGTTCATGAAGGTCTCCCGAATATTCATTTGGCGATGGGCGTCACAGTCTTACGGGAGAACGAACGTCGCGCACCCAGCAGATGAGATATTGATCCATTCGTTACGGACAAGATTCAACAATACTGAAGGTAACCCTGGAGATCCTTGACGCCATAGCAGGGAATGGTCGGCCCTGGGTTATTTCGTTCTCCCGTCAATGAAGGGAAGGCCGTGACCACTCTGTGATTGGTTTGTGATCCGGCTGCGTGGGCAGGTTGGACGGATGCCGGCACGGGGCGGCGAGATCGATGAAGCGGTACCTACTCGGTGCCCCGCCCACGCGGTCCGACAGTGACGAGTCCGAAACCGCCTGCAGGCCATCACCACCCCACTTCCGACGGCAACGGCGCTCCGCTCGCGCTGGCTGGGGGAACACAACAACGTCGCCCAACTCCTGCCATCACTCGACGCGGATGTCTTCGGTTCATGCCCTGATCTGCCAGCTGCGGACCCACGCACGTCGGCGGCGGTGCCGAAGCGCAGGCCCTCGTGAAGCGTCCGGGACACCCGTGGCCGCACCCTCGGTGACGCACACCGCATACCGCATCAGCGATGCGCTCGACCCCTCGAAACTGCTGCTGCTGGACGCAGGCGTGGAAACCGACACCCTTTACACCGCAGA
>BMVA01000050.1 GCA_014650475.1 Streptomyces albogriseolus
CTTCGGCCGCAAACTCGGTCCCGCCCTGAACCCGGCAGACAAGGCGGTGCCCTTCATCGCCGCCCTTGTGCGAGGCGGTGCACGCAGTGACCGACATCGGTCGCTCGCTCAGCTCGGCAGCCCGCGAGTTGGGCCTCAACCGTCGCACCGTGAGCAAGTAGGGCCGCCACCTGCAGGAAATGCGTACGCCGGATCCCGCCTCGTCGGCCTACGAGTCTTGATCCATACCTGGAGTACCTGAGGCAACGCTGGGAGGAGGGTGAGCACACCGCGACGGTGCTGCACCAGGAGATCTCCCCCATGGACTTCCGCGGCCACTACCAACGGGTCAAGATGGCCATCTCACCATTACGCTGTGGCCTTCCGATCGACACCCCACGCGAGCGACCGCACTCACCCCGCCAGGTCACCCGCTGGATCGCCACCGCACCATCCCGACGCGACCTCCACACTACCGAGGCCCTTCGACGGTTGCTCGACCACTACCCGGAACTGGCACGAACCCACGACCTCGTGCGTCAGTTCGCCGCCATGCTCGACACCCGCGACGCCCGCCCGCTGGCACACTGGCTCCACCTCGCGGCCCTGGCCGGCCTGGCCAACGCCATCCGCGAGGACCAGCCCGCAGTCGTACAGGGCATCACCACCCCGTTCAGCTCCGGCGTCAACGAGGGCCGCACCGATCGATACAACCTTGATCTGGTGCCCGTGTGCCTGCACGGCGGGCGCCCTCACTGTGACATCGCCCAACGGGCATGACCTGTGCCGTCTGTAGCGTCTTCAGCGCGTGGCCTGGCCGGTTGTTTCCCGGATGATATCGGCGTAGAGGCGGAAGAGGGCCGGGCGGGGCTCACCCTGGTCGCGTTCGTGCAGGGCCGCCCAACACCGGGCGATGAGCCTTCGGGCCTGAGTACCGGGCCAGGGCTGGGGCAGGAGCTGAGGCGGCAGCAGCGGGTCGAGCTCCATGGCGCGGGTGAGTTCGGCGGCCAGCTCGACAGCGATGGTGAGAAGTGCGGCCGGGGAGAGTTCGACAGGTCCGGTGAGCCGGGCGAGGCGGGGCTGGGCGATGCGGCTGAGGCGGTCATAGCGGTCGGCGATCTCCTGCAGAGGCCACAGACGGCGGACGAGGTCGGCAGGCTCTCGGGTGTCGCCCCTGCGCAGGTCCATCGTGGTGAGGAGGGTGAGCGCGCCGTGGGCTCCGAGGCGGTGGGCTGCTTCTTCGACGTACGGTTCCCATGGGTTGGCGCAGACGTACAGTCCGCCCTGGAGCAGGGCGCCGCCGAGGTGGACGAGCGTCTCGCGCAGGGCGTCCCGGGCGGTGCGCGCCGATTCGGGTACCGCGAAGGCGGCCAGGTGCCAGACACCGTCCCAGGGCGCGAGTCCGGCGTCTTGCTGGAATGCGTGCCGCAGGAAGTCCGCATTGGGGGCGAGGGCGCGCACAGTGTCCGTGGTCGCGTGCAGTTCCGCCTTGCGGCCTCGGCCTTCGTGGGTGAATCGGCCTTCGGCCACGAGGCGTTTGACGCACAGCCGCACCTGCTGGTCGCTCATGCCCAGGGTGTTGGCGACGGTGTACAGCTCCTCCGCGCCGACGGTGCCGTCCTCGCGGATCAGCGCGTGGACGAGCATGCGGGTAGGGACCTCGACGTGGTCAGCGCTCACAGTTCTCTCCCCCTCCTGTTTTGACCGGGCGGTGCATGGTGGTCACAGCGCCGAAGCCGAGCAGCCCACGCAGGTAGGGCGTGTGGTCGGTCCGAACGGCCGTGAAGCCGCGCCGCTCGTACAGGGTCCGGGCGCGCGGGTTGGTGTCGATCACGTCCAGTCTGATCTCCCGGCAGTTCTGCTCCGCCGCGACGGCGGCTACTTCCTCGATGAGCAAGCTTCCGACGCCGCGGCCGCGCATGTCCCGGTCCACGGCGATGCCGTCCATGACGAGCTGCCCGGGGGCCGGGTGACGTTCGAACAGGGCGAGGATCAGGAGTCGGTGCAGTCCTCGCAGGTGCCCGTAGGCGCGCAGCACGGCGCAGGCCGATGCCCCGGTGAGGGCCCGCCCGCCATGTTGGTAGCCGGCGAGGCCGACGAGCTGCCCGTCGAGGAGTGCGCAGACAGCTCGATCGGTGTTCAGGTGGGCGGCGATGAAGGGCACCGCCTTGTCTGCCGGGTTCAGGGCGGGACCGAGTTTGCGGCCGAAG
>BMVA01000051.1 GCA_014650475.1 Streptomyces albogriseolus
CAACATCGGAAATCTTGTGGGGCTTGTTGGCTTTCACGTTACGGACCGGGACGTCGGTCGTGCGGCGGATGACGCGGATCTGGCCGTCCAGGTCGACGGTGATCGTCGTGTCCGACACGTGCACGGTTACGGTCTGGCCTGCGTAGGGGCGGCCGAGGGAGACGACCTGGCGGCAGACCATGACCGTGCCGACCGCGCTGACCCGCCGCTGCACCCGCACCGGCTCGACGCGGGGCCGTGGTGGCGGTCCGGCCGGCCGCAGACCTCGCAGCCTGCGGACTTCCTCGCGGGTCAGCGGGTTGGTCCTCACTCGCAGCAGATCCCGTGAGGACGGGTCGAAGAACGACAGGGTCTCGTCGTCGATGCGGATGCCCACCTGGCGGCCGCCGAGGATCTCCGCGGCCAGCACCTGGTGCCCGCCCAGGCCCACCAGGCCGCTGTTGTTCACCACCCGGTCCACCTCGAACGCCACCCCGTCGCCGGTCGGCAGTGGCGAGGGTCCGGCCGCACGACCGCCCCGGGCAGCCAGCCGTCCCAGGTCCGCCACCGACAGATGCGACCGCACCGTCTTGATCCGCGTCCCGGCGATCAGCAGATGGATCACCGACGTGTCGGCCCAGAACGTCACCGTCAGCCCCGCCCGGGACGGCCCCAGCCAAAACTGCTTGCCCGCGACCTGCAGATTCCCGCTCGCCGGCACCACCCGCTCGAACTCCACCGGCCCACCCGCCTCCACCGGCACCAGTTCGGGCAGGACAGCCGGCACCGGCGGCACGTCGACTGGCTCCGGGTCTGCGGGAGGTGTCCGCTGCGACGGCACCACTGCCAGCATCCCGGGCACCCTCAGGCCCAGCATGTCCCGCTCCTCGTCTGGAGCGGGGGTGAACCGGTCGGCGGGAGACTGCATGTCCAGCGCCTGATGCGGCCGGATCGAGTTGTATTCATCCACCCAACGATCCAGCGCCGCCTGAGCATCCTCGACGCTCTCGAAGACACCGCAGTCGTCGAGGAGTTCACGCCGCAGCGTCTGGTGGAACCGCTCGACCTTGCCCGTCGTGGTCGGGGAGGCCGGCTGGGTGAGCCGGTGGGCGATCCCGTTCTCCCGGCAGATCCGGTCGAACAGCACCTCACCGCCATGCCCGAACCGGTCGGTGAACTGCTTGCCGTTGTCGGTCAGCACCTCCTCCGGCACCCCGAATCGCCGCAAGGCCCCGGCGAAGGCCGCGCAGACCGCCCGACCGGTCGCCCGCTCGACTATCTGCGCGATCACGCAGTACCGGGAATGGTCATCCACCCCGGTCACGACCTTCGCTTCGGTCAACTCACCCGTCACCGGGTCGACGAGCATGACCCCGCCGACGATGTCCATCTGCCACAGCTGCATCGGGCGGTCCCGCTGCCAGCGCTTGTATTCCGACCGCTTCCGGCGCCGCACCCCCGGCTCGATCAGCCCATGCCGGACCAGGATCCGATAGACGGTCATCCTCGACGGCACCGGCGTGACTGTCCCGGACCGCTCCAGCACGAACGCGATCCGCCGCGGACCCCACCTCGGATGCTTGCGCCGCAGCTCACACACCGCCGCCTCCACCTCGGCAGACGCCTGATGCGGACACGACGCCGGCCTGCGCGACCGGTCCGCCAACCCGGCCAGCCCCGAGGCCTCATACCGGGACTTCCACCCGCTCACCGTCTGCCTGGACACCCCCAGCGACGCGGCGACCTCCGTCACCGTCGCACCCGCCAGCACCGCAAGCACAGCCCGGTATCTCTGCTCGACAACCGACAACTCCACCAGCGCCAATCCCGGCCTCCCCACACGCACCGCAACGACGCGCACAGAAAAGC
>BMVA01000052.1 GCA_014650475.1 Streptomyces albogriseolus
CGGCGTACATCTCCAGCGACCGCAGCGAGTACTTCAGCTCGTCGTGGCTGGTGTAGCGGGACTCGCCGACCTCGCGGGCCGCGATGCCGGCGTCTCCGTCGCCCCGGTACTTCTGGCGCTTGGCGCGCAGCGCGGGGTCCTGGCCGTCGACCCAGGTGTAGACGACGTCGATGGGGAACGTCACGTCCTCCACCGTGGTCACGGTGAACGGCGCGAAGGTGGGGTGGTCCCGTCCGCCGACCGTGACCTTCGCGGGCGTCTGCTCCGCGGTCGGCACCACATCGGCGATGCGGTTGCGGCGCGGCGCCACGAGGGAGTCGGCCAGTACGTCCGCCGAGGCCTGCGGCGACACGCGCGCCAGCTCCGCCTGCGCCTGCGGACCCGCCAGCACCTCGGCGCCGTCCTGCCAGAACTCCACGTCGCAGCCGAGCTGCGGACCACCGAGCAGCTGACCGGCGGGACCCAGACGCACCACGCCGAACCGCATCACCGGGGCCGACGACAGCGACTTGGGCCACGCCTCGTCCGCGAACAGCGAGAAGTCCGACACACCGCCCGGACGGGGACGCGCCGCGAACACCACCGTGCCCGCGTACAGCTCCCGCATCGACTTCAGGAACGCCTCACGGTCGGCCTCACGCACACCCAGCGCCCACGCGGTCCGGGACACACCCGGCACCACGAAGTACGAGATCCCCGCGCGCTCCAGCGCGTCCGCGACCAGTCCGAGGTTGTCCGCGGCGGCGCCGGCCGCCGTGAACCCGTCGACCACCCGCCCCCACAGCGCCTCACCGCCGAACGACACCTGACGCACACCCGCGTCGGACCCCAGCAGACCCTGCCGCTGCCGCGTGAGCCGTACCGCCGAGGCCCGGTCGCGCACCTTGCGGCCGACGCCGAGTCCTCGGCGCGCCAGCCGGCGGATCCGCCGCGAGGCCGGTGCCATCAACGCTTCCCGGAGGAGGTGCTTTCAGATGCCTTCTCGAAGGAGCTCGGGAAGGGGAAGTACTCCTCCAGGAAGGAGAACATGCGGGCCGTGACCTCTTCGCGCTGCTCCGGCGGCACGTCGACGTCGTTGAGGCAGAAGAAGTCGTAGTTGCGCTTGGCCCGGATGCCCTCGAGACGGCGGTCCGCGTCCTCACGGCTGATGTTGACGTACCGGAAGCGGAACTTGCCGGGGACGCCCTTGCCGGTGATGTACGCGTGGTTGTAGTGCATCGACGCGGTCATCGCGATGTCGTCGGGCGACCGGAAGCGCGAGCGCATGGTCTGGCCGACCTCCTCGGGGAACATCTCCTCGAGCTCCTGCAGCACCGACCGCACCTGCGGCAGCGGGGTGTGCATGAAGTTGTGCGTGATGAAGCGGTCGTGAGCCTTCATCAGCAGCTGGCGCACGTTCTTGCCGGCCGAGTTGGTCGCGGTCTCGCCGCCGTGCGGCTGCCCGACGCCGACCTTGAGCGGCGAGAACGGGATGCGGGCGATGCCGTTGGCGTAGAAGAAGTGCTGCGGGGTGACGCTGCGGCCGACGAACACGTCGTC
>BMVA01000053.1 GCA_014650475.1 Streptomyces albogriseolus
GGCACCCCCGGCCAGGACCGCTTCTGGTTCATGTGGGACGACCTGGTGCGCGGCGCCATCGGCGCGATCGTGCTGGTCGACACGCGGCGTCTCGCGGACTGCTTCCCCGCGGTCGACTACTTCGAGAACAGCGGGCTGCCCTTCGTCATCGCCCTCAACGGCTTCGACGGACAGCAGCCGTACTCTCCGGACGAGGTCCGGGAGGCTCTGCAGATCGGGCCGGACACGCCGATCATCACGACGGACGCGCGGCATCGGGCCGACGCCAAGTCGGCGCTCATCACGCTCGTGGAGCATGCGCTGATGGCGCGCCTTCGCTAGGCGCTTCCACGCGAGAACAGCCCCCGGCGCCTTTGTGGCACGGGGGCTGTTTCCGTGGGTACGGGGCCTTGACGCCGAGTGGAAGGGCCCCACCTTCTTGGTGAAGGTGGGGCCCTTTGGGGTCAGCGCCAGCTGTGGGGGGCTCGGAAGCCCGGCTCGCGTTCCAGGCGTCGCCAGCCGGCCCGGGGGCGGCCCCGGTGGGCCGGTGCGGCGGGCTGCGGTGCGGCCGCGCGAGCCATCAGGATCGCCGCGATCGCCGCGACCTCCTCCGGCTCGGCATGCCCCTTCTCCACACGGATGTCAGGTGTCGTCATCGTCAGTTCTCCCACTTACTGGGGCGGGTTGCCGTGCTTGCGCGACGGCAGGTCGGCGTGCTTGGTCTGCAGCATCGCCAGCGAACGGATCAGCACCTCGCGGGTCTCGGCCGGGTCGATCACGTCGTCGACCAGACCCCGCTCGGCGGCGTAGTAGGGGTGCATCAGCTCGGACTTGTACTCCTTGACCATGCGCGCCCGCATGGCCTCGGGGTCCTCGGCCTCGGCGATCTGCCGGCGGAAGATCACGTTGGCCGCGCCCTCCGCGCCCATCACCGCGATCTCGTTCGTCGGCCAGGCATACGTCAGGTCGGCGCCGATGGACTGGCTGTCCATGACGATGTACGCGCCGCCGTACGCCTTGCGCAGGATCAGCGAGATCCGCGGCACCGTGGCGTTGCAGTACGCGTACAGCAGCTTCGCGCCGTGGCGGATGATGCCGCCGTGCTCCTGGTCCACACCCGGCAGGAACCCCGGCACGTCCAGGAAGGTGAGGATGGGGATGTTGAAGGCGTCGCACATCTGCACGAAGCGGGCGGCCTTCTCGGACGCCTCGATGTCCAGCACACCCGCCAGCGTCTGCGGCTGGTTGGCGACGATGCCGACGACCTGGCCGTCCATCCGGGCCAGCGCGCAGATGATGTTGCGCGCCCAGCGCTCGTGCACCTCGAGGTACTCGCCGTCGTCGACGATCTCCTCGATCACCTTCGCCATGTCGTACGGACGGTTGCCGTCCGCCGGCACCATGTCCAGCAGCACGTCGCTGCGGCGGTCGGCGGCGTCGGAGGTGTCCACCCGCGGCGGGTTCTCCCGGTTGTTCTGCGGGAGCAGGGAGAGGAGGTAGCGCACCTCGGCGATGCAGGTCTCCTCGTCGTCGTAGGCGAAGTGGCACACACCGCTCGT
>BMVA01000054.1 GCA_014650475.1 Streptomyces albogriseolus
AACTCCTCTCGGACGCCCTGCCCCGCAACGCAACCGATGTCGAGGAGTGGATGGACCGGCTGCTGTAGAGATGGCTGGAAACCGCGACGAGAGTGCGGTCCTCGGCAGAGTTTTTCCCGTCAAGGACCGCACTCTCTTTGCGCTCCATCTCCCCCGCTTGAAGCAGACCATGTCGTCGAGGCTGGTGAAGCAGATCGAGTAGCCGGCCCGGCAGGCCGCGACCCCGAGGGCGAACGATGATGTGTGTCTTGCCGACTCCGGGTGGCCCGAGCAGGGCAACGTTGGCCTTGTCGTCGACGAGGGAGAGGGTGCCCAGGTCTTTGACCCTGCGCGGGTCGAGGTCGGGCTGGAAGGAGAAGTCGTAGTCCTCCAACGGCTTGCGGTGTGGCAGTTTCGACAGCCGCAGCCCGTTGCGGAACCGGCGGTCGTCACGGCCCGCGAGTTCCCCGGCCAGCACCAGGTCGATCAAATCGAGATAGCCCATCTTGGCCTCGTCAGCCCGCTGGAGGTATTGGTTCAGGGCTTCGGCCAGGTGTGGCAGGCCGAGCTTGACGGCGGTGGCACGGATGAGGTTGCTGGTCAGCTCACTCAACGAGCTTCCTTTGTCGGTGCGCTGCTGGTGAAGGGACGTGTGCCGGTCAGCTCGTCATAGACCGACAGCGGACGACGACCGACCTCGACGCTTGCGGCCGCGGCCCTGGACAGCAGAGCCTGCAGTGACCCGCTTGGTGCCCCAGAAGCTGACCGCGGCGGGGTGAGGGCAGCTCGTCCCCGGTGGTGACGCGCCGGCTGGCGCCGGGGGCAGGCCGTCCCAGTGGGTTTCACCCACGATGCGGGCGCCTCGGCCGACTGCCCTGGGGTGCGCGGCCAGCCACGTCTGACCGTTCCCGTCGGCGGCTGTCGAGTGCAGCGTGACCTAGTGATCTGAGTCGGAGATTCGTCGGCAGTGGGCGGCTACTTTGTCGAGGATTTCGTCGGCGGATTTCGTCCAGACGAACGGTCTGGGGTGCTCGTTCCAGTCGGCGAGCCAGGAGCGGATGTCGCGTTCGAGGGCTAGGACTGAGCGGTGGACGCCGCGCTTGAGCTTCTTCTGTGTGAGTTCGGCGAACCATCGCTCGACCAGGTTCAGCCAGGAGGCACTGGTCGGGGTGAAGTGCAGGTGGAAGCGGGGGTGGGCCAGCAGCCACTTCTTGATGTCGGGTGTCTTGTGGGTCGCGTAGTTGTCGAGAATCAGTTGGACCTGGAGGCCGGCCGGTACTTCCTTGTCGAGTTCGGTGAGGAACTTCTTGAACTC
>BMVA01000055.1 GCA_014650475.1 Streptomyces albogriseolus
TCGTCGGGATAGAGGGCGTCCATGCTCTCGTTGGAGAGGTAGCGGCGGGGGAAGGCGATCCATTCGTCGTGGAGTTCGGCGAGGACCGCGGTCGCGAGGCGGAGGACTGCGGGCGGGTTCGGGAACACCTGGACGACGTCGGTGCGGCGTTTGATCTCCCGGTTCAGCCGCTCCAGTGGGTTGGTGGACTGGATCTTCTTCCAGTGCTGGTGGGGGAAGTCCGCGAACGCGGTGAGATCTTCCTTGGCCTCCAGCAGCATCTCTCTGACCTTGGGGAACTGCCGGCCGAGCATGTCGGCGACGGTGTCGAGCTGGGTGCGGACGGCGTCCGCGGTGGGCTGGGCGAAGACCGTGCGGATCGTCGCGGCGACCATCTCCGCCGACCCTTTCGGGATCACGGCGAAGACGTTGCGGACGAAGTGGACCCGGCAGCGCTGCCAGGCGGCGCCGAGCATGACCTTGCGGATCGCTTTGACCAGACCGCTGTGACTGTCGGAGATGACCAGGCGGACGCCACCCAGTCCGCGTTCTCGCAGGTGACGCAGGAACTGGGCCCAGAAGGCTTCGGTCTCGCTGTCGCCGACCATGACGCCGACGACTTCGCGGCCGCCGTCCTGGGTGACGCCGGTGGCGATGACGACGGCCTGGGAGACGATGCGGTGGTCGACGCGGGCCTTGACGTAGGTGGCGTCGAGGAACAGGTAGGGGAACCGGATGTGGTCCAGCGGGCGGGTGCGGAAGGCGTCCAGCTGTTCGTCGAGCTCAGCGCAGATCCGGGAGACCTCACTCTTGGATATCCCGGTGTCCGAGCCGAGGGCTTTGACCAGGTCGTCGACGGAGCGGGTGGAGACGCCGTGGACGTACGCCTCCATGATGACCGCGTAGAGGGCCTGGTCGATGCGCCGGCGGCGCTCGAGGAGGCTGGGGAAGAAGCTTCCGGCCCGCAGTTTCGGGATGGCGAGTTCCAGGTCACCGGCCTGTGTGGTCACTGTCTTCTCACGGTGTCCGTTGCGCCAGGTGGTGCGAGTGTCGGTGTGTTCGCCCCACTCGGCGCCGATCTTCGTGGTGACCTCGGCCTCGATCAGTTCCTGCAGCAGCCGCTCGGCGACCTCGCGGACGAGTTCAAGACCATCAGCCGAACGTAGTGACTCAAGCAGGCGAAGTAGGTCATGCTGGGACAAGGCCACCGTGCACCCCCTGGGGTCGAACTGCCCGTTCACTCCGGACAGTTGCACGGTGGCCTGCCAGTTGAGCAGGGAGCAGACACCGGCAGACGGTGCACC
>BMVA01000056.1 GCA_014650475.1 Streptomyces albogriseolus
TTGGATCGTGTTGTGGCCGAGTTGGATTCGTTGATGAGTCGGATCGGGGGTCGGTTCGCGCGGTCGGAGCCGCGCGAGCGGGTCCGGGAGTACGTGTCGGGATTGCTGGCGGGGCTGGAGCGCAAGAACGGGTGGACGCTGGCCGAACGTGCTGGTGAGACGGGTCCGCAGGGGATGCAGCGGCTGCTGCGCGCTGCGGATTGGGACGTGGAAGCGGTGCGTGACGATGTGCGTGACTACGTGGTCGAGCGCCTGGGTGACCCCGAGGCGGTGCTGGCCGGTGACGAGACCGGGTTCTTGAAGAAGGGCGTGAAATCGGCTGGCGTGCAACGGCAATACTCCGGGACGGCCGGACGTACGGAAAACTGCCAGATCGGGGTGTTCCTGGCGTATGCGTCCACGCACGGGCACGCTCTGATCGATCGGGAACTCTACGTTCCCCAGTCGTGGACCAGCGATCGCGAGCGCTGCCGCGAGGCGGGGATTCCCGACGAGGTCGCCTTCGCGACCAAGCCACGGCAGATGATCGCCATGCTCGAACGCGCGGTGGCCGCGAAGGTACCGTTTCGGTGGTTCACCGCCGACGAAGCCTGCGGGCAAGCCGGTTACCTGCGCGAGTGGTGCGAGGACCACGACGTGTTCTACGTGCTGGCCACCCGCTGCGACCAGCAGGTGGCCACCCGCGCCGACCGCATCGCCCGCGCCGACGAACTGGTCGGCGAGTTCACCGCGAGTACGTGGCAGCGGTTCTCGGTGGGTGCCGGCGCGCACGGACCCCGCGAATACGACTGGGCGCGACGCCAGATCGAGGGCAGGTGGGCGAGCGGGCGTGGGCACTGGCTGCTGGCACGGCGCAGCATCGCCAAACCCACCGAGATCGCCTACTACCTCTGCTACGGCCCGGCCACCGCCCGCCTGGTCGATCTGGCCTGGACAGCCGGGTCGCGCTGGCACGTGGAGGAAGCGTTCCAGCAGGCCAAAGGCGAAGCCGGGCTCGACCACTACCAGGTCCGCAACTGGCGCGCCTGGTACGCGCACATCACGTTGTCGATGCTCGCCCTGGCCTGGCTGGCCGCTTCCGAAGCCGTTGCCGCAAAGGGGGACTCGCCGATCCCAGCGAAGGCATGATCGCCCTCACGCTACCCGAGATCCGCCGCCTGCTCATCGCCTTCGTCCTCACCCGTCACCACCGGCCCGACCATGTCTGGGCCTGGTCCAGATTCCGACGACGCCGACAACACCAAGCCCGACTCT
>BMVA01000057.1 GCA_014650475.1 Streptomyces albogriseolus
CCCCTACCCTGCTGAGCTTCGTGAGCGTGCGGTGCGCATGGTCGCGGAGGTCCGCCCGAATTACCCGACCGAGTGGGCCGCGATGAAGGCGGTCGCCGCGAAGCTCGGGATCGGTGCCGCTGAGACGGTGCGGACCTGGGTCCGCAAAGCCGAAGTCGATGCCGGCCAGCGTCCAGGCGTGACTTCGGACGAGGCTGCAGAGATCAAGCGCCTGAAGGCGGAGAACGCCGAGCTGCGGCGGGCGAACGAGATCTTGAAGGCGGCGTCGGCTTTCTTCGCGGCCGAGCTCGACCGGCCGTCGAAGCGCTCGTAGCGTTCATCGATGCGCACCGCCAGGTGTTCGGAGTCGAGCCGATCTGCCGAGTCCTGACCAGCCACGGACTGAAGATCGCGACGAGCACCTACTACGCGGCGAAGAACCGCACCCCCAGCACCCGAACAGTCCGCGACACCGAACTGAAGGCGCAGATCAGCCGCGTCCACGCGGACAACTTCAGCGTCTACGGGGTCAGGAAAGTCTGGCGGCAACTGCATCGCGAGGGCATACCGGTGGCCCGCTGCACCGTCGCCCGACTGATGCGCGACCTGGGCCTGGAGGGCGCCCGGCGAGGGAAGAAGATCCGCACCACCGTCCGGGACAGCGGCCATGATCGGGCTGCCGACCTGCTGCAACGCGACTTCACCGCATCCCGGCCGGACGAAAGATGGGTCGCGGACTTCACCTATGTCGCCACCTGGTCCGGGATCGTCTACGTCGCGTTCGTCGTGGACGTGTTCTCCCGGGCGATCGTGGGCTGGTCCGCCGCCACCAGCAAGCGGGCCAAGCTCGTCCTCGACGCCCTCGACATGGCCTTGTGGCGCCGCGACCGCGCCGGAACTCCCGCTGGACCGGGGCTCGTTCACCATTCGGACGCCGGCAGCCAATACACGTCTTTCGCGTTCACCGCGCACCTGATCGAGGCGGGTATCGACGCCTCGATCGGCACCGTCGGCGACGCCCTGGACAACGCGCTCATGGAATCCCAGATCGGCCTCTACAAGACCGAGCTGATCAAGCCCCGCAGGCCATGGCACAGCCTCGCCGACGTCGAACTCGGCACCGCGGAATGGGTCGACTGGTTCAACAACCAGCGCCTCCACACCGCGATCGGAGACATCCCGCCCCACGAGCACGAGACCAACCACTACGCTCA
>BMVA01000058.1 GCA_014650475.1 Streptomyces albogriseolus
CCGAACGTAGCCAACCAGCCATGCCCTTGGCAGAACAACTGGCACACCAGAGGTTCGTCCGTCCCGGTCCTCTCGTACTAGGGACAGCCCTTCTCAAGACTCCTACGCGCACAGCGGATAGGGACCGAACTGTCTCACGACGTTCTAAACCCAGCTCGCGTACCGCTTTAATGGGCGAACAGCCCAACCCTTGGGACCGACTCCAGCCCCAGGATGCGACGAGCCGACATCGAGGTGCCAAACCATCCCGTCGATATGGACTCTTGGGGAAGATCAGCCTGTTATCCCCGGGGTACCTTTTATCCGTTGAGCGACGGCGCTTCCACAAGCCACCGCCGGATCACTAGTCCCGACTTTCGTCCCTGCTCGACCCGTCGGTCTCACAGTCAAGCTCCCTTGTGCACTTACACTCAACACCTGATTGCCAACCAGGCTGAGGGAACCTTTGGGCGCCTCCGTTACCCTTTAGGAGGCAACCGCCCCAGTTAAACTACCCATCAGACACTGTCCCTGATCCGGATCACGGACCCAGGTTAGACATCCAGCACGACCAGACTGGTATTTCAACGACGACTCCACCCGAACTGGCGTCCGAGCTTCACAGTCTCCCAGCTATCCTACACAAGCCGAACCGAACACCAATATCAAACTGTAGTAAAGGTCCCGGGGTCTTTCCGTCCTGCTGCGCGAAACGAGCATCTTTACTCGTAGTGCAATTTCACCGGGCCTATGGTTGAGACAGTCGAGAAGTCGTTACGCCATTCGTGCAGGTCGGAACTTACCCGACAAGGAATTTCGCTACCTTAGGATGGTTATAGTTACCACCGCCGTTTACTGGCGCTTAAGTTCTCAGCTTCGCCTGGACGAATCCAAGCTAACCGGTCCCCTTAACGTTCCAGCACCGGGCAGGCGTCAGTCCGTATACATCGCCTTACGGCTTCGCACGGACCTGTGTTTTTAGTAAACAGTCGCTTCTCGCTGGTCTCTGCGGCCACCCCCAGCTCAGAGCGCAAAGCTCATCACCGGATGTGGCCCCCCTTCTCCCGAAGTTACGGGGGCATTTTGCCGAGTTCCTTAACCATAGTTCACCCGAACGCCTCGGTATTCTCTACCTGACCACCTGAGTCGGTTTAGGGTACGGGCCGCCATGAAACTCGCTAGAG
>BMVA01000059.1 GCA_014650475.1 Streptomyces albogriseolus
AACTCCTCTCGGACGCCCTGCCCCGCAACGCAACCGATGTCGAGGAGTGGATGGACCGGCTGCTGAATGATGAGCGGCCACAGCTCTCACGCCACTCGGCGATGCCCGATATGCCCCGAGAGGTCCGACCGCCGCCTGGCCGACGCAATGCCTGGTGTCGGCGTTGACTGCAAAATGCACCGGGCGGCACATGTAAACGTGCACCATGCGCCATGGCCCAGGCTCGTGGGAGTGTCATGGAGTGGTGTAACTCCCTCGACTGAGTTCCCTGAGGAACTGTCTTTGGTCGGCCAGGAATCCGTCCGCGAAGAGCGAGTGGGGGGAGAAGAGCGCGGTGAGCGTGATCTTGAAGTCCGACTGCTCAATGGACTGCTTGAGCAGGGAATGGGTCGCATCCGGGTAACGCTTGACCGTCAATGCACCACCTGCGTCCAGCACCTTGTGGTACGTGCGCTCCGTGTCGGCGGTGTCCACGTTGATGTCATGGCCCGCGAGGGTCAGCAGCACCGGTACGCCGCGCAGGGCGCGGAGGTCCTGCGTGGCGTCCGCGGTGTAGTTCTTGGAGATGAAGCCCCAGCGGTCGGCGGTCATGCCGTCCGCGTCGCCGCCCATCGCCCTGACGTATTCCTCGAAGGTCGCCTGCCGTTCCAACAGTCGGCGGGTGGTGTCGCTCCTGGCGACCTCCGCTTCGGTGCCGGCTGCTGATGCGCCGTCGGCACGCAGGGTGGCGAGGAGGTTGTAGCGGCCCTGCTGGAGCCAGTTGATCGCGGGCGAGACGGCGATGACGAAGGTCACGGGCGTCTTGGCGGCGATTTTCGGCAGGACCCAGCCCGCCTGGCTGGCGCCCCAGAGTCCGATCCGGTCGCCGTCGATGTCCGGGCGGGCGCGGGCCCAGGCGATGGCGGCGGCTGCCTCGTCGGCCCGGTCGTCCATGGACTGGTCGAGCCAGTTTCCGGGCGCGCCCGCGACGCCAGGCTTGTCCCAGGACAGGGAGGCGTACCCGGCCTTGGCGTTCGCCTCCCACATC
>BMVA01000060.1 GCA_014650475.1 Streptomyces albogriseolus
GTCTTGGTCCAGACGAACGGTTTCGGGTCGGCGTTCCAGGCGTTGATCCAGGCTTGGACGTCGGCCTTGAGTTCGGTGACGCTGCGGTGGGCCGAGCGGCGCAGTTTGCGGTTGGTCAGCTCGGCGAACCAGCGTTCGACCAGGTTGAGCCAGCTGGCCGAGGTCGGGGTGAAGTGCACATGGAACCGCGGGTGGCGCAGCAGCCACTTCTTCACCGCCGGCGTCTTGTGGGTGCCGTAGTTGTCGCAGACCAGATGCAGATCGAACTCGGCGGGCACGGCGGTGTCGATGGTCTTCAAGAAGCGGAGAAACTCCTGATGACGGTGGCGCGCATAGTGTTCGGCGATGACCGAACCGCTGGCCACATCCAGTGCCGCGAACAGGTTGGTGGTGCCGTTGCGCACGTAGTCATGGGTCATGCGCGCCGGGGTGGTGGGCATGATCGGCAGCGTCGGCGCGGTCCGGTCGAGGGCCTGCATCTGGGATTTCTCGTCCACGCACAGCACCAGCGCGTTCTGGGGCGGGTTCATGTAGAGGCCGACGACGTCGCGGACCTTGTCGACGAACAGCGGATCGGTCGACAGTTTCCAGGTTTCGACCAGGTGCGGTTTGAGTCCGAACGCCCGCCAGATCCGGGAAACCGCTGACTGCGACATGCCTGTGGCCTGCGCCATTGAGCGTGTCGACCAGTGTGTATCCCGTTGCGGCGGAGAGGTTTCCAATGTCGTGGTGATGACGTGTTCCACCTGCTCGTCGGTGATCTTGCGTGGTGCACCCGGTCGCGGTTCGTCGGACAAGCCTTCGAGCCGGTCGCGTTCGAACCGAGTTCGCCACTTGCGCACCGTTTCTCGCGAAACACCCAGCTGCCGCGCCACCTCGGAGTTCGATCCGCTCTCCGCGCAGGCCAGCACGATCCGTGAACGAAGTGCCAACGCTTGGGCGGTCTTCCGGCGGCGAGACCACCCGACCAGCACCTGACGTTCGGTATCCGACAGCTTCAAAGGCTCAACCT
>BMVA01000061.1 GCA_014650475.1 Streptomyces albogriseolus
TGTCCGCGGTGGTGATTGTAGGTGTGCAGCCACTCGTCGAATGCCTGGCGTCGTTCGGCCTCGGACCGGTAGGGGCGGGCGTAGGCCCACTCGTCCAGCAGGGTGCGGTTGAAGCGTTCGACCTTGCCGTTCGTCTGTGGCCGGTAGGGCCGGGTTCGTTTGTGGGTGATCCCGGCCGCTGCCAGCAGGTCGCGCCAGTTGCGGGAGCGGTAGCAGGAGCCGTTGTCGGTCAGTACCCGTTCCACGGTGATGCCGGCCTGGATGAAGAAGGCGTGGGCGCGGGTCCAGAAGGCGGTGGCGGTCTCCTTCTTCTCGTCTGCGTGGATCTCGCTGTAGGCCAGGCGGGAGTGGTCGTCGACGGCGGTGTGCAGGTAGCTGTAGCCGGCGTTCGTGCGGTTCTTGCGGCCTGCGGCCCGGCCGAGGACTTTGTGGCCGCCGCCGTCGGGGATGTTGCCGAGCTTCTTGATGTCGACATGGACCAGTTCGCCGGGCCGGTCGCGTTCGTAGCGGCGTATGACACGGCCGGTGGCCCGGTCCAGGTGGGCAAGGCGGGCCAGGCCGTAGCGGGCCAGGACGCGGTGCACCGTCGAGGGCACCAGGTGCAGCAGGTGCGCGATGCGGGCCGGTCCCCACCGGCGCAGGATGCGGACCTTGATGATCCGGCGCTCGGTGCGGGTCGGGGTGCGGCGCGGGCTGGTGCGCGGACGGCTGGAGCGGTCGGCCATGCCGGCCTCGCCGAGCCGACGGTAACGGTCGACCCACCGCTGGGCCGTGGTCGGCGAGACCTGGAAGCGTTCTGCGGCCCGTCGCAGGCTCCAGTTGTCGTCTACGACGCAGCGGGCCAGGCGCAGGCGGCCGGTCTCGGTCAGGGGTGCATTACGGTGGGGCACGAGGGCCTTTCTGTTGCTGGTGCAGATGTCGCAATCCACACCAGGCCAGAA
>BMVA01000062.1 GCA_014650475.1 Streptomyces albogriseolus
CTACACGTACTTCACCTGGCGCACCACCAAGCAGGAACTGACGGAGTACCTCACCGAACTGTCGGGGGAGGCCGCCTCCTACATGCGGCCCAACTTCTTCGCCAACACCCCCGACATCCTGCACGCCTACCTCCAGCACGGCGGCCGGCCCGCCTTCGAGGTCCGCGCCGTCCTCGCCGCCACCCTCTCCCCCACCTGGGGCATCTACAGCGGCTACGAACTGTGCGAGAACACCCCGCTGCGCGAGGGCGGCGAGGAGTACCTCGACAGCGAGAAGTACCAGCTCAAACCCCGCGACTGGGAAGCCGCCGAGCGGGAGGGCCGCACCATCGCCCCGCTCCTCACCCGCCTCAACACCGTCCGGCGGGAGAACCCGGCCCTGCGGCAGCTGCGTGACCTCCACTTCCACCAGGCGGACAAGGAGGAAGTCATCGCCTACTCGAAGCAGCGGGACGGCAACACGGTGCTCGTGGTCGCCAATCTCGACACCCGGCACACCCAGGAGGCGACGGTCTCGTTGGACATGCCGCAACTCGGCCTGGACTGGCACGAGTCGGTGCCGGTGCGCGACGAGCTCACCGGCGAGACCTATCAATGGGGCAGCGCCAACTATGTGCGTCTCGGTCCGGGCGGGGCACATGTACTCGTCGTCGGAGGGAGGTCCGGGGACGGGCCTTCCGGGACGCACAGCACGGTTCTGCGACCGTCCACCCCGCAGATCGGAGGGTCATCCGCCACATGAGCGTCAACGAACCCGTCCCGGACACCTTCGAGGACACCCCCGCCCAGGACCGGGACCCCGACTGGTTCAAACGCGCCGTCTTCTACGAGGTCCTCGTCCGCTCCTTCCAGGACAGCAACGG
>BMVA01000063.1 GCA_014650475.1 Streptomyces albogriseolus
CTACACGTACTTCACCTGGCGCACCACCAAGCAGGAACTGACGGAGTACCTCACCGAACTGTCGGAGGAGGCCGCCTCCTACATGCGGCCCAACTTCTTCGCCAACACCCCCGACATCCTGCACGCCTACCTCCAGCACGGCGGCCGGCCCGCCTTCGAGGTCCGCGCCGTCCTCGCCGCCACCCTCTCCCCCACCTGGGGCATCTACAGCGGCTACGAACTCTGCGAGAACACCCCGCTGCGCGAAGGCGGCGAGGAGTACCTCGACAGCGAGAAGTACCAGCTCAAACCCCGCGACTGGGAAGCCGCCGAGCGGGAGGGCCGCACCATCGCCCCGCTCCTCACCCGCCTCAACACCGTCCGGCGGGACCATCCCGCGCTGCACCGGCTGCGCAATCTCCGCTTCCACCGCACCGACAACGACGCCGTCCTGGCGTACAGCAAGCGCCGGGGCTCCGACGTCGTGCTCGTGGTCGTCAACCTCGACCCCCATCGCGTCCAGGAGGCCACGGTCTCGCTGGACATGCCGCACCTCGGCCTGGACTGGCACGAGACGACGCCGGTGCGCGACGAGCTCACCGGCGAGACCTACCACTGGGGCAGCACCAACTACGTGCGGCTGGAGCCGGGGCGGGCTCCCGCGCATGTCCTGCACGTCCAGCGACCGCCCGCCGCACAGCGAAACGGAGGGCCAGGAACGCCATGACCGTGAACGAGCCAGTGCCGGACACGTTCGAGGACACACCGGTCAGGGACCGGGATCCCGACTGGTTCAAACGCGCCGTCTTCTACGAGGTCCTCGTCCGCTCCTTCCAGGACAGCAACGG
>BMVA01000064.1 GCA_014650475.1 Streptomyces albogriseolus
GGCGGGGTGGGGACCGGGTTGTCGACGGCGACGTCGGAGCGGACGCTGCCTTCCTGCGGGCGCTCCTCGATCTCCACGGTGGCCGCGCGGACCCGGCGCTGCTTCAGCTCGGGCAGCGTGGCGCCCGGGACGCCGCGTTTGATGCCGATGAGGGCGTCCATCAGGCGCAGGCCCTCGAACGCGTCGCGGGCGTAGCGGACCTCGCCCTGGTAGATCTCGTGCAGGTCCTGTTCGACGTAGGCGCGGGTGAGGGCGGCGCCGCCGAGGATGACCGGGTAGTCGGCGGCCAGGCCGCGCTGGTTGAGCTCCTCCAGGTTCTCCTTCATGATCACCGTGGACTTCACCAGCAGACCCGACATGCCGATCACGTCGGCCTTGTGCTCGTCCGCGGCCTCCAGGATCGCGGAGACCGGCTGCTTGATGCCGAGGTTGACCACGTTGTAGCCGTTGTTCGACAGGATGATGTCGACCAGGTTCTTGCCGATGTCGTGCACGTCCCCGCGCACCGTGGCCAGCACGATCGTGCCCTTGCCGGCCTCGTCGGTCTTCTCCATGTGCGGCTCCAGATGAGCCACCGCGCTCTTCATCACCTCGGCCGACTGCAGCACGAACGGCAGCTGCATCTGCCCCGACCCGAACAGCTCACCGACCACCTTCATCCCGTCCAGCAAGGTGTCGTTGACGATGTCCAGCGCCCTGCGCGTCCCAAGCGCCTCGTCCAGATCGGCCTCCAGGCCGTTCTTCTCGCCGTCGATGATGCGGC
>BMVA01000065.1 GCA_014650475.1 Streptomyces albogriseolus
GGGCTGTTGATCGAGATGTCTGACGTCTCAATCACGTTGCTCGGGGGCCTCGTTGGTCATGCATCCTGCCGCACTCGACCTGCCGCATGCACTCGTGGAGTGGGTCACCATGCTGATCGTCACCCGTGAGGGCGACCGGCGCTGCAAGCTCCGTCCGTCCCAGCGCGCGATGGTGGCACTGGTGTACCTGCGTGAACACATCACTCTTGCGAAGATCGCCGCCGGGTTCGGGATCAGCGAGTCCACCGCCCATGCCTACACCAGCGAGGTCATCGGCCTGCTCGCCGCACGTGCACCTGGCCTGCTCAAGACACTGCGCGACCACGAACCCGACTTCGTCCTGCTCGACGGCACTCTCGCCGAATGCGACCGGGTCGGCGACGGCCGGGCCGACTACTCCCACAAACACCGGCGCCACGGCGTGAACGTGCAGGTTGTCACCGATCCCGGCGGCCGGCTGCTGTGGCTCTCGCCAGCCCTGCCCGGCCGCACCCATGACCTGACCGCCGCCCGCACCCACCGAATCATCCGGATCTGCGAGCGCCAGGGCGTTCCGATCGTGGCCGATCTCGCCTACCAAGGCGCAGGACCGTGGCTGACCACGGCCATCAAGCGCAAGCCCCTGCAGGAACTGACCCCCACCGACAAGACCCGCAACCGTGCCCTGGCCGCAGCACGCGCACCCGTCGAACGCGGCGTCGCCCGCCTGAAGTCCTGGCGGATCTTCCGCAGGTCCCGATGCAGCCC
>BMVA01000066.1 GCA_014650475.1 Streptomyces albogriseolus
CCGTGCTCCTCGCCGAGGCCAACCAGTGGCCCGAGGACGTCGTCGACTACTTCGGCGACTACGCCGCCGGCGGCGACGAATGCCACATGGCCTTCCACTTCCCGGTCATGCCCCGCATCTTCATGGCCGTCCGCCGCGAATCCCGCTACCCCGTCTCCGAGATCCTCGCCAAGACCCCCGCCATCCCCTCCGGCTGCCAGTGGGGCATCTTCCTGCGCAACCACGACGAGCTGACCCTGGAAATGGTCACCGACGAGGAACGCGACTACATGTGGGCCGAATACGCCAAAGACCCCCGCATGCGCGCCAACATCGGCATCCGCCGCCGCCTCGCCCCCCTCCTCGACAACGACCGCAACCAGATCGAACTCTTCACCGCCCTCCTGCTCTCCCTCCCCGGGTCCCCGATCATCTACTACGGCGACGAGATCGGCATGGGCGACAACATCTGGCTCGGCGACCGCGACGCCGTCCGCACCCCCATGCAATGGACCCCCGACCGCAACGCCGGCTTCTCCTCCTCCGACCCCGGCCGCCTCTACCTCCCCACGATCATGGACCCGGTCTACGGCTACCAGGTCACCAACGTCGAAGCCTCCATGGCCTCACCCTCGTCCCTGCTCCACTGGA